>NZ_AHWA01000006.1 GCF_000247645.1 Salinibacterium sp. PAMC 21357
GGTCGAACCCAAGCCGAAGTGGCCCGAACCTACGGCGTCTCAAAAGGTTGGGTGTCCAAACTCGTCGCCCGCTACCGCGCCGAGGGCGAGGCCGCGTTCGAGCCCCGCTCCAGACGACCACACAGCAACCCGAACCAAACTCCCACAACAACCATTGAGCTGATCACGACCCTGCGCAAAACCCTCGCAGCCGCAGGACTCGACGCCGGCCCAGACACCATTCGCTGGCACCTTCACCACCACCACAACGTCACCGTCTCCTCAGCAACAATCAGTCGCCACCTCACCCGTGCGGGCCTGGTGACCCCCGAGCCGAAGAAGAAACCCCGCTCCTCTTACATTCGTTTCGAAGCCGCGATGCCCAACGAAACGTGGCAATCCGACTTCACCCACTACCGCCTCGCAAACGGACACGACACCGAGATCCTGCCCTGGATTGATGACTGCACCCGCTATGCGATCCGCATCACCGCCCACACCCGCGTCACTACCTCGATCGTGCTGGCCGAGTTCCGACAAGCCACCACAACCCACGGAATCCCGGCCTCCACGCTCACCGATAACGGCATGGTCTTCACCACCCGCCTCTCCGGCCTCGGCCGCCAAGGCGGCCGCAATGCCTTCGAAACAGAACTCCGCCGCCTCCACATCACCCAGAAAAATAGGCAGACCCAACCACCCCACGACCCAGGGCAAAGTCGAACGCTTCCAACAAACACTAAAGAAATGGCTTCGCGCACGATCACCCCAGCCCACCACTATCGCCGAACTGCAAACCCTGCTCGACGAGTTCACCGACGAATACAACCACCGGCGACCCCACCGCTCGCTACCTCACCAAGCAACCCCGGCCACCCTTTACTCGAGCATGCCAAAAGCCCAACCATCCGGAAGCCGCGACAACGACACCCACAACCGAATACGACACGACCGGATCGACGACTCCGGCGTCGTCACCCTGCGCATCAACTCCAGAATGCACCACATCGGCATCGGACGAACCCACGCCCGAACCCACGTAATCCTGCTCATCCAGGACCACGAAGTCAGAATCGTCAACGCCACCACAGGGGAACTTCTCCGCGAGCTCACCATCAACCCCGAACGCGACTACCAACCCCAGAAACAAAGAAAACTCCCGAACCCCTGAGGGTTCGAGAGTTTCCTATGTCTTGCGAGATCACACTGTCGGGGTAGCGGGATTTGAACCCACGACCTCTTCGTCCCGAACGAAGCGCGCTACCAAGCTGCGCCACACCCCGATCGTCAATCACTTACGTGACCAACAGATTAAGAATAGCCGATATCTCCGGCGTGAGAGTCACTACGACCGCTTCTGGTCTGCAGGCAAAACGAACGGGGGCATAAATTGATGTTCCGAGGCCTGCGCTGACGTTCAAGAACGCCGCACGTCGCAGGTGATGCCAGATGCTGAGGCCACTCGCTTGCTCGGGGGGAATGTCGCAATTGGTGACCAGTGCAGGCATTCCCGGGATGCGAACCTGGCCACCGTGAGTGTGTCCCGCAAAGATTGCTTCGGCCCCGTTGGTGACGAGCGCGTCGAGAACACGGCGGTAAGGCGCGTGCGTGACACCGATCGCTACGGTTTCGGGACCATAAGGGTCGTCGGCCCAGCCAACATTTTCGCGCATCTCCTCGACGTTGGCCGGCAAACGATCTAGTCGTTCCCAGCCCCGATGAGCATCCGCGGTGCCGAAGAGCTCGAGGCGTGAGCCACGGAGTTCAAGGGCACGCGCGTGATTATTGAGCGAAAGCCATCCGAGTTGATCTTCGAAGTATGAGTTGAGGGCATCCGTGTCGAGGTGCTCGACAGGGCGATGATTCGATGTTGGCGCGGTGAAGTAGGTGAACGGATTCTTGAACGACGGACCATAGTAGTCGTTTGACCCGTGGACGAAGACTCCCGGTGTGCCAGCGAATGGTTCAAGGGCGCGTTTGATGCCGACGAGACCGTCTGTGTGGCCAAGGTTATCGCCGGTGTTGATGACGAGGTCGGGCTCATAAACAGCGAGCTCACGCACCCAATCCTGCTTGCGCGTTTGCCAGGGCGCCATATGGAGATCGGAGATGTGCAGCACCGTGATGTCGCGCGCGCCCGGGTCGAGGATCGGCAGTGTTTCGTGCCGAACCATGAACCGGTTGCGCTCAACCAGTGAGCCCCACGCGAATGCGGCGAGACCTGCCGCAGCTACCGCACCGAGTGCGGTAGCTGCGGGAGAGAGGCGTCGGCTCATGGGCAGGGGAGGACCTGTCCTACGACCAGCGTGACCGCAACACTCTTCGCAACGAGCGTGCCTGGTGCCGGGTTAGATGAAATGACCTTATTGATTCGTGGGTCGGCCGCAGGGACGACCATGCAGCCCTGACTCACATTGGCGAATCCGGCGCTGTTCAGTATTCCCTTCGCCGCTCCGTAGTTGTTAGATTCGCCGTCATCAACCGCATCAGGCAGGGGAACCAGATTGCCGTTGCTCGTATAGACCGTGACTGTCGCACCAGCAGCGGACTGGGTTCCCGCACCGGGGTTGGTGCGCACCACCTGGCCTACCGGCAGTTCAGAGTCTTCTGCGCCGCCATCAGCGAAGTTGAAACCGAGGCTCGTCAGTACTGACTTGGCCTGCTCGAGACTCTGCAGGCGCACGTCAGGAACTTCAGTGCCAGAGCCGGTGAGCAGCTTAGGGTCTGGCTCTCCGAATCCGGTACCGGGGTACTTCACATTGAGCGCACTGTTGGTCGCTTTCGCGATGTAGTGGCGCAATCGGTAACCCTGTACTCCGGCGTACGAGACACGACTCATGTCTTGGTCACCGATGCTGTTTCCCACCCAAGTGGCGGTGCCGTAACGCGTGGTGCCGGTGGCCATCCAGGTCTGCTCCGCACCGTCAGTGGTTCCCGTTTTGGCAAACATCGGGATGCCATCTTTGGGGTCGGCGTAGCGGGCGTTTCCGCGAGTGAGGACTTCTTCAAGGACGAATGCGGTTGTCGCGGCAACTTCAGGAGAAATTGCTTGGCGACAGTTCGGTTGTTGACCGGCGAGCTCGTTGTTGCGGGAGTCGATTGCCTTGTCAATAATGATGGGCTCGCACCATAGCCCGCCCGCGCCGATTGCAGCGTAGGCCGAAGCCATGCTGAGCGGCGTGACAGTGTTCGTTCCGATGATGGAAGAGGGGAAGCTCTCTAGCTCTTTGCCGTCGGCTCGCTCCACGCCCATGCTCGCCGCAACGTTGCGAATGTTGCACTGGTCAAGTTGGCTGGCCATGGAGAAGAACACACCGTTGATTGATTCTGCGGTGCCTTCGGCGACAGTGTAAATGCCGCGTTCTCCGGCGTTGTTCTTAAAGGGGACAGGACCAGAGTGTGGTCCGTTGCAGCTGTCAGCAAATTGAGACCCCTGCATCGTTCGGGCCGTGCCTTCGAGGCGGTCGTAAATTCCCTTGCCCTGATTGAGCCACTCAATGAGAGTGAACACTTTGTACGTCGATCCCGGCTGGAAGCCGCCGGAGCCGCCGTAGTTGTAGCTCGTGTTGTAGTTCACCGCCGACGTATCGACGCCGCCGCCCTCAGCGGTGTCGTTGAATACCTTGTTTTCTGCCATCACAAGCACGCGACCTGTACCCGCTTCGACAGTCGCGGTTGCGCTGCCGAGAGCATAGGAGGTCTCGCTGGGAGGGGCATACTCCCAGGTCGCGGCTTGAGCCGGAATTTGCGCATCAAGGTCGAGGGTTGTGTAGACCTTGTAGCCGCCCTGAGTCCAGTTGGTTTCGCGCTCTTCGGGGGTGTCGCCAAGGAACTCGAAGTCCTGAACGCTCCTGACGACGTAGTCGCAGAACCACTTGGCGTAGTCGTAGGCGGCAATACAGCCGTTGCTCGGCGCCGACGGCACGATCGTTGTCTCATCGACCGGAATCGCGATCGCCGCGTCGTACTGCTCCTGCGTGATCGATCCGACTTCGAGCATGGCGTAGAGGATGACGTCACGACGTTCCTGGTTCGCCTCAAAGTTTTCGGGATCGGCGAGATTTCGTGCCCCAGGTTCTTGCACGATCGCGATCAAGCTCGCTGACTGTTCGAGCGTGAGATCTGCGGCGTTGACGCTGTAGTACCGCTGGGCAGCAGCCTGGATTCCATAGGTGGCGTTGCCGAAGTTGGCGATATTGAGATATGCCGTCAGGATTTCCTTCTTCGTGTAACGCTTCTCGAGGCCAATAGCGAGCTTCATTTCTTTCAGCTTGCGATCGAAAGACTCACGGACCGCATCGGCGTAGGCGGCTTTTCTCTCATCTTCGTTCGTGAGCGACTCTGCTTTTGAAATGTAGGTGTTCTTGACGAGCTGCATCGTGAGCGTGGATGCTCCACCCTGAATGTCTGAGGCAACGAGGTTGTCCACGAGAGCGCGCACGGTCGACTGAAGGTCGACGCCGCCATGTTCGAAGAATCGACGGTCTTCACCGGCGACCGTGGCATCTACCGCGAACTGCGAGATCTGGTCGTAGCCGACCTCTTGACGGTTCTGGTCGTAGATTGTCGCGATCGGGTAGTAGCCGTCGACATTGCCCGCCCCGGTGAACTGCGCATAGAGCGTGTTGCGCTCGGGCTGCTGGTCGATTTCAAAGTATTCGGGGAGTCCATCGAAAATGCCGATGGTGCTGGAAGCAGTGATGCCGGTTACGGCGAGCGCCGGGGCAACCATGGCAGTAATGAGCACGCCAGAGAGAGCGCTAAAGCCGATGATCCCGACGAGCGCCGAGAGTGCACCGCGACGCGGAGTTTTTTGGGCAGACATATGATCAACAGTAAGGGATCATTGATAACGCCATGCTGAACGGGAGCCGCTAATATGCCCACTTGGGAGTACTTGACAACACCACTGATGGTGCACAATTCCACCGCGATCCTCAATAACTGGGGTTCAGAGGGCTGGGAACTTGTGCAGGTCGGTACCGGCCCTGAAGGGGGCCCGGTTGCTTATTTCAAACGTATCAAGGAAGAGAACAACTAATGTCACAGCTTGATGAGCGTCTTGCCGAGCTAAACCTCGCCGTCCCGGAGACGTCTAAGCCGCTCGCTTCCTATTTGCCCGCGATGGTTACAGGCAACCTTGTTTACACCTCGGGGCAGCTGCCTTTGGTCGACGGCAAACTTCCCGCCACGGGTAAGGTCGGCGCCGAAGTGGATGCCGATGCGGCCTACGAGTACGCCAAAACCTGTGTTCTCAATGGCCTCGCCGCGGCGAGAGGAGCCATCGGGTCGCTCGATCGCATCACCCGTGTTGTAAAGGTTGTTGGCTTTGTTGCGTCAGACCCAAGCTTCACCGGCCAGCCCGGCGTGATCAATGGTGCTTCTGAACTACTCGGTGAGATCTTCGGTGAGGCCGGCAAGCACGCGCGCAGTGCTGTCGGCGTTGCTGTATTGCCTCTCGATGCTCCGGTTGAGATCGAGTTCGTTTTCGAGTTCGCGTGATCGAAGTCTGGTTTCCCGGCCAGGCCGGGGAAAACGCGCCGCTGCGACCGCTCGACCTCGGTCAGTGGGATTCGAAGCACGAGGGCGTTCATCTCACCGCACGTCGACTCGTGCAAGACAGCCGTGAAGTTGGCGATGGCGACATTTTTATCGCCATTGGCACCACGGCATCCCCGGCTTTACCGTACATCGCTCCGGCGTTGAAGCAGGGTGCCATTGCGGTGCTTGTGGATGCGGCGACAGCTGAGGGCGTTGATTTGGGCGAACAAGTCTTCGCGATTGCGAATCTCCGCGACCTTATTGGCGCTATGGCAGACGCGTTTGTCGGGCATCCTTCTCGCTCGATGTCGATGGTCGGGATAACCGGAACAAATGGAAAGACCTCAACTGCGCATTTGTTGACGCAGGCGTGGCAGCGGTTGGGCATGTCGTCGGCAACGATTGGCACTCTGGGTGCCGGTATCACTGGCGAGCGTCGCATCAACATGGGAATGACGACTCCGCAGGTGACGGCCGTTCATCAGTTCTTGGATGATTTTCACCGCGCCGGCGTCGAGAACGTGGCCATGGAGGTTAGTTCTCACGCACTAGAGCAACGCCGCGTTGATGGCGTCGAGTTCGACATTGTGGCCTTCACAAACTTCACCCGCGATCACCTCGACTATCACGGGTCGATGGAAGAGTACGCAGCGCAGAAGGCCAAGATTTTCATATTGCCCGGAGTGAAAACCGCCATCCTGAACTTGGATGACGCTGCCGCCGAAAACCACTTTCACCACACGCTTCCCGCAGGCATGCGGGGCATTGGTATGAGTTCGAGTGGCCACGCCGAGGCGAACGTGCGCGCTGATAACGTGCAACTCACGACGGACGGACTCGAGTTCGACCTGGCCATTGATGGCGAAAGCCACCACGTCGCGAGCGGCCTTATCGGGCACTTCAACGTTGATAACCTGCTCACCTGCGCGACAGTGCTGTGGGCTCAGGGCATCGAGCCGCGAGCGATTGCCGAGGTGCTGGCTCCGCTTGAGCCGGTGCTGGGGCGCATGACCCGCATCCGCGAAAACGACCAACTTCCCCTGGTGGTGGTGGATGCTGGCCACACCCCTGATGCGGTACGTCATGCTGTGACGGCTCTGCGGGAGTCTGGCCACACCCGCGTGGTGACGGTTTTCGGCGCGACAGGTGACCGTGACCCAGGCAAGCGCCCAGAGATGGCGCGGATTGTCGAAGAGGGCTCCGACCTGATCGTGGTGACGGATGACGATGTGCACAACGAAGACGGCGATCAGATCGTGGCGCACATTCGTGCCGGGTTCCAGCATCCGGAGCGCGTTGTAGAGATTCGCGATCGGGCAAGCGCTATCGCCTATGCGATCGACGCCGCGAACCCGGATGACGTGGTGCTGTTGCAGGGCAAGGGACACGAGCCGTACCAAATTGTCGGCAACGAGCGTGTGCCGTTCAGTGATCTTGACACCGCTATTCGCTTGCTCAAGGAGCGCGCGAAGTAGCAGGAATACAAACAGGAATGCAAAGAAGGCCGGGCCGCGACTGCGACCCGGCCTTCTTTATTGCTCAGAAATCTAGTTGAGCTTGTCGGAGATAATCTGCATCACCGTGGTGTCGGCGAGGGTGGTGGTGTCACCGATTTCGCGGCCCTCGGCAACATCCTGAAGCAGGCGGCGCATGATCTTGCCCGACCGCGTTTTGGGCAGTTCGGAGACGATGAAGATGTCGCGCGGGCGAGCGATCGCCCCAATTTCCTTTGCGACGTGGATGCGAAGAAGTGCACTCGCCTCGGCAGCCGTTTGTGCGTGTTCCTGGTTCGACTTGAGAATCACGAACGCGACGACCGCTTGACCAGTCGCTTCATCCGCTGCTCCGACGACGGCGGCTTCGGCCACGATCGGGTTGGAGACGAGAGCGGATTCGATCTCTGTCGTCGACAGGCGGTGCCCGGAGACGTTCATCACGTCATCCACGCGGCCAAGCAACCAGATGTCGCCGTCTTCATCAACGTGGGCACCATCGCCAGCGAAGTACTGCTCGCCATCGAGCTGGGGGAACTTCGACCAATAGGTTTCCTTGAAGCGCTCGGGGTCGCCCCAGATGCCGCGCAGCATGGCCGGCCACGGTTCTGACACCACGAGGAGTCCACCGTTTGGTGGGTCTACGCGTGTGCCGTCTTCGCCCAAGATGTCGATCTTGATTCCGGGGATCGGTACCTGGGCCGACCCCGGCTTGAGAGTCGTGAGCCCCGGCAGGGCCGCCACCATGATGGCTCCGGTCTCGGTCTGCCACCAGGTGTCAACGATGGGGGTCGTGCCGGCACCGATCACGTCGCGGTACCAAATCCACGCTTCCGGGTTGATGGGCTCGCCCACCGAACCAAGCACGCGAATCGAGCTGAGGTCGTACTGCTCCGGAATCTGTCGCCCGGCCTTCATGAACGAACGGATGGCGGTGGGCGCCGTGTAGAAAATGCTCACCCCGTACTTCTGGATGATCTCCCACCAGCGGCCCTGGTTTGGGGTGTCGGGGGTTCCCTCATAGAGCACCTGAGTGGCGCCGTTCGCGAGTGGACCGTACGTCACGTAGGTGTGACCGGTGATCCAGCCAACGTCGGCCGTGCACCAGTACACATCGGTTTCTGGCTTGAGGTCGAAGACGTTCTTGTGGGTGAAGGCAGCCTGCGTGAGGTAGCCACCACTCGTGTGCAGGATGCCCTTCGGTTTGCCAGTCGTGCCCGAGGTGTAGAGCACAAAGAGCGGGTTCTCGGCGGGAAAACCCTGCGCCTCGTGCTCGGGCTCCGCTGCCGCAATCTGCTCGTGCCACCACAGGTCGCGACCCTCGGTCCACTCAACATCGTTATCGCCGCGCTTGACGACCAACACGTTCGTGACGCTGGATTCTCCGTTGGAGAGCGCGCCATCCACTGCTGCCTTGAGCGGGAAGACTTTACCCTTGCGCCAGCCGCCATCGGCGGTGACGACCAACTTGGCGCTGGCATCGTCGATGCGGCTACGAAGGCTTTCGGCGCTAAAGCCGCCGAAAACGACGGAGTGTGCTGCGCCGAGGCGAACCGTGGCGAGCATCGCGATCACGGCTTCGGGAACGAGCGGCATGTAGATCGCGACAACATCGCCTTGGCCGACCCCGAGAGTGGCCATTGCATTCGCGGCGCGCTTTACCTCTGCCGTGAGTTCGGCATAGGTGATGCTGCGGCTATCGCCGGGCTCACCCTCCCAGTGGATAGCGACGCGGTCGCCGTCGCCAGCGAGCACGTGGCGGTCGAGGCAGTTGTAGGCAACGTTGAGTTCACCATCGGCAAACCACTTGGCGAAGGGCGGAGTAGACCAATCAAGGGTTTCTGTGAATGGCTTGTGCCAGTGCACATACTCGCGAGCTTTGTCCGCCCAAAACTCAACACGGTCTTCCTTCGCCGAGGCATAGAGATCAGCGCTAGCCTCCGAGGCAGAAGAAAAGGCCTCTGACGGGGCAAAACGGCGCGATTCGTGCAGAAGACTGTCAATGGAATTACTGGGCATTTGATCCTCTTCGATCCGGTGATTGCATTTCTTGACCACGTGCTTTCTGAAAGTATTCCACCGATTCTAGAACCTCCGTTGCGAGCCCATACCGTTGCGTTACACTGAAAGTCGCTGGGCGCAAGTCCAGCAAGTGGCCAATACGATTCCCCCCAATCGTCGGCCACTGTGGCGGCGCCCTTTCCCCCCACTGGGCGCCGCCCCTCTCTCGTTAACGGCCCGATCGAAGGGCGCACTGCTGTGAGGCACGATCCCCAGCAGAGCTTCCCCCTGAGTTCTCGATGCTCATCTCCGCATTGCGTTGTTTCACGTGCCATTGCTTTGTGCACAATTTATTTGTGTGCAAAGCTTATGGAATGGATGACGAACAGAGCGCGAAAGAACTAGTTCCCTCCGCCCTCGACAGCATGCTGTGCTTCGGCCTCTATGCTGCCGCTCGAGCAACCAATCGCCGTTACACAGTGCTGCTGGCACCGTGGAAACTCACCTACCCGCAGTATCTGGTCCTGATCTTGCTGTGGGAACGGGGATCATCGACAGTGAGCGGCCTGGGAGAAAGTCTCATGCTCGACCTCGGCACCACTTCGCCCCTGATCCGGCGGTTGGAAGACCACGGCTTCGTATTGCGCGAGCGGTCTGCCTCTGACGAACGCCGCGTGATGGTGTCGCTCACCGACGCTGGCCTTGCGCTCCGTGCGGAACTAGCCCACATTCCCGGCTGCATCGCCGAGGCCACCGGCATTACCCTCCCCGAATTCACATCAACGCTGTCGACGCTTCATCAGGTCACCACCAACCTCTCCACAGCACCTGCTGCGGGAACTCATGTCATTGAAAGGCAGAACTAATGGAAACTCTCTACACCGCACAGGCTCTCGCGACTGGTGCTGGCCGCAACGGCCACGTTGCTACGACATCCGGTTCCGTTGACCTCGACCTAGCCGTGCCTCAGTCGATGGGCGGATCAGGTAACGGAGGAAACCCTGAAGAACTGTTCGCGGCCGGGTACGCTGCGTGCTTCCACTCCGCCCTGCAGTTGGTTGCTCGCAACCAGAAGGTCGCCATCGACCATTCCTCCGTGGGGAGCGCCGTGCACCTTCTGCCAATCGACGGCGGTGGATTCAAACTCGCCGTTGACCTCGAGGTGGTTATCCCCGAACTCGAGCACGAGAAAGCGCAAGCCCTTGCGGATGCCGCCCACCAGATCTGCCCGTACTCCAACGCTACTCGTGGCAACATCGACGTCACCATCACTGTCGCTCAGGACTAATCGCAAGCGGGAACATCGTGACGCGTTCGCGTGGTTAAACAGAAACGAGGGGGCGACGCCCCCTCGTTTCTGTTATCTAGGCAGCTCTGGTCACTAGACGATGGCGGCCCTCAACGCTGCTGCTGCTGCCGCTGGGTCGGCTGCGCTGTAGATCGAGCTCCCGGCAACGGCGACGGTTGCGCCCGCGCGCTGAACCGCTCCGATCGTGCTGGCATTGATGCCCCCGGCAACCGAGAAGGGAACCTTCGCCGTCTCGCCATCATTGAGAAGAGTTTGGAAAGTGAATCCGGGCTCTGCCTGCTCATCGAGTCCGGCGTGCATTTCAACGAAAGTCGCGCCGAAAGCGGTGACTTCTTTCGCCCGGGTGACCTTGTCGGCAACGCCGATGAGGTCAACAACGATTCCCTTATTGTGTGCTTTCGCTGCTTTTATGGCGCCGATGATCGTGCTATCTCCGGCCGCGCCGAGAATGCTGACCAAATCGGCGCCCGCGGAAAACGCGATATCGGCTTCAAGCTCGCCGGCATCCATCGTCTTCAGGTCGGCGAAGACGAGCTTGTCGGGGTGGGCATCCTTAATCGCCCGCACGGCGCTGAGGCCTTCGTGCTTAACGAGAGGGGTGCCCAGCTCGATGATGTCGACATACTCGGCGACCTGGCCGGCCAGCGTGAGCGCGGCTTCTGTGGTCAGTACGTCCATTGCTACTTGAAGCTTCATTATGTTCTCTTTCGTTTCTTGGGGAGTGGGGAGTGGGGAATGGGGGAAGTGGGGAGTTCGGAATCTCGGTAATTCGGAAGTCGGGGTAAAGGCGATTACTCGAGGTTGGCGTGCCGCGGCCACAGCTCTTCAGCGGTGGCGCCGGACTCTTTCCACAGGACGTGGAATAGTGCATCGCCGAGCAACAACAGCGACTGCTCGAACAGACCACCGGAGTATTGCGCCGATCGGGTTGCCCCATGATCCTGTTTCTGTGCTGCGGGGATGACGATGGCAACCGCGGCGAGCGCGGCAAGAGGGGAATCGGCTGCCGTGGTGATCGCGATCACGCTGGCACCGGCATCCGCTGCGGTTGTTGCTGATCGAATGATGCCGGCAGTTGTTCCGGAGCCGCTGGCGGCCACGAGCACATCTCCGGCGGCGATCGCGGGAGTCGTTACCTCTCCAACCACGTGCACGGTGAGCCCCAGATGCATAAGGCGCATCGCGAGCATCCGTAGGGCTAATCCGGAGCGGCCAGAGCCGAGCACAAAGACTCGGGATGCGGCGCTGAGGAGGTCAATTGCTGCTCGCACCGTTTCGGCGTTGTCGCGAGCGATTGTGCTGCTAATTCTGGTGTTCTCCGCAAGAACGAGTTCGATTGCGGAGGAAACCGGGGTGGTGTCGTTGCTGGCCATTACTTCACTGTGCCACCCGTTTGGGCGGCAGACAGCCCACCTTTTGGCCGGTTTTCCCTATCCGAACGGGTAGGTCATGACTAGACTGAGCGGGTGACTGATCTCAAGAATGCCAGTGCTGTCGACCTCGTTGATGCCGTGCATTCGGTGATATCGCGTTCTTTGCTGCAGATAGCGAGCGCATTTTCTGCTGTTCTCGACCCCATCGTGACGCACAGTTCCCTGCTGATTTTCACGGAAGACTGCACGGGGCGCCCGCAGAAGAAGGCGGGTGATCCGTCGATCACCGACCACGTCAGCATCGCTGAACTCGACGTCGTGCGCGGTGCGGTCTCTGGCCTCGGGCATCCGGTGTGGGGGATTAGTGTTGTCGTTGCCCGCCACGAACGACCCGCAGCGGTCTGGATTGCGCCGACCGGAGCGTTGTTAGTTCTTACGGATCCGGTCCTGGCCTCCGGTTCGAAGTCACACGAACAGGCGTTGGCGACAATCGCCTCGCTGTGGCGATTGGTGGCGGTGAGCATCCAACAGCAGGTCGCCGTGGCTAGCCCTGACTATCTTCGGGATTCACGGATGGCGTCTCAGGATCGCGCCCAAATTATTGCTGACCTTACCGATGCTCACTCGACGACACTGGAACAGATACTTGCAACCCTGCGTTCTCGAGACGCATCGGACGAGACTGCGCGCCAAGAGGCTACCGAGTTGGCGGCCACGGCGATGGTCAATCTGCGGGCGGTGTCTGATCGGGATCGCAGTCTGGCTGAGGAGCCGGTAGCTCGCGCTTTCGAACGGCTCAAAGCAGACTTGCGGCCGCTGGCGCGCTTTGGCGGCCTCGACGTGCAATTTGTGGAACCACCGGCCAATGGCCGTGCGCTGCCCGGCGAAGTTGCGCATGCTGGCAGGGCGATCGTTCGAGGTGCTGTGCTTGCGCTCGTGGACCAGCCGGGAGTCGCTCGATTGCGAGTGGCGTGGGATTGCGATGGCGAGAATCTGTTAATCGGGATCCGGGATGACGGCCCTGGCGAGTTGGCACTCGAAGACCCTGCGGTGCGCCAGCTCATCGAGCGAGCGGCGGCCCTTCGAGGAAAATTGAGTGTGAACGGCACCACGGGGTGGGGTTCCGAGATTTCGGTTGTCTTGCCTCTGAGCGCTGAAGGACTTGACCGATCGCCCAGCGCCCAGTGGCAGGTCACGCAACGCGAGACTGACGTATTGGAGCTTCTCGCCTCCGGTGCTCGAAACAAAGCCATAGCGCTGTCACTGTCGATCAGCGAGAACACGGTGAAGTTTCATGTGGCGAACCTGCTGCGCAAGGCGGGGGTTTCGAACCGGGCGGAGCTTATTTCGGCGTATCGCTGACGCCAGAAATGCGAGCTCGTCTCCTCAACAGTCAGAGAATTCCGCGGTTCGGCGCGAGTTCAGCGACGACTGCCACCGAGTGGGCTGACCTTCTTTAGCGTTGCCGTGTGACTGCGACTCCCTCTGCCCCTGACATCGTCCCCTTCGTCGCTCGTCGACGTTTTACCGCTGAGCCCAGCTCCACTGTGAGCGCGCCGGTAGGTCTTGGCGGGACCGCCAACGTTGGTGTTGGTGTTGGTGTTGGTGTTGGTGCGGGTGCGGGTGCGGGTGCGGGTAGCACGGATGCGGCGGCGCGATCGTTGCATGACTTCGGCCCGCTAGCGCCCTACGTGGGGCGACCAAACGTCACCGATGTATTCGTCAACGGCGCCAAACACGTGTGGATCGATCGCGGGGCTGGCCTCGAGTCCGTTGGAGATGTCGGCATGACAGAAGCAGATCTTCGGGCGCTCGCCGTGCGTCTCATCAACTTGGGAGGCCGCCATATTGACGAAGCCGCTCCGTGCGTGGATGTTCGCCTGACCGGCGGTGTTCGCGTTCACGCTGTGCTGCCCCCGATCTCGGCCACCGGAACACTGCTCTCGATTCGGGTGCCCAGTCGAGAGCCATTTGGGCTGGCCGAGCTAGATTTCGCGGGGTTCTTCAGCGACGTGCCTCTTGAGCGAGTGAAAGCCCTCATCGACGGGCGGGAGAACCTGCTCATCTCGGGAGCGTCGGGAGCGGGCAAGACCACGTTTCTGGCGGCATTGCTGGGGGCCGCATCCGAGTCGGAACGCATTGTGGCAATTGAGGATGTCGCCGAACTGCAGGTGAAGCACCCACACTTTGTCTCGCTTGAGGCGCGGCAGGCGAACCTCGAGGGGGCTGGTAGCTATGGCTTGCCGACGCTCGTGCGGGAGGCGTTGCGGATGCGGCCCGACCGGCTTGTTGTCGGGGAATGTCGCGGTGCTGAGATCCGCGAACTTTTGAGCGCACTGAATACCGGCCACGATGGGGGAGCCGGCACACTTCACGCAAACTCGTTGAAGGATGTACCGAGCCGGCTGGAAGCACTCGGCGCGCTCGCGGCCTTGGATGCGACGGCCATTGCCCGTCAAGCGGTCAGCGCAATTGGCGCAGTGCTGCATATTGACCGGGTGAACGGCCGTCGCCGGCTTACCCATCTGGGGCGGCTAGTTCTTGACGATCGCGACCGGCTCGCGATTGCTGATCTCGAATGAAACGCGCCCCATCGCAGCTGGCCGAAGTCGCCAACGTAACGCAGCGCCTAGCGGTTTTGCTTAACGCTGGGCTCGCGCCGTCATCGGCCTGGCGGCACGTGGCGCGCGGTCGGCCCGCCGAGAGCGTTGTGGTGGCGGTAGCGGCGACGGGGGACGATCACGGGGGAGCACCAGAACGAATCGTTCGGGCATCCGAAAGTCTGTCATCGCTGGATCGTCAGGCGTGGAACTCGCTAGCCGCAGCCTGGTCGGTGGCAGGTCACGTGGGGGCTCCGCTCGCGGGCGCTCTGAGAACACATGCCCGAGCGTTGCGGATGCTCGTGCACGTGCAGCGCGAAGTTGCCACCGCCCTTGCCGCCCCGGTGGCCACCGCGCGCATGGTTTTGGCGCTGCCTGCGGTCGGACTAGTCTTCGGCGCACTGCTGGGGTTTGACACCCTGGGAGTGCTCGTCTTGACTCCGATCGGATGGGGCTGCCTCGTCATTGGAGGTGGGCTGATTGTTAGTGCGGTGCGCTGGAACGCGCGGCTCGTGCGCTCAGCAACGCCCACCCGCGCGGCGCCCGGTCTGGAGTGCGAGCTGATGGCCATCGCCGTTTCGGGTGGCGGGTCAATCGTGAAGGCGCAGACAGTTGTCTCGTCAGCGCTGGAAAGATTCGGGCTGCCCAGCGACGGCGACCATCTCGACGAAGTGCTTCAGCTCTCGCACGAGGCGGGGGTTCCCGCCGCGGAACTACTTCGGGCCGAAGCTGACGAACTGCGCCGGGCTGCGGATGCGGATGCTCGCGCCGGTGCTGCAGCACTCTCGGTGAAGCTCATGCTCCCGCTCGGGCTCTGCGTGCTGCCCGCCTTCATGGTGCTTGGGGTGCTGCCGCTCATGGTCGCGGTCATCTCATCCACCGTCGCCGGTTTCTAGCGGTACGCCAAGCGCCGGCGCGTAGTCAGGATCAGCCTGGGTGCGGTTCCTCGGACTGGGCGGCTTCCCAGTCAGCTCGGCTGCGGTGCTGTCGCCGCACGAGGTCGCGTACTCCGACCACGGTCAACGTCAGACTGAGCATGGCTGCGATCGCGGCAGTGGCGAACTCCCACCACGCCGCGGCGTTGGCGAAGACCAGAACAGTGAGGCCTGCTGCCGCGATTCCCAAGAAGAGTTTCGTCCAGGCAGCTCCGCTTGATTCTTCCTCATCATTAATCGGCATGCCGACGAGTATACGCAGCAGTTCCGAGCACGGCGCAGCAACCGCCGAGTACGCCATCACCACTCTGGCTATCGTGGTGCCGAAAGAACGTACTTCGATCCCGGTATGAGCGCTATCACCCTTCCCTGCTGCGGGCCTCGACCCCTGACCAAGACGTCGACGTCCAACTTGGCGCCATATTCGTCGAGCTGAGCTACGAGCTCCGTGCCACGAGTTGAATCGCGAGCTCGGGGGTAGCGAGGTGGTTGCGGTCCGCCGGATGCCGAAGGTAGTAGTTGATGATCGCTGCGACGGCATCTGGGTCGGAACCGATCAGCCGCCGCGGGAGGACATGGACCTCACCACTTTTGAGGTGGAGACCGAGTTTTGCGCCGGTCCTCGTGCTCATCGCAGAGGCCGTGTCGAGAACATCCCAGTTGAGCGCGATTCGCCCCGCCCCGCGAACACCGCGCACCCCCTCCGATGTGAGTTCGAGCCCACGGGGAACACGCAGTGCCCACAGCTGTTGTGCGAAGAGTACGAAACCGAGTATCCCGAGGACGTTAGCGGTTCGCCGACCTAACCCGATTTCTGCAGCAGGTTCACCGCGGAGCAGAGCAAACAGGGCGACGATCGCAGGAATCATGATGAGCACGGCAGCAAGAGGATATAGCAGATCAAGGCTCGGGGCGTAGGTGAAGCGAAGCGTCGGTGAGTGGTTCTCGAATCGAACGACTCCGACGGTGACCGAAAGCTCCCACAACAGTAGAGCCACACCCAAGCATCCGAGAGCCAACCCGAGGCCTACAATTTGCAGCCGATAGTTCAGGTCGTTTGGCTGGAAGGAGAGCAGAATTCCCACGATCATGGCCGCAATCAGCAACACAGGTGCGAGATAGAGCTGGGCCGGGCTCTTCCCTGAGCGCAGCGGAGTTTCTCCGATACCAGGGAAATTGCGTCTGAGAACTTGACGAATGACGATCATAGTTTCTCCGATCAAGCCTTGGCATCAGCGGGTGAACACGTGCTGTCAACGTCGAACACTACATGTGACTGAGCCGTATCAACGTTGCCCGCCGGAAACCAAGTCAGCCCATAGCGCTCAACCACCTCGAAAACTCTTGGCAGTCGCCTCGAGATCCACTCGCGCCTCGTATTCACCCGTTGTGAACCACGAGCCGTAGAAGCGGTAATCGCTCTCTTGCTGAGTCGAATTATCGCTGCTCACGCTAGTGGATCCACATGGTACAAGCAGGTTTCCCCCGAACGCAGGGGTCCAGCCGCCCTTCCAAATCCGCTGCTGTAGGCGCTCAACTGAAGCTGTGACGGCCGCGTTGTTCGGTTCGGTTCTGGTTGGTTTCCCTGTCAACGCACCACTGCCAGTTCTTGACGTTGACAAGCCGGATACTCACACGTTCCTGACCGCACAGGTGGCGCCGATTCTCGATGCCCTGTTTGCGCTCATCGGCACCGTGTCCACGGTAACGATCAAACCCCTGTGGATTTCACACTCGCTGGGGAACTCCGTGAACACCTTGTGTCGCGCTCATCTCGTCCACCGCCGCTGGATCGTGAGCCTGTTCCACACAATCGACTCTCACGCGCCACCACCTGCTCCCCTTGGGCAGTCTGGAATCACTCGGCCGCAGACTGCGCGACAGCGCACGAAGGAGTACCTCATGAACGATCCGTACCTTGTTCCCTTGCCAACCCTCGAGCCTGGGCGAGCCCGCCGCTACTCGTTCGGCGGAGACTCGGGGATGTCGATACGCGCACGCCAGCTCCGTGCCCGTGTGCACGCCCGCCTCCGATCTGAGCGCGGCGCAGCAACCGCCGAGTACGCCATCACCACTCTGGCCGCAGTCGGTTTCGCCGGACTGCTCGTCGTAATTCTCCGTTCCGGAGAGGTGCGCGGCATGCTCACTGACCTCGTGCGAAGTGCGCTCTCGGTCTCGGCGTAATCGAGCGCGAGCAGCGATGAGCGAGCGCGGCAGCGTTACCGCAGAATTTGCGCTGGCGCTGCCCGCGGTTGCCCTCGTGCTCGTCTGCTGTCTCAGCGGTGTGCAACTCGCCGGGCTTCAAGTGCGGCTCCAAGATGCTGCAGCGGCGTCAGCACGCAGCCTCGCCCGTGACGAAAGCGTAGGAAGTGTCGCTGCCACCGCATCCGCCCTTGTCGCCTCGGCGCGGCTCACATCTCAGCAGCGCGACGATCTCGTGTGTGCGACGGTGAGCGCCCCCGCTCGCAACGCACTGCTCGGGCTGCTGCCAATCACACTCAGCGCCAGCAGCTGCGCGCTCGCCGGAGGAAAATGATGAGGAAAACCAGCGGGGTTCGAGGCGAAAGTGGCGCCGGAACCATCCTGATGGTCGGGCTTGTGGCGACAATTTTGGTGCTCACCGCGCTCGTGATTCCTCTCTATTGGGCGCTCAGCGTTCGGCACGCGCTCGCGGGAGCAGCAGACGCGGCAGCGCTTGCCGCAGCAGATACCGCAAGTGGCCTCGTCCCCGGCTACCCGTGCGACAACGCTGAGCGCCTAGCGGCCGCAAATGACGCCCATATAGAGGAGTGCGCGGTTGATGGGCGTATCGTGACAGTTACCGCTAGTCGCCGCATCCTCGGCATACTGGTCACAGCGAGCGCGACAGCAGGGCCACCCCCAACCAGGGCGGATTAGGCAACTGAGCGGTCGGTGTGTGTAGTGTGTCGCTGACAGTGGCGCTGCCACCGGTCAAGTCCGTCATCACCCAAGGAGTCCCGTGTCTGGCACCAAAAAGCTTGTCATTGTCGAGTCGCCCACTAAGGCCAAGACGATAGCCAAGTACCTCGGTGACGGCTACGACGTGCTCTCCTCCGTTGGCCACATCCGCGATTTGGTCGAACCCCGCAACCTGCCGCCCGAACTCAAAAAAGGCTCCCTCGGCAAGTTCTCGGTCGACGTCGACAATGACTTCGAGCCCTACTACGTCGTCTCTGACGCCAAAAAGAAAACCGTCTCCGAACTCAAGAAAGCGCTCAGCGGAGCCAACGAGCTCTACCTCGCAACTGATGAGGACCGCGAAGGAGAAGCCATTGCCTGGCACCTCCTCCAAGTGCTGAAGCCCAAAGTTCCCGTCAAGCGCATGGTTTTTCACGAAATCACCGAAGACGCTATCGAAGCGGCCATTCAGAACACTCGCGATGTTGACACCGCTCTCGTCGATGCCCAAGAAACCCGCCGCATCCTCGATCGTCTCTACGGCTACGAAATCTCCCCAGTGCTCTGGCGCAAGGTCGGCCCCGGGCTCTCCGCCGGCCGCGTGCAGTCCGCCGCCACCCGTCTTGTCGTTGAGCGCGAGCGCGAGCGTCTCGCTTTCATCACCGCAAACTACTGGGATCTCATCGCCCAGCTCTCGCCCGACAGCGAAACCAACGGGTTCGAATCCAAGCTCGTGCGCCTCGACGGCAAGCGCGTTGCTGCCGGCCGTGACTTCGATGACCGCGGAATCCTCAAGGGTGAAGCCGTAGCCCTCGACGAGAAGGCCGCTCAAACGCTCGCAGACGCCCTGCGGATGCCGAGCACCACCATCACCGTAAAAACGGTCGAGACGAAGCCATACACGCGTCGCCCCGCAGCGCCCTTCACCACCTCAACGCTGCAGCAGGAGGCCGGCCGCAAGCTGCGCTACTCCGCTCGCCAGACCATGAGCGTTGCCCAGTCGCTGTACGAAAACGGTTACATCACCTATATGCGAACCGACTCCTCGTCGCTCTCGCAGCAGGCCATCACCGCCGCTCGCACCCAGGCCGTTGCGCTCTACGGTGCTGACGCCGTGCCGGACAAGCCTCGTGTCTACGCCAGCAAGAGCAAGAACGCCCAAGAGGCCCACGAAGCAATCCGCCCCTCCGGCGATACCTTCCGCACGCCGAGCGAACTGCAGTCCACGCTGCGCGGCAATGATTTCAAGCTTTATGAACTGATCTGGAAGCGCACCGTCGCCTCGCAGATGGCTGACGCTAAGGGTTCAACGGCATCCATCACGATCTCTGCCGGGGAAGCTCCCGTTGCTGAATTCTCGGCTAGTGGAACCATCATCACCTTCCGCGGCTTCATGCAGGCCTACGAAGAGGGCCAAGACGAAGAACGCAACGCCACCGCCGAGCCTAAAGAAGCGAAACTGCCTCCGCTGAAGGAAGGCCAGACGCTTACTCTGCTCGAGGTTGAAGCCAAGGGTCACGAGACCAGCCCGCCGCCGCGCTACACCGAAGCGAGCCTCGTCAAGAAGCTCGAAGAACTCGGTATCGGTCGCCCCTCGACGTACGCGTCGATCATCTCCACCATCATCGACCGCGGCTACATCACGCCGCGCGGCCAGGCACTCGTGCCCAATTGGATTGCGTTCTCCGTCATCCGTTTGCTCGAAGAGTACTTCGGTGATCTGGTGCAGTACGACTTCACCGCCGGTATGGAAGATGACCTTGACCGCATCGCTGGGGGAACCCAAAACCGCGTCGAATGGCTCAAATCGTTCTACTTCGGCGACGACAAATACCGCGGACTGCGCACCGTCATCGACAACCTTGGGAAATTGACGCCAAGGAAATCAACTCGATGAAGCTGTCGGATGACGTGACCCTGCGCATCGGAAAATACGGCCCCTACCTCGAGACGCCCAGTGACGATCCCGAGAAACCGCGCCGCGTCAACATTCCCGAAGCTCTCGCACCAGACGAGCTCACCCTCGCCAAGGCGATCGAATTGATCGAAGCGCCCGTCGTCGGCGACCGCGTCATCGGCGTGAACCCTGAAAATGGCAAAGAGATCGTCGCCAAGGATGGCCGCTTCGGTCCCTACGTGACGGAGCTTGAGCCAGAACCCGAGCCTGTGCCCGAGCCCGTCGAAGAAATCGATCCCAAGACCGGCGAAGTGAAGAAGGCGAAGAAGCCCAAGAAAGCTGCCGTCGTCAAGCCGCGCACGGCATCCATCTTCAAAACTATGGAACTCGACGCGATCGACCTCGACACCGCACTCAAGCTGCTCAGCCTGCCGCGCGTTGTTGGCCTCGATCCCGAAACTGAAGTCGAGATCACCGCGCAAAACGGGCGCTACGGCCCCTATCTCAAAAAGGGCGTCGAAACCCGTTCGTTGCCAAGCGAAGACCTCATCTTCGACATCGACATCGCCGGAGCCGTTGAACTTTACGCTCAGCCCAAGTACGGCAACCGCGCAGCATCCAGTGCTCTCAAAGAGTTCGACGCCGACCCCGTCAGCGAGAAGCCGATCAAGATCAAAGACGGCCGTTTTGGTGCGTACGTAACCGACGGCACCACCAACGCCACCATCCCGCGCGGCGAAACCGTCGAAGACGTCGACTTTGAGCGTGCCGTTCAGCTGCTCGCCGACAAGCGTGCCAAGGGGCCGGTCAAGCGCAAGACGGCCGCAAAGAAGCCAGCCGCAAAGAAGCCAGCCGCGAAGAAGCCTGCGGCGAAGAAGCCTGCTGCCAAGAAACCCGCAGCTAAGAAACCGGCCGCCAAAAAGCCGGCCGCGAAAACCGAAGCAGCCAAAACCACCGCAACGAAAACTGCAGCGACTAAGGCGACCACCGCGGCAAAAACCACGGCCGCGAAGAAGCCCGCAGTGAAGAAGCCGGCCGCACCAAAGCCCGCAGCTGCGCCTGTAGCCGAAGCAGAGTAACGTGCCCGGACTGTTCATCACGCTCGAGGGCGGCGACGGCGTAGGCAAAACCACCCAGTCGCAGCTGCTCGTGCAGTGGCTTGAAGAAGCTGGCCACACGGTGGTCGTTACCCGTGAACCCGGCGGCACCGACTTGGGCCTCGAGCTGCGGGAAATTGTGTTGCACCGTCGCGGCGAAATGGATCCCCGCGCGGAAGCGCTAATTTACGCGGCCGATCGAGCCCACCACATCGCGACTCTCGTGAAGCCGGCGCTTGAGCGCGGCGAAATCGTGGTTCAAGATCGCTACATTGACTCCTCAGAGGCTTACCAAGGCGCCGGGCGGGTGCTCGGTTCTGATGAAGTGCGCGACCTCTCGCTGTGGGCAGCCCAGAACCTGTTGCCTGATGTGACGGTGCTGCTCGATCTCGATCCCGTCGATAGCCGCAAGCGCCTCGATAGTGCGCGCACTCGCTATGATCGGCTCGAAGCAGAGAAGCACGACTTCCATGCTCGCGTTCGCGAAGCGTTCCTCGAACGGGCCGCACAAGAGCCCGATCGCATCCTGGTAGTGGATGCCGCACGCGACCGAGATGAGATCGCCACGGTGATCCGGGAGCGCATCCACAACCACCTCCCGCATCCCGCTTAGACTGAGCGCATGTCGTTGTGGGAGGGCCTAACCGGCCAAGCTGAGGCGATCGCCGTTCTTTCGGCCGCCGCGTCATCGTCGGCATTGGGCAGCAGTGGTGAATCGTCAATGACCCACTCGTGGCTCATCACTGGCCCGCCCGGTTCTGGCCGCTCAAACATTGCCTATGCCTTCGCTGCAGCGCTGCTCGGCACCCGGGGCGACGAGACCGAAGAGTCCGTATTCAGGCAGGTGATGGCTCGCACGCACCCCGATCTAGGAGTGCTCAGCACTGAACGCGTCATCATTTCCATTGATGAAGTACGCAAGCTCGTTTCTTCATCACAGTTTTCGCCATCGGTTGGCCACTACCGAGTCATGATCATCGAAGATGCCGACCGCATGGCCGAGCGCACCTCTAACGTGCTGCTCAAAGCGCTCGAAGAACCGCCACCGCGCACCGTCTGGATTCTGTGCGCCCCCAGCGAAGCAGACCTCATCCCCACGATTCGCTCGCGGGTGCGCAGCGTTCGACTCCGCACCCCCTCGATCGAGGATGTCGCTCAACTGCTGCACGACCGCGATGGCGTCGCCCCCGACATTGCTCTCCGCGCCGCTCGCGAAGCTCAAAGTCACATTGGCATGGCGCACCGTCTCGCCACCAATTCTGAAGCCCGGGAACGACGCGATCGCACCCTGACGACGGCTCTTGGCATCCGCTCCGTCTCTGAAGCCGTTATCGCGGCGACGACGCTGCTCGATCTTTCGAAGGCGGATGCCACAGCTCTCACGGAAGAGAAGGATGCCCAGGAGCGCGAATCTGCGCTGCGCTCGCTTGGCGTTGCTCCCGGCGGAACGATCCCGCCCGCTCTGCGCTCCCAGCTCAAAACGATGGAAGAAGACCAGAAACGTCGTGCAACTCGCGGACTGCGTGACGGTATCGACCGCATTATGGTTGACCTTCTTTCGCTCTATCGCGATATTTTGTTGACCCAAATTGGTGCCCCGGGAGAACTCATTAACCTCAGCATTCTCAACAACATCAACTCTGTTGCTGCGCGTACGACACCGGTGGCCACGCTTGCGATCATGGATGGCATCGCTGAAGCGCGCCGCCGTATCGAAAGCAACGTGTCACCGGCGTTAGCGCTCGAAGCGATGCTCATCAAGGTTGCGGCTTCGGGGCGCGGCGCATGAGCCGCCGCACCCGCACTGGCCTTGACTTCAGCAGCGACGCCACGCACGGCCGGGCCCGCCATCGTCTCGTCGGCGCGACTGCTGCCGCGCTTGCCGTTTCGCTCCTGCTGAGCGGTTGTGTTTCGTGGTTTATGCCGCCGGCATCCGACCTGACATCGACGCCTACTGGTGAGTCAGTTGCTCCCGGGCTTGAACGTTTTTATCAGCAGGAGCTTGCCTGGGCGACGTGTGGCGATTCCTTGCAGTGCGCTACTGCGATCGCGCCGATCGATTGGGAGAATCCCGAGGGCGACACTCTTGAGTTGGCGCTGGTGCGTCAGACGGCTCGGGGCAATGACAGCATCGGCTCGCTCTTGGTGAACCCGGGAGGCCCGGGCGGTTCCGGGTTCGATTTTATTAATGACAGCGTGGATTACGCCACCAGTGAGGCCCTGCAGTCCAAGTTTGATGTGGTCGGTTTTGACCCTCGTGGGGTGAATCGTTCGACGCCGGTGTCGTGTTATTCCGACCCTGCTGAGCTCGATGACTACATTTATGGAATCACTCCGGGGGAGAAGGGCAGCGATGAGTGGATTGCTGCGGCGACACAATCTTCTGCCCAATTTGCTGAGCGGTGCTTTGAGGAGACGGGCCCGCTGTTGGGGTTCGTGGATACTCCCAGCGCGGCGCGTGACCTCGACATGTTGCGGGCGGCCCTTGGCGATACGACGCTGAACTATTTGGGTTATTCCTACGGAACGTTGCTTGGCCAGGTCTATGCCGAAATCTTCCCTGAGAAGACGGGAAGGCTTGTGCTCGACGGTGCCGTTGACCCGGCGGCATCCGAATTTGAAGCGACTCAGGCGCAGGCGAAAGGTTTTGAAGGCGCATTGGATGCGTTCTTGGTTGATTGTGCCGGCGCAGGCGATTGCCCCTTTACTGGCTCGACCGAGCAATCGCGAGCCCTCATCCGCACACTCTTGGATCGCCTCGATAAGAGTCCTCTCACCAACGCTGACGGTCGTCAGCTGGGCAGCGCCACAATGTTTACCGCCATCATTTTGCCGTTGTACAGCCAAGACAATTGGGCTTATTTGCGTCAATTGTTCACCACGGTGCTGCAGGGTGACGCGAGCATTGCGTTCGATCTAGCCGATAGCTACAACGGCCGCGACGCCGATGGCACCTACCGTGAGAATCAGACCGAAGCGTTCATCGCGATCAATTGTTTGGATGCTCGTCAGCCGGCTGATAACGCCCGCATGCAGGAGCAGGCTGCTGCGCTTGCCATCGCCGCTCCTATTTTCGGGCCGCAGATGTCGTACGGCGATCCCGGCTGCGCAAACTGGCCGGTGGAGGCAAAGCGTGAACGGGTGGCAATTGCTGCGCCGGGTGCTGCTGACATGCTGGTGATTGGCACAACTAATGACCCGGCTACTCCTTATGAGTGGGCTGAGACGGTGGCCAAGAACTT
This sequence comes from Salinibacterium sp. PAMC 21357, assembly GCF_000247645.1. GTDB lineage: Bacteria > Actinomycetota > Actinomycetes > Actinomycetales > Microbacteriaceae > Rhodoglobus. Next base: position 24,387 of record NZ_AHWA01000006.1, read on the forward strand.
GGATAGCGGACACCTCATCACGTACAACGGTGAGGGTCATACGGCGTACAACAAGTCGAATGCCTGTGTGAACTCGGTTGTTGAGGACTTTTTGTTGAAGGGCGTGGTTCCGGCCACCGACCCTGACTGCTAACCGCTAAGCTCGGGGCCGTGAACTCGACCAGCACTGCCCCCGCCTTTCGCGCTCGCAGATTGGCCCTTGTGGTTCCTGCGTTCGCTCTGACGCTGCTGCTGAGTGGGTGTTCGGGCATCTTGCAGTTGCTTGCTGATCGTTCCGAACCGACCGGCGAGACCGTATCTGCGGAGTTGGCTCCGTACTACGAGCAGGTGCTCCGGTGGGTTGACTGCGGTGAGGGCGCTCAATGCGCGACCGCAACGGCTCCGATGGATTGGGCGAACCCGACTCCGGAGACCGATATTGAGTTGGCTTTGGCGCGTCATAAGGCGACCGGTGAGAGCTTGGGCTCGCTGTTTGTGAATCCTGGTGGGCCGGGCGCTTCCGGTTACGACCTCATCCATGATGACGTCGATTTTGCGGTCAGCGCGACGCTGCGCGAGAACTACGACGTGATTGGCTGGGACCCTCGCGGAGTTGGTCGTTCGACTCCGGTGACGTGTCTCGACGATGAGGGCCTCGATGAGTTCATTTTCGGAATTCCCGAGGCTGAGGTGGGCAGTGATGCGTGGCTTGCCGAGAGCGAAGATGCGGCGATCAACTTCGGTCAGGCGTGTTTCGAGAACACCGGGCCAATTCTGCAGTTCATCGATACGCAGAGCACGGTGCACGACCTCGACATGTTGCGGGCGATTGTTGGTGACGAGAAGCTGCAATATTTGGGCTACTCGTATGGCAGCGATATTGGTTCCTATTACATCGAAAACTTCCCTCAGAATGTCGGTCGAATCGTGCTCGATGGCGCTACCGATTCATCGATTTCTGTGTTTGAGGTTGGACTTGTACAGACGGCAGGGTTCCAACGTGCTCTCGAAAACTATTTAGCGGCGTGCCCCACTTCGTTCGATGATTGTCCGTTCGTTGGTGGGGTGGATGCCGCGCTGGCGACTATCCGCGGACTTTACGATCGCTACGACGCGAACCCGGTGGCCGCTCCGGATGGCCGAATGATGGATGCCGGTGTGATCGACATCGCCATGAGCATGGCCCTGTATTCTGAGGACTCGTGGCCTTTCTTGAACGACCTCTTCTCAGAGGCTGCTCGCGGCGAAACCGACACCGCGTTCTTCTTGGCCGATTTTTATTACAGCCGAGATGTTGATGGCACCTACACCGACAATTCGCTCGAGGCATTCATCGCAATCTACTGTGTCGACTACCCGGTAGAGACAGATCCTGCCGTGTTGATTAGCCAGCAGGAGTTGATGCGCCAAGCATCGCCGGCGACCTATCGCGACTTTCCTCCCACCCCCGATTTCACGTGTCTGAACTGGCCCTACAAGTACATTGGTCCGGGCATCACCGAGCTCACGGGGGAGGGTGCGCCACCGGTGCTCATTGTCTCGACGACGGGCGATCCGGCAACCCCCTACGAGTGGGGTGTCGCGTTGAGCAACCAATTGCAGAGTGCGCAACTCATCACCTACAACGGTGAGGGACATACGGCGTACAACGGCGGCGTCGCCTGTATCGACAGCGCGGTCGATGACTATTTCGTCACAGGAACGGTGCCCGATGCTGATCCAGACTGTTCTGCTTAGCGGCCAGTTCCCCGAGGCGGCTATGACGCCCCGAAACTTCGGCTAAGCTATCTTGCTGTGCCTCATGAAAATGCGGCCGGCCGCCTTAGCTCAGTTGGTAGAGCATCTCACTCGTAATGAGAAGGTCGTCAGTTCGATTCTGACAGGCGGCTCTGTTGCACAATTGTGCGAAGAAAGGGCCGGAGAAATCCGGTCTTTTTTTCGTGTCACGGGCGCCATTCGTGGCCTCGCGGTTAGCTCCCATGCCAACCGCTTAAACTAGGGTCATGAAGTACCGCAACGAGCCGATCTATACCGCAGCGATTGGCGCCGGTCGTGCCATGTTCGGTGCTCTCCGAGTGCGCCGCACCGTAATCGGTGCGCACAATCTCCCCGATGTGGGCGGGGCCGTTATCGCCATGACCCATTTCGGGTATCTGGAGTTTGCCCTTGTCGAGTGGGCGACGTGGCTGCACAATCACCGCCGCATCCGTTTCATGGCAAAGAAGAGCGTCTTCGACAAAAAGGTCGTGGGCTCACTGATGCGCAATATGAAGCACATCCCGGTCGATATGAAGGCCGGAGCTAGCGCTTATGCGTCCGCCGTCACAGCTCTTCGTGCGGGCGAACTGATCGGGGTGTTTCCCGAGGCCGGCGTGAGCGCGTCATTCACGATTCGTGATTTCAAGACGGGAGCCGTGCGTTTGGCGGCCGAAGCTGGCGTGCCCGTCATTCCGCTGGCGGTTTGGGGCGGCCAACGCCTCATGACCAAGAATCGAAAGATCTCGTTGCGCGAGCGCAGCGGGGTTCCCATTGTGATGGTTGTCGGCGAGCCGATCACAGTGGCAGTGGCCGACGATGTTGTGGTGGCGACGGCGCGGCTGAAGGCGGTCATGGAGGGCCTCCTCGCGACCGCGCAGAAGGCTTACCCGCTCACTGGTATCGGTCAGTGGTGGCAACCACGTCGGCTCGGCGGCACAGCGCCCACGCCGGAAGAAGCGGCGGCAGCTGACGCCGAACGTGAGTTGCGACGGGCTCAAGAATCTCACGAGCTCGAATAGAAACGTCCTGTTGGCGGGCACTCTTGCACGAGCGATGATTCGACAGAAGAATCGTTTTCGGATTATCCGGTTACGATTGGGGCAACCACAGATGCAAGGCTCGCTTGAGCCACTGACCTGAAATTCGCCCTCTCATGATCAAAGAGTTGTCCGAAGAGACACCTGTCGAGAACTATCGGCGTGAGGCCGCTGACGAGCTCGACGGTATCGCGGTGGCGCAGACGCCGGTTTCGAAGACTGCGCCAGAGAGCATCATTCGGAGATTGATTTCTGCACCGATGGTGCGCGCCCAAGTGGCGGCCGGAGAACGGCGCACTGGGGAGCTTCCCCGCCCGACGGATCACCCGAGCGGGCACGCTCGAGGCCCCAATAGCCACCGGGTGCTGCTTGTTGGATCTGGACCAGCGGTTGGCTGGGGCGTCGCTAGTCATGAACTTGGGCTGCCCGGCGCTCTCGCTCGCGCTCTATCGACGCTTACCGGCTTTGGCTACCTGGTCGATGTCATTGCCGAGCCGAGCATGGATGCTTCCACTGTTCTTCGCGCGCTGTCGTCGGCAGCCCCCGATCGTTACGACGCCGTCGTCATCACTATCGGGGTCAACGACGCACTGTCGTTGACGCCCCTGGATGTGTGGACTGAGAGAGTCCACGAACTCATCACCGGTTTCTTGGGTACCTTCCCGTCAGATGCTCCGCTCTTTCTGGTGGGGATTCAGCCGATCGAGTCCATCCCTGTATTCAACTCCCGGGTGAGTGCCGCAGCCGATGAGCACGTACTGCGACTCAACCAAGCGACGCACACGTTGACCTCGCTCTCTGACCGCACAATATTCCTCCCTTTGCACGCGGGTTCGCCGCCGCCGGGTGTCCGCTACCGAACGCGTCGTGAGTACACGGAGTGGGCATCGCAGCTTGCACCTAAAATGGTGCCGCACATTTCTGCTGAGCCACATGATGCGCGCGAGGGCGACACCCCGACTTCCGAGGGCGAAGCGCGTCGACAGTTGGCGGAAAGTGTTCGTGCGGCGGCAGCACTCGATAGCGAATTGGTTCTGCACCTCAATGGGATCGCGGTGCAAGCAAGAAGCGCATTCCGCACCCAGAATGCGCTCATCGCCCTCCTCGGCCCGGATGCGCTCTGGAACTTAGCCGAAACGGGGCCCAGTCTGGGGGAGGTGCCGCGTCAGCTCTCTTTGTGTGCAACCACGATTCAGAGCGGAAACGCCCTCGTGGTTCGCGACACACTCGCCGATCCACGTTTCTGCGATAACCCGTTGGTCACCGGTGGCCCGCAAATCCGCTTCTACGCTGGCTTTCCGATCGAGGCCCCGTCGGGTGTTCGCATTGGCGCGCTGTGCGTTGTTGATATCCAACCGCGTCGGCAATCAGATGATGTCAACGAGCCATTGTTGAGGGAGCTTGCGCTGAAAGCTCAACGAGAACTCTGGCGGCACCTGCACGAATAGTGACCTGCGCGATCAGCAACCGCGTTGGTAGCCAGCTGAGCGTGCGCGCCCCCGGTCACCGCTCTCGTGTCGCGTCAGCTAGTAGTTCCACGACGTGACGGTAGTCGCTGCCGGTGGCCCGGGTCATTCCGAGTTCGCAGGTGCGGTTGCAGCTCGCATGCGTCGTTGCCCCGGCAGCGCGCACCTCGGCGGCCTGAACAGCGGTCGCTGATTCGGTGAGTTCGGGATGCAGCATCCCGCGGTCACCAGCGAATGCGCAGCACCCCCAGCTCTCGGGAATCATTACCTCCTCCGCGACCGTATGCGCGATCGCGCTGAGCTTATCGTTGAGCCCCAAGCGAGTGGACGAGCACGTCGGGTGCAGCGCGAGCGAATCGATGCGTTCGTAGGCGGGCCCTGACAGCCGTGTCGGCAGCGCCGGGATGATCCGGTCGGCCACGAACTCAATTACATCGATAACGTGAAGCGGCCGCGCGCCACGACTCGTCGGCGCCGGGTCATTCTCGATCGTGTGCAGCAGGCCTTCGGTGCACGATGAGGCGTCACAAATGATCGGGAGTTGCCCATCTCGAGTGGCCGTGCGCAGGCTTGCGAGCACGCGGTCGTGCATGATCGCTGCGCCGTCGGGCAAACCTTTCGACGACCATGGGGTTCCGCAGCACAGTGAATCTATGTCTTCCGGCACCAACACCGTAACCCCGGCGCGCTCGCAGAGTTGCTCGAAGCTGACCTGCACGCCCGGCCCGCGGGTGCCATCCGCACGCGGGGCGGGGCCGAACATGGCGTTCACGCAGGCGGGGACATAAACGGCTTCGACCTCCGTGGATGAATCGGGTGCGGGTCGAGCGCGTCGAGTTCCGCCGCCGGGTAACTCGGGCGACCAGAGAGGCAGCACGTCGTCGCCGAGCACCACACGCCCGAGGTTGTTGGGCGCGGTAACGAGGGCTGCCGGAAGCTTCTCGGTGATCGAGAGTGCTGCGCCCGCTATCGCCGTCGTTGTGTCCCAGTGCGCCGCGGCGGTCTTCCAGACCTTTTTCTCGACCGCGGAATGTTCCGTGGTGCGCAGTCGTCGAACTAGATCACCGGTGTTGATGAGCACCGGGCAGGCGGTCTGGCACATGCCGTCAACGGCGCACGTTTGCACGCCTTCGTATTCGTAGTCCTTCTCGAGTTCAGCGGCGAGAGCGCCATCACCATCGGCGTGAGCGGTCGCGATGGCGCGCTTCACCACAATGCGTTGGCGTGGAGTCAGCGTCAGGTCGCGGCTGGGGCACACTGGTTCGCAATAGCCGCACTCCACACAGCGGTCGGCCTCGGCCTCAATCGTCGGAGTCGTCTTGATATTTTTGAGGTGCACCTTCGGGTCTTCGGTGATGATGACGCCAGGGTTGAGCATCCCACTGGGGTCAAACAGCGCTTTCACTTCGCGCATGACGCCATACAACTCGTCACCGTATTGGCGCCGCACGTACGGTGCCATTACCCGCCCCGTGCCGTGCTCGGCCTTGAGCGATCCGCCCTCACCGAGCACGAGATTAACCATGTCTTCGGTGAACGCCTCATAGCGGTCGAGCCCGGCACCTTCGAAGAGGTCGGTGAGCATGAAGTGGATGTTGCCATCCTTCGCGTGGCCAAAAATCACACTATTCTCGTAGCCGTACCGGTCGAAGAGCTCGATCAGCTGGGTGCTAGTGCGCGCCAACGATTCCACCGGAACCACCACATCTTCGAGCAACGCGGTGGTGCCAGAAGGGCGAGCGCCGGCAACAGTGGCATAGAGACCCTTGCGCAGGTGCCACAGTGAGGAACGCGTCGCCGCATCGCGGAAAAGTACCGCGGGCGAGCTCACTTTCAGGCGGTCGAGAACGCGGGTTGCTCGTGTTTGTTGCTCGGCCAGTTGCTCGACAGTGCCCGCTTGGTACTCCACGAGCAGGGCGGCATGGTGGTCGACGGCGAGGTCGCGAATGAGCGGATGCGCGTCAGCTTCTCCCTTGCCAACGCGCAGTGATTGGGCATCCATAAGCTCAATGGCCGCAGCACCAGTGGCGACGATGTCGGGCAGTGCCTCATTTGCGGCGAGCAGGCTATCGAAGATTACGAGCCCGGTCGCGGCTTGGGGCAGCAGCGGGAGGGTGCGAAAGACGGCTTCGGCCACGAACCCGAGGGTGCCTTCGGAGCCGATAACGAGGTGGGCGAGCAGAGCCGCGGGCTCGTCGTGATCGAGGAAGGAATTGAGGCCGTAGCCCATGGTGTTTTTCATGGAGAACTGGTGCTCGATGATGTTCACCGAGGTCGGGTTGGCGCGCACTCGGTCGCGAAGGCGCAGCAAGCCATCGAAGAGTTCTGGTTCATCGTGGCGAAGCTTCTGGTTGGCTTCGGCCGCCGCGGTGTCGATAACGGTGCCACTCGTGAGAACCAAGGTCAGTGACTCGAGAGTCGTGTAGGTATTGCCGGTGATGCCGCACGCCATCCCTGAGGAATTGTTGGCAACAACTCCGCCAATTGTGCAGGCAGATTCACTTGCCGGGTCTGGGCCAAGTTTGCGGCCGTGACGCGCGAGCGCCCCGTTGACTTGACGAACTGTTGCCCCTGGCTGCACTCGCACGCGCATCCCGTCATCCTCGATCGTGATGCCGCGGAAGTTGCGGCGCACATCCACGAGAACTCCATCGGTGAGGGCTTGACCGCTCAGACTGGTGCCGCCCGACCGCAGAGTGACCGGCTTCCTGTTACGAGCCCCAACGTGCAGCAGGCGCCCAACTTCGGCGGCATCCTGGGCAATAACAAGAGTTTGCGGAATAAGGAGAAAGTGCGAGGCGTCGTGCGCGTTGGCATGCAGGTCGATTGCTCGCGTGCTGAGGCGTCCGGCGTCGGTGAGCACGGCGGCAAACTGGTCGATAACTGACGGCTGCATGAGGCTCCCATCGATCGCGGATGAGCGATTGTCGGACAAGTCTACATTGCTGGCAAGTGGACCGAAAAGGTAAGCTTCAGCCGGGAGGAACAAGATGGCTCGAACGATTACGGCGGTGTCTGTTGTGGACGCCCTCGCCGACGACGTGCGACGGCGCTTGTTTTCCGGCGAATTGCCTAGTGGCACCCCGGTGACCGAATCCCTTCTCGCTGAGGACTACAACGTTGCTCGATCGACCTCAAAAGCGGCCATCGAGAAACTCACCACGGAAGGCCTTTTGGAACGTGGCGCCCACAAAAGCGCCCGTGTGCCCGTGCTCAGCATCGAGGATGTGCGCGATATCTATCGCACGCGATTGCGCCTCGAAAGCTCCGCCTTGCGCGAACTTGCCGCCGAACATCGAGTGCCCGCTGCCGCGACCGCAGCAAACGAGAGAGTGCGTCAAGCAGGGGCGACGATTGCCGCCGGCGGATCGATCGCCGCAGTCGAACCAGACATGCAGTTTCACGCCTCCCTTATCGAAGCAATCGGCAGCCCGCGGGTAGAGCACATGTACCGTTCGCTCGTCGATGAAGTGCGGTTGTGCATGGCGCAAGTTCAGGGCCGAAGCCTGCTGAGCGTCGAACGAATCGCGGCCGAACATCAAGAGATTCTTGAACACCTTGACGCAGGAAACGCTGAAGCTGCTGTTGCCTGCCTCGATGGCCACCTTGAACGGGCACGAGAACGACTCGTCGAGGCGATTCGCGCTTAGGGTCGAACGCTCGACGGCAACGTCAACCCCCGGCAGTCCACGCCACCTCCCCGCCTCGCAGGCTGGGCAAGTTTCGGGCTACGCAGGTGTCCCCCAAACTGAGGATAGACCCGTCACCCACACCCCCCATTAACGGGTATTTCCGCATGTTTCCGGTGTTTTTCCCTTGTGAATCTATGAATTGGCACCTAGTTTTGGGCTTAGGAAGCAGAGGGGTCTGCTTCTAATTATTCGTCTGGGGGACGATTTTCATGGGGAGAGTTCCGTTCTTAACGGCAGCATTCACTGTTGTACTTGTAGGAGTAGTTCCATTCGTCGGGGGAGGCGGACCGGGTCTTACCGACATCGCAACCGCAAACTCGGCGGCACGTTCACCGCTGTTCGCCTCGACGGCCACAGGCCCGATCGAACAGTCGCCGACCGCCGTGGCAATCGCCAGCATCGAACGCGTCACTGAAGAGTCGATGGCGGCAGCGCGTGCGGCAGAAGCTAAAGCGCTGACTATTGATTCCGAACACTTGGCACAGAAGGTTGTGCCGAAACCGGTCGTCGTAGTGGCGCCCGTGAGCAGCGCCGCTGGCACTAGGTCCTACGTAGCCCAAACGCGTGCAGCGTACGCGGCAGCGGGACAGTCGTGCCCGGGCAACGTCGGTGGTGGCGTCGCTGGCGCACCGAGCCGCAGCTCATCGCAGGGCGTAGCCGGAACTACCTCTGGCGACCTCTCGTCTTTCGCTTACGCTTACAACTCGATCCGCGTCGCTAACTGCTTGCAGCCGATTCCGCTGTCGAACTTCCGTTACGACTCGTGCATGGAGGAACGTCTCTTCTGGATGGCGGAGTCGCCAAGTACGAACCCTCTCGATGCGTGGGGCCACAACGGCACCACTCGCGAAGATGGCGTTCCGGCCCGCGGTTGCGATGGAAACCTCGCCGGTGGTTCAGGTAACAGCGGAGCAACAGTCGCATCCAAATGGTGGGACTCGAGCTCACATCGCGCCTCGCTCTACCGCCCTGGTGTCAGCACCGCCGGTGCGTGCATCGCCTTCGCCATGACTCACGGCGGAATCGATGAGCCGTACAGCTTCACTCGTTCGGCAGCACGTTGGACGTGGTGCTAGGCCAAGGAGTACAGGCCGATTCGGGCATCCGGGTACTATAACCGGGTGACTGAATCAGCTAGCAGTGAGCCAGAAGCGCGAGGAGGAATCCGAGCGCTCTACGCCAATCACCCCACAGCCTTCACCGTGGTGGTAGCGATTGTAGTTTTTGTACTGCTCGGAGTTGGAGCAGTATTCGCCGGAATTTCGGTTGGCTCCGCCAGCTCGGCAGATGATGTCACCCCAGACGAAGTCACTGCAGAGAAGCGGAGCCAACCGGATGTTACACCGGCCGGGGCATCCGTGCGCACTTGTTCGGTAGAAAATTTTGCTTCTGTCGCCACTTTCCCTTCGCTAGCGGGCGTGATTACGGATGTTGGCACAGGTGAAGTGCTCTGGAACCGTGCAGCCGAGACGGCAGCAAGCCCGGCGCACATTGTCACGGCGTTGACCGGAGCGGCTGCCCTGCAGGCCCTTGGTCCCGAGACTCGCATCAGCACGACCGTTGTTGATGGCTCTACGCCTGGCTCGATTGTTTTGGTCGGCGGCGGGGATCCCACGCTCGCGACAACTAATGCGTCGTTCTATCGTGACGCTCCACAAATTTCTTCTCTCGCCTCGCAGGCGATGTCGCGCTATGAAGACCTTCACCCCGGCGTGCCCATTACCAATATCGTGTTGGATTCAACGCTCTGGGATGCGAGCGATGCGTGGGATTCGAATTGGCCGGAACGGGAACGGACTGGCGGTTACCACGCGTCCGTCACCGCTCTGATGGTGAACGGCGATCGGGCTGACCCGACGACCGCGATTAGCCCGCGCGGCACTGATCCGGTTCAATCTGCGGGGGAGGCGTTCGCGCAGGCTGCCGGGCTGCCGGCAGTGAGCTTCACGAAGGGTGCAGCCGTCGGCAGCACAGTCTTGGCTGAAGTTAAGTCGCAAACGGTGAGTGTTCTGGTGGAGCAAATGTTGCTCAGTGCCGATGACTCATTGGCCGAAGCTTTGGCGCGGCTCGTGTCGAAGAAGCTCAACCTTGACGGATCTGCTGCGTCTCTCGCTCAAGCAATTCCGAGTGCCTTGACCGACGCGGGCCTCGCCGAAGCGTCAGCGATTACCATCACCGATGGCTCAGGCTTGAGCCCCAAGAACCAGATTCCGCCGCTGTTCGTTTCACAGTTCATGGCGGAGGGGGCGACGGGTACTGGCGCGATTGCGGCCGTCTTCGCGATGCTTCCTATTGGCGGTGTAAGCGGGGATCTGTACGACCGTTTTGTGGGGGATGCTGCCGTGGCATCCGGCCAGGTCGTGGCAAAGTCGGGGTGGACGAGCCTAGAACACTCGCTTGGCGGGGTAGTGACTGCTAGCGATGGCACCCAACTTGCCTTTGCGTTTTATGCAATTGGCGAAGGAATTTCTCGAGACGCCCGTGCGGCCCTCGATAACCTCACCGCCGGTGTCTATGCCTGCGGCAACAATCTCTCCAACTACTAGCCTGCGCGACCTACACTTGAACAGTGGTTGCTGCGCTGTTCATTATTGACGTTCAAAACGACTTCACCGAGGGCGGGGCTCTCGGGGTTGCGGGTGGTGCTGCCGTTGCGGCCAACATCACCACATTCTTGTTGGTAAATGCCGAACGTTATGGTGTGATCATCGCGTCTCGCGATTGGCATGACGCCGACAACGACAATGGCGGTCACTTCGCTTCGGATGCCGAGCCCAACTTTGTGGACACCTGGCCAGTCCATTGTGTGGCCGGCACCGTTGGCGCCGAATATCACGCAGCCCTTAACACTGAGCAAGTCACTGTGCATGTTCGCAAGGGCCAAGGTGTGCCCGCCTATTCAATTTTCGAGGGCGTCACTGATGAGGGCGAGACTGTTTCGGCGCTGCTCGACCGCCTTGGAGTAGACAGTATCGATGTTGCGGGAATCGCTACCGACTATTGCGTGCTCGCGTCGGCGATGGATGCTTTAACAGCGGGTCGTGAGGTCACGGTGCTCACCGATTTGACGGCGGGTGTTGCGCCCGAATCGAGTGCGGCAGCTTTGATCACGATGAAAGACGCGGGCATCATGCTGGCGCCCGACAATGCCTGAACAAGACGAGCTGAAACTTCCGGGTTTTATCGCCGAGTCTGAGGTGCTTCCTGCAGCCAAGAACTTGGGATTGCGGTTGCTGGCGTTGCTGATCGGGTTGGGGCTTCTCCTTGGCCTCGCTGTTGCTGGCGGAACAGCTATGCTCACGACAATCTGGCCGACTGGGGATGGTTTGTGCGATGCCACCGCGGCGCCGTGCAGCGATGTCACGATTGAACAGATAGCGGCATTCTCGGCGATCGACCTGCCGTCGACGGCCGAGGTTGAGGATGCGCAGTATGCGCGGGTTGAAAATACGGGACTGCTGTACGCGACGGTGATTGTGGCTGCGGGTGACCCCGACCCTTTGCGCAGCGGCGGTAGCTACCGGGTTTCTCCGTCGTTGTCGTGGGCATCCGAGGTTGATGTGTTGATGCTCGACAATCTGGTGCTCTATGAAGGGGTCGAATCCGTCACCGGGCCAGGGTTCGAGGCCGCCAGTGGCCAGCGCGCCGATGGGCGCACCGTCATTTTTATTCGCGTTACTCGGGCAATTTAGCGTGCCGGTCATTCCTGTCACCGAGGTCAGCGATCCGCGTCTCGTCGACTATTCGCACCAGACCGATGTGGCGTTGCGCAAAGCTCAGGGCATCGAACACGGGCTCTATTTGGCGGAGTCGACGCTTGTGCTGCAGCGCGCGCTGCGTTCCGGCCACCGGGTGCGCTCGGTGCTTGCCCTCGGCACCTCGGTCGACGAGGTCGTCGAGCTCGTCGGTGATGACGTTCCCATTTTCACCGGCGATGACTCGTTGCTGGCCGAACTCACCGGCTATGTGCTGCACCGCGGGGTGATTGCCTCCCTGCATCGCCCGCCGTTACCCACGCCCGAATCATTGATTGCGGATGCTCGTCGCATCGTCATTCTCGAGAACGTCGTCGATCCCACTAATGTTGGCGCCATCTTCCGCTCGGTCGCTGGGATCGGGGCGGATGCGGTGCTCGTCACCGAACAGTGCTCCGACCCGTTCTACCGCCGCGCAATCCGTGTCTCGATGGGAACGGTGCTGCAGGTGCCGTGGACTCGCATCGGCAACTGGACTGACACGCGTGCACTGCTCACGGCATCCGGATTCCAGATTGCCGCTCTCGCTCTCGAGGACGGTGCGGTGTCGCTGCGCGATTATGCGGCGGATGCTCCCGAAAAAGTCGCGATTGTGCTCGGCACCGAGGGCCACGGTCTCACGCGCGAAGCCATCGATGCCGCCGATACGATCGTGCAGATCCCGATGCGCCATGGAATCGACTCGCTCAACGTTGCCGCGACGGCTGCGGTCGCGATGTTCGCGCTCGCGGTCGAGTAGCGCGCCGCCTCCACCAGCAGCGCGCTAACCCGCTCTCGACTAACTACACCAGCAGCTGGTGCTTGGCCAGATCCTTGTAGAGTGGGGTCGACTTCACGAGCTCGGAGTGGGTTCCGACGCCCACGACCTTGCCCTTGTCGAGCACGACGATCTGGTCGGAGTCGACGACCGTCGAGAGACGGTGCGCGATCACGATGAGGGTGCGGTTCTCGGCCACAGCGTCGATGGCTTCGCGGAGCATCTGCTCGTTGAGGCCGTCCAAGCTTGAGGTCGATTCGTCGAGCAACAGAATCGGGGGAGCGGCGAGCAGCGTGCGGGCGATTGCGAGACGCTGACGCTCACCACCAGAGAGCATCACGCCGTCTTCGCCGACAGCGGCATCCAAACCGGCAGGGTTGCGGTCGAGCACGGCAGTGAGGTTCACAGCAGCGATGACGTTGATACATTCTTCATCGGTGGCATTGGGCGCACCGATGAGGAGATTTTGGCGGATGGTGCCCGCGAGCACGGGAGCGTCCTGTTCGACGTAGCCAATTTGCGCGCGCAGCTCTTCACGATTGAGACCGCGAAGATCATCGCCGCCGAGGCGCACAACGCCACCGGTTGGATCGTAGAAGCGCTCGATGAGGGCCAGGATGGTGCTCTTGCCAGCGCCCGAGGGCCCAACAATGGCGGTACGTTCGCCGCGCTTCACCGCGAAGCTGACTCCGCGCAAAACGGTGAGGTCAATCTCTTCGGCAGCGGATTCTGTGCCGGCGTGCTTGAGTTCGGCCAGTTCCGATTCTGCTTGCACGAGCACCGAATCGCGGGGGTAGGAGAATTCGACGTTGTCGAAAGTGATCGCGGCATCCGACTCGACACTGGCGACTGCAACGACATTGGCGTCAGACTCGAGCTCGCTGGGGAGCTTGATGATCTCTTGGATGCGACCAAGGGCACCCAGAGCTTGGTTCACGGCAGTAATCGCGCCGAAGGCTTGACCGAGGGGCATGATCATGAGGAAGAGGAACAGGATGAACGCCACGAGGTTCGCGACCGTGATCGCACCGCTGGCGACGCGGTATCCGCCAACACCGAGCACGACGAGGAACGAGACCTGCAGGGCGATACCCGCGATCGGAACCACGAGGGCTGAGATCTTGGCAACGCTAATGCCCATCTTCCACGCACCGAGGGCATCCTCGTTCACAGCCTCAATTTCACGCTCAGTAGCGTTGGACGCGCGCAGGGTTCGCACCGCGGAGATGGCGCGCTCTACGGCAGCAGCCAGGTCGCCGACCTTGCGCTGGGCCCGCTGGCTCGCGATCCGGATGCGCTTCGACAGGGTAGTGACGGTGACGACGGCGATGGCAACGACCAGCACGGTAAGACCGAGAAGTACGGGGTCAATGATGAGCATCGCGATGAGCGCGCCCACGAAGGTGATCGAGCCACCGATTGCTTCGACGAGTCCCTGGGTGAGAACCGCACGCAGCAGGGTCGTGTCGCTGCCAACACGAGAGACGAGGTCACCGGTGCGGCGACGGTCGAACTCTGAGATGGGGAGGTTGAGCATCCGGCTCACTAGGCGACGACGGCTCGAGAGCACGACTCCTTCACCAGTGCGCTGCAAGAGGTAGTGCTGGTAGCCGCTGATGAGGCCCGAGATAACGACGAGACCGACGAGGAGCCACACGAGGGTGCCGAGTGATTTTCCCGCCTCGACGATCGTGATGACCTGACTCACGAGCAGCGGTTGCGCAAGCGAAGCGCCGGCACCGAGCACGCTCAGGACGATCACAAAGATCAGAACTTTGCGGTGCTCCAGCAGGTAGGGGAACAATTCGCTGAACTTGGCGCGGGGGCCATCGTCGACTTTATCGGCCGATGCCGAACGGCCGCGGCGAGGAGCAGAGGTGTGTGAAGTCGAGCTCATGAGATTTCTCGTTGTCCCAAAAATGTAGGGCGAAGGTGCCGCAGAAAATTAGCGACATCGGCATCAGCAATCAGCCTCTAAAACACTAGGCCTTCTGTCTGGGCGCTGCGTACAACTTCCGGGGTATCCGACTGTCGTGAAGGTACGACTGTGAGAGTGCTTTCGGCGCGACTACCCCGCTGTGAGTGAAATCACTGCGCACTCTGGGGAGAGATGGCGTCTAGCAGCACGTTTCGGGAGCTCTTCGCGTCGTCTACGGACAGGTTCAGCTGCTGGAAGTGCTGGTCTCCCGCGATGGTGATTCTCAGCACCTCGCCTGAACCCAAGTAATTCCAGAAATGTCTCTCACCGGGCGGGTGAAAAGTTCCACACAGCTTGCCCATGAAATCGAGCCCCGGGCCACGCCATCCGGTCGGGACTCTACTGGCGTGGCGTTCGATGCGAACACCACTAATATTCACCAGCGCAACAACGACATTTTTTCGGAAGCACCAGAGACGGTCGAGTCCTCGCGGGGTCACGGTGAGAACCCCACCAGTAATACGCAAATCGTTCCTGCTCATTGAGTGTTTTCCGATCGTGTAACTCGACTATAGGTGCGCTTCGCCGCTACTCCCCGCGAATTTGGCGCAACAGCACCGCGGTCGCGATAGCCGCGTTGGCGGCCTCTTCGCCCTTGTCCTCTTTCGAGCCTTCTAGCCCGGCACGATCGAGGCCCTGCTGTTCGTCGTCGAGCGTGAGCACGCCAAAGCCCACCGGTTTGCCGGTCAGGATCGACACTTGCGTGAGGCCGCTGGTGGCGGCATCCGACACGTATTCAAAGTGGGGTGTGCCCCCACGGATGATGACGCCGAGAGCAACAACGGCATCCGCCCCAGCATCCAGGGCTGCCTTGCTCGCCACGGGCAGCTCGAAGCTGCCGGGAACCCGCACCTCGGTAACCTCAGCGTTGGCTGCCTTGAGGGCGCGGTGGGCGCCGGCGAGCAGTCCGTTAGTGATGACCTCATGCCACTGACCGGCGATGATCGTGACCTTGAGGCCGGTTGCGTCGGTAACGATTTCGGGGGATCCTGCGCCACTCATCAGAGGCCTTTCGCGGTAAGTCGTGCTTCAGCGAGCACGGCGGTGGTGGGGAGTTGGTGGCCCATACGGTCACGCTTGGTTTCGAGGTAACCCTCATTGCCGGCGCCGACGCCCACAACGAGCGGCACGAGTTCGCCGACAATAACGCCACGCTCTTCAAGCTGACGCTTCTTCTCGGGGTTGTTGCTGAGCAGGCTGACCGAGGAGATTCCAAGATCCTTGAGGATGCCAACAGCAGCCCCATAGTCGCGGGAGTCGGCGGGCAGTCCCAGGGCCAGGTTCGCATCCAGAGTGTCGAGCCCATCTTCTTGCAGGCGGTAAGCGCGCAGCTTGTTGATGAGTCCGATACCACGACCTTCGTGGCCGCGCAGGTAAATCACGGCGCCACCCTCGCGTTGGATGGTCTCGAGCGCACTATCGAGCTGAGGGCCGCACTCGCACTTGAGCGAACCGAACGCTTCCCCCGTGAGGCACTCCGAGTGCACGCGCACCAGAGTGGGGCCGTCGCCGGTGTGGTCGAGGGTTCCGGGCGCGATGAACGCGACGTGATCGGCGCCCGTCGAGTTGTCGCGATAGGCCCGCACCGTGAAGGATCCGTGCACGGTCGGGATCGTGGTTTCGACTTCGAACTGCACGCGACTCATCTCCGGGATCGGTTCGATCGGTGCCGGGATGGTGTCGCAGCGGTTCTCTTCGAGCCAGTGCATGAGGTCCAGAATCGTGATGACGAGCACATCTTCGCGCGCACCGAACTCGATCAGTTCGGGCAGGCGCATCATCTCGCCCGAGTCGAGCACAATCTCCGAGATCGCCGCAACGGGGCGCAGTCCAGCGAGCTTCATCAGATCGACGGATGCTTCGGTGTGGCCGTCGCGCTCGCGCACTCCACCATCGACTGCGCGTAGCGGCATGATGTGGCCAGGGCGGTGCAGGCTCGACGGTTGCGAAACAGGGTCGGCGAGCACCCGCAGAGTGTGGGCCCGATCGGAGGCGCTGATGCCGGTGCTGAGACGGTTCGCGGCATCCACCGACACGGTGTACGCCGTGCCGCGGGGGTCTTCGTTGTGAGCAACCATCGGCGGCAGCGCCAGCGCATCGGCGATTTCGTTGGTCATCGGGGCGCAGATGAAGCCGGAGGAGTGGCGGACCATCCAGGCGATCCACTCTTGGCTGGCGAGCTCGGCGGAGATGATGACATCGCCCTCGTTCTCGCGGCCCTCATCGTCGGCAACGATCACGGGGCGGCCAGCGCGCAACGCTTCAACGGCCTGGGGGATGGTGGCGAGGCTCATGACCCGCTCCTTTCGTGACGCTGATCAGCGTCGGTGAACTCGGCCATCCGGGCCACATGGCGCGCCAGGATGTCGGTTTCGATGTTGACGGAGTCGCCCACAGCGAGCGCTCCCAACGTTGTAGCGGTGAGGGTTTCGGGAATCAGCGAAACCTCGAACCAGTCGCGACCCACAGCACTCACCGTGAGCGAGACGCCGTGCACCGCGATCGAACCCTTGCGGGCGACGAGTGGCGCGAGTTCTTCGGTGAGGCTGAAACGCAGGATGCTCCAGCTGCCCTCATCGGTGACGCTCAGCACGGTGCTCGTGCCGTCAATGTGACCCTGCACGATGTGGCCGCCGAGGCGATCGCCGACCTGCATAGCGCGCTCAATGTTCACGCGAGCACCGGCGGCGAGCGAGCCGAGCGTGCTCATGTCGAGGGTGACTCCCATGACGTCGGCTGTAAACCAGTCGGGTCCCTGATCGACGACGGTGAGACACACGCCGCTGACGCTGATCGAGTCACCGTGGCCGGCATCCGATACCGCCTTCGGGGCACGCACCGTGAGGCGCGCACCGTCGTCGGTCGCGGCGAATTCGACGACGTCGCCGAGTTCTTCAATGATTCCGGTAAACATGGTTACGCTTCCGTCTCTGTCGCCGGGGCGACCGTTGGCTCTGTCGCCGGGTGCTGTACTGCAGGCTGGGCGGCTGCTGTCTTGCTGGGCGCCGGGCGGGCGACAATCAGCACGTCGTTGCCCAGCGGGCGAAGTTCAGTGATGCTGAGGTCTTTCGCCTCAGCCATGGTCGTGACCCCGAGCTCGCCGAGCGCGACCTTCGGTCCGCCCAACAGTTTCGGGGCCAGATAGATGAGCAGTTCATCCGCAAGCCCCGCAGCGATGAACGCGCTCGCGATAGTCGGGCCGCCTTCAACGAAGACGCGACGGATGCCCGCCTCAAACAGTTCGCTCAGTGCGGCGTTAAGGTCCCGGCCGTCAAACTGACGCAGTTGCTCGGGGTGCTGGCGCAGTTTCGCCGCCGCCGGAATCTCGCGTCGACCAAGCACCACCGGCTGCGGTTGCGACTCGAGCAGCTCGCCGGCGTCGCCCCGTGCGGTCAGGCTCGGGTCATCGGCGAGCACCGTGCCTGTGCCCACGACGATCGCATCGGCGCGCGCTCGTTGCTCGTGCACGTGCTGACGAGCGGCGGTGCCGGTGATCCACTGGCTCGTGCCGTCGGCGGCCGCAGCGCGACCGTCCAGGGTCGATGCCCACTTCACCGTGACGTGCGGACGCTGCAGTCGCGCAGCCGTCAGCCACGAGTGCAAAAACTCTTCGGCTTCGGCCTGCGCGATGCCAGCGATCACTTCGACGCCACCAGCGCGGAGGCGTTCGGCGCCGCCAGCGGAATTCGCCCCGGGGTCAGACACCGCGTAGACGACGCGGCTCACGCCAGCATCGAGCAGGGCTTGAGCGCAGGGGCCGGTGCGGCCGTGGTGGTTGCAGGGTTCGAGGGTGACGACGGCGGTGAGGCCGGCAGCGTCGCCGCCAAGCGTGGTGAGGGCATCCACTTCAGCGTGAGGAGTTCCGGCGCCGTGATGCCAGCCTTCAGCAACGATGTCGCCAGCGTCGTTGACGAGGACGCAACCAACCTGAGGGTTGCCGCCGGTGACGGGACCACGACTGGCAAGCGACAGCGCATGAAGCATCAGCTTCTCGACCTGCGCGTGCTGTTCTGGTGTGGTCATCCGGCTCTCGTCTCGTGGGACGCGCTCCGGGAAAATGGGTTCGAAAAACCCCGCTGAGTTATCGAGTTCACCCAGAATGTGGGCAAGCTAAATGGTTCAGCTCGTGCTTCCTCTTATCCGGACTGAGAAATCTTGCGATCTCATTACCGTCGGTCCCGGAATTTCACCAGGTCAACCGTCCCGAAGTTTTCACTTCGTCGCGGGTCGCGGACTATAACCGCCGGTTCGGATTCTCACCGAGCCCCGGAGCACGTTTTGCTTTGCTTAGTCTACTCAACGCGTTTCGCCGCACACTATTCCCGCCCCAACCTCTCAGTTTGTTACGCGAGGCGGGGGGAGTGGCGCGACTATGTTCGGGCGAGTCCTCGCGCTGCGGCCCTAGCCGGAGGGGGCCGCAGCTGGCTTAGACGAGCAGGAGTGCAGCCTCAGTCGAGTAGTGCCGCCAATTCATCAAGCGAGTGGATGACGCTGACGCCGGCCGCCCGAGCTTCGTCGAGTTGATCGGTGGTTGCGCTGCGCTCGCGGTCGAGCCAAACTCCGCTGAGGCCGGCGTTCGCGGCTCCCAGCGCATCGGTCGCCAGTCGATCGCCGATGTAGACCGCGTCGGCGGGTTCGACACTGAAGAGTTCGCACGTGTGGTGGAAGATGCGTGGGTCGGGTTTGGTATGCCCAAACTCGCCGCTGGCAACGAGGTGTTCGACGCGGTGAGTGAGACCAACGGTCTCGACCTTGCGCGTTTGAAAATCGATTTCGCCGTTGGTAATGATGCCGAGGCGCATCGCGGGGGAGCGGGCCTCCAGCGAATCGAGGCAGGCGAGGGTGTCGTCGTGCAGGTGCCACGCATCGCGGTAGGCCTCGAAGTAGGTATCGAACCACAGGCTGGATTCGGCGTCGGTGAGGGTCACGCCGTAGGGCTCGACGAACCCGCGGGCGCGGGCTTGCCGTTGCCCTTCGAACGTCAGCTCGCCGCCGAGGTAGCGGTGGTAGTGATGTTCCTCCAGCGCGGTCCAACGCACACTCTCCGCGGCGTCGTCGGGCCACACCGTGCTGCCATCGACGCTGGGGCCGGCAGCAAACGTGGTCCCCAACGAGCGCCGGTGATTGCGAATGCCCAGATCCACGGATGCCCGGTGAGCAAACAGGGTGTCGTCGAGGTCAAAGAGGGCAACGGTGATGGTCAATGCGTCAGCGCTTTCTCAGTGCTAAACCGGCCAGGGCTGGCCGGACTCGACCTCATACGTGGGGTTCTCATCCGGAGCAGTGAGCGTTGCCCACCACGAGGGCGGATGCGTGCCGCCGCGATACTCGCTCGAGGCGGGTTCGATGCCGGTGTAGATGAAGCCCAAGTTTTTGGCGATGGCGGCGGAGGCTTTGTTGCCCACGAGGGCTTCCCAGCGCACTTCGGGGCGGCCGGTGGAGAACACCCAGCGGCACACTTCAGCGACCGCTTCTTTCATGAGGCCTTTGCCGCGGTGCGGTTCGCCCATCCAGTAGCCGATGGTGTCGTTGTAGAGGCGAAAGCTAATGACGCCGAGCAGTTCAGGTTTGCCAGTTTCGCGGATCGCCCAGGTGTATTCGTCGTCATCTTCCCACCACTGAGCCACAAGGTTGTTGATGAAGAATTCGGCGTCTGGCGAAGTGTACGGCCACGGGATCGTGAGCGTGTGCTCAAAAATCGGGTCCTGGCAGTAGGCGGTCATGAGTTCAACATCGTTACCGGTGAGGGCATCGAGAGTGAGTCGTTCGCTGGTGAGAGTAAAAGTTTGCATTAGCGCACCCGCGGCAAAAAGCCGATTCGGTCGTAGACGCGGTCAAGCGTCTTGTGGGCCATTTCGTTAGCACGCTCTGCGTTTTTGCTGAGCATGCGGTCGAGTTCGGCAGGGTCATTCAGCAGTTCAAGGGTGCGCTCACGCACGGGGGCGAATTCGGCGGTCACCACCTCGGCAACCTCTTTCTTGAGATCGCCATACCCCTTGCCCTCGAACTGCGCTTCCAAGTCGGCAACGGATGTTCCACTAAACGTGGAGTGCAGAGTGAGCAAATTCGAGACGCCCGGCTTTGCCCCGCGGTCGAAACGGATCTCGCGGTCAGCATCCGTCACTGCCGATTTGATCTTCTTTGCCGTCTTGGAGGGTTCGTCGAGCAACCACAGCACTCCGGCATCTGTCGTCGCTGACTTGCTCATCTTCGACTCGGGGTTCTGCAGGTCGTAAATCTTGGCGGTGGCTTTCTGAATCTGCGGTTCTGGCATCACGAAGGTGTCGCCGAAACGCGAATTGAAGCGTGCGGCGAGGTCGCGCGTGAGCTCGATGTGCTGACGCTGATCTTCGCCCACCGGCACAATGGCGGTGTCGTAGAGCAGAATGTCGGCGGCCATCAGCACGGGGTAGGTGAAGAGGCCAACCGAGGCGGCATCCGATCCCTGCTTGGCTGACTTGTCTTTGAACTGGGTCATGCGCGAAGCCTCACCGAAGCCGGTGATGGTGTTCAGCACCCAGGCGAGCTCGGCGTGCGCCGGAACCTGCGACTGAACGAACAACACAGAGTGTTCAGGGTCGATGCCGCCGGCAATGTACTGCGCGGCAGTGCGACGGGTCTGAGCGCGCAGTAGCTCGGGCTCCTGCGGAACGGTGATGGCGTGCATGTCAACAACGCAGAAGACAGCGTCGTAGTTCTGCTGCATCTCGCGCCACTGCATGAGCGCGCCAATGTAGTTGCCCACGTGGAGCGAATCGGCAGACGGCTGCATGCCGGAAAACAGGCGGGGTGTGGTGCTCATGGGCTAAGTCTTTCAGATTGAGTAGTCAACAACGACGGGAGCGTGATCGCTCCAACGCTCATCCCAGGCGCCGGCCTTGTCGATGCGGTAATCCGCAACGGTGACTGCAAGCGCGGGGGTGGCGACGTGGTAGTCGATACGCCAACCGGTGTCGGTGTCGAAAGCTTGGCCGCGCTGCGACCACCAGGTGTAGGGGCCGTCAACTTCACCGGCAAACTGGCGGCCGACATCCACCCAACCGAGGCCGGGGCCCGTCGTACCGTCAACGCATTCGATGGTCTCGCCAGCAGCACCGAAGATGCGGTCGAAGTAGGCGCGCTCTTCGAGGAGGAAGCCCGCCTTCTTGCGGTTACCGCGCCAGTTCTTGATGTCGAGTTCGCGGTGCCCCACGTTGAGGTCGCCGACGATGAGGGCGTGGTCGCTGTGGGCGGCAAGTTCGGGCAGGCGCACGAGCATGGCCTCTAAGAACTTGTATTTCTCAACCTGCTTCGGGGTATCAACAACGCCCGAGTGAACGTAGGTGCTCACGACGGTGACCGTCGTGCCGTTGACGTCAAAGTCGGCTTCGAGCCAGCGACCAGCGCTATCGAAGTCATCGGCGCCGAGCGCAACGCGGTGAGCAAGAGGGGCGGATGCCGCAGATCCCTTGCGGGAGGCCAGCGCGACGCCCGCGCGGCCCTTCGCGGTCGCGGCATCGTGCAGGATGTTCCAGCCATCGCCGAGCAAGCCTTCGATGTCGGCATCAGCGGCGCGAACCTCTTGCAGCGCGAGAATGTCGATGTCACGGGCATCCAGCCAGTCGCCCATGCCTTTGCGGTAAGCGGCGCGAACACCATTGACGTTGACGGATGCGATGCGGAGACGTGTTGCCATGTCTCAAGACTACCGACGCGCACTGACCGCGCCGTGACCGAGCACTACCGCTTCTTGTTGCGTTTCAGCATCCGCTTGAAGGTGCGCGCGAATTTCTTCTCGCTGTGCGTGTTCTTGGCCTTATCCGTCTCGCTGTCAGCCTCGGAGCCCTTCTTAGCCTTGCGGCCGTCCTTGCGTTCGAGTTTGCGCTCAGTCGCGACCGCCTTGTGGGCCTTCGCTTCTTCGCCAGCTTTCGTCGCTGCCACGGCTCGCGGTGCATCCTCGTCACGCTTCTCACCGCTGAGGTCGAGATCGGCATCATCAGCTGAAACCGCGATCCACGCCGATCCAATGAGGATGATTTGGCAGATCAGGTTGAACCAAATGAGCAGACCGATGATCACGGCGAAGGAGGCGAGCAGCGGGTTGCGGGTTGCCCCTTCGAGCAGGAAGCTCCCACCAAACTTGAGCGCGCCGAGGGCGAGCGCAGCGATGATGGTGCCTTGCGCAAGGAGGCGGAACGGAATCTTGATGCCGGAAACGACGCGATAGAAAACGCCAAGGGTTGCCGCGTCCAAGATGAGGACGATGACGAGCGCTACACCTCGGGTCGCAATGCGAGCGGCCTGCGAATCTTCGTCGATCGAGATCAGGTCGAGAATCCAGTTGAGCGCGGCGGTGCTCACCAGGGACATCGCGGCAGACAACAGCACGGCAAGACCGAAGCCGACGGCAAGACCCAAATCCTTGAGCTTCAGAATCAAGAAATTGGTTTCGGAACTTTCGAGGCCGAACATGGAGCGCACGGCATCCCGGCCAGAGGCGATCCACCCCAGCGCGGTGAAAATAAGACCGACAGCGGCTATCGCGCCCGTAATGCCCAGAATGCTGGTGTCCGCGAGGGTCTCCCGGCTTATGGCGCCATTGCCGCTCCCGTCGCCGATGAGCCCCGGGATATTGGTGGAGATGAAGTTGTAGACGGCATCCAGCAGCACAGGGTCACCTTGAACGATGAACCCGGCGACAGCGAAGCCAACCCAGATTGCAGCGAAGACGGCGAAGATCGCCTGATAGGAGAGCCCGGAGGCGAGGATGGGCCCCAGCTTCTCGGCATAGTGCATGAACACACGCACGGGACGTAGGTGAAGTACCCACTCAATGGCTGGTTTCAGTCGTTGCGCAAGCTGCATGCATCAAGAATAGCTAGGCTGTTCGTGCACAACTCAGAGGAGAGGTCAGATCACATGGAACTTCAAGGTGTTGGAGTTGGACGATCGGTTGCCATTGGAAAAGTCGTGCGTATGCCCGACCCGCTTCCAGAGCCGAAAGATGCACGCCACTCGGGTGATGCCGCGGCAGAGAAAGAAGCGGCAGCAGCAGCGCTAATCTTTGTGGCAGCTGACCTGCGCGAGCGGGCAGAGAAGGCGGATGCCGAAGCCAACGAGGTGTTGACGGCTACGGCACTCATGGCAGAAGACCCGTCCATTCTCGAGAGCGTCAACGAGATCATCGACAGCGGCAAGACCGCTGAGCGCGCAGTGTTTGAAGCGTTCGGCAAGTTTCGCGATCTGCTGATTTCGCTCGGCGGAATGATGGCTGAGCGTGCCACCGACTTGGGCGATGTTTGCCAACGTGTTGTTGCCAACCTTCGTGGCGTTGCTGCCCCGGGTGTTCCGCAGCGCGATGAGCCATTCGTTTTGGTTGCCGATGACTTGGCCCCTGCCGACACGGCCCTTCTCGAACTCGACAAGGTGCTCGCTCTTGTCACACGTCAGGGTGGCCCGACCAGCCACACCGCAATTCTTGCTCGCTCCAAGGCGATCCCGGCCATCATGGGCGTCGCCGAAGCTCTCGATCTTGCTGACGACACTCTGGTAATTGTGGATGCCGGCTCCGGCAGCATCACGACTGATCCCACGGCCGAGCAGCTCGCCGCAGCAGAAGCTCGCATCGCCGAGCTCGCCGCCGCCGCTAATGCGCCGATCACTGACGGCGAGCTTGCCGACGGAACTCTCGTTCCGCTTCTGGCCAATCTCGGTACGCCCTCAGAGGCAGCGCAGGCTGTTGAGCTGGGTGCCGAAGGTGTTGGGCTCTTCCGCACTGAGCTGATGTTCCTCGACGCCACGAGTGCGCCGACGGTAGAAGAGCAGACGGTCGAATACACGGAGATGTTGAAGCACTTCCCCGGAAAAAAGGTTGTTGTGCGCGCTCTTGATGCTGGCGCAGACAAGCCGCTGAGCTTCATGGACATGGGCGAAGAGGCCAACCCTGCATTGGGCCAGCGTGGACTGCGCTCGCTGCGCGTCAACGAGAACATTCTTCGCGACCAGCTCACCGCTCTGGTTAATGCTCAAAACGCTACCGACGCCGACCTCTGGGTCATGGCCCCGATGGTGTCGGATGCCGAAGAGACTGATTACTTTGTGGCCCTTGGCCGCGAACTCGGCCTCAATACTGTTGGAGTCATGGCAGAAGTTCCGTCACTTGCCGTACTCGCCGACCAGATCACCGAACGAAGTGACTTCGTTTCGATCGGGTCGAACGACCTCACCCAGTACACGCTGGCGGCAGACCGGATGCTCGGCACCCTCGCCAAGTTCCAAGACCCCTGGCATCCTGCAGTGCTTCGCCTCGTGAAGATGATCGGTGATGCGGGTATTGCTGCTGGTAAGCCTGTTGGTGTTTGTGGAGAGGCTGCCGCTGACCCGCAGCTCGCTGTAGTTCTTGTTGGGCTCGGAGTGACGAGCCTTTCGATGACTCCCGCGGCGCTCGCCGATGTGCGTGCCGAGCTCAAGACGGTAACCCTCGAGCAGGCTAAGGCTCGTGCTGCTGCCGCTATTAACGCAACTACCGGACCGACTGCTCGTGAGGCTGCCGCCAACGCTGGCTAGAGTTAGCCCAGGCTTCGAACGGGTGTTGCCGGGCTCTGCGCTCGGTAATCTGCGCCCGCACTGAGTGCCGCTACCCCAGAAGGGGTAGCGGCACTCAGTCGTTAACGGCCGGAGGACCGCTCTGCTGGGCGCTACCGGGCTGATGAAGTGGTCCACCCAAAATGAGTAATCGGGGCGTTGCGAGAGTAACTCAACACTCGAGTTGAACTGTCCTCAGCAAGTACGGGGCAGGGATTCGGGGTACAAGAGTATCGCGATTGTCATTGTCTTATAGTTTGCGAAACGTGCCCCTGATCGGCAAAAGCGGCAGACGAAGGTGAGAGGAAAAGTGATCCTCCCAGCCCGGGGGAGCGACCTTTCGCTCAGGGCTGAGAGACCGCTTTCACACAGCGCCGGTGGTCTACCCCGGCAGCGTGGTTGCCCTCTTCACCGCTAGTGTGAAAATCACTAGAACGCAGTATTGTTCGGCCCAGAACGACCTGTTGCCCCCTAGTGGGGGCACAAAAATCTGGAATAATTCGATAATCTGCGTCATAGAGATCGGGTTCATCAGTCTCTTTGGGTAAGAAGGTTGTTTTCTCCAAAACCTTCACCCAATGGGACAAAGAGAGGCCCGGGAAATGGATCAGGGGGATGAGCGGAATCGTGGCTTCGAAGCTAACCACTTCGGACGAGCAGCTTCTGGCACAAGCGCGTACGGGGGTACAAAACGCTTTTGCCGAGCTCTGGAGTCGCCACTACCGCTCGGGTATATGTGTCGCTCGTCAGTACACGTCGATAGACGCGGATGATCTCGTGTCTGAGTCGTTCGCGCGTATTTACCAGCGTGTGCTGGCGGGTGGCGGCCCGCAGGGGGCATTTCGGCCCTACCTTTACACGACCATCCGCAACCTTGCGTCGACGTGGGGTGCCGCCTCACGCGAAGTGCAAGTGGAGGAGATCGCTGACTTTGAAGACCCCACAACTCTTGACGACCCCGTCTCGCTCGCGCTCGACCACACACTAACGGCACAAGCGTTCCGCGAACTTCCCGACCGTTGGCAGTCAGTGCTCTGGTACACCGAGGTTGAGGGCATGGATCCGCACGAGGTGGCGCCGATTCTCGGGATGAGCGCCAATAGTGTTGCCGCCCTTGCGTACCGTGCCCGCGAAGGACTGCGCAAGGCGTGGTTGCAGGCTCACATCAACGATGCCACCGCATCCGGCGAATGCCAGTGGGCAATGTCGAAGTTCGGCGAGCATGCTCGCCGAAGCCTAAGCAGCCGTGATTCGCGCCGGATCGCGGCTCATCTTGCGTCGTGTGCTCGCTGCGCCATCGTGTGTGAAGAGGTCGACGAAGTCGGGTCACGCCTCGCTCTCGTCATGATTCCCCTTCTGTTGGGTGGCGTCGCTGGAGGCGGCTTCCTCAGCGCGTTCGCGCAGAGTGGAGCCGCATCATTGACGGCAGCTGCTGCCCCGGCCATGCCCGCGGCCGTGCTCGCTGGTTCACACCTTGTCGGTGCTAGCGCCGTTGCCGCCGGAGGGGCAAGCGCAGGAGCGATCCCGGTGGCTGTCGCTGGCTCTCTCGCCGCCGTCGTGGCACTTACCGGCTCGTTCGTTCTTCTCGGCCCTCAGAACCCGGCGCCAGATAGCTCCCCAACGACAAGCGAGTCTCGCGAAGATTCGTCGAACACCAGCGATGTCGAGGCGGGAATCGCAGACAGCCGTGACAGCGAGCAATCTGACGCCGCGAACATTTCCGTCCCGGCTGTGCCCGCGATCGACCCCTCGAATGCCGATACTGTCGGCGATGCTGGGGCGAACAGCGGTACTGCCAACACGCCAGTCACAGATATTGTCGATGCGGTCGTTGGCACCGTCACCGGTGGCGCACCTCCCGCCGGCCACACTGCGCCAGGCGGAATCGTTGGGGCAGACATTGACCTCAACCTCGTCGGTACGGCCACCCCTGGCGCGCACCTCTCGCTTCAAGCCGCCGGTCTCGTCTATGCCACAACTACGGTCTCGAGCAACGGTACGTTCGCCCTTAACGTCACGGGAATTCCGGGTGGGCTTTCGTCGCTCGATCTGGTGCAAACTGTAGACCGCACGTATCTCGCGGGGATTGTCGGTGGTGGAGGGCTCCTCGGTGGCTTGCTCGGCAGTGTCGACGGGCTCATCAACGCCCTCATCAAGCCCCTGAACCTCTCCAGCGGATCGAACCAGGGTGTAAACATCCGGTTGCTGAGCTAACGCGGCATAAGTGATTCATCCCCACTTCGGGGGCAAATGGCATTTTTGCCGTCATAAGGCGCTGGCAACGCAGTCTCTTTAGTGGGTCACCCGAAGACCCCGTGTGTTCGTGCGCCGTGGGTGACGCCGAACATGCACAAATCGCCCCTGTCTCTACCTAGGTAGTGACAGGGGCGATCTTGTTTGAGCTGGTGCGTTGTTACGCGTGACCCTTGATGATTGCCTGCTTCACTTCAGCAATAGCCTGAGTGACTTGGATGCCGCGAGGGCAAGCGTCGGTGCAGTTGAAGGTAGTGCGGCAGCGCCACACTCCCTCTTTGTCGTTGAGGATGTCGAGACGAACGCCAGCGCCCTCGTCGCGCGAATCGAAAATGAAGCGGTGCGCATTAACGATGGCGGCAGGACCGAAGTACTGTCCGTCAGTCCAGAACACGGGGCAGCTCGACGTGCACGCGGCGCACAGAATGCACTTGGTGGTGTCGTCGAAACGTGCGCGCTCCACGGGGCTCTGCTTGCGCTCTTTGCCGCCCTTGACGGGACCAGCCATCAAGAAGGGGTTGACCTCCTTGAAGGAGTCGAAGAATGGCTCCATGTCGACGATCAAGTCCTTTTCGAGGGGAAGACCCTTGATGGCTTCGACGGTGATCGGCTTCGTAATGTCGAGATCTTTGATCAGGGTCTTGCAGGCCAGACGGTTACGGCTGTTGATGCGCATGGCATCCGAACCGCAAATGCCGTGCGCGCACGAGCGACGGAAGGTCAGCGACCCGTCAACTTCCCACTTGATCTTGTGCAGAGCATCAAGAACGCGGTCGGTTGCAAAGACCTCAAGGTCGAAATCCTCCCAGCGCGGCTCTTCATCGACCTCAGGATCGAAACGGCGGATGCGGAGCGTCACATTAAAGGTCGGGATGACCTCTGCTGCGGCAGGCTTCTTATCGGCGACGGCAGTGCTCATTAGTACTTTCTTTCCATCGGCGGGTAGTTAGTGATCACAACCGGCTTCCAGTCGAGTCGGATGTGGTCACCCGCCTCTTCTGATTCTGGGTCGCCGGTGAGGTACGCCATCGTGTGCACGAGGAAGTTCTCGTCGTCACGGTTGGGGTAGTCCTCACGCATGTGGCCGCCACGGCTTTCCTTGCGCGAACGTGCTGAGAACACGAGTACCTCGGCGAGGTCGAGCAAGAAGCCAAGCTCTACAGCCTCGAGCAGGTCGGTGTTGAACCGCTTGCCCTTGTCGTGCAGCTGGATGTTGCGGTAGCGAGCGCGCAGGCTCTGGATGAGGTTGGTTACCTCTTCGAGACTTTCATCGGTGCGGAAAATCTGCGCGTTGCGGTCCATCGAGACCTGCAATTCTTTACGAATCACCGCAATACGCTCGGTGCCATCGCCAGCACGAACCATGTCGAGAATGTTCTTCACACCGCCGGCAGGATTCTCGGGCAGCGGCACGAACTCAGCCGTCTTCACGTATTCAACGGCGGCCCTACCGGCACGCTTTCCGAAGACGTTGATGTCGAGCAGCGAGTTAGTTCCCAAACGGTTAGAACCGTGAACAGAAACACACGCACACTCGCCAGCGGCGTAGAGCCCCTTGACGACATCCGTGTTGTTGCGCAGCACTTCGGCCTGAACGTTGGTGGGAATACCACCCATCGCGTAGTGCGCGGTTGGTAGCACGGGAACGGGCTCGGTGTACGGCTCGACGCCCAGGTAGGTGCGAGCGAACTCGGTGATGTCTGGCAGTTTCTCGTCAATGACGGCTGGCTCGAGGTGAGTGATGTCGAGGAACAGGTAGTCCTTGTCAGGACCAGCTCCACGGCCTTCACGAATCTCGGTGGCCATCGAGCGCGCGACGATGTCACGCGGCGCGAGGTCCTTGAGTGTCGGCGTGTAGCGCTCCATGAAGCGCTCGCCTTCGGAGTTGCGCAGAATAGCGCCTTCTCCACGAGCTGCCTCTGAAAGCAGGATGCCGAGGCCAGCCAACCCGGTGGGGTGGAACTGGAAGAACTCCATGTCTTCAAGCGGAAGGCCCTTGCGCCAGATGATTCCGACGCCGTCACCGGTAAGGGTGTGAGCGTTGGATGTCGTCTTGAAGATCTTGCCGAATCCGCCGGTAGCAAAGATGGTGGCCTTCGACTGGAACACGTGGAGGTCACCGGTGGCGAGTTCATAAGCAACGACGCCAGCGGGCTCTTCAACGCCGTCGACCTCGGTCATGATGAGGTCGAGCACGTAGAACTCGTTGAAGAAGTTGATGCCGAGTTTGACGCAGTTTTGGTACAGGGTCTGGAGAATCATGTGACCTGTGCGGTCAGCGGCGTAGCAGGCGCGGCGAACAGGAGCCTTGCCGTGCTCGCGAGTGTGACCACCGAAGCGACGCTGGTCAATCTTGCCGTCTGCGGTGCGGTTGAACGGAAGACCCATGTTTTCAAGGTCAACTACCGCATCAATGGCCTCTTTAGCGAGGATCTCGGCAGCGTCCTGGTCAACGAGGTAGTCGCCGCCCTTGACGGTGTCGTAGGTGTGCCATTCCCAGTTGTCGTCTTCAACGTTGGCCAGCGCTGCGGCCATGCCGCCCTGGGCTGCACCGGTGTGCGAACGCGTGGGGTAGAGCTTGGAGATCACCGCAGTCTTAGCGTGCGGGCCGGCTTCAATTGCCGCGCGCATGCCAGCACCGCCGGCACCAACGATCACGATGTCGAACTGGTGGTAATGGACTCCATCGATGATGGTTCCGTCGGCGATATCGCCGGTATTAATCGTAGACAATTAGCGTCCCTCACAGATGCTGGAAAGCAGAGCTGGGTCAGCTCCGGCAGGGCAGGGATCGAAGGTGGTGATCACCAGGGTTCCCAAAAGGATCAGAATTGCCGTGGATGCGGCAATACCGATCAGAAGAATATTGCGCACCTTCGGGTTGGTGGCGTAGTCGTTGACAAGCGTGCGCATTCCGTTGCCACCGTGGATCAGCGCGAGCCACAGCATCAGGCCATCCCAGACGGCCCAGAACGGGTCAGAAAGCTTTCCGCCGACGAATGCGAAGTCGATGGCCTTGACACCTTCACCAGCAACGAGGTTGACGAAAAGGTGACCAAAGATGAGAACAATGAGCACAACGCCAGAGGCGCGCATGTAGATCCATCCCCATTTTTCCCAGTTAATTCCGCCGGTGCGGCGGCCACGGGTGGGCGTGCGGGGAGCTTCGATGAGACTCATGCTCAACCTCCGAAGACGTGCATTAGCTGGCGGGGGATGAATCCTGCAAGCAGAATCAGCCAGAGACCGATGACTACCCAGAACATTGCGCGCTGGTGCTTGGCGCCAAATGCCCAGAAGTCGATCAGGATGATGCGCAGGCCGTTGAAGGCATGGAAGGCGATGGCCGCAACCAGAGCGATCTCGCCAAGGCCCATCACGGGAGTCTTGTACGTCTCAATGACTTGGTTGTATGCCTCTGGACTCACGCGAACAAGCGCGGTGTCGAGAATGTGTACAAGGAGGAAGAAGTAGATAGCGACACCGGTAATACGGTGCAGCACCCACGACCACATGCCTTCGTTGCCCCGGTACAGCGTGCCGGCAGGCCTCTTGGGTGAGCGAATCTTAGACGGAGACTTCGGCTCCGCCACTAGGTTACTCGCCGACTTCTCTGGCACGAGGACCCTCCTTGCGGTGTGGGGTCGCGTCCACCGCGACCGATGATTGTCCGCACAGCGGACCTACCCAGTCTATTCCCGCTCAGAGGTCCCCGCTTCCCACCTCGACCTAAATAGCCAGAAATCCGGGATGTTTTCGCGAATTCGGGGAAAGTTAACGGGCAGCGATCGTTTCGTCGGTAGATTCTTTCGACAGTGACTCATTCACGGTGACGCCGTTGAGGTCTCGCGCCGCGAGCGATGCCCGGTACCACTCAATTTTCTGCGTTATCCCGGCCAAGTGCTGTTGCTGTTCGGCGAGTTCGCGCGTGACATTCTCGCGATGTTGCTCAAGCAATCGCATCCGCTCGACAGAGGTATCGTCGGGGCTTCGAACAAGATCGGCATAGTCGCGAATCGTACGAATCGGCATCCCTGTTCGCCGAAGGTGCCCGATGAACTCGACAGCCTTCACATCGATCTCGCGATAGCGGCGCTGCCCGTTCGAGAGTCGCGGCACGATCAGGATGCCCGCCTTCTCGTAATAGCGCAGGGTGTGATCGGTTACGCCAGTCACCTCAGCGACCTCACCAATGGTCAAGACTCGCTCCGTGTGGTCAGCCATCCTTGCACCTCTTCCTAGAGTGCACTCTAACCCACGCGTGCACGCTAACGAGCTGAAGAGGTAGGCACCGCCGCGATCGTCGTTTCGTAGTGCGCAACAAGTTCAGCGCACACCCCACCCCACGATTTGCCGAGAACGGTTCGGCGCCCTGCCTCCCCCATGCGGGCCCGAAGTGCGGGGTCGATCACCAAGGCCTCTATATAGGCACGAAGCTGGTCCTCATTGTCGGGGTCAAAGAGAAAGCCGTTCGTCCCGTGGTCCACCAGATCGATGGGGCCGCCAGCACGGGGCGCGACAACAGGCAGCCCAGCAGAGTGCGCCTCCTGAAGCGTCTGGCCAAAAGTCTCCTCGGTGCCCGTGTGCGCGAACACATCAAAAGCGGCATATGCCGTCGCGAGCTCTTCGCCGCCCAGCTTGCCCAACCACGTCACCGGGATGCCGGCAAGCTCCCTGCGAACAAAAGGCACCGACGATCCATCACCGACGATCGCCACGCGCACCCCGTTCAGGCCCCGAAGCGCTCGCAGGCGCTCCACCTGCTTTTCGGGAGCAACTCGGCCGACGTATCCCACAACCACTTCGCCGTTGGGAGAGAGCCGTTTGCGAAGTTTGGCAGTGGCGGGAGAGAGCTTCTTTGCGGGGTGATACATCGTGAGGTCGACGCCACGACCCCAGCGCTCAATTTTCGTAAGGCCGATGGAGCGCAGATCGGCCATCGCCGTGCTGCTGGGAGCGAGAGTCAACTGGGCGCCATCGTGGATCCAGCGCACAATGCGCCAGGCCAGTTTCGTGGCCGGGCCGAGGTGGTGGCGACGAGCGTAGCCAGCGACATCCGTCTGAAAGATCGCCACAGTGGCAATACCTAAGCGGTTAGCTGAAGAAATTGCTTGAGCCCCCAAGAGGAATGGAGCTGCCGCGTGCACGACGTCGGGCCGAAAATCAGAGATCAACTTGTGCACTAGCGGATTGGGCAGCCCAACCGGAAACTGGCGATAGGCCAGCGCGGGTACGGCATGCACCGCGAAGCCGGCATACTTCGCTGGTGCCCCGGCCGACGGGCAAATGATGATTGCCTCGTGGCCCTCAGCACTCAAATAATCGAGAACCTTCAGCACGCTATTGGTGACGCCATTGACCGTGGGAAGAAAACTCTCGCTAACAATGGCGACCCGCAAATTCAGCACCTCAATCGGTTGTCGTGAGGCTCACGCTAGGAGGCGCGCATAACGGGCGAGTTAACGGGTGCTGAAGTCTAAGGTGGAGGCATGAGCCCACATGAGGAACCGTTTGATAATTTCTACAGCGTTATCCCTGCCGGTGGCATTGGCTCGCGACTGTGGCCGCTATCGCGCGCGGATGCTCCCAAGTTCTTGCACGACCTCACCGGGTCGGGACAGACCCTTCTGCGCGACACCTGGGATCGTCTCGTTCCGCTCTCGGGAGCGAACAAAATCATGGTCGTCACGGGGCGGGCTCATCGTGCAGCCGTAGAAAAACAACTACCCGAACTGAGTGACCCGAACGTTGTTCTCGAAAGCGAACCGAAAGACTCCTCTGCGGCTATCGGTCTAGCGGCCGCGATTCTGCTCAAACGCGACCCCAACGTGATCATTGGGTCGTTCGCCGCTGATCACGTGATTCGCGACATCCGCGGATTCCGTCGCAGTGTGCGGGAATCAATTGCGGTGGCCAATGCTGGATTCATCGCCGCCATCGGAATCACGCCAACGGAGCCGGCAATTGGGTTCGGCTACATCCATTGCGGGGGTCCGCTAAAGATTGAGGGCGCACCGAGCGCCGTCTCTGTTATGTCTTTCGTCGAAAAGCCCAGCTTTGAGACCGCTCAAAACTATTTGGCCAGTGGCGACTACCTCTGGAACGGGGGAATGTTCATCTCCCGTGCAGATGTTCTGCTCGAACAACTCGGCAGGGCCGAACCTGAACTGCTCGCCGGATTGACCGAATTGGCTGAAGTCTGGGACACCCCAGAACGTGGCGCCGTAGTCGACCGTGTTTGGCCACGTCTCGCCAAGATCGCGATCGACTACACCGTCGCCGAACCTGCCGCTGCTGAGGGCCGTCTGGTTGTCGTCCCTGGCGACTTTGATTGGGACGATGTTGGCGACTTCGCCTCGATTGCCAAGTTGCACTCTGGCGGTCGCAAATCTGACCTCGCAATCCTCGGCGAGAATGCTCGCGTGCTGGCCGATAAATCGACCGGAGTGGTGATTAGCCAGACTGACCGGCTTATTTCCCTAATTGGGGTAAACGACATCGTCGTCGTCGACACTCCCGACGCGTTGCTGGTTACGACAACTGCAAACGCTCAGCGCGTCAAATCTGTGGTGGATGCTCTAAAAATCTCGGGCCGAAACGATGTCTTGTAACGTCCGCGTTCCGCGTTTGTAACCTTTCGGCTTCAGCGCTCATATTCGCACAATCATTTCGCTGATTTTTAGGTAGCGTAGGTGCACTATGTTTCGACAATTTCTGTCGGACAGCATCTTGGAGGACACCTTGAGAATCAGCACTCACGGCCGCGCACTCAGCGGCATGGCGCTCATTGCAACGAGCGCACTCGTACTCGCCGGCTGCTCAGCCGCACCCGAAGAAACTGAAGCAGGATCGGGCGAGACTCTCGACTTCCTTCCTTGCATGGTTTCTGACTCGGGCGGATTCGACGACAAGTCGTTCAACCAGCTCGGCTACGAAGGCCTCGAGACAGCGTCGAACGACCTCGGCGTTGACTTCAAGACCGTTCAGTCGACAAGCGAGGCAGATTACGCTCCGAACATCGAGAGCCTGATCGCTGAAGGTTGCGACCTGATCATCACCGTTGGTTTTGCACTCTCAGCCGCAACTGTTGAGTTCGCTACCGCTAACCCCGATGTCAACTTCGCGATCGTTGACGACGCTGCTGACACCGACTTCGATGGTGAAACAGACGCTGACAACATCAAGCCGATCCTCTTCGACACCGCCGGTGCTGCATTCCTCGCAGGCTACGCCGCAGCGAGCTACTCGAAGTCGGGCGTTGTTGGAACGTATGGCGGAATGAACTTCCCCACCGTTTCGATCTTCATGGATGGCGCAGCTCAGGGCGTTGACTACTTCAATGCCGAAAAGGGCACCGCAGTCACCGTTCGTGGCTGGGACCAGGCAGCACAGGATGGAACGTTTATCGGTAGCTTCGCTCCCGGAACCGACTCCCGTGCAGCAGCACAGAACCTGATCGATCAGGGTGCAGACGTACTGCTCCCCGTTGGTGGACCGATCTTCCAGAGCGCGGTTGAGGCAATTCGCGACTCCGGCAAGGACGTCGCCATGATCGGTGTTGACGCTGACCTTACCGAGACCGAGACCGCAGCAGCGGACTTGTTCCTCACCTCGATCCTCAAGCAGATCAGTGTTGCTGTTGAAGACGTTGTGAACGAGGCAGCCAGCGGATCGCTCGACACCACCCCCTACGTGGGAACGCTCGAGAACGGTGGAGTTGGTATTGCACCGTTCCACGACTTCGAGTCGAAGGTAGACGCTGGCCTCGAGGCTGAGCTCGTCACCGTCAAGGACGGCATCATCTCCGGTGACATCACCGTGAAGTCGTACCTTAACTAGTTAGACAACACTGAGGGGGCTGACCTGAGGGTCAGCCCCCTTCGTTTTTGGATTAGTCTTCTGAGGCTATTCTTGTGAAACCCGACGACGGCGATGACGCCGTAACAGCACTGAGGAGAGATTGTGAAGCTAGAGCTGCGAGGTATTACTAAGCGCTTCGGTGACCTGATCGCGAATGATCATATTGATCTCACGGTTGAAGAGGGCGAGATTCATTGCCTCCTCGGCGAGAATGGCGCCGGCAAGTCCACGTTGATGAATGTCCTCTACGGCCTGTATCAGGCAGAAGAGGGCGAGATTCTGATCGACGACGAAGTCCGTCATTTTGCGGGTCCCGGTGACGCAATGCGCTCCGGCATCGGTATGGTCCACCAACACTTCATGTTGATCCCCGTCTTTACTGTTGCTGAAAACGTGGCTCTCGGCCACGAAGAGGTCTACGGGCCGGGTCTTCTCAACTTAGAGGCCGCTCGTACCCTCGTGCGTGACATCTCAGCGCGCTTCGGTTTCGATATTGACCCAGACGCGCTCGTCGAAGATTTGCCCGTTGGCGTTCAGCAGCGGGTCGAAATCGTCAAGGCGCTCTCGCGCGAAGCGAAAATCCTTGTTTTCGATGAACCGACTGCCGTATTGACACCCCAAGAGACCGACGAGTTCATGGCCATCATGCGCCAGCTCAAAGCCGAGGGCACCTCCATTGTTTTCATCACGCACAAGTTGCGTGAGGTGCGGGAGGTAGCGGACCGCATCACCGTTATCCGCCTGGGCAAGGTTGTTGGCGAAGCTGATCCCAGCGCAGACAAAGAAGAACTGGCCTCTCTCATGGTCGGACGAGCGGTCGATCTCACAATCGATAAAGCTCCAGCTCAGCTCACCGACAACGCGCTCATTATCGACAAGCTGTCGATTGCTGACGAATTCGGCAACCGCGCCGTGAAAGAACTGAGTGTCACAGTGCAGGGCGGCGAGATTCTTGCGATCGCCGGGGTGCAGGGCAACGGCCAGACCGAGCTTGCCGAGGCGCTGCTGGGAATGCAGCCCCGAGCATCTGGTTCCATCCTGTTGAATGGCAAAGAGTTGCTGGGCCTCAACGCCCGCCAGATCCTCGATGAGGGTGTCGGCTATGTTCCCGAAGACCGCACTCTCGACGGGCTCGTTGGCGGATTCAGCATCGCCGAGAACCTGATGCTCGACCGCAGCGACGGAGCACCGTTCGTCAAGAACGCGACACTGCAGACCGCAGCGCTCAACGAATTTGCTGTTGAAAAGCTTGAGTCGTATGACATTCGCGCCCAGAGCATTCACGAAAGTGTTTCGCAGCTCTCCGGTGGTAACCAGCAGAAGGTTGTCTTGGCCCGCGAGCTGAGCCGCGAGTTGTCGCTGCTCGTTGTATCGCAGCCAACGCGAGGCCTCGACGTTGGGTCGATCGAGTTTGTCCACGAGCAGATCGTTGGCGTTCGTGATCGCGGTCTTCCCGTGATCGTGGTGTCGACTGAGCTCGATGAAGTTGTCTCCCTCGCTGACCGTATCGCGGTCATGTACAAGGGTCAGATTGTTGGAATCGTTCCTGCGGATACCCCGCGTGAACAACTCGGCCTCATGATGGCCGGCGAACGCACAACGGAGGAGGCAGCATGAGCGAGCCAACACCCCAGAAACCCGAAGATCAGAAGCCCGAAGCCGCGGCTCTGACCGAGAGCGCGGAAAACTCAGAGACGAATCAGGACACGGCGCGGTGGACGAACGCATTCCGCGAAATCGCCTCCGGTAATGCACTGCTCTCGTTGCTCGCCATCGTTCTGGCCATCCTGATCGGTGGAGTGCTTATCGCTCTCACCGACTCAGATGTTCAAGACGCTGCAGGCTATTTCTTCGCTCGCCCTGGAGACCTCTTTGCGGCGATCGGTAGTGCCGTCGGCGGCGCGTACCTTGCGCTATTCCAAGGGTCGGTTTACGACTTCCGTCGCGACGATTTCCTCTCAGCGATCAAGCCACTCACGCAGACTCTGGTCTTCGCGACACCGCTTATTGCCGCCGGTCTTGGCGTAGCGATCGCGTTCCGCGTTGGACTGTTCAACATCGGTGGCCGTGGCCAGATCATCGTCGGCGCCGCATTCGCCGGTTATGCCAGCTTTGCGTGGGATCTGCCGATCGTCTTGCACGTCATTGTTGCCGTCACGATGGGAATCATCGGTGGCGCGCTCTGGGGTGCCATTGCTGGTCTGTTGAAGGCTCGCACTGGCGCGCACGAGGTGATCGTGACGATCATGCTCAACTACGTCGCCTATTACCTGATCAGCTTCTTGCTACGCACTGACCTGCTCAAGAACCCTGGTTCAAATAACCCAAAGACGCCGCCAGCCGCAGATAATGCCATTCTGCCGCCACTGTTCGGCGATGGCTTCAAACTGCACTGGGGCTTCATCCTCGTTATCGGTGCCACAGTGTTGGCGTGGTGGTTGATCGAACGCTCGAGCCTCGGCTTCAAGTTCCGCGCAGTTGGCCTTAACCCGCATGCAGCTCGGGTTGCCGGCATCAAGGTCGAGCGCCTCTACATCTACGTCATGCTGATTGCCGGTGGCTACGCCGGTCTTGCAGCAAGCACCGAAGTTCTCGGAACGACCACTAGTGGGTTCACCTCGGGAGTAGACGCTGGTATCGGCTTCGATGCCATCACCGTTGCTCTTCTAGGCCGCTCGACACCGTGGGGCACGTTTGCTGCCGGAATCCTCTTCGGAGCATTCAAGGCTGGTGGCTTCACGATGCAGGCGTCGCAGAGCATCCCGATCGATATCGTTCTGGTTGTTCAGTCACTCATCGTTCTCTTTATCGCTGCGCCGCCGCTCGTGCGCGCTGTGTTCCGTCTGCCGCAACCCGGCGCCCGTGCAAAGAAGGTGGTTGGCTAATGACTTTCACCAAAATCTCAGAAGGAATGAGTCGGTCGGGTTCGACGATTGATCGTCGAAGCTGGAAGATGCCGATTGCGTTCGCGATTGTGTCTCTTATTTCAGGTGTGCTGTTTATCGGCTTTGCCGAGGACGCACCGACCGGATTCAACCTGTCAACGGGCACCGACCTGTTCCAGCTGCCGGTTATTCAATTGCCTGCATTGGCAACCGGTGTCGTCGTCACGATCTTGATGGCGCTGATTGCTGTCGGCTCGGCGTTCATGATTTCGCAGGATCGCAAGGTTCCGGTCTGGGTGCCGGCGCTGGGTGCGGTCTTCGCACTCACTGGATTCCTTACGTGGGCAGCTGCAGACGAAACGTTGCGTGTTCCGGAGCTTTTTGCCGGCGCACTCGTGCTTGCTGTACCGCTCATTTTCGGTGCTCTCGGCGGCGTGATTTCTGAACGAGTTGGTGTCGTTAACATCGCCATCGAAGCTCAGCTTCTGGCCGGCGCATTCGTTTCGGCGGTTGTGGGTACGATCACTGCTTCGCCGATGATGGGCCTGTTGTCGGCGGCTGTTGCCGGAATGCTCGTGTCGTTCTTGCTATCGGTGTTCGCTATCAAGTACCTCGTCAACCAGATCATCGTTGGTGTTGTCATCAACGTGCTGGTCTCTGGTCTCACGGGATTCTTGTATTCGCAGTGGCTCGTCGAGAGCCCAGAGCAGCTGAACAATCCCGAGGGCTTCTCGGCGATCTCAATTCCGTTCCTGAGCGGCATTCCGCTCATCGGGCCCGTGCTCTTCCAACAGACGCTCATTGTCTACCTGCTGTACATCATCGTGGCCGTTGTCGCCTTTGCGATGTACCGCACTCGGTGGGGTCTCCGCTTGCGCGCTGTTGGCGAGCACCCGAAGGCCGCCGACACCGTGGGCATCAACGTGACGCGCACCCGCTTCTGGAACGTCGCGCTCGCCGGCGCTATTGCCGGTCTCGGTGGTGCCTTCATCACCTTGAGCCAGACAGGTCAATTCGGTAAAGACGTCACCGCTGGTGCCGGCTTTATCGCTCTCGCTGCAGTGATCTTCGGTCGCTGGGACCCGATCAAGGCAACGCTCGCCGCGCTGCTCTTCGGATTCGCCAGCAACCTACAGAACGCTTTGAGCGTTGTTGGTTCGCCGGTGCCGAGCGAGTTCATGCTCATGCTGCCCTACGTGGTCACCATCATCGCCGTCGCCGGTCTGGTCGGAAAGTCCAGGCCGCCAGCAGCATCCGGCACACCGTATATAAAGGGGTAACGCTATGACGATCGAGCCGCAATCAATCGATTGGGATGCGCTGAGGCTCGTCGCCACAGATGCCCTCAGTCACGCCTACGTTCCCTATTCGAAGTTTCCGGTCGGCGTCGCCGCCATTGTCGACGACGGCCGGATAATTTCGGGAGCGAACGTAGAGAACGCTTCGTACGGCCTCACGCTGTGTGCGGAGTGCACCATGGTCTCTGCTCTGCACATGACGGGCGGCGGCAAACTTGTTGCTTTCACCTGCGTGGATGGCAAAGGCAACGCTCTTATGCCGTGTGGCCGCTGCCGCCAGTTGCTGTTTGAGCACTCTGCCGAAGGCATGCTGCTCGAAACAGTTTCTGGCATCAAAACGATTGACGAAGTGATTCCCGACGCGTTCGGGCCACGCACCCTTGAGGAGTACCGCAGTGAATAACAGTGCACCAGCAGGCATCGAGCGTTTCGACGCTGTAGACCTCATCCACACCAAGCGTGACAAGGGCGTGCTCAGCACTGACCAGATCAACTGGCTCGTGGATGCGTACACTCGCGGCTATGTCGGCGATGAGCAGATGGCTGCCATGACGATGGCGATCTTCATCAACGGCATGGAGCGCGAAGAAATTCGCGACCTCACTCTAGCGATGATCGCTAGCGGTGAGACTCTCAGCTTTGAGGGCCTCGGAAAGCCCACCACCGACAAGCACTCCACTGGTGGCGTCGGCGACAAAATCACGCTCCCACTTGCACCTCTGGTTGCTTCGTTCGGTGTTGCTGTGCCGCAGCTTTCTGGCCGCGGCTTGGGCCACACCGGCGGCACCCTCGACAAGCTTGAGAGCATCCCGGGCTGGCGTGCCGAGATCAGCAACGAAGAGTTCTACGCTCAACTTCGCGGCGTTGGTGGAGTGATCTGTGCTGCGGGTTCTGGTCTCGCTCCGGCGGACAAGAAGTTGTATGCCCTGCGCGACATCACCGGAACTGTTGAAGCCATTCCGCTGATCGCATCCTCGATCATGAGCAAGAAAATTGCCGAAGGAACTTCTGCTCTCGTGCTCGATGTGAAGTTCGGGTCTGGTGCGTTCATGAAGGATGCCGCCCGCAGCCGCGAGCTTGCCGAGACGATGGTTCGCCTGGGTAAAGACGCCGGAGTCAAGACTGTTGCGCTGCTCACCAACATGAACGTTCCCTTGGGGCTCACCATTGGAAACGCCAACGAGGTGCGCGAATCTGTCGAGGTTCTCGCCGGCGGTGGACCCGCCGATGTGCGTGAGCTCACTATTGCTCTTGCACGCGAAATGCTCGCGCAGGTCGGTCACGAAGATGCCGATGTTGAGGCCGCTCTCGACAACGGTCAGGCAATGGATGCGTGGCGCGGCATGATCTCCGCTCAGGGTGGAGACCCGGATGCTGCACTGCCACAGCCCAAGGAAAGCCACGTCGTGCTCGCTGAGCGCGATGGTGTTCTCGTGGAACAGGAAGCGTTGCCGTTCGGCGTTGCCGCATGGCGTTTGGGCGCCGGTCGTGCGCGTAAACAAGACCCCGTTCAGCACGCCGCGGGAATCGACCTGCACGCGAAGCCCGGAGATACTGTTCGCAAGGGCGAGCCGCTCTTCACGATGCACGCCGATGAGCCTGCCCGGTTCGAGCGTGCGCTCGAATCACTGGAGGGCGCGTACCGCATCGGTGATGCGGGTGAGACCGTGCACGACGGCGGACCACTCATTGCTGGGCGCATCGACTAGAACTGACTGCTTGAGCTAGAGCGCTAGTTCTCGCGGATACAAGGCTGAGCAGAGTGCCTCATTCGCTGACGTAACATTGTGCAAATGACGTCAGCGGATGAGGCCCCTTCGCGTGCCGACAAAGCACGAAGCGATTCGGGGAACGCACAAGCTTCTCCGAGCGATTCCGAGATCGAGCACCGCACCAAATGGCGCGCCTTCTGGGTGTGCGTCGTTGTGGCAGCGATCACCATCCTTGACCTGTCCAAGGTCAACGTAGCCCTGCCTTCTATCGAGGACGCGCTAGGGGCAAGCTCCACGCAGCTGCAACTTATTGTTTCCGGTTACGTTCTTACCTTTGGGCTCGTGCTGGTGCCCGCCGGTCGCCTCGGTGATCAACGCTCCCGCAAAGCTCTCTTTCTCATTGGGCTGACGGTTTTCACGATAGCCAGCATTGCGTGCGCGCTCGCGCCCAACGCCACGGTGTTGCTGCTCTTTCGTTTGTTGCAGGGCGTCGCCGCCGGCATCCAAATGCCTCAGGTTATAGGGCTCATTCAGCAGCTCTTCCGCGGCCCAGAGCGCGGTCGGGCCTTTGGGCTGTTCGGCGCAATGATCGGTGTCGCGACCGCTTTCGGCCCCACGCTTGGCGGGCTCATGATTGCGATTGGTGGTGCCCAAGACGGCTGGCGGTACATCTTCTGGATGAACGTTCCCCTCGGCATCCTCGCTCTAATTCTGGCGTGGCGCATTCTGCCGGCAACCTCCGCAGCAAAGTACGCGCGCCTAGATCTCGACCCCGTCGGCATCACCATTTTCGGGGTCACAGTGTTGGCGCTGATGTGGCCATTCCTATTGACGACCGGAGCGCCAACGGACGACCCCAAGCGGTGGTGGCTGTTGGCACTGTTTGTGCTCGCTGCCGCAGCCTTCGTGGCGTGGGAACGGCGATATGCCGCCGGCGGGCGTGCGCCACTGGTGCCACTGAAACTGTTCCGGGTCAGTTCATTCCGTAACGGCACACTGCTCGCCACCGTCTATTTCGCCGCGATGCCGGCGATGTTCTTGCTGACCACCCTGTATTTGCAGTTGGGCTTGGGGCTAGAGCCCGTCTTTGCCGGAATGGTGACAATTGGCTTTGCGCTGACAAGTGCGCTCGGGTCGTGGCGGGGCGGAATTCTTGTCGAACGCTATGGCCGGTCGCTAGTTGTTGTCGGGCTTTCGATTCTGCTCCTCGGCTTGGGCGTTCTCATGGCGGCAGCGATCCTCACCCCTCCCGCGATCACTCCGTTCGTCATGGCAGCGGCACTGCTCATCGGGGGCACCGGGGGAGGGCTAGTTATCTCGCCTAACCAGACGCTGACCCTGCACGACATCCCACCGCTAGAGGGAGGTCTGGCGGGCTCCGTCGGCCAACTCGGCCAACGCATTGGCACCGCGATCGGTACGGCGGTGGCCCTGTCGCTGTTCTACTCAACGCTCTACAACGAGCGCAAGAGCAGCGAAAGCACCATCGAGCTCTACCACCACGCTTACGGCACCGGCATGATCGCAACAACAGCGTTCTTCTCGATTGCCATGGTTATCGGCATTGTCGACCTGCGCGCACGCAAGCGCCGGGCGCGATTACTCGCCAACGCCTAAGCGCGACTGTCGCCCCGCACCTAACCCTAGAGTTGCGGATCTCCGATGCGCTCGAGCGCATCGACAACCATTCCCCAAAACTTGGGATGGTCGAGGTTGCGCGCAACCTGCGTTGTGCAGTCGGCGGGAGCCGGGGCGCGAAAATCTGCCACCGTCATGCCGAGGGTGATTGTTCCGGTGAGTTCGACATCCAATGGCACTTTGATGACCTGCATGACGGTCGGGTCGATCACGAATGCCACGGCGCACGGGTCGTGAACGGGGGGATGATCGAAGCCCTGAGCATCGCGGTACGTCTCGCTGAAGAACTCCAGCAGTTCTCCCACGAAGCGTGCAGGGCCGGTGCCGACAGCGGCGATAGCAGCGGCAACCTCGTCGGTGGCGAGTGCTTCGTGCGTGAGGTCGAGGCCAACCATCGTGAGCGGCCAGCACTCGTTGAAGACGATGTGGGCGGCTTCGGGGTCGATGACGATGTTGAACTCGCTCGTGGCGCTCCAATTGCCAACGTTGACGCCACCACCCATGAGCACGACTTGCTTGACGCGCTCGGCGATGCGGGGTTCTTTACGTACGGCGAGGGCAATGTTGGTGAGGGCGCCGGTCGGTACGAGAGTTACGGTGCCGGGTTCGTGGGCCATGACAGTGTCGATGATGAAGTCGACGGCGTGCCGAGCATCCAACTCAATCGTGGGTTCGGGAAGTACGGGACCATCGAGGCCGGATTCGCCGTGGATGGATTCAGCAACTTCGATCTGGCGAACGAGGGGGCGGTGTGCTCCGCGGGCGAACGGCACATCGGTGATGCCGGCGACCCTGGCGATGGCCAGCGCGTTGCGGGTGACCTTCTCAATGGTTTGGTTGCCCATCACTGTCGTGACTCCCAGTAGTTCAATATCGGGGTTGCCGTGAGCGAGCAACAGCGCAATCGCGTCGTCGTGTCCGGGGTCGCAATCGAGAATAATCTTTTCAGCCATTCGAAAAGCATATATGAAAGCGATCTTCATATCTGTAGAGTGGCTCCATGAGCAGTGAACTAGTTACCGGTGCCGCGGCCCGCCTCAACTGGATTCGATCCCGGATGACACTTCTCGCAGAGGTGCGGGCACAGTTCGCCGTGACCCAGCCATTCGCTGGCCGTCGAATCGGCATGTCAATGCACATCGAACCCAAGACCGCAGTGCTGCTCGAGACGCTGGCAGCTGGAGGCGCCGAGATCGTCGCCACCGGCAACCATGGCTCGACTCAAGACGACATTGCGGCCTACCTGCGTGATCAAGGCATGACAATCTACGGCGCGCGCGACGATAGCGAAGAGCAGCACGATGCTTACGTCTGGAAGGTCGTCGAGGCCAAACCAGACATTCTGCTCGACAATGGTGCCGGGCTTGTGGCCAGACTTGCCGAGCTGGGGCACGCGAATCACGTGGCCGGGGGAACCGAAGAAACCGCCTCGGGTAGTTACCGACTGCGAGCAGAATTAGCTGATCATGTGACGTTTCCCGTGATCGTCATCGACGACAATCCGCTGACCGTGATCAACGAAAACAAGCACGGCGCCGGTCAGTCCGTCGTCGAGAGCTTCATGCGCATTACCAATCTCATGGTGTCGGGGCGACGATTCGTCGTTGCTGGTTACGGCTGGTGCGGTCGTGGCGTCGCCCACTACCTGCGCGCGCTCGGCGGCAAAGTCGCCGTGGTAGAAATCGACGAGATCAAAGCGCTAGAGGCTGCGCTCGATGGCTACCGCGTGGGTAACATGTTCGACTTGGCTAACTGGGGCGAAGTATTCATCACGGCAACGGGGCATCCACAAATTCTCGGTACCGACTTCTTTGACGTGGTGGCCGATGGCGCCATGCTCGTTAACTGCGGCCACTTCGATTGGGAAATCGACGTGCTCGCGCTGCGCGACCTCGCGATCGCGAGCACCGTTATCGACACCGCCATCGAGCGCGTCGACTTGCCCCGAAACCGCCACATCACCCTGTTGGCAGACGGACGCATGATCAACCTCGCCGGTCGCGAGCCCAAAGGCAACTCGATTGAATCCATGGATCTCGGGTTCTTGCTTCAAGCCCTATCGCTCGAACGCATCGCTACCGCAGCGTCAACGCTCGTGGTTGGAGCGCAACCAGTTCCCGACAGCATCAACCGGGACGCTGCCCGCCGGATGCTCGCCGCGATGAAAGCCGATCGCTAGTGGCCACGACGCCCGAAT
Source organism: Salinibacterium sp. PAMC 21357 (assembly GCF_000247645.1). Taxonomy (GTDB): domain Bacteria; phylum Actinomycetota; class Actinomycetes; order Actinomycetales; family Microbacteriaceae; genus Rhodoglobus. Next base: position 69,215 of record NZ_AHWA01000006.1, read on the forward strand.
ACACGGTTCCCGCTCTCGATAAGGGGCTCGATATTCTCGAACTGCTTGCCGATAGCTCGGGCCCCCTGAGTCAATCGGAAATTGCCGACTCAACCGGGCGTAGCATTGGCCAGATCTTTCGCGTGCTCGCGACGTTGGAGCGCCGAGGTTACGTGTTCCGCGACAAGCAATCGGGGCTCTATACGCTCGCGATGAAACTGTTCGAACTAGCCCATCGGCATCCGCCCCTTCGTGGGCTTGTCAGCGTCGCGCTGCCGATTATGCAGCAACTCGCTAATCAGGCACGCCAATCGTGCAACTTAGCTGCGCTCGACGGAACCGAAGTGCGCGTGCTCGCTCAGGTGGAGTCGCCAGCCGACTTCGGGTTTCGAGTGCGCGTTGGCGCGGCCTTTGACATTGCCACCACCGCCACCGGCGCCACGCTTGCTGGGGCGGCACCAGGGCGCGAGAACTCCGTCGTGCGGGCAGACACGCTGCATCCGGGAATCACTGACATCGTCGCCCCGGTCTTTGGCACCGATTCGAGCGTGGTGGCCGCTCTGACGGTGCCCTATGTCGCGAGCACCTTCAGCGAAGTCGATGTCGACCGAGTGCAAGAACTTGCGACCGCCGCGGCGAAAGAAATCTCCAATCTGCTTCGAGGGGCAGCATTTACAGGATCTTAACCTCATCCAGCTAAACCACAGGGGGCTTTCAGAGATTGGCACGGTAGATTTGACGTCATGAACGCCGCTGTTGAGAATTTTCTGATGCCCGGAGGCAGCGCAAGCATTACTGCGCTACCCAAAGTCTCTTTGCACGATCACCTTGATGGCGGATTGCGACCCCAGACGATCATCGAAATGTCGGACAGCATCGGTTATGGCCTGCCCGAGACTGATCCTGCGAAACTCACGACCTGGTTTGCCGAGAACGCCGACTCTGGCTCGCTCGTCGACTACCTCAAAACTTTCGATGTCACCATCGCTGTTATGCAGTCTGCAGAAAACCTGAAGCGCGTCGCTCGGGAATTCGTAGAAGACCTTGCCGACGACGGGGTAATTTATGGCGAGATTCGTTGGGCGCCCGAACAGCACCTGCAACAGGGGCTCGACCTCGACGCGGCGGTAAGCGCCGTGCAAGAGGGCCTCGAAGAAGGTGTTGACGCTGTTCGTGCGGGCGGCCGCAGCATTCGTGTTGGTCAGTTGTTAGCCTCGATGCGCCAGACCGATCGCGGAACCGAAATCGCCGAGTTGGCGATTCGTCACCGTGATCGCGGAGTGCTCGGTTTCGACATTGCCGGCCCAGAAGCCGGTTTCCCCGCTAGCCGCATGCGCGGAGCCTTCGACGTGCTGGCCCACAACTACCTCCCCGCTACCGTGCACGCGGGCGAAGCGGCCGGTCTCGACAGTATCCGCAGTGCGCTCTTCGACGGCCGAGCCCTTCGACTTGGTCACGGGGTGCGCCTTGCCGAAGACATCACGATCGCACGCGAAGACGACGAGAACACCTACGTCTCGCTCGGCGATCTGGCACAGTGGGTCAAGGACCGCGAGATCGCTCTCGAGCTGAGCCCCTCATCGAACCTGCAGACGGGTGCCATCGAGCAGTGGGGCGACGAACTCGTCGATCACCCTTTCGACCTGCTTTACCAGCTCGGATTCCGCGTCACCGTCAATACCGACAACCGGCTGATGAGCGCCACAACGCTCAGTCGCGAGCTCTTCTTGCTGTCTGAAGCGTTTGGGTACGACCTCACGGATCTCGAGGTCTTTCAGATCAACGCCGCAGCGGCAGCCTTCTTGCCTATCGAAGAACGCGAAGAGCTAGCCGAAGCCATCAGCGACGGTTTTGAGAGAGCATAGCGATGCCGCTTCCTCCTCTTCCCGAATCTGCGATCGACATTGGCGCTTTTGCCGCTGACTGGCGAGCCGCGGTGTCACTTTCTGGTGATGCTTTGGTGCGCTCCGGTGCGGCAAAGCCTGGCTATGCCGGTGAGATGATCCGGATGATCGAAAACTTCGGCCCCTACGTCGTGATCGCGCCAGGGCTCGCCTTGGCGCATGCTCGCCCGGGTCCTGAGGTTATTGCCAACGGGCTCTCCGTCGTGACGCTGAGCGAGCCAGTGCGATTCGGCCATGCCCACAACGATCCGGTACGTGTGGTGCTGGGGCTCGCGATTGCTGAGTCCGGGGCACACCTTGCCGCTGTCGCCGCAGTCGCCAACATCTTCAACGATTCTTCCGCGATTGGTCAGATTGCCGAAGCGACCTCGGCAGCAGAAGTTCAACAAATTATGGGGGTAATTCCGTCATGAAAATTGTGACCATTTGCGGTGCCGGAATCGGCAGCTCCGGCGTACTTAAAGTGAACGCCGAACGTGCACTTCGAGCACTCGACCTCGAAGCGACCGTCGTGGCCGCCGATGTCAGCACAGTGAAAGTTGTCGCGGCCGACGCGCAAATCATTCTGACGACGCAAGAGTTCGTCGAAGCCATCGGCAAGACCAACGCCGATATCATCGTGGTCGTCAACCTCTTCGACACCTCGGAGTTGAAGCAAAAACTTGAGAGCGCCCTCGGCTGATGCTCGCACGCCTCAGTGTTGGGGTGCGCAACTGCACACGGGGTCACGAGAGCCAGCGGCCGACGATCTAGTCGCCGCCCACCAGCCTGCGACGATCTAGGCCAAGAGTTGCCGCATGCCTGTCTCGAGTTGAGTGGCGACTGCTTCGGCGGCAGCCTGCCGTTCGGCGCCGTCACCCGCCGTGCTTGAGGCATCCACATAGAACTTCAGCTTGGGCTCGGTGCCACTGGGGCGCACAATCACGCGTGCACCACCGGCGAACTGCAGGCGGATGATGTCGCTCGGAGCAAAGCCATCGACTCCGTTCTGAAAGTCGTCGAATGACTCAATGCTGAGCCCCCCAACTTCGCTGGGGGCTGCCGCCCGCAGGCGCATCATGGTTTCGCCGATCTCGGAGATCTTTTCAAAGCGCATCGATACCTGACGTGAGGCAAACGCACCGAAGCGCGCCGTGAAGTCATCGAGGTGGTCGAGCACAGTCTTGCCTTGGGTCTTGAGTTCGGCAGCAAGCGAAAGAAAGTCGACCGACGCCGAAATGCCATCTTTGTCGCGCACCTTGTCGGGATCCACGAGGTAGCCCAGAGCTTCTTCGTAGCCAAAGGTCAGGCCGTCGATGCGAGAGATCCACTTGAACCCCGTAAGTGTGTCGTGGTACTCCATGCCGTATGCGGCCGCGATCGAACGCAGTGCCGGTGACGAGACGATGGATGCCGCGAGCACACCCGTGCCATTGGCGCGTTCTGCTGCGCGCCAGCCGAGCAACATTCCCACTTCGTTACCGCTTAGTCGACGCCATTCGCCGTCGCGTCCGGGCACAGCGACCGCGAGGCGGTCGGCGTCGGGGTCGTGGGCGATAGCCAGATCGGCGCCAACGTCGCGTGCTTTCGCGAAGCTGAGATCCATCGCGCCAGGTTCTTCAGGGTTGGGGAAGGCAACCGTAGGGAACGCGGCATCAGGATGAGCTTGCTCTTCGACAAGGGCGGGGGCCGCAAATCCAGCCTTCGCATAGACAGCCTGGCTGGTCTCCCAACCCACACCGTGCATCGCCGTGTAGGTGTAGATGATGTCGGTTGCCGGGCCGGCAAGGGCTGCCGTGCGGGCAATGTACTCATCAACAACGCCCTCGTCGGTGGTGACAAAGTCTGTGGAGCGTGGCAGCTCTGAGATCGAACTCTTAGCGACGATGTCGATAGCGTGCGCAATTTCAGCATCGGCAGGGGGAACAATTTGCGACCCGTGGTTATCGCCACCGAGATAAACCTTGTAGCCGTTGTCGTTTGCGGGGTTGTGGCTGGCGGTGACCATCACGCCAGCACTCACATTAAGGTGGCGTACGGCGAAAGCCAGAACGGGGGTTGGTAGCAAGCGCGGCAGCAGGATGGCGCGAACCCCAGCGCCCGCCATAATCGTGGCGGTATCGCGAGCAAAAACTTCAGAGTTGATGCGACCGTCATAGCCGATCACAATGCTCGGGCTCGGCTCATGAGTGAGCAGGTACGCGGCAAGTCCGGCCGCGGCCTGAGTAACCAGCACACGGTTCATGCGGTTCGGGCCAGCACCCAATTCGCCGCGCAACCCGGCGGTGCCGAACGCGAGCCGCGTATCGAAACGGTGATGAAGGCCAGCGATTGCTGTCTCGTCGCCCTGGGCGGCATCCGCTATAAGCGCCTCGAGTTCGGTGTGGGTGACAGCGTCAGGGTCTTGTTCTAGCCAGGCATTGGCGGCGGCGATTAGTGCTTCGGTGCTCATAGTGCGGTCACAATCTGTGCGAGCAGGGTGCTGATCTGTACTTCAGCGTCTTTACCTGCCTGAATGACTTCTTCGTGGCTCAGGGGAGTGGACTGGATGCCGGCAGCGAGGTTGGTGATGAGCGACATTCCCAAGATTTCCATGCCGGACTGGCGTGCGGCAATCGCCTCGAGGGCTGTAGACATTCCCACGATGTGACCACCCATGGTCTTGGCCATCTGGACTTCGGCTGGGGTCTCGTAGTGCGGGCCGCGGAACTGCGTGTACACGCCCTCGTCAAGGCTCGGGTCAATCGACTTGGCGATCTCGCGCAGGCGTTTGCTGTACAGGTCAGTGAGGTCGATGAATGTTGCGCCCTCGAGCGGGGAATCGGCGGTGAGGTTGAGGTGATCGCTGATCAGTACCGGGGTGCCGGGAGTCCACGTTTCTTTGATGCCACCGGCGCCATTGGTGAGGATCATGGTCTTTGCGCCGGTAGCGGCGGCGGTGCGCACCGAGTGAACAACGCGGCGAACACCGTGGTTCTCGTAGTAGTGGGTGCGAGCGCCAATAACGAGGGCGCGTTTGCCGCTGGGCAGTAGTACGGATCGAATCGTGCCAACGTGGCCTTCAAGCGCCGGCTTCGAGAATCCGGGGATGTCGGCGGCGGGGATTGTTGCGGTGGTTTCACCAATAATGTCGGCGGCTTTTCCCCACCCGCTGCCCAGGGTGAGAGCGATGTCGTGCTTCTCGACTCCGGTGAGCTCCGCGATGGCGGCGGCGGCGGATTGCGCGACCGCGAAGGGGTCTGCGTTGGGGTTGTCGAGGGGGTTTGTGCTGGGCGTTTGTGACATGGCATCCACTCTAAACGGTGGGCCCCGCAACACACCGTGACGATGTGTGCGAATGTGAGCACTCAAGCGCGCATGGCGCTGGCAATGAGTCGCAAGTTTCGCGGAATTGGCGCTGCGGGTGTTCCTCTTCGCCCGTGGTTTGTCGCTGGGCCAGAACCGCGAGAGAATTAGGCCATGGCCTATGAGTTCGAGCGCACCCAACGAATTGCAGTACTCGGCGGTGGCCCCGGTGGCTACGAAGCAGCCCTTGCGGGTGCGCAACTCGGTGCCGAGGTGACTCTCGTGGAACGCGCCGGTGTTGGCGGCGCAGCGGTGCTTACCGATGTCGTGCCGTCGAAGACTCTTATCGCGACCGCCGAAGCCACAAACGCGATTCGGGATGCCGCCGATCTCGGTGTGCAGTTCTACTCGCGTGGGGATTCTGGCCGGGTGGTTCGCCCCGAGATCACGGTCAATTTGGCCGCAGTGAACACGCGGCTGATGCGATTGGCGCAGCAGCAGTCTGACGACATGAAGTCCCAACTGATCAAAGCTGGCGTGCGCATCATTGCTGGCGAAGGTCGTCTTGATGGTCCCCAGCGTCTCGTGGTCTCCACCGGCAAAGGCAAAGCGGGAACAGACTTCGACGAGGTCGATGCCGACACGGTGATCGTTTCGGTCGGTGCGCGGCCTCGACTGCTCGACTCGGCGATGCCCGACGGCAAGCGCATCCTCACCTGGACTCAGCTCTACACGCTCGACGAGACCCCCGAGCACTTGATCGTTGTCGGTTCTGGTGTCACGGGAGCAGAGTTCGCCTCCGCGTACAGCGCGCTCGGCGCCAAAGTGACCCTCATCTCTTCGCGCGACCGCGTGCTGCCCGGTGAAGACGAAGATGCCGCTCGCGTGATCGAAGACGTTTTCAAGCGCAACGGAATGACCGTGCTGTCGAAGTCGCGTGCAGAATCGGTCAAGACCACCAAGAATGGTGTCGTCGCGACGCTGCAAAACGGCACTACCGTCGAAGGCAGTCACTGCCTGATGGCTGTCGGCTCGCTGCCGAACACTGAGGGCCTTGGGCTCGAAGAGGCTGGTGTGCAGCTGACTGAGTCTGGCCATATTCGCGTCAACCGGGTTGCTCGTACCTCAATGCCGTCGATCTATGCGGCCGGCGATTGCTCAGACTTCTTCCCTTTGGCGTCTGTTGCTGCGATGCAGGGTCGTACTGCAGTGTTCCATGCCATGGGCGACGGTGTCACCCCGATCGAGCTGCGCAACGTAGCCTCGAATATTTTCACTCAGCCCGAGATCGCCACTGTTGGCTGGTCGCAAAAGCAGATCGAAGACGGCCTGGCGCAGGGCACTATTTACAAACTTCCGCTCGCTTCAAACCCGCGCGCCAAGATGATGGGCATCAAGGATGGCTTCGTGAAGCTGTTTGCGCGCACCGGTTCTGGCACGCTTATCGGTGGCGTCATTGTCGCGCCGAATGCCTCTGAGCTCATCATGTCGGTGGCTCTCGGAGTCGAGCACCGGCTCACGGTCGACCAGATCGCTCGTGCATTCTCCGTCTACCCGTCGTTGACGGGAAGCATTACGGATGCTGCCCGCGCGATGCACATCGTCAACTAGGAGGTTGCGCTCGGGGCAGATTCTTCTTGGTCTGCCCGGAAAGCAATTTCGCTTTCGGAAGCGGTGCCATCCTTCAGCGCCATGATGTGTTCGATCAGTTTCGTGGCGGTCTGCTCATCGACCACCAGGTCGGTAATGACGCCCGCGCGAAGGGCGGCCAGCAGGGGCACCACTTTGTTGTCACCGGCGACGCCGCAGATTCGACGGGGGATTGTGCGCAGTTCTTCGGGTGTTGGCCCGGTTGCACGTGCGTTCATGGAGAGGTCTTCATAGGTGCCGTCTTCGCGCAAAAAGATAGTGCAGACGTCGCCGACGATTCCCTCTTTGTCGAGAGTTTGGATGTCGCCGGCTTCGAGATAGCCCGCCGAGTAGACGTGGCTGGGTACTTCACCCGCAATCGCACCGATCGAGAACAGCGCGATGTCGGCCCGGCGTTGATATTCGAGCACGCGCACGATTGACCGTTCTGACCACATTGCGTTGCGGGTTTCGGCGTAGTCGAAGAATGCGGAACCGGGAATAGGTGCACTTGAGCATCGAAGGCTTCTCCGAAACGGGCAATGAGGTTGCCCGCATATTCGACTCCAGAGGTGCGCACATTGGCGGCTCCGTTGAGCTGAACGATGGCACTTCCGCGGGTGGGTTTCTTGCCCAGATGACTCGCGATTGCGGCCAAAGTGGTACCCCAAGCCACCCCCATAATCATGTCGGAGTCGAACCATCCGGTGACAATTCTCGCGGTTGTTCTTGCGACTTGATCGAGTCGTTCTGCCTCGTCTGCAAGGTCAGCAACCGGCACAACGTGGGTCTCAACGCCGAAGCAGCCCTCGATCTTTTTGGCGAGGCCGGGGCCCCGCGTTGGGGTGGGCCGCAGAGTGATTTCAACGAGACCACTTTCGCGGGCGTCGCGGAGCAATCGAGAGACGCTCGACCGCGACATATGCAGGTGATTGGCGATGGTCTCCATCTTGATGTCTTGGAGGTAATACATCGACGATGCGGACAGCATTGCTTCTTCGCGTTCCATTCGTCCATCCTTGCACGTTCGTGCAGATGTGCTGCTCAGTTTGTCATTGGCCCCTCTTGGCGTAATACGCTGCTGAATAGTGGATCATCCCAGACGACTCACAGCCGCCCCCGCGGAAACCGCCAGCAGAAAGAAACACCGTTTTCATGACTGATCAGCACCTCACCCGAGAAACCCGCGAAAGCGCCCTTCAGCGTCTCGTCGAGAGCGCGCAGCCGGGTCGTGAGCTCGATGTGCTCGTTATCGGTGGCGGAATCACCGGAGCCGGAATAGCTTTGGATGCTGCCACTCGCGGTCTCGACACGGTTGTTGTTGAGGCCCAAGACTGGGCTGCTGGCTCCTCCAGCCGCGCCAGCAAGCTGATTCACGGTGGACTGCGCTACCTGCAGATGCTGGACTTCAAGCTCGTGCACGAGGCGCTCACCGAGCGTGACCTGCTGCTCAACAACGTCGCACCGCACCTCGTGCGCCCACTGCCGTTCCTTTACCCTCTTCGTCACCGCGTCTGGGAACGCGCCTTCGTGGGGGCCGGAATTGCCCTCTACGACTTCCTCGCCACCGTGACTACCAAGACCGCGAAGGGCAATGGCAAAGGCAAGCGCAGCGTGCCGTGGCACCGTCACCTCTCTCGTAAGCAGCTCGCGGTCCGTTTTCCTGGTCTCGCCCACGATGCCGCCGTCGGCGCCATCGAATACTGGGACGCCAACGTCGATGACGCGCGTTATGTTGTCAGCGTTATTCGCACCGCTCACTCGCAGGGAGCGCAAGCCGCAAGCCGCACCCAAGTCATCGAGATCACCAAGAACGATGACGGTGCGGTCAATGGTGCGATCCTCATCGACCTCGAAACCGGAACAACCTTCCCGGTCCGCGCTAAGGCCGTCATCAACTCCACCGGTGTGTGGACAGGCGAGACTCAGAAGCTTGCGGATGGAAGCGGCGGGCTCAAGGTTCTTGCGTCCAAAGGCATCCACATTGTGGTTCCCCGTGAACGTATCTCCGGCGAGGCCGGGCTCATCCTGCAGACCTCTAAGAGTGTTCTGTTCGTGATTCCGTGGTCGCGCTACTGGGTTATCGGCACCACCGATACTCCGTGGAAAGAGAACTTGCTCAACCCCTCTGCTACCGCGGATGACATCGATTACGTTCTTGCAGAAGCAAACGCGGTGCTGGCCAACCCCATCGATCGCTCCGACGTGGTCGGAACGTGGGCTGGGCTTCGCCCGCTGTTGCAGCCGGGAACTATGGAGGGCACGAACTCTGCCAAGGTCTCGCGTGAGCACACCGTTGCCTCACCCCTTCCCGGGCTCACCGTTATCGCTGGCGGCAAGTTCACCACCTACCGCGTGATGGCTAAAGACGCGGTCGACTTTGCCCTCGGCAAAGAGGCGGCAAAGGCAAACCCGTCGACTACGGCATCGGTCGCGTTGCTCGGAGCTGAAGGCCTCGATGAGGCCCGAGACAATACTCGTGCCCTCAGCACGCGCTTCGGTTGGAGCGACCAAATGATCGATCACTTGCTTCACCGTTATGGCTCCAAAATCTCAGAGATTGCCGCTATCGCTGACGCTGACCCGACGATGTCGCAGCCCCTCACGCACGCCTCCGCTTACCTTCGGGCCGAGATTGAGTACGCCATCACGCACGAGGGCGCTTTGCACCTCGAGGACCTCATGGTTCGCCGCACCCGCATGAACTACGAATACCTGAACGAAGGCATGGCTGCCGTGCCCGAGGTCGCCGAGATCGCCACCCGCCTATTGGGTTGGGACGAACAGACCGCCGCCCACGAAGTTGCCGTCTACCACCAGATGGCCGCTGCCGTCGCCGCAGCAGCGCTCACGCGCGATGACGAAAGTGCGTCTGACGTTCGCGAAGCAGCACCCCAAATCGTGCCGCTCGCCACACCAGACCTCAAGCAAACGCAGTAATCACAACAGCGGTAAGGCACAGCAACCGCAAGAGATAGCACCCGCTACACGCAGTACCCGGATAACGAACAGCACGCGCACCCGAAAGCACCTTGATTATCAATGGAGATACGCCGCCAATGACACAGTACATTTTGTCAATTGACCAAGGAACGACGAGTTCACGCTCGATCATCTTTGATCATGACGCGCGCATCGTTTCGAATGGGCAGCTCGAACACGAGCAGATTTTTCCTCGTGCTGGTTGGGTCGAACATGACCCGATGGAGATCTGGAACAACGTTCGCGAAACCGTTGGTCTTTCCCTCGCCCGCGCCAACCTGACCTACCAGGACATTGCCGCGGTAGGGATTACGAACCAGCGCGAGACGACAGTGGTGTGGAACAAACTCACCGGCAAACCAGTGACGAACGCCATTGTTTGGCAAGACACTCGCACCCAGCACATCGTCACCGAGCTCGCGGGCACCGAGGGTCTCGAAAAGTACAAGGCCATCACTGGCCTGCCGCTCGCGCCGTATTTCGCTGGCCCTAAGGTCACCTGGATTCTCCGCTACATCGATGGAGCACAAGAAGCGGCCGACCGCGGCGAACTGCTCTTCGGAACCATCGACACCTGGTTGATGTGGAACCTCACCGGTGGCGTCGATGGCGGAATTCACGCTACCGACGTCACCAACGCCTCCCGCACCATGCTCATGGACCTCGACACTCTGCAGTGGCGCGAAGACATTGCCGCCGACATGGGCATCCCGATGTCGATGCTGCCCGAGATTCGTTCCTCTAGCGAGATTTTTGGCCACTGCCGCGACCACGGTTCGCTGCCCGGAGTGCCGATTGCGGGCATCCTCGGCGACCAGCAGGCCGCGACCTTCGGCCAGGCTTGCTTCAGTGAGGGCATGGCCAAGAACACTTACGGCACCGGTAACTTCTTGCTGCTCAACACCGGCACCAAGCGCGTGCACAGTAACAATGGCCTCATCACGACCGTCTGCTACAAGATTGGCGACGCGGCTCCGGTCTACGCGCTCGAAGGATCCATTGCGGTCACCGGATCGCTCGTGCAGTGGCTTCGCGACAACCTCGGCATGTTCGCCGATGCTCCCGACATCGAACGCTTGGCTCTCGAAGTCGAAGACAACGGCGGCGCCTACTTTGTGCCCGCCTTCTCCGGACTGTTCGCCCCCTACTGGCGACCGGATGCTCGGGGAGCCCTTCTCGGGCTCACCCGCTACGTCACCAAGAATCACATCGCTCGCGCCGCCCTCGAGGCCACCGCGTACCAAACGCGCGAAGTCATGGACGCGATGAACGCAGACGCCGGAGTAGACCTCGCTGAGCTGCGGGTCGACGGCGGCATGGTGGCAAACGAACTTCTCATGCAGTTTCAGGCTGACCAGTTGGGTGTGGATGTCATCCGCCCCCGCATCACCGAAACCACCGCTCTCGGCGCAGCATTTGCCGCCGGAATTGCGATCGGTTATTGGGAAAGCGAACACGACGTCATCGCGACCTGGAACGAAGACAAGAGGTGGACGCCGCACATGGCGCGCCTCGAGAGAGATCAGCTTTACCGCAACTGGAAAAAAGCGGTAACCAAGACCATGGGCTGGGTTGATGAGGACGTGGAGACCTAATCTGCCTGCCAAAACCCATGACGGGCGTGCTGTCAGTCACGCCCAGCACCACACAGCAATCGATACCCACGAAGGGGTAGGGAATCAATGAAAACCTCGTTAGTAAAGAGGAACAGCTTTTGGCTCGTTCTCTCGTTAGTCATGATGTTGGTCGCATCCATCGGCGCTTCCATCGTTCAAACCGGAGCCGGCTCCATCAGTGTTAAGGACATGCGGTGGGAAACCTCGTCTGGACAGATGATGAGTGCACTGCTCTTCAAGCCTGACACCGCAACTGTTGACAACAAGGTCCCCGCAATCGTGGTCAGCCACGGTTGGTGGAACAACCGCGAAATGCAAGACGCCAACTATGTTGAGCTTGCCCGCCGTGGCTACGTTGTTGTGTCGATCGACATGTACGGTCACGGCAACTCGTCACCGTTGACAACCGACATCACTCTCGGTGGTACCGGAATGTACGACGCCGTGAAGCTCGTTGCAGACTTCCCGTACGTCGACACCGACAAGATCGGTGTCAGTGGTCACTCGAACGGTGCTCGTGCAGCTAACTTCTCGACGATCATCGACAACGCCGCTGACGAACAGCTCATCGCGGCAATCCTGCTCGTCGACAACGACGGCGTCTACACGGATGCCGAAGCAGACAACGCCTACTTCAACCTGTACGGCGCCCGCGATGTCGGAATTGTCGCCGACCAGTACGACGAGTTCTTTTTCCGTAGCTACAGCCCAGAGGGTGCAGTTCTGACCCCGCCGCGCGACTACATCGGCACACCGAACGCGCAGTCATTCCTGCACTTCGGCGCCGACCCTGAAGATGTTTCCTCCGACATGCGCGGAGCGAGCGAATTCTTCACCGACTCGGTCGACGGTGAGGATGCTCTCCGCATCGTTTACACGCCAGCGGAGAATCACCCCTGGGGAACCATCTCCAAGACCACCGTGGGAAGCCAGATCGAATTCTTCGAAGAAGCATTCGGTGCTCCCAACGAGATCGCATCCGGTTCGCAGGTGTGGCAGGTCAAGGAGACCTTCACACTCTTCGGTCTGATCGGCTTCGGAATCTTCCTGCTCGCCTTCACGCGTGCAATGCTCTCGACCCGCGCCTTCGCAGGTCTGCGCACGCCGGCAGCAGCAGTGGTTCCCGCTACCCGCAAGGGACTCGCCTGGTTCTGGGGAGGACTGGTTGTTTCGGCAATCATCTCCGGTTGGAGCTGGTTGATCCTCGCTAACACCCCGTGGGTGGGCGCGATTGCGTTCAACGCTGTTCAGTTCTTCATGCCTCAGGGCGCCGTGTTCTTCGTCGCCTTCTGGGCCGCGGTCAACGCGATCGCCGCGATCATCATCATGACGATCTCGTACCTCGTCTTCGGACGCAAGAACGGTCTCGATCTTCGTGCCTCCGGAGTGCTGCCTGGCTGGAAGAAGTTCTTCCACGGAATCGGACTCGCTCTCGTTGTCGTCGTCGCTGCTTACGGAATTGTCTTCGTGCTCGACTACTTCTTCAAGACTGACTTCCGCTGGTGGGTTATCGCCGTCAAGGCCTTCACGCCTGACAAGGTCGGCATTGCGCTGATGTACCTGCCGCTGTTCGCGATCTACTTTGTCGCCAACTCGGTTGCGGTCAACGCTTTCAACCGCTTCTCCATTCGCGGCAAGGAGTGGATCAACACGGCACTGCTCGCGTTCTTCAACGCTCTGGCACCCATCGTTCTCGTCATCGCCCAGTACACAAACTTCTTCACCACTGGATACACGATCGACGGCTTCGGCGGAATCTTCAGCATCTGGCTGTACCCGGTTATCGTCATCTTGGCCGTGACCGCAATCATCTCGCGCAAGATCTACCGTGAGACGAACAACCCGTACATCGCCGGCTTCATCAATGCGGCGATCGTTACCCTCATCTCGGTAACGAACACGCTCACCGCAGCATAAGTACCCAGCAGCCGATCCTAGATCGGTAATAGCAACAGTGCCCCGGCCGTGACCATGACCGGGGCACTGTTGCGTGCGGCGCCAACTCACCCATGGGACAAGTACGGGCGGTGCGGCATCCGCGACTTCGGTGTTCGGTGATCAGCCGTGCACCGAAACTCTCGCGCTCTACTCGACGGGGGTGATCGTTACCGTTCGGCTGTCGGCGCTGGTTACGGCGTGCGCGGCGCCAGTGATCGTGACTGTTCCGAGGGGCACGGCTTCGGTTTCGCAATCGGTGCCGAGCCACAGTCGCACATCGCCGGGTTCGACGATGCGAGTCATGCTGCGGTCGCTGAAAGCGATGCGAGTTGTGGGGATGCTCATCGCGAGAGTTCGCGATTCTCCCGGCTGAAGCGTCACGCGGGTGAACGCAATGAGTTGACGCGTGGGTCGGGTAACGGAACTCACGACATCGTTCGCATAGACCTGCACGACCTCATCGCCTTCACGGGCTCCGCTGTTGGTGACCGTGAATTGAATATCGAATGTGCCGTCGGCAGCGATCGACTCAGAGGCGACGCCTGCATCCGAATAGCTGAAGCTCGTATAGCTGAGGCCATAGCCAAAGGGGAACGCGGGCGCAGTCGTGAGGTTGGACACCTCACTCGGTTCGCCGAGGCGCGGGTGAAGGTACGAGTACGGTTGCGATCCTGCCGAGCGAGGAACCGATACGGCGAGCCGCCCCGAAGGGTTGATGCGACCGGCGAGAACTCCACTGATGGCAGCGGCTCCTTCTTCGCCGGGGAAGAATGCCTGAACGATTGCCGCGCCACGCGCAGCAGCCCAGTCGATCGCATAGGGGCGTCCGGAAATGACCACGAGCACAACCGGCGTTCCGGTGGCGAGCACGGCTTCGACGAGCTGGCGCTGAACTCCGGGAAGCTCAAGCGAGTCGCGGTCGCAGCCTTCGCCTGAGGTGCCGCGGCCAAAGAGGCCGGCGTGGTCGCCGACAGCGATGACGGCTACTTCTGCAGCGGCGGCGAGCTCGACAGCCTCGGCAATCTTCGAGGTGTCGTCGTCGTCCACGGCGCAGCCCTGGGCGAAACCAAGCACGGAACTGAAATCGTGGTCGAGGCTCTCGAACAGTGTCTCGACTTCGAAGCCCATTTCGACATCCGGGTGCCGTTCGAGCACGTGATTCACGAACGAGTAACAGCCGAACAGGGCCGCGGTGCGGTGTGCGTTGGGGCCAACGACCGCAATGCGAGCATCCGGAGCTAACGGCAGAATCCCGTCGTTGCTCAACAGCGTGATGGACTTCTCAGCGATGGCCGCGGCGATTGCGCGGTGGTGCGGGGGATCGAGGTCGATCTCGTCACCGTCGACATCAATGGAGAATGTGGCGGATTCAGGGTCGAGCAACCCCAGCTGCTGCTTCTGCTGCAGCACTCGGCGCAGAGCGCGATCCACCAGCGCGCCGTCGACTTCTCCACTGCGCACTTTCTCTGCGAGAGGGGCGAGGTAGGCCTTCCCGGTCGGCAACTCGACGTCGACGCCTGCCGTCAACGCTTGAGCGGCTGCATCCCCCAGGTCACTCGCAACCTGATGCAGAGTTTCAAGAAACGCAACGCCAAAGTAGTCAGCGACTACGGTTCCTTCGAAGCCCCAACGGTCGCGCAAGAGGTCTGTCAAGAGAGTGGAGTCGGATGCCACGGGAATGCCATCAATTTCGGCGTACGAGTGCATGACCGAGCCCACGCCCGCATCCAGCACCGCCATTTCAAAGGGGACAAGCAGCACGTCGGCGACTTCGCGCGGTCCGGCATGGACGGGAGCCAAGTTTCGCCCCGCTCGGGAATTGGAGTACCCGACGAAATGCTTGAGAGTGGCGATAATGCCCGTGGACTGCAGTCCGCGCACGTAGGCAGAACCGAGCTCTCCGACCACGAAAGGGTCTTCGGCGATGCACTCTTCAACGCGGCCCCACCGCACATCACGAATCACATCGAGCACGGGAGCGAGCCCCTGGTGCACCCCGAGCTTCGTCATGCTTTCACCGATGGCGTGCCCCATTTGCTCAATGAGGGCCGGATCGAACGTTGCGCCCCACGCCAAGGGAGTGGGGAACGTCGTCGCCTGCCACGCAGCGAGGCCAGTGAGGCACTCTTCGTGGGCGAGCGCAGGAATGCCGAGGCGAGTGTTGTCTCGCAGCCATCGTTGCGTGCGCCCCAGTGCCGAGCGCCCTGCCGTGGGGCTGACGGGTACCGTGCCGAACACTCTGGTGAGGTGGCCGAGCCCGTTCTTCGAGAATTCGTTGAAGTCGTGAGCTCCGTCGGCTTGTGCGCTCTGCATCGGAGCGACACTTTGGCCGTCGGCCCCGGCTCCTACCCAAATACCGACGAGTTGAGCGAGCTTTTCTTCGAGGGTCATCTGGGCGATGAGCTGATCGACCTGAACATTCATTTCGGGAACGTCAGGCAGCGCAGTGGTGGAGAGAGTCATGGTTTCTTTCTGGAGAGGGCGTGAAGTGGTGGAGACAGACGGGCGCGGGGCTTATCCCTTGAAGGCGCCATCCATGACGCCGGCAACCATCTTGCGGCCGACAAAAATGAAGAGGATGAGTAGCGGAATCGTCGCGAGGAACGATCCCGACATCGCCAGACCGTAGTCAACGAAGTACTGCCGTTGCAGCGCCTTAATCGCGAGTTGCACCGTGTAGTTCTCGGGCGACTGGATCACGATGAGCGGCCAGAGGAAGTCGTTCCACGCGGTCACAAACGCCAAGAGTCCGAGCACGAAACCAGCGGAGCGCACGAGCGGAAAAGCGATGCGCCAGTAGATCTGCCAGGTACTGCAGCCATCGATCCTTGCTGCTTGCATGAGCTCATTGTTGAGAACGGTTGAGAGGTGCTGACGCATCCAGAAGATGCCGAACGCGCTGGCCATTCCCGGCACGATGAGGGCCTGAAGGGTATCGATCCACTCAAGATTCGACATGATCATGTAGAGCGGGATCACGGCGAGCTGGGTGGGAACCATCATGGTGATGAGCACAATGATGAAGAGGGGATCGCGCCCGCGGAATTCCAACTTCGCGAACGCGAAGCCGGCGAGAGTGCACAAGATCATTTGGGAAATCGCGATGCTTCCCGCCACGATGAACGAGTTCGCCAGGCTCTGCACAAACGGCACGGTCGTGAAGACCTGCTCCGCGAGAACAAAGAAGTTACCGCCGGGCACCACAGTCGGGGGTGTTTGGGATACCGCTGCGGAGTCATTCGTCGAGACGACGAACATCCAATACAGCGGAAACGCACTCACGGCGACCGAGGCGAAGAGGAAGGCGTAGGTCCACCAGCGCACGCGACCGGCGAAAGCACGTTTGCGGGGGCGAGGAACAGGGGTGGCGACAGAGTCAGGGGTGACGACAGAGTCAGGGGTCGAAGTAGTCATGATGGCGTCCTTAGTCGTCTGAGGTGATGCGACGAGAGAGCAAATAGTTGATGACAGAGAACACGACGATCAGCGCGAACAGCGTCACGCCGATGGCGGAGCCGTAGCCGAACTGGAAGTTGCCGAACCCTTGCTCGTACATAAACAGGCTGAGGGTCTGGAATTGGCGACCGGCACCGCCTGTGAGCCCAGGGGCGGAGAGCAGTAGAGGCTCAGTGAAGACCTGAAGGCCACCAATGGTAGAAACGATGATCGTGAAGATGATGACGGGACGAAGCGAGGGAATCGTCACGTAGAAGAACTGTTTGAACCCTCCAGCGCCATCGATGGCGGCAGCTTCGTAAATGTCTTTCGGGATTGCTTGAAGCGCCGCGAGATAGATCAGAGTGTTGTACCCGAACCAACGCCACAGCACCATGGTCGAGACCATGATGTGGCTCGCGAAGGTGTTTGCCGCGAAGTCAATCGAGTCGATCCCAAAGAGGTTGAGGAAGCTATTGATGAGGCCGTAGTCGCGACCGAAGAGCGAGGCAAAGACGATCGTCGTCGCCACCACCGAGGTGATGTACGGAACGAGCATCGTCATCCGGAACAGGTTGGCGAACTTCAAGCGGACGTTGTTCAGGAGCTGCGCTAGGAAGAGGGCGAGCAGCAGCTGCGGCACCGTCGAGAGAATCCAGATGCTGAAGGTGTTGCGCATCGCGTTCCAGAAACGCTCGTCGCCGTAGAGAGTGACGAAGTTGTCCAGCCCGATGAAGGTCTGGCCGCCGATCGGGTTCCAGTCGAAGAGAGCGACGTAGAACGTGAAGATCGTGGGGAACAGGCCGAACACGGCGAAGAGCGCGAAGAACGGCGCAATGTACATGTAGGGGGCAAAAGCATCCACTCGTGACGCCGACTTGATGCGACGTCGAGGCTTGAGGCCGGTGCTCTTGGTGCTCTTGGGGCTTGTGGGGCGCTGAGGCGCGGGGGCGGAACGGGGAGGGGCTGACAGAACCATGGCGAACTCCTTGACAGGGGATGGGAAGGGGCGGGCCCACGAGAGTGAGCCCGCCCCGGGAGCACTAGCCGCCTAGGGCAGTCTTGACATTCTTCAATGCAGTGGACCAGGCATCAGCCGCAGGTTCTTCACCGTTCTCGACCTGCGAAAGCGAGTTCAAGATCGCGGTGTCGATGATGCGCTGCTGCGGGCCTTCGAAGATCGGCTCGATGGACGCCACGCTGTTCGCGTAGATCGGCCCGACGGGGGCATCGTTGAAGAACTCACTGGTGAAGTTCTGGATGTCCTCGGTGTCGTAGAGTTCCGGGGTCGACGGGAAGTTGCCGTGGGCCTGGAAGATCTCGAGCTGACGCTCCGGCGACATGAGCCACTCGATGAAGGCGAATGCCTCTTCGGGGTGGTCTGACTTAGCAGGGATAGCGAGCTGGCTACCGCCCCAGTTGCCGGCGTTCTCGGGAACCGCTGCGATATCCCACTTCCCTGACGTGTCTGGCGCCTGCTGGGAGATGTACGTCATCATCCACGCGGGAGCGGCAAGCACGGCGAAGTCACCATTGTTCATACCGGCATTCCAGGCTTCACTCCACGATGGAGTGCGCGAACTGATGTCCGCATCGATGGCGTCGAGAGCATAGCCAAACGCTTCTTGAACGTCAGGGTTGGTTTCGTAGATGAGATCATCGTCGCCGTCGCCGTAATACATTTCGCTGCCCTGGCGTACAGCAGGGTTGAAGATCGCGCTGTTGACGTTGTCGATCATTCCCTTGCCGGTGGCTGCGCGGTACTCTGCGCCGACTTCGATGAAGTCGTCCCACGTCGGCCACAGGGCGCTTACCTCGTCCCGGTCGCTGGGGAGGCCGGCGGCCTCGAAGAGGTCGGTGCGGTAGGCCATTGCCAGCCCGCCCACATCGGTCGGGATGCCGACTACCGAGCCGTCAGCGGCGACGCCCTGCGACCAGCGCCAGTCGAGAAAGCTGCTTTCAATGTCGTCTGAACCGAGAGTGCGCAGATCGACGAAGTTTTGCGGTTGAGCCTTGAACTGAGACATGTAGCCGACTTCGATCGCCGCGACGTCGGGCCCCTTACCGCCGGCGAGCGCCGTGGTCAGGGCTTGAGCTTGTTCGTCTGAACCGCCAGCATTGGTGACCTTCAGGATAATGTTGGGATTCTCTTCTTGGTACGTTGCGAATGCTTCGTCGAGGCCCATGCCACCGAAAGTCCAGACGTCGAGAGTGATCTTGCCATCGGTGTCACCTCCGCCCGAGGAACATCCGGCAAGAAGCGCAAGTGCTGCGCCTCCGGCGATCACTGTTCTGGCAAATTTTTTCGCTGTCATTGCATCCTCCACATTGAGGTGTGATTGGGAATTACGGGGGCATCCATCTCGGTGGCGATGCTCGAGATTTGTTCGAGGAAGCGCTTCCTTGATGGGGTGATGCCACCGTATAGGGTTATGTGGGGAAAGACAACAAAAAGATTATGCTTCTCAAAAATTCGCGCCGATCGTCGGTGCGCATTCCACAAATTGATGCGATGCGGGGGATGATGTGCAGATGGTTACCCTCGACGACGTCGCGCGCGAAGCCGGTGTATCGCGCACCACGGCCTCTCGGGCGATCAATGGCAAGCTCACTGTGCACCCTGAGCGGATATCGGCAGTGCAGCGCGCAGCCGAGAAGCTCGGTTTTCGCCCCAATCCGGCAGCCCGCTCATTGGCTCGCGGCAAACACGACTCGGTCGCGCTCATCGTCTCAGAAACGAACATCGAGGGAATGACCAACTCCTTCTTTGCGATGGCGCTGCACGGAGCCATCCGCGAGATCGCAAAATCGGATCAGCAACTTGTCATGCTTCTGAGGGCAAACGACGAAAGCGACGAGAAGTTCCTGCGCTTTCTCGAAGCGAGTCACGTCGACGGGGCCATGGTGATTCTCGAATCGCACAACACAGAGCTTCCCCGCTTGCTCGCTCAGTCAGCTCTCCCCGTCGTCTTCCTGGGACGGCCCGCCGAGTCAGTCAACTCTTCGCTGTCCTACATCGACTCCGACAACGTCGGTGGCAGCAGGCTCGCCGCCGAAGCGCTCATCGCTGCCGGCCGCCGCCGCATCGGCGTCATCACCGGGCCTAGCGGCATGGGGGTCACTCAAGACCGCCTCCGAGGGTTCCAACTGGCCCTCGATGCTCACGGCCTCGATAGTTCACTCATTGCCGAGTCGAACTTTCAGACAGCCGGCGGCGCGGAAGCAATGCAGTCGCTTCTTGACCAGCATCCCGACCTTGATGGCGTTTTCGTGATGTCAGACCTGATGGCGGCCGGAGCCGTGGGAACTCTCAAAGCGCGAGGTCGTCGAGTGCCCGAAGACATCTCTCTTGTGTCCTTCGACGACACGGTAATCGCGACAACTCTCGAACCTCGGCTCACCACTGTGAGGCAACCGCTGGAACAATTGGGTGCTCGAATGGTGACAGCACTCGCGGAACTCATCGCGACTCCGAACGGGGCGGCGATCCGTGACACTCTCCCGACGTCACTGGTGCGGCGAGACTCCGTCTGACGCTTGATAGGTGCTGGCGGCATCCGGAATCCGCCAATTGGCGGGTGCGCCTGCTGCAATCGTGGAATAGCGGATGCGCGACTACGGTTTTGCCTAAGGACGCGATCGGCGTCACAGCGAAAGGGAGCTCGTGAATCAGCAGGTTCAGTTTGGACTCGGCACATTTGGCGACGTCACGGTAGACGAAAATGGCGCGCCGCTCAGTCAGGCGCAGGTCATCCGCAATGTTGTTGCTGAGGGAGTGCTGGCCGACAAGCTCGGCGTCGATTACTTCGGTGTGGGCGAGCACCACCGCGACGACTTCGCGATCACTGCTCCCGAGACCGTCCTGGGCGCGCTGGCGGCGGCGACGACGAACATCCAGCTGGGCTCTGCCGTAACAGTCTTGAGCTCGGACGATCCGGTGCGCGTCTACGAACGATTTGCCACCGTGGATGCCCTGTCGAATGGCCGCGCGGAGATCATCCTCGGTCGCGGCTCCTTCACCGAGTCGTTCCCGCTGTTTGGCTACAACCTCGCCGACTACGAAACTCTGTTTGCCGAGAAGCTCGACCTCTTCTCCGAGCTCATCAAGGAAGAACCGGTCACGTGGTCCGGTACTCTTCGCGCCGGACTTGAGAGCCAAGAAGTCTTTCCCCGCACCGAATCCGGCTCTCTCAAGACATGGATCGGTGTTGGCGGAAGCCCAGAATCCGTCGTACGGGCAGCCCGCTACGGGATGCCGTTGGTCTTGGCGATCATCGGCGGCCAGCCCGAACGATTCGCACCCTATGCCGAACTCTTCCACCGCGCGCTGGCCGAGCTTGGGCAGCCCGACCTTCCCGTTGCCGTTCACTCTCCCGGCTACATCACGGACTCTGACGACAGGGTCGTCGAGGAACTGTGGCCGCACTACAAGGTGATGCGCGACCGCATCGGTCGCGACCGTGGCTGGCCAGAGTCGAGCGTTGACGAATTCATTGGCGAAGTGAAGCACGGCTCCATGTACGCCGGATCGCCGGAGACCGTAGCGCAGAAGATAGCGAAGACTATTTCTGCGCTCGGCATCCAACGATTCGACATGAAGTACAGCGCCGGAACCCTGCCTCACGAGCGCATGATGCGCAGTATTGAGTTATATGCGACCGAGGTTATTCCTCGCGTGCGGGAGCTGCTGGCCGACGACGCTGGCGCCTCGACCGCACAATCATCACGATAACTCCGGCGACAACTGCGCCCAAGATCAACCACGGCACGAGCACGCCAACCAGAACCAGAAGTCCAGCAAAGAATGCGACGAAGCCGGCCCAGCCAGCGATCAGTCCATCAAGGAAGCTGTCAGGCTCGATGCTCGGCGCGTCAGCGACCGAGATGAGGCTCAGGGTAATCGTCGACATCGCGACTTGGTCGTCGAAGTAACGCTTCTGTGATTTCAGGCTTTCGAGTTCACCTTGACGACCCGAGATTGCCGTCTCTAGCTGGATGAGGGTCTCGGTGTCTTCGGCCTTAGTGAGTAGGGCGAGCAATCGTTCAACGGAGGCGTCGAGGGCCGTAATGCGCGCCTCAAGATCGCGCGACTCCATCGTGACATCGACCGCGTTGATCGACACTTCGTGAAGAGTGCCCAGTTCCTTGAACTTGTCGAGAGTGGCAGTGAGGTCGGAGGCGGGAATGCGCAACGTCAGCGTAGAGCTGCCGCGATCGCCATCGTGCGGGGCATACTCATTGCGCCCATCAACTCGGCCGCCCACTGACTCGGTAATGCGAATCGCATCCGCGGTGGCGTCATCGGGGGCTTCCACCGTCACCGACATATAGCCAGTGGTGATGACCTCTCGTTCAGTGTCTTGCATGACGGTGTCGTTGAACGCGGTGCCATCAGCAATCGGGGCATTCGCGCCTTCGGTGACGCGGCCGTCGGATGCTTGGTCAACGAGATACTCCTGCGACTCGGCAGTGTCGACCGTGCTCACCCCGGCCGAGCATCCGGCAAGAGTGAGAGCGGAAAGTGCAATTGCTGTGGTGATGAATAGTGTGCGCCTCATGCAATCAACTTAGAGCCGTAGCCCCCGCAAAAACTACCCAACGTTTTACACTTTTCGCTCGTCACCGGCGCCACGTGAGAAAACTCGAGCTTGACGTTCTCTGAGAGCTGGCTTGGTCTTGGATGGGAACTAGGAGCGGCTGGCGCGCGTGTGGGTATCGTGAACTTGTGCCATTACACGGGCACGAGAAGCCAAGGATTATCAATTATCTGGAGGAATCATGGGTCTCTTAGACAATGCCAAGGACGCCAGCGAAGCAACGGCCAAAAGGGTCGGAGAGTTCGTCGATGACACCAAGGAACGCGTGAGCGATTCCGTTGATCAGGCAAAGGCCGACGCTGAGGTTTCGAAAGCTCAGGCCGACCTCGAACGAGCCGAAGCCGAGAGCGAAGCCACCAAGATCAAGAACGAGTACAAAGAAGACTTGCGCTAAATAGACGCTTCCCGGTATCCCAGCCACTCTGGCTGGGATACTAGGGGCATGGCTTTCTGGAGAACGATTCGGCGAACAATCCGGCGAACGCTCTTTCGGTCGAGAGCTCCGCTCCTGAATATTGCCAGCGACGTGGGCGAAGGGCCCGTGATTCTCCTTCTTCACGGCATCGCATCGTCGGCCGCAACATTCGCCCACGTCGTTCCGCAACTCTCTGACCACTACCGGTGCATCTCCCTCGACCTTCTCGGGTTTGGCGAGTCTCCGAGCCCCGAAGAGTCGAACTTCACGATTGAGGAGCACGTCGCCGCGATCGCCGTGACGGTGCACTCGCTCAAGCTCGATGCCCCCTTCATCCTGGTTGGGCATTCCTTGGGCAGCCTGCTCGCCGCCCGATTCACGGCGACCTACCCTCGCGAGGTCAGCCGACTCGTGTTGGTCAGCCCACCGATTTACGTTCCCGCCAGCCAGATCGGTGATCCGCTGATTCGCGCGCGAATCGGCGCCTACATGCGTGCTTACGAATTTTTGCGCACTAACAAAGAATTCACGATGGCCACCGTTGATACGCTGCGTCGATTATTTCAACTCGACGACATCCTCGATGTTTCAGAACACAACTGGCGAGCATTCGGGTTGAGCCTGCAGAACTGCATAGAACAGCAGACGACCGTGAGCGACATTGCTGCCGTTCGCGTGCCGATCGATGTTGTCTACGGCTCCCTCGATCAGTTCATCGCGCCCGGAACGATGCGCATCATCGAACAAATGCGCCACGTGACCATGCACAAAGTGGAGGCGAACGACCACCTCGTGCGCAAGCGTCTCGCGCGCCGTCTTGTTCAAGTAATTACCGCCGACCGTGAGGTCGCGGCCAAAAACAAGTAGCGTTGGAGGCGTAGCGGAGGGAGCCCTCATGGCGCAGAAACTCGACACCACGGTCTGTATTGCGGGCGGCGGACCAGCGGGAATTGTGGCCGGGCTCATCCTCGCACGAGCCGGTATCGACGTTGTCGTGCTAGAGAAACATGCCGACTTTCTTCGAGACTTTCGCGGTGACACCGTGCACCCGTCCACCCTGAACCTCCTGGATCAGCTGGGCCTGGGGGCGACAGCGAAAGCGATCGAGCACAGCGAACTTTCGACGCTTGATGCCGTGATTGACGGCATCCGCGTTCGCGCCGTCGACTTCACTTCGCTTCCCGGACCGCACCGCTACGTCACGCTCATGCCGCAGTGGGATCTGCTCAACATGCTCGTCGACGAAGCACACCAGCAGCCGTCTTTTCAGCTGGTGCTAGAAGCCACAGCCCACTCGGAAATTCAGGAAAACGGACGCGTGGTCGGTGTCGAAGCGACGACACCAGCTGGTGCGCTGAGCGTCAGGGCGGCGCTGACGATAGCGGCAGACGGGCGCGATTCTGCGGTGCGCGACAGCCTTGGCTTGGTGCCCGTTGACTACGGTGTTCCCATCGATGTGCTGTGGTTTCGAGTACCACGGCCGACGAAACCGATGCGGGATACTCTGGCGAACGTGCGAGCCGGTTCCGCGCTCGTCACGATTCCCCGCCCCGGCTATTTTCAGTGCGGGCTCCTTATTCGCAAAGGCACTTTTCCTGAATTTCAGCGGCGCGGGATCACCGCGTTTCGCCGAAAAGTTGCAGGGATCGCTCCTCGCCTCACCGATGTCACCGCTGCTATAAGCAACTTTGACGATGTGAAACTCCTCTCCGTTCAGATCAATCGCCTTCACGAGTGGTCAGTGCCGGGAGCGCTCTGCATCGGGGATGCCGCGCATGCCATGTCGCCCGCGTTCGGCGTTGGCATCAACTATGCGATTCAGGATGCGGTCGCGCTGGCAAACACACTTGTTCCCGTGCTGCGCAAACACGGAACGGATGCCGCAGCGATCGACGCGGTATGTGCTGCCGTGCAGCGCCGCCGCGCTCTGCCCACCGCGCTCATGCAGCGCCTGCAACGCGGAGCCCACCGGCTGATCGACAGCGCGACGACTCGCACCGTGATCCATAATCCGCCACGGCTGCGGGAACGTTTCGTCATCGCGGCGGTGCTGCCACGCATCCGCCCCGTTTTGGCTCGGATCGTCGGCTACGGCTTTCGCCCCGAACGCATTGCGCGCGGAGTATTGAGATCGCGCCGCTAGAGCTGGGCGAAACCGGCCGCGCGAAGACGGGCCGCGCGAAAACCGTTCAAACTAGTAGGTCTCAAGCACCGTGGTGACTGCCCACACGACGCTGGCGCCGATGAGTGCAGCGAAGAGCAGCAACCAGATCACCGAGGGGATTCCGGTGCGCTTGAAGAGCAAGTAGGCATCGGAGGTGCTCAATTGGTCGCGGCGGCGTGTGTGTACGCCGACGACGGTAGCGAGGCCACGCACGCTACCAACGAGAAGAGCGATGGCAATAACGAGCAGCACATAGCTCTGCTGCTCAGGAGTAGCCCATACCCAGAGCGCGGCGCTCGCGGCGGCCGAGACGGCGACCACCAAGAAGCCGAACAGGTTGCGGATAACGAGAAGCGTCAACACCAGGATCGCGCCGCCCACGAACAGCGCCATCGCCGTGTAGCCCTGCGTGACACACCACAACTGAATGGCGCCGACAATTGCCGGAGCGGGATAGCCGAGCGATCCGCTAATCGACGAGCCCAGCTTGCCACGCCCACTGCTGACCGCTTCGCCCGAATGATTCATCCGGATCTTCATGCCGTGCACAAAGCGCCCGGTGAGAATGGCGCCGACCGCGTGCCCGAGTTCGTGCACGAGGGTCGTGAAGAGTCCGAACCATTTCCAGATGGGCTGCGGGATGCTCAACACGGCGGCAGCGGCCACGATGACGATCAGCAGCGTCGGCGAAATGTCGACGGGGGTCGTGCGGGCCAGAGAGTCGAGAAGGGCATCCATGCTCGAATTCTCTCACCTGTGGTACTGATGCTTGGCCATTTCGCAGTCTCCCACGCGGCGCGAAGATCGTTCATAGAAACTCCATAGGGTTCTCCGGCTCAATGGGTACCAGTGCAGAACGCACACGCACGCGTCGCAGGAACACCGCACCACTACCGGAGCCACACCATGAGCCAACTCACCATGATCGCCCTCGACCTTGTCGCTATCGGGCTGCTGACCTTCGCGCTCTACTTTGCGCGTCACCGCCGTCGCGACCTCCTCGTGGCGTACCTCATTGTGAACATCGGCGTCATGGCCGTCACCGTCATGCTGGCCGATAGCGCCGTAGGCGTTGGACTCGGTCTCGGGCTGTTTGGGGTGCTCTCGATCATCCGGTTACGCTCCTCTGAAATTGCGCAGCACGAAGTCGCCTACTACTTCGCTTCTCTCGCGCTGGGTCTCATCGCCGGTCTCGGAGCCGCTGACCTCAGCGTCGCCACAACCACTACGCTCGCCACCTTCGTAGCTCCCGCGCTGATGGCGCTTATCCTTCTCGTCATCGCGTTCGGTGATAGCCCGCGCCTGTTCCGTGCCTACCGTCAACAGACGGTGACATTGGATGCGGCTATCGCCGACGAAACCACCCTCCGTATTCGTCTCGAAGACCTTCTCGGTGCCAAAGTGCACTCGCTGACGATCATCAAGCTCGACCTCGTCAATGACACGACCATCGTGGATGTTCGCTACCGGATCAGCACAAACGTTGCTGCTGGCCCCACCGGAGACCTGCCATCGCGAAGTGCCAGTGCCAGCGCCACCCCAGCCAACGCGACCACCGCACGCAGCGACGCCAGCGGTGTCGCCAGCAGCTTCGAAGGAGCAACCCGATGAGCACGCAATTCGCGTCAGCCCCAACCACATTCACGCCGGCAACCGAACGCTTTGCCACCATCTCGCTAGAGGAGCTTGCCGAATTGGCTTCGCTCATGACTCGAGTTGATCGCAAGTATCTGGTTCCGGCAGCGACCTTGTCGCACTGCTCGCCGAACTCGAAGACCAGGCTCGGGTGCTTGAGATCGACGCAGAACAGCACTTCGACTATGAGTCGGTGTACTTCGATACCCCGGATTCCGCCAGCTATTTTTTGGCCGCGCATCCGCGTCGCCGCCGTTTCAAGGCCCGTACTCGCAGCTACCTTAATTCGGGGGACTGCTACCTGGAAGTGAAAACGAAAGGGTCCCGCGGAACAACCGCCAAGCAGCGTTTGCCCTACAGTTTCGATGAGCGCAACCAGCTCACCGCAGCAGGCCGCGAGTACATCGGCGAATTGCTCAACGATGCCTCTGTCGCCGGAATCGACACCGAAACTATGGCGCCAGTGCTCACCACGCGCTACACGCGCACAACGCTGTTCTTGCCTGGCAGCGGCAGTCGCTGCACGATCGATAGCGGGCTCGAATGGCAGCGCAACGACGTCGGACTTGATAGTGCTGCTGAGCTCGGCGGGGCAGCTGAACTTCGCTTCGATGACACGGTCATCGTCGAAACGAAATCGGCGGGGCAGGCCAGCGAGGTCGACCGAATCTTGTGGCGCATGGGTCACCGCCCTGATCGCATCTCCAAGTTCGCGACGGGCCTAGCGGCGCTGTCGCCTGAACTGCCGCATAACCGGTGGTCGCGCGTTCTCCGCCGTCATTTCCTCCGGCGCTTCTGGCCCAGTCAGCTAGTTCGACCTTCGCCGTCTAGCAGTCGCGAGTCGAACCGATCATCGGGAGAAGGCGATCCTTCGCGGTCGTGCGGAGCCGGGGCGCGATGTCACCACGAGGGCGTAGCGTTACCTCATGGACATTCGCACTCTTGGCCGCACTGGCCGCTCAGTATCCGCAATCGGTCTTGGCACATGGCAGCTGGGTGCCGACTGGGGTGATGTGAGCGAGGCCGATGCCCGCGGCGTGCTCGATGCCGCCGTTGATGGGGGAGTCACCTTCTTCGATACCGCCGACGTTTACGGCGACGGCCGCAGCGAATCGTTCATCGGCAGTTACCTTGCTGATCGTCCAGAACTCGACATCACCGTCGCCACCAAAATGGGCCGCCGTGCTGAGCAAGTCCCGAGCAACTTCACTCTCGCCAACTTTCGACAGTGGACCGACCGTTCGCGGCGTAACCTCGGCACAGAGACCCTCGACCTTGTGCAATTGCACTGCCCGCCGACCGCAGTGATCAGCACGGATGCCGTCTTTGACGACCTCGACACTCTCGTCGCTGATGGCGCCATCGCCGCCTACGGTGTGAGTGTGGAGACAGCGGCCGAAGCGCTCGCTGCTATCGCGCGCCCCAATGTTGCCAGCGTGCAGATCATCCTCAACGCCTTTCGCCTTAAGCCTCTGGATGCTGTTCTTCCGGCAGCGCTCGCTGCCGGCGTCGGCATCATCGCGCGAGTGCCTCTCGCCTCGGGTCTGCTCAGTGGCAAGTACCGCGCCGACACCACTTTTGCCGAGAACGATCACCGCACCTACAACCGCAACGGCGAAGCCTTCGATGTGGGGGAGACTTTTTCGGGCGTCGACTTCGAGACTGGTGTCGCCGCCGCTCAAGAGTTTGCCGCCCTTCTCGCCGCCGAGCCTGCGGTTTCTGATTTCTCCACCCCTCAGGTTGCCCTAGCGTGGGTTGCGCAGCAGCCCGGCGTGAGTTCGGTAATTCCCGGCGCACGAAATGTCTCCCAAGCGCAGTCCAACGCTGGAGCTGGTGAAGTTCCCGCGCTGAGCGAGGGTTTCATGGCGGGCGTTCGCGACATTTATGATCGCCACTTTCGTGCCGCGGTGCATCCGCGCTGGTAGCGCAACCAACACGAGCCGCCGAACTACTGGCGCAGGGTGCTGATCGGCTCAGTGTCGGGGATGGGGCTCGCGTCTTTGCCACGCAGGTCAGGATGCCACCCGCGCAGAACAGTCGGCACGAGCACCCCGAGAGCGGCGATGACGGTAGCGGCCCAGAACCCACCGATGGGGCCGTTGGCGTCGATGAGGAAGCCGGCAACGGCGGAGCCAAGCGCTGCACCGATCAGTTGACCAGTGCCAACCCAGCCGTACGCTTCGGCAGTGTCGCTGAACTTAACGCTGGCAGAAACGATCGCGAAAATCACGGCGAAGGCGGGAGCGATGCCAATACCGGCGATGAGCAGCATGATGGCGAGCCACCAAAAGTTCAGGCTGAACATCGCGAGGGCCATACCGACGAACACGATCAGCATGCGGCGAGCAAGGGCCCAGGGGCCGATCGGCAGGTGGCCAAGAAAGAGACCGCCGAAGAGTGAACCGATGGCCCAAATGCCGAGTACAAATCCGGCCTGCGGACCATCGTGACCGAATACAGAAACGACGGATGCTTCTACCGCTGCGGCTGCGCCCACCAACAGAAAGCCTGTGATTGTTGCCAGCATTACCGGAGGGCGACGCAACACGGTTCCGAAGGAGCGCTTGCTGCGGGGGATTCGTACCTGCCCGACTTCGGGGCTGGCGATGAACCACGCTCCGCCGCCGAGGAGGAAAGCGCCGGCGACCACGATGGCGGTGGTGGTCGAGATCTGAATGGCGAGGAATGTCGCCACTACTGGTCCGGCGACCCAAATAATTTCTTGGGCTGAGGCATCCAAAGAGAACAGTGGGGTGAGCTGTTTCGAGTTCACCATTTTGGGATAGATGGTACGAACCGCTGGCTGCACTGGCGGGTTGCTGAGGCCAGCGATGAGCCCGACGACCATGAACATTCCGACGCTGAGAGGAACCAAAGCGATGGTGAATATTGCGGCGGCCGAAACGATGAGAGTGAGGATGAGCACTTTGCGCATTCCCCAGACGCCCATCCAGCGACTAGTGAGAGGACCAGCAACGCCCTGGCCGATGCTCGTCGCGGCGAGCACGAGGCCAGCAGCGCCGTAAGAGTTGTGGATCTGTTCGACGTGAAGCAGGATCGCCAATGAGAGCATGCCGCCAGGCAGTCGGGCGGTTAGTTGAGCCGCAATGATTCTGGCAATGCCCGGAGTTTTCAGCAGGTCGATGTATGCGTTCACGAGAACTCCAGCTTAGCTGTCAGAACGCCGCGAATTCCGGTGTCTCGACAAAGTGGATCAGCTCGACGGATGCCCTTTCGGGCGGTGAGTTTTTGCGCAAAAACTTCGAGAGCCACGTGTCTGCCGCACGGGGTAAACAACTCGTTCTGCCAATGCGCACAACACTTGCGTGTCGAGTTAACAATATTGCTGAGTTGGTATAGGCGCTCTTGACTGCCCGAGCCCGCCGGACTAACCTAACAACACTTCGGAACCCGCCCGAAGCGTCAGCAAGAGTACCCCCGGCTGTAAAGCTGACTCGAGCACAACCTGTCCCAACAGGCGTATACCCATGCGAACTTTACCTACAGTGTTTTTCGCGCACATTCGGCTCGAAGAATGCAGAACGTCCATCGTCCCGGCACAGCTCCGCAATGCCCTCCTCGCCGGGAGCGCGCTATGAGCGCCGTAAGCGTCACAGTCGGAATGGTTATCTCGCCAGTGGGAACGTGGTGATCAATCATGTCCAACATTTCAGCGATGTTTTCCCGGATGTTCTCGCTCAGGCCCGCCGCAGGGCCGACCGTGTTGCGGCATTCAAGCGCAACGCCAGTGACGGCCACGCTCGCCGCTGTCGCGTTATTGGCGAGCACCATTATCGGCATACCAACGACGGCAGCCTCGGCGGCAATAGATCCCTGTGGGCCGAGCTCGAACACGATCGCTTGCGAAAACAGCAAGCCCGGTACTGACCCAGACGTTTGGGATATTTCGGGCGCTGGCGATTCGACCATTCAAGGATTCGCGACAGATATCAGTGTCAACGTCGGCAACACCGTCGGTTTCAAAATAGACACGGCTGCCTCAAACTATCGGCTCGACATCTATCGCACTGGCTACTATCAGGGCCTTGGTGCACGATTCATCACCACTCTGCTGCCCTCTGCGTCACTCCCGCAGAACCAACCGCCGTGCGCCTATGACGAGGCCACCGCGCTAACCGATTGCGGCAACTGGGCGCTCTCCGCATCGTGGGCAGTTCCGGCCACCGCCGTCTCCGGCGTCTACATTGCTGTTTTGCACCGCAACGACACCGGCGGCGAGAGTCACATCATCTTCGTCGTGCGCGACGACTCGAGCCAAGCTGATGTGCTCTTTCAGACATCCGATACAACGTGGCAGGCCTACAACACTTATGGCGGTGCCAACTTCTACCAGGGCGGTGGTGCCGGTCGCGCCTACAAGCTCAGCTACAACCGCCCGTTCGCCACGAGGGACGGTATCCATGCGCGCGACTTCTATTTCAGCAGCGAATTCGCTCAAGTTCAGTTTCTGGAGCGCAACGGCTATGACGTGACGTATGCAGCCGGAGTCGACACCGACCGCAACGGCTCGCTGCTTCTGAACCACAACGTATTTCTCTCTGTCGGTCACGACGAATATTGGTCGGCAGCTCAACGCACCAATGTAGAGGCTGCCCGCGACGCGGGAGTAAACCTCCAGTTCCTTTCCGGAAACGAGATCTATTGGAAGACGCGGTACGAAGCATCTACCGTCGACCCCAACAGCAACGCCTACCGAACAATCGTCTCGTACAAGGAGACCTGGGCTAATTCCAAAATCGACCCGAGCGCGGCGTGGACGGGAACATGGCGGGATCCGCGCTTCGCGCCACCCAGTGAGGGTGGCGGCGTTCCAGAAAATGCCCTCTCCGGCACGATGTATATGGCGAATTTCGATGATCTTCCGGTGACGGTAACAGCGGCTCAGGGCAAAACGCGCCTGTGGCGGGGTACGTCGTTGTCCACCCTCGCGGCCGGAACAAGCCAAGCTCTCGCGCCGCATACCGTCGGCTACGAATCGAACGAAGTCAGCGACAACGGCTTCACCCCAGCTGGCCTTATCAAGCTCTCGACAACCGTCGGCCCATCTCCCGAAATTCTTCAGGACTTCGGTAATACGGTGGCGCCAGGCAGCACGACCCACAACTTGGTTCTTTACCGCGCTCCCAGCGGAGCGCTCGTTTTCGGTGCGGGCTCAATCCAGTGGGCCTGGGGTCTCTCCCAGAACCACGATGGAAATGGCGCCCCGGCCGATGCTCGAATGCAGCAAGCGCAGGTCAACATCCTCGCTGACATGGCCGCGCAGCCGGTGACGCTGATGGCAGGTCTTGTGCCAGCGACTAAGAGCACCGATATCACAGCGCCCACAATCACAATCAGCTCTCCCGCAGCAGATTCGACTCAGACCAACGGCTCGATCGCGACGGTCTCGGGCACCGCCCAGGACGTCGGCGGAGTGGTTGCAGGCGTAGAAGTTTCGACGGATGGCGGGATGGCGTGGCACCAGGCCTCGGGCACGTCAGCGTGGACGTACTCCTATAGCCAGACGGGACTCGACTCTCAGCCCATCTTGGTCCGAGCCACTGATGACAGCGCGAACACCTCGTCACCGACGACGGTAACGATCACCGTCACCGGGCCGGCAAGCGTGTTTGGAGCCGAAACTCCTCTCGTCGCTGACACCGGTGACACAAGCGCGGTCGAGCTCGGTCTTAACTTCAGCCCCGAGGTCAATGGTTTTGTCAACGGCGTGCGCTTCTTCAAGAGCACAGCTAACACCGGAATCCACATCGGCTCGCTCTGGAACTCGGCTGGCGTTCGCCTCGCACAAGTGACGTTCGCAAACGAAACCGCAAATGGATGGCAGACTGCCCAATTCTCGAATCCGGTGAGCGTCACCGCAGGGCAGACGTACACGGTGTCGTACACCGCGCCCGTTGGTCGGTACGCCTCGACAAGCTATTACTGGGCGTACTCATCGAAACTGTCATCTCCCCTGATGGTGACCCACGGCTATGGACAGCCATCGCCTGGCGTCTATGGCAACCCCGGTACCTTCCCGAGTGGCAGCTACCGGGACAGCAACTATTTCGTTGATGTCATTTTCTCGACAGACAACAATGCTCCGGTGTCGATATCGTCGCGCTTCCCGCTGGCGAATTCCGTCTGCGCGGCCGCATCGACCGTGGTGGAGGCAGTGCTCGCAGGCTCTGTGACACCATCCAGCGTCAGCCTGTCGGTTAAGACCGCCGCTGGAGCGGTGGTTGCGGGAGCCAGTGCTTATGATCCCTCCGCGATGAAGGCCACCTTCACGCCGGGCGCGGCGCTCGCCGCGAACACCTCGTACACCGCGACCATCGTCGCGAGCGGCCCGTCCGGCGCGCTGTCGAGCGGCAACACCTGGACCTTCACGACCGCAGCGGAGGGAAGCGGCGCATCCTGCCCGAAGTCGATCTTCTCAACCTCGGCGGTGCCGGATGTGCTTCACGTAGCCGATAGCCCGGTTACCCTCGGAGTGAAATTCAGCTCTGACACCGACGGTTCGATCGTTGGCATGAGCTTCTACAAGGGATCGACGAACACGGGAACCCACACCGGCACCCTCTGGTCATCGACTGGAACGCAGCTGGCAACAGCGACATTCGTCAGCGAGAGCGCGAGTGGTTGGCAGTCCGTCTACTTCGACCAACCTGTCGCCATCACGGCCGGCACTCAGTACGTCGCGTCGTATCGGACACCGAGTGGAAATTACTCCACCACCGCTGGAGCATTCAGCCAGCAATACGCGAACGGATCCCTCACGGTTCCTGCTAGCGGCGCCGTCTTCAACTACGGCAACGGCTTCCCCTCCTCGCCGTCGACGACCAACTACTTCGTCGACGTGCTCTTCGTCGCGGCAAGCACTACCCCGCTTCCCACAGTCACCTCGCGTACGCCAGCAGCGGACGCGAGTGGTGTCTCCACCTCGACGTCAATTTCTGCCACGCTTTCCGCCGACCCTGGAACGCCCGTGCCCACGGTGACCGTCACTGCCGGAGGCGGCGTGGTCGCAGGAACGACAACGTATGAACCGAGCACTCGTATTCTCACATTCACGCCATCGTCGGCGTTGACCAGCGGCACGAGCTATTCGATCGTCGTGGCATCAGGATCGACCGCGCTGGCGGGCGGCACGTGGTCATTCACGACGGCCGGAACTGCCCCGACCGGAACTGCCTTCAACCTGATCGTTGGGACCCCGGTCACGACGGCGACCGCTGACTCGAACGCCATCGAACTGGGGATGGCATTCACAACGTCACAGCCCGGCTCGGTTACTCAGATCCGTTTCTACAAAGGAAGCGGAAATACTGGAACGCACACGGGCTCGATCTGGTCGTCGACCGGCACGCGGCTCGCGACCGTCACATTTGCCGGTGAGACCGCGAGCGGTTGGCAGACCGCGACGCTGTCTAGCCCACTCGCCCTCACTACGGGAACAACCTATGTGGTCTCGTACCTCGCGCCGGTCGGGCGATACTCCGCCACCGTGAATGACTTCAGCACTGCGAAAGTCAATGGTCCGCTCACCGCACCTGCCGCGAATAACGGCAGATACCTCTATGGTTCTGCTGGCGGATTCCCGACCTCATCCTTCAACGCGACGAACTACTTCGTCGATGTGACGTTCGTGGCTGCGGCCCCCGTGCCTGTGACCGTGCTGTCGAAGACACCAAGCGCAGGGGAGGGCGGGGTCCTGACCTCAACCTCGGTATCGGCAGTGATGTCTGGAGAGGGTGCATCGGGTGCGCCCTCCTTGGTTCTCACTGGCCCGAGCGGCGCAGTAGCAGGAACCTCGACGTACTCGACTTCCACTCGCACTGTCACTTTCGTTCCCACCGTGTCTCTGGCGCCATCAACGACGTACACAGCGACGGTGACTTCGGACGGAGCCACTCCAAGCGGAGGAAGCTGGTCGTTCACTACAGGTACTAGTACCGAATACTCCCTGATTTCCGGCACCCCAAGCATTGTTCAGGACTCTGACACCAACGCCGTCGAACTCGGTATGGCCTTCCGAACCTCTCAAGCCGGTTCAGTCACGGCGATCCGCTTCTACAAGAGCGCGGGCAACACCGGCACCCATATCGGTTCGCTTTGGTCGACGTCGGGCACGCGGCTCGCCACCGTCACTTTCTCCGAGGAAACGGCAACAGGGTGGCAGACGGCGACGCTCGCGACGCCCTACGCTCTGACGCCAGGGACGACTTACATCGTGTCGTATCTGGCACCTGTTGGTCGCTACTCCGCCACGCCGTCCTACTTCAGCACCACGCGGACGAGCGGATCGCTCACTGCTGATACGAGCAACGGAAGATATCTCTACGGCTCCAGCGGTGGAATGCCCACCTCGGTGTGGAATTCGACTAGTTACTTCGTAGACGTCGTGTTCACGACCGATTCGACGCCGACGCCGACGCCGACGCCGACGCCGACGCCGACGCCGACGCCGACGCCGACGCCGACGCCCACGCCCACTCCTACTCCCACTCCTACTCCTACTCCTACCCCCACACCTACTCCTCCCGCGGTGACAGTGGGAGCGGTGTCGCCCGCAGCCAATGCGACGGATGTGGCACCGACGGTGTCCGTCACCGCCGAGGTTTCGGGCGCGGATGCAGCCTCCGCTACTGTTCGGCTAGCGGGCCCGTCGGGCGAAATTGCTGGCACGAGTACCTATTCAGCGGACTCCGCGAATGTGACGTTCGTGCCGGATAATCCGCTCGGTTGGTCAACGAGCTATACCGCGAGCGTGAGCTCTGGCGCCACCCAGATTGGAGCCAGCTGGTCGTTCACGACCACCTCGGAACCCGTCGAGGTGACAGCCCAGTCCCTCTTCGCCGAGAACGCAATGCCCGCAAACGTGAATTGGAACGACCCTGTCACCGTGCAGGTCGGAACCCGTTTCTCCAGTTCTGTTGCTGGCACAATAACAACGATTCGTTTCTACAAGGGTCCGGCCAATACCGGCACGCACACGGGGTATCTCTGGTCGGGTGCCGGGGTCCTTCTTGGCACTGTTTCGTTCACCGAGGAGACTGCAAGTGGGTGGCAGACTGCCACATTCAGCTCACCGATCGCCATCGCCGCTGACACGGAGTACCGGGCTGGGCTGCTCAGTACCTCTGGTCGCTACGCCGTTGACCTGAACGGTTTGGCCGCAGCGACGACAAACGCAGCGCTAAGTACGCCGCCGAACGGTAGCGCCTATGTCTACGGAAGCGGGTTCCTGAGCAACACGGCGGCCCACAACTACTGGGTTGATATCGGCTTCGTTCCGAATTAATGCGCAACGGTCGTGGACTGCCATGGGCAGCAGGTTGAGTAGTCAAAAAAGGGGGGACGCAGTGAGTGATCCATTACACGTAGCAGTTGTCGGTGCAGGATACTGGGGGCCGAACCTGGCGAGAAACTTTCGCGCTAACCCACAGTGGCAACTTGATGCGATTTGCGATCTCGATGCGACGCGGGCAGAAAAGCTTGCAGACGCGCTTGGGGGAGTGCCAGTCATTACCGAACTGGATGAGCTGCTCAACGATCCGAAGCTGGATGCGGTCGCGATCGCGACTCCGGCACGTACTCATCACCCCATCGTGCTGAAGGCTCTGCGCGCGGGAAAGCACGTCGTCGTCGAGAAGCCGCTTGCTGACAGTCGAGAGAAGGGGCTCGAGATGGCCCGCGAGGCCGACGAGCGTGGCCTCGTGCTGATGTCCGACCACACCTACTGCTACACGCCAGCGGTGATGAAGATCCGCGAGCTAATCGCGGATGGCGTTCTCGGCGACATCCTGTTCATCGACTCCGTGCGCATCAATTTAGGACTGATTCAACCCGACGTTGATGTGTTTTGGGACCTCGCGCCGCACGACCTTTCCATCATCGACTTCATCTTGCCTGGCGGCCTCACCGCAACGACGGCGTCCGCCCAAGGAGCAGACCCTCTCGGTTCTGGCAAGTCCTGCGTTGGTTACCTCAGTCTTCCCCTCGAGGGTGGCGCCATGGCTCATGTGCACGTCAACTGGCTCAGCCCGACGAAGATTCGTCAGATGGTCATCGGCGGCACGAAGCAAACGCTCGTCTGGGATGATCTCAACCCGCAGCAGCGACTCAGCATCTATGACCGAGGCGTCGACCTGATGAAGGTTTCGAAGTCGGAAGCGGATCGCACCGCCGCGACAGTCTCGTACCGCCTTGGAGACACCTGGTCTCCGGCGCTGCCCGAGCATGAGGCTCTCGCTGCAATGACTACCGAATTTGCGGAGAGCATTCGCACCGGTCGCGCACCGCGCACCGACGGCCACGCCGGACTTCGAGTGCTGGCGGTGCTCGAAGCCGCGAGCCGCAGTCTTGCCCTGGCAGGTGCCCCCAGCCCCATCGACTCCGTCCCCCGTTCACTGGAGCAAGCATCATGACCGACATCCGCAGTACACAAGTTCTCGTTACCGGCGGCGCCGGCACCATCGGCTCTCACATCGTTGACCAGCTGCTCGACGCCGGGGCCGCGCACATCGACGTGCTCGATAACCTCGTGCGGGGTCGTCGGGCCAACCTCGATGACGCGATGCGTAGCGGCAAAGTGACAGTGCATGAGGGCGACCTTCGCGACAGGGAGTTTGTTCGCGAGCTCACTGTCGGCAAAGATCTCGTCTTCCATGAGGCTGCCATTCGCATCACTCAGTGTGCCGAAGACCCTCGCCTCGCGCTCGAGGTGCTCGTCGACGGCACGTTCAATGTTGTTGAGGCGGCTGCTGAGCTTGGCGTCAGCAAGCTGATCTCCGCATCGAGTGCCTCCGTGTACGGGCTAGCCGAAGAATTCCCGACGACCGAGCGACACCATCACCACAACAATGACACATTCTATGGTGCCGCTAAGTCATTCAATGAGGGCATGATCCGAAGCTTTCGGGCGATGAATGGTCTGGACTTCGTCATCCTGCGCTATTTCAATGTCTACGGCCCCCGCATGGATGTGCACGGACTGTACACGGAGGTTCTCGTGCGCTGGATGGAGCGCATTGCTGATGGTCAGCCTCCGCTGATTTTCGGTGATGGCGAGCAAACCATGGACTTTGTCGTCACCCAAGACATTGCGCGGGCCAACATCCTCGCTGCCCAAAGCGACATAGTCGACGGTGTTTACAACATTGCTAGCGGACGAGAGACTAGCCTGCTCGAACTGGCTCAGGCGCTGCTGCGCGCCATGAATTCCGATCTCAACGTTGAGCATGGCCCGGAGCGCGCAGTGAACGGAGTAACGCGCCGGCTCGCCGACACCGTCGCCGCACAGGTCGATCTCGGATTCAGCGCTCACATCTCGCTAGAGGATGGTCTTCGTTCGCTGGTGGAGTGGTGGAGCCCGCTGCGCGAGGAGATTTCGGCGGGAAAGTCCGAGCTCAGATCATGAGCAGGGTCAATGTCATGAAGCCGTGGCTCGGCACGGAGGAGGCTGATGCGGTCGCTGAGGTCATCGCCTCCGGCTGGGTTGCCCAGGGCCCTCGGGTTGCGGCTTTTGAGGCTGCGTTCGCGGAGGCGATGCAGGCGGAGCATGCGGTTGCGACATCGAACTGCACCACGGCGCTGCACCTCGCGCTCGTGGTGGGCGGAATCGAAGCGGGAGACGACGTCGTCATCCCCTCGTTCTCGTTCATCGCGACAGCCAACGCGCCTACCTACGTCGGTGCACGACCAGTGTTCGCGGATGTCGATCCGCTGACTGGCAACGTCACAGCGGAGAGTGTGCGAGCTGCACTCACCGACCGTACCCGCGCCGTGATCGTTGTCGATCAGGGTGGGATGCCTGTTGATCTTGACTCGATCCGGGCGGTGACCGACCCCCGAGGAATCGTGGTCATCGAAGACGCGGCGTGTGGCGCTGGCTCGACGTACAAGGGGCGCCCGGTGGGAG
Source organism: Salinibacterium sp. PAMC 21357 (assembly GCF_000247645.1). GTDB lineage: Bacteria > Actinomycetota > Actinomycetes > Actinomycetales > Microbacteriaceae > Rhodoglobus. The sequence continues at coordinate 107,696 of NZ_AHWA01000006.1, forward strand.
CGGGGGCAGACATCGCCGCGTGGTCGTTTCATCCGCGCAAGTTATTGACAACCGGCGAGGGGGGAATGCTCACCACGTCGAACGCCGACTGGGCTGCTAGGGCGCGTCAACTTCGCGAGCACGCCATGAGTGTCTCTGCTGTCGACCGCGCCGCCAGCGTTATCGCACCGGCCGAAGAGTACGGCGAGGTCGGATTCAACTATCGGATGACCGACATACAGGCCGCCGTCGGTTTGGTGCAACTTGGCCGCCTGCCTCAGGTTGTGGCGCGACGCCGGGAGATTGCTGCGGAGTATGCCCGCCGCATTGCCGGAATCGCCGGCCTGCGAATCGTCGTCGATCCTGACCATGGCACCTCCAACTTTCAGTCCCTGTGGGTGGAGGTCGGGGCCGACTTTCCGCTGACGCGCGAGGGATTGCTTGAGGCGCTCGCCGCAGCAGATGTCTCGGCTCGCCGCGGCATCATGGCAGCACACCGTCAGCCCGCCTACGCCGCCCGCGATACCGGATCGGCGCCGCTCCCGGTGACCGAACACCTCACCGATAACACCCTGATCCTGCCGGTGTTTCATCAACTGACCGAGGCCGAACTGACGCAGGTAATCGATGCGCTTCTCAGCGCGGCGGGCAGACGGATTGGCACATTGTGACCAGACATCCGATCATTCTTATTGCCGCTAGCGGTCTCGCACGCGAGGTCTTACCTGTGCTGCGAGAATCGGGTCGCGAAGTTCTGGGGTTGCTGGATGACCGGCACGCCGATTTTTCACCAACCATTGCGGGGGCGCGGGTGCTCGGGGGCATCGACGATGTCACGCTCTATCCGCGCGCTGAGCTACTCGTGTGCGTCGGTTCCGGCAGCGGCCGAGAGCGGATTGTGGCCCGGCTCGGCGCGCTCGGCATCGACTCTCAGCGATATGCGACGGTCATTGATCCTTCGGTGCGCAACCCTGCTGGATGCCCGATTGGGGCTGGCTCAATTCTTTTGGCTGGTGTCGCGATCACCGCGGATGCCGTGGTCGGTGAGCACGTCGTCGTGATGCCACGAGTGACCATTTCGCACGACTGTCGTATCGCGGACTTCGTGACTTTGGCATCCGGTGTCGCTCTCGGCGGCGACGTGCGGGTCGCACGGGGAGCCTACCTGGGGATGAACTGCTCGGTGCGGCAGGGTGTCTCAATCGGAGTTGGCGCCACGGTAGGGATGGGAGCGGTCGTACTCAACGACGTGAACTCATCAGAAACATGGGCGGGCGTTCCCGCCCGTCGACTGGGGGTGTCCGAGTGAGAGTGCCGTTTATTGATCTCGCAGCCCAGCAGGCCGAGGTTGCGGGCGAGGTGCTGCCGGTGTGGCAGCGACTGTTCGAGACCGCGGGTTTCATTGGCGGCAGCGAGGTCGACGCTTTCGAGCGGGAGTATGCCGAGTTCATTGGGGTCGAGCACGTCGTCGGCGTCTCGAACGGAACCGATGCCCTTGAACTTGCCTATCGTGCCGTTGGCGTGGGGCCGGGTGATGAGGTCATCATGCCGGTGAACACTTTCATTGCGACCGCGGAGGCCGTTTCACGTATCGGCGCCGTTCCCGTCTTTGTGGATGTCGATGAAGAGCATCTCCTCATCGACCCTGATGTCGTCGAAGCGGCCATCACTGACCGCACGCGGGTCATCGTTGCGGTGCACCTTTTCGGTCAAACAGCCGCCGTTGAACGTCTCCTTTCAATCGCCGAGAGGCACGACCTTGTCGTTGTCGAGGATGCCGCCCAGTCCCAGGGCGCATCGTCGACTGCCGGGCAGGCGGGAGCGTTGGCGCGGGTCGCGGCGACGAGTTTCTACCCCGGCAAGAACCTCGGTGCCGCCGGGGATGCCGGTGCTGTGATGACGAACGATGAACATATCGCTGCAAGCATCCGAAATCTGGCTGGCCATGGCAGCACCATTAAATACGTGCACGATCACATCGGTATGAATGCTCGATTGGATGCGATTCAGGCGCCGGTGTTGCGGGCAAAGCTGAAGCGTCTCGACGGGTGGAACGCCGCGCGCCGTATTGCGGCAGACCGCTATGCCGCGTTGCTTGCCGACATTGAGGGCGTGCGCAGCCCAACGTCGCGCCATGGCAACTCTGATGTCTGGCACCTCTATGTGGTGCGAGTGTCCGACCGCGACCGCGTTATGACAGAGCTGACCGCGGCAGGTATCGGTGTCGGCATCCACTACCCGACCCCGGTGCATTTGACCGAGGCGTATGCGAATCTTGGCTACCAGCGTGGTCAGTTCCCGGTGGCGGAGTCGGCAGCGGATCGCATCCTATCGCTGCCGATGTTTCCGCATCTGTCCGAAGCCCAGCAGGAGCGAGTCGCCGTTGCTCTGCGCTCCTCTTTAGTGCGCTGAGCCAGAGCATCATGCGTATTCTTGTCCACCTCAATAGCCTCGAACTGGGCGGCACCCAGATCAATGCCGTTGACTTTGCGGCTGCGTTGCGTGCTCGCGGCATCGAGAGTTTGCTCGTCGGTGATCGCGAGTCTCAACGCGGCGGCCCGTCGTTGCTCGATATCGCCGCCGCGAAGGGTGTGCACGTTGAGCCGTATGAGGCCGCCCCGGGGGTTTTCGCTCACGCCAAGCAGTTGACGCGCTTCGCCGACGACTTCGGCGCAGACCTTATTCACGTCTACGGCTCGTGGGGCGGTGGGCGACCCACGTTTTGGGGCCCGGCGCGCTGGGGAACTCGGCCTTGGGTGCTGACCGTCTACGAGATGCAGGTCTCCCACAAGACGCACCGTCACATGCCCCTCATCGTCGGCACCGGTTATTTGCTCGACGAGCAGGCGGCCAGGCCAGGTGGGGTGGTGCTCATCAGCCCACCTGTCGATCTTGTGTCTGATGCTCCGGATGCGGTCGATGGCGCGGCTTTCCGGGCTCAGCATGGGCTCGGGGACGGGCTGTTGTTGGTCATTGTCAGTCGCCTCGTCAGCAGCATGAAATCGTTACCGATCGGGGTGGCAATCGATGCCATGCGTACACTTTCGGATTGGGGTGTGACTCTGGCCATCGTGGGCTCCGGCGATAGCGAGGCTGCGATCGCACTGCAGGCGGCCGAAGTCAACAACGAGGTGGGTCGTGACGCCGTGCGACTGCTCGGGCCGTTGGCTGATCCACGGCCGGCTTATGCCAGTGCCGATGTCATGCTCGGAATGGGCGGGTCTGCCGCCCGCAGCCTCGCCTTCGGCAAGCCCCTCGTAGTTCAGGGCGAGGCCGGGTTCTCCGCACTGTTCGAGCCGGGCTCGGCGGCCGTGCTTGCACGATCGAGTTATTGGAGCCCAGATGCTGTGCCCGACCCGGTCGGAATGCTGCTTGACTCTCTGGCTCCGGTGCTCGACGATCCCCAGTATCGTGCGGAGCTTGGCGCGTTTGGGCGTGAGTTCGCGACATCCCGATTCGGGCTCGAGGCGATGACCGACCGTTTAGCGGAAGTGTATTCCCAGGCCCTGCGGCGGCGATTTGTCTGCAAGTGGATCAAGGATCTCCCCAGGGAGGGGAGGCGCTTGGCTGAAAAACTCGGTCGCTTCGTCGGTAGGTCAGCGCCATGATCGAGAAGCAGCCTGATCCGGCCGGCCAAGACACCCGCGACGAAACGGTCGACGTACCGGAGGTCGAGGTGATCTCGTCTATTGATCCAACGACCCGTCAGCCGCCTCCGCCGAGTATTGGCGACCAGGCGACGGGGGGCGTCCTGTGGATGACCGCCCAGAAATGGGTAGCGCGACTGTTCGGGTTCGTCACGATCATGATTCTTACCCGTCTTTTGTCACCGGCAGACTTTGGCACGGTGGCAGCAGCCTCGACGGTGCTCCCGTTCTTCTACCTACTCTCTGACTTGGGTTTCGCGGCCTACATCGTGCAGGTCGATAAGACCGATCGTCGGATGCTCAGCACTGCGTTCTGGTTCTCGATGAGCGCGGGCGTCGTGCTGTGCGTCGCCCTGTTCGGCGTCGCGCCGTGGCTGGGCCTGATCTTTGGCGATCCCGATGTGATTCCGGTGATGCGGGCGCTCTCCCTGTGGGTGCTCGCTACTGCCGTGGGGTCGGTGCCGATGGCGATCATGCGGCGCGAGATGCGCTTCGCCGCGATTGCCGGTATAGCCACCATCGCCGCCCTCGGTGCGCAAATCGTTGCGATCGTCATGGCGTTCAGCGGTCTTGGCGTGTGGGCGCTGGTCGGCCAATCGCTCACTGCGCCGGTGATCTCCACCATCTTTCTGTGGTCTAGCGTGCATTGGCGTCCCGGGTTCGGTTTCTCTCGCCCTGACTTCGCGCGTATGACTCGCTTCGGCAGCCAAGTGCTCGGGGTGGAGTTCGTCGCCATGCTGCGAGCATCCGGGGAGGCCGCCGTAATTTCGTCGACCCTGGGCCTCGCGAAGTTCGGCTATATGAACATTGCCCAACGTCTTGTGCAGTTGGTGCAGGACCTGACGGGTAGTGCCATTGTTCCGGTCGCCCAGGTCGCTTTTGCGAAGATTCGGAATGACGCTGATCGCCTGCGTGACGCCTACATTCGGGCGCTCCGCCTGACCTATTCCGCGCTGTCGCTTCCGATGACCTTTGTGGCGGTCGCCGCTCCACTGATCGTGCCGATCGTCTTCGGCGACGGCTGGCAGGAGAGCTTCGCGGTCGCGCAGATTCTCGCATTAGCCGGATCCCTCTCCATCGGAGCTTGGCTCGATCATGGTCTCTTCTACGGCGTCGGCAAGCCCGGTCGGTGGTTCGCTTATGCCCTCGTCATCGACGGGCTGACTCTCGGCACGACGATCGCGTTGGTGCACTTGGGGCTTGTCGCAATCGCGTGGGGTTTTGTGGTCGTCTGCATCATCGCGACCGTAGTGCGCTGGTTTCTCACCTCGCGGCTGCTCGGCGCGCGCTGGTACCGCGTCGCCGGCCCATTCTGCTACCTCCTGGTTGTCACTATCGTGGCGGGTTCTGCAGGCTGGGGAACGATGCTCTTCACGTCTGATTTGCCCCCGCTGCTGTCGGTGATGATTATCGGAATCGTCATCACGATCGTGCATATCGTGGTGACGAGGCTTATTGCCCGTACCGTTATCAGCGAGGCGGTGCGCATCCTTCGACGCTCCAAATTGGGCAAGCGCATCCCGTTTCTGGCGCGTAAAGGAATGTGACCGTGGCTCTACGACGGATGGATCAACATGGCTGAACTAAGCGATGACGAAGCTCGCCGTACTCCCGTGTCCATCGTCTGCGTATTCAATGCGCCGGATGTTTTGGCGAGCTGTTTGGAGCGGTCGATTCGCGAGGGTCGCGCTGATGCGCCGCTGACGGAACTCATTGCTGTCGACAATTGCGGGGGAGAGTTTGCGACGGCAGGAGCGGCGCTTAATCATGGGGCCTCGCAAGCGCACAACGACGTCGTCGTTTTCGTTCATCAGGATGTCTATCTGCACTCTCTGCCTGAGCTCGAGCGAGCGGCGTCTGAGTTGTTTTCTACACCGCACATTGGCGTGATGGGGGCTGTTGGTATCGACGGGTCTGGGCGCATTGTGGGTCGGATTCGCGATCGCGTTATCGGGTTGGGTGAGCCTGCGCCAGTGCCGCGCGACGTCGAGAGTATGGATGAGGTGCTCTTCATGGTCACGCGCGATCGTGTGCGACGTGAGCCGCTCGCCGACGATGCTCGCCTCGGTTGGCACGCGTATGCGGTCGAGTATTCGGCTCGAATTCGGGCGGCGGGGCTCCGCGCTGTCGTCCGCGACATTCCTCTCACCCATAACAGCCTCAGTACTAATCTTCGGAATCTCGACGTTGCACATCGTCGCGTTGGCGATTCTTACCCCGCGCTTCTTCCGTTGCGAACGACCTGCGGAACGATTCATTCGCAGGGAGGCGATCGCCGCACCGCGGTGATCGGTCGCCGCGCTCAGGGGCTCGCGCGCTGGCACAATGAATCACGCGCGGCGAGCGGCGCCCGAGGTCTCGTGCCCATCCGCGACGTTGTGCTCGCCGACGTGCGGTTCGCGATCGACGAAATCGCATCGCGAAGTGGTGCGTCGACGCTCCGCGCACTCGACCATCAGATCCCCGGTGGCGCCGCGACGGAGGTGGACGGGCTCGAACGATTCGGTCTGCCGACGTCGGCGGCGACCGTCGACCTCGCGATGATGGTCGCTGAGATCGCCCGTCGCCCACCGGGGGAATTGACCGTGCTCGCAAATCTCGAGGTCCAGGATCTCGGCGCGCTTGATCTCGCGGGGATTCCCCGCATCGTCGGCTTCTCGCACGAGGCACGACTGTGGGTGGTGCTCGGTGTTTCGCGTTCCGATCTGGGAGAGCTCTGGCGGGATCGGCGCACGCGACCCTATGCAGGCATTCCTCTGTTCTCGAAGGGGGCATCCGCATGACGGCCATTGAGGTGCGGCGTCGATTCGGCGGGGCAATCAGCGCGCTCTCTTTCGGATTCCTCGCTGATGCGACGAGTCTGCTGCCGCCGAAGTGGCGGTATGCCTATGTGCACCCGATCACGCGGAAGCTGCTCCCGCGCCAACTGGCAGCGTTGAGTGCGGCCCCCCGGCCGACGTCCGTGTCGACATCGACTGCCCCACCTGCTGACATCGTGTGTGCGCTCGTCGCAGACAAACTCGATGTGGGAGGGATCGGGGCGGTGGTGGAAATGCTGGCGCTGGGTCTCGGTGCTTTCGGCGTTCGGCCGGTCATCGTGTGCCAGGGCGATGGCCCACGAGCCCAGAGGTTGAGAGAGCGAGGGCTGCAGGTCATCTCCGTTGCCGACGGAACGACAGATATTTCGGCCATCAGGGAGGCCAATGCGGATGTCGTTCAGGTTCACAGCGCGCCTCCTCTTCTCGAAAAGGCCGCCATCGACAGTGGTTTGCCGCTGGTGGCGGTGCTGCACAACACAGAGATTCACTACACGCATCAACAATGGCGGCGATTCGGGGTTCTCTATTCTCACTCTGCGGCCGCCGTTGCTGTGAGCCGGGTCGTTCAGGAATTCCACCGGCGACATCTTCCGCTGTCGTCACCGAACCGGTTCACCACTATCGCCAACGGAGCACCGGACACAATCGCTGCCAGCATTGACAGACGCAGGGAGGCTAGGACGCTGCTCAGTGCGGTGGTTGGCGCGGACCTCAAGGATGCAGTGGTGTTCGTGTGCCTCGCACGCTATGACGCGCAAAAGAACATCGCGGGCAGCGTCGCTTCCTTCCTTCGTGCTGTCGGCTCGACGTCTCTTCCCATCCATCTCGTGATTGCCGGAGAGCCATCTGATTGGGTCGAGTTGCGGCGTGCGGATGGTATTCGTCGTTGGAGCCGCCACGGCGGAAGGGTGCACCTGCTGGGCAACTCAAATGCTCAGACGCTTCTTGATGCTGGCGATGGGTTTCTGCTCGATTCCTTTTTCGAAGGCTGGCCGGTCGCCGCGACCGAGGCGCTTGAGGCAGGATTGCCCCTCGTTCTGAGTGACGTGGGTGGGGCCGAAGAACTCGTCGCGCGCGATGCGGCGAGATCGATTCTGGTTCCTAACGCGACGGGCCAAGCGGATGCTGTCACGGATGCGCGGGTTGGCTTGGCGCGGTGGAGGTCCACCCGGCAGTCGAATGTTGAGCCTTTCGCCGCAGCGATCGTGCGCGTTGCTGAACAGATCACCCGTGACCGTGTGGCTGGACGCGTCGTCGCGCCCGTCAAAAACATTGCGGGGGTTGGCGCAATGGTTGAGGCTCACGCCGAACTTGTGCGCCGGGTTGCTCGCTCCCACGACTGAGGCCCGAACCCGCGCTCAACGGATTCGGGCCTCAGCAATTGGTTCGACGAGTGGTTATGGCTTGCTTACTGCTGCGCCCTTGCCGTCGGTGGCCGACGACTTGTAGATGTAGTTGTTGCTCCACTCGGCCCAACCTGATCCTCGCTGTACGTAGGTAGCACCAAATCCGGTTCCCGAGAATCGGTTATCCACGGAGCGCAAGTTGCTGTACGACGAGTTCATCTCGTTGAGGCCCAGCTGATACCCGTTGCCCTCAAGCAGGTTGCCCTGAATAAGAACATTGTCGATACTGCCCGAGTACGTCTGAATGAACAGCGCACCGGTGTCGCTTCCAGAGTCCGCGTTGAACCGGTTATTGATCACGTTCAACTGACGATTAGCGTTCGAACGATCCGTGAAATCGCGGATGGTGAATGCGTCGGAGTGGTTACCGGTGGTTGCAGGGTCACCCCAGGCGACAAGTCCGGTCACATAGTTGCGCTCGATCTGGGCATTCAGTGTTGAACCGGAGTTCATGATCGCAATGCCGCTACCGAAGCCGTGCACGTAGTTGCCGATCAGATCAGCAACACCGATGAATGCGGTCGCCCAGGCGGCGTCCTGAATGCTCAACTTGGATCCGTCGAACTCACTGTTTCTGATCGTTACCTTGCTTGGCGCAATCTCGAACGTGTTGAAATTCTGAGTCGCCACTACCGGCATGCCGCGCCCGGCGGATGTTGGCTGAATGCAGCTGTTCTCGATCGTGATGTTGCCGGCGGAAAGGTCGAGCCCTCCGGTGAAGCGCTTGCCGGTGATGGTTGTGCCGGCGGGAACACTGCTGTTTCCGGTGTAAGCGGGGAGGTTCGAGCATGTGAGGCCAAGTGGTGCGAGCCCGACGGTGTTCGCGTTGATTGTCCAACCAGCACTACCCGATGTCGGCGTGACAGGCGTTGTGACTGGCGGGGTGACGGGCACGGGTGCTGGCGTCACTGGCGTGGTGGGCGGCTCGGTCGGAGTCGGAGCGGGCGCCGGGATCTCGACCTCGCCGGGGTCAGGCACCGTAACCTCAGTTGCGGGGGTGCTTGATTCGAACACGATATCGACAAGGTAGTTGGAGCCCCTAAACGTCGTCGTCGGGAATCCTTCAGTGCCGTACTTGTAGACACCAGCTTCGCGGTCGAGGGTAAAGCCGTTCAGTGACTGCTTAGCGCTCAGATCGCCCTCAGTGACGGCGTATCCGCCATTCGATGCCTGGTAGGACACAACGTAGGAGCTGCCGGAGGAAAGCGTGACGGGATCCTCAAGGCTAATAGTGCGCCAGCCTTCTTTCGTGCTGGCAGGGAACGTGATGCTTGCCAATTTTTTCCCTGATGAGGTCCAGAGCGTTGCTGATGTTACTCCGCTCGCTGCCCGACTCTGGAAGTACTGCAGGGCAGTGACTTCACCATCGTTCTCTGGCGAGAACTTCAGACCAAGCTCGACAGAGGAACGGTCTGCGTCAACAGCCACTTCGGGGCGAAGCGAGTCCGGAAAAATTCCTGTCGTTGAGCTGGGCTTGCGCGCAGCCGCAGCTTCTGTTGTCGAGCTGGGGGTGAAGGCAGCCGAAATTTCTGTTGTCGAACCGTGTGCGACATCAGAAGAGAGTTTTGTGGTTGAGCCATGGGTGACGCTCGACGCTAGGTCTGTCGACTGGGTCGGTGCTAGCGCGTTGACCGTGACGAGAGCGCCAATAGAGAGGGCGCCAACAGCGATGAGGCCACCTCGAACGAACCGACGTTTGTTGCGTAAGTTTTGGCGCGCGTGAACCCGCTCACTTAATTTCTGAAAAATAGTTGATCTCCTCGATAGTGAGACGCTAGCGAATCATAGGAACCTGAAAGAGACCTCCGCATTATATGATCAATCTTCCCATTTAACTAGCCCCCTTTCGGGGGTAGACCCATTCTGAGCTTTGTAATCGAGCTTTCAGGCGCTGCATCCCGTCTTTGCCCAGAACGGCGATCGCCATTCGTCGTGCTGTTGCCCTTCCGGCATCGCGAAGCCATCTCAGGGGAGAGACGATGAGTCGGTCACGGGCAATTCCCCAAGTGCCCGGCTCGGGAACATTTGTCAGCGCGCCAGGAAAAAGAGAAGCCCACGGCGCGGGAGAGGTGAGCCGGCCGCGAACCCGGTTGCTGACGTTTTCGCCGTGCACCACTTGCAACCAACCTGGTGCGCCTTTGATCTCGACTACAGGCATCGTCTGACGCAGCATGAGATGCCAATCAGCCCAGCACATCTTTGGCTGATCCCATGGCTCTGCTACGGAACAGAAAGCGTTGTCAGGGTCCTTGCGCAGATAGACGCCACCTGGACCTTTAATGAGGCCGTTGACCAGATAGAGCGCCCGACGATCGGAGAAGGTCACGGCGGATTGCACTCGCTCCACGAAATCGACCGCAAGGCCGTCGTCGTTGTCCAAATTTGTCGTGACCAGCATGTTGGCTGCAGCAGACGAAACCTTCCTCACGTCGGCAAGAAGCTCGGCGTACGGGACCTCCGCGCGGTAAATAGGAGTGAAAAGTCCCCTCTCCGCATAGGGGGCGATCGCCGCCTTCAGCCACTCTGGGCTCTCCGGGTCGAAGTAGATAATCCACCGGAAGTTGGGGTTCGTCTGCGCATCAACTGAGGGCACGCAGTACTGCTCGAATAGCCCCCAGCGGTTGACGAGCCAGTTCTCGCTGGCGCGGATACGGGCCTCAGAGCCACCAGAAGGCAGGTTGAACCGAGTAAGGAAGACGTGATCGATCGTGAACATGGTCACCTCGAGGTTGCCGGACTGGTTCGCTCGCGCAAGAAACGGCGCAGCTCTGCTGCATCGTCCAAATTGACTCGGACCGGTGCTGCGGCGTCGGTGGGGGTGATCGGATTGGGGGCGAACGGCCACGCATTGGCATCAGGTTTATTGCCAAGCAACTCGTGGAAAACGCTGACGTACGCCTGCGCTTGCGGTTGCCAATCCAACACCTTCGCGGCGCGCTCGCGAGCCCTCAGCCCGAGTTCGACGCGGCGTTCCGGGTCGTCAAGGAGAGCTTCAATTTCGTCGGCGAACGCACCGATGTCTCCCGAGGCAACGTAGATTCCTGTCTCCGCGGCAGAAACACGCGTCTCGATCAGGTCAAACGACACCGGCGGAAGGCCGTAGGCCATGTACTCCATCGTCTTATTCATCGTGGAGACGTTATTTAGTGGGGTGTTGAGGTCCGGCCCCAAGCCGAGATCGGAGGAGCTCAGATACTGGGCGATCTGATCTGGCCCTACTCGGCCGGTGAAGACGACATTGTCATCGAGTGCGCGTTGCGTCGACTCGCGTTTGAGATCCTCAAGGCGATCCCCGAATCCCAGGAGAACTGCACGAATTCCGGTACGCCCGCGGCGATGCACGAGCTCATCCATAACCGCCAAGATGTTCTCAACGCCGTCTTGGGGGCCCATGATCCCGATGTAAGCGAGCAGGTGTGAGGCACCGGCACGGATCGAAGGATCGGGGTAGATGGGGCGCATCACTGTTGTGTCCGGGCCGCTCCTGACGACCGTGACATGAGAGGGTGCGAGCTTTCCGCGGTGTTCGGCCACCCGCTTGTAAGAACCGTTGGTCGAGATGACCCGATCCGCCGTGCGGTAGGTGCTTCGCTCCAAACGTACGAGACCGCCGAACTGCAGTCGTCCAGCAACTCCTGTTGGCTTACCGAAACGGGAGAGGTAAAGCTCTGGGTTCAAATCGTGCTGATCGAAGATGAACCGTGCTCCGCGCATCCGCCACAGTAAAGCGAGCAACCAATAGGTGTCAGGTGGGTTGCACGCCTGGATGACATCGAAACCGTGGCGACGCCGCACTCGAATCGACAGCACGGCCGTTCGCAGCCAGGAGTAGGCGAACTCATAGGCGAAGCCGAAGACCCCCTTGGCCTCGGGGGCGGGGGAATATTTATAGATATGGATGCCGTCAATCTCGTGGAATGACGGATCCCCGGGGCCCTTCGGGCAGATGACCGACACCTCGTACCCCTGAGCGCTCAAAGCCTGACACTCGAGCCAGACCCGCCGATCGAGCGGGACGGGGAGGTTCTGGACGATCATCAGAACGCGCTGATTCTTGCCACGTTCGACCATTCGAGGATCTCCCGTCGGCAGCGGATACGGACGAAAACAAGCTATCGATTCCGATGGTACACTACGCTGATTTTTATGTGTGGAATCGTTGGCGCGGTCCGGTTCGATGGTGCTGGTGTGTCTCGAGCCCGAATCGAGTCAATGGCAAATGCCATCCACCACCGTGGACCAGACGACAACGGTTTCTGGATCGACGGGTCGATCGGGTTCGGTCACCGGCGATTATCGATCATCGATGTTGGTGGCTCACACCAACCGATGCACAGCGTTGACGGCCGATGGACGATCGTCTTCAACGGGGAGATCTTGAATTACCAGGAGCTACGAAAAGCTCTTGATTATCCGTTTCGAACTGCGGGCGACACTGAGACGATTCTCGCCGGTTTGGTCACCCACGGCATCCGTTATGTGGATCAGCTCGTGGGGCAGTTCGCTTTTGCGGCCTTCGATCGGGATACCGGCATAGTTCATCTGGTGCGCGATCGACTGGGTATTTTGCCGCTCTACTTCCGCCGGTCGGGTGACACGCTGCTGATCGGTTCCGAGATCAAGGCGATTCTGGCCGGAATGGATGAGGCGCCGTCTGTTGACCGCGAGAGCTTGGGTGCCTACCTCTACGGCCGGTCCGTTCCCGCACCTTTCACTCTCTTTGACGGTATCCGAAAGCTTGAAGCTGCTCACCGCGCAGAAGTGAGACCAGACGGCTCAATTACCGAACAGTTGTATTGGGCGCCCCCGGAGCAAGACGCCGAATTGTGGACGCCTTCGGCTGCTGTTGACGCGGTCGACCAGATGGTTACCGAGGCCGTACGTTCGGCACTCGTCGCTGATGTTCCCGTAGGCGCCTATCTCAGCGGTGGCGTGGACAGCAGCCTCATCGTCGCGAAAGCCGCTGCGCTTCACGGCGGCGGGAGATTGAAGACGTTCTCCGCAGGGTTCGGCGACCCTCGCAATGACGAGCTGCCGTTTGCCCGCCAGGTGAGCGAACATGTCGGCACAGACCACCATGAGGTGCAGGTGGATGCCCGCGATTTCGAATCACTCTGGCCGACACTCACGTGGCATCGTGACGCACCGATGTCTGAACCTGCCGACTTTGCTGTCTACCGTCTGGCCCAGGCCGCACGGGAGCACGTGACGGTCGTTCTCTCGGGAGAAGGGGGCGACGAGCTCTTTGCTGGCTACCCGAAGTATCGGGCCGCACGGGCGATGGCGGCAGCATCCGTTCTTCCGGGCGATTTCCGCCGCATTGTGGGGGAGGGGATCGATCGTCATTTGCCAGCACGACTGGCGCGCGCGCGGATCGGGCTGCGCGTCTGGGCCACGCCGGAACGCGATGAGCAGTTTCGTACGTGGTTTGCGCCCTTCTCTGCTCGGGAGCGAGCCCAACTGCTTAGTGGCGTTTCTTCGCGACCGACTTCGCTGGCGGTCGCTGGACGCGGTGTCGATCCTGTCCGGGCGATGCTTCTGGCAGATTTGCGCAACTGGCTGCCAGATAATCTGCTCGAACGAGGCGATCGGATGTCGATGGCCGCGTCTTTAGAACTGCGGCCTCCGCTGCTAGATCATCGCCTTGTCGATCTCGCCTTCCGCCTGCCGTCGTCGGTGAAGCTGCGTTCAGGCCAGACCAAATGGGTACTCAAAGAGGTTGCGCGTCGATATCTTCCCGCGAGCATTGTTGATCGCCGCAAGGTTGGTTTTCGGGTTCCGCTCGACACATGGTTCCGTTCATCATTGCGCGATTCGGTGCGCGAACGTCTGACGGGAACTGGCTCCTTCGTTGCGGAGACTTTCGACAGGGCGACCATTCGCGATCTGCTCGATCGCCACGACAGCGGAACTTTCAATGAAGAGAGCAGGATCTGGACCCTCATGTCGCTCGAGGTATGGCACGAAACATTCTTCGGGCCGGCCAAGCATCAGTCCAGTTGACGTGAACTGGTGTCGCGTTCCCAACGTTCTTTAGTGCGAGAGGTGCGGGCGCGAATACGTCCAACGGCGATGACGGTGACATACACGATGACGTCACCGAGTCGGTTCGGGGAACGACGCACGAGTGCCTTCAAATCGCCGAGTTGCCCGCGCTGCCCGGAGGAGAGTCCGTCGGCTGCCTCAGCGACCTCGGATTGAGTGCGGTAGCTGCGCCGCAGAATGCGCAGCAAATCGGCCGTGCGGCGTGGAGTTGTCACAATTACCGGGTCGGTGGGCACGATCGTGATCTCATCTGTTGAGTAGAGACTGTCGATGAATAGATCGTCAGAAATGAGGTCGGGGAATTCATCAAAACGGGCTCGTCCCGTTTCAGAAAGGGCGTAGCATCCCGCACCCCAGAGGGCCGATGAGATTGACGGAAGTTCAGCGCGAACCCGATACCACGAGCGAACGATCCACGTCGCTCGTGAGGAGTCGAAGGCGTGCGGGGGGCGCCCGGCGACAGCTCCGCTCGAGAGGGCATCGATGACGTCTCGTGCCGCGCGGCTGCTCAGAACGACGTCAGCGTCCAGATAGATGCGAGGGCCGCGTATGGCATGCCGATCTCCTTCGCGCAGCGCCGCAATCTTCGACGCCACCGCGATGTCGACGACTTTCACTCCGGTGTACTCTGCGGCGATCTGTGCTGTTCGATCGGTGCAACCGTTGCTGACGACTACGACGTGGATGTTCTGCTTTTCTCCCGCGTCGGAGAGGGCGTCGAGCGTGCGGCCGATGACCGCCTCCTCGTTGTGAGCGGCGATGATGATTGTGCCCGGATTCATCGCGGCCCTCCCGGGAGCTGGGCGCGGGTGCGTCGAGAAAGGAGCGCTCGGACAGCAGCGCGAGCACCGGGCTGATGAGGGCGGAGCAGGTTGCGCCCCAAGAGAATGAGCCCAAAAACGCTCGACGCAACCGGGCCGTGCCACTTGCGGAAGTAGCGCAACTTGTTGACTTCTAACAGAGCGTCAAGTTGAGGGGAGGAGCCCGATCCGCCGGCGCGATGTTCGACGACGGCGCGGGGCTCGAACTCGATTCTGCCGCCGCGTGCGCGTATCCTTCGTGCGTAATCTGTCTCTTCGGAGTACATAAAAAACAGCGTGTCATCCCAATCGCCCAGGGTGTCCGCAGCATCAGTGTGGATAGCCAAGGCCGCCCCCGTTGCCCACTCGATGGGGCGTGGGTGAGAGTAGGATCGCGGATCGCGAACGGTTTCACTAAACGCCTGAGGCCGGCCGGCCCACGAATCTCCAAACAGGGCGTCGCCGATCGCGGCCACAATCGATGGTTCTTGGCGCAGCGAGTTCTGGCGGCTTCCGTCTGAGGCGACGATGAGCGGCACGGCTGCCTCCGCTCCGCCGGCGAGAGTATTTCCCAGAGCCTGCAGAGATCCGGGATGCAACGTCAGGTCGGGATTGAGAAAGACCGTAAATCGAGACAGCGGCGCGTGAGCCCGGCCAAGGTTGAGCCCACCGGAATACCCGAGATTTGCCCCTGCCTCGATAACGCTCACGTGATCGTTGTGCGGCAGCAGGGGAGCCAGCGGTTCATGCGGGGCATTGTTGACGATCGTGGCATGCCACGTCGCCCCCGCAGCGGCGGCGTCTGCCGAAGCAATCAACCCCGCAAGATCATCGGAACTGAAGTACGACACGACGACGATCGAGAAGTCGATCATCGTCGTTACCTCTTTCTCAATGATTCCAGAGGGCCTCTTAGCGAGATGAGTATAATCGGTAAGGCAGCTGTGTGCACGCTCCGAAGGAGGGAAGTGTGACCGTTCTCGACATCCTGAAGGCCGCCCTCCGGCGTTGGTATGTCCTGCTGCTCGTGCTGGTCTTAACGGGATTTCTGACGGCAACCTTTTTCCGAGACAGCGGCGCCTTCGCTACGCGCACAGCCGTGACCTTCACTCTTCCGGCACGAACCACTTTGATGGCGAACAGCGGTAGCGACGATTCGAGCGTGATTGCGTTCGCTGGCGCGATTGCTGCCGAAATTAACCTTGGCAAGCCTGCCCTGACCTATTCAACCGTGGACGCGCCTTACTACGGTGCCGGAGTTCGCCAGGGAATTCTCGTTTCCCTTCGAAATGAAGGAAACCAGTGGGTCGCCAGCTATCCCTCAGCAACGATCGAGATTCAGATCGTTGGGCGTTCTCGCGAGTGGGTGCAGACGCAACAGCAGGAGCTGCTCACAAAAATTGCGGACGTCACCGATGCCCAGCAGCGCACCGTAGTTCCCGCTGTTGCGGACCGGATCACGGCAACAGTCGAACCGACGAGCACTCAGATTGATGAGATCACGCCCACACGCACGACGGAGTACCTCGCGGTCGCAGCGATGGCTTTAGCGGGCGTCATTGTGGGCACCTGGTCTGCCGTGGGGGTCGACCAGCTGGTTCTGCGCCTTTCGACATCTAGACGAAATCGGGCGCTGCGCCGAGTGCCTACTGCCATGGGAAGGATTGCCAGATGAACTTTGCCGACACACTTCGAGGGTTGGCGCGTCGGTGGTACATCACCGTCCCCGGCTTTGTGCTCGCCATAATTCTTGCGATCTTTACCTTCACCACGGTTGAGCCGGGCTACGAGCGCACGGCGACACAGCTGCTTCTGCCAGGGGAGGGCACAATTCCGACGGGCGCGACGAACCCGTTCCTTTTTCTCGGAGGGCTCACCCAATCCGCCGACGTCTTAGTTCGATCGCTGAACTCCGAAGAGGTAGTGGGAATGGTTGTCGAGGAGTACCCGGGGACCGAGATCGCTGTCTCAAAGGATCCAAGTACCTCTGGTCCAATCATCCTGATCACGGTAACGGCGACGAGCGACGCAAATGCGGCCGCCGCCCTGACGGATATTTTGAGCCGGTCTTCTGGTGTCCTCAGTCGTTTGCAGACCGAGCAGAGAGTGAAAACGGTTGATCGCATTCAGATCTCCACGTTGACTCACGACCAGTCGAGCTCGCTTCAGCAACGGAATCGTCTCGCTGCTACGGCTGGCGTCGGTGCTGGCATTGTGATGCTCACGGTTCTCGCCGCGAGCCTGATGGAAGGGCTGTCTCGCCGTGGGCGTCATCGTGCAACAAATGACTGGCAGGATGACGAAGAGGACGAAGAAGACGAAGACGAAGGCGAAGACGAAATTGCGAACGACGATGCCGATCGCAGTCGACAAACCGCATTCCAGCCGCCCCGCCTGTCCGGACGCGGCCGAGTAGCTGGACGTGACCGCGCCGGAGTCAGATTACCGATCAAAGGTGGAGTAAGCACGAGCAGTGATCTGCCGGCGTGGCCCGTAAAATACCCAGTCGAATGAGTGTCGGCGACCCGCCGCGGAGGCCCACAGCCATAAACACGCGGGCGGTGAATCGAGGGCGCGGGGTTGGCGCTGCCACAATGCTCACCGTCTACATCGTGCTTCTCCTGGCGTGGCCGTCATTCGTGACAATCACTCGGCTGGGGAGCCTGGGCCGCCCTTCCCTCATCTGGGGACTCTTTCTGCTGTTCTGGTGGGTGTTAAGCCGGCTTCAGGCCCGCCCGAGCGAGGTGAAATCAGTCCCGCAGCCCGTTCGCTATGCCGTCGTTGCGCTGGTGGTCGTTGCGCTGGTGAGTTTTGCCGCCGCGATGTTACGGGGACAGCCAGCCGATCAGATCAGTCCAGCGATGACGGCACTGTTTAGGCTCGCCTCGTGGGCCGGAGTGTTCTTCGTAGCCATGGACGGGGTCCGCACGCATGCGGATGCAGCCAAGCTGGTGCGTCGTCTGGGGGTCGGTGCCGCAGTGTTGGCGGCCTTGGGGCTCGCACAATTCGCAACCGGTCAAACGCTTCTCGACTGGACAACCGGCATTCCGGGATTGACGGTCGACATTGAGGGCGTCGCAACACGCGGGCCGTTTACCCGGGCCGCCGGAACGGCGATTCACCCCTTGGAATATGCGACAGCCGTTGTTGCGAGTCTTCCCTTGGTGATTGCTGCTGCCGCCAGCGGCGGATTTCGATCCCGTCCGTCACGCAACGCCGGATGGTGGTGGGCCGCGGTTGCCGTCATCACGATCGCGTCCGTGATTGCGGTGTCTCGATCGGCAATCATCGGTCTCGCCGTCGCCGTCATATTCGCGCTCCCTGCTGTTCCTTCCGTCTTTCGTTGGGTTATCGGAGTGGGCGGTGGGATTCTTGCGCTCGTAGTTCTCGCTGCCGTGCCTGGTTTGTTGGGAACAATCGTCGCGCTGTTCGCGGGAGCATCAGACGACGCCAGCACTCAGTCGAGAGTGGGGGCGCTATCGCGTGTGCCGGAGTTCATTTCCTCGTCGCCACTGATCGGTCAAGGTTTTGGAACATTCCTCCCGCGGTATTACATCTTCGATAACGCTTGGGTGCTTCTCTTGGTTGAGCTGGGTTTCATTGGTGCGCTGTGCTTCGCACTGCTCGTGGTCTTTGCCGTTGGCAGCGCCTACTGGGCAAGTAAGAAATCTCCGTTCACGAACACTAAAGCGATGAGCAAAGCGATCGCCGCGTCAATGATCACGATTGCCGTTCTTATGATCTTCTTCGATGGACTTTCGTTCACGATTTCGGCGGGTTTGCTCTTTTTCATGGCGGGGATGGCAGCGGCCATGCGCAGGGTTGCCTTCGCCCAGTCCGAGCAACACGAGAAGATGAAAACTGCGCCCCGAACGAGTTCTTCAGGCGTACCGCGAATCGCACACCGGCCGGAAGTCTCCGATGGCTAAGCGTTCAGGGCGCATCCGAAGCTGGGCGATCGTTAGCCTTGCCGTCTACGCAGTTGCAGCCTTTGGCGTTCTCTTAGCGCCGGTCTCGTATGGCAACATCATCGACTCGATTTGGGAGATGCTGCGAGGGTCGGTAGGAATCACTTTCGGCGCGGGCTGGATTGAATTCGCCGCAAATATCGCGTTGTTCGTGCCTCTGGGGTTTTTGCTGACGATTCTGTTGAGGAATCCCTGGTTCGGCATAATGCTGGGCATTGCGGTGTCCATTGGTGTCGAGATCGCCCAGTTTATGATTCCGGATCGGCAGCCCACGATGCGCGACATAGTCTCCAACGCGTTTGGCGCCGGAGCGGGGGCGTTGCTCGGATGGCTGATCGTAGTGCGCCGGGAGCGCAACGCGGGTAAAGTCACTCGGTGACGACGCTTTCCTCCACCGTCGGCGGGCTACTGTTCAGGGGCGCACCACCGAGGGCGACCACGCGTGCGGGATGAACAGGAGGGGAGCGCCTGAACCGTCGGCGGGCAGACTCCACACATCGCTGTCGCCCACGACGTCGGGGCGGGGGAGGCCATAGAGCACCGTCGCATCGTCGAGCCACTCGACTTGATCATCTACGCTGCGTTCCTCGGCCAGCACGGTCTCAGCCATTGTCGTCAGATCGAGCACCGCGATGCGCCAGTCCGGTGAATTGAGCGTGCCTATGTTCTTCTTGAACGCCACCCTGCTGCGGTCCGGTGAGAGGGATGGGCATTCCGCATTGCCGCGCACCGAGGTGAGGGTCTTGTCCACGAGGTCTCCGTAGACAAGCCAAGTCGAACCAGCGCTGGCTGCCGTCGCGTAGAAGTGGCGGTCATCATCGGCGAAGGTCACTCCCCAGATGTTGCGATCGGCGGCCGTCACTTGCTCGCCATCCACGAGGAGGGTGAAATTCTCGATATTGCCATAGCTCTCGCCGGAAGACGTCGCGATTATCGTCTCGGTGGCGAAGCCCACTCCGGCATAAGAGATGCCTGTCACGAAGGAGGTCTCGGCCACTAAGTGCGAGTTTGCGGAGATCCGGGTACGGCTGGGCACTCCGGGCAGCGACCAGCTTTGCGCGTGCGCGCCGGTGTCGTCGATCTGGAGGGCGGTCCAGGTAGTCAGGATGCCGGCATCCGTCGTGAGGCACATCGTGAGAGTGGAGGTGGAATAGACGCGATCGCAGAGTTGCGAGGAGAGGGAGCGAATGCCGCTCGCATCGTCGAGGGGCACGCTCGCCACCTTGCCGTAGTCCGCCCCGGCGGCGGTATTGCGAAACTCGATTCGGTCTCCCGCGAACTCGGTCACCGGGATCACCGCGACCGAACTCGGCGCTGTCAGCGCTGTCTGCGACCGCAGGTAGGCGAGAGTGCCGAACACGATTACGACGATCAGTGCTGCCGCTGAGATTGCGCTCAACAGGACGATGCGCTGCCGGGAAGTCATACGTCAGCCCGATACGGTCGGGCACCACGCAGAATGATCGCGACGATGGGGATCACGATCGCGATGGCGATCGATACCAGCGTCATCGCTGATTCGCGTCCGATTGCGAACCACAGGATGCCGAACCCGGCCGCTGAGACAAATCGTGAGAGTGCCACAACGGTTTGTGCGGCGGCGATCGAGGTAGCCCGGGTGTCTACGGTGGTGAATTGGGTGGCAAGCACGGCAAGGAGGCCGTCGGTTGCCGCGTAGAACCCGCCAAGCAGCACGAGGCAGAGGATCGTGATGGCGGCGCCGGTAACGGGGAGCGATGCTGAGATGTAGGCGGCGAGGAGTAACACGTGGCCGAGCACAAAGGTGCGCGCGCGGCCGAAGCGGTCGGCGAGTTTGCCGATCGGCACCGCGAAGATCAAAAAGGCCACGTTGGTGCCCACGTACAGCAGGGGAAAGTATTGTGCCGCAAACGAGCTGCGGTCTTGAAGCACGAGGTAGATGAAGCCGTCGCCGATCGTCAGGATCCCCAGCAGGCCAGCCACGAGAAGCAGGCGCTTGAGCCCCGGATTGTTGAGTTCACGCCAGCGAATGCGGCGACGATTTTTGCGGGGTTCCACGCTGGTTGCGCGCGGCTCGATGCGGGCGCGCGAACCTCGGTTCGGCACGATGATTCCGAGAACGGCAACGCCGACGAGAGCGAATGCGAGTGACACGACAAACACAGTGCTGTACCCGTTCGGAATCAATAAAAGGATGACGAACGCAAGCAGCGGTCCGATCGCGGCCCCGGTGTTGTCGAGGGCGCGGTGCACGCCGAATGATGCGGCGAGATTCTTGGGTTGCGATGCGGCGGTGATGAGAGAGTCGCGGGGAGCAGTCCGGATGCCTTTGCCCAGTCGGTCGACGGTCAAGACGGCGGCTAGCGCTCCGAAGCTAGTCGCGAAAAGCAGAACGATGCGAGCAATGGCCGACAGACCGTACCCAAAGAAGGCAACCCACTTTGGTTGGTCCCCGCGATCGGCGGCCCAGCCTGCGCCGATTCTCACGATGGCGCTGACGCCCTGGTACAGCCCGTCGAGCACGCCATACGCCACCGTCGAGAGCCCGAGTATGCCGGTGACATAGAGCGGGAGAATGGCAGACACCGACTCTGTCGAGATGTCGGTGAGCATGCTGACAACGCCCAACGAGATGACGACGGATGAGACGCCATTGGCAGCTTTCGTCCCTGTCGGAGTGCCTTCAGGACCCTCAGGCTCCTCAGGTTCCTCGGGCCTATTGGTCAGGGAGATGTACACGGTGTTAGCTCGGGCCCGCGGTGAAGAGCGCGAAGATGGTAAAGCGCGTTATGGCGCCGTCGGTTTGGGTGGCCACGACAATGCTGTCGGCTCCGCTTGACCAGGTGGTGGCCCGAGTGTCGGGTGCTGCCGGCGTCTCCGCGCCCTGGAGCTCTAGGGCGCTGAAGACATCCTGGAAGTAGCTCTGCACCTCGTCCTCCGAGCGGGAAGATGACGCGACTACTGTCACCTGCATGCGGTCGCCCTCGGTAGTGATCGCACTGCTTGTCACCTCCGTTCCCGGCGGTAGCGAGATGATGGAGGTGGGGAATCCGGTCACCAGTTTGCCGTTGGCGCTCGCCGACTCTGGCAGCGGCCCGCTAATGAGCGGTGATGTTTCGATACCCAGCTGAGGAGTCGTCGGTGTGGCCGTTGGCGGGGGAATCTCGGAGCCGACTACCCGCGTAGTCGTCGGTGCGGGTTCCGCGATCTGCGCCGAATTGTCCGTAGCCAAAAATATCGCGATCGCCGCGACAGCGAGCAACACCAGAACACCGGTGAGGATGAACGGGAGTCGCTGCCGCGTGATCTGTTTCATGGGCCCGCGTCGACCTTCACCAGTTCTCCGCTGGCTTCGCGATACCGCTCGCCGGTGAGCGGGCAGCGAAAGTCTTCGCCCTCGGGCACCAGACGAGCACCCGCGCGGCCTACCCAGCCGATCTGGCGGGCGGGGCTTCCCGCGACGAGTGCGAAGGCAGGCACATCCTTTGTGACGGTGGCTCCAGCAGCGACTAAAGCCCACTGGCCGATTTCAACGGGTGCGATGCAGACCGCGCGCGCTCCGATGGCGGCGCCGGTGCGCACTGTTACGCCAACCGCTGGCCAATCGTCGCCCAACTTTCGTGATCCGTCTGGGTTGATCGCGCGGGGGTAGAGGTCATTGGTGAACACCACGGCGGGCCCGACGAAGACGCCATCTTCGAGAATCGCTGGCTCATAGATAAGCGCATAGTTCTGAATTTTGCAGTTGCGGCCCAAGACGACTCCGGGCCCTATATACGCTCCTCGGCCGAGACTCGAGCCTTCGCCGATGACCGCATTTTCACGGACATGCGCGAGTTGCCAGACCACAACGCCGGGATCAAGGCGCGCTCCCTCATCCACCTGTGCGGTGCCAGCGATGCGTGGGGCGGGTTGAGGTGACAAGGTGTGCCTGTCGGGTCGGCGGGTATCAACTCTCACCGGGAGGGTGCAGCGGTGACGCCCATCCGCGATGGAATCGAGAATTCCATGAATGCTAGCGTATTCGCATTCCCCTCGACGGGGAAGTGGCCCAGTCGGGTGACCTCACGAAAGGTGCGGCTTGGCATGGATGATTACCTGGTGATTGGCGCTGGACTCGTCGGTCTGGCTACTGCTCGGGCAATCCTTGAGAAGGCGCCGGGTGCTCGTATCACTGTGCTCGACAAGGCGGCGGATGTCGCGACTGCACAGAGTGGGCACAACTCGGGCGTCATCCACGCCGGTATTTACTACGCGCCGGGATCGCTCAAGGCCGAGCTCTGTCGTCAGGGACGGATTGAGACTGTCGAGTTCTGTGAACGCTACGACATCCCGTACTCGCTGGTCGGCAAGCTCATCGTCGCGACGGACCAGACTTCGAAGGGACGGCTCGACGATTTGGAGCGCCGCTCGATCGAGAACGGGATTGTCGTTGAGCGGATCGGCGCCGGCGGTCTTGCCGAGCTCGAGCCGAACGTGCAGGGGGTGGATGCGCTGCTCTCGCCAACGACGGGCATCGTTGACTACCGCCGTATCGCTTCAGCGATGCGCGATGAGCTCGAAGCCGCGGGCGTCACGCTGCGGTTCACTGCGGAGGTGACGTCGATTGTCGAGGAAGAGGGGATTGATGGCGGTGCGGTGCGGGTAGGCGCGGCGGACGGTGGTGAGTGGGTTGCGCGGCGACTGGTTGCCTGTGCCGGGCTGCAGGCCGATCGCATTGCGAGGATCGCCAGCATCCCTATCGATTTCCGAATCGTCCCGTTCCGGGGCGAGTACTTTGAGCTCCCCGCAGATCGTCACGATTTCGTGAGACACCTCATTTACCCGGTGCCGGATCCCTCGATGCCGTTCCTCGGGGTGCACATCAGCCCGACGATCGATGGCCGCGTCACGGTCGGCCCGAACGCGGTGCTTGGTTGGGCTCGTGAGGGCTACCCGCGCGGTTCAGTGCGGCCGTTGGATGTTGTCGATTTCGCGTCGTATGTCGGCTTCTGGCGGATGGCGGCGCACAACCTGCGTCCGGCGGCTATCGAGATGAGGAACTCGCTCTTCACCTCTGGGTACCTGCGTGAATGCCAGAAGTACGCGTCGGCCCTTACTCTGAACGATCTTGGCACGCGCTCAGCCGGTATTCGCGCTCAGGCTGTTCGCCGCGATGGTTCGTTCATTGAGGACTTTCAGCTTGAGAGCACTGCTCGGCAAATTCATGTCGGTAATGCGCCATCGCCGGCGGCGACTTCATCGATCCCGATCGGCCGAATGATCGCCACTCGCCTTCTCGGCGGGCCACGCTAGCGCCACGAAATCATCGGAAAATCCCGAGAATTCGGGCGTCTTTCGAGTGTCAGAGGTTATCCATAGGCTGTGGAAAAGTCCGTGAACTTATCCACAACTGTGGAGGACACGCCCACTACATCTAGGGTTGGCGGCCTGCGGTACCCACGATATATAGTGGTGTAACCGCTTCACAGGGGGTCGCGGATTTGTTAGTTTTACGGGGATATAGGGAGTTTTTGTGGCAATTACAGTCGTCAAGCGCAACGGTCAGCGAGAGCCGTACGACGCAAACAAGATCAACCTCGCAATTGAAGATGCGGCCACTGGTCTCGACGACAACATCACGTGGTCACCCAGATCGCCTCCGAGCTCGAACTGACGCTGTTTGATGGCATCACGACGCAGCAGCTCGACGAAGCCGTGATCCAAGTTGCGCTCCAGAACGTTAAAGACGACCCAGCTTTCGACACTGTCGCTGCCCGTCTTCTTCTCAAGACGATCTACAAGCGTGTGCTCGGCGACTACACCGACAACGCTGACCTCAAGCGCCTACACAAAGAGCACTTTGGCCCCAACATCATTCGTGGTGTTGAAGAAGGCCTGCTCGACCCTCGCCTCACCAGCATGTTCGACTTGGACGCTCTCGCCGAGCACCTTGAGCCCGCTCACGATGAGCTGCTCAAGTACATCGGTGTTGTCACCCTCAACAACCGCTATGGCATCAAGGGCCGCAACGGCGACGCCCTCGAGGTTCCGCAGTACTTCTGGATGCGCATCGCGATGGGCCTCTCGCTCAACGAGGCGAACCCCAACGAGGCAGCCCTCAAGTTCTACGAAAAAATGTCCAGCCTGGAATACTTGGCTGCCGGCTCCACTCTCGTGAACGCGGGAACGATCTACCCCCAGCTCGCCAACTGCTTCGTCATGGAAATGCAAGACGACATGGAGCACATCGCCAAGACGACGCGCGATGTCATGTGGCTCACCAAGGGCACCGGCGGAATCGGCCTCTCGGTCACCAAGCTGCGCGCTCAGGGTTCGCCCATCCGCTCGAACAACACCACCTCCACCGGCCCCATCCCCTTCATGCACACGATCGACTCGATCCTTCGTGCGGTCAGCCGCGGTGGCAAGAAGTTCGGCGCGCTGTGCTTCTACATGGAGAACTGGCACATGGACTTCCCGGAGTTCCTCGAACTCCGCAGCAACTCTGGTGACCCTTACCGCCGCACCCGCACCGCCAACACGGCCGTCTGGATCAGCGACGAGTTCATGAAGCGCGTTCAGAACGACGACTCCTGGTACCTCTTCGACCCGCTCGAAGTCACTGACCTCAACGAGCTGTACGGCCAGGCGTTCTCGAAGCGCTACAACGAATATGTTGCGATGGCGGATGCCGGCGAAATGCACATGTTCAAGAAGATCGGTGCTCGCGAGCAGTTCAAGTCGATCCTCATCTCGTTGCAAACGTCGAGCCACCCGTGGTTGACCTTCAAAGACACGATCAACAACCGTGCGCTCAACAACAACACGGGCACGATCCACCTCTCCAACCTCTGCACCGAGATCACGCTCCCGCAAGACGAAGACAACGTCTCCGTCTGCAACCTCGCCTCGATCAACCTGTCGCGTCACCTTCTGCCCGAAGGCGGAGTGGACTTCGTGAAGATCGCCGAGAGCGCCAAACTGGCCGTTCGCCAGCTCGACAACCTCATTGACATCACCCGCTCCAGCGTGAAAGAAGCAGACTTCTCCAACGAGCAAAACCGCGCGGTCGGCCTTGGCGTTATGGGCTTCACCGACATCATCGAGAAGCTCGGCTTCAGCTACGAGAGCGAAGAGGCCTACGACCTCATCGACGAAATCATGGAGCACGTCTCCTACGCGGCGATCGATGCCAGCACCGAGCTCGCCAAAGAGCGCGGTTCGTACACGAACTTCGAAGGCAGCCGTTGGTCAGAGGGTCTCGTGCCGCTCGACTCCATCGCGCTCACCGAACAAGACCGTGGCATGGAAATCAAGGTCAACCGCAAGACGCGGCTTGACTGGGATGCCATGCGCGAGAAGGTCAAGGGTGGAATGCGTAACGCAACGCTCATGGCGATCGCTCCCACCGCATCCATTGGTCTCGTTGCCGGTACCACTCCCGGCCTCGACCCCCAGTTCTCCCAGATCTTCAGCCGCTCGACCTCGAACGGCAAGTTCCTTGAAGTGAACCGCAACCTTGTTGCGACTCTTCAGGAGCACGGCCTCTGGGAGCAGAACCGCGAAGCGATCCTGCGAAGCCAGGGCGACATCCAAAACGTTGCCGGCATCCCCGACGACATCAAGGCAGTATTCAAGACGAGCTTCCAGCTCTCGCCGTACTCATTCCTTGAGGTTGCTGCCCGGGCCCAGAAGTGGATCGACCAGGCCATCAGCCGCAACATGTACCTCGAGACGCGTGACCTCGGCGACATGATGGACATCTACCATGATGCGTGGTCTCGCGGAGTCAAGACCACCTACTACCTGCACATGAAGCCCCGCCACCAAGCGGAGCAGTCCACCGTGAAGGTCAACAAGTCAGAAGAAATTTCGTCGGGCAAGGCAGCAACTGCCACGGCCGGCTCAACCACTACGGGATCAGCCCCCGCACCCGCCCGCCGAGGTTTCGGCGGATTCGCAAAGAAAGCAGACTCATAATGAACCGCGAAAACACCATCGACGACTACTTCGTGCCGGTGGATCCCATGGACGACCTGCAGTGCGATAGCTGCCAGTAATGGGAATTCTAGGAACGGGCCTACAAGACGGCCTTCTGCTGAAGCCCATTAAGTACCAATGGGCCATGGACCTGTATGACCAGGCCGTTGCTAACACCTGGTTCCCTAACGAGATCCAGCTGGGCGAAGACATCGCCGACTTCAAGAAGATGACTGATGAAGAGCGTCACGCCGTGACCTTCCTCATGAGCTACTTCAACCCGAACGAGTTGCTCGTCAACAAGGCCTTGGCCTTTGGTGTGTACCCCTACGTTTCGGCCGCAGAATGCTCGCTCTACTTGGCGAAGCAAATGTGGGAAGAAGCGAACCACTGCATGAGCTTCGAGTACGTGCTCGAAACTTTCCCCATCGACCGTGAAGCGGCCTACAACTCTCACGTTGACGTTCCTTCGATGGCGCGCAAAGAAGAGTTCGAAATGAAGTACATCCGTCGCATGACGGAGCAAACTCTCGACATCAACACCATCGAGGGCAAGCAGGACTTCATCCGCAACCTCGTTGCCTACAACGTGGTGCTCGAAGGCATCTGGTTCTACTCGGGATTCATGGTTGCTCTATCGTTCCGTCAGCGCAACCTGCTGCGCAACTTCGGTTCGCTCATGGACTGGGTTGTTCGCGACGAAAGCTTGCACCTCAAGTTCGGCATCAACCTGATTCTCACGGTGATGGAAGAGAACCCAGAGATTCTGACGGAAGAGTTTGCTGACGAAATCCGTCAGATGATTCTGGATGCTGTGGAAATGGAAGAGGCCTACAACCACGACCTTCTCCCCGGCGGCATCCTCGGCCTCAACGCCAACTACATCAACCAGTACGTCAAGTACTTGGCTGATCGCCGTCTTGAGGAGCTCGGATTCGACGCGCACTACAAGGTGTCGAATCCGGCGAAGTGGATGGCAACAGCCAACGACACTCTCGAGCTCGTGAACTTCTTCGAGTCGACCAACACCTCGTACGAGGCCAACGCGTCGGCAACGACCAAAGCCAAAGTCGAGTGAACCTGACCGTTGCGCGGGTCGACTGGTTCGACCCGCGGGCGGTCGAGCAGCGAGCGGCGATGGATGAAGAGACGGGCGCAATGTACGCCGGCCGTCAAGCTGCTCTTGATGATGTGGGGCGCACCGCAGTTAATGCTGCGTTGACGGTCTCTGCTGACGACATCAGCCACACGCTGTTAGTGCTCGATGGCGACAGAGTGATCGGGCATGCGGCTCTTCGCCCGTTTGAACAATCGCTCGAGGTAAAAAAGGTATTTATCGATTCCCGTCACCGTGGCAAAGGTGCAGCGCGTCGTCTGATGATCGAGCTAGAGAACGTTGCTCGCGAATCGAAAGCGCACTCTTTGATCTTGCAGACGGGCAACCTTCAAACTCCGGCGATGGCGCTCTATGAGAGTCTCGGCTATGAACGTATCGATGTTTTCGGTGCCTACGCCGCGATCCCATTCAGCGTCTGTTACGAGAAAAATTTGTCAACCGTTCAGGTGGGCAATCTAAGCTGAACCAGATGGGGGATACCCCTCATCGACTCGATCCGAAACAATTGCACTGTGAGACTTTTTCGGCGGCGCCCGCGCCTTAATCTGGGCAAATTTAGGGCGCCCGAGCCTGTCGAAGAGGCGCCAATTGAGCGTGTCGTCGAAGAGGGCGTGCTCATCGCCCGCAACGCCGTGCGCATGGCCGTCAAGAACCGAATCATTGTGGATGCCGCCCGTGATCACCTCGACTACGACGACGGTGCCCTTGCTGGCCTTGTTCACGTCGAGTTCGATCAGCTGGCCGAACAGGCGGAACGTTTGCTTCGGGCATCCCACACGCAACGCAACCGCGCTGTGCAAGAGGGACTCGCTGAAGGACTGCGCCAAGCATCCATGGATGGCGAACTGATCTCCGGCATTATTGATGAGGCTCGCGAGCTCGCCTGGAGTGAAATTGGCACCGCCATCATCGCGAAACTTCGCGTGGCGTACCTCCCGTTGGAAGACCCCTCCTATGACGCTCAACGCAAGCGCCGGCTGCGTGAGTTACGAACCATTAACTTTGCTGAACTTGAGGCTGCGGCGCAGGGCGAGTACTAGCCCGCACGGGCGTAAAGTGGAGCAAAAGCAGCATTCCGACGTGTGCAGCACATATCCGCCGCATTGATCGCAGTCTCGCAGTCAGGCGGCGCGAGTGGGCGAAAAATTGCGCGCACCCGAAGGTAGGCTGCCTAGGTCGACGTTTCAACGAGGTGCGTCCTGCGGGATTCCTGCCTCGTCAATGGCGACCACATTCACTTGGATAAAGAGAAGGTTGGATCATGAAAATCAATTTCGCGCTGCCAGTATTGGTCGTTGCTACGGCCCTGATGCTGTCGGGTTGTGTGACAACAGCACACCAAGCACCGATACCGGTGGAGACAAGGTTGAGGTTGGCACTGATGCTGCTGCCATTGCTCTGCTCCCGGCCGACATCAAAGACGCTGGCGTACTCGTCATCGGAATTGATCCGACCTACGCCCCCAACGAGTACAAAGACGACGCCGGTAACCCCATCGGCTGGGAAGTTGACCTCGGCAACGCGATGGCGGCCAAGCTCGGTCTCGAGACCCAGTACCAGCCCTCCAGCTTCGACAAGATCATCCCGAGCGTTACGGGTGGCAGCTATGACATCGGGCTTTCTTCGTTCACTGACAACGAAGAGCGCGAGAAGGTTGTCGACTTCGTCAACTACTACGAGGCCGGCATCCAGTGGGCACAATTGATCGGCGTCGATGTTGACCCCGCCAACGGCTGTGGCCTTACTGTTGCTGTGCAGACTGCAACCTACGAAGAGACCGATGAGCTTCCCGCGAAGTCGCAGGAGTGCACCGATGCTGGCAAAGAGCCCATCGACATCCTCAAGTTCGACACTCAAGACGAAGCAACCAACGCTCTCGCCCTGGGTCGTGCAGACGCGATGAGCGCCGACTCACCCATCACGCAGTACGCCGTGAGCCAGGTCGAAGACAAGATTGAGCTTGCGGGCGACTCGTTCGACACCGCACCGTACGGCATCGCCGTGCAGAAGGATTCAGAGCTCTCCGCGGCCCTCCAGGCGGCCCTCCAGTCGATGATCGATGATGGCACTTACAAGGCGATCCTCGAAGACTGGGGCGTCTTCAGCGGTGCTGTCTCGTCGATCACCATCAACGCGGCAACCACCAGCTAGTAGATGACTGTGTCAGACTCTGGCCGTTCGGCGACACCCGCAAGCGTGTCGCCGCACGGCGCTGACCAAGCTGAGGCGATCAAAGCAATTCGCCTTCGCCACCCGTGGCGCAACGTCGTCGCGGTCGTCCTCATGGCCATGCTTGTTCTCTTTGTCATCGATGCTTCGCAGCGCGAAGCGTATGGCTGGGAGAACTTCGGCAAATACATCTTCGACATGCGAATCTCGCAGGCCGCCGGCTACACGATCCTTCTGACCGTGTACTCGATGATCATCGCGATCATTTTGGGTGTCACCCTGGCGGTGATGCGGCTCTCGGACAACCCCGTTGTTAAGGGCATTGCGTGGTTATACCTCTGGGTCTTCCGCGGAACTCCTGTTTACGTGCAGCTCGTGTTCTGGGGTCTCTTCGCCACGATCTACTCCACGATCGACGTGGGAATTCCCTTCACCGAGCCGTGGCTCTCCGTGGAAACCAACGACCTCATCAGCGTATTCTGGCTTGCCGTCATTGGGCTCGCGCTCAACGAGTCTGCCTACATGGCCGAGATCGTGCGTGCCGGAATCCTCTCGGTTGATAAGGGACAAGACGAGGCGGCAACGGCCCTCGGAATGTCGTGGCTGCAGACGATGACACGCGTCGTCATCCCGCAGGCCATGCGCATCATCATTCCACCAACCGGCAACGAAGTAATTTCGATGCTGAAGACCACTTCGCTGGTCACCGCGATTCCGTTCAGTTTGGAACTCTACGGACGCTCGCGCGACATCTCCGTAGTGATCTTCGACCCGATCCCGCTGCTGCTCGTGGCCTCCGCCTGGTACCTGCTCTTCACCTCGATTCTGATGGTGGGCCAGTACTTCCTGGAAAAGCGCTTCTCGCGCGGGGTCGGCCAAGCACGTCCCGAAAAGACGGGCACCGAGACCGGAGTGATCACGCTCAAGACCGGAGTCATCGAGACCCCGGGTGCGGCATCCGCCACTGACGACTCCAGTACCGATCCGACAGGAAAGGAGCACCAATGATGAACGCAGCTGTCAGCGACGTACCCATGGTGCATGCCGACCGTGTGTCGAAGAGCTTCGGCTCTAACGAGGTGCTCAAGAGCATTTCCCTGTCAGTTCCTCAGGGCGAAGTGATGTGCCTTGTTGGGCCCAGCGGCTCGGGTAAGTCAACATTCCTGAGGTGTATCAACCATCTTGAACGAGTGGATGCTGGGCGACTCAGCGTCGACGGCGTCTTGGTGGGCTACGAAGAACGCGGCGACAGACTCTATGAGCTCAAGCCACGAGAAGCAGCCCGTCAGCGCCGCGATATCGGCATGGTATTTCAGCGCTTCAATCTGTTCCCGCACATGACAGCTCTGGAAAACATCATTGAGGCGCCCATCCGCGTCAACAAGGTGAAGAAAGAAGCGGCCATCGCGCACGGCAGGGAACTGCTGGCCCAGGTTGGGCTTGCGGAAAAAGAGGATGCCTACCCGGCCCACCTCTCCGGTGGTCAGCAGCAGCGAGTGGCAATCGCCCGCGCGCTAGCCATGAAGCCCAAGCTCATGCTGTTCGATGAACCAACCTCCGCGCTTGACCCCGAACTGGTCGGTGAAGTGCTCGACGTCATGAAGGGTCTCGCCGATTCCGGCATGACCATGATTGTTGTCACCCACGAAATGGGCTTCGCCCGCGAAGTTGCTGATCAACTCGTCTTCATGGATGGCGGCGTTGTCGTGGAGTCGGGTGACCCCGACGAAGTGCTCGGCAACCCCCAGCACCAACGCACGAAGGCGTTCCTCTCGAAGGTTCTCTAATTCGGAAACCGCCGGTCAATCCGGGTGCCTCCGCTAGCGCGGTTGCATCCGGATTGCGCCGTCGAGACGAATAACCTCGCCGTTGAGCATGGGGTTTTCGACAATGTGCTGCACGAGAGCCGCATACTCCTCAGGCCGTCCGAGCCGTGACGGATGTGGCACCTGCGCGCCGAGCGAATCTTGTGCCTCCTGCGGCAACCCTGCCATCATTGGCGTCTGAAAAATACCCGGAGCGATCGTCATTACGCGCACCAACGAACGCGCGAATTCGCGTGCCAACGGCAACGTCATTCCCGCTACGCCCGCCTTCGACGCCGCATAGGCTGGCTGACCGATCTGGCCATCAAACGCTGCGACGGATGCCGTATTCACGATCACGCCCCGTTCACCATCAATCGGCTCAGTCTCCACCATCGCCGCAGCGGCCAAGCGGATCACATTGAACGTGCCCGTCAGGTTGATGCCAATAACGGTCGCGAAGGTGTCTAGCGGCAGCACACCATCACGGCCAAGAGCCTTACCCGGGGTGGCGACCCCGGCACAGTTCACGACAATGCGCAGCGGCCCGGTAGAGCTGGCGAGCTCGACGGCAGTCTGAACGTCTACTTCTGAGCGTACATCGGTGGGGGAGAATCGGAAGCCGTGTTCGGCGGCGATCTCGATTCCACGCGAGCTGGGCAGGTCGGCGATCGTAACTTGGGCCCCTTGCGCGGCGAGGGCGCGGGCGGTGGCTAGGCCGAGACCGCTGGCGCCGCCGGTGATGAGTGCTGCGGCATCCTGAATTTTCATGCAAGCCTTTCGATGAGTGTTGCGTTTGCCATGCCGCCACCTTCGCACATGACCTGCAGCCCGTAGCGGCCGCGGGTGGCATCAAGCTGATTGACGAGAGTGGTAAGCAGTCGGGTGCCGGAGGAGCCGAGGGCATGACCCAGAGCGATGGCGCCGCCGCGCGGATTCACGATGGCGGGGTCGACGGGAAACTCTTGCAGCCAGGCCAGCGGCACTGACGCGAATGCTTCATTCACTTCGATGCTGTCGAGCTGATCGAGCCGGATGCCGCTGCGTTCCAACACGCGGTGGGTCGCGGGGATGATCCCGGTTAGCATCTCGATGGGGTCGGAGCCGACCACCGCAAAAGAGTGGAACCGTGCGCGAGGCGTGAGTCCGAGTGCTGCCGCGCGTTCTTCGCTCATGATGAGCACAGCGGAGGCAGCGTCGGTGAGCGGTGACGAGTTGCCGGCCGTCACACGCCACCCGATTTCCGGAAAGCGTGCCGCAATTTCTTCGTCGAAAAATGCTGGAGGGAGCCCCGAAAGTTTCTCAGCGGTGGTTCCCGGGCGGATCGTCTCATCGCGGCGCAAGTCGCCGATCGGAAGAATTTCGTCGGTGAAATCGGCGAGAGCGGCGCGCGCGTGGGAGACCGCGGCAAAAACGTCGAGGTCATCACGATCGAGGTTCCACCGCGCGGCGATCAACTCCGCAGAGATGCCCTGATTGACGAGGCCAGCGGGGTAACGCTCGCGCAGCAACGGGCTCATCATGCTTTCACCGAGCGTTGCCTGCCCAATGGGGTGTGAACTCATCAGTTCGACACCGCACGCGATCACAACATCGTTAACCCCCGCCATCACAGACTGCGCCGCAAAGTGTGCTGCCTGTTGGCTAGAACCACACTGCCGGTCGATGGTTGTTGCCGGAATCGACTCTGGCAACCCGGCAGCGAGCACCGCATTGCGGGCAATATTTATTGCCTGTTGGCCCGACTGTGTGACACAGCCGGCTATAACATCGTCGATGATTGTGGGGTCTAGATCGTGTCGGTCGAGCAGACTGCGCAGCACCCTCGCCAGTAGATCTACCGGGTGCTCGCCCGAAAGCGCTCCCCCTGATTTTCCCCGGCCCGAAGGCGTACGAATAGCGTCGACAATGACTGCTGTTGTCATAGCTCAAGACTAATCGCGCGGGTAGGTACGCGATAGAGGTGTGACGGTGTGTGGCCTAGGCCGGTTCAACGCCAAACGCACGGGCAAGCTTGTCAATCTTCTGGGCGCGGCCCAAGCGGGGAAGGTCGCTGCCGTCGCGGATGACGCGGCCACGAGCTTCGAAGTCTTCTAAGAATTCGCGAGCCCACGCAACATCGGAACGGGTCGGGCTGATGACCTCGTTGATGATCGGAAGTTGTTCGATGTCGAGGCACAGCTTGCCCGTCATGCCGAGAGACACCGCCATTCCGCCCTGTTCCCGCAGAACGGGGTGGTTCGTGCCGACAGTGGGGCCGTCGATAGGGCCGGGGAGGTTGCCGACGCGGCTGGCGATAACCAAGCGCGAGCGGGGATAAGCCATGGCGAGGTCGTCGGCACTGGTGCCAGTATCGCGACGATAGTCGCCACTGCCGAAAGCAAGACGGTACGCACCACGAGCACGTGCGATCGAGACCGCTTCTTCAATGCCGAGTGCAGACTCAACGAGAGCGATCACGGGCGTGATCCCTTTGAGGCGGTCAAAAGTTTCGGAGACATGAGCTGCTGCCTCAGCCTTGGCCAGCATGACGCCGCGCAGACCAGGGAGGCCGGCGAGAGCATCCACATCGTCCGACCAAAAATCGGAAGCGCGGTCGTTGATGCGCACCCAACCGCTGCCGCCATTGCTCAACCACTCGACGACCGAATCGCGAGCGGAAGACTTGAGGCGCGGGTCAACAGCATCCTCAACATCGAGGATGATCTGGTCAGCACGTGACTGTTCAGCACGATCAAACTCTTCAGGCCGAGTTGCCGCGACTAGAAGCCAGGATCGGGCGATCTCTGCGGAAACGTCGTGAGTGGTCGGGCGATCGGTGTTGCTTTCAGACACGCGTGAGCTGCTTTCTTTCAGAAGAGAGGTCACATTTTCGTGCCACTCGCAGCCTCAAGGTTACCGGGTCGTGGCTGGGTGACGCCGAAAATGCGTCGGTTATGAAGCGAGTACTTTTGCGATGCGTTGCACACTGACCGATTCGGCGGTTCCTAGGTGCTGAGCGAAGAGGCTCAGCCGCAGTTCTTCGAGCATCCACCGAGCACGGACAATCTGTGGTTCGGGGTGCTGTTCTAGCGGAAGAGTGCCGCCAGCATCCTTGTAGCGACGGGTCGCTAGTTCGACCTCTGACATCCAGCCGCGGTCTTTGCCAGGGTTCTCGGTGAGCTTTGTCACACGATGTTCGATGCCCTTGAGGTAGATAGGCAACCGGCGCAGTTGAGTGAGTCCGGTTGCCGAAACGAAGCCAGCGAACACCAACGAATCGAGCTGTTCGCGAGCATCACCGAGCGGGGTCAGCAAGTGCATGCTCGTAGCGGCACGTATCGCCTTGTCGGCCAGACGAACCCCAGAAACTATGGATGCCACGAGCGAGACAGTGGTGAAGAGCGAGTCAACCAGCCCTGCCGAAATCTCATTGCGCAGCGTCTCAAATTCGGCCTGAGTGAA
Source organism: Salinibacterium sp. PAMC 21357 (assembly GCF_000247645.1). Classification (GTDB taxonomy): domain Bacteria; phylum Actinomycetota; class Actinomycetes; order Actinomycetales; family Microbacteriaceae; genus Rhodoglobus. The sequence goes on from NZ_AHWA01000006.1 coordinate 142,836, forward strand.
GATCTCGCGTTCGCCCATAACGGAGTCGATACAGGCCAGCAAACAATCGTCGAACAGAGCATTCGTCGAGCGGTAGGGGCTCTGGGCGAGAACCAGCTTTTCTGTGCTTGTGAGATGTTCGTTGATGTAGCCGAGCGGCGATGGAATCGCTAAGAGCAGCAGGCGACGCACACCGCTCTGGTGGGCGATGGTCTGATCGTAGGGCGTCGACATGAGGCGAATGGAGACTGAGGTGCCGTCATCCACGAGGGCGGGGTAGGCGCGGATGGTGTTGCCGCCGTGTTTGGTGTCGCGTGAGCGGTCGAGTTCGCCGAAGTCCCAACTCGTGATTCCGGAGCGTTCGAGAGTGTTGGCCGAGCGTTCGGTGGATCCCTGGGTGGAGCCTTCGACGGCGCGCGCCACGCTCGCGCGGGCGACGGGTTTGAGGCTCGCTTGCAGGCTGCGCAATGACTTGTTGGTGCCGACTTTCTTGCCGCGTTCGTCAATAACAGCGAACGTGACGAGCAGGTGGGCGGGGACTCGAGCGAGATCGAAGTCGGTGGTCGCGACGGTGACGTAGGTGAGGCGTGCGATTTCTTTCGCCAGATACTCGGTCAGCGATGGGCCGCCCTCGAAGGCGACGGTTGCCGGATCGTCGGGCACTCCCTCGAGCAGACGACGGGCCCAATCAGCGGCGGGCACGACATTGCGGCGGATCGGCTTGGGCAGCGATTTGATCAGCGCGGTGACGAGTTCGTCGCGCAGGCCTGGCACTTGCCAGTCGAAGCCTTCTGGCCGAAGACCGGCGAGCAAGGGAAGTGGCACGGCGACGGTGACACCGTCATCGTCGGTGCCGGGCTCGAAGCGGTAGGTGAGGCTCAGTGTTTGATCGCCGCGCACCCACGTGGTGGGGAACGCGGTGTCATCCACGTCAGCGTCATCCGCGTTCTCGATGAGGTCGGTGGTGGTGAGAGTGAGCAGGTCGGGGGAGTCGTGACGAGCTTTCTTCCACCAGCCTTCGAAGTCGCGCACGGACGCGACAGTGGCGGGAACGCGCTTGTCGTAGAACTCAAAAATGGTTTCGTCGTCGTGGAGAATATCGCGGCGGCGGCTGCGTTCCTCGAGCTGTTCGAGGTCGCGGCGCAGGGCACGGTTGGAGGCATCGAAGCCCCACACGCGCTTGTCGCGCTTCGTGAGGTCGTCTTCACCCTCGACGAGGGCGTGGCGAATGAACAGTTCGCGGGCGGCAGGCAAGTCAACGCGCGAGAACTGGATGCGTCGGTGGGCGGCCAGTGTTACGCCATAGAGAGTCACCCGTTCGAAGGCGACAGCGGCGCCCTGCTTCTTCTCCCAGTGCGGTTCGGAATAGCTGCGCTTTACCAGATCGCCGGCGAGCTTTTCGGCCCACACCGGGTCGATCGACGCATTCATTCGCGCGAAGAGCCTGCTCGTTTCGACGAGCTCGGCGCTCATGATCGCGTTGGGCTGTTTCTTGGCCAGGGCCGAGCCGGGGAAGATGACAAACCGGGTTTGACGGGCACCAATGTAGTCGCGCTTCGCGACATCCTTGAGGCCTATGTGGCTGAGCAGGCCGGCCAACAGTGACCGGTGGATGCCGTCGGGATTCGAGTGTGCGTCTCCGATCACGAGGCCGAGCGGTTTGGCCATGCGGCTCAACTGGCGGTAAACATCGTGCCATTCGCGCACGCGCAAATAGTTGAGATATTCGTTTTTGCACATCCGTCGAAACTGGTTGCCCGAGAGTTCTTTTTGTTTCTCTTCGAGGTAGTTCCAGAGGTTGAGCAGGGTGAGAAAGTCACTGGTGGGGTCGATGAAGCGCGCGTGCTGCTGGTCGGCTTGCGGGCGCTTATCGAGCGGGCGCTCGCGGGGGTCTTGAATGCTGAGCCCAGCGACGACAGCCATAACTTCACGGGTGGTGCTGTGTTGTTTCGATTCGATGACCATGCGGGCGAGGCGCGGGTCGATCGGCAGTTGCGTAAGTTGCTTACCGATGCGGGTGATGCGTGGGGCGGCATCTTTCGCGTCTTTGCCGCTAGCGGATCGCGGGCCGTTCGCGCTCGACGAGGTTTTGGTGCTGCGAAGCGCTGCAGTGTTCTCGACAGCGCCGAGTTCGGTGAGCAGGTCGAGACCGTCTTTGATGCCGCGAGAATCTGGCGGTTGCAGGAACGGGAATTCGGCGATGTTGCCCAAGCCAAGCGACACCATCTGCAGGATGACTGCGGCGAGGTTGGTGCGCAGAATCTCGGGTTCCATGAACTCGGGCCGCGCGGTGAAGTCTTCTTCGGAATAGAGACGGATCGCGATTCCGTCGCTTGTTCGGCCGGAGCGGCCGGAGCGCTGGTTGGCGCTGGCCTGACTGATGGCCTCGATCGGCAGACGCTGAATCTTCGCGCGTGTGCTGTACCGGCTAATGCGGGCAGTTCCGGCATCGATGACGTAGCGGATGCCGGGCACGGTCAAACTGGTTTCGGCAACGTTGGTGGCGAGCACGATGCGGCGTCGCGTGCCGGGTGTGCGGCGCGACTCGAATACACGGTGCTGTTCGGCGGAGCTCAGTCGGCCATAGAGGGGGAGCACTTCGGTGCCCTCGGAGAGTTTGCCGGCGCTGATGCGTCCGCGGATGGATTCTTCGGCATCCCGAATCTCGGTTTCGCCTGAGAGGAACACGAGCACGTCACCGTCGCTCTCGCGGGAGAGCTCATCGAGGGCGTCGTTGATGCCCTCGAGGTAATCGCGATCGACGCGGTTGGCGGCAGCTTCTTCGGCATCCTCGGATTCGAGGTCATCGCCAACGCTTTCCTCGGCGACGAGCGGGCGGTAGCGAATCTCCACGGGGAAGGTGCGGCCCGAGACCTCGATGATCGGCGCACCATCGAAGTGCTTCGAGAAGCTCTCAGGGTCAATCGTGGCACTCGTAATGATGATGCTGAGATCGGGGCGACGGGCACGAAGTTGTTTGAGATACCCGAGCAAGAAGTCGACGGTGAGGCTGCGTTCGTGGGCCTCGTCGATGATGATCGCGTCGTACTTCTTGAGGTCGCGGTCGCGGTGGATCTCGTTGAGCAGAATGCCGTCGGTCATGAGTTTCACGCGCGTGTTTTTGCCCACGCGATCGGTGAAACGCACTTGGTAACCGACGAGATCGCCCAGCTCGGTGCCGAGCTCTTCGGCGATGCGCTCGGCCACGGTGCGGGCGGCAATCCGTCGCGGCTGCGTGTGCCCAATGGATGTCTTACCCAGTTCTAGCAAAATCTTGGGCAGCTGGGTGGTTTTTCCGCTACCGGTTGCTCCCGCAATGATCACGACTTGGTTGTCGCGGATGGCCGCCAGAATGTCATCTTTGCGCTGGCTGACGGGCAGCTCGGGCGGGTACGTCACGACCACGTCAGTGGGCAGCGCGGCTGCCGTGCTGGCGGAGTGAACTTCGGAGGCAGACATAGCAGTCCAGCTTAAGGCCGTCGGGCATCCCGCGAGAATCGGAGAATTAATCATTGCCTTGCAAAGTGCTTTGTGTTACAAAGTAGATAGCGAAACCGGCACGGTGTCGGCGCGCGACAGCCGCAATGAAGGAGCCCTCATGGCGAACAACGATCGCACTACCAGCACCGTCACTGAGCTTGACGACGAATCCGTCCTGACCCCGGAACAAATGTTGAGGCTGGTGGATGAGCAGCAGAACACGATGATGCGCCAACAGCTCTCACCCATCCCGTGGATGCTGGGCGTGTGGGGGTTCGCGTGGGCGCTGGGCTTCGTGTTGCTCTGGTCAGCGGCCGATGGCGGCAACCCGTGGTTCTCGGTTCCCGTGGTGCCGGCTCGTATTGCGTTCGGGGTGCTCATCGGCAGCGCCATCGTGATCTCGACGGTGCTGGGAATTCGCATCAGCCGTGGGGTTCAGGGCAATTCCACCTTCTCGGGGGCGGTGTACGGGATCTCGTGGTCGGTAGCGAGCAGCGCATTCGTCGCGGTCGGCGTAGCGCTCATCCAGAACGGCATGTCTCCCGAACTCGCCTCTCTGTACTTTCCTTCCGCCTTCGCGCTGATGGCCGGGATCCTGTACTTCCTCGGGGCCGCCCTCTGGCAAGAAAAGAGCCAGTTGGTGCTGGGGAGTATCTTGCTGTTGGCAGGGTCAGCGTCGCCGTTTTTTGGCGCACCGACCAACAACATCGTGATGGCAGTGTTGGGTGGTGGCAGCATGCTCATTGCTGCGATCATCTTCGCTGTTCGCCTGCGCCGGATGGCCTAGAACCATGGATGAACTCGACCCCGTCATCCATGCCTCGGCACGCCTGCGCATCACGGCCGCTCTCGCGACGCTCCCCGCCGGCGATCGCCTCGCGTTCCCGCGATTGCAGCAACTGCTCGAAATGACCCCGGGCAACCTCTCCACTCACCTCAGAAAACTGGAGGATGCCGGTTATGTCGAGGTCACGAAAGCCCATCAGGGCCGCAGCCCGGTCACCTATCTCAACCTCACGTCGCCTGGCCGTGCGGCGTTCGAGACCTACACCGCAAGCCTGAAGCGACTGCTCGGAGGAATCGCATGACAACCCTCGTAAAACTCGACCACGTGACGCGTCGCTTCGGTGACATCACGGCACTCGACGACGTGAGCCTTGAGATTGACTCCGGCCGCATCGTCGGGCTGCTCGGCCCGAATGGCGCTGGCAAAACGACCCTCCTTTCTCTCGTGCAGGGCCTTCGCCGAGCATCCAGCGGCACGGTTGAATTGTTCGGTGGCAGCCCAGCGGATGCGCGCACCCGCCGACACTTGGGCTGCACTCCGCAAGAGACGGCACTGCCACCCACCCTGCGCGTGGGGGAGGTCATCGACTTTGTCGGTGCCCACTTTGACAACGCAGTGCCACGAGAAGAGCTCGCCGCCGAGTTCGGCATCAGTGAACTGCTGAAGCGCCAGACCGGGGCGCTCTCGGGAGGCCAGAAGCGTCGCCTCAGCGTTGCACTCGCCTTCGTGGGGCGCCCCCGACTGGTGCTTCTCGATGAACCGACCACGGGACTCGACGTTGATGGCAGGCGGGCGCTCTGGGCCGCCGTGCATCGCCAGCAGGATGCCGGAGCCACCGTCGTCGTTACGAGTCACTATCTCGAAGAGATCGAGGCGCTCGCCGAACGAGTAATCGTGATCGGCCAAGGGCGGGTGCTGGTCGACGATGATCTCAGCGCTGTGTTGGATCAGGTGGGGCTGCGTTTGCTGCGCCTCACAACCCCGACGCCCGACCGGGTACGGGCGCTCACCGGCGTCGTCGATTCTCGGCCAGAGCACGACGGTTCCTTCACGTTCTTTGTTCAGGATGCGGATGTCGCGGTCGCTGAGCTTGTGCGGTCGGGCATCCAGTTTTCGGGGCTCACGGTGCGCGGGGCAACCCTGGAAGAAGCGTTCCTCACCCTTATCGCTGACTCACCGAAACAGAATGATGCCGCCGGCGTCTCCCCGAGAGGAATCTGACTTGTCAACGATGGCTCTGGCGCTCACCCACACTAAGTATTCGCTTCTCGAAACAATGCGGGTGCCGATCGCGGTCATCGGCAGCGTCGCGTTTCCCGCTTTCGCCTTGCTGCTGTTCGTCGTGCCGCAGCGGGCGGTCGCCGACAACGCGGAATACGCCACTCAGGCGGTCATCTCGTTGTCAGTGTTCGCGGTGCTCTCGAACTCCCTGTTCAGCTTTGGGCTCAACATATCTGAGGCTCGCGAGAAGCCCTGGGATCCGTATCTGCGCACGCTTCCAGTCACGGGGATGGCGCGGGTGCTCGGCTACATTTTCTCGATTGGTCTCATCGGTATCGCGTCGCTAATTCCCGTCGTGGTGATTGGTGGCCTTCTCACAGAGGCGAACGCTCCACTGTGGCGGGTGCTCGCTGGAGTGCTGGCGCTCGCCGTGGCGTCGATCCCCTTCATGCTCATCGGCATCAGTATCGGGTTCTCGATGTCGTCAAAAGCGGCCATCGCCGTCGTTCAAGTGGTGATGTTCGGATTCGCGTTCGCGGGCGGACTATTTCTGCCGCCGATGCTCTTCGCGCCGTGGCTCAACACTCTCTCAACGTTCTTTCCGTCACGGCAGGCTCGCGAGCTCGTGATCTGGGTCGTTCAGGGCGGAGAGCTTGCGCCCTGGGTATGGCTAGGCATCCTCGGTTGGACTGTGGTGATGCTCGTGTTGACCCTGTTCCTGTTCCGTCGCGATGAGGGCCGACGATTCCACTAGACGCGGATCGAGAAACTACCGCGTAAGCCAGCGTCGCAGCATCCGAGTCACTCCGGGCAGCAACACGTAGGTCATGACCGGGGTGAGGCACAGGGTAGTGAGGAGTACCCGCAGCACGATCGGCAGCTGGTCCCAGCCGGGAACCAGCAGCGTCACGAGCACCGTGAAAAGAAGGTTGAGGGGAAAGAAGCCCAGCCAAATAGTCACGGCCTGCTTCCAGCGGGGCGGTACGGTTGCGGCAGCAGGCCCCGCATGCTCAACAGTGACCTCGGTGGGTTCGTCGAACCAGCCCTCGATTCCGGTGCGGCGCTCGCTGCGGTGCTGGCTCATAAACGGGCTGCCGCTCTGCAGCCACCACGCGCGTTCGGGGGATTGTTCCCAGTGCAAGAGTGCTGCGTCATCCGCAAATCGGTAGAGCATGTGCCAGGTGGTGCTTTCGGTGCCGGCGCGCACCCAGCCGGAGCCGAGAAAGCCGGGGTAGGTGGTGGCAAGGTTGATGCCGGTTTGCATCCACGCGGTCGCTTGGGCGATGCGGTCGGGGTCTACGGTTCGTTCGATGGAGACAGTGATGGGGTTGTTGCTCATCGGTGTCAGCGCACTCCTTCTCTGTTGACCAGCGGCAACAGTGACAGCCGGTGTGGGCTTCGCTGAGATCAATTCTAGGGCGGATGCTCGCGCTCTACCCTAGGGAAATGTTAAGTTCTCGCGACGCGTAACTTCTAATATTCGTGGCCGAAAATGCTCCTCTGTGGGGTCCACACGCGAAATCTAGCGTTCCGTGCTGGCTGGGGCTAGTGTCGTCGACTCGTCAGTCGTGCTGGTGTCGGCGATCGCTGTGACTTCTTCGGTGGTGAGAGGGCTCCACGGTGATCCGTCGGGATCAGAGGAGAACGCTGCCGGGCTGTCGCCCTGGGTCCACCATTTGGCTTCGTAGGGAACACCGTCGAAGAGAACGCGAGCTTCTTCTTCGTATACTGCCGTGCCATCCCAGTTGGGGTAGGTGCCGTCAGGCACGGTCGGAACTTCGACCGGGGTCTCGCCCTCAAGAACCGGGCCGACGAGCGTCCACGGGGTCTCCCACGAGTTGAGCACCGGGTTATCGGGAAGGTCTCCGCGCGTCCACCACTTCGCCTGGTAAACGTTGCGGTGCAGCACGACCTTGGCTCCAGCGAGGTAGCTGGCGTCTTCTTGCCAGATTGGATACGGGCTGGTCGCTGGGTCGTCGACGAAGTCGGCAGGATCAGACGGCTCTTCGGTAGTGATGGTTTTAGCGGAGCTTGCGAGCTGACCGTCGAAGTCCTCCGCCAACACATCGGCGAAGAAGAGATCGCCCTGATCCACGCCACTGCACGCATCCGAGACACGAGTGACATCGGCATAGTTGGGGCCGCAGGTCGTGTCGCGGTTGAGCGACCACATCGACATGCGGCCGAGTCCCTGCTCGGTCGCGACTCGTTGAGGGTCGCGGCGTCGTCCATTGTGAAGACTTCGTCTTCGTTGTCGTTCTGCCCGATCATCGGAGTCGCACCGAGTTTCGTCCAGAGCGTGGCATCCGTCAGTTCGATTCCAGCCTGGGCATAGAGGATGCCGAGCTGGCGGTGGGTCTCCTGAAGGGCTCGAATGGAGGCGTCACCGCTGGTTTCGTCGTCGTCCAAGCTCTGACCAAAGTTCATCGTCATGATGTTGACCCCGGAGACGTCTACGCCGGCATCCAACATTTGCGTGACTGCTGTCGTGCCATCTTCGGTAAGGCCGAAGGTGGCAGCGGGAAGGGTGAGCCACACCGCGAGGTCTTCGCCGGCAGCCCGGCGAGACTGCTGAAGGTCGGCAACGGCCGCGGCGCGACGCTCGCCGGCAGCGGTATCGCTGAGGTTTTCGCCCTCAATATCGAGGTCGATGGTGGTGGACGCGTAACGGTCGATGACTGAGCTGTAGGCCTCAACGAGGCTGTCGTGATCGGTGCAGGATGTTGCGAGCTCGTCGTTCAGTAGTCCGCCGAACGATACTCCGACATCCCCACCCTGCTGCTGCAAGCGTGCAATGCGGCGGTCGAGGTCGAGCGATACCGCTGCTTCGTCCATTGTGTAGGCGGTGCCCCACGTGGGAGTGCAGGCGTCATCGGTCGCGGCGACGATGAACGAGAGCATGACCTCGTTGCCACTGTCTGATGTGGCGGATTCGAACTCGTAGCTTGGCGTTGCCGTGACATCCACATAGGCGGCAAACCACGGGTCGGGGGCTGGTGCCGCTTGGGTAGATGCCCAGGCTTGGTAGGCGAACAGGCCACCAGCAGCAACGGCGACAGCCACGATCGCCGCGATAACGAGCCGCCAGAAGGAAAGGCGATGGGTAGCTGAACTCATGATCGAACCTCTCTGGTTTCGTCAATGGGGGGGAGCATTTCGGCGAAGACAATCGAGTCGCGCACCTTGTGGTGCGATCCGCTGTCATCTCCGTAGTAGAGGATCGATCGCCAGTCGAGTGTGGTGGATTCCGGTTCGGTTTGCGCCTTCTTTTTCGTCTTGGGTTTGCGTTCGACGAACAAGGGGCGAGTGACGCCGAGCCAAATGTCGACTACAGCGTTCCAGATACCGATGTAGGAGACGAGCGCGAGGCCAGCGAGGATGGTGTTGAACGCGGCGAAAGCGGCGTTGCCCCAGTTGCCGGCGTTAAGGTCTCGCCAGAACGTGAAGGCGGAGAACCCAATGATTACCAGCGGGGCGATCACGTAGAGCAGCGGGGTCGCTGTGCGGTTGCGCACCTTCGGGGTGCGGGCAAACGGAATCTTCTTGCTCGTGATGGCTTGCTCGAGCGACTTCAGCACGCCGGCCAAGTTCACCGGAAGAAGGATCAGGTTGAAGCCATAGATGCGGAAAATGTCGCTGAACTTGTAGCCGCTGTAACGCAGGTCGCTTCCCATCGCCAAGAAATACGGCACCGCTGCCAGCAGAACCACCGGGCTCAGCAGTCGGCTGTCATACGGGTAGGCGAGAAGGAAGACGAGGCCGAAGCTGGCCCACGTGATCGACGTCATGTAGTTCACGCGCAGGAAGAACTCGGTCCACGGCACCGTTTCGCCGCGCGCCCGACGCTCACGCAGCTGGCGCATGAGTTTCGGCATGATCAGCAGGCCACCGTTGGCCCAGCGTCGACGCTGAACAACCAGTGATCCGAAGTCCGGCGGGGTGGCGCTGTAGCTCAAGCGCTCGGGGTAGTTGACGAGCGTCCAACCATGGGTGCCGAGGTCGATGCTCGACTCGGTGTCTTCGATGACCGTACGGTCTTGAACGTACCGCTTGACGGTGAAGCCACCCTCGGTTTCGGTCTCGACAATGTCATCAAGCGCAGCCTTGCGGATGACGGCGTTGGCTCCCACCCAGAACGTAGCGCCGTAGTACGACTTGCCCTGGTGCAGGATGTGCTGAAGGTCGGTCGTCGCACCAGCGAGGCGTTCGATGCGCGTGTTGGCGCCGCGGAACGATGAGTACGGAGTCTGCGTCACGGCAACGCGAGCATTGTCTTTTTGCTCGAGAAGGTAGACGAGGCGCAGGCAGTAGTCGCGAAGTAGCAGCGAGTCGGCATCGAGCGTGAGGAGGTATTCCGAGTCGGGAATGGAGAGGTCGCCGGCGCCGGCGTGGCTTACGGGCCGCAGCACCGTGCCGTCGGGAGTCTCCTCGGGGCGGTAGTTGCCACCCATCAGGCCGATGTAGGCGTTGAGGTTCATAGCCTTGTTTGCTTCGTGAGAAACAGAGGCATACAACTTGCGCTCGAAGGTTGACAGCTCAGCATCGAAGGTGCGCGCGAGGCGGCGGTAAAGCTCGTGCAGACGAGTTGCTGGCGGAACCATGCGCTCGTCGAGCGCTGCGCCCAACGCGTCGGCCGTCAGCTGCAGTTCGCCTGCTAAGCCCTGAAGAACCTGCGTGACAAAGAACTCATCAACGTGGTCAATGCGCTGTTCGTTGTCCGCTTTGTTCTCGAGCCACGCGGCTGCCCACTGGTACTGACCGGCAAGATCCTCGAGCTCAGCGATGCCCATCGGGCGCTGTTGGCGCAGTCGTGATTCGAAGACCGACAGAGCATCAGCGAATCGTGCGCGGGGCGCTGCGAGCTCACGCTGAATCTCTTCGGTGAGCTGGCGTGATTTCGACAGCTGGGCTGCGGCATCCGGGTCATCGGGAAAGGGCGGGTCATCAAGCAGCAGCACGACGCGAAGGCTGGGGTATTCCTGAAGGCACGCCGACCAGAGGGTGGCGCGAACGACGTCGGGCTCTTCGCTGTAGCTGGGAACCAGCACCGTGATGGTGCCTTCGTTGTCGGCGAAGTGTCGGTCGAGCTCGGCACGAGGTACGCGAGCGTGGGAACGAAAACGTTGGAACGCACCGTGACGGGCGATCAGATACATGAGCGCCGAGAAGGTGAGGAAGGTCACCACGATGACGTAGGAGATGGCTTCTGTGGTGAAACGAAAACTTTCGGTGCCGTTGTTGATGAACTGACGAACGATTGTGTAGATCACGTAGGTCAGCCAAAACACAACGGTGGCGACAATAGCGAGGCGAGCGAGCGCGATCTTACGGTCGCTCGGCGCGGGATGGACAGTGGGCAGCGGTTCGAGGCGCGATTCAGCGCCCCACTGGCGACGCCGAGAAGGCGCAACCATAGGGTTTTTGGGCATAGTGGTTAGATCCCTTATGTGCAAGATCGGCATCTTTCGGGTAGACGCCGGCGGGTATCCTGCACGCCCAGTATTCGCACTGGGTTTAGTTCGTGCAACAACAGGCTACGTCTCGACAAAATGGTCTACCCACCAAAAGCGGTCTAGTAAGCTGCGGAAACGCCGTGAATATCGTTGTTCAGCCCGGGAGGAACGAATGCCTCGCACCATCGCCATTATCGGCGCTGGTCCTTCGGGACTCGCCGCGGCCCGCGCGCTCGATAAGGCAGGCATCCATTTCGTCGGTTTTGAGTCGGCTGACGACGTTGGTGGCCTCTGGAATATCGACAATCCGCGCAGCACGATGTACGAATCTGCGCACCTCATCTCCTCGCGCACGACGACTGAATTTCGCGAGCTGCCCATGCAAACCACGGCTGATTACCCGAGCCACCGCGAACTCAAGAAGTATTTTCGGGCCTACAGCGATCGCTTTGACCTGGGCGAAAAATTCCTGTTTAGCACCACGGTTGAACGCCTCGAACCGACCGATGATGACGGCTGGAACGTCACGAGTGTCACCGCGGGGCAGGAGTCGCGCACGGAACGCTTCGACGGCGTCGTGTTGGCTAACGGCACGCTTGCCCACCCCAGCATCCCGCAGTTCGATGGCGAGTTTGTCGGTGAGATCATTCACTCCAGCCAGTACAAGAAAGCAACGATGTTCGCCGGTAAACGCGTGCTCGTGGTTGGCGCTGGAAACAGCGGGTGTGATATCGCCGTGGATGCCGTGCACCATGCCGACAGCATCGATTTGAGCGTGCGTCGTGGCTACTACTTTGTTCCGCGCTACCTTTTCGGAAAACCGGCGGACACCCTCAATCAGGGTCGCCCACTGCCGGCTCGAATCAAGCAGTTCATTGACAAGCGAGTGTTGCGCGCATTCACGGGGGACCCGGTGAAGTTTGGCTTTCCGAAGCCCGACTACCGCATCTACGAATCACACCCGATCGTGAACACTCTCGTGCTCGGTCACCTCGGTCAAGGCGATCTGCGCGTGGTGCCTGCTCCCGAACATTTCAACGGAAACACCGTGCACTTTACCGATGGCACCGCGGCCGATTATGACCTCATTGTATTGGCTACCGGCTACTCTCTCGCGTACCCCTTTGTGGGGCGGGAACATCTGAATTGGTCTTCTGGCGCGCCCGAGCTATTCCTGAATATTTTCCCGCCAAGCTTCAACGGTCTTTACGTCATGGGAATGATCGAAGCAAGTGGTATTGGCTGGCAAGGGCGCTATGAGCAGGCCGAACTTTTGGCCTCCTATCTGGCCGCTCAAGATGCGGCCCCTCGGGCGGCGGCACACTTTCGGGAATCTGCCGAACAACCTTGGCCTGACCTCACCGGTGGCTACAAATATTTAGCCCTCGAACGGATGTCGTACTACGTCAATAAAGATGCGTACCGACGCGCGTTGCGAAAATTGCGTGAAACGCTCACTCGAAAGGCACAGTCATGACGATCGATGACGCGATACTCAACTTCAGCCCAGCGTCGCTCATCGCGCTGAGCATCGTGCTGGGGCTGATCATGTTTGGCATCGCGCTCGACACCAGCATCGAAGATTTTCGGGCCGTCCTGAAAGCGCCCCGCGCATTTGCGATCTCCCTGATTGCGCAACTTGTGCTGCTGCCCGCCGTCACCTTCGGCCTCACCCTGCTGCTGCACGTTGGTCCCTCAATCGCCCTCGGGATGATTCTGGTCGCCTGCTGTCCACCAGGAAACATTTCCCAAGTGCTCACCTATCGTGCGCGCGGCAACGTAGCGCTCTCGGTATCCATGACCGCCGTGACTAACGTGATCTACATCGTCATGTTGCCCGTCAATCTTTCGTTGTGGGGCGGCTGGCACCCCACCGCCTCGACCATTCTCGAAAGCGTGAGCCTCAACGGCTGGCAAATGCTGCTCGAAATTGTGTTGATCATTGGGCTTCCCTTTGTGCTCGGCTTTGCGATCAAATACCGCTGGCCGAGTTTTGCCAAGAAAGTGCAGCCCACCGTGAAATGGGTGAGCTTGCTGGCACTGCTCGGCTTCATCATCGCCGCGCTCGCCGGCAACTTCACGTTCTTCATTGCCTATGTTGGGGTGGTGCTTCTTGCCGTCTTCCTGCACGACGCCGTTGCTCTCGGCCTTGGCTACGCCAGTGCCCGCCTTGGCGGACTTGCCCTCTACGAAGCCAAAGCGGTGACCTTCGAAGTCGGAATCCGCAATGCCGGGCTTGGTCTCGGACTCGTCTTCACCTTCTTCGGCGGGCTCGGCGGCATGGCCGTCGTCGCCGGCTGGTGGGGCATTTGGGACATCATCGCCGGGCTTGCGCTCGCCACCTGGTGGGGGCGTCGAAAAACACAGGGTGCCAGAGGCGCGAAGGGTGCCGATGGCGGCTCGGGGGCAGACTCCGGTGTGCCCGCGAACGATGCGGAGGCACGCGCGTGACCCGCGTTCTCGTCACGGGCGGCAGCGGATTCTTGGGCACCTCCGTGGTGGCCGGGTTGGCTGCATCCGAAGCCATTGAGCGTGTCGTCAGCGCCGATATTCGTGCTCCCAGCCCCGGCGTGCGATTGCCGGGAGTTCTGTATGAGCGCGTTGATGTGACCGATGCTGGCGGCCTGCCCGCGCTGTTGCGCAGCCACCAAATCGACACAGTGGTGCATCTGGCGTCGATCGTTAACCCCGGAAAAAACACGACGGTCACGCAAGAGTTCGCTGTGGATGTTGACGGGTCGCGCGCAGTTTTTGAGGCGTGTGTCGACGCCGGAGTATCGCGAGTCGTGGTGTCATCGAGCGGCGCGACCTATGGCTATCACTCCGACAATCCGGAATGGATCACCGAAAGTGACCCGTTGCGCGGCAACGACGACTTCCCGTACAGCCGCCACAAACGTATGGTCGAAGAACGGCTTGCGGAGCTTCGAGTGTCTGCTCCACAACTGAGCCAAACCATTTTTCGGATCGGCACAATTTTGGGCCCTGGGCTCGAGAATCAGATCACGGCGCTGTGGAATTCTCGTCGGCTGTTAACGGTCGCAGGCTCAGACAGTCCCTTCGTTTTCGTGTGGGTGGATGACGTGGTTGCGGTTATCGTGAAGGCCGCAACGGGCGGGGCTGCCGGGATCTACAACGTTGCTGGGGATGGCAAGCTCACGGCAAAAGAGATTGCGCAGACGCTAGGCAAGAAGCAGCTCGTCGTTCCCGCGTGGGCGCTGGCCGCGGCGTTGTGGGTGGGGCACACCCTGCGATTGACTCCGCACGGGCCGGCCCAAGTCAAGTTTTTGCGCTATCGACCGGTGCTCGACAATCGGGCGCTCAAGGAGTCTTTCGGATTTACCCCGGCGCGCACTAGTCGTGAGGCGTTCGCGTCGTACCTTGAGGCTCGCGCCCAGGGTTAGGGGAACTGCTCCGCTGTCGGCGGCGTCCACGGGAGAAGTCATAAGTTCTCGATAGGGCGGCGCGGCCCGCCGAACCATCCGCACCACAAATCTGTATACAATTCACTCAAAATTCGGCTTGATGTCTGGTGAATCGAGCCTAGACTGAAGTTCTTGTATACAAACCTGCGTTACGGCGGCATTCCGCTCGCGCGCTGGACTCGCAGTCTCAGGAGGTGCTCATGGCAACATCAGTGAGGGCCAGCGAGCGTGCCTACCAAGCGTTGCGAGACGACATCATTGAGTGGCGACTCGCGCCAGGCACCATCTTGGGCGAAGTCGAGCAAGCCGCGCGGCTTGGGGTATCGCGAACCCCGCTGCGAGAAGCCTTGTCACGCTTGATGACGGATGGCCTTGTCTCTAGCCAATCCGGCCGCGGTCTCGTGGTCACCGATGTGTCGGTAACGAACATCCGCGAACTATTCGATGTGCGTAAGGCTCTTGAAGTGAAAGCGGTGCGCTTGGCTGCCGAGAAGCACGGCGGCAGTACCTTCGGCGATCTCGAGCGTGAGTTCGAGGCCGTTCCCGAACTGCTCGCCCGTGACGACAGCGATCGCAGCGCCTACTTCGATCTGGTACGCCGTTTCGATGACGCCGTCGATGATGCGGTCGGCAACGTTTACCTCACCGGTGCTCTCAACTCGTTACGAACCCACCTCGTGCGGGTTCGTCGGTTGGCGAAAGACAACCCCGAGCGACTGGCCGCGGCCGCTCGCGAGCACCTTCTTATCGTGCAGGCCATCGTCGCCCGCGACGCCGAACTTGCCTCTCACGCCACCCACGTTCATCTCCATCACGCGCTCACCAGCGCATTAGCCATGGCCGCAGATTCCCCTCTGCGTGCCGCCAATTGAAAGGCTCCACTGTGAAAGATCACGCCCTCCGCGTTTACCGCAGCGACGAGAACCTCGCTCGCGAAGATCAGCTCGCCCACAAGATTGCGGCGATCGCTGCTGAACAACTTGAACCTACGGATGCCGTGACCGACATGGTCATCAACCGGGTGATCGACAACGCTGCTGTTGCTACCGCATCCCTGACCCGTGCGCCGGTGGTGTCCGCTCGGGCGCAGGCCGAGCGCCACCCATACACGCCGGGAGCCACCGTGTTTGGCTCCGACCTTCGCGTCAGCCCGGAGTGGGCGGCCTGGGCCAATGGTGTTGCCGTGCGCGAGCTCGACTATCACGACACGTTCTTGGCGGCCGACTATTCTCACCCCGGCGACAACATCCCGCCGATCTTGGCTGTTGCTCAGCACACGGGCCGCTCGGGCGCCGATCTGCTGCGCGGCATCGTGACGGGTTACGAGATTCAGATCGACCTTGTGAAGGCGATCTGCTTGCACAAGCACAAGATCGACCATGTTGCTCACCTCGGCCCGAGTGCGGCCGCTGGCATCGGAACCCTCCTCGGCCTCGACACCGAGACGATTTTCCAGGCTGTCGGCCAAGCACTGCACACGACCACTGCCACGCGCCAGTCGCGCAAGGGCGAGATCTCCACGTGGAAGGCGCACGCTCCTGCTTTCGCCGGCAAGATGGCCGTTGAGGCCGTCGACCGTGCCATGCGCGGCCAGACCAGCCCCACCCCGATTTACGAAGGCGAAGACGGCGTCATTGCGTGGATGCTCGACGGCCCAGACGCGCACTACGAGGTTCCGCTGCCTGAGCTGGGGGAGCCGCGCACCGCGATCCTCGACTCCTACACAAAGGAGCACTCGGCCGAGTATCAGGCACAGGCCTGGATCGACCTCGCCCGCAAGTTGGGGCGCGAGCATCCGGAATTGGTCGAAGCGAACATCAACCGCATCGTGCTGCACACGAGCCACCACACGCACTACGTGATCGGCTCGGGCGCTAACGACCCGCAGAAGTATGACCCCAACGCGAGCCGCGAAACGCTCGACCACTCCATTCCGTACATCTTTACTGTTGCTCTGCAAGATCAGGAATGGCACCACGTCAACAGTTACGCCCCTGAGCGTGCCAACCGCGCCGACACCATCGCACTGTGGAACCGCGTCACCACGCAAGAAGATGCCGAGTGGACTCGTCGCTACCACTCCATCGACCCCGCCGAGAAAGCGTTCGGTGGTCGTGTCGAGATCGAAATGACCGACGGCAGCCGCATCGTTGAAGAGATTGCCGTTGCGGATGCTCACCCGCTGGGTGCTCGGCCCTTCGCCCGCGAGCAGTACATCACCAAGTTCCGCACCCTCGCGGATGGTGTGCTTGCGAGCGACGAAATCGAACGCTTCTTAGCTGCTGCCGTGCGACTTCCGGAGCTGTCGGCATCCGAACTGGGGGAGCTCACCGTTCGCGGCAACTTCCCCGCCACCACCGCTAAAGGAATCTTCTAATGCTGTACGCCCAAACCGATCCAGCGACCAAACGTGCCCAGTTCCGTGAGCGTCTTGCCAGCGGCGAACTGCTGCGCGTGCCCGGTGCTTTCAACCCGCTGAGCGCTCGCCTCATTCAAGACAAGGGCTTCGACGGCGTCTACATTTCGGGCGCTGTCATCAGTGCCGATCTGGGACTGCCCGACATCGGCCTGACAACGCTCACCGAGGTGGCTGGTCGTTCGCAGCAGATTTCGCGGATGACCGACCTGCCCAGTCTCGTTGACGCCGACACCGGTTTCGGCGAACCCATGAACGTCGCTCGCACCGTGCAGACTCTCGAAGATGCGGGTGTCTCCGGGCTCCACATCGAGGATCAGGTCAACCCGAAGCGCTGCGGACACCTCGACGGAAAAGCTGTTGTCGACACGGATACCGCTCTCAAGCGCATCCGGGCTGCTGCTGACGCGCGACGCGACCCCAACCTGCTGATCATGGCTCGCACCGACATCCGTGCCGTTGATGGTTTGGATGCCGCGATGGATCGCGCTAAGCAGCTGGTGGATGCGGGCGCTGACGCGATTTTCCCTGAGGCGATGAAGGACCTCGGCGAGTTCGAAGCGATGCGTAAAGCCGTGGATGTTCCGATCCTCGCGAACATGACAGAGTTTGGTAAGAGTGAACTTTTCACCACAACGCAATTGAGCAATATCGGCGTAAACATTGTTATTTACCCTGTAACCCTGTTGCGTAGTGCAATGGGTGCAGCAGAACGCACCCTCGATGCGATCAACGCCGACGGCACTCAGCAGTCTGTCGTGGCCGAAATGCAGACGAGGGCACGCCTGTATGAACTGCTTGACTATGAGAGCTACAACTCGTTCGACTCGTCGGTTTTCAACTTCACCCTCGATAGCCACTACTAATTTCACAAGCCCCATTTACGACCACCACTCACAACTTTGACTCGATACCACTACCGAGGAGCACCATGACTGACCTAACAGGAACCCCTGAAACCGAGATTCGTAAGGGTTTGGCTGGCGTTGTCGCCGACACGACCGCGATCTCGAAGGTGAACCCCGAAACCAATTCGCTGCTCTACCGCGGCTACCCCGTGCAAGAACTGGCCGAGAAGTGCACCTTTGAAGAGGTCGCCTACCTGCTGTGGCACGGTGAGCTGCCGACCGGTGAGCAGCTAGAAGAGTTCCAGAATGTGGAGCGTGCGCAGCGCCACCTCGACGCGCACACCAAGCGCGTCATCGATGAGTTGCCGCTTTCCGCGCATCCGATGGATGTTGTCCGCACCGCCGTCAGCGTGATCGGTGCCCTCGATGAGACCCTCACCGACCCGGCGAGCATGATTGACGAAGAGCTCAACCTCACGCGTTCACTCACCCTGTTCGCCAAGCTGCCAGCGATCATCGCCTACGACCAGCGTCGTCGTCGCGATCTGCCGCTTGTCGAGCCACGGGACGACCTCAGCTATTCGGCAAACTTCTTGCACATGACCTTTGGTGAGGTTCCTGACCTCGTTGTGGTGAACGCGTTCGATGTGTCGATGATCTTGTACGCCGAGCACTCCTTCAACGCCTCCACCTTTACTGCCCGCGTGGTGACGAGCACGCTCAGCGATCTCTACAGTGCCGTCACGGCAGCAATTGGTGCTCTCAAGGGCCAGCTGCACGGTGGTGCAAACGAAGCCGTCATGCACGTTTTCGATGAGGTTGGCTCTGCAGAAAATGCGGAGGCGTGGCTCGAAACCGCACTCGCCGAGAAGCGCAAGATCATGGGCTTCGGTCACCGCGTTTACAAGAACGGTGACTCGCGAGTTCCCACGATGAAGGCCGCGCTCGAAACGCTCGTCGCCGAATTCGATCGCCCCGACATGCTTGCCATGTATGACGCCCTCGAAACGGCAATGACGAGCCGCAAGAACATCAAGCCGAACCTCGACTACCCGAGCGGCCCCGCCTACAACCTCATCGGGTTCGACACCGACATGTTCACGCCGCTGTTTGTTGCTGCGCGAATCACCGGCTGGACCGCCCACATCATGGAGCAGGCAGCGTCCAATGCGCTCATTCGCCCGCTTGCTGCGTACTCGGGAGTGGACGAACGGCACGTTCGCTAGAAGCTTTACGGGCTGGGGTGGAATCGTCAGTTGTGAGTGGCAAGATGGAGAAATGACTGTTCCCCTGATTGAACTCAACGACGGCAATTCCATCCCGCAGCTCGGGTTCGGAGTCTTCAAAGTTGACCCCGAAGAAACCGAGCGCATCGTTTCTGACGCGCTCGAGGTCGGCTACCGTCACCTCGACACCGCCATGATTTACGGCAACGAACAGGGCGTCGGTAACGCCATAAAAGCGTCGGGAATCCCACGCGAAGAAATCTTTATTACCACCAAGCTGTGGAACAGCGACCAGGGCACAGACTCTGCTCGCGACGCCATGGATCTCAGCCTCGAGAAGCTGGGCCTCGACTATGTGGATCTGTATCTCATCCACTGGCCTCGCCCCGACCTTGATCGCTACCTTGAGACGTGGCTCACCATGGAAGAGATCAAGGCTGAAGGCAAGACGCGTTCGATTGGTGTGAGCAACTTCCACCGCCCGCACCTTGAGAAGATTCTTGCGGGAAGCGAAACCGTTCCCGCCGTCAACCAGATCGAACTGCACCCCGCTTTCGCCCAGCGCGACCTGCGGGCGTATGGTGCTGAGCTTGGCATGCGCATCGAAGCCTGGGGTCCATTGGGCCAGGGCAAGTACGACCTGTTCGGCGAGACCGCTCTCAAGACGGCGGCCGCGACACACGATGTTTCGCCCGCCCAGGTTGCCATTCGTTGGCACCTGCAGAACGGCATCATCGTGTTTCCGAAGTCGAACTCGCGTGAGCGCATGGCCGAGAATTTCGATGTCTTCGGCTTCGAGCTGTCTGCGGATGAGATGGCGTCGATCGACGCTATCGACCGCGACCAGCGCGTTGGATCGAACCCTGACGAGGCCACTTTCTAGGAAAGCTTCGCGCTTCGTATCGAGGCCGGCATCCGCACTCCTTCCGGTGAGCGGATGCCGGCCTCTGTCGTTGGGCCGCTGGTACGCTTGACCTTCACAGAGTGTTGCTCGGGTCGATGATCGAGCGCGCGACACCACAAGTTGAGCGGCGAGGACCAGAGTCATGACAAACCCCGGTCTCTATCAAAGCCCCACAGAGGGTTGGGCCTTTATCCCGTTCCTCGGTGCAGTGGCTACGTTCGGGATCGCTGTAATCGCCGTCCTGTATTGGATTGCGGGACCGGGCCGCAAGTTCCGGCTCCGAGCGTTTGCACTCACCGTTCTTGCGATCGCCGCCGGAACAGCGAGTGCGCTTGGCTTGATCGCAACCGCAGCCAGTTTCGAGCAACGCGACACTGCCGCTTTCGCGAGCTACACGACTGCCGTGCAGGAGTGGGCGGAGGAAGAATACGGTGTCACCCTCACGAATGACGATGTCGTTGATATGAGTCAGGGGCGGCCTGCCATCGTCGAACGCAATGGTCGGGATTGGCGCGTGCTGCTTGAAGTCGTGGCAGCCAATGACGATGTGGAGCTTCGCGAATCTCACGAGATTTCCACTCCCTAAGCGTCGATACCCACCGCAACACCTGCCGGCGTTTCCACGAGCAATCCCGTTCCCGCGAACGCAGCTTCGAGGTCGGCACGGGTTTCGGTGAAGTGTTCCCACCCTTCGGTGTGGAGGCCGACCACGTAGGTGGCGCCCACGATGCGGGCGGCTTCTGCGGCATCCGCTGATGTCAAGGTGAGAGGGCCGTTGACCGCGGAGATGCGAGCAGCGCCTGCGAACAGCACCGCGATGCTGATGTCGGGAAACCGGTCGGCGATTTGCTGCACGAGCGGTAAGGAAGCGTTGTCGCCACTGACGTAGATGGTCGGTTCGCCCTCGGCTTGCAACACAAAACCGGTGACCGGGCCAACGAGCGCTTCAGCACCGGGAGGGCCGTGCAGTGCCGGCACGGCGGTGACGGTCACGGCGCCGACGTCGCGGGATTCCCACGAGTCGAGGCCGACAACGCCGCCGCCGAAGAGGTCAGAGCCCGCCTTCATGGTGCTGATCGTCAGCACACCCGTAGCGAGAAGTTCGAGTCCCTCATAGTCGAGGTTGTCTTCGTGTTCGTGATGCGACAACAACACGAGATCGACAGCGCCAACATCCGCCCGACTCAACGCCGGACCCGCGGTCTTCGTGAGCGGCACACCGCCCTCGTCGGGGTAAAGCTGCGGGGCATCGAATGTGGGATCAGTCACAATGCGCAATCCGGCATATTCGAGCAACGCGGTGGGGCCGCCAATGTAGGTCACGGTCAACTTCGACATACTCTGAGACTATGCCCAATCGTCTGGAAACTGCTGCGAGCCCGTACCTGAGATCACACGCCACCAATCCGGTTCACTGGTGGGAGTGGTCCGCCGAAGCTTTTGCCGAGGCGAAACACCGAGATGTGCCTGTGCTCGTCTCCATCGGCTACTCCACGTGCCACTGGTGTCACGTGATGGCCCGCGAATCTTTCAGCGACCCCGTGCTGGCCGCGTACCTCAACGAGAACTTTGTCGCGATCAAAGTCGACCGCGAAGAGCACGCCGAAGTGGACTCCACCTACCTGGCGGCGGCATCCGCCTTCACCCCCAACCTGGGCTGGCCGCTCAACGTGTTCGTCACGCCAGCGGGGCGAGCGTTCTTTGCTGGCACCTACTGGCCGCCGACCGCTGTGGGGCAGCATCCGGCATTCCGGCAAGTGCTCGAATCGGTGACGGAGGCGTGGCTCACCCGCCGCGAACAGGTGGAGACCAGCGGCGACGCGATTGCTCAGGCACTTGCGCAGAGTCGCGGTGTCGAGAGCGAGCTTGTCTCCGACTTTGCGCCCGTTATCGATGCGCTGGCTGCCGCCGAAGACCTCCACTATGGCGGATTCGGTGACGCCCCCAAATTTCCGGTCACGCCGGTGCTGCGGTTCCTTCTCGATCGCGGTGCCCGCTCCGCCGAACACTCGCCCGAGGCAGCCGGCCTCGCCGACCGCACGCTGACGGCGATGGCGGCATCCGCCCTGCGCGACCCGGTCGATGGCGGCTTCTTCCGCTACTCCACCCAGGCCGACTGGACCGACCCACACTACGAACGAATGCTCTACGACAACGCCCAACTGCTCGCCGCCTACGCGCTCGCCGACTCGGCCGAAATCGCCACGGGAGTCGCCGAGTTCTTGCGCGACCGGTTGTTGTTGCCCTCGGGAGCATTCGCGTCGGGCCTCGACTCCGAAAGCACCGTCGACGGCAAACGCGTCGAAGGCTTCTACTATTCGCTGGATGCCGCGAGCCGCGCCCGCGTCGAAGCTCCGCCCCGCGACGACAAGATTCTCACCGGCTGGAACGGTCTCGCCGTCGAAGCTCTTGCCTTGGCCGGCGCCCGTCACGGCAACGCCGAGTGGATCGCGCTCGCTCGCGGTGCTGCTGACTTCCTGCTTGCGGAGCATGTGGGTGCTGCGGGTGCGGGGGCTGATTCTGCCGCCGACGCAGATGCTAGTGCGGCTGCTGGCGCTGCTCGCGCTGGTGCGGCTGCCGCTGCTGGCTCGGCAGGGGAGCGGCTCGTGCGAACCTCGATCGACGGCATCCTCTCCGACGCGGCAGCAACCCTCGAAGACAGCGGGATGCTCGCTCAAGGCCTGCTCGAACTCTCGATCGCCACGGGTGAGGTGCGCTACGCCCTCGCTGCCCGCGACCTCATCGACGGGGCGCTCGCCGCCGGAGCCGCAGGCTCGGGAAGCTCACCCTTCGGCCTCCCCGGCGGCAGCGACTCCGTGCTCGCCGCGCAAGGCCTCTCCACCGAAGCCGACATCAGCGACGGAGCTCACCCCAGCGGCCTCAGCGCGATGGCCGCCGCCGCGCACACGCTCTTCGCTCTCTCCGGCGACTCTCAATACCGGGATGCCGCCCAAGCTTCCATGAAGCTGGTCGGCCAACTCGCAGCCCAGCAACCGATCTCGTTCGGAACCGCCCTCACCCTCATGTCGGAGCTCGCGGCCCCCCTTCGCCAGCTCGTCGTCGTGACGGCGGATGAGACGGGCGGCGGGGCCGCCGGCGGCCACGAGCTCACGAGTCTGGCCCGCACGCTGCACCGCGCTGGAGGCATCGGTGTCGCGGTCTCGCAGGCTCAGGCTGACGCTTTTGCGGCATCCGGTTTCGAATTGTTTGCGGCACGCACTGCACTTGCGGGCGAGCCGACGGCGTACCTGTGTGAAGAGTTCGTGTGCCGCCTGCCGCTGACAGATGTGGCGGCGTTGAAGGCGCTACTGGCTTCACGCTAGCGCTCTAGGCTGAGCCTCATGAAGATCACTAGCGCACGCAAGGCGCCACGAAACTGGCACCGGGTTCACGACGATTCCCTCACCACCGGTCAGCGAGCGGCCGACCGGTTGCGCAATTCGATGGGCAGCTGGGTGTTCGTTATTGGCTTCCTGGCGTTCATGGGAATCTGGGCGGCGGTCAACTCGCTCACTGCGGCGAACTGGGATCCGTATCCGTACATCCTGCTGAACCTCTTCTTGAGCATGCTCGCGGGACTGCAGGGTGCAATCCTTCTCATCTCGGCGAAACGGCAAGACGGTATTTCTGCGGCGCTGGCCCAGCACGATTACGAAGTCGACGCGGCAGCGAAGCTCGACATCGAAGAAGTGTTTGCCCTCAACCAGCAACAGTCGATAGTGATCGCCGAGTTGCACGAGATCCTCACACGTCTTGATGAGGATCGGGCGGCGTGGATCAGCGTGCGGGAGAAGCTCGCCGGTGATTCAAGCTCAACGGAGTGATCTGAGAGCCGCACGGAATGAGAGTGGGCGAACCCGGCTGTCGTCGGAGAGCAACAGCCGGGCTCGCATCATCCCGTGGACGAACTAATAGGCGTGAATCAACCTTCGCGAAGCAGTGCGGCGATCTCTACCGCATCGCCCTCCGGAATGGATGAGTTACGCCCCGGCCGAGCGATCAGCATGTAGATGAAGCCGGTAGCCAGCACAAGGGCGAGTCCGATCAGCACAATCCAGTCGGCGAGGAAGTCGCCGCTCGTGCCCGGCGTCGCCAGTAGGATCATCGCGATCACTCCATAAACGAGTGCCACAACGTTCACCAGCATTCCCCAGACGCCAAGGCTGAAGGGGCCTGCAGGCTTCCAACCTTTGAGCCGCGCTAGCAGTGAGGCGAAGACGACGGACTGGAACGCGAAGTAGATTCCAAGAACCGCAAACGCCGTGATCTGGTTGAGCAAGCCATCTTGCCCGACGTAGATCAGCACGCAGATCAGGATCGGCACGATGCACGCAACCAGAAGCGCGTTGCGCGGAACCTTCTTGCTGGATAGCTCCGAAAGCCACTGGTGACCTGGCATCATCTTGTCGCGACCGAACGAGTACAGCAGGCGACTGCCGGCCGCCTGAAGGCTGAGCACACAGGAGAGGAACGCCGTGAGTGCAACGACGAGGAAGATCTTCGCCCCGACAGTGCCGAGGGATGATTCCAAGATGCCGGCGATCGGGTCGGCATCTTCTCCGCTGACAATGCTCGCCAGATCTGGTGCGGCGAGGATGTAGCCAAGGAACGCAATCAGGCCCGAGAAGCCACCGACGAGGATCGTCATGATCATCGCGCGGGGGATAGCTTTGGCCGGGTTGGAGACCTCTTCGGCGACTTCGCCACAGGCTTCAAAGCCGTAGAAGAGAAACAGCCCGGTCAGTGCGGCGCCGACGAATACCGGAAGGTAGCTGCCGTCGCCCTGGGTTCCGAACGTGTCGAACAACACCGAGAAGTCGTTCTTGCGCTCAAACAAGATCAGGAACAGCCCTACCCCGATAACACCGATGAGTTCGGCAGCGAGACCGATCTTGGCAACCCGAGCGAGAGCTTTCGTGCCGCTCAGGTTAACAACGAGCGCAACGACGAGGAACGCGATTGCCAGGAAAAGTGTGAGCTCTTTTGTGGGCTGGAGACCGAGCAGACTCGCAAGGAAGCCAGTGCCGTACTCGGCAACCGCCGTCACCGTGACGATGATGGCCCAGATGTACACCCATGCCGCCATCCACGCAAAGCGCGCGCTTGAGAGGCGCCTCACCCACGGATAAATGCCGCCAGAGATTGGATACTGTGACACGACTTCGCCAAAGACCAGCGCCACCAAGAGTTGCCCGGTGCCGACGATCACGAGCCAGAAGATCGACGGCGGTCCGCCGAGCGAAATCCCGTAGGCGAATAGAGAGTAAACGCCGACGAGCGGTGACAGGTACGTAAAGCCGAGAGCGAAGGTGCCCCACAGTGACAGGGAGCGGTTGAAGTTGCCGTCGTAGCCGAGCTTTTTCAGATGAGCATCGTCGTCGGATGATGAGGAGGAGGTGCTGCGCGGAGCGGAATCTGTAGTCATGGCGACCTTTCAGGGTAGATTCTCCGTGCCCTCGGGAGGCCCTGAGCATCCTGAATTAGGGTGCCGTACCCCTCCGTTGGGGCGCGATACGGCAATCTTATGGAGATAGATGTATCCCTGTCACGCGTTTTCTCAAAATTTATCGAGGAGTGTCTTTTTTACGCATGGCGACACTGAACGGCCCCTCTGCGCACGCGATGGTCTTCCACTCGCGTTCCTTGGCTGCTTCGCTCAGGACCGAGCCCACCGGAAGGCCGGGATCTGTGGAGACCACGACGCGACCAGACTCGTTCAGCACTGCGGCATCCGCGGGGATGGCCAGCAGGGAAGGCATGACGGCTCGCTCGAAATTGCGAACAAACACGTCAGCTCCCACCACGCCAAACATTTCCTCCACCCCGGTCCTGTCGGCGTCGACGAACACGGGCGCGGTGATCGTCAGGATGTAATCGCAGGTGCAGAGGTAGTCGACGTACGGCCCTGTCACGTGCGTCTGCTTCATCGATTGTGGCATCCGGTACCACTCAAGCGCGGAGAAGTCGCTGACATAGTCGGCGTACCTTCGCTCCGTGACATCCAGTCTCGTAGATTGTGTCGTTTCGGCCAGCAACGGGTTCGCATCGATCGGACCGATCCACCATGCGAAGTGGAGGCTCCCGCCAGAATCATCTCCAGCATCGCCGATGAACCCGGCGCCAATCAGCGCAGAATCGGGCCGCTCAAGCGCGGGGATGGCGAACGCAGCAACCACCTCATCGAGTTCGGCCCCGTGGAGTCGTCCATCAACCGACTGGACCTGCGACTGCCAGTGGTCCAATTGAGTGAACACGTCTGCGAAGAACTCAGAAACGACCCCCGCGCACGCAGTTAGCTGCGCGGTTGCGGTTGCGGTTGCGGTTGCGGGTGGGGTTGTCTCAGTTCTCAAGAGGATCACCTCGATCGACGGCAGCCTTCGCCTCAAGAAGCTGGGCGAGGTGATCAGAGAAGTGGTGTTCGACTGCAGCCCTAGACCCGCGTGGATCCCGTGCCGCGAGCGCATCGACCACGCTCAACTGATAAGCCGAGCACGTCGCGGTGACGGTGTTCGGCTCGGTGCTGTCAGTTGCAGCACCACCTCCTGGCCGTCCTGCAGTCGTGATGTCTGAGGCGTACCAAAGCAACGGTCCAAATTCTGCCTGAAGCCGAATTTGATCTCGCACCAATCGCGCAGATTGGCTGAGCACCGCCAGCTGAATGTGAAACGCGCCCTCTGCTCTTCCCGCTGCCTGATCCGATTCCGGGAGTTCTGGGACGACCAATCGGCGAAGGTTGTCGATATCCGAATCCAGAACTCTGTCCGCGGCGTGCGCCGCGGCAGCAGCGGTGATCACCGACAGGTATAGACCCATGTCTTGAAGATCGACGCGGGAGAGTGCGCCGAGCCGGGCACGCAGGACTGCGCCATGCCGAGCGTGCGGTGGAGTTACGAAGCTGCCGCCCTCGCGGCCTCTGCGGGTCTCAATGAGACCGTTCTCCCGCAGGAGGCTGAGCGCTTCGCGGGCGGTCACAAGCGCGACGCCGAAGCGTTTGGCAAGCTGGGATTCGCTGGGAAGGCGCTCGCCGGGCACGAGCACCCCGAGCACGATGGCATCTGTCAGCCGTTGCACAACCTGCTCGACTCGGCCGCTGGCCGAGATTTGCGAGAACACCGCGGTGCGAGCGGAGGGCGGGGCGCTTGATGACTTCGACACCACGGCCTTCTCCCGTCGCCTGCAGGACTGTTCATGCAGCTAATCTGATCTGCAACTTTAGCGGGTGGAGTTGGTGAACCCTTTCGGGGCTGACCGATTCTGTGCCGCTCAGCGCTAAATCAGACCCAATGCCTGCCGCACATGCACGTATTGCGTGAGGAAGGCGCGCTCGTCGAGGCGTTTGCGGCGCATCCAGGAGGTCACTTCGCTGTTGCTTTTGCTGGCGTTGCAGGAGCCGCAGGCGGGAACAACGTTGCCGACGGTGTAGCTGCCGCCGCGAGAGATCGGCTGAACGCAATCCTTTTGCAGAGCAGTGTCGGTCGCGGCGCAATAGGCACAACCGCCCCACTCGCGTTTGAGCTGTTCCCACTGCTCGGCGGTGAGGTTGTTGTCGGCGGCCTCGACCCGACGTTTGCGGCGTCGGGCAGCGCGAGCGCGTCGAGTCTGAGCCACAGCCATACCGCTAAGTTACTGCACCCACCGCGAACAGCGGCCTAAGCTGAAACGATGGATGGTCTTCTTCCCGGCGGAAACATGAACGCCGTTGAACGCAGTGGTGACACTGTGCTTCGCAATGCTGGCCCGTGGACACCGACGGTGCACCGCTACCTCGACTATCTCGCTATCGCCGGGGTTGATTGGGCACCGCGACCGATCGGTATCGAGGGCGCTCGGGAGCGTCTGTCGTTCATCGAGGGCGACGTGCCGCTGTATCCGTTGCCCGATTTTGTGTGGACGGATGCTGTGCTTCAGGAGGGCGCCCGTCGCCTTCGCCAGTTGCACGATGCCAGCATCGGTTTCGGGCTAGACGGCGCCGTGTGGCAATCGCCGGCGAAGGTACCCGCCGAGGTGATCTGCCACAACGACTTTTCGCCGCATAATCTTGCCTTCGTTGACGGAAGGCTTGTGGGGGCAATCGATTTCGATATGTGCTCGCCGGGACCGCGACTGTGGGACATTGCGTACTTCGCGACGCGGGCAGTCCCATTGACGTCGGTGACTCCCCACAACGCTCCGGGCGTCGAAGACGCTCGCCGCCGAGTCGAACTTCTCTTGCAGGCTTACGGTTCGGATGCGACGTGGAGCGACGTTCTGCGGGTCGCGATCATTCGCCTTCACGACCTTGCCCAGATGTCCCGCGACAAGGCCGTTGAGCTCTCGAAGCCGCAACTGACAGACGATGCCGCGGAGTACGACCGCGACGCGAACTTTCTACGCGAGCTCATGGCTGACGAGCGTCGAACGAGCCAGCAGCCGGACTAAGAGCCGGTCGTCTAGCGCCCCGCGCGACGCGACGAAATAACGCCGGTATCGAAGCCCATGAGGTTGAGGCCGCCGTTGAAGCGCGCGTGCTCGACCTTGAGGCAGCGGTCCATCACGATCGTGAGGCCCTGCGATTCGCCGTAGACGGCGGCTTCTTCGTTCCAGATGCCGAGCTGCACCCAGACCGCTTTCGCGCCGATCGCGAGCACATCGTCGATCACTGCGGGGATGTCGCTGGCCTTGCGGAAGACATCCACAATGTCGGGCACTTCGGGCAACGATGCCAGGTCGGGGTAGGCCTTCTGGCCCAGAATCGTGTCGGCGTTGGGGTTCACGAAATACACCGTGTAGTCGGTCGACTGCAGCAGGTAGGTGCCCACGAAATAGCTCGACCGTGAGGGATTGGGGGAGGCGCCGACGATCGCAATCGACTTCGCGCCGCGCAGAATGGCGGCACGTTTTCTGGCATCCGGTCCCACCCAGGTTCGCTGCGACTTGAGCAGCTTGGCGAGCGGCGAGCTGGCGGGCAGATCGCACGTGAGCCCATTGCTGAGCTGGGTCGTCTGTACTTCTTCGGTCGACATCCTTAGCCTTTCGTCGCGGCGGTCAGCGCCTGGTCGAGATCGGCGATGATGTCTTCCGGGTCTTCGATGCCTACGCTAATGCGCACGACACCCGGCAGCACGCCGCCGTCGATCAGCTGTTGCTCGGTGAGCTGCGCGTGGGTTGTCGATGCGGGATGAATCACGAGCGTCTTTGCGTCACCAATGTTGGCAAGGTGGCTGGCCAGTTCCACGCTCTCGATGAACTTTTGGCCCACCTCCCGGCTGCCCTGAGTGCCCGTCGCGCGCACCTCGAAGGAGAACACCGAACCGGCGCCCTTCGGCAAATACTTCTGAGCACGCTCGAAGTGCGGATGCCCGGGCAGCCCTGCCCAGTACACGGTCTCGACCCGCGGATCAGCATCCAGCCACTCGGCAACGATGCGGGCGTTATCGACGTGGGCTTGCATCCGGAAGGGAAGGGTCTCGACCCCAGTCGCGAGCAACCAGGCCGAGTGCGGCGACAGGGCCGGTCCGATGTCACGCAACTGCTCAGCGCGCAAGCGAGTAAGGAAGGCGTATTCGCCAAAATTGCCGCTCCAGTTGAGGCCGCCATAGCTCGGCACCGGCTCATCGAAGAGGGGAAAGCGATCGGTGGCCCAGTCGAAGCGCCCGCTCTCCACGACTACGCCGCCGAGAGTCGTGCCCGCGCCACCCAAGAACTTCGTCGCCGAATGCGTGACGATGTCGGCGCCCCATTCGATCGGCCGGCTCAGATACGGGGTCGCGACTGTGGAGTCGATCACGAGGGGGATGTTGTGCGCGTGCGCGACTTCAGCGAGTCCCTCGATGTCCGCGATCTCGCCGGACGGGTTCGCGATGGTCTCCGCAAAGATCAGCTTCGTCTTCGGGGTGATCGCCGCCGCATAGTCGGCAGGGTCGGAGGAGCGCACAAACGTGGTTTCGACCCCAAAACGGCGCAGCGTGACATCCAGCTGAGTAATGGAACCGCCATACAGGTTGGCACTCGAGACGATGTGATCGCCCGCACCCGCCAATGCCGCAAAGGTGATGAACTGCGCGCTCAGTCCGCTGCCGGTGGCGACGGCGCCGAGTCCGCCCTCGAGAGACGCGACCCGTTCCTCGAAGCTGGCCACCGTCGGGTTAGCGAGCCGGGAGTAGATGTTGCCGTACTTCTGCAGCGCAAAGCGGGCGGCGGCATCCGCGGTGTCATCGAAGACGTAGGCGCTGGTCTGGTAAATCGGCAAGGCGCGCGCGCCCGTTGTCGCATCGGGAATGTTGCCCGCATGTATAGCGCGCGTGCGAAAACCATAGTTGCGGTCGGAACCGCTCTGCTCAGCCATAGCCACAGGCTACCCAACCGGATGCCGCAGCCGCGTCCGCGACGTAACAGAACGCCACGAAACGGCTGGTTTGCGCTCGCGTCGGCGTGCACCGCGGCCGCAGTCTTGGCTGCTGTGGCTGCCCTAGACCCAGGTCGGCAGCCACCAGCGCAGGCGCAGCAGGTCGTAGTCGATGACCTGGCCGGTCCAGAGGGGCCAGAAGAACACACTGACCGCAATCGCGACGACCAGAAACACGGCCACGACTCCGAAGCCGCTCGTGCGCCGATACCGGTCGTCGTCTCGCGTGCCGAGGATCACCCCGAGCGCCGCAACCAAAGCCAGGATTAGGTACGGCTCGAACACGATTGTGTAGAACTGGAAAACGGTGCGGTTCAAGTACAAGAGCCAGGGCAAGTAGCCGGCAGCGACGCCCATCAGAATGAAGCCGGTCTGCCACTGGCGGTAGCGCACCAGCCGGTACACGAGGTACAGCATGGCCGCGGTCGCAGCCCACCAGATGATCGGGTTGGCGATGCCGGAGATGGAGGCGCCGCAAGCATCCGCGAGGCATCCGCTGTCGCCACGAACAGAGTTTTCGTAAAACATGCTCGTCGGGCGAATCAGTAGCAGCCAGGTCAGCGGGTTGGCTTGATACGGATGTGGTCGGTTTTCGCCCACGTGATAGCTGTAGACGCTGGACTGAAAATGCCACAGGCTCTGGAGGTCGAGGGGCACCCAGCTGAGCACGCCCGTCCACGCGTTGCCGTCGGATTCGGCCCAGTCCCGGTCGTAGCTGTTGTCGCTGAGAAACCAGCCCGCCCAGGTGCTGAGGTAGGCGAGCAGCGCAATGGGAACCGTGAGCAGAAAGCTCACGGGCGCTTGCTTGAAGAGAGTGCCGGAACCCCAGAAGCCGATGCCAGCCTGACGGCGAGCGAGGGCATCCACCACCAGGCTGTAAACAGCGAAAGCGGCCAAGAAGTAGAGGCCGTTCCATTTGACGGCGGCGGCAAGGCCGAAGGCAACGGCGGCGAGCATGAGCCACGGTCGCCACCACAGAGCCGGGCCCCATTCGGTGGAGGCGCCGCGCTCGCCGCGGCGACTGATCCAGAGCGCTAACCGGGTGGCCGAGTGCTCGCGATCGAGCAGCATGGCGCCGACGCCGAGCAGGGCAAAAATCATCACAAAGTTGTCAAGCAGGGCGACCCGGCTCATGACAATCGCATTGCCGTCGATCGCCATGAGCAGTCCGGCGAGGGTCGCGAGCAGCGTGGAGCCGAACAGTTTCTTGGCGATCAGCATGAGCACCACGACGGCGAGAATGCCGACGATGGCTGTCGCGATACGCCACCCGAACGGGTCTTCGCCGCCGCCCGGCAGCATTCCCAACCCGATCAGCCACTTTCCGAGCGGTGGATGCACCACAAACGACGGATCGCTCAGAAAGATATTGGCCTTGCCGCTATTGAAGAGAGCGTCAGCTTCGGCAGGCCACTGCGCCTCGTAGCCGAGGTTCACGAGCGTCCACGAATCCTTCACATAGAAGGTCTCATCGAAAACCAGCGACGCCGGATGCCCGAGGCCGACCAGTCGCGTGAACGCCGCGATCACCAGCACGATCGCCGGCCCAGCCCACCCGAGCCAGCGGCGGGTCAGCGGATTTCTCGCCGCCCACCAGTCATCGAGAAGCGAGCCCTCGTCGGGGTAGTGGTGCCCGTCGGCATCGGCGTGGTCCACAGCAGCGCCGTCCGCAACCCCCGCAACCCCCGCAACCCCCGCAACCTCCGCAGCCCCCGCAGCCTCCGCAGCCTCCGCAGCCTCCGCAGCCCCCGCAGCACCATCAGCCCCAGCAGTCGCATCACTCTGTGCAGCCGAACCCCACGCCGAATCGCTCGCCACAATGGCGTCGAAGTCGCGCGGGTTGCTCTGGTTCACTCCGCAATCGTACTCAGCGTCGCGCGTTCGTGGGGCGCGGTGAAGGTGTGCCAGATCCAGTCGGCAGCGGTACGGGCTGGGGGACGTGGGGTCATGGTGAGCCAGGCGTCGATGATTCCGAAGGTGGCGCCGGTGATGCTGGCGCTGGCGATGTCTAGGCCGATGCCATCGGGGGCGTCGGGGTCGTGGTCGAGGATTCCTTGGCGCACGATGAGATTGAGGCGTGCTCGCAAGCGTGACGCGACGAACGCGGAGCCCCGGGGGCCGAGGGCGCTGGCGTAGACGGCGGCGTTGCTGTCGAGGTGAGAGAGGTAGTTCTCCAGGGCAGGGGGTGGGTTAGTGCTGAGGGGGTCGAGGTCGACGAGTTGCACCCCCGCTTCATCCGCGGCGGCTTCGATCGCGAAGGCAAGCAGTGTCTCTTTGTCGGCGTAGTGCTGGTAGAAGCTGCTGCGATTGACGCCAGCGCGTTCCACGATTTCGGAGACCGTTACTTCATCAAAGGGGTGCTCTTGAGTGAGGGCGAAGAGCGCCTGTTGCAGGCTTCGCCGGGTTCGTTCGACTCGAGCATCCATTCCCTGATTGTCGCAGATGA
This sequence comes from Salinibacterium sp. PAMC 21357, assembly GCF_000247645.1. Classification (GTDB taxonomy): domain Bacteria; phylum Actinomycetota; class Actinomycetes; order Actinomycetales; family Microbacteriaceae; genus Rhodoglobus. The sequence goes on from NZ_AHWA01000006.1 coordinate 175,405, forward strand.
CTCGGCTCAAGATGGGAGTATTCCGACAACTGTTGGAAAACTCCCCGGTTGCGAATACGATGAACGCAGGCCCGATGAAGTGCTCGTTTCTATGTTCCCGACGAGAGGTTTGCTTCAGCATGGCTGAATTCCTGTACCGCCTTGGCCGCTTGTCGGCTCGCCGTGCTTGGCTCTTTGTCGTCAGCTGGCTTGCCGTGTTGGGCTTGGCGGTCGGCGGCTTTGCCCTCTTCGGCGGCACCCTCTCCTCCACCATGACGATTCCGGGCACCGAAACTGAACGTGTCGCCTCTGAACTGACCGAACAGCTGGGTGACGTCGGCGGTATCTCCGCGACGGTCGTGTTTGGATCAGAAGACGGCAGCTCATTTTCTGACACGCAACAGACCGAGATCACGGATGCTCTCGCCGGCCTCACATCGCAAAACGATGTCACCGCAGTCATTGACCCCTTCGAGACTGACGCCCAGCGCGAAGAGCAAGCGCAGCAGCTCGTAGACGGTCGCGAACAGATCGACGCGGGCACACAGCAGCTTGCCGACGGCCAGACTCAGTTGGATGCGGGCACGCAACAACTAGAGGCCGGTCAGGTCCAGCTTGATGCGGCTATCGAGCAGGCCCAAGCCGCCGGCTTCTATGATGCTGCGGTTGCCCAGTTTGAGGCGCAGCAGGCGCAACTCGATGCCGGAGCGGCTGAGCTTGCTGCTCAGCAGACCACGATCGACGAGAACCTTGCCGTCATCGATGACCAAGAGCAACAGCTCGGGTATGGCGAGCGACTTCTTGATGCTGCCTCAGCGATCAGCTTCGTCTCCGACGACGGGGCCACGGCCCTCGGCCTCATCACGTTTGACAGCGAACTGCTCGACCTCTCGGGCGAGACGAAGAGCGCGATTGCCGCCGAACTGGATGCCATTGATATTGATGGCGTCACGGTCGACTACTCGTCATCCATCACCACCTCGACCGATGGCCTCTTGGGAATCGGCGAGATCATCGGTGTGCTGCTGGCGGGTCTTGTTCTGCTCGTGCTGTTCCGTTCCTTCTTGCCCGCAACCTTGCCGATCGTTTCCTCGATTATCGGTGTTGGCGTGGGGGTCGCGGGTTCGCTTGCGTTCTCCGGCGTTGTCGATATGACCTCCGTCACTCCGATTCTGGGCGTGATGCTCGGCCTCGCAGTCGGTATCGACTACACCCTCTTCATTGTGCAGCGTCACCGTCGCCAACTCGCGGCGGGCATGGATCTGCACGAGTCGATCGGTCTCGCTAACGGCACTTCGGGCAACGCGGTGCTCTTCGCCGGGTCGACGGTTCTCGTCGCTCTGCTCGCGCTGAACATCAGCGGCATCCCGTTCTTGGGCGTCATGGGAACGGTGGGCGCTGTCTGCGTTCTCATCTCGGTGCTGATCGCCGTGAGCCTGACCCCCGCGCTGCTAGCGCTTCTCGGCGAGCGGGTTCTTTCTCGCAAGGCCCGCGCCAAGATCGGCCACGAATCGCACGTTCTTCCGCCGGCGCGCGCCATGCGCACGAGCCGCGCGGTGGTCATGCTGATCGTGGCGACGCTGGGGCTGCTGATCGTGGCGATCCCCGCGCTCTCGATGCGCTTGGGGCTTCCAGATGGTTCGTCAGAGCCTGCCGATTCGACCCAGTACCGCACGTACACGGCCATCGCCGAAGAATTTGGGGCTGGTCAGAACGGCAGCCTTCTGGTGACGGCGACCCTTCCCGCAGGTGTTGCCGAAGGCGCGGAACTCGAAACTCAAGCCGATCTGGCCGACCAGCTATTGGCCTTTGCTGATGTGGAAGCGGTCGCGCCGATCGGTGTCTCCGCTGATCGGGACTACTTTGCGTTCCAAGTCGTTCCGGTGGAGGGGCCCACGAGCGTGTCGACGGGAGAACTCGTTCATGAACTGCGCGACAGTTCTCCGCTCACGGGAGACATCGAACTCGGCGTTGCCGGCTCGGCCAGCGGAAACATCGACATCTCCGAGAAGCTCGCCAACGTACTGCCGCTGTACCTCGCGGTGGTCGTAGGGCTCTCGCTGATCATCCTGATTCTGGTGTTCCGTTCGCTGCTCGTGCCCGTGATCGCGACCCTGGGCTACGTGCTGTCGCTGCTCGCGGCGTTTGGCTCCATGGTGGCCGTGTACCAGTGGGGTTGGTTGGGAGCGCTCTTCGGCGTCACTGACCCCGGTCCGCTGCTGAACTTCGCCCCGATCATCATCATGGGCGTGCTGTTCGGTCTCGCCATGGACTACCAACTGTTCCTCGTCTCGGGAATGCGCGAAGCCTACATTCACGGCGTGCCCGCTCGGGCCGCCGTCATGAGCGGACTCCGCAGTGGTCGTGCCGTCGTCACCGCTGCGGCGATCATCATGATCGCCGTCTTCGGCGGCTTCGTCTTCTCGCACTTAGCGATCGTTCGCCCGCTCGGCTTCGGCCTCGCCATCGGCGTGCTCTTCGACGCCTTCGTGGTGCGGATGATGTTGGTCCCGGCCCTGATGCACCTGTTCGGCAAGTCGGTGTGGTGGTTGCCTCGCTGGCTCGACCGCATTCTGCCGAGCGTGGATGTCGAGGGCTCAGCCCTTGAGCGCAGCCACCCGATCCATGCTGCGGATGACGCGAGCACTGCCTCGGAGTCGTCGCCGACCGCTCGCTAGCGCCAGCCTCCACGCAGCATCCGCACCAGACCGCATCCGCACCCGCGGTGTTCACTGCCCGGAGGGACGTCCCGCTACAGCGGAGTCTCTTCGGGCAGTAGTGCGTTTGGCCCTGCCCCGGGAGCGCCGGGGATGCGGGATGCTGCCCGCACCGCCCCGATGGAGGCCGCGATCACGAGCGCGATTCCCACGCCCTGAATCAGTGTGATGTTTTGGCCAAGCACGAAAAATCCGGCACCCGTCGCGATGGCCGGAGCCAGTGCCATGAGCACCGAAAAGGCGGCAGCCGAGATGCGACGCAAGGCAATGAGTTCGAGGGCGTAAGGGATCGCTGAAGAACAAATCGCTACGGCCAAACCACGCACCAGGATAGACGGCTCGAGCAGAGTGCTGCCCGCTTGGGTGATGCCGAAGGGGAGGCTGATGATCGCGCCGATTGCCATAGCGATGGCGAGGCCATCCAGCCCGGCAAAGACCTGCCCAGTCTTGCGCGACGCCAGAATGTAGCCAGCCCAGGAGACGGCGGCGGCGAGGGCAAAGGCGACGCCGACCGGGTCGAGGGCGCCGACGCTGCCGAGGCTCAGCAGGGCAACACCCGCGAAGGCGAGCACCGCCCAGAGCCAGGCGCTGGCGCGACGGGCGACGATGACGGAGAGAACCAGAGGGCCAAGAACCTCGATCGTGACGGTCGCGCCGAGGTCGACGCGCGAGAGAGCTTCGTAGAACAGCAGATTCATGCCGCCGAGCGAAATGCCAAAAACGAGAGCCATGAGCCAGGCGCGTTTCGAGATCGCGCGCAGGTTCGGCCGCGCGATGGCGAGCAGGATTGCCGCCGAAAAAACGAGCCGCAGCGAGACCATGCCCGCGGGCCCGACTTCGGGAAAGAGCAGCACAGCAACGGAGGCGCCCACGTCTTGAAAGATGAGCCCGAAGACGACGAGCATCACGGCGCCCAGCGGGGTTCCTCTCAAGGGCGGGGGAGTCGACATAGTGCAACACTACGACCTCAGAACGGATGCTCGGTACGCCCCCGTGCGCGCCGCATTCCTGGCCCTCAGCCGTCGCCGAAACGGTGACTAGCTTGCACGCATTGTGCCGACGCAGCGCACAACTCCCGCCGGTGGGAGAATGGGTCAGTGATCATTCTTGCGGCGACTCCCATCGGCAACTTGGGCGACGCTTCTCAGCGTCTCATCGAGGCACTCACGAACGCTGAGGTGATTGCGAGCGAAGATACCCGCACGACCATTCACCTCATGCGCGCGCTCGGCATCGACAACCGCCCGCGGCTGATCCCGTTGCATGAACACAACGAGTCGGAGAAGGCGGCGGAGATCGTTGAACTGGCCCGCAACGCCGATGTTCTTGTTCTCAGTGACGCGGGCATGCCCGCCATCAGCGACCCGGGATTCCCTCTCGTCTCGGCGGCTGCCGCAGCAGGGGTGACGGTTACTGCTCTGCCGGGACCAAGCGCCGTGCTCACCGCTCTCGCGGTCTCGGGCTTGCCGACGGATCGCTTCAGCTTCGAAGGCTTCCTGCCGCGCAAAGGCCGGGTCGCTTACTTTCGGAGCCTCGCTCGTGAAGAACGCACGATGGTGTTTTTCGAGAGCCCCAACCGTTTGCCCGCGGCGCTCGCCGATTTAGCCACCGCTCTCGGCGACGATCGCCGCGCTGTCGTCTGCCGCGAGCTGACCAAGATGTATGAAGAGGTTGCTCGCGGCACCGCGGCCGAGCTTGCCGAGAAGTTCAAAGATGGTGCCCGGGGCGAGATCTGTCTCGTGGTCGAGGGCGCGGCCCCCGCGACATCCGACCTGCCGACAGCGGTCACGTACGTGCTCTCACTCGTCGCTGATGGTGCCCGTTTGAAAGAAGCGGCGACCGAAGTAGCGGAGCAGACCGGACTGAGCAAGCGCGAACTGTACGAAGCGGCGCTACAGGCCAAGAAGAAGTAGCCCTCGGGCTCAGGTCGATTAGGCCTGCGCCTCGCAGGCTAACTTCAACTCGTGGTGGTCCTTAGTGAGCGCTTTCTTAGTCGCGCCGAGAAACAACAACCCGACGACGCTCATCAGGCGAGCCCCGAACGTGAGGGGCGTCATCGTGAACCGGTAGTCGAGGCGGGTGCCGCCATGACTCGGCATGAAGAGGTACACGCTTTGGTAGTGCATGCCGTGCGATCGGGCGTCGACGGTGTACGACACATCCTCTTCGTACGCGGTTACCCACATCACTTCGGTGGCCTCTTTGCCGGCAAAGGTGCGCGTCTCGCGCCACTTGGTGCCTACAGCTAACTGAGCCGGCCCCTCGAGAATCTCGAGCGAAATGATGCCGCTGACGTTGGTCGGGGCCTGGTCGAGGTCGCAGAAAATCTCAAATACGCGCTCGACCGAGCATCGATGTATACGTTGTCGCTGATCTTCATTGAGGCTCCTTGCGCAGTGTCGAGACCGGGCACTCTGCGAATGAGCCGCAGGGCGCCCGGTCTCCAGCCTACGACTTTAGGCGGCCGCCGGTACCTGAGCGGCGGCGGAGGCCACCGTTTCGCTCTTTCGTGTGAAGCGCTTGAGGGCGACCACGATCAGTGCTGTGACGATTGTTCCCGCAACGATTGCGAGCAGGAACATCGGGAACGGGTTGATCGCGAAGAACACGAAGACGCCGCCGTGCGGTGCCTGCGAGGTGACGCCGGCGGCCATGATGATTCCCCCGGTAACCGCACTGCCGATCGCACTGGCGGGAATAACACGCAGCGGGTCAGCTGCAGCGAATGGGATGGCGCCTTCCGAGATGAACGAAGCGCCAAGCAACCACGCTGCTTTGCCGTTTTCTTTCTCGACGGGCGAGAACAGACGACGAGCGAGCACGGTGGAGGCGAGAGCCATCGCGAGCGGAGCAACCATTCCCGATGCCATGACGGCGGCCATGATCATCCACGGTGCCTGGTTGTCGATTGCGCCGGCACCGAGTCCAGCAACAGCAAACGCATACGCGACTTTGTTGACCGGGCCACCAAGGTCGAAGCCCATCATGGCTCCCAGAATGAGACCAAGAACGATTGCTGATGCACCACTCAAGCCGTTGAGAAAGTCGTTGAGGCCAACGGTGAGGGCTGCGATCGGTCCGCCAAGAATGAGCACCATCAGGCCGGAGGCGAAGATCGACGCGAGCAGCGGGATCACGACAACGGGCATGAGGCCACGGAACCAGGCCGCGGTCTTGCGCTGGGCGAGCCAGTGAGCGGCAACACCGGCGAGGAGTCCGCCGACGATTCCGCCGAGGAAGCCTGCACCCATGAGGCCAGCAACCGCTCCGGCGGTGAAGCCGGGGGCGATGCCGGGGCGGTCGGCGATCGCATAGGCGATGTAACCGGCAAGGGCGGGAACAAGGAACCCCATCGAGGCCTGGCCGATTTTGAAGGCTGCAGCACCGAGGTAGGCGCCGACTCCGCCATCGGGCAGATTCCACAAACTGTTTTGCGTGATGATGTCGCTGGCAGTATCGGTAATCAAGTAGCCACCGAGCAAGAAGCCGAGGGCGATCAGCAGGCCGCCACCGGCCACGAAGGGAATCATGTAGCTCACGCCGGTGAGCAGGGCCCGCTTCACTGTCTGACCGAAGTGCTCATCGGTGGTGCTGCTCGTGCTCTCGGCGGCCGCTTCGCCACCGGCAACACGGGCCGCTTTGGGGTCGCTGGCAGCGGCGAGGGCTTCGGCGATCATCTCGTCTGGTGCATCAATACCGCGCTTCACGGGGGACTGCACGAGAGCCTTGCCGGCGAAACGGGCCCTGTCGCGCACATCCACATCAACAGCAAAGATCACAGCGGATGCCGCAGCAATAACCGCAGGATCGAGCGGCGTTGCCCCCGACGAACCCTGAGTCTCGACGTGGAGCTCGACACCGGCACGCTCAGCGGCGGCGGCGAGTGAATCGGCGGCCATGTAGGTGTGGGCGATGCCGGTCGGGCACGCGGTAACCGCGATCAGGATGGGCCGGGCACCAGCAGCGCTGGCGACGGCTGGCGTCTCGGTCTCAGCAGCGCCAGCCGCGACGCCGCCAGTTGCGGCAGCGGCAGGGGCACCAGCAGCACCCGCGACGCCAGCGACACCGGCCGCAGGCGCGGCCTTCTCCTCGGGGGCGGTGGCCTGCTCCACGAGCGCAACAATGTCTTCCCGGGTGGCGGCGGCACGCAAGCTGTCGACGAATTCGGGGTTCACGAGCGAGCGGGCGAGAGCTGAGAGCACCGTGAGGTGTTCTTTGTCTGCACCGGCCGGGGCTGCGATCAAGAAGATGAGGTCGGCGGGAGCATCCGCAGCACCAAAGTCGACGGCGGGCTTCAGCCGTGCCATCACGAGGGTCGGTTCGGTGACCGCTTCAGATCGGCAGTGCGGAATGGCGATGCCGCCCGGAACGCCGGTGTCGGTGAGTTGCTCGCGGGCCCACGCGTCGTCGAAGAGCGATTCGGCGTTGGTGGCGCGGCCCTGTTCGGCGACGAGATTCGTCAGTGCGCGGATGACACCCGCGCGGTCGGTGCCGAGATCGGCATCCAACAAGACGAGGTCGGGAGTGATGAGGTGCGACATTGCTTTCTCCTTGTAGGCAGCAGTGGTGGTGCTGAGGTTGAGCGTGCTGGTGTGAGGCGTAGTGGTGTGAGGCGTGCTGGTGTTGAGCGTGCGGGGTTTTACGGTGTTTCCGAGCGGCTGAGCAGATGCACGTCAGCGGTGTCGGGATGAGTGAGATCGGGGCTCGGCATGGTGCTGCCGGGGAGGGAGGCGGCAGCAGCTCCGTGAGCGACGGCCTGCGCGAGGCGTCGTTCGGGGGCGGCGCCGCGCTGATCGGCTAAGAGGTAGCCAGCCAGTGAGGCATCGCCCGCTCCGACGGTGCTTTTGGCAGCGACGGGAGGCATGGTGGCGCGCCAAGTCTCGTCGGCGGTCACGAGGAGTGCCCCGCGCGACCCGAGGGTGGCGAGCACAGCGCGGCAGCCGCGAGCGACGAGGCCGAGCGCGGCGGCGGCGGCGGCATCCGGATCGCTCTCGAAGGTGTCGGGGAGCCCGGTGAGTTCCGCGAGTTCTTCGGAATTGGGTTTGATGAGGTCGACGCCGATGCCAGATTCGATCAGGGCTCTCATCGGCGCACCGGAAGAGTCAACGGCGACGCGAGGCCCCGTGCCATCGCCCGCCGCCCGAATCGCCAGAACGACGCGAACGTAGAAGTCATCGCTCAGGCCCGGCGGGAGCGACCCAGCGAGCACAACCCATTCGGCGCGACGAGCGTGCGACACCACAAGGTCGATAAGGGCCGCATCATCGGCAGCCGTGAGCTGTGGCCCGGGCTCGTTGATCTTGGTGGTGGTGCCATCGGGCTCGGTGATGGTGACGTTGGAGCGCACGCGACCGGCAATCGGCAGGCCGGCGGTCGGAGTGTGTTCAGCGCACAGGGCGACGAACATCGGGTCTGACGCATCGCCGGGCAGCACAGCGACGGTGTCGAGCCCTGAGGCGATGAGCGCGCGCGAGACGTTGACGCCCTTACCCCCTGGCTGCTCGCTGCTGTCCACCGAGCGCTGAACTTGGCCGCGGTCGAGAGCGGAGGCGAGCTCGATCGTGCGATCGAGACTCGGGTTGGCGGTGACGGTGACGATCATGCGATCACCGTTTCGACAGCCGCGCGCTCGAGCGCCTGAGCGAGATCATCGTCGGGCGACTCGTCGGTAATGATCGTGTCGACCTCCGAGAGTGCGGCAAAACTGAGGAGCGTTTCGAGGCCGAGCTTCGAGGCATCAACCAGAGCGATGGCGCGACGCGAACCGCGGGTGAGGGCGCTCTTCACAGCAGCTTCGTCGGGGTCGGGGGTGCTGAATCCGAACTCAGCGTGAACACCGTTAGCGCCCACAAAAGCGATATCAGGGCGGATGCCCGCGAGTTGGGAGAGGGTGGCAGGGCCGACCGCTGCCCCCGTGATGCCGCGCAAGCGACCGCCGATGAGCTGAACTTCAATGTGCGGGTTCTCGCTCACGGTGGCAGCGATGGAGAGTGAGTTGGTGATCACCGTCATCGATCCGCCGGATGTCGCGGGCTGCCAGTCACGCAAGTGCAGCGCTAGGCGGTTCGTCGTGGTGCCCGAATCGAGGCTGATCGCGCCCATGAATGTCGGCGGAATCAGGGTCATCGCGGCCAGAGCAATGCGTTCTTTGGCATCGGAGTTGCGGTCGGTGCGGGCGGCGACGCTCTCTTCGATGCGACTAATCCGGGCCGCCGAGACCGCTCCTCCGTGCACGCGGCGCAATACGCCTCGTGCTTCGAGCTGGTCGAGGTCTCGGCGAACCGTTTCGCTCGACACGTCGAACGTGTGAGCGAGGTCGATTACGGCGACGCGACCGGCTTCAGCGAGCTTGCCCTCTATGCGCTGTTGCCGCTCTTCTGCGTACATCCGTAATCTCCTTCGATTGAAACGCACCCGACTGCGTTTCTGTGAGACTACGTGGCTATGCGCGGCAATGCAACGCAAATAAAGAAAAAACCACAAACTCCCACATTGAGGAGTCGGTCATCCGATGCTCGCGGAGACCACCCACAGCCCCGGCGTAACCGGCGGGCACGGGCGAATACAATGAAGGCATGTCTGCTGGCGACTCCTTCTATATTGCGACGCCCATTTTCTATGTGAACGACGTTCCCCACATTGGGCACGCGTACACGGAGGTGGCCGCCGACGTTCTTGCGCGCTGGCACCGTCAGCGGGGTGAAGACGCTTGGCTGCTCACGGGCACCGACGAACACGGCCAGAAGATTCTGCGCACCGCCGTGGCCAACAACACGACTCCGCAAGAGTGGGCCGACCGTCTCGTCGCCGACTCCTGGCAGCCGCTGCTCGAAACGATCGACATCGCCAACGACGACTTCATCCGCACAACCGATGAGCGTCACGAGAAGGCCGTCGCCACGTTCCTGCAGCGCCTCTACGACGACGGCCACATCTACGCCGGCGAGTACGAGGGTTACTACTGCGTCGGTTGCGAAGAGTACAAGCAGCTCGACGACCTCGTCACTGCTCCCGATGGTGACTACAAGGGACAGCTCGTCTGTGCGATTCACTCGCGCCCCGTCGAGATTCTCAAAGAGAAGAACTACTTCTTCCGCATGAGCGACTTCGGGCAGAAGCTGCTCGACCTCTACGAAAGCCAGCCCAACTTTGTGCAGCCCGCGAGCGTGCGCAACGAGATCATTCAGTTCGTCAAGCAGGGTCTCGACGATCTCTCGATCTCGCGTTCCAGCTTTGACTGGGGCGTCAAGGTGCCGTGGGATGAAAGCCACGTCGTGTACGTCTGGTTCGACGCTCTGCTCAACTACATCAGCGCCATCGGTTACGGCGTCGACGACGAACAGTTCGCCAAGCGTTGGCCTGCCGTGCAACTCGTCGGCAAAGACATCGCTCGTTTCCACGCGGTTATCTGGCCCGCCATGCTCATGGCAGCAGACCTTCCGGTGCCGCGTGCCGTCTTCGGCCACGGCTGGTTGCTCGTCGGTGGCGAGAAGATGTCCAAGTCGAAGCTCACCGGTATCGCGCCCAGCCAGATCACCGACACGTTCGGTTCGGATGCGTTCCGCTACTACTTCATGAGCGCCATCACCTTCGGTCAAGACGGCTCCTTCAGTTGGGAAGACTTGAGCGCGCGCTACCAAGCAGAGCTGGCCAACGGCTTCGGCAACCTGGCCTCGCGCGTCATCGCGATGGTGAACAAGTACTTCGATGGTGAGATTCCGACGCTCGGTGAGCTCACGACATCCGACGAAGCGATTATCGCTACCCAGAAGCGTGCCACCGAGAACTCGAACGCGTTCATCGATAAGTTCGCCATCAACGACGCACTCTCGTCGGTGTGGCAACTCGTGGATGAACTCAACGGGTACATCACCGAGCAAGAGCCATGGGCGCTGTCGAAAGACCCCGCCAACCGCGAACGCCTCGGCACCGTGCTGGCCACGACCGTCAATGGTTTGGGCACGCTCGCCATTTTGCTGTCGCCGGTGCTGCCCAAGGCAACCCACAAGCTCTGGACCGCAATCGGTGGTGTCGGCGAACTGCGCGAGCAGCGCATCGACGATGCTCGGAACTGGTCACACTCGGGTCGCGTCACAGCGCTCGAATCGTCGCTGTTCCCGCGCATCGAAGTGGATGCCGAGAGCGGCACGGCGTGACCGAACCGTTCATCAGGCAGCGGCACCGCAGCGCCGACGAGAAAGCCTCTGAGAAGCTGCAGTATCCGCCGCTGCCCGAACCGCTCGAGGGCGTGGTTTACGACAATCACACGCACCTCGAGATCGCTGACGGCGGGCCCGACGGCGCCCTCGACTTCACCGAGCACCTCGCCCGGGCAGCTTCGGTCGGAGTTCGCGGTGTGGTGCAGGTCGGCACGGATGTCGCTACGAGCCGCTGGTCGGCCGCGCTCGCCGCCACCAACCCGCGGGTTCTCGCGGCGGTAGCCATTCACCCGAACGATGCTCCTGAGCTTGAAGCAGCGGGGGAGTTGGATGCTGCGCTCGCCGCCATCGACGAACTCGCCGCGCTTCCGCGAGTGCGCGCCATCGGCGAAACGGGACTCGACTTTTTTCGCACGGATGACGAGGGTCGCCCCGCGCAATTCCGTTCTTTCGAAGAGCACATCGCGATTGCTAAGCGGCACGGCTTGGCGCTGCAGATTCACGACCGCGACGCTCACGACGAGGTCATCGAGACGTTGCTGAGAGTCGGCGCTCCCGAGCGCACGGTCTTCCACTGCTTCTCGGGCGATGCTGCAATGGCACGCATCGCCGCCGACAATGGCTGGTTCTTGTCGTTCGCCGGAACGGTGACGTTCAAGAACGCGGCGAACCTTCGCGAAGCGCTGTCGGTGATCGATCTCGACCGCATCATGGTTGAGACCGACGCTCCTTACCTGACGCCGCATCCGCTGCGCGGTCGGCCGAACGCTCCCTACCTGATGCCGCACACCGTGCGCGCGATGGCGGCGCATCTCGAAATCAGCGAGCTCGAACTCTCGGCGCAACTCGCGGCCACCACCGAGGCCGTCTATGGTTCGTGGGATACCGAACTCCCCTCCGGCATTGAGGCGGCCCCCGCAAGCGCACTCAGCGCGGCCTCGGCCTCCACCTCGACCTCGACCTCGACCTCAGCCTCGACCCCACAGAACGCAGGCACGCGATGAGCACCCTTCTCGGTCCCGCCGAAATCCGCGATCTCGCTGAACTGCTCGGCATCCAGCCCACTAAGAAGCTGGGCCAAAACTTTGTCATCGATCCCAACACGGTGCGCCGCATCGTGAAGGCCGCGCACGTCGTCTCGGGTGAGACCGTGGTCGAGGTCGGCCCCGGGCTGGGTTCGTTGACGCTCGGAATTCTCGAGACCGGGGCATCCGTCGTCGCCGTTGAAATCGACAAGCGTCTCGCTGCTCAGCTGCCCATCACGGTGAGTCAGCTGCAGCCGGATGGTCAGCTCACGGTCATCACTGACGACGCGTTGCGCGTCACCGAGCTGCCCGATGACCCCCGTGTTTTTGTCGCAAACCTGCCCTACAACGTCTCGGTGCCCGTGCTGCTGCACTTCTTGGAGCACTTCGATTCGCTCGACCGCGGTCTCGTCATGGTGCAGGCCGAAGTTGGCAACCGCGTTGCCGCCGGCCCCGGCAGCAAGGTCTACGGCTCGCCGAGCATCAAGGCTGCGTGGTACGGCGAGTTCTCCACCGCCGGTCTCGTGAGCCGTCAGGTGTTCTGGCCCGTTCCCAACGTCGACTCGGTGCTCGTGCGCTTTGAGCGTCGCGAACAGCCCGGCACGATCGAGGAACGTAAAGCAACGTTTGCTCTTGTGGATGCCGCGTTCCAGCAGCGTCGCAAAATGTTGCGTCAGTCGCTCTCGAGTGTGTTGGGCAGCTCCACTGCCGCCTCCGATCGGCTGATTGCGGCGGGAGTCGCACCGACGGCCCGCGGCGAGGAGCTCACAGTGCACGACTTCCTCGCTATTGCGCGCGCTGCGTAGCTAGCCTGAGCCCCGCGGGATGAGCGGCGGCGGGCCCACCGAGCCCGCTGACTCGCCAGCAACCATTCCGTTCGGTGCCGAACGACGGTAGGTTGGCATCATGTCGGATGCAACGAGCCACACCCCCAGCGATCGTGACGTTCTAGAAGGAACGGGGCGGCATCCGGATGAATGGTTCGCATTTCTCGATATGGCTGGCGCCACCAAGTGGCCGCACGCCGACATCGTGGGATGGTTTGCCACGAACGCCGATCATCTCAGCGCCGAGTGGGCTGAGTCGGTTTCTGCACGGTACGCGGCCGCTCGCGGGCTTCCGATTCCGCAGTAGTTATCCTGCCGTCGTGCTCGGTCCCTAACAGCGTCCGTCGCTGAGAGTTATCCACACCCCCGCGCACAGACCGGTCCACTGCACAAGGTAAGTTTGGTTCATGACTTCCGTCCCGGCAGCCTCCACCATGGTTCACGCGCGAGCCCCTGGCAAGATTAATGTCTTCCTCAAGGTGGGCTCCCTGCTCGAGGATGGCTACCACGATGTGGCGATCGCCTATCAGGCTGTGTCGCTCTATGAAGATGTGCGCGCGTATCCCGCTGATGACTTCTCCGTCTCCGTTACGGGAACCGTAGATTTGTCGCGCGTCCCCACCGACGGTTCAAACATTGCGATCAAGGCAGCCCGGTTGTTGGCGCGTCGAAGCGGTTACCGCGGTGGTGTTCGGCTGGAGATTGACAAACATGTTCCCGTCACTGGCGGCATGGGGGGCGGGTCTGCGGATGCCGCGGCAACTCTCCTTGCCTGTGACGCGCTGTGGGGCACCAATACGTCGCGCGAACAGATGCTCGGCATGGCGGCAGAACTGGGTGCCGACGTGCCGTTCGCGCTGACCGGCGGAACAGCAATAGGAACAGGCCGTGGCGACCAACTCAGCCCGGCTCTGGCTAAGGGCCAGTTTCAGTGGGTGTTGGCGCTTTCTGATTCTGGGCTCTCAACTCCGGAGGTCTACAACGAGCTCGATCTGCACCGTGAACGTCACTCGCAAGATATCTTCCCGGCTGAGGTTGCCCCCAGTGTCGAGACGGATGTGCTGCAGGCGTTGCGCGCCGGCGACCCCCACATGCTTGCCGAGAGTCTCCACAACGATCTTCAAGCGCCGGCCCTTCATATGGAGCCCTCGCTGGCTTCCGTCATTGAACTTGGCGAAAAGAATGGTGCGCTCGCGGGTATCGTTTCGGGCTCGGGTCCGACGGTGGCGTTCCTTGCCGCAGACCTCGATTCGGCCCTTGAACTGCAAATTGTGTTGAGTGCGGCCCAAATGAATGTGGTGCGGGCAACCGGCCCAGTTCATGGAGCGCGAATTATCACCGATTAACCCGGCTAGGCTTGCCCGAATGGCACACCTTCTTGGCGCTGAGTCCCTTCATCTTGAATTTCCGACCCGCGTAATCTTTGACAATGTCACGATCGGCCTCGACGAGGGCGACCGTATCGGCATCGTCGGTCGCAACGGTGACGGCAAAACTACCCTTATGCGGATGCTCTCGGGCAAGCTCGATCCCGACGAGGGGCGAGTCACCCGGCGCAACGGCGTCACCCTCGGCATGCTCGATCAGGCTGATGAACTCGATGGCACCAAGACCGTGCACGAGACCGTCATCGGCGATATCGATGAGCACGTGTGGGCGGGCGACCCCAAGGTTCGCGACGTCATCGCGGGTCTCGCGGCCGACATCCCGTGGGAGGCCAAAGTTGGCGATCTCTCCGGTGGCCAACGCCGTCGTGTTGCTCTTGCCGCTCTGCTTATTGGTGACTGGGATGTCATCTTCTTGGATGAGCCCACTAACCACCTCGACGTCGAAGGTATTTCGTGGCTGGCCGGTCATCTCAAGCGTCGTTGGGGAACCAACGCCGGTGGGCTGTTGGTCGTCACTCACGACCGGTGGTTCCTCGATGAGATTTGTACTGCCACGTGGGAGGTGCACGATCGCCTGATCGAGCCTTTCGAGGGCGGTTACGCGGCCTACATTCTGCAGCGCGTGGAGCGTGACCGCATGGCGGCCGCTTCGGAGTCGAAGCGTCAGAACCTGATGCGCAAAGAGCTCGCCTGGTTGCGCCGCGGTGCTCCCGCGCGCACGACGAAGCCGAAGTTCCGCATTGATGCCGCCAACGATTTGATTGAGAACGAGCCGCCCGCCCGCGATAGCGTCTCGCTGTCGTCCATGGCGATGCAGCGACTCGGCAAAGACGTTGTCGACCTTGAAGGTGTCACTGTCACCTACCCGGTAATCGATCCGGCAACGGGCGTTGCGGGGGAGAAGACGGTTCTCAACGACGTGACGTGGCGCATCGCTCCGGGGGAGCGCACGGGCATCCTGGGCGTCAACGGCGCCGGAAAGTCGACGCTGCTCTCGCTAGTCTCCGGAACGCTCCTGCCGACCAGCGGTCGAGTGAAGCGCGGTAAGACCATCAAGGTCGCCACCCTCACGCAGCAGCTCGCGGAGCTCGAAGATATCTGGAATGAACGTGTCAGCACGGTCATCGGTCGCCACAAGAGCACCTACGTTGCTGGTGGCAAAGAGATGACGCCCACCCAAATGTTGGAGCGCGTGGGCTTCACGAGCGCCCAGCTGTCGACCCCGGTGAAAGATCTGTCGGGTGGCCAGAAGCGTCGTCTGCAGCTCTTACTGATCTTGCTCTCGGAGCCGAACGTTCTGATTCTGGATGAGCCCACTAACGACCTCGACACCGACATGCTTGCCGCCATCGAAGACCTTCTCGACACCTACCCGGGCACGCTGCTCGTCGTGAGCCACGACCGGTACCTGATCGAGCGCGTCACTGACCAGCAGTATGCGGTGATGGAGGGCGGCTTCCGTCACCTGCCGCGTGGTGTTGACCAGTATCTCGAGCTGCGCAACCAGCAGATCAAGGGCTCCACCGGCAACGCTTCTGGTGCAGCTGCGGGTGCTCCGGATGCCACGGCTGCCAAAGCGAAACCGAAGCTGGGTGGTGCCGAATTGCGCAACTCGCAGAAAGAGCACGCTGCGGCCAGCCGCAAGATCACGAAGCTGCAGAGCCAGATCACGGAGCTTCACCAGCGGATGGCCACCCACGACCAGTCAGACTTCGCCGGTCTTGGCGCTCTCGTTGGCGAACAGCAGGCCCTTCAAGAGGCTCTCGACACTGTCGAGATGCGCTGGCTGGAGCTCGAAGAACTTCTCGCCTAGGGGCACCGAACTGGGGTCGTGCTGGCGTTTTGCGCCAACACATTACCGGGTATAGTGAAAATATGTCGCCTAGTTGAGTCTTCGCTGCGCGTCCATATTCTCCTAGGTGGTGTCGCCTAGTCAGGCTTGAGGGTCGGGCTGGGCAGGCTGCTGCGCTCGAACCTGAAAGAGGTAACCCCGTGGCAGTTTTCGGCCTAACCGCGCCTCGCGCAACGGATCTGGTGCGCAAGTGAAGCGCTCCGCACGATTCGCGGCGGCGACGGTTCTCGCCTCAACGCTGTTGCTATCGGGGGCGCTTCCCGCGTCGGGCCAAGACGAGGGTTCTTGGTATTTCGATGTTTTCAAGGTTGGTGCGGCGCACACGGCGGGGTTCACCGGTCAAGGTGTGAAGGTCGCTGTCATTGATGGGCAGATCAATCCGGATGTGCCGACGCTGAAGAATGCGAATCTTGAGGTGCAGGATCCGCTGTGCAAGACCGAGGGCTTCATAGCGGATGTCCCTGCCGTATCGACAGTGGTCGAGGGCGAAGGCGAGGCGGTGCACGGCACAAATGTGGCGTCGCTCATCGTCGGCACGGGTGACGGATATCCGGGCCAGACCGGCATAACGGGTGTCGCACCCGGTGCGACAGTGTTGTACTACGCAGCGTGGGTTGATCGAGGCAGCGAAGAAGATAGCCCCGCTCCGTACTGCTACCGAGACGAATTTGGTGGGGAATTCACTGCTATAGGCGATGATCTTCCTTCGTTTGCTATCGAGGAGGCGATGAACGATGCAATGGATGCGGGCGTGGACATCATCTCTGTCTCCGGCGGCCTCACTCCTGGCGACGAGTTGATCGCCGCGGTTGCTCGCGCTCTTCGAGAAGGCGTGATCGTTGTTGCGGCGATGCCGAACTCGCAGGCTTTCTCGATGATTTACGAGTTTCCGGCGCGGGGAAATGGTGTTGTTGCTGTGCAGGCGGTTGGTTCTGACGGCAAAATTCAGGAGAGTGTCGGATCGGTCGGCCTCGCACCGAATGCCGACAAGGACACTGTGGTGGCGGGTCCTGGGCTTGGTGTGCTCACTCAGGGTGGTCCCGACGGGTGGGAGTCACAGAGAATCGGCTACGGAACCTCGTATGCGACGCCGATTGTCGCTGGGTTTCTCGCGGTAGCCAAGAGCAAATATCCGACGGCAACCGGAAACCAGTTGATCCAGTCGCTACTCAGAAACACCGGGGGTGTGGAACACGAGCTCAGATATGACGGTGAGAAGCTCTACGGCTACGGGATTGCGTCGATGACGGGCATGCTCGCTAGCGATCCGACCGTGTATCCCGACGAGAACCCGATAATCGATCCCAACGACGTTACTCCGTCGTATGACGAGATTTTCAATCCGGTCGAGCCCACTCCTGAGCCGGAGCTGACGGAAGAACCAGTGGATCAGCCGTCTGATCTCGACCTCACCGGCATCCTGACGGGCCTAGCGATCGCAGGTCTGATTGGTCTTGTGGTGGTCGCCGGCATCGTGGTGCTGATCGTGGTGCTGGTGCGCCGGTCGGGAAAGAAGTCTGCCGCGATCGACCCCACCGCAGCACCCTCAGATTCGGAGAACTCATGAAGCGCGCAGCCCGACCTCTTCTTGCAACTGTTGTGGCTTCAACACTGTTGCTGTCAGGGGCATTACCTTCGTCAGCGCAGGAGGATGGCTTCTGGTATTTCGATCAGCTCGGGATTGGTGAGGTGCACGCGTCGGGGTTGACCGGGGAGGGCATCACGATTGCGGTGATGGATTCGCCTATCAATACTGATATTCCGACGTTGCGGGATGCGAACGTGACGGTTATTGAGCCGTCTCTGTGCTTTGATGAGGCGGCGCAGGACTTTTATCCGGCGGTATCGACCGACCGCAGCGGAGTTCTCGATGCGATTCATGGCACGAATGTCGTGTCGATGATTTCGGGAACGGGTGATGGCTACCCCGGCCAGACTGGCATCAAGGGCGTTGCCCCCGACGCTGAGGTGCTTTACTACGTTGTTAATGTCACCGATGTCACTAGTGACGGTGATTCGATTGTCTGCGGTGACCCTGACGTGGGTTATTCCGTATCCGATAATCGGCTTGGGGTAGCGATGGAAGCGGCGATGGATGCTGGAGCGGACATCATCTCGGTGTCGTCTCTGGTCAGCCCTGGCGGTCCGTGTTGACTCAGGCGATGGCTCGGGCGGTGCGTGAGGAAGTCATCATTGTTGCCGGCACTCTCAACACGACGGACATAATACTCGGGGCGGTTATGCCGGCGGGGGGAAACGGAGTTCTGGCGGTGCAAGCTGGCGGGACTAGCGTTGAGCAGATCCCAGTGGACAACATCTATACGCAAATTATTGCGCCGGGCTTGGGCGTGACCGTTCAGGGCGCTTACGGAGAGAGCTGGGAAGAGCAGGCGCTCACGAGCGGGTCGTCAATGGCGACCCCGCTGGCCGCCGGAATTCTTGCGTTGGCGATGCAAAAATATCCGGAGGCATCCCCTAACCAGTTGTTGCAGTCGCTGATTCGAAACACCAGCGGCGGTAACCCCGACGCGGTTCGGGATCAGTTCACGTACGGCTACGGTTACATCTCTTTGCGAACCCTTCTTGCTGCTGATCCGACCCAGTACTCGACCGAGAACCCGTTCGTGGTTATGAGTGACGAAGTGTCTCCCACGTTCGACGAGATCTACAACCCGGTCGAACCCACCGCTGCCCCGGAAGACTCCGCCGATCAGCCGTCTGATTTCGACCTCACCGGCATCTTGACGGGCCTAGCGGTCGCAGGCTTGATTGGTCTTGTTGTGGTCGCCGGCATCGTGGTGCTGATCGTGGTGCTGGTGCGCCGGTCAGGAAAGAAGTCTGCCGCGATCGACACCGCGGCAACGCCCTCAGATTCGGAGAACTCATGATGCGCGCAGCACGACCTCTACTTGCGACTGTTGTGGTCTCAACTCTGTTGCTATCGGGGGCATTGCCCGCGTCAGCGCAGGAGGATGGGACGTGGTATTTCGATGCCTTCAGCGTTGGTGCGGCACACACGGCGGGATTTACTGGTCAAGGGGTGAAGATCGCGGTCATTGACGCGCAAATCAATCCCGATATTCCCACGCTGAAGAATGCGAATCTTGAGGTGCAGGATCCGCTGTGCAAGACCGCGGGTTTTGAAGCCGACGTTCCAGTTGTGTCGACTGTGGTCGCGGGTGAGAACGAGGCGGTGCACGCTACGAACGTGGTCTCGTTCATCATTGGTACTGGCGACGGATATCCGGGCCAGACAGGAGTGCAGGGTGTAGCGCCCGATGCCACGGTCTTGTTCTACTCGGCGTGGGTAGATCGGGGCAGCGAAAAAGATAGTCCAGCGCCGTACTGCTACCGCGAGGATTCTTCTACCGGCTCCGGTGAGTTCGATCCGCTTCTCTCGGATAACACTTCCGATTCGATTGCGGAAGCGATGAACGCGGCCATGGACGAAGGCGTCGACATTATCTCTATCTCCGCGGGCCTTACCCCGCACGACGCCTTGGTCGCGACGGTCGCTCGTGCACTTCGGGAGGGTGTCGTCGTGGTCGCCGCGATGCCGAACTCGCAGGCGTTTACGATGAGTTACGATTTTCCGGCGCGAGGTAACGGTGTCGTCGCCGTGCAGGCGCTTGGTGCTGACGGAAAAATTCAGGAAAGCGTAGGATCTATCGGCCTAGCGCCGAATCTTGATCAGGACACGGTGGTGGCGGGTCCTGGGCTTGCGGTCCTTACTCAGGGTGGTCCTGACGGGTGGGAGTCGCAGGAGATCGGCTACGGTACTTCGTATGCGACCCCTGTGGTTGCGAGTTTTATGGCAGTGCTGAAGAGCAAATATCCGACGGCGACTGGTAACCAGTTGATCCAGTCGTTGCTGAGGAATACCGGCGGCTCAGAGCACGATGTTCAATACGACACCACGGAAACTTTTGGTTATGGCACGGCTTCGATAACGGGCATGCTTGCCGTTGATCCGACGGGGTATCCGGATGAGAACCCCATAATCGACCTAAACGATATCGATCCGACCTATGACGAGATTTTCAATCCGGTCGAGCCCACTCCGGAGCCGGAGCCGTCAGAGGCCTCAGCCGATCAGCCGTCCGATTCCGACGTCACGGGTGTCCTGACGGGCCTAGCGATCGCGGGCCTGATCGGCCTTGTGGCGGTCGCCGGCATTGTGGTGCTGATCGTGGTGCTGGTGCGTCGCTCAGGAAAGAAGTCTGCCGCGATCGACCCCACCGCAACGCCCTCAAATTCGGAGAACTCATGATGCGCGCAGTTCGACCTCTTCTTGCAACTGTTGTGGCCTCGACGCTTCTGCTGTCGTCGGCACTTCCCGCGTCAGCGCAGGAGGATGGTTTCTGGTATTTCGATCAGCTAGGGATTGGTGAGGCGCACGCGTCGGGGTTGACCGGGGAGGGCATCACGATTGCGGTGATGGATTCGCCTATCAATACTGATATTCCGACGTTGCGGGATGCGAACGTGACGGTTATCGAGCCGTCTCTGTGCTTTGATGAGGCGGCGCAGGATTTCTATCCGGCGGTATCGACCGACCGCAGCGGAGTTCTCGACGCGATTCACGGCACCAATGTTGTGTCGATGATTTCGGGAACGGGTGATGGCTACCCCGGCCAGACTGGCATTAAGGGGGTCGCCCCCGACGCTGAGGTGCTTTACTACGTCGTTAATGTCACCGATGTCACTAGTGACGGTGATTCGATTGCCTGCGGTGACCCTGATCTGGGTTTTTCCGCTCTCGAAATCCAACTTGGCAGGGCGATGGAAGCAGCGATGGACGCTGGAGCAGACATCATCTCGGTGTCATCTCTCGTCAGCCCCGGTGATGAGGTGCTGAATCACGCGATCGCTCGGGCGGTGCGCGAGGAAGTCGTCATTGTTGCCGGCACTCTCAACACGACGGACGTAATGTTCGGGGCGGTTATGCCGGCGGGAGGAAACGGAGTTCTGGCAGTGCAAGCTGGCGGGTCTACCGGTGAGCAGATCCCGGTGCAGAACATATATACGCAAATTATTGCGCCGGGTTTGGACGTGACCGTTCAGGGCGCTTACGGAGAGAGCTGGGAAGAGCAAGAGCTCACGAGCGGATCGTCAATGGCAACCCCGCTGGCCGCGGGAATTCTCGCGTTGGCGATGCAAAAGTATCCCGAGGCTTCCCCTAACCAGTTGCTGCAGTCGCTGATTCGAAACACCAGCGGCGGTAACCCCGACGCGGTTCGGGATGAGTACACGTACGGCTACGGTTACATCTCTTTGCGGACCCTTCTTGCTGCTGATCCAACGCAGTACTCGACGGAGAACCCCTTCGTGAGTATGGCTGACGGGTCGTATCCCACGTTCGACGAGATCTACAACCCGGTCGAACCCACCACCGCCCCGGAAGACTCCGCCGATCAGCCGTCTGATCTCGACCTCACCGGCATCTTGACGGGCCTAGCGATCGCAGGCCTGATTGGCCTTGTGGTGCTCGCCGGCATTGTGGTGCTGATCGTGGTGCTGGTGCGTCGCTCGCGACGAAACTCCGCTGTTGCAACTACGCCATCAGCGACGGAGTCAACTCCGAAGCAGCAGTAACACGCGAGGGTCGGCGCGCAGTGGCGGCGTCAGCCGCCGAGTCAGCTCACCGTCGTGGGCAGCGCGACGTTGAGCCTGAACCCTTCGGGGCTCTGCTCGGCGTTCACGCCGCCGCCGTGCGCTTCGACAATGCCGCGCACGATCGCAAGTCCGAGGCCTGCGCCTGCTGAGCCGCTTGACTCTTTTTCTGGGGTGCGAGCTTCGGTCGCGCGCCAGCCGATCTCAAACATGTGACTGAGGTCTTCACTAGCCACGCCACTGCCCTGATCGAGTACCGACAGTACAAGGCTGGTGTCGTCGCGCTGGTCGGCGCTCACCAGAATCTGCGAGTCCGCGGGCGCGTACCGGATGCTGTTGGTGAGCAGATTCACGACCACGCGCGTGAGCTCGTGGGGGTCGGCCCACAGCATCCGCCCCTCCACGCCGGCATGGGTGATCTCGATGCCACGGGCCGCCGCCAGCTGCCTGACGTCAGAAACTGCATCCGACACAATATCGAGCAGTTCGATATTCTCGGGGCGAAGTTTGAGGGTTCCGCTCTGGATGAGTGAGAGCTCGAAAAGGTCATCCACGAGTCGGTTCATGGTGCCGACTTGGGTGCGGATCTGGCGTAGGTAGTCACTGGGGTCATCGACAACCCCTGCGTCGAGGGCTTCGGCGAGGGCGCTGATGCCGGTTAGGGGAGTGCGCAGGTCGTGCGAGATCCACGCGAAGAACTGGCGGCGCGAGGCATCGAGCCGAGCGATCTCGTCGCGGGCGGCAGCAAGGCGTTCGGATGCCTCCGAGAGCTGGGTAGAGACCTCAGCGACCTCTTTCCACGTGCCCGCCGCGGGCTCAACTACGTGGCCGGCACCCACTCGTTCCACGGATTCGCGCAGAGCAGCGAACGCTCGCCGCACGGCTCGTCCGCTCACGAGCGCGGCGCCGAGACTCATGAGTGCCGAGATGCCGACGACTCCGAGCACGATCTGTAGGTCGTGGCTCGTGAAGTGCATTTGAGCGGTGATGACAACAGTGGAGAGCGCGATCGAGAGAATCGCCGCGATCACGACCACGGTGAACTGGAACGCGATCGTTCGCCGGCGATTGAGGCGCAGCACGAGCATCGCGACGAGCATGACCGCGGCGGTGCAGACCGCGGCGGTGGCGAGAATGAGGAGCCATTCGCTCAGGCTGAGAATCATGCGGCATCCTTCACAGTGAAGCGGTAGCCCTTGCCCCACTCAGTGAGCAGGTAGCGCGGGTAGCGCGGTTCGGGTTCAATCTTTTCGCGCAGGCGGCGCACATGCACCGTGACGGTGGACGCTTCGCCGAAGCTCCAGCCCCACACCTCGCGCAGGATATCGTCGCGGCTGAGCACCCGGTCGGGGTTCTGCAGCAGAAACAGAAACAGCTCGTACTCGCGGGTCGTCAGCGTCATTTCGTTGCCCTCGAGCAAGATGGTGCGATGCGCCGGGTCAACGCGAAATTGGCCGAGCGTGAACGGTTCGGATGACACGTGCGAGCTGCGCGTGCGGCGCACCATGGCGTCCACGCGCAGTTGCAATTCCCGCAACGAGAACGGTTTCGCGATGTAATCGTCAGCACCGTGTTCGAGACCATCGATGCGTTCTTCTACGGCATCCAGAGCGGTCAGCATGATGATGGGCAGTTGGGCGGATGCCGCGCGCGCCTGGCGGCACAGCTCGTCGCCGCCGACACCGGGCAGCATCCGGTCGAGGATGAGCACGTCGGGAAGGGGGCCGCGCAGAGCATCGCGCGCCTCGATTCCGTCGCTAATGCCCGTAACGGAATATCCTCGCGCACGCAGGTATTCGCTGACAACCGAGAGCACTGTCGCATCGTCTTCCACGATCGTGACACTCGGCTGATTTTCCATAGCCCCAGCCTAGGGCGGCCGCCCTAGTGAATACCGGTTTCAATTCTTACGCTCTTGAAACATCCGTCACTTTCGACGATCGCCCGGCTTAGGTTCGTAACCGTCACCGCGTCATTGACTCGCTGACTTCCTCCACACACTACGAACTTAGGAACTCCCTCATGAGAAAAACAGCAATCACCGGCGCCGCCATCCTCGCTCTCTCGCTCATGCTCAGCGCCTGCAGCGGTGCAGCAACTGACACCACCAGCAGTGAATCCACTGCCCCGGAGTCGTCGGCATCGGAGACTGAGACCGGCACCGACACGGAAATGATGCACGAAGAGCACACCGGAACCTTCGAGGGCGCCGGCGAGCACTCCGTCGCAGGAACCGTCACTGTCAGTGGCACCGAGATCGTGCTCGAGGGCTACTCCTCTGACGAAGGCCCCGACCTCAACATCTACCTCACCAACGGCAATGACGAGGATGCCGTAGCGGGTGGCATGCAGATCGACGCCGTCGCCTACGACGAAGCCAGCCAGACCTTCACCTTCGACGCCATGGATGTTTCCGGTTACGACACCGTCGTCATCTACTGCGACAAGGTCAAGGCAATCTTCGGATCAGCACTCCTCTCATGATGAACCGTGCGCTTTCCCTCGTCGCTTCCGTCATCACGGGAGCGGCGAGGGTCGGCCTCGGCATCCTGTGGTTGAACGAAGGTCTCTTCAAGATCACGGCAGGATTCGACGGTGCCGACATCGGCCTGGTCGTCGACAGCACAGCATCCAATAATCGGGTCGCTGACGGCTTCGAGGCCTTCACCGCCACCTTCCTCGGTGGTGCCCCCGGCTTCTTCGGCTGGGCCATTCCCGCTCTTGAGGTCGGCCTCGGCATCGCCCTCATCCTGGGCGTACTGACCTTTCCGGCCGCACTCATGAGTGCCGTAACGCTCCTGTCGTATTGGTCCGCCGATCAGCTGATCGAGGAATACCCGATCATGCTGGCACTCTCCGTTGTCACGGTGGCTTTCATCGTCAGCGCATCACGGATCTCGGTCACCACGATCGTCGAGAAACTCGTCAAGCGAAAGAAGCCCGAAACCCGCTGGTTCTCAGCTCCCGTGCGGCGCTGGCTCTAGCGCTCGACCTTCGTAGTTACCTGCAGCCTCACCAATGGCCTGCAGCTCGCAGTTCGGGGGCTGCAGGCCGGGGTTTGCCCGCCTCGTTCGGATTCGTAATAACATAGAAAAGCTCAGTACGTTCCGGGGGTTGTGATCTCAGCCTCGCATCATTTCTGTTCCGCATTAGCCCGACTACGAGCATCCTGACAGGATCGTGAGTACTCAACACCGAGGAGCAGGTTCGATGGCCGAATATGAGCCGCAAGAGTTCGCTGCGATGATCGCGACGCTCGTGACGGTGGGCCTCCTTGGTGGCCTCGTCGTTCATGTCTGGTACGCGCTCGCGCTGGCGAAGCTGCTGCCCAAGGTCGGCGGCGAGTCCTGGAAAGCGTGGGTTCCCGTCGTCAACACGATGGAGATTCTTGACCGAGGCCGCGTGCCTAGCTGGTCGATTGTGTACCTGTTCATTCCCCTCGTGCAGTTGTATGGCATCTACCTCGTGATTCTCGCTCAACACCGCATCACTGTGCAGCTCGGCCGCGGGGCGGGCCTGACGGTTGTTGCAGCGCTGTTTCCCCCGGTCTGGGCGAGTGTGCTCGCGTGGGGCTCCAGGGCTGCCCCCGCCACCGCTGCCCACAGCAACGGCCAGCGGGCAGATCGCAATGCCGTTCTGGATGCCCCGGCCATCCAGTCTGCGCAGCCAGTGTCGTCGCCCCATTCTGACCTGTCGGGCTATGCCATGCCGGCCGCACCCCCGGTCATCCCTCCCGTTCCAGCAGTCGCCGAAGCGTCGGTCATTGCTCCCGCCCCGCCGGTCACCCAAGCTCCGGTCATTGCTCCCGCCCCGCCGGTCACCCAAACCCCAGTCGCTGTCGCTCCTCCGGTGATCAATCAGCCTCCGGTCATCGAACAACGTGCTGCCGTTGAGCTTCCTGTCGTTGAACCTCCCGCAGCTGTCCCGCCCCCGGTTATGCAATGGTGGCTCACCGCAGATGGTGGTTTTTCGGTGGTGATCACGTCGACGACGGTGATCTTGGGGCGCAATCCAACGTCGGATCGTCCGGAGGTTCAAGCAATCGCGGTGCCGGACAGCACTCGAACGCTGTCTAAAGTGCACGCTCAGTTGGTCTTTTCCGACGGTGGTTGGCACATCACCGATCTGAATTCCACTAACGGTGTGCTCGTTGTCGCTGTCGACGCTACGGAGCAGGCGCTGAGCACTGGCGGTTCTGCCCGCCTCGTCGAGTCTTTCGCGCTCGGCAAGGTTGGCGTTCGAGTGAGCTATACGGATGACCCGCAGCGCTAACCTAGATTGCTAGCGTGGTCACGGCTTCTTGCGATTGAGGAGCCCGCCGCTAGCGGGCGGTGGCAGTTCGCTTGTCGGCCGCCGCCGATTGCGGAACACAATGATGACGGCGAGCGTGCCCAAGATTGTGAGTCCAGCAACGCCGGCGACCACCATGAGCTGTTGAGCTCCGAGCGAATCGGATGCCGCATTAGCGGGGGCGAGTGTCACCGGCTCGGCCTGCATGGCTCCGGTGCTGTCGCTGAAGAAGGCGCTGGCGGGGCCGCGGGTTGACGCATCCGGATACAGCGTCACGGCGTCGAGCGGCTGGATGATTCCCCAGCCCACGAGGTCGTCGCGGGCGTCGGGGTTCTCCCGAAGGGCGGTAGCAAGAAGGCGGTACTCCCATTGGGCCGGTGTTTCGCTGGGGTAGACCTGAGCGACGGCCGCGGCCGCAGCGCTCACGTACGCGGTCGCGAAACTTGATGATGGCACCTCGCCGGCGTAGAGGCAGTCGCCGGCGCCCGTGGATGAGGTGAGAATCTGTGAGCCGGGAGCAGCAACGTCGATATGGGCTCCATGGATGGAGTCTTCGGTGGCGAGCCCCCGACTATCAACGGCGGTTACCGCCAGAGCGCCCGCGTGGGCTGCGGGGTAGCGGGCTCCGTCGCTTTTCACTTCTGCGGTGGCGCGATTGCCCGCGCTCGCGACGATGAGGCTGCCGTTGGCAACGGCGTAGTCGACTGCTGCTCCCAGAGCGGGGGAGTCTGACGAGTTGCTGAGCGAAACGTTGATGATGCGTGCGCCGTTGTCTACTGCGTAGCGGATGCCGGCAGCGAGTCGCTCGCTGGTCGGCCCGAATCCTGCTTTGACGGATTCGTCGTCGGTTCCGCGATACACCCGCACTGACAAGATTTGTGCGGCGGGGGCAAGGCCGATCACTCCGGATTCCGGAATCTGGCGTGCGGCGATTTGGCCCGCAATTGCTGTTCCGTGGCCGTCGAGATCGCTGAGCCCTTGGCTGTTTTCGCCATCACCGACGAGGTTGATTCCGCCGATCACGGCGTCTCTCAGGTGGGCGTTGTTCGCGTCGACACCAGAGTCGATGACGGCGACAATGATTCCTGCACCGGTGGCACGGTTCCCGAGCGCCTCAGATTGGAGCATGGCGAGCGCTTCGGGAGCATCAGCGCTGTAGGCCACGTTTCCCGGTGCGCATTCGCCCGCTGGTGGAGTTGCTGCGTGCGCTGTCGGCCCGGTGGCGGCAATCCCCAGACTGGCGAGGATGACCGCCAGCGATGCGTGCACAACGCGGCGGGTGGTGAGCTGCCAGCGATAATTCACTAGGTTCCCGGGGTGCTGGCCGCGTTCGGTGTCGAGCGCGCCGCCTCTACCGTCAACGCGGGGCCAAAGGTGAAGAACTGCAGCCACGGTTGGGGAAGTGTGGCGATGTTAGTGGTCTCGTAGCCGAGCTGGGCCACAATGTCATCATTTGCGCCGGGGATTGTGTAGGCCACTCCGGAGCCATCGATGAGATGCACACTCCGGATTCGGTGCCAGTGCCGCCTACTCTGACGAGGGCGCCTCCGCCGATGCTGACGTGTGTTCCAGGCCGAAATTCTGTGGTGGTGGTGGTGGCGGTGGCAAGCAGGGTAGAGGCGTTTCCTTCGTCGTCGTGCACGAGCAGCGCGCACGGTGGGGTCTCGGCGGCGAAACCAGAGAGCACATCGGTGGGCCATTCGTTGCCACCGGCTGGGTCAGTGGCGGTGGGTATCGCGGCGATCTCGGCGGGGCTCACTTCTCGTTCTCCGCCGAGTAATGCGCCCGAGCCAAGAAGGTATAGCTGGTACGCCAGCGGGCTGAGAGGTGCAAGTTGGCCGTCGTTGGTGAGCACGAAACGGGTGTCGGGATCGCTGCCTTGGGGATGCAGCACGGTGCCAATAACGAAATCGGTGCCGCTGAAGTCGTCACCGGCGTTGATCACCTCAAGCGGGGCGAGGGCGTCTCCCTGGGGGAAAAGATTGAGCCAACGGCCGCTGACTTCGACGGCTGCGGATGCGGTAAGCCCAACAGCACGTAAGACCGATTCGGCTTCGGCGCTGTCGACTTCGAATCGGCGGTCACCGGCGATGACATAAATTTGGTCGTTGACGGTGACAACGGCGCCACGGTCGGTCGCGTCAATTGGGGTGTCGTCCATCACCGCCACCGCTGATTCTGCGTCGGAGAGCGCGCAACTGGTCCACGACGAGTTGATGAGCGACTCAGGCATGGGGAGATCGTCTGGTGCACCCAGAATTCCGATGGTTGGACCGATTTCGATCCCCGCTAACGTATCGCTGTCGGTTGAGACGACCGAGAATTCGCCGGCCGGAATGATGAGGCGTGCGCTCGCGGTGTTGATGACTGGGTAGAGCACTCCTTCCATAGACACGTAGCGGGCGCCGGTGTCGCTGACAAGGATGAGGGTGTTGTCTTCCCAACCATCAGGAAGGCCGG
The DNA here is from genome assembly GCF_000247645.1 of Salinibacterium sp. PAMC 21357. Taxonomy (GTDB): domain Bacteria; phylum Actinomycetota; class Actinomycetes; order Actinomycetales; family Microbacteriaceae; genus Rhodoglobus. The sequence goes on from NZ_AHWA01000006.1 coordinate 203,715, forward strand.
GGCGAATAAAGCCGTAGAACACTCCGGCGAGCAAGACCATTGCCGTGAGAGCTATGCCGGCAAAAACCGCGCGGAGCGGCTTGGCCGGTTCAAGTTCTTTGCCACCCGGCGCTCCGCCGGTGAACGCTGAGAGCAGGCGGCCGCGGCTGAACCCTTGAGCCTCGATGAGGTCTTTCTTTGATGCCATCGGAGGGCCTAGACAATTCCGGCGGCAATAGCGCCGAGAGGCAGCAGGATTGCCAGAATGAGGAGTTCGACGGAGTCTGCGAGCCGGGCCAGTCGCATGCGGGCCTTCGGATTAAGCAATGTAAGTCCCACCAGCACAGCTGTTGCGGCCAACAGCAGAATAAGCAGCAGTGAACGAAGTTCTGGCAGCGCTGTGGAAACGGTAAGGCCGGTGAGCGTGAGCCCTGCCGCCCCGAGCAACATCACCACGAGCACTCCGAGGCGAGCGAAGGTTTGCCGAGATTGAAACATCATGCCGGCGAACGCGAACGCGCAGAGAAGTGCGCCGGCGACGCCCGAGGCTGCGACGAGCGGCGTGGCCAGCAACGTTGCGAGGCCAAGCGCGATGCGAAGCGACATCAAGACCCGTTGACCGGCGGCGGCGCGTGAAGCCACGTCGTTGGCGTCGATCGGCTGCGGTGGCGCAAAAACCTCAAGATCGGTTTGGGGCGAGATAACCCGAATACGGGTAGAGCTGAGTGCGACCCACGGAAGGCCGTTGGAGAGTGCCGCAATTACCGCGATCATGATGGCGTAGGGGGCGGGGTCGCCGGCGGGCAGTAGCGCCGCGATCATCGAGGTCGTGCTGAAGACTAGGCCAAAGACGATAGGGATGAGGTGAACTTCGGGGCCGTGCTGGGTGAAAGCGAGGGCTAGGCCGCCGACAACAACAGCTCCGAGACCGGCTGCGGCCAGCGGCCATCCCCAGATCGGTTCGAGGGGAACGGCAAGATAACCGCCGATAGCACCGAACAGTGCGGCGGCGAGGCCGAGGGCGTGCCCTGCCTCGGGCTGACCGGTGCGCGTCAGCACGGCTGCGGTGGCAATCAGTACTACTGCACCGCTCGCAGCAACGATGGCACCGATGGCAAAGCCCGTGCCGGCGGTAACCAGTAGTACTGCGCACAACGCCAGAAAGCTCAGACTCACGGCAAGCGCGGTGCGCGCACCATCACGTTGGGTCCATTCGCCGTGCTGGGATGTTGTCGCGTCGATGACCGCTTCTACGATGTCGTCGTAGATGCGTGGCTCTGTAATGAGGCCGCCGCGCACGAGAGTGACGAGCTCTCCGTCACGCACCCCTTGGCTGCCGAGTGCTAATGCCGGATCGAGTACGGTTGCGTCGGCGCGGTGAAGGGCATAACCACCGTGAGTGAGTGTGGGGTCAAGCACGCCTAGGCTGCGCGCGAATCCGGGCAGCAGCTCGATGAGCGGCACTTGTGCTGGCACACCGACATCGAGCCGTCGGCCTTCACTCACAATGGAGATTCGAACGAGGGTTCCGCCCGAAACGATGGCCTGACTCAACAAAGCTCCTCGGGGTTATTGCCACAGCGTCGGCGCTGGCGCACGGCGTGGATCAAGATTGACTGTTACTCACAGTCTAGCGACCATGCTAGTACGCGGGGGAGGCTCAATTGCGTAGGATAACCCCAATAGTGGGGGTTGGCCGCAACGTTAATCGTGTTGTGGCTAATCTACCTAGTGCTCTATCGTGAGTTTGTGTAGCTTTTTGTTTCAAGTCGGGTGAAGCGAGAATTTCGCGTGTTGTCTGGGGCAATCCGGGCGAGATGCGACTAATGAAGGAGTGTGAGCATGGCAGATGTAATCTCCGCAGAAGAGGGTGCCCTCAAGCGAGGCGCCCAGGCGGTCAACGAAGCAAAGGCTGGCATCGACCAGCAGGTAAAGAAAGTTCGCGGCGAGATCGATCAGCTGCGTGGTTTCTGGCAGGGCGGCGCTGCCGCATCGTTCACGGGTCTTATGACCTCGTGGGATGAGCAGGCACGCAGGCTCAACGAGGTTCTCGTCACGCTCGAAGCAGCGTTGTCTGGCACAGAACGTGACCAGGCTGCGACTGAAGAAGAGCACTCCTCGACGATCTCGGGCCTCGGCTCGATGATGTCGAACATCTAGTCGACCATCGTTTCGAGAGAGGTTTAATCATGCAGTCAATGTCAGTCAACCCCGCGCAGGTCACCGCGCTCGCCGGCGAGATCCGCAACGGATCGCAGGGCATCAAGTCAACGCTCGACACCCTCGAGTCTGAGGTCGGCAAGCTTCGCGCATCATGGGGCGGAGAAGCGCAGCAGCAGTACGATGTTGCGCAACGCAAGTGGGCTACGACGCTCGGTGAGATGCAGCAGTTGCTCACTCAGATCGCGTCGAAGACCGAACAGATTTCTTCGCAGTACACGCAGAGCGACTCCGCCTCAGCAAACCGTTTCTCCATCTAACTATTTTCGCTGGCAGTGTTGCCCGGTCAGACTTCGCAGTCTGACCGGGCACTCGCACGCCAACTAGTCGCAGCATTTTAGAGAGGTGCGCACGTGTCTTACGGCAGCAGCATTAAAGTGACTCCCGAAGATTTCCTCAAAACCATCGATCTCGTGTTGGGGGCTTTGGAAGATGTGCCGAGCGATAGCCAGCTGAGGAAAACTGAGGGCGTCGAGGGCGGAGTCGCATCTAATTTCAAACGAGAGGTCGATCGCACTGCGATTGCGCTGAGGGATGTAGCCGCCGTTTTCAGTGATGACCTTAAAACACTGCGGGACAAGTTAAGCGACACTCTTGCCGGTTTTATTGAGCAAGAAGCGATGGCTGGTGACGAGGCCAAGAATTTGCTTTCACGTCTGAACGAGCCGGGTGAGAAAACAGAATCGACTGTCTCCCCGGCTCCCACGCCCTCGTCCCAGTCCAAGGAGAAGGTCTTCGAATGACGCGTCGCACTCGAGGAATTCTGGCAGCGGGGCTTGCCGCTGCGTTGACTCTAGGAATTGCTGGGCCTGCCGCGGCAGAATCCGACGGCTTTTGGTATTTCGATCAGCTCGGGATTGGCGAGGTGCACGCGTCGGGGTTGACCGGGGAGGGCATCACGATTGCGGTGATGGATTCGCCTATCAATACTGATATTCCGACGTTGCGGGATGCGAACGTGACGGTTATTGAGCCGTCTCTCTGCTTCGATGAGGCGGCGCAGGACTTTTATCCGGCGGTATCGACCGACCGTGGCGGAGTTCTCGATGCGATTCATGGCACGAATGTTGTGTCGATGATTTCAGGAACGGGTGATGGCTACCCCGGCCAGGCTGGCATCAAGGGGGTCGCCCCCGACGCTGAGGTGCTCTACTACGTCGTAAATGTCACCGATGTCACTAGTGACGGTGATTCGATTGCCTGCGTTGACCCTGATCTGGGTTTCTCCGTATCCGATGATCGGCTTGGGGTGGCGATGGAAGCGGCGATGGATGCTGGAGCGGACATCATCTCGGTGTCGTCTTTGGTTAGCCCTGGCGGTCAGGTGTTGGATCGCGCGATCGCGCGGGCGGTGCGTGAGGAAGTCGTCATTGTTGCCGGCACTCTTAACACGACGGACATAGTGTTCGGGGCGGTTATGCCGGCGGGAGGAAACGGAGTTCTGGCAGTGCAAGCTGGCGGGTCGACTGGTGACCAGATCCCGGTGCACAACATTTATACGAAGATTATTGCGCCGGGCTTGGACGTGACCGTTCAGGGCGCTTACGGAGAGAGCTGGGAAGAGCAAGAGCTCACGAGCGGATCGTCAATGGCAACCCCGCTGGCCGCGGGAATTCTCGCGTTGGCGATGCAAAAGTATCCCGAGGCTTCCCCTAACCAGTTGCTGCAGTCGCTGATTCGAAATACCAGCGGTGACGGCAACCCCGACGCTGTTCGGTCTCCGAGGTTCTACGGCTACGGGTACATTTCTTTGCGGAAGCTTCTTGCGGCTGATCCAACGCAGTACTCGACCGCGAACCCCTTCGTAGTTATGGGTGACGAATTGTCCCCCACTTTTGACGAGATCTATAACCCGGTCGAACCCACCGCCGCCCCGGTGGCGCCGGAGGAAAAGGACCCTTTAGACGCCATTGTGCCGCTCCTCATCGGGATCGCGATTGTAGGGATTTTGTTGCTGATCGGAGCAGTCGTGCTCGTGATCGTTCTTGTGCGGCGGAGCAAGCGTCACAATCAACCCACTGACCCGTTGGGAGACGAAAATGGGCGAGTATGAAACCCAGCTGAAGACGATCGCTAATGCACAGTCGTGGGAGTTGACCGGTCTACCTAAGCTGCTCACTTATCTCGAACAGCTAGACAAGACAATGAACTCGATTACCGACAACCCTGGTTGGGAGAGCCCATCGGCTGAAGACGCCCGAGAATATTTCCAGGTAATGCGCAAGCGTTTTGCGGAGGTATCCATCGCCGCAAATCGCATGGGCGAGGTCGTTGAAGCTGCGAACCACTTGCGCAACAGGGCAGCGGGCAACCTTGACGAGCTGCCCGGCGGCACAGTTGATCCGAATCTTGTGCAGGCGGCCGAAGGTGCTTCGCGAGTGCTTTATGCCGGCCATACTTTTCCGGCAGACGTCACTGTCGGGGTGATCGAGTTGTTCCTGGGAAATCAAAGAGAGGAATCGGCGAAACTCGCGCTGGAAAAGCTTGGCGACGAATTGGAATCTCACCGCCAGCATCTCGCTCAAGCTCGCACTGAGTGTCGAGTCTTTCCCCAAGATCAAACTTGGGGCGAGGTGGAGAAATTCGAACGAGATGATGATGGCACCACCACTCAGGGTACAACTCCCGGTGGGGGAACCGATCGCGGGTGGGGCCCTCCTCCTAGCGGATCGAGCACAAGCTACTCCAGCGGGTCGACGTCGCATTCCGGGGCTACTTCGGGGCAACAGTCGGGCGGTGGTCTCAGCTCCGGTGGTGGTTTCAACTCCGGCGGCGGTCTCAGCTCTGGCGGCAGCGGCAGCGGCAGCGGCAGCGGCAGCGGCAGCGGCAGCGGCAGCACGGGCCCTGAGCGGCTCGTTGCCGACAGTGGTGACCGCGGCAGCATGGCAGGATTCACCGCGGGCGGTGGAGCCGCGCTTGGCGGTGCAAGTGCACTCGCAGCCGGCGCGAAACTTGCTGGCGGAGGCATCGGAGGCATCGGAGGCATCGGAGGCATCGGTGGCTCGGCAGCGGGCGGAATTGGGTCAGGCGCACTAGGAATTGGCGGGCCAGCAGGTTCTGGCGGGCTACTCGGCTCGGGCGGTGGCGCTGCCTCCGGAGGCGCAGCCTCCGGCGGAGCCGCGGCTAACGGCACAGCAGCTGCCGGCGCTCGTGGTGCCAGTGGCACCGGGATGATGGGCGGTGGTGGCGCAGGCGGTTCCAGCAAGGAGAAACGCTCCAGCTCGGGAGGACTCATGGCCCCCAAGCTCGAGGATGACGCCGACACCGCACCGCGTTCACGCCGTGCCGGTGCTGGCGGCCGCGACCAAATCACACCACAGGGAGAATGATGGCTGGCGAGATTCGAATAGAACCCGCAATATTCCCCGCAATCCGCGGGTACTACGCCGAGCAAGATGCCGCCCTCGGGCGTGCCCAGGTGTACCTCACCGAACACTGCTCCCTCAACAACGCAATGGGTTTGCTCCTCAGTTGTTTGCAACCCCAATACGACACCGCACGAGACAGCATGACAAACGCCGTCGTCTCCCTTCGAGACACGATGACCGGGCTCACCGTCAACCTTGACGACTACGCCAAAGAATGCGCCGAAGAAGAAGAACAAAAGCAACAAGAGCTCAAAACAATGCACGACCGGCTCACCGCAATTGAAGACCAGCTAAGCAGCGGGGGCGGGAACGTAGGCCCGGGCGGCTCGACCGGTGGCGGCGGAGGAGTGGGCGGCGGCAGCGGAGGTGGAATGGGCGGCGGTAGCGGCTCAGTTGCTCCGGCCGTGCCAGATATGGCTGAAGTTCCTGAACCCACCATTGTTCCAGAACCAGAGATTCAGCCTGAGGCAGAGCCAGAAGTCGAAACCGAACCGGAGACGGTCACGGAGCCTGACGCAGAGATTCATCCCGAAACGGAACCAGAAGTCCTCCCCGACCCCGAGCCAGAACCTGAGGTTCCGCCGACACCGGGGGCAGAAGGGCAACCCGGGCCGGAGATCGGCAACGGATCAGCAAACGCCGAGGTCGACATCGATGTTGATGTCGTCAACAACGGTAACGGCGAGGTCAACGTGAACGTCACCGTAGTCATCGAGCAAGAAATCGTCGACGCCCGCGACGCCGAAGAAGCCGCCCGAAACGCGGCCTACTCTGACGAACTATGGGCAGAACGAGCATCCGCTGACCCCCTCGGACGCAGTGCTGATGAGCTGCGCCTGGCGTGGGAAGCACGCGAGCCCATTCTGGTCGAAGACCTAGCAACAGGCGAGACAGCGTTCGGCTATCAGGCGGCACCATCCGTCTTCGACACCTCTCACCGTTTTGGTGTGTGGGTGCCAGACACTGCGGCCAGTGCCGCTCAACCGGTAGGGGTTTAGCTGTGACAATGACCGTGAGCCCGATGTACGACCCCATGAGTTACCTGTCCTACCCGGCAGCGAACTCAGGCGATCGTATCGGGCAAATCAGAGAATCAGCAGGCTTCGCGCTTGGCGCAATTGACTGGGCCGTCAACCTGTTCGCCGGGTTCAGCCCGCTCGAAGAATGGGTAAGCAAACCACTGGGGGGCGACTGGTCAGCACTCGACCGCGGCGCCGTAGCATGGACCAACGTGGGCAAATCCATCGACGCCGTATCCGACAACATCAGGCACCTACCCGATGGGCTCGGAGACGCGTGGCAAGGTGAGACAGCTCGCGCATTCGCCGGGGCCCAGTACAAAGTCGCCACCGCAATCGAACCTGTGGCTGGCGCCTGCGACGCAATGTCACAGATGTGCACAGCACTCGCAGACATGGCACAGGCAATCACCGAATTCGTGCTCGCCATCGCCGTGGCCCTCGCCGAATTCGTCACCGAAATGCTTATTGCTATCGCGACCGTCGTTGGGTCAGTCTCGACGCCCGCGTGGATCACCAAACTCTCCATAAACCTCATGAGGTGGGTGCCGCAGCTCACCCGAATGATCACCCTATTCATGTCGAAATTGCCGATGATCCTGAAGATCTCGAAGATCTTGAAAACGGTCTTCAGCAACCTGACAAAAATGCTCAAGATTCTCATGACCCTCGCCAACAGCACTAGCGGCCCCGCGGGACAGATCGAGCTCTCCGCTAATCAAGTGGCTGCAGCGACAGGCAACGCCTCCTCCGGTGGAGCCTCAGGCAGCGGTGGCGGAGGAGGTGGCGGCGGTGGATTCTGAGCTAGTAGCAATGCTCGCCGACGTGCGAGCAGCAACCGCCGAAATTCGCGCCACAACCCGCGAAACGCAGGAACGCGCCAAGCGAGAACGCGAAGAATCCGAAGAAGCCAGCGGAGACATCGAAAGCGAACGCCGCAACGGTGACCACGGCAAAGCGTGGCAAGTTTTGCAATCGCGAATCGACATGAGTCAAACCACCGTCAGCGACATCATTTCGGGCGTTGACCACTCGACCGAGGCACGAGAAGTGCGCAAGCAGATCGGGCAGTCCCTCGCGGTTGCTCGGGAACTCTTCCGCGAAGGCTTAGAAGAAGACGACTCCGAATTTCAGCGCGTGCAAGAAGCGCAAGACCAGCTCGCTAAGACAGTCGCCCAACTGCGTGAGCTCAGACTGGAGATTTAGCCCGTGCAGGCTGCCACCGCCGAACGGCGCAAGTTTGTTGTGCTCACCGGCGATCGCCGCATCGACGCTGCGCTTCCCTTCGACGATACTCTCGGCGAGGCGATGCGCGGTCTCAACATCGTGCTCGAGCCCGCCCGCCATGTGGTTGTGGAACGGGGTGGCATCGAGGTGCAGCTCTCGACGCTCGGCGAAGATCTCAGCGATGGCGGCGTGTATTCCGTCATCGACCTCTTCCACGTCGGAGCCGCCGAATCATTAGTGCGCGCGGAACGCGGCAACACTAGAGACGACAAAGGCGCAGTGTGGTGGATGCTCGGTGCTGTAGCCGCAGCATTCTCCGGCATCGTGCTACTCGACAACGGCGGCGCCAGCGAGTTCGCGGGCGTAGCGCAGCGAGTCATTGCCGCCACCGTGCTCGGCGGCGGAGCGGCCGCATCCGCCGTGGTCTGGGCGATGCGTCGCCCACGAGACGCGAGTGTTGAAGCCGTGCGGATGATCGCCCCCCTCGTCATGGCCTTCGCCGCCGGTGTGGCAATTTTTCCCACCCATGTCGAATCAGGAAAACACCTCGGAGTGGTCATCGGTCTGATCTGTGCCGGCGTGCTCGCCACTCTTCTCACCGCCGCCGTCTCAGAACCTCGACTACGCAGTGCAGCCAGTACTGCGGCGCTAGTGCTGCTCGTGCTCTCCGCGATCTGGGGTGCAACGCTGATGCTCGGCTGGGATGCCACGGCCGCCGCCGCCATCTCGGCAGGGATCGTGGCACCAGGGCTTCGAATTCTGCCGACAACCCTGCTCAACGTTGAGGCTGGCTACCACATCGAGTACAAACACTTCATGAGCAGCCGCTGGACGGTGCGGGGAGCTATCCCCGAATCACCCGGACAGATCGCGGTAGCTGACATCCGAGAAATCGTTGACGCATCCTGGACACGACTTCTTGTCGGCGCCGTGCTCCTCAGCGGAACCGCGGCAGTTTTTGCTCCCCTCGCGCTTTCTCGCCTCGCTATCGATGACCCCTTCGTATTCGGTGGCTCGGTGGGATTAGCCAGTGCGCTCATCATCGCCCTCGTTCTCACACCCCGGCACTACACCAACCCGGTATTGCGCTGGACTCCTCGAGCCGCAGCAGCAGTGCTGATAGTGGCGGTCACCGTCGCATTCTCGACTACCTTAGACGGCCCCGCCCTCGTGATTGTCGCTGGGGCGCTGCTCGCCGTCGGCGTTGCCGCCGCCATAATCGTGATCCCGATCGGTCGCGGTGCTCAATCACTCGTCTGGTCACGACTGGCCGACGTCATTGAATGGATCGCGGTGGCGGCAGCATTTCCCGCCGCGCTGCTCGCCGCCGATATCCTGACCGCGCTTCGGGGGATGATGGCCTCATGAGTGAAGCTGTTTGTTGGAACTGCAACCAGATGCTGCGTGCCGGCTCGGCTCAGTGTCTGTGGTGCGGGGTTGCCCAGCGGCAAGCCCAACCAGCGCACGCGGTGATCTCGCCGTTCGCTCAAGCAGCGGTGCCTGTTCTCGACCCAGCGACTCCGAGCGCGGTGCACCCCGTGCAGACCACGCCTGTGATTCCGCACATCGCTCACGCCAGTGCACTGGGGGAGGCGTTTCATGGAGCCGCCGCCAGCACTGGTGCCCAAGTGATGGCATTCACAATCGACGTTGTTGCCGTGACGACGGTATCCGGGCTCGTTTTGCTACTCACCGGCTCCCCAATTTTCGCCCTGATCGCCATCGTCGAACTTGCGGTCGCGCTCTGGGTGCTCGAAGCGCGCACCGGCCTCACCATCGGCAACGCCCTTCTGCGGCTCCGGGTGTCACGGGATGATTCACCATACTCACCCGGGGTTGGCCGCTCCTTTGTGCGCCGCTTTGTGACACAGATAGGGTTTCTCGCCGGCGGCGTCGGAGCCTGGATCGTTGTCGCCTCCGGTGCTTGGAATTCGCGAGTCCGAGCGCGCAGTTGGGCTGATGTTGCCGCGCGAACCGTCATGGTTTCCGTTCCGAAGCGAGCGCGACCGCAGCTCACCTCAGGCCTCGTCGAGTTGCAAACAGCGCGACAAAATTCCCCCGGCCTGCAAAGCTACGCCGAAGCAGAAACACCCATAGCGCTGGCAGTGCCGCAAGTTATCAGCACCCTCGTTCGCCCCCAAGAGCCGGGAGAGAACTCGATCAGTCAGTCCTACACGGGAGTGCCGCAGGGCGGATTCGCTGCCACGCCCCTGCAAGCAGCGCCCGTGAGCCAGCAAGAGCCAGCATCCACTGGCGCGGGGCTGAGCCTGCCAGAGACTGCAGACGGCACCGTCTTGCTCGTGTTCGATACCGGCCAGCGCGAGCAGTTCGCGGCCCCCGTCGCCGTCAACCTGGGGCGCAACCCCGTGCACACAGAGGCGACAGATCAGCTCGTGATCGTGCAAGACCACGAGTCGACAGTGTCAAAGACGCATTTGCGGGTTGAGCACTCCCGCGGTCGAACCTGGGTAACCGACTACGGCTCCACCAACGGAACAGAATTGTTGGGCGATGAGGGCGAAGTCACGACGCTCGAACCCGGAAATCGGGTGCTCCTCGATGAGGGCGTTCGCGTTCGCATGGGAAATCGCGCATTCACCATAAGCCTCTTGCTCGGTAGGGAATCTTCATAATGGCCGGTACTCGACTAGCTCCTCCTCGCGTTCCTGCAGGCAAGATCGCGCTTCAAGCACCACCCGAACTTGCTCCCGGCGACGGCGGCGGTGGGCTCATCAGCTCGATGCTTCCCATGCTCGGCAGTGTGGGCGCCATCGTCATGGCTGTCACCAGCTCGGGCGCCACCGGCCTCATTACCGGCGGCATGTTCCTCGTCTCATCGGTCGGCTTCGTCGCCGTCAACGGGTGGAGACAGCGTTCCCAACGGCAATCCGCGATCCTTTCCGCACGTCGGGAATACCTCGCCTACCTCGTCGAGCTTCGTCAGACGATCCGGGTCGCGGGAAAGCAGCAACGTCGTGCAGCGAACTGGCTAAATCCTGCCCCGGCCGCGCTTCCCTTCCTTGCCGAAGAACGCACACGGGTGTGGGAACGGTCCACCGACGACAACGACTTTCTGCTCACGCGGGTCGGCACTAACGATCAAGCGCTGTGCGTTCAGCTAGAAGCGCCCGAGCTGCCGCCGCTGGCCCAACTCGATCCGGTAGCGGCATCCGCAGCTCATAGGTTCATGCTCAGCCACGAGATTCAGAAGCACCTGCCGCTGGCAACCTCGTTGCGAGATTTTGCCCGCTTCGAAATCACCGGTGACGAAGAAGAGGCTCGCTCCCTCGTTCGGTCGATGCTGCTGCACGCCACAACGATGCATCACCCCGACGACCTTCACGTCGCGATCGTTGCCGATGACGCCGTCTTGAGTCACTGGGAATGGGCCAAATGGCTGCCGCACACGCACTCGCGATATGTCAACGACGGTCTCGGTGCTGCGCGAATGATTGGCTCGAACGTGGCCGAGATTCACGACATGTTGCCGCCCGACCTCAAAGAACGACCCCGATTCGGTCGGGATGCGGAACGCAAAACCCCTCACATCATCATCGTCACCGATGGTGCCCGCATTCCCTCTTCTGATGCGATCATCACTGACGACGGTGTGCAAGGGGTCACCGTCATCGACTTGCCAGCGCGGTGGGGCGAGCTCGAGAACCCAAGCATGATGCGGATCGCTCTCACCCCGGCGACCCCTACCGATGAGGCGACGGGCGAGCTCATCACGTTGCAGGGCTTGTCACTTCCTTTTGTGGCGGATGCCGTATCCATCGTCGAAGCGGAAGCCACAGCCCGTCGGCTGATGCCCTTGCACACCGGCGCGGCCATCACCGCGGCGGCGGGCACTACGAGCACTAAGCAACTGGAGCTCGTCGATCTACTGGCGCTTCCGGACGTCAGCGAAATCGACTTTGCCGTTTCGTGGCAGGGGCGGCTTGAGCGGGATCGCCTCCGAGTTCCCATCGGTCAAGCCACTGATGGCTCGCCGATTGTGCTCGATATCAAGGAGTCAGCACAGCAGGGCATGGGCCCGCACGGTCTCATAATCGGGGCGACCGGTTCCGGAAAATCAGAAGTACTCAGAACACTAGTTCTGTCCTTGGCACTCACTCATTCTCCTGATCAGCTGAACTTTGTACTGATTGACTTTAAGGGTGGTGCCACCTTCGCGGGCATGGCCGAGATGCCGCACGTTTCTGCCATCATCACCAACTTGGGCGAAGAACTCACCCTCGTCGACCGCATGCAGGATGCACTACACGGTGAAATGACGCGTCGCCAGGAGCTTCTGCGGTCCGCGGGAAACTTCGTCAACGTCTCGGAGTATGAGAAAGCCCGCCGTGAGGGGCGCACCGATCTCGCACCGTTGCCAGCACTGCTGATCGTGGCCGACGAATTCTCCGAACTGTTGGCCGCGAAACCAGAATTCGCCGACACCTTTGTAGCAATCGGTCGACTCGGCCGATCACTGCAAGTTCACCTTTTGCTCTCCTCGCAGCGACTGGAAGAGGGCAAGCTTCGCGGGCTCGACTCGCACCTCTCGTACCGAATTGGTTTGCGCACGTTCTCGGCCGCAGAGTCGAGAACGGTGCTGGGCGTGCCCGATGCTTACACACTCCCGACTAGCCCCGGAGTGGGATTCTTGAAGTCCGACACCGAAACGATGACCCAGTTTCGAGCGGCGTATGTCTCCGCGCCGCCCAAAAAGCGCAAGCGTGCGGCGACTGCGCAGTCCAGCGGCGGCGACGCCTCCGCCGATGTCGAATTGTTCACTGCGGCGCCCGTGTGGAAAGCCAAAGTTAACGAAGTCGAAATGGTGATGGAGCAGGATCTCGCGCCAGAGCTCGAAGAGAAGCGCAGCACCTTCGAGATAGCAGTCGCTCGCATGACCGGAGTGGGCTCGCCGGCACATCAGGTATGGCTGCCGCCGCTAGAAGTTCCCGCACCCCTGGATGAACTGATGCCTGACCTGAGGATTGACCCTGTGCTCGGGCTGATCTCTGCGCATTGGCGACAGGGTGACTCGCTCACCATTCCTCTCGGAATCGTCGATATCCCGCTCGAACAACGCCGAGAGAGTCTTACGGTCTCGCTCGGAGGCTCAGCCGGGCACGCCGTCATTATCGGTGGCCCGATGAGCGGAAAGAGCACCCTGGCGCGCACGATGCTGGTGTCGCTCTCGCTCGCCAACACCCCGCTTGAAGTTCAGTTTTACGTCATCGATTTTGGCGGCGGCAGCTTCTCCGGGCTCACCAAGTACCCCCACATCAGTGGTGTCGCGACGCGATCAGAACCAGACGTTGTGCGCCGGATGGTCGCCGAAGTCACGAGCATCGTCAACGCCCGCGAGGTGTTCTTTCGGCAGCACGGCATCGACTCAATCCAGACCTATCGGCAACGACGTGCTGAGGGGCGAGTCGATGACGGTTACGGTGACATCTTCCTCATCGTTGACGGCTGGGCGACGCTGCGCTCCGAGTTCGAGAGCCTTGAGCCACAAATCCAAGCAATCGCGGCCCGAGGACTCACCTTTGGTGTGCACGTTGTCATCACGGCCGGGCGCTGGCTTGACGTTCGCGCCAACATCAAAGACCTCTTCGGTACCCGCATTGAGCTGCGGCTTGGCGACGCCTCGGACTCTGAGATCGATCGCAAAGCGGCAGCGAACGTGCCGATCAGTGCTCCCGGTCGCGGACTTAGCCCGCGCAAACTGCACATGCTCACGGCGCTTCCTCGCGTCGACGGCTCCGGTGACGCCACAACACTCGCGGCTGGCATCGAAGATCTGGTAGCTAAAGTCACCGCGGCGTGGCCGGGAGCCCAAGGACCCAAATTGCGGCTGCTGCCAGAGCGCATCACCCTCGATGAGGTTCGGGCGATCGCACCCCCTGACTCCAGAGAAATTCTGCTCGGAGTCGACGAAGCAAACATCGCAGCTTTCGGCATCGACCCGATGGCAGAATCGCATCTCTTCCTCTACGGCGATGCCGATTCCGGCAAGTCATCAATGTTGCGGGCCTACGCGCATGAAATTATGCGGCTCTACGGCCCCAAGCAGGCGAAGATTTTTGTCATCGACTACCGCCGTGCCCTGCTGGGAGAAGTTCCCGCAGAGTACCTGGGGGCGTACCTGACCGCCCACGACATGGCGATGAGTGGTGTCGCTGAACTGGCCGCGTTCTTCCAGAGTCGCATTCCGGGCCCCGATGTCACGGCCGAACAATTGCGTTCACGATCCTGGTGGCAAGGGGCGGAAGGGTTCATCCTGATCGACGACTACGACCTCGTCGCGACCTCACAGGGCAACCCGCTCGCCGTGCTAGCGCCGCTGCTTGCCCAAGCAAGCGACCTCGGGCTGCACATCGTCATGACTCGCCGCACCGGTGGTGCCGGACGAGCAGCCTACGATCCGATCATCCAGCGACTCACCGACCTCGGCACCACCGGAATTCTGCTCAGCGGCAGCCCCGAAGAAGGCCAGCTGATCGGCAAGGTCAAGGCGATGCCCGCGATTGCCGGACGAGCCCAAATTGTGAGCCGCGACCGAGGGTTGATCAGCGCGCAACTCGCCTACGTGGAACCGACCTACAGCTAGCCGAGGGCGGCAACTCCGGCGGCGCGGGCAATCTCGACCGCGCCGAGTGACAGCAGCGCGATGACCGCCCACGAGATGAGGGCGACAACGAGCGCGCGACCACCGGTGCGGATGAGATTGCCGATGCTGATGGAGGCACCGAGACCGAAGAGGGCCATGCCCAAAACGAGCTCTTGGCCGTAAGACGCAACCTCCAGAAAGCTATCGGAGAGCGGCACGAACGTGCGCACCAGCACCGCAGCGAGGAACCCCACGACGAACAGCGGAAGGATGGCGGGGCGCTTCGCTGGCTTCGGGGAAGCGGAACCAGCCCCTAATGTGCCGGCCTCCGTCGTTTCTGCGAGCGCCATTCCCGCCTCTGACGTGCCGGCGGCGTCCGCAGCCGAAGCCGCCGCCCTACGATCACTGCGAGCAACAACGACCCCTGCGAGGGCCACCATGGGGGCCAACATCGCCACCCGGGTGAGCTTGACGACAACCGCAACAGCGAGGGCGGTGGCCCCAGCGATCTGAGCGGTGGCAACGACCTGGCCGACATCGTGCACACTCGCGCCCACCCACATCCCGAACTCGGCAGTATCAAGCCCGAGGAGGGGGCGCAGAGCGGGCAACAGGGCGATAGCGAGAGTTCCGCACAGAGTGACAAGCGCGACCGGTGTGGCCGTGTCTGAGTCCTTAGCGCGCGTCATTCCCGCCATTGCGCCGATGGCCGAGGCGCCACAGATGGAGAATCCGGCAGCGATCAGCATCGGCTGCTGACCGGGGAGGCGCAGCATTCGCCCCAAGCCCCACGTGAAGAAGAACGTGATCACGACGATCAGCACAATCATGCCCAGCACCAACCAGCCCAGCTCCGCTATATTCACGAGACTCAACTTGAAGCCGAGCAAAACGACACCGATACGCAGCAGACGGCGGGCAGCAATAGCGAGCCCCGGCTTCACTTCAGAGCGCACAGCACTACGCCACGGCAGTGCACTAAACAGGATGCCCAACACGACACACGCGGTAAGCGTGGGGATTGCGGGAATCAGAAAACTGATCAGCAGAGCGAGACCAAAAGCACCAAGTGCGAGACCAAGTCCAGGAGAAATGCGACGGAAGGTGGTCTGCTCTTGGGGGTTATTCACCGTCGAGGCTCAACTTTCTGAGCAAGCCGCTCAATCGTTCTTGTTCGCCAGCAGACATTCGCGAAAGCAGCGCCGTTTCATCATGCACCAAGGATGTGATCGCTTCGTCCACCCGCTCACGACCGCTTGCCGTCATCAGCACAATTACACCGCGGCCATCATTAGGGTCAGTGCGGCGCTCAACTAAACCACGAATCACCATGCGATCAATACGGTTCGTCATGGTGCCACTAGAAACCATTGTTTGTTGAACCAAAGCGGTTGGGCTCAACTGGTACGGCGCCCCCGCCTTGCGCAGAGCCGAAAGCACATCGAACTCCCACGGCTCAACACCCGCGACCGCGAAGGCAGACCGACGGGCACGCTCCAAATGCTTCGCCAACCGACCAACCCGACTCAAAACATGCAGAGGCGCAAAGTCGAGATCGGGGCGCTCGCGCGACCACGCCTCGACAATTCGGTCGACTTCGTCGCGTTGGGGCATCCGGTTATTATCCCAGTTTCGACACGCGGATGTGTGCAAATAGGCCACCCAGAAGGGGCAAGTAAACGTGTGTGAAGGCTCCGAATTGGGCAAGGTGCACGACAGAGGCCCAATGATCTGGCAGAATTGGTTAGCGCCTTCGGGTGCGGTCCGCTTTGGTGTAATGGCAGCACGGCAGCCTTTGGAGCTGTCCAGTCTAGGTTCGAATCCTAGAGGCGGAGCTTTGAGGGGTTCTGGAAACCCCAGCGCTCCTATAGTCGAAATCCTTTCCGAAGGGCTTCAGCGCAAAGAAAAAGCCGGAACCGACTTCACGTCGAGGTTCCGGCTTTTCACTTTTTCAGGCCAGTCGCGCGACCTTTGGCGTTTGGTAGGTCGAGGACGGTGCATCCGGCTACTTCAGAGCTTACGTTTGGTTTTTGCGCGACCTGCGCTGAACCCTGAGTTGGGGGCTAGCTGACGTCTGATTGCCGCTGTAATCTCTGGATGATTCCTGACTCGCCAACCGCATAAATCCGAGAGGCTTTGCCGCCAATGTATCGCCGCTCTGTAGTTGTCCTGTTCGTGTCTGTGCTTGCGCTCGCGGGATGTTCGTCCTATTTCGACAGTCAATCCGGCTACGAGGAGCAGCTCGAGAGCAGAGACGACTATCAGCAATCTGAGGAGCACCTTCAAGCCGAAGGTGAAAACTACGCAGATCAACAACCTGCCGAGAGCGAAGCGAGCAGCGGATGGCGCTGTTACTGGGACCCGACTTTCGACGACGACTGGCACGACGACTACCTGTGTTCGAACGGCACGAACGTCGATCGTCCATACCTGCTTCCGGAAGATCCGTTCGTGGAATCGTGGGAGATCGATGCCGCGGCTGCTGCCTACGAAGACGGCTTGAACCGCTAACCCCACGGTGGCGGCGTTTTGAGCGCCGCTCATTCAGGGCAGAATAGGTTCATGACCGAACACAAACTCGCCGTCATTGTTCTCGCCGCTGGCCAAGGCACGCGCATGAAATCTGCGAAGCCCAAAGTTCTGCACCGCCTTGCCGGTCGCGAACTCATTGGGCACGTTGTTGCTGCCGCCCGTGAGCTGAACCCCGATCATGTGATCGCCGTAGTGCGTCACCAGCGTGACGAAGTTGTCGCGACGCTCTCTGAGCTCATGCCCGACATCCTCATCGTCGACCAAGACGATGTGCCCGGAACTGGCCGTGCCGTTGAGGTTGCGGTTGATTCACTGCCTGCCGACTTCGACGGGGATGTTGTTGTCGTCAGTGGTGACGTGCCGCTTCTCGACTCCGCCACGCTCGCTTCGCTGCTTGCTCAACACCGTGCGCAGTCGGCTGCCGCCACCGTGCTTTCGGCGATCCTTGATGACGCAACCGGCTATGGCCGTGTCGTGCGCGATGCCAACGGTGGTCTCGACCGCATCGTGGAACAAAAAGACGCGACCGCCGACGAGATCGCGATCACCGAAATCAACTCCGGCACCTACGTGTTCAGCGTTGGGCCTCTTCGTGAGCAGCTCGTGCGCATCACCACCGACAACGCGCAGGCCGAGAAATACATCACCGATGTTGTCGGCCTACTGCGCGGAGTCGGAGCCGTCGTTTCGGCTATGCCCGTTCTCGCCGGCTGGATGGTCGCCGGGGTCAACGACCGCGTGCAACTGGCAGAAGCTGCCCGACGCATGAACGAACTTATCGTGCAGAAATGGCAACGCGCTGGCGTCACCATCGAAGACCCCGCAACAACGTGGATCGATGCCGACGTCACCCTGAACCCGGATGTCGAAATTCTTCCCGGAACTCAGCTCAAGGGCGCAACGCTGGTGCAGTCCGGCGCCATCATCGGCCCAGACACCACCCTCGTTGACTGTGAAGTTGGCGAGAATGCTGTCGTCAAACGCACCGACGCCACCCTCAGCGTGATCGGTGCTGGGGCATCCGTCGGGCCGTTCGCCTACCTCCGCCCCAACACCAAGCTCGGTGCTGACGGCAAGATCGGTGCATTCGTGGAGACCAAAAACTCCACCATTGGCGAGGGAAGCAAGGTGCCGCACCTCAGCTACATCGGCGACACTGAAGTCGGCGAACAATCCAACATCGGTGCCGGAACGATCACCGCAAACTACGACGGTGTGAACAAAAGTCGAACGGTCGTTGGCTCGCATGTGAGAAGTGGGTCACACAACGTCTTCGTTGCTCCGGTTAGAATTGCTGACGGAGCGTATACCGGGGCAGGTTCGGTCATCCGAAAAGATGTACCGGCAGGGTCTCTCGGTATTAATGTCGCTCCGCAGCGCAACATCAGTGGCTGGGTCGAAACCAATCGGGCGGGAACTGCAGCGGCTCAGGCAGCCAAAGCAGCAAGCGACGATAGTTCGCCTGACCGACCAACGCCGTAACCGCGGCAGAGAGCGAGTCACCACGTGGCCAGCATCAAGATCTCCGGTCAAAAGCGACTCGTGCTTGTCTCCGGGCGAGCGCATCCTCAACTCGCG
The DNA here is from genome assembly GCF_000247645.1 of Salinibacterium sp. PAMC 21357. Classification (GTDB taxonomy): domain Bacteria; phylum Actinomycetota; class Actinomycetes; order Actinomycetales; family Microbacteriaceae; genus Rhodoglobus. The sequence goes on from NZ_AHWA01000006.1 coordinate 222,239, forward strand.
CTCGACATCGCTGAAGAACTCGGCAGCGACCTCGTGCCCACCGACGCCCGCACCTTTGCGAATGGCGAGATCTATGCCCGCTACGACGAGAGCGTTCGCGGTTGCGACGCCTTCGTTATTCAGTCGCACACTGAGCCCATCAACGAGTGGCTCATGGAACAACTGATCATGGTGGATGCCCTCAAGCGGGCATCGGCGAAACGCATCACCGTTGTCTCGCCGTTCTATCCCTACGCCCGTCAAGACAAGAAGGGTCGCGGTCGCGAGCCGATTAGTGCCCGCCTCATCGCCGACCTGTACAAGGCTGCTGGCGCCGACCGCATCATGAGCGTCGACCTGCACGCCGCCCAAATTCAGGGATTCTTCGACGGCCCCGTCGACCACCTCTTCGCCATGCCGGTACTGCTTGAGCACTTCCGCAAGCAGCTTGACCCCTCGACTCTCACTATTGTGAGCCCCGACATGGGCCGCGTGCGCGTTGCCGACATTTGGAGCCAGAAGCTTGACTCGCCACTGGCGATCATCCACAAGCGTCGTGATCCTCTCGTTCCTAACCAGGTCACCGTTCATGACATCGTTGGTGACGTGAGCGGCCGTGTCTGCCTCCTCGTTGACGACATGATCGACACCGGGGGAACCATCGTCAAGGCGGCAGAGGCGCTCAAGAAAGCTGGTGCGCTCAAGGTTGTTGTGGCCGCAACGCACGCCATCTTCTCTGACCCGGCGCCGACGATTCTGCAGAGCGACTTCATCGACTCGGTTGTCGTCACCGACACCCTGCCGATCCCCGAGCACAAGCGGTTCCCGACCCTCACCATTCTGCCGATCGCACCGCTGCTGGCTCGAGCGATTCACGAAGTCTTCGATGACGGTTCGGTGACCTCAATGTTCGACGGCGCAGCCTAGGGATTCAACGGCACTACTAGACGGCACTACTAGACGGCAGTTCTCACGGGCAGTTCTCCGTGGCAATGGTCGACGGTTTGTTGTCCCGGTTCGTGGGGGCGTATTGCGTAAATGAGTGGGTCTCGACAGGCATACAGTTAACGTATGACTGCGTTGTCCGACCGCCCCTGGCTTGCTAACTACGCCGATGGCGTTCCTGATGAAATTCCGTTGCCCGATGGATCGCTTTACGATCTGGTCGCAGCCTCTATTGCTAAATACCCAAACGGTGTTGCGCTTGAGTTCTTTGGCAAAGAAACTACCTACGCCGAGCTCGGCGCGCAGATAGATCGCGCGGCCGAAGGCCTTCGCCTTTTGGGTGTGCAGAAGGGCGACCGGGTCGCTCTCGTGCTTCCTAACTGCCCGCAACACATCGTGGCGTTCTATGCGGTGCTGCGACTTGGCGCCATTGTCGTGGAGCACAACCCGCTCTACACGCCTCGCGAGCTTCGGCACCAGTTTGAAGACCACGCGGCAAGAGTTGTCATCGCGTGGAACAACGTTGTTGCCACGCTGCAAGATTTTCCGATGGATGTCATAGCCGAGACCATCATTTCGGTTGACGTCACCCAGTCGATGCCGCTGCTCAAGCGTGCTCTGCTCACATTGCCCATCGCGAAGGCGCGCGAGTCACGCACCGCGCTCACAACAAACGTGAGCGGAACGATCGTGTGGGAAGATCTGCTCAAATCTGAGCCCATCGACGAGCACATTGTGCGGCCAACTGCCGACGATTTGGCCCTCATCCAGTATACGAGCGGTACCACCGGATCTCCCAAGGGCGCGATGCTCACCCACCTCAACCTGGCGACCAACGCAGCTCAGGCGCGCGCCTGGGCGCCGGCAGTACCTCGCGGCACCGCGGTGGTCTACGCGGTGCTTCCGATGTTCCACGCCTACGGTCTTACGCTCTGTCTGACGTTTGCTATGAGCATGGGCGCCCGGCTTGTCTTGTTCCCTAAGTTCGACCCAGACCTGGTACTGGCCGTCGTCAAGAAGCGCCCAGCCACGTTCCTGCCGGCCGTGCCGCCCATCTACGAGCGGCTCACAGCAGCGGCCGACGCTGCTGGTGTTTCCCTCAAGGGCATCGAGATCGCGATCTCGGGAGCGATGCCTCTCTCCGCAACCGTGGTCGAGCCCTGGGAAGAGCGCACCGGAGGCACCCTCGTCGAGGGCTACGGGCTCTCAGAGACGAGCCCCATCCTCATTGCCAACCCTGTCGGCCCCACTCGCCGTGCGGGCACTGTCGGGCTTCCTCTGCCCAACACAGAGATTCGCGTTGTTGATCCCGAGAATCCCACGGTGGATCGTGCTGCGGGGGAGCAGGGCGAACTCATCGTGCGTGGCCCGCAAGTATTTTCGGGCTATTGGGACAAGCCTGACGAGACTGTCGAAGTGTTTGTGCCGACCTCAGATGGTGGCAAGGATTGGTTCCGCACCGGCGACATCGTCACCGTGGATCCTGATGGCTTCGTGACCGTCGTTGACCGCATCAAAGAGCTCATCATCACCGGCGGTTTCAATGTCGCGCCGAGTGAAGTCGAAGAGGCTCTGCGCCAGCACGCATCGATTGTTGATGCTGCCGTGGTGGGATTGCCCAGCGAGCACAGTGGCGAGGATGTTGTTGCGGCTGTGGTGCTCGCGAAGGGGGCGACTCTCGACGAGAAAGCGGTACGCGACTTTGTGCGCGAAAACCTCACGGCTTACAAAGTACCCAAGAGCATCGTGGTCGTCGACGAGCTTCCTCGGTCGCTTATCGGCAAGGTGCTGCGTCGCCAAGTTCAAGAAAAGCTGATCGCCGAACGCTAAGCAGCGGCGAATTACGTGTTGTCGGCTGGGCTGCGCGGAATAACGGCTGGCCCGGGAATTAGGCCCATCGAACGAAGCAAAGTTTCGGTGCCATTGAACGCGATTGCGTAGCACTTCCAGCCGGGTTCACCCTGCCCGAAAAGCTCAAAGCGGATGTCGAACGAGACAGCTTGGGGTGCCAAGTATTCGATATAGGTGCTGCACGTGCGAGTAGCGGTGTTGTTTGCGGTGCCAGCGGCAGACACGATGCCGGGTACGACAAGCCCAATGAGCCCCAGCACAACAACCACCCGCATAACCCAGATGAAAGTGCGAGAGCGCATTGGACGATCTCCGTGCGGCTCGTAGCCAGACAACTCCGGGTTGTCTTCATATTCGCTCATCGTGCACCCATTCTGTCACTGCGAACTGCACGCGGTGCTGTGCGCGGCGTTGTGCGCGTCAGGTAGTGAGAGTCGCGCTGTGCCTGCCAGTGCTGCGTTGCGTGTGTTGAGGCGAAAAGAATGGCGGCGAACACGAGGTTCGCCGCCATATCGATTAGTGCGAGTCAGTCGCTTCGATCTCGGTGCGATCGCCCGACCACAGGGTGTGGAAGGTGCCATCCATGTCGACTCGCTTGTAGGTGTGAGCGCCGAAGAAGTCGCGCTGACCCTGAACGAGGGCGGCAGGAAGGCGCGGTGCGCGCAGGCTGTCGTAGTACGCGAGCGACGAGGAGAATGCCGGAGTCGGGATGCCCGCAGCGGCAGCACCGCCCACAACTCGGCGCCAAGAATCTTGAGTTCCACCGATCGCATCGCTGAAGTACGGCGCCGCGACGAGAGCCACGAGGCCGGGGTTCTCGGCGTAGGCCTCGGTGATGCGGTTCAGGAAGCGGGCACGGATGATGCAACCACCGCGCCAGATCTTGGCGATCTCGCCCTTCTTGATGTCCCAGTTGTACTCTTCAGCGCCGGCAACAATAGCGTCGAAGCCCTGGCTGTACGCAATGATCTTCGAGGCGTAGAGAGCCTGGCGAACATCCTCAATGAACGCGGCCTTGTCGTCGATGGCCGGCACAGAGCTGGGGCCGGGCAGTGCTGCGGATGCCGCACGCTGGGCAGGCTTCGAGGAGACGGCGCGGGCGAACACGGCTTCGGCGATTCCCGAGACGGGCACTCCGAGGTCGAGTGCGGTTTGCACGGTCCACACGCCGGTTCCCTTGGAACCTGCCTGATCGAGGATGATGTCCACGAGGGGCTTGTCTGTCTTGGCGTCGACCTGGCGCAGAACTTCGGCGGTGATCTCGATGAGGTAGCTCTCGAGTTCGCCCTTGTTCCACTCGGCGAAGATGTCGGCGATTTCGGCGGGGGTCGCGCCGGTGCCCTGGCGGATGAGGTCGTAGGCCTCAGCGATGAGCTGCATGTCGGCGTATTCGATGCCGTTGTGGATCATCTTGACGAAGTGGCCTGCACCATCGGTGCCGACGTGAGTGACGCACGGCTCACCTTCGGCAATAGCGGCGATCGACTTGAGGATCGGGCCGAGAGTTTCCCACGCTTCCGCGGAACCGCCGGGCATGATCGATGGGCCGAGCAGCGCGCCCTCTTCGCCACCAGAGATGCCAGCGCCGACGAAGTTAATGCCGGTCTCGCGCACGGCCTTCTCACGACGGATGGTGTCGGTGAAGAGTGCGTTGCCGCCGTCGACGATGATGTCGCCGGGTTCGAAAGCTTCAGTGAGAGCGTCGATCACAGCGTCCGTGCCTTTGCCAGCCTGCACCATGATGATGGCGGTGCGTGGCTTCGACAGCGACGCCGCAAATTCTTCATACGTGGATGCCGGAACGAAGTTAGCTTCGGGGTGCTCAGTGAGCAGAGTCTCGGTCTTCGAGTAGGAGCGGTTGTAGATGGCAACGGTGTTGCCTTCGCGGCTTGCGAGGTTGCGGGCGAGGTTGGAGCCCATAACGGCGAGCCCTACTACGCCAATGTTTGCGGATGCTTGCTCAGCAGCGGTCATATCGTTCACTCCTTGACTCTGGGACAAAGTGGCGGGCCCCACGCTGGCGCGGAGTTGGCCCAGTGATCAAGCCTAGGGCACACCGCGCAGCAGGCTCGCGGCATCCATTCAGCCTTCGCCGCCGCCGCCCTACTTACCTTGCGGAAACGCAGGGGGTGAGCGGTAGCGTGGCAGCATGACCCAACCAGTGATCGTTACCGCCGTATTTCCCATCCGCCCCGACAGCCGCGACGCGGTGGTTGAGGCGCTCCGCACCGCACTTCCTCTTGTGCATGACGAACCCGGCTGTGAGCTCTATGCGATTCATGAAGCCGCGGATGGCACGCTCGTCATGATTGAGAAGTGGGCGTCAGAAGCGCTTCTCGACGACCACGGCACGAGCCCCGCAGTCGCCGCTCTCGTCGGTGAGATTGGTCAGTACCTTACGGCCGAAGTTGCCGTAACGCGCATGACCGCGATTCCGATCGGCTCGACGGGCAAGGGGTCGCTCTAAGTCGCTAATAGCGCTCGGGCTCCGGCCCGAGCGTGAAGCGGCGCCCGGTAACTTCTGTCGGCCTGATTTCCACCCACACGTATTTGAGCGTGGGGATCAGCGGTGTCAGCGGCAATTGGTCGGCTTCGTAGATCTCGTCTTGAGCTTCGATAATGCGCGCTGTGCCTTTGGCAACGACGCTCCACGCTGTGTGCGGGCCCACGTAGTCAGTCTCGAACGCCACTCGATCATTGATCGTCAGCTTGAGCAGCTTGGTGCCCTGTGACGTGCGCAACATTAGTCGGTTGTTCACGGCGATGAAATTCACCGGGGTGATCTCTGGCTCTCCTCGAAAGCTGACCGCGATTCTGCCCAGAGTGGCAGTGCGCAGTAACTCCCAACAGGTGTCCGACGACAGTTCTTCAACTGGATCGTTCAGGTTCTCGCTCATGGCAATTCCTTCTTCCCTTCCTCAATGTTCCCACTGAGAGTGTTGATAAACCAGAGGTAGCCGGTATAGAAAGAAATCGTCAGCTATTTGCGTCCTGCTCGCTCGCTGACCTCGTGGGTGGTCCCGCGAGCCGAATTTGCATTAAGTCTGCTTTAAGGCAGACTTACCTGATTGATATCAGACGTAACGACGCGTCCAATGTTAGGAAGACTGTGACTTCACAATTTCCACCCCTCATAGTGATGGGTGTCTCAGGATCGGGTAAATCGACCGTTGGTGCTGCCCTCGGCGAAGCGCTGGGGATGCAATTCATCGACGGTGATGACCTTCACCCCCGGGCTAACAAAGAGAAGATGGCCGCTGGCCACGCCTTGAATGACGAAGACCGCGCCCCCTGGCTCGAGATCATCGCCGACCGAATTGGCGCAGAACTCGCCGACGGCAACCCCATCATCGTTGCGTGCTCATCTCTCAAGCGCTCGTACCGCACACTCCTCACCGCCCACACTCCTTCCGCGGTCTTCGTTCACCTCAATGGCAGCCGTGAAGTGATCGCTGAACGCCAGTCGCATCGCAATCATGAGTACATGCCCAACAGTCTCCTCGACTCCCAGTTCAGCACCCTCGAACCACTCCAGGAAGACGAGCGCGGCGTGCTCGCCGACCTCACCCAAACTCCGGACGAAATTGTCCGGTCAATCAAAAAAGACCTCACCGACCGCTACGTCGGCTGAGCTGCGCTAGAGAAAAAGGACAATGATGACCGATCTCCAATTGCTTTGGGAGTTGCCCACGTGGGGTCTTCTCCTTCTTGCCGCGGGAGCCATAGCGCTCTTGCTGCTGCTGATTATCGTGGGCCGCGTTCACGCGTTCCTCTCGCTGATCATCGTGAGCCTCGTCACCGCGGTTGCGGCTGGTATCCCCACGAACCAGATAATCCCGACCCTCACGTCTGGCTTCGGTGGCACTCTCGCCAGCGTCGCCTTGCTGGTTGGTCTTGGTGCGATGCTGGGCCGGATGCTCGAAATGAGTGGTGGAGCGCAAGTGCTCGCCGACTCGCTCATCCGTCGCTTCGGTGAGAAGCGGGCACCTCTGGCTCTGGCCGTTGCCTCGCTCATGATGGGTTTCCCCATCTTCTTCGACGCCGGTCTTGTCGTCATGCTGCCAATCATCTTCACGGTGGCTCGTCGCCTCGGCGGATCGCTCCTCTTCTACGCCTTCCCGTCAGCCGTCGCCTTCTCGGTCATGCACATCTTCGTGCCGCCGCACCCCGGCCCCGTTGCCGCCACCGGTCTTCTCGGCGCTGACGTCGGACTCGTCCTCATCTTCGGCCTCATCGTCGCGATCCCCACCTGGTACGTCGTCGGCTACAAGTTCGGCACCTGGACCGGCAAGCGTTTCGACATCGCGATCCCCGACATCCTGTTCGGAAGCCAAGATGACGAAAAGGCTGCTCAGTTCAAGTCAAACCCCAAGCTCGGCACGATCCTCTTCCTTCTCCTTCTCCCTCTCGTTCTCATCTTCATGAACACTGGCCTCAACGCCCTCGCCACTGCTGGTGTCGTTGACATTGAGAACCCGCTCGTTCAGGTGCTTCGTCTCCTCGGCGAAACTCCCATCGCTCTGCTCATCACCGTGGTCTTCGCGATGTGGTTGCTCGGCTGGAAGCGCAACAAGGAGCGCACGCTCATTGAGACGATCGTCGACAGCGCCCTCGGCCCGGTTAGCTCGATCATCCTCATCACGGGTGCCGGTGGAATGTTCGGTGGCGTACTTCGTGCCAGCGGAATCGGCGCCAGTATCGCCACGTCACTCGAATCAATCGGTATGCCGCTCATCGTTGCCGGCTTCGTGATTGCTGCGATCATCCGTGTGGCTCAAGGTTCGGCAACCGTCGCTCTCACGACTGCGGCAGCGCTCATCCAGCCCGTCGTTTTGGCTGACGCCAGCCTCAACCCGGTCGAACTTGCCGCCATCGTGCTCGCACTCGCTGCCGGATCGGTGTTTGCTGGTCACGTCAACGACTCTGGCTTCTGGCTGGTCAGCCGCTTCTTCGGTATGGACACCCAAACCACGCTGCGCACCTGGACAGTCGGTCAAGCACTCGTCGGTGTCATGGGCTTCGCGATCGCGTTCGTCATCTTCATCGTCGCCGGAATGTTTTAGGAGATAGCTGTGGCATCCACCATGTTTGACCTCACGGGGCGCATTGCGCTCGTTACCGGATCCAGTCGAGGAATCGGGCGCGTCATCGCTCAGGCCTTGGCGGTTGCCGGTGCAACGATCGTGCTGAACGGTCGCGATGAAGAGCGGCTTGCCGCCACTTACGCCGACTTCAGTGCCGAGTTTGGGGCCGAACGCGTCTACGCTCGCGCGTTTGACGTAGCGGATGCCACAGCTGTCGCCACCGCCATTGCCGAGATCGAGGCATCCATCGGTGCGATCGGGGTGCTCGTGAACAACGCGGGCATCCAGCATCGCGAACCGATGCTCGACCTCGACGTGGAGGACTGGAACCGAGTCATCTCCACCAACCTCACGAGCGCGTTCCTCGTTGGCCGCGAAGTTGCGCGCCACATGCTGGTGCGTGGTGAGGGCAAGATCATCAACATTGCGTCGGTGCAGACCGACCTTGCTCGCCCCACTATCGCGCCGTACACGGTGTCGAAGGGCGGCATCCGCAACCTCACTCGCGCCATGACGGCGGAGTGGGCTAGTGGCGGACTGCAGATCAATGCAATCGCGCCTGGCTACATCCACACCGAAATGACGCAGGCGCTCGTCGATGACGACACCTTCAATAACTGGATCCTCGGGCGCACGCCTGCTGGTCGTTGGGGCACTCCCGCCGACCTCGGTGGCCCCGCCGTCTGGCTCGCCTCCAGCGGGTCGGACTACGTCAACGGCCAAGTCATCTTTATCGATGGCGGCATGACGGTCGTCGTCTAACAACCTTTCGAAACACGGGAGCGTCGTGCAGCATTGCGGCGCTCCCGTTTTCTTTTCAACACCGAATAGAAACGAAGCTCATGACTCTCGAACTCCCCACCGACACCCTCGCTGTTGTTGTCCACGCAGTAGATGATTTGCGGGTCGACACGATTCCGCTCGCTGCGGCGTCGGCTGATGAGGCTGTCGTTCAGGTCGCGTTCGGCGGTGTGTGTGGGTCTGACCTTCACTACTGGACTCACGGTGCCGCGGGGGAGTCGATTCTCAAGGCCCCGATGATTTTGGGCCACGAAGTCGTTGGCACTGTTATTCAGCAGGCTGCCGACGGAACCGGCCCCGCTGCCGGAACCACGGTGGCCGTGCATCCGGCAACCCCCGGTGGCACTGAGCCGCGCTGGCCAGAAGACCGCCCCAACCTTTCCCCAGGCTGCACCTACCTCGGCAGTGCGGCGCGATTCCCTCACACCGAGGGCGCGTTCGCTGAATTTGTGACTTTGCCGAGCCGGATGCTGCGAGCACTGCCCGCCTCGCTCAGCCTGCGTGACGCGGCTCTCGTGGAACCCGCCAGTGTTGCATGGCACGCGGTATCTCGCGCCGGAGACGTTCGCGGAAAACGTGCTCTCGTTATCGGCGCTGGCCCGATTGGTGCTCTCATCGTTGCGGTGCTCAAGCGCGCCGGTGCCAGCGAGATTGTGGCCGTCGATATGTTCGCTGGGCCGCTCGCGATCGCGCAAGAGGTCGGGGCGACAGAAATTCTCCACGCCACGGATGTGGATGCCATCGCCGCAGTCGACGCCGACATCGTCTTTGAATCCTCGGGCAGCTACCGCGGGCTCGAGTCTGCCGTGCGAGGGGCAACTCGTGGTGGTCGCGTCGTCATGGTCGGGCTCTTGCCTTCAGGACAGCAGCCGGCGCTCATCTCGCTCGCGATTACGCGTGAACTTGAGCTCGTCGGTTCGTTCCGCTTCAACGACGAAATCGATGAGGTTATTGCGGCGCTCGCCGACGGCAGCCTCTTCGTTGAGCCCGTCGTAACGCACGAGTTTGCGGCATCCGAGGCTCTCGAAGCGTTCGCTATGGCGAAAGACTCCGAGCACAGCGGCAAAGTTCTGCTGCGCTTCTAGCAGCAACGCCGCACGCGAGTCGCTCGGTGACTTGCCCCTCAGCGCTAGTCGAGGAAGATGCGTGCTTCGCCGGCCCAGATCGGCTCGACTTCTTCACTCGTGCGCGTCATGATGCGTTCCATGGACGCGAAGGCGTCGGCGGGACGTTTGCCCTGAATGGCATCGGCAACATCTACATGCAGTTGTAGTGCCTCTTCGTGCGGTGTTGCCGGCATGAGACCGCGGTGCGTGCGACCGGTCAGCACTTCGGCGATTACGCGGTCGAGGCGGGCGAACATTTCGTTACCGCTCGCCGCAAGAACCAGCGAGTGAAAGCGGATGTCGAGCTCAAGAAAGAGTTCGAGGTCGCCCGACCGCCCGACAGAACGCATTCGCGCGGCCAACGCCAGCAGCTCGGCGCTCGTCTCTTCAGAAGCAAAAGTTGCGGCAAGTTGGGCTGCCTGCGGCTCGATCGCAGCACGCAATTCAGTAAGAGAGCGCAACTGCTTACCGTTTTCGGCCTGCTCCAAACGCCAGCGGATGACGAGCGGATCGTAAAGACTCCACTGCGCCATTGGTTGCACGCGCATGCCGACCCGTTTCACCGAGGCGACCATTCCGAGTGACTGAAGCACCCGCACAGCTTCACGAACTACCGAACGGGAGACGCCGTAACGCTCCTCAAGCTGTTCCGCGAGAATTGTGGATTCGGGGCTGATCTCGCCCGAAACGATGTGGAGCCCGAGCTCATTGAGCACGCGTGCGTGAAGACTTCCGGGCATGCTTCTAGAGTACTGGTCGTGTCGTCGTGGGCACGTTAGCTACGCAGGCAAGCGGAACGTGTCAATGGGCCGCGTCGATACAAGCGCGACCGCGATCTCGAGGGCGGATTCTTCGGTGATCTGGTGCTGCGCCACGAGTGAAGCAAGATAGGCAGCGTCGACCCGTCGAGACATATCGTGGCGGGCAGGGATAGAGCAGAATGCCCGCGTGTCGTCAATGAAGCCAGATGTCTTCGTGAAACCAGCGGTCTCGGTGACGGCTTCGCGGTACCGACGCATCGCTGCCGGACTGTCCAGGAACCACCACGGAGCTCCTGCGAAAACAGCAGGGTAGAAGCCTGCTAACGGCGCGATTTCTCGGGAGAAAGCGGACTCATCCACGGTGAAGAGCACGAGATGAAAGCCCGGCGCCGTGCCGAAGTCGCGCAGCAGCGGCTCAAGGGGGCGAGTGAACGAGACGCGATCAGGAAGGTCATGCCCCGTATCCGGGCCGTAGGAATCAAAGGTGGGCTTGTGGTGATTGCGTATGACGCCGGCATGGAGTTGCATCACGAGACCGTCATCCACTGACATAGCCGCGAATTGATAGAGCATGTTGTGGCGGTAGGCGACGGCATCGCCTGCGGTGAGCGTTCCGGCGAGGCCAGCGGCGTGCAATCGTTCGGCAGCCTCGGGACTCAGGGGCTCTGCCCCGGCATCGACTACTCCGGTGTCCGTGGCGGTCGCGCCGTGCGCGATGAAGTACTCGCGCCGGGAACGCAGCGCTGACAGCAAGCCGGCATAGCTGCCGCAGTCGATGTTCGCTGCGGCCGATAGCGAGGCGAGTTTCGCTGCCCACTGCGGCCCTAGCGGATTCATATAGACATCGGCGCGCAGGGTGGGCAACACATGCCCGGCGAAAGTGGGGTCAGCGGCTAAGGCTGCGTGAGCCGCGAGGTCATCGGCGGGGTCGTCGGTGGTCGCAAGAACGCGGATGCCAAAGCGGTCAAAGAGCGCGCGGGGCCGCATCGCGGGGGTTGCTATTGCCGCAGAAAGTTGGTCGTAGATCGCATCTGAATTCTCAGAAGAGGGAGTTTCGGCGACCCCGAAAACATCGCTGAGTTCGGTTTCGAACCAGGCCATCACAGGCGTTCCTTGAAAAAGGTTCCAGTTTTCGCTGAACCGGCGCCAGATTTCGCGACCGCTGTGGTCCGAGGGGATGCCGTGCTGCGCAAGGCCTAGCTTGTTCAGCGAAACGCCGTTGGCGTGAAGCAACCGGGTGACGTAGTGGTCGGGTGTTATCAGTAAGGCCGCAGGATCGGCAAAGGGCTCGTCCGCGAGCAGCATTGCAGCTTCGACGTGACCATGAGGTGAGTAAATCGGTGCATGCTGCACCTCGCTGTAGAGCCGCCGGGCAATGTCGCGTTCCTCGGGATTGCTGGAGAAAAGTCGATCGGGGTGAGGAAGCAGGATCGTCATCATTCCTTCTTGTGGGAGGGGGAGGGGCCAGTGGAGTCGCGCACGGTGAGATGAGTAGGGAGGACTACCGAGCGCCGCGGGTTGTGTTGAGGCTCATTGGAAAGATTTGCCAACAGCATCGAGACGGCAACACGTCCTGCCTTTTCGATTGGAGCGGTCAGTGTGGTGAGCGGTGGGTTGCAGAAGTCGGCACCAAAAATATCGTCACAGCCCACGATGCTCACATCGTGGGGCACTTGTACCCCTCGGTCGTGGAGCCGTGCGAGCATGCCGATTGCGAGCAAGTCGTTGAAGGCGACACACGCTGATGCCCCGCTATTGATGACCGCGTCCGCGGCGGCTGCCCCGCCGACCTGTTTCGGCGAGAAGGGGCCTAACCGTCGCGCGGTAAGCCCGTGCCGCCCCATTGCTTTAGCGAACGCACGCCAACGCCCTTCGTTGGACCACGAGGTCTCTGGCCCAGAGGCGTACACGATGTCTCGATGGCCAAGTGAGATGAGGTGCTCTACTGCCTGATCGATCCCGAAGGGGGAATCGATAAACACGCTCGGTACGCCGGCCGTTTGCCGGTTGATCGCGACGAGGGGCATGGCTGTCGACATTTCGGTCAGCTCACGATCAGTGAGTCGAGAGGCGGCGATAATTGCCCCGTCGAAGGAGCCGCGAAGGCTCTGAAGCATTGATTGCTCGAGTTCAGGAGATTCTTCGGTGTCGATAAGAAGCTGAGAGTAACCCGCCGCGCGTGCTTGCAGTTGAGTACCCCGGATGATGTCGAAATAGAACGGATTGCTAATATCGGCAACGAGTAACGCCACCGACTTTCCGCGCGTGCCGACGACCTCGTTGTTGCCGCCTTTGCGGGCGCTCGACGGAGCAACGTAACCGAGCTCACGGGCCGCTTGCTCGATGCGACTGCGCGTGCTGGCGTTCACGCGACTTGGAGTCGAGAGGGCGCGGGACGCGGTCGAGGTCGCGACACCGCTGCGCTCGGCGACATCTTTGAGTGTCGCGGGCCGATCTGAGCTCCGCGACGATGTGGTGTTCATAGGTCGAGATAATCAGACCTTCCATATTTTGGCAATATTTGGCAAATTATTGCGCCCAAATTGCCACATTGCTTAGAGTTCGAGGCACGCCGTTGGAAATCTCCCGTTATGGGGCCGGTTGCCCGGTGTCCCGTCGCACCACTCAAAGAGGAGTCTCGATGAATAACAAGAAAATGCTCGCAACGATGGCTGGCTTTGCCGTCGTCGCCCTTAGCCTTCAGGCCTGCTCCGCCACAGGCGGTGAGAATAATGGCGATGCTGTCGACGGCAGCGGTAAGTCCCTCAACGTGTTGATCGCCGCAAACACGCTTTACCCGACAGAGCAGCAATCGTGGTTCGACGATGTCTCTGCAAAGTTCGAGGAAGAGACCGGCGCGACCGTAGAGTTCGAGACGTTCGCCTCCGCGAACGATGAGCTCACTCGCATCCAAACGTCGGTACTGTCTGGGCAGGGACCGGATGTTTATTCATTGGGGACCACGTTCACGCCCACGGCGTATTCAACGGGCGCATTCGTGACACTCGGTGACGAGGAGTGGGAGAAAGTGGGCGGCCGCGACAAGTTCGTTCCCGCTTCACTCGGCATCTCCGGCCCCGACGAGGCGAACGAAATCGGCGTGCCATTGGCAAGCCGACCGTTTGCTCTCGCCTACAACACTGAATTGCTTGCTGAAGCAGGGTTCGATGCCCCCGCCGACAGTTGGGACGGACTCCTCGAGCAAGCTAAAGCAATGACCCATGACGACCAGTACGGCATGGCGGTTGCCTACGCCGACAACTTCAACCCGTGGAAGTTCATTTGGACTATGTCGCTCCAGGCTGGCAACCCGCTCGTCGTAGACGGCGAAGCTACTCTTGACGACCCCACCACCGTGGAGGCGTACCGCACCTATTTCGAGTGGATGACCGTCGATAAGGTCGTCGACCCGTCGTCTGTTGGATGGCAAACAGCGCAGGCCGTTGCCGCATTCGCTGATGGCAATGCCGCGTTCCTGCCCATGACCTCGGCAACTTCTGCCGTCACTTTCGATAAGTCCGCTGTGGCAGGAAAGTATGCCTACGCCACGATGCCGCTGATCGCGCCGGGGGAAACATCCGCTCCTCAAGGGGCGATCGAAGCAGCAACGATCATCTCAGGTGACAACATCGTGGTCGCGAACTACTCGCCCAATCAGGATCTTGCATTTGCATTCATCAAAATGTTGACCGATCCAGAACAGCAGGAGATTTACTTCAATACTTTCGGCGAAATGCCGACAAACGCCGAGGCCGCGGAGACGATCCAGAGTGAGAACGAGTTGCTCGCACCGCTTCTCGACGCTGGCGCTCAGTCAGTCGGCACACCCTTCAGTGGCGCGTGGGGAGACGTGCAGCTCGCGCTGGGCAACGTGGTTGTTCAGCTGATCCCCGCTATCGCATCCGGAGCTGTCTCCGACGCTCAAATCGAAGATCAGCTCAAGTCAGCTCAAGAATCGGCCCAGTCAGCTCTGGACCGCGCAAAGTAATCGGAAGTACACCCACTCATGACAGTGACTACTGCTCAATCCGACCGTCGCATCGATCCGGAAACGGACGATGCGGCGGGCGGAGGCACACAGCTTCGCCGGAAGAAGACACGGGGCTTAGACAAGCGCAACCGGCCGCTCTGGATGCTCGCGCCAGGCGGAGTGCTCATGGTGCTCGTGATCGTGATCCCCGTGCTGCTCGCGGTTTTCATATCGCTTCTCGACCTCGACCAATACTCACTGCGAGAGTGGATTCGGGCGCCGTTTATTGGCGTTCAGAACTACGTAGAAGCGGCAACGCGGTCGTCAATGTTCCATGCGGTCTGGCTGAGCGTTTCATACTCGGTTCTCGTCGCAATCATCACGTTGCCGGTTGGTGTGGCTGCAGCGCTCGCTGCTCAAAATCGCTTCCGGGGGCGCGGGTTTGTTCGCTCAGTTTTCCTTATCCCGTACATTCTTCCCGCCTTTGTCGTTGGCACTGTCTGGCGCACGATGTTGCAGCCAGGCGGGGTGGTCAACAGTCTGCTTGAAACGGTCGGAATCGATGGCGGTCTTTGGCTCAACGGCCCTCAGAGCTATTGGGCTCTTGTGCTCGTGCAGGCCTGGTCGTCGTGGCCGTTCTTCTACCTATTGGTGCTGTCTGGGTTGCAAGCGGTAGAAGCTGAAGTTCACGAAGCAGCAGCACTCGACGGCGCGGAATGGTGGACCAAGCTGCGCTACGTTGTGTTCCCGTATCTCAAGGGTCCTGTTGCGTTGGCGGCAATCATCTCGTTCCTTCACAACATCAACAGCTTTACGTTGCCTTTTGTTTTGTTTGGGGTTCCGACGCCGTACGACGTTGAAGTGCTGCCCCTCCTTACGTACCTCTCCAGCTTCCAGAGCTTCCGATTTGGGTTAAGCGCGGCTATGGCCGTGTTCTCGCTCGCACTCATCGCAATCCCTCTGGCCATCTATCTCCGTGCCGTCAAACTCGACACGGGGGATGAAGGGCATAAGAAATGAGTCTCGCCATCCGTTCGACAAGAGCTCGAACACGCCGGTCTCGCGAAGATGTAGTGATGCGGTTGCTGCCGCGACCGCTCATGGTGTCGATCGTGGTTTTTCTGCTGCTCGTTGTGCTCATCCCGATCCTGTATATCTTTATGGCGTCGATCAACTCAGACGTCAGTATCGTTCGTGGTGACTTTTGGCCGAGAGACATCTCATTCACGAACTATGTCGACATCTGGAGCACCGTTCAATTAGGTAAGGGCCTGATTAACAGTGTTCTGGTGGCGGGCTCGGTTGCCATCGTCAGCGCCTTCCTCGCGGTAGCGATGGCGTACGTCCTTGTGCGCTATCAATTCTTCGGGCGCCTCACGATTCTCCGCGCGCTATTGGCGTTGCAGTCCATTCCGGGAACTCTCATCCTGCTGCCTGTCTTCGTACTGTTCTCCAGTATTTCCACCATTATCGGTGTGCAAATCATTGGTACCCGCGGAGCACTCTTCGTGACTTACCTGACGTTCGCGCTTCCGTTCTCGACCTGGGTGATGGTGACCTATCTGCGAGGACTGCCACGCGAGCTGGAAGAAGCGGCCCGCATCGACGGAGCGTCGTCGTGGACAATTCTTACCCGGATCATCGTTCCTTTGAGCTGGCCAGGCATCGTCGTCTCCGGAATATTCGCATTCTTGCTTGGCTGGAATGACGTGCTTTTCGCTTCCGTCATTACCAACCCGAGCACTCGAACGGTGGCGGTGTCGCTCCAAATTTTCGGGGCAACCGCAGAAGGCGGCGCCGTTCCTATCTACGGGCAAATGATGGCGGCTTCCCTCGTCTGTGCGGTCCCCGTTGTCGTTTTGTATCTCGTATTCCAGCGCTACCTCGTCGGTGGCCTCACTGCAGGAGGAGTCAAATGAGTAATGGTGAATGGCTGCTCTCAGGGTTCGGCGATGAAATAGCGGAGGATCCGCACGTTCAGATTTCAGTTCTTCAAGCACTGGGGGCGAATTTCATTGAGGTGCGAAGCGCTTGGGGAATCAACATCGTCGATCTCGACACAGCTGACCTCGCGCGACTGAGGGCGATCCTTGGCGAACGTCACATGAAAGTTTCGGCGATCGCGAGCCCTGTGGGCAAGGTCGACGTCACTGTTCCGGTCGAAGCAGAAGTTGCACGCCTCAAGCGTGCCATCGCGGCGGCTCACCTTCTCGAGAGCCGCTACATCCGCATATTTTCATTCTTTCGTTCGCCCGATGTCACTGTTGAGAGCACCCGTGATGCCGTGCTCGAACGCATGAGCGCCCTCGCTGCTGAGGCAGAGCGCGAGGGGGTGGTTCTCGTTCACGAGAACGAGAAAGACATTTACGGAGACACCCCAGACCGGGTGCTGGACATCATTGAATCTGTCGGTTCAGCGTCGTTAAAAGTCGCTTGGGATAACGCGAACTTTGTGCAGGTCGGAGTGAAGCCGTTCACCGATGGATACGCGCAACTCCGGCCACACCTCGAGTATCTGCAAGTGAAAGATGCGATTGCGACGACCGGCGAGGTTGTCCCTGCCGGCGAAGGCGATGGTCAGCTTCACGAAACAATCGCCGCCCTGCACGACGACGGCTACGCGGGCTTCGCGTCGCTCGAGCCGCATCTCGGCTCCCAACACGTCCTGGGCGGATTCTCCGGTCCTCACGAATTTGGACGCGCAGCCCGCGCCTTCGCTCAACTGACCTCAACCATTGGAGTAAAGATCGTATGACCGCGCTCAACGTTGCCATCGTCGGAAACGGCATCATCGGTTACAACCACGCCAAAGCGATAGTCGCGCACGGCGGCCTCGACATCACCGTCCTTATCGATGCCGCGCCGAAAGCCAGCGCTGCGCTTGCCGATTTCATCGAAAACGATCTTCATCGGGAGCGGCCAACAATCGCATCCTCGATCGCTGAAGCGCCGCGGGTCGATATCGTCGTCATCTGCACACCGAGCGGGCTTCACGTGGCTCTCGCAGAGGAAGCTATCGCTGCAGGGAGCAATGTCGTCATCGAGAAGCCGCTCGACAGCAACCTGCCCCGAGCGCGGCGTATTGCTGAGCTAGCGCTCGCGGCAGAATCCAGTGGCCTCGTTGTCTCAGTGATTAGCCAGCATCGATTCGACCCCGCGAGCGTTGTGGTCCGCGAAGCGGTAGAGGGAGGGCTTTTCGGGCGCATCACCTCTGCTGTTGCATCTGTGCCGTGGTGGCGGTCGCAGGAATATTACGACTCCGGAACATGGCGTGGCACGTGGGAACTCGACGGTGGGGGCGCGGTGATGAATCAGGGCGTGCACACGGTTGACTTGCTTCGCTGGTTTTTAGGGACCCCTGTCACTGTGAGCGCCGAGACTGCGTGCCTTGCTCATGACAGCATCGAGGTCGAAGACACCGCTGTCGCGACAATTCGCTTCGAGTCCGGTGCGCTTGCGGTCGTTCACGCAACGACGGCGGCGTTCCCCGGGATGAGCGTCAGCCTGCATGTTCACGGATCTCGTGGCTCCGCGATCATCCAAGACGACCAACTCGCATATTTTCATGTTGCCGATGCGGGCGACGATAGCGAGGTTCTCAATCAGGCTGCGTCCGTGGTTGATCCCGAAGAGATTTTCGGGGCGCCCAAGGATGAAGAGTGGTTCATGATCGGTCACCGTCGACAATACGAAGACATCGTGCACGCTATCGAAACGAGGTCAATGCCCAGTGTGCGCGTTGACGATGCGTTGCTTTCGCTCGCCCTTGTCGACGCGATTTACATCTCGGCGACCCGCCATTCCCCCGTGCTCTTTGCCGACGTACTCGCGGGAAAATACGACAACTCAACTCGCGTAACAGGTGGTGCTCTGTGAAATTCTCGGTGTTCACCGCCTCGACACCGGACTGGGAACCCGAAGAAGCTGCACGAGTTCTCGCTAAACAGGGCTGGGATGGTGTGGAATGGCGCATCACTGACCAGAAACCGGCCGCTGAGCCGGGCTTTTGGCAAGGCAATCGCGCGACCTGGCCACTCACCGGCTTAGAGGCGTCGCTGCCCCATATCGCCGCGGTCACCCGTGAGGCGGGGCTCGAATTCTCGGGAATCGGTGGCTACGCGCGCTGTGACAACCAGGTTGATGTCGAACGCATGCTCGCGGCCACGGCCGAGCTCGGCGCTCGGCAGGTGCGGGTAACTGTTCCCAAGCGAGGCGACGGCGATTACCGCGATGCTTTTGCTCAGGCCCGCACTGACTTCGAGTGGGTAGCGTCGCGTGCTGAAGCGCATGGCGTTAAAGCGCTCGTGGAACTGCATCATGAAACGCTGACGGCGTCAGCATCCGCTGCTTTGCGTCTCGTTGACGGTCTCGACCCCGCCCACGTCGGGATCATTCACGACCTGGGGAATTTGCTGATCGAGGGTTACGAAGAGCACCTGTCGGCCTTTCAGATGCTGGGGGACTACCTCGCGCACATTCATGTAAAGAACTTGGCATGGCACGCTGAACCGGAAGCCGACGGCGTAACGGGGTGGGCCCACAAGTGGGCTCCGTTGGCGACCGGTCAGGCAGATGTTCGCGCATATTTTAGGGACCTCGCCACTATCGGCTATGACGGTTGGGTTACCCTCGAAGACTTTTCGACCGAGGTTCCTCTTGAGCAGCGAACGCAGGAGAATCTGAACTTCGTGCGTGACGCCGCCTATCGAGCTGCCCACACCGTGGAGAAATCGCCGGGCGATGAGTGACGTACGAGCGCCTGTGAGAATGGCGCACTTGGGCTTGGGGGCGTTTCATCGCGCCCACCAGGCGTGGTACACCCAGCGCGCGAACGACCTCAGCGACCTAGCGTGGGGCATCGAAGCCTTCAGCGGCCAACGTCGAGAGCTCGTTGATGCGCTGAACGCCCAGGGCAATAGGTACACCCTCATCATTCGCAACTCCGCGCGCGACGTGCCGCTCACGATCTCCAGCGTGGTCCGTGCTTCTGCGGGCACAGACGGCGAGCGGTGGCGGACGGTGCTTGCGGATCCGGCGGTCAGCGTTCTCACCCTCACCATCACGGAATCGGGGTACTCTCTCGACGCTGCCATCGACGCGGACGAACTGGCTCTAAGCTCCGATAACGATGCGGCCATGTCCAGCGCTCCGGGGCGAATCGTCGACGGCCTCCGCGCTCGCCGCCGGGCTGGCTCCGGTGCGCTTGCGATCATCAGTTGCGACAACCTCCCTCGCAACGGAGAGGTTACTCGCTCTTCGGTGCTTGGGCTCGCTGCGCGCTGTGATCCGCAGCTCGCTAAGTGGATCGATGAGAACGTCTCGTTCGTCTCGAGCATGGTCGATCGGATCACGCCAGCAACAACCGAGGACGATCTGGCTGCCGTGCTTTCCCTCACCGGGCGCCACGACCGTGTTCCTGTCATCACTGAGCCGTTCACTGAGTGGATTCTCAGTGGGGAATTCCCGGCCGGCCGGCCGGCGTGGGAGAAGGGAGGAGCCCGATTCGTCGATGATCTCGCCCCTTTCGAAAACCGCAAACTTTGGCTCCTTAACGCTGCCCACTCGCTGTTGGCCTATGTGGGCATCTTTCGAGGGCACGAGACGATCGATGAAGCTATGGCCGACTCGTGGTGCGCCGCTCATGTTGAAGTGCTATGGGGCGAAGCGCGAGCAATTCTTGACCTTCCGGATGTCGAGATCGACGCCACACTCTCCGCGCTCCGATCGCGCTTCAGTAACGTCCGCATCCGGCACCGCCTCGCACAGGTTGCCGTCGATGGCTCCCACAAGCTGCCGCAGCGCGTCGTCGATGTTCAGCGTCGTCGTATTGAGTCGCAATTACCTGTCGGCTCGGCCGGTGCCCTTGTGATCGCCGGATGGCTGGTGCACTTGCGCGACTACCCGTCGATGGTGTCAGACGCGAGAGTTGGTGAACTGTCCGAGAGTCTTCCGGGGCTGACAGCATCCGAACAGATCGACGCGGTGCTGCACCTCGTCGCGCCCGACCTCGTCGGTGAGCTTGCGCCGCCCGTTGCTGAAGCATTGCAATCTCTCGAACTATCTCGAAAGGACCAACCGTGATTATCCACTCTGCCGAGGTCATTGTTACAAGCCCGGATCGAAATTTTGTCACTCTCAGACTGACGACCGATGATGGGCTCGTCGGGCTGGGCGACGCAACGCTTAACGGCAGAGAGCTCGCGGTGGTGTCCTATCTTCGCGATCATGTCGTTCCACTTCTTATCGGCCGAGACGCCCACACGATCGAAGACACGTGGCAGTTTCTCTATCGAAGCGCGTACTGGCGTCGTGGTCCGGTCACGATGGCAGCGATTGCGGCCGTTGACGTCGCGCTCTGGGACATTAAGGCCCAGGCGGCAGGTATGCCTCTTTACCAGCTCCTCGGAGGAGCATCCCGAACCGGGCTGTTGGCGTATGGGCATGCGTCGGGCAAGACAACGAGTGAATTATTCGACAGCGTGCGAGAGCACCAAGAAGCCGGGTACCAGGCGATTCGCATCCAAACGGGAGTGCCTGGCCTTCGGTCGATTTATGGAATTGCTTCGAACGAGACCTTCGACGGAAATAGTGGTGTGCGCTACGACCATGAGCCGGCTCAACGCGGCGCATTCCCCGCCGAAGAAGACTGGGACACTCGCAGCTACTTGCGTCACGTTCCGACAGTCTTTGAAGCAGTGCGCAATGAGTTTGGCCCCGAGCTTCCCTTGCTGCACGATGGCCACCACCGGATGACGCCCATACAGGCTGCACAGCTGGGCAAGTCGCTCGAACCCTATGACCTCTTCTGGCTCGAGGACTGCACTCCTGCCGAGAACCAGGAGGCGCTGCGACTTGTGCGTCAGCACACCACGACGCCGCTGGCTATCGGCGAGATCTTCAATAGTGTCTGGGACTACCAGCAGATCATTCGGGAACAGCTCATCGACTATGTACGGAGTGCTGTTACTCACACCGGCGGAATCTCTCACTTGAAGAAGATTCTTGACTATGCCGGCCAATACCAGATCAAGTCCGGGATGCATGGGCCTACCGACATCTCACCGGTGGGCATGGCTGCTGCAATGCACCTCGGTATGGCTATTCACAACTTTGGCATTCAGGAGTACATGAAGCACGGAGAGAAGACGAATGCTGTCTTCAATCAGTCGTTCACTTGGAACAACGGAATGCTTCACCCGGGCAACAAGCCAGGGCTCGGAGTCACGCTCGACGTCGACGAGGCCGGCAAGTACCCCTACGAACAGGCTTACCTTCCTTACAATCGACTTGCCGACGGCACCGTCCACGATTGGTAGAGCAGACTGCGACTTCCGAACGGATGCTAGTTAGGTAACGTGTATCATTGGCCGTTGAACTTCGGCGAGGGAACCATCCGGTTCCGTTATCGACGCGGCGGGCAAGTCACAGGGCTTTTCCTCACGTGGCAGATCACCGATCTGCCGGCGTTCGAGTTGAACAACAGACACTGATCTGGGCACTACTCCACAGGACACAATTGCACTGGGGACGACTGCCCATTACGGACCACTGGTCCTCTAGGAGATAACAATGGCTAAGCCAGGCGTTAACCACGTAGTCACGGATGCCCGTGAATCCTTCGGCAAGGGTGCTGCTCGCAAGCTCCGTGCCCTGGGCAAGATCCCCGCCGTCATCTACGGTCACGGCACCGACCCCATCCACGTTGCCCTCCCGGGTCACGAAATCGGACTCATCCTGCGCAAGTCGAACCAGATCTTGGACCTCGACATCAACGGCAAGAGCCAGCTCGCGCTGGTCAAGGATGTTCAGAAAGACCCCGTTCGCCAGATCATCGAGCACATCGACCTCGTCGTCATCCGCAAGGGTGAGAAGGTCATCGTTGATGTACCGATCCACGTCACTGGTGAGCCCGCGCCCGGTACCATCTACAACCTCGACGCACCGACCATCTCGGTTGAGGCTGAAGCAACTCACATTCCTGAGTACTTCACCGTTGACATCGATGGCAACGAAGAGGGCGACCACGTCTACGCCAAGGACGTCACCCTCATCGAGGGCTCGAACCTGCTTTCCGACCCCGACCTTCTCGTGGTCCTCGTGAGCATGCCTCGTTCGTCGGTTGAAGCTGAAGCTGCTGAAGAAGTAGCCGCAGCCGTTGCTGCCGACGCCGCTGCAGAGGCTGCTGAATAATTCGTTTCTTTCGTAAGCGAGAAATCGTGGATGACCAATGGTTAGTAGTCGGGCTCGGTAACCCCGGGCCCGGCTACGCCGGTAATCGCCACAACGTGGGCCACATGGTGCTGGCCCATTTGGCAGACGAGTCGTCTGCCACTTTCAAGAACCACAAATCCAATGCTGCGGTCGCTGAAGGCCGCAGCTTTGGTGCTGGCCCCAAGCTGATTCTGGCTAAGCCCAATTCATTCATGAATCTTTCGGGTGGCCCCGTTGCTGCCCTCATGCGGTTCTACAAGATTCCCGTTGAACGCCTCATCGTCGTGCACGATGAGCTCGACATCGACTTCGACACTGTGAAGCTCAAGACTGGTGGCGGTCACGGCGGTCACAACGGCATCCGTGATATCGCTGCTGCCGCTGGCTCGCCAGATTTCACCCGTGTTCGAGTGGGCATCGGTCGCCCGCCCGGTCGCCAACCCGCCGCCGACTTTGTGCTGCGTGACTTTTCGGGCGAAGAACGCAAAGCCTTGCCCAATCTTCTGAGTGATGCTGCGGATGCGGTCACCATGGTCGCGAGCGAAGGCCTCGAAGCCGCGCAACAGCGTTTCCATAGCCCGCGCTAGCTGCCTCTGGTGCCCTAGCGACGCCGCTTGACCGCTGCGCTGTGGGTGAACTCGCACTGTGCTGTCGGTAGCCGCGAGTAGACTCCTCCGGTGACTCTTGACGGACTTATCTCAGCACTTTCGCGCGCCAAAACTGTGCAGAACGCGCTGCGATTTTCGCAGCACAGCGCAGACTTCTCCCTCGTCGAAGGTCTGAGAGCCCCTTTATTGGGCGGGCTATTAACGCAGTCGAAGGCGCCGCGCTCGCTGCTTGCGATCACAGCGACTGGCCGCGAATCAGAATCTTTGCGTCGTTCGCTGACCAGCTATCTTCCTGATGCGCAGGTTGTCGAGTTTCCGGCGTGGGAGACGCTTCCCCATGAACGGTTGAGCCCCAGTGCCGAAACTGTCGGCAAGCGCATGCAGGCGCTGCGCGATCTTGCGCGCTGGCAAGAGAACCCTGTCGGCCAATTTGTGTTGGTGGCTTCGGTGCGGGCAGCGCTGCAGCCCATCGCCGACAATCTCACAGCGATTGAGCCCATCGAGCTGAAGGCTGGCGGCCGCAACTACGATCTTTCGGCGCTGTCCGAGCGCCTTGTTGCATTGGCATATTCTCGCGTCGACATGGTGACCCGGCGCGGCGAGTTCGCGGTGCGCGGCGGAATTCTCGACGTGTTTGCGCCCAACCACGAGCATCCATTGCGGCTTGAATTCTTTGGCGACGAGCTTGAGCAGTTGCGCGAATTCTCGGTTGCCGATCAGCGGTCCATCGATGGAGACATTCTGACCGCCGAGCTGGTGCCGAGCCGCGAGGTGCTGCTGAGTGATTCTGTCCGCCAACGTGCGCGCGAAATGCAGCACGAGTTTCCGAGCCTCTCGACGATGCTCGCAAAAATCGCCGAGGGCATCCCCGTTGATGGAATGGAGTCGCTCGCGCCGGCGCTCGTCGACAAGCTCGTGCCCCTCACTCATTACTTGCCTGCGGATGCCGCAATCGCGGTGTTGTCGCCAGAAAAGGTGTCCTCCCGGGCCGTGAACCTCGCCGAAACGAACCGTGAATTTCTGAGCGCTGCGTGGAATGCGGCAACGGCGGGAGCCGAAGCCCCCATTGATTTGGATGCCGGAGACTTTCTCACCCTTAATTCACTTCGAGAGTCTGCGGGTTCGCGCCCGTGGTGGACTCTCAGCACGTTCGACTCGGGGGAGGCGGATGCCGAAAGCTTGCTCGATTCAGCGGAGGAAGCATCCGAATATGTGCGCATTGATGCCGCAGCAATGCCGACCTTTGCGGGAACCGTCGATGGCGCTCTCGATCATGTCGCACAGCTGCTGAACGACGGGTGGACGGTCGGAATCATTGCCGAGGGCGCTGGGCTTGTGGAGCGCACCGCCAACCTGCTCGCTGAGCGTGAGCTCGCGGGGCGTGCTGTTGAGACGTTCCCGGCCGAGACTGAGCCGGGCGTTGCCTACCTGCTGCGGGCATCCGTGGATCATGGTTTTGCCGTTGAGAGCCTCAAGCTTGCGGTGCTCAGTGAAGGCGAGTTCTTTGGGCGTTCGGTGGGCTACGGCGCGCGCCCCACGCGCAAGTTGGCGACACGACGCAAGAACGTTGTTGACCCGATTCAGCTCAAGAGTGGCGACTTTGTGGTGCATCACACGCACGGCATCGGCAAATTCCTCGAGCTGGTGACGCGTGAAGTGAGCACTGGTGGCCGCAATGCGGTCAAGACTCAGCGCGAATTTTTGGTGCTCGAGTATGCGCCAAACAAGCGCGGTTACCCCGGCGACAAACTGTATGTGCCCACCGATCAGCTCGACTTGCTGTCGCGCTATGTTGGCGGCGAAGCGCCAACCCTCAACAAGATGGGCGGCAGCGACTGGTCGGCCGCTAAGACCAAAGCGCGCAAGGCTGTGCGCGACATTGCTGTTGAGCTTGTGAAGCTCTACAGCGCCCGCATGGCCAGCAGAGGACATGCTTTTGGGGCCGATACCCCCTGGCAGCGCGAGCTCGAAGAAGCGTTTGCCTTTGCCGAAACCCCCGATCAGCTCACCACGATCGATGAGGTCAAGGCCGACATGCAGAGCCCGGTCCCCATGGACCGGCTGCTGAGCGGTGACGTGGGATACGGCAAGACTGAGGTTGCGGTTCGGGCCGCCTTCAAGGCTGTTCAGGATGGCAAGCAAGTCGCCATGATCGTGCCAACTACTCTGCTCGTGCGTCAGCACATCGAGACCTTCGCTGATCGTTTTGCCGGATTCCCGGTGCATTTGCGAGCCCTCAGTCGCTTCCAGACCGACAAAGAATCGCGCGAAACCATCGCCGGCCTCGCCGACGGAACCGTGGATGTCGTTATCGGCACCCACCGTTTGCTGTCGAAAAATATTGCTTTCAAAGATCTCGGGCTCGTCATCATCGACGAAGAGCAACGCTTCGGTGTTGAGCACAAAGACGCTCTCAAGAAGCTCAAAACCAACGTTGATATTTTGGCGATGACGGCAACCCCCATTCCCCGAACTCTTGAAATGGCGGTGACGGGCATCCGCGAAATGTCGACACTGGCCACCCCGCCAGAAGACCGGCACCCCATCCTCAGCTTCGTTGGCCCTTACTCGGAGCGCCAAGTTTCGGCAGCAATTCGCCGGGAATTGCTTCGCGAAGGGCAAATCTTCTACGTACACAACCGGGTTAGTTCCATCAACCGGGTGGCAGCGAAGCTTGCCGAGCTGGTTCCGGATGCTCGAATCGCTGTTGCGCACGGCCAACTACCCGAAGCCGTACTCGAGCAAGTGATGGTCGACTTCTGGGAGCGAAAATTTGATGTGCTCGTCTCGACCACGATCATTGAAACCGGGCTCGACATTGCTAACGCCAACACTCTGATCATCGACCGTGCCGACAAGTATGGGCTCAGTCAGCTTCATCAGCTGCGTGGCCGCGTCGGTCGTGGTCGCGAACGGGCCTACGCCTACTTCCTCTATGACGAAGAAAAGCCGCTCAGCGAAACGGCTCACGAACGCCTCGACACCATAGCTGCCAACAACGAGCTGGGTGCTGGAATGCAGATCGCGCTCAAAGACCTAGAGATTCGTGGTGCCGGAAATTTGCTCGGTGGCGAACAGTCGGGACATATCGCTGGCGTCGGATTCGACCTCTATTTGCGGATGATCGGCGAAGCAGTCTCAACATTCCGCGGCGACGTAGCCGAAGGGCAAACCGAGCTGCGTCTTGAGCTGCCGATTGATGCCAACATTCCCGAAGACTATGTCGAAAGCGAACGACTGCGGCTCGAGGCATACCAAAAGCTCTCGACGGCCAGCGCGCCCGCGGCATCCGCCGACAGCATTGATCGCGTGCTCGAAGAACTCACCGACCGCTACGGCGAGCCGCCCGAGCAGGTTCAACACCTTATTGCCGTCTCACGGCTTCGCCGCATGGCGCAGAAGATTGGTTTGAGCGAAGTCGTCGTCATGGGCGACAAGCTGCGGGTGGCCCCCGCCGACTTGCTCGACTCGAAACAGGTTCGGCTGCAGCGCATGTATCCGGGATCGAAATATCACTCAGCGGCGGCCGCAGCGATTATTCCGCTGCCAACGGGGGCAAGCGACGGCCGACTCGTCGAGTGGACCAACGACCTCCTGATCTCCGTGTTTGGAGCAAAAGACACCGTGACCGAACTTGCCGAACTGGCTGAAGCCGAGAAAGTTGCCGCAGCCGAGGCTGCGACGGTAGCGCCCGCAGCGGCGAAGGCGGCGGGCACGAAGAAGGCTTAGCTCTCGGGCACCGTTACCTCGGGAACAACGGGGGTGCGTTTGGGCGGAAACGCGAGTGGATTGAGCCGCCCGTCGATGCGGTGCACGTGACCAATCGCCATCGGGATGACGACGAGCGACCGCAGGTCGAGCACGGCATGCGCGATGATGGCGACCAGGATGCTGCCGCTCAGCACGTAGAGCGCCATGAAGATCATCCCGATCACCGTCGTCACGACAATTCCCGCAACGCCCTGATACGAATGCATAAGCCCGAAGAGCAGCAAACTGCCCACGACAGCAACAATGGCGTTGCCGGTGGTAGCAAAAAGCAGTGCGGGCAAGGCGAGTCTGAACAGCAGTTCTTCGACAACACCGGCGTTGATCGAAAGTAGCCCGCCGAGAACCAACTCTTGACGGTTACGGGGCAGGATGGCCTGAATATCGCCGACGGCAATGATCTCGTCGCCCTCTTTACGCACCGCGATGACGCCGGCAATCGTGAGACCCACAATCCCGATGATGATGCCGACAATGATGCCGACCGTTACCGAAGGTCGCGCAGCGAGTACAGACAGCAGCCAGGACACCCACGACCAGCCCTGCACCTCGGTGAGCAGGTCAGGGGCAAACTGCCCGCTGGCGAGCAGGGTGACCAATGACATTCCGCCGAAGAGGGTGAACGAAATGATGAGCCACCGGCGCAACATGAGTTGGCGACGTTTTGTGGTGCGAAACCGCTTGAAGCGTCGGTACTCCCGCTGATCCCGACGGAAGGTGCGCAGCGCGAGTGCAGTCAGCACCCCGACGAGGGTGAGCCACAAAAGCGCGAGCATGACGGGATTGGTGGGGTCGAGCATCCACCAATCGTGCCATGCGTTCGCTGGGAAGCTCGGGAACCCATACCGGGCTCGTTGACCAGCGGCGCCGCGCAAGAACTCTAACCCCACCAGTGTGGACGCTTTGGGTAATGCGCGTTCTAGCAGCGGCCCCACATGCCGAGTTTGGCCGTGGCAGCGTCATCTTCGGCGCTACGCAGCTCAGTCCAATAGCGGTCGTTGAGGCCAACTTTGAGCGCTTCGGCAGCACCGAGTTCGATCATGGCGAGGTTCACAAAAGTTCCATCGTCGAGGTGCACATAAAGCAGTGAACGACCGTAGTGATCTTCTGGTTCGCGATCCTCAGAGGCCCACACGTGGGTGCCTTCGGGCAGAAAGTCTCGCAACAGTTCCCGAGCCTCTTCGCCGTAGCATTCGCCGGCATCGGGGCGCTGGGTGCTATCGAGTTCTGGAGTATCAATTCCGATCAATCGCACCTTCAGTTCGGTGCTTCCATCGTCGAGATAAAGCGTGTCTCCGTCGTGCACATAGTTGACGGTCGCCCCGAAAGCGTCAGCCGGGATGCCCGCAGCGCCAGCACCCGCAGTCGAGGCTGGCTCCTCGCTGCCACTTTCTGCCGCCACAGTCGAGTCTGCCGGTGTCGCTGGGGCACTCGATGAATCACTACTCGCCGACTCAAAGCCGGGTAACGAGGCTCCTGCGTACACGGCGACGGCGACAGCGCCAACGACCGCAACAGTAATGGCGGTGCCGAGAATGCGGGGGCGTCTGTTCTGGTCGACCACCCGACAATCTTTGCATGACGCTTAGTTAGTCAACGTTTCTGGGCGAATGGCATTGGCGATTGTCGCACCGAGTTGTCGCCCCCATGCCGAATGGATGGTTCGCCACGTGTGCACCTCTGGAATGAAACTGCCGAACGCATCCAATCGAGGAAATGGCGAATAACTCACAGTGGGGTGAGCCGCCGCAAGCTCAATGGTCGTCTGGTTGAGGCGAAGAATCTGCAGCGCCAAAATTCGTTTCACAAACGTGGGCATGCTCCTAAACCGATACATCGGCGGAACAGCGGCGAAAACTATCGCACAATCTGGGCGCGGGCCCTGGCGAACGAGCTCCACGATGCGTTCGAGGCTAGCCGACCACTCGTTGACAGTGGTTCCCGTCAGCACGTCAGGGGGGCCGACGATGACGACAATCGCGTCCACGTCAAGGGAAGTTTTAGTGAGTTGCGTCGCGGCGCGAGTGACGGTGAGTTCTGGGCCCGTCATGGTCGTCCACGAGCATCCGATGCTGTGCTCTCGGGCGGTATAGCGGGCGCTTTGCGACACAACGCCGAGCCCATGGTTGAGCACTCCGTAGCCGGATGCTGCAGAGTCTCCGAGAAAAAGGAGTCGTGCGGGGGTGGGCCCGGCAACTTCACCATCGGCGACGCCGGTCGGAAAGAGAGCGTTCGCGACATCGAGGCGATAGGCCACCATGTTTACTCTCAGGAGCGGGCGAAAGGCGCGGACGACAGTGCCGGTGAGACGACGTCGAAATCGAGTGCCGAGGTGGAGGGCTGTGGCAGTTAATGGACGCGTGTTCGTCTCTGTCACAAGCTACATAGTGGACGACGGTGAGCCAGACTTCAGGCTAGACATACCCAAACTTCATTCGTGATCTTCACTTAGTTTTGGTAGTGGGAGGATGGGGATATGACCGAGCCTGCTGCGCCCCATCCTGAACTCGACAAATTGATCGACACTCTCGAGCGGCTGCGTGCGCCGGGTGGTTGTGCGTGGGATCGTGACCAAACCCACGAGTCGCTGGTGCAACACCTCGTCGAAGAGACGTACGAACTCATCGAGGCGATCGAAGCGGGTGAACCGGCAGACATGGTCGAAGAGTTGGGCGATGTGCTCTATCAGGTGCTCTTTCACTCCGACATTGCTGCCGAAGCTGGCCGGTTCACTCTCGAAGATGTTGCCGCAAATATGACAGCCAAAATGATTGGCCGTCACCCTCACGTGTTTGGGGACGCGACGGCGGAGACGGCGGATGACGTCATTGCGGTGTGGGATGACCTCAAGAAAACTGAGAAGCCGCATCGCACCAGCGTGGTTGACGGTATTCCCCAGGGGATGCCAGCGCTGGCGCTCGCCGACAAACTATTGGGGCGTGCGCACAAAATTGGGCTTCTTGATGCCACAGTGCCCGGCGCGATCAATGTCACTCAGGAAGACGAACTCGGTCCGTTGTTGCTGGCCATTGTGGCGTCTGCCAAAGCGAATGGCCTCGACTCCGAGCGGGCATTGCGCACCGCGCTGCGCAGCTTGACCGCCGAAATACAGGCGCACGAAGCACAGTCAGCCGCAACTGAAGAGTCAGTTGCCGCCGAGACAATGGGCTCAGAGACCAACGGCAACTAGCGGCCGTGGGGAGAAATGGGTGGTGCCCTCTCTAACCCGAATAGAGAGGGCACCGGCGTAATGTCAGTAGATGAGACATGTGATCGCACGTCGATCATCTAGTAGAAGACATCACGCGTTTAAGGATCGGTGGGATTACCCGGCCGACCGATCCAGCGTAGGAGAAGCCCCTGGTGAGGGGGATTCACGTTGAGTTGGTGCCATTAACAGGGTTAAGGCACAAGGAGAAATCATAACCCTTGCTGACGCCATTAGCAAACAACCGTTATGTTAATCAACATGGCTCGCACACCTGACCCGACCCGCAAGCCGGCACTGATCCAACAGGCACTCTATTTTCTTGTTGATAAGCCGCTGTCTAGTCTCACTTTTCGCTCTCTAGCGAAAGCGCTCGACGTGAGCACTTTCACGCTCGTTTACCATTTCGGCACCCGTGCAGAACTGATCCGGGAGATTGTTCATGCCAACGCGCGTGGTGTTAGCCCCGAAGCAGCTGCCGCCATGCCCGCCGGTACTTTAGAAGAGTACTTTTCGAGCCTGTATCTTTCTTGGCAATGGGCACAATCGCCCGAGAATCTTCATCGGGTTCGCCTCGAGTTTGAAGCGGGTTTGCTCGAAGCTGTGGCGCGCGATCAACTAACCGTGACTCGCAACTTTTTTGAGCAGTGGATCATTCTGGGAACAGCGGCGCTCGTTTCGCTCGGCGTCGAACAAAAACAAGCCGAAATCGAATCCCGACTCCTCATCAACACCTTCCACGGTGTGCAATTCGATCTCGTTCTTAACCAGAACCTCGAAGTATCAACAGCCGTCTTCGAAACTGCGGTACGGCACCATCGCAGTCGAATCGAGGCTCTCGTCGGCGACGCAGCGCACTAAGCGCACCTGGCAGTATCCGTGACGAAGCGCCCCGAAGTTCCATTGCGTGCCAGAGACGCCGGTTGCGTGCGAGAGAATAGGAATTATGGCGTCAACTGTTAATCCTCCCCGCGGAATGCGCGACTTTCTTCCGACTGACAAGGCTCGGCGCGAACGCGTGCTCGGCGTGATTCGCGACAGCTACCGGGCTCATGGTTTCGATGAGATCGAAACCCCCGTAATGGAAGACAGTGCACGCCTGCATGCCGGTTTGGGCGGCGACAACGAGAAGCTCGCGTTCGCTGTCATGAAGCGGGGGCTCACTACAGAGAAGCTGCAGGCTGCATCCGAAGTTCTTGATCTCGCCGATTTGGGATTGCGGTTCGACCTCACCGTTCCTCTGGCGCGGTTTTATGCCACCCACCGCGCGGAGCTTCCCAAGGTTTTTCGGGCGATTCAGATGGCGCCTGTGTGGCGCGCCGAGCGTCCGCAGAAGGGACGCTACCGCCAGTTCGTCCAGTGCGACATCGACATCATTGGCGAGGCCGGTGCCAGCGCAGAGATCGAATTGATCACCGCTACCGCCGCCACGCTTGACGCTCTTGGCATTGAGGGCTGCACAATTCGGGTGAACGACCGGCGCCTTCTTACGAGTGCGCTGACGGTGCTCGGGTTTCCGGCCAAAGAACACGAATCGGTGCTCATTACCGTCGACAAGCTCGACAAGCTCGGGGCCGACGGCGTGATTGCCGAACTCCGCGAGCGTGCCTTCCCCGATGCTCCCGTTGCTGCGCTCGCCCAATTTCTACAACGCCCCCAGGCTGAGTCAAAGTCCGAGTTCACGGCGGACACCATTCGCGCCGCACTTCCCGCTGGTGTCAATGACGACGTAGTTGCTGAACTGGCAGCCATTGGTCAGGCAGTTGAAGCCGGTCGCGGCACTTCTGGCGCGCTCATCGAGTTCGACCCGTGGTTGGTGCGCGGAATGGGGTACTACACCGGAGCAATTTTTGAGGTCGCTCACCCCGCTCTCGGCTATTCCTTGGGTGGCGGCGGCCGTTACGACGGCATGATTGGGCGTTTCCTGGGCAGCGATGTGCCCGCTGTCGGTTTCTCTCTTGGCTTTGAGCGACTCGTTGATCTTGTTCAGGTGGATGACGCAGCGAATGACGATCAACTAGCTCTCGTCTATGACGCTGATGTTGACCCGTCTCAACTCGTGCGTTTGCAAGCGGAGCTCATCCGGTCGGGCAAGCGAGTGCGCCTAGAGCTGCGTCCCCGCAAATTGCCCCAGTTGCTTGATCAGTTGGCTCAGAGCGGCTTCACGAGTTTTGCGACAGTCCGTGCAGATTCGACCAGTGTTGCTAGCCTAGATTTCAAGCCGCTCAGCGGAGAGTAGCTCGGCAGCGAATCCTCCGTGCGACGATGCATCCGGATGGGCGCTCGCGTCGTCGGGCGCTGGGTCTTGGCTCGGTTCGCCCTCTCGGGCGATTTTTTCGCTATTTAGCCTTGGCGCTTGTGGTGCCGCCGGCGCTCATCCTCGCGGCTCTGGTCGTTGGCGCTGCCTTCGGTGTCTACCCGGCCGACTTCATTAACTTTTCGGGCTTTCAGGAGACGCTGGATGCTCAGCTCGCCGCTCTCGACCAAGACCCGCTGCCGGTACCGATCGCGGTTCTTGTTGCAGCGCAGTTCGTGAATGTGCTCATTGGCTCCATCATCAACGTGATTCCGGCGTTGGGCGAAGAGCTGGGATGGCGTGGCTGGCTGCTGCCTAAACTTCTGCCGCTGGGGGTTGTGCCCGCAATTCTGATCTCGGGTGTCATCTGGGGGCTCTGGCATGCGCCCCTCATTTTGCTCGGCTATAACTATGGCGACGCGCCAGGGTGGCTCGCGCTCGCGGCGATGGTGGGGATGACGATTGTGATCGGCGGGGTGTTTGCGTGGCTGCGCATCCGGTCGGAGTCGGTGTGGCCGGCGGCTCTCGCCCACGGCGCGTTCAATGCGGCGGCCGGGTTTTCGCTTGTGTTTGTTATGGCTGGCGAAATATTTAGTCCTCTTGAGGCAACGATTCTGGGCTGGACCGGTTGGTTGGTTCCTCTCGTGCTCGTCGTCATCTTGGTGGCTACGGGCCAGTTTCGCGCCCCGGCACCGCGAGACTCCGAGTTAGCTGCGGAGTCGGCATCGCTCGCTGGCTCGGAGTAGGCTTTCCCTCGGACATCCACCACTAATAGTCCAAACAATCTTTCTTAAAGGAGATCCCCTGTGGCCTTGATCGAAGCAGTTGGCGCCCGTGAAATTCTTGACTCTCGGGGCAACCCGACCGTTGAGGTTGAAGTTTTGCTCGACGACGGTGTGGTTTCCCGCGCCGCAGTTCCTTCGGGAGCATCCACCGGTGCGTTTGAGGCTTACGAGCTTCGCGACGGTGACAAGAGCCGTTACCTCGGCAAGGGCGTGCAGAAGGCCGTCGACGCGGTAATCGACGATCTCGGCCCTGCGATCGAAGGCCTTGACGCCTCCGACCAGCGTCTCGTTGATGCCGAACTTATCGCGGTCGATGGCACCGAAAACAAGAAGACTTTGGGCGCTAACGCGATCCTCGGTGTTTCTCTTGCGGTTGCTAAGGCTGCAGCCGACTCGGCAGACCTTCCCCTGTTCCGCTACCTCGGTGGCCCAAACGCTCACGTGCTGCCGGTGCCGATGATGAACGTCATCAACGGTGGCTCGCACGCCGACAGCAATGTCGACATCCAAGAATTCATGATTCTTCCCCACGGTGCCGAAACCTTCAGCGAGGGTCTCCGTTGGGGCGTTGAGACGTACCACACGCTCAAAGACTTGCTCAAGAGCAAGGGCCTCAGTACTGGCCTCGGCGACGAGGGTGGTTTCGCCCCCGACCTCTCCAGCAACCGTGCTGCGCTCGACCTGCTCATGGAAGCGATCGAAAAGGCTGGCTTCACGCCGGGCAAGGACATCGCTGTTGGCCTCGACGTTGCCGCAACAGAGTTCTACAAAGACGGTTCGTACACGTTCGAAGGCACCTCGAAGTCGGCCGGCGAAATGAGTGCGTACTACGCCGAGCTCGTTTCGGCTTACCCGCTCGTCTCGATCGAAGACCCGCTAGACGAAGACGACTGGGAGGGCTGGGCTCAGCTCACCGCCGAAATCGGTTCGAAGACTCAGATCGTCGGAGATGACCTGTTCGTCACCAACCCGAAGCGTCTCGCCAAGGGAATCGAACTCGCCACGGCAAACTCGATCCTCGTGAAGGTGAACCAGATCGGTTCGCTCACCGAGACCCTCGACGCTGTCGCAATGGCTCAGCGCGCTGGCTACACGGCCGTCATTTCGCACCGTTCCGGTGAGACCGAAGACACCACCATTGCTGACCTTGCGGTTGCACTCAACACTGGCCAGATCAAGACTGGTGCACCGGCTCGCTCGGAGCGTGTAGCGAAGTACAACCAGCTGCTACGCATCGAAGAAGAGCTCGGCGATGCCGCTGTTTACGCCGGTCGCACCGCCTTCCCGCGGTTCAACGGCTAGCACTCACTAGCGTCGTCTAGCATCGAACGCATGGCTAGGCGAGTACGAGCACAAAAGGTAGCGGTGTCGCTGCCCGAAGAGAGCGCGCCCGAACATTGGTTGCGCACGATCCGCTTTTCGGGCTTCACCGTGCTCATGCTTGGTTTGCTCATACTCGCCGTCATCGTTCTTGCGCCCAACCTGCGCATTCTGATTGACCAACAGCAGACCATCGCCCAGTTGCAGTCAGAGGTAGATGAGGCCCAAGAGTCGGTCGACAGCCTCAATGAGAATGTCGCTCGTTGGGACGATCGTGCCTACATCGAGTCTCAAGCTCGCGACCGCCTGTACTACGTGTACCCGGGCGAAGTGAGCTACTTGGTGACCGGCGAGGCTGCCGATGTCACGACCAACGATGGCGTGCCGGTGAGCACGAGCATCCAGACCACCAAAATTGATTGGGTGCAGACTCTCGTGTCGTCCATCTACACTGCTGGACTCACCGAAAATGTGCCCGATGAGTTGATCGCCCCCGTAATTGAAGGACCAACGCAATGACCACCCCACCGTTTGACGCTGTCAGCGATGAAGATGTGCGCATTGTGTCGCTTCAACTTGGTCGCCCCGCTCGTGACGTAATCGGCATCGCTGCGCGCTGTGTTTGTGGCGCGCCCACTGTCGTTTCAACCAAGCCACGCTTGAGCGATGGAACGCCGTTTCCCACTATCTATTACCTGTGCCACCCGGCGGCTACGGCATCCGTGTCGACGCTCGAGGCAGAGGGCCACATGCCTGAGCTGGCCGCAATGCTTGAGGGCGACATCGCTGAGCAGTATCAGGCCGCGCATGACGCTTACATCGCTGATCGGGATGGCATCGAGGTTGTTCCTGAACTCGCGGGTGTTTCTGCCGGTGGCATGCCCACTCGCGTGAAGTGCTTGCACGCGCTCGTTGGCCACACGTTGGCCGCTGGCCCTGGGGTAAACCCGATCGGCGACATTGCTCTTGAACGTGCCTCGTGGAACCCCAACGTGTGTCAGTGCCCTGATTATTCGGATGCCGCTGCCGACGAGGTTCCTGGGGAGACTTCTCGATGAAGCGGTGGGCAGTTGGCGCAGTACTGATGGCGAGCGTTGCTTCGCTATTAGTGGCGACGCCTGCCCATGCGGATGCGGTGCGCGATCAGCAGTACTGGCTTCAGGAGTACGGCATTGAGGCAGCGTGGACGACTACTAAGGGCGCCGGAGTCACCATTGCGGTAATCGATACCGGCGTTGATGGCACCGTGCCTGAACTTGTCGGCGCTGTCACCGGCGGCACCGACTTTTCTGGCAAGGGAGCACCAAACGGGCAGCAGCCTGTGGGATCGGACAATCCGGCTCACGGCACGCTCGTGGCGTCGCTAGCTGCTGGGCGTGGCACAGGCCCCGACGCTGGGGTGCTCGGTGCAGCCCCCGAGGCCAACATCATGGCCATCTCGATAGGTTTCACCGGCGGTCCCATTAGTTCCGATGATCAGATTGCTAAAGCAGTTCGCTACGCGGTTGATCAGGGGGCGGATGTCATTAACCTGTCGCTCACTCGCGAAACTTTGGATTGGCCCCTCAGCTGGGATAGCGCTTTCCTCTACGCCATGCAGAACGATGTTGTGGTTGTAGCAGCTGCGGGCAACCGTGGCAGCGGAACCACTTCGGTGGGTGCGCCAGCGACAATGCCCGGCGTTCTGACAGTTGCGGGTGTCGACGTGAATGGGTCGGCCAGTTTCAACGCTTCAACTCAGGGAATCACTATTGGTGTTTCGGCGCCCAGTGAGGACCTCGTCGGCGTCGCCCCCGGTGGCTCGCACGTGCTCTGGAACGGAACCAGTGGTGCAACCCCGATTGTGGCCGGCATTGTGGCGCTCGTGCGTGCCGCGCATCCAGAACTTGATGCTGCCAACGTGATCAACCGCATTGTGAAGACTGCGCACGACACCGGTTCACCTGGTGCCGACGCGATTTACGGTTTCGGGCTTGTGGATGCCGAGGCTGCCGTTGTGGACCGCGTGCCACTAGTGACCAGCAACCCGATGGGCAGTCTTGCCGATTGGATCACGATCTATCGTCGCGCAGAGTCGACCCCGGCACCGCTGCCAACCACTAGCTCGTCTCCCTCACCGGCGCCTGCTCCGGTAGCGCAACCGGATGCTGCTGGCCCAGCGAGCCCGCTCGGAACGCTGCTGCCGACAGTGAGCATGTTGCGCAATGTGGGCGTACCACTTGCTGTTTATGGCATATTTTTGCTTATTTTCGCCGGTTGGGGGCTTGTAGTTTGGCGTCGGTTTAGGAGTATGCGCGAGACAGAGTAAGTTTGGTGGCGAACTTGCCCCTTTTAGGAGACTCTTACTCGTGCCAAAAATCTTGATTGTCGGCGGCGGTTACGCCGGTTTTTACACTGCCCGTAAGCTCGAAAAGTGGCTGCGTCGCGGCGAAGCAGAGGTCACCATGGTTGACCCTCTTCCCTACATGACATACCAGCCGTTCCTGCCGGAGGTTGCTGCAGGAACTATTGAGCCTCGCCACGCTGTGGTCCCTCACCGTCGCCACCTGAAGACCACCAAGGTCATCACGGCGAAGGTCACGGGAGTGAACCACGCGACGAAGACCGCCACGATTCAGCCTGAAGTGGGCGACTCGTGGGAGATGGACTACGACCTCGTGGTTGTCACCGCTGGTGCTGTGTCGCGCACGTTCCCGATTCCGGGCGTTGCTGACGAGGCCATCGGCATGAAGACGATCGAAGAGGCTGTCGCCGTTCGCGACCGTCTCCTCACCAACTTCGACAAGGCAGCTACGTTGCCTGCTGGCCCCGAGCGCGACCGTCTCCTGACGTTCGTTGTTGTTGGTGGCGGCTTTGCCGGTATTGAAGCGTTCGGTGAAATGCGCAGCCTGGCGTCATCACTGCTGCCGCTCTACCCGAGCTTGAACTTCGAAGACACCCACTTCCACCTCATCGAGGCAATGGGCCGCATCATGCCCGAAGTTTCGTTGAAAACGAGCCTGTGGGTTATCAAGAACCTCGCCGAGCGTGGTGCCCAAATTCACCTCGACACCCAGCTGAAGTCTGCTGTGGGTGGCGTTGTTGAGTTGTCGACCGGCGAAAGCTTCGAGTCAGACACCATCGTGTGGACTGCTGGCGTTATGGCCAACCCGGTTGTGCGCAGCACCGACCTTCCGATCGAAGAGCGCGGCCGCATCCGCGTGCAGGCTGACCTTCGTGTCATCAACGACGACGGTGTTGTCGAGGGTGCTTGGGGCGCTGGCGACGTCTGTGCTGTTCCTGACCTCACCGGTGGTGGCGTTGGCGGCTTCTGTGTACCCAACGCCCAGCACGCTGTTCGCCAGGCCAAAACTATGGCCAAGAACATCGTTGCCGACCTTCGTGGCGAAGGCACCAAGGACTACTTCCACAAGAACGCCGGTGCGGTTGCCGGCCTTGGTCTTTACCACGGCGTCTTCCAGTCCGGCAAGATCGCGATCAAGGGCCTCCCGGCCTGGTTCATGCACCGTGGCTACCACGGTATGGCAATGCCGATGTTCGAGCGCAAGGCTCGAGTATTCAGCAACTGGATCACGAGCTTCTTCTGGGGCCGCGACACCATCTCCATCGAGGCACGCGTAGAACCACGCCGCGCCTTCGAAGAGTTCGCATCACGCCCCAAGTAGTGTGATCGCATGCTCCACGCAGAAGCGTGGGGCGTGCCCCGATAGCCCAATTGGCAGAGGCAGATGACTTAAAATCATCACAGTCAGGGTTCGAGTCCCTGTCGGGGCACTGTTTTTAAGATGGGCTAAATTCTCATAACCTACAGAAATATTTGACGATTTCAATCCCCGCCGAGCCGTTCCGTGCCCGCGCTTTGGTCGCGCTTGAAGCAGCTCTATCGTTACTTAGAGCGTTCACCAAGGTGTCCAAGTCATCCGTCGATTAGGGACATGCGCTTTCGCGCGGCAGGCGGCCACATCGAACCATCCGTCGCCGTAATTGGACTGCTTTATGTGGTGGGTTTCCGTTCCCGAGGTGCAGTCCTTCCTCAGCCTTACATCCCGCACACAGGGCGATGTCGAGCACGAGAAAACCCGAGAATGGGACAACTCGGAACGAGTAGCTCTTCGAGGTGCCGACGACGATCCTGCTCTTGACCAGCATCGCATTCTCTCAGACGCTGATTCGTCGGCGCAGAACGTCCACGATGCGAACACTTAGAGGGATTGCTCGCCTCAGTGGAGGCTGGTGTAAGACAAGTTCCTGTTCCGAACGCTTCGCGACCAGTTCTCCGTTCTCGTCGGTCGAGCAAAACAGGTCGGAGACGAAGGCGCGCTTAGGCAAATGCTGACGCCCCAAGGTCGACACACTAGCGTGCTGTGCGCGGGTGTGGTCGAATGAAGCATGAATGCTCAACTTCCGCTGCTCTTCGATCGCCAGTCAAGCAATTCGGCCCCAGATACTCTCGCGCTCCAATCGTGGGGTGCGGCACAACGAGTGTTCGTCAGCAGTTTGATCAGTTCGATGCCCGAGGAACGTGCTGCAGCTCGTGAGGCAATCCAAGCCGTAGGTGCTTTGCCGGTGATGTTCGAGCACGAACTTGGTGCCCAGGACATTACTGCCGAAGCGGCCTACTTAGACGGCGTGAGGCAATCCGGTATCTACGTCGGCGTTTTCGGCCCGCGTTACGGCGTGCGAACCCCGACAGGCAGATCGGCGACCCACGACGAGCTCAAGGAGGCGGAGCGGCTTGGCTTGCGGCTCTGCCTGTTTACGGTGGGTTATGGAACACCATCGATGGACGGAGATCAGCGCGACCTTGTCGACGGTCTTCGAAATCTCTATACGACCAGTGCCTTTAGCGACGCTTCAGGCCTGAAGGAGAAGCTGCACCGCAGACTTAGCGACCTCGCAGCTGAAGAATTATTGCCATGGGTGCGCATCGGCAGGGTGCTGATTCGCGCTTCGAACGTCACCGAGGCGGCGGGCACCTACGGGATCACCGCCATTGTGTACGACCGAACTATCCTCGCGGAGCTCAAACGCATGGGCGAGGAAAGGTCTCAGGTCCCCTACGCAAATCACCTCGAAGCAGGTGACGCGCAAATCGAACAAGTGGCGACGTCCGTGACCAATTCCGCCTTTACAGAAGTGACTATTAAACTCCAACTCCGAAAGCCCCAGCAATCTGGTCTGGGGCGTATGGCAATCAACGGCATCAAGCCCGATGAGATCATCGTTGCTTCACTCTCAGACGGGCTATTCGGAACTTCCCACCTGCCAAGAGGGACCCTCGGGATGGTGCGCCCAGCTAATCCCCTGGAAGAGCTATCGAGCGCTGGGGTACCGGATCGCGCACTTCGCTCAATCGGCAGACTCCTTTTCGGGGAGTTCTTGATGCGCGGTGAGCACGCCACAACGATCGAGCGCTTTGACCTTGGACCGGTACAGGAAGGGGTGCGGCGACTGGTGGCAACCTGGACCCCGCCGCGCCGACACTCTAATGCGCCCGATTTATCACCAGTTACGCTTGACGGGAGCGTTCGGCTGGGTTAGTTGAGCCCGTACTTGGCCTCGACCGCGGTGCCGGACGCAGCAACAGCGCCCACTTCTTTCAGCTATGACCGTTCTTGTATACGACGTCAAAAATGAGTTCCTCACGAAGTATGTAATCCGGCGCAGAGGCGGCCAACTGTCGAGTCAGCACCCGAGATTTGCGGCTCCGCCCAGACGAAGTTGCCAATTAGACTGAGAGAACTTCAATGGAGATAGGAAACTAATGGCACGCAAGCGCGGGTTCTTTGCGGAGATACAGCACCAGAATCAGGTAGCGGCTAGACAAGCGGAGCAGCGACAGCGAGCCGCTGCCGCAGCGCAGCGTCGGGTGGTAGCCGCTCAGCGCGCCGAACAACTCCTTATCGCTGCATCGATTAAGGCATCCGAAGCAGATCGCAAGCGTATGGAGCGGGAAGTTGCCGCGGCCCATGTCGCTTCTATGCTGGCGCAGGTCGAGGAGCAGAACACGGAGCTAGCAGCGATATACGATGAACTCGACACGTTGCTTCAGTCGACTCTTAGCGTCGATGACTACGTTGAGTTAGCTTCCCTGAAGCGGGATTTCGAACAACCGAAATTCGAGCATTCCGACCTTGAAGCACCCGTACCACGGCCCATTGCAATTGTGCCGTCTCAGGAGCCAACCCCTCAACCTCCGGCAAAAGCAACCGGCCTCTTCGGGCGGAAGAAGAAGACTGAAGACGCCCAAGCACTCGCTGATGCGGAGTTCCAGACAGCTCACGCCCGCTGGAGGAGTGAGATGGAGACGCTTCCGGGTCGGCAAGCCAAACTAGACGCCGACTACCAGAAATTGGAGGCGAGCAGGGTCGCCCAATTAGAGAAGGAGCGTGAGCGTTACGTCCAAGAGTCGGCCGAACAAGAGTCCGAAGTCGCCGAGCACAACGCCTCGGTGGACAAGTTCATTGCGGACCTTGGCTATGGAGCAGAAGGAGCCGTGCAGGAATACGTCGGAATCGTCCTCGCTAATTCGCTATATCCAGAGCATTTCGAAGTTGAACACGAGGCAGATTTCGAGCCGAGCACTGCAGAACTAAAAGTGCGAGCGCTCGTGCCGGGCCCCGGTAAAATTCCAGCAATAAAATCTTTCAAGTACACAAAGGCGACCGACCAAATATCGACAGTTGCCCTGGCCCAGAAGGATGCCAAGGGGCGGTACGCGAACGTCGTGAACCAGATCGCTCTTCGCACTCTTCACGAAATATTTGAGGCGGACCGACGCGGGATCATCCAGTCCATTTCACTCGAGGTGGGAACGGAAACAATCAGCCCGGCAACGGGCAAGTCCGTCTACATTCCATTCGTTTTGGTGGGAGCATCTCGGGATTCGTTTATGACAATCGATCTTGGCAACGTGGTTCCGGCTGCGACATTAGGCCATCTCGGAGCGTCCGTCTCGAAGAGCCCCTTTGATCTAACTCCGGTCGCAACCACGGGCATCCGACGATCGTGACGGTCAGGTTCAATCCACCGCCTGGATGGCCTCAGCCTCCGTCGGCTTGGCGCCCACCCGCCGGTTGGTCCCCAGATCCGACATGGCCGGAGGCCCCAGCTGGTTGGCAGCTGTGGCTTGACGATGAATCAAGCGAGATAGCGCCGGCTGGCGAGATCGAGACGCCTGCTCCGAATCTCGAGGTTCGAGACACTACGGATGATCGCGCGAGGCGCCTTGTTTTCCTGGAAGCCGAGAATGCGGCTCTTCGAAGCCGCCTCGACGCCTCCTCGCCCGCGGAACATATCGACCTCGACGATCAGCGCGTGCTTCAGGACGTTGGTATCTACCGCTACCACCATCCTCTTGAATCAGCCGTGCTCTATTTGGATGACCTAACTGCGATCGAGGCGTCCATCGCTGAGACCGTGAAGTCAGGTCGAGCCATCGTGAAGTCCAACATGTTCACGTTCGACGGTTCGCTCGCCAAGGGGCGCAAAATGGCAGACGACTTGGGAAAGCTAATGCTTCGCGCCTACAACAGTGAGGCGGATAACAGTATTCGCACCCTGAAGCTCGGAAATGTGGTCACCGCCAAACGCCGGATCGAGGCGTCCCGGACGGCCATTGCACGCCTAGGCGGAATGATGGATATGAAGATAAGTGATGAGTTTCACGAACTTCGCATCCGTGAAGTAGAACTCACCGCTGACTGGCTAATGAAGAAGCAAGAAGAGCGCGAGCTGCAGCGGGAGCAACGCGCCGAGCTGCGCGAGCAACGTCGAGTTGAACAAGAACTTTCGGCCGAGCGGGAGCGCCTCGATAAGGAACGCACACATCTTGTGAACGCGCTGAATGTGATTCACGCAGGCGGGCGGGCCGACCCAAGCCTTGAGAGCAAACTGGCAGCGATTGACGACGCCATCGCGCAGAACGATTATCGAATCGCCAATATTCGTGCTGGCTACGTCTATGTGATCTCGAATCGCGGCGCGTTCGGCGCGAACGTCGTCAAAATCGGGCTCACTCGTCGGTTAGATCCCATCGACCGTGTGAATGAGCTTGGGGGCGCCTCCGTGCCATTTCGTTTCGATGTGCACACCTTGTTCTTTTCGGAAGATGCAGTATCGCTTGAAAGCGAGTTGCATAAACATTTCGCTGAGCGAGCGTTGAACCGCGCCAACTCTCGAAAGGAGTTCTTTTTCGCCACTCCGGCAGAGGTCCGCGAGGTGCTTCGGGACAAGGTCGGAAGCCTTCTCGAATTCAACGAGCAGGCTGATGCTGCGGAGTACCTTCAATCAGTGGGGCTCTGGCCAGAGGCTTTCTCGAAAGCGTAGAAAGGGTTCCGGCGGCCCTCGTCTAAATTTCTTTCTACTCGGAAAACTTGGCGTTCGCGGCCGGGCCCGACCCACTTTCGAAGCACGCGTAGAACCACGCCGCGCCTTCGAAGAGTTCGCATCACGCCCCTAAGTAGTGTGATCGCATGCTCCACGCATTGCGTCGGGCGTGCCCCGATTAACCAATTGGCAGATGCAGATGACTTAAAATCATCACAGTCGGGCTCGAGTCCCGGTCGGGGCAATATTAGTCGGGAAGGCTTTCCGCGAGCAGGTTCTGGATGCGCGCCTTGATGTCATCGCCGATCGGGCGGACGTCATTGATTCCTTTGCCCTTCGGGGCAACGAGTTCCCGGTCCAGGTTGCCCGTGTTATCTAGGACAGCCGTTTTGCGTGGCGCTCGAATCCTTCTACGGCGGTTTTGAGAGCGTGGACTGCAACGGTAAGAGCCACTGTTGTCAATCCCCAACTAGAAGTCATGAAATATGTGTGCTTGGGGAGACCGGCTACCAGCCGACGCTCTAAGAGCATTAGCGAGGTCGCCTTGTTGCCATGAGCCATTCCGCTGCACAATCGCCACGTAGTCAACA
Organism: Salinibacterium sp. PAMC 21357; assembly: GCF_000247645.1. Taxonomy (GTDB): domain Bacteria; phylum Actinomycetota; class Actinomycetes; order Actinomycetales; family Microbacteriaceae; genus Rhodoglobus. The sequence goes on from NZ_AHWA01000006.1 coordinate 265,850, forward strand.
GAGTCATTGTTGTCACATCACAATTTTGTGATTTGTCCGCAGCTATCAGCATGTCGGTCGTCGTTATGGGGGCTAGGTCCAACTTGCGCTGGCGGTTTGCGGGTCGAAGGTCACGCAGCTCGGTGAGTCGCGAAAATAGACGCTCCGTCACCGCCGTGTGTTCCATGCCGAAAGCGAGGGCAAGCTGACTGGCATCCTGGTGCGACCACCAGATGAGGCGCAGGGCCTGAATGATTCGTTTGTCACTCTTATTTGGCGCGAGGAGCCAAATCGCCGTGGATGCTGTTTCAATCGCAGTCCGCATCAGGGTGTATCCAGAGGAAGTCGGTAAACCGTGGCTCTGACAGTGCCTCGAAAAAGTCTCTAAATGATCAATTGAAATAGGCGAGCTGATGGTGGATCTGGTTTGAGAGCGGGTCATAAGCTGTGTTCGCATCTTCCCGCGCGAGCACACCACCGGGGACTGCTGTTATTGCGTCGAGTCTCTGTTGAAGGCCCACTAGAACTCCGAATAGCTTTTCCGCGCGGGCGAGATCTCTCAACTCATCGGCATCGTTCTCGAAACTCTCTTGAGGCATCTGCTATTAGTAGCATCCGAACGCGGACAAGGCGCAGCATTCTGGCGCCGTTGTGCTCTCGGGTCGGATCGACAAGATGTGCGGGCATAAATCCTCCGGGATGAAAGGGCAATATTTCACTCGCACCAAGCACCGGGTCCGCGACTACGAAAAGGGTTCTGATGGTGCCTTGCCTTTGTGCAGCGCACCTAGGCGGGAAGAATTTCCGCCAGCAGGCTCTGGATGCGCGCCTTGATGTCATCGCGAATCGGGCGCACCTCTTCGAGACCTTTGCCGCGGGGGTCTACGAGCTCCCAGTCCTCGTAGCGTTTGCCGGGGAAGATGGGGCAGACGTCGCCGCAGCCCATCGTGATGACAACATCCGAGGCTTGCACCTGGTCAGTTGTCATCAGCTGGGGGACTGCCTGCGAGATGTCGATGCCTTCTTCGGCCATGGCCAAGATCGCGGTGGGATTGATTTCGTTGCCGGGCTCAGAGCCGCCCGAACGCACCTCGACCGCGCCATTCGAGAGCGCTGTCATGTAGCCGGCTGCCATTTGTGAGCGGCCAGCGTTGTGGATGCACACGAAGAGAACGACAGGCTTGCGGGCGCCGGGAGTGGGAGCAGAGGGGGCAGTTGCGGTGGTCATGGCTAAAGCATAGATGAATATCTATGTATTGCGCGAGGGGTGAGCGGGCAGGGCGCGATTAGTTCACGCAGCGTTCACCGGAGGCAGCGAGCGAAGCAGCTCGCGCACCCGACGATCGATGTCATCGCGCACGGCACGCACGCCATCCATCGCCAGATCGGCAGGGTCGGGAAGCTCCCAGTCGAGGTAGCGGCGGCCAGGATAAATGGGGCAGGCGTCGCCGCAACCCATCGTGATCACGACATCCGCACCGCGCACGACCTCATCGGTGAGCGGCTTTGGGTATTCGCCATCGACGGAAACGCCGATCTCGTCCAGAGCCGCCACAATCTTGGGATTGATGGTTTCGGTCGGCTGCGACCCGGCAGTCAGCACACGCACGCGGTCTCCGGCAAGAGAGCGCAAAATAGCGGAGGCCAATTGCGAGCGACCCGCATTCTGCACACACACGAACAGCACGCTCGTGGGGGAGCCGGATGCCGCGGCCTCCGTCCCTGCTGCGGCATCCGCATCGGCAAGGGAACCCAGTCGATCAGCCGCGAAGCGTGAGGTGTGCGACGACAAATGGCGATCGCGCGGCGAGCCTTGACGCAAGAGTTCGTAGCTGCTCGACACGTATTCGGCGATGGTTTCGCGCGAGAAGACACCGGCAAACCGTAGGGCGAGGTCGTCGGCAATTCGGGCGAGCACAGCGGGGTCCACCGTCGCTGCGGTCGCGCCGCTGGGGGAGCGCTGCACAAAATCAAAGACGTCACTCAGGCGAGACTGCACGAGCGAATACCAGACGTGGCGACCCTCTTGAACGCTTTGCACGATGCCGTCATTGGCCATGATGCGAACGTGGTGGCTCACGGTGGGCTGCGTAAGACCGAGGCGCGCGGCAAGGTCGGTGACTCCACGACGACCATCCGGGGCGTCCATCAGCAGGCGCAAAATTTGTACTCGTGTTGGGTCGGCGATCGCCCGCATGCTCTGGGCGATCCGTTCGGCGATTGCGCGCTCGGTGCTGGGGGATCCGGTCGCTGGCATAGACAGCAGTCTAAGGGCCAAGGGGCAATTCATAGACAGTTATCAATGTTTCGGTATGATCGCCGAATGACCGCGCCCCGCAGCCTTACCCTTGCCCGCCGCCTGACCGCAGAATTCGTGGGCAGTGCTGGTCTTGCCGCCGTGGTGATCGGCTCCGGCATTGCAGCGCAGCAGCTATCTCCCAGCGATGTCGGCCTTCAGCTTCTTGAGAATGCCCTAGCCACTGCGTTCGGCCTTGGCGTGCTCATCCTCGTCTTCATGACCGTCAGCGGGGCTCACTTCAACCCGGTCGTCTCGATCGTCGACTCGCTCAGCGGGCTTCGCTCGTGGCGTGACACCGCCTTCTACATTCCTGTTCAGATCTTCGGATGCATCGTCGGCGCGATCTTCGCCAACCTCATGTTCGGGCAGGCTGCCGTCACGGTCAGCACCACTGTGCGCCTCACTCCGGGCCACTTCCTCAGCGAAGTCGTGGCTACCGCTGGACTCATCGTCGTGATCTTCGCCCTCGTGCGCACTGGGCGCGCCACCCTCGCCCCTATCGCCGTCGGGGCGTACATCGGTGGCGCCTATTTCTTCACGAGCTCAACAAGCTTCGCTAATCCCGCCATCACCGTCGGCCGGATGTTCAGCGACACCTTTGCGGGAATCGCCCCAACCTCAGCTCCCGGCTTCATCGCGGCGCAACTCATTGGTGCTGCCATCGGGTATTTGCTGGTGCGGTTCATCTTCCCTGAGCGTCGCGTGGCATAGTCAGCGCGGCGGGAGTAACCTCAGGGCAAAGCCAGTATCAGGGTTTCTCCAAGGAGGAAACATCATGGTTGAGTTAACCGCTCTAAATCTCGTCATAGTGCTGGGCATTATCGCCTTTTACATCGTCACAGTTTGGGCGATTGTTGTCACCGTGCGAGATCCCACAACTTTTCCGTGGATGACCGCGCTGTGGATCGCCGCCCTCATCCTGTTCCCGGGCATCGGTTTGCTTGCCTGGCTGCTCTGGCGCGTCATGCGTAAGAACGCTGGCCTTCCGGGTTTCACGCGAGAGAGCCACCGCAAACACTAGGAACGCAACGGCGACCCGACTACCTCGAAACGGTTGCCGCCCATCTCTCCGCTCAGCAACGGCATCGCTTCCTTGATGGCGGTCTGAACACTTGCGAGTTGTAGCGACAGCTGGTGGGCTTCCGCCGAAACCCAGAGCTCAGAAACAAACACGGTGTCGGGATGCTCGTCACTGACGCCAACCTCATAGCTGAGACATCCGGCCCCATCGAGGTCGGTGCTGCGACGGGTGAGAATGGCCACAACCTCATCGCGGTGGCCGGGCTTCACTCCAAGGGTGCCTACGTTTGCGAAAGTCATTGCTCCACTTAAGAGCACCCTGCGGCGCAGGTCAAGCGGTGGGTAGCAGCGAGGCTCGTTGTGCTTGTCTCCGCGTTCTGGGAAAGTTGAGCAACCAAGGCGCTGAAGCCGCACCCGGGCTCACCAGCGTTGACAATGCTCACCGCCGTGCACCCGAAGGAACTTTGTGAAGCTGCTCAGCACCCCCGCAAGCCTGTGGCACGATCCCGAGCACTACTGGCAGCAACTCAGCGAAGCCACCGCAGCCCTCGATACGCCCTACGGTGTGTTGTCGCTCGACGCGCTCTCGCACAACGCTGCCGACATGGTGCGCCGCGCCTCCGGGGTGCCGATTCGGGTGGCCAGTAAATCAATTCGTGTGCGCGCCGTAATGGATGCCGTACTCGCCCTCGATGACTACCGCGGTGTTCTCGCCTACACGCTCACTGAGGCGCTCTGGCTCGCCGACACCATTGACGATGTGGTGGTCGGCTATCCCTCGGTGGATCGCGCTGCAATCGCCGCGCTCGGAACCAGCCCGGCGCTCGCCGAACGTGTGACGATCATGATCGATTCGGTCGAGCACCTCGACTTTGTCGATTCGGTGCTTTCGCCCCAGCATCGCGAGACGATCCGCGTCTGCATCGATGTGGATGCCTCGTGGCATTCACCTGTTCTTGGGCACGTTGGGGCGCACCGGTCGCCAGTACACTCGGCAGCGCAAGCGCGAACACTGGCGAGCACGGTTGTCGATCGTGATGGTTTCACTCTGGTGGGCGTCATGGCTTATGAAGCGCAGATAGCGGGGGTGGGCAATCGTCCGCCGGGCAAGCCGCTGTACGGGCGTGTGCTCGATGCCGTGCAGCGCTCTTCTGCCGCGGAACTGCGCGAACGCCGCGGCGAAATCGTGGCCTCGGTGCGCGAGATCGCCGAGCTCGAGTTTGTCAACGGCGGAGGCACCGGATCGCTCGAGTCCACCGCCGACGATCCCGCAGTCACAGAAATCGCGGCGGGCAGTGGACTGTTTGGCCCGCACCTTTTCGACCAGTACAGCCATTTCACTCCGGCTCCGGCTGCCGCGTTCGCGCTCTCGGTCGATCGCAAATTTTCTCCCCAGATCGCCACCGTCCATGGCGGCGGGTGGATTGCCTCCGGTGATCCCAGTGCCGATCGGATGCCCCAGCCAACGTGGCCAACAGACCTCAAGTATTTGCCGCGTGAGGGCGCCGGTGAAGTGCAGTCACCGCTCACGGGCCCTGGCGCTGAAGCGCTGAACGTCGGAGACCGTGTCTGGTTCAGGCACACCAAAGCGGGCGAGCTGTCGGAGCATCTCAACGAGTTTGCTGTGGTCGAAAACGGTCGCATCATTGAGACAGTGCCGACGTATCGTGGCGAAGGCAAGGCGTTTTTGTGAGCGCACCCGAGTGGATGCCGGAACGGATGCCGCAGCAGCAGTCACAGCCAGAGTCGCCCGCTTCGCCGACCGCCCCAACGGCGATCCGCCCCGGCACACAGTGGCGAAACTGGGGTCGTTCAGAACGGGCACGTCCCGAGTTTCTGGCGCAGCCAACCCGCGTCGCCGAGGTTGTGGAGACCATCAATTTCGCGCGCGACCATGGCCTCACTGTCAAGGCGTGGGGTGCTGGCCACAGCTTCACCTCCATCGCGGCGACCGATGGCGTGCACCTCGATGTTGGAGCCCTCGAGGGTGTGATCGCGGTCGACGGCACCCACGTCACGCTCGGGGCCGGAACCAACCTGCACCAATTGCCCGCCCTGCTCGAACCGCTCGGACTCGCCCTGACCAACATGGGTGATATCGACCGCCAAACGATCGCCGGCGCAATCTCTACCGGAACCCACGGCACCGGCGCCCGGTTCGGTGGCATTGCCGCTCAAGTGCGCGGCGTCACCCTCGTCACTGCTGCGGGTGAGGTGCTGCGCATCAACGCGATCGAGAACGCCGAACTGCTCCCAGCAGCAGCCCTTGGGCTTGGCGCTCTCGGCGTCCTCGTCGACGTCACGATCGAATGCGTGCCGAACTTTCTGCTGCACGCGGTGGAGCGACCAGAACCGGCTGACACCGTCCTGAACGAGTGGCTGCAGCGCAGCGCCGAAACCGATCACTTCGAGTTCTACGTGTGGCCGCACACCACGACGGCCCTCACCAAGAGCAACACGCGTCTGCCTGGCGATGCGCCGCGGCATCCGCTCACGAAGTTTTCGCGGTGGTTCGATGACGAGTTCATGGCCAACGGGGTTTATCGCGCCATCTGCGCCGCGGGCAAGGCCGCGCCCGCGATCATCCCACCCATTAACCGTCTTGCGGTGAAGCTCTCGGGCAATCGCGAATTCACCGATGTGTCGAGCAGCGTCTTCGTCACCGATCGCACCGTGCGCTTTCGCGAAATGGAATACGCCCTGCCCATCGACGCCGTTCCGGATGCCGTACGCGCCATCCAAAAATTGATTGCTGACAGGCGCTGGAAAGTTTCATTCCCGATCGAGGTGCGCTCGGCGGCTGCGGACTCTCTGCTGCTCTCAACCGCGTCAGGGCGGGCCACCGGATACGTCGCAGTGCACCGGTATTGGCGCGAAGACCCGAGTGAATATTTCCGCGAGGTTGAAGCGATCATGATGGCCCACGATGGTCGACCTCACTGGGGAAAACTGCATAATCGGCATGCCGATTCGCTTGCGGCGGCGTATCCGGGTTTCAATGAGTTCCTGGCGATACGTGACCGGCTCGATCCCGGTCGGGTATTTGCAAACGAGTATTTGCGTCAGGTTTTAGGGCAGTAATGAGAGGGCGCGATTATCAAAGCCATTGTGTGTGGAGCAGGAATTGCGGGGCTCACGGTCGCCGGCCAGTTGGCGACACAGGGCTGGGAGGTGACTCTCCTCGAGGCTGCGCCTGAACGTCGCACGCAGGGCTACATGATTGATTTCTTTGGCCCCGGTTATGACGCGGCAGAAAAAATCGGCATCATCGAGCGGTTGCGGGAACTGCACTACCCGATCAGCGAGGCACGATTCGTGCGGCCAAATGGGCGCAGTCAATCGATCGACTACGGAATTGTGGCGGCGAATGAGGGCGGCAAACTCATGAGCTTGATGCGTCAAGATCTTGAGCAGGTACTCTTCGACGCCATGCCCGCCAGCGTTGATGCTCGCTTCGGCAGCGCTGTCGTGTCAGTTGAAGATCGCACAGACTACGTGACGGCGGTGCTGGCCGACGGATCTCGGATCTCGGGCGACATTGTGGTGGCGGCTGACGGCATCCATTCGGTTGTTCGTCATAATCTCTTTGGCGATTCGGCGGCGTTCGACCGGCAGCTGGGCATGCACACGTGCGCTTATACCTTCGACTCTCCGCGGCTGCACAAAAAATTGGGTGACGCCTTGGTGTCGAGCGATGAACTGGATCGCATGGTTGGTCTCTACGGTCTGCGCAACGGCAAGGTGGCTCTGTTCGCCGCGCACCGGGTTGCCGATACGGTTCTGCCTGCCGACCCGCAGCAGGCCATTCTCGACGCGTACCAAGGTATGGGCGACGATATCGATGAGGCTATCGAGAAGTGCCCCGACGCTGCTCACGTGTACTACGACCAGGTAGCCCAGGTGGAGTTGCCGGTGTGGAGTCGCGGCCGCGTTGTCTTTGCTGGCGATGCCTGCCAAGCGGTCTCGCTGCTTGCCGGGCAGGGGGCTTCGCTGGCGATTGCTGGGGGAGTGCTACTCGTCGAGAAGATCACGAGCGGTGTTGAACTCAGCGCTGCTTTCGCTGAGTATGAAGAAGAATGGATGCCGGTCGTTCTAGAGAAGCAGGCGGCCGGCCGTCGTGCCGCTAGCGGCTTTCTGCCGCACACCCCGTTGCAGCTGTGGGCGCGTCGCGCATCGCTCGCGCTGTTACGTTCTCGATTCTTCGGAAAGTTCGTCACGTCGAGGATCACCGGCACAAAACCGAGCAAATAACCGTTTTGCCCGTGATTGGGGGCCAGCTGACTCCTTTTTTCTCGGTACAGGCACAGCGGGGGCGCTCTATAGTTGAACCATGGAATTCCTGATCGTACTTGGCGTCATTGTCCTGCTTGTCGTCATCGTGGGTATCTACCTCTGGTCGACGTATAACGCGTTGGTGACTCTCAACGTTCGCGTTGATGAGGCGTGGAGCGACATCACGGTGCAGCTCAAGCGTCGTGCCGACCTGCTGCCTAACCTCATCGAGGCGGTCAAGGGTTATGCCGCTCACGAGAAGGGCGTTTTTGAAGCCGTAACGAAGGCTCGTGCCGAGACCCTGAACGCTCAAGGTCCGGTGGATGCTGCTGAGGCTGAGAACCACATGCAGTCTGCCCTCAAGAGCATCTTTGCTGTTGCCGAGGCGTACCCGCAGCTGCAGGCCAGCCAAAACTTCCTCCAGCTTCAGGGTGAACTGGTTGACACTGAAGACAAGATTCAGGCCAGCCGTCGCTTCTACAACGGTGGTGTGCGCGAGCTCAACACCAAGATCAAGATCTTCCCGAACACCTTGTTCGCTCGCAACCTTGGCTTCCACGAGCGCGACTTCTTCGAGGTCGCGGATGCTGCCTCCATTGCTGAGCCTCCCCGCGTTCAGTTCTAATTCGGTTCTCACAACCTTGCGTGACCAGGAAGTTTAGATGTATCGCGCCATAGCGAAAAACAAGCGCAACACCGTTCTGATCATCATCCTGTTCGTCATCCTTATTGGGTTTCTTGGCTTTGCGTTGAGCTTCCTGATGGGTGGCGATCCCTTGACAGTCACGATCGGCACGATCATTGGTGCCGGTGCTTTCACGCTGATTCAGTACTACGCGGCGTCAAAGCAAGCGTTGGCGATGAGCGGTGCGGTGGAGATTCAGAAAGCCGACAACCCCCGTTTGTATCGCATTGTCGAAAACCTGTCGATCACGACGGGTACGCCGATGCCGAAGGTTTACATCGTCAACGACCCGGCGCCGAACGCGTTCGCCACTGGGCGCGACCCGGAGCACGCTGCGGTTGCCGCAACAACGGGCATCCTCGATCTGCTTGACGATTCTGAGCTTGAGGGTGTGATGGCCCATGAGATGGGTCACGTGCAGAACTACGACATTCGGGTTTCGATGATCGTCTTCGGCCTCGTTGTCGCTGTTGGTTTCATCTCAGACATTGCGTTGCGCTTCACCCTCTTTGGTGGTCGCGGTAATAACAACAACTCGAACCCGATCATGATTGTCGTCGGTTTGGCGGCTCTCGTGATTTCGCCTCTCGTCGCCGCGGCGGTGCAGGCGTCCATTTCGCGTCAGCGTGAATATCTTGCGGATGCCACCGGTGCGTTGACGACGCGGCACCCGGATGCTCTGGCGAGTGCTTTGCAGAAGCTGTCGGATTACAGCCGTCCGATGCAAAAGCAGAACTCGACGATGGCCCACATGTGGATTTCAGATCCGACGAAGCCGGGCATCATGGATCGTCTCTTCAGCACGCACCCGCCGCTCGCTGAGCGCGTTGCGCGTCTCAGCAAGATCGGCGGCGGCTTCTAGCCGACGGAGCTGATTCTGGCTGCCGCAGTCGCGGCGTTCAGATGGTGCTAGCTAGCGCTGCAGCTCTGCCTCGATAGCGGGGGAGAGGGTGCCGCGGCCGGTCACGGCAATCTCGCCCATGCCTTGCCAGTGTGCGATCTCGCGCAGGGTCGGCACGATGCGTTCGGCGAGGGCTCCCGTGCCGCCGGGCAGAGCGTCGAGCCCAGCCTCGTGCCACGCCGATTGCACGCGCAGCACACCCGCGTGCCGATCGGTCTTGAGATCGATGCGACCGACGAGGGCATCATCCACGAGCACGGGCAGCGAGTAGTAGCCGAACTGACGTTTCGGTTCCGGCGTGTAAATCTCGATGCGGTAGTGGAAGCCAAACATGCGCTCGGCACGCTTGCGGTCCCACACCACGGGGTCGAAGGGCGAGAGCAGTGCTACGTGGTCAATGCGGCGGGGGATGCGAGCCTCCCGGTGTAGCCAAGCGGGCTGGTCCCAGCCGCGTACGGTCACGGGAACGAGCTCGCCGGCATCCACGAGTTCGTCGATGGCCGGGCGCACGTCGACGTTCTTCAGACGGAAATAGTCGGCGAAGTCGTATGCCGTGCCGATTCCCAGCGCCCGTGCCGACTCAGCAATCAAGGCTCGATGCGCGTCGGCGCGGCTCACCTCGCGCTCGCGCAGCTCGGTCGGAACCACGTGCTCGGTGAGCGCGTAAGTGCGTTCAAAGCGGGTGCGGCCAGCGGTGACCACGTCGCCCCAGCGGAACAGCATCTCAAGGCCCTGCTTCACGTCAGACCAGCCCCACCAGGGGCCGGTGCGGCGATTGGCGTCGTGTTCGATCTCGCGGGCGGTGACGGGACCGGTGGTGGCAAGTTCTTCACGCAGCCACTGCAGCATGGGCTGGTTGTCGCGCACCCATTCGTAGCGCCCGGCATCGCGTTCGCGCAGCGAGTCCATTTTCCAGCGCCACAGCGGCCACGATTCGAGCGGAATGAGCGCGGCCTCGTGGGTCCAGTATTCGACGTAGCGGCCGGGGCTGCGCGGCGTTGGCTTACGGAACGTCAGCGCATCGAGCGCTGCTTTGTCATAGTGCCCCAGACGGGCGAACACGGGCTGATAATGGCTGCGCTCGAACACATTCACCGAGTCGAGTTGCAGCAGCCGGATGCGGTCAAACAGCAGGTTGAGTTGGCGCGTTGCCGCAGGGCTGGCCGCACTCGCGGTGCCGCGCCCGAAGCCCTGGGCGGCGAGCAGCACTCGGCGCGCTTGCGCTGCAGAGAGGGAATCGGCCACGGCTCGACTCTACCGAGCGACGGCGACATTCACTGCGGACAGACTGAGGGAAACTCGAGACCCACTGTGTTTGTGTCGTTCATCGTTCGTTTACCCGGATTACAGGAGCCGACGCATCCTGCTGCGTACCGTCAACTCCAGATCGTTTCGGTACCCTCTGCCCGCTCACAGCGCGGGCGGCCGTGACGGTCGTTGGAGGAAGTCTTGTTCACTAAGCGCACTCTCGCCGCAGTTGCCCTCGTTGCAGCTTCGGCGATCTCACTCAGTGGTTGCAGCACCACCGAGGCAGCAGCGGGCGATGTTGACGCATCGACCGCAACCACCGTTGAAGATTTCGGTGGAATGGACGCTCTTATCGCAGCCGCGCAGGCTGAGGGCGAGCTCAACGTCATCGCCTTGCCCGACAACTGGGCAAACTATGGCGAAATCAAGGCTCTCTTCGAAGAGAAGTACGACATCGTCGTCAACTCGGCTGATCCCGATGTTTCCAGCGCCGAAGAAATCGCCGCTGCTGACAACCTCAAGGGCCAAGACACCGCGCCCGACGTCTTCGACCTCGGTACCGCTGTTGCCCTTGACAGCCTCGACTACTTCGCTCCCTACATGGTCGCCAACTGGGATGAGATTCCCGAGGACAACAAGGAAGCGACCGGCCTCTGGGTCAACGACTACACCGGCAGCATGTCGATTGGGTATGACTCCAACTCGGTTCCCGAGCCCACGAGCCTCGACGACCTGCTCAAGGCCGACTACCGCGGTGCTGTTGCCATCAACGGTGACCCGACGCAGGCTGGCGCAGCCTTCGCTGCTGTAGGACTCGCCTCGGTTCAGAGTGGCGGAACGCTCGACGACTTCACTGCCGGAATCGAATTCTTCGAGAAGCTCAATGACGCGGGTAACTTCATCCCCGTCAACGTCACCGAGGCAACCATCGCCGCCGGCGAGACCAAGGTCGCTTTCGACTGGAGCTACACGAACCTCGCGGTTGCCCAGAAGGTTGATGGCTGGAAGGTCACGACGCTACCCGGCGCGGTCTACACGAGCTTCTACAACCAGGCCATCAGCGTGGATGCTCCGCACCCGGCGGCTGCTCGTCTCTGGCAGGAATTCCTCTACAGCCCCGAAGCGCAGAACCTCTTCATCGTCGGTGGCGCTTACCCGGTCACGATTCAGGCGCTGCAGGATGCCGGAACCGTCGACACCGCAGCGCTCGATGCTCTCGGCACTCTCGAGGGCGAACTCGTGACGCCGACCGCAGAACAGGCCGAGAAGAACGCCGGAGTCTTGGCTGAGAAGTGGACTGCGGCGATCAGCTAACGCTGACTCCCTCGCGCACTCATAGCTAATACATCGTGTCGCTAGCCACCGCGCCAGCGCCCGCTCAGGATGGTGTCGAGCTCACCGCTCGGCACCATCCTCGCGTGGCCCCGGTCAAGAAGCCGTCGAATCGGCGTCGTCGCCTCGCCTATGCGGGGCTCACGCCGTTTGCGGCCTACGTTCTGATCTTCCTGGCCTTGCCCACGGTGCTCGCCGTGGTGACGGGCTTCTTCTCCGACGACGGTTCGCTGACGTTTGGGAACATCACGGGGCTCTTCACCCCGACCATCCTCGCGACCTTCGGTAGTTCGTTCTGGCTCTCGGGCGTCACCGCCGTGATCGGTGCCGTGGTTGGCGCCCTCATTTGTTACGCGATGCTCGGCACCAAGGTCGGCGGTCTGCTGCGCACGATCATCGAATCGGCCGCCAGCGTACTCGCCCAGTTCGGTGGCGTGATGCTCGCTTTCGCGTTCATTGCGACGATCGGCGTGCAGGGGCTCGTGACCGTCATCCTGCGCGACACCTTCGGCGTCGACATTTTTGCGGATGGTGTGTGGCTCTATCAAGTGCCCGGCCTTATCCTTCCCTACGTCTACTTTCAGGTTCCCCTCATGGTGATCACCTTCTTGCCGGCCCTCACGGCGCTGCGCCCACAATGGGCAGAAGCCAGTGCCACGCTCGGCGGCACCCGCTTCGCGTACTGGCGCTACATCGCCGCTCCCGTACTCGCCCCGGCCTTCCTCGGTTCGCTACTGTTGCTCTTCGCCAACGCCTTCTCGTCGTTCGCCACCGCCGCTGCGCTCATCAGCCAGGGCTCGCAGATCGTGCCCCTCCAGATCCGTGCCGCGCTCGTGAGTGAAACTGTGCTCGGCCGCGAAAACATGGCGGGCGCACTCGCGCTCGGGATGATCGTGGTCATGGTCGTCGTTATGTGGGCATACTCGGTGCTGCAGTCCCGCACCTCGCGGTGGCAAAAGTGACCGCCGACGTCGCCGCGCCGCTGAGCCCGGTTGAGCCAGCCCCCGCACCCGCATCGCCGAGCCCGCGCGCAAAACCCGCGAACCAGGCCGTGCGCATCGGGGCCGAACCAAGCACTCTCGCTCGCCGCCTCATCCTCGGCATCATCGGGGCGATCTTCCTGATCCCGGTGATCGCGATGATCGAGTTCACTTTCCGCGACGGCCTCGCCGGCAGCTATACGACCAGCCACTGGACGGGCCTCTTCGGCGAAGATAGTGCCCGCACCTACCGGGGTCTCTACCAAGCGATCGAGAACTCACTCGTGCTCGCCGCCGTCACCGTGGGCATCGTGCTCGTGCTGTTGTTGCCCACGATGGTGCTCGTGCATCTGCAGTTTCCGCGCCTCAAGCGCACGCTCGAGTTCATCTGCATCATCCCGATTACGGTGCCCGCCATCGTGCTCGTGGTCGGTCTCGCCCCGGTCTACTCGGTGGTCGTGAAGGTGCTCGGCGGCTCCACTTGGACTCTCGCCTTCGCCTACGGCATCACCGTGCTGCCGTATGCCTATCGCGCCATCCAGGGCAACCTCGACGCGATCCCGGTGAAGACCCTCAGCGAAGCGGCGAGCACTCTCGGCGCCGGCTGGCTCACCGTGCTGTGGACAATCTTGCTGCCGAACCTGCGCCGCGGAGTGCTCGCGGCATCCTTCATCTCGATTGCCGTCGTGCTTGGCGAGTTCACCATCGCGAGCCTGCTCAACCGCCGCAACCTGCAAACCGCGCTGCTTCAGGTCTCGCAATCCGACCCGTGGGTTGCCGTGATCTTCGCGCTCGCCGCCCTCGCTCTCGCTTTCGTCTTGCTGCTGATCATCGGCCGCCTCGGCGCAGCTTCGCCCTCTAGGAGAAAATCATGACCGCCACGTTTAGCCTGACCGGCCCGACGCCGACTGCAGACTCCGCCAGCACCGCGCCGCCCACGGGCGCGACCGTACAGCTCAGCGCTGTCGTCAAGGCCTTCGCCGGGCACACCGCCCTCAACAGCATCGACCTCGACGTCGCCCCCGGCGAACTCGTGGCCCTGCTCGGCCCCTCGGGCTGCGGCAAGACCACCGCGCTCCGCACGATCTCGGGGCTCGAGAGCATCGACAGCGGCCGCATCCTGATCGACGGTGTGGATGTCGCCGACACTCCCACGAACAAGCGCGACATCGGAATGGTCTTTCAGGCCTACTCGCTGTTCCCGCACATGACGGTGCTCGAGAACGTGGAGTTCGGGCTCAAGATGCGCAAGGTCGCCGCCGCTCGTCGTCGCGAACGCGCCCTCGAAACCTTGGAGATGGTCGGCCTCACGAAGCACAGCGAACGCTTCGCCCACCAACTCTCGGGCGGCCAGCAGCAGCGTGTGGCTCTTGCCCGCGCCCTCGTTACGCGCCCGCGCGTGCTGCTCCTCGATGAGCCGCTCAGCGCCCTCGACGCCAAGGTGCGCGTGCAACTGCGCGAAGAGATCCGTCGCCTGCAAACCGAGCTCGGCATTACGACCGTCTTCGTCACCCACGATCAAGAAGAAGCGCTCGCGGTTGCCGATCGTGTCGCCGTCATGCGCGACGGACGTATCGAACAAATCGGTACGCCCGAAGAGCTGTACGCCACCCCCGCCAACGCCTTCGTCGCCGACTTCGTGGGCCTCAGCAACCGGATGACCGCCGAGCTGATCGACGGTCAAGTGCACCTCCACGGCTGCACTCTCAACCTCCTCGGCGACCCGATGCCCGATGGCCCCGTTGTGGCGCTCGTTCGCCCGGAGGACATCGCCCTCTCCACCGAGGGCATCGCCGGCACCGTCATTTCGTCGAGCTTCTTGGGCTCCCTGCGCCGCACGCGCGTGCGGCTCGACGACGGCACGGTCGTTGCTATCCAGCATGAAGTGGAACGGCATCCGCAACCGGGTGAGGCGGTGAGCGTGCGGTTGAAGGGAGCGCCCGTCAGCGCGTTGCCGCCCAAGCTCACGAAGTAGCTCTGAGCGAGTGCGCTACAGCGCGCAGCAAGAGCGTCCCCAACCACAACTAAGATGGGCACGTGCTATTCGGACGACGGACTAAACCAACCAGTCAGGTACAGTCCCGCGCCGCCACCGCAGAGACAGCGGGGGTGCCGGCGGGGCTCTCCATTGCGGCTGCATTCTCGTGGCGGATGCTTGTTGTTTTAGGGCTCATCGCCGTACTTATCTATCTGATAATCACGTTCAAGTACATCGTGATTCCGTTCCTCGTTGCGATTCTTATCGGCGCGCTTCTCGTGCCGGTTGTGCAGTTTCTTGAACGACACCGGTGGCCCAAGTGGCTGGCCGTCACAGTCACCCTGGTTGGCTTCTTTGCTGTTGTCTCGGGACTTGTGGTTGTCGTCGTGGGTCAGGTTCGCTTGGGGCTGCCTTCGTTGCAGCAGCAGTCGGTTGAGGCATTCCAAGCCTTCCGAAGCTATCTCAGCGACTCAGCTCTGCAGTTGAGTGACCAAGACATTGACGGCTATCTCGCGCAGCTGACCGACGTGATTCAGCGTGACAGTGAAGCGCTCGTGTCGGGTGTTCTCTCGGTGGGTTCCACCGCCGGCCACGTATTGACGGGTGCACTGCTCACGGTCTTTGCGACGATCTTTGTTCTGATCGATGGCAAACGTATTTGGCAGTGGGCCGTGCGCCTATTCCCGCGCAAGGCACGCGCCGCCGTTGACGGCTCTGGTCACGCTGGTTGGATTACGTTGACCACATTCGTCAAGGTGCAGATATTTGTTGCCGCAGTGGATGCCGTCGGTATCGGTGCCGGTGCCTGGATCCTCGGTTTGTTCTATGGCGGTTTCCCGCTCGTCATCCCGATCGCTGTCGCCGTCTTCTTGGGTTCCTTTATCCCCGTTGTTGGTGCGCTGATCACCGGAACCCTAGCGATCTTCATTGCTCTCGTGTTCTTGGGCCCGATCCCGGCAGTGATCATGCTCGGTATTGTGTTGCTGGTGCAGCAGCTTGAGGGGCACATTCTTCAGCCGCTCATCATGGGCACGGCGGTGAAGGTTCACCCCCTCGCGGTGGTCTTTGCTGTTGCTGCTGGGTCCTTTGTCGCCGGCATTCCTGGTGCACTTTTCGCCGTTCCCCTCGTCGCCGTCGTGAACGTTATGACAAAGTACATCGCCAGTGGCGACTGGCGCACTAACCCTCGTCCAACGCGGAATGATGTTCTCGGTAATGGTAAATAACGGCATGCCCGGCCCCACACTCGCTGACTATCGCACAGCGCGCGAACGGGTCTCAGAAGTTATCGATGTCACACCGATGCAAACGTCGCGTTTTCTTGCCGAAATTCTGGGGTCGCCCGTCTTCTTGAAATGCGAAAACCTTCAACGCACGGGGTCGTTCAAAATCCGCGGAGCCTACAACCGGCTCGCGGGATTGACCGCTGAGGAGAAGGCGCGCGGAGTCGTCGCAGCGTCGGCCGGAAACCACGCTCAGGGCGTCGCATTCGCCGCACGTGAGCTCGGCATCAAGTCCACCATCTTCATGCCCGTAGGCGTGCCGCTGCCCAAGCTGCAAGCCACTCGTGACTATGGAGCCGAAGTCATTCTGCGCGGTCACACCGTCGATGAACCTTTGCGCGCTGCCGCACGGTTTGCCGAGGAGACCGGTGCCGTACTGATTCATCCGTTCGACCATTTTGATGTCGTCGCTGGCCAAGGCACTCTGGCGTTAGAAGTCTTCGATCAGGTGCCCCAGGTCGACACGGTCATCGTGCCGATCGGCGGCGGTGGCCTCATCTCGGGTGTTGCGGGTGCCATAAAGCAACGCGCCCGTGAAGAAGGTCGCAACGTTCGAGTGATTGGAGTGCAAGCCGCAAACGCTGCTGCCTACCCGGTCTCCCTCGAGAAGGGCGAAATCGTCGCAATCAAGACGACGCCCACTATCGCCGACGGTATTGCCGTGAGCAAGCCCGGCGAAATTAACTTTCCCATGGTGCGCGATCTGGTGGATGAAGTCATCACCGTCAGCGACGACCAGACCGCCTACGCTCTACTCGTTCTACTTGAACCGCCAAGCTCGTGGTGGAGCCCGCTGGTGCTGTCGGCGTCGCGGCTATCCTCGCGGGCAAGATTGCACCAAGCGGCAACACTGTGGTGCTGCTGAGCGGTGGCAACATCGACCCGATGATGATGGAACGCATCATCAGTCACGGGCTGTCGGCATCCGAACGTTATTTGCGTTTGCGTATTCCGTTGCCTGACCGCCCCGGCCAGCTTGCGCGCATTTCTGGCATCGTTGCCGAAGCGAGCGCCAACGTGGTCGAGGTGCTGCACAGCCGGCACAACAACAAAGTGCAGTTCAGCCAGGTTCAGCTCGAACTGCACATTGAAACTCGTGGCCCCGAGCACGCGGAGTCTGTGCTCGCGCGGCTCAGGGACGAAGGCTTTGACCCTCAGGTCGACTTTTAGTCGAAGGGGTTACCGCCGAGACGGGTTTAGCCGGAGTAGGTCGCGATCTTCAGGATTTTTACGGTGATCTCTTTGCCGTTGGGGGCCGTGTACTTTTTGGACTGCCCCACCTTGAGCCCGTTGATTGCGAGGCCGAGCGGGCTTTTCTCGCTGTAAACATCGAGGTCGCTATCTTCGGCGACGATCTCGCGGCTTCCCAACAGGAAGACGCTCTCTTCGCCCATGATTTCGGCGGTTACAAGAATTCCGGGTTCAACAAGGCCGTCGTCGTCGGTAACATCACCGACGACAGCGTGCCGTAGCAGTTGCGTGAGAACGCGGATGCGGGCTTCGATTTTGCCCTGCTCTTCTTTGGCAGCGTGGTAGCCGCCGTTCTCTTTGAGGTCGCCTTCTTCGCGGGCGGCTTCAATCTTTTTAGCGATTTCGTATCGTGCTTCGCCGGTGAGTTGTTCCAGTTCGGCGGTGCGACGATCGAACGCCTCCTGGGTCAACCATGTGACGTTGTTTTCTGCAGCCACTGTGTGTCTCCCTATGCAAAAGAGAAACCGGCCGCAAACGACCGGTTTCGAGATGATTTGCTACAGCCTAGGTGAGCCAGCACCGGTAGATCAAGCCTGACACTGCTTGCTCCGTTGTGCGAATAGTTTCGCTGAGCTCGCGGTTGCGCAAATCGCTGGCGGGAACATCAACAACTTTCCAGCCGATGATCGCGAAAGTGGAGTTGAGGGCTTGAACCGCGCATCGAGCATCCGTATTTTCTGGCACATTAAATTGCCAATGTACGGTCACGGAGGAGTCGTCGATTATTTCGTAGCCGGTGTCTTTTGCTTCGAACTGTGCCGGCGCTTCGAGAAGGCCACCCCAGACAAGCCAGGCGGTGAAGACCGCGACGAACCCGATCGCCACGGTGACGACGATGACCCGGTTGTTGCGTTTAGCCTTCGGGCTGCGGCCATAACGGGCGTCGAGATCGGTGCCAGTGGCGTTACTGGATGCTGCGGGCACTCGGTACTCCTTCGGGCGACGGTATTCTTGTCACTGCAAGGTTATTCGCAAACTCGCATGATGGAATCATCGAGTGAACATTCCAGAGGACAACTGTTGATTTCTTTCACTTCGCTCGCCATTAGCGCGATTCTCTGGACCGCGACGCCGAGCCCAGAACCTAGCGTCTATCCCGAGTACAACGGTGACGTCAACCTGGTCACGCCCGGCGTTATCGGCTTTCTGGCTACGCTTTTCATTGCTGTGGCGACGTTGCTCATCATTACGGATATGAATCGCCGCGTTCGTCGTGTTCGGTACCGCGAGCTCGCTCAAGAGACAATTCGCAGCGAGCAGGCTGCTGGCGCTATCGATGACGCAACAACCGACCCGAGCGACGACAGCACCACCGGCACCGCCACTGAGACAGAGTCGACCGGCGGCACCGACACAGACCCCGACGTTCCGCCTACACAACGGGCGGATTAGTCGCCACGAGGAAGATGCCGACCCAGTGGCAGAGGAACGCCAGTAGCGTCAGCGTGTGAAAGATCTCGTGGAATCCGAAGACTCCGGGGATTGGGTTAGGTCGCTTGAGGCCGTAGATCACAGCGCCGACGGTGTAGAACAACCCGCCAACCATGATGAGCGTCATCATGATCCAGTTGGCTTGGAAGAAGTCGACGATGAACATCATCGCGCCCCAGCCGAGCAGGATGTACAGCGGCACGTAGAGCCAGCGCGGCGCGCCAACCCAGAAAATTCTAAAGCCGATGCCCAGGGCGGCGCCGGTCCAGACGATCCAGAGCAGAAGGGTGGCCTTTTCGGGCGGCAGTGCCAGAACGGTGATTGGCGTGTACGAGCCGGCGATCAGCAAAAAAATGTTGGAGTGGTCGAAGCGCTTCAACAGCATCCGCGTTTTTTCGCTCCAGTTGAAGCGGTGGTAAAGCGCTGAGATGCCGAACAGCATGAGCGACGACGCAAAAAACACGGCCGAACTAATTTTGGCAGCCGCACCATCGGCCATCACGAGCAGCACAATGCCGAGCACAATCGCCACAGGGAATGTGCCGGCGTGAATCCAGCCGCGCCAGGTGGGCTTCTGGTCAGCGGGGTCGCTCGTCATCACATCATCGACAAAAGGAAGCTCGGGAAGTCGGGATGCGTCTTCCTTTTCAACGGCCTCTGCTGCGGCGATGTCGGCGGCGTCTTGGTTCATGCCTTCAGCTTACGCCCGGCTCGGATTCACTTGCTGCGTGCCGCAGTGGTCTAACGTAGTCCCGTGAGTCAGCGACAGTTTCCATACGGTCGCGGTTTTCTTTACGGTCTCTACCAGAAGAAACTGCGGCGTCAATTAGAGGGCCAGCAGTTGCCGCGCCACGTTGCCATGATCATTGATGGCAACCGGCGTTGGGCGAAGTTGAAGGACCTCGATACTGTTGCGCACGGTCATCGTGCTGGCGCCGCCAAATATCGAGAGTTTCTGGTGTGGTGCGACGATCTCGATATTTCGGTCGCAACGCTGTACCTTCTTTCGACAGACAACCTCACTGGTCGTTCTCCCGAAGAGCTCGGTGAATTGTTCACCATCATTGGTGATCTCGCCGAAGATCTTTCTCACTTTCGCGACTGGCGCGTTCAACACGTGGGGTCGGATGCCGGGCTGCCCGAAACTCTCAAAGCTCAGCTCGCTGGTGCGCGGGATCGCACCGCCAACAACACCGGACTTCATGTCAATCTGGCGATCGGCTACGGCGGGCGTCACGAAATCGCTGAAGCAATGCGCAACATCGTTCGCAACCACAGCGACGAGGGGCACAGTCTCGACGCGCTTGCTGAACTTTTGACTCCCGAACTTATTAGCGAGCACCTCTACACGAAGGGTCAGCCTGACCCAGATCTGGTCATCCGCACGTCGGGTGAGCAGCGCATTAGTGACTTCATGTTGTGGCAGACCGCTCACAGTGAGCTGTACTTCGTTGAGGCTCTCGGCCCCGATCTTCGCGAGGTGGACTTCTTGCGGGCACTGCGAGACTTTGCGCGCCGCCACCGCCGTTTCGGCGTCTAACTGCGCACGATGAATTTTGTCCCCAGTTTGTGACGCAATGGTGTCTCTTGGCGTGTCGTTGCGCCGAGAATGCGCGACAGGTTTAGCGTTCCAATATCAGGTATGGCGCCTGATCGAGACGGCCACGTAAGTTCGTTTTCGTAAAGTACTGGCCGTCTTCGCAGACTGGATCCGAGTGCTCGCGCACTCGGGGATGGAGTGCACGTTGGCCGACCTAGCAACCCCCAAGTCCACGATCGCCACGTCGAAGGCGGGAGGGCGGGCCCAACGACAAGCCGAGCGCACGTACGTGCTCGATACTTCCGTTTTGCTCTCCGATCCGAGTTCGATCAGACGGTTCGCCGAACACAACGTTGTTCTGCCCGTTGTCGTGATCACCGAACTCGAAGCCAAACGAAACGACCCCGAGATTGGGTACTTCGCCAGGCAAGCGCTGCGCAGTCTTGATGAGATGCGCATCAAGCATGAGCGACTCGATTTTCCGATTTCGGTCGGCGATGACGGTGGCACGTTACGCGTAGAACTCAACCACTCCAACATGTCTGTGCTTCCTTCTGGTTTGCAGCTCGGCGACAACGATTCCCGAATCCTTGCCGTTGCGCTGAACCTCGCCAACGAGGGGCTGGATGTCACGGTCGTCTCGAAAGATCTTCCCTTGCGAGTCAAGGCGGCATCCATCGGTCTCGCGGCCGAGGAGTATCGTGCCGAGCTTGCGGTTGATTCTGGATGGACGGGGCAGGCAGAGATTGAGTTGAGTGGCGAGCAAGTCGCGGAGCTGTATGACAAAGAAGAGCTGCACTCGCGCACGGTCGGAGATTTGCCTATCAACACGGGGCTTATCGTTCATTCGGAGCGGGGATCGGCGCTGGCTCGGGTCACGGCCAGAGGCAAAATGTCGCTCGTCCGCGGCGATCGCGACATTTTCGGTCTCCATGGCCGCAGTGCCGAACAGCGACTGGCGATCGAGATGCTGCTCGATCAAGAGTTGGGCATCGTTTCGCTTGGTGGGCGTGCAGGCACCGGCAAGTCGGCTCTGGCACTGTGTGCTGGGCTAGAGGCCGTGCTCGAGAAGCAACAGCACCGCAAGATCATGGTGTTCCGACCGCTCTATGCGGTTGGTGGCCAAGAGCTTGGGTATTTGCCGGGGGATGCTTCCGAAAAGATGAACCCGTGGGCTCAGGCAGTCTTCGACACTTTGGGTTCCGTCGTTTCAGAGAATGTGCTTGAGGAAGTCCTTGAGCGAGGTCTGCTCGAGGTGCTTCCGTTGACGCACATCCGCGGTCGCTCGTTGCACGATGCTTTCGTGATCGTGGATGAAGCTCAGTCTCTAGAACGCAATGTTCTGTTGACGGTGCTCAGCCGTATCGGTCAGAACTCTCGGGTGGTGCTTACCCACGATGTGGCGCAGCGCGACAACCTGCGCGTTGGTCGTCACGACGGTGTCGCTTCAGTGATCGAAACCCTGAAAGGCCATTCGCTTTTCGGTCACATCACGTTGACTCGCTCTGAGCGTTCAGCGATTGCCGCCCTCGTTACCGAGCTCTTGGAAGGCAACGAGCTCGCCTGACAATTCCCTTTCGATGTCTGAGCGCGCCGCGCAAGGGTTAGCACGGCGCGCTTAGGCAACGTAAGGTTTTCTCGTGGGCTCGTTCTGGTGGTTTCTCGCGGTTCCCTTAGGGATCGCAGCGGTGTGGGCGATTCTTGCTCCCCGAAATCAGTGGCGGAGCCTTTTCTCCTCTTCGGTGGCGAATGCCCACAGTTCAGAGCCCGGCGGTGCCGCGTTCGCCTACCGTCAAGTGATTGCCGCGATTGCCCTCGGCGGCGCACTATTGATGATCGTGCTCACCATGGTGTGGGGTGCTGCGCGCGAGCCGGTCGCGCCCCCAGAGACCAGTGGCATCGAGCAGACGTGGGGCGCTCCCCAGCCGCTCTTGGTCTACCGCACGTTCCAGCTGAGCACTGCCGGTGATGCGACCCTCGTCAACGTGCCGATCGATAGCTATTTGCCGGTGAATGACGAAGAACGAGCGCCACTCTATTTGCTCGACCTTGAACCTTTTTCTCGGCTGGGAACGACAAACATTCCCGGTTATATCGGCAGCCAGCCGAGCGAGACTGACTCCACGATCAGCCGGGCGGATGTTGTCGTGAAGGTGCGCGGGCCGCTGCTGTGCGTGCCGCGTCGTGTTGTGGCGATTGAGACACCGGAACGCGTTCAGATTGCGGTCCTTTATGGCCTGCCAACGCCGAGCGATGGTTCAGTGCCCGACAACATTGCGGGCTGCCCTCTTGACGAAGATCTCACTGCCTCGGTGCTCATCCCGATCAATTTGAGTGACCCCATAGGAAAACGCACCGTCGAAACTCTCGACGGTGCGCCCCTAATGATGGTGAATCCCGGCAGCTAGCCCGGCGTTGTCATCGACAGAACGT
The DNA here is from genome assembly GCF_000247645.1 of Salinibacterium sp. PAMC 21357. Classification (GTDB taxonomy): domain Bacteria; phylum Actinomycetota; class Actinomycetes; order Actinomycetales; family Microbacteriaceae; genus Rhodoglobus. Next base: position 288,482 of record NZ_AHWA01000006.1, read on the forward strand.
CGAGGGCGGCATCCAGCTGTTCGATGGTGACTTCGCCACGCTCAACGAAGCCGAGGTCGATGACGGCTTCGCGCACCGTGATCGATTGCGCTACGGCGTGCTTAGCAATCTTGGACGCCGCTTCGTAACCGATGATCTTGTTGAGCGGTGTCACGATCGACGGCGACGATTCTGCGAGAGCGAGGGCGCGCTCGAGGTTAGCTTCGAGACCGTCGACGGTCTTGTCGGCAAGAGCTCGCAGCGAGTTCGACAGCAGGCGGCTCGACTCGAGCAGCGACGTGCCCATGACGGGAATCGCCACGTTGAGTTCGAAGGCTCCGGATGCTCCACCCCAGGCGATCGTCGCATCGTTGCCGATGACGCGGGCACAGACCATGAGAACGGCTTCGGGGATGACGGGGTTGACCTTGCCGGGCATGATCGATGATCCTGGCTGCAGGTCGGGGATCTGCAGTTCGCCAAGACCTGTGTTAGGGCCCGAGCCCATCCAGCGCAGGTCGTTGCAAATCTTGGTGACTGAAACGGCGATAACGCGTAGGGCGCCGGATGCTTCGACGAGTGAGTCGCGGGCGCCCTGAGCTTCGAAGTGATCTTCGGCTTCGGTGATGGGCAGACCTGAGTTCTCGGCCAGAATCTCAATCACGCGCTGGGGGAAGCCCAGAGGAGTGTTGATTCCGGTGCCGACAGCGGTGCCACCGAGGGGAACTTCTGCGACGCGCGGGATGGTGGACTGCACTCGAGCGATACCGAGACGGATCTGGCGTGCGTAACCCGCAAATTCTTGACCGAGGGTGACGGGAGTGGCATCCATGAGGTGGGTGCGGCCAGCCTTGACGGCGCCCTTCCAGAGTTCTGCCTTGACGTCTAACGCTGCGGCGAGGTGCTCAAGCGAGGGGATGAGGTCACCGATCAGCGCACCGGTCACAGCGAGGTGCACCGAGGTGGGAAACACGTCGTTCGACGACTGTGACGCATTCACGTGGTCGTTGGGGTGAACGGGGCTGCCGAGGGAATCACTCGCGAGGCGGGCAAGCACTTCGTTCATGTTCATGTTCGAGGAGGTGCCACTGCCGGTCTGGTAGGTGTCAACCGGGAATTGGTTGTGGTGCTGGCCATCAATAATTTGGTCGGCAGCGCCAACGATGGCGTCGGCGATGGCTGCGTCAAGCTTGCCGAGCTCGCTATTGGTGATCGCTGCTGCGCGCTTGACTCGGGCGAGAGCTACGATCTGGGCGGGCTCAAGGCCTGTGCCCGAGATGGGAAAGTTCTCCACTGCGCGCTGCGTTTGAGCGCCGTAGAGGGCATCCTTGGGCACGCGTACTTCGCCCATGGTGTCGTGTTCAATGCGGTATTCGGTGGAACTCGTCACAGCGTTGTAATCCTTTGTTTGCGAGCGAATTGGGGTGAGAACGTGGTGGAGGGCGCTAGACCGTGCCGACGACGACGTCGGGCACAGCTCTACCTTCGAGCAAGCGGTAATTCGCGCCCACTACGGCAAGCGTACCCGCGGCAATTGCGTCGCTGATGAGCTCAGACGAACTCACCAATTCGGCGATGGTTTCGCGCAAGTGTTCGCGTCCAACATCGGTGGAGCTAATGGACTGGATGTCGACGGCTCCGGTCTCGCTGCCCGCAACGCGGCGCACGGCGGGCACGATCTTCGAGATGAGCGACTGGATGTGCGGGGGGAGCGCGGGGGCATCGGCCGCTTGGGATTCGATGGCTGCGGCGACCGCGCCACATTCGTCATGGCCGAGAACGAGAATGAGGGGAACATTGAGTACACCAACGGCGTATTCAAGGGAGCCGATTACGGAGTCAGAGATAATCTGGCCGGCGTTGCGCACCACAAAGAGATCACCGAGGCCTTTGTCGAAAATGATTTCGGCAGCGAGTCGCGAATCGCTGCAGCCGAAGAGCGCAGCGTGAGGTGCTTGAGCCATGGCAAGTTCGGTGCGCCGCTCAACGTCTTGGCGCGGGTGGTTGGGCTCGCCAGCGACGAATCGCTCGTTGCCGCGTGCCATCTCATTCCAGACCTGTGCGGGTGTTCTGGTGGGATTCGTCATTGCGCCTCTGCCTTTGCCTCGGCCGCGATTGCCGCTGCCAATAGGTCGAACTGGTCATTTGCGGCTGTGCCGTGTAACACCACGGTGCTGCCGGCAATCGTCGCCGACATTGAGTATGCGTAATTTCCGGTGTCTGAGGAAGAGCGACGGTCAAAAATTGTCCAGTCGAGTCCGTCGATCGTTGTCGTGTCGTTGGCTAGAGCGCCATCGGTGGCGAGCGAGAGCCACGTGTCATTTGCGTCGATTCCCTGCTCCAAGGCGATGAACTGTGCCGAGCTGGAGGATGAGGCCGGGGTAACGAAGCCGATGTACCAGGTTTGCACCGAAGAGCTGGTGCCCAGCCGGGCCGAATTCGCGTACCAGTCCGCGGGCAGGGTGGGGGCAATCAGCGGCTCGCTTGCACCGGTTTGAGCATCAGCGGCAATTGTTTGGTAGTCAGCGGTGACCGCGGTTTCATCGCCGGGGCGAACGACCACCAAGACAAGAAACAGAACAATGCCGAGAGAAGCGACCGTGGCAATAACAAGATTAAACAGGGTCTGATTCGCGCGATGCTTGCGAGAGTTTTCTGCCTTGCGCGCGAAAGTTTCTTCGGGAGTTTCGGGCCGCCCCAACTCGGCGACGATGCGTGGCTCGGTGCTCTTGGCCATTACTGGTCAGCGCTCGCGTCGCCCGCGTTGTCATCATCGTCAGACGCCGATGCTGGCGCAGCACTTCGAGCAGCATCGAGGCGAGCCCGTGCACCGATCAGCCACTCCTCGCAGCGCTGGGCTAGCGTCTCACCGCGCTCCCACAGAGCAAGCGACTGCTCGAGCGTCGCGGAGCCCTGCTCTAGTTCATTGACAACGGAAATGAGTTCGTCCCGAGCCTGTTCATAACTGAGGTCACTGACGGGGGTCTCGTTGGGGGTAGCCACGATGTAATTCTACTGTTCTCTAGGTGTCTGTCGGCTGGCCGGAGACAGTGGTGGAAATCTTGCCGTCGGCAACGGTGAGCAGGAGCTCAGTGCCGTCGGGGGCATCGGCGGTCGACCGCACAGCACTGCCATCAGGCAACTGAGCGATCGCATAGCCACGCTGAAGGGTGCGTTGCGGAGACAGGGCGCGCAACTGGCCAGTGAGCTCGGTCACACCAGCATGCGCTTTCTCGATCGCCCGTTCCACAAGCTCATTGCTGCGCGAAACGTAGCGCGACAGTTCATCGGCGTGCGCATCGACAAGTGACACCGGGTTCGCCAGCACCGGTCTGGTGCGCAACGATTCCAACCGGTCACCCTCATAGGTGAGCCGCTGAGTGACGCGCAGGCGCATCCCTGATCGCGCCTGCTGCACGCGGCTCAGCTCTTCAGCAACATCCGGAACAACCCGCTTAGCGGCATCAGTGGGAGTGGATGCTCGCAAGTCGGCAACCTCATCGAGCAACGGTCGGTCGTTCTCATGCCCAATCGCCGAGACCAGAGGAGTCACGCACTCAGCGGCAGTGCGCACGAGCGACTCATCGCTAAACACGAGCAGGTTCTGAAAATCTCCGCCACCTCGGGCAACGATGATGACATCGACCTCGGGGTCGGCATCCAACGCTCGAATCGCTTTCGTCACTTCGCCAACGGCGCGCTCGCCCTGAACCGCAGCATGCACGGTACGAAACTTCACGGCAGGCCACCGCAACTGGGCGTTACGCAGCACATCTTTCTCGGCGTCGCTGTCTTTGCCGGTTACGAGACCGATGCAATTGGGCAAGAAGGGGAGCGGCTTCTTGCCTTCGAAGAGGCCCTCAGCGCGCAGTTTTTGGCGCAGCAGTTCAAGCTTCTCGAGAAGATCGCCGAGGCCAACGTGGCGCATCTCCAACACCTGCATGGTGAGTGTTCCGCCCTTGACCCAATAGTTGGGTTTGACGAGCGCAACGACCCGGTCGCCCTGCTTGAGATCGGTGGGAAGCTTGGTGCGAACCGACGACCAGACGGTGAAGGAAATTGTGGCATCCACTTCAAGGTCTTTGAGCTTGCCGTAAATGTTGCCGCCCGAACCGCCCCACTGGGTGATCTCGCCTTCAACCCACGCGGTGCCGAGTCGTTCAATCCAGCCGCGAACCTTTTGCGACAGCACTGATACTGGCCACGGAGTATCAACGGTGGGCGGGCCCTCTGTGAACGTCACCTAGCCTCCTCAAGCTTGTGATTACAGGGTAGAGGATGCCGCTGATACCGCAGTGCGCTCGGCGTTTGTGCAGCGGTGTTCGGTAGAATGAATTAGGTGAGCACCATTTCTAACGGAAGCGCCCAAGCGCTAGCAATGCCGGCGATGCCTGCACGCCGCGAACAGCTGAAAGATCTGCCCGTTGCTGGCGGCAAACGTGTGCTGTTGGCTGCTCCTCGTGGGTACTGTGCAGGAGTAGATCGAGCTGTCATTGCTGTCGAGAAAGCGCTCGCCAACTACGGCGCCCCTATCTACGTACGCAAGCAGATTGTGCACAACATCCACGTTGTGACAACCCTTGAGGCTCAAGGCGCAATTTTTGTGGATGAAGTAGAAGAAGTTCCCGAAGGTTCAACCGTGGTGTTCTCCGCCCACGGCGTCTCGCCAGCAGTCGTCAAGGGTGCTGCCGACCGTGAACTGCACGCCATCGATGCAACCTGCCCGCTCGTCACCAAGGTGCACCGCGAAGCCACCCGTTTCGCCCGCGACAACTACCAAATCTTGCTCATCGGCCACCACGGTCACGAAGAAGTTGAAGGCACGATGGGCCACGCTCCCGAGCGCACCATCCTCGTGAACAGTCCCGCCGATGTTCCCCACATTGTGGTCGAGAACACCGACAACCTCGTGTGGCTTTCGCAAACCACGCTGAGCGTCGACGAAACCATGGAGACCGTTCGCCTGCTGCGCGAACGCTTTCCCACCCTGCAAGACCCGCCGAGCGACGACATTTGTTACGCCACTCAAAACCGTCAAGTGGCCATCAAGAAGGTTGCCGAAGAGGCAGAACTCGTAATCGTGGTCGGCAGCGCAAACAGCTCAAATACGGTGCGACTGGTGGATGTCGCCCTCGAGTACGGCGCCAAGGCCGCCTACCGCGTTGACTACGCCAGCGAAATCAAACAGGAGTGGCTCGACGGCATCTCGACCGTCGGTGTCACCAGCGGAGCATCCGTTCCTGAAGTACTTGTTCAAGAAGTTCTCGCCGACCTTGCTGACGCAGGCTACGGCGATGTGTCCAGCGTGGTGACCGCCGAGGAAGATCTCATGTTCTCGCTACCCAAAGAACTGCGCACCGATGCTGCAGGCAACCCCGACGAGCGTGGCCTAGGCGGGCGCAATCGCAAACTTGATTGGCAATAACGGATGACTGACCCGAGACCCCGCCCCCAATACGGCGAATACGCTCCACTACCCGCCGACGTTCCCGAGGGTGAAAGCTCTAACGTTATTGAGCAACCCAGTTCGCCAGCGGGCGCGCAGTACCCTGCCCCGCAGACCGCCCAGCTAACGAATGCGTCAGTGGCTGGCCCGACCACCACGGCCGAGCGCCCCCGTCGTCGGTGGGATGTCATGATCACCTCGATGTTGCTCTTTATCGGCGTTTTCGACATCTTCGCCTACTTCTCCACCTTCGCAAATCTCGGACCATTCCTGGCCGAAGGGCTCGCGACTCAGGGCCTCGAAGGCTTTGCTTCCGAAGACTCAGCGACCCAAGCGGGCAGCATCCTCAACATTGTTCGCATCAGCATTCTGGTGATCGCCATCATCATGGCGCTGCGGCAAGTGCAACGCAATCGAATTGCATTCTGGATTCCGCTCGCAGGCGCAGCGCTTTCAGGCATCGTCGTTGTCAGCGTGCTCACCGCAGTGCTCATCGGCGATCCAGCATTTCTGGAGTACGCAAACAATCAGCGCTAGTGCTCGCAGCGCGAGGCTGAGCTTGGCAGCGCATGGCTTCGCACGCTAGTGCCCTGTTCGGTACCCTGTTAACGCACGACGGGGCCAGCCCGAAGGCTGACCCCGTCGTGTAAAACGAGTTACTTGCCGGAGTGTCCAGCCGAACCGAGCTGCTTCGTTGCTTCAACAACACGCAGCGCGAGAGCGGACTCTGCGGTCTTGCCCCAGGCGCGGGGGTCGTAGATCTTCTTGTTGCCAACTTCGCCGTCAATCTTGAAGAAGCCGTCGTAATTCTTCAGAACGCTGTCCGCGATCGAGCGGCTGTAGGCGTACTGGGTGTCGGTGTCGATGTTCATCTTGATGACACCGTTGGCGACAGCGGTCGCGATTTCGGCATCCGTCGAACCTGATCCGCCGTGGAAGACGAGGTCGAGCGGGTTGGCACCGGTGCCGTACTTGGCGGCGATGCCGGCCTGAATTTCGCCAAGCAGTTCTGGACGAAGCTTCACGTTGCCCGGCTTGTAGACGCCGTGCACGTTGCCGAACGTGAGGGCGGCAATGTAGCGGCCCTGGTCGCCGAGGCCGAGCGCTTCGACGGTAGCGATGACATCATCCAGCGTCGTGTAGAGGCTGTCGTTGATGTCGTGGCTCACACCGTCTTCTTCTCCACCGACAACACCGATCTCAACTTCGAGAATCGAGTTGATGGCCTTCATGCGCGGCAGGATGTCTTTCGCGATCTCGAGGTTTTCCGCGAGAGGAACAGCCGAGCCATCCCACATGTGTGACTGGAAGATCGGGTTACGGCCGGCCTTGACCTCAGCTTCGGATGCCGCAATCAGCGGGTAAACGAAGTCGTCAAGGGCGTTCTTGGGGCAGTGGTCGGTGTGCAGCGCAACGGTGACCGGGTAGTTCTTGGCAACCTCGGTGACGAACGCGGCGAAAGCGAGGGCACCGGAGGCGCGTGCCTTGACGGACTGGCCAGCGAAGTAGTCTGCGCCACCAGTGGTGACTTGGATGATGCCGTCGGAACCAGCGTCGCTGAGTCCCTGCAGTACACCATTGATGGTGGACGACGACGATACGTTGATGGCGGGGTAGGCGAAACCGTTCTTCTTCGCCTTGTCGAGCATTTCTGCGTACTGATCTGGGGTTGCGACGGGCATTGTTGTCTCTCCTCGTACGGTACCGATTACCGCTCTGGCACGGCTCGCCTCGATTCTAGCGACCCCTCCTTGGCGGCGCGAACTGTTTCACTTCCTACTGTCGTACGAGGTAACCAATAGGGTGCGACCAGAATCTAGTTCCGTTCACTCCGGTAGACTGGGCTAGCGCTGTCCACCACCGGCGCGTCCCCAGTCGACCACTTTCAACGAAGGATGCCTCTAGGTGAATACAGAAACCGGCACGCTATTCCTCCACCCCGACCGCAACCTCGCTCTTGAGCTTGTGCGGGCCACCGAGGCCGCTGCGATTCGCGCGGTCCCCTTCATCGGTAAGGGAGACAAGCTCGGTGCCGATGGCGCCGCGGTTGATGCCATGCGCAAGTTTTTGGGCACTGTCGACTTCGATGGCCTTGTTGTTATCGGTGAGGGCGAAAAAGACAACGCCCCCATGCTCTTCAACGGTGAGTTCGTCGGCACCGGTCGCGGCCCGGCCTGCGACATCGCTGTCGACCCGATCGATGGCACCTCGCTGACTGCTGCCGGGCGACAGAACGCGATCTCGATGATCGCGGTTTCTGACCGTGGCACGATGCTCGACGCCTCCACCGTTTTCTACATGGACAAGATCGTCACGGGTGCTGAAGGTGTTGGCGTCGTCGACATCCATAAGCCCATTGGTGAAAACATCCGTGCGCTCGCTAAGGCTAAGGGCAAGCTCCCTGAAGATATCGTGGTGGCGGTTCTCGACCGTCCGCGTCACGCGCAACTAATTGAGGACATTCGTGAAGCTGGTGCGGGTACGCGCCTCATGCTCGACGGCGATGTTGCTGGCGGAATCAACGCTGCTCTCTATGGCACTCGCATTGATATGTGTGTCGGCGTCGGCGGCAGCCCTGAGGGTGTTGCGACGGCCTGTGCCATCAAGGCGCTCGGCGGCGAAATTCAGACGATCCTGTACCCGCAGACTGACGACGAACGTCAGCGCGGAATGGATGCCGGGCTCAAGTTTGATCACGTCTACACCGCGGATGAGATGGTCGCCAGCGACAACACGTTCTTCGTCGCGACCGGTGTGACCGATGGTGGACTGGTGAAGGGTGTGCGGCGCTATGGACCCATCATCCGCACAGAGTCGATTGTGTTGCGCTCGCACTCGGGCACGATCCGCCGTATTTCAGCCGATCACCTCGCAGAGAAGTGGCTCGACCACTAGCCGCTAGTCGTTGTCGTCGGGCACATCGAGCTCCATCTCGGCAGCGGTGATGTGTTTCGGTGTGCCTTCAACAGTGTTGGTGGCACCGATTACTTTTGATTCGTCAAGAGCGTTGAGCTTGCGGGCGGTGACAAGCACGCGGGTTTCGAGCGAGTTCGCGAACTGGTTGTAGCTGTTAACGGTGCCGTCGATCGAGCGGCGCAACTTGTCAGCGTGCTCGGCGAGCGTTGCGAGGCGTTGGTAGAGCTCCTTACTCAGGTCGAACAGTGTTTTGGCTTGGTCGGTCAGCACGTCCTGTTGCCACGAGAATGCGACCGTTTTCAGTACAGACCAGAGGGTGACGGGAGAGGCGAGCGCGACTCGTTTGTTGAAGGCGTAATCCATGATTGACGGGTCAGCTTCCATCGCTGACGACACGAGCGATTCACTCGGGATGAATGCAATCACGAGTTCGGGGGAGGCATCGAGCCCCGCCCAGTACGCCTTGCTGGCGAGGGTATCGATGTGGCCGCGCATCACCTTCACATGCTGCTTGATGAGAGCTTCGCGCCGAGCGCCTTCTTCTCCGGTGGCGGTGACCGAAATCTGGCTCGCCTCGAGGAATGCGGTGAAGGGCACCTTGGCGTCGACAGCGATGTTCTTGCCGCCGGGAAGGTGAACGACCATGTCGGGGCGGCCGGCACCGGCATCCGAGGTAATGCTTGATTGCACATCAAAATCAACACGCTCGATAAGGCCAGCGGCCTGCACAACGTTGCGCAACTGAGTTTCTCCCCACACACCACGGGTGGAGTTGTTGCGCAGGGCAGATGCCAGTGATTCGGCCGTGCTGCGCAAGCGCTCTTCGGATTCCGTGGCCGACTTCAGCTGCTGACTCAGCTCACCGTGTTGAAGGCTGCGCTGCGATTCGAGCTCGGTGACTTTGTTCTGCATCGTGCGCAGCGTCTCTTGCACCGGGGTGAGGGCCTGCAGCACTTTCGATTCGCGGCGTTCTCGTTCGGCGAGTGCCAACGCTTCATCCCGCTGACGGTCAATGGTTTCGCGGTACTGATTCTGCAGCGCGCTACCTGCTCGCCGAGCGCTCCGGCGCGGGCGGTGGTGGATGCCAGCTCTGCAGAAAGCCGTGACTGTTGCTCCCGCTCGACAGCCGTGACCTGCGCAATCGCTGCCTGGTGGCGTGCCTCCAGCACTTCGGGGTCGACCCGACCGGTCGGAGCGGTCGCGCGCAGTCGGGCGATGAGCACACCAATGACAACGCCAAGAATGGCGCCGATAAGAAGGCCGACAATGAGGGTGACGAGAGGATCCATCCCGTCAGTGTGTCAGCCGGCGGGGACATTTCGAGGAGCACCGCGGGGCACCCTGCGGAGAGTGACGCCGGGCGCAATGGGGAAGGGCGACGGCCAGCCGGCTCTAGGCTGGGTTAATGGCCAGCGATTCCGTGCATCCGCTCGATGTGAGCACCGACGACTTGCGGTACCTGATCGCTGTCGCCCGCGCCGGCCGAATGGTGTCAGCAGCGACACTGCTCGGCGTCGACCACACCACCGTGCGCCGCCGTATTGACCGGCTCGAAGCCGCCCTCGGAGTACGCCTTCTCGACCGTGGCGCTGACGGCTGGGAGCTCACCGCCATCGGCCGCGAAGTCGCCACCCGTGCTGCTGGCCTCGAAAATATCGTCGAGAACGTGGTCGGAGCGACTAGCGGCGGCGCCGACGAAGTGCGCGGCACCGTGCGAATCGTCGCGCCCGATGGATTCGGGGCCACCTTTGTTACTGCAGCGCTCGCCGCAGTGCAGGCGGAGCATCCGGCCATCACGGTCGAACTGGTCACCTCCACCCGTCCGCTGAGTTTGCGTGGCGCCGGCTTCGACCTGGCAATCACGATCGGCTCGGCGGCGACCTCACGTCTCGCTTCCGAGCCACTCGCGGCCTACGCGCTCCGCTTGTATGCCTCGCCTGACTATGTGGCAACGCATCCGCCGATCCATTCGGTTGCCGATCTCGACACCCATCCGCTCGTCTTCTACGTGGATGCGCTGCTCACGGTTCGCGAACTCGACCTGGCCCCGGTGCTCGGCGGCATGCGCGTCGGTTTTGGTTCGACGAGTGTGTTTGCGCAGCTCGAGGCCACCCGTCGCGGAGCCGGCATCGGGCTGCTGCACGCGTTCATGGCTGAGCCTGAGTTGGGCCTTGTCGCGGTGCTGCCCGACGAGGTGAGTTTTCGCTTGGAGTTCGCCCTGTCGGTGCGCAAAGAGGCTGCGGATGTCGAGGCTGTTCAATTAGTGCGGGCGGCTTTGCATCGTGAAGTTGCACGGCGCGCGTCGGAGTTGCTGCCGCTCGAATAGCCCTGCACGGTGTCGTGTGCGTTTTCGCAGATTGTCCGTGCATGAATAGGTCTTGATTGCAGATCGCTTCGGCAGCAGACTGGGCACACCTCCGATCGAAAGTAGGCCCATGTACTCCACGATTCCGCACTGGATCAACGGCTCCGCTACCGAGGGCGACTCGCCCAACCGTGGCGATGTCTTCAACCCCGCAACCGGCGCTGTCGCTCGCACTGTACCTCTCGCATCCGTTGCTGATGTCAACACTGGTGTTGCCGCAGCTAAGGCTGCCTTCCCCGCCTGGGGCAACACGTCGATCGCCAAGCGCACTGCGGTCATGTTTGCTTTCCGCGAGCTGTTCAACGCTCGCAAGGATGAGCTTGCCGCGATCATCACGGCTGAGCACGGCAAGGTGCTGTCGGATGCTGCTGGCGAGATCGCTCGTGGCCTCGAAGTTCTCGACTACGCCTGTGGCATCGCCCAGCTCAGCAAGGGCGAGTACAGCGAAAACGTGTCGACGGGTGTTGACGTCTATTCGTTGCAGCAGCCCCTCGGCGTTACCGCGATCATTAGCCCGTTCAACTTCCCGGCCATGGTGCCGATGTGGTTCTTCCCGATGGCTGTCGCCGCGGGTAACACTGTTGTGTTGAAGCCCAGCGAGAAAGACCCATCGTCGTCGCTCTGGATGGCTGAACTCTTCACCGAAGCCGGCCTTCCGGATGGCGTCTTCAACGTTGTGCACGGTGACAAGGTTGCCGTCGACACTCTGCTCGAGCATCCCGATGTTGCCAGCATTTCCTTTGTTGGCTCCACCCCGATTGCTAAGTACATCTACGAAACTGCTGCTCACCATGGCAAGCGCGTTCAGGCTCTTGGTGGAGCCAAGAACCACATGCTGGTGCTTCCCGATGCTGACCTCGATCTCGTTGCTGACTCTGCCGTCAACGCCGGTTTCGGTTCTGCCGGCGAGCGTTGCATGGCGATCTCCGTCATCGTTGCTGTTGAGCCCGTCACCGACGAGCTCATCGCCAAGATCAGCGAGCGGATGGCCGGCCTCACTGTTGGCGACGGAACCCGCAATTGCGACATGGGCCCGCTCATCACGAAGCAGCACCGCGACAAGGTCGAGAGCTACATCGGCCTCGCTGAGACCGACGGCGCAACGATCGCGGTTGACGGACGCGGCATCGAGATTGATGGTGATGCGAACGGTTTCTGGCTTGGCCCGACGCTGATCGACAATGTTTCGACCGACTCAGATGTCTACAAAGACGAGATCTTCGGACCAGTGCTCAGCGTGATTCGCGTCGCGAGCTACGAAGAGGGCCTCGCGCTCATCAACTCCTCGCAGTACGGAAACGGCACCGCCATCTTCACCAATGACGGGGGAGCGGCTCGTCGCTTCCAGCGTGAAGTTGAGGTCGGCATGGTCGGCATCAACGTGCCGATCCCCGTTCCGGTTGCTTACTTCTCGTTCGGCGGTTGGAAGAACTCGGCATTCGGTGACACGAAGGCGTATGGCCCCGACGCCATCCGTTTCTTCACGCGTCAGAAGGCTGTCACCAGCCGCTGGCTCGACCCCAGCCACGGTGGAATCAACCTCGGCTTCCCGCAGAACAACGGCTAACAACTAGCCTGCTTTACCCTCGCGATGGCGGTCCCGTTCCTCGGGGCCGCCATCGCCGGTAGGATTGACTCCCGTGGCTCTCACTATTGCAATCGTTGGACTCCCGAATGTCGGCAAGTCCACCCTCTTTAACGCTCTGACCAAGAATTCGGTGCTCGCCGCGAACTATCCGTTCGCGACCATCGAACCCAACGTGGGCATCGTTAACCTGCCCGACCCGCGCCTCAAGGTGCTGGCCGGCATCTTCAGCAGTGAGCGCATTCTGCCTGCTCCCGTCTCCTTTGTTGATATCGCCGGCATTGTGCAGGGCGCCAGCGAGGGCGAAGGCCTGGGCAACAAGTTCTTGGCGAACATCCGCGAGGCTGACGCCATCGCTCAGGTCGTGCGCGGCTTTAGCGACCCGGATGTTATTCACGTCGACGGCAAGGTTGATGCGGCATCCGACATGGAGACCATCAACACCGAGCTGATCCTCGCCGACCTGCAGACGCTCGAAAAGGCTGTTGCTCGGTATGAGAAGGAACTCAAGACCAAGCGCGTTGAGCCCGCCGTTCTCGAGGCCGCGCTCGCGGCGCAGGCGTTCCTCAATGAGGGCAAGCCGTTGTCGGCAGCGACGAAGATTGAGCTCGAACTGATCAGCGAACTGGGGCTGCTCACGTCCAAGCCGTTCATTTACGTTTTCAACGTGGATGAAGCGGTGCTGGGTAGCACCGACAAGCTTGCCGAATTGGCAGCCTTGGTTGCCCCCGCGAAGGCCATCTTCCTCGACGCAAAGTTGGAGGCCGAACTCATCGACCTCGACGACGAGGATGCCGCCGAGCTTCTCGCGAGCACCGGTCAAGAAGAGAGCGGTCTCGACCAGCTCGCCCGCATCGGCTTCGACACTCTCGGTCTGCAGACGTACCTCACGGCTGGTCCGAAAGAGACTCGCGCCTGGACGATCCCGAAGGGTGCCAAGGCTCCTCAGGCTGCCGGCGTTATTCACACTGACTTCGAAAAGGGTTTTATCAAGGCTGAGGTCATCGGCTTCGACGACCTCGTCGAGACCGGCTCCATCGCGGAGGCTCGCTCCAAGGGCAAGGCTCGCGTTGAGGGCAAGGAATACGTCATGCAGGATGGCGACGTCGTGGAGTTCCGCTTCAACAACTAAGGGCTTTCTGATCCGGGCGTAGTGTGTTCGTCTTCCGGCACACCGGGCTGATCAGAACCTTCGTGAGAAGAACACCTAGCGCGCTCAGACCTTCAGCGTGTTGATGGTTTTGGTGATGCGCTCACCGTCTTTTTCGAGAAAGACGATCTCGCCGAACTTGAGCTGCGACCAGTCGTCACCCTCGGTTAAGGGCTCGGAGGCGAAGATGACACCGGTCGCGTCATCCTCGCTGCACTCTTCAAAGTCGTAGGTCGTTGCGTCGTCGTCGAAGTTGCGCCCCATCAACAGGTGCATCGGTTCGAGGAGCATCGAGAGCGCGAAGTCATCGCTGTCGGGGGCTGACTTTCGCAGCTCCTTCCAGTCGCCAGCGGGGTTGGTCTCACCGTGGTGGCCGAGGCCGACGTTGATACCGATGATGCGGCCGTCCGCCACGAGGGCCATCTTCAGCTTGGTCAGAGCGCCGAGGTCGAGCTTCTTCATCGCTTGGGCGATCAGCTCGATGAGCTTCTCGATCGCTCGTTGGACGTCCTCGTTGCTGTCACCCTCGAGCAGCGAGAGGAGTAGCACGTAGATGAACTCGGTGTCCGTGTTCCCGCGCATCTGTGTGAGATACCGATCCTCGCAGTGCTGCAGCAGCTCGCGCTGCAGAAGCTGCCAGTTGGGCAGGTAGCCGTTTTGGGCGACGATCCACGGGGTCTCCTCGAAGGAGAATGGGTGGCAGTTCTCGTCGACCATCACAACCTTCGAGTCGTACGCCGCGGCTCGCACATGCGCCAACATCGTGCTGGCCTGGAGGCTGGGGATCATCCGGGTGGCGTTGTCGTCGTAAAAGGCCGCCATGGGGCGGCGGTAGATGAAGGGCTCTTCGGGCTTCAATAGGTGCTCGCCCCAGATCCCGAATCCCCATCCGGCCAACTGCAGCTCGGGGTGTCGTTCGGGGTCGAGTGCCTGGTTGATCAGGCTGTTCTCTGGCTTGAGTAGCAGGTTCTCCAGTGGTGTCTCAGGACCGAGGTAGGCGAGCACGCGGCACATAAGTCTCCTTCGTTGGGCTCCGGCAATCCTATCGTCGTTGCACGGAGCCGGTGCTGGTCGCGGTGGCGATTCCGCGCCGGTGGAGGTTGCGCTGAGATCGCCTTTTCGGTGCGCTCAGAAGAGGAGGGGCGGATGGACTTCAATGTGCCGCTCGCTCCGGTTCTTTACCGGGCTAATGTTATTTTTTTCGCACATCTCATGGATGTTGTCTTTATTTAACGTTTCGCCGATGGTAGATTTATGGAACATCATCCAAATGTACGAAATATGTGACACAACGAGGAGGCGCCCATGAAGATCAGTAAGCCCGCGGATCTTGCCCGCCTCGTCAAGAGACGTCGTCAAGCTCAGGGGCACACCCAGCAGACCGTGGCCGATGCCGCCGGAATCACGAGGCAGTCTCTTGCGCGTATCGAGCGAGGGCACGGTGGTGTCTCGTTCGACACTCTCATCCTCATTCTTGACCACCTCGGCATTCGCCTCGACGGAACACCGGTCGAGGAAGCTGGCTCCGGCGCTCGACCAGCCAACGACGGCATCGACTTCACCGAGAACGCGATCGATGCCTTCACCCAAGATAACGACGCCACCGCTTTCACTCGGGCAGCGCTTCGCCAGCTTCAGCCATCGCCCGAAGCGGTAACAGCATTGGCGAGAGACTCCCTTGTGAAAACTCTCGCCACCGCCAACTTGACCGCTCCACTGCAGAAATCACTCGGCCACATCAGTGACGAAGCGAGTCGTGCTTTGCTGCGCTCAACGATCGAAGCTGGTCGCCCGGCAAGTCACGCGACCCGCGACAAGCCTGCCGCGGCGCTCCCCGAGATCGACTACCGCGGCGAACGATGAGCAACTCACTGGACGTCTATCTCTACGACGAGCACGTCGCGACGATCACACGACAGGGAGACAACCTCACTCTGAGGTATCTGCCCGGCTACATCGCCAGCGATCAGCCGGTTCCGATCTCTGTTCAACTTCCGGTGGTGGCCGGCGCCGCGTCGGGTACCACCACCCGGCGATTCCTCGAGAACCTGCTTCCCGACCGCCCAGACGTCCGCACAAAGTGGGCACGGGATGCGAAGCTCTCCAGCGACAGCGCGTTCGACCTCCTCGCGGTCTACGGCGCCGATGTGGCCGGGGCGCTGGAGTTCTACCCGACCGGCACCGCGCGGCGCACCGGCTCTGATCTGATTCCGATTACTGACGAAGCGATTGCTGCACGCATCCGTCAGATCCGGGCAGATGACTCAGACTGGCTCCAGCAGCGAAGCGTCGAAGAGGGGTTCTCCCTCGGCGGAGCACAAGGCAAGTTCGCACTCGCGCACCGCGATGGTCAGTGGTACGAGCCCACCGGACAGCACCCCTCCACGCACATATTCAAGCCGGGCGTGCACGCCCTTCCCGGATCAGACGTGACTGAACACATCACTCTGCAGGTAGCTCGCCAGTACGGTCTGACCGTGGCAACTGCGGAGGTCGGAGTGTTTGAGAGTGAACATGTTCTCATCGTGGAACGTTTCGACCGACTCCAGGAAGGCGACCGGTACCGCCGCATCCATCAAGAGGACCTCGCCCAAGCCACAGGCACCTCCTTCTTGAACAAGTACGAACGGGATGGCGGCCCCAGCTACCGAGACCTCTTCACCCTCTTCGACCGCGAGCTGGCTTCTGGAGATGCACGGGCTGCCAAACGGCGCTTCGCTGAATGCCTCGTATTCTCCTGGATGATCGGTCACAACGATGGGCACACCAAGAACTACTCCCTCAGCCACCTGCCGGGCGCCACGGTTCTGTCACCGTTTTACGACCTCAACTCGTCGCTCCCCTTTGAGCTTCCTTCGACGGTTCGTGCAGGCGACTACCGGGCGTTCGACGAGGTCAAGCTCGCATTCAGCATCAACAACGCGGCCACTATCGGCAGCATCGGGCCCGACAGCCTTGGTGTGCTCGAACGTGATGCCCAACTCGACACCGGTCATCTCGCAGATTTTGCCGTCGTTGTCGCAGCAACTCTCCAAGGTGTCGTCGCCGACGTTATCGAGGCGCTTCCCGCTGAACTCCAGCAGATTGACGCTGTTATTCTCTATCCGTTCGCGACGTACTCGCAGACGCTTCGAGTGAGAGACCTGTTCCTCGCTTGACCAAAGGGCTAGTCCGCGCCAAAACTTCATGGAGTCGCCCGAACGACTCGCCAGCCGCTACCGGTGACGATCTCGATCGACGGGTTCGGATCAGTCTCCAAAAACGCCGCTAGGCTTTTCACGCAGCACGGCCCGCCGAACACTTCGATCGAAGGAACCTCATGCCCGTCATCACCGTCATCGGAGCAGGCCCCGGACTCGGCGCGGCAGTCGCCCGCAGGTTCGGACGCGAAGGCTTCGCCGTCGCCCTCATCTCGCGGGATCAGTCGAAGCTCGATGCGCTCGCCGCTGAGCTCGAAGCGGATGGCGTGACTGCCCGCGGTTTTGCCGCCGACGTGCGCGAGCCCGCTCACCTGGAGGCCGCTCTCACCAATGCCGCGACAGAGCTCGGGCCGATCACCGCCGTGCAATACAGCCCGCTTCCCTCGCGCGATTACCTGAAGCCGGTGCTCGACCTGACTCCCGAACTGGCACTCGAAGCGCTGCAGTTCTCAGCGCTCGGGCTCATCCACACCGTGCGTGCAGTGCTGCCCGCGATGCGTGAGACTGGCCACGGCAGCATCATCCTGATCAACGGCGGCACCTCGGTGAAGTCGCGCGCCGGCTTCGCCGGAACGTCACTCGCGTTCCCCGCCGAGAGTGCCTACGGCGAGATGCTGTACGAAGCGCTCGAAGGGGAGGGGATCCGCATCCGTCAGCTCGTCATCCCGGGCGGCATTCCCAAGCTTCAGCTGCCCAATGGCATCGACGACGTTGCTTCTCGCATCTGGGACATTCATGCCGCAGCAGGCGAATTCCGCACGATGCTCATCCCGCTCGAAGACGGCCGCGAGTAGCGCGCTGGACGTTAGGCGTTGACGAGCACCGATTCGGCAGCGGCGCGTCGTGCACGGGGTGCGGTTTCGCGCTCGCGGATGGCATCCGTCATTTCGGCGGGGTCGCCCAGTGCGCCAACGGCCATGACCGTGGTGGGCGTGAAGCGGCCGTCGATCTCGAGGGCTGCGGCCGCGGCATCCGGGGCGAATCCTGACATTTGGTGGCTGAAAAGTCCGTGGCTTTGCGCCTGGATGGTGAAGTAGGCAACGGCCTGGCCGGTGTCGTACGCGGCGGTCGGCTGCGCTTTGCCTTCGGCGTTGTGGTGTTCCGTGAGGAAGACGAGGAGCGCTGACGCGGATCCGGCCCACGACTGGTTGAAGCCGCTGAGGGTGGAAACGATGGCGTCGTGCTGAGCGGTGCCACGACGGGCGACGACTACACGCCAAGGCTGGCTGTTGTAAGCCGAGGGCGCCCAGCGAGCAGCTTCGAGAGCGTTCTGCAGCGCCACCTCATCAAGAGGTGCGGTGGCGTCGAAGTGGCGGGGGCTCCACCGCTCGGCGAGCACATCAAGGATGGGGGAGTCGGTAGCGGCGAGACGATCGCGAAGCATGGTCACAGGGTGAGCCTTTCGGTTGCTGAGGACAAGAGATTTCACAGCCTCACACTGCAACGTGAGCCCCGCTGGAGGTATTCCGCTACGTCCCTTCTGGTTTTTCTCGGCATGAGCTGCTTAGTGGGTTTTTCGTGGTGAGTTCATCGTCGGCGAGCAGCGTCGATACACTCCAGACCACGCGGGAGACGTGCGAAAGTGAATAACACTAACTTTTTCGATATATATTGCTTGGGCAACGAAAATTACGGTCGCCGTACGAGAGGCCCTCATGACCAACGATGAACCCATCGCCCCACATTCTGAGGAAACTCTTTTGACGCAGGAGCGAAGTGCTCGGCGTTTTCGGGCGGCCGCGATGTGGGTGTCAATCGTGTCTCTGGCGCTTTGTGGCTTCCTCACGCTGGTCTACCGCGGGGTGTCCACGTTCAACCCTGTGCCAATTTTCGTCCTCGGAATCGCGGCAGGAATTGTCGGCATCGTCTTAGCCGTAGTCTCCCGGCGGTCCGTTGACGGTCGCCGGCGGCGGTTCGCGGTCGGTGCATTCTTGTCGTCCGGCGTCGCGCTCGTGGTCAACGGTGTACTAATAGGGATCGTCGTCGTCGGGGTGATCGCCGTATCCAGCCTGAACTCGGTCGAACTGCGTGGACAAGGACCAGAGGGTCTCACAGCGACATTTGAGGATGGCGTGGGGGCGAATACGAATGTGGAGTGGGAGGCGGACGGTCGGGCGCGATTCGACACGAAAAAGTCCTTCACGGAGATCACGTTGAATGCGCCGGTCGGCAGCGAAAAGAAAACGGTGAGCTGTCAGATCGTGTGGAACGACGAGCTCGTCGTTGAAGAGACCTCCGACACCGGAACGGTGACGTGCCGCTATCCGAACTGAGATACAGGGCCGGATTAGAGACAGGTTGCGCTATCGGTAGACGTCACATGACACTCGCACTTGGCCTAATCGCCATGATGCTCTGAGGTTCACCGAATCAGGCGGCCAGACGCAGGCAAAATTGAAATCGAAGCTAAAAGGATATCCCTGTCGTCGCGTTCACGAACGCCGCCGGCTCCACGCCAAATGCGAGGAGCAACACGGGCGATGTCTTTGATATCGACCCTGACCCCGACTGCGAGATTGTCGATGCTTCGACCCTCGTCACCTAGCTCGAGACGTCGGCCTCTTTGGTGCGTGATGAATACAGGTCGAACAGCGAAGTGTGGATTGATCTTCATGCAGGCCCGCTCCCGAGCGACAACGTAAATATTGTTGCGGCCGCGGAAGTCGCTAGGGGCCGCAGTTGAACCACCGGCAGGCATGGTTGCGCCCCGAGCCAGTCGATGACCTGTGCAGCCGCGTGTGATCGCGGCTGACGTCTGAATCGGAGGCGACGCGAAGTGCAGTACCCGCCGAGGAGTAGATTGGGTGCCGCCGCAGTTCGCGCGCATCAACCGAAAGCTTCCCATGCCTGACGCTCTACCCCTGTGCCCGAACTGCTCAAGCGACCTCGCCTATGAGATGGGCTCGCTGCTGGTCTGCCCGATGTGTGCGCACGAATGGTCGCCGAGCGAAGCGGATGCCGCTGCCGAAGCCGAGCAGAACGCTTCAGTGATCAAGGATGCGTTCGGCACGCCCCTCGCCGATGGCGACACAGTGAGCATCGTCAAGGACCTCAAGGTCAAGGGCAGCCCCACGTCGATCAAGGTCGGAACGAAGGTGCGCAACATCCGCCTCGTTGATGGTGTTGGCGACCACGACATCGACTGCAAGGTTGATGGTTTTGGCCAGATGCAGCTCAAGTCGAGCGTCGTCAAGAAGGTCTAAGGAGGCCGCGGTTTCGCCACTAGCAGTCCGAGAACTCTCGGGCTCGCTCAAGGTCCGCAAGCGTAGGGTGACGGCATGACCGAAAAGCAGCCGTACACCCTCATTTCTGAGCATGATGGTTACGAAGTGCGGCTCTATCCGGCGCACATTCTGGCCCAGGTCGATGCCGATGGTTCGTTCTTTGAGGCGGGCAATCAGGGCTTTCGTCCGCTCATCCGCTACATCAGTGCATCGAACATTTCGATGACGGCACCGGTTATTCAGGCTCCGGGCCAGACGAAGAAGTACACCGTGAGTTTCGTGATGCCGGCCGGAGCGACGAGCGTTCCTGCCCCTCGCGACGCCACTGTTCGCACCACCGACGTGCCCGAGCAGCGCGTGGCAGCGCGGCGCTTCAGCGGCGGTTCGAGCGAAGAGAAATACCAACAGAACGCGGATGCCCTGCTTGCCGCCCTCAAACGTGACTGCGTTGCCCCCTTGGGCGCGGTGTACTTCGCCCGCTTTGACCCTCCGTGGAAGCCAGGCTTCTTGAAGCACAACGAAGCCCTCGTCGTCGTTCGTTAGCCACACCCCACAGCACCCAGGAGCACTCAATGACCCGTGTCGCCGCCATCGATTGCGGAACCAACTCGATCCGCCTGCTCATCGCGGACCTCGACGGGCACGGCGGTCTGACCGATGTCGTGCGCACGCTCGAAGTTGTGCGGCTGGGGGAGGGCGTCGACCGCACCGGTCGGTTCAGCCAGGCTGCGCTCGATCGCACCCTCGCTGCCGTGCGCGCCTACGCCGACCTATGCCGAGAGAACGGTGCCGAACGCATCCGCTTCGTGGCGACGTCTGCCACTCGGGATGCCGCCAACCGCGCCGAGTTCACCGACGCGGTGCACGCGATTTTGGGGGTTCCGGTCGAAGTGATTCCCGGAACTGAAGAGGCCGAGTTGTCGTTCCGCGGCGCACTCACGGCGCTCGTCGCATCCGATCCTGCAGCGCCAGCCGACGGCTCAGGTTCCGCGGCACAAGCCGTCGACCTCGACGCCAGCACCGCGCTGCGCACGAGGTCTGCACCCAAGCACCTCGTCGTCGACCTCGGCGGCGGCTCAACCGAGCTCGTACTCGGCGGCAACATCCCCGAAGCGGCATATTCAATGGATGTCGGCTGCGTGCGCTTGGCCGAACGCACCATTGTTAGCGACCCGCCATCCGATGCTGAGCTCGCCGCCATCCGTAGCGACGTCTCCGCAGCGCTCGACGTTGCTACTGCCACCGTCGATCTCTCGCAGGCAACCGAAGTAATCGGAGTCGCCGGCACCGTTACGACGATCACCGCGCACGCTCTCGGCCTCACGAGCTACGACCCGGTCGCGATCAGCGGAAGCCGTTTGCCCCTGGCCGAGGTTTTTCGTTCGTGCGAAGCCCTCACCCGACTGCCTCGCGCTGAACGCGCCGCCCTGCCCTATATGCACCCCGGCCGCGTCGACGTGATCGCCGCCGGTGCTGTCATCTGGGCCACCGTGCTGCACCGAGTGGCGGATGCTGCGGCCACAGCCGGTCACTCGTTCGAGTGGGTCACGACCAGCGAGCACGACATCCTCGACGGCGTTGCGCTCTCGCTGGGGAATAGCGCACACGATTCACCGGTTTTGCCGGTATGACAAAAATTGGGTTCCTCTCCTTCGGGCACTGGCAAGACGTTGAGGGGTCGCGCACGCGCACCGGGGCTGACGCGCTGCTGCAGGCAGTGGAGCTCGCCGTTGCCGCCGAGGAGATCGGCGTCGACGGCGCTTACTTTCGTGTGCACCATTTCGCGCGCCAGCACGCATCGCCGTGGCCGTTGCTCTCCGCTGCCGCTGCCCGCACCAGCACAATTGAGCTCGGCACCGGTGTCATCGACATGCGCTACGAGCACCCTCTGGCGATGGCAGAACTCGCGGCGCAAGCAGATCTCATTGCCGCGGGGCGACTGCAGTTGGGTATTAGTCGAGGCTCACCCGAGACCGTGATCGATGGATGGCGCGCTTTCGGTTATGAACCGGCAGCGGGCGAGAGTGACGCCGACCTGGCTCGCTCCCACACTGACAAGTTTCGTCGTGCGATCGCCGGCGAAGGGTTCGCCTCCGGCAACGCGCGGATGATTGGCACGAGCGCTCTGCAGCCAATCCAGCCGCAGGCGCCCGGGCTCAGCGAACGTATCTGGTGGGGCGCCGGCACCCGCGCCACCGCCATCTGGACCGCCGAGCAGGGCATGAACCTTATGAGCTCAACGCTCCTCATCGAAGACACGGGAGTTCCTTTCGATGAGCTGCAAGCGGAGCAGATTTCGATGTTCCGTGAGGCGTGGGCGAATGCCGGACACGACCGTGCACCACGCGTCTCCGTCAGCCGGAGCATCCTGCCCATCATTGATGACGAGACCGAGTACTACTTTGGCGTGCAAGGGCAAGTCGAGCAGCGCGATCAAGTAGGAATGCTCGACGGTTCGCGCTCCCGTTTCGGGCGTTCCTATATCGGGGCCCCCGACGTGATCGCCGCCGAACTCGCGCGCGATGCAGCGGTTCAGGCCGCCGACACTCTGCTGGTTACCGTGCCCAACCAACTCGGGGTCGAGTTCAACACCCGTATTCTGGAGGCGCTCGTGAAGCACGTGATGCCCGTGGTCGACGCCAAGATTGCGCCCTCGATCGCGTAGATCTGCCGTCGGACGTGAGTGAACTGTGAAGGTAAATTATGCGTAAATACACATTTGTCAGCGTGCCCGTGAGCCGACGCCGAGAGGGTCTCTCGCTGCCCGAGGACTATCAGGAGATCATCCGCACTCACGCAGCGGACGGTTGGAAGTTCGTCCAGGCGATCTCGTTCGAACAACACGTCGATCCTCGCATCGACCTCGTCTTTACACGGAAAGACTAAATTTCATGAAGCACCCTCTTCGCCTTCTTCAAGCCCTTACCCTGTTCTTAGCAGGCACCTTCGGGCTGTTCGTTTTTGCGGGCAACCTGATGGACTATGACTCCAACTTTCAGTTCGTTCGCCACGTGCTCTCGATGGACACCACCTTCGAAGGCAACGCGCTCATGTGGCGGGCTATTGAAAGCCCAGTTATCCACCACATCGCCTACATCGGTATCATCATCGCTGAGGGTGTCTTTGCGACCCTCGGCCTCATTGGTGGGGTGAAGTTGTTCCGCCTCCGCGACGCATCCGTGGCTGCGTACGACAAGGCGAGAGTCTGGGGTTATGCCGCGTACGGCCTCGGGTTCCTCATCTGGTTCGTTGGTTTCATCATCGTCGGTTCCGAGTGGTTCGCCATGTGGCAGTCGTCAATCTGGAACGGCAAAGACACCGCGATGGGTATCAGCACGCTGTGGGCTGGCTTCGCTGTGCTCCTCGCTATGAACGAGCCCGCTCCGGCTGCCGAGAGCAGCAAGTAACCGTAACTAACTCTGGACCGTCCGGATGCCGGTCGCGCGAGTATTACTCCTCGCACGACCAGCGTCGGGGCGGTCTTTGCTTATTTCCGCACTGCGCCGGGCGAAGGTCTAGGCGAGCTCCGAGTCGCCGGCGTCGAGATCAACCCGCGTCGTCTCGGGCCCGAGGAACGCACCCGCTGCAATCAGCACTCCGCCAAGCGCGAGCAGCGCGGCCACTGCACCCTGCTGGCCGAGCACGCTCTGCAGCGCGGGCAGGTAGTACGGGTAGAGCGCCGGAATCACGATCGACAGGCTGTATCCGACCCCATACCCGCTCGCGCGCACGGCCGTCGGAAACCGCTCCACAAGGTACGCGCCGACAGGGCCGTACGCCGACACCGTCACTACCTGCAGCACAACGACACCCAGCACAAGTTGCCCCAGATTCGGTGCCGCGAAAACGGCAAGGAACGCAAGTGGTCCGGTAACCGCCGTCAGCACCCCGAACCCCAGAAAGAACCGCCGCCGCCCCGTGAACGTCGACAGATGACCGCACGCCGCCATAGTGAGAGCGGATGCCGCGGTGCCGATCATCATCGCGAAGGACAGGGTTCGACCATCCAGAGTCCCGGTCGCGCCTAACGCCCCGGCGCCGGAGCCAAGCTGCCCGGCCAGCACCGGTATCGCCATATTCGTGAGCAACCAGAGCCCGCTCATCATGATGAACACCTGCCAGAGCGCACGACGGTGGCGCCCCACCAGAATCTCTTTCAGCGGGTTCGCACGCTGCACTGGTCGTTGCCACTGCGGCGATTCCTCGACGCGCGTGCGGTAGTAGAACAGCATCGTGAACGCGAGCAGCGAGCCCAGAACGAAGAGCGTGCGCCAGCCCCACTGGGTATAGGCGGCGGCATCGAGCACGCTCTGCAACACAAACACCAGGCCCGCGATCGAGGCGTTGGCCCACGGCGACATCCACATGATGAGCCCGCTGACGAGCCCGCGCCGTTCGGGCCGCGACCACTCCATAGCGAGCGGGATGGCGGAGGTGTACTCGCCGCCCAGAAAAATACCGCCCACAAACCGCAACAGCAAAATCGCCGCCAAAGTGCCGCCGCCGAGCACCGTGTGGTCGGGGACGAGCGCGATGAGCAGCGTCGTCAGCGCAACGCCCAGCAGCGCAACCTTGGTGGTGGCCGTTCGCCCGATACGGTCGGAGATCGACCCGAAGATTGCCGCCCCGATCGGTCGCCCGAGCAGTGTCGCGACGAAGATCAGCCCCGCGTTGCCGACAAGGTTGTCGGAGCCAAAGAGTTGAGCGGATGCGGGAGCCAACGCGATGACCGGCAAGAAGATATCGAACTGGTCGACATAGTTGCCGAAGATGCCGCCGCGCACCGCACGTCGGGTTGGGAGGGGCGGTTTCGAGCCGCGGGGTGCCGCCGAGTTGATGGTGTCGCTCGCAGCGGACAGCGATTGAGGTGAAGCCATAGACCGTTCTTCCTTCGCCGGCATTACCCGGTAGGTTCAACGGTCGAAGCTGCGTCAGCTTCCTCTCAGCCCTTGCTTGTGGGCTCCCGTGGGGACGAGCAACAAACTAGCACTTCGCGAAGAGGCGCGTGGATTCGTCGTAAAGGAGCGGGTCACAATACAACGGGGGATGCCCCTATAAATGCCTAATTTGAGCGTCTTCAGTGAACTTTCTGAGAAGTAATCGAGAGCGCGGCAATTGCGTTGACGCCCCCGAAACAGCTTGGCACCATTAGTTCACTAACGAAGCTGACCGGGCAATTCGGGTGCTCGGTTCGACTACTTCGCCATGATCGGAGAGGTCATAATGAACCCCACGGAGAGCTCTCCCGTGCAGAACCAGGCCACAAGCCTGGACGAAAACTGGCACGACGAAGACATTGAGGCACGCGGCCCTATCAGCTCGCTGCTTCTCGACGCCTTCCTGAACCACACCGATCCCCAGCCGATTGACGGCCTCGGGGCGGCAGTAGCGGCAGCGGTCGCGAGCGGTCGCGACTTGGTCCGGGATGATGACGTGCAGCTTGCCCTTTACCTCCTCTACGGCCTCTCTTATGGCCGAGTGATCGACAACGGTGACCGGTGGGAATGGCAGCTCGACACGATCGCGGCTCGACTTGAACTGGAGCGCGCCTTCGAAGCGCAACTTCGTCATCTGGTTCCTGCGACTGAGCTTCCCAATGCGGCGGCAGAAGACGTCGCGCGCGCGCTCTTCGCGCTCACTGCCCCTAATCCGGAGGCGGGGCCCAGCCTCTCGCGTCACGTCGCGAGAAGCCTCACTCCTGAACAGGCCATTGAGTTCATGGTGCAGCGCTCCATCTACACGCTGAAAGAAGCCGACGCGCATTCGTGGGCGATTCCTCGAATCACCGGGCGTGCAAAGGCTGCGCTTGTCGAGATTCAGGCCGACGAATACGGCAACGGCCGACGGGAGCGGATGCACTCCGAACTGTTCGCGCGTTCGATGCGCGGCATCGGCCTCGACTCTCGCTACGGCGCTTACGTCAATTTCGTTCCGGCCATCACGCTGGCATCGTTTAACATGATCTCGTTGTTCGGGATGAACCGCCGTCTGCGCGGAGCTATCGCGGGCCATTTGGCCGCGTTCGAAATGACATCGTCAATCCCCAACGGGCTCTACGCTCGCGGCTTCCGCCGGCTCGGTTTCGATGAGACCGTCACCGAATACTTTGACGAGCATGTTGAAGCGGATGCCGTGCACGAACAAATCGCGGCCCGAGACCTTGCGGGCGGGCTTGCCGAAAGCGAGCCGGCGTTGTTGAGCGAGATCTTCTTCGGGGCGCGCGCGTGCTTGCTCGTCGACGACTGGGCGGGCGAGCACATCCTCGCTGCCTGGACCGCCGGAGAGTCGTCGCTCCGCAAACCGTTCCCGTTCGAGGCGGTGTTGGCCCAGCGCAGCGGGGCCGAAGCGACCGAAGCAACCGAGACGACCGAAGCAAACCAAGCGGACGCAAGCGTGGGAGCGCAGCGATGACCGCATCCGATAGCAAAGACGACGTTGAGGTTGTGGCCTGCACCAATGGGCCGCTCCTCGTGCGCGGCAAGATTGACCTTCGCGCCTCAAACGGGGAGCCCATCGAGCAGTCGCGCAATACGGTTGCGCTCTGCCGTTGCGGAGTTTCGGCGATCAAGCCGTTCTGCGACGGTACCCACAAGCTCATCAATTTCACCGCCTAGTGCTCCGAGGATAATGGGGTCATGACTTCCTCTGCTGTATCCGCGCTTGCTGCCGAGACCTATGTCTCCGTCACGACCTTTCGCAAGTCGGGGGAGCCGGTGTCAACGCCGGTGTGGGTTGTAGTCGACGGCGATCGGCTGCTGGTCACCACCGCACCGTCCTCGGGCAAAGTGAAGCGCATCCGCCACACTCCGCGCGTTCACGTGACGCCGTGCGATATGCGCGGCACCATAGCCGAAGGTGCCATCGCGGTGCCCGCCACCGCCGCTATCCGTGACGACCCTGCGACGCGGGATGCCATGGATGCTGCTCTCAAGAAAAAGTACGGTGCGAAGTACACGGCGATCCGTCTCGCGCAGAAGGTCCGGGGCACTGCTGGCCAATCCGTGGCTGTCGAAATTCGACTCTAGAGTCTGGCGCCAGGCCGCCAGGGCCCCTGCGCCTTCGCAGCATCAGGAGCCTGCCCAAATGGCTCCGCGAAGCGGGGAATGATTATTGCGCACGCTGCCGATCGTGAGCGGATTTTTGGCGATATCGACAAATTTTCATCGCAAAAGTGAGAAGTAGCTGTGCACAACCGTTTCATTGACGCGAAATTGTGTCACTATTGTGTAGGCCCCCGAAAGGGGGCCGACTCTTGGTTCCCCCGACGCCAAGAGAACCCGTGATCGATGGAGTTCCCGTGTCCCGACCTCGCCACCGTTCCAGAACGCTCAAATCCTGGCTCACCCGTGCAAGTACCCCCGCCCTCGCAACCCTGCTCACCCTGTCTCTTGCTGGAGGCGGTGCGCTCGTGGCGCTCGCGGCACAGAACAAGCTTGACGATTTCGTCGCTCAAACTTTTGGGTGCCCGAACGCGACAGAGTTGACCGTGGTGGCTGATCCGACCATCTCGTCAACTGTCCAGATCGTCGCGAACGCTTTCAACGAAGAGCACATCGGTCAGTGCCTGTCCGCGAAGATTGTGACCCAACGCTCCGCCGACACGGCAGCCCTTTTAGCGTCCGGGACATCCACGGGCGCAGATGCCTGGATTCCCGATTCCCCGGTGTGGCTCAACCGCGTGGAGAGCACCGCAACGGCGCTCGGGCGCGAAGTACCGACAATTCTCGAGTGGGATTCGATTGCGTCGAGCCCTCTCGTCCTGGCGACCCCCGCAGTGAAGGTTGCGGATTTCGAAGCGGCAGAAGTGGGCTGGGGCGCGATCCTCGCGGGTCGTTATCGCACTCTGCTGCCCGATCCCGAGTCGTCCGCATCGAGCATGATCGCGCTGGCGACCCTCAATGATCTTTCTGGGCAGAGCGACCCCTCCGATTTCGATCAAGTTCTTACCGACCTCGGTCGATCCATCCCTGACTCCACGAAGGCAGCCTTCGCGGAGCTCCAAATTTCCGATTCCCGGATCGTCGCGCTCGCCACCGAGCGAGAAATTGTCGAGCACAATGCGTCGAACCCTGACGAGCCGCTGGTCGCGCTCTATCCCGCTGAGGGCACTGTTGCGCTGACGTATCCGTTCGTCGTCGTCGAGAACTCGAAGGCGACGGAGGTTGAACTGTCGCGCATGACCGAAGAAGAGCAGGTCGCCATAACCGAAAGCGAAACTGCGCGTACGGGACTGCTCGAAGAATTTGCTGACCTCGTTCGCGGTTCTTCGCAGGTGCTCAACGCCGAGGGCTTTCGTGACAACGCTGGTGGAGGCGAGATCCTCGCTTCCGGTGTGATCGCTGCCCCTACTGAGACCAAGAGCGTCGGGGATACCGCCGAGCTCGTCGGCATCCTGCGCAATTGGAACGCCCTCAACCTGCGATCGCGCATCCTTACGGTCGTCGATGTTTCGGGTTCGATGCTCGAAAGAGCCTGGGATGGTCAGCGGCGCATCGAAATGTTCCAAAACTCCGCACAGGATGCTTTCAGTACCCTTTCGGAAGATGATGAGCTTGGCATGTGGCTTTTCTCCAAAGAGCGGGTGGGGGAAGCTGACTGGGAAGACGTGGCGGGCATCCGTTCCATGAACGACCCCGAGCACGTGCAGAACTTGCAAGCCATCATCGACACATTGCCTTCGCGCATCAACGGCTACACGGGACTCAACGACTCGGTCTTGGCCGCGGTCACGCACGTTCGCGAAGACTTCAACCCTGACAAGGTCAACTCAGTAATCCTGATCACTGATGGTCGCAACGAAGACGACAACGGCATTTCTCTCGAGCAACTCGTGGTCGAACTCAACGCGATGATCGACGCGAGCCGAGACGAGCCCGTTCCCGTCGTTCTCGTCGGGATTGGCCCCGACACCGATGTGGAAGCGATGCGTAAAATCGCCCAAGTCACCGGCGGAACGGCCTACCAAGCAAACAACCCCACTGAGCTCAGTAACGTGATGCTCGAGGCGTTGTCCCAGCGCGACTGCCGCCCGAACTGCAGCTAGCGAAACCCAAAGCGCCGCGATGCCCTAGCATCGCGGCGCTTTGTGTTGTCTCAACCATCGGGCAGAGTCGACGGCAATAGGCGTTAGGTTAGATGCCCGCTATCGGCGCGATGGGTGCGGTCGGTGCAGTTTCAGCAGAGCCGGCCGCTGGCACGCCAGCAGCAACATCCGCCGCCATGCGTGAACGACGATCTAAGTGGACGCCCGCGACCATGCAGCGCACCGACCCACCCGCCAACTCGATCGTGGGAATGTTGAGCGGCACAATCTCACAACTCGCTTCGATGACTGAACGCTGAGCAGTCGTCAGACTGTTCAGGGCCCGGGTCGACAGCGCCAAGATGCGGCCGTTTGCGCCCTTCAGTTCCAACGCGTTCCCGGCGAAGTTCGCGATCTGGTCTGCGGTGAGGTCGATCAGAGTGCGACCGGGTGCCGTCAGGCGCTCCGCCATCTCCATGCGACGATCACCAGAGGCAATCAGGTCGAGCCCGATCATCGCAAAGTCAGTCGCAATACACATCATGACGTTGGTGTGATAAATCGGCACCCCGTGGCTGTCGCGTGCTTCAAACATCATCGGCTCGTAGCCAAAGGATGCACAGAAGCGTTCGAGAGCTAAGGGATTCGCGCGGTGTGATTCTGCCGCATAGGCCACCCGGTTGGTGTGGTCAATGACCATCGCCCCGGTGCCCTCAAGGTAAATTCCGTCGTGTTCAAGCCCCGAATAGTCCACGACATCCTGCACGCGAAAGTCGTGCTTCAGCATCTCGATTACATCGGTGCGACGCTCCGTGCGCCGATTCGGCGCATACATCGGATACACCGCGACACGGCCACCGCTGTGGGTTGAGAACCAGTTATTGGGGAACACGCTGTCAGGGCGCGTGCTCTCCGTGTCCTCAAACACGTGGATGTTGACGCCAGCGTCTCGCAACGTCTCAGCGACCTGAGTCGATTCGGCGTACGCAGCGCGAGCGATCTCATCCGGGGTCCGGGTGGGATCGGTCGACTGGAACGCATTATCGCCAGCGGTTTGGCTGTTCGGTGTGAAGAGGTGCGGGCGGATGAGTACGGCGGCCGACGGGGCCTGAACACTCACTGTCGGCTACGCGGTCAGCGCAGGAGCGCGCGATACGAGCGAGAACAGGTCCTTGGGGTCGGCCGGGTCGGCAATGAGGTCAAGGTCGGTGGCGTAGTCGGTGCCGCGAACAGCATCGAAGACGTAGCGCAGGGCGGAGAAGTCTTCGATAGCGAAACCTACTGAGTCAAAGAGGGTGACCTCGTCGTTGGCGGTGCGACCGGCGGCACGCCCGGCGAGCACTTCCCACAGTTCAGTGATGGGGGAGTCAGCTTCGAGCTGCTGAATCTCTCCCTCGATGCGGGTCTGTTCGGGGAACTCAACGAACACTGTCGCATCGCGAACGATCGCCGCTTCGAGCTCGGTCTTGCCGGGGCAATCGCCGCCGATCGCGTTGAGGTGCATTCCTGGCTCGATCATGTCGGCCGTAAGGATGGTCGCGTTCGTCTTGTCTGCGGTGCAGGTGGTGACGATGTCAGCGCCTGCGACAGCATCCGCTGCTGAGGTGGCACGCACTACATGGAAACCGAGAGGTTCAACGTTGCGAATGAACTTGTCGAGCGCGGCGGGATCGGTGTCCCACACCCGCAAGCTTGTGATGCCGAGACCGGCGCGAAAGCCGAGGGCCTGAAACTCAGACTGAGTTCCGGTGCCGATGAGGGCCAGAACGCTGGAGTCGGGGCGAGCCAGTGCGCGAGCTGCGAGCACAGATGTTGCGGATGTTCGCAGCGCTGTTAGCAACGTCATCTCTGACAGGAAGGTGGGGTAGCCGTTGTCGACGCGGGCAAGCATGCCGAGCGCGGTGACAGTCTGGAACCCGAGAGCGGGGTTCGAGGGGTGGCCATTGACGTACTTGAAGGCGTACGTTTCGCCATCGCTCGTGGGCATGAGTTCGATGACTCCCTCGGCGGAATGTGCCGCGACACGAGGGGACTTGTCGAACTGTTGCCACTTGGCGTAATCCTGCTCAAGGTAGCTCACGATACCCATGATGATTGGCTCGATACCGGTGTCGGCGATCCATCGCCCCATGTTTTTGACGTCTACGTAGTTGACCACGGTCACTCCTTTCGTTGCAGTATTGCTAGTTCCCACGTTACGAATGTGCACTATGTAGTGACAACACCCATTAGACACGATTATCGGCTAGTGAATGAACATAATTGGGGGCCGAGTTATACACTTTGTACATGCCTCAACTGGATGATCTCGATCGCCGACTTCTCGCCGCGCTTCGTGCTGATGGGCGCGAGTCAATCGCGAGTCTTGCTCGTCGTCTCGACGTCACGCGCGCGACCGTAAACAGCCGCATTTATCGTCTCGTTAGCGAGGGAACAGTGTTGGGCTTTTCCGTGCGTATTCGAGAAGATCGCGACCCCTCCTTTATCCGAGCGATCTCATTCATTGAGGTAGAGGGGCGTTCAACGGATGCTGTCATTGCCAAACTGCGGGGGTTGCCCGAGATTCACGAACTCCACACCACCAACGGTGCGTGGGATCTCGTTGCCGACATCCGCACCGACAGTCTGAGCAACTTCGACCGGGTGCTCGCCAGGATGCGCAATGTCGATGGCGTCGTCAACAGTGAGACCAGTTTGTTGCTCAGTTCGGCGCTGCTGTAGTCGGATACGCGCGCTTCGGCGAATTCCGCGCGGCCGGAGGCACGAGCATCCGCCGAGCATTGCTATGCTGAGCTAACAACTGAACATCGGGCCGCAACACGATGCGGGAGAGCCGGGCACCCAGCGCTAGTCAACGAAAGTTGGCAGGCGCCAGACCGGCACCGAAGGAGCAAGCCTCCCCGCCAATCTCTCAGGTTCATGTACCGCATCGCACTGGCCACTCTGGAAAGAGAACCTCGCATTGCCATGAGGTTCCGCCGTCGGTGAAAGCGCACTAGTTTGTAGGTGCGTGAAGCTCTCAGGCTCATCACAGAGGGGGAGTTCTATTCACTAGCCACGCGCCGGGAGAACTCCGTGACCGATGTATCAAACTCTGAAGCTTCATCCGCTGACTCTTCGCCTGCTGCGGTGAGGTATTCGCCTCTTCACAGCATCCACGAGCAACTCGGTGCTGCCTTTACCGACTTCGCTGGCTGGATGATGCCGGTGCGGTACAGCTCTGACTTGGCCGAGCACCACGCGGTGCGTACGGCTGCCGGCATCTTCGACATCTCGCACATGGCAGAAATTCATGTGCGCGGTGCTGAAGCCGGTGCCTTTCTTGACTTTGCGCTCGCGGGCAAGCTTTCGGGCATCGCTCTCGCGCAGGCTAAGTACAGCCTGTTGCTCAACGAGGCTGGCGGCATCATCGATGACTTGGTGACTTACCGGCTAGCCGATGATCACTTCTTGGTTGTCGCCAATGCGGGTAACCGTTTCGCCGCTGCTGCCGCTCTCTTGGAGCGTGCCGAAGGCTTTGATGTTGCCGTCACTGACGACAGCGACGAGTACGCCCTCATCGCGGTGCAGGGCCCGGTATCGCGCGCCATCCTCGAGGTGACAGCCGGCCTCACTGGTTTCGCTACTCCGCTTGATGAGCTCAAGTACTACCGCGAAACCGCCGCCATATTCAACGGCACCGACCTCATTATCGGTCGCACCGGCTACACGGGCGAAGACGGTTTCGAGCTGTACATTCACGTGGATGCCGCCGCCCCCCTGTGGGCAGCGCTCACGGTTGCTGGCGAACCACTCGGTCTCGTTCCTGCCGGTCTCGCGTGCCGCGACACTCTGCGGCTCGAAGCGGGCATGCCGCTGTACGGTCACGAATTGAACCTCAACACCTTCCCGGTGCAAGCCGGTCTCGGTCGCGTCGTTGCCCTGAGTAAGGAGGGCGACTTCGTTGGTCGTGCGGCAATTGAAGAGGGCCCGGATGCTGGTGCTCGCGTTCTCGTCGGTCTCGCCGCCGAGGGCCGCCGTGCTGGTCGCGCCGACTATCTCCTCTTCAGCGGCGACACCGAGGTCGGAGTCATTACCTCCGGCGCGCTGTCGCCGACACTGGGCCACCCGATCGCGATGGCTTACGTCGACCCCGCGGTGAGCGAGATCGGCACCGAGCTTCACATTGATGTGCGGGGCAGTCGCATTGCTGCTTCCGTTGTTTCCCTACCCTTCTATAAGAGAGAGGCCTGATCATGGCTGAGAAGAGCGAATTGCAGTACACCGCCGAGCACGAATGGGTTCTTGTTGACGGAAACGTCGCGACGATCGGCATCACCGACTTTGCCGCGGGCAAGCTGGGGGACATCGTCTTCGTAGATCTGCCCAAGGTGGGTTCTTCGGTTGCCGAGGGCAAGATCGTCGGCGAGATCGAGTCGACTAAGTCGGTCGGTGAACTCTTCGCGCCCGTGAGCGGAACCGTTGTTGAAGCTAACGACGCTGTCTCGAACAGCCCCGAACTCGTCAACAGCGACCCCTTCGGTGAAGGTTGGCTCGTGAAGATCGAATTTTCCGAACTCCCGTCGATGCTCAGCCTTGACGAGTACACCGCATTGACAGGCGAATAATGCCCAACCCTTACCTCAGCGGCACTTTCGCCGATCGTCACATCGGCACGGATGCTGCCGCTCAGGCGAGCATGCTCGCCGCTGTCGGCTACGACAGTCTTGAGTCGCTCGTGGATGCCGCGGTTCCGCCTGCCATTCACCAGACTCCGGTCGTGAATTCCACCATCCCGGCTCCCGCCTCTGAGCGGGAGGCGCTCGCCGAACTACGTGCTTTGGCCGGAGCGAACAAGGTTCGCCGCAGCATGATCGGTCTCGGCTACTACGACACCATCACGCCTGCTGTGATCAAGCGCAATGTGTTGGAGAACCCCAGCTGGTACACGGCCTACACGCCGTACCAGCCGGAAATCTCGCAGGGTCGCCTTGAGGCACTTATCAACTTCCAGACAATGGTGGCTGACCTTGCCGGAATGACCACAACGAACGCGTCGATGCTCGATGAGGGCACTGCTGCTGTTGAGGGAATGCTGCTCGCTCGCCGCGCTGCTCGGGTCGAATCGTCTGTGTTCATCGTCGACGCCGAAACTCTTCCTCAGACGAAGGCTCTGCTGGAGAACCGTGCTGAGGCTCTCGGAATCGAGCTTGTCGAGCTCGACCTGGCAACGCTGGGGGCGAACCCAGAACTGCCCGAATGCTTCGGCGCGCTCATCCAGTACCCCGGTGCCGCCGGTCGGGTCTGGGATTCTAGTGAAGTCATCGCTGCGGTGAAGGCGCACGGCGGCCTTGCCGTTGTCGCGGCCGACTTGCTCGCCCTCACGATCCTCAAGTCGCCGGGCGAACTCGGCGCAGACGTTGCTGTCGGAACCACGCAGCGTTTCGGAGTTCCGATGGGCTTCGGGGGGCCGCACGCGGG
Source organism: Salinibacterium sp. PAMC 21357 (assembly GCF_000247645.1). Taxonomy (GTDB): domain Bacteria; phylum Actinomycetota; class Actinomycetes; order Actinomycetales; family Microbacteriaceae; genus Rhodoglobus. The sequence goes on from NZ_AHWA01000006.1 coordinate 322,829, forward strand.
CTACATGTCCGTGCGCAAGGGCCTCGAACGTCAACTTCCTGGCCGTCTCGTTGGCGTATCGGTGGATGCCGCTGGCAACCCCGCCTACCGCCTTTCGTTGCAGGCTCGTGAGCAGCACATTCGCCGCGAGAAGGCGACCTCCAACATCTGTACTGCGCAGGTTTTGCTCGCGGTCATGGCATCCATGTATGCCGTGTATCACGGACCGCAGGGCCTTAAGCGGATCGCTCAGCGCATCCATCACGACACCGTCAACTTCGCCGCTCGTCTGACTGCTGCGGGTTACACGATCGAGAACGACACCTTCTTCGACACCCTTTCGGTGACGAAAAAGGGTCAAGCTCAGGCGATTGCTGCCAAGGCGCTCGAGAGCGACATCCTTCTTTATGTAGTGGATGCTGACACCGTTCGTTTGAGCTTCGATGAAGTTTCGACGCAGCCGTACGAAGGTATTCTCGCGAACCAGAAGAACGAGCTCGCGGCCGCCTTCGGGCTGGAAGGTGGCTTCTTTAGCTACGCTGGCGAAGATGCGAGCATCCCCGAGGATCTCAATCGCACGAGCGAATACCTCACGCATCCGGTGTTCAACACGCACCGCTCGGAGACGAGCATGATGCGGTACCTCAAGTACCTCGCCGACAAGGACTACGCGCTCGACCGCGGCATGATCCCGCTGGGTTCGTGCACGATGAAGTTGAACGCAGCGACCGAGATGGAAGCGGTGAGCTGGCCGGAATTTGCGGGCATCCACCCCTTCGCCCCCGCGGATGATGTCGCCGGCTATTTGGTGATGATTTCGCACCTCGAATCGTGGCTCACCGAGGTCACCGGTTACGACACTGCGTCGCTGCAACCCAACGCGGGTAGCCAGGGCGAGCTGGCGGGATTGCTCGCGATTCGTGGCTATCACCGCGCAAATGGCAACCCGGAACGTACCATCTGTCTCATTCCTTCGAGCGCCCACGGCACGAACGCCGCCAGCGCAATGCTCGCCGGAATGCGCGTCGTTGTTGTCGCCTGCGATGACCTCGGCAACGTTGACCTCGATGACTTGCGCGCCAAGATCGCCGAGCACGCGAGCGAAATCTCCGCCCTCATGATCACGTACCCCTCCACCCACGGAGTGTACGAACACGAAGTGCGTGAAATCACGCAGGCGGTGCACGATGCTGGCGGACAGGTTTACGTTGACGGCGCCAACCTCAACGCCCTCCTCGGTTATGCACGGTTCGGTGACTTTGGCGGCGACGTCAGTCACCTCAACCTGCACAAAACCTTCTGCATCCCCCACGGTGGCGGTGGGCCAGGAGTCGGCCCCGTGGTCGCGAAAGCACACCTGGCGGAGTTCTTGCCCGGTCACCCCATGGCGCAGAGCCAGCAGCATCCAGCCTTCGACATGCAGACCGGTGCCGCCGGTCCCTATGTTCACGCCGGGGGAGCGATTAGCGCTGCACCGTACGGAAGTCCGAGCATTTTGCCGATTACGTGGGCCTATGTGCGAATGATGGGGTCGGAAGGCCTCAAGGCTGCTACCGGTGCCGCCGTGCTCTCCGCCAACTACATTGCGGTGCGCTTGCGCGACCACTTCCCGGTGCTTTATGCGGGGGACAACGGTCTCGTTGCTCACGAGTGCATTCTCGATCTGCGACCCCTCAAGGAGGCGACCGGCATCGACAATAACGATGTCGCCAAGCGCCTCATTGACTACGGTTTCCACGCTCCGACGATGTCGTTCCCGGTATCGGGCACGCTCATGGTTGAACCGACCGAGAGTGAAGACCTCGCTGAGCTCGACCGCTTCATCGACGCGATGATCGCGATCAAGGAAGAAGCGGATGCTGTAGCGGCCGGAGCCTGGCCAATCAGTGACAACCCCCTTGTCAATGCGCCGCATACGGCACATTCGGTGATCGCCGGCGAGTGGGATCACTCCTACTCGCGGGAGCAGGCTGTCTACCCGTTGAACTCGCTCATTTCGGGCAAGTACTGGCCTCCGGTTCGTCGCGTGGATAACGCTTACGGTGACCGCAATCTGGTCTGCTCGTGCCCGCCTATTGAGGCCTTTGCGGAATAAAGTTGCGGCACTGAGTTAGCTAGTTCGCTAACGAAGGATGGCGCGTGTTGAACCAGTCCAGTCTGGTTCGACACGCGTTATTTCTTTGTCCCCCTTATGCGGGACACCAGTGTTCTATTGGGCGGTCTCTCGGTGCGCAAAAAGAATCTCCACATTTACTGGATTTAGCCTCACCTGATGTTGTAGTCTCCGTTTGGTGTATGGCGGGGGCCGACCCGACGATCTCTTTTAGCCAATCCACCGACTGGAGATTTTCGTGACGACGCGCCGGCACCGACACCGCAAGTCTTTTTGGCAGCGGTGGAAGAAGCGCTGGTGGCTGGTGCCCATCGCGCTCGTGTCTGTAGCAGCGATGGTTGTTGCTGGCATCCAATTCGGTGCCGTCGGATTGCTGACGAATGCTTTCGGGTCGATCACCGAGAAATGCGCGGAGCTTCGCCCGATCGTTATCGCGGCCGACCCGTCGATCGCCCCCGCGCTGACGACCATCGCCGCAGAGTTCGATGACGCCGAAGGGAATTGCACCGCTACCGAAATTCGTTCGATGGTCTCTGCCGATGCTGCAGCGCTCTTTGCCTCCGGCGTTGCCGGGGAGCTGGATGCTTGGGTCCCCGATTCGAGTGCTTGGCTTGACCGTTCGTCGGCAATTGCCACTTCGCTGGGGCTCGCGACTCCGGAGTTCGAGATTGGTGAGTACGTGGCGAGTACTCCCGTTGTGCTCGCCACAACAGCGTCACAAGTGTCTGCTCTCTCCGCAACCCCATTGACGTGGACGGCGCTGCTCGCCGGCACAGCCAGCACTCTGCTGCCCGATCCAGAATCGTCCGCGGCAAGCCTGGCCGGTCTAGCGCAGCTGCAGTCGGTGTCGTCTGCTGAAGATCCTCGTCAATTCGCGGGGGCGATGATCGCCATGGGTAAGACGATCCCGAAGTCGGCCGAAGAAGCGTTTGAGTTGGTCGCGGCAGCGGCAATGCCAACGGTGGTGGTGACGACCGAGCGGGAAGTGGCGGCCTACAACAAGACCTCCCCGGCCTCGCCGATGATCGCGCTCTATCCGTCTGACGGAACTGTCGAGCTGACCTACCCCTTCGTGCACCTTATTGGTGATGCCCAAGATTCCGAATCCTCAGAATCCGCGTCAGCAGTGGGCGGTAATTCTGCCGCTGCCGCTGCTACCGACGTAACTATCGCAGCGGACGCGCCTCAGGCGCTCCTCGCCGAGCTCGCCACGGCATCTGGCTCCGCTGCCGCCGTGTTGGCTAGCGAGGGGTTCCGCAACGCTGAGGGTGGCGGCGACCTTAGGTTGGCCGGGGTGCCTGAGGCTGCAACAGCAGCACAACCCACCGCGGATGCTGCCGTTCAGATCGCAATTCTGCGCTCGTGGAGCGTTCTCACGCTACGGTCGCGACTGTTGGTCGTTATCGATGTCTCGGGTTCGATGCTCGAACCGGCGAACAATGGCTTACGTCGAATCGACGTATTCCAGCTTGCGGCAAGCGAAGCGTTGTCGAAGTTTTCGGGCGAGGCCGAGCTCGGAGTGTGGGCATTTTCCCAAAACCGTGTCGGCACCCAAGACTGGGAAGACCTTTCGCCGATCGCGCCACTCTCTGATCCTGCTCACGTGCAGCAGATCAATGGCGTTGTCGCGTCGCTGCCCGACCGAATCTATGGGTACACAGGTTTGTACGACACGATCTTGGCTGCAGTGACCCGGGTCAAGGAAAACTACGACCCGACCAAGATCAACTCTGTGCTTCTGATCACCGACGGCTTCAACGAAGACGACAATGGAATCGACCTGCAGACGCTCCTCGACAGCTTGAAAGCGATCGAAGATCCGAAGCAACCGGTTCCGGTACTGCTCATTGGGTTCGGCCCCGATACTGACCTCGCGTCGATGACGACCATCGCACAGTCGACGGGGGGAGCGGCGTACTCCGCCGCCGTGCCCGAAGACCTCGGCAAGGTGCTGGTTGACGCGCTCACTCAGCGAGCGTGCCGTCCGAACTGTTCATAGCGGCCGGGACTACCGAGTTTCGTTGTCGTCACTGATACTCACGATCCAATTGACCGCGTACCGATCCGTGACCATCCCGAAAATACCGCCCCACACTGCGGGTTCGAGGGGCATATCGATTGTGCCGCCGTCGCAGAGTTTCTCCCAGTAGCTCTCAACGGCTGCCTTCTCGCTGAGGAAGCCACCGATGGAAATCGATATCGATCCACCGGGAGTGTGCTCCATGGTCTTGGGGGTGTCTGCCATCATGAGGGTGATGCCGGCCGGAGATTCAAGCTGCCCGTGCATGACCCACTCTTGTTCTTCGGGATCCTCGCTTGCCTGAAAATCGGCAAAGGTGTGGATTTCAGTGGTGCCGCCGAAGACCGACTGGTAATAGGCCAAGGCTTCGCGAGCGTTATCTCTGAAGCTCAGATAGGGATTGGACTTCATTGTCATTCCTTCCATAGGGGAGCGGCGTACGGGAGGGGTGGCTGCTAGGCGCTTGCCAGCACAACCGGAAACTCGAGGCGGGTAAGTAATTTCTCTTCGGTCACTTCATCCGGACCATTGAGGTAAATTTCACGGGGTGCCCCGGCATAGGTGTGGCCATGCTGCGAGAACCAGTCGAACATCGTGTTGTAGGTGGCTTTGAGGCCGTCATAAGAGCCGACGTGGGTAATCGTCGCGACAACGCCACCCGGCAGTTCGTGCGAACGGAGCGTCGGATGCTCGCCAAACGCTTGTGCGACGGGAACACACACTTCGCACTTCCACGAGCGATTCGGGTGCATCTCTTCGCCATAGACCGCAATTATCGGACCAGCTGCTGCCATCTGGGACTCGGCCGTGTGCCTGATGAGGTCGCCGATCGCGGCAGTCATGTCAGTGGGCAGCGTTTCCATCGTGGTGTCGAACTCGAGGCCCGCAACCAGCTTTGAGGCCACGGTTTCAACAGTGATTTCCGGTGACATGCGAGACACTTTACGCTCCGCCAGCCCTCGGCGATACTCAAAGTTTTACGTCACCGCTGTTTTTGTGCGGTCGACCTCCTGTCAATACCCGGGGATCAAGGCCGTGACTATAGCCCCAGAATGATTAGCGTTTGCGACCCCGGTGGCTTGGCGGAGCATCCATCGACAAGGTTTCTCCACGGAAGAACTTGGGATGTTTGATCGCCTGCCAGACCATGATGACGATGCCAACAATGATGACGGTGAGGCCGAGGACGAAGACCAAACCGACTCCGCCGACGCTGGAACCACTGCCGTAATTCGGATCCATGCTGTCGATCAGCGTGATGAAGAACAACGCGGCCAGAATCATCCCGCCGACCAGCGGAAAGAGCAGCGTGAAGAACATGTTGCGAATGGAGTCGAACCACTGGTGCCGAAAATACCAGACACACGCGAACGCGGTGATGCCGTAGTAGAAGGAAATCATCATGCCGAGTGCGGTGATGGTGTCCCACAGCACGTTCTCGCTGATGAACCGCATCACGGCGTAGAACGTTGATGCAACTATCGACGAGACGATTACTGCATAGCCGGGCGTGAGAAAGCGCGGGCTGACGGCAGCAAACTTCTTCGGCAGTGCCCCGTAGTGGCCCATGGCGAGCAACGTGCGTGCGGGAGAAACAAACGTCGATTGCAATGACGATGCTGAACTGGTGAGCACAGCCAGGGAGACCATGAAGGCCAGCGGGCCGAGGATAGGCGCGGCAAGGGCAAAGAACACGTTGTCTTGAATGTCGGGGTTGCCGAGCCCGAACTCTCCGGTGCCCGTTCCGGCGAACATCAGGAGCGAGATCGCGAGCAGTAGGTACAGGGTGACGATGAGAACGACCGTAAGCGTTGCTGCTCGCCCCGGCGTGCGGTCGGGATCCTTTGTCTCCTCATTCATGGTGAGGGTGACGTCCCATCCCCAAAAGATGAAGATCGATAGCGAGAGGCCGGCGGCTACAGCACTGAACGATGTCACAGCGAACGGGTTGAACCATTCCCAGCTCAGTGCTGATGGATCGAAGCCGTTGCCGTTTGCCACGGCGACGATTGCTGTGCCGGCAAAGAATAAAAGAACGAGCAGCTGAAAGCTAACGAGAAAATACTGCAGTCGCTGCGTGGTTTGCATGTCGCGGTACGAAATGAGGGTCGCGCCGAGCATGAAGAGCAGGCAGACCACCACGTTGATGAACGGATTCGCCGCCAGCTCTGCGATCCCGGGATCATTCGAGAGTTGCGCGATGAGGAGAAAGAGAAAATCGACGGCTATTCCGGCGAGGTTCGATAGAACCAAGATGGTGGCAGCGATTAGTCCCCACCCTGCCATCCAACCGACCCAGGGGCCGAACGCACGGGTGGCCCATGTGAACGAGGTTCCGGAGTCCGGCATGCGATTGTTGAGCTCGCGATACCCGAAAGCGACGAGAAGCATCGGAATAAAGCCGATCAGGATGATCGCGGGTACTTGAAACCCGACCGCCGACACTGTCGGCCCGAGTGCTGCCGTCAAAGTGTAGGCGGGGGCGATGCACGAGATGCCGATAACGACGGCGCCGATCAGGCCCACTGTTCCCTGAGACAGACCCTTCGAACTGATGCCACGGTCGTTTTCTGCACCATCGGAGGTGACAGGCGTGGCGCTCTTATCTACTGCACTCATCGCTGTGATTCTTTCGCTAGGGGAGTTCGGGGAACGACGATCATGGGAATAGTAAGTTCGTGAAGCATTTTGGCCGCCGTGGAACCGAGAAAGAGGTGCCGTGGGCGAGCGAGGCGACTAGAGCCGACCATCGCAATTTCACCAGGCTCCCAGCTCAGATGCTGCACAGCGTCTTCGATGCTGGTGCCGCGCGCTATAACGGCTTCGGCGGTGATGTGAGAAGGAAGCGCTGCGCGGGCGGTGGCCAGTACGTCGTCGGCGTGGGCGGCTCCAGCGATTCGGATAACACCCGTATCTACCGAAGGCGGGAGATCGACGGTGACCAACGACAACAACCGAAGGGTGGCGCCCGTTGCAGATACCAGAGCCAAGGCTTCGTTCATCAACGCTCCGGCGCCGGGACGAGTTCCCACGGCCGCAGTAATCCGTGTGATGCCTGCGGAGTTCTCGGTGTTTCGTGCACCTTCCGGCGCGAGCACGACCGGAATCTCTGCAGAGTGAAGAAGCGTTGTCGCGACGGTGCCTAGGCGGTGCCGACCGAGTCTGCCGCCGCCCGCCGTGCCAATCACGATGAAGGTTGCTTTCAGTTCGTTCGCTGCCGTCATCAGGCCTTCGGCGAATGATTCTCCGAAACGGATATGAGCGTTGTTGGCAATCGAAGGATCGATTGTGGCCGCGGCATCGCGCAGCCACTTCTCTGCGGTGTCGAGGAGGTAACGGTCATAGCCGGCGTCAGACGGATCGGCTACATTCCTGCCGCTGCCCGGCAGGATGACGACGACATCCAATTGCGCTCCGGATGCGGAGGCGAGTCGGGCTCCGAGAGCAACAGCATCTAAGCCGGCGTTTGTCGCGGTGTAGCCAACAACGATGCGGCCACTCATGTGCTGACCTGCACGGCGAATAGTCTGGCAATGCTTGCGCTAATTGCCACAGCGTTTCGGCTGGTTCCTACCATTTCGACTCCTCTGTCTACCCTGACAATACAGGCAGATTTTGCTCGCCAGCGCCAACGGCAGAGTCGCAATTTTGGTCACGCTCTAAATCTCAAGAATGAGCTGTTTCGCGGCACTCATTTGCGCGAGAAAATGGCGCGTCATCCCGGTTACTCGCTGGAGCTAAGTTCGAAAACTTCTGGGAAGGTTACTGCCGCCCAGCCGTAGCCCACGAAGATGGCGGCGTCGATGAGTGTGTGGGCAATGACGAGGGGGAGTACGCGGCGATAGCGCGTGTAAAGCCAGCCGAAGAGTAGGCCCATTGCCACATTGCCGATGAAGGCTCCGATGCCTTGGTACAGGTGGTAGGTGCCTCGGAGCAGTGAAGTGGAGATGATGATCTTCCAGCGGCCCCAACCCAGGTCTGCGAGCCGGGCATAGAGGTAACCGATCACGATGAGCTCTTCAGTGAGGCCGGCGCGCAGTGCGGAAAGCAACAGCACGGGCACTGTCCACCAATATTGGTCGAGCGCGGCGGGCACTACATTGACGGTCACTCCCAGCGCGCGGCCGCCGAGATAGACAGCGATCCCGGGGATTCCGATAGCCAGCGCGAGAGCGATGCCGCTCAGGCTGTCGTGCAGGGGACGAGTGAAGTCGACTCCGAGCCGGGACAGTCGGGGTTTAGTCGTGCTCCAGAGGAGAAACGCTACGAGTGCCACTGGGGCAAGGTCGAAAGTGATCCCCAGTACCTGATAAATCAGATCGAACGTCGGGCGGGCACTGAGCGATGAGTTCAGCGTTGCTGTCTGCTGCGACAGTGATTCGACGCGCGTGAGTCTGTTCGTAATTGACACGATCGAATAAATCGCGGATGCGCCAAGCGACAGAGCGAGGACGATCGAGACTTCCGTCCACAGTCGCGCCCGCGACTGAGGAAGTGGTGGCGCAGAGCTCACTCGGGTCTGCGAACGGCGCAGGCGGGAGTTCCCCCTGGCAGACGGTGACGGTAGCGGGAGACGAAGCGGTACCCGCGTGAGGCGATCGAGCTGAACGGCTCAGTGGCGATGAGGTGGCCGAGGAAGCGCCAACCGAATGTTGGTTGGCTTCTGAGCAGCAGCGAAAATGCCATGTGTCCAGCGAATTGTCGAGTGGGAGTCACGAACCACGCGGCCTTGTCAACGTCTTCTTGTGTGAGGGCATAGTCATCGAGATCGATCCACTGCCACGGAGTGCTCGGGGGAAAGCTCGGAAGTGCTGATTGCAAACGATTGACCCAGAGCGTGCAGAAAGCGCAGTCTCCGTCGAAGATCAAGAGGGTCTTGGGCGGGTGCGAAGTCGGGTTTGGAGCGACATGCACCGATGTTAACTCATGATGCTGTGCGCAGGTCGTGGCGCTCGGGCGCAGTATTTCTGTGAAACTCCTGCATCTTGCGCGAAATAACTGCAAACTCCGCACATATTCTTCACGAGCGTTACCAGTGTGTAACGTTTGGCCGTAGGGTTTTGCGTGGGGCATCCCCCCGTTTAGGGTGTGAACTATCAAGCGCGGTGCGGCGCCATAAATTCCGTGCCGTTTGCAAAATTCTGCACAGGAGGAAACTTTGAAAAGATCACGCATAGGCTTCAGCGCCGTCGCGCTGTTGTCAGCCTCAGCACTCGTTCTTGCGGGTTGCGCGGCGAGCGATGAGCCCGCCGAGGGCGACAACGCTGCGATTATCACGACAAACGGTAGTGAGCCACAGCAATCGCTCATTCCGACAAACACCACCGAAACTGGTGGCGGCAAGGTCATCACGTCGATCTTCGCTGGGCTCGTTTCGTACACTGCCGACGGAGATGTCGAGAACGAAGTAGCCAAGTCGATCGAATCAGAAGATGGCCAGAACTGGACCGTCACACTGAACGAGGGCTGGACCTTCACCAACGGTGAGGCTGTCACCTCAGACTCCTTCGTCAAGGCTTGGTCGTACGGCGCACTGCTCGACAACGCGCAGAGCTCGTCCTACTTCTTCGATAACATCGAGGGCTTTAGCTACGACGAGAACTCAGAACTGACGGGACTTGACGTTGTCAGCGACACCGAGTTCACCGTTGCGTTGATCAACCCTGAGGCTGACTTCCCGCTGCGTCTCGGCTACTCGGCATTCATGCCGTTGCCTGAGTCCGCTTGGGAAGACCTCGACGCCTTCGGTGAGAACCCCGTAGGTAACGGTCCGTACATGATCGCCGAAGATGGATGGCAGCACGACGTCCAGATCGACCTCGTTGTGAACCCTGACTACGACGGTGTTCGCAAGGCTGTCAACGGCGGCGTGTCGATCATCTTCTACACGAGCCAAGACGCGGCCTATGCTGACGCTCTCGGTGGCAACCTCGACATTCTCGATGCTGTTCCTGACTCCGCATTTGCTACCTACGAGTCGGACTTCCCGGGTCGTTCGGTAAACCAGCCTGCTGCGATCTTCCAGGCATTCAACATGCCTTACTACCTCGAGCACTGGTCGGGCGATGAGGGCAAGTTGCGTCGTGCAGCTATCTCCATGTCGATCGACCGCGCTGAGATCACGGATGTCATCTTCCAGGGCACTCGTACCCCCGCTACCGACTTCACTTCGCCGGTAATCGCTGGTCACTCTGACGCCCTTGCTGGTTCTGAAGTTCTTGACTTCAACCCGGATGAGGCTAAGAAGCTGTGGGCAGAAGCTGACGCCATTGCGCCTTACGGTGACAGTGTCTTCGACCTCGCTTACAACGCTGATGGTGGACACCAGGCATGGGTTGACGCTGTTGCAAACAGCATCAGCAACACGCTCGGTATCCAGGCTGTAGGCAAGGCATACCCCACCTTCAAGGACGCGCTGAACGACCGTGACGCTAACTTGCTCACCGGTGGTACTCGTGCTGGATGGCAAGCGGACTACCCGTCGCTGTACAACTTCCTCGGCCCGCTCTACGTTGATGGTGCTGGCTCGAACAAGGAAGGCTACTCGAGCCCCGAGTTCGAGAAGGTCCTCGCAGAGGGCGCAAGCGCGTCGTCGGTAGAAGAAGCAACGGCGAAGTACCAGGAAGCTCAGGAAATCCTCCTGGTCGACCTTCCTTCGATCCCGCTGTGGTACTCGAACGTCACTGGCGTCTACTCTGACACCGTTGACAATGTTGTATTCGGTTGGGACTCTGTCCCGCTGTACAACGAGGTAACCAAGGGCTAATAAGCTCTTAGTTTTACCCAGTTTCCACTCTCAATGTGTAGTGCCCGGGACTTTCCCTAGTCCCGGGCATTACACTGAGTACCCTCATTCAGCGATTGTGAATCCTATGTTTATCCGTTCCATCGAGGGAACTATCTGATGCTTTGGTACGCAGGCAAGCGTTTCCTCCAGATGATTCCGGTGTTTTTCGGCGCGACCTTCTTGATCTACTTCATGGTGTTCGCCGTTCCCGGCGACCCCATCGCCGCGCTGTACGGGGACCACCCGCCAGCTCCCGGCGTTATCGAAACCATCCGGGCCGAGTACAACCTCGACAAGCCATTCATCATTCAGTACCTCCTCTACATCGGTGGACTGTTCCAAGGTGACCTCGGAACAACGTTCTCCGGCCGGTCGGTCACCGATGTCATGGCTCAGGCCTTCCCCATCACTGCACGCCTCGCGATGCTCGCCCTCGCCATTGAAGCCTTCTTCGGCATCATCGTCGGCCTCGTTGCTGGCCTTCGCAAGGGAAAACTGTTCGACGCTTCAGCGCTCGTCATCAGCTTGCTGCTGATCTCGGTGCCGACGTTCGTCGTTGGTTTCGTATTGCAATTCATCTTTGGAATCCAACTTGGTTGGGCGCGAACAACGGTGAGCGGTGCCGCTCCTTGGGGCGAACTGATTCTGCCGGCCATCGTGTTGGCCTCCGTCTCCTTTGCGTACATCGTGCGACTTACTCGCGCGAGCGTCGCCGACAACCTCGGTGCTGACTTCGTTCGCACTGCTACCGCAAAGGGACTATCTCGACGTCGAGTAGTCACCGTGCACGTGCTGCGTAACTCGCTCGTTCCGGTTGTCACCTATCTGGGAGTCGACATCGGCTCGCTCATGGTCGGTGCGATCGTCACAGAGGGAATCTTCAACATCAACGGTGTCGGTGGAACTGTTTACCGAGCGATCACGTTGGGAGAGGGCCCCACGGTCGTCTCGTTTGTCGCGGTGATGGTCATCATCTTCGTGCTTGCCAACCTGCTCGTAGACCTGCTCTACGCCGCGCTCGACCCAAGGATCCGTTATGCCAACTAATAACACTGGCCATCACCGGCCCGGTCAAAAACACTTCATTGCCTCGCTCGCGGAGACTCCGGTCGCCGAAATCGATCAGGTCGACGAAACGGGAAAGGCCCGCAGCACTTGGACAGACGCTTGGGAGTCCATGCGGCGTCGTCCGATGTTCTGGATTTCCTCAGTGCTCATTCTCCTTATCGTGGTTGTTGCAGCGTTCCCGAGTCTCTTCGTGACGTACAGCCCCACTGAGTGCTACTTGAAGTTCAGCAATGGCGATCCGCAAGCCGGGCACCCGCTCGGTTTCACCCGTCAAGGTTGTGACGTCTACTCCCGGATCATTTTCGGAACCCAGGCATCAGTGACCATCGGACTCCTCACCACAATCATGGTGACGTTGTTTGGTGGAATCATTGGAGCCCTTGCCGGTTTCTACGGTGGAATCCTTGACTCGTTCGTTTCGCGTATCGGTGATATTTTCTTCGCCATCCCCACCGTTCTCGGTGCGATCGTAGTTATCTCCGTTATCCCCGTCCGCGATGCTATGAGTGTCTCGTTCGTTCTCGCGCTCTTCGCGTGGCCCCAAATCGCGCGCATCATGCGTGGTTCGGTTCTTTCGGCTCGAAACTCTGATTATGTGACGGCATCCGCTGCACTTGGTGTCTCGCGTTTCAAGACGCTCATTCGCCACGTGATCCCCAACGCCATCGCGCCGGTCATCGTTATTGCAACGGTGTCGCTCGGTATCTTCATCGTGGCGGAAGCGACTCTGGGGTTCCTTGGTATCGGTCTCCCCGGCACGGTTATGTCCTGGGGTAACGACATCAACCAGGCACGTGTCACGGTTCGTACCCACCCGCAGACACTGCTGCTGCCTTCAGCTGCGCTGTCTGTCACGGTGCTGGCCTTCTTGATGTTCGGCGACGTAGTTCGCGATGCCCTTGACCCGGAAGCGAGAGCACGCCGATGACCAATCCACAAACAGTTCCCGTTACGCCTAACTCGGCAAACGAAGAGACTCCACTGCTCAAGATTCGTGGGCTCGAAGTCGGTTTCGAAACTCAACGTGGTGTTGTGCAAGCGGTGCGCGGTATCGACCTCACGCTGTACCAAGGCCAATCCCTCGCGATCGTTGGCGAATCTGGCTCGGGTAAGTCCACCACTGCGCAAGCAGTGATTGGTCTTCTTCCGGGCACCGGAAAGGTGCTCGGCGGCTCCATCGAGTTCGAAGGCAACGACCTGACAAAGTTCTCGGATGCTCAGTTTTCTGAGGTTCGCGGAAGTCAGATCGGCTACGTACCTCAAGACCCGATGTCGAACCTGAACCCGGTGTGGAGCATCGGTTTCCAGGTGCAAGAGGCGATTGAGGCCAACGGCATCGCTCAGGGTAAAGAGGCGCGTCAGCGCACCATCGAGGTTCTGAACGAAGCGGGACTTAGCGATGCTAGCGAACGCCTCAAGCAGTTTCCCCACCAGTTCTCTGGTGGAATGCGTCAACGCGTGCTCATCGGTATCGGACTTTCGGCTCGCCCGAAGCTTCTGATTGCCGATGAACCGACTTCGGCGCTCGATGTGACTGTTCAGCGTCAAATTCTCGACCACTTGCAGACGCTCACCCGCGACTACGGAACCTCGGTGCTGTTCATCACCCACGACCTCGGTCTTGCCGCGGAGCGTGCCGAGCAGCTCGTCGTGATGTACAAGGGCAAGGTAGTTGAGTCAGGCCCGTCGCGCGAGATCCTCGAGAACCCGCAGCACCCGTACACACAGCGTCTGGTCGCTGCGGCTCCGAGCCTTGCCTCGCGCCGCATCCAATCGATCAAATCGAATACGAGCTCAGAAAACGACCTGAAGATCTTTGGTCAGGGTTCTCTCGATGACGCCCTCATCGCGCGGGCGGCAAGTCGTGAAGCCGGAGCAAAGACAGACCTCATCAAGGTGAACAACATCACTAAGGTCTACGAGATTCGCAAACAGGGGTTCCGTAAAGACAAGTTGTTGGCTGTCAACGACATCTCGTTTGGTGTCAAGAAGGGCACAACAACGGCCCTCGTAGGCGAATCAGGATCCGGCAAGTCAACCGTGGCGAAGCTGATCCTGCAGTTGGAGCCGCTCACCGGCGGAAGCATCGAGTTCGATGGTGTTGACCTGGCGGGAATCAAGGGCGATGAACTCTTGAAGTTCCGCCGCCGAGTTCAGCCAGTGTTCCAGGACCCTTACGGCTCCCTTGACCCGCAATACAGCGTTGGCAACACGATTGCCGAGCCGCTGCTCGCGCACCGTATTGGCACCCCGAAAGAACGATTCAACCGCGTAAGCGAATTGCTCGATCAGGTGTCGCTGCCTCAGGCAACTCGTCACCGCTATCCCGGTGAGCTTTCCGGTGGACAGCGTCAGCGCGTCGCAATCGCGCGTGCGCTAGCGCTCAAGCCAGATGTGCTCATACTTGACGAAGCAGTGTCGGCACTCGATGTGCTGGTTCAAGGTCAAGTGCTCAACCTGCTCACAGAGTTGCAGACAGAGCTTGACCTCACCTACCTGTTCATCACGCACGACCTTGCGGTCGTGCGGCTGGTGGCAGACAACGTCTGCGTCATGCAGGGTGGCCGCATCGTCGAAGCAGCAACAACCGACGAGGTATTCGAGAACTCGAAAAACCCGTACACGCAGGAGCTGCTCGAAGCAATTCCCGGCGCGAACATTAAACTAGGCGCCTAGTTTCTTAGCGGAGAAGGGCCGTTCCCCGAGGGGCGGCCCTTCTCGTTTAGAATCGTCACCAGCGTGCCATCGTGCATTGCGTGATCGTATGCAGGAGGTTCAGTGAGCGCCAAGAGAATAATGGCGACCATTGCGGTTGCTACTACCGCAGCGCTAACGCTGACCGGTTGCATCGCCCAGAAATCCACAACGATTGACGGCTCCGAACTCACCGTCGCAGTCACACAGCCCTATACCTCGGGCAATCCGCACACCGCATACGGTGCGAGCGAAACCAACGCCAACATCGCCTATGCGACGGGCACCGGCTTCAACTACTACAACGACGACTCAGAGCTAGTGCGCGACGAGTCCTTCGGGCACTACGAGAAAGTGTCGGATGACCCACTGGCGGTGACCTACACGGTGTCAGACGGTGTGCGCTGGTCAGACGGCACCGCGGTAGATGCCGTCGATCTTCTCTTGGAGTGGGCAGCGACATCCACAGCGCTCAACGACCCTGATGGCGATGCTGCGAGCACCATCAATCCCGATACCGGCGCACCTCTCGATCGTGCAGACTCGCGGGTGTTGTTCGATTCCGGCGCGACGGGGAACACTGGCATTGAACTCGTCACCGAGATGCCTCAGATCAGCGACGACCGTATGTCGCTAACTCTCGTCTTCGATGAGCCTTCTGCCGATTGGGAGACCGCGCTGTTCGGCGCTGGATCTTCAGCAAAACCTGCCCACGTCGTGGGCATGATGTCGTTTACCGACAACGATGCTCTCACGGCAAAAGAGCGTGTGTATTCGGCCATCTCCGATGGCGATAAAGCCGACCTCAGTCTTATCGCGCGCACGTGGAATACCGTTTTCAATTTTGCGGGGATGCCAGCCAACGAGAGCCTCCTCGTCTCAAACGGTCCGTACGTTGTCTCGAATTTCATCGCAAATCAGTATCTGACGTTGCGGGCGAATGACAACTACAGCGGAGACCGTCAGGCAACTTTCCAAGAGATCACTGTTCGGTTTATCGCTGACCCGCTCGCGCAAGCGCAGGCGCTGCTTGTCGGGGCTGTGCAGATCGCAGAACCCACAATGAACACCGAAGTTCGAGACGCCCTAGAAACCATGGATGCCACCGTTATCGATGGCACGACGGATAGTTTCGAGCACCTCGACCTGCAGTTCGCCGAATCGATGAACGGCACCTTCGATAACCCGCTCGTACGCGAGGCGTTCCTCAAAACGGTGCCACGCCAAGAGCTGGCAGCTGCTGCCCTCGCCGATATCCAGCCGCGTGCAACTCTGCGGGAGTCTTTTCTCTTTGCGCCTAACGACCCCGGCTACCGAGGTGTGCGCTCAAGTAACGGTTCGAGTGATTTCGCTGAGGTAGATATCGCTCGCGCCCAAGAGCTCTTGGTTGAAGCCGGAGTGAGCGCCCCGGTGGTCTGCGTGCTCTATGCGGCCGGCGATGCGATGCGCACTACTGAGTTCGAGATTATTCAGGCATCGGCGGCTTCTGCTGGATTCGTTGTGAACGATTGCTCGGCAGAAGACTGGCGTTCAGTTCTGGGAACACCGGGTGCGTACGACGCAGCATTGTTCAGTTGGCAGGCAGCGCGACCGGGAGTAGGGGTCGCTCCCGGCGTCTTCGGCACCGACGGGTATGCCAATCTCAACTACTTCACAGACTCCGATGTTGACGAACTTTTGAGCGAAGCTGTTTCGCCTTCCACGAATGCCGACGATCAAGCCGAATTGTTGGCGGATATCGATGCTGCGCTCTGGGAAAACCGCTACGGAATGCCACTTTTTCAGCATCCAACAACCGCAGCATTCGACCAAGATCGAGTCTCAGAGGTGTCGCTTTCGTCCCTGGCTCCGGGCATTTGGTGGAACGTCTGGGAGTGGAAACCGTAGCTAATCTTGGGGTCTCAGAGGCTAGTCGGCGATAAATCTTGTCAAACAAGCTAAACTGTTGGAGCAGGATACTCTGAACGATCTTCTGCGCCCTCCCAAGATCTTTACCCGGTGGCATCAGGCCGCCGATCTGCTGCCGAAATTTTCTGCGCAGCGTCTGCGGTGAGAGACCGCACAGCCTCCAATGAATTAAGGAATATTGCTATGGCTATGGCCACTCGCAGCGACTTGCGCAACGTAGCGATCGTTGCCCACGTTGACCACGGAAAGACGACCCTCGTTGACGCGATGCTTCGCCAGACGAACTCTTTCGAAGCGCACGCGCACCTCGAAGAACGCGCAATGGACTCCAACGAGCTCGAGCGCGAAAAGGGCATCACGATCCTCGCGAAGAACACCGCGATTTCGTACAACGGCAAGTACGCCGGCGACACCCCCATCACTATCAACGTTATTGACACCCCCGGCCACGCCGACTTCGGTGGCGAGGTTGAGCGTGGACTCAGCATGGTTGACGGCGTTGTATTGCTCGTCGACGCCAGTGAGGGCCCGCTTCCGCAGACCCGCTTCGTGCTCCGCAAGGCTCTGGAAGCCAAGCTCCCCGTGATCCTGCTGGTCAACAAGACTGACCGTCCGGATGCGCGCATCGAGGAAGTTGTTGCCGAAAGCCAAGACCTGCTCTTGGGCCTTGCGAGCGACATGGCGGATGACGTTCCTGACCTCGATCTCGACGCGATCCTCGACGTGCCAGTTGTCTACGCTTCGGGCCGCAACGGTGCCGCTAGCTGGAACCAGCCAGAAAACGGCTCGCTGCCTGACAACGAAGATCTCGAGCCACTGTTCGATGCGATCCTCCGTCACGTTCCTGCCCCGAAGTATGACGACGAGCACCCCCTCCAGGCTTGGGTCACCAACCTTGACTCCTCGCCGTTCCTCGGTCGCCTCGCTCTGCTGCGAGTCTTCAACGGAACGATCAAAAAGGGTCAAACCGTCGCGTGGGTCAAGCACGACGGAAGCGTCGCCAATGTGCGCGTAACCGAGCTCATGATCACGAAGGCTCTCGACCGTTACCCCGCCGAAAGTGCTGGCCCCGGTGACATCGTTGCTGTTGCCGGCTTCGAAGACATCTTCATCGGTGAGACCCTCTGTGACCCCAACGATGTTCGCCCGTTGCCGACCATCACGGTTGACGACCCGGCTATCTCGATGACCATCGGAACCAACACTTCGCCGGTTATTGGCAAGGTCAAGGGCCACAAGCTCACCGCTCGTATGGTCAAGGACCGTCTCGACCGCGAACTCGTCGGTAACGTTTCCTTGAAGCTCGTTGACATCGGACGCCCGGATGCTTGGGAAGTTCAGGGTCGTGGAGAGCTCGCTCTCGCTATCCTCGTTGAACAGATGCGTCGCGAAGGCTTCGAACTGACTGTCGGCAAGCCTCAGGTTGTTACCAAGCGGGTTGACGGCAAGGTACACGAGCCTTTCGAGCACTTGACGATCGATGCGCCCGAAGAGTACCTCGGCGCTATCACGCAGCTTCTCGCGTCGCGCAAGGGCCGCATGGACGGCATGAGCAACCACGGCACCGGCTGGGTTCGCATGGAGTTCATCGTTCCTTCACGTGGCCTTATCGGATTCCGCACCGAGTTCATGACCATCACGCGTGGTGCTGGTATCGCCAACGCTGTCTCGCACGGCTATGACCAGTGGGCTGGCGAAATCCTCACCCGCGTCAACGGCTCCATTGTCGCTGACCGTGCCGGAGCAGCAACTCCGTTCGCGATGGTTGCGCTGCAGGAGCGCATGTCGTTCTTCGTTGAGCCAACTCAAGAGGTTTACGAAGGCATGGTTGTTGGCGAGAACTCGCGCGCTGACGACATGGACGTCAACATCACCAAGGAAAAGCAGCTCACCAACATGCGCCAGTCGACCTCGGACTCGTTCGAACGTATGACTCCGTCGCGCAAGCTCACGTTGGAAGAGTGCCTCGAATTCGCTCGCGAAGACGAGTGTGTTGAAGTAACTCCTGAGTTCGTGCGCATCCGCAAGGTTGAGCTCGATGCTAACGCTCGCGCACGCAGCACTTCGCGTCTGAAGAAGCAGAACGCCTAACTCAAACTCTCAGGGGTTAGCGAGGAATCGTTAGCCTTGCCGGAGTACGATGCAGCCACAGTCACTTTGACTGTGGCTGCATTCTTCGTTAACGACGCTGTGCTT
The DNA here is from genome assembly GCF_000247645.1 of Salinibacterium sp. PAMC 21357. GTDB lineage: Bacteria > Actinomycetota > Actinomycetes > Actinomycetales > Microbacteriaceae > Rhodoglobus. Next base: position 341,594 of record NZ_AHWA01000006.1, read on the forward strand.
CGTAGACCTAGAGTGCACTGACGCGGGCAACAGCAACGGTCCGACGCCAGAGTGAATCACGAGCATCAGGAGAGTTTTCATGGGTAGCCCGCAACGACGTATCAGCGCAACAATTGCCGTTGTCATCGCTTTGGGACTCTCCCCAGCACTCTCTGGCTGCTCGAGTAACCCCATCGAGAACCTCGTAGAGCAGGCAACTGGTGGCAAGGTCGAACTGGGCGGCAAAGAGATCCCGGAGGGCTTCCCGAGCGAGATTCCGCTTGTCGAGGGTGAGATGCAGTTTGGGATCGCGGCCGGCGAGGGCGAAAGCCGCGGCTACAACATTACGATCCTGGCCGGGGCAGAATCGCCCCTCAAAGCGATTGAGTCAGATTTTGCGGATGCCGGCTTTAAGATCCAATTGCAGGGGAGCGGCTCTGAAGGTTCAGGCACCGTTGTCTTCACTGGAGACGCGTGGATCGGTGCCGTTATCGTCGCGAATACCGACGAGGGGTACACCGCGAACTACACCGTGGCTCCCGCTGGAGACAGCGAGCCAAGCGCCGGCGAATAGAACGTGACCGGGGCGAACTAGGCCAGGTCGAACATCCCGGCACCGATGAAGCTTGCGGATGCTGCGCCGGGAGGTACCGCAAAAATTGCGGAGCCGACATAGCGCACGTATTCGTTCATGAGGTCGTTACGCGAGAGCGCCAGCTGGATCGGCACGAACTGGGTGCCAGGGTCGCGCTGAAAGCTAATGAAGAATAGCCCGGCGTTAAGGCGACCAAGATCGTCATTGCCGTCAACAAAGTTGTAGCCACGACGCAAGATTTGCACTCCCTCGTGAGTGTCGGGGTGGGCCAGCTTGACGTGCGAGTTCTCGTCGATGAGCGGGGCATCATCGCGCCCGGCCTTGGCGAAGTCAGGGTCGGTAAATTCACTGCCGCCACTCAGCGGTGCACCCTCGCCCTTGGTACGACCGAAGATCGTCTCTTGCTCCCGCAGTGAGGTGCGATCCCAGGTCTCGACGGTCATGCGAATCTTGCGACTGACGAGGTACGAGCCCCCGGTCATCCACGCAGCTCCATCGCTAGCAGCAGCCCAGACGTGCTCGGTGACGCCCGCAGTATCTTCGGCGCGGAGATTGGCGGTGCCATCTTTGAAGCCGAACAAGTTGCGCGGCGTCTTTTGAGCCCGCGTCGTTGACGACGTACGCCCGAAACCTAATTGCGACCAGCGCAGCGTAGCGCGCCCAAAAGCGATGCGTGAGAGGTTGCGGATGGCGTGTACGGCCACCTGAGGGTCGTCGCTGCACGCTTGGATACAGAGGTCGCCACCGACGAGTTCGGGCTGCAGGGCATCGCTGGGAAACTTTGGGAGGTCGATGAGCGCTGAGGGCCGCTTGTCGGCAAGGCCGAATCTGTCGTCGAAGAGACTTGGACCGAACCCAAACGTGATGGTGAGACCGCCGGGTGGTAGATCAAGGGCCTCGCCGGTGTCATCTGGCGGAGCGTCGTAGGGGCCGCCAGCGGGACCATAGTCGCCCGCGGCTTCACCAGTAGTCATGCGTGCCGCAGCGTAGCTCCAGTCTTGAAGGAGTTCGATGAGTTCATCACGCGAAATGTCGTTAACGTCGAACGCCGCAAAGTGCAACCGGTCTTGCGCCGGAGTAATGATGCCCGATTGGTGCTTGCCGAAAAATGGGTACGTTGACGCCACCGCATTGCTCGTGGCTGTCGAACCGGCGCCGACAGCAAAAGCTCCGCCCACGCCCAAACCGGCGCCAACAACACCGGCACCGGCCAGTCCGAGCAGGCCGCGCCGCGAGAGGCCGCTGGTTTCATCTTTCGACATGACAGAAACTTTCTGTAAGAGGAGTGATGCCTAGAGAACGAGCACCGCAGTGAGGCGCGAAAGGGGCTCAGCGAGAGCATTCACCTGATCGGAGAAGGCACGAATTTCCGCGGTGGAAAGCTCAGTGTAAAGGCGAAAACCATCGCCCTCTCTCTGGGCATCGAGCAGCGTTTGCAGCTCTTCAAATTCGGTATCGAGCGTAGTGGCGAGAGCCTCATCCTTCACGACAAGGATGTCGCGAACGCCGTCATAAAGAACGCGTGCGCCGTCAATGTTGGCTTGAAAATCCCACAGGTCGGTGTGCGACCAGAATTCTTCTTCACCCGTCACCTTGCCGCTGGCGACCTCATCGAGAAGACCAATCGCGCCATTGGTTTGTTGGTCGAGCGTGAACTCGAGGTCTTGCACGTTGCTGTACAGGGTGTTGGTGTCTTCGACGAGCTGCGAGGCTAAGGCTTCACGCTTCGACTGATCGTAGGCTTCGAAACCGGCTTCGGCATCCGCAGGCCACAAGTCCTTTTCAATTGCGTGCCAACCGGTCCACTCTTGGCCGTCTTCGAGGTCTGCTTCGCGAAGGTCCATGCGGGGGTCGAGGTCGCCGAAGGACTCGGCAACGGTCTCGACACGTTCCCAGAAGACGCGGGTGGGGGCGTAGAGCGCACGCGCGGTGTCGTCATCGCCCGCAATATAGGCATCGGCAAAGTCTTCGGTGCCAACAACCAGATTTTCGATCTGGTCTTTCACATAGCTCTTGTAGTTGGCATTTGCCGCATCGACCTGCTCAGCGATGTCGCCGCTGAACGACAAATCTTCCCCTGAATCGGTGACGGTGAACGCCGTCTTGCCGATTCCCTCGCCGATCATCCCCGGCTTGCACACGGTGAAGTAGTCACCGGGCTGAACGAGCACAACGAGATCGCGGCTGATGCCAGGCCCAATGTTCTCGACCTCACCAACAATGCGCAAGCCGTCATCCGCCAGAAGGTAGAACTCGGTGACTTGGTCGCCGGAGTTGGTTACCGAAAACACCAAGTTGCCGCTGGGTGCTTCGCTGGCGCTGATCGCACACTCGGTGGCACTGCTATCGACTGTCACGCTGTTGCCGGCAGCATCGCCGGTGTTATTGGCAACGCAGCCGGTGAGCGTAAGCGCAGCGACAGTTGCCGCTGCGGCGAATCCGAAGCGGGTGGGGCGGGTAGTCATCAGGCTCCTTGAGTGCTGAGAGGTGCGGCGGGAGCAATGGGCTGATCTGAGCGCCCATGTCCGCGAACGGTGCGAATAAAGATGGTCATAACAGTGCCCACATACCCGATCCAGACGGCAGCTTCGAGCCAGGTCGTTGCGGGGGAGAAGTTGAGAGTGCCCTTGAGGAGGGTGCCGTACCAGCTGTCGGGCGGGATGACCGCACTGACGTCAAACGCGAGAGCGTGCAGCCCCGGCAGCACGCCGGCCTCTTGCAGGTCGTGAACGCCGTAGGAGAGAACCCCGGCCGCCACAATGATGAGGATCGCGCCCGTCCACGTGAAGAAGCGAGTGAGGTTGATGCTCACGACACCGCGATAGATGAGGTAGCCGAGCACGATTGAGGTGGCGATGCCTAAGGCGGCGCCGGTAAGGGGGAGGGCTGTTGATCCGCTCGCTTGAACCGCGGCCCAAATGAACAGGGCAGTTTCGATACCCTCCCGACCGACCGCGAGGAAGGCCACGAGAACCAGACCCCAGCCAGCGCCGGTGAGGTGCGAGTCGACCTCGTTGCGAAGCTCGCGACCGAGTCCGCGGGCTGCGCGCAGCATCCAGAAGATCATCCACGTGACGAATGCGGTGGCGATTATCGAAAGGATGCCGCCGATGAGTTCTTGAGCTTGAAACGAGAGTCCGTAGGTTCCGAAAGTGAGACTCGCGCCGAGTGCGAGCGAAATCGCGATGGCGAGCCCAATACCGAGCCAGATGCGAGGCAAGACATCGCGCCGATCAATCTTGCGAACATAGGCGATCAAGATGCCAACTACGAGGGCAGCTTCAAGGCCCTCACGAAGACCGATCAAAAAGTTGGCGAGCACTGGACTCTCTCGTAGAACCGAAAATGGGCAAGAACTGGAAAATGGGCAGGTTGGTAAGCCTAACCTAAGCAACTGTAAATGGGCTACCTGTGGTTATTCTGTCTACTGCAGAACAAATTGGGGAGGAACGGCCATGAAAGATCGCGCGCAGCGAGTGCTGATCATCGCGGCATACCCAGAAGATGAGGCCGCCGTCTTCGGTGCCACCATCGCCTCTCTCGTTCAGCGGGGCACCGAACTCATCGTGCTCACGTGCAGCAACTCGCCGAAGAACGACGAAGCGCACGCCGCCGTCCGCGACATCCTCGGAATCACCGCCCACCACGTTCTGCGTGAAGACGACGGCGCGCAGTTCACGACGCGCACGGCGCGCGACCTCGCGGCCGATCTTGTCGCTGCCATTACCTCTCTCAAGCCGGATGTCGTTGTCAGCTATGCCTCGAACGCCAGCGGCAGCAATTACGAGCAGCAAGCGCGGCTCGTGAGTGAGGCAACTGCTCATGCCACTGAGCTTGCGGGTATTCCCTTCTATACGACATCGTCGACACCGGTAGATCGGGGAGTTGCTGTCACCTCACCCACCGCAACGGCGTTCAAACGTCAGGCGATGGAAATTTACAGCACGCTACCTCCCGTGGGGGAGAGCGTGGCGACGCCGGTTGAGTATTTGCGTCGACTCCGTCGCCGCGAATTAGTAATCGGAGAACGCAATCGTTTCGAACGTATAGTGCTCGCCATCGTTGCGACCGCTGTTGGTGCGCTTGTCGGACTCGTATTGACCGCGGTGCACCAATCGGCAATCACCCTGTGGGGGGTGCGGGTGCCGTGGGGAATCATCGCGGCTGTCGCTCTCACGACCGCTCTCATTCTGGGCTTGCGGCTCATTTACGACACGAGAGTAGCGCCGGGATTTGCCTCGCTCGGCGTGCTCGCGATGTCAGCCCTATTGGCTACCGCGATGCCAGGGGGAACAATATTGATTCCCGGAAACGTATCGGGATACGTGTGGACTTTCGCCCCCGTGCTGATCATCTTGGTGGTCGTCGGCTGGCCACGGGTGAATCGTCAGGCTTCGACGTCGAGCCGCGATAACATTGAGTTGAACTCTCCCGTGAAAGGTGCGGATATCTCTTGACGTACATCATCGCCCAGCCGTGTGTCGACCTTAAGGATCGCGCGTGTGTCGACGAATGTCCCGTCGATTGCATTTACGAGGGCGACCGGATGCTCTACATCCAGCCCGATGAGTGCGTCGATTGCGGTGCCTGCGAACCGGTGTGCCCGGTTGAGGCCATTTACTACGAAGACGATACGCCAGACAAATGGGCGGATTACTACAAGGTAAATGTCGAATTCTTCGACCTCCTCGATGACAGTTCGCCCGGTGGGGCAGCGAAGGTTGGCGTGATTCACAAGGACCACCCCCTCGTCGCTGCACTCCCTGAGGGCGGCGGATCCTCCGACTGATGGCTCGCACACCGTTGGCGCTGCCGGACTTTCCGTGGGACGCTCTTGTTCCTTACGGCACCATCGCGCGCACGCATCCCGACGGTTTCGTTGACCTTTCGGTAGGATCGCCGGTTGACCCTACTCCTCAGATCATCCGGGAGACTCTCGCAGCGGCGACGGACGCTCATGCCTACCCCACAACGACAGGCACCGTGCAATTGCGCGAAGCCATCGTTGAGTGGTTTGACCGCCGCCGTGGTGTTCCCGGCCTCACCGTTAACAATGTGCTTCCGACGGTCGGATCAAAAGAGCTGGTAGCGCTGCTGCCATTGTTGCTGGGGCTCGGCAAGGGCGATGTGGTTGTGCATCCCTCCGTTGCTTACCCCACCTATGCCATCGGTGCGGCCCTGGTCGGCGCGACTGCTGTTGCCTCCGACGACCCTGCCGAATGGCCAGAGAATACCGCCCTCGTCTGGCTCAATAGCCCGGGCAACCCTGATGGTCGCGTGGCTGACGTTGATCAGCTTCGGGCTGCCGTTGCGCGTGCCCGCGAGCTTGGTGCGGTAATTGCCTCAGACGAGTGCTACGCCGAACTCAATTGGAATGGCCCCGACCCCACTCCCTCGATTCTTGATCCCGAGGTGATCGGCACCGATCGTTCCTCGGTGCTCGCCGTCTATTCGCTCAGTAAGCAGTCGAACCTTGCCGGTTACCGCGCTGCGTTTGTTGCCGGATGCTCGGCTCTTATCTCTGAGCTGCTGGCGGTGCGCAAGCACGCTGGGCTCATCGTGCCTGGCCCGGTTCAAGAGGCAATGGTGACCGCGCTTCGCGATGAAGCTCATGTAGCTCACCAGCGTGAGCTTTACCGAGCGAGACGAGCAAAGCTGCTTCCGGCGCTCACGCGAGCCGGGTTTTACGTTGATGACAGTGTCGCCGGGCTCTACTTGTGGGCGACCAAGAATGAAGATTCGTGGCAGACGGTGGGAGATCTTGCGCAGTCCGGCATCCTCGTGGTTCCGGGTTCGTTCTATGGCGAAGAGCCGGCTCGTCATGTGCGCATTGCGCTGACGGCAAGTGATTACACAATCGCGGATGCTGTTGCTCGCCTCGAATTGCTGTCTTAAGTGCACTAAATCGCCAAGGCCTTGTCGTTGACCTCTAAACACCGAACGGTTTGCTTGGCTGGTGTGACACTGGCCATTCAACCCTTGTAGGCTGTAGCGGTGAATGAAGCCCCTCAAGACCCAGAGAAGGCCACCCTCCACTTTCCGGGTGGTTCCGCCGAATTCCCGATAATCCGTGGAGTCGATGGTCACAACAGCATCGATATCTCGACCTTCATGAAGCAGACCGGCTACACGGCGCTTGATCAAGGTTTCGTGAACACTGCATCGACACGGAGTGCGATCACGTACATCGATGGCGATCGTGGCATTTTGCGATACCGCGGCTATGCGATCGAAGAGGTGGCAGCCAACTCCACGTACCTCGAGGTAGCGTGGCTGCTCATCTATGGAGAGATTCCTTCGAAGTCGCAGCTTGAGGAGTTCGACGAGAAGATTCGTCGCCACACCTTGCTGCACGAAGACCTCCGCCGCTTCTTTGACGCTCTGCCGCACAGCGCGCATCCGATGTCGGTCTTGTCCAGCGCAGTCTCAGCGCTGTCGACGTATTACGAAGACTCCCATGACGTGCGCGACCCCGAGCAGGTCGAGCTGTCGACTATCCGTCTGCTTGCTAAGTTGCCGGTGATTGCGGCGTATGCCCACAAGAAGTCGCTGGGCCAGGCGTTGCTCTACCCCGACAACTCTCTGAGCTTTGTCGACAACTTCTTGAAGCTCAACTTTGGCAACATGGCCGAAGAATTTGAGGTCAACCCTGTCGTGAGCAAGGCGCTTGATCGCTTGCTCATTTTGCACGAAGACCACGAGCAGAACGCATCCACCTCAACGGTGCGTCTCGTCGGATCGACCGAAGCCAATATTTTCGCGTCGATCTCCGCAGGCATCAACGCTCTCTATGGCCCGCTTCACGGTGGCGCCAATGAGGCTGTTCTCAAGATGCTCGGCGAGATTCAGCAGTCGGGCGAAGGCGTTCAAAAGTTCGTCGAACGCGTGAAGCGCAAAGAAGAAGGCGTTCGCCTGATGGGCTTCGGCCACCGCGTGTACAAGAGCTTTGACCCGCGTGCTCGACTGGTAAAAGAGAGTGCGGATGAGGTTCTCGCTGATCTCGGTGTGAGTGACCCGTTGCTCGACATCGCTCGCGAACTCGAAGAAGTTGCCCTCGCCGACGACTACTTCATCTCTCGCAAGCTCTACCCCAACGTGGACTTCTACACGGGCGTTATCTACAAGGCGATGAACTTCCCGCCGCGAATGTTCACTGTGTTGTTTGCGATCGGTCGACTTCCCGGCTGGATCGCCAACTGGCGCGAAATGAATGAAGACCCCAACACCAAGATTGGTCGCCCGCAGCAGCTGTACACGGGCCCCGAAACACGGAGTTGGCCTCAGCGCTAATCGCTTAGCGCGTGGCAGCCGCAGCGAACGATCGTGTGCGGCTCACTAACGAAGAACGGCCGGCATCCCTCGGGACGCCGGCCGTTCTGTTGTTTTGCGTAGGGGTTGTGCTGGCTACGCGTGCAGCGCGGTGTTGAGCACAACGCCGCTACCGCTGCGGGGAAGCACTTCGACTCCACCGCTCAGGGAATTGCGGCGGAACAGCAGCCCGTTCACTCCGCTGAGTTCCACAGCCTTCACGGTGCGCGGCGTAGCAGAACCATCGATGATCGTTACTTTCGTGCCAGCGGTCACATAAAGCCCGGCTTCGACAACAGAATCGTCACCGATCGCAATGCCGATTCCCGAGTTGGCACCGAGCAACGCGCGAGCACCGATCGAGACGCGTTCGGTTCCGCCACCGCTGAGGGTACCCATGATGGATGCTCCGCCACCGATATCAGCACCGTCACCCACTACGACACCCTGCGAGATGCGGCCCTCGACCATCGAGCTGCCGAGCGTGCCCGCGTTGAAGTTGACGAAGCCCTCGTGCATCACGGTGGTTCCGGGGGAGAGGTAGGCGCCGAGGCGCACTCGGGAGGCGTCGGCGATGCGAACGCGTTCGGGCACGACATAGTCGAGCATCCGAGGGAACTTGTCGATACCGGTAATGGCGATGCCAGCGCGTTGCAGCGAGACGCGAAGCTCGGCGTAGTCGCTGGGGTGCACGGCACCGGCGTTGGTCCAGACCACGATCGGAAGAGCGCCGAACAGGCCGTCGAGGTTGATGCTGTTGGGCTCGACGAGCAGATGGCTGAGCAGGTGCAGGCGCAGGTAGGCGTCTGCGGTGGACTGCGGTGCGGCATCCAGATCGATTTCGACGGTCACGAACTCGGTGGTCACCCGGCGGCGTTCGTCGGCGCCCAGATGCTGCTCGAGATCGGCGGGGGTGTAGTGCGGGTCGGTGCCCTCGGGGATGGATCCTAGGTGCGGGGCGGGGAACCACACGTCGAGTGTTGTTCCGTCGCCGGCGATTGTTGCGAGTCCGTATCCCCATGCTGTGCGCGAAGTCATGCATCAAGGTTACTTACACTGGGTGCATGCCAGTGACCGATCCGACCGTTCCCGTACTCGATTTAAGTGCTTCGAGCATCGACCTCACTCGCCAGTTGTGCGATATCGAGTCGGTCTCCGGCAACGAACAACGCATCGCGGATGCCGTTGAGACGGCGTTGAGCGCGTTCAGTCACCTTGAAGTGATTCGGGATGCGAATGCGGTTATTGCCCGCACAAGTGGGGGCAAAGTCCAGCGTGTGGTGATCGCCGGTCATCTCGACACTGTGCCCGTGAACGCGAATTTGCCAACCACCCTCGAAATGATCGATGGCGAAGAGCACCTGGTTGGCCGGGGCACTGTCGACATGAAGGGCGGCGTTGCCGTTGCGCTCAAGCTCGCGGGCGAACTCGTCGATCCCGCGGTTGATGTCACGTGGATCTTTTACGACCTCGAAGAGGTTGCTGCTGACCTCAACGGTTTGGGGCGAATCGCGCGTAATCGGCCCGACCTCATGGCGGGCGACTTCGCCATCATTGGAGAACCATCCAACTCAACGATCGAGGGCGGCTGCAACGGAACAGCCCGCATCGACATCCAGCTCACCGGCCTGCGAGCACACTCTGCCCGTGCGTGGATGGGGGAGAATGCGATTCACGCGGCAGCGCCCGTCTTGGCGATTCTGGCGGCGTACGAGCCGGAGCAGCGGGAAGTGGACGGACTGGTGTACCGCGAGGGCCTCAATGCCGTCGGCATCTCTGGCGGAGTCGCCGGCAATGTGATCCCGGATGCCGCCACCGTCACCGTGAACTTTCGTTTTGCCCCCGATCGCAGCACAGCGCAAGCGATTGAACACTTGCGCGAAGTTTTTGATGGCTATGAGTTCGAGGTCACCGACCTCGCGTCAGGAGCACGCCCCGGGCTTGATGCTCCTATCGCGCAACAGTTCATGAAGGCAGTCGGCGGTACTCCCGCCCCCAAATATGGCTGGACTGATGTCGCGCGCTTCTCCGAACTGGGAGTGCCCGCAGTCAACTACGGACCGGGCAACCCGCTGCGCGCACACGCTGACGATGAGCGCGTAGCAACCCGCGAGATTGCGGCCTGTGAGCAGGGGCTGAGGGCGTGGCTAACGGCTCGCTAGCCTCCACGGCTCGCCGCGCAACAACGGCGATTCTTGCCCCGGAGCGATGGTGGATGGCCGTCATCGGAATCTTCGTGGCCTCGAGGATTGTCACGACGTCAATTCTGTTGGCGTACGCATCCATTCAAGCCACCAATGCGTGGACGGGCCCGAAGCCTGACTACTTCTCGTTCGCGAAAATTTGGGATGGCCACTGGTACTACATCATCGCGCTCACGGGCTATCCGCGAGAACTGCCGCTCACAGATGCCGGTCACGTCTCCGAGAGTGCCTGGGCCTTTATGCCGGGGTATCCCGGAGTGGTGCGCGCCATCATGACGGTGACGACCCTCGACTACGCCTATGTGGCAGTGATGGTCTCGGTCGGCTTTTCGCTCGGTGCAGCGCTGCTGTTTTATCGGCTCCTGCATCTGGTGCTGCCCTCAACCACAGCCTTGTTCGCTGTCGCGATCTTTTGTTTCGCCCCGCTTTCGCCTATTTTGCAAGTGGCTTATGCGGAGTCGATGGCCCTGTTCTTGCTCATGTTGGCGCTGTATTGGCTTCTGAAACGTCAGTACTGGATGCTGTTGCCCGTCATCGCGGTGTTGTCGCTGACGAGGCCTAGCGGTCTTGCGCTCGCGCTCGCGCTCGGACTGCACGTGGTGTATCGCTGGTGGGTTCGTGACCGTGATGGGTTTCCGCGGCGGGAGGCCATTGCTGCGATCACGGTGACTGCTTTCAGCGTGCTGATGGGGTTCGCCTGGTTGTTGATCGCGGCAATCATGACCGGCTCGTTGACCGCCTACACCGATACCGAGCTGGCGTGGCGGGCACCCTACGTTGGCAATGTCGAACTTGTGCCGTTCACGGCGTGGTTTCAGGGTGCGGGTTTCTGGCAGACCCAGTGGGGTATCCCGCAGTGGCTGTTGTCGGCGCTGTTGGTTGCGGTGGTGTTGGGCTTCTTCGGCTTCTTGCTGAGCCGCCCCGCCCGCCGGCTTGGCGTTGACCTGCGCTTGTGGATGCTGAGTTACGCGCTGTACCTTTTGGCCGTTTTCTTTCCACAATCGAGCACGTTTCGGCTCTTGATGCCGATGTTCCCCCTTGCGGGAGCTCTAGCTCAGCCGAAGTCGCCAACCTATCGAATACTGCTGCTGCTCGCCTGCATTGCGGGGCAGTGGGGGTGGGTGCATATAGCTTGGTGGGTCGACAACTATGACTGGACTCCGCCGTAAACCGACAAGTTCTCCAGAGATGATCCGACAGAGTTTCAGTATCGGGGTTTTATGCGGGATAATGGAAGCAAGTACCAATGAAAGGGGACTAGCTATGGCAGCCATGAAGCCGAGGACCGGTGACGGGCCGATGGAGGCTGTCAAAGAGGGTCGACTCATTATCGTTCGAGTACCTCTCGAAGGCGGCGGTCGTCTCGTTGTTTCTGTAAACGACGACGAAGCAAAAGAACTGCACGACGCACTTGCGGGTGTTGTAGCCGCCGTTTAGGCGGGCTCCATCTTGCTGAGGTGAACTCGCGGAGTGTTCCGCAAACTTTCACCGTGCATCAAGTTTCAACGAAAGCGCCAACCGAATCTCGGGTGGCGCTTTCGTTCGTTAACGCGCTGAGTTCTGCTTGCCCATCCACACGGCAAGGTGTTCTGCCGTTGCGCCCGGGCCAGCGGCGATGCTCTCGGGCGTGCCGACAGCGACCACTTGGCCGCCAACATCGCCTCCACCCGGCCCTAAATCAATAACCCAGTCACTCGCCGTAATGGCGGCCTGATCGTGTTCGACAACGATGACAGTGTTGCCAGCATCCACGAGACGCTGCAACTGATCGAGCAGCAAGCGAATGTCGGCCGGGTGCAGCCCCGAGGTCGGCTCATCGAGCAGGTAGAGAGCGTGACCGCGGTGGGCGCGCTGCAACTCCGTGGCGAGCTTGATTCGTTGAGCTTCGCCACCACTAAGTTCGGTGGCAGGCTGACCGAGCTTGAGATAACCCAACCCCACGTCGCGAAGTGTCTCTAGGCTGCGGGAGGCAGTCGGCACATCAGTGAAAAACTCCGCCGCGGCATCCACGGTCATCGTGAGCACATCAGCGATCGACTTGTCGTGGTAGGTCACTTCGAGAGTTTCGGCGTTGTAGCGTGCGCCATGACAGGTGTGGCACGGGGCGTATGTGCCCGGCAGAAAGAGCAGCTCCACCGAAACGAATCCTTCACCCTGACAGGTCTCGCAGCGTCCACCTGCAACGTTGAACGAGAAGCGGCTGGCGGTGAACCCCCGCGCCGTGGCTTCGTCAGTGGCGGCAAACAACTTGCGCACGACATCGAACATTCCGGTGTAAGTAGCGAGGTTGGAACGCGGAGTGCGACCAATCGGGCGCTGATCGACAAGAACCAATCGATCGAACGATTCGACGCCCGCAACATCGTCAATCGAGATCTGAAGTTCTGTTTCATCGGGATCGTCCGGAGTCGTGCCGAGGTGCCGACGCACGACCTGCGCCAGTACCTGGGTAACGAGCGTTGACTTGCCTGACCCCGAGACGCCGGTGACTGCCGTCATCACTCCGAGAGGGAAATCGACGGAGACGTCGCGGAGGTTGTGCAGGGACGCTCCGGTGAGCCGCAGCCACGACTGAGGAGAGCGGAGCTCCCGCACGGGCGCTGCACGTTGAGGAAAGAGGTATTCGCCTGTGATTGATTCAGGAACCGCTTTCAGACCATCAACGGGACCCGAATACACGAGTTGCCCGCCTCCTTCGCCAGCGCCGGGGCCGATATCGATCACCCAATCTGCGCGACGGATGACATCAAGATCGTGCTCGACAACAAAAAGGGAATTGCCCGACGCTTTCAGACGGTCAAGAACATCGAGCAGGGGTTGAGCATCGGCCGGATGCAGCCCCGCGGAGGGTTCATCCAACACGTAAATAACGCCAAAGAGGCCGGAACGCAATTGGGTCGCGATACGTAAGCGTTGCGATTCGCCCGGGGAGAGCGTGGTGGAATTTCGGCCAAGACTCAGATACCCAAGCCCCAAATCGAGAAGCACATCGACGCGGGCGATCACGTCGTTTCCAATGCGACTAGCAACCTCGTTGCTCTCCGCTGGGTCGATGCCTTCCTGAAGTTCCACACTGTCGGGAGTAGTCGGGGTATCGATTCCGCGCCGTAAGCGAGTAGCCAATTCTGCGAACGGTACCGCGTTCATTTCGGCGATAGTGAGACCGGCGAAGGTCACGGAACCGGCGCCAGGCTGGAGTCCGCTGCCGTGGCAGTCTGGGCAATCCATGCTCTGCACGAAGCGCATGGCGCGCTCGCGCATCCGTTCGCTCTGAGACTGCGAAAGCACATTCATGATGTGCTTGCGGGCGCTCCAAAACTTGCCGTAATAGCCGAAGTCAATACGATCGCGCTCCGGTTTCACCAAGACCGATGGCTGCTCCTCGGTGTACAACAACCAGTCGCGATCAGCCTGACTCAATTGCTTCCACGGCTTCTCGATATCGATGCCGAGGCCGGTAACGATGCTGCGCAGGTTCGCGCCTTGCCACGCGCCGGGCCACGCAGCAATTGCGCCATCGCGGATACTCAAGGAGGTATCGGGGACCAAGAGAGCCTCGGTGACATCGTGCACTACGCCAAGACCGTGACACCGTGGGCAGGCGCCCGCAGCAGTGTTCGGCGAAAAAGCTTCGGCCGAGAGATGACCGACCCCCGGCGGATAAGTACCGGCACGGGAATACAACATGCGAAGCAAATTCGACAGCGTGGTAATCGTGCCCACTGTCGAGCGGGAGCTGGGGGAACCTCGGCGCTGTTGTAATGCAACGGCGGGAGGCAATCCGCTGATTTCGCCAACGTCGGGAGCACCAACCTGATTAAGGAGCCGACGGGCATACGGCGCTACCGATTCGAAATACCGTCGTTGAGCTTCTGCATAGAGCGTGCCAAAGGCCAGCGACGACTTTCCGGAACCCGAAACCCCGGTGAACACCACCAAGCTGTCACGGGGGATGTCCACATCGATGTTCTTGAGGTTGTGCTCGCGAGCACCCCGAACCTGTACCCAGCCTTGCGAATCGTTTAGTGTCATTGGTTTAACACTACGTACCGACTCTGAGAGCTAGCTAGTCACTGAGTTTCGTAAGTTGCAACAACCCGTCACCGACCGGGATGAGCGAACTGATGACTGCGTCGGATTGAGAAATCTCTTTGAGCAACGAGCGAAAATTGGACACCGTGGAATCCCGCTGCGCTGGATCAGCGACCCGATCGCGCCAGAGCGCATGAGCGACAGCAACGACCCCGCCGGGGCGAACCAACCGCAGACCATGCTCGACATATTCAATTACCGAGTGCGGATCGGCATCAATGAAGACCAAGTCGTAGCTTGATTCGTTCATGCGCGGCAGAACTTCAGCAGCTTTTCCGCCGATTTGACGAACACGGTTAGCGGGAATGTTCGCGTCATTGAAAACAGCGCGGGCAACCTGCTGGTGATCGAGCTCAGAGTCAATTGTGGTGAGGAGCGCCGTTGGGCTGCCGGCGAGCATCCACAATCCACTGATGCCTACACCCGTGCCGACTTCGATGATGCTCTTGGCGCCCGTTGCTGCAGCTAGCAGAGCAAGTTGCGCACCGACAGCGGGGGAAACAGCTTCAATACCGAGTTCGTTGGAGTGCACGCGAGCGGCCGCAATCTCTGGCGGCTCGACAACGAACTCCTCGGCGTACTTCCAGCTCAGATGTTTGTCTGACACTTTGCTCCTATTCACTGGCTCAACTGTAGACGCAGCAGGTGATGCCGCCGGTAAGCTAGCAGGGTGTCCTTTGGTCTGAGTTTCGACAAGCTGCTCGTCATTGGGCTTATTGCTGTCTTTTTGCTGGGCCCAGAGCGACTGCCGTACTACGCGTCGCAGCTCGCTCGTCTTGTTCGCTCCCTGAGGGACATGGCCAACGGCGCCAAAGATCGCATGCGTGAAGAGATGGGCCCCGACTTTGACGACATCGACTGGAAGAAACTCGACCCTCGTCAATATGACCCGCGCCGCATCATCCGTGACGCTCTGCTCGACGACGACACTCCGGCCGTAACAGTGCGCCCGCCACGGTCGACCGCCTATGCCGAGCGCCAGGCCGCTCTGGCGGAACGCCAGCGCGCGCTCACGGCCGGCGAAAAAGCTCCATTCGACAACGAAGCTACCTAGCTTCTTGCGCGCTGACCGCTAGCTCCTAGCAACTCGTGGAGCGTTGTTGGCATTTGTTCTCTAGCGCCGCCGCAACACCTTCAGCACGCTGAGCAGAGTAACCATGAGGCCAGCCATCACTGCGAACTCGGCACCAGTGCGCGGCAACTGCAGAATTCCATTCGACTGCGAGACGGTGCGCGACTGCACGAAACGCAAGATTCCCTCTGGCCCATTGCGGCGGCCGAGGCCCGAATGCTTCATGCCACCCATGGGGGCATCGACGCTGGAGAAGCTGCCACGGTAGCCCTCATTGATGTTGACGCTGCCCGCGTCGAGCCGATCGGCCAAGCGACGAGCGTGAGCGATCGATCCGCCGAAGATGGAGGCATTCAGCCCGAATTCGGTGTCGTTGGCGCGATCAATGGCTTCAGCATCGGTCGCCACTGTCGCAATGGCGACGACAGGGCCGAACGTTTCTTCGGCGTAACACTTCATGGAGTTAGTGACGTTAGTGAGCACAGTCGGCGCGAAGAAGTACGGGCCGAGATCTGGCCGGGCTACTCCGCCAGCGAGCACCGTAGCGCCTTTCTCGACGGCGTCGTCGACATGGGCCTGAACTCTCGCGAGCTGGGCTTCAGACGTCAGCGAGCCGACGTCGCCGGTGTAATCGAGCGCCGCGGTCTGGGTGAGAGCACCGACTCGAGCGGCGAACTCCCGCGTGAACTCTTCAGCGATTGACTCATGAACGTAGATGCGTTCGATAGAGACGCACAACTGGCCCATTGAGGCGAAGCAGGCGTAGACGGCATCCACTGCGGCCTTCGCTGGGTCAGCGTCGCCCAGCACGATGAGAGGGTTCTTGCCACCGAGTTCGAGCGAGGCGCCAATGAGGCGACCGGCGGCCCGTTCACCGACGCTAGTGCCGGTAGGGGTTGAGCCCGTGAAGCAGATGTAATCGCAACTGTCGACGACGGCATTGCCGATAACGCTGCCGGGGCCAGTGACGATGGGCCAGACCTCGGCCGGAACTCCCGCATCGATGTAGGCCTCGCGGGTGGCGAGCATTGCCAACGCCCCTTGATTGTCGATCTTCTGAATCACGGCGCTTCCGGCCGCCAGCGCTGGCACGACATCCATGGTGCCCAAGGCGATCGGGTAGTTCCACGGGGTGACGACGCCAATGAGTTGTTTAGGGCTATAGCTGACGCGAGTGGTCATGAGCAGGGGGATGCCGGCCCGGCGGCGCTTGGTCGCGAGAACCCGTTGCGCCGAAAGAGCGTAGTAGCGAGTGACCGATGCGGCCTGAAAGACTTCTTCGAAGGCTTGCCCGCGGGTTTTGCCCGATTCGGTTTGCAGCAGGTCGAGCAGCTCTTCGCGGCGCTCTAGCAGCAAGTCGTGGGCACGCAGCAGTACGCGGCGGCGATGGGCGAAACCAGCAGCTTTCCACGCGTGCTGGGCACGGCGGGCGGATGCTGCCGCATCCTGAACATCGTCAGCAGAGCTCACGGGCAACTTGTGCAGGGGGAGCCCGGTGAACGGTGCGATCACTGTGGCGGTGTCTGAGGTGCTGTTGCTCAATTGAGCGACGAGGGCATCACGACGGCGGGTTCCGACAAGTGCAGCAATAGTGTGTGGCGACATGCCACAACACTACGACCGGGCACCACAACTTCGGCTGTGCAAAGCGCTAGGCTCACGAAGATGACCACCGCAGCGCCGCGAGCTCTTACCCGAGGCTCCATCGCCACCTATGCCATTGGTTCGCTTGGCACCGGCGGTTTTGGTGCCCTGCCCGGCCTTGTGTTGGTGTACTACCTGACGGATACCCTCGGAATCGCGGCGCTCGCCGCGGGAATTCTGGTGACCGCCGCCAAGGTGTGGGACGTGATCATCGACCCCGTGATCGGTGCCCGCAGCGACCGCAGCTTGGCCCATCGGGGAACGCGACGACCGGCGATGCTCGTCGGTGCAATCCTGCTGCCGATTCTGTTTGTGGTGACATTCGCCGTGCCGGCCGGAATCGGCCCGCTCGCTTCGGGCATCTGGGTGTTCATCGCTTTCGTCGCGACGGCGACGGCGTTCAGCCTGTTCCAAGTGCCGTACATCGCGTTGCCCGCTGAACTCACCAGAAGCTATGACGAACGAACTCGCCTGCTTGCCGTGCGAGTGGTTGTGCTGACGGTCGCGATTTTGCTGTTCGGCGCCGGGGCACCCGAAATTCGTGATGCTTTTGCGGATGAACGGCTCGGGTACCTCGTTATGGCGGTTTCGGCCGCTGTACTCATGGGCGTCTCGCTCGTAATCTCCTCATTCTCGGCACCGACGGGCTCGATCGCAGTGGCCAAGTCAGTCTCGATTGTCGAAACGTATCGGGTGGGCGTAGCCGCGCTCAAACGCAGCCAGCCTTTCCGCGCCTTGCTCGTGACGTTTCTGTTGCAAGGTCTCGCCACAGGCGTCATGCTCGCCGGCGCTCAGTACGTTGCGACCTGGGTGCTCGGCACGGGCGTCGCCATCCTTTTCGTTTCTCTCATCGGGCCGGCGCTACTCTTCGCGCCAGTCTGGGCCGCGATTTCCCGTCGCATTGGCAAAGAGCGCGCTTTCGTGTGGGCCTCTGCTTGCTATGGCATCGGTGCCCTGCTGATCGTGCCGCAATTGTGGGCCCCCGGAGCCTGGATCTACGCTCCCGTGGCGCTCGCCGGAGCAGGGTACGCCGGAATGCAAGCGTTGCCGATGTCGATGCTTCCCGACGTGATCTCTCACGACTCCCGCCGCCACAAGATCGCCTCGGCCGGCACCTTCGGTGGAGTCTGGACCGCGGGCGAAACCACCGGCATGGCACTCGGTGCCACTGTGCTGACGACAGTGCTCGCGGTATCCGGCTATCTCGAATCGGTCGCCAACCAGACAGTGACGCAGCCTGATTCGGCAATCGCCGGAATAATCATCAGCTTCAGCATTGTTCCCGCTGTGATCATCGGCCTCTCGCTGCTGACCTTCAGGCGCTACCCGCTTCGCCGCCATGACATAGACGAAGCTGACAATGACACTCACCAGTCGAACGGCCCAACCACCGTTCAGAATGATCAGGAGACCCGATGAATTTTGACCACGAACCCGCCGACATCCTTGAGCGGCTCCATGGACTGCGCGAAGCGGATGCTCCCACTCACGGCGGGCGTGTGCTGTCGTATGTTTACGACTCCGGGCTAGCCGAACTCGACGAACTCGCCGCGCAAGCCATCCGTGCTGTTCAGCCCGTCAATGGGCTTGACCCGACCACGTTTACGTCGGTCGCCGTCATGGAACGTGAAGTACTGAGTTTCGCCCGTGACCTGCTCGGTGGTGACGAGGATGTCGTCGGTACCGTCACAACGGGTGGCACCGAGAGCTGTCTGCTGGCCGTCAAAACGGCACGCGATGTGTGGCGTGGTGCCGGCGCTTCGGCTCGCGCGGGCACGCCGCGATTGCTGGCGCCCGTGACGGTGCACGCTGCTTTTCAGAAAGCGGCACACTACTTTGGTCTCGAACTGGATCTCGTGCCGGTCGGGCCGGGCGGCGAGGTTGCTGCTAGCGATCTCATTGCGCGCATGGGGGACGATGTTGCTCTCGTGGTGGTGTCGGCTCCGAGCTATGCGCACGCCGCGATGGATCCCGTGGTCGAGGTTGCGGCGGCGGCAGCGGAACGCGGAATCGCGTGTCACGTTGATGCCTGCATCGGTGGCTGGGTTCTTCCTTTCTGGGAAGGCGTCGAGCCCTGGAACTTCACGGTGACGGGGGTAACGAGCATCAGCGCCGACCTGCACAAGTTCGGGTACTCGCCCAAGGGGGCGTCGGTGATTCTGCAGCGCGGTCGGGACCGTCAGCGTGCGCAGTATTTCGCGACGACCCGCTGGCCGGGCTACCCGATCGTGAACCCCACGATCCTTGGTTCGAAGTCGGCCGGGCCTCTGGCTGCCGCCTGGGCGATCATTCAGGCGTTGGGCACGAGTGGGCTTGCCGAGCTCTCCGAGTCGTGTGCGCGGTCCACTCAAGCTCTGCGCGACGTGATTGGCGAGATTGAGGGCCTGCGCGTTGTCGGCAACCCGGTCGGACCGTTGTTGGCCATCGCCTCCGATGAGTCCGTTGCCGCTGATCGCCGCGTCGACCCGCACCACTGGGCCGACCAGACTTGCGAACACGGCTTCTTGCTGCAATTGCAGCCGTCCTTGGTGCAGAGTGATGGAACGATGCTGCCTGCCACTACTCACCTCACCGTGACGCCCGTCACCGCAAACGTGCTCGAAGAGCTGAGCATTGCGCTGAGGGCAGCGGCTGACGAGGTTCGTGGTGTTCCCCCGGTTTCTGCCGAAGCGGTGCTCGCGACGTTGCCTGCTGAGGCGATTGCTGCGCTCGGCAACCCGGATGCTGCCCCTCTCGATTCTGCGACCGCATCGGGCCTACTCGGCGCGCTGGGTATCGGTGCCGGCGATCAGGGGCTACCCGACCGGATGGCGCCGCTATTGGCACTCATCGCTGCGATGCCAGCGCCGCTTACCGAACGCTTACTCATCGAGCTGCTCGCGCGCCTTATCGAGCCGACGGATTAGGACGCTACTGGGCGGTCGCTGGCCGTGTCAGCCAGACGTCGTGGTCGTCGTGGTCATAGGGAGTGAAACCGTGGCGTTGATACAGGCGCAGCGCGGCGCTTCCCTGAAGCACCATCAGGCGAAACGGGCGTCGGTCAGGTCGCGCCAATACTTCGGCGAGCACCCGAGTGCCGATTCCCTGCCCCTGCAGAGCGGCGGGCAGGTAAAAGTGTTCGATCCAGCGGGCATCCGGTTCATGGCGAACGCTGATAGAACCGACGTCCTTGCCGGCCACCTGAATGATCTGGGTGTTTTCGGGGGCGAAAGCGTCGCTCATCCACGTGCGTACTCGAACCGGATCGAAGAGTCCGTGGCGCTCGAGGTCAGCCCGAAGTTCAACCGTGCGCAGGTCTAGCAACCAGTCGAGATCCTGAGCTGTGCTGGCGCGTAACGAATATTCCACTTCGTGATTCTAAGGCGGGCGGATGCGCGGCGGCGCTAGACCGTGTGCTCGCGCTCGAAGCGGGTTGCTTCGTCGACGAGGGCTTTGACGATTGCCCGCACGGATGGCCGTTCGGCTCGGTCGGGTCGCAGCAATGCGGAAATCAATCGCGACGAAGGCACGCCCTTGAGAGGGCGGGTGATGAGACCGTTTTCGCGGTCACGGGTCGTGAAGCGCGGCAGAATCGCGATGCCATGGCCGGCCGCAACGACCGCTTCAACGATGCTGTTGTCTGTGAGGCGTTGGGCGACCTTCGCTGGGGCACCGTTAGCCGCTTCGATCCGTCGCAGGATGCGGTCAAATGGCAGACCGGATGGCACACCAATCCACGTTTCGTCGAGAAGGTCAGCGGGGGTGAGCGCCGACTTTCGGCCGAGCGGATGATCTTCGGGGAGCGCGACATCCAGTGACTCCCGCATGAGGGGAACAACCGCGAGCCCCCGTTCGGTCCAGGCGGGGAGAACGTGAGGGGAGTCTGAGACAACGACGTCGTAGTCTGCGGTGAGGTTGGCGACATCTTCGAGCACAGAGTCTTGGTCATTGCAGCTGAGGGTCAGCCCTGGTTGTCGATTGACGGCGCTGAAGAGCCCGGGCAGCAGCATTTCGCCGCCGGTGGGAAAAATGGTCATCGTAACGTCACCGCGAGGGGATTCGCGAAAGTCATTCCACAGCGCTTCGGCCTTTTCGATTGCGGTAGCCACATCAGCGGCGGTGAGGGCGAGCGCGCGGCCAGCAGACGTCAACACAATGCCCCGGCCAACGCGTTCGGTGAGGGGGATTCCTGCCTCGCGTTCGAGAATTTTGAGCTGCTGAGAGACGGCGGATGGGGTGCGCATCGTTGCCTTGGCTACTGCGGTAATGCTGCCGCGGTCAGAAAGCTCACGAAGCAACTCCAAGCGCCGAATATCCATGTAGTTATCCTACAAGGTTAGATAAGGAAGATCATCTTGTTCTAAATGGTTGAACGCGGCGAGACTATAGACATGAACTTCGAACTGATCATCATTGGGGCCCTGTCCGCAATCGGCATCATCGCCACCGTGCGTGCCGTAGCAACCGACGGATACCGTCGCATCCCCACCCGTCGCTACCACCAGATGCCGTAGCCAACCGCCAGCCGGTTTACGCAACACCACAGCAACTACTGCTGTGGTGTTTTTGCGTTAACGGCTGTCAGTGCGTTCCTGTGAGATGGTGGACGAATGAGCGATCGTCCCTTGTCGTTGAGCGCTGTGAAACGTGTGCAGGAGTCGATGATCGGCTGGCTGACAACTCTCCGCCCCGACGGCTCGCCGCACACCACGCCCGTCTGGTTCGTTTATTACTCTGGTCGCATTTGCGTTGCGAGTGGAGCGCGCAACGCAAAAGTCGGAAATATCAGGCATGATCCGCGGGTCAGTGTGGCTATCGAGGGCACTTCTGATGCGCCCATGGTCGCGCAAGGTACAGCGAATCTTGCAGCAGTGGCCGATGTATCCCTTGATGTCATAGATTCTTTTAGTCGAAAGTACAGCGGATGGGATGTTCGCGATTCATCGATGGATGGCGACCGTGTAGTCATCAGCATCGATATTTCTCGCTGGTTGTTGGCGGGATAACAAAAAGATGCAATAAATCGACGCGTCTTGCTCGCTGGACCAGCTGATGGATGAGGCCCTGCTGGTGGATTCAGCGCGCGCTAAGAATCTAAGTGGCTTTCGTCGTCCCACACGAGGATGTCGCCGGGCTGGCACTCCAGAACCCGGCAAATCGAATCCAGCGTGGAAAACCGCACGGCCCGGGCGCGACCATTCTTGAGTACCGCGACATTGGCGGGAGTAATCCCAATGGCCTCGGCAAATTCACCGACCGACATCCCTCGCTCGACAAGCAAACGGTCGATGAGGATGCGGATGGCCACTAGACAACCTCATCAAGCTCAGTGCGCATGAGCGCTGTTCGTCGCAGAAGTGACTTCAGTACGAGGAGAACGAAGAAGAGCGTGATCCCCACCAACACGCTCGCGATAATCATGATCGCCAACAGTGGCGGCCCTGGAATGAATGCCAGCGTTGCCCCCGTCGTAGTGGTGGCGGTGAGAACGCTGATCGAAAGCACGTTGACCAATCGCTGGGCGGCGGGGTTGAAGATGCGGTCTCGTCGAATGAAGCGGACCAGTACGGCTGTCGAAACGAGAATTACCTCGACGCAAAGGCCGACCGCCAAGGCGATTGTGAGTAGGGGAACTCGAAGACCTCGGAACTCTGGGTACTCCGTTGCCATTGACTCCGAGAATGGAATCAGTGCAGCGCAACTAACAAACACCAGCGCTGCGAGAAGCCCGAGCGCTACCCAAGTTGCTGTTGCTGCGACCAGCGACGGCTGTTGATGGGAAGTTTTCATATATCGATAATCGATGTTTATCTATCGAAAGTCAATATTTTTATCGCTTATCGAGCGCTGAGCCCCAGCTTGCGGCCAGCAACACTGCGCTTGTGCGACCGGAGAGTGGCGGCGAGAGCGTGAATGGCCTGGGCCGCCGGATCCTCGGGAGCCGCAATCACCACGGGAACCCCGAGATCGCCGCCCTCACGCAGGGCGATACTGAGCGGGATCGACGCCAACACCGAGACCGGTTCATCTGGCGTAGAAAGCTTGGCTGCGGCATCCGCCCCACCGCCCGAGCCAAAGATCTCGAGCACGCTGCCATCGGGCTGGGGGAGCCCGGCCATGTTTTCGATGACGCCGATCACGCGCTGACCGGTTTGGCGGGCGACGAGACCGCTGCGTTCCGCAACATCGGCCGCCGCGGACTGCGGGGTTGTGACGACAACGACATCGGAGTGTGGCAGTAACTGACCAAGCGAGATCGCAACATCGCCCGTGCCCGGCGGCAAGTCGAGCAGAAGCACATCAAGATCGCCAAAGAACACATCGGTCAAGAACTGCTGAATGGTGCGGTGCAGCATCGGCCCGCGCCACGACACAGCAGTATTCTCCTCGACAAACATGCCGATCGAAATAACCTTCACGTCATAGGCAATGGGCGGCATGATCATCTCGCCAACCTGAGTAGGTTTCGCCCCCTGCAAGCCAAGCAACCCCGGAATCGAGAAGCCGAACACATCAGCATCAATCACGCCAACCCGCAGACCGCTCTGGGCCAGCGAGACGGCCAAGTTGGCGGTAAGTGTTGATTTGCCGACGCCACCCTTGCCGCTCGTAACCGCGACAATCTGGGTCAACGAATCAGGCCCAAACTGCATCGTCTTGGGTCGCCCCTTGCGCAGTTTGTCGGTGAGAGCATCGCGTTGGGCACGCGACATAATCGCAACGTTTACCGTGACTGCAGTGATTCCGGGCACCCGCTCGGTCGCCTCGCGCACATCACGCTCGATTGAGGTGGCGGCCGGGCATCCGACAATCGTCAAAGTGAGGCCAACGGATGCTGCCCCGGCACCATCGACAACCACCCCAGAGATCATGTCGAGTTCCGTGACCGGGCGACGAATCTCGGGATCGATCACGGTCACCAGCGACGCCAGCACGGCAGCCTCTAGCGGAGTGGGCGCACGCGACTCATCGGCTACCGAAGCCGTCTCGAGCTCATCAGTCATGAAGACGCCGAGGTTTCATCGTCGGCCTCTGGGTCTTTCTCAAGCTCTTCGAGCAAGGCGCGAAGCTCCGCTCGGATGAAATCTTTGCTGGCCAGATCGGTCATCGCCAAGCGCAATGCAACAACTTCGCGAGCAAGGTATTCGGTGTCATTGAGGTTGCGTTCAGCACGCTGACGGTCCTGCTCAATTTGCACGCGGTCGCGGTCATCCTGACGGTTCTGCGCGAGCAGGATCATAGGTGCCGCGTAAGAAGCCTGCAGTGACAAAATCAGGGTGAGCAGCGTGAAGTTAGTAGAGCGCGGGTCAAACTGGGCGTCGAGGGGCGCGCTGGTGTTGTAAATAAGCCACACACCAACGAATGCCGAGAGTCCGACCAAAAACCACGGCGTGCCCATGCCGCGCGCAAAAGCTTCAGAGTAGCGGCCCATGCGGTCGCGACTCTGAAACATGCCAAAACCGCTGCGAAGACCTTTGGGAGTATCAAGACGCAGATCGTTGCGCTGTGATCGCTTAGCTGATGCCACGTGGTGACCTCCCTGCACGAATTTCTTTCTGCTGAACGATGGTTAGTGGTCGAGTCGAAGTGTCGTCAAAACTTGCCGACTCGTCGGTTGTACTTCGCCAATCATCGGGAAGAAGATGATCGAGCACGTCATCAATGGTCACCACCCCGAGCAGTCGGTGATTATCGTCAACTACCGGAACCGAAACGAGGTCGTAGCTGGCGAGGATGCGCGAAACTTCTGCCGCCGTTGTTGACGACCGTACCGGCTCGAGAGACTGGTCGATCAAAGCCCCGAGTCGTTCGTTTGGCGGGTAGCGCAGCATCCGCTGAAAATGCACCATCCCCAGAAGGCGACCGGTCGGTGGCTCATACGGCGGCAGGGTCACGCAAATAGCGGCCCCCAGTGCTGGTGCAAGGTCGTGACGACGGATGAGGGCAAGACCCTCAGCAACCGTTGCGTCAGCAGACACAATGATTGGCTCTGTCGTCATGAGCCCACCGGCAGTGTCGGAGTCATAACTGAGAAGAAAACGAACGTCTTCGGCCTCTTCTGGCTCCATGAGGTCAAGAAGAGTCTCGCCGCGCTCGGCGGTGAGATGGGCGATCAGGTCGGCTGCGTCATCCGGCTGCATCTGATCGAGCACGTCGGCAGCACGATCGTCGTCGAGCTTGTTGAGCAGATCAACCTGCTCTTTTTCGGGCATCTCTTCAAGCACGTCAGCGAGACGATCGTCAGAGAGCTCCTCGGCGACTTCCATCATGCGCTGTTCGGGGAGCTCAAGCATGGCGTTAGCGAGGTCAGCCGGTAGCAGATCAGAGAAGCTGGCAACGAGTTGAGTAGCGGACTGCGCTTCGCCCTTGTGGACGTTGTGCTTGATCTCATCCCACGCCGCGAAATCGGTCGGGCCCTTAGCGAAGAGAGGCGCACCGGCGGCTTTGGGGCGGCGCAAGAAGAGCTGATTTATCTCCCACTCGCCAATGTCGATCTCTTCGATCGCAACATCTTCGATCTGGGCTTCGCCGGAGCCATCACTCATACCAACGCGACGCCCCAGCAGCTCTGCCATGACTCGAATCTCACCACCGCGCTGCTCAAAGCGGCGCAAATTGAGGAGACCCGTGGTGATGATCTGGCCAGAGCCGATGCTCGTGACGCGACCAATGGAAAGAAAAACGTGACGCTTGCCGGGTACTTCAGCAACCATTCCGACAACGCGCGGGCTCGCATCAGCGCGCTCCACGACAAGCACATCGCGAACCTTGCCGACGCGGTCTCCATTGGGATCGAAGACCGAGCAGCCCACCAATCGGGCGACGAATACTCTTGAGTTGCTCACAACTAAAACCATACCCTTGCATGGGACAATGAACTGATGAGCAACTTCACTGGATTCTCCCGCCGTGCACGTCAACAATCGAGCGTGCCGCGCGGAGACGTGCTCGGCAGCTACGACAGCTATACCGACGCGCAGTCCGTAATTAACCAGCTCGCTAAAGCCGAATTCGATATTAAGAACATCGCCATAGTCGGCCGCGATCTCACGACAGTCGAAGTCGTTACGGCCCGACTGAGTTACGGCCGTGCTGCACTGGGGGGAGCAATCACCGGTGCCTGGCTCGGGTTGTTCTTCGGCCTCATCACCACGATCCTCGCGCCCGTCACGCCGCAACAGGTGGGAATCTTCTTTGCCGCTGTGCTGACCGGTGCAGGCATCGGAATGATCTTCGGCGTCGTCAACTACTCCATGATGCGCAAACGTCGTGACTATGCTGCGACGTCACAGCTCATAGCCGACCGCTACGAGATCATCATCTCGCCCGAACGCACCGCCAAAGCGCACAGCATCCTGGGAACAGCCGCTGCCGGGATGCGCGGGGTTCACGATGCGCCGCCAGTGCCCAGCGCGCCCGACGCATCGGACGCGCTTGGCAGCAAAGACTCTGACGACGCGGCGAAATAGCCCGTAATAGCTACGAGCGTGCGATCCACGCCTCGACAGCATCCGCCGTTCGGGGAATGTTCACCGACAGATTTTCGGCACCATCGTCAGTGACAAGGATGTCGTCTTCGATACGCACGCCGATACCGCGGTACTCCTCGGGAACGGTGATGTCGTCCGGCTGAAAGTACAGGCCGGGCTCAATTGTGAAGACCATGCCGGGCTCAAGCACGCCGTCAAGGTACATGTCGCGCCGAGCTGCCGCACAGTCGTGCACGTCAATGCCGAGGTGATGGCTGGTGCCGTGAACCATGTAGCGGCGGTGGTACTGGTTGTCCGGAAGTAGTGACTCTTCGGCGGAAACTGGCAGCACGCCCCACTCCGCCGTCTTCTCAGCGATCACGCGCATCGCTTCAGCGTGAACATCGCGGAACTTGATTCCGGGGCGCACAATCGCAAAAGCAGCATCCGCCGCTTCGAGCACCGCGTCATACACCCGACGCTGAATCTCAGTGAAGGTGCCGCTAATGGGCAATGTGCGCGTGATATCAGCGGTGTAATAGCTATCGAGCTCAATGCCCGCATCAATCAGGATGAGGTCGCCCGGGTTCACGGGGCCATCATTGCGGGTCCAGTGCAACACACACGCGTGAGGGCCAGAGGCGGCAATCGTGTCGTACCCGACAGTGTTGCCCTCGGCGCGAGCGCGACGGTTGAAGGTTCCCTCGACAAGGCGCTCGCCGCGGGCGTGCTCCACAATATTGGGAAGATCAGCAATGACATCGTTGAAGCCCAACTGAGTGGCATCAACGGCTGAACGCATCTCGGAAACCTCGAACGCATCCTTCACGAGACGCAACTCGCTGAGGTCGCGGCTGAGGTCTTTGTCGCCATCGTTCTCCAGGGACTCAGAATCGGCGGACAACAGGCGGCGACCATCAACCTGATCAGTGACATCGCGGTCACCATCACGAACGATAAACGTGTTGCCATCAACCAAGTCGAGAACCGCCTCGAAGTCGACGAGCGGGCGAGTCTCGAGTCCGAGATCGGTAGCCACATTGCTCAGTGAGGGGCGCGGACCTGTCCAGAATTCTCCGGCATCCGGGTTCGCATAAAACTCGCTCGTGTCCCGGCCAGCCGCAGGGCGGAAATAGAGGGTTGCCGTGTGGCCAGAAGCCGACGGCTCCATCACGAGCACACTGCCGGCAACAGCATCCGAACCCCACCCCGTGAGGTGAGCGAAGGTGGAGTGCGCGCGGAACGGGTAGTCGGTGTCGTTGGAACGCACCTTGGCGGCACCAGCGGGAACAATCAATCGCTTGCCGGTATGCAGCTGCGAGAGTCGTGCACGGCGGTCAGCAGCAAACGCTGCCTGATCACGCGGTACAACGTCGACGTCAACCCGCTCAGCCCATCCGGATGAGATGTAATCGGAGAAACCCGAAGACTGGGGAGTTGTTGAGCGATTTGTGGTCGCCCGGGGCGCGGGGGTAGCTGAATCTGCCATACCTCTAGTGTCGCCCCTAGAGGGGCAAAAGGCACTATTGGTTAGGTGAGAGAGTGGCCAGAATGGGGCGGTGGTCGCTGCCATTTCCATCGTGCGATTCGATAACTCGCATGCCAGTGACGGTCCAGTCGTTCGATGCCATCACATGGTCAATGGGGGCGCTCAACAGTGCCGGCAATTGTGTTGGCCAGGTTCCGAGAGCCGCATTGTCGGTCACGGAGGCGGCATCGAAGCAGCTGCCGAGAGCGAAATCGACGCCGTCGGTGAGCGAGGCGTAATGATCGAGAGTCGAGTTGAAGTCACCAGCCAAGATGACATTGCTCGCCCGACATTGTTCGGCAAGCCAATCGAGGTCACTGCGCCAGTTGGCCATCTCACCCTGAATCGGTGCGACAGCGTGCACGGCAACGAACGTGGGGCCGTCGCCATCCTGCGGCACCGCGATCAAGCTCGGCAGAGTCGACGTGGTACGGGTCGACTCATCAACATCGTATTCACCCAGATCGACGCTAATCAGAATGGTGGTTGAGCGGGACTTCGACACCTGGTCATAGGCGAGCGTGTGCACCCACATAGGGCGACCGCTCGCCGCCATCAAGGTGGCGACCTCAATGCCCATCTCGCGGGTGGTCTCGGGAAGAGTCACAACATCCGCATCATTGACGAGTGCCAAATCGGCAATGGTCGGAGCTCCTGGCGCATCGCCAAGAGTGTTCCAGGAGAGCACTGTGATGTCGCCCTCAGCTTTGGTTTCGAAACCGGGGCTACCGAAACCACGCGTGGCCAAAACTGCAAGAGTGAGCGCGCAAAAGACAAGAGCAATAACGGCAAGGGATGCTGTGAAACGGTGCAAGCGCGCCGACAGCAACGAAATCAAGGTCAGGCCAAGCACCGCCACAAAGGCCACAGCAGCCGCAAGGCCGCGCAACGACACAATCTGAGCGATTCCGGCCGTTTGCTCAAGAGAAAACAACTGTGGCCAAGCCGCGACGATAAGGACGGCGGCGATAGCGACAATAAAGATCGCTGCAAGGATGCGTTGGAACATAGCGCCCTGAGCCTAGAGCAATAGGCTTGCAGAATGCGCAACACACCGATCGACCTGCACACTCACAGTGCGGTGTCCGATGGCACCGAAACTCCCACCCTGCTGATTCGGTCTGCCAAACGAGCGGGGCTCGGCACTGTCGCGCTCACCGACCATGACTCAACCGCTGGGTGGCAAGAGGCGATCTCAGCGGCCAAAGTTTCTGGAATCAATGTGATTCCCGGCATGGAACTCAGCACAAACTATGGCCCAGCGAGCGTGCATGTGTTGGCCTACCTGTTTGATCCCCTGAACCGCACGATCGTCAGCGAGACTGCACGCATTCGGGATGGCCGACTGCGACGTGCCGAACGAATCGTCGAGAAGATTTCGCAAGATTATGACCTGACTTGGGATGACGTGCTCGCGGAATCCTCTGACGGTACGACCCTTGGTCGCCCGCACATCGCTGATGCACTCGTGCGCAAAGGTCACGTTGCCAACCGCAGCGCAGCGTTTGAGAGCATCCTGCACTGGCAGGGCGGCTATTACGAGAAATATTACGCCCCGAGCCCGCTCGAGGGAGTGAAGATGATCGTTGCCGCCGGGGGAGTGCCCGTGCTCGCGCATCCGGCCGCCCACGGAAAATACCGCCAACTCACCGGATCAGTGATCAAGTCACTCGCCGATGAAGGACTATTCGGGCTCGAAGTAAACCACCGCGACAACTCACCTGAGGGCCGCGAATTTTTGCTCGAACTCTGCGCCAAGTACGGCCTAGAAGCCACCGGCGCGAGCGATTATCACGGGATGGGCAAACCCAACCGCTTAGCCGAGAACACCACCGAGCCAGAAGTGCTCGAGAAGATCATTGCGCGAGCGACCGGTTCGAAACCATTCATCGTTGATGCCCCGCTGTAACGCCAAACCACACACCACAACCGCATAGCCGCATAACCGCACAGCCGACCGCGGCACCGAGAGATGCCAACGCCGCCAGTCACCCCATCGAGTAGGAGCCAGCATGACCACCAATGCCGAACAATGGGATGCCATCACCCCCGAACTTTTGCGCAGTCGCGGAAGTAATAAGTGGACCGCCCCTGAAGGTGACCTGCTGTGTGCCGGCGTTGCCGAAATGGACTTTGGTACCGCGCCCGCGGTGCTCGAAGAGTGGGCGTCGATCGCTCAACGACTCGAATTCGGGTACCCCGCTGAATCAGTCGCGCGGGAGATGAGCGCTGCGACGGCGAAATGGCACAACGAGCAGTACGGCTGGGCCGTTGACGCTGCAGATATTTTCCCGCTTGCAGACGTGCTCAAAGGGCTCGAGTTGGCGATCGTCGAATTCAGCAAACCTGGCGCAGCCGTCATCGTTCCCACTCCCGCTTACATGCCGTTCCTGATGTTGCCTAAGGCGTTTGGTCGCGACGTCATCGAGTCGCCCATGCTGCGCGGTGACGACGGCAGCTTCTCGCTCGACCTCGACGACATTGCTCGGCACTTCGCTGCGGGTGCCAACGTCTTTGTTCTCGCCAATCCCGGCAACCCCACCGGCAAGGTCTTCACGCGCGATGAGCTGTCGGCGCTCGCCGATGTTGCTGACGCTCATGGCGCCCGCATATTCAGCGATGAAATTCACGCCCCCCTCACACTTTTCGGAACCAAGCACGTGCCGTTGGCGAGTGTGTCGGATGCCGGAGCACGCGTCGCGGTCACCGCAACGAGTCCTTCGAAGGCGTTCAATCTGCCCGGGCTCAAGTGCGCTCAGATAATCCTCAGTAACGACGCCGACCGCACACTGTGGGAGACGATCGGCTGGATGGCGTCTCACGGTGCCAGCACCCCCGGAATGCGTCTCAACACCGCTGCCTACCTCGGTGGCGAGCCGTGGTTGGGCGAAGTGCGGGAGTACATCGAAGGCAACATCGAGTATGCGCGGGCGGCGCTCGCCGAACTGTTGCCAGAGGCACGCATGGCGCCGATGCAGGGAACCTACCTTGCGTGGGTTGACTTGCGCGCGTACTCGGATGAGCCAGAGCTCGCTGAGATGTTGGCGGAGAAGGCGGGCATCCGGGTCAATGGCGGTGTCGGTTATGGCGCTGTCGGTGCGGGCCACATCCGCATGAACCTGGCGACTTCGCGCCCCATTCTCAAGCGGATCATTGCGCAGCTCGCCTCCGCAATGACGACATAATTAGTACGGGTCAGCCGGTGTCGTTGAGCCAGGCGCTGAGTCCTCGGCACTGTTCGGGCGAGTCGGCCTTGGCGCACGCTCTGGGAACAGCGGACGTGGGACACTAATCGCATGAGCGTTGTCGAGAACTCAAAGCTGACCATTGTTGGAGCGGGCAGCGTAGGGGCCAGCGCCGCCTATGCCGCCCTGATCCGAGGGTCGGCTCGCCAGATTGCGCTCTACGACATCGCGACCAAGAAAGTGGATGCCGAAGTACTCGACCTCGCCCACGGCACCCAGTTCACGGGGTCGAGTCAGATTATGGGCGGAAGCGACATCTCCGTCGTGAAGGGCTCGCACGTTGTGGTGATCACGGCTGGCGCGAAGCAGAACCCTGGCCAGTCCCGCATCGAACTTGCTGATGTCAACGCCCGCATGATCCGTTCGATGATGCCGCAGCTCATGGAGGTCGCCCCCAACGCGATCTTTGTCATCGTGACGAATCCCTGCGACGTTCTCACGGTGCTCGCGCACGAGGAGTCGGGGCTTCCGCCCGAGCGTATTTTTGCGTCCGGCACCGTGCTCGACACCTCGCGACTGCGGTGGAAGCTTGCCGAGCGAGCCGGAGTATCGCCATCCAGTGTTCATGCGTCGATCATTGGCGAACACGGTGACTCAGAGTTTCCGCTGTGGTCACGCGCCACAATCGGTGGCGTTCCGATTCTGGAATGGCAACGCGACGGCCACCCCCGCATGACGGAAACCGAGCTCGACGACATCGCCGACGGCGTCCGAAACGCCGCCTATAAGGTCATCGAGGGCAAAGGCGCGACGAACTATGCGATCGGGTTGTCAACGGCCCACATCGTGGAAGCGATCCTCGGCGACAAGCACTCTGTCATGCCCGTTGCTCCCGTGCTCACTGACTTCCAAGGGCTCAGTGGCGTCGCACTTTCCGTGCCCTGCATCGTGAGTGCTTCGGGCGCAACCCCCATAAAGGAAACAACTTTTAGCGAAAAAGAGCTACGCCTGCTCACAGAATCTGCCGCAACGCTCCGCAGCGTAGCTGACTCGCTACGACCTTAAGCGGTCGTGGGTAACGAGATGGCCCCGAGCGGCTCGTGACGTGACGTGCTGAGTCTCTTCGACGCTGGCATCGACGATCGCCCGGCAATCCTCGATCGCTTCACGGAGCAGCGCTTCTAGTCGCTGGTTTGCTCCGGGGGTGCAGGCTTGGGCGATTCCCAGCACCGCGGTGCAGATGATGGATTCCGTTATTCGCTTGACGGCACGAGGGCGAGGCTCATTGTGATGCTCAGCGCTGAAATCTCGTGCCCACTGTTCGGCTGCTGGGGCTTGAGCCAGCGCTGACGCTACCGCGTCGGCCACAGTGGTGTCGGCACAAGGGTCGAGGGTGGCGAGTTGCGACTGTGTCGCGATGATGCCCACTGCAAGTGCCCGCTGACGGCCCTCGCTGACGATCGGCAGCGCCGCGGCAGCTGCGCGCAGTGCGATGCGGAGGTCCACGCGCTGATCGTCGCTGGTCATTCCGATCACGGCTGGGATGAGCTCTGCCAGCTGCGACCGGTCATCGTCTGAGGTGCAGTCATTGACGAGGCGCGCTAAGAGGGCGAGCGACGGATGGGTGCACGACGGATGATCGCTCCACTTTTCTCCGGCAAGGTACGACGCGAACTCCATAAAGCATCCGCCTTTTCGCGGGGTTCGGTGGCGCCCCGTGGAGAGAACAGGCATGAAGTCTGGGGGAAAGTCCTTCCGTTGCGCTGGCATTGATCTCCTCCTTGGCTACCGTGCGCTGAGGAACATTTTTTCTATTGTGCGCCTGTTTAGCCGATAAAACCAGTGCCTTCTCCATCAATAACTGGCCCCGATCGCCGCCGTCGATCGTTACATTTTCCTGAGTCACAACACGGCGCACTGTGTAAAATCAGCAAATGGTTGAGTCCAACGAAACCTCATCCGACACGACCCCCACACAAGGACCGTTGCCCGGTGGGATGACGACATTCCTGCAGATTCTCGTCAACACTGCAGTAGCAAATATCACGACAAGTTACTTGTGGTTCGCTCTGACATTCTGGGTGTATCTCGAGACGAGATCGGTGCTCGCGACCGGCATTATCGGCGGCGCCTACATGTTGTTGGTCGCAGCGTTCTCGATGGTCTTCGGAACCATCGTTGATCGACACCGTAAACACGTCGTCATGCTCTTTGCCGGCTTGGTCACCCTCGTGGCGTTCGGCATCGCCGGCACTATTTACGCGCTGTTCCCGGAGTCCATATTGCTCGACCTCGGTGGACCAATGTATTGGATCTTTGCCGGCATCATCCTCTTCGGTGCCGTCATCGAAAACATGCGCAACATTGCGCTCTCGACAACCGTGACTTTGCTGGTGCCCCAAGAGCGCCACGCCAACGCCAATGGCCTGGTCGGCACGGTTCAGGGGCTCTCATTTTTGGTAACGAGCGTCTTCAGCGGACTCTCGATTGGCCTGCTCGGGATGGGCTGGACTCTCGTTATTGCGATTGTGCTGTCTGCCGCCGCACTCATCCATCTCACGGTCTTGCGCATTCCGGAACAGAAACCGGAACCCGAAGAGGGCGGGCGCTCACCGCTCGTCGACCTGCGGGGGAGTATCACCGCAGTCCGTGCCGCTACCGGACTCTTTGCGCTATCATCTTCTCGACATTCAACAACCTCATCGGCGGTGTGTACATCGCACTAATGGACCCCTATGGGCTTGAGCTGTTTCCTGTAGAAGTCTGGGGAATCGTGCTCGGCGTATCGTCGAGCGGCTTCATCATTGGGGGACTACTGGTCGCCAAATTCGGGCTCGGCCGCAACCCCATCCGAACCATGCTGTTTCTGGTCGGACTAATGGGAGTTCTCGGAGCCATGTTCACGATCCGGGACTGGTGGTGGCTGTATGCCGGCGGAATCCTGCTCTACATGACCCTCGTGCCAGCGGTAGAAGCGGCGGAGCAAACCGTCATCCAGAAGATCGTGCCGTACCGCACGCAAGGCCGAGTGTTCGGATTCGCGCAAGCCTTCGAAGCGGCGGCGGCCCCGATCACGGCATTCGCTATTGCCCCCATTGCCCAATTTCTCATCATCCCCTACATGGACTCTCAGAACGGGCAGGATGCGTTTCGCTGGCTGCTCGGCGACGGTGCGGCACGCGGCATCGCGCTCGTCTTTCTCATCGCGGGATTGCTCATGGTCGTCGTGGCTATCGTGGCGTTCTCGACAAAGTCGTATCGGTTCCTCTCACAGCAATACGCCGGAACCACGGCGTCTGTTCCCGCGGCTGAGCCTGCGGAAAACAGCTGAGCGTTCGCACCAACGAAGAAAGCCCCGCACAAAGCGGGGCTTTCTTATGAAACTTTCAGATCGGGCGAACTAGACGCTCGGGGGTGCAGTTGGCGCACCGTCTCCGCCACGACGACGACGAGTGCGCTTGCGACGTGCCGGTGCGCCACCATCGTGGGTTCCGCCGCCCTCGGGGCGAACCTTGTCGTCAGACGAGCGTGCGCTGGCAACCGACCCACCGTCACCCTGCGAACCTGATTCGGATCCGGCGGAGCGTGTGCGATTGCGCGGAGGACGCGAAGATCCATCGCCGGAGCGCTGGGAGTCGCGGCCACGGCCGCCGCCCTGTGAGCTCGAACCGGAGCCTGAACGACCGGCTGAACCCGACCCGCTCGAGGCAGCCGTGCGAACGACAGGAGCGTGTGAACCAGGCAGACGACCCTTGGTTCCCTCCGGAATGTCGAGATCGGAGAAGAGGTGCGGGCTCGACGAGTACGTCTCGGTCGGCTCGGGGATGCCCATTTCGAGCGCCTTGTTGATGTGCGTCCACTTGAGCATGTCTGCCCAGTCCACGAACGTGACAGCAACACCGGTCTTGCCAGCGCGACCGGTTCGGCCTGCGCGGTGCAGGTAGGTGTCGTGGTCGTCGGGGATGGTGTGGTTGATCACGTGCGTAACGTCGTTGACGTCGATGCCTCGTGCCGCAACATCCGTCGCGATAAGAATGTCTTTCTTGCCCGCCTTGAACGCGGCCATGGCACGCTCACGCTGCTCTTGGTTGAGGTCACCGTGCACTGCGGCAGCGTTGAAGCCGCGGTCGTTCAACTCTTCAACAAGCTTGGCAGCAGCACGCTTGGTGCGCGTGAAGACAACAGTCTTGCCGCGACCCTCAGCCTGCAGGATGCGTGCGATGACCTCGTCTTTGTCGAGGTTGTGCGCGCGGTAAACGACGTGCTTGATGTTCTTCTGCGTCAGGCCCTCGTCGGGGTCGGTCGCGCGGATGTGGATGGGCTTGTTCATGAAGCGACGAGCGAGAGCCACAATCGGGCCGGGCATCGTTGCCGAGAACAGCATCGTGTGGCGAGTAGGAGGCGTCTGCGCGAACAGCTTCTCGATGTCGGAGAGGAAGCCGAGGTCGAGCATCTTGTCAGCCTCATCCAGAACCATCACCTTGATGTCCTTGAGCGAGAGCATGCGCTGGCTGGCCAAGTCGAGCAAGCGACCGGGCGTACCGACGATGACTTGAGCGCCAGCCTTAATCTGTTCGACCTGACCTTCGTACGCCTTGCCGCCGTAAATGGCGGCAACCTTGGTCGAGCGATTGGATGCCGCGAGCACGAGGTCTTCGGCGACCTGAACGCAGAGTTCGCGAGTAGGCACCACGATGAGGGCCTTCACGCCGGGCTCAGGATCGGTGCCCAGTGACTGCAGCACGGGAAGCCCGAAGCCGAGAGTCTTACCGGTACCGGTTTTAGCCTGACCGATGATGTCCTGGCCTGCGAGGCCCATAGGAATGGTTTGAGTTTGAATCGGGAACGGTTCGATGATGCCCTTGGTAGCAAGTGCATCGACCATGTCCTGATCGATATTGAGTTCTGAAAAAGTCACGTATGAAGCCCGTCTAGGTGCGAAGCGCCCTTTTTGACCTGGGGCGCGGGACCCCCTCCAGATTCGGGGGGATGCCCGAAGTTTAGCGGGTTGTGCTGGGGTGAGGCCGTGAATTGAGGCGGCGAGGCGAGTTGTAGAGAGCGCGAACTGCACAAACACGCCCTAAGCTGGCTCCGTGGTTAAGTGGTTTTCGCGCAAGCCAGGTCGCATCGAATTGCCTCGCCTTCGGTCACGATCTGACGCTTTGGCGACGGAGAAAGTAGCACTCGCCGAGTTCGCGCCCGACATTCTCGACTTTTTGGGCCGCGCCGCTTACGTGCAGCTCATGATCTTTGAGAACCTCTCGCGCGTTATTACCAACGCCCCAACCACGGCTGCCAAGACCGCAATCGGTCAAGCAGCCGAGTTGTCTCTGGGCAAGCATCGCGCTCTCGTCGCAGAGATTACGAAAGCTGGCGGCTCGCCGGCCGAAATAATGGACCCGTTTACTGAAGCCTTTGACGAATTTGAACGTATTGCTCGTGGCTCTGACTGGTACGAAGCGCTGATTACGGCCTACCTCAGCGCCGGATTCTTTGACGACTTCTACGCAAGACTCGCTAAAGGGCTCCCCGACGAATCTCATGCTCGCTTAGCCACGATCCTCTCCGGAGAATCCGGCGAGAAAGTGCTTGGCGAATTTCTCCAAGAGGCGATTGACGCCAACCCGCGACTCGATTCGCGACTTGCTATGTGGGGTCGTCGTCTGATGGGCGACATGATGCTCGTGGCGCGCTCGGCACTCGTCTTCCCCGATCACACCCGCTCAACAGAGGCACAGGTTGAGCCGGTATTCACCGAGCTAATCGCTGCCCACACGCGTCGCATGGACGCGCTCGGGCTCACCGCCTAATTAGCGGGCCAGAACCCCGCACTAAAAACGGGCGAGTCCACCAGTGAACGAATTTAGCTGCGGGCGAGCTCAACGAATGCACGGGCATCCGCAGCTTCACGGTGACGCGGCAGCAGTAGCGCTGTAGCGAGAGCGGCGCCGCCACCAGCAACAAGACTGGCAACCCAGATCCAGGTGCCATCGAAAGTGAGGCCGGCCCAGAGCAGAGCGACCCACACTGTTGCCGTTACCGCAGCACCGACAGCAGGCAAAAGTGCGCTGCCGTACATGCCGCGTGATGGCAACATGTAGCGCAAGATTGCGGCGATCGAAGCGGCGATGACCGTGACGAAAAGCAGTTCCACGTTAGGCCACGAATCCGACGCGGCGAGACTCTTCTTCACCGAGTCGACATAGGCGACAGCCGCGATCGGAACGATGTAAAGCTTGCCCTTGGCGTCGCGCAGGGTCACAAATTTGGCATCCGAGTTCAATGCTTCGGCGATGATCGATTCGACCTCGCTCGACGACTGTGCCGACTCGAAGTTGATTTCACGGGGGCTGTTGTTGATACCGATGCTTATGTCCACACGCCAAGATTACGACACAACCAGCAGCGGTGAATGTCCGTTCTCTGTCAGCGCATCCAGATAACGTTGATTCATGGTCACCTTGCCCCCGGGGCGCGCGGATATCTCGGCTCCCGAGCCGCACACTCTCGACGCTTCCCAACGCGCCGTCGTCTCGCTCAACGATGGCGTCAGCGCGATCGTGGTCGGTGCACCGGGCTCCGGCAAAACTGAAACTCTTGTCGAAGTAGTTGCCGAGCGAGTGCACGATCGCGGCTGGTCACCCGAGCAAATTGTGGTGCTATCGGCGACCCGCCAGAGTGCAACCGCTTTGCGTGATCGTCTGGCGGTCCGCCTCGATGTGCCGACCCTGGGGCCGATGGCGCGCACCGCCAACTCTCTCGCCTTCGAAGTGATTCGCGAGGCTGCCGCGGTGGCCGGCGATGGTGCACCCACGCTGCTCACCGGCGCCGAACAAGACCAGATCATCGCGGAGCTCCTGGCAGGCGAGATCGCGGACGGCGGTGGCGCACCCTGGCCGCCCCACCTCGATACCGAGGTTCGCCGCCTGCGCGGGTTCCGCACTGAGTTGCGCGATCTCATGATGCGCTGTGTCGAATTTGGAGTTACACCCCACGAACTCGCGCAGTTGGGCGAACGCACTGACCGGCCGGAATGGGTGGCGGCATCCGCCTTCATCTCGGTGTACGACGCAGTGAAGGCCAGCTACCGTGATCGACACTTCGATGCCAGCGAGTTGTTAGCTGAGGCTGCCGCGCTCATCGCAGAGGGGCACTACGCCGCAATTGATCGTTTGCGTTTGGTCATCGTGGATGACGCCCACGAACTCACTGAAGCCACAATTTCATTGCTGCGCGCGCTTGCCAGTCGCGGCATTACGATTATCGGGTTCGGCGACCCTGACCTCACAACAGGATCCTTCCGGGGCGCACAACCTGCGGTGCTCGCAGCGTGGGCCGGGAGGCTTCAGCTCGACAACTGCCAGACACTTTTTCTCTCGTCGGTGCATCGGCACAGCGCTGCGCTTCGGCACACCATCACAGAGTTGACTCAGCGCATCGGAGTTTCGGGGCTGCTCGAGCAGCGCAAGTCGCCAGCGGTCGCAACGGCGCCGTCGAGCATCCACAGTTATCAATTGGCGAGTCCCGCCGAAGAGGTTGCCTTCATCGCCCGTCACTTGCGCGAGAAGCACGTGCTTGAGTCAGTTCCGTGGTCGCGCATGGCCGTTATCGTGCGTACCGGCTCGTTGATTCCGTCGCTAGCACGCCAGCTGCGCACGCTCGAAGTGGTGACGAGCGTGTCGAGCGCCCGCAGTGCGGTGCGTGACGAGTTCAGCGTAAACGGGTTGATCGTATTGCTGGAGCTTGCGCTGGGTCGGCGAACGCTGGACGCGGCATCAGCGGTAGAGCTACTGAGTAGTTCCGTCGGTGGTTTTGATCCGGTCTCTCTGCGGCGGTTGAAAGCAGCGCTGCGTCATGAGGCGCTCGGCGCCGAAATTTTTGACCCCGCCGATGAACTTATTGCGCAGGCCCTCTCCGCGCCAGCAGGCTTCACGACCATCGAAACTCGGGTGGCCCGACAGGCTGCAGCGGTGGCCAAGAATCTGCGCGAAACGGCGGCGGCCGCTGATGCCGGTGACACTATCGAAGAACTGTTGTGGGGCACTTGGCAGCGCAGTGGGCTCGCGGATCGGTGGTTTACCCAAGCCCTCG
The DNA here is from genome assembly GCF_000247645.1 of Salinibacterium sp. PAMC 21357. Lineage (GTDB taxonomy): Bacteria > Actinomycetota > Actinomycetes > Actinomycetales > Microbacteriaceae > Rhodoglobus. The sequence continues at coordinate 380,741 of NZ_AHWA01000006.1, forward strand.
GCTCTGGGGTGGTCGCCGAAGAAGCCAACCGGCACCTTGATGCTGTCGTTGCTTTGTTCTCGGCCGCGAAGCGTTTTGTGGAGCGCCGTCCGGATGCCCCGGCTAACGTTTTTCTCAATGACTGGCTCTCGGCCGATGTCGCAGAAGACACGCTTGCCGCACGCTCGATTGTTGACTCGGTGACCGTCGGAACGCCGGCATCCGTCATCGGCCAGGAGTTCGATGTTGTTGTCATCGCGGGGATGCAAGAAAACGTGTGGCCCAACCTGCGCGTGCGGGGTTCACTTTTGGGGGCACACGATCTGCCTCGCGTCTTGGCGGGGGAGAAGCTCGCGGTAGCCGACCGCCGCCGTGAGGTTTTGCATGACGAACTGCGCATGTTTACGCAGGCGGTATCGCGGGCAACAAGCGAAGTGATTGTCACCGCGGTCGAGGGCGACGACAACATGCCGTCTCCATTCTTGACGCTGATTCCTACCCCGGATGAGCCGATGCGGGCTCGACCACCGCTCAGCTTGAGGGGGCTCGTTGGTGTGCTGCGTCGTGAATTGACGACGACCACTAACCCGGCCGCCGCCGCGGCATCGCTCGCTCGCCTCGCACAGGAGGGTGTGCCCGGTGCCGATCCCAGTGCTTGGTACGGGCTGCGCGAGCCGAGCACGCTTGCGCCATTGGTCGATCTGAGCGATCCAGAAGCCGAAGTTCGCATTTCGCCGTCGCGCATGGAATCGTTCGAGAGCTGCCCACTTCATTGGGCCATCGACCAGTTGGGCGGATCGACCTCCAACGTTGCATCAAACCTGGGCACGCTCATTCACGAGGTTGCAGAAACGGCCACAGATTTCAGTGCAGATGCCCTCTACCGTGAGGTCGAAGAACGGTGGAGTGAAATGAGTTTCGAAGCCTCGTGGCAGTCAGAAGCCGAAAAGCTGCGAGCTCGCAAACTGACCGAACACTTGGCTACCTATTTGCGCGACTTCGAAGCAGACGGGGGAAAGCTCATCAGCAACGAGATGCAGTTCAAGCTGCCACTCGAGCAAGCGCTGCTCAGTGGAAAAATCGACCGCGTCGAAATGTATGGCGGAACAACCGCAGTGATCGTTGACCTCAAGACGGGCAAGAGCGAACCATCCACCGATAGCGCTGTGGCCGATCATCCACAACTCGCGGCGTACCAACTGGCATTCGCCGCGGGAGCCATCGAAGGCGTACCTGACGGGCTCGTCAACGGCGGCGCCAAGCTCGTCGTGCTCTCGCCGTCTGCCAAAACGCGTGACTACGTCGACCCGAAACAGGCCCCGATGACCGAGGAGCAACTCGAAGCCTTTCGACAAAGAGTGATAGACGACGCCACAGGTATGGCGTCAAACGTGTTCGTGGCTCGAGTGAGCAGCCACTGCACCGATCCGTGGAGCTTCGGCAATTGCCGCATTCACGTTGTACCGGCGGTGAGTGCACGATGATCTCCTCCGTCGATCTCGCCGGCCTCCTAGGCATTCACGCGCCGACAGCGCAGCAGCAAGTCGTCATCGAAGCACCCCTGTCTCCCGCCCTCGTAGTTGCTGGTGCCGGGAGCGGAAAAACTGACACGATGGCCAGCCGCGTGGTGTGGCTCGTGGCCAACAATCTCGCCACCCCTGACCAAATTTTGGGCCTCACCTTCACACGCAAGGCTGCCGGTTCGCTCAGCAAACGCGTCAGCGAGCGCATCGCGATCTTGCGTGAGGTGCAAAGCCGGCACCCAGAACGATTTGAGGCCACCCCCGAGACCTCGTCGATCGAGTTTGATCAACCCACCATCTCGACCTACAACTCGTTCGCCAGCGCGCTCTTCACCGAGAACGCTCTCCTCATCGGTCGCGAGCCAGAATCGACTCTGCTTAACGATCCGTCATCGTGGCAGTTGGCGCGCAAACTCGTAGTCGCAAGCACCGATGAACGCCTCATTGGGCTCGAAAAGTCAATCAATGCCCTCACCGAGGCAGTGCTGAATCTCAGTCACGCCCTGAGCGACAACGTGGCAAACGCCGACGATGTCGCCGCCTACGCCGAGCGTTTCACCCAACTCTCCGAACTGCCGTTCTCCGACAGCGCCCGCAAAAAGACCCCCTACGTTTCTGTCGTTGAAGCGGTGAACGAGGTCGGTTCACTCGCACCATTGCTCGCTCTTGCTGTGCAGTACGCGCAGCAAAAACGTCAGCAGGGTTTGCTCGAATTCAGTGACCAAGTTGCTCTTGCCCTCGAAGTGAGCGAACGCTCGGCCGACGTTGTTGAGCACTACCAAGATCGCTACCGCGTCGTGCTCCTCGACGAATATCAAGACACCAGCGTTGTGCAAACGCGCTACTTGCCCGGCTATTTAGCAATCATTCGGTGATGGCCGTTGGCGACCCCCATCAATCAATTTATGGATGGCGTGGGGCCAGCGCCGCCAACCTGGCTCGCTTCAGCCGCGACTTCACCGACAACGCCGATGCTCAATACTTTGCGCTCTCAACGAGTTGGCGCAACGCCACGAGCGTGCTCGATGCCGCAAACGTCATCGTCGAGCCGCTGAGCGCGCGCTCGCCCGTGCGGGTGGAATCACTGGATGCACGCCCGGCAGCCCCCGAAGGCACCATCGACTCCCACTATTTTGAGCACATTGACGACGAAGCTCGAGGCGTCGCCAAATGGTTTGCGCGAGCACTCGCGCCGCAGGCGTGGAATCACTACGACCCAGACCCCGAGGCTGCCGCACCTTCGCCGCCGACTGCCGCCATCCTGTTCCGCCGCCGTAGCGACATGGATCGGTTCGCCGCGGCGCTCGGTGCCGAAGACGTTCCGTACCACGTGCTAGGAATCGGCGGGCTCCTGTCCACCCCTGAAATTGTTGACCTCGTGAGCGCGCTCACCGTAATCCACGATCCCACGGCGGGGTCGGAGCTGATCCGCCTGCTGGCGGGCGCGCGCTGGTCGATAGGAACAAGCGATCTGCAGGCGCTCGCCGGACTGTCTCGCTGGCTGCTGAGCCGATCAGTGACACAACAAGAGCTGAGCGCAGAAATCCAACAGCACATGCGGGCGTCTGTTGCGGTGGACGATTCGGCATCCATTGTGGATGCTCTCGACTTTGTCGGCGAAGCACCAGCCACCCATTCGCAACTTCAGGGCTTTAGCGATGAAGGGGTCGCGCGGCTCAAAGCAGCGGCTAAACAGCTAGCATTTTTCCGGTCGCGGGCCGGGCTTGACCTTGGCGATCTCGTGCGGCTTCTTGAACAAGAACTCTTGCTCGATATTGAGGTTGTCGCCAGTCGCCCGCAAGCCCACGGAATGGCGAACCTCTACGCCTTCCATGACGAACTGGCCGGTTTTCTGGCCAGTGACGATCAGGCCAACCTGGGCAGCTTTCTATCCTGGCTTCGACGTGCAGTTCAGCAAGACATGATGGGCCCGCGCAGTGATGATGCAGAAGCGGGCACCGTGCAGTTGCTCACCATTCATGCCTCGAAGGGCTTGGAATGGGATCTCGTTGCCCTCCCGCGCCTGTCCGCCGGAGAAGTGCCAGCGACATCGCGAGAAGGAAAAGGGTGGATCGGTTTCGGCAAGCTGCCGTTCGCGTTCCGCGGAGACGCCGCGGAACTCCCCGAACTCGCGTGGGAGAGCGCGAGTTATCAGTCCGAGTTTGACGCTTCGCTCAAAGGATTCAAGGCGGCCCTTGCTGAGCGTCACCAGGCAGAAGAGCGTCGCCTTGGCTACGTTGCCATCACTCGTGCCCGCGATAATTTGCTGCTCACCGGATCGTTTTGGTCGAGTCGAAGCAAACCCCAAGCACCCAGCATCTTCTTGCAAGAGCTTGACGAGCGCGGTTTGATTCCTGAGTTGCCCACCGAACCGGAGAACGACGAAAACCCCACCTTTACCGATATCGTCGATCCGCTTTGGCCCTTTGATCCGCTCGGCAACCGCCGCACGAGCGTTGAGACTGCCGCCCAACTAGTGCGCACGGCCGACCCCGGAGCCGAAGGCCTGTGGTCTCACGAAATTGACCTGCTCGTGGCCGAGCGCAACCGGGCCGCCAGCGAAGCCCAACGCACACCACTGCCGCAACGAATTCCGGCCTCCCGGTTCAAGGACTACATTGCCGACCCCGAAGCTGTCGCCCTGTCGTTACGCCGACCGATGCCCGAAAAGCCCTACCGCGCAACGCGATTGGGAACGCAATTTCACGAATGGGTGGAAGCCCGTTTTGGCACTTCAGCATCCGCCGAAACGCTTGATGCTGTGTCGCTCGAGATCGATGGCGTCGATACCGATGGCGTTGCGGATGCCGAAAAGCTTGCCGAGCTGCAGGCCACATTCGAACGCTCAGCGTGGGCAACGCGAAAGCCGGTCGACGTAGAGATCGAGATTCACGTTCCCTTTGACGACCGTGTGGTGATTTGCAAGATCGATGCCGTGTATTCCGATGGAGACCGCTACGAGATTGTCGACTGGAAAACGGGCCGCGCCCCACAGGATGCCGTCGATCTTGAAGCTAAGCAGTTGCAGCTGGCGCTCTACCGTTTGGCGTATGCGCAGTGGAAAAATATCACCCCCGACAAGATCGATGCCGCGTTCTACTTTGTCGCCGAAGACACGGTGATTCGCCCCGAACACATCTTTAGCGAAAGCGAATTGCGCGAGGCCTGGGGCCGGTCGGTGGGAACAGCTCCGAGTTTTAGTGGCGGCACCGGCACCAGAACCAGCACTAACAGCGGCACCGGCAGCGTAAGCGAGCAGGTCAGTTAGAGCAGCGCGGGTCGGCTCAAAATTGCGGTGCTGAGCGCGTCGATGGGGTCCCGGGCTGCGAGCGGGTTGTCGAGTAGAACGAAGTCGACGTCGCCGAGCTCCGGCAACTCAAGAGTGGCAGGGAGCTGGGCGAGGTCGGCCGGAATAAGCGACTGCGGAAATACCGCGATGCCAATTCCGGCACGCACGGCGGCGAGAGCACCATTCACTTCTTTCACGTTGCAGGTAATTCGCCACGTGCGTCCGTTCGCCTCGAGGGCGCGCATTGCATAGGTGCGGCCCAAGCTGGGTGCTTGGTACACGATCAAGGGAACGGGCGCGCCTGGCTCTAGCGCGGTGCTTTTGTGGCCCATCCACACCATCCGGTCGCGGCGCACAAGACGCCCACCTTCCATGCCAGCGTCTTGCTTGACGAAGATCAGATCGAGTTGGCCGGCATGCAGGCGGCGCACGAGTGCTCCACTCTGACTGACCGTGAGCTCAAGATTGATTTGGGGGTATAACTGTCGAAAGTTGCGCAGAATGCCCGGCAGCTCGTTGAGTGCAAGATCATCGGCCGAGCCGAATCGCAACCGCCCCCGCATCGCGGAGCCCGTGAAGTACTTCATTGCCTGATCTTGTTCGGCCAAAATAGCGCGCGCAAAGCCGAGCATCGCTTCGCCGTTGTCGGTGAGTGATACGGCGCGAGTATCCCGCACGACGAGAATGCGGCCAGCGGCGGCCTCAAGTTTGCGAATGTGTTGGCTGATGGTCGGTTGGCTCAGCGTCAGCGTTCGGGCGGCGTCCGTAAAACTGAGAGTGTCGGCGAGAGCGACGAAAGATTTCAACAGCACCGGGTCGAACACAATCACCTCATTACGAAACGTAATCGAATTTATAGGCTCGATTATGCACTGGAATGACAGCGGAGACAATACGGTTATCTCTGTGGCTATGACATCTGAGACCTCTCCGGCAACTGTGCCTATCTCGGCTGTAATGTCTCGCCCCCTCTGGCGCGACACGTTTAGTTCGCTACGGCTGCACAACTACCGGCTCTATGTGATCGCTCAGTTCATTGCCTACACTGCCGCGTGGGTTCAACGTATTGCTGTCGACTGGCTAGTTCTGGAACTCACCGGCAACGTTGCGTTGGTGGGGCTCACCATCGCCATCCAGTTCACTCCCACCATCATTCTTGGCGCCTACGCTGGCGTCATTGCCGACCGTTTCGATAAGCGGGCCACACTCATGGTCGCTCAGTCGATCATCGGGGCGCTCAGTCTTGCTCTCGCCATCGTCACGATTATGGGAGTGGCGCAGCTCTGGCTTGTCTACCTGCTGGTCTTGCTCATGGGCATCATCCAAGTCTTCGACAACCCCGCGCGTGCTGTCTTTGTCAACGAACTCGTCGGGCCGCGCCACTTGCGCAACGCCATCAGCCTCAACGCCTCGATCTTTCATTCCGGAGCCTTCTTGGGGCCAGCACTGAGTGGTGCCCTCATCGTGGCCGCGGGTTCAGGGTGGGCCATTGGAATCAATGCCGTGGCGGTCGTCATCGGTGTCATCATCCTCGCGTCGATGCGCAAGAACGAGCTGTTGATCGCCCCACGCGCTCCAGAATCCAAGGGACAAATTCGCGAAGCGATGCGGTACATCCGCAACAAGCCCACACTATTTTGGACAATGGTGATGGTCTTCGTTGTTGCCGTCTTTGGAATGCCGATGCCGACACTTCTCGCGGCGATGGCCAACACCGTGTACGGAACCGGCGCCAGTGGTTACGGTCTCTACAATTCGTTGGCCGCGATTGGAGCACTGCTCGGAGCCCTCGCTTCAGCGCGCCGAGCAAGTCTGCGTCTGCGCACGATCATCTTTGGCGCGGTGCTCTACGGCTTGATGATGATGCTCGCCGGCATTGTGCCGATCTACGGGCTATTCCTGGGCGTACTCATCGGTATCGGACTCAGCCGCCTGCTGCTGATGACCGCCGCCGAAACGATGGTGCAGTTGTCATCGAACCTGGTGATTCGTGGTCGCGTGATGGCGTTCTGGGTGATGGTAATTCTCGGGGGCCAGGCCATCGGTGGCCCTTTGATGGGCACTATCGCCGAGCTGCTGGGTGCCAAGGTGGCATTCATCATCGCGGGCGGAGTGCCAGCCGCCGTCGCGATTGCAATTTCCGTCGTCTTGGCGCGATCAGGACGACTCACCGTTAAGGTGGCTCCGCGCCGCAAAGGACACTGGGTCGCGATTGTGCCGCGGCACCAGTCACGAGCCATTACCGAGCCGATCACCATCATCGATGCGGATGCCGCGCAAGCGCCAGTTCCGCGCAACAAATTGCGCAGGTTGCGGTCGACTCTCACACGCTCGGCGCGTGCCCGACGCACCGATCACGACGACTAGTGGCGACCGCACTCGCGAGGATCAGACGAACCCGCGTTAGATCCGCCCGCACTCTTCGCGGCAGTTAGACCGCGTGGTTGTTTTTGCGCAGCATGGCTTCGACCTCGTCGACCGCCATCGTGGGCATCGTGTTGGTGCTGATCGGGTTCATGACATCGTCACGGATATCGTCGAGCAGCGTCGTCAGCATTTCGACCGCATCGTCCACTACTTCGGTGCTGCGCACCTCGGTGCCGTGCAGCAACCACTTGGCGACGGAGAGCTCGGCATAGAACGTTGCGCGCTGCTTGAGTTGACGGTCGCCAGCTCCGCGGGCATCCGCGTACGCTCCAAAGGCTGAATCGATGATGGCGTCATTGCGGGGGCCGAGAAGCCACTGCAGATCTGTCGCCGGGTCGCCAACTTTGACGTCCTGCCACCCCAGTACACCGGTGACGACGTTATCGGCGGTCAAGAATGAGTCAGATACTAACGAGCCGTTGATGACGGTCGGTTGAAACTGCCAGAGTTTGGAGTCTTCAGTTGCTCCACGCCAGCGCTCGAGAAGCGCGGCGGGAACCAGCTTGGTGGATGCAGCCCTGTCGATGATCGAGATGCAGGCACGCAGGCTTTCGCCGGCGGTCTGCACGGGGAGCCCGGCATCCGCCACAAAGCTGGTGGGCAGGCTGTGGATCGCGGCAATGGCGCTACCGATCGATGCCGAGAGCGAGCCCGAGCCGGTGGTGTACGAACGCATCGGAATTTTGCTGCCGTAAACGAATTCATAAACGATGCCGCGCGTCTGACCAACCGGAACTTGACCGGCGTAGCTGGTGACGGCGAACGGCAGTCGGGTGCGCACGCCGGCGCTCAGCGCGCGCAGTGCTACGAGGTCTGCTGATTGCACGTTTTCTGCAGATGCGTTGCGGGGCACTCGAATAATCCAGTGCTTTCCGTCGCGCCCAGTGACGAGCGCGGAGTCGAAGTCGTTGCCGTTGCCGGTGCCGAACGGAGCGGCTGCGGCAACGTCGAGTCCCTCGACAGCAGAGGTCGCCAGCGCGGCTAGAGTGAGATGTGATCTGGCCATACCATTCAGGGTAGGTCGGTCTGGCGTGCATTTGCCGCACGCCACGCAGTTGGGACGGGGTCGATACATGTCACAGGCTTTTCTTTCGCGGCTGCCGCTGTCGCGATATGAGATAGATCGTGACCATCTTGCTCGAGAAGATCCTCGTCTTCTTGATCGGTTGTGGCGCGATTCCGCGACTCGAGTGTTGCCGATCTTTGCCGGTTCCGCATTGCTGGCAGCCGATGGTTCTTTGGCGCTGTTGCACCCGGATGCCATCGAACGTGGCCACACGAGCGTCTACCTCGGGCGTTCAATGTCGACGACGAGCCCCGAGCCCGTTGGCACTCCCATCGTCACCGTTGAGCTTGACGATGCCGGGCATTTTGCTGAAGCGAACTGGGGAAATCTGCGCAGCATTGCGACTCAGCTGAGTGATCGGGATGCTGGCCTCTTCACTGAGGCCTTGGCAATTCTCAACTGGCATTCCTCCCACCTCTTTTCCCCACGCACTGGCGAGCCGACCGTTGTCGAGAAGGCGGGCTGGGTTCGTCGAGATGTCGCCTCCAAGCTTGAAGTGTTTCCGCGTACCGACCCAGCGATCATTGTCGGAGTCACCGACCAAAACGATCGACTGCTGTTGGGCTCGAACGCACTGTGGGAATCCAACCGCTACTCGCTACTGGCGGGGTTCGTCGAACCGGGCGAGTCACTGGAGTCGGCCGTTCAGCGCGAAATTCTGGAAGAGTCCGGCGTTCCGGTAGTCGATCCCGTCTATCTTGGCAGCCAGCCGTGGCCCTTTCCGGCATCGCTCATGCTCGGATTCACCGCATCCGTCGCCCCCGGCTTCACCGGTTTGGGCACTCCCGATGGAACAGAAATTCTCGACCTGCGGTGGTTTAGCCGTGACGAACTCGCGGCCTCTCTGCATGAGATTCGTCTGCCAGGGCACTCGTCGATTGCCCGGGCGATTATCGAGCACTGGTACGGACAACCGATTGACGAACAACCGTGACGCTGGAGGCAAACGCCCTGCTCGACGCCCTCGATGAGGGCCAACGCCAGGCCGCCGAAGCATTACTCGGGCCGGTGTGCCTGCTGGCGGGTGCCGGAACGGGTAAGACGCGGGCGATTACTCACCGCATCGCCTACGGTGTAGCAACGGGCGTCTACCCGCCCAGCCGGGTGATGGCATTGACCTTCACCAATCGCGCCGCGGGCGAACTGCGCGGTCGACTGCGCACTCTCGGCGCAGAAGGAGTGGCCGCTCGAACCTTCCACGCTTCAGCGCTCTCTCAATTGAACGCATTCTGGCCGCAAACCATCGGCGGAACAATGCCGAGGCTGCTTGAGGGCAAAGCGCGCATGATTGCGCACGCCGCCGACACCGTAAAGCTCAAACTCGACACAGCGACGCTGCGGGATGTCGCGGCAGAGATTGAATGGCGCAAAACCTCCCGCATGTCGATCGAACAGTATGCGGATGCCGGCAGAACGGTGCCTGCTGCCCTCACTATCGATCGAATGGTGGCGTTGCAGACGGCGTATGAGGCAACTAAAGATGCCCGCCGCCAGATCGATTTCGAAGATGTGTTGTTGGCCGCCGCCGGAATGATTGAGGCTGAGCCGCGAATCGCGCAACAGGTGCGAGAGCAGTACCGCTTTTTTGTCGTTGATGAATATCAGGACGTCTCACCGCTTCAGCACGAGCTCTTGCGCTTATGGGTGGGGGAGCGGGACGACCTTTGTGTTGTCGGCGACGTCAGCCAGACCATTTACTCCTTCGCCGGCGCGAGCCCCGATTTCTTGTTGCGATTCGCTTCTCATCATGAGAACGCTGTTGTGTTGCGGCTGGAACGCAATTACCGCTCTACGCCAGAGATCGTGCACACCGCCAACAAGTTGATGGCCAATCAGCCCGGGGCGCTGACGTTGCAATCGGCAACGACCGAGCACTCCGCAATTCCCGCGGTTACCGCCTTTGACGACGACCAGTCCGAAGCTGCTGCGGTTGCCGAGGCAATCGCCGGTCAAATTGCGGCCGGAACAAGCCCGGAAGAGATCGCCGTGCTGTATCGCATCAACGCGCAGTCACAATCGATCGAAGCGGCACTGGCTGCTGCCGGAGTTCCCTTTTTGGTGCGCGGTGCTACGAGGTTCTTTGACCAGCGTGAGGTCAAGGAGGCAATCATGTTGCTGCGGGGAGCATCCATCACCACGGCCACCGAGCCCCTCTTCAAATCGGTCAGCGACGTGTTGCGGTCTATCGGATGGTCCCAAGAGCCTCCACAGAGCGCTGGTGCCGTTCGCGACCGCTGGGAATCCCTGAACGTGATCATGCGGTTGGCGGAGGTCGCCCCAGAAGAGATGACGCTTCGTGAGTTTGTGGCTGATCTTGTTGACCGTCAGAGCAGCAATAACGAGCCATTGCGGTCGGCGGTGAACCTCGCCACGTTGCATTCGGCCAAGGGCTTGGAATGGGACTGCGTGCATATCGTCGGGCTCAACGAAGGCCTATTGCCCATCAGCTACGCGCGCACGCCGGAAGCAATTGATGAAGAACGGCGATTGTTGTACGTCGGCATCACGCGTGCTCGACGCTCACTCGGGCTGTCGTGGTCGGCTAGCGCGCAAACAGGCCGGGGTGGGCGTCGTGCCCCCAGTCGCTTCCTGGACGATGTGCGCGATCGGACGCAACACTCGCAATAGCGGCCACTTGCTGGCAACCACACTCGGGATGCCGAAAGCGCAGACTTTCATCACGGCGACCAGTGGAGTGATCGATGCGCACCGACGACGTTGCATCGGCCGGAGTCTGATCGAAGACCGTGTAGCCAACGCGCCCCAAGCGGTGAAGTGCCATACGACTGGCCTCAGCGGCGGCCTCGGCGATCAAGACAGGGGATTCCGCAAGCGAGGTGCGGCCCATGAGCTGGGTCGCGATTGCTGGCCACGCTGCATCGGCATCGCGGCGGTGCAACTCGACGCAGAGTAGGCAGCCAGTAATTCCGGGAGTCACGACCGGGCCAATTTCGGCAGCGGAATCTGAGATCACTACCGGCATGTGGGGAACATCGCGGCGTAACCAGTGAGAGTGCACCGACGGGGCGATCACAAAATGTCCGACCAGAATCGCAAGATCGGGGTCGGGGTTCGCCAGCTCATCCGCGTGTTCAGCGACGCTAACGCTCACGCCACTTGCTGCGAGAACGCGGGCGATTGATTCGACGAGGGAACCGGCGCCGAGCACGGCAACGTGCGCGGTTGGTGCCTGTGGTGGTGTTGCAATGAGTACTCGAGCGAGCGCATCGAGCAGGTCATGACATTCGTCAGGATGCGACCGTGCCAGCATTTCGATTCCGCTGCGGCTGATGCCAGCAACGAGCCCAGCAAGAATTTTCTCTTGGACAGCGGTGACGTGGGGTAGCACAACGGCGGGCGGGTCGATGCCAAACTGGGCGCTTGTGGGGGAGCGCCACACCAAGGGTAGTCGGGGGTCTACGCGCAAGATCATGTGCCAATTCTGCACACTGTCCGATTGGTCAGTGCGAAGATTCCACAGGCCTCAAAAAGACCGCGCCACCTCCAGCGTGCGTGAGCGACCTAGGAGTTGTCGTCTTCGTGCGGGCGGTCACCCGATTCGTCGTTCAAGAGCGCGTCAATAGCCTGATCAACGTCATCAGGCGTGCTGCCGCCATCGCGAAGACGAGCCACGAGCGCTGCCGGGTCGTCGATATCGGCACCAGTAGGCATCAAATCGGGGTGCGACCACAGCGCATCACGCTGTTCTGCGCCCAGCTCATCGGTCACGTGTTGCCACATTGCTGCAGCCTCTCGGAGTCGCCGTGGTCGAAGCTCGAGACCAACGAGAGTGGCGAAAGCAGACTCCGCCGGCCCGCCCGAGGCCCGGCGGCGGCGAACTGTCTCGGCAATCGCGCCGCGTGCTGGCAGCCGTGTTGTCGCTGCCGCAGTAACTACGTCTACCCAGCCCTCAACAAGAGCAAGCACCGTCTCGAGGCGTTCGAGCGCGTGCTTCTGCTCTTCACTCTTCGGCGGAATAAGCGAGCCATTAGTCATGGCGTCGCGCAACTCTTCGGGGTTGCTGGGGTCAAAGCCGTTGGCAAGTTCAGCGATCGCATCTGAATCGATGTGGATGTCGTGGGCATAAGCAGTGATCGAGGTGAGCAACTGCAGGCGCAGCCACCGCGCGTGCCGGAATAGCCGGGCGTGCGCGAGCTCGCGCACGGCCAAGTAGAGGTGAATTTCTTCGTCAGGGATGTCGAGACCATTGCCAAACGCAAAGACGCTCTGGGGGATCAGCGCGGCTTGCTGCTCATCGAGCAGCGGAATGCCGATGTCGCCACCAGAGACAACCTCGCTAGAGAGCTGACCGACAACCTGGCCAAGCTGCATCGCGAACAGGGTGCCGCCGATGTTGCGCATGACCTTGCTCGCACCGCTGAGCATCTCGTCCATCTCTTCTGGGGCGTTCTGCTTGAGCACATCAGTGAGTGAGTTGGCGATTGAATTGGCTACCGGTTCTGCGAGCTGAGTCCAGATCGGCATCGTGATGGTTACCCACTCGCTGCGGCTGAGCAGCTTGGGCTCGACAGTCAATTCAGAGACGTCGGTGACTTCGTTGAGCCACAGAGAAGCAACGTGAAGGGCCTGCTCGAGTTTGGAGCGTTCAGCGGGCAAAGAGACGACCGTAGTTTGAGACGCAAGATTTTTGGCTTGCTCAAGGGCAATGTCCCAGTTGATGCCATCACCGCTCTTGCCGAGGGCATTCTGGAGTTGACTCAGCAGTTGTTGGATCATCGCCGGATCGTTGGGCAGCCCTGCGGCGGCAGCCAATTTCGAGGGGTCGATCTCTCCATCGCCGGAGAGGAACTCGCGCATCATGTCGCGGAACTCGTCTTCGGAATTATTGTCAGCGTTGTCAGCCATGGATTAACGCTAGCCGCTCGATGCCGTGCGCGGCTGAGTTTTGACCTAGGCTAGTAACTCTTACCGTGCGCCTGTGGCGAACACCGCTTCGACCCCGTAAGGATCTAGGTGGCCCTGTTTACTGATAATCGTCCCGAACCTTCATCGCGCCGCGCCCGAAGTGGCTGGCTGGGATGGCTGATTCTTAGTGTTGCCCTCGTTGGCACACTGCTGGCAACTCTTGTTCCCTCGCCGTACATCATCGAGCAACCGGGGCCTGTCTACGACACCCTGGGTGACGTCGAGATCGCCGGAGAGCTCGTTCCGCTCATCCAGATTCCGGTAGAAACTACCTTCCCCACTGAGGGTGCGCTCGACATGCTCACCGTGAACGTGCGGGGAAACCGTGAGTCACCACTGAGCTGGTTCGAGGTTGGTGCCGCGTTCTTCGACCGCAGTCGTGCGATTGTTCCGGTCGACGCCATTTACCCGATTGGTGTGACGGCCGAAGAGTCGGCTGAAGCTGGCCAGATTCAGATGAACAGCTCGCAGCAAGAAGCTATTGCTGCTGCGCTCTCTGACCTCGACTACGAATTTGATGCCACGCTCACCGTGGCCGAGACATCAGACGGCGGACCATCGGATGGCGTGCTGCTCGCCGGTGACATCATCCGTACCGTAAATGGCGAGGCCTTCGCTGACGTTGCTGGCCTTCGCGATGCGATCGCCGCCAATGGCACAAATGCCCCCGCCGCGATCGTTTTCGACCGTGACGGTGAAGAAATGACCGTTGAGATCACCCCAACCATGACCGAGGGCGATGACGCTATTGCCGTCGTGGGGATCGTAGTCGGCAGTGCGTACAACTTCCCGGTTGATGTAAAGATTCAGCTCGAAAATGTGGGCGGCCCCAGCGCCGGAATGATGTTTGCTCTCGGAATTATCGACAAGCTGACGCCCGGTGCCATCAACGGCGGCGAAGAAATTGCCGGAACCGGAACGATCACAGCAAGCGGCGATGTCGGACCTATCGGCGGCATCCAGCAGAAGATGTACGGTGCCCGCAATGCCGGAGCCAGTTTCTTCTTTGCCCCGATCGAGAATTGCGATGAGGTTACGGGAAATATTCCTAAGGGCCTCACCGTCTACGCAATCGACGACCTCAACGACGCTCTTGTCGCTCTCGCCAGCATTCGTGCCGGGTTGAGCGGCAACGGGCTGCCGTCGTGCGATGCCAGTTGAGCACAACGGGTTGAGCGTCGCCCGATTGACGCTGAGAGCGATCATCCGCCCACAGCGCATAAAAGACCTTTAAGCTACCGCTAGGCCCCCAATTTCAGGAGCAAAGTACTGTGTCGAGCCAAACCAAATCAGCCCCACCGAGCAAGACGAGGTCTGCGTTTACGATTACGGCGATAATTCTCGCCGTCATTGTCATCGCGTTCTTCTTGTTCTCTAATCTTTATGCCGACGTGCTCTGGTTTGACCAGGCCGGCTATCTCAATGTGCTCACCACTCAGTGGATAGCCAACGCCGTGATGTTCCTCATCGGGTTCGTTGCCATGGCAATTCCGGTGGGTGCCAGCCTGTTTATCGCGTTCCGCGCCCGCCCGATCTACGCCAAGCTCAACGCGCAGCTTGAGGGCTACCAGCAGGTTGTGGAGCCTCTCCGCAAGCTGGCCATGGTCGGTATCCCCGTTCTTCTGGGTATCTTCGGTGGTGTCTCGGCAGCCGGCAGCTGGCCCGTAGCGTTGCAGTGGCTCAACCGCAGCTCGTTCAACGAAGTGGACCCACAGTTCGGGCTCGACATCGGGTTCTTCTTTTATGAATTGCCCATGTACCACGGCATCGTGGGGTTCGCCTCTGCTGTACTGCTGGTCTCCTTCGTGGGCGCCATCGCCACGAGTTACCTCTACGGTGCGCTCAGCGTTCACGGGCGTGAAGTGCGTATCTCGCGTTCCGCTCGCGTGCAGCTGGCCGTTACTGCTGGGCTCTTCTTTGCGCTGCAGGCAGTAAGCATTTGGCTCGACCAGTACACGACGCTGTACTCGTCAAGCCAGGGCTTCTTGCAGACCGGTGCGAGCTACACCGAGGTCAATGCCACCATCCCCGGTCGCGCCATCTTGGCGGGCATCGCAGCGATCGTTGCCATCCTCTTCATCGTTACGGCCATCATCGGTCGCTGGCGTCTTCCCATGATCGGTACCGCTCTTCTGCTCGTCAGTGGTCTGGTCGTCGGAAACCTTTACCCCTGGGTCGTTCAGCGCTTCCAGGTAGACCCCAACGCGCGCACCTACGAGGCCGAATACATCGACCGAAGTATTGCGGCAACCCGAGACGCCTACGGTGTCGCGGATGTTGAAGAGATTCCATACAGCGCGACAACGGATGCTGAGTCTGGTGCGCTTCGTGAAGACGCAACAACAACTGCGAACATTCGAATTCTCGACCCGGCAATTGCCCCGCAGGCTTTCGCACAGCTTGAGCAGTTCAAGCAGTACTACCAGTTCGATAGCCACCTCGACGTTGACCGTTATGACATCGAGGGCGAAACCCAAGACACCGTCATTGCGGTTCGTGAGTTGAACCAATCTGGTCTCGGCGATTCGCAGTCCTGGTACAACAACGCGGTCGTCTACACCCACGGTTACGGCATTGTTGCTGCATTCGGTAATCAGCGTGCCGCCGACGGTCAGCCGGTGTTCTTGCAGTCGGGAATCCCGAGCACGGGCGAACTGGGCGACTTCGAACCTCGCGTCTACTTTGGTGAGAAGTCGCCGGAGTACTCCATCGTTGGTGGCCCAGAGGGTGCCGATGACATTGAGCTCGACTTCCCATCGGGTGGTGAAGACAGCAACCAGAACGCGACAACCACGTTCGACGGCAACGGCGGACCGGTGCTCGACAACATCTTCAAGAAGCTTGTCTACGCGATCAAGTTCCAGTCGGAGCAAATCTTCCTCTCGTCAGCGGTAACGGATGAGTCGCAGATTCTCTACGACCGGGAGCCTCTTGACCGCGTTGCGAAGGTAGCGCCGTACCTCACGGTTGATAGTGACGTTTATCCGGCTGTAGTTGACGGCCGCATCGTCTGGATCGTTGACGGCTACACCACGGGTGCTAACTATCCGTACTCGCAGGTTGAGCAGCTCTCCAGCGCGATTGCTGACACTTACACGCCGGCGCCGCAGTTTGCGCTCGACAACATCAACTACATCCGCAACTCGGTCAAGGCAACAGTTGATGCCTATGACGGTTCGGTGAAGCTGTATGCGTGGGACGACGAAGATCCTGTCCTGCAGACCTGGAACAAGATCTTCCCGAACACGTTGCTCCCGCAGAGCGACATGAGCGTTGAACTGCTCGATCACGTGCGCTACCCCTCTGACCTGTTCAAGGTGCAGCGCGAGATTTTGGGTTCGTTCCACATCACCAACGCTGGCTCGTTCTATTCGAGTGATGACCAGTGGGTCAGCCCAGAAGACCCGGTTTCGACAACCGGATCGCTTCAGCCGCCGTACTACCTCACCATGCAGGTACCTGGCACTACCGATCCCGCATTCACGATCTACTCGACCTTCATTCCGAAGGGAACAGCAGACGCCAGTCGAAGCGTTCTCACCGGATATCTGACGGCGAACTCTGACGCTGGTCCTGACTATGGCAAGCTCACTCTGTTGAATCTGCCCAAGAAGGACACAGTGCCCGGCCCCGGTCAGGTGCAGAACAGTTTCAATACCGACACTATTGTGGCGAATCAGCTAGCTCTGCTGCAGCGCGGTGAGACTGAGGTCAGGCTCGGTAACCTGCTGACTCTTCCTGTTGGTGGAGGTCTGCTCTACGTGCAGCCGGTCTATGTGCAGTCGACGAGTGGAACGCAGTATCCGCTGTTGCGCAAGGTGCTCGTATCGTTCGGTGATGAGATTGCGTTCGAGGACACCCTCGACCAGGCACTCGACTCGCTGTTCGGGGGAGACTCTGGTGCTGAGGCTGGCGACGGCGAAGTTCCGGTAGAGCCAGACGTTCCGGTTGACCCGGATGCTCCTGTCGACCCGGATGCTCCTGTCGAGACGGTCACGCCCGGCGAGAACCCGGAGCTTGACACCGCCCTTGCGGAGTACAAGGCAGCATTTGCCGACCGTCAAGCGGCCTATGCCGAGAACGATCTAGTGGCTGCTGCAGAAGCGGATGACCGCATGGTCGCGGCCATTCTCAAGGCAATCGCCGCCACCGAATAACCGTTTCGACTCAGCGGGCCCGCAGCACACTGTGAGCCCGCTGAGTTCGGTTTTCGCCGCCCTAAGCCTGTGTTAGGCTATAGATACGCCGCGGGGTGGAGCAGTTCGGTAGCTCGCTGGGCTCATAACCCAGAGGTCGCAGGTTCAAATCCTGTCCCCGCAACCACGTAATGTCGAAAGACAAATGTCGCAAGGCATCAAGATAGCCCGGATCTACGAAATGTAGATCCGGGCTATTTTTGTTGGTCTCGATGCATCTACGCAGAGTGGTCCACGGTCCATTGCCGCTGCGAGGAATGCTTGGTAACGTCACCGGGTATACGAGGTCGTCTACTTGGGTTGGGAGCTGAGCTACATTCCTGCTTACGAATATTCTTGTGCTGAACATGGCCATTTCGATAAACGAGCTCCCATGGGTGACATCCCCCAGACTGCATCGTGTCCGGACTGTTTCGGGGACGCGCCCCGTGTTTTCAGCTCCCCGCTTCTGAACCTTGGCGATTCTGGGGCCCGAAGGCTTATTGATGCCACCACAGCGACGGCCGACGCACCGCGCGTAGTGGGTTCACCACCTTCGGGGTCTCGTCGACCTCAACGCGTCACTTACGACCCTCGAGCGCAGAAACTACCGCGCGCCTAGAGAACTAGTACAGGAAGCGAGATCCAGATGAGTGCTGTCGGTTTGCTTTACGTTGGTGCGGTCCTATTTATTAACGGACTGGCACTGATGGGAATAGTCAAAGGAACGGGAGCTACTCCGCTCAATTGGTTCGTTGGATTCTTGCAAGTTCTCACCCCCACCTATCTCATCTTCACGGCCGGCGGCGACGCAGAAGTAATCTTCTCGGCGAGCGGGTTGTACCTCTTCGGCTTTACCTACCTGTACGTCGCAATGGGAAACACCTGGGGCCATGACCCGACGGGGCTGGGCTACTTTTCCCTCTTTGTCGCGATCATGGCGGTTGCCTACGCTGTGGCAAACCTCGTTTGGTTTGGCGACTACGCGTTCTTTGTGATCTGGCTCGAGTGGGCTGTGTTGTGGTTTCTGTTCTACCTCGTGCTCGGCAGGGGGATGAGCTCACTCACCTGGATTACCGGCGCCGTGGCCGCGGTGCAGGGCTGGATTACCGCCGCGATCCCGGCCTTCCTCTTGCTCACGGGAATTTGGCAACAGCTGGATGGCTTCATCGTGGCAGTCGCCCTGGCTGTCGTCTTTGTCGTTGCCATGGTGATCCTGCGGAGCAGGCAGCCAGCCCCAGTAAAGGAGGCGGCCCACTCGAACTCCTGAGCCATCCCGCGGTCATTCCGCGAGACCACATTCACGGTACATAAGAAAATCGCTTCACCTTCGAAAGGAATAACATGTCTGAGAATCTTTTTCCCTTAGATTCTGGAAAGCCCTTCACCGACCAGAAATTGGTCGGCCACAACCGATGGCATGGTGACATCCCGGCAGCCGTCACGGTCAAACCGGGGCAGATATTTCGAGCTGATTGCCGTGAATGGTTTGACGGGGCAATCGTGAACGATGACTCTGCGGAGGACATCGCCAATGCGCCGCTCGAGAGCGTCCATGTGCTGAGCGGACCATTCGCTATAGAAGGCGCCGAGCCCGGCGACCTACTGATCGTCGACATCCTCGACATTGGGCCGATCCCGAACGAGTCAGGTCCGCTTGCCGGTCAAGGCTGGGGGTACACCGGAATCTTCGCCAAGAACAACGGTGGAAGCTTCCTTGTTGATCAGTTTCCCGATGCCTACAAGGCAATTTGGGACTTCGAGGGTGGCTACGCGACCTCCCGTCACGTGCCGGAAGTTCGCTACCGCGGCATCACGCACCCCGGACTAATGGGAGTGGCGCCATCCACAGATTTGCTGGCAACCTGGAACTCTCGCGAGGCCGCCCTCATTGCGACCGACCCGCAGCGGGTTCCGCCACTCGCTCTTCCGCCGGAACCGCGTTCCGCAATTCTTGGTTCGCTTACGGGCGATGAGTTCGACCGGGTGAGCAATGAAGCCGCTCGTACAGCACCGCCGCGCGAGAACGGTGGAAACCAAGACATCAAGAACTTCACCAAAGGCACTCGCGTGTTCTACCCGGTCTTCGTAAAGGGCGCCAACCTCTCCTTTGGCGACCTGCACTTCAGCCAGGGCGATGGTGAGATCACGTTCTGCGGTGGTATCGAGATGGGCGGCTATCTGGAGCTCAAGGTCGACATCATCAAGGGTGGAATGGAAAAGTATGGGGTGTCGGAAAACGCGATCTTCCAGCCGGGAATCGAAGGCCCCCAATACAGCGAGTGGTTGGCGTTCAGCGGTACATCAGTCACCTTGGATGGTGAGCAGAAGTATCTCGACTCAGACCTTTCGTACCAGCGTGCTTGTCTACATGCGATCGACTATCTAACGAAGTTCGGCTACAGCCCGGAACAGGCCTACCTGCTTCTGGGATCCGCGCCCATTGAAGGTCGACTTTCTGGCGTTGTCGACATCCCGAACTCCTGCGCAACGGTCTACTTGCCGACCGCGATGTTCGACTTCGATATTCGCCCGTCGAAAGGTGGGCTGCATAAGATCAACTCCGGAATCGGCGCCCCGATGGTGCCTAATGGCTAGCTAACTCGATTCAACGACAGGGCGGACGCCACCAGCACAAGCTGGATGGTGCTCCGCCCTTGTTGTTTTACTCGTCGGGGAAGGGCTGGATGCGATCTCCGGTGTAGACCACCATGGAGTTGCCGCGGAGAAACCCGACGAGGGTCATGCCAAGCTCTGCTGCCAATTCGACCGCGAGCGAGGACGGTGCCGAAACGGCCGCGAGCACGGGAATCCCCGCCATCTGCGCTTTTTGAGTCAATTCAAAACTTGCCCGGCCAGAGACCATCAATACGGTGCCCCGCAGGGGGAGCAGGCCTTCCTTCGCCGCCCAGCCCACAACTTTGTCTACCGCATTGTGCCGACCGACATCCTCACGAAGAACGAGCAACCGGCCGGTGCTGCCATCAAAGAGTCCAGCGGCATGTAGTCCACCCGTCTTATCGAAAACGGCTTGCTCGGCGCGAAGTTTCTCCGGGAACGTGACCAATAGCTCTGGAGTGATGGTGATGGGGTCATCGGCCACCTCATAGGCGGACTGCGTGCGAACCATGTCAATGCTCGCTTTTCCGCAAACACCGCACGAGCTGGTGGTGTAAAAGTTTCGCTCGAGACTGGGATCGGGCGCAGGCACTCCTGGCGCGAGCGTGACATCCAGAACGTTGTAGGTGTTTTCATCGGCGACGGTGGCGTCGGCGCAATACCGTGCGGCCGCGAACTGATCACCTCGACTGATGACGCCCTCGGAAACGAGGAAGCCTGCTGCCAAGTCAAAGTCGTTGCCGGGGGTCCGCATGGTGACGGCTAAAGCGCGACCACCGACCCGAATCTCCAACGGTTCTTCGACAGCGAGAAAATCTTCTTTGATACTGGCGGGAGTGCCGACTGTAAGCCGAGTAACTCTGCGTCGAACCGTGATCCTGCTCATGGATTTAGGTTGTCAGGCCGCGCAGTCAACCGCAAGCGCCGCTGCAGCGATCCGTCGTCAGAGCCCACGCGATCAGCCGCTAGCGCACTCGAGTACGCAACTAGGTGCCCTAATAGTGACGTAGTGGGGCAGGATGGAAGAATGCGACGCTCAGCACCTCGAAAAGACATCGATGAGAACGACCTCACAGTTTCTTCGCCGAAGAAGTCTGCTGCGGGGCTTGAAGCTGTGGTTGTCGCGCTCGAGCGGGGAGTTGCCCAAGCGGGGGTTTCGCGAACGGTGAAGGCGCTGCTCACCCTCAACCAAGTCGACGGAACCGATTGCCCGGGTTGCGCCTGGCCAGAAACCATCACGGGAAAACGTAAGACCGCTGAATTTTGCGAGAACGGCGCCAAAGCAGTCGCCGAAGAAAACACCAAACGCACTGTAACTCCAGAATTCTGGGCCACCCACTCAATCGCTGAGCTTGCCGACAAAACCGAGTACTGGCTGGGCAATCAAGGGCGAATCACTGAGCCGGTAGTCATCCGCCCCGGCGAGACCCACTATTCGGCGATTTCGTGGACCGAAGCATTCGAGCTTGTCGGTGAACGGATTCGCGCGACCTCGCCAGACCGTTGCGTGTTCTACACCTCCGGGCGCACAGCGAATGAGACAGCGTTCCTCTACCAACTGTTTGTGCGCTCGCTCGGCACCAACAACTTGCCCGACTGCTCGAACATGTGCCACGAGTCATCCGGTGCAGCACTGAACTCAACGATTGGAACGGGAAAAGGCACCGTATCGCTCGAAGATATCGAAGCGGCCGAGCTAATCTTTGTCGTTGGCCAAAACCCCGGCACGAATCATCCGCGAATGTTGTCAGCGCTCAAGGAGTGCAAAGACAACGGCGGCACGATCGTGGCCGTGAACCCGCTGCCCGAGGCCGGACTTATGCGATTCAAAGATCCGCAGACCGTTGGCGGTTTGATCGGAGACGGCACCGCTCTGGCCGATCACTTTATGCAGATTAAAGTCGGCGGAGATCTTGCACTCTTTCAGGCACTCGGGCACCTACTGCTCGAGGCAGAAGCCGCCAATCCCGGTACCGTTCTTGACGAGGCCTTCATCGCCGAAGTCACCGACGGTATCGATGCCTACCGCGCTGCGCGCGCGACTCTCGACTGGGATGAGACGGCGAAAGCTACCGGCCTGACACGGGAACAAATCACCGAGGTCGCCGGGTTGCTCGCGGGATCGAAGGCAACGATTTTCTGCTGGGCTCTCGGCATTACCCAGCAGCCACACTCTGTCGACACGATCCGGGAGATCATCAACCTGCTGCTGTTGCAGGGAAACTTCGGCAAGCCAGGGGCGGGTGCTTGCCCCGTGCGCGGACACTCCAATGTGCAGGGCGATCGCACGATGGGTGTCTGGGAGCAGCCATTCGGCTGGATGCTCGATGGCCTCGAATCTGAGTTCGGAATCAACGCGCCAACCGAGCACGGCTACGATTCCGTGGAGACGGTCAACGCGTTCGCCGCCGGTGACATCGATGTGTTCGTGTCTATGGGAGGGAACTTTGCCCTCGCTAGTCCCGATACCGAGATCATCGAAGAGAGCATGAAGCGGGCAGGGTTGACCGTTCACGTTTCTACCAAGCCGAACCGCTCGCATGTAGTTCATGGACAAACATCGCTGATCTTGCCGACACTCGGGCGCACCGACATCGACGACAAGCATCCGGGCGGTCGACAGATTCTTTCCGTCGAGGATTCCATGTCGGTCGTGCGGTCCACTCAGGGGCGCCTGAAGCCGGTGTCAGACCACCTGCTTGCCGAGCCAGTGATCATTGCGCGCATGGCCGTCGCGACGCTGGGGGAGGACCACGCGGTCGATTGGAAGGCGATGGCGGATGACTATGACGTCATCCGTGACCATATTTCGCGCCTGATTCCCGGTTTCGAGGACTTCAACCGGCGCGTGCGCGACCGCAATGGTTTCGTTCTGCCGAGCGCGCCGCGTGACCGCCGAGCCTTCGTTACTGACATCGGGCGCGGCAAGTTCACCGTCAGCCCGCTCGAATATCTCACTCCACCACCCGGACATTTCACCCTGCAAACCATGCGCAGCCACGACCAGTACAACACCACGTCATACGGTGTTGATGACCGTTATCGCGGCATCAAGAACGGCCGCAGAGTCATCCTGATTCATCCCGACGACATCGCTGAAGCGGGCTTAGTCGATCGACAGCTAGTGGATGTCATCAGCACGTTCGCGGGAGCGGAACGCCGGGCCGATCGATTCCGATTGGTGGCATACCCCAGCGCGCGAGGCTGTGTTGCCGCGTACTTCCCCGAAGCGAATGCGTTAATGCACCGCGAACTATTGGCGCGCGAATCGAATACCCCCGGCTATAAGGCGATGGCGGTACGGTTCGAGGCACGCGACGAGGATGACCTAGAGAACTAGCGAGCTCGCTACCGGGAAGGCGCCGGAAGTCAGGTGCCCCGCTGTGGTGATATCAGTTGGACGGGCTCGTAGCCGCGGTGGAGGGATCAGACGCTGGCGTGCTCTCGGGGTCGGGAACAGGCTCGAGAAAGTCGAAAAGCTGCGGTAGCCGGCTGCCGCGCAAGGAGCTGGAGGCCGCAAGCCCGATGAGCACGCCGAGGGCGATAGCGATCATCGTTCCGATGGTAGTGACGAGGGTGGTGCCCGCTCCCGCGGAGCCCCCGAGGGCCTCAGTGACCCCGACAAGACCCAGACCGCCAGGGACAAGCAGCCAGAACGCGGGCAAGAAACTCACGATGGCCGGGGGCCCGCTGCGATGCCGGGCAACAAGTACTGCTACCGGGGTCATTGCGATCGCACCGATGAGGGCCGAGAGTACGCCGCCGAACAAGACGTCACCAATAACTTGGGCGCCGTAAGCAACATAAAGCACCAGCACAATCCAGGGAATAGAAGCCGGCCGCGCGCACTGATAGACGGTGATACCCAACCCGAAGACGGCGACGGCAATCCAGGGAGCAAATGGTCCGAGAGGTTCGCTGGCCACATTGAGATCGATAGTCGGAACTCCCACAAGCGCACCCGCAGACACAATGCCCACGGCGAGCAGTAGGAGTCGCATGGCGCCGGCGGCAGCGCGCGCTGAGCCTGACATTATGTGCCCCGTTGCCAACTCGATCACGGCAGTCGTCAAGAGACCACCCGGCAGCAAGATAACCAGTGGAGCCACCAACGAGGGCAGCACCCCGGAATCTGCCGACGCTCGGGCTACCAGGAGCACAATTAGTGATGAGCCGAGCGCGGCACCGACAATGACGAGCGCACTGTACCCAGAGGGAATGCGTTCGCCGAGCAACAGCAAAGTCCCGACGCCAGCGCCGAGCACGGCCGCTAACGCGACCCCCAACCACGAGGAGCCTAAGAGAACAGCGATTGCCGCTGAAGTGAGCGCATAAGCGAGCACCCGTTGGGTGGAGGAAAAAGGCATTGACAGCTCACTCACTTTGGCAAGCTGACGATTCACCCACGCACTCGAGCCAGAGCGAACCCGCCCTACTTTCACGACGCGGTCAATCACGTCGACGTGATGGAGTAGATACGACTGCCTTCCGGCAGACACCGCTCGGGTTTGGGTGGCGCCGTCATCATCCACCGAGACGAACAGAGCCGTGGGGAACACCACCACTTCAGCCGAAGGGAAACCATTCGCTGTGGCCACATCCTGCACGGCAGAACGAACCATGCTTACCGGGTAGCCGCTGTCGATCATCGCTTCGCCCACCTGCGCCAACGAATCGAGCACCACGCCAGCGGGAGTTGCGTGATCGCGTAACGGCATTGCCGGTGTGGGCACAGCCGTTGTCCTGGTGCGACGCCGAAGCACGAGCCAGAGCACCAGAAGACTGGCCGCAAGCACCGCAACGGCAATCACGAGCGAGGTGAGCGAACGTTCGACGTAGCGAAACTTGGTGGCGTAGCGGGAAGAGGGATTACTTCGCTGTCGTCCTCAACGAGCGGTTTTCGACCGGAGTGGGAGTGGCGCTCGGCGTCGGAGTGATCGTCTGACTGGGGATCGGGTCGGGAGAAGCCGGTGATGTCGGCGTGACCGTCGGGAGTGGAGCGGGAGTGGACGTCGCGGTCGGAGTTGGTGAGGTCGGCGCTGCGGTCTCGATGGGATCCGGGTCATCAATCGCCGTCACCGAAGTGGTGGTGGTAGCTCTCGCTGCCGGGGCCTCCGTCGCGCCAATAGTGTGCGGCTCAGCGAACGCGGGGGCAGAGATCCCGAATAGGCCTGCGGCGCAGCTGATGACGACGAGCAATCGAATGCTCAGGCCGCGCACCGCTTTCGTCATACTCGAGTGTCCCCTATCTCGAGTGAAGCGCGCACTCGCCATGCTGCACGCGAGAGTCAGGGCTTAAGGGTCTCGATTACGGGGAGTGGTCTTGCTGCCGAGGGAGCGTGTCTTAGTCGCGGAGGGCGTTCCCGGAGTGAGGTTGTGCGGTGGAGGGAAATGCGCCGGCGGCAGAGAGACGATCGAGTTTGAGCAGGATGAGCGCGCCGACGATCAGCACGGGGCCAATGAGGCGCGCGAGCTGGCCAAGAGAATCGACGGCCGCGGCGAGCGCCCCCACGAACTGCTGGGTCATCGGGAAGTCGATTGACTGTATAGCGAGGTAGAGCGCCGGAAGGAGAAAGTTGAACACGAGGAAGCTGATAAGCGTAAGGACGACTCCGGTCCAGAAAGCAACCTTGGGGCGAAGCAGCTGGTCGATCATCGGGGCTCCTGTATTTCGTGGGCGTAACAGTTTCAGGCTATCCCGTTGAGACTCTGGGGCATAGCAAAGTTGAATAATCCTAATGCCGGAGACGGGGGTTAGATTTGACCTATGACTCCGTTACAAGCGCGCATCATCTACGACTTGAACACCCAGCCCACAATCGACCCTGCCGAGCAGGTTCGCATGCGCATCGACTTCCTGAAGGAATACCTCAAGGCGTCGCACGCCAAGGGGCTCGTGTTGGGAATCAGCGGCGGGCAAGATTCTTCCCTCGCCGGTCGTCTCTGCCAGCTCGCAGTCGCGGAGCTGCGCGCCGAGGGTGCCGAGGCGCAGTTTGTGGCCGTCCGACTCCCGCACGGGGTGCAGCACGACGAGGACGATGCGCAATTGGCGCTCGACTTTATTGAGGCTGATCGCGAAGTGACCTTCAACATCCAGCGGGCCGTCGACGGCATTGCCGCGGAATTTGCGGATGCTCTGGGCGAGCCGATTACGGATTTTAACAAGGGCAACGTGAAAGCTCGCGAGCGCATGGTGGCGCAGTATGCGATTGCTGGGCAGCTCGGCTACCTGGTGGTCGGAACAGACCACGCGGCCGAAGCAGTCACCGGCTTCTTCACCAAGTTCGGTGATGGTGGTGCTGACGTGTTGCCGCTCACCGCGCTCACCAAGCGTCAGGGCAAGCAATTGCTTGTTGAACTCGGCGCTCCAGAGCGGCTGTATGAGAAAGTACCGACGGCTGACCTGCTCGACCACACGCCCGGCCAGGCCGACGAAACTAATCTCGGCGTGACGTACGAGCGCATCGATGACTACCTCGAGGGCCGCGACGTGCCTGCCGAGGTCGCGGTCGAGATCGAGACCAAGTACCTCAATTCTCGCCACAAGCGCACTGTGCCGGTGTCGATGTACGACGAGTGGTGGACCGAATAGCGGGAGCTTTTTCCGCACCCTCTAACTACACTGGATTTCATGGGGAAATCTCACAACGCTGCTGTGGCCGCTTCAGCTGGCACGGCTTTCGGTGTCCGGGTCGATTCTCTAGCCGTTCAGATCGATGACGTGCCGCTCCTGGAGTCGGTGTCGTTCGACATTCTGTCGGGCACCGCAGCAGCGATCACAGGTGCTAACGGTGCGGGCAAGACCACGCTGCTGCGGGTGCTCGCTGGTCTGATGCCGCCGACAGCGGGAAGCGCGCACGTCGGTGATCTGCCGGTGGATGAGCGAAGCCCGGCTTTTCGACGAATGGTGGCGGGTCATATCGGCCACACGTCGTTCGCTCGCGATCTAACGCTTGACGAGCAACTAACGATGGTCGGCGTCTCTTGGGGCGCGGAGGTGCCTACCGCTCGCGAGCGAGCTACTGCGCTGCTCGATGACTTCGGTCTCACTCGCCTGCGAACGCGCTTCGCCCACGAACTCTCATCAGGTCAAGCACAAATGTTCTCCTTGGCTCTCGCAATCGCACGGCCGTTCGACGTGCTGATGCTCGACGAGCCAGAACAGCGACTCGATAAGGAACGCCGAACCCAGGTCGCCCGCATCTTGAGAGGCCTCGTCGCTGAGGGCACGACGCTGCTCTTTGCTTCGCACAACGCGAAATTAATCGATGCTGTGAGCGACCGCACTGTTGCTTTGACACGCTCATAATGGCATCCAATTCCACGCTTCGGCGCTTGCGACGACTGCGCCGCGACCGGCAGGCACAGAGCGAGAGTGACCTCACGTACGTGATCTATGTGAGCGTGATGCTTCTGCTGATTGTCGGCGTACCCATTATTCGGACGGCAGTGCTTGGCTTGGCAACCCCCGACGTGTTGGCCTTGGTGGCCGGCCCAGCCGCACCGGCGGTACTTGCCGCGATTACTGGGTTGTTGTTTGCTGCGCTTGTCGTGCTCGGACGGACTCGAGGGCCAGCGCTGATGGATCCGTTCCGCAGTGTCGTCGTTGCAAGCAACCACTTGCCTCGTCGTCACACGCTGCGGCGACCGTTCCTTGTTTCGGCCTCTCAACTTGTGGTGGCACTCGCGGCGGTCGCGTTGATCCTTGCTTCTGCCCTCGCGGTGGCGGGCGCAGCGACGGCACTCTCCGTCATCGCGTTCGTGGCGGCGACCGTGCTGATCGGCATCTTTGCCTCGATCGCGTGGCTGCTGGGGCAGAGCGTGTCGACTCAGGCTTCACAACGAGTAGCTGCGGTGCTCGCAGTGGTGTCACTCGGCACGGCGGTGATTCCGGGCGGACTGGTCGCAACGCCGTGGGGCTGGATTGCGCTGCTCTATCCGAGCTCCGCGTTCGTGGCATGGCCTGCGCTTGGCGCGTTGGCCGCACTGGTGATCCTCGCCGCGTTCGCTATCCCGCGACTCTTGGATAGCATCCGCGGTCCTGAATTGACCGCTCAGGCGCAGCGCTGGAGCAGCGCTGCCACGTTCAGCGCGACCGCCGATCTAGCGGGAGCATTCGCGGAGTTTCGGAGTCTTCCGACCGTGGGGCGTCGTTGGAGAGCGGTGCAGAATGTACCGACGCCAGTAGTGATGTTCGTGCGCGACCTTGTTGGCTCGCTGCGTTCTCCCGAACGGCCCATCGTGGCGGCGCTGTCGTTGCTCGTCGCGGGGTTCCTGCTCGCAAGTACAAGCTCCGTGCCCGCGACGGTTGCGTGGGCACCGGCCCTACTCGGCGGAATTTTTGCGTTTCTCGCGCTTGGCGTGTGGAGCGACGGATTTCGCCACGCCTCCGATACCGCGGTCGGGGTGCCCCTTTACGGTTTCGGCGTAGTGAAAGAGTTCGCACTGCACGCAACGCTGCCAGCGGTGGGGGTGATCGTTTTCGTGGGCTCGGGAGCGCTAGCCGCGAGCGTTGCCGGTGCGTCGCTCCTGAGCGCCGCTGTGGCGGTCGCATTCGCGCTGTTTGTCATCACCGTTCGAATGATGAATGCCACGAAGGGTCAGATGCCGCTAGAACTCCTCGCCCCTATCCCTACCGCGGCAGGAGACCTCTCCGGCATGCTGATCGTGCTCTGGCAGGCTGACGCGTTGCTGCTCATCAGCGTAGCGAGCATCGTGTTGGCCTCGACTTGGCTCAGCGCACCGCTGCTCTTGGCAACGCTTCCCGTTGCCAGCACAATCGTGCTGTGGCTGGCGAGTCGAAACATTGCTGCCGCCCGCTGACAGACCGTGCCGTGCCCCGATTAGCTCGCTGAAATACGCGTCACATCCACCATCCATGCGTAGTTGAAGGCGCGCTCGCGCCAGGCGTCGTAGCGGCCGGAGACTCCGCCGTGGCCCGCCGCCATCTCGGTCTTGAGCAGTGCATCCGCCCCCACCTCGCGCAGCCGGGCAACCCATTTGGCTGGCTCGACGTAGAGCACGCGGGTGTCGTTGAGCGAGGTCACGGCGAGAATCGGCGGGTAGTGGGTGTCGTGCACATTCTCGAGCGGGGAGTACGACTTCATGTAGTAGTAGACCTCCTCATTGTGCAGGGGGTCACCCCACTCATCCCACTCGATAACAGTCAGCGGCAGCGAGGGGTCAAGGATCGAGGTGAGCGGGTCGACGAAGGGAACGACCGCGAGGATGCCCGAGAACAGTTGCGGGGCCAAGTTGGCGACGGCGCCCATGAGGAGGCCGCCAGCGCTTCCACCCTCAGCAACGAGTCGATCGCTGGAGGTCACGTCGTTGTCGATCAGGTGATGGGCGCACGCGACAAAGTCAGTGAAGGTGTTGCGCTTGTGAAGCTTTTTGCCGCCTTCGTACCAGGTGCGACCGAGTTCGCCACCACCGCGAACGTGGGCGACCGCGAAGACAATGCCGCGGTCGAGCAGGCTCAGGCGCCCGACAGCGAAGCCGGGATCGATGCTGATCTCGTAGGAGCCGTAGCCGTAAAGCACCGTCGGCGCCGGGGTACCTGGCACCACGAGATCATTGCGGTACACGAGGGAGATCGGAACGCGAGTACCGTCGGAGGCGGTGGCCCATTCCCGACGCTGGGTGTACAGCGCAGGCTCAAAGTGGCCAAGCACCGGCTGCTGTTTGCGCACGACCAGCTCATTGTCATCCACTAGATAGTCGTAGACGATCGTCGGCGTCACGAAACTGCCATAGCTGAGGCGGATGCTCGGCTGGTTCCACTCGGGGTTGGAGCTGAGGCCCACGGTGAAGAGTTCGTCGTCGAATTTCAGTTCGTGGGGAGTGTCTTCGTAGCGCCCGCCATGCTTCGGAACGATCGCAACCGCCACGCGGGTGAGACCCTCGCGGCGGTACTCGATCGCCACAAAATCCTTGAAGGCATCGACGCCCTCGAGGCGCACGGCTTCGTTGTGGGGGAGAATCACGCGGCGCTCGCCGAGAGGATCGGCCGCAGCAACACTCACGAGCTCGAAGTTGATCGCGTCCTTGTTGTGCACGATCAGCAGGCGATCCTGGGTGCCGACGATCACATGCTCAACGTCATACTCGACGCCCACCTCGCGCGGCCAGACAACCTCGAACTCACCGGTCGGATCGCTCGTGTCGAGCAAGCGCGTCTCGCTCGTCAGACGCGAACCCGCCTCGATCGCCAAATACTTGCCACTGCGTGAGCGACCAACGCCCACCCAGAAGCTCTCGTCGGGCTCATGAAAAACCTGCACGGCGGATGCCGCAGCGGTGCCCAGCTCGTAGCGCCAGACGGTATCGGGGCGCCACGCATCATCCACGGTCGTATAGAAGACGTGCTTGCCCGTGGCATCCAGGAGCGCGCCGCCCGCGGTGCCCGGAATTTCGTCGGCAAGGTCATCGGCGGCGCTGAAGCGGATGACGGCAGCGGCGGCATCTGCGGTGTCGCTCGAACTCGCCGCATCGCCGAGCTGGCGCACCCGCAGCGTGTACCGCTCATCGCCCTCGATGTCCACGCCATAGAGCAACAGCGTTCCATCGTCGCTGAGCGAGAATGAGCCCAAGCTGAAGAAGTCATGGCCCTCGGCTTCGACGTTGTCGTCGAGCAAGATCTGCTCGCCGGGAAGGGTCGTGGGTGCGGCGGCGGCCACGGCCACGGCAGCCGCGTCGGTGCGGTCCGCAGTAGCCTCAGCGTCACCAGCAACGGGCTCCACAATCGTCGGGGGAGTCCAGTCATCCTCTCCAGTGATCGGTGCGCGGCAGTGAATCGGATACTGCTTGCCCTCTTCGGTACGGCTGAAGTACCACCACTGGCCGCGACGAACCGGAACGCTCAGATCGGTTTCTTGCGTACGGCCCTTAATCTCTTCGAAGATCTGCTCTTGCAGCACGCTGAGGTGGCTCGTGCGGGCCGAGGTGTAGGCATTCTCGGCATGGAGGTGCGCGAGGGTATCGGGGCTCTCTTTGTCGCGCATCCACTCGTAATTGTCGACGTAGTGGTCGCCATGCTGGAGGCGTTCCGTGGGAACCTTTGCGGCTTCAGGTGGGGTGAGCATGACTTCAGCGTATGCCCGAACCCTGCACAGCAGAAGTGAGGCATCGCGATGAGATCGCCAATTCCTATAGCATCGTGAAGCAACCTCAACGATGGGAATTTCGGATGGCGAACGTTCAGCTCACGCCGAAGCGATCCGTCGCTGATCGCGGCGCGGTCAGCGCGAGGTCGAGCATCCGTTTTTTGGCGGTGGCGCTCATGGCAGTGCTCGTCACGACAGGCTTGAGCGCGTGCTTCCGACAAGCAAACGCGGCAACCCTTTGGCTCGGTGTGCAGAGCAGCGTCGAATCAGTCGAAACCGATCGGTACTTGAACGGCTTCACTTACAGCACACATCTCAAGGCAGTGATTAAGGAATCTGCGACCGATGAAGAGATTCAGAAGCTCATCGGGGATGCCTCAGAGTACGTGCTAAAGAATGGCCCCGACGGAAACTTTTCGATTTGGCTTTCGTACCGCGGCCTCAAACTAAGTCCTCGTGCGAACGATCCCGACTCTACTGTTGTGATCGACCGATGGAATGTTCTCAGAGTGGATCCGCGCATCCACGGTGGCACAATCTCGAACTCCCGCCCGTACGTAGTGGTTGATCGCACTGACCTTGCCGCTCTCGCACTCGAGAACTCTAGTGTCGACGATTCGCTGCGGGTGGTGGCCTACAGTGACGACAAGCATTCTTCCTTCACGCTCACAAGCTGCGGTGTGGACGAGACCCGCGCGGCATTCGCGCAGAGTGTTCTTGACGACGATGCAGTCATCGAAGCCACTATCGACTTCTGCTCCGAGGCAACCCTCGCAACGTCATCGCCCGAGGAGATGGTGGCGCTAGCGACTCGGGTGCGCCAACTGGCAACGCAGGCGGGTGAAGAGCAGCTTGCCATCGAAATCGAATCCGCCGCTGACGACACAGGTTTTGTTGACTCAAGCCTTCCGCTTGCTCAGTTTAACGATCCGATGCAAAGGCTTCTCACCCGCGTCTCCGAGCAGCCTTCGACGCTCGCCTCGCTTCACCTCAATGCCGACGGTGTCTTGCGAATCGGGGTCACCGGCGATTCTGCTCTGCAGGCGACTATCGCTTTAGTTCTGGCTGACCCCGATCTGGCTGCGGCCAGCAAGGTGGCATACGACGGACTGGTGCACGGCACGAAAGTGTATTTGGAGGCACGCACGCTTGACGAGGCCGAGCGAAGCCTTGAGCTTGCGGAGAAACTCGTCACGGTATCTGGCGTGGCTTCCGTTGCCCTAACGCCCTCCGGAATTAAGGCCAACATGACCGACGACGATCTCACTGAGGCCAACGGTCGCGCCGCGATCGACATCATTCTTGCGAGCGGTCAGTGGAACGGTCAATGGATCTCCATCGGCAACGGTCTCTACGGCTACGAAGCATTCACGGTCGCCGACAGAGTGCCCGTTGCGGCCGAAAGTGACCTGGTGAAGAGCCTCGGCACCTACTGGTTGGCCAGTGTTCCCACCAGCTAACGGTGCACAAGAGATCGGGCGAGTGCTACTCGAGAAAGCCGCGCAGTAGGAGCGCGGTGCCTGCGAGGTGCTCACTCATGGCTTGAGCGGCAGCATCCGGTCGCCCGGTCAGAATCGCGATCGCGATTTGTTCGTGCTGAGTATTGGAGTGCGCGATGTTGGGGCCGAGCGAGGGGATGCTGTCGAGCAACTCGTTGACGCGCATCCGCACATCAGCAATCAGCGGAGTGAGGGATGCCGAACCGGCGAGCTCACCCACCATGAGGTGAAAGCGTGAGTCGAGGCGCCGGTATTCCTCATCGCTCGCGTCGTTGGCGTTGCTCAAGCTTTGCCAGAGGAGTTCTCGTTCGCTGGGAGTGAGGGCACGACCCGCAGCGGCGCGTGCTCCGCCAACCTCAAGAATCTCGCGCAGGGTGAGAGTGTCTTCGATGAGTTCAGGAGTCAGTGGTCGCGACGGTGCCACTGAGCCGCCGGAAGGGGTTCCCGGAATGTGCGTCGGCAAAACGTCGCTGACGAAAGTGCCGCCGTAACGACCTCGGCGAGACACCAAATACCCGGCATCGCTGAGCGATGCGATGGCATCGCGAACGGTGTCCCTACTGACCGAGAGCATCGTGGCGAGTTCACGCTCGGCGGGCAAGCGTTCGCCGGGAGCGACGAGTCCCAGACGAACCGTCTGGAGGAGGCGCTGAACGGTCTCCTCGAAGGAGTTGCCCCCGCGCACCGGGCGCAGCAGCAACTCTCCGTGGAGACCGGCCGGCTCATCCATTACAGAGGCGTCGTGTAGGCCGAGCTGATGCCGCCATCGACGATGAAGGTCGACGCGGTGATGAACGAGGAGTCATCGCTGGCGAGGAAGGCAACCGCAGCGGCGAGCTCATCCGCTTCGGCAAAACGGCCCATCGGAATATGAACGAGGCGACGAGCGGCACGTTCAGGGTCTTTCGCAAAGAGCTCCTGAAGAAGCGGGGTGCTCGTGGGGCCGGGGCAGAGTGCATTGACTCGAATTCCCTCCCGGGCGAACTGCACGCCCAACTCACGGCTCATCGCCAACACGCCGCCTTTGGAAGCGGTGTACGAAATCTGGCTGGTCGCTGATCCCATGATAGCGACGAAGGAAGCCGTGTTGATGATCGAGCCCTTGCCCTGCTTGACCATGTGGCGAAGGGCGGCGCGGCAGCAGAGGTAGACCGACTTGAGGTTGACGTCTTGAACTTTTTCCCACGCGGGCAGCTCAGTGGTGACGATCGAGTCATCCTCGGGCGGCGAGATGCCGGCGTTGTTGAAGGCAATATCGACCGAGCCGTAGGTGCTGGCGGTGGTGTCGAAGAGTTCGTTTACCTGCGCTTCATCTGTCACGTTGACCTTGATGAAGTGGCCGCCGACAAGTTCGGCGGCGGCGAGACCGGTTGTTTCGTCCATGTCGGCGATGACGACGGTGGCGCCTTCAGCGGCGAACCGTCGCGCGGTGGCGAGGCCAATTCCGCTCGCGCCGCCAGTGATGACGGCGACTTTGCCGGCGAGACGTTGGGTGAGGTCGATCGGGGTGATGCTCATTCGATGCTCCTTGAGTGAAAAGGGTGGGGTTGTCAGTCGACGGCGATGAAAACGTTCTTGGTTTCGGTGAAGTTCAGCGGGGCATCGGGGCCAAGTTCGCGGCCGAGACCCGATTGCTTGAAACCGCCGAAGGGAGTGGAGTACCGCACCGACGAGTGCGAATTGACCGAGAGGT
This sequence comes from Salinibacterium sp. PAMC 21357, assembly GCF_000247645.1. Classification (GTDB taxonomy): domain Bacteria; phylum Actinomycetota; class Actinomycetes; order Actinomycetales; family Microbacteriaceae; genus Rhodoglobus. The sequence goes on from NZ_AHWA01000006.1 coordinate 415,042, forward strand.
TGCCCGCCTCGATGGCGCGAGACACCCGAATAGCCCGGCTGCCATCGCGCGTCCAGATAGAGCCAGAGAGCCCGTACTCGGAGTCGTTGGCTAGCTGCACCGCATCCTTCTCATCATCGAACGGGAGTACGGTCACGACGGGCCCGAAGATCTCATCGGTCACGCAGCGGTCTTGGCGCGATTCGGGAGTGAGCACAGTGGGGGCGAACCAATAGCCCGGGCCATCCGGCGCCGTACCGCGGAACGCCACGGGAGCGTCGGCAGGCACATAGGACTGCACCGAAGCCAAGTGCTTCGCCGAAACGAGCGGCCCCATTTCTGTTGCTTCGTCAGCGGGGTCTCCCACCTTCACCCCCGCGACGGCGGGTTCAAGAAGCTCCATGAAGCGGTCGTAGGCGCTGCGTTCAACGAGGATGCGGCTGCGGGCGCAGCAGTCCTGGCCGGCATTCTCGAAGACTCCGTACGGTGCTGCAGCAGCCGCCTTTTCGAGGTCAGCATCGGCAAACACAACGTTGGCGCTTTTGCCACCGAGCTCCAAAGTAACCCGCTTCACTTGAGCCGCGCATCCGGCCATAATCTGCTTGCCGACCGCAGTTGACCCGGTGAACACCACCTTGCGCACCGTGGGGTTGGTCACGAAGCGCTCGCCGACAACAGAACCTTTGCCCGGCAGAACCTGAAAGAGCCCCTCGGGCAAGCCCGCTTCGAGCGCGAGTTCGCCGAGACGGATGCTCGTGAGCGGGGTCCACTCGGCGGGCTTCAGCACCACAGCGTTGCCCGCCGCCAGTGCTGGGGCGAATCCCCACGCCGCGATCGTCATCGGAAAGTTCCACGGCGTGATGACGCCCACAACGCCCAGTGGCTCATGAAAAGTGACGTTAATGCCGCCCGCGACCGGAATTTGCTGGCCGAACATCCGCTCCGGGGCAGCAGCGTAATAGTTGAGAACGTCGCGAACATGACCGGCTTCCCACCGGGCCTGGGAGATCGGATGACCGGAGTTGCTGACCTCGAGCGCAGCAAGATTTTCGAGGTCGCCGTCGACCGTCTGAGCAAAGCGGCGCAGCATCAGCGATTTGTCGGCGGGAGAGACGCGCGCCCAGGCTTTCTGGGCGACGGCGGCACGGGCGATTGCCTCATCGGTGGCTTCGATATCGAGAAGGTCGACAGTGCCGATCTCGGTCTCGTTGGTGGGATTGATGACGGTATAAGTGCTCACGCGAGAGCCTTTCGGTGGTTACGGGCTGCTTCGACGAGCCCTTCGAATAGTCGAATATCTTCGGGCGCTGCCTCGGGATGCCATTGCACGGCAACCGCGAAAGTGGCCGATGGCAGTTCGACGGCTTCGATCACGCCGTCGCTGGTGCGCGCCGTGACGACGAGCCCATCAGCGAGGCGGTCGATGGCTTGGTGGTGGTACACCGGAACGGTGAGGGGATCGGACCCATTACCGAGCATGTCGTTGATGAGCAGATCACCCTCGAGCTCGACAGGAAGATGGTTGAAGATTCCCCCACCGGCTTGATAGTTGGTGTGGCCAACGATGTCTGGCAGATGCTGGTGCAGGGTGCCGCCCAACCCAACGTTGAGCACTTGGGCTCCCCGACAAATGCCGAGAAATGGCAGGTCGGCATCCAGAGCTTGAGTGAGCAATTCTGCTTCCCACGCATCGCGGTCGAGCCGAGGCTCATCGGTGGTGGGGTGCGGTTCTTGGCCGTACCGCGCCGGGTTGAAATCCTTGCCGCCGGTGATGATCAGGCCGTCGAGACCGTGCAGCACCCGTTGAGCAATTTCTGGGCTGACGGGTTGGGGCGGAAGCAGCACCGCAATGCCGCCCGCTCGCGTGACAGCCTCGAAGTACGACTTCGGTAAGAATGCTGCCTGAACGTCCCAGACCCCGGTCTGGGACTGCTCGAGGTAGGTGGTCAGGCCGATAATGGGTCGATCAGAGACGCTCAAAACCGCGCACCTTTTCCCAGTCCGTTACTGCAGAGTCATACGCGGCGATTTCAATGGCGGCGTAGTTGAGGTAGTGGTCGACGACTTCATCGCCAAAGGCTTCGCGGGCAAAGCTGGACGCCGCAAAGAGCTCGGCCGATTCGCGCAGGGTTGCTGGCACGCGCGCGACATCGCTCGTGTAGGCGTTGCCCTCAAAAGCATCATCAAGCTCAAGCTCGTTGTCGATTCCGTACAGGCCCGCCGCGATGAGGGCGCTGACCGCCAAGTACTGATTGACATCGCCGCCGGGCACGCGGTTCTCGACCCGCATCCCGAGGCCCTGCCCCACTACGCGCAGCGCGCACGTGCGATTATCGAGGCCCCAAGCAAGCGCGGTGGGAGCAAAGCTGCCGGGAACGTAGCGCTTGTATGAATTGATGTTGGGGGCCGAGAAGAGGGTGAGTTCTCGCATCATCGCGAGCTGGCCCGCGATGAAGTGGCGGAACATTTTTGACATGCCGTGTTCGGCATCCTTGTCGGCGAAGACTGCGGTGCCATCAGTTCCCCGCAGGCTGATGTGGATGTGGCAGCTGCTGCCTTCTTTCTCGTTGTACTTAGCCATGAAGGTGAGGCTCTTGCCGTGCGCATCGGCGATTTCTTTCGCGCCGTTCTTATAGATGGAGTGGTTATCGCAGGTGTCGAGCGCTGAGGCGTAACGGAAGCCGATCTCTTGCTGGCCAGGGTTGCACTCGCCCTTAACGCCCTCGCAGTACATGCCGGCGCCATCCATTCCATTGCGGATGTCGCGGAGCAGGGGTTCCATGCGGGTGGACGCCAGCACGTTGTAGTCGATGTTGTAATCGGTAGCGGCAGAAAGCTCGCGATAGCCCTTCTTCCACGCCTCCCGATAGCTGTCGTCAAAGACAATGAATTCGAGTTCGGTGGCAACAAAGGTATCGAGGCCACGCTCTGCGAGCCGCTCGAGTTGGGCCTTCAGAATCTGACGCGGCGACGGCGCCACAGGCGTTTCGTCATGCCAGAGAAGGTCGGCGGTCACGAGAGCCGTCGCGATCAGCCAGGGCGCGCGGCGAAGCGTACCGAGGTCGGGCACCATGACCATGTCGCCGTACCCTCGCGACCAGCTCGACATGGCGTAGCCGTCGACCGTGTTCATATCGACGTCGACAGCGAGAAGATAGTTGCAGCATTCCGCTCCGTGAGCGGCGGCATCCTCGAGAAAGAGTCGTGCCGAAAGACGCTTGCCCACCAGTCGCCCCTGCATGTCAGTGAATGCGACGAGGACCGTGTCGATCGCGCCGGACGCGACGTCTTCGGTCAGTTCAGCCAACGTGAGGTTTCCGGAGTGGGCGGTCATAAACTTCTCCTCATTGAGCGAGTCAAATGGTGCACTTTCCAACCATTAGAACACACATAACGCGAGGATGGCGGCAAAATTATCGCGCTAACACGAGATATTTCTGTTGATTATGGGTAGTCAACAACCATTGATCGCCGTATAGTCATCGCAAGGATTCTCACAGAGTTGTGTGCCCGACCCGTCGTTGCACCAACCAGAGCGCAAAGGAAACAGGATGTCCAAAGACACACTGAACGTCTCCGGGGTGAAATACACCACGGCTGCTGCGGGGTATTTCGAGAAACGAACCCTCAAACGCACTGCGGGAATCTGGGGCCTCTGGGGCCTCGCCGTCGCCGCCGTTATCTCGGGAGACTTCTCTGGCTGGAACTTCGGCATCGGGTTCGCCGGATTCGGGGGAATGCTGATCGCCTTCGCACTTCTCATTTTCATGTACTACGGCATGATCTTCAGCATCGGTGAGATGGCATCCGCAATGCCGCACACCGGTGGCGCCTACTCCTTTGCCCGAGCAGCGATGGGCCCCTGGGGCGGCTTCGTTACGGGTCTCGCGGAGACCATCGAATACGTCGCCACCACGGCGGTCATCGTGTACTTCTCCGCCGGCTACGCCGACTTCATTACGAGTGAGCTATTGGGCTTCTCGCTACCGGCCCCAGTGTGGTGGCTCATCCTGTACATCGTGTTCATCGGGCTCAACTCGGCCGGCGCCGCAATCTCGTTCAAGTTCGCGATCATCGTGGCAATCGTCTCGATCACCATCCTTCTGGTGTTCTCGGTGATGGCAGCATTCTCCGGTCTCTTCAGCTGGGACAACCTGTTCAACATTGCTCCCGACCCTGGCCAATCGTCGTTCCTTCCTCATGGCATTGTTCCCATACTCTTCGCGCTTCCCTATGCGATGTGGTTCTTCTTGGGAATCGAAGAGTTGCCGCTCGCTTCAGAAGAAGCGCACAACCCGGTTCGCGACATCCCCAAGGCCGGATTGATCGCCCGCACGACACTGATCATCACGGGTCTTCTGGTGCTCTTCCTCAACACGGGAATCGTGGGTGCTTCGGAGATCTCCACGTCGGGGGAGCCGCTGCTCGATGGATTCCGTGCCATCGTCGGCGATCAGGCTGCCGCCGCTCTCGCGCTGTTCGCCCTCATTGGGCTCTTCGCCTCGCTGCAGGGAATCATGTTCGCCTATGGCCGCAACATGTATTCGCTGTCTCGCGCAGGCTACTACCCGAAATTCTTGTCGCTCACCGGTAAGCGTCAGACGCCTGCCGTTGCGCTGCTCGTGGGTGCCGTCATCGGGTACGTGGCGCTGGTTCTTGTTGATTCCCTCGGTGGCGCCGACGGCGTAGCGGGCGCCATTGTGCTGAACATTGCGGTGTGGGGGGCCGTCATCGCCTACGTGCTGCAGATGATCTCGTTCCTGATTCTGCGCAAGAAATACCCGAACGCAAACCGCCCCTACCGCAGCCCCTGGGGTGTGCCCGGAGCGATTATCGGCGGCGTACTATCGTTGGCGATTTTCTTCGGCTTCTTCATCAACGAGCCCGCCCGCCCGGCAATCGGCGCCATCGCTGTGGTCTACATCGTGATGCTCGCGATCTTCGGCCTCTACGGTCGCAAGCGCCTCGTGCTGTCGCCCGAGGAAGAGTACGCGATTTCAGGTGGCCTCCACGGGGATCCACAAAAGGACGGCTACGGCGGGGCGGTAGAAGACGAACTGCTCGCAACCGACGGCCGCGACGAACCGGGCCGCTAGCGCGTTCACGGCAGTTCAGGGGTTCCCACCGACCGCACTCCGCGGGCGGTGGGAACACTGCGTTAATCCCGTCACGATCCCCAGCGAGTGCGATCATGGAGCTACCTCAATGATCGGAGCCTCGGATGCCTCACCCCCTCGTCACCGCGAACGAACTAGACGCGCTGCTCACCGCCGCCGCAAGCGGGAAAGCGCCGGTTCGCGTGCTCGATGTGCGCTGGAGCCTGGGTGGCCCCGCCGGCCTCCCTCTTTATCACGAGGGCCACATTCCGAGTGCCGTGTATGTCGATCTCGACACCGAGCTGGCTCGTCATGGTGAGCCAGACGAGGGGCGGCATCCACTGCCCGCCGTCGAGGATTTTCAGGCCGCCGTGCGTCGCTGGGGAATCAACGAGGGCGACACCGTTGTCGTCTACGACGACGGGAACAGCCTCGCCGCGTGCCGCGCCTGGTGGCTGCTGCGCTACATGGGCGTCGCAAACGTTCAGGTGCTCGACGGGGCGCTTTCCGCCTGGAGGGCGGCCGGGCATCCGCTCGCTATCGGCGCCGACGACATGACCGCAATCGAGCCAGGCACGGTAATTATCAGTGCTGGCAATGAGCCCGTCTTGAGTGCGGATGACGCTGCCGCGCTCGCCGAAACCGGCGTGCTACTGGATGCGCGGGCGGGCGAGCGCTACCGCGGTGAGGTCGAGCCCATTGATCCGCGAGCCGGTCACATCCCCGGGGCCATCAGCGCGCCGACCTCGGGCAACCTCAGGGAGTCGGGGGAGTTCTTAGAGGCTGATGTCTTGCGCGACCGCTACGAAGCGCTCGGGGTGAGCGTCGATCGTGCGGTCGGCGTATATTGCGGTTCGGGAGTAACCGCCGCGCACGATGCGCTCGCGCTCACCGTCGCGGGCTTTCGCCCAGCACTCTTCCCCGGCTCGTGGTCGGCGTGGTCGAATCAGCCGGAGCGTTCGGTCGCCACCGGCGCGACTCCTTAGCCGTGGCATCCGCTCGAAACCACTAGCTAGGGGCTTTCTCTCCGCTTAACCACGAAGGGCCCCATTAACCACGAAGGGCCCCAACACCACCACAGTGTTGAGGCCCTTCGCTAGGAGAGGGATACGCGGGTCGCTAGGAGATAACGTCCTGAAGCAGTTCTTCGTTGAGGTCCTTGCGCACGAGCGACACAACGTAGCCGATCACGAAGGCGATGAACGGCGACAGCACGAGGAACCAGCCGAAGGCGTTGAGTCCGAAGGCAGTGACGGTCGGGTCGACATCGGCAGCGAGGGTGAGGTCACCGGCGAGCAGGCCGAAGCGTGACATCAGCAGGTACTCGGCGAGAACGAGACCAATGAAGGCCAGGATCGGCGCAATCATGGTGACGAAGATGTTCTCGGTTCCCTTGTTCTGCAGGAAGAAGCGGATGATCGCAACGCAGACGAGCGCTTCGATCAGCACGATCGCCACGACAGCCAGTCCACTGAACCAGAAGAACATGTTGCCGATGGGGTCGAGCTGGAATACTGCGAACAGCACGATGACAACACCGCTAATGATCGACACGATGATGGATGCGCGACCGGGGGCTCCGCGACCATTCACGGTTCCCACCGAGCTCGCCAGCACGCCACCGCGGCCAAGAGCGAAGAGGTAGCGGCTTGCCGCGTTCTGGAACGCGAGGAGCCCGGCGAACATGCTTGTGAGCACGAGGATGCTCATGAGCGTGGCAAGCCACGGTCCGACGTATTCGCTGGCGAGAGTGAAAAGTACCGCGGCTGGGTCTTCGAGACCGGCTGAGCGTTCGAGTGTCTGGTCGATCACGTTCGAGGCGCCCATGCCGGTGACGAGGGCGAAAGCGGTGAAGGCGAACAGCACGGTGATGAGGCCAACAGCGAGGTAGGTAGCGCGCGGTACGGCGCGCTTGGGGTTGATGCTTTCTTCGCCGTAGATGGCGGTTGCTTCGAAACCGATGAAGGATGCAAATGCAAACGCGAAGGCGATTCCAGCAGAACCGGCAAGGCCACCGGCGAGGATCAGGTCAGGGGAGAACGAAGCGCCCCAGTTGAGGCCTTCGGGGCCACCGTCGGCGAGGATCGCGACGGCCGCGATCACAAGAACGATGAGTTCGGCGATCATCAGCACACCGAGCACCTTGGCGCCGATGTCGACGCGCAACAGCGAGAGTGCGGTGACCGCGATCCAGGCGAGCAGAGTCCATGCCCACCAGGGGAGAAGACCAACCTGTACGGCCATAAGGCCACCGAAGAAGCCATAAATGGCGAGTTGGATGGTGAGGTAGGCAAGAACCGAAACGAACGAGGAGGCGATTCCAGCGTTACGCCCGAGGCCGCGGCCGACGTAGGCGAAGAACGCGCCGGTGTTGGTGACACGTTGGCTCATTGCGGCGTAGCCGACGCTGAACAGGAGAAGCACGATACCGGCGAACAAGTACGCGCCGGGGGCTGCTGCACCGTTACCGAGAACGATCGCCACGGGCACGGCGCCGGTCATTCCGAGAAGCGGCGCTGCTGCAGCCACGACAAAGAAGACGATTCCGATTACGCCGAGTCGCCCTTTGCGCAGGGTCCGATCGGAGCTTTCTTGGGTTTTTTGTTCATGCGCCATGGTGAAACTCCTCATTGAGTTCTGGTTCAATTCGTCCGTATCCGAACGAGTTGAGTTCCACAATGGCGAAGACAGGGTGTTCTAGTCAAGCGATTTCGGAAATTCATTCGGATACGAACCGTTTTGGGCTACACTCTGGCGCATGACCGAACTCAATGGATTCCTTCCTCCGCTCACTCCGCAAGGGTCAAGTTCGCTCGTGCCGAAGATGCCCTGGTACTACTCGGGAACGCTACTCACTGTCGAGTACTTGACCGATCCAGCCAACGTACGCGCGATCCTTCCTGACGATATTGACCTCGCTCCCGAACAACCTGGCGCCGTTGCCATTGTGTGGGCCGACTGGCAGTCCTGCAGCACCGGCGGCCTCGAACTGCTCGACCCCGTGCGTGCGCAGTACCTCGAAGCGTTTATGGTGGTGCGCTGCTCGCACAAGGGCATCGTTTACAGCCGCTGTGTCGCAATCTGGGTCAACAAAGACTTCGCCATCGGCCGTGGCTGGTTCCAGGGCTACCCGAAGAAGCTCGGCAACATTGCCGTTACGCGAGTCTTCAACACGGGCAAGGCCACCCCCAAGCTCGAGAACGGTGGCCAGTTCGGCGCATCCATCGCGGCCTACGACCACCGCCTCGCCTCGGCCGTTGTCACGCTGCGCGAGCCCGCTGAGAGCAACGGCTTCGTCAATGGCCACAAGATGCTGCACAGTCGCTTCATGCCCTCCATCAGCAAGGATGCCGGAATGTCGCTCGATCAGCTCATCACCATGGGCGGCACCGATGTTGAGATTGGCGAGACCTGGAAGGGCGATGCTGAGCTTCACCTCGAAGATTCGCAGTGGGATGAGCTGCACTCGATCCTGCCCGTGCAAGAGATTCTCGGCGGCTACTATCGCGAAATCGGTGTCACCTTCAACGGTGGCGAACTCGTAGAAGACCGCTCGCAAGCGATCTAAGTTCCCGAATCACACAGAAAAGCCCCGCCGAGAACTTCGGCGGGGCTTTTCTGCGCACTGACGGCTTCGCGACCCCATCGCCGAGTGGATTATTCCAGCGAGGCCTTTCGTCGTCTGAGAAGCTGTTCGCATGACGGCTGAGCGCCTGCGGGCAGTGTTGGTGACGGGGATGTCCGGCGTGGGTAAATCGACCGTGTTGGCTGCACTCAGTCAGCGTGGGATCGACACTGTCGATACCGACGAGGGAAACTGGATCGAGGATGTGGACGGTGAGCCCTTGTGGCGCATCCCACGCGTGACAGCGCTGCTCGACACGCAGCGCGATCGACCATTGGTTGTGCAGGGCACGGTGGCAAACCAGGGCCAGCTTTATCACCGCTTCGACGCCGTTGTTTTGCTCACCGCACCGCGGGCCGTAATCCTCGAGCGACTCCGAACCCGTACATCGAATGACTATGGAAAATCTCCTGCCGAGCGTTCTAAAGTCGAGCAGGAAATTCGCGACGTCGAACCCTTATTGCGAGCGCGAGCGACCCACGTGATTGACGCGTCGGCCGCGTTGGTGGATGTCGTCGCGGCTGTCGAACTGATCCTCCACGGAGATGACGACGTGTCAGCCGTCTATGCCAAGCACTGAATGAGATAACGCGATGCTGGTCACGAAACGTGTGTGCCCCTGGCCGCTGACATTTTGTTTACAGTCAACGCCAGAGGCATCCACGATCCTGCGCGGCTTAGTAGTCGGCGAAGTACTCGTCGATCTCCCACTGGCTCACGTCGCGGGTCGTCTTGTCTGAGACGGCATCTTCGTAGCGCATCACTTCGTCACGCTTGAGCACGGTGAAGACGTCGATGACGGTGCTGCCCATGGTGTCGCGCATTACGGTATCGGCGTCGAGGGCGTCGAGCGCGGCAGTGAGGGTCATGGGCAAGATGTCAGCCGATTCGTCTTCGTAGGCCCAGCCTTCGACTGCTGCGGGGGCAGTCAGCTTGCGCTTGATCCCGTCGAGACCAGCAGCCAGAGTGGATGCGATGAGCAGGTACGGGTTCGCCGCCGGGTCGCCGAGGCGAACCTCCAGTCGCGTGCCCGCGCCGCGCTCAGGCGGTACTCGCAGCATTGCGCTGCGGTTGTCGTGGCCCCAGTTGGCGCGGTAGGGAGCCAGAGTGTCTGGGCCGAGGCGCTTGTAGGCGTTCACGGTGGGGTTCGAGAGTGCTGCGAGTGAACCGGCGTGGGCGAGAATTCCGCCGATCATGTGGTTGGCGGTCTCTGAGAGCCCAGCACCACCATCCGACATGATGTTGTTTCCGTCTTTGTCGACCACGGAGAAGTGCAGGTGGAACCCGCTGCCGCCTTCGTCATCCCACGGCTTGCCCACGAAGAGGGCGTGCTTGCCCGTGCGGGCGACGATGTCGCGCACGGCGGTCTTGAACAGGAAGGTGCGGTCAGCGGCATCCAGTGCTTCGCTGTGCCACAGATTGATTTCGTATTGCGAGGGGCTGAATTCGTGGTTGCCGGCGAAGACACCGATGTCCATGCCGTCGAGCATGCGCATGAGGTTCAAGAATTGTCCGCCGGGGTCGACGTGTTCGCCGGTCGTGTAGACGCGGCCAGTGCGGCTGAGGCTGCGGCTCCAGCCGTTTTCTTCGTCGTAGTTGGCGATGTAGAACTCAAGTTCAGGCCCGACTGTTGGCGTGAGGCCGAGGGCAGCGTATTCGGCGATGACGTTCTGAAGCACCGAGCGGGGCGCAATTTCGCTGACGCTGTGGTCGGGATTGAAAGCATCACCGATTACGAGCGCAACGCCGGGCTCCCACGGCATCATCGTGAGCGTGTTGGGGTCGATCTGGGTGAGCAGGTCGGGGAGGCCGGATGACATGATGTCGTTGCCATCGAGCACTCCGCCGCCAGTCGTGGTGACCCACACGCCCTGGCAGAACAGGGGAGACTTGGTGCGGTGCAGTTGGCTGACGAGAAGATCCTTGGAGCGTGTGATCCCCAGTACGTCGGGAAAAATCAGGCGCAGAACATCGATCCCTTTGGCCTGCAAGTCTGCTTGAAGTGCTGTTATGTCGAGAGTCATTCTTCCTCCGGAAATAAATCGTTCGGCACTGAACGATTAGTGCGATACTAGGCCACACAGCGGTGTAGCTGTCCACTCCTCGCGAGAATTTACCTGAAAGGTATACAGATGAGAGCGCTTCTGGTGCAACATGATCACGTCACAGCCAGCGGCCCTGTCGGAGATCGACTGCGAGAACTGGGTTGTGAGATCGACGAGATCATGGTCGTTACCAAAGAAAACTTTGAGAACCCCAATGTGGATTTCGAGTTTCCGGATGCCTCGCAGTACGACCTCGTGATTCCGATGGGTGCCCCGTGGGGTGCGTGGGATGACGCGTGCATCGGCCGCTGGTTGGTTCCCGAACTGAAGTGGGTTCGCGCAATCATCGAGGCCGACATCCCGGTACTCGGTATTTGTTTTGGCGGCCAGCTGATTGCCCGCGCTCTTGGCGGCACTGTGGCGCGCGGTCAGAGAGCTGAAATCGGCTGGACGGCGATTCACAGCGACGACACCTCGCTAGTGTCGAATGGCCCTTGGTTCCAGTTTCACTACGACCAGTGGACGATGCCCGAGGGCGCCGTCGAGATTGCCCGCAACCCTGTTGCGCCGCAAGCGTTCACTTACGGTCGCAGCCTCGCCGTGCAATTTCACCCCGAGCTCAACGCCGCGATTCTCGAGGGTTGGCTCGACCAGGGTGGCATTGACGAAGTGATCGCCGATGGTCAGAACGCGGAGCTCATGCTCGCGCAAACACGGGCGGAAGAGGGCGTCGCGGGCCAGCGGACTGCGGCACTCGTGGATGCCTTCCTCGACCGGATCGCCAAGCTCGGCTAACGTGTTGTCGCCTATCGAGCACGACTCGAGAGTAGGCCTATTGCGCCTTCACGACGGTGAGCAGGATTGCAGAATCTTCGAGCGCATCCAGAGCATGAACCGTGGTCGGGATGGGGAGCAGGTCGCCAGGTTTGCCCTCCCACGATTCGTCGGCTGTGCGCAATGTGACGTGACCCACGAGCACCTGCAGGGTGGCTTCACCGGGGCTGGAGTGCTCAGCGAGGCCTTCACCGGCGCGCAGGGCCATCAAGGTTTGCCGCAATTGTGCGTCACGGCCGCCACACACAGTAACGGCACTTCGGCCGTTGTTAGACGCGAGAGCGCTCGCTAATTCTGTTGCCGCCAACTCGGTCAAAGAAACTGTCGTAGTCATCTGGTCACACCTTTCGTGCATTGGTCGGCCACACTGCGCCGTGAGGTAAAGCTACCGCAGGGGGCATCCACCGCGCGAAAAAGTGGCCACGCCCACGACAAGTGGTGGCGTTGAGGCACACTCAAGTAATCTTCAGAAAGCGTCTCACGAGGTTCGTGACGCGGGGGAGTGAAAAATATGGCGTCGACAGCTGATATGAGTGCACTCGACGTGCCGCTCGACGACGGAGAAATCCTGAACTTCGTTGAGAACCTTGACCACAGCTCGCTCCAGCCTGAAGGCACTCCAGAGCAACGTTTGCGTCTCAGTCGCTTTGCTGCAGCGAATGGCTTCGAGTTCGCTGCCCACGAGGGTGCTGTTGGCTACCCCGGCATGATTTTTGGTTTGGGATTCGATCGCGCCGTGTCGCAGCATCTTGTTCGCAGTGGTGAGCAATTTCTTGATATTGGCAACTACGAGTACACCGCCCGCGTGGGCGCAGATGCAGTCCGCTACCGGTACGGGTTCGTCGCCATCCATCTTGAGCGCAGAATGCCGCACTTGGTGCTTGATTCCAACACAAACAACTTTTTGGGGGCCTCGCAGTTGCCGGTCGGCTTTGCGAGCAAGCAACGGATTTCGCTCGAGGGAAACTTCGACGAATATTTCGCGATGTATTGCCCCAAGGGGTATGAGCCAGATGCGTTGTATGTCTTCACTCCTGACCTGATGGCGCTCATGATTGACGAAGCTGTCATCGCCGATGCCGAAGTTGTCGACGACTGGATGTTCCTCTACCGTTTCGGCGGTTTTGACCTGTCAGACCCTGCCACCATGGCGATGCTTTTTCGCATTATCGACACAGTCGGTGCAAAAATGTTGACCCGCACCGATAGGTATTCAGACTCACGGCTCGACCCCGCGGTACCGCTTGAGGGAGAGCCTGTCGGGTTGCCTGGCGCGTCACGAATGGCCGCCAATCGGGTCACCCCCGCGGGCGCTCGGCTGCAGCGGGGAATGGCCCCAGTGCTTAAGCTCGCCGTGTGGCTGATCATCGGATTACCGGTGACCTACTTCATCGTAGTGACTGTGGTGGCATTTCTGAGATACGACGGTTGATCCACTGGCGGAGGCTTTTAGTAGTGTCGCTTCAGCCGTCTGAAGGCGCCCGATTGGTCTATCCGGTCTCGCACTCGTGGAAGTTTGCCGCGGCTGCTGCCGCCGTTCTGGTGAGCGTTCCGATCGCGGTGGTGGGGTGAATGGTGGCAGCTTCTGTCGCTTTACTGATTCAGCCACTCCTCTGAGCGCTGAGATCGCTCAGCGCAGCGTTTCGAGCGCCGCCATTACCTTCTCTGTTTCAGTGTCAGGGTTGACGAAGGCGAGCCTTAGCACGCTCTGGCCGCGCCATTTCGTTGGTACGCACAGGATGACGCCGTCGTGAGCGACTTGCTTTGACCACGCGGAATACTGTTCGGCCGTCCAGCCGGTGCGCACAAACAGCAGCACCGACAGTTCGGGCTCGCGCACGAGTTCGAGGTAGTCGGTCGCGTCGATGGCCTGGGCAACCGCCCGCGCGGTCGTCACGGACGCTTCGACCGCATCCCGATACTTGTCGGTGCCGTGGGTCGCGAGGCTAAACCACAAGGGGAGCCCGCGCACGCGCCGGGAGAGGTGCAGCGCGAGCTCGCTGGGGTTCGATTCGTTGCGGTCAATGGCATCCAGATAGCTGGCGTGTTGAGAGTGCACGGCCCGGGCAAGCTGGGGTTCGCGATAGATCAGCGCGCAGCAGTCATAAGGGGCGAAGAGCCATTTATGCGGGTCGACGATAAAGCTGTCGGCCCGTTCAATGCCGTTGAAGATATGGCGGATGCTCGGGGCGGCGAGCCCCGCACCACCGTAGGCGCCGTCAACGTGCATCCAAACGCCGAACTCTTCGCAGACATCGGCAATGTCGGCAAGGTCGTCGACGAGGCCCTCATTGGTGGTTCCCGCGGATGCCACCACGGCAAACACGTTCGGCGACTGTTCGAGAACGGCCCGCAGGGCCGCCCCGGTCATGTGCCCGCGGACATCGATGGGCACATCGACCCGGTCGACGTCGAGCGCTTTCGCGGCCGAGTTTATCGAGGAGTGGGCGTTAGAGGTATAGGCCAGTTGCCAGCCGCCGGCGGGGCGACCGCCGCGACGCGTCTTGGCAGTTTCGCGGGCCGTCATGAGCGCCGAGAGGTTGCCTGAGGTGCCACCGGAGACGAACGTGCCACCGGCGGTGTCGGGCCAATCGAGCAGGCCGATGATCCACTGCAAGGCTTGGTTCTCGGCGAAGATAGCGCCAGCACCAGACTCCCAGAGGCCACCGAAAATATTGGCGGCACTGGTGACGAGGTCGAAGGCCACTGCCGCCCGGGTGGGCGCTGCAGCGATATAGGCGAGGTTCAGCGGGTCGTCTTGAGCGCGCGTTGCAGGCTCAAGAATTTCGTCGAAGATGCGGAGCGCTTCTGCGCCACCGATTCCCTCCGGACGGATCGCTTCGCCGACCGCTGCCGCCAGATCGGCCGCCGGCCGCGCTGTCGAGAAAGGATCCGTCTCGCGGACCATTCTCTTGGAAGTCCAGTCGATGGCGAGCTGAACTACTTCAGTCTCGTCCCCCCATACGGCGTGGGGTCTACCTTGTGGCCGAACCTCGCTCATGCAACTACCTCGCTCATGTGCCTACTTCGCTAATTCGACGCGTACCGGAAGTCTCTTGATTCCGTTGACGAAATTGCTGCGCAGACGATCTGGTTCGCCCAGCTTTGTCATTCCCGTGATGCGGGGCAACAGGTTCTCGAACATAATACGGATCTCAAGGCGGGCCAAGGAGTTTCCGAGACACATGTGCGGGCCACCACGACCGAACGCCATATGCTCGTTCGGATTACGCGTGACATCCATCGTGTACGGGTTCTCAAAGATCTCGGGGTCACGGTTGCCGGCGGCGAACCACGTGACAACTTTCTGGCCCTCCTTGATGGCCTGACCGTTGATCTCGGTGTCCTTGGTCGCAGTGCGACGGAAGTGATAAACCGGGCTCGCCATGCGCAAGAACTCTTCAACAGCCCACGGGATGAGCTCGGGCTTTTCTTGCAGCAGCTCAAGCTGGTCGGGGTTGTCCATGAGGTAATTCATGGAATGGGTGATCGTGTGGCGGGTGGTCTCGTTGCCAGCAACGACGAGCAGCAGGAAGTAGCTGTTGAAGTCGCGCTCGCTGAGCGCCTGGCCGTCCATCGGCGTCTGGTTGACGAGCCGCGACACGAGGTCAGTGCCGTCTTTGCCGCGACGTTGGTTGGCGAGGTCGTTGCCGTATTCGAAGACTTCCCGAGCAGCGGGGGATCGGAACGGCAGCAGGCGAAACTCTTCGCTCTCGGCGGAGCTTGCGAGAACATCAGCGTGTTCCGGATCGTCGTTTCCGATCATCCGGTTGCCCCAGTCGATCAGCTTGTAGATGTCGGTGTCGGGCACATCAAGCATCTTGGCGAGCACTCGGATGGGGAAGTCGGCGGCGACTTGATCGACGAATTCGAACTCTTTGTTGGCGAAGGCGGCGTCGAGAGTGCTGGCGGTGAGGCCGCGCAAGAAGGTCTCGTAGCCGGCGACGGCGCGGGGAGTGAATTCGCCCTGCATGAGGCGACGGAGTGCCCGATGACGCACGCCATCCGTTTCGAGCATCGACTTGCGAGCCTCGATTTGATCCGCATCGAGTTCTTCGAGGTTGACCGTGCCGCGCTCGCTCGAGAATGTTTCGGTGTCTCGGAGCACGGAAACGATGTCGTGGTAGCGGGTGAGCGACCAGAAGCCGTGGTTGGGGGCTGGCTCTTCCGACCAGTGCACCGGGGCATCAGTTCTAAGCTTGTCGAACACGTGCCAGGGTGTGCCGTTCTCGAACAGATCTAGGTCTGCCAGGGTGACGTTCGCCATTGAAGTCAACTCAATCCTCCGTGGGTTGTTTGGATACAAACAATATGCCACACCAGCACGCTTCTGCGAACGATGCGGTTAAAAACTTTCTGAACGTCAAGGGTTGGATAGAGTAACCGCAGCTAAACGCGAGCAAGGGGACCCTCCGTGGCCGGACCACACACACTGACTGAAACTGAACGCCAAGTGCAAGATAAGGTCGGCGGCTTACCGCTCGACTACTCCGCAATGGCGGTTGCATCGAATCTTTTCCGCGCCGCAAATGCCGTTCGTAATCATTTCGAGCGCACCGTGCTTTCCGAACACAACCTCTCGTGGACGGCATTTGTGGTGCTCTGGGTTACCTGGATCTGGGAACCCATTGAAACGCGCCAAATTGCGCTCGAGGGCGGATTCTCGAAGGCAACACTCACCGGCGTACTCTCCACGCTCGAGCGCCGTGGCTGGCTTCTTCGTGAACGAAGCGCCACCGATGGGCGCCTCGTTGTCGTGAATCTCACCGATCGCGGCCGCGAACTGATGGTGGAACTGTTTCCCGCGTTCAACCTTCAAGAGCAAGCGGTTACCGGGCCGGTCGATCCCTCGAAACGCGAAGAGCTGGCAGAGATGCTGCGCGTCATCACGGCGGGCGTCGAGCCGAAGAGCTAGCGTTCATTCGCACTTTTTGGTGGTCGGATGCCCGGAACTCTTGTTTGGGCTCGAATCACTCGCTAAGGTAAGTCATTAGCATCCGAATGACTTAACGGCGAGCGATTCGAGACGGGAACACTATGACCAACGTTCAAGTAGCCGGAGTGACCGTCGACACACGGCACTTCATCAACGGAGAGCGTGTCGGCTCTGAAGACACCTTCACCAACGTGTCGCCGATTGACGCCAGCGCACTCGGAGAAATCTCCCGTGGAGGTCAACGCGAAGTCGACATGGCTGTCGCCGCAGCCCGGGCAGCATTCCCTGGCTGGGCCGCCACCAGCCCCCAAGACCGTGCAGCAATCATGCACAAAATCGCCGACCTCGTCGAAGAGCGCGTCAGCGACCTCGCCAACGTTGAAACCATGGACAACGGCGCGCTGCTGCGCAGCCACCTGCGCGGCGTGATGCCGCGCGTGGCCCACAACTTCCGCTTCTTCGCGGACTACCTCGTGAACGACCTCGGGCATCCGGACTTCGAAACTCGTGGCCATAACAACCACGTCTCGTGGGATCCCTCGGGAGTCGCCGCGCTCATCACGCCCTGGAACGCACCCCTCATGCTTGCCACGTGGAAGATCGCCCCGGCGCTCGCCGCGGGTGACACCGTGGTGCTGAAGCCGGCCGAATGGACACCGCTCACGGCATCCCTCTTCGCCGACATCACCGCTGAAGCAGGCCTTCCCGCCGGCGTCTTCAACGTTGTTCAAGGGTATGGAAAAGAAGCGGGTGCCTCGCTCGTCGCGCACCCCGACCTCAGCCGCATCTCATTCACCGGTTCGGTGCCGACCGCCAAGTCGATCGCCCGCGCCGCCGCTGACAACCTCACGCCCTGCAGCTTCGAGCTCGGCGGCAAGAGTCCGTGCATCGTCATGGAAGACGCCGACCTCGAGCTCGCCGCAACTCTCGCGGTTGAGCAGTACGACAACGCCGGTCAAGTGTGCCTCTCCGGTACGCGCATCCTCGTTCACGAAAATATTGCGGATGCCTTTGCCGAAGCGTTCGAGGCCAAAGTTGCGACCCTGCGCCAGGGCGACCCGCGCGACATCGAGACCGACATTGGGCCGCAGGTTCATCGGGTGCACTTTGAGCGCATCAAGGGATTCGTCGATCGCGCCAAGGAGGGCGGAGCAGACATCCTCTTCGGTGGCGGTCCGAACGCTGAGCTCGGCGGTCTCTACTTCGCACCGACCCTGGTCAAGAACCCGGAAGTCGGCAGCGAAATTGTGACGCAGGAGGTCTTCGGGCCGGTGCTGACGATGCAGACCTTCACGACGGATGACGAACTCGTCGCTATGGCGAACGGCACCGAATTCGGTCTGGCCGCCATTCTCGTTTCGGGCAACCGCGAGCACGCCGACGTTATTGCCAAGCAGCTCGTTGCCGGCACGATTTGGGTCAACTGCTTCTTCGTGCGCGACTTGCGGGCCCCCTTCGGCGGCTCCAAGAAGTCGGGGGTCGGCCGTGAGGGCGGCACGTGGTCGTTTGATTTCTACGCAGATGTTAAGAACACGGTGGTTTCACCGAACGGATGGAAGGAATAGTCATGGGAGAAGTTGTTGGCGCTGGGCTGATCGCCCACGTACCTACGATCATGTTGCCCCAAGAGATCCGTATGGAACTCAATGAGGGCAAAGATTCAACGCTCGTTGACGGCCTCGAACGACTCCGCAAGGACTACTTCGAGAACGACGATTACGACACTGTTGTCGTGCTCGACAGCCACTGGGCGACGACGGTTGAATTCGTCGTTACCGCACACGAGCGTCGTCACGGCAAGTTCACGTCAGAAGAGCTGCCGCGCGGCATGAGCGGTGTTCCCTATGACTTCATTGGCGACCCCGAGCTCGCGAAGCTGATGGGGGAGCAGGCCGAGAAGAACGGCACCTGGATCACTCCGATCGACGACGAGTACCTGCCGATCATGTACGCCACGATCAACCTGTGGGAGTACCTCGGCAAGGGGTTGCCAGACAAGAAGTGGGTGAGCGTCTCGATCTGTCAGACCGCCACTGATGAAGACTTCCTGCGTGCGGGGCGTGCGATTGGTGAAGCGATCGCCAAGAGCGACCGCCGCGTCATCCTGCTGGCATCGGGTGCTCTTTCACACACGTTCTACAAGCTGCGCGATTTGCGTAAGCACGAGATGGCCGATCCGGCCCACATTTTCTCGGATGCTGCCCGCGAGGCAGATTACGAACGTCTCGACTGGTTCAAGGCCGGCGACCACGCGCAAGTGCTGGAAACCATGCCCGCGTTCCAGAAGGTTCGCCCCGAGGCCATGTTTGGTCACTGGCTCATGACCGCTGGCGCGATCGGTGAAGAAGCCTGCACCGCGCCCGGCATGATGTACAGCGACTATGAAAACTCCATCGGCACCGGTCAGGTGCACGTGTGGTTCCCGAAGCCAGAAGGTGGCTTCCCAGCAGCAAAGGATGTGGTTCTCTCTCGTGACTGAACTCCGCAGAATACTTCTTGATGGATACCCGACGCAGGTAACCCGCCATGGCGATACCCTCGTCGCTGGCGATGGCCGCGAGGTGGGCGTCGACGATGCAATCCATTTGCCACCGACCGGGCCGAGCAAGATCATTGCCGTGCACTTGAACTATGCGAGTCGCACCGAAGAGTTCATGACGAAGCTGCCGTCGGCTCCGACGTACTTTCAGAAGCCGGTCACTGCCCTCAACGCTCACAAGGGTGATGTTGTGCGCCCCGAAGGCTGCAAGTGGTTGAATTTCGAGGGTGAGATCGTCATCGTTATCGGCCGCACGTGTCGCAACGTGTCGCCCGAACAGGCCAGCGACTACATCGCGGGCTACTCGATCGGTAACGACTACGGTTTGCACGATTTCCGGGACACGGATGCCGGTTCTATGCTGCGTGTCAAGGGCAGCGACACGCTCGCCCCGGTCGGTCCCGGTCTCGTCACAGACTGGGATTTCCGTGGCAAGCAGTTGCGCACCATCGTGAACGGTGAGGTCAAGCAAGACGACAACACCGACAACATGGAGTGGGACATGAACTACCTCGTGGCCGATATCGCGCGCACAATCACGCTGAGCCCCGGCGACATGCTGTTCTCGGGAACGCCTGCGTTCTCGCGTCCGGTTCAGCCTGGTGACGTCGTTGAGGTCGAAGTTGAAGGCCTGGGCAAGCTCACGAACCGTATCGTTACGGGCCCGACTGCGATCCGCACCGACGTGGGTGCACAGCCGACCCAGAGTGAAGAGGTAATGTCGACGGCAATGGGTGGCGATTGGGAGTTCCGAGGCATTCGAACTCCGTCCAAGGATCTCTACCCGTCGAGAGTTGAGGAAAAACGATGATCAAAATCGAAGTCGACATGAACCAGTGCCAGCACTATGGTCAGTGCGTGTTTGAGGCACCCGACAACTTCAAGCTCAACGATGACGACAAACTTGAGTATGTGGCGGAAGCGCCTGACTCGGAGCGCGACAACATTGAAGCCGCTGTAGATGTGTGCCCGATGCAGGCAATTCGAATCGTCGAATAGTGTCTGAGGCTAACCCCGCCGCACCGGTCGTTATTGTCGGTGCGGCGATGGGTGGGCTGCGCGCGGCGGAGTCCCTTCGTCGTTCGGGCTACACCGGTGCTATCCGGGTGGTTGGCGACGAACTTCATGCGCCGTATAACCGTCCGCCGCTGTCAAAAGAGGTGTTGGCCACTGACGTCACTCACGAGGCTGTCGCGTTTCCTTCGCGTGCCGAGATGGGCGATGTTGAGTGGATGCTGGGGGTGCGGGCATCCGCGGTCGATCTTGATGCTCGAACCCTGACCACTGACGACGGAAACGTGCAGCAGTGGCGTGCCCTGGTCATTGCAACGGGTCTGCGTGCTCGTCGCTTGGACTTTGCTCCGATCGCTGGCCGCCATGTTGTTCGTTCGCTGGATGACGCGATGGCACTGCGTGCTGAGCTCACGCCGGGCGCGCGCGTGGTAGTTGTCGGTTCGGGCTTTTTAGGCTGCGAACTGAGCGCGACCGCTCGCAAGTTGGGCTGTGCAGTCACGATCGTGACGCCGAGTGCTGAGCCAATGATGCGGCCGCTTGGTGATCTGGTGGCGAAAGAGATGCGGCGCCGTCTCACCGAGGAGGGTGTAGAGATTTTCTCCGGCGTAAACGTTGCGGCAATCAACGGCGAGGCTTCGGTTGAGTCTGTCGAGCTGAGCGATGGCACCGTTGTGCCCGCCGATGTTGTGATCGAGTCTGTTGGTTCTGATTGCAACACCGAATGGCTCGAGAGCACAGACCTCGATCTGAGCGATGGTGTGCTCGCCGACAACGCGATGCGTGCGGTCTCGACGTCAGGTCTCGCTCGTGACGATGTCTACGTGGTTGGCGATATTGCGCGCTTCCCGAATCCCATGTTCGATGACGTTCCGCGTCGTATTGAGCACTGGAATATCCCGACTGACACGGGTAAACGTGCTGGTGCCGTGCTGGCCGCGCACCTTGCTGATGACGGAACCTTCGCTGAGGTAGTCGCGAAGCCATTCGCTCCGATGCCGTCGTTCTGGTCAAACCAGTTCGAGATCAAGCTGCAGGCTTATGGACTGTTGGGTTTGGTGTCGGATGACGACATCCGTATCCTCGAGGGAGACCTCACCGAGCAGGCTGCCGTTGGCTACTATCGCGACGGTCGCCTTGTCGGCGTTCTTGGAGTTGGCATGAAGGCCGCGCTGCTGCCGTATCGCAAGCAAATCGCGGATGGCGGGTCGTAGGCTGGGGTTATGACTTCCGCTTCGAGTATCGCTGTTGCCCAGTTTGCTTCCGGTGCCGATCGCGAGCAGAACATTGCCACGATCACGGAGCTTGCTGAGCGCGCGGCATCCCGGGGTGCCAGCTTTGTGGTTTTCCCGGAATACTCGTCCTATTTCACCCCGACGATGGGCGACGATTGGTTGGCGGCAGCGGAGCCTCTCGACGGGCCATTCGTTCAGGCGCTAACGTCATTGGCGCAACGCCTGCGCATTCATGTCGCTGCCGGAATGTTGGAGTCGAGTGACGAAATCGGTCGCTTCTCAAACACCCTCGTGGCCATTGCGCCAACCGGCGCTGTGGTTGCGACCTACCGCAAACAGCACCTCTACGATGCCTTCGGTCAGCGCGAATCTGATTGGGTTATCCCCGGCTCGATTGGGGAGCCAGAGACTTTTGCCTGGGAAGGCTTCACCGTCGGGTTGCAAACTTGCTACGACATCCGTTTTCCTGAGGTGTCTCGCCGTCTGGTGGATGCTGGAGCCAACCTCATTGTTGTGCCGGCCGAGTGGGTGCGTGGCCCGCTGAAGGAGTACCACTGGCGCACTCTGCTCACGGCACGCGCCATCGAGAACACTGTCTTTCTCGCGGCCGCTGATCACGCTCCGCCGATTGGTGTCGGCAACAGTATGGTCGTAGACCCCATGGGCGTGGAGCTTGTGACGATTGGCGAAAGCACGGATGTTGCTGTCGCTCACATCGAGCTGGCTCGCCTTGACGAGGTGCGGGCGATCAATCCCGCGCTCGAGTTGCGGCGCTACGAAGTGCGACCGCGCGACGAGCGCTAACTGCAGAGGAGTGGTGCTGAACTGATTCGCCTGCGACTGGCGTCAGCTTTAGGACGCTAGCGGTGGGCGAACTCGCTCGCTGGTGCCGCGTGCGAGAGCCGTGCTGGCGTTGCTGTTGTCGGTTCTGCTGCTGTTATCGGCGTGGTGAAGTTCGGGTTCGCGGATTTCGGCCCACACTGCATCGAGGGAGAGTCCGATTGCATCGGCGATGGCGGCGATGGTGGGGAAGGCAGGGGTCGCGATTCGGCCGGTTTCGATCTTGCGCAAGGTTTCTGGGGAGATACCCGCCTCGAGTGCTGTGTGCAGCATTGAGCGTTCGCCGCGTCCACGTCGAAGGAGCGCGCCGAGGCGTTTTCCGCGTTCGACTTCTGTGGGGTTGAGGGGCAGGCGTACCATGCCATGATCCTATACCGGGATAATATGGCCGGTATAGTTATTGGGATAGCGGTATGCGATCGCAGTATGTGACGGCAGTGTGCGAGGGGCGCGAATGATTGAAATATTGAATCCCAGCGAGTTGAGCCAAGCACGAGAGTCGGGTGGTCTGGTCGCGCATATTTTGCAGACAGTAAAGAGCCGCGCCATTGTGGGCACGAACCTGTTGGATATCGACCGGTGGGCGCAGTCGATGATTCTCGAGGCGGGGGCGACATCCTGTTATGTCGACTATGCGCCGTCGTTCGGACGTGGCCCCTTTGGTCACTACATTTGCACCTCGGTCAATGACGCTGTGCTTCATGGTTTACCCCACGATTACACGCTCGCTGACGGGGACCTTCTTACCCTTGATCTTGCGGTGATCCTCGGTGGCGTCGCGGCGGACTCGGCGATTAGTTTCGTTGTGGGGGCGACGCAGCCGGTGGAGAGCCTCGCGATGATCGCGGCCACGCAGCGTGCTTTGAGCGCGGGAATCGCCGCTGCCGGGCCCGGCGCGCGAATCGGCGACATTTCGCACGCTATCGGATCGGTGCTGAGCGCTGCCGGGTATCCGATCAATATGGAGTTCGGTGGCCACGGCATCGGTTCTACGATGCACCAAGATCCGCATGTGGCGAACGATGGTCGCCCGGGCCGCGGGTACACGTTGCGCCCGGGGCTGTTGCTTGCTCTTGAGCCCTGGGTGATGGCCGATACGTCTGAACTCGTCACGGATGCGGATGGCTGGACTTTGCGCAGTGCGACCGGTTGCCGCACCGCTCACAGCGAGCACACGATTGCGATTACGGATGACGGCGCTGAAATCCTTACCGTCGTTCCTTAGTGGCGCAGCTTCACTTCCGATAGTTGCGCGGCGGCGGCCGATCGAGCAGAGCCACCCCTAGCTTCGCCGTGCAGACGGTGAGACACACCAGCGTGTCGTCTCACCGCCAGCGCAGTTACTTCTTGTCGATCTGGATGCTCGTGAAGCGTCGAGTTTGCTCGGCGATGGCTACCTCGGTGGGAAGTCGCTCGATCGACGAAGCACCGAAGAACCCCTGCACCCCGGTGGTGCGATCAAGAACGTACTTGGCATCATCGGGTTCGGCGATGGGCCCGCCATGGCACAGCACGATGATGTCGGGGCTCACCGCGTGCGCAGCGTCGGCGATTGCCTGCACCCGAGTCACGGCTTCGTCGAGAGTCAACGTAGTTTTGGCGCCAATAGTGCCGCTCGACGTGAGGCCCATGTGCGCGACAAGTACGTCAGCGCCGGCTTCGGTCATCGCGACCGCTTGTTCTTCGTCAAAGACATAGGGCGTCGTCAGAAGATCACGTTCGTGGGCGAGACGAATCATCTCAACCTCGAGCGCAAATCCCATGCCCGTTTCTTCGAGGTTCTGGCGGAACACTCCGTCGTAGAGACCCACCGTGGGAAAGTTTTGCACTCCGGTGAAACCCATACGCTTCAAGTCGTCCAGAAAGACGTCCATTTTTCTGAACGGGTCGGTGCCACACACACCAGCCTGCACTGGAGTGTTCTCGACGATCGGCAGAACTTCGGCGGCCATTTCAACGACGATGGCATTCGCGTCGCCGTAGGGCAGGAGCCCGGCCAATGAGCCGCGTCCGGCCATCCGATACCGTCCCGAGTTGTAAATGATGATCAGGTCGATGCCGCCCTTTTCGGCGGCTTTGGCGGAGAGCCCGGTACCAGCGCCGCCCCCGATAATGGCGCGGCCTTCTGCAGAGGCTGCCCGGAAACGTTCGAGTGCTTCAGCTTTGTCAATCATTAACTTTCTCCTGTTGTTGTGTGGTGATAAGGCGGTGGAGTGCATGAGCGGCGAGCGCGCCGAAACCCGCGTCGTTGATCGCTTGGTCGACCTCATGAACGGGAACCGTTGACCCCGTTAGTCCCTCCCGCAGCGCCGAAATGAGAGCGCCCTCAGCGGCGTCATCATCGAAAGGGCCTCCGGCGACGGAGAGTCCCGAAACGCCGCGCAACGGAATAAACACCTCGGTAGGGGCATCCACGTCTCGAAGCTTTGAGGCGATTGTTTCTCCGATTGTGCGCGCCTCTTCTGGGGTGGTGCGCATGAGCGTAACGGTCGGGTTATGCACGACGAACGTACGATCAGCGAACTGTGGGGGAACTGTGGCCTTGGGGCCAAAGTTCACCATATCGGTGGCGCCAGTGCTCACAACTTGGGGGATCCCAGCCTTTCCCGCTGCGGTGAGGCGATCGGGGCCTGCGGTGAGCACTCCACCAACGATCTCGTCAGTGATTTCCGTCGTCGTCAGATCGAGCACCCCGGCCAGGTGACCTGACTCGGCAAGCTTTTCCATCGACCGTCCGCCGGAGCCCGTGGCATGAAAGACGAGAACTTCATAGCCAAGATCGATCAGCGTGGCGCGGGCTTCGTTGGCGGCAGGGGTAGTGAGCCCAAACATCGTCATGCCGATGAGTGGCCTGTCATTGCCCTCGGCGGCTTTCAGAACGGCGGCACGGCCTTCAGCCATTCCGGCTGCTGCGCGAGCGGCATTGCCGAAGATCACGCGGGAGAGCCGATTGAGGCCAGCGACATCAACGACGGAATACATCATTGTTGAGTCGACTTCGCCGACATACGCCGACACATCGCCCGCTGCCATTGTCGAGACCAGCACCTTCGGGAAACCGATCGGCAGTGCTTGCATTGCTGCCGCAGCCACCGAGGAGCCGCCAGATCCACCAAGGGCGAGAATCGCGTCAATGCGGCCAGCCGCCGCTAGCGCGGGTACCACTATCGCGGCACCTTTCGCCATCGTGCTGACCATCGCGCCGCGATCTCGTACCCGGCGCAATTCTTCTAGGTCTCCGCCGCCGGCGGCGGCAATTTCTTCTGCAGTAACTTCGGGATCAGCAATGCCACCCTCGAACCCGCCGACGTCGATCATGAGGGTAGAAACGCCCGCATTTTCCACGGCAGCCCTCACAAATTCGTACTCCTCGGCCTTGGTATCAAAAGTGCCTAATATGCCTACAGTTGCCATTAAATCGCTCCTTTGCGTCTATTGGTCGCCCGTACACTCTCGTACCACTCCGCGGCGGTCATTGGGCCATTCGCACACCTTTGGCCCTATCGATGATTTCATCATGACTACAGTTATCAACATCATGGTGGGCAATGCTGCAGAAACTCAGAGTAGAAGGGTCCCTGCCCAAGAACTCGCGCGACTCATCACTGGCTGGGCAAGCACCGATGACACCCAGCGGGTCGGGTTGGCCGATTCCCTGGCCGACGCGATTCGAGAAACTATCGTCTCCGGCGCACTCTCCGATGGTGCCAAGCTTCCCGCCCAACGACCGCTCGCGATCGAGCTAGGAGTGTCGAGAGGCACCGTTGCGGCAGCATTCGACATCCTTGTCGCGCAAGAGTATTGCGTCGCTGCGACCGGGTCCGGAACGCGTGTTCGTCGGCGCAACCATGGGCACGCGGGATGGACCAGTTATAGTCGCGTCAGCACCACCACCTCGCACACGCCTGCTCTCGACCTGCGCAGTTCCGCCCTCACGGGCCTCGACCTGGTTGCGGAGGCGTGGGGAGAGTTCGACCGTGATTCTCTCGGCAGCCTCCTGCGCACCGATGGCTATTTCCCTTCGGGCCTGACCGTTTTGCGGGAAGCAATTGCCACACGACTCAGCGTGGATGGCACTCCGACCGCTCCCGAGCAGATCCTTGTTACTGCTGGCGCGCAGCAGGCTTTGTGGCTTGTTGCCCACGTTCTCACGGGCCCCGGTGACAAAGTTCTTTTAGAAGATCCCAGCTATCGAGGCGCACTCGAAGCATTTGCGGATGCCGGTGCTCGCCTCATCGGCGTGCCAATGGAAAACGGAGCGGTTAACCCTCACGCGCTTGCGGGTTTGATGCGCCATCGTCCTCGGTTGTTGTACTGCCAGACCGGAATTCACAATCCGACAGGGTCAGGGATGTCGGTCGGCCACCGGCAGGAACTCGCGGCGCAACTGACGTCACTGGGGCTTCTCGCTGTTGAAGATTGCTGTTCTGCCGATCTCACTCTGGACGGTCCGACAGCAGCACCGGGGCTTGCCGCTCTGATGGATCCGGATGACATCATCTCGATCGGCACGCTGTCGAAGCTTTTCTGGGGCGGTCTAAGAATCGGGTGGATTCGCACGGGGGAGCGCATGATTCGGCGCCTCACCACGGCGAAGAAAGCATTAGACCTTTCCTGTCCTGTTCCAGAACAGTTGCTGGCGACGGCTCTCATTGAGCGGGTCCCCGAAGCGAGGCGCCTGCGTCGAGCCCAGCTTCAGCTGAGTTATTCAGAATTGTCGGAGTTTCTGACCATCAATTTTCCTCAGTGGCGCTGGGAGCGCCCGCGTGGTGGTTCGGGGCTGTGGATTGATATCGGCTCCGACGCGAACGCTTTTGCGGCTCGCGCCGCCGCTCACGGGGTGACGTTTACGATCGGGTCTACGTTTTCGCCCCACGACCGCTTCGGCTCTTTCATTCGGCTACCGCTGGGGCGAGATTCGGGCTCAGTTGAGGCCGCGCTGTCGTTGCTGACGCCGAAATAGAGGCTCACCGGTCCATTAGGTGAAGAGTGGCCTATAGCGTGCCGAACTCTCCCAACAGACTGGGAACAGATCGAACCCGATCGGTATCCACTGTCCTCAAGGAGATATGCAACGATGCTTTCCTCTCGAACTTCCATTGCCCCGACTCAGGTCGCGGGGTGCCGCGCATGAAGAACTATCTTGGTGTAGCGCTGACGGTCGGTATTCTTGCTGGTCTTTGGGCGCAGTTCAGTCCCGTGCTCGGCCTTGTGACCTGGGTCGGTTTTGTGGCGTGGGCGGCCTATTTCGCTTCCGGGGGAACGGCCCGTGGGCTCGGCAGCACGCTAGTAACCACCGCCAGCGGTGCCGCCTATGGTTGGCTTGTTGTGACGGTTACCCCCGCGATTCCGGCGGCCGGAGCGGTAGCGGTCGGTGTCGGAATCATCGCGGCGCTGATGTGTCTGCAAGCAGGCTGGGCGGTGCTGGGTTTCATTCCCGGAGCTTTCCTCGGCGCCTCGTCGTTCTTCGGCAACCCTGAAGGAATCTGGTCGACCCTCTTAGCTCTTGTTGTGGGTGCGTGCCTCGGTTGGCTGTCTGACGTAACGGGCAAACTGGTGCAGAGCAAAATTGGCACGTCGGCAGCGACCGTCGAGCCTGCTACGCCAGTGGAAACAGCAGCTCGCTAGGAGCTGGCGCGATCGGCTTCTCGCCGTCGTAACACCACACGCGTCGATCGATCACACACTGGTGATCGATCGACGCGTGTTTGTCGTTGTGTTCTGCGCTGGCTAGTGGCGCAGTTTCATGCCCGCGAGCTGGGCGGCGGCCCGATCGAGCACATCAGTCTTCTTGCAGTAGGCGAAGCGGATGAGAGTGTTGTAGTCGCCGTGGTTCTGGGGGTGCACGAAGGCGGTGACAGGGATTCCGACGACACCGGCGAGGTCGGGCAGGGTGCGGCAAAATTCGGCAGCATCCGTGACTCCGAGGGGTGCGGCATCCGCAATGATGAAGTAGCCAGCTTGGGGAGTGCTGACGTCGAATCCTGCGCTGCGAAGGCCAGCGCTGAGGGTGTCGCGTTTGCGGGCGAGGCCGTTGGCGAGTCCGGTGAAGTATTCATCGGGAAGGCCTAGACCCACAGCGATTGCTGGTTGGAATGGTGCACCGTTGACATAGGTCAGGTACTGCTTGACCGCCATAACGGCTTGCAGGATGGGTTGGGGGCCGGTGATCCAGCCAATTTTCCAGCCCGTAGTGTTGAACGTTTTACCGCCGCTGGAGATGCTGATGGTGCGGTCGAACGCCCCGGGCAGACTCGCGATCGGAATGTGTTCGTGGCCGAAAGTGATGTGTTCGTAGACTTCGTCGGTCACGATGAGCGCGTCGTACTTATGGGCGAGCTCGACGATAAGTTCGAGGGTTGCCCGGTCGAGAACAGCACCCGTGGGGTTGTGCGGACTATTGAGAATAATCAGACGGGTGTTTCCGCTGAAGGCAGCGCGGATGTCGTCATGGTCGGGCTGAAAGTCAGGGGAGCGCAGCGGCACGGTCACGTGTGTCGCGCGCGCGTAGTTGATCATGGCGCCGTAGGCATCGTAGAACGGCTCGAGAGTGATCACTTCGTCGCCTTCGCTGGTGAGCGCGAGGATCGTAGCGGCGAGGGCTTCGGTGGCTCCGGCGGTGGCGAGCACTTCGGTATCGGGGTCAATATCGATGCCGTAGAAGCGTTGCTGGTGTTCGGCGATCGCGTTGCGCAGCACCGGGAGCCCGTTGCCAGGAGGGTACTGGTTGACGCCGTCGCTAATAGCTTTGCGCGCGGCATCCAACACTTCGATAGGGCCGTCTTCATCGGGGAAGCCTTGGCCCAGATTGATGGCGCCGGTCGCCACGGCAAGCGCAGACATTTCGGCGAAAATTGTTTGGCTCAGCTGCCCATCGGCGCCGAGCAGCATGGCGCCATTGGCGGCGCGTTCCCAAGATCCTGTAACAGTCATCGTTCCGCAAGCCTAACCATTAGTAGCCCGCGATTCGCCTTCTGACTGTGGAAAGTCTGGCGCCCCGATCACGAGAAATGCTTAGCGTCTTCCTATGCGGCTACCGAACCTTGTACGCGGGTCGGTGGGCATGCTCCTCTTAGCTTCGCTGAGCGGATGCACGCCCACCGACGCTCCGGCCCCACCCGAGCCGATCTCCACCTTCGTTGCGCCCTACGCCACCGACGAGGAAGCCCTCGCGGCGGCCGAAGTGGCGTATGCGGAGTACGTTCGGGTGTCCTCAGAAATACTGAACGAAGGTGGGGTTAATCCTGAGCGACTGGCCGAGGTCGTGACCGGCGAGTTCCTCGAATCGTCGATCGAGGGCTTGAAGGAATTCCACGACGCAGGCAGGACGCAATCTGGAGCTTCAAAAATCGGAGCCTCGGAATTGCAGAGGTACTCACCGACAGGTGGTCCGCGGGAGATCGTCACAATCTATGTTTGTCGCAACATTTCAGAAGTTGGCGTATTCGATTCATCCGGTATATCGATCGTCGCTCCTGAACGCGCTGATTCATCAACCATGCAAGTCACCTTTGACTACGTAGAGGCGGGCGAAGCGCTGCTCGTGTCAGACCAACTGTTGTGGGGCGACGGCGAGTGCTAATAAGAACCAGATTCAGTGCCGCGCTAGCAGCGGGGATGCTCGTCGCCCTATCTCCGGTCACCGTCTCCTTTGCGTCGAACTCGAACGACAAGTGCAGCGAAATGGAATACGCGCAAGGTCTCTGCGCAACGGCCGGCGTCACAGGCGACTCCGTAGAAATCGGAGCAACAACCGAGGTGCCCGGGTCGGGTGGCCCGGGGGTGGGTTCGGGCCCCGGCGACAACGGGGCTAACGCTGTCGGCGTGGTGAATCGCGCCAAGTCTCCGGTGACCCTGATCTGTGGTGTCGGGCTTCCGAAGGGGTGCAAGGTGGTGGGTAATCCGCCAACCAAGCCCGTTGACGATACGGGCCCCGTCAGCATCAGCGATATCGCTACATTTCGCCCAGAGCTGCCCACCGCGGGGATGCAACCCAACCAGTGGATGATCGTCGGGCTCGACACCAATTTCTATGCCAACGCATCGACGCACATCGTCGATGGCACACTCTTCGGGGGCCCAGCCCAAGTTCGATTCACCCCGATCGCCTACAGCTGGGACTACGGCGACGGCACATCCGCAGAACTCAGCGCAGCCGGCACCACCTGGGCAAAACAGAAGATTACCGAATTCGATGCCACCCCCACCAGCCACATTTACCAATCAGCCGGCAACTACACAATCACCCTCGCCGTCACCTACGCCGCCGAATTCCGGGTAGCCGACAATAGCTGGCAAAACGTCGTCGGAACCCTCACCATCATCGCCCCACCACGCACAGCAACCGCCGGCCACGCCAGCACAGTGCTCGTAGACAAAGACTGCAATGTCAACCCCACCGGCATCGGCTGTTAGAGCAACCAGACTCAGCCGTCCGCACACTCGGCCCGAGGCAACTCAGGCGCCAGCGACCGTCGATTCGCGCACAATGAGCTCAATCGGAATCGGCACAAACCGTTCCGCCGTCTCGCCAGCGATCATCCGCAACAACGTCTGCGCCATCACCGCACCCTTAGCATCCGTATTCAAATCGACCGATGTTAAAGGTGGCTGCGCGCTCGTCGAAAAGAAATTATTATCGATCGTCGCCACCGCGATATCCCCAGGAATCGTGACACCACGTTCATTCAAAACGCCCACCGCACCATGCGCCATCTGGGCCGTTGCGGCCACCAGCCCATCAATCGGATCACCCCGATCGAGAATTCGCTCCATAGCGGCAGCACCGCCAGCAGGAGTCAAATCACCCTCCTCGAACGGACCCTCCTCAATACCAGCGAGCACAAGCGTCGAACGCCACCCTTCCGTGCGGTCAAGACCCGCCGACATGCCCAGCGGTGCGCCGATCATCCCAATCCGAGTACGACCGCAATCCACCAAATGCTGGGTAGCAAGAACTGCTGAATCAACATTGTCGACATCGACAACAGAAAACGGCCCGTCGTCTGAGCTCAAAGGGCGAACGCCAAACACCACCGGCAGGGTGCGAGAAAGCGAAACGTAGTCGGCGTCGCGGGTGTAATGCGACAAAATTAGAGCACCATCAACATTGCCGCCCTCAAGAAACCGGCGAGTTTTCGCTGGATCATCATCCGACTCGATCAGCAACGTCAGCGTGTAATCCGTAGTAGCCATATGCAGTGCCGCCCCCTGAATCACCGCCGCAAAATAGGGGTCAGCAAAGAACTTCGATGTCTGCTGGGGGATGACCATCGCAATTGATTGAGTCGTGCGTTTGGCAAGATTGCGCGCCGTGCGATTCGGCACATAGTTCAGCTCGCTAATCGCACTAGTGACGGCAGCGATCGCTTCCTCCGTCACCTGCGAGGAACCATTGATAACCCGCGACGCAGTGGAACGCGAGACCTTCGCGCGCTGCGCGACCGCCAGCAACGTTGGCGGTGCCACGGCGGGAACATCCGTGTCGTTCGTCATCATTGCCTTTCGTGGGCGGCGGTGACGTCAATCGTAGCGTCGAGAACCACGCAGCCCAGTGGCGGCGCACCCTGCAAACTACTGAGGAATACGGTGCTCGGCGATCAGCGACTTCACCCAGAGGCCGCTGTCCTTCACGATGCGCTCTTGGGTGTCGTAGTTGACATACACAATGCCGAACCGCTTGCTGTAACCGTAGCCCCACTCAAAGTTGTCGAGCAACGACCACACCAGATACCCACGCAAGTCCACACCGCGCTCGATCGCTCGGTGCGCAGCGGTGAAATGGCGACGTAAATAGTCGACGCGCTCGGCGTCGTGCACCGCGCCATCCACCACAGTGTCTTCAAATGCGGCACCGTTCTCGGTGATGACCAACGGCAATTTGGGGAACTGTTCGCTGAGGGAAACCAGCAACTCCTCGAGACCATCGGGCGCAATGTTCCACCCCATTGACGTATAGGGGCCCGCTTGTTTCAGAAACTCAACGTGACCGCTGCCAGGCCAGGGCGAACCGCCAACATCCTTGTGGCCGTCAGCGTTCTCTTTCGGTGACGCGCCATCCCACATCCGCACCGTGGCCGTCGAATAATAGTTGACGCCCAGAAAGTCGATGTCCTGGTGGATGATCTGCAGATCGCCCGGCAACACGAAGCTCCAGTCGGTGATCTCCGCAGTGTCGTCCAGCAAATCTGCCGGGTACTCGCCGCGCAACATCGGGCCAGTGAATGCCCGGTTGGCGAGAGCATCGATCCGACGCTTAGCCTCGGGAGAGGTCGCGTCGTCACCCCGCAGCACATGAAAGTTCAGCGTGACCGAATACTGAGCGTCGGTTGTCACCGTTTTACGTAGCTCCTGCAACGCCAAGCCGTGGGCCAACTGCAAGTGGTGAACCGACTGCAACGCCGCGAGCGGTTCCGTGCGACCGGGAGCATGTGCTCCTGAGCCGTAGCCGAGGTAGGCACTGCACCACGGCTCGTTGAGGGTGGTCCAACAATCCACACGATCGCCCAGATATTCGCCAACGATTGCCGCATATTCAGCAAACCGGTATGCCGTCTCCCGAGAAGTCCACCCGCCAAGATCCTCTAACGCTTGCGGAAGATCCCAGTGATACAGGGTGGCGATGGGGCGGATGCCGCGGGCGATGAGACCATCGACGAGTCGCCCATAGAACTCGAGACCGGCCTGGTTTGCCTCGCCAGAGCCGAGCGGTTGGATGCGCGGCCACGCGATCGAGAAACGATACGCCTCGAGACCGAGTGAGGCCATGAGATCGAGGTCGCTCTCGAGCCGGTGGTAGTGGTCATCGGCAATCGCGCCGGTGTCGCCGTTGACGATGTTGCCCGGGGTAGCGCTAAAGGTGTCCCAAATCGAGGGGCCGCGGCCATCCTCGTCGACGGCGCCTTCGATTTGATATGACGCAGTTGCCGATCCGATCAGGAAGTTGGAGGGGAATTCGAGACCAGAGTCGCGGTACGTGGGGGTGCCCATGTTCAAGGAGATCCTTAGATTATTTGGTTGCGGAAAAGTGTAAGCGACGAGGGAGGATCGTGGCAGTTAGCCTTTAACCGCGCCCTGCATAATGCCGGCAATAAGTTGTTTACCGGCGACGATAAAGAGAATGAGCAGGGGAACGACAGACAGCACGGCTCCGGTGAGAACCAGCGAGTTGTCTGGCGTTTGGCCACCGCTAGCGCTGAGCGCGGCGAGAGCGGTTTGCACGCTGGGGTTTGTGGGGCCCAGCACGAGCAGGGGCCACAAGAAGTCGGTCCAGGCTGCCATGAAGCTGAAGAGGCCGAGCACAGCCATTGCCGGTTTCGCTGCGGGAATTGCAACGTTCCAGAAGGTGCCCCACATGTTTGCCCCGTCCATCCGGGCCGCCTCGATGAGTTCGTCGGGGATGACGTCGACGAGATATTGGCGCATGAAGAACACCCCAAAAGCGGTGACCATTCCGGGCACAATGACGGCCTGCAAGGTGCCGATCCAGTGCCATTGCGCCATCAGCATGAAGAGCGGGATGATGCCGAGCTGAGTCGGAATCGCCATCGTCGCGATCACTCCCACGAGCAAGCCATTGCGGCCGCGAAAGCGAAGCTTGGCAAACGAATAACCGGCAAGCGTCGAGAAGAAGACGACGGATGCCGCAATCGCGGTCGAGATGATGATGCTATTGATGAGGGCTTGAAAGAACGGCACGGTCGCAAACACTTCGGAGGCGTTCGCAAGAAAGTTGCCGCCGGGAACGACTGCCGGGGGCACGAGGTTGGTGTCGGACGACTGGCGGCTGCCGATCACGAACGACCACCACAGAGGGAAGGCTGAGCCTGCGAAGAAGGCGGCGAGTAGTGCGTAGGTGAACACTCCGGGGCGTTCGTAGGTGGCGCGGCGGCGTGCGCGGCGTTCGGCGAACCGTTCAGGGGTTGCGGGGCGCAGTCGTTCAGTCAGGGCGCTCACTTGCGGCCTCCGTTGTAAGTCGTCGTGACGTAGGGCCGTTGTTTGGAGACTTTCACGGGCTTGACGTCGTTGGTGCGGATGGCACGGGTGATCGCGTAGTTGATGAGCCCCGCCAGAATGATGATGATGAACAGAATCCATGCGGTAGCCGCAGCCCGACCGAAGTCTCGGCGCGGGAACGCGAGCTCATAGAGGTAGAGCACGATCGTCTGAAACTGGCGACTTCCCCCGCCGTTGGTGCGTCCGTCGAACAGCTTGGGTTCGGTGAAGATTTGCAGGCCACCGATAGTGGCGGTGATGACGACGAAGATGAGGGTGGGGCGAATCATAGGAATGGTGATTGACCAGAAGCGGCGAATCTTGTTGGCACCGTCGAGGGCAGCCGACTCGTAGACATCCCGCGGAATAGCTTGCATGGCTGCGAGCAGGATGAGGGCGTTGTAGCCGGTCCAGCGCCAGTTGACCATGCTCGCGATCGCAATGTGTGAAGGAAGCACATCGAATGCCCAGCGAATGGGGTCGAGCCCAAAGAGATCGAGGAGTCCAGCAACGGGGCCGGTGTACTGGTTGAAGATCTGCGCGAAGATCACGGCAACGGCGACGGGAGCCACGATGTAGGGCAGCAGGATGCTCATACGCCAGAAAGTTTTGCCGCGCAGAGTCTGGTCGAGCAGAGCGGCAATGACGGTGGCGAACACGAGCTGGGGGAGTGCCGATAGGAGAAAGATGCTGACCGTATTGCCGAAGGCATTCCAGAAGAAGGGGTCAGACAGCACCGACTGGTAGTTCGCTAGTCCGACGAAGTCGCCCTGCCCTTTCAGTAGGTGCCAATCGTAGAGCGACACGTTCAACGTGTACACGATCGGGAAGATACCAATGAGAGCGAAGAGGATGAAGAACGGCGCGATGTAGAGAAACGGCGACACCTTGTAGTCGAAGTTCGACAGCTTCTGCCGGAAGGTGAGGGCAGAACGGGACTTCGCTGTGTCCCGTTGCGTGGGTGTTGTGCTGGTCGTGCTCGTGCTGGACATCGATCGGCCAATCCGCGTGAGGGGCGTGAGGGTAGCGACGGGCGGCCAGGGACGCATGAGTCCTAGGCCGCCCGTCGGTTATTCGGGGCTGAGCGAGCTCGCGCTAGCCGACCATCTGATTGAGCAACTCCATTGCTTCATCCCAGGCAGTGTCACCATCGGTGATTTCGCCTTGGCCAATGCGGTCAAAGACCGGACCGAAGACGTTGTCCTGGATGTTGGAGTCCTCGGGTCCCTTCACTTGAGCGATGACACCCTCTGAACGAGCACTGAAGATCTCACCGACGGGGGCGTTGTTGAAGAACGCGTTAGTGGAGTCTGCAACGAGAGCTTGACCCTCAACAGTGCTCGGGAACGGTCCGGCAACTTCGAATGCCGCTGCCTGCTGTTCGGGTGCAGCGAGCCAGAGCGCGAGAGCTGCTGCCTCTTCTTTGTGCTCGGATGACTCGGCGACACCGAGGAAGGCGCCGCCCCAGTTGGCTGCTCCGCCGGGGAGTACATCGGCGAAGTCCCAACCGCTGTCGGTGGTGCCTTCGTCGTAGTAGCCCTGCACAATGCCGAGCATCCAACTCGGGCACATGTAGGTGGCGAAGTCGCCAGCCTTAGCCTGTGGCCCGACATCCCATCCCGGAAGGCCAGCACCGAGACCGGCAGTCTCGGCGTCGACGATCATGGCGAGTTGGTTCTTGAGAGCGGAGTTGCCCTCGATGTTCAATGTTTCGCCATCGGCTTTGTAGTAGCCCTCAGCCTGTTGGTTCACGAATGAATTCCAGAAGAATCGGGGGCTGTGGTAGAACGCTTTTCCGCTGGCTTCGACGTATTCATTGCCCACTTCGAAGAAGCGATCCCAACTGGCATCTTCGCCACCGAAGTACTCGGCAACTTCGCTACGTTCGCTCGGCAGGCCCGCTGTCTCAAAGAGGTCGCCGCGGTAGCAGATGCCCTGGGGGCCGATGTCGAGACCGGCTCCGATAACGCGGCCGTCGGCGTCCGTTCCCTGCTCGTACTTCCAGTCGAGCCAATCGCTCTTGACATCTTCGATGCCGTAGTCGCGCAGGTCGACGAATGATCCGCTGACTTCCTGAATCGTGCTGAGCCAGCCTTCCTCGATCGCGACGACGTCGCTGAGTCCGGTGCCGGCGGCGATCTTGGCGTACGCGTCGTCGCGGGCAGCTCCACCGCCCTCGAGGTTGGTGGCCTCGATGACAATGTTCGGGTTTTCTTCCATGTACTTCTCGTAGTTGGCATCGACACCCATGGTGCCGAACGTCGTTACCGACAGAGTGATCTTTCCGTCGTCGGAGCCGCCACCGGATGCGCTGCATCCGGTGAGGGCCATCGCAAAGATTGCGGCACCTGCGATCGTGGCTGTTGTTGCGCGTCGTGAATTCACGGCACTCCTTTGTGGGCGTGTATCAGGGGAGAAGCGCTTATCGTCACTCTTCATGGAAGCGCTCCCATGGACTTTCGACAAGACTAGAGAGGGCCTCATCTCCTGTCAAGAGATTTCATGGAAGCGATCCCATGAAATCGAAATTGGGGAACTTTCGAGACTTCCGTACTGTTGAAATCTCGCTCGTGGACCCGACCCGACATCGCGTCACCGAGGCGGGAGTCATCATGACTGCACGGCCGTAACGGCTCAGCGTCGTAGACGCCGACCAACTCGCGGCGGTCACGCAGCCCTCGTACAGCGTGCCCAAATAGAATGCACAGGTTCGCGATGGAAGCTTGCATCGCCGAAAGGAGCACAACATGACTGAGGTCCCCGAAGAACCGACCCCCGCAACAACACCCGGCGAAAACAACACCCCCACAACTCCCAGCAGTGACGCAACGCCCGCTAGCGAGGCAACGCCGGCAAGCGAACCGACGGTGACTGAAGCGTCAATGAGCGAACCGACGCTAAGCGAGCCCACTGTGGTCAACGAAGCGGCTCAGGTGGCGACGATTTCAGCTGCCGCCCCCGGTGCCAGTTTTGGGCCGGCCGCAACTGACGGTTTCGCGGCTCCTGCTCCGAAACCTGAGAAGAAAAAGTCAGGCATGACGCTCGGCCTCGTCGCCGGATTCGCCATCGTTGCGCTCCTCGGCGGCGCATCCGGAGCAGGCGTAGCGCTGTGGGCAGTGGGCAACCAAGCCACTTCGGCGGTTAGCTCAACGACAAGCCCCGCCTCGATCACTGTGAACGATCCGGGAAATGCGACGCTTGTCACCTCAGTCGTTGCGAAAGCGGCCCCCGCAATCGTCACCATTAACGTGAGCGGCCAGAATGCGGGCGGTAGCGGATCCGGTGTGATCATCAGCGCTGACGGCAACGTCATCACGAACGCCCACGTCGTTACTCTTGACGGCCAAGTTGCCGATCCCAAAGTGACTGTCACGACGAGTGATGGCCGTCTGCTCTCGGCAACCGTGGTCGGTTTCGACCCCATTTCTGACATCGCCGTAATCAATATCGATGATGTCAGTGACATGCCCTTCGTCGAAATCGCCGACTCCAGTGCCCTCAACGTTGGCGATGGAACAGTCGCCATCGGTGCTCCTCTCGGCCTTTCTGGCACCGTTACGAGCGGAATCGTCAGTGCGCTGAACCGAAGCATCACGATCGCATCCTCGGCATTGCCTGAAGACCCAGAAGCAAGTACAGAAGCGCCCGATGACAGCCAATCACCTGACCTCTGGAACTTCGACCTCTTTGGGGAAAACGGTCAAGATAGCGGTCAGAGCTCAGCAAACCAGGCCTCGGTCGCGCTTTCGGTAATCCAGACGGATGCTGCGATCAACCCGGGCAACTCGGGCGGTGCGCTGCTGAATTCTGACGGTGAGCTCATCGGAATCAACGTCGCCATCGCGTCATCCGGCGGTAACGCAGGCAGCATCGGAGTTGGGTTCGCAATTCCTTCGAACTTTGCCAGCCGCATTGCTAACGAGATTCTCGAGAATGGAACCGCCACCCACGGTCTCCTCGGTGCTGCCGTCGCAGACGTTACTGACGACCCAGCGCAGAGTGAAGCCGAAGTCGTCGGTGCGAGCATCGTCGACGTCTCAGCAGGCGGAGCAGCAGCGGATGCTGGGCTCAAGGTTGGCGATATCGTCACGAGCTTCAATGGTCTTCCCATCACCAACAAGACTGACCTCACCGCTCAGGTGCGTGCGCACTCGGCCGGCGAGGAAACCACACTCAGCTACGTGCGTAACGGCAAGGCCTCCACGGTCGACGTCACGTTAGGGTCGCTGAACTAACAACAACCACACTGCGGCGCGCACGGGCATTTCAGCCTGTGCGCGCCGCATACGTGTGTAAGCCTCGCAGTTCTCGCCCCACACGATAAGCTCAACCGACAACCCGGTCCGACGCATTGGAACACATGGCAGAGAAGGTTCACGCCCTCACGGGTGTCTCGTACGTGATGCCCGTGCTCAACGAGGTTGAGCACATCGAGGCAGCCGTCGACAGCCTCACAGCGCAAGACTACGAAGGCCCATTCGAAATCGTGCTCGCCCTGGGCCCGAGTGTCGATGGCACCAATGCTGTCATCGACGAGATGGCACGGCGTGATCCCCGCATCCGTCATATCCCCAACGAGCTTGGCTCGACGCCTGGCGGTTTGAACGCTGCGATACGGGCCTCAACCCACCCCATCGTGGTGCGTGTTGACGCGCACTCCGTGCTGCCAACTGACTACACCCGCATCGCTGTCGAAACCCTTGAACGCACCGGCGCCGATAACGTCGGCGGCATCATGAAAGCCCAAGGGCGCACCCCGTTCGAGCGAGCCGTTGCGCACGCTTACGGATCGCCAGAGGGCCTTGGCGGCACCCAGCACCACACCGGTGGCAAAGCTGGCCCCGCCGACACCGCTTACCTGGGCGTTTTTCAACGCGACCGACTTGTGGCTGTCGGCCTCTTTGATGAAGACATTAAGCGCGGCCAAGACTGGGAACTGAACCGCCGGCTCCGGGCCAGCGGTGGCACGGTGTGGTTCACTCCAGAACTTCAAGTCGTTTACCGCCCGCGGTCAAGCCTGCGCAAGCTGGTCCGACAATTCGTCGCGACCGGAATCTGGCGTGGAGAATTGGCGCGCCGCTTTGGAACAGCAAACTCGCTGCGCTATTTCGTGCCGCCGCTCGCGGTTCTCGGCACAGTGCTCGGCCTTATGCTTGGCATCGTCGGCAGCGTCACGAGCGCCAGCTGGTTGAGCCTCGCCTACATCGCCCCAGTGATCTACGGCCTCTTCGTTCTCGCCGCCTCGGGCATTGCGGCAGCAAAAGACGGGCTACGATCAGGTCTCTGGTATCTGATCGTGTTGCCGTGCATCCACTTCGGTTGGGGCACAGGTTTCATACTGGGATTCCTCAAACTCACCAAAAATATCACTGCGCAAACGGGAAGGTAACCGCGTGTCTACCCACACACCAGCAGACCCCTCAGCCCGTCCGCAGAGCATCGCGCAATTGCGTGAAGTAACGCAGCCACCAGAGGTACGACTACGCGCTAACGCCGAACACTGGACGGCGTCGCTC
Organism: Salinibacterium sp. PAMC 21357; assembly: GCF_000247645.1. Lineage (GTDB taxonomy): Bacteria > Actinomycetota > Actinomycetes > Actinomycetales > Microbacteriaceae > Rhodoglobus. The sequence continues at coordinate 454,692 of NZ_AHWA01000006.1, forward strand.
TACCTACGCGACATTTCCCCTTACGTCACGTGGATGCTGCTGAAGACATCGATCAGCGCCAATGGGGTCACCGGCCTCATGATTCTCACGGGCTGGCTCACTGCCGCAGCACTCCTCATTCCCGGATTCACGGGCGCTGCGCTCGCCCTTGTTCTCGGCCAAATGCAGATGCTCGTCGACTGCAGCGATGGCGAAGTCGCCCGCTGGCGCAACACGCGTTCGCCGGCCGGGGTGTTCTTGGACAAGGTGGGGCACTACACAACAGAGGCGCTTATCCCCATCGCTCTCGGCATCCGGGCAGCAGGATGGCCCCTCGATTTTCCCGCTGATTTTGCCTGGACTACCGCCGGTTTTGCTCTCGCCCTACTCATCGTGCTGAATAAGGCCCTCAACGACATGGTGCACGTTGCGCGTGCCAATGCTGGTCTCGAGAAACTCAGCGACCGCAAGAGCGAGGCAGAACCGAGCCACAGCACGGTGGCGAAACTGCGTCGCTTCGCTCGTTTTGTGCCCTTCCACCGCCTATATCACTCGGTCGAACTCACGATGATCGCCTTTGCGACCGCGATCGTTGCGCTCTTTGTGCCCGCGTTGGCCGCTGAGCGCACCGTGCTTCTCATCTTGATTCCGCTGGCAGCACTCGCGTTGGCCGGTCACTTCGTTGCGATCATGGCTTCCAAGCGCGTTCGCTCATGATTCATCGCGTCGGCGTTGTCTCTCTCAGTCAGGGAAAGCGTCCTGCTGACCTGGCCCGCGGTCTCGCTTCGCTTGAGGTGCAGCGCGGGGTCGAGCTCGACATCATCGTTGTCGGCAACGGCTGGGAGCCCACAGGCCTTCCGGATGGCGTGCGCGGCCTCCACCTGACCGACAACCTCGGCATTCCCGCTGGCCGCAATCGTGGGGTTGAGCACGTCGAGGGCGACTGGATCTTCTTTCTCGATGACGATGCCAGCATTCCCTCTCCGACCTTCCTCAGCGATGCGATTGCCAAGTTTGAGACCGACCCTGCGATTGGCCTTCTGCAGCCCCGCGTGGAGGATGCTGAGGGCAAAGAGAACCCTCGGCGGTGGATTCCGCGCATCCGCAAGGGTGACCCGCGGCATGCCAGTGACGTCTTCTCGGTCTGGGAGGGCGCGGTGCTCATGCCCCGCCCGCTGTTCGACGAGATTGGCGGCTGGGGAGACCCGTACTTCTATGCTCACGAAGGCATAGAGCTGGCGTGGCGCGTGTGGGCTGCCGGCAAACGCACCTGGTATGCCGGAGATCTCGTGGCCAACCACCCGGCTATTGACCCGGCGCGGCACAGCTACTATTACCGACTCAACGCGCGCAATCGTATTTGGTTGGCGAAGCGTAATCTGCCGGTACTGCTCGTACCGATCTACGTTGCAAGCTGGACCGCGATACAGATTTTGCGTTCGGCTCGCAACCCTGTCGGCATGCGTGCTTGGTGGGGCGGCTGGTTCGCCGGCTGGCGCGAGAACCCGGGGGGCCGTCGCAGCATGAGCTGGGCGACCGTGGGACGGATGGCGCGTGCCGGTCGACCACCCGTCATCTAGCTTCACTAGAGCGGGTTAACTGACTCAACGGCAGCCTCCACGTTTCCGTGATGAGGCCGCCGCTGAGGCTATGAGCTAGTTAGTATCGCGGCTTGCGAGTGGGGCGATCTTCGTAACGGCTTCCGCTGTCGCGAGTGCCGCTGTCGCGAGTACCACCGTCGCGGCTTCCACTGTCACGACCAGCGCTCTCTCGCGGGGCAGAATCGCGGTTGTTGTAACCACGCGATTCTTCGCGTTCGCGGTTGGCGCGGGCGCCGCCCTCGAAGGAACGATCGCGGCTGGGGGACTTGCCGTCAGCGCCGCGTGCTCCGCCGCCATTCGCTTTGCGGTCGGGGCTGATCTCGATCAGCTTGCCGCTGATGCGGGTATCGCGCAGTCGCTCAAGCACGTCTTTCGACATGTCTGCGGGCAACTCGACGAGCGAGAAGTCGGGACGAATCTGGATGTGGCCAAAGTCGTCACGGCTGAGCCCGCCCTCGTTGGCGAGGGCTCCCACAATCTGGCGAGGCTCAACGCGCTGGCGCTTGCCAACCTCGATGCGGTAGGCCGTCATCGGCTTAGTGGAACGGGGGCGTCGCTCGGGGCGATCGCCACGCTCGCCGCCACGATCTCCGCCGCGTTCGGGGCGATCGTTGCGCGAGTTGCGCTCGTCCCGCTCGCTGAAACGCTGGGCACGTTCTTCCTCGGCCGACAGCAGCAGGGGAGTGTCACCCTGAGCGACAACGGCTAGTGCCGCGGCAACATCAGTCTCAGGAATATCGTGGTGCTCAACGTAGTGGGCGATGATGTCCCGGAACGCCGAAATGCGCGGCTGCTGGTTGAGCGCCTCAGTGATGGCGTCATCAAAGCGAGTGAGTCGCGTGGAGTTGACGTCTTCGACCGAGGGCAGCTGCATCTGAGTGAGCGGCTGGCGCGTGGCCTTCTCGATGGCGGTCAGCAGGCGACGCTCGCGAGGAGTGACAAAGCTGATCGCCGAACCGCTGCGACCGGCACGACCGGTGCGACCGATGCGGTGCACGTACGACTCGGTGTCAACGGGGATGTCGAAGTTGACGACGTGGCTGATGCGGTCAACGTCGAGTCCACGAGCTGCAACGTCGGTTGCTACGAGGATGTCGAGCTTGCCTGACTTGAGTTGGTTGACGGTGCGCTCGCGCTGGGCTTGAGCTACGTCACCACTGATGGCTGCTGCCGAGTAACCGCGCGCGCGCAGCTTCTCAGCTAAGTTTTCGGTTTCGCTCTTGGTGCGAACGAAGACGATCATTCCTTCGAAGTTTTCGACTTCGAGGATGCGGGTGAGCGCGTCGACCTTCTGCGGGTACGAGACAACGAGGTAACGCTGGCTGGTGTTTGCCGAGGTGGTGGTCTGCGACTTGACCGTGATCTCTTCGGCATTGTTCAGGTACTTCTTGGAGATGCGGCGAATTTGGGCCGGCATCGTCGCGGAGAAGAGTGCGACCTGTTTGTCGTCGGGGGTGTCGGCGAGGATCGTCTCGACATCTTCGGCGAAGCCCATCTTGAGCATTTCGTCGGCCTCGTCAAGTACGAGGTACTTGAGTTCGGAGAGGTCAAGGGTGCCCTTGGCGAGGTGGTCCATGATGCGGCCGGGGGTACCGACAACAACGTGAACGCCACGGCGCAGTGCGGACAGCTGAACGCCGTAGGCCTGACCACCATAAACGGGGAGTACGTGCACCCCACGCATGTGGGTGGCGTACTTCTCGAAAGCTTCACACACCTGCAACGCGAGTTCGCGGGTGGGGGAGAGCACGAGAGCCTGAGGCTTGCTCTGGGATACGTCGAGGCGAGACAGGATGGGCAGCGCGAACGCTGCCGTCTTACCTGTTCCGGTCTGGGCGAGGCCGACTACGTCGCGCCCCTCCAGAAGAGTAGGAATGGTGGCTGCTTGGATAGCCGAAGGCGTCTCATAGCCAATGTCACGGACCGCTTTCAAAACCGCATCGCTGAGCGCGAGGTCGGAGAAAGTGATCGCGGTCTCGGTGGAGTCAGACGGTGCGGTTGAATCAGAATCGGTCATTCTATCAATCGTACCTTCTAAACCTGCGAAAACCTGCGGATTACCGTAGCCTGCCCCCAGCAACTGCCCAGATGACGTAAACGTTAGGGCGAGTACTATCGAAACTACGGCCCAATCGCACCCCAGTGCTCCGCTACCGCAGCACTGCGACAGCTCCCCAGCATGAGCATCGGCTCGGTAACGGTGTAGTGAAAAGTGCGTTGCACCGGCCCTCGACTGATTTGATTGAGACCATGGCTCTACGGAAAGATTTCACGACCGCACGCAAGGTGGTGCGCACAATGTTGCGTTCGCGCCGCAATCGGCGTCGCGTCGCGAATCTCGTGGGTGAGCATCCGCTGCCGACGCCCGGAGCAGTCAGCATTGTTGTGTACTTCGCTGATACCAAGGTCAACCTTTATCAAATCCGTCAGTGGTATGCGCCGCTTGCGGAGTTGTCGAAGCGTTTTCCGGTGAGCATCATCGCTCGCTCGCCGAGCACGGTGCTTGCGCTCTGGGATGAAGCTCCGGTGCCGACGGTGTATTTGCGGCGCGTTTCTGAACTTGAACAGTTTGTTTCTGAGCAACCGCTCAAGATCGTTTTTTACGTCAACCAGAACGCCAAGAATTTTCAGATGTTCCGTTATGGGCGCATGTGGCACGTTTTCATCAACCATGGTGAGAGCGACAAAATGTACATGACGACAAACCAGTTCAAGGCCTACGATTTCAGTTTCGTCGCTGGCGCTGCTGCTCTCGATCGTTTGAGCACAAACTGTGGGATTTCGATTTGGAGAAGAAAGCAATCCCGATTGGTCGCCCACAGGCCGACCACTTTGCCGGTGAACTGCCTTACACGCCAGATGCCCGCACGGTCATCCTGTATGCGCCGACGTGGGAGGGCGACAGGGAAGCGGCGGCCTATGGCTCGATCGCTACCCACGGTGTCGCTCTAGCTAAGGCCGTGCTCGCCAGCGACAAGCACCGTCTCATTTATCGGCCGCACCCACGCAGTGGAGTTGCCGATGATGAATACAAGAATGCCAACGTAGCGATCATCGCTGCGATTGCCGAAGCGAACGAAACTGATCCTTCGGTGCAGCACATTTACGATGACGGCAAAGAGCTGGGTTGGCAGTTGGTGGCGGCGGATGTCGCGATCACTGACGTTTCAGCGATGGTCTATGACCGGCTTGCCACCGGTAAGCCCCTCATCATTGCTCGTCCGGTATCGCCTCTCGCTGATATCGACGAGGCAGGATATTTAGGAGCTTGTGAGTGGCTATACGCCGATCGGGCTGGCGATATTTTGGCGATTGCCGAACGTGTCCAGTTCGACGAGTCGGCCCGCGAAAGCTTGGGCTACTGGGCCGAGCGTCATTTTGGCGATACCTCGCCGGGTTCAGCGACGATTCGCTTTCACGACGCCGTTGAATCGCTGGTCGCGCTGTGGCATCGTCACGCTCAGCTTCACATCGGCGATCGGCAAGCTACCGAAGTTGACCCTTTCGAGGATGATGACGAAGAAGAGTCACCCGCAACGGAATAGGTGAACTACGGACTCTCGGGGTTTTCGGTCGCTGTCAGCTCGTCAATATCGACGTGAGCGTCAAGGTCGGCGAAGCTCTCAAGTTCGACCCAGCCGCGACGTTTACGCAGGGTGGGCAGCTGGGGCCGCAGCTTTCGCTTGCCACCGTCGTGCGGCGCCGCGAGTGCTCGATTGGCTTTGGGGGCTTTCGGAGCCTTAGGGCCTTTGGGCGCTTTGGGGGCCCTGGGCAGCACAACTACAGGTTCTAGCCATAGCGGCAAAGTGGTGGGTGCCGGGCCGAAACCTTGGCGCGCGGTACGAATGATTTGACGCCCCAGAAGGTGGTTGCCACCGCCACCAATGACGGCACCGATTCCAAAGGGCACAAGACGGCCCACGATGTTGGTCCCTTGGGCTGCGGCAAACTTCTTTACAAAGGTGTGTTTGATGCGGTCGGCGAGGGGGCCCATCATGGCAGTCGGCATGCCCTTAGCCAGCGTCTCGCCCCAATACGCGGAACGAACAACGCCAGAGCCGGTTGCTTGGGCAGCCAACTGTTTTACGAGATCGCTGCCAGCGCTGCCGAGCACCATGGTCATGACGAGTGCCCGGGCGCGGTCGGGGTCTTCAACGACAATTCCGTGAACTTCGGTAATCGACTGGGCGAAGAGCGCACTTGCTTCGAGAAAGCCCACAGTTTCGACGCTCGAGAGAGCTAGCGAAGCACCGGTACCCACGGCGGGAATTGCTGCGCTTGCGCCCACCAAGGCGCCACCGGTCGTGACCGCAGCCAGATAGCGGCGTTCCAGAGTGGCGATAATTTGATCCGGGGTCGCATTCGGTTTTCCCCGACGGATGCTGCGAATGTGCGCCAATACAACGGGTCGCTGCACCGTAAGCACGCGGTCAATTCCGCGCACAACCATGGGATGTGACGTGCTCAGTTCGCTTGAAGCCATACGTTAAACCGTACCGGAGGTCTCTGACGGTGCCCTCGGAATAGCTGGGAATGGAGGTGTCGTTCAGGAACCGTAATCTTCGTTATAGCGGGCGAGCACATCGTTGATGGGCCCATCGAGCACGAGTTCACCTTTATCGAGGTAGAGGCCGCGGGAGCAGAAGCGGCGAAGGTCGCGCTCATTGTGCGACACAAAGAACAGTGTTCGGCCACCTTCGAGGAGTTCTTCGATGCGGCGGTAGCACTTCTCTCGGAAGGCTTTATCACCAACGGCGAGAACCTCATCCACCAAAATGATGGGTTCTTCGAGGCGAGAGATCACGGCGAAGGCGATGCGCACCTTCATGCCGCTAGAAAGATGCTTGTACGGCGTATCGATGAAACGCTCGATTTCCGCGAAGCTGATGATTTCGTCGAAGCGATCGCTGATCTCGTTCTTGGTCATCCCGTGCAACCCGGCGGTGAGATACACGTTGTCGCGCACGCTCAAGTCATCAACAAAACCACCAGTGATTTCGATCAGCGGGGCGACGCCCTTGCCGACGTGCACGCTACCTTCGTCGGCGAGCATCACTTCGGCAACTAGCTTGAGAAGGGTTGATTTGCCCTGGCCGTTGCGACCGACAACACCGATTGCTTCACCGGCGGTGACATCGAAACTTACGTTGCGCAGCGCCCAAAATTCGTCGGCGCGGGCACGCCGCTTACGCCCAGCAAAGAGATCCTTGAAGCTGCGGCGAGAGCGGCGGTTGAGTCGAAACCGGATGCCGGCGTCGTCAACCCGAATAACGTAATTGTCGCTCATTAGATCTCCTTCAGCACGGCACGTTCGGTGCGCGTGAAGACGAGGATTCCGACGGCAACCAGAATGAGACTCATGAGGGCCCCAATAATGACGGCGTACCAGTCGAGTTGTTCCGGAAAGAACGCTGCGCGGTAAAGCGAGAAAATTCCGGCAAGCGGGTTGAAAGCGGCGAGGCCGTCAAGCCCAAGCTTCGCCAGATCGGGGATGCCGTAAATGATGGGCGAGGCGTAGAAAAGAAAACGCAGAGCGAGCTTCGTCGCCCGCTCAAGGTCACGGAAGAACACAACGAGGGGCGCCACAATCAGGCCAACGCCCACCGTGAGCACGGCCTGCAGTAGTACGCCGAGCATGAAGTACACAGCCTCCCAGTGCAGCACAGCGCCAGAGGCGATCGCAAAAAAGGCAAGTACCGGAAGGCTGGCAATGAACTCAATGCCCTTAGAGAGCACGAGCCTAGCGACCCAGATGGTGCGAGGAATTTTGGTCGAGCGGATGAGCTTTGCCTCACGAAGATACGCGCGGGTGGCATCCGACACAGCGCCGTTGAACCACATCCATGGCAACAGGGCCGTGAGGAGGAACACGATGTAGGGGTCTTCACCGACAGCTTTGTCGAAGACCTGGGTGAAAACGAACCAGTAAATGCCTGCCATCACCAAGGGGTCAAGAACTGACCACACGTAGCCGAGGGCTGAGGTGGAATACCGCACGCGCAGGTCACGCATAGTGAGCAACCAAAGAGTGCGGCGGTATCGGGTGAGGGGAGACCATGCAGATCTACCCAGTGCTGTGTTCGCCACGCCCCTATAGTAAACGGGCGAAATGACAAACACTGTCACTCAGGCGTCGTTCTCTGAGTGATTCTTCACTTTTCGCAGAAACGCCCGCCCTGCACCAAGTGCGGGACGGGCGTTTCTGTAGGGCTCACTCGAGCCAAAACAGAAGTTAGACGAAGAGGTTCGCGCGCTCGAGGTCTTCAGCAAAGTCGACCTCAATGGCATAAAGGTCGGAGATGTCGATGGGCTCAATCAAGAGGCCGTCTTCGGCAATAGCGAGCTCGATGCCACGCTCGAAGTAGTCCTGGTCGCCAACCTTCTTCAGGTGGCGCAGCAACGTTGCCTTCGCGTCACGCGAAATGTAGTTGATGCCTACGGCTTCGCCGAGGCCACCCTTGACCGTCTTGGAGAGCTCCTTGATGAAACCCTCGGCGTCAGTGGTGTACTTGACCTCTTCATCAGAGACCTTGGCAGTGTTGACGCTGACGAAGGACTGATCGCGAGCAACCATGGCTGCTGCGCGCTCAAGAACGGTCGGGTCGAAGACGACGTCTCCGTTCATCCACAACACTCCGCCGGGCGCAGACGCCTGCAGGGCGCGCATGAGGCTCTTAGAGGTGTTGGTCTGGTCGTACTGCTCGTTATAGACGAAGGATGCTTCAGGGAAGGCTTCGATGATGTGCTCGAGCTTGTAGCCAACAACGATTGTCACCTTGGCGTTGTTGCTAAAGGCGTGGTGGATGTTGTCGAACTGCTGCTTCATGATGGTGCGGCCATCATTGAGCTCGGTGAGTGGCTTCGGAAGCGAGCGGCCCAAACGGCTGCCCATGCCGGCAGCTAAAATAACGACTTGCGTTGTCATGGTGGTCTCCTCAGTAGTTCTGGGGCTCGGGAATTAGCGACGTAGTTAACCTGCTGTTTACCCGAGATCGGTAAAATTGACACACCCTTGTGCGATAGTCAGGCTAACTGTGCCCGCCGAGAACTCCATAGATTTTGACCGGTTGTTGCATATTCGTGATACTCGCTCATGCGCTCAACTTCTGATTGGTAGGTTTGGACAGTGGAAAACGCCCAAACACCCGACGAGGGCAAGAAGACTGTTAAACCGCTGGTAACGAAGCCCGCAGTGAGCACCGATAAGCCAACCGCGGCTGAAGGTTCTCCAGCAAAATCGACTACAGCCAGGCCAACTGCTTCTGCTACTCGTAAGCCCGCCGCCAAAAAGCCCGCCGCGCCCAAAAAGCTCGCTGCGAAGCCAACGCCACCTCGCGCCACCGGGTCGCGCACAACGACATCGAAGTCAACTGCGCCCAACCCTGTGCCGAAGCCGACCACACCGAAGCCGACGGCCCCAAAGCTTGCGGAGCCAAAGCCTGCGGAGCCGAAATCGACGGTGCGCACTCCCGCGGCGTCGAAATCGACAGCGGCCAAGTCGGCTGTGCCAAAAGCAACTGTGCCGAAACCAACTGTGCCGAAGTCGAGCGCGTCGAAGCCGACCGTGCCGACGTCGCCTGAGCAGGCGACATCACCGGCGAATACAACTGAGACGACCGAACCCGAGTCCATTGAGGCCGAGGCAACCCCATCTACGCCGGCGCTGCCGGTGCGCGGCGTTGCTGACGTCGACGATGCTAGCGCGACTGCGCCAGCGGTCGTCGAGCCAACTCTAGAAGCCGAGCCGGACACGGACACGGACTCGGACACGGACGATCGTGACGAGACCGAAGCAGAAGTTGCACTTGACGCGACGGAACCGACTGAGGCCGCAGTTTCCGAACCGGAGGCAAAGCCGGACGGAGTGTTGGCCGGCCTCGCTCGCTTGCGGGCACTTGCCTCTCAGTTCGCTGTTCCCGTCCCCGCGCCTGTCATAGCTGAAGAGCTCGAGCCGCCGATGGCCACGGCTGACGCTGACTCCGACTCCACGGACGCTGATTCCGCATCCCTGGAAGACGCTAGCGCCGACACCAACGATGTTTCCGTTGAGGATCTGAACGCATCCATCGATGACGGCGCACCCGCTGAAACTGAGACGCTCGTGGATGCGGATGCGGATGCGGACGCTGACGAGCCCGGCGAGGCTAACCCCGTTATCGACGCCGTTGCTGAGCCCGACCTCGCGGACGCGAACGCCGAGTTGCAGACTGACGAAGACAAGAGTGTCGCACTCGCGGAAGTAGCCGCATCTGACGAATTGCCTCAAGACGAGGTGAGCCCCGCTCGTGAGCCGACGACTGAGCCACATACGACGACTGCGCCGGACGCAAAGACTGCGCCGGACGCAAAGACTGTGCCGGACGTCGAGCCAGAGGTCGAGCTCACTCCTGAAGCGACAATTGAGCCTGAGCTGTCCGCTGAACCCGAGCCGTCCGCTGAGCAGCAGGGTGTAGCGATGCCGGAAGCTGCCGTTGCGGTACGCCCGACACTCACTCACGCACTAGACACGACAGCCGGCGAAATTGTGCTGAAAGTCCGTGGCCTGTCGAAGGGATTCGGCGATACCGTGGCGGTCAATGACATCGATTTGAATGTGCGTGCGGGTGTCTTCTATGGCATCGTCGGGCCCAACGGTGCAGGAAAGACAACCACTCTGTCGATGATCACCGGTCTGCTGCGGCCCGATTCGGGAACCGCCAGCGTCAATGGCATTGATGTGTGGGATTCGCCGGAGATCGCTAAGCGCTCAATTGGTGTTCTACCCGATCGTCTGCGCATCTTTGACCGGCTCACCGGTTCCCAACTGCTCTACTACTCGGGGGTGCTCCGCGGGCTTAAAGCTGTCGAAGTGCGAAAGCGTTCCGCAGATCTTGCCACCGCGTTCGGTCTCGATGACGTGATGGGTCGTCTCGTGAGCGACTACTCCTCAGGCATGCTCAAAAAGGTGGCGCTCGCTGCGGCAATGATTCACTCTCCGCGACTGCTCGTGCTCGACGAACCCTTCGAATCGGTCGACCCTGTTTCGGCAGCAACCGTCACCCGCATCCTCAAGCAATACGTGAATGCTGGCGGAACAGTGCTGCTCTCCAGCCACCGCATGGAACTAGTGCAGCGCGTCTGCAGCCACGTTGCGGTGATCGTCGAAGGAACACTTCTGGCCGACGGCACGATTGATGAAGTTCGCAACGGAATGTCTCTAGAGGACCGCTTTGTGCAGCTCACCGGCAAGAACTCCAGTGGGGGAGGGCTCGAGTGGTTGAGCAGTTTCTCCGACTGAAACTGACCCTCCTCGCGAACACGTTCCGTCGAGGGCCACTAGTTGCGGCCAGCATGGCGTTGGTGTTTCTGTATAGCGCCGTACTCTTCGTTATCGCGATCAGCGCCGTCGCCAACCTGCGCGACACCACCGCCGAGATTGCTGGCACCACCCTGGTCGTTTTCGGCTCAGCGGTGCTGATCGGATTCCTCATCATCCCCCTCGGGTGGAACGCGGATGACGCCCTAGACCCGCGCAGATTCTCTTACCTGCCGCTGACGCGACTCCGCCTCGCACTGCTGTTGCTGCTTGCTGGCGCGGTCAGCATCCCCACGTTCATGCTCGTTGGCTTGGCTGGCGCCCAGATCTTTGCCTGGTCGGGGGCTGGAGCATCCGCTTTCGTCGCCCTACTCTCGGGCATTCTCGTGATTGCAACCGCAGTGGTGGGATCGCGATTGGCGAGCCTCATCGCGGCGCGATTCTTGAGTACCCGCCGCCTTCGTGAAAGTTTTGGCATCGTGGCGGTGACGCTGGTGATCGCATCCCTTCCTGTCGCGGTGCTGCTGGCGCTGTCTGATTATCAATCGCAAGTGCTTCCTGTGCTGCGGCGAATTGCGGCAGTGCTGGAGTGGACACCGCTGGGGGTCGCCTTTAGCGCGCCTGCGTCCAGCGCTGCCGGTAATGCTGGCGATGCCGCTGCGAAGCTCGCCATTGCGTTCGGGTTTCTCGTAGTGCTCTCGGCTGCGTGGTATTTCATGCTCGGGTACGTGCTTTCTCGTCCCGAACGAAGCGCCGTAGAAACCTATCGTTCCGGCTTGGGTTGGTTCAGGGTCATGCCGGCAACTCCGCTTGGTGCGATTGCCGCGCGCAGCCTCAGTTACTGGGCTCGCGATGCACGTTACTTTGTGGCCCTCGCCGCAATTCCAATTATTCCGATTGGAATGGTCGCCGCCCTTCTTGTTGGCGGAATTGGTTCCGACGTCATCGCGTGGATCCCTGTACCGGTCATGTGCCTTTTCCTCGGCTGGAGCGCTCACAACGATGTCGCCCATGACAACACCGCCCTCTGGACCCACGTCTCGGCCCACACCAATGGCGCCGACGATCGCTGGGGACGCATCGTTCCCGGACTGCTCGTGGGAATCCCGCTCGCCATCGTTGGTAGCATCCTCACAGTCTTCATCGTCGGTGACGCCCAATCGCTGCCCGGTCTGATCGGGCTCAGCCTGTGCCTGCTGTTTTCTGGTCTTGGCGTGTCTAGCGTGAGCTCGGCGGCATACCCTTATGCCGCGCCACTGCCGGGCCATGGAGCGTTCATTCAGCCCCAGGCGCTCGTCTCCAACGCTGCGACAGTGCAATCATTCACCTTCGCGCTCAGCCTGCTCTTTGGCGCCCCGGTGCTCGCTGTCGTGTTCTTCAATCCCTTCGTGGATCTTGAACGACACTGGGCAGCATTGTTCGTCGGGGTTCCTCTCGGCTTCATCGTGATGGTCATCGGAGTGTATTGGGGCGGTCGCATTATGGTGCGTCGCGGCCCAGAACTGCTCGCGTTGTCATCCCAGAACTAAATCAACAACCACGACGTAGAATTGACTCATGGCTGACACCGATCACACCGGCGGCGGGACCGACACGCTCGACCGCGAACTCGAAGAACTGCTCAATCAGGAGCAAGTAGAAGAGGGCGACCACGAACGCTTCTCGCACTACGCCCCCAAGAACAAAATTATGGAATCGGCGCTCTCGGGCAAACCGATCCGGGCACTGTGCGGAAAACTGTGGACGCCAGGGCGCGACCCCGAAAAGTTTCCGGTCTGCCCGACCTGCAAAGAGGTCTACGAAAAGATGAAGGGCTAGCGATACTCGGTCGGCAACACGGGTTCGCCCCGTGACAGCCGGAAGGCATTCTGGGGCAGCTCGGCGAGGGCATATTCGCGGTGATCACGCGCGGCGTGAGTTCCGTCATGACCCAGCCAGCGAGCATCCGCCGTTCCCCCCGTCATGAGATCGACGATCAGATCGCGACCCTCAACCTCGGGACGCCCTTCGGACGCTTGATAGATGAGCTCCGTCGCGGCAAAGCCGTCTTGGCTGGCCCTTATCGCAGCTTTGTGCCCGCCAACAGTGGCTTTGGCGGTGGACTTCTTGGCCACCGAAACCCATTCGCCGGCATCGTTGTGATGAGCAACAAGTTTGTAGACCATGCCAGCGGCAGGATGCCCTGAGCCGGTGACGACCGAAGTGCCGACACCATACGAGTCAACCGGGGCAGCCCGCAGAGCCGCAATGGCATGCTCGTCGAGATCGTTGGTGACAGTGATGCGTGTAGTGGTGGCTCCCAAAGAGTCCAGTTGGGCGCGCACCGCGGCGACCTGCACGGCGAGGTCGCCAGAATCGATTCGCACAGCGCCCAGTTTGGTACCGGCTACCTTCACCGCAAGCTCCACAGCGTTCTCAACGTCGTAGGTGTCAACAAGAAGCGTCGTCGATGGCCCAAATGCGTCGACCTGCGCCCGAAATGCTTCTTCCTCTGAGTCGTGAAGCAGGGTAAAGGAATGCGCGGCGGTGCCCATGGTCGGCACGCCCCAGCTGCGACCGGCCTCCAGGTTGCTGGTTGCGCTGAAGCCCGCGATAAAGGCCGCGCGGGCGGATGCCACGGCGGAGCGTTCGCCGGTGCGACGTGAACCCATCTCGACGACAGGCCGCGCGTCGGCAGCAGAGACCATACGAGCAGCCGCGGATGCGATAGCGGAGTCATAGTTGAGCACGCTCAGCGCGAGCGTCTCGAGCAGCACAGCTTCGGCAAAAGTGCCCTCAACAATGAGCACGGGGGAGCCGGGGAAGTAGGCATCACCCTCGCGGTAGCCGGTGATATTTCCCGTGAACCGGTAGTTGGCGAGCCAGTCGATGGTCGTGGGGCACACAATCTTGTTCTGCTTCAAAAACGACAACTCGTCATCACCAAACCGGAACTGCTCCACCAGTTCGAGAAGGCGCCCGGTGCCGGCGACAACGCCGTAGCGACGGCTGTCGGGAAGTCGGCGGGCGAACACCTCGAAAACGCAGGGGCGTTCATGGCGGCCACTGCCGATTGCGGCATCGAGCATGGTCAGTTCGTATTGGTCAGTTAGCAGCGCGGTACTCACGTGATCAGCGTACGCGACAGACTCTGAAGGCTGTCAGGGCCTCGATGGGCATCGACCACTACGATTGAGGGTGTGACTGATGCACCCATTGGCGTTTTCGACTCCGGAGTTGGCGGCCTCACCGTAGCCCGGGCCATCATCGACCAGTTACCCCACGAGTCAATCGTCTACGTTGGTGACACTCTTCACTCGCCCTACGGACCCAAGCCGATTGCGGATGTTCGGCGCTTTGCCCTCGAAGTAATGGACCGTCTCGTCGACGATGGCGTGAAGCTACTCGTTATTGCCTGCAACACTGCTTCTGCCGCGATGCTGCGGGATGCCCGTGAGCGGTACACCGAGGCCTACGGTATCGAAGTGGTTGAAGTGATCCAGCCCGCCACGAGGGCGGCAGTGCGTCAGACCCGCAATCGTCGCGTCGGAGTGATTGGCACCGCGGGCACGATTAAGTCGCGTGCCTATGAGGATGCTTTTGCTGCAGCATCCGATATCGAACTGTTTACGCAAGCCTGCCCACGGTTCGTAGAATTTGTCGAGGCCGGCATCACGACCGGGCCCGAAGTTCTTGCCGTCGCCGAAGAATATTTGGCACCGCTGAAAGCTGCCGATATCGACACGCTTGTGCTCGGGTGCACCCACTACCCGCACATCTCGGCCGCCATTCAGTATGTGATGGGTCGCGAGGTCACCCTCGTCTCGAGTGCTGAAGAGACCGCCTACGACGTCTACAGCACTCTCGTGGCGCACGACCTATTGCGCGACCCCTCCCAACCCGCGAGTCACACCTTTGAAGCGACCGGGCCAGACAAGACCGGCTTCACACGTTTGGCATCCCGGTTCATGGGGCCCAACATTGTGCGCGTCGAAACGTTTGATACTGGCGTGATTACTCTTCCGCCGTTGCCCTAGGCAACCCCCTCACTCAGCTGCACCACATACTGCACAACCACAAGCCCGATCTACTGAAAGAGAAGCCCATGACACGTCACGATGGTCGCGAAAACAATGAACTCCGCAAGGTCACGATCGAGCGTGGGTGGAGCGACCAGGCTGAAGGTTCAGCGCTGATTTCGTTCGGCAAGACCAAGGTGCTGTGCACGGCATCCTTCACCAATGGTGTTCCGCGCTGGATGGCAGGCAAGGGCAAGGGCTGGGTTACGGCCGAGTATTCGATGCTTCCCCGCAGCACGAACAGCCGCATGGACCGCGAAGCAGTCAAGGGCAAGGTTGGCGGGCGCACCCACGAGATTTCGCGTCTCATCGGTCGCAGCCTCCGTGCCGTTGTCGATATGAAGGCTCTCGGCGAGAACACCATCGTGATCGACTGTGACGTTCTGCAGGCCGACGGCGGAACCCGCACCGCAGCGATCACGGGTGCCTACATTGCACTCGCGGACGCGATCGAGTGGGGTCGCGAAAAGAAGTTCATCGGCAAGAACTCGAAGGCTCTCTTTGACTCGCTCGCCGCGGTTAGCGTCGGAATCATTGACGGTGAGCCCATGCTCGACCTCGCGTACGTCGAAGACGTTCGCGCCGAAACCGACATGAATGTGGTCGTCACCGGCCGCGGTCTCTTTGTTGAAGTTCAGGGCACCGCCGAGGGCGCACCCTTCGACCGTCGCGAACTCGACTCGCTGCTTGACCTTGCACTGGCCGGCGCCGTTGACCTCACCGCGCTGCAGGTCGCATCCCTCGCTGATGGCACAGCAGGAGCCGTTGCCGCTGCCGCAAACTAGTGCCCATGCGCATCGTTCTCGCCACCCACAACGCCCACAAAGTCGCGGAACTGCGCCGGATCCTCGGTCCGGCACTCGACGGCCTCGAACTCGTCGCCTACGACGGGCCAGAGCCCATTGAAGATGGCGACACTTTTGAAGCGAACGCGCTGATCAAAGCTCGGGCGGCATCCGCCCACACCGGGCTGCCAGCGCTGGCCGACGATTCCGGCATCTGTGTTGACGCGCTGGGTGGTGCCCCTGGCATCCACTCGGCACGTTATGCCGGCACCCGCAACGATGGTGACAACCTTGAACTTCTGTTGAAGAATCTTGTCGGTGTGGATGACCGTGGCGCGCAGTTTGCGTGTGCGGCGGCGTTCGTCGTGCCCGCCGCTACTGGCGACGCGCGCGAATTCGTGGAGCTCGCGCTGTGGCCCGGCAGCGTGGCGAGAGCGCGCAGCGGCACCGAGGGCTTCGGCTACGATCCCATTTTTTGCCCAGACGGGCAATCGGGAACCTCCGCTGACCTCAGCTCTGATCAGAAGGATGCGCTCAGCCACCGTGCCCAGGCGTTCGCGGCAATCATGCCGATCGTGCGTGCTCAACTGCTCGGCGACAGCTAGCCCTCGGCCGATCCGCGGCCCGCATTTGTGGTGCGGTCTCGATATCGGGCGCAACAACGTAGGGTTGAGGCGTGTCTGAACATGATGATCCCCACGCCGTAGATCTTGAACTCCCCATTGCCGCCCGCATCGCGGCAGCCAGCGAACGACATGGCGAAGCCGTTGTCGTTGAGCGTGCTGTCTCGCTAATTGCCGGCAACAACGAGGGCAAAGAGTTTCTACTGATCGTCGGTGGCGAGCACGCTCAAGGCATTCTCGACGGCGCCCCCGTTCTTTACTGGCCTGAGCTGTGGGGAACCCGCGCACTGCTGCACGCGTGGGATGACAGCGCTGCGGATGCCGTGCGCACTGCCCTCAGCAACCAAGCGTGGCGTGTGCGCGAGATGGCGACGCGTGTTGTTGCCACTCGTCGACTCGACGCTCGCGAACAGCTGGTGGCGCTTCTGACGGATGAAACTCCCCGTGTTCGCGCCTCTGCGGCTCGTGCCTTGGGCACCGTGGGCACCGCTGATGACGTCGAGGCAATGTCTGCGCTCGTCAAAGACGAAGATATTGAAGTTCGTCGCAGCGCCCAGCAAGCGGTAGAAGCGCTCCGTAAGCGACTGGCTAAGTAGCCGTACCCCGAGGGGGCTTAGTCGTCGAGGTTCTGGTCGAAGTCTTTAGGGTGCAACGAAAGCTTCTCGGCTTCGGCGTCGCTGATGGCATTCGCACGACCTGCTTCGCGTGCCTTCTTCGCTTTGTGAGACGAGCGGAAGTAGTGGAACGCTGTCGGTAGCACCGTGAGGGTGACCGCGGCGAGCAGAATGAAGTCGATGTATTCGACGATGAAGTCCCTGAGCCACGGAATGTTGCCCAACAGGTAACCGCCGAAGGTCAGCCCGGAGCCCCAGATGAGAGCACCGATCGCGTTATAGAGCGAATACTTGCGATAGTCCATGTGGCCGACGCCGGCCGCAACGGGGGCGAATGTGCGCACGACGGGAACGAAGCGGGCCAAGATTACGGCAAGGCCGCCGAAGCGGCTAAAGAAGGCGTTGGTACGTTTGACGTTTTCGACGCTGAAAAGTCCGGTTTCTTTTCGTTCGAATATTCGCGGGCCCACTTTGTGCCCGATCAGGTATCCGACCTCGCCACCCAAGAATGCGGCGAAGCTAATAGCAAGACAGACCCACCAGATCTCGAATCCGATCACGCCCGTGAAGGTGAGGATGCCGGTGATCACCAGAAGGGTGTCGCCGGGCAAGAGGAACCCTACGAGCAGGCCGGTCTCGGCGAAGACGATGAAGGCGACCCCGAGCAGGGCAAACGCCCCAAAGCCGTCGATGAGGTTTTGGGGATCAAGCCATGGAATAAGGGCGGTGCCTACCAAGGGAGTTCTCCAGAATCGTCGGCTAGGTGCGCGTAGTCGGCGACGTTAGCTATGTAGACAAAGGGTACCGCGTGTGGTGGGGCCGTCGCTGTGGGGAATACCCCCGCATCCGCATTCGAGCATCCATGTCCACTATCATTCGGATAGTAACTATTGAGAGGATCGACATGGACTTCGTCAACGAACACCAGGGTCACGTCGGAAACGTTTTTTCGGCAACATGCCCCTGCCGCGATCTCTTGGATGTGGTGGCCAGCAAATGGTCGGCACTCGCGATCGGTGCGCTCTTGGGCGGTCGCATGCGCTTTGGTGAGTTGCAGCGTCAGCTCGACGGAATCTCGCCAAAAGTGCTCACAAGCACCCTTCGCCGACTCGAGGACTACGGAATCGTTGACCGCGAAGTTTTTGCCGAGGTTCCGCTCCGGGTGGAATACACGCTGACGAAACTGGGCGAAGAAGCCGGTGTACCCCTCGAAGCATTGCGTGTCTGGGCGGAGTCGCAACTCGAACACGCGCAGCGCACTGAGGTGGCGCGCGCGCTCGTCTAAGCACTTACCTCGGGGTAACTTGCCTCCCTTGCGGGTCACCACTATGTGCGGTTTAGCGTGAGGGCTACACGTTAGCGACCACGCAAAGGACCCCCAGTGAACACGTCTCCCTCTTCTCCCTTCAGCATCGGCTCAGTTGCTCCTGCCGTCGTCACTCGTGCTGGAGGGCCCATTGAGGGCGACCGCAGCTTCGTTGACGAAGAACTAATCGTTGAAGCGCCGACCGGCCACGACATCCTCGTGGAAGTAGCCGCAGTGTCGGTGAATCCCGTTGATGTCAAGGTGCGCGCCGGTGGTGACTTCGTCGACAAGATCATCGGATGGGATGCCTCCGGTGTTGTCACCGCTGTCGGCCCCGAAGCCACCCTGTTCCAGCCGGGCGATGAAGTTTGGTACGCCGGAGACATCACTCGATCGGGCAGCTACGCCCGCATGCAGCTCGTAGACGAGCGCATCGTTGGTCGCAAGCCGTCTCGCCTGAGCCACGCAGAAGCCGCAGCAATGCCGCTCACGACCATCACTGCCTACGAGGCTCTCTTTCACAAGCTCAAGCTCGCGAGTGCGAGCACAGGCACCCTGCTCGTTCTTGGCGCCGCTGGGGGAGTGGGGTCGATCCTCATCCAGCTCGCTAAAGAACTCACCGGTGTACGTGTGATCGCCACAGCGTCTCGCGACGAAACCCGCAAGTGGGTTACCCAGATGGGAGCGGATGCTGTGGTCAGTCACCGTGGCGACCTCGCTGCGAACGTGGCCGAGGTCGCACCCGAGGGCGTGGACTGGGTTTTCACTTCGCAAACAGGCAAGAACTTGCCCGCAATCGTTGAACTGCTCAAGCCGTTCGGCGAGATCGTTGCCATTGACGATGAGGCAGGGCTCGACCTGCTCTCGCTCAAGGCCAAGGCGCTCAGCTGGCACTGGGAACTCATGTTCACTCGCTCAGCGCAGCACACCGTCGACATGGTGTTGCAGCACGAACTGCTGGACGAAGTAGCCGATCTTATGGATGCCGGACGCATCCACACCACGCTCACGCGCACCTTCAGCCCGCTCAATGCAGAACAGCTGCGGGCAGCGCATGCGCTCGTGGAAACTGGCAGTGCTATCGGCAAGACCGTTGTTACATCCGAGCGGCACTCAGCCAGCTAGGCCAGAATCAGGTCCGAAGGGGCCGTACGCCGAGCGAAAGCTTGGCGTACGGCTTTTCTGGCTCGCGCTTCGAACCCTGAGGTTAGTGCTGCGCGTTCTGTCAGATACGAGCCGGGCTGCGATGTTGTGCGGAAGGCGGGACTTGAACCCGCACGCTCGAAAGCACAGGAACCTAAATCCTGCGTGTATACCAATTTCACCACTCCCGCTGGCCGGTCAATCTTAGCGCGAGATTGGGCAACCGCGAATCACCTATGGCGTAGCTTCATTTTTGCTGTGCACGGCCCCGCCGACCCCGCAATCCTCGTGTTTTAGGAGGTGGAGGGTGTAATTTGAGATGTGTCTTCCCTATGGAGACGATGTCCGCGATCGCGCCTGCCAAGAGCCAAATGAGCCACAGCTTGCGCGCCGCACGAAGCAAGGAGAGCGACATTACCGTTCACGAGCTCCAATCGAGCCTTTTCACTCTCGACTCGGCTAGCGCCGAAGCGATTCGTACTGCTGCAGAGCGCATTACTGCGCACCCAAATGAGAGCCCTGATGACTTCGGTCGCCAGGCTCTTGCTGCAGCCTTCAGCTTGCCTGAAGAGGTCCGTGCAGCTGTTCTGAATTTTGCTGAGGTCGGCTCTGAAGCCGGAATCATGGTTGTGCGTGGTCTGTATGTCGATGAAGACCTGACAGACACCCCGCTCGACAACAAGAGTGGACTCGGTGCTGGCACCGTTTTCGCTAAAGAGATGGCAATGCTTGCCCACCTCCTGGGCAGCATGGTTGCTTACGAGGCTGAAGGCAACGGCCACCTCATCCAAGACATGGTTCCGAACCCGAAGCTTGCCGTGACTCAGCAGTCGCAAGGCTCGAAGGTTGAGCTTGAAGCTCACACCGAGCAGTGCTTCTCTGACTTCAAGCCCGACTATGTAATCCTCGGGGCTCTTCGCGGCGATGAGAACGCCAAGACGTATGCTTTCTCGGGTCGCAAGCTGGTGCAGCACATGTCTGCAGACGACGTGGCAAAGCTTCGCCAGCCGCTGTGGGCAACCACGATCGACGAGTCGTTCCAGCCGTACATCCCTAGCCCGGATGCCGTGCGTGGCCCGTTCCCGATTCTCACCGGTCCCGAAAATGACCCGTACATTCTGGTCGACCAAGACCTCATGCACGGCATCACGGCAGAAGCTCAGCGCCTGCTGGGTCGTGTCGTTGAGACGTACATCGAGCACCGCGACGCCCACGTGTTGCAGGCAGGTGACCTGCTGATGCTCGATAACCTTCGCGCGATGCACGGCCGTTCAATGTATACCCCGCGCTTTGATGGTAAAGACCGCTTCATTGCTCGTGGTTTCGTTGTGCGTGATCGTCGCAAGCTGTGGCCTCAGCTGCTCGACGACCGTCGCACGCTCGCAGCGGTTTACAGCTAAAGAGCTTCCGCCCGTAAGGGTGCGTTAGTTCGTCACAACGCGGGTCGACTGCTCCGGCAGTCGGCCCGCGTTTGTGCGTTGCGGAAGTAACAAGAGCCAGACGATTGTCACGAGGCAGAGCTGGCCGAGGATGGCCAAAGCGGGGCCGGATGGGGCTGTATCGCCGCCGCCGATTGCGAACGTGTCGGCCAGAGACATCCCCATGTTGAATCCTGCAAAGCCGTGGAATAGGAGAGTTAGGCCAACAATGGTTAGCCCGCTGGCGGCTAGTGCCCGGGCCGACATCCGACCCCCTAGTTTTGGCGCGAGACAGATGCCACCGAATGCTAGAGCGGCGAGCGACCAGAAAACTCCCCAGGACCAAATTAGGTAGGGGAACGGCGACTCTCCGGCCGCCGCCATCTGGGCATAGATGGCGTCGAGGCTGAGCCCTGGCACTGCTGCGAGCGGATTCCACACCACGATATGCAGCGTGCCGATTGCAACGGTGGCGAACGTCAGCAGGACTGTTGTGACGGCGACCAGCCATTGGGTGCGGCGGCGAATCGGTACCCGATCGTGCGAAGAGTTACTGCTGGCAGCAATCGTTAGCGCTATGGGGGTCGCCAATACGGCCACCACGACTACGACTAGCGGCACCAGCATCAGTAGAGCGACCGTGATCACCACAGCGGCCAGTAGCCAGACGGTCACGGATGATGGGCGCAGTCGAAATGTTCGGCTCGAGCCTCCCTTGTTCTGGCGAGAAGCAGCTACTTGAGTGATGATCGCACGCACTGTGGCCAGCACGCCAACGACGCTGAAAGTGATCGCAGCCACCTTCAGAATTAGCGCTGCCGCAGCGAGCAGCGCGGCGCCCGGCCCCGAGCTCGACTGGGGCACGTGATAGCCGCCCCAGAGAAAAAGCCCCGCGCCGAGAATGCCCGCGCTGATGAAAGCGCCAAGCGCCCAGCGCGCTCGGCGCGCGGCAACAGCAGTCAGGGTGATGCCGGTCACCTCGGGGGCATCGCGGTCGATTGTGATCGCGATGATGGCAGCTCCCCACACGATGGACGTCGCGGGCAGATCGAGCTCGGCCGCGCCGTCGAGATCTGCTTGCCATTCTTCGCCGTAGCGAGTTGCCGCGGCGGTGGGAAGGGTGCGGGCAATCGCGGTGATCGCCCACCGGGCGAAGCTCATACGGATGCTCCGAGAGTGCGCACGGCAGAGCCGCCAAGGGCAGTCTTGTCTCGTTGGGTAACGGCGCGCTGCGCGGAGATCAACGCCGGTGCTGCGGCGGCGCCATCCGAAGTGAGTTCATAAAGGCGACGGCGAGGGCCGGTTCGGGTGGGATCGTCTTCCCACGCTGAGGTAACCCACCCCAGCCGTTCGAGCCGTTCGAGGATTGGGTAAACACTGCCGGCCGGCCGCTCGGTGCTCTTGACAATTTTGAGCCCCCAGAGCGGTTCGAGGGTGACGGTGAGTGCTTCGATCACGTCGAGGGTGGCTGCGGTTACGCGCGAGAGAGGCTCCATGCCTCCAAATCTACCTATATAGAGATAGAAGTCAAGCAATGTTCAGCCGAGCGGGTGAATCGGGTAACGAACCCACCCACTCGGCTAGAAGCAGTTACTTGCTGTGGCGACCGCGCAGTCGGGCAAAGAAGCCACGGGGTGCTGGGGTCGGCGCCGGTGCCCCGATCTCTTCATCGCTGGCGCCAGGAAGCACCCGCAAGATGTTCATCAAGCTCAGCGCCGCAAGAAGCGAGTGCGCTGAGGCCGGCGCAGTCTCGGCGATTGCCGAAAGCTCCTTCGCTGAGAGCGGCGCATGACTCAATATTGAGGTCATCCGCAATTGGTCCTCGTCGTGCGGAAGGCTCGTGATGTTGGGCCAGCGGCGCAAACGGTAGCGTGCGCCATCGGTAAGCCACGGGGCGGGCGAGTGAGCGTAACCGTTGAGCCCGACCATCCACAACAGAGCGCTCAGATCGAAACCAGCACCCGTCGGCATGATGACTTCGTCACGTACATGGCTGCGGATGTTGACGCTCACCGGTGCGGTCGGAAAGTCGGTGATCTCAGCCTTCCACCAGTACGAACGCTCAAACACATCGATGATGAGCATAGGAAAGCTCGACGATGTGATCGCTAACACGGTCGGTTGGGCGTTGCTCGCGGCGATTTTGATTGCCTCGGCAACCCGTGCCCATTCCGACGCCACGACCGTGAGGTCAGACTCGTCGTCGGCGCGCTCACGGTACGCGGCCGTTGGGTCGCCAGCGGACGCAGAGTCGACGGCATCCCTGGCCAACGGTGCTTCGAGTTGGCGAAGCGTGTGAGCCAGGGTCGGTTCGGAAGGAACGGCGCCACTGGTCGCTGCCGATTCGGGTTCGGCAGCGGCGTGAAGTGTGGCGCCGTCCTCCAGCTCGGTGGGGTCTGCAAAGTCGACAAGTTGGTGAACCAGCGGCGCACGGGCGCCGGAAATCTGGTCGGTCCAGGTGTGGTTGTCCCACCAGCGAAGCTGGGGGAGGCCAAGCGGGTCGGGGTACCAGCCGGCGGGGATGTGAGTTGTGTAAGTAGTCATCTTCACGCCTCCTGCGTGAATTGGTGTGCGGTGCCGAGGGTGCATCGCGGTGGTGCTTGCGGGTAAAATCCTCGATTCAGCTGGCGATCTGCGGGTTAGACGAGTGATCGTTCGCTGTTCGTGTTTCCTGGTCCTGCTTCGGGTTATGCGGGTTATTCGGGTTTAGCGTGCTCTGCTGGTTGTTCGGATTACGCCGGTAAAACGGTTGGCCTAGTGGGCCGCGAGTAAGACGGTGAGCCTTCGGGCGGTGCGTCTCGCCGCGGCGAGCGATTTGCCGATGGTCTCTCGATCGGTGAACAAGGCGGCGAGTACCAGCGGGTGGCCTTCAACTCTTACCTGTACAACGTGACCCTGTTCGGCCGCGATAATCACAAACTCGTTATCTCCGAGCTGCAGTTCTCGTGCGACGGCGTCGGCGAGGGCCTGCGTGGAACTGGCCATGCTCGCAAATCGGTTGCCGTCGAGTGCGTTGCCTTCAACGCTGACCACCGGAAAGCCGTCCTCGGTGAGGATGGTGGCGTATCCCAGTGAGGGTGCAAGATCTTTGAGGCCGCTGAGGGCGAGTTCACCGCGCGCAATGTATTTGCGGTCGAGGTGAGGTGCGATAGTCATCGTCTCCTCCCCGTGCTGAGCGCAGGGTTGGCGACAACGGCTTGTTTCAGCTCGACGTTCGCCACCACGGTCATGAGCAGTACGTTCATGTCGGCGTTCGAACGAGCATCCACCGTGAAAATCGGGATCAGCACGTCGGGCATTTCGTCGGCGATTGCGTCGCGTATTCCTCGATGAGCGACTTTGGTACGAGGTCGGCGCGCGTGAGGCCGATGACGATTCCGCCCCGTTCATAGATGGCGAAGAACTCTTTGACGTACTCAATGGCAATCTCGACGGGGTTTTCGGCGTCCGCATTCACGAGCACGATCACTCCCTCGGCGCGTTCGGCAAGAATCGTCCACATGAAGTCAAAACGACGCTGACCGGGAATGCCGTACAGGCGAACCTTTTCGGCTTCGTTGACACTGATCTCGCCATAGTCGAGAGCGACGGTTGTCGTTGGTTTGTCAGCGGCGTCGCGGTCGCTGTTTGCGGCCTCGGTGCTAACGACGTCGATCTCGCTGAGGGAACGGATGGCAGTGGTCTTTCCTGCGCCCATTGGTCCGGCAAATAGGATTACGTGTTCTGACATTCGATGCCTCCCCCCAGGAGTAGTTCTTCTGCTTCTTTCTCACTGAAGCATGCAAGCCCCCGTTGCAGGGTAGTAGCCCCCCGTTTGGGTGTCGTTCGAAACTGCCCGCTAAAACACTGGCCAGAACGTTCTGTCTGTCCCCCCAAAACGTGTGGTGATTTTGGACCACTTTATCGAGGCGTTACCGATTGTTTCCGGCGGCCGGAGGTGATTTGGCCCCCAACGATTGCCGCTAAGGCTAAGGCGAAACCAGCCGTTTGGGTCGCTCCGAAGGTCTGACCGAGCACGACAGCACCTAGGGCGGCTGCTGCCACTGGTGATACCAGTCCCAACACGGCAATTGACCCGATTGGCAGCATGCGGATGCCGCGAAACCAGAGCGCATACGCCACGATTCCACCCCCGATTCCGAGCCACGAATAGCCGAGCAGCGCGGGGAGGTCAATGACAGGAGGAACGCCCTCCGCGATGAGCGCTATCGGCAGCAAAAAGAGGCCGCCAGCGGTAAGTAACCAGCCGGCGTATCCCATGGCAGAAACCTGGGGCGGCTTGCCCCAGCGTTTCGCGAGTACCACGCCAAACGCCATGGAAGCAGTTCCGGCGAGACCGGCGATGAGGCCGACGGTGTCGAGTTGGGCTGTTGATCTGAGCACAATCAGTGCGACTCCGAGCATCCCCACCAGGCCCCAGCCCAGCAGTGGCCACGAGAGTGGTTGCCGCAGCACGACGACGACGAGCAGCGCCACGATGAGAGGTTGTGCGGCACCAAGAGTCGCGGCTATGCCTCCAGGAAGGTGGTACGCGGCAACGAAGAGTAGGGGGAAGAATGCGCCGATATTCAGGATGCCGAGCACGGCGGATTTCCCCCACCACGCTCCTGTTGGCAGCTGGCGGGCGATCGCCAGAGCGATGAGGCCGGCGGGTAGCGCGCGAACTAGCGAAGCGAAGAGCGGATGACCGGCGGGTAGCAGTTCGGTGGTCACGATGTAGGTGGTGCCCCACGCTAGGGGTGCTAGGGCGGTCAGTAGGGTGTCGCGCAGCTGGGTCATGTTTCCTCGAGTTTTTACGCGCAATACGCGCGCGCAATGTTCACTCCTAAATAGTTCAACGTTAAACAATCTATAGTGTTGTAGTGTGAGCGTCAAACAATTGAACGTTAAGAGGTTTCATGAGTGACAGCGTCGATCGCATCATCGCCCAATGGGGTCACGTGCGACCAGAACTCGATGTCTCCGCCATGGGGATCCTCGGGCGGCTCTCACGAGTAACGCGACTGCTCGAGCGAGCCCAACTCAATGTCTTCGAAGCTCACGATCTCCACGCGGGAGAGTTCGACATCCTCGCCACGCTCCTGAGATCACATGCTGGCGCTCGCGGACTCACCGCAGGCGCGCTTGCCACCAGCTCGATGGTCACCTCAGGCGCCATCACCAATAGGCTTGATCGACTTGTCGCCAAAGAACTAATCTCGCGCGACATCGACCCCGAAAACCGCCGAACAGTGCGTGTAGCGCTGACCGACGCCGGAACCGAACTCATCAATCGCGCGCTACTGGCCCATGTCGATAACGAAGAGACGCTGCTCGCGAGCCTCAACAGCACTCAACGGCGCGAACTAGAAGAACTACTGCGTCAGCTGCTGAGCGCTCACGAAACGACAGCAGAGTAGCGGGCGTATTGCTGCCGAATGATCGGCCGAAAGTCGGATGCTGGCTCGGCTGACGTCGCAATGCTCCACTCGGGCCGCGCCTCAGCTAAGGCCCACCCTGCCTGAGTGGCCGCACCGCGTGCAACGTATTCGCCCGGCTCCGGAACAACCACGGGAACATTAAACACTTGGGATGCGATCGTCGATACAGCGGGGTTCTGGGCAGCGCCACCGATGAGCAGGATGCGCGTGGCAGAGACTCCTTGTGCACGGAGGGCATCGAGACCGTCAGCGAGTCCACACAGAAGTCCCTCGATCGCCGCGCGCGCTAATGAAGGGCGGGTCGTAGAAGCGAGCGTCATGCCGAACAGGGTTGCCGTCGCATCCGGAAGGTTAGGCGTTCGTTCGCCTTCGAAATAGGGCTGTAGTACAAGACCGCCAGCGCCCGGTTCTGCCTGCAGCGCGAGCACGCCTAGTTCGTCGTGACTGACGCCAAGCAATGCGGCTGTGCTGTCGAGCACTCGTGCCGCGTTGAGGGTTGCCACGAGGGGAAGAAAGCGTCCGCTGGCGTCGGCAAATCCGGCAACGGTCCCGGTGGGGTCTGGCACTTGATCGTCGGCGACAGCGAATACGGTTCCACTGGTGCCGATGGATACCACGACATCGCCAGTGCGCGCCCCGAGGCCGAGTGCCGCTGCAGCGTTGTCGCCCGCGCCGCACGCGACCGTCACGGGGGAGTCATCCAGAGTGCCGACTGTTTCGCCGGGGGCAACGATGCGTGGCAACACCACACCAAGCGCGTCAGCCTTTCGCCCGAGCGCTGCCGCCAGCAGATCAAGGTCATAGTCATTTGTTACCGAGTTGAAGTACCCCGTGCCGCTGGCGTCAGAGCGATCAGTCGTCAACTCATCGAGCTGAGGATTAGCGACTCCAAACCCACGCAAGCGCCACGTCAGCCAGTCATGTGGCAAACACACCGCCGCCACCAACGCAGCATTCTCGGGTTCGTTGTCGCGCAACCAGCGCAACTTCGTCGACGTAAATGAGGCAACAGGAAGCGAGCCCGTGCGATCGGCAATATCGGGGAACTCTCGCACCAAATCAGTGGCGGCAGTTGCCGAGCGAGTGTCGTTCCACAGCAAGGCGGGGCGGATGACGCGGCCGGCGGCATCCAGCACGACCATGCCGTGCTGCTGCCCTCCGACCGAAATCGCGGAAACGTCGTCGAGGCCGCCAGCGTCTGCAATTGCCGCGGTAAGAGCTGACCACCAAGCTTCGGGGTCCACCTCGGTACCGGCGGGGTGGGCGGCGCGACCCGAGCGCACGAGCGCCCCGGTCGCGACATCCACAATGAGAACTTTGCAGGACTGTGTCGAGGAGTCGACCCCGGCGACGAGCGTCATTTAGCGGGCGCCCATAAGGTGCTCGCCAGCAAGCTGCTGAAGGCGAACGAAGCCGAAGCCCTTGCCATTGAAGTAGGCCTCGTGATCGAAGTCTTCGTATGAGGCGCGGTCGGCCAACAGGTCGTCATAGCTTTCATTCTCGCCGAGAGTGTTCTCAGAGAGTTCGAGGACGCGCGCGGCGACGAGAGCTTCTTGCACCTCAGGGTCGGCGCGGAAGGCGGCAGCGCGCTCCTTGAGGAGCAGGTAGTTGCGCATGTTGGCGGCAGCGGAATCCCACACTCCAGCTTCGTCTTCGGTGCGGCTCGGCTTGAAGTCAAAGTGGCGGGGGCCGGTGTAGCTCTGGCCTCCATCGGGCCCACCATTTTCGAGCAGGTCGACGAGCGAGAACGCATTGTGTAGGTCACCGTGACCAAAGACGAGGTCTTGGTCGTACTTGATTCCACGCTGGCCATTGAGGTCGATGTGGAACAGCTTGCCCTGGTACAGCGCCTGGGCAATGCCCGAGGTGAAGTTGAGCCCGGCCATCTGTTCGTGACCCGTCTCGGGGTTCACGCCGAACAGCTCGGGGCGTTCGAGGGTTTCGATGAACGCCATGGCGTGACCGACGGTCGGCAGCAAAATGTCGCCGCGGGGCTCGTTGGGCTTGGGCTCAATAGCGAAGCGGATGTCGTAGCCCTTTTCGGTGACATAGTCGCCAAACAGGTTGAGAGATTCGCGGTAGCGCTCGAGTGCTGCGCGCACGTTCTTTGCTGAGTCATACTCGGCGCCTTCACGGCCGCCCCACATGACGAAGGTCTTGGCGCCCAGCTCTACGCCGAGTTCGAGCTGACGCATTGCTTTGCGCATGGCGAAGCGACGAACGCTGCGGTCGTTCGACGTGAATCCACCATCCTTGAAGACGGGGGCGCTGAAGAGGTTAGTGGTGACCATCGGCACGATGAGGCCGGTGTCGCTGAGTACTTGCTTCAGGCGGTCGATCTGCTTCTGGCGTTCGGCATCCGTGGATCCAAAGGCGAAGAGGTCATCGTCGTGGAACGTAATTCCGTAGGCGCCTAGCTCGGCGAGCTTTTCAACGCCGTGGACGATATCGAGGGGAGCGCGAGTTGCTCCGCCGAACGGGTCAACACCTTCCCAGCCGATTGTCCAAAGGCCGAAGGAAAATTTGTCGGCGGGGGTGGGTTGTAAAGACATGGTGACTCTCCGTTGGCGGCTATGGCAATAAGTTATTTTTCACAACTTACCCCGCTCTACTGCCTACGTCAATGCGACCTTTCGTGCGAGAGCGGCCGGAAAAAACCCTCGCTGTCAGCTAATCGTTATGCAATTTTGCGGGAAACTGTTGCGTTCACGCGGTGAACCCATATATGTTCTCAATGTCAACAAAAGGGGTGCCAAGCGCATCCCTCGCGATACAACGGAGTAACGCACGCACTCGTCGGGCAACCGGCGACAGTGCTACATTCCCTTTCGCGAGGATCACGCTTCTGCCCCTCTGCCGGCAACACGCGCAGTGCTTCCGGCTTTTGTCCGGCAATCACACTCGAAAGGGACAACACGATGTCAATGAAGAAAATAATCGCCGTCGCAGCAGCGACAGTGATGACCATCGGGCTCGCCGCCTGCAGCAGCGGCGAATCAGGCAGCGGCGGAGACAGCCTCGGCAGCGTCGGAATTTCGATGCCGACGCGAAGCCTCGAACGCTGGATCAATGACGGCGAAGGCCTCAAGGCTCAGCTCGAAGACGCCGGCTACTCAGCCGACCTGCAGTATGCGGATGACAAGGCCGACACTCAGATTAGCCAGATCCAGAACCAAATCGCTTCGGGCGTCGACGTTATCGTCATCGCCGCGATCGACGGAGAGCTCCTTGCACCGGTGCTCGCCGATGCAGCAGCACAGGACATTACCGTCATTGCTTACGACCGTCTGATCAACGGCACCCCCGACGTCGACTACTACGCCACGTTCGACAACTACAAGGTCGGCCAGCTTCAGGGTGAGTTCATTGAAGAACAGCTCGGACTCGCTGATGGCGCAGGCCCGTTCAACCTCGAGCCTTTCGCCGGTAGCCCCGATGACAACAACGCCAAGTTCTTCTTCTCCGGCGCGTGGGATATCTTGCTTCCTTATGTAGAGAACGGCCAGTTGGTCGTTCCCTCGGGCAAGGCTCCTGCCAGTAACGATGACTGGGCCAGCATCGGAATCCTCGGCTGGAAGTCTGACTCGGCTCAGTCCGAGCTCGACAACCGCCTGGGTTCGTTCTACACCGGTGGCGAGAAGATCGACGTCGTTCTTTCTCCTAACGACAGCCTCGCTCAGGGTATTGCCGCATCGCTTCGCAGCGCCGGTTACACCGCAGGCACCGACTGGCCGCTCTTGACCGGTCAGGATGCCGACAAGGCTAGCGTCGTCAACATCCTCGCTGGCGAACAGTCGATGACCGTCTGGAAGGACACCCGCGAGCTTGGAAACGTCGTCTTCGGCTTCGTCGAGGCAGTTATGAATGGCGACGAGCCCGAGATCAACGACACCGAAACGTACGACAACGGTGAAAAGGTTGTTCCCGCGTTCCTCATCGCGCCTGAGGTCGTCGTCAAGGATGACGTGCAGACAAAGCTCATTGATTCTGGCTTTATCAAGGCATCAGACGTAGGGCTCTAACCCGCAATTCGTAAGAAGCATTACCATTCGACAATCGGGGGACGGCAACTGCCGTCCCCCGAAAGTCACTGCGAGCGGAGCTAATCATGACTGCGATCCTCAGCATGAACACAATCACTAAAGACTTCAACGGCGGCGTCCGCGCACTCGATGGCGTGAGCCTCGAAGTGGAGCGCGGGCAAGTGCACGCAATCTGCGGCGAAAACGGTGCCGGAAAATCCACCCTCATGAAGGTGCTCAGCGGGGTGTATCCCGCGGGTAGCTATGACGGCAGCATTACCTTTGAGAATCACGAAACCGCCTACCGGTCTATTAACGACTCGGAGCATGACGGCATCGTGATCATCCACCAGGAACTCGCCCTCAGCCCGTACCTCTCTATTGCCGAGAACATTTTCTTGGGCAATGAGATTGCCACTCGCGGCGTCGTCGACTGGGCGAAGACCAATCGTGAAGCAACGCTGCTTCTCGCGCGGGTTGGGCTCGACGAACAGCCCAGTACTCGCGTACTTGAACTGGGCGTTGGCAAGCAGCAACTGGTCGAGATCGCGAAAGCACTCTCAAAAAAGGTCAAGCTCTTGATTTTGGATGAGCCAACCGCCGCCCTCAATGATGAAGACTCCGCCCATCTGCTTGACCTCATCCGCAGCCTTCGCGGTCAGGGCATCACGTGCATCATCATTTCGCACAAGCTCAAAGAGATCCGTAATATCGCTGACAAAGTCACCATCATTCGTGATGGCAAGACAATTGAGACATTCGCGATGTCGGAAGAGGATGCCACTGAAGCCAGAATTATTCGGGCGATGGTCGGCCGCGACCTCGACAGTATGTTTCCGCCCCACACCCCCCAGATTGGCGACGAACTCTTTCGGGTCGAAAACTGGACGGTCCATCATCCCGTCGACACGACCAGAAAAGTTGTCGATAATGCGGCGTTCTCAGTGGCCGCTGGCGAAATTGTTGGCTTCGCCGGGCTAATGGGTGCCGGGCGAACTGAGCTGGCGATGAGCATTTTTGGCCGCTCTTATGGCAGTCACATCAGTGGAACCGCCTACAAAAATGGCACCGAGATTTCGGTCAAGTCAGTGAGCGAAGCAATCGGCCACGGCATCGCGTATGCCACCGAAGATCGCAAACATTTCGGGCTCAATCTGATCGGCAGTATCGCCGTGAACATTTCGGCAGCAGCACTGTCAAAGATTTCGCGGTTCGGAATCGTGGACCGCTTTGCCGAAAACAGGGTCGCCGAGGACTATCGCGGCCAAATGAACATCAAGACTCCGAACGTCTCTGTGCTCTCGGGAAACCTCTCTGGCGGCAACCAACAAAAGGTGGTCTTGAGCAAATGGATGTTCTCGGGGCCCGACATCCTGATTCTCGATGAGCCAACCCGTGGCATCGATGTGGGTGCCAAATACGAAATTTACGGAATCATCAACGCCCTTGCCGCTCAAGGCAAAGCGGTCGTCGTGATCTCGTCTGAACTGCCAGAACTGCTCGGACTGTGTGACCGCATTTATGCCATCTCTGAAGGAACCATTACCGGCGAAGTTGACCGCGCCGACGCTAACCAAGAACGACTCATGCACTTGATGACCGCGGGAAAGGACTAACCCGATGACTACAACAACCCCCGACCGCAAACGGCCCAAGATGCGGATCGACCTGCGCCAGTACGGAATTCTTGCCGCGCTCGTCGTAATCGTCGTGCTCTTTCAGGTGCTGACGGATGGCCGGCTCCTGCTTCCGGGAAACATCAACAACCTCATCCAGCAGAACGCCTACGTGCTGATCCTTGCCGTCGGAATGGTGATTGTGATTATCGCCGGCCACATCGACCTCTCCGTTGGTTCCGTCGTCGCCATGGTCGGTGCAGTTTCTGCGATCTCGATGACCCAGTGGGGATTGCCCTGGTGGGGAGCCGTAATCGTGGCGCTCGTCTTGGGCGCCGCAGTTGGTGCTTGGCAGGGTTTCTGGGTGGCGTTCGTCGGAATCCCGGCGTTCATCGTGACGCTCGCCGGCATGCTTCTCTTTCGGGGCCTCACCCTCGTTTTCCTGACCGGAGGAACGATCAACGCGCTTCCGGCAGAATTCAACGCCATCGGTGGTGGCTGGTTGCCTGAGCTGTTTGGCACCATCGGTGAGGGGCGCGGCGACCGCGACATCCTCACGATCGTTTTGGGTGTTCTCGCCGCAGCGTTGCTCGTTGGCCAACAATTGCGCAGTCGCGCGAAGCAGCGCAGCCTCGAACTGCCCGTTGAGGGTGCTGTGTCGTTCTGGGCTAAGAATCTCATTGCTGCCGGCGCGATTATTGCGTTGACTTTCCAGCTCTCGGCATACCGCGGAACGCCAATCATCCTGATCATTCTTGCGGTGCTCATTCTGCTGTTCACCTTCGTGCTCAATCAGACCGTGTTCGGGCGCCACGTTTATGCAATTGGTGGCAACCTGTTCGCTGCCCAAATGAGTGGCGTTAAGACGTCGTGGATCAACTTCTTCGTGTTCGTCAACATGGGTGTGCTTGCTGGTCTGGCTGGCGTCGTCACGACTGCCCGTGCCGGGGGTGCTGTGGCGTCTGCGGGTCAGAACTTTGAGCTTGATGCGATCGCCGCGGTCTTCATTGGTGGCGCCGCAGTGACCGGCGGCGTCGGTACCGTGATCGGTGCTGTCATCGGCGCGCTGATTATGGGTGTGCTCAACATGGGGCTGTCGATTCTTTCGGTCGATGCCGCTTGGCAACAGACGATCAAGGGGTTGGTTTTGCTCCTCGCTGTGGCCTTCGATGTTATGAGCAAGCGTCGCAGCGGACGTCGCTAGTCTTAGATCACCTAATTGTTGCCAACCGAGTGGATTAGCCCGTGAACCAAAGCTCTGCGCCGTCGCCCAGTGGCACCGCTGGTCGTGGCGATCGCACCCGGCGTCACAATCTGTCGCGAGTGCTGACGCTCTTGCACCGCGGGGCGCAGTTGCGTTCGCAGTTGACGTCGCAGACGGGGCTGAACCGCTCGACCATTGCGGCGCTCGTTGCCGAACTCGCAGAGTTGGGTCTGGCCTACGAGAGTGACCCTGATCCCACTCGCCAGGTGGGGCGTCCGTCACCGATGGTGAATGCGGATGCTCGCACCGTGGCGATTGCAATCAACCCTGAGGTTGACGCCATCACGGTCGGTGTTGTGGGGCTCGATGGCACCCTGCTCAAGCGGGTGCGGTACGAGACGGAGTCTCCGCCGACGGTGGCCGAGTTTGTGAAGATCTCGAGTGTGATCATCGAGAGCCTTAAGGGCGAGTACGAGACTGCCGGCCGGGTTGTTGGCGTCGGCGTTGCGGTGCCCGGTTTGGTTCGCGTCGAAGATGGTTTGGTGCGCTGGGCGCCTCACTTGGAGTGGCGAGATGAACCTGTCAGCCAGCTTTTGGCTGCGGCAACGGGCTACCCCGTGTGGACCGCAAATGATGCGAGCGTTGGCGCATTCGCCGAGCACATTTATGGTGCTGGTCGAGGAATTTCTGACCTTATCTATCTCAATGGTGGCGCGAGCGGTATCGGTGGCGGCATCATCAGCGACGGTCGCCCTCTGGTAGGACGTGCGGGCTATGCCGGAGAATTCGGCCACGTGCGCGTGGTCGACAGCGCTTCGGAGAACGGCACTCGCGAGGAGGGCAGCCTTGAAACTGAGGTGAACCGTGCTGCTCTTCTGCAGACGCTCGGGCTCACCAATGTCGACGCTGAGACTCTGGATGCTGCGCTGCAAGAGTCAACGGATCCTGCGGTGAGCGCGCTCGTGCGTCGCCAGTTGCTGTCGTTGAGCACGTCGTTGCGCAATGCCGTGAACGTGCTCAACCCTGAAGTGATTGTGCTCGGTGGGTTCTTGTCGTCGATCTTTGCGGCCGATCCCGAATTCTTGATCGAACGTGTCGCCGCTCAATCGCTTGAGCCGTCATTTGAGGCTGTGCAGATAGTGCCGGCACAACTGGGTTCTGATCTGTTGATGATTGGCGCTGGCGAGCTGGCCTTTGCGCCGCTGCTCGACGACCCTTCAGCGTATTGTGCGGAGCTGGCCGGCTCTCGCTAGCGAGGAGCTTGGCGCGGGGTGCTGATTTTTAGCCGCTGGCCGCAGCGGTGCGCCGAATGTGCGACCGTGCGTGTTCGATGGCTGGCTCGAGTTCGGCAAATAGGTGGTTGGGGTGTCGAAGCGAGCTGATCACTCCGAGTCGTTTCAGCACATCCAGATGTTCGGGGCGGATGCCCTTGATGATCACGGTCACCCCACGCTTTTCGAGGGCGGTGATGAGTTCGGTCAGGGTGTGAGCACCGGTGGCGTCGATGAGGTGAAGCTGCGACAGCCGCACGATCACGACTTCGAGGCCTTCGTGTTCGTTGATGCGGTCGATGAGGCGTTCTGCTGCTCCGAAGAAGAGCGAGCCGTCGATGCGAAAGAGGGCGATGCGTTCGTCGCCAGCTTCGGGGGAGCCGGGAAGCTCTTCACGGTGCACTCCGCTGGCTTTGCTCATCGCACGAAGGGCGAAGAAGGCGGCGGCAGCAATTCCGATGCCGACGGCGATGATGAGGTCGAAGCTCACCGTGATGATGCCGGTGATGACGAATACGGCAGCTTCAGCTTTGCCGGTGTGCAACATCGTTTTGATCAGGGTGGGGGAGACCATGCGGGCTGCGGTGGCCATGAGCACACCCGAAAGTGCTGCCAAGGGGATGACCGCAACGACCTGAGCGGCGAGGTACACGACGGTCAGCAGCGCGAGGGAATGCACGACTGCCGAGAGGCGAGTGCGACCGCCAGACCGAACGTTCACGGCCGTGCGGGCGATGGCGCCGGTGGCCGGCATCCCGCCAAAGAAGCTGGAAGCGACGGATGCCAGCCCCTGGCCCACAAGTTCACGGTCGGCGTTGTAGGGCCCAGTGTCTGACATGCCAGCGGCGACGCGGGCGGAGAGCAGAGATTCGATTGCCGCGAGGGCGGCGACGGCGAAGGCCGGACCAATCAGCGTGGTGAGGTCGAAGTCGAACGACGGCACGGCGGGGGCCGGCAGCGAGGCGGGCAGTTCGCCGATGGTGGCCAGCGGAAGGTTCAGCGCCTGGGCAACGATGGTGACGATCGCAATGGCGATGAAGGATGCCGGAAGGCGTCCGCTGATGCGTGAGAGCAGCAGCATGATGGCAATCACGGCGGCGACAACGGCCAGCGGCAGCACGGCGGCGGGCCACTGGGCGGCAGCGATGAAGGCCCCAGCCGCGAGCACGGAGTTGGTGGGGTGTTCGGTGCCTTCGGTGCCGAGCGCCGAGGGCACTTGCTGCAGGAAGATGATGATGCCGATGCCGACAGTGAAGCCTTCGATGACGGGCCAGGGGATGTAGCTGACGGTGCGGCCGAGGCGCAGCACGCCCGCGACGACGACGATGATGCCCGCGAGCAGGGTGACGATCGCAACAGCTTCGACACCGTGACTGACGACGATGGGAGCAAGCACGACAACCATCGCGCCGGTGGGGCCGGAGACCTGCACATTGGAGCCACCGAAGACTGCCGCAACGATGCCCGCGACGATGGCGGTGATGAGCCCAGCTTCGGCGCCGACTCCGGAACTAACGCCAAAGGCGAGAGCGAGGGGCAGGGCGACGATGCCGACGGTCACGCCGGCGATCAGGTCGCCGCGCCAGCTGGTGCGGAGTAGACGGTAGTCCGTGACGCTGGGCAGGAGCGCCTTCCACGAACGTTTCATCGGGCATCCGGAATCTCAGGCAGGCTGTTCACAAGCTCGCGCTGGCTGTCGGCATCGGTGAGAATCTCGCCGAGCAGCACGCGCGCGACACGGAGGAGTTCAGAAATTTGGGGATGAGCGAGGCGGTAGTAGACGACGCTAGCGCGGCGCTCGGAGACGACGAGCCCGTAGCGGCGCAGCACGGCGAGGTGTTGCGAGAGGTGGGAGGCTTCGAGCCCGGTATCGGCGAGCATCGTGGTGACCGACGCTTCGTCGGTGCTCGATAAGATTTCGAGCACCCGGATGCGGTGCGGATGCGCCAGCCCTTTGAAGAGATTCGCCTTGATTTCGTAGAGCGGCCTGCGCTCATCGAGAACGGCCATTCGTGTGCTCCTGTTCGGTGCGTGCGATGTGGTTGCGATGTGGTCGCGACAGCAAGTACTCGCCCACTTGCTGAATTGATGTAATCATCATATCAGGGATCTTGGAGTCAAGAATCTGCCGTTAGCGAGATCATTACCTGCACGAACACAGGGCCCCCTGTGGACAACAAACCAGCGATCAGACCCCCACTCCTCACAATATGAGCATGTCTAACGCTCTGACGACCATCGCCGACCAGGTTCGCCACCGCGTTCGCCGTGACGGCGTTGACCTGTCGCAAGACAGTGAACTCGCGTCGCGCTATGTGCGCGACGAGGTGCGTCGTTACAGCGAGCGTGCTCTAGGTGGCTCAGTGCCACTGCTGGCTGATGAAGCGCAAGCCGCTCGCGAGGTTGTGGCCGCTCTGACGGGCTACGGCCCGCTCCAACCTTTCTTCGATGACGACACCGTCGAAGAGTTGTGGATCAACGGACCCGAGCACGTGTTCGTTGCCCGCAACGGCGTGCCTGAGTTCACGGGCATCCGCCTCACTGATGGTCAGGTTCGTGATCTGGTGGAGCGGATGCTGCAAACCTCGGGTCGTCGCGTCGACCTAAGTTCTCCGTTCGTTGACGCATCCCTGCCGGATGGTTCGCGCTTGCACGTCGTGATTCCGGATGTCACACGGCGCCACTGGGCGGTGAACGTGCGCAAGTTCAGCCGAAGCATCCGCGATCTTAATCGGCTTGTTGAGCTCGGCAGTCTCACCCAGCATGCGGCCGACTATTTACGGCTCTGCGTGCTCTCGGGCCAAAATATTGTCGTGTCAGGGGCGACTCAGAGCGGCAAGACCACGATGCTCAATGCGTTGCTGGCGGCGGCCCGCCCCAATGAACGTGTCGTCACCGTCGAGGAGACCTTCGAGCTGAGCGTTGCCAGTCACGACCATGTCGGAATGCAATGTCGGCAACCGAGCCTTGAAGGCACCGGTGAGATCAGCCTGCGCCGCCTCATCAAAGAGGCGTTACGGATGCGCCCCGAGCGGTTGGTGGTTGGCGAGGTGCGCGATGCCGATCGCTCGACCTCCTTATTGCGCTCAACAGTGGGCTGCCGGGCATGTCGAGCATTCACGCCAACAGCGCACGCGAGGCTCTCGTGAAGCTGTGCACGCTTCCGCTGCTGGCCGGTCGCAATATCGATTCCAGCTTCGTCGTTCCGACGGTCGCCAGTTCGGTGGATGTCGTGGTCCATTGTGAGCTGACCGCCGACGGTACGAGACGCGTGGTAGAAATCTCGTCGCTCACGGGTGAGGTGAGTGACGGGGTGATCGACAGCAGTCTTCTCTTCCGCATCGTGGAGGGCACGCTCACCCACACGGGTGCCGTACCTGCGCGGCTCTCCAAATTTCACGCCGCTGGCATCGACGCGGTCTCGCACCTGCTGAAGGCTGTCGCATGAGTCTGATGCTGGGAATCGTGCTCGCAGTCGGTGTCATTTTGATCGCAGCAACCTTCCTGTGGCCGGCCACA
Organism: Salinibacterium sp. PAMC 21357; assembly: GCF_000247645.1. GTDB lineage: Bacteria > Actinomycetota > Actinomycetes > Actinomycetales > Microbacteriaceae > Rhodoglobus. The sequence continues at coordinate 492,566 of NZ_AHWA01000006.1, forward strand.
GGCGAACGCCGGGAGCGAGGTCGCTCCGCTGTCTCGCTTCGCGTGAGGGAGAGGCTGGTGCAGGCAGGGCTGCCGACGACGAGCCCGGTGGTTGTCGTGATTGTGTCGCTCGCGTTGAGTTTCGCGGTAGCAGCGATCACTTTTGTGCTGACGTCGGTGATCGCCGTTGTGCTCTGCGCCGCCGCGGCAGCCCTCATATTGCCCACACTGGGCATCAGCTGGCGGGCGCGTGTGCGTCGCCGAGCAACTCGGGTGGTGTGGCCGGATGTTGTCGACCAGTTGGTGTCCGCCGTGCGGTCGGGCCTCGCCCTCCCCGACAGCCTCATGACGCTAGCCCAGACCGGCCCCGCCGTCACCCGCAGCGCTTTCGCGGCCTTCGCTTCCCGCTATCGGGCGACCGGAAACTTCTCAGTTGCCGTCGATGAACTCAAGGTGGCGCTCGCCGACCCGGTTGCTGATCGCATCCTCGAAACTTTGCGGATGTCGCGCGAAGTTGGCGGCAGCGAACTCACGAACGTCCTGCGCAGTCTCAGCGTCTACCTGCGTCAGGAAGCGGCGATTCGTTTGGAAGTCGAAGCCCGGCAATCGTGGGTCATGAATGCGGCCCGACTTGGATTGGCCGCGCCCTGGATCGTGCTGTTCTTGCTGACCACTCGGCCCGAAGCGGCGCTCGCCTACAACTCTGCCGGTGGTGCTGTACTCATCGTTGTGGGGCTCGTGCTGTCGGCGGTGGCCTACCGAATGATGGCGGGCATCGGCCGTCTTCCTGAGCAGCCGAGGTGGTTCGCATGAGTGACGCACTCGCGTGGGCGCTTGTCACCGGGATCATAGGCGGGTTGGGGCTGTGGTCAATTCTGAGCCTCATTCCGCGGCTAAGTCGACCAACGTTGGCGACGCGAGTTGCCCCGTACGTGATCGATGTTTCTGCGGGAGCCCGCGAACATTTGGTCCCGCGCTCCGTCGGTCCGTTGCCGGTCCTGGGTGTGCTGCTCGTGCCCGTCATGCGCTGGCTGCGAGACACCCTTGCTTCGGTCGTCGGGGGTAGCGAGCAGATCGTGCGCCGTCTCCGCCAGTCTGGCTCAGAGCTGACGCTAGAGGCTTACCGCTCCCAACAATTGCTCTCGGTTCTGGGGGGAGCGATGGCCGGAGTCGTCTTCGACATTGCGGTCGCGAATCACAAACAGGTTCCGCTGATTGCGCAAGCGGTGCTCGTGGTCGTTGGCGGTGTCGCGGGAATCACCCTGCGCGATTATCTGCTGCAGCGCGCGGCCAAAAACCGCATCCGTCGTCTCACCGCCGAGTTGCCCGTGGTCCTCGAGTTTTTGGCCCTTAGTCTGTCGGCTGGTGAGGGAATTCTGGATGCCGTGCGTCGCGTCTCGCACGTGGGTGGCGGTGAGCTGTCCCGAGAACTCGCTCGCGTCATCTCCTCGGTCAACACCGGGCTGCCGTTTGGGGAGACCTTGGGTGTGCTCGCCCGCGAACTCGAGCTCGCTCCGTTCTCTCGCTGCGTTGACCAAATCCTAGGTGCGCTTGATCGCGGCAGCCCCCTGTCGGAGGTGTTGCAGGCTCAAGCTCAGGATGCCCGCGAGGAATCCAAGCGCGAACTGCTCGAAGTCGCCGGCAAGAAAGAGGTCGCGATGCTCTTTCCGCTCGTGTTCCTCATTCTGCCGATAACGATCGCTTTCGCGATCTACCCGGGTATCTTCGTGTTACAGGTGGGGTTTTAGGGGTTCGCCAGTATGTTCGGTCGCTAGCGCCGCGCAACTTGCAGCGCGGCCGAAACAGCCCGCGCCTGCTCCAGCGCCGTCGCGACGGGAGTCACCACATCCCGCTCTACGACCTCGTCGACCGCGGCGAGAAGACGGCGGCGCGTGCGACGCCGACGATCGCCAGCAGCGACAGCGCTGAGCGCCGCCGCCAACAAACCCAGCACGATGCCGACGAGTACCGCCGCAATCAGTAGCAGTGTCGGTATCGCCCATCCAGTGAGTGGGCCTTCCTCCACGGTGGGGAGTGGGAACGCCGGCAGTCCAAACGTCGGCAGCAGCGCGGTGCCCACTAACCAGAGGGCGCCGCCCAACCCGGCGATCGTCGCGATCCACTGCACGATGCCGACGAGCACCCACCACCACGAACCTTTGGCGGGCAGAGGAGTGCGGGCAATAGCAAGGTCGAGGGTGGCCGGCAGGGTGTCGAGGGCGTGCTCCGCGGTAGTGCGCGCGGCAGCCCGCCACGGGGCAGAAACTCCGGCCCCGGCGTCGTCAGTGAACGTGCGAACGGCCATCGACATCCGGGCTTGGGCGCCAGCGCTCAAGAGCGGCATGCTCGTCCGGTGAACATCGGGGTCATCGCCACGACGCTTTGGGCCAAGACCCAAGCGAGTGAGCGGGTCAGCGCGCAAACGACCAATCCATGACACGAGCGGCCACCCGGTGGCCTGCCCGGAACGCTTGCGATACGAACGAGCAACAGCGGATGCCACGATGTCGACTCCCGCAGCGGTCCCGACCTCATCACGCAGGCGAGCGGTGCCCTTCGCGCTCAACTTCTGCGGTGAACCCGGATCGTCGATGCGCGCGGCAAGGGTCTGCACGTCAGCGCTGAGTCGCGCATCCCGCACCGCCTTCGACGCCGCAAGATCGCCAATCGCTTTGCGCAACGCGTCAATACCTTCGCCCGTGCGGGCACTCACCGGCAGCACTCGGGCGCGAGGAATGCCATCACGTTCAACGATCGCCTGGAGCGACTTCACGACGGCGGCACGGTCATCCGCACTCAGCAGGTCAACCTGATTAAGCACGACGAGAGTCACGGCCGCGTGCTTAGCGTGCGGCGCGATGAACTGCGCGTGCAACACATCGTCGGCATACTTTTGCGGGTCAACGACCCAGATCAGAGCATCCACTTGCCCGGCGAGACGTTCGGCGACAGTACGATTGCTGGCTTCCACGGAATCGACGTCGGGCAGGTCGACGAGCACGAGCTTGCTGGCACGCGCATCGAAGGGTGTCGAGGGTTCGACCCGCTCTCGAATCTCAAGCCAGTCAAGCAGTTCGCTCGCGCCGGCAGCCTCCCACGTCACCGCGAGAGCCTGCGAGGTGGTGGGACGGCGCACGTGTGCGACAGCGACCTCCTCGCCTACCAGAGCGTTGACGAGACTCGACTTGCCCGATCCGGTCGCGCCAAAGACGCCGACCACGGTGTGTTCGGGGGAGCGGGAGCGGCGCGCTTCGGTCTGCGTCAGCAGGGCACGGGCATCGTCGAGTACGTCGGCGGGAATACGTCCGTCGCCCGCCTCAGTGACGGTGCGCAACGCGACAATTCGCTCGTCAAGGTTCGGCTTGGCGGCGCTCACGAGTTGCCCTCCGCGGCACGCGCGACATCCGCGAGCAGCGCCTGCGATTCACGCCGCAGCGAATCGGGAGTCGCACCAAAACGCAACGGTTCGAACGCAACGCTCACCCGCGCGAGTTCGGCATCGAACAGAACGCGAACGCGAGTCTGCAGGTCTTCGCGGGCTTCGCTCGCCAGACGACGCACAGCATCCTCGCCAAAGATCGTCTCGAGAAGCTTCTGGCCAAGCACCGCCGAACCACCCGCAATCGCAATCTCGCCGCCGGTGAGACCACCGGTCGAGGCGAACACCACAATCATGAGCGCGACTGTGACCACGTTCAGGCCGAGCGAGAGAACGCGAGCTCGGATGCGCTTATCCCCAGCGTTGTCGTGAATAAGCTGCATTAGCGCTCCCTGCCACTCGCGAATCATCGCAGTTGTGGCGCGAGGTAACTCGGGGCTTTCGCGGGCAAGATCCGGATGCTCTTGGGCGATCGCCGCGCCCGCCGGGCTGCGTTCGAGCCCGGCCCACGCTGCCGCGGCAGCGCGCCCGGCTTGGTCGACGATCACGGTCTGCAGCCCGGTTTCGATCTGGGTTTCGACTTCAACTACAGGGCTGGGGGTGCCGGTGATCCACGCTGTGGCGCGGTCGCGTGCCGCGGAGAACCACGAGTCGACCTTCCGAAAGAAGTCGGAGGTGCCGACGAAGTCTTGCCAGCGTGCCAACACTTCACCGCGCATGAGCGCACCGTTCTGGGTTGCGGCATCCACGGCCTCGAGTGCGGTCTCGTAGTGCGACGCGGCGGTGGCACGAGCGGCGGTGATCCAGTCGAGTTGCTGCTGACGAGCATCCGCAATCACGGCCACCTGGCGGTCGAGTTCGCTAATGGCGCCGCTGAGAGTGCGGGCTGCGATGCGCGAGCGTTCGGCCCGGTCGCCTGCGATGGAGGAGAGCCACTCGCGCGGCTGTTCGACAGCGCTGGCCGGCAGCATGCCGAGTTCATCAAGGGGCTGCTCGTCGATGGAGAAAACGGGAGCGTCGCTGAGGCCGCGGTCGTCGAGCATCATCTGGAGGTCGGGCAGGATCTCGTCGAGAGCGCCGGGCGGCACCCGGTTGAGCACGATGCCGACGGTGATGGATCGAGCGGCAGCGTTTTCGAGAAGGCGCCACGGCACGGCATCCGCATAGCGATTTGCGGTCGTGACGAACAGCCACAGGTCGGCGGCGGCAAGCAGCTGCGTAGCAAGGGCGCGGTTCTCGTCGGCAACCGAGTCGATATCCGGGGCGTCGATGATCGCGAGCGAACGGGGAACGCTCTCGTGCTCGAGAAGCATGAGTTCGCCAATTCGTGATTCTTCGGGAGTATCGCCCGCACTCGACGCCGGCGTTCCGGGAGCACTGATGCGGCCGCGCACACGCGCGAGCCCCGGCAGGATGCGGTCGCTCGCGAACCATCCCGCATCCACGGGAGCGTGCACCAGTATCGGCTGCCGAGTCGTGGGGCGAATAACGCCGGCCCGAGTCGTGGCGACGCCGAGCAGCGCATTCACGATCGTTGACTTGCCAGACCCAGTCGACCCACCTACCACCGCAAGCAGTGGCGCATCAAGGTCAGCCAAACGGGGGCGGATGTAGTCGTCAATCTGACGAACGGCGGCAGCGGCAGCCTCGCGCTGCGTTACAACACCATCGAGATTGAGCGTCAACCCGGCATCCGCAAGAGAGGCCCGCAGGCGCTCAAGCGAGAGGATCGCGGGCGAACTGTTATCGGTCACTGCTTAAGCATGCCGGGTGCCGGGCCAGTTCGCTAACTTTTGTTGCTGTGCAATAGCGGTGTCGGATCCTTCGCCCGTTCGCGGCTCAGTCCTAGACTGGTCGAGGCCTGCGCCGCCGCAGGCTTCCCCGACGAGAAGGATGCTTGTGTTCCCCACTACATTCCCGGCCCCGATCATTCCTGCCGCCGACTCCGTTCCGGCACTGCGCTGGGGCATCATGGCTCCCGGTGGGATCGCTGCGACTTTCGCGGAGGCCGTGCTAGCGCACACTGGGCAGAAGCTTGTGGCCGTGGCATCCCGCAGCCTTGACCGCGCCCAAGACTTTGCGAACACCTGGGGTATTGAGAAGGCCTACGGTGACTATGCCGAGCTGCTGGCTAACCCCGACGTTGACGTGATCTACATCGCCGCGCAGCAGCACGTGCACCGCGATCTAGCTCTGCAGTCGATCGCCGCAGGCAAGCACATTTTGGTCGAGAAACCGTTCGCCATGACCGGGGCCGAAGCTCGCGAGATCGTCGCCGCAGCCCGCACGGCTGGCGTCTTCGCGATGGAAGCAATGTGGACGCGTTACCTGCCGCAAACCTCCATCATCAATCAGCTCATCGCCGACGGCACTCTCGGCGACACTCGTCTGGTCACTGCCGATCACGGCCAGTTCATCCCCGAAGGCCACCGTGTTCGCTCACTCGAGAGCGGGGGAGGAGCGCTGCTCGATCTCGGCATCTACCCGATCGCGTTCGCGTCGCAGATCCTCGGCTCGCCTACCGCCGTGCACAACGTGGGTTCGCTCATTGACAGCGGTGTGGATGCTCAATCCCTACTCACTCTCAGCTATGCGGGCGCGGCCCAGGCCCAACTCAACACCACCCTGCTCGCGCGCACTCCAACTCGAGCCTCCGTAGCCGGTTCAGACGCCAGGCTCGAGGTCGGCAGCGGATTTTTCACCCCCACCTCGCTGAGGTTGTCGAAGCCCGGTTTCACGGGGGAGTCAATTCACTGGGCCGACGAGACAGGCATTGTGGCGCACTACGGCTTGAGTTATCAGGCCACGGCTCTTGCCAGTTTCGTCGCCCAAGGACTTAACGAGTCGCCCGTGCATACGCTCGCTGAAACCGTCGCGATTCTCGACACCATCGACAGCGCTCGTTGGCAGCTTGGTTACCGCTTTCAGTCGGAGCAGTAGCCGCACAACCGTCGATCTGCGATCTACTCGTTCGCCTCGTTGTCGTGTTTCTGGGAGCAGTCGTTGCACTCGCGAACATGATGCTCGGTGGATGGCTGCTGCTGCTCGTTGCTTCCGACACAACACGCGGCCGATACCTCTTGTCCATTGATGCGGTGAGGTGACTGGGGATCAATCGCAGGGTCGTGTGATGAGTTTTTTGTTCACCAACCGAGATGACTATCTTAATTGCTACATTAATCTCACTTATCGAGGTATGCGCGTAATCCTCAGGATACGATCGTGATGACAACGACTTGAATAGAGCAATTGATGGCCGAGCAACAGCCTTCCGTGAATCCCTATGACGCTTATCATCAACAACAGCGTCAGGCGCCGATGACACCGCCCAGCGTTCAGCCGTCTCCTGCCCAACATCCGCCGCCTCCTGTTCAGCAGTTCCCTGTCGCGCAGCCGTCTGCAGAGTTCGCGCCGCCGCGGGCGACTCAGAAAATTGCTCAGTATCCGCAGTCGCAAGCTGCGCAACCGCAGCAGTTTCAATCTCCGCAGCAGCAATTCCAGCAACCCCCGCAAAATTTTCAACCACCAACGTTTGGTACTGGTCGGCAGCAGGGTCAAGGCAAGCGCAACATTGGCAAGCTGGTTCTAGTAATGGTGTTTATTGTCGTCCCGGTGTCATGCCTTTTGGCGATCTTGATTGGCGCGATCGCGGTCCAAGTCCTCATAGCGCCACACTCGCTGCCAGCGGAGTTTCCGGTGGTGGTCGGTGCTCTTGGGGGTGCGCTTCCATGGGTATCCTGAACGACACGCTGCCGCCGAACGTCTACATAATTGGCAGCCCGCAACATAATGACGGTGTCATGCGAGGCTTAAACGCGTTGCGTATCATCCGCGGAGGGCTCAATACCGTCACCGGCAGCTCGGCGTTCGGGGCGCACTCACTCGGCAGCGCTCTCTTTATTGCGGGGCTGGATGAAGTTGGCGGCGCGATGATGCACTGGTGCCAGATCGACCTCAATAACTACACCATCGGGATCGATGGCAGCGAGATGCGCCCGTTGTCCGAGATTCGTTACGCGGAGATTCGAGAGCCGACGACTCTCATCTTCGGCTTCGATGACAAACACTGGATGGGTGTGATGCACGAAAGCGTCTCTGTCCACCAGAAGAACCTTCTGAAATACATCATGCAGTTCACATCGCTGCCGGCTGATTACTACACGATCGACCCCTCGGTCGTGCATCTGGAAAACATCTCGAAGAGTCACGTCTTCGCTTGGATGGACTACTACTTTCGGGAGTGATGACCGCCTGATCATGCGCGGCATCGGTCGCTGCCCAACGGACTACAACGACGGCGGCTCGTCGTGAGTTGGGCCTCGGTGCCCAATCCTGCCGATTATTCGCATTACTGTTGTAGATCACACATGAGTCTCGAACTCAGTCGATCGGAGATTGCAGTGACCGCAGAATCGACCCTTCCCACCGAGCCAGATGTGCCGCAGAGACCGACAGCAACGCGCATGATTGCGCCGTGGGTTTTCTGGCCTGCCGCTGGTCTCATTATCGCGATCACCGCATTTTCTATCCTTGCGCCGAACCTAGCTAACGCGGTTTTCACTTCCCTGCAGTCGAGCGTAATCAACTCGTTCAGTTGGTATTACGTGCTCATCGCGGCCTTCTTCGTCGCCTTCGCGCTGTACCTAGGGTTTAGTCGCTACGGCGACATCAAGCTGGGAAAGGATGACGACGAGCCCGAGTTCTCGATGATCTCGTGGATTTCGTTCCTCTTTGCCGCCGGTATGGGTATTGGCCTCGTCTTCTATGGCGTCGCGGAGCCTCTCAGCCACTTCGCGAATCCTCGCCCGGGCGTTTCGGGTACGGAAATCGAACTTGCCCAGAAAGCAATGAGTCAGACCTTCTTGCATTGGGGTGTGCACGCGTGGGCTATCTATGTCGTCGTCGGGCTTGCGCTCGCGTACGCAATCCACCGTCGCGGTCGCCCTATCTCCATCCGCTGGACGCTTGAGCCTCTGCTTGGCAAGCGCGTTCGCGGCGGCTGGGGCAACCTCATCGACGTCATCGCGCTTGTCGGAACCGTGTTCGGTGTTGCGACGTCTCTTGGTCTCGGTGTCCTTCAGATCTCCGCGGGCCTCGAAAAGACGGGCATTGCCGAGTCGAACTTGACCACCCAAATTGCGGTCATCGTTGTCATCGTGGCGTTCACCATCCTCTCGTTGGTGTCCGGAATTGGCCGCGGCATGAAGTGGCTATCCACAACCAATCTTCTTCTGGCTGCGGTGCTGCTGGTGTTCCTCCTGATCGTCGGCCCCACTGCCTTCTTATTCCGCGAGTTCGTACAGTCCATGGGTAATTACCTCCAGGGCTTCATCGGCCTCGCGTTCAACGTCAGCGCCTACCAGGGTGAGGCTGGTGAACAGTGGCAGGCCGGCTGGACCACCTTCTACTGGGGTTGGTGGATGTCGTGGGCACCATTCGTGGGCGTCTTCATTGCCCGTGTGTCTAAAGGCCGCACCGTGCGAGAGTTTGTCGGCGGTGTCATGCTCGTGCCCACGGTGCTCACGTTCCTCTGGTTCAGCGTGCTCGGGGGAAACGCCATCTACCGTGAGCTTTATGGGCAAGGCGGACTCGTTGCCGCTGACGGATCGGTGGATGCCGATTCGGCGTTGTTCGATCTTCTCGCTGGGTTGCCGGCAGGTACCGCTCTCACGTTCGGGGCAATCCTTCTAATCGGAATCTTCTTCGTCACCTCGGCCGATTCTGGCGCGCTCGTGATGTCGATGATCGCGACCGGTGGCTCGGCCGAGCCGCCCAAGCGCATCAGAATCTTCTTCGCGCTGCTGGCATCATTCTTGGCGATCGCTCTCCTCGTGACGGGCGGGCTGCAGACGCTACAAACGGCGGCCATTCTCTCGGCATTGCCCTTTAGCGTGGTGATGCTGATGATGTGTGCGGCCACGGTGACGGCGTTCAGCCGAGAGCGGCGCGCCTACGATCGCGCCCAACGCGCCCAATTCGTGGATCAGATTGGCACGTTCTATGGCCTCGAGGTCGAGGAGCCACTTCTCCGCGAGCCCGTGCACCCCCTTCGCGCGGCACTGGATCGTCTTCGCAAGAAAGCTGCACAGTCTGGCGGCGGAATCTCGCAGGTTACCGAAGACGCGATTCTTGCCGACACCGGATTGGTGTCGCCTGACAACATCGCGCAGGCGGACGCCATTGTCGAAGACGAGGTTCAACGGTTGCAGTCCTTGCAAGCCAAGCTGCGGGACAAAGCAAAGCGAGAGTCGCCCGAAGAATAGCGAGCAGGGGAGCGGCCGATACAGTCGCCGATCGGCTGCTCTAGCGCGCTGTGGAAAATCTGCACACACATTTGTGTTCCGCTCAATGATTGCAGAGTGAAATCATTTCAATTCAATCTGAAGAGCGGGCTTACCCGAGGCACCCGAACGCTCACCTCAGAGCGAGGCGACGTACCGGGCTGGGTGCTGATCACTCTCATGACTGCTGGCTTAGTGGTCATTATTTGGAGTCTTGCGGGTCCAGCACTCAGCTCGGTTTTTGAACAGGCGATTGATCGCGTCACTGGCTTCTAGTGCGTGCGCTCGGTCGTGGTGTAGGCGGTGAATTGCGAAGCCGACGGTCGTGTCGGCTTCGTCAACCGACTCAGCTGACCGGGTGGAGGCGTTCGCTGGCAGGGCGGCTGCGCGGCGACGAGTCCGGTTCCGCGGTTGTCGAGTTCGTGCTCGTCTCAGCGTTGCTCACGGTGCTCACTCTCAGCGTCATCCAGTTGGCTCTTGCCCTCCACATTCGAAATACAGTGTTGGATGCCGCAGCAGAGGGCGCGCGTTTTGCTTCCCTCGCCGACACCTCGCTCAACGACGGCGTCACTCGCACTCGCGATCTCATCTCGACTGCTCTCTCGCCCGGCTACGCCGCAGATGTCGCAGCAAGCTCGACGAATCATTTGGGGTACCCCTCGGTCATTGTCACCGTGCGCACACCCCTGCCTTTGTTCGGCCTGATCGGTATCGATAACGGGTTGGAGGTGTCGGGCTATGCCCCAATCGAGCAGGTTCGCTAGGTGTCGCAGTCGGGTGTTGCCGCTCATCAAACGGCTTCGTGACGACCAAGGCTCATCATCGCTCGAATTCATCACCGTCGGAATGATCATGCTGATTCCACTGGTGTATCTCGTGCTCACAATGTCAGCTATTCAAGGCGCTGCGTTAGCAGCGGAAGGTGCAGCCCGCCAAGCTGCTCGCGTTTTCGTGCAGGCCGAGACTGTGGCCGAAGCCGAGGGCTCCGCCGAGCGAGCCATCGAATTTGCGCTCAGCAATCATGGGCTTGATCCGGCTAATGCTTCCGTTGACATCGTCTGCGCTCCTGATCCCGCTCACTGCCTCACTCGTCGCGGTTACGTCACCGTAAACGTGGCCGTCGTTATCAATCTGCCTCTTGCGCCACCGGTGCTCACGGGCAATTTTCCGGTGCAGATTCCGCTCGATGCCACGGCCACTCAGCAGGTGTCGCAGTTCAGGGGGTCGCAATGACGCTGATCAGCGCTCGTCCGTCGATCCACGTATGCCTCTCAACGAACCCCCAACTCCTGCCGCCCCCCTGGCCTAACCGCTTAGGTCGGCCGAATCGCCGCTGCCTGCCGAACCGCCGCGGCGTGCCGAACCCGGCCCAAGGTCATGACAGCGCGCTCGGCGACGAGCAAGGTTCCGCACTGCTCCTCACAATCTTCTACGGCTTCCTTTCCCTCGTGCTCATCTTCTTGGTGGTGGCGGCCACTTCGCTCTACCTCGAGCGAAAGCGACTGTTCACTCTTGCGGATGGAGCGGCACTTGTCGGGGCTGAATCTTACGATCTTGATGACGTCGAGCTCACCCCGAAGGGCTATCGTCCCAAGCTCACTTCAGTCAAAATCGCCTCTGCTGTTGCTGACTACGTCACCGCGACCCAGGGAGATCGGTTCACCGACCTTAAAATTGAAGAAGCGTTGACAAACGACTCGGCCAGCGCGACGGTTTCGCTCTCTGCCTACTGGCGACCGCCGTTCGTCTCGCTGCTGGTGCCCGACGGGATTCGGATCGACGTCACGGCTTCGGCGCGGTCGGTTTTCTCGTAACCGACGCGCATCCAATCCGCGACAGCCCCACACCCAGTGTCCTCCCCAACCCAACACCCAGCCTCCGCCCAAACCCCATCCAGCAAACGCTCGTGCAGCAAACAGGGAGCTTCGCTTCGTAGCGTGGAGTGTGCACTTCATGACAGTGCGCAACCACGCAAAGGAGATAGCCATGAAACGAATCGTTATTGTTGGCGGCCACGGCAAGATCGCTCTCAGCCTCGCGGAGCTGCTTACTGGCTCAGGGCATCACGTGCACTCCCTTATCCGCAATCCCGATCAGGAATCAGATATCAGCGCGACCGGCGCCATGCCTGTTATCGCCGATATCGAAGCGCTCAGTGCTGAAGAACTTTCGGAGATTTTTACCGGAAATGACACGGTGGTGTTTGCTGCGGGCGCGGGCGGCGGGAGCCCCGAACGTACTTACTCTGTCGACCGCGACGCCGCTATCCGAACAATGGATGCCGCCGCGCATGCGGGGGTTACCCGCTACGTAATGCTCTCGTATAAGGGGGCTGGCTTCGATCACGGTGTGCCTGAAGACAATGATTTCTTTGCCTATGCGCAATCGAAGGCTGCCGCCGATGATCACCTTCGTAAGGGGCCGTTGAGTTACACGATCGTCGGTCCAGGATCGCTCTCGAGCGAAACGGCATCCGGGATGATCGATGTTGGTGATGCCGCTACCGCGGAATATGCGGCCCGTGACAACGTGGCACAAGTTATCGCGGCGGTAATTGATGCTGATAACACCATCGGTCACACCATCGAATTCATGGATGGTTCCACGCCGATTGCTGAGGCCGTTGCTGCTATTGCTTAGCGTGGGGGATAAAGAGCGAACCTATGCCGAGCCCGATGAGGGCAACGCCGCCGACTGCTGACAGATTTGTGATGCGGTGGGGTGAGCTCGCAAACCAGTCGCGAGCGAACCCCGCCGCTACGGCCCACGAGGTGTCAGTGATCACGGCGATTCCCATGAAGATCATGCCGAGGGCGAGCAGCTGTAGTTGAACGCTGCCTGATCCGAAGCTCACAAACTGGGGCAGCACGGCAACAAAGAATACTGTCGCTTTGGGGTTCGTGATCCCGACGACAAACCCTTGGCCAAAGATACGCCAGCGTGAGCGTGTCTGAGGCGTCGCAGCATCCGCTGTCGTGTGCGCATTGCGGTGCCGAATGGCCTGCACGCCCAGGTAAATCAGGTAAGCCGCGCCCAAATATTTCACGATGGTGAAGGCGATTACTGATTGCGCGATGATGGTGCCGACCCCAAAGGCTACGCCGATAACAAGCACGACCCCGCCGGTGGCGTTTCCGAGCGAACTGATGATTCCGCCCAGTTTGCCGAGCGAGAGTGAGCGGCCGATCAGGAACAACACACTCGGGCCCGGAATCAGGATGATGGGCAGTGCTACGAGCACGAACGCGAGGAGGTTCGTAGTGGGGATCACTTCTGCGGTTTCTGGATGTAACGGGGAACATAACGCAGCATAACGCCAGCGCCAATCAGGCCAAGCACTCCGACTGCTCCTGCCGCTAGCGAGAGCGAGGCGAGGGCGGTAATCCCCGCGATCATGAGGGGCGAGGCGGCGAGACCGACGCCGCCGGTGAACCGCCACGCACCGAGGAATGGTGCCGGATTAACCTTGGGGGCCAAGTCCGCACCGAGCGTCATCAGGATTCCGCTACCAAGACCATTTGCGAGAGACAAGAACATTGCGCACGCGATGAACCAACCAACGTTGGCGTTCACGTCGTGGGTCAGCGAGAGCACGAGATGGCCGATGCCGAGTCCCACTAGCGAGGGCACTGCCGTCCACAACCGGCCGAAGCGGTCCATAATTTGACCGCCGGTATAGAAGAGAGCGAAGTCCACGGCGCCCGCGATTCCAATGATGATCGCTGTGTTGGTGTCTGCGAGGCCGATGCTGACGGCCCAGAGCGGCAAGATCACTTGACGGCTCGCGCGCATGGCACCGATGATGGCAGCGCCGAGTCCCAGTCGCGAGAGCACAGCACGGTTGTCGCGGATCGAGGTGAAGAGTCCTTGTGACTGCTCGGCGACGAGCGCCTCACCGTCGCGTAGTGACCGGTCGTTGACCCGAGAAGTGTGCACGGCGCCGAAGGTCGTTGCGGGGTCGGGAAGCAAAATCAGCACGAGCGCAGCGGCAACACAGGCCACGACGTGAATCCAGAAGGCCGCGATTGTCGCCCCAGTGAAGTGGATGACGGTGGCGGAAATAAAAGGACCGATAAAGGTTCCGAGGCGAAAAGTTCCTCCCAGCGTCGAGAGCGCCCGTGCGCGGTACGCGATGGGCACGAAACTGGTCAAAAAGGCGTGACGGGCTAACGCGAATACGGCGGTCGCGAGTCCGATGAGCAGCACACCGAACCCGAGTGCCACCGGGTTGGGCGCGAGGATACAGATCACGACTCCGATGATCGAGAGGGCACTTGCGCCGATCATGGCGGGCCGCTCGCCAATGCGGGAGACGAGCCATCCACTCGGTATATTGCCGAAGAGTTCGCCGAGGGTCAGCAGCGCTGCTACGAGTCCGGCGATTGCTAACGTCGCCCCGAGATTATCGGCCGCAATGGGAATCAGCGGGATAATTGCGCCTTCGCCAATGGAGAAGAGAAGTGTCGGCAAAAGGACGGGCAGCCCAATCGAGCGCCAGCTAAAGGGTTGTTCTGTTGTGCTCATCGCCGTCCATCGTATGTCGAGATCGCATGCAGTGACGGCAGCGCGACCCACCTCTTCCGCAGCCTCGAACAGGTGCCTCCTGAGCTTCGCGGGTAGTCTGGTGGGTGACATGGATGAACTGGACTTTTCTGACGACATCGCGGCACTGCGTTCCACTTTTGCAGACATTCGCCAGGTGGTTGACACCGACCGGCTCACGTCGGAGATCGAACGGCTGAGCGACGAGGCTGGTGCCCCCGATCTGTGGGACGATACCGACAAAGCGCAAAAGATTACGAGTGATCTCAGCCATCGTCAGGCCGAGCTTGCCAAGATTAATTCGATCTCGAACCGTCTCGATGACCTTGAAATCATGGTTGAACTCGCTAACGAAGAGAGCGACGATCAGGCTGCGGCGGATGCTCGCGCCGAGCTCGCTGCCATCACGAAAACTCTCGGCAACCTTGAGGTTCAGACTCTCCTCAATGGTGAGTTCGATCAGCGCCCCGCTGTCATCACCATTCGTGCGGGAGCCGGAGGCGTTGACGCCGCCGACTTTGCCGAAATGCTTTTGCGCATGTACTTGCGGTACGCCGAACAGCATTCGTACCCCACTCGGGTGCTCGACACGAGCTACGCCGAAGAAGCCGGAATTAAGTCGGCGACGTTCGAGGTCGACGCTCCCTTTGCTTTCGGAACCCTCAGCGTCGAGGCCGGCACCCATCGCCTCGTGCGCATGAGCCCGTTCAACTCGGCGGGTAAGCGTCAAACCAGTTTTGCTGCTGTCGAGGTCGTACCTCTTATTGAGACGACGGATGTTGTCGAGGTCCCCGAGAACGACATCCGTGTTGATGTCTTCCGCTCGTCTGGCCCCGGTGGTCAGTCCGTTAACACCACAGACTCTGCGGTGCGTATTACTCACTTGCCCACGGGGATTGTGGTCAGCTGTCAGAACGAGAAGAGCCAGATTCAGAACCGTGCTGCAGCGATGCGCGTTCTGCAGTCTCGACTTCTTCTTCTTCAACGCGAGCAAGAGGCCGCAACCAAGAAGGAGATCGCGGGTGTCATTACTGCCAGCTGGGGCGACCAGATGCGTAGCTACGTGTTGGCGCCGTACCAAATGGTGAAAGATTTGCGTACCGAGTTCGAGGTCAATAATCCGTCGAATGTGTTCGATGGTGACCTCGACGGTTTCATCTCGGCGGGCATCAAGTGGCGCAAGCGCGTCATCGAGTAACCCCTACCTAACCCCTGCCTAGCGTCTAACTGACGCCGTCGCAGAGCGCGCTCTTTCTGCTGACGCCGCCGTGTGCCCTGAACTGGGCCACCCTGTGAGTCCGCGCCTGCGGTGCGTCGCTGACGTGTTCCGTGCTGTGCTTACTTAGGCTGACTGCAAATGATTCGTTTTGATGCTGTTTCGAAGTCCTATCCGGGCACTACTAGACCGGCGCTGAGCTCGGTCGATCTTGAGATCCTAAAGGGCGAGTTCGTCTTTTTGGTCGGTGCTTCGGGCTCGGGGAAGTCAAGTTTTTTGCGGTTGATCCTTAAAGAGGAGAACCCGACTAAGGGGTCGATCTACGTGCTGGGCCAGCACTTGAATACTCTGTCGAGCCGCAAGGTGCCGTATTTCCGTCGTAATCTCGGTGTGGTTTTTCAGGACTTCCGTCTTCTCCCTAACAAGACCGTCTTCGATAACGTCGCGTTCTCGCTGCAGGTGATTGGCAAAAGTCGCGGTTACATCCAAGAGGCAGTTCCGGATGCTCTCAAGATGGTTGGCCTCGCCGGCAAATCGAGTCGTTTTCCCCACGAACTTTCCGGTGGTGAGCAGCAGCGGGTAGCTATTGCGCGCGCCGTGGTGAACAAGCCGGCGATCATGCTGGCCGATGAGCCGACGGGAAACCTCGACCCGGCTACCTCCGCGGGAATCATGACGCTCCTCGAGCGCATCAACTTGGGCGGCACAACGGTTCTGATGGCAACCCACGATGCGGGCATCGTCGATCAGATGAAGCGCCGAGTGATCGAGCTCATTGGTGGTCAAATTGTGCGCGACGAGCGTCAGGGTGGTTACCAAACCCAGACGCTGCCCGTTGTCGACAGGGCCGCGTATCCGGCGGCAAGCAGCTCCCACAGCGCTGCGTCGACCGGTTCGTCATTGCCCTCGACGGGTGAGGGGCTCGACGCATGAGGCTCGGTCTGATTCTGGGTGAAGCGGGCAGCGGTCTGCGTCGTAACCTCTCCATGGTGGTCTCTGTCGTTCTGGTGACGTTCATTTCGTTGACCTTCGTCGGGGCGTCGATTTTGCTGCAAATGCAGATCGGCCAGATGAAAAATTATTGGAACGATCGCGCTCAGGTCATTGTGTATCTGTGCACGGAGATCGATACCACCGGCAACTGCACTCTCGCCGAGGCAACAGAGGATCAGATCGCTGCCGTGCAACAGCAGCTTGATTCACCGACTCTCGCGCCCTACATCAATGAAGTTCAGTTCGAAAATCATGAGGAGGCGTACAGCAATTTTCAGAAGCAGTTCGCTGATACTGCGTTCGATGGAATCATCACGCCAGAGTCACTTCCCGAGAACTTTCGCGTGAATCTCGTCGATCCCGAACAGGCGGATGTGCTGATTGAGAGCCTCTCGGGGCTTGCGGGTGTTGAGGGGGTGGAGGATCAGCGTGCCTATCTGGAGCCCATCTTTGCCATCTTGAACGCCGCCAGTTTCACGGCGATCGGGGTTGCCGGTTTGATGCTGGTGGCTGCGGTCTTACTTATCGCTACCACGATCCGCTTGAGTGCATTTTCGCGCCGTCGAGAGCTCGGCATCATGCGGCTTGTTGGTGCCTCTAACCGCTTCATTCAGACTCCGTTCATCCTTGAGGGTGTGTTCGCGTCTCTCATCGGGTCGGTGCTTGCCGCTGGCACGATTGTTGCTCTAGTTCACTTCTTTGTGAGCGGGTATTTGGCATCAACTCTGCCCCTGGGTACCAGCTTGCTGGGCATGCAGGAGGCGCTGCTCGTGGTGCCGATTTTGATCGCCGTTGGCGCCGGACTTGCCGCAATTTCTGCCGGTGTTGCTATTAGTCGATATCTGAAGGTCTAGTCGCGGTGCCGCTCTCGCGCTAAACTGGTCTGCTGCACTGTCGGCGTCTGCCGCAATCGTGCGACATCCAATGTTTCGAAGAGAGAAGTGAGCCATGCCTAAGGAAGGTGACCGGAAGGTTGTTGCTAGCAACCGTAAGGCGCGCCATGACTACAGCATCGAAGACACCTTTGAGGCTGGTCTTGTGCTGTCGGGCACTGAGGTCAAATCTCTGCGGTTGGGGCGTGCCAGTCTGATCGATGGCTACGGCTACATCGATGACCATGCTGAAGCGTGGCTCGATGCCGTGCACATTCCTGAGTTCTTTCAGGGCTCGTGGAACAACCATCCTCCGCGCCGCAAGCGCAAGATGCTGTTGCACAAAGAGCAGATCCTGAAGATTCACAACAAGATCAAGCAGGGTGGCTACACGCTCGTACCGCTGTCTATTTATTTCTTGGATGGTCGTGCCAAGGTTGAACTCGCGGTCGCGAAGGGTAAGCGCGAATACGACAAGCGTCAGACGCTCCGTGAGCGTCAAGACAAGCGCGAGTCAGATCGCGCTATTTCTGCACGCAAGAACATGGGGGAGTAGCGGAGCTTGCCTCTCGCTCACCGCAGCTTCGGTGCGCACAAAGCGTAGGGCGCGCACAAAAGTGCGGTCCAGCTTTCGCTGAACCGCACTTCACGTGACACTAAGTTCTGGCTAGAGGGCGCCGAGTTCTTCGAGCTTCGCCTTGAGGTCCTTGTCGCTGGGCTCAACCTGGAAGGTTCCGTCGGTGAACTGCACGACGGGGATGCTCAGGCGGCCGCTAATGGCTTGAGCGCGCTCGGCGGCGGCGGGGTCTTTTTCAACGTCAATCTTTTCCCACTCCACGCCTAGCGAGTTGAGGAGGGCTTCGGAACGGACGCAGTCGCGGCACCAATCCGCACCGAACATCGTGGTTTTGGTGGGCAGGGCTTCTGTGGTTTCACTCATGACTCAAACCTACTTCGCGGTTGCTGGATGTAGGGGTCGCGTTCGCTGGCAGCGTTCATCGTGCGGGCGCAGGGCTGGCAACTGGGACGAATCCGACCTACAATTGAGGGCTGCCTGTTCGTCAGGCAGATTTGATAACTCCACAGCGCGACAACGACCCACACAGGGGGATGATCGGTTTCGACATTGCCTGCAAAACTGTGAGAAGCGGGTCGAGAATGCAGCCTTATCTCGTTAACGATGACTGCAAACTATAAGTGCCAATTCAAAGCGCACTGACTTCGCCCTCGCTGCCTAAGCGAGCGCACTAAAGAAGTCCGTCAGACCGGGAATGCTCTCTACCCGGATCCTGGCGCAATTTAGAGAGATTGCTGCGTAGTTACGCCTGAGGGCTACGCGGGACTTGCACTCTGGCTGGGCTTGTTGATCTAGGTGCTTGTGGCAAAGATCAGAGCCGAGTAGAACGTCTGCACAAGCTACACCCGTAGAAGGCACAGAATTACAGCAGTGGACGGGGGTTCAATTCCCCCCATCTCCACCACCGGTCGTTGTCGCGTTGTGAGTTTTCGAACTCTACCTACTGGGCAGAGTTTCGTTCGGCTCCCTGAGAAGGAGTCACGGTGAAAGTCACAGGCTCGGTAAATCCGCGGGCTGCGAAGGCTTGCTTCACTGCAACTTCTACCCGAGAAACCTGGTCGTGGGCAATGAGAGCGATTGCTGCTCCGCCGAATCCGCCGCCGGTCATCCGAGCGCCGATTGCTCCGTTGGCGCGGGCTGTCTCGACAGCGAGATCGAGCTCGGGAATTGAGATTTCGAAGTCGTCGCGCATCGACACGTGAGACGCATCGAGTAGGGCACCGATGGCGAGCGGGCCTTCTTCGTTCAGCGTGCGAACGGTATCGAGCACTCGCTGATTCTCGGTGATCACGTGGCGCACCCGACGGAACGTGACGTCGTCGAGCAGCGTTTGCGCGCGATCGAGATCGGAGACGCTGACATCGCGCAATGACGAAGTCCCCATGGCGGCGGCTCCAGCCTCACAGGCAGCGCGGCGTTCCGCATAGCCGCCAGTGGCGTGCGAGTGCGAGACGCGGGTATCCATCACGAGGATGCTGAGCTCAGCTTGAGCAAGTCCGAGCGGAACGACCGTGGCATCGAGCGAACGGCAATCCAAGAACACAGCCGAGTCCGTCGCTCCGAGCAGTGAGGCAGACTGGTCCATAATCCCGGTGGGTGCACCGACGACCTCATTCTCGGCGAGCTGCCCTACCTTGGCGAGTTTTTCGCGGGAGAAGCCGAGGCTCCAGAGATCGTTCAAGGCGAGGGCGACGGAACTCTCGATGGCGGCGGATGATGACAGACCGGCACCAACAGGAACGGTGGAATCGATGATGATATCCACCCCTGCCACTGCGCTCAGGTCTGCACCATGCTGGCCGAGAGCCCAGGCAACGCCGAGGGGATACGCGCTCCATCCCGCGATCTGACCTTCCGAACGTGCACCATCGAGCGCGGAAAGGTGAAACTCAACGGGGGTGTCGTCGAAGGTGCTGGTGACGCGGATAACGCCGTCGGTGCGTAGCCCAACGGCAGCCCGCGTGCGGCGGTCGATCGCAAATGGCAGCACGAAGCCTTCGTTGTAGTCGGTGTGTTCGCCGATGAGATTGACGCGGCCGGGCGCCGACCAAACGCCGTCTGGGTTGCGTCCGGTTAGCTCACGGAAACGCTCGCTCAGTTCCTGCACTGTGTCGCTCATGCTCGTTCGATTGCCTTTCGGATGTTTTCGGCTGCAGCTTCTGGGGTCACGTCGGCGATCCACGCGCCCATCGCCGATTCAGATCCGGCAAGGTACTTCAGTTTGTCGGCCGCGCGACGAGGCGAGGTTAGCTGCAGGTGCAGGCGGAACGTATCGCGCGCGCGATTCACGGGAGCCTGGTGCCACGCCGCAATATACGGCGTGGGGGAGTCATAAATCGCGTCGATTCCCCGGAGCAGCTTCAGGTACATTGTTGCGAGCTCGTCACGTTCTTCCCCAGAGGTGGCGGCGAAGTCGGGAATCTGACGGTGCGGCAGCATGTGTACCTCGATGGGCCAACGCGCAGCGAACGGCACGAAGGCAGTCCAGTGTTCTCCGCTCAGTACGACGCGGTCGCCGGCGCGTTCGAAGTCCAGGATGCGCTGAAACATGTCGGGGCTGGTGCGGTCAATCGCATCCAAAGTTCGCTGTGTTTTAGGGGTGATGTAGGGATACGAGTAGATCTGACCGTGCGGGTGAAGCAAGGTCACGCCGATTGCTTCGCCGCGGTTCTCAAAGGGAAAGACTTGCTGCACGCCGTCGAGTGCCGAGAGCGCTTCGGTGCGATCCGCCCAAGCTTCGATGACGGTGCGGGCGCGGCTCGGAGTTTGCGTACCGAAAGAACCTTCGTGGTCGGGGCTGAAGCACACCACTTCACAGCGCCCAATGGAGCTGCGGGTGCGGCCGAGCCCGAGCTCGGCAAGATCGTCGAGGCCAGCCGGGCTGTTTTCGCTTCCTGCCAGAGCCGGACCGAATGACGGCGAGCGGTTTTCGAAGACTGCGACGTCGTATAGTGCCGGGACCTCGGAGGGGTTGGTGGCTGTCTGCGGCGCAAGAGGATCTTGATCGGCAGGAGGCAGGAACACCCGGTTCTGGCGAGCGGCGGCGACGGAGACCCATTCACCGGTCAAAATGTCTTGTCGCATGCTCGCGGTTACGGGCCGGGGGTCAAGCACCCGACTGTCGACGGAGCGTTCCTCGCCGAGGGTCGTGTCGGCGTCATCGAAGTAGATCAGCTCGCGGCCATCGGCGAGGGTGGTGGGGCGCTTGGTGATCTTCGCGGTCATTCTGCACTTCCAATGTGTGTCGCGTCGGTAGAGATTGCGCTATCAGCACTGCTGTTTTCTGCACGCAGGCGTGCTTCCCAAGCACTGCGAACCATATCTTCTGCGGTGTAGCGCATTTTCCAGTCCAGGTCGCGGGCAGCAAGGTCACCGTTCGCCACGATACGGGGTGGGTCGCCGGGGCGGCGCGGTGCGATTTCTGGGGTGAAGGCGATGCCGGTAACGGTCGCGACGGCGGTCATGATTTCCGCAACGGATAGTCCGTCGCCACTACCCAGGTTGTAGGCGGCTTCAATGGTGTCGTTTGCTTCGAGCCTGCGAGCAGCAGCGACGTGGGCGGCCGCTATGTCGGCAACGTGCACGTAGTCACGAACGTTGGTGCCGTCGGGGGTCGGATAGTCGGTTCCGTTGATCCGCGGAGTTTTTCCGGCGACCAGTGCCTCGAAGACTAGGGGAAAGAGATTGTGTGGGCTGGTGTCGTAGACGGCGGGGTCGCCAGAGCCGACGACGTTGAAGTACCGCAGTGACGTGTGGCGCAGGCCAGTGGCAACGGCTTGATCGCGCAGTAGCCATTCGCCGATCAGCTTGGATTCTCCGTAGGGCGAGAGTGGCGCTTTCTCGGTGCTCTCGGTGACCAGATCCACGTTCGGCGTTCCGAAGACGGCGGCACTTGAGGAGAATACGATCTGCTCGACTGTGCACTGCGTCATAGCGTCGAGGAGGGAAACCGTGGCGGTGACGTTCTGTGTATAGGTGTGCAGTGGTCGTTGCACGGAGACGCCGGCGTACTTGAAGCCGGCAACGTGGATGACGCCAGTGACATTGTTCTCGGTCATGGTCTGCACGAGGGCATCGGTATCAAGAATGTTCGCGTTCACGAACGGCACACCGTGGGGAACAAAACGCTCGAATCCGCTCGAGAGATCATCGACAACGACCGCACTCATGTTGGCATCGATGAGCGCGCGCACAACGTGCGCACCTATATAGCCGGCGCCGCCGGTTACCATCCAAGTCATTGCTGTTCCTTGTGTCCGGGCAGCGGTTCAGCCGCGATTGCAGCTCTCTTCGCTGCGAGTAGATCTAATTGTATGACTATTGCCTCGTTGCGTCCAACGTCAGCAACGAGGCCCGCGTTGCACTACAAGCGCTCTCGACGTCACTCTCGTAACGGCAACACCTCCGTTGTTCAGTGGCGAACGAGACGCAGTTCGCGGATGTTCGGATTGAAGTCCATCGGTCGTACCGTGCCGTCAGGCATGAACCTGTTGCGGGCATAAAAGGAGCGAGCGCGAGGATTCTGCTCAAGCACCCAGACGCTAGACGGTGCGCCCCCGAGAGCCGCGTCGATAAGGGCTTGCCCTGCGCCACTTCCATGGGCTTCGGCAAGAACGTAGATCATCTTGAGTTCTTCTGCGGGCAACGCAGGCTCGTTCCGGTTGTGCTCAGCATGCGCAAATCCCACAATGCGTCCGTCAATCTCTGCAGCGACGGTGGTCACGTTGTCGTCGAGGAGTAACTCATTCCACATCGCCTCGCGGCGCAATCGAGATTCCTCGCTCCACGCCTGTTCCGGAAACAGCCCGGTGTACGCCTCTTTCCACGACTGGGTGTGCACGCTGGCGAGTTCTTCGGCATCCTCGAGGCGCGCGGCACGTGTGGTGAAACTGGGCATAGGACTATCTTCTCGCAGCGTTAGCGATTGGGGAGACGCTCCTATCTGACGGGCATGGCTTCAGGCTGGGGGCGTTGTTCACGCACTTCCTAGCGTTTTGTTGGTTCTCAGGCTGCGAAACGCCCGGGATGAAGGAGCATTTTGCGGGCGGGGGATTGTGCACGTAAAGTTCTTTCTTGTCACCCCAAAGGTGCGGAAGTCCCGGGCAGTTCTGCTGCTAGGTTTTCGGCCTCAAGTGGGGGCCACCATCCTCTAAATCTGTTATAGTTTTAGTCCGGTCGGGTAGCGGAATTCCTCTTGTAGGTTTCGGTATCGGGTCGTTGGATGTTCCCGCTTTATTCGCGTGTTGGTCAGTTGTTGTGTGCCGTTCTGGTGCGGAATTGCTGGTTTGACAAGCGCGGTGAAGCTGGTAAGTTAGACAGGTTGCCTTCCGCTTTCGGCGGGGGTTGCCAACACAGGTTTTGAAAGCCCTGGGGTGAAGCCGTTTTGCGGTGGAGGTCAGGAGCGTCCGATCCTTGAGAACTCAACAGCGTGCACAATGTCAAATGCCAAAAACCCGACTGTGTTTATGGGAATTGTTCTAATCAGAACAGTTTCGTTTATGCAGCGGATTCCTTTGGAAAAAGATATAAACAACAAAGCAAGTCAGTATTGATTTGTTCTGTCAGTTTCAAACTTGTTGCCTCGACACCCTATTCCGGGTGCGGGTGACACAAGATGTGCTTCTGCAAGCTTGCTTGTGGTTGCAATCAAACATTTATGGAGAGTTTGATCCTGGCTCAGGATGAACGCTGGCGGCGTGCTTAACACATGCAAGTCGAACGATGAAGCCGGAGCTTGCTCTGGTGGATTAGTGGCGAACGGGTGAGTAACACGTGAGTAACCTGCCCTTGACTCTGGAATAAGCGTTGGAAACGACGTCTAATACCGGATACGAGCTTCAGCCGCATGGCTAGGAGCTGGAAAGAATTTCGGTCAAGGATGGACTCGCGGCCTATCAGGTAGTTGGTGAGGTAATAGCTCACCAAGCCTACGACGGGTAGCCGGCCTGAGAGGGTGACCGGCCACACTGGAACTGAGACACGGTCCAGACTCCTACGGGAGGCAGCAGTGGGGAATATTGCACAATGGGCGCAAGCCTGATGCAGCAACGCCGCGTGAGGGACGACGGCCTTCGGGTTGTAAACCTCTTTTAGTAGGGAAGAAGCGAAAGTGACGGTACCTGCAGAAAAAGCACCGGCTAACTACGTGCCAGCAGCCGCGGTAATACGTAGGGTGCAAGCGTTATCCGGAATTATTGGGCGTAAAGAGCTCGTAGGCGGTTTGTCGCGTCTGCTGTGAAAACTGGGGGCTCAACCCCCAGCCTGCAGTGGGTACGGGCAGACTAGAGTGCGGTAGGGGAGATTGGAATTCCTGGTGTAGCGGTGGAATGCGCAGATATCAGGAGGAACACCAATGGCGAAGGCAGATCTCTGGGCCGTTACTGACGCTGAGGAGCGAAAGCATGGGGAGCGAACAGGATTAGATACCCTGGTAGTCCATGCCGTAAACGTTGGGAACTAGATGTAGGGGCCATTCCACGGTTTCTGTGTCGCAGCTAACGCATTAAGTTCCCCGCCTGGGGAGTACGGCCGCAAGGCTAAAACTCAAAGGAATTGACGGGGGCCCGCACAAGCGGCGGAGCATGCGGATTAATTCGATGCAACGCGAAGAACCTTACCAAGACTTGACATATACGAGAACGGGCTAGAAATAGTTCACTCTTTGGACACTCGTAAACAGGTGGTGCATCGTTGTCGTCAGCTCGTGTCGTGAGATGTTGG
>NZ_AHWA01000005.1 GCF_000247645.1 Salinibacterium sp. PAMC 21357
AATCAATAGTGTTTCGGCGGCCATAGCGAGAGGGAAACGCCCGGTTACATTCCGAACCCGGAAGCTAAGACTCTCTGCGCCGATGGTACTGCAAGGGGGACCTTGTGGGAGAGTAGGACACCGCCGGACTTAAATTGTAAAATAGCCACACCCTTCGGGGTGTGGCTATCTTGCGTTAACCACCCACCCCACACGCCTCACCATACGTGGCCTGCAACACAGCGTTAGGCGCCGGGCTCCGCGTCGATCCACTCAGTGCCGGCAGGCTCGAGCCTGCCGGAGCCAGCCGTGATACCCGCGACAAGCGCGGTCAACTCTGGCCTGCACGCAGGCTCCCCAGCAAGTGTCATGACTGCTGATGTTCCGTACTCCGTGCCCACAACCAAGACTCCGTTGTGGCGTAGTTCTGCCTCAACGCGCCCAGCATCGGCGTGAGGGAGGGAGAGGCGGTAAAGCTCGCGCCGTTGTCGGCTCACGAGTCGGTGACTTGCTGTTACGTGTTCGATAGCCTTCGTCGCCGCGTGGGAATAGGCGCGGATGAGACCGCCAGTGCCTAATAGTGTGCCCCCGAAATACCGTGACACGACAGCGACGCAGTCAATGAGGTCTCGCCCGCCGAGGGCATCAAGGATCGGCCGGCCGCCGGTGCCTGACGGCTCACCATCATCATTGGAACGGCGCACCTGATCTGGCGCTGAGCCAGATCCGAGAACGAAAGCTGAACAGTGGTGACGGGCATTCCAGTGCGTTTTGCGGGCAACTTCAATGACCTCACGCGCAGCGTGTTCGGAATCCACCCGCACTAACCGGCAAATGAAGCGCGAACGCTTCACCTCGATCTCGGTCTCGGCCCACGAACCGACGCCGCCCCGCACTGTGAATTCGAGCATCCACCCATTGTCTCGTAGGCTGAAAGCACTATGGAGCTGTTTGCCGCAATCGTCCTCTTTCTCAGTGCGCTCTTCAATGTCATTGCTTGGCCACGGTTCTTCGCCAGAGTCAGCTCAGACCCACGAGCGCGCGACGCAGCAGGCGCCACGACAGCGTTCTATCGCGTGCATGCC
Organism: Salinibacterium sp. PAMC 21357; assembly: GCF_000247645.1. GTDB lineage: Bacteria > Actinomycetota > Actinomycetes > Actinomycetales > Microbacteriaceae > Rhodoglobus. Next base: position 1,065 of record NZ_AHWA01000005.1, read on the forward strand.
GTGTTGCTGGCGGTGGCGTTAGTGCTTGCGGCCGCTGCTGTGATCGCAGGGCTACTTCTCGTTATCGTCTAGGCGCTGCGCTCCCTGAGGTAGCTGGTGAGAACCACTGCATGGTTGATGGCGGGGTCTTTCGCGCCGTAGAGAAGCGTGACGTGCCGGTGAGACTTGAGCCCTGCAAGGATCTCCGGGAGCAACTCGTTTTCGTCGAGTTCAGCATGGTAGCGGGCCGCGAACTCATCGAAAGAGGACGGATCATGGTTCCACCATTTGCGCAGTTCGGAGCTGGGCGCGAGGTCTTTGCACCAGTCATCGAGTGCGGCGTCTTCCTTGCTGACACCGCGCGGCCACAGCCGGTCAACCAGAACACGGTACGTTTTGGCGACGCGTGGGGGCTCGTAAATTCGGCTACTGATGAACGTCGTCATTTGTTGGCACGCCCCACTTTCCGCCGGATTGCAATGCAGCTGTCAGCATTGTCGCCCAGTATAGGGAGTATGAGTTTTACGCTGCCGCCGCTCCGGCATCCGCGTCGCATGATTGGCGACCGCACCTTCGACTTTTCACGCCAGGTCGCGGTGATGGCTATCGTGAATCGTACTCCGGATTCCTTTTACGATGAGGGTGCGAACTTTGCGCTTGAGGATGCTGTGGCTGCCGCACTGCGGGCCGTGAAGCAAGGAGCGGACTGGGTCGATATCGGGGGCGTTCCATTTGCCCCGGGAGAGCCACTGAGCGTTGCGGAAGAGACAGCACGCGTAGTGCCGGTAGTTGAAGCGTTGCGGGCAGACTCCGATGTGGTCATCTCAGTCGACACTTTTCACGCCGAAGTTGCGCGACGGAGCATCGAGGCCGGTGCGACCGTAATCAACGATACGACCGGCCTGAGCGACCCCGACCTTGCGGGAGTGGTGGCGCAGAGTGCTGCATCGCTCGTCATAGTGCATTCGCGTGCCCAACCACGAACCCCGTTTGCGCGCCCGCACTATGACGACGTCGCCGCAGAAGTGCGCGACTTTCTTGCTGCCAGAGTCGAGACCGCACGTTCGGCGGGCATCCCTGACGATCGGTTGTTTGTCGACCCTGGCCATGACCTCAACAAAAACACTCTTCACAGCTTGGAACTCATCCGCAACCTCGATGTCATTACCGCCCTGGGGCTCCCGACTCTTGTTGCGCTTTCTAACAAGGACTTCATCGGCGAAGTGCTTGACGTGCCCAAATCGCGTCGTCTGGAAGGCTCGCTTGCATCCGCGGTTGCCTGCGTGCTGAATGGCGCACGCGTTGTGCGGGTACATGAGGTCGCAGAAAGTGTCGCGGCGATCCGCATGGCCGAAGCAATCCTGGGGCTCCGCGAGCCTGCGCTGCTGAAGCACAATATGTCTGACGCAAACGAAAGGTAGGTTGCGATGGCCACGGCATCTGAAATCCGAACGCTCGCTGCAGGGGCAAAGCTCAGTGATGAACAACTGCTCGCCAGTTACGCAATCGCTGATCGCTCCGTGCCGTGGCTTCGCGCCAATTTCGTCTCGAGCATCGATGGGGCCGCAACTCACGAAGGAACATCGGGAGGGCTCGGTACTGATTCTGACGGTCGCGTGTTTGCTCTCCTGCGCAGGCTCGCCGATGTGATTGTCGTCGGTGCCGGAACAGTGCGGCAGGAAGGCTACCGAAACCTCGCTATTGATGATGAGGGAGTGGCCTGGCGAACAGCGAACGGATTGTCGGAACAACCGCCGTTCGCTATTGTGAGCGCCTCGTTGAGGCTCGAACCGAGTGACCTTGCCGGCTATGCCACTCGACCGTTTGTCGTCACCACCGAGAGGGCATCGCCGCAGGCCCGCGCTCGACTGGAAGATGTTGCCGAAGTAATCGTTGCGGGAGATTCGAATGTCGATACCGTTGAGCTAAAGCATGCGCTTGCGGAGCGCGGCTACCCTCAGCTGCACAGCGAAGGCGGGCCAACACTGTTCGCCACAATGATCGCGCAAGGCGTCGTCGACGAACTCTGCCTCACCATTAGCCCACGGCTGGAAGGGGGGCTCGGCTCGTCGAATCGTTGATGCTGCGGAAGCGACACCACAAGATATGGCCTTAGCCCACGCGCTGGGCGGGGACGACGGGACGCTTCTGTTGCGCTACGTGCGGGCTTCGCGGTAGCGATTGCGTATGTTGGCGGAGTGAGCTAGCGCTCGAACGCGAGCGGCTTGCTAGCACTCCACGACGTTGACCGCGAGGCCGCCCATCGACGTTTCCTTGTAGCGCGAACTCATGTCTTTGCCGGTCTCAGCCATCGTGATGATGACCTCGTCGAGAGAAACCCGGTGCGTTCCGTCGCCCCAGAGAGCCATCTTCGCCGCGTTGATCGCCTTGGCGGCAGCAATAGCGTTTCGTTCGATACAGGGAATTTGCACCAGACCACCAATGGGGTCGCATGTGAGCCCAAGGTTGTGTTCCATCGCAATTTCGGCGGCGTTCTCAACCTGCTCGGGCGTTCCTCCCAAGATTTCAGCCAAGCCGGCAGCCGCCATCGACGACGCTGAGCCGACCTCACCCTGGCACCCGACCTCAGCCCCAGAAATGGACGCCATGCGCTTGTAGAGCACGCCCACGGCTGCGCTGGCCAGCAAGAAACGCACTGTGGCGTCGTCCTTCGTGGCCTGGTCGGCGTCCCTCATGCCCGGAGCGTAGTGCGTGGCGTAAAACAACACCGCCGGGATGATGCCGGCAGCACCGTTGGTGGGAGCCGTAACGACCCGACCGCCGGAAGCATTCTCTTCGTTGACGGCGAGAGCGACCAAGTTCACCCACTCTTGCCAAAACGCAGGATCGCGGTCGACGTCTTCTTTGCGCAGCCGCGCGTGCCAATCGGGAGCGCGACGACGCACGTTGAGGTTTCCCGGGAGGTTGCCGGTGCGCTCAAGGCTGTTGTTTTTGCACTCGTCCATGACATCGCGGATGTGCAGGAGTCCTGCAGTGACCTCCGCCTCGCTTCGGCGTGCGAGCTCGTTGCGCAACATCACGCCGCTAAAGCTGAGACCCTCTGCGCGGCAGTGGGCAAGCAACTGAGCAGCAGTACGAAAGGGGAGCGGATCCGCGACCGTGGGGGCCCCGGTCGACGAGCTACCGTCTCGGTTATCTCCCTCGCGGTAGATAAATCCGCCGCCGATCGAGAAATACGTTGCTTCGAGAACGGGGGCGCCGTCTGCATCGAAGGCGGCAAACCGCATACCATTCGGATGCCCATCGAGCACCGTGAGCGGGTGCAAAGCAATCGCAGACTCAGTGAACGCAATCTCGCGGCCACCGGCAAGCTGCAGCATCCCGGAGCTTTCAATACGCTCTAGAATGATTTCCATTTCGGCCGGCAGTACCTGATCGGGAAGCTTGCCCTCTAACCCGATGAGAACGGCGCTCATGGTGCCGTGGCCGGCGCCTGTCGCAGCAAGAGACCCGTACAGCCGCACACTCAGCGATGCAACAGAATCGAGCATCCCGTGATCAGCAAGATCGGCGGCAAATGATGCGGCCGCGCGCATTGGGCCGACCGTGTGCGAACTGGAAGGGCCAATGCCGACCGTGAACAAGTCAAAACTGCTGAGGGGGACCTCCTCGAGCGAGGGGGTAGGCACTTCAGTTCGGGGCGTCAGATTGCGAATTGGCACGGTGACTCCATTTCTTCACCACACATCTTCGTGCGGGCGTCGTTGAGTCCTCTCCGCTCTGTATCGAGCCTGAGAGTTTCCGCACGCTTGTGGCGTTGCGTTGCCCCGTCGGCGAGCCGGACAGGGCCGACTACTTTTCAGAGTTGCCTATCCACTGCGGTACTGGGGCCTGAGAGATTCCCGGAGAGGGTTTGCTCCTACGGCGCCAACCATCGATCGGAAGGACTCTCCCGCAGCGGAATGACGGCTGTTCATTTGTGCCCTCAGCATACACTTTCGGCCGCGAACGGTGCCGAACAGCGGGGGCTAATCCTCAGGATCGGTGGGGTCAATTGGTTCGTGGTGGTCGGCGTTCGTGACCCCGCGGCGCCAGTAGCCCTCAGCAGTTACTTGTTGCTTCGACAAGCCAAGTTCGCGGCGCAGGTAGCGGCGCAGGGGAGCCAGAGTGCTCGCTTCGCCGGCAAGGAAGATGAAGGTCGATTCGCCGATCTCACCAAGGGCACGCAGGGCAGCATCCAATTGACCGAGGCCGTCGCGGCGGTAGAACCATTCGGCCGACATGCGCGCCTTCTGTGCAGCGCTGAAATAGCTTTCTACGCTCTCGTCGGCGACGTCGAATAGGGCGGTGATGTGCACCGAAGTGGGGAGCATATTGATCCATCGTGAGCTGGCCGGAAGTGCTGTTTCGTCGGCAACCAGGATGACATGTGTTGCTCCGCTGGGAAGCAGTTTCGACCCGCGCGGGCCCGCTACCACCAGCGAATCACCGACTGTGGCGTGGCCGGCCCACGCCGAGGCGGGGCCCTCGTCGCCGTGCACGACGAAATCAATGTCGAGTTCGTACTGACCGCCAGCGCTGCGGAAACCGAGAGGCGTGTAATCGCGAGAGATTACAGCACCGCCTTTGGGCTTAGTCATGCCAGCCTCCGTCAGAGCGGGGGCGGCGATTTCGCCGGTGGCAGGGTCGGGAAAGAACAGCTTGACGTGGTCGGTGGGGCCGCTGCTGATGAAACCTTCGAGCTCGCTACCGCTAAGCGTGATGCGAGCGATGTGTGGCGTTGGACGGCTCACTGCGCTGACCGTGACGTTGCGGATCGCGAGCGGATGTCTAGTTGAATCGCGTTCAATGGTCATAGGGGATTGGCGCGAACGCCAGCTCATTTCACTAAGAAGTTAGGGTTACCTAACAACCCTAGCTGGTGTGGGCCGAGAGGGCTAGGACGAGTGCTGAGCGTTCGGTGTCGGATTGCTCCGGATTCGACTCGGCGCTAGGCGCTTGCGGGGGAGAGGCTCGTAGTCACGGAGATTTCTCCCTCAAGCGTGCGATGCACCGGGCACTTATCCGCGATGACCAGCAGAGAGTCACGTTGTTCGTTGGAAAGCTCGCCAGAGAAAGTGAGCTCACGGCTGATGTGCTCTACCATTCCCTCAGTCGACGTGCAGTGATCGCACTCTGCAGCATCAATTCGTTCTCGCGTCAGACGCACGCTCACGCCCGTCAACGGCATCTTCTTGCGATCGGCATACATGCGAATCGTGATTGAGGTGCAACTGCCGAGACCCGCAAGAATGAAGTCGTAAGGACCAGGGCCGTGGTTCTCGCTGAGCGGCGCAGGCTCGTCGGAGACGAACTCGTGCCCAGAGGCAAACACCCGCTGTTCATAACGCGCCGGGCCACTTTCGCTGACGATCACGGAGCTTCCGTCTTGTGTCACGGAGACATTCGGATTTGCAGTTGAGGGTTCATTCTTGGGAGGCTCCGAAGCTGACGTCGACGTCGTAGCCGTAGCCGAGACCGGAGCCGACTCCTTCGGGGAGGTGCTGCTGTCGAACGCATAGCGCGCAGCCCACGCCGCGATGATACTGGCGGCAAAGGCCGCGTCATCGCGCTTGCTGAGGAGATGATCCGCGCCGTCGAGAGCTACGAAGGACTTGGGGTGCCGTGCGGCCTCGAAAATCTCGCGCGCATTATCGATCCCGACCGTTTGGTCGATGGGGGAATGAACGACGAGGAGTGCGGCATCCAAATCACGCAATCGAGCGAACTGGGGTTGGGCCCCGATGTCGTCAAGAAGCTGCTTGCGAATGCGGAATTCGCGCCCACCGAGCTGAACTGTCGCCTCGCCCGCACTTTCAATCTCGTCATTAGCGCCCGCAAACAAGTTGGTGATGTGCGAGGGATCGCTGGGGCTTCCGATAGTGACCAGCGCTTTAGCCGAGGGGACTCGGTGCGCGGCAGCCAGCACAGCAGCCCCGCCCAATGAGTGCCCGATCATTAATGTCGGTGCGCGGTAGTTGTCGCGCAAGTACTCCGTCGCGGCCACAACGTCGTCGATATTCGAGCTGAAGTTCGTGTTCGCGAAATCTCCGTCTGATCCTCCGAGCCCAGTGAAATCGAAGCGCAAGACGGCGATGCCGTAATCAACAAGAGCTTTGGAAATGCGCGATGCCGCGAACGAATCCTTCGAACACGTAAAACAGTGGGCAAAGAGAGCAAACGCAGCGGGAGTGCCTTCAGGCAGTTCGAGTCGAGCCGCAAGCATGTTGTTGTCTGATCCAGGAAACTCGATCTTCATTGTTGCTACCACCTTGTGTTCGAAGCACGTCCAGCGTTTCTCATCCAGCTACTGGATGCAACACCCACAGCGGCACGAATTGTTCCCTTAACGAGCAGAGCGGCCGAACAGAAACCTCAGTCTCTGTACGGCCGCTCAGTGAAAAAGCTCTACAGCGCTGCTCCAGCAAGCGAGCCGGTGATCGACTCCCCGCCATCGTGGTAAACGATGCAGAGGATTTCGCGGTCGCCATCAGCCCAGCTGGACTCGGTGGGGAAGTACCAAGAGAAGTTGTAGATCGAGTCGTCCCAGCTGATGCCTACGAATGACTCAAACGCGGTATAGCAATCGGCCTCTGCTTGTTCTCCGATGGCAGCATCGCCGGGGAAGTCACCATCTGGAACCATCGAAGCGGCGTAAATTTCACCCTGATGAGGCTCGGCACAATCGATAGTCTTCGTGTCTTCGACCTCGCCCTCTTCGGGAGCTGCCGCTTCGCAGTCACCCACTTCGAGGCTGAAGATATCTTGAGTGGTGCCGGGGCTGTCGTCGACGGCATCTGAAATTCCGTTGGTCACCTCACTGATGATGCTGCAACCGCTGAGCGCAACAGCTGCTGCAGCTACCGTGGCAATGGCAAGGGTCCGGCGCCAGAAGTTCTCTGTCGTCATAAGTCTGGGTCTCTTTCGTGGGAACGGAATCTCGCTTATTACCCGTCAAGTCTAGTGAACTCAGCGTATTCACAGGTAACCCAACCGGGTGAAACCCTAGTGAGCTCGCAAAAATGCGAGCACTTCATCATGAATTAGCCCGTTGGTTGCGAGCGCGCTGCCGTGCCACGGGCCCGGCTCGCCGGCAACGGAGGAGAACTGCCCTCCTGCCTCCAGCACGATCGGAATCAGAGCAGCCATATCGTACGGCTGCAAATCGAACTCGGCCACGACATCCAGTGCACCTTCGGCAAGCAACATATACGCCCACATGTCACCGATAGCTCGCGAACGCCACGTTGCACGCGTCAGAGCGACCGCGGCATCGAGTCGACCCGACTGGTCCCACCCCGCCAAGCTGTTGTAACTAATGGATGCTGCCTCGAGCGAAACAACTTTGCTCACTGCGAGCTGCTGCGGTTCTCCGCCGTGTGCCTGAGCAAAGGCACCATGACCGGTTGCCGCCCACCACCGTTTGCCGAGGGCCGGTGAACTGACGACTCCAACCTGGGGCACGCCATCGATCACTAAAGAAATGAGAGTGCCCCAAATGGGGACACCCCGCAAGAAGTTGGAGGTGCCGTCAATGGGGTCGATGATCCACTGGCGATTGGAGTCACCAGCTTCGCCATACTCTTCGCCCAGAATCGAGTCGCCGGGGCGAGCCGCAGCGATGCCAGCGCGGATACTGCGCTCGACGGCTTTGTCGGCATCCGTCACCGGTGTGCGGTCGGGCTTAGTGGTGACCTCAAGATCCAGTGCCGTGAACCGGTCGAGCGATATAAGGTCGGCGTCTGCCGCTAGTGCGAGCGCGAGAGAAAGATCATCGGCGAGAGTGTAGTCATTCACCCTTACACGCTAGTGGAACCCAGCGTCGTGATGAGCCGCTGGAAGGAATCCAGTCGCAGTTTTCCGACCTCACCGAGGGCGCCAGCCGTAACCGCTTCGGCGATTGCGCAATCAGGGGCATCTGGCAGGTGGGTGCACCCGCGCGGGCATTCTTCTGCGAGGGTCGCCAAGTCAGTAAACGATGCCAGAATTTTACTAGGGTCGATGTGTCCGAGACCGAAGGACCGAACTCCCGGGGTATCGACAACCCAGCCAGAACCTACTCGGTACGAAATCGTCGACGATGAGGTGTGACGACCTCGACCCGTAACGGCGTTGACGTGACCAACGGCACGATTCGCATCCGGAACCAGTGCGTTCACCAGCGTCGATTTGCCCACGCCTGAATGGCCTACCGCCACGGTCGTGTGCCCGTCTATAACTCACGAAGTTCGTCAAGCGGAACTTCATCGGACCGGCTGGCGATGACCCGAAACTCGAGCCCTGCAAAGTTCTCCAAGAACTCGGCCGGGTCTTGAAGATCAGTCTTGGTGATACACAGGATGGGGGTGATTCCCGCATCATAGGCGGCTACCAGATAGCGATCGACAAGTCGCGGTCGGGGCTCGGGATCAGCCGCAGCAACAACAATGAGCATCTGGTCGGCGTTCGCCACAATGATGCGTTCGACGGCATCCGTGTCGTCAGCGCTTCGACGGAGCAGGGTTGCGCGCTCTCGGATGCGAACGATGCGGGCCAAGGTGCCCTCGGTGCCGCTGGTATCACCGACGAGGTCGACCCAGTCTCCGGTGACGACCGAAACTTTGCCCTGCTGATTGCGACCCAGCTCACGGGCGCGTGCGGCGATAATCTGTCGTTCGTCAGCGGTGCCTTCGGCAACCCAGATGCCGTAACGCCCACGGTCGACGCTGAAGACTCGCCCCTCAATGGCATCGGAATGCTCAGGACGAATCTTGCTCCGCGGCTTGTTCGCTTTGGGATTCGGCCGCATGCGAATCGAGCTCTCGTCGTATTCGCTGTATTTGCGGTCGTCATCATCGTCGTCGCCCGTGAGCCAGCTCATGGTTACAGCAACCCGAGAGAACTTGTCGTCAGCGGGGCATCGCCGACGAGCGTTGCCCAGAGCTGAGGAAACTGGGGAAGAGTTTTGGCCGTGGCGTCAATGCCTTCGATCTCTACGCCCTCAACAGCGAGGCCGATGATTGCGCCCGCGGTCGACATCCGGTGATCCTCGTAGCTGTGCCAGACACCACCATGGAGTTGTCGCGGTTCGATGTGGAGCCCATCTTCAAGCTCGGTTACGGCTCCACCGAGGGCATTGATTTCGGTGCTGAGTGCGGCAAGCCGGTCGGTTTCGTGCCCACGCAAATGGCCGATGCCGGTGATCGTGCTTGGTGAGGAGGCGAGGGCAGCCAGAGCGACTATCGCCGGTGCAAGTTCGCCGCCAGCGCTGAGGTCAAGCTCGATGCCAGGGTAGCTGTTGCCGCCGATCACTCCGGCGCCGCCATCGATCGTGAGTGCGCCATCGGCGCGAGTTGCGGTTGCGCCAAAGAGAGGAAGCAATTGTTCAAGGTCGGCACCCACTTGTGTCGTGGATGCTGGCCAGCCCTCAATCGTGACCGTTCCACCCGCGACAACGGCAGCGGCCAAGAACGGGGCGGCGTTAGACAGGTCAGGCTCGAGGGAGATATCAATCGCCTGAATCGCACCGGCAGGCACAATCCACACGCCGGGTTCTGGGCTCTGTACCACGACGCCTCGCGCAGCGAGGCACGCGATGGTCATCTCGATGTGGGGCATGCTGGGAAGCTTCTCTCCGGTGTGGCGAAGCGTGAGGCCATTCTCGAAACGAGCAGCAGCCAGTAGCAAGCCCGAGACGAACTGGCTCGACGCTGAGGCGTCGATGCTGATCTCGCCTCCGGCCACCGAGCCCATGCCGTAAAGGCTGAACGGGAGCGTTCCGCGGCCGTCGTCTGAAACATCCACTCCCAGGGCGCGAAGAGAGTCAATAGTGGTTCGCATCGGGCGACGAAGGGCCGCTTCATCCCCATCGAAAGCGACGGGACCTAGTGCGAGGGCGGCCACCGGGGGCAAAAACCGCATGACGGTGCCGGCGAGGCCGCAGTCGATTGAGCTACCGCCCTCGAGCTCTCCGGGAGTTACCGCGAGGTCTGGGCCGAAGACATTGCCTGTTGGCACCTCGACAATTGACACTCCGAGAGCCCGCAAGGCCTCAATCATGAGTGCGCTATCGCGCGAGTGCAACGGCGAATGCAGCACTGAAGGGCCATCGGCTAGGGCGGCCAGCACCAACTCACGGTTGGTCAGGCTCTTGCTGCCGGGAAGGCTCAGCGATGCTGATAGCCCGTGCGAGACCGTCGGTGCCGGCCAGTTTCCTGGCACCGTTGACTCTGGCACAGAGTCATCGTCGTAAGGGCTGAACTCTGGATTGGAATACTTGGATACGAACATTAGTTACTAAGAGTATCGGCGTTTTACACACCACGGAGGAGGCGCCAGCATGACTGCATTACTGAGCACTCAGCAGGACTCTGTCATCAGCGAACTAGAATTGTCCCTGATGACTACTGACAGAGTTGAGCCGAGCGCCACCGAGACCGCCGCAGCTGACAAAAAGCGGCAATTTGAAGAGCAAGCACTGCCCTTTATGGACCAACTCTTTGGTGCCGCAATGCGCATGACGCGTAACCCCAGCGATGCTGCTGACCTCGTGCAAGAGACCTTCGTTAAAGCGTTTCAGGCATTTGGCCAGTTTCAGCAGGGCACGAACCTGAAGGCTTGGTTGTACCGCATCCAGACCAACACGTTCATCAATATTTATCGTAAAAATCAGCGCAGCCCGTACCAGGGAACGATCGATGAACTCGAAGATTGGCAGTTGGGTGGCGCTGAGTCGATAACTCAGTCCGTCTCAACCCGTTCTGCAGAAGCCGAAGCCATCGATCACCTGCCCGATAGCGCCGTAAAAGACGCGCTTCAGTCGATTCCCGAAGATTTTCGCCTCGCGGTGTACTTTGCCGACGTTGAAGGCTTCTCGTATCAAGAGATCGCCGACATTATGAAGACCCCCGTAGGGACCGTGATGAGTCGACTGCACCGTGGCCGTCGCATGTTGCGTGAACTACTGGCCGACTATGCGCGTGACCGCACCCCCGCCACGCCCGCATCATCTAGGAGCAAGAAATGACCGACTGCGGTTGCGAAAAAGCAAAGGCCGAACTCGAGGAATACCTCGACCGTGAACTCAACGAAGCAGACTTCAAGGATGTTTCTGATCACCTCGACAATTGCGAGTCTTGCACAAGCGAACACCTTGTTGCACTCGCGTTGAAGCTCAAGGTGAAGCAGGCCTGTCGCGAGACAGCTCCCGAAGATCTTCGAAACGCAATCCTGTCGAAGCTGGCTGACGCCTAACTCTTACTGGCGGGAGCCGCGTCGCGAAGACGTGGTTCCTACCAGTCAACACTGTTCATCAACGAAATAGCGGGCATCCTCCTAAGAGGATGCCCGCTAGTTCGTTAACGCAGTGTCGCGACCCTACGGTTGCGTGATTGCGTGATCGATCAATTCTGCTTGCTCGAGAGCGCTGCGCTTCGACGAACCCGTGGCCGGTGATGCCGCTGCAGCCCGTGAAGCCAGCTTGATTTCCCCTGACCTGAGGTGGCGAGCGAGCTCCAAGCTGATGAACGGCCAAGCACCCTGGTTCTCAGGCTCATCCTGAGTCCACACGACATCGGCGTTCGGGTACTGTGCGAGCACCTCGGTCATGTCGGCAACGGGCAGCGGATAGAACTGCTCCATGCGGACCACAGCAATGTGATGAATCTCGCGCTTGTCGAGCTCAGCAACGATGTCGTAGTAAGTCTTGCCCGAAGTGACAATCACGCGGGTAACGCCTGACTTGTCTTCGAGGCGAACATCGTCAATGACCGGCTCGAAACGACCACTCGTGAAGTCAGCAACGTCGCTGGTGGCGCCGCGCAGGCGAAGCATCGCCTTCGGGGTGAACACGATCAGCGGACGGCGCGGACGCGAGTAGGCCTGGCGACGCAGCAAGTGGAAATACGACGCCGGCGTCGATGGGCGTGCCACGATCATGTTGTTCTCGGCACACATCTGCAGGTAGCGCTCGATGCGGGCTGAGGAATGATCGGGCCCCTGGCCTTCGTAGCCGTGCGGCAACAGCATGACAACGCTGGAGCGCTGAGCCCACTTCTGTTCAGCGCTGGAAATGAACTCGTCAATGACGATCTGGGCGCCATTGGCGAAGTCACCGAACTGGGCCTCCCACAGCACAAGAGCGTCAGCCCGTTCTACCGAGTAGCCGTATTCGAATCCCAGAGCCGCGTACTCGCTGAGCAGAGAATCGTAGATCCAGAAACGAGACTGGTTCTCTGACAGGTTCTGTAGCGGCAGCCACTCTTGGCCGTTCTCTCGGTCGTGAAGAACAGCGTGACGCTGAACGAAGGTGCCGCGACGAGCATCCTGACCAGCCATACGAACCGGAGTGCCTTCGAGAAGAACTGAACCGATTGCGAGCAACTCGGCGAAAGCCCAGTCGATGCCTCCGTTACGGCTCATATCGGTGCGCTTCTTCAGCAGAGCCTGAAGCTTCTTGTGCACGGTGAAGTTTGCCGGTGGGTTAGCGTGCGCGTCGCCGATGAGCTGAACAATGCTCTCGTCGATACCCGTCGTGATGGGCTCTCCGATAGCGTCATCACGCTGGGAACCAGGACGCTCAAGGTCAGAAACCCCGTTGCCATCCTTAGTGAGGATCGGCATCGAACCGGTCTGGGCGGCATGAGTTTCGGCAAATGCGCGCTCGAGACGATCCTGGAAGTCCTGGTGGCTGGCCTCGTACTCTTCTTGAGTGATGTCGCCACGACCGACGAGACCCTCGGTGTACAAGGTGCGAACCGAGCGCTTGGCCTCGATCAGGTTGTACATGAGCGGCTGCGTCATCGATGGGTCGTCGCCCTCGTTGTGACCGCGGCGGCGGTAGCAAATCAGGTCGATAACGACATCGCGGTGGAATTTCTGACGGTACGCAAACGCGAGCTCAGAAACACGAACGACAGCCTCAGGGTCGTCGCCGTTGACGTGGAAGATCGGTGCCTGAACCGTCTTAGCGACATCGCTGGAGTACTGCGAGGTGCGCGCCTCACCGGGAGGGGTCGTAAAGCCAACCTGGTTGTTGATGTTCACGTGGATGGTTCCACCGGTGCGGTACGCGCGAAGCTGCGACATCTGCAAGATCTCAACAACGATTCCCTGGCCTGCCATAGCGGCATCGCCGTGAACCATCACCGGAAGAACAGCGTAGGAACCAATCGGGCGACGATCCTGCTTGGCGCGGACAATGCCCTCGAGAACGCCATCGACTGCTTCGAGGTGTGAAGGGTTGGCGGCAAGGTAGACAGGAATCTGTCGACCGTCGGCAGCGGTAAAGGTGCCTTCGGTGCCGAGGTGATACTTAACGTCACCCGAGCCCTGGACCGTGCGGGGGTCTTGAGTGCCCTCAAACTCGCGGAAGATTTGACCGTAGGTCTTTCCGGCGATATTGGTAAGAACGCTCAGACGGCCGCGGTGCGCCATGCCGATAGCAACCTCTTCGAGGTTCGCTTCTGCAGCCTTCTGGATGACGGCATCCAGAAGGGCGATAGTCGACTCGCCACCTTCAAGGCTGAAACGCTTCTGACCGACATACTTGGTCTGCAGGAACGTCTCGAAAGCCTCGGCCTCGTTGAGTTTGCCGAGGATGCGCATCTGCTCATCGTGCGTGGGCTTCGTGTAGGGCTTCTCAACGTGATCCTGAATCCAGCGACGCTGTTCAGGGTCTTGAATGTGCATGTACTCGATGCCGACGGTGCGGCAGTACGCGTCGCGAAGCATTCCGAGAATCTCGCGAAGGAGAGCCTGACGCTTGCCACCGAAGCCGCCGGTGACGAATTCGCGATCGAGATCCCAGAACGTAAGCCCGTGGCTTGAAATGTCGAGGTCGGGGTGTGACCGCTGACGGTACTCGAGCGGGTCGGTGTCTGCCATCAGGTGACCGCGAACACGGAAAGAGTTAATCAGTTCTTGAACGCGCGACGTCTTGTTGATGTTGTCAGCGAGGTCGACGCTGATGTCGTTAGCCCAATGAATGGGGTCGTAGGGGATACGGAGCGCGGCGAAAATATCTTCGTAGAAGTGATTCTCGCCGATAAGGCGCTCGTGAATCTTCTTGAGGAACTCGCCAGAACCGGCACCCTGAATGACGCGGTGGTCATAGGTGCTCGTGAGGGTAATGGTCTTGCCAATACCCAGCTCGGCCAACGTGCGAAGACTCGCCCCTTGGAACTCGGCCGGGTAGTCGAGTGCGCCAGCGCCGACAATTGTTCCCGAACCACGCATAAGACGGGGGACCGAGTGTTCGGTGCCGATTCCGCCGGGGTTGGTCAACGAAATCGTGTTGCCCATATAGTCAGCACCGGTCAACTTGTTGGCGCGTGCTCGCGCCACCACATCTTCGTATGCCGCGAGGAATTCAGCGAAGCCTAGAGTCTCGGCATTCTTGATGCCGGGAACAACGAGAGAACGCGTGCCATCAGGCTTCGGCATATCAATCGCGATACCAAGGTTGATGTGGGCAGGGGTGACAACGGAAGGCTTGCCCTCTGGCTCGTCGTAATAAACGTTCTGACTCGGGAACTCTTTAAGCGTCTGGATGATCGCCCACGCGATGAGGTGTGTGAACGACACCTTTCCACCGCGAGCACGCTTGAGGTGGTTATTGATCACGATGCGGTTGTCGATCATGAGCTTGGCTGGCATGGTGCGAACGCTTGTGGCGGTCGGAACCGACAGGCTGGAATCCATGTTCGACGCGAGGGATTTCGCTGCCCCACGCAGAGGAGCGACAGCGTTCTCGCCCTGAGGCTTCGGAGCAGCGGCCTTCTTAGTGGTATCGATGGGTGTGGTGGCGGGCGCCTCTGCCGGAATTGGCTGTGGCTTCGGCTCAACCGAGGTAGTGCGAGCAATCGGCTGGCTGCCGGTGCTGGGGTTTGGCTCATCGACGAAAGGCTTCTCGGCGGCCGCTGGCGCGGCGGCGGCTGGCGCGGCGGGCGCGGCGGGCGCAGCCGGTGGAGTGCTTTCGGCGGCCTTGGGTGCCGCCGGGGGTGCCGGTGTCTCTGGAGTCGGAGTGGGGTCTACCGCGCGTTCGTAGTTTTCAAGGAACGGCCACCACGATTCCGCCACTTGATTCTTGTCTACGAGGTACTTTTCGTACATCTCGTCGACCAACCATTCGTTGGCCCCGAACTCGCCCGAGGAGTCTCCGTCCGCTGCGATTCCGGTTACTTGGCCTGACACGTCAAACCGCCTACTTTCAGTTCTGGTGTGGGAAAAAGCGGCGCGCATTCCGCACGCCGGACATCACGTTCAATGTTAATCGCTTTGTTGTGCGTCTGCTGGCCGTCAGGCGCATGGAACGTGCTTTTTTGACACTTTTTTCACGAATGTTCCCATTCGGCGGCGATTACGCTGGGTGATATGGATTTTTACGAGACCACGCCACGGCACGACCTCACATACTCCGACGTCTTTCTGGTGCCAAGCCGCTCGTCGGTCGGCAGCAGAATGGCCGTGTCTCTGGCTCCTGGTGACGGAACCGCCGCGACCATTCCGTTGGTGGCATCCAATATGAACTCGGTAACGGGGCCACGACTCGCCGCCAGCTTGGCGCGTCGCGGAGGGCTAGGCGTTCTGCCCCAAGACCTCAGCCGAGAAGACATGGATAGGGCGATCGCGTGGGTGCGCGCGCAACCTATCGACCTTGATTCGGCTGTCATTCTCAGCCCGCGTGATTCGGTAGAGCTGGCGTTGCTGCAGGTTGCGCCGCTTTCTGGCCACGGCGTTGTGCTTCTCGACAATGGAGTTCTTGCGGGAGTCGTTGACGCTGAACGTCTGGCGGACGCCATGCCAGGGGCCGCTCTCGGAGATCTTGCCCGTCACACAAACCACGCCATTGACCGGTCAGAGTTCTCAACGGCGCGCGAACTCTTCGATCTCCTCATCAAGCGTGGAATCGATTTTGCTCCCGTGACTGACGGCGCCGTCGTTGTGGGCGTAACGAGCGTCAAGAGTGCCCTACGAACGACGCTGTACACCCCAACCCTCGACAGCGAAGGAAAGCTTGCGGTTGCCGCAGCCCTGGGCATCAACGGCGATGTTGCTGCTCGCGCCCAAGCTCTCGTTTCCGCTGGGGCGAGCACTCTGGTGCTCGATACCGCCCACGGACACCAAGATGGCATGGTTGCGGCCGTCGAAAAGGTTGCCGCCTTGAATCTCGGTGTTGCAATCGCTGCCGGAAACGTCGTGACTGCCGCCGCGGTGCGCGATCTGGTCGCCGCCGGGGCAACCATCATCAAAGTCGGGGTCGGCCCCGGCGCCATGTGCACCACTCGCATGATGACCGCCGTCGGGCGCCCCCAGTTTTCGGCAGTACTTGAGACAGCGGCAACCGCCCGTGAACTTGGAGCCCACGTGTGGGCCGATGGGGGAGTGCGCTACCCGCGCGACGTTGCTCTGGCGCTCGCAGCGGGTGCCGCATCCGTCATGGTCGGTTCGTGGTTTGCCGGCACGATCGAAGCCCCTGGCGAACTGCGACATGACGCCGCCGGTGCGCTGTACAAGACAAGTTGGGGCATGGCATCCACCAAGGCTGTGCGTGCTCGATTTGGGAATCTTGATCCCTATGAGCTCGCCCGCAAAGAGCTCTTCGCGGAGGGAATTTCGGGATCAAAGATCTACCTCGACCCTTCGCGTCCGTCTCTCGATGATTTGGTTGACATGATCACCTCGGGCGTTCGCAGTTCATTCACGTACGCGGGAGCGGCAAGCCTTAGCGAGTTTCACGATCGCGCCCTTGTCGGAATCCAATCAGCAGCAGGCTACGAAGAGGGCAAAGCATTGCCCGTAAGTTGGTAACAGGGCGGCGATTACGCAGGAAGCTGGCCTATACTTGAGCCCATAATGGACGACCCTCCCTCTAGTTGTCGCCGGGGCCGAAAACCCCGCGCGATCACCACCTGTCTCTCGCCCTTCCTCACTCTCGCTCCCGTACCGGGGGTGAATTCTCATGAATGAGTGGCTGCTCCTCGCCGCTGGTCTCGTTCTTACGGTAGGCACCGGATTATTTGTTGCCTCCGAGTTTGCGCTGGTAAATCTCGATCGCTCCGAGCTTGAAGCTCGTCAAGAGCGTGGAGAGAAGCGACTTGCTCCCGTAATCTCAGCGTTGAAGCACACCTCAACGCATCTTTCGAGTGCGCAGCTCGGCATCACGCTGACGACGCTGCTAGCCGGATACACGCTCGAACCAGCGTTTAGTACGTGGCTCTCTGTTCCTCTGGGCGCGGTATTGCCAACAGCGGCGGTGGCGATTATTGCCACAATTTTGGCGATCACCTTTGCGACCCTGCTGTCGATGATTATCGGAGAGTTGGTTCCCAAGAACTTCGCGCTTGCGCTGCCGAAGGCAACGGCCAAGTTTGTTGTGCCGTTTCAGGTTCTTTTCACGACGGTGTTCAAGCCAGCAGTTAGCCTGCTGAACAACACGGCCAATGCGATTTTGCGCAGCGTGGGCATCGAACCGAAAGAAGAACTCTCGGGGGCCCGCACCGCAGAAGAGTTGACCTCCCTCGTGCGCCGCTCGGCAAGTCAAGGCAGCCTTGATAACGACACCGCCACGCTGTTGGCGCGAACTCTGGCGTTCGCCGACCACACCGCGCAAGACGTGATGACTCCGCGCCCTCGCGTCGACAGCATTGATCGCTCCGATAGCGCGCAAGACGTCATCGACTTGGCTAAGCGCACCGGCTTTTCGCGGTTCCCCGTGATCGACGACAGCATTGATGATGTTGTCGGCCTTGTGCACGTGAAGCAGGCTGTTGCTGTGCCGCACAAGAAGCGCGCCGATGTGCCCGTTTCGGCGATCCAGACCGAAGCGCTTCAAGTGCCCGAGACGATGCGGCTGGATGCCCTGCTCGCTGAATTGCGCGGCCGTGGCTACCAAATGGCAATTGTTGTTGATGAATACGGCGGAACTGCCGGCGTTGCCACTCTCGAAGACCTGGTCGAAGAGCTTGTTGGTGAAGTGTCGGATGAACACGACCGGTCAAAGGCCGATGTCGTGCGCTCGCGCGACTGGTTTACTTTTCCCGCCATCTTGCGCCCCGATGAACTCTTGGAACGCACAGGCGTAGAGGTTCCCGAAGAGGGACCTTACGAGACTGTTGCTGGCTGGTTGATGAGTGAACTCGGTCGCGTGCCGCGCACGGGAGACACTATTACCGCCGCTGGCGGAGTATTCAGAATTGAACGACTGGAAGGCCGAAGAATCGACCGCGTAAGGTTTACGCCCGATCCCATTGTCAACGCCAACGATGCTGAGGTGGTGAGCTAATGGATGTCTGGGGAATTGTCTGGCTTTTCGTACTGCTGCTCATCAACGCCTTCTTTGTTGGTGCAGAGTTTGCCGTAATCTCGGCTCGGCGCTCGCAGATTGAGCCCCTCGCCCAATCTGGTTCGCGCTCCGCTAAAACGGCGCTCTGGGCCATGGAACATGCCACGCTCATGTTGGCGGCCTGCCAGCTCGGTATTACCGTCTGCTCACTGCTGATTCTGAATGTGTCAGAGCCGGCCATCCACCATCTATTGGAGGTTCCGCTCGCCCTTACCGGGTTGAGCGAGGAGCTTATTGGCACGATCGCGTTCATCATGGCGCTGCTCATTGTGTCGTTCTTGCACGTAGTGCTCGGCGAGATGGTGCCAAAGAACTTGTCGTTCTCGGTGCCCGACCGTGCCGTGTTGATTTTGGCGCCACCGCTCGTGTTCATCGCCACTGTCTTTCGCCCGATTATTCTCGCCCTCAACGCGATAGCAAACGGCATCCTGCGACTGTTTGGCGTAACGCCCAAGAACGAAGCGAACAGCGTGTTCACGCTCGACGAAGTTGCCACGATCGTTGCGCAGTCCACCCGCGAGGGTGTGCTCAACGACGCTGGTGGAACGCTCACCGGCGCCTTTGAGTTCACGTCGAAGAAGGTGCGGGATGTCGCAATTCCGATGTCAGGGCTTGTCACCTTGCCCGAGGATGCCGCTCCCGCCGATCTTGAGAAGGCGGTCGCTCAGCGAGGATTCTCTCGCTACATTCTGTTGAATGATGCTGGCGAGCCCACGGGATACCTGCACTTGAAGGATGTGATCGATCTCGATGAGAGTGAGTTCAGTGAGCCGGTTCCGCCGAAACGAATTCGCCAGCTGATTTCGACGTATGACGAGACTGACCTTGAGGATGCTCTAGCGACTATGCGTCGTTCTGGCGTTCACGTTGCGCGCAGTTTTGATGCTTCCGGCGAAACCACGGGGGTGCTGTTCCTTGAGGACATCATTGAAGTGCTTGTCGGTGAAGTGCAAGACGCGACTCGGCGTCGCTAGCAGCACCATCAACTATCGTTGGTGACCATGGAAACGGATGCGCTGTGGAGTGCTGCTAATGCGGCATCACACATCGCTGTGCCCGGCAACGGCGATGACAAGTACAGCCGCGGTGTGCTTGGTGTCATCACTGGTTCGGCTCAGTATCCTGGCGCGGCAGTCTTAGGCGTTGAAGCCGCGTTGCGCACGGGGGTTGGCATGGTTCGCTATGTCGGTCCGGAGCGTGCCCAAGACCTGATTTTGCAGCGCAGACCAGAAGCGGTGATGACTGCTGGCCGAGTGCAGGCTTGGCTTATTGGCTCAGGGATGGACTTTGCGAACCGCGAAGCCGCTGCCGAACATCGCTTTGTCGAAGCGCTGCGCCAAACAGTTCCCGTGGTGCTCGACGGAGGGGCGCTTGATCTGGCAACGAGGGCACCGGGTCCGGTCGTCGTCACGCCGCACTACCGCGAGCTTGGTCGACTACTGGGCGAGCCGGTCGAGAGCATTGCTGCCGACCCACGAAAGTGGGCGATTGAGGCTGCTCAACGCCTCGGCATCACGGTACTCATCAAAGGGCACACCACGTATGTGACCGACGGTACAGTCACCGTTGCCGTTGCGGCCGCACCCGCGTGGCTCGCGACGGCAGGCGCCGGAGACGCGCTTGGCGGCATCCTTGGTGCTTTTGTGGCTACGCACAGCGACAAGGTGCTTGCCGACCCCGGGCTGCTCGTCGGGCTCGCGGCGACGGCATCGTTTGTGCATGGCACGGCCGCGCAGCGGGCGAGCGTTGGCGGGCCGTTCACCATTCTTGATCTGTGCGCCAATGTGTCCGCAGTAATCGCTGAGCTTGCTGTTGCCAAGGGCATCATCGCTGATCCAGCGTGACCACAACTGCCGTGACCAGCACTTTCGAGACCACCCGCGCTATGGCCGCGCCTAGCGCGCTAACGTTGGCGCTGGTATTCATTGCCGTGCATCTCACTCTTGGCCTGCTGAACCTCTTTGCGCCAGGGTTGCCGCTCGGCGATGTGACGATTGTCTATGCTCGCTGGGCCGAGCAGGCGTACAGCTCGGGCGCTGTTGTCGGGATCGATACGTCGTGGGTCTACCCACTGCTGGCGCTTGCACCGATTCTCGCTGCCGTCACCTTCGGGCTTGAGCACATCGCCGCGACGTGGCTATCGCTCGTGATGGTGCTGAACGTCGTCGCATTGGGCTTTCTCACCCGCTGGGGTCGTTCTCGCCGCGGAGTGATTGTCGGATGGTGGTGGGCGGCGTTTTTGCTTGCGCTCGGCCCGATTGCCCTCGCCCGGATCGATTCCATCACCGTGGCGCTGGCCATAATTGGGGTGCGGTTGCTGCGAGCACACCCGCAAACCGCCGGAGTCGTCTTAGCCTGTGCGACCTGGATCAAAGTGTGGCCAGCCGCATTAATGTTTGCCGCCGTTATTGCGCTTCGCGATCGCGGGAAGATCGCCGTAGCCGGGATCGCCACGACGGCGGCGGTCGTGGTGTTTGCGGTGCTGGCGGGGGCACACGGGAATGTCTTCAGTTTCATCACTGAGCAGACCGGGCGCGGCATCCAAATTGAATCACCCGTAGCCGGGATTTGGCTCTGGCAGATCGTTGCAGGGGTTGCCGATACTGCGATCTACTATGACACCGAAATCTTGACTTTTCAGGTCGCGGGGTCAGGGGTAGCGGTCGCGGCTGCCGTACTCACGCCATTGCTGGCGGTGATGGTGCTGACTATTGCGCTGCTGGGGATTCGCGCTGTTCGAGCAGGTGTAGCCGCATCGAACGTACTACCCCTGCTGAGTTTGGCGCTCGTTACGGCCCTCATCGTTGTCAACAAAGTGGGCTCGCCGCAGTTCATTTCTTGGCTCGCTGTGCCAGTAGTGTTTGGGCTGTTGAGCCACCGCATTCACAGCGCCCCGAGCTTCCGGATGCCGGCAGCTCTCACCCTGTTCATTGCAGTGTTGACCCACGCCGTCTATCCGTACCTGTACCACCTGCTATTGGCAGCAAACCCCGGCATGATCACTCTGTTGACCATCAGAAATCTGCTGCTCATCGCTTTGTTGGGGTGGGCGATTGTGGGCTTGGTCAGGCTTTCACCGAATAGTTCATCATCAAAGGAGTCAGTATGATCGTCGCATTTTCCGTAGCACCCAGTGGTGGCCCCGATGGCACCGACTCCGTTCACAATGCTGTGGCTGCCGCAGTGAAAGTAGTGCGGGACTCGGGGCTGCCGAATCAGACCGACTCAATGTTCACAACGATCGAGGGCGACTGGGATGAAGTGTTCGCCGTGGTGAAAGCAGCGACAGAAGCCGTCGGTGCTTTCGGTTCGCGCGTTTCACTCGTGCTGAAGGCCGACATTCGCCCGGGTCACACCGGTGAAATGACCGGCAAAGTTGAGCGGCTAGAAGAAGCGATCGTCCGTGCCGATAGCTAACGGCCCTTCAACCACGAAACAGCGGCAACCCAGTCGTACGAGGGGCTGCCGCTGTTGTCGTTAACGCCGAAGTTTAAAGGTGGTGCATCGTGTCGGTCTCAATGAGGATGCCGTCTTCGAGCGCACGCTTGCGCAGCGCTACCTTGGTTCCGACATCGAAGCCCGCAACACGGTACTTTTCGCGAATGCGCTTGAGGTAACTCTTGGCTGTCTCTTCAGAAATGCTGAGTTGGTAGGCAACAGACTTAACGGGCTCGCCGCCGCCGTAGAGCGCCATTACGCGGCGTTCTTGGGCGCTCAACTTGGGGGCGCCACCGATTTCGTCGGCGTTGAGCGCAAGGTCGAGTTCCGCCGAAACGAATGATTCTCCCTTGGAGGCGGCACGGATCGCTTCAACGATCATGTCGGCGTCTTCGCTCTTGACAAGGTAGCCGAGCGCGCCAGCGGCGAGAGCTTCGCGAACGACGTTGGGCTCGGAGTAGGTGCTCATGAGCACAACTCGCACGCCCATCGACTTGAGGGTGTTGATCTTGAGCGACACCGGAATGTTGTCTTTGAGATCGAGGTCGAGCAGAACGACGTCGACCGGAAATTCGGGGTGGATGGTGAGTTCGGGCCACGTGGGCACAGCGACGACCATGTCGATGTCTGCGGCCGCTTTCCTAATCCACTCGGTGAGAGCGCCGAGCAACATTCGGTGATCGTCGACGATTGCGAGCCGGATGCGCTTTGTTGGTTCAGTCACAATGAATTCCTCTAGTCGTTCGTCTTATCTTACGAATTTATTGGTCTGCAGGGTTATCGACAAGACATTCGATGTCGAGTCTCACACTGGAGTCTTCTGTGGAGTCGGTGAAATGCCCGACCTTTGCGATGGCTTCCCACGTTGATGCATCGATCCGATTCCGCACCACGCCGATCGACGTGATCGTGATTCCGATCGCTACTTTGTCTTCGAAGCCGGGGGCCACGACGGTAGTTGATGGAGCAATAGTGATGTGAACGGTATTTTTGGCACCGCGCTTGGGGGTATCGGTCACGAAAAGCCACGCTGTGGAGAGAAGCCCGTCACGCTGCACGGGGTCGAGCAGCCCAGCGAGGCTACCTTTGTCGGTGAGTCGCACCGATTTGCCAAGCAAATCTGACTCAGTAATCGCGTGGTACAGCCACGTTTCGCGGCGCCCTTCAATGAGATGCAAGCGAAGCTCGGTGGCCAAGGATGCCGCCGTTGAAGCGATCTTGGGAGCGAGGGGAAGCTTGGTCGTGCCGTTTGCCACCGAGTCGAGCAATTTTTCTGCTGCCAAGTCGAGGCGAGCAAGTTCTTCGGATGCCATCATCCCGACCGCAAAACGTGGTGCGGTGAGGGTGCTCTGCACCAATACCCGGTCAAGCTCAACCTGAACAAGGCGACGGAAGTTGCTGATGAGGCTCAGCCCGATCACCGTCGGAAGCACCGCGAATGCGATTGCCGTGATCTGAGGCGCCACACTGTCTGTCGTAAGCGGAACATTGAGCACAGCAGCAACGCCGAGCGCTACGCCGATCACCGAGACCGCGATGATGATGTCTGAGCTGGGGCGGACCGTAAGCACGAGCAGCAACGTCATTCCGGCGGCTATTGCTGCAGTCGCGTGCCCGCCAATGTCATGTAGCGGCCAGATGGCGTAGAGGTCGAGCGCAACCACCGCGGCAAGGCCAATCAGGAACAGCGCGAACATCCAATGAGGAAGTTGGCCGCTCACGAGTTGGACGGTGGTGATGGTGGCGGCGACGATGAGAATAAGAATGATCCACGCAGCGGTGGCAAGAATCGGATTCGGATACAGATCCCATTGGATGATGAGCCACACCAGCCCATAGATGGCACGCAGACTCACCAGAACTGCAGCACCGACGCCAACAAAGCCCGTTCCGAGGCTCGTTAGTCGGGGAGTGTCATCGCCCGCAAGGCGCCTCACCGTTGCGCTCTTAGAATGGCGTGGTTTGCTTCCAACGATAACGCCGAGGGTGTTTTCTTCTGGGGGAGCGTAGGTCATCGTGGAACCTCCAAGACAACGGTGGTGCCAGAGCCCGGCGTGGAGAACAGTCGAGCCTGGCCGCCGACCTCTTTGAGGCGTGCCACGACAGACTCCTTGAACCCGAGGCTGGCAGAGTCGACATCGTCGAGAACGAAGCCAACACCAGAGTCGGTAATCATCGCGCGTACCGTCGTCTCGTCTTCGGTGATGGTGACGTGAGCGTCAGTGACTCCTGAGTGGCGACGAACATTCTCCAGGCACTCTGCGAGGGCCAAGAGGAAAGCATCGAGGACATCGCTTGGCAAGAGCACCTGCCCAGTGCCGTGCCAGCTCACTTCGAGACCCATGCGGCCGAAACGTTGTTTTACTGATTCGAGTGTCGTGCCGAGCACCGTCTCGCTGACGGGAGTGCTGAGGTTGTAGTCTCCGGATGCTTGCGGGGTGGGGGTTGCCCCGAGGCGCAGCTGGCGCAGCAATCGTGCGTCATCGCCTGCCTGTTGGCGCATGGCATCCGCCGAAACGCCTACACCGGAGTGAGCAAGCAGCGTGAGCGTCGCCAACACCGTGTCGTGCAGGAGTCGTGCACCCTGGCGACGTTGAGCCTCAGTTTCACTCGCTTGGCGTTCAGCGCGGTGAGCGCGACCGATGCTGGCTATGCGGCGAACGGCTTGGGGAACGCCCGAACTAATCCAGAAGCCGATGAGTGCCGCAAGGATCCAGCCGAGTGTAAGCAATGCAAGAGTGGGCAGAGGCTTCTGGAATGGCTCAAGCGCCAGAACGGTTGTGCCTGCCACCGCCAAAAAGCTCGCCAAAAGTATGAGGCGACGCGCCAGCGTTGTCGTCAGGACAATTGCGAGACACGCCAACGAAGCTGACGCGAGTTGAGCTGCTGCCGACAGGCCAGCTGGGCTGGGGCCGCTCGGGGTTCCGGCGATGAGAAGAATTGCGAGGATGCCGGCGGCATAGGCGGGAAAAATCCACCCGAGCGAGCGGCTATTGCCAATCTGAAACTGCATGACCGCAATAACGAGGTACAGCGGAATGCAGAGCAGAAGCGTCATCGTATCGACGGCACCCGGAAGACTCAGGCAAATGACCGAAACGGTCAGAAAACTCAGACTCGCCACTCGCGCTGTGCGCTGCAGTAGGCGATCTCGTTCTTTTGCAATGAGGTCCATTTGTGGCAATGTTTGCACATTTCACCCCTCTGTCGGGGGTGACGCACCGCCAAAGGACACGAGGACTCCCCAATTTTGCCTCAACACGCGCGGTTTGTGGCGATTCCCAGCAGGTCTAGAGGTTGAGAAGTCGGCCCAATTGCGTGCTCACAAGCTCTGACTCAATCAAAAAGCCGTCGTGCCCAAATGGTGAATGGATGACATGTGGCAGCTGGCCGTCGAGGTTTCCGGGCAGAAACTCAGCGATGATCTCTTGACCAGAGACAGGGAAGAGACGATCGCTGTCGATGCCAAGCACAAGCGCCGGCATCGTAGCCAGAGCGAGTGTCTGCTGCATTGTGCCGCGACCGCGAGCAACATCATGTGAACTCATGGCCTCGGCCAGAGTGATGTAACTATTGGCATCGAAACGGCGCGCAACTTGTTGCCGTGAAAATCGAGGTAGCTTTCGACGGCATAGCGACCACCGCGACCCCAGGGGCTCACCTCGCTCTGCCAGGTGCGCGCAAAGCGTTCGTTCAGCTCGTCGGATGAGCGGTAGTTCAGTAGCGCAAGGCGTCGAGCCAGTGCGAGCCCCCGGTGAGGCCCATCGCCGTCAGCAGCATCGTAGTAGGCGCCATCGGCAAAAGCAGGATCTGTGCGGATCGACTCCACCTGCACCGAGTTGTGCCCAATTTGGTCTGCCGTCGACACAGGAGGCGCGGCAAGAATGGCGACCTTAGCGACGCGTTCGGGAGCCCAACCGCCCATTCAAGCGCGTGCATTCCCCCCATCGAGCCACCGATGACAGCAGCCCAGCGGTCAATACCCAGAACATCGCTCAGTGCCGCCTGAGCGGCGACCTGGTCGCGAATAGTGATGAACGGGAAGCGGGAGCCGAACTCGGCTCCGTCGGGGGCGTGTGACGCCGGCCCGGTGCTGCCCTGACAGCCACCCAAGATGTTGGGGGAGACGACGAACCAACGATCGGTGTCGATTGCTTTGCCCGGGCCAACCAAATCGTTCCACCATCCGGCGGTCGAATGCCCGTCGCCGGGCGTGCCGGCAATGTGACTGTCGCCGGTGAGTGCGTGCGCTACGAGGATGGCGTTGGAAGCGTCATCGTTGAGGGTGCCGTGAGTTTCGTAGGCGATTCGTGCCGACGCGAGCTTTCCACCGAACTCTAAGGAGAGATTCGTGATCGTGGTGAACAAGCGCTGCCCGACAGGATCGCCCTCGCGCCAGGCGCCAGTAGCTGAGGGCTTGCCAAGGAGCGAACGCACGTTTGCGTCAGTGATGAATGCCGAAGGAACAGTGTCTTCAGGTGTCTGCCAGTCCATGTCCTCTAAGTATCGCGAACTATTCTGTGTGGCACGAAATTATTACGGCTGTCGTTAACGAACAAAGCGGCGACAGCGTTCAGAGAACGCCGCCGCCACCCACAGCAGTCTTAGACGCGAGCGCGAGCCTCAGCAGCTGTTGCGCGAGCGGCATCGAAGCCGATCTGCAAGTCAGCCTTGATGTCCACGATGTTCTCGAGCCCGACCGAGAGGCGCACCAGTCCTGGTGTGACTCCGGCGGTCAACTGCTGCTCGGGGGAGAGTTGCGAGTGCGTGGTTGACGCGGGGTGAATAATGAGGCTGCGCACGTCACCGATGTTGGCGACATGGCTGAAGAGTTCAACGCTGTTGACGAATGAACGCCCAGCATCCACCCCGCCCTTGAGTTCGAAGGAGAGAACTCCGCCGACACCCTTGGGTGCGTACTTGTTGGCGTTGGCGTACCAGGGGCTCGACGGCAGGCCGGCGTAATACACGGTGTCAACGTCATCGTGGCTGTCGAGCCACTCGGCGATTGCTTGAGCATTCTGAACGTGACGTTCGATGCGCAAGCTGAGCGTCTCAATTCCCTGAATGAGAGAGAAGGCACTGTCAGGAGAGATGGATGCACCGAGGTCGCGAAGCAATTGAACGCGCGCCTTGATGATGTAAGCGATCGAGTCGCCAAGAACGGTCGTGTAGCTCGCACCGTGGTACGAGGGGTCGGGCTCGGTGAGTCCGGGGAACTTCTCCACATTCTTCGACCATTCAAACTTGCCGCCATCGACGATAACGCCGCCAAGAACTGTGCCGTGGCCACCCAAGAACTTGGTCGCGGAGTGAACGATGATGTCGGCGCCGTGCTCGAACGGACGGATCAAGTAGGGCGTAGCGATCGTGTTGTCAACGATCAGCGGAACACCGTTGCTGTGGGCAACATCAGCCACCGCGGCGATGTCGAGCACGTTGATGCGCGGGTTGCCGATGGTCTCGGCAAAGAGAAGTTTGGTGTTGGGGCGAACCGCTGCAGCCCACTCGGCGGCATCATCCTGATTCTCCACGAACGTGGTTTCGATGCCGAGCTTGGCGAGCGTGTACTTGAAGAGGTTGTACGTTCCGCCGTAGATCGAGGACGACGAGACAATGTGGTCGCCAGCCTGCGCGATATTGAGAACGGCGATGGTGGTTGCCGACTGACCAGAGGAGAGCAGCAGTGCTGCGGTTCCGCCCTCGAGCGCGGCAACGCGCTGCTCGACGACATCCTGAGTGGGGTTCTGGATGCGGGTGTAGATGTTGCCGAACTCCGCCAGAGCGAAAAGGTTCTTGGCGTGATCGGCATTGTTGAACACGTAAGCCGTGGTCTTGTAGATCGGTGTGGCCCGCGCGTTAGTGGTGGGGTCAGGCTGCGCACCAGAGTGGATCTGTTTGGTTTCGAAGTTCCAGTCGCTCACGGCGGCCTCCTTGGTCGGTTGGTGGATCGGGCTATCCGCCACACTCCGAGCCTAAGCAGGCCTCACCGACCGGTCAATCAGTCGTGAAATATGTCGTAACTCAACGCTTTTTTGAGACTTTGGCGTCGTCGTCGGGTAATGGGGCAAAGAGCCACCGAGGTTTCGGCTCAATGATGTGGTGAAAAACTTTCTTCACAATGGGAGTGGAGAGCACCAGCGCAATGCCCATTGAGGCAAGCACGAGGCTGAGGAGCCACATCGCCGACGCCCGTTCATCCTGAAGGAGTCCGCTTTCGCGCAGGGGATAAAGAACGAAGCTATGAAGCAGGTAGACGTACATGGTGGCTTGACCGGCATCCGTAATCCACGTGTGGCGGCGCGGAACGAGAGCAAAAAATGCGGCACTCAGGATGACCGCAAGAACGATGAGCCCGAGGCGGATGCCCCCAGCGAACCACTGGTCCTCGCCCAGACCCTGATAAGAGTCGTCGTAGAAGAACCAGAAGCGCAGATCGATGGTTCGCCACAGCTCGATATTGCCGAGAACGATGGCAAGCCAACCGGCAAACACCGTGACGGCGAGCCCGCGAATTAACCACACGGAGCGTTCGGCAACCCGCCACCGTTCGATCAGCCCCCACTCGCGCAGCTTCCACCCCAACACAAAGAAGGGAAGGATGCCGATGGCCCGAGAAAGCGAGAACGTGCTGTCGACGTTGTCGAAATAGCCGACCCCGATCGAGCCGATGATGGCCCACACCAGCGGATAACGGAGCAACGCAAGGTAGGGCAAGACAAGGCGGAAGATGCCGAGGGCAAGTAAAAACCACAACGTCCAACTAGGTTTCGAGGGGTTGAGGTCGGTCTCGCCCTCGGCGAAGAACTTCACGAGCGCCCAAATGGCTTCCATGATGAAGTACGGCAAGAGAATGTCGGTGAGAACGCGGCGCATCTGTTTGGCCGATGGCGGCCCCGGCTTAGAGAAGTAGCCGCTGATAATCGCGAATGCGGGCATGTGGAAGGCGTAGATAAAGAGGTACAGCGCGAGGGCGTTGTTGGAGTCGTAGGTGAGCCGCTGAATTCCGTGGCCAATTACCACCAGAGTGACCGCAAGAAAGCGGGCGTTATCCCAGTGCGGCATGCGCACTTTGGGGGCGCGGTCAGTCCGCGGGGCGCTGAGGGGAACTCCGGTCATTTGTTGAAGTGTAATACCGCTACTTTGGAAGGATGGTGAATCGGCGAGTAGTAGTGACAGGAGCAAGTTCAGGTATCGGCGAAGCGACCGCGCGGCGCTTCGCGAAGCACGGCTGGCAGGTGGTGGCTGTTGCGCGTCGTGCTGACCGTCTTGCCGCGCTCGCCGCGGATACCGGCATCGAAACTTTCGTGGCCGATGTGACTTCGCAGGCCGATGTCGAGGCGCTCGCCGCCTACCTGCGTGAGCTTGGCCCGATCCATGCTCTGGTCAACAATGCAGGTGGTGCCCTTGGCGTCGCCAGTGTTGAAGACAGCGATGCGGATGACTGGATCCGGATGTTCGACGTGAATGTTGTGGGCACCAAGCGCGTAACCAGTGCGCTTTTGCCGCTGCTGCGCGAAGCGATCGTTGAGGGCGAGACGGCCAGCATCCTCATGGTCACTTCGATTGCGGCAACCGTGCCGTATGAAGGTGGCAGCGGCTACAACGCCGCCAAGTTTGCTCAGCATGCGCTCACCGCTGTGCTTCGTCTTGAGCTTGCGGGGGAGCCGATCCGCGTGA
Source organism: Salinibacterium sp. PAMC 21357 (assembly GCF_000247645.1). Taxonomy (GTDB): domain Bacteria; phylum Actinomycetota; class Actinomycetes; order Actinomycetales; family Microbacteriaceae; genus Rhodoglobus. Next base: position 30,484 of record NZ_AHWA01000005.1, read on the forward strand.
TCGAGGTTGCCCCAGGCATGGTGAAGACCGAGGAGTTTGCGCTCGTTCGCTTCGGGGGTGATGCGGCCAAGGCTGACACTGTGTACGACAACGTTCCCGACCCGCTCGTCGCTGACGACATAGCGGAAACGATCGTGCACGCCATCGAGCTGCCGCCTTTTGTGAACCTTGACCTCATCACGATCAAGCCCGTTGCCCAGGCTGCACCGCACAAGATGATTCGCGGCGAGCTCAAGCCGCGTTAGCGCGTTACGTCGGCTTCGGCGACGGGATCGGCGTCGGTTTCGGCGTTCGGGTTACCCTCGGCAGTTGCGTCGGCGGCGTCGGTGGGCTCGATATCTTCGATGTCATCCACAACATCCGCAAAGGCTAGTTTCGGCACTAAGAACAACAGCACTGCCGCGACGAGGGCGCCCGCACCACAGATCGTGAAGACCGTCAGGTAGCCGAACAGGCTCGAGGCTGTTTCGGAGACAGCGGATGCGGCTCCGGCTAGCAGCACGATGGCGAATATCGCGGAGGCGAAAGATCCGCCGATCGTTTTGGTCGTGTTGGTGAGCGCCGTAGCGATTCCAGTCTGGCCTCGCGGGGCGGCCGCAGCCGCAGCAGCAGGGAGCGCGCCAACGAGCGCACCCGAGCCGAGGCCCGCGATACTCATATTGAGGAAGACGCTGAGCACTGTGGCGTGGAACGGCAAGAACATCAGGTAGCCAATGGCGACCAAGAACGTGGCCACGATGAGCGCCACGCGCGGGCTCTTCCACTTCGACAGGATCGGGAACAGCAGCGCTCCCACGATCATCGAGACGAGGTAAGCGCCGATGATGTAGGAAATCTCATCGGATTCCATGCCGAGGCCGTAGCCATTGATGGGGTCGGTGCCGGCGAAGGTCGCGAGCGGTGCTTGCGCGCCAAGAAGGCTGATGCCGACGAGGCCCGCCGTGAGTTGGATGGGCCACATGCTCGGGTCGCGCAGCATCCGAAGATCGATGGCGGGGTCTTTCTGACGCAGCTCGTAACGTCCCCACGGAATGAAGGTCGCGATACCGGCGAGCATGACGAGGTAGACCCACCAGGCGCCGGGCCCGTTGATGCGCAAGAACGTGAGGCCGGAGGTAATGAGCAACAGGCCGATGGTGAGGAGCACGAAGCCCCAGAAGTCAAGGGTGCGGCCGGGCAGCGGTTTCGATTCGGGTACGCCGAAGAGGATGACGAAGAAGACGATGGTGACCGCAATGGCGGGGATCATGAGCGTCTGTTGCACATTCTCGCCGAAGGCCTTGAAGATGCGGCCGCCACCGAGGGCGCCCATGATGGCACCGGCTTCGAGAGCGACGACGAGGAAGCCCGCAGCCCGCCGGGTCTGCGATGCGCCCATGCCGGTGACGCGGCCGCGGTCAAAAATCAGCGCGACTTCGAGGGGGAGCCACACCACATAGAAACCTTGCAGAGCCCACGCGATCAGAAAGCTTGTGAAGTCTCCGGTGAAGGCGAGCCACCAGGTGGCGCCGGCGGTGAGAACCGTTGAGATGAGCAGGATGCGCTTATGGCCGTGCATGTCGCCGAGCTTCGCCAGAATCGGCACCACAATGGCGCTCAGCAACAGCTGCGCGGCTTCGAACCAATTGAAGTCAGCATCGCGGATGCCCAAGTGCTCAACGAGGTCGGGGATGAGGGGGATGTAGTACCCCTGAATGATTCCGCTCACCAGCTCGACAAAGAACAAGTAGCCGATGAGGCCGACTGTGATGGCACCGGATTTTCCGCGAAGGAATGACATGAACGGATGCTATCGGTAGACCGGGCGCGCATTAGCGTAGTGACATGGACTTGAGCAGTGTCGACCCCGGGTGGGCTCGTGAATTGCACCCGTTCGAGGGGCAGTTGGCGGCGGTTGGTGCGTTTCTTGATGCCGAGAGCGCAGCCGGGCGACCGTGGCTTCCGGAACCGGATGCCGTACTGCGGGCATTTACGACACCGTTCGATGAGGTGCGCGTGCTCGTCGTCGGCCAAGACCCGTATCCGACGCCGGGGCACGCCGTGGGGCTCGCTTTCTCGGCCGACCGGATGGTGCGACCGCTACCGCGGAGCCTCAGCAACATTTACAAGGAACTGCACGACGACCTCGGCATCCCGCCCGCAGCACACGCTGACCTGAGTGCGTGGCAGAGCCAAGGCGTGCTGTTGCTCAACAGAGTGCTGACGGTGCAGGCGGGCCAGACAGGCTCCCACCGCCGTCACGGTTGGGAAGAAATCACGGCTGCAGCGATTCGGGCGCTCGCGGCGAGGCCGCAACCCCTTGTTGCCGTGCTGTGGGGCAAGGATGCGGCATCCGTTGCGCCGTTGCTGGGCGTTACGCCCGCGATCGTGAGTGCGCACCCGAGCCCGCTGTCTGCGCGCCGCGGGTTCTTCGGTTCGAAGCCGTTTAGTCGGGTGAATGCGGCGCTTGAAGCGCAAGGGGCTGCACCTATTGACTGGCGCGTTGACCGCTAACTCGACCTCTAAAATAGGAGTCGCGTTACCCACGACACGTGCAAGCGTCACCACTTGCAGTCTTCGCTGATCGCATTTTTGTCACGACACCTCAGGAGCAGCCATGGCACACCACTTTAGAGATGCCATCGCAGTGGATGATGCGGCGCTCGCCGAAATCTACGGCCACTACGTGAGCACGACCGTCGTGACCTTCGACATTGTTGAGGTCACTCCCGGGATCATGACCGCCAAGCGGGTCACCGTGGAAGAGTCGGGGCTGCCCTTCATCGTTGCGGTCGACGACGATGAGCGTGTGCTCGGCTATGCCGCCATGTTCCCGTGGCGCCCCAAAGCCGCCTATAAGCAGACTGTCGAAGGCTCGATCTATCTCTCGCCGGCTGCAACCGGGCAGGGTGTGGGCGGCGCTTTGCTGAACGAACTCATCGAGCGCGGGCGCCAGGCCGGCATCCGCGAGATCATTGCCGTGATTTCGGATGACGGAGCCGACGCTTCCATTCATCTTCACAAGAAACTGGGCTTCGAATCCATCGGGCACCTCACGCGCGTCGGCTTCAAGTTCGACCGCTGGGTCGGCACCTTCCTGATGCAGAAGTCGATCGACGCATAGCGCGCTGCCGCGCACGCTCCGCGAACGAACCCCGCACGACCAAACGGTTCGCGAACGAACACCGCGCGAACATCGTGCGAGCGAATAGCTCGCAAATGAACTCGCTGCGAACGAACGGATGCCCGGCCTCCAGCGAGGGGAGAGCCGGGCATCCGCCGTTCTGATGGGTGGTGAGGGCCAGCGCGTTGGCTGCCGCGTACGGGTTAGGCCGCGTTGCGCGGAGTTGCGCGCCGCAGCAACGTGAACCCAGCCACACCACTGATCGCGGTGAGCACGAGGCTCCAGGCCGCGACTCCAGCGACTCCGAGAGTGACGAAGGTCGTGCCGATTGCTCCCCACGAATCCGTGAAGGTTGCTAGCGCAATCAATCCGACGAGCAGTGCCGCGATGACAATGAAGAACATCGTCACGCCGGTTGCCTTCCACCGTACCCAGACGGCGGCAATTGCTGAACCGAAGAACAGGAAGAACAGGAAGAGTACGAACTGCACAAAAACGCGTTCCGCGATGCCCGCCCCGAAGTAGACGGGCGCGAAAATCGTGACGCCCATTCCCCAGCCGCCTGTCATCGTTTCCGCGACCGAAATTATCGTGAGTCCTGCGGTATAGATCACGGCTAGCGCCACGAAAGCGAGCGCGCTTCCGAGGTAGTAGTCGCGGCGCGTAACGCCGTAGCCGAGAGCAAACGGGAATGTGATGCTGATCGCTTGGATCGCCACGACCATCATGTAGATGTAGATGAAAAAGCTTGAGCCGGAGAACTGCGTTCCTTCGAGGGCTGATTCTCGGGCGGACTCATCAATGGCGGAATAGATCAGCCACCAGACGGTCAGCATCCCCACAAAGATCACGCCGAGAATGATCCACGGCAGCCCAAGGGTCGTCCAGGGGTTGGCGAAATGCAGTTTGGCTACGTTGGTAATGCGCTTCAGGGGGCTTGCCGGTTGGGCGAGAGCCGTTGTGGTGGTCATGCGCTGGCCTCGAATTCCTTGGTCTCGGTGCGGGTGAGTTGGATGATGAGCTGCTGCAACGACACCGGTGACAGTTCCAGCCCGGCAGCGTGTGCGTCGCGGCGCTCGCTCTCGCTGAGCCCGGCAACGGTTACCGAGCTGAGCCCGCCGATGCCGTCGCGGTGCAACACTTCGCGGTTGCCGGTGAACGCCTCGACGGCGGTCTTCATGCCGACAACGTTCGTGGCGCGGTTGCGGAGAGTTTCGGCATCCTCGTTGATGAGGAGTTTGCCGTCGTCGATCACGAGAACGTGTTCGAGCAGGTTGCTGACCTCGTCGATGAGGTGAGTGGAGAGGATCACGGTGCGCGGGTGGTTGGCGTAGTCCTCGAGAAGGCGGTCGTAGAAGATTTGACGAGCCACGGCATCCAACCCCAGGTAGGGCTCATCGAAGAAGGTGAGCGGTGCGCGTGAGGCGAGGCCGACGATGACGCCGATCGAGGAGAGCTGGCCGCGTGAGAGCTTCTTAATGCGGCGGTCGAGGGGGAGGCGGAAGTCGGCGATCAGGCGATCGGCGAATTCTTGGTCCCAGTTGGCGAAGAACCACGGGGCCGTCTTGAAGACGTCTTTGGGCCGGAAGTCTTCGGGGTAGCGCTGGCTCTCTTTGATGAAGCAGGTGTTCTGCAGAACCTTGGCGTTCTCGACTGGGGCTTGCCCGAACAGGGAGATGGTGCCACTCGAGGCGAATTCTTGGCCGGTGAGCAATTGCATGAGCGTGGTCTTGCCGGCGCCGTTGCGGCCGAGGAGCCCGTAGATCTTGTTCTCGGCGACCGTGAAGCTCACGTCGTTGACGGCATTTACTTTGCCGAAGTGCTTGCTGAGGTTAGTTACCTCGATGGTGGAGGTCATGAGTTGTTCGCCTCCTTGGCGATCATCTGGGTGAGTTGGGCGGAGTCGATGCCGAGCTTTTCTGCTTCGGCCAAGAGGGGGCGAACGTACTCGCTGCTGAAGCTGTCGCGGCGGGCACCTTTGAGTTGTTCTTGAGCGCCGGCGGCGACAAACATTCCGATTCCTCGTTTCTTGTAGAGAATGCCGGCATCAACGAGCACGTTCACGCCTTTGAGGGCGGTCGCGGGGTTGATGCGATAGAAGGCTGCGAACTCGTTGATCGAGGGAGCCTGGCCTTCTTCAGGCAGGGCGCCGGAGATGATGTCGTTCTCAATGTTCTCGGCGACCTGCGCGAAGATGGGGCGAGAGTCATCCATGTGAGCCTCCTTTCTGAGTGCGGGTGCTGGTCTAGCAGTGCCGCGGTGTTGCGGTGCTGCGGTGAAGCAGTAACAGCGCGGCGGCTAGTTGGTTAGTTGGTGATGTAACTAACCAACCAGCATGGCGGGTCGTTGTCAACCCCCTTAGGCTGAATCCGTGTCAGAACTTCATCGCCTCACCGCCCTTGAGCAGCTCCATCTCGTGCGAGCGGGCGAGCTCAAGCCCAGCGAACTCGTGGACTGCTATCTCGATCGCATCGAACGCCTCAACCCCGAGTTGGGCGCCTTTACGGTCGTGACTGCGGATGCTGCGCGCCAGCGTGCTGCCGAGCTCGAGGCCTCTGGCTCCCGCGCCGCCGCCCTCTGGGGTCTACCCTCGGGCGAAAAAGACTTGTGGGCCCGCGCCGGAGTGCGCACCGCCTTCGGATCGCGCGCCTTCGCCGACTACGTGCCCGAGGAGTCGGATGAGATCGCCGACGTTCTCGACGCCGCCGGCGCGATCAGTCTCGGCAAAACCGCGACCCCCGAATTCGGCCTCCCCGCCTACACTGAACCGCTCTCGGATGCCCCCGCCGTGAACCCCTGGGACACCTCGCTGGGCTCCGGCGGCAGCAGCGGGGGAGCAGCCGTCGCGGTCTCGGCGGGGCTCTTGCCGTTCGCTCCAGGCTCGGACGGTGGCGGCTCGATTCGCATCCCCGCCGCCGCGACCGGTCTCGTCGGACTCAAGCCTTCGCGTGGTCGAGTGCCCGCGGGCAGCGGCTTCGGAAGTCTCGGCCAGCTTCCGGTGACCGGACCGCTGGCTCGTACCGTGGCGGATGCTGCCCTCCTCCTCGATGGCATCGCCGGCCCCTCGCCCTTCTCGGTTGGCCCGCCCCTGTGGGACGGCGGCGCCTTCCTGAACGCCGCGATCCGCGGCGAAGGCACCTTCAACATCGGCGTCATGACAACCTCGCCGTGGGATGATACCTACGAGATCAGCGTCTCGCCCGAAGCTCAGGATGCTCTTACCCTCGCTCGCACCGCACTCGACCAGCTCGGCCACGGCAGCGAAGACTTCGCGCTCGACCCCTCACCCGAATACGCCGAAGCCTTCACGGTGCTGTGGCAAGCGGGAGCCGCCGGGATCCCGCTCGACGGCGAACAACTTGAGCTCGTGGAACCCCTCACGAAATGGCTCATCGAAAGCGGACGTCGGATGAGCGCGCGCGACGTGGGCGTCGCCATCGCGACCCTGTCTCGGTTCGAGCGCAGCGTCATCCGCCAGTTCTCGACCTACGACGTCGTGCTGACCCCCGCAATGGCGATGACGCCGCGCCCGCTCGGCTGGTTTTATGCCGAGGATGCCTTCGAGAACTTTGCGAAGCAGGTTCAGTACACACCCTGGACGAGCTTCGTCAACGTCTCCGGCCTGCCCGCGATCAGCCTCCCCGTGCACGAAACCGTAGAAGGGCTGCCGATGGGCGTGCAGCTCATCGGCCGCCCCGGTCGCGAGGATGTGCTGCTCGCGATTGGCGCGCAGCTCGAGCGGCGCTTCCAGTGGGGCTCGCGGCATCCGGTGGCGTTTGGCGCTTAGTCGCTCACGCTCGCGCTCGCGTTTTCGGGCTTACTTCGCGGGCCCATCGCTTGAGTCAGTGTTCTTGCGGCGACTGGTTGTCCACACCACCGCTGCGGCTAGAAAGCTGGCTGGCACGCCGAGCCACCACGCAGTGCCCAGATCCTTTTCGACCACGACGTAGTCAGGCTCGTCGGATGGCGCCTCGACGTAGAACGAGCACTCAAGCGCGAGCGGCAGAAGTGTCACCCGCGATTTGGTCTGCACGACATATTCCGAGTCGCTCAAACTCGCGGGAACATAATCAGCGCAGGATAGTAGCTATTTCTTTCCGCCAGGCTCGCATAGGCGAAGATCGAGCCGAGCCACAGGATTCCCAATACTGCCAAAGAAATCGCAACTGGGCGCAGGACCTGTGGCCGTTGATTCGGCACAGCATCATGTGCGCGGATTTGCGAAGAGTGCACTTCAGCTGCGCGACCACGATCGTGGCAGGTATGCCCAGACAATCTGCGCAGCGATCAAAACCACGATCAGAAGTGCGCTGGCGGCCATGAGCCAGATCGACCAATACCAGACTGTCGATATCCATTCAGTCGCGGTATGGCTCCAGTCGAGTCCTTGCGCGCGCGCAACCGAAGTGAATCCGAGGATGCCGAGATAGAGCGCAAGGTTGATTCCCAAGCTCCAAAATGCGCCGATTGTTGCTCGCTTCATGGAACCAGCGTACGTTCCGAACCTCTTCTGAACAAGATGAATTCTCACAATCACGTGTGGTGGCGCGAGGGAAACTGAAGCCGGAGCATGCGGCTTTCACCGACCCAGGACGTCCAGATAGACCGTTGAAAGTCGCGGCTTGGAGTCCGCCGTGAGGGCTTCGTAATGTAGGTAAGGCATGCCTATACTGGGATCAATGTTTCCCGAACTCTTCACCCCGCAGATCGCCTGGAATCCCCAGTCGGCTGACCGCGTGCTGCTCGCGGGAGACGAGACCTCGATCGACGCCATCTCGATGATCCTCGCGACATTGCCGGCCCGTTCACGCGGCCAAGTATTTATCGAAGTTGACTCGGCTGACGACATCCAGCCGCTATCGGCGCCCGGCCGTTTCAGCGTGTGCTGGCTTCTGCGCGAACGCGGCCAAAGCGTTGCCCGTTCGGTCGACGCGTGGCTCAGCGAAATGCTGCCCGTCAGTGCCTTCGGCGAAAGCACCGTCTACGCGTGGGTTGCCCATCAGGGTCCCGCGCGCCTGCTCAGCTCCAACTAGCGCGCGCCCCGCATCCGTCCGCTAGTTTTTCGTGCTGACTTTCGGCGCACGCGATGACTTCGCGCGCACATAGCCGCCCAGCTCAAGCCCTGCCTCCACCTCAAACCGATTCGTCAGCGGATTCTGCCCCGCCAGCAAATACAGCGGGATAAACCACAACCCGTACTTTCGCCACTGCTCGCGGTGCACAGCCTCATGCGCGAGCACGTCATCGCTCGCGTTGCCGCCGGTCAAAAACACGGCGCCAATCGTCGTGCCGCCGCGCCCGAACGCCCACTTCGGTAGTGGCGTCGCCACCAGCACTCCACCCTGCGACTTCAGCGAGCGCTTGCTCAGCGCCGCGCCCCACAGCACTCCGGATGCCGTGGCAAACCAGTAGCCGGGTCGCGTGACCACGGGGTGCAGCAGCACTCGCTGAGCCCGCGGACTGTGTTCGGCGCGCGCCAGAGCGTGCCCGAGCCGCGTGCCCAGCGTTAGCGCTCGGCTCACGGACGCCCGATGGTTTCAAGCAGTCGCAGCCACACCTCACTAATCGTGGGGTACGAGGGAACCGCGTGCCACAGGCGCGCGATGGGAACCTCACCCACGATGGCGATGGTGGCCGAGTGCAGCAACTCCGCAACATCCTGCCCCACAAACGTGGCGCCGATAATGACCTGACGCTCCTGGTCAATGACGAGACGTGCGTGGCCTTCGTAGCCGTCGGCCTGCAGACTCGCGCCGGCAACCCAACCAATGTTGTAGTCAACGATCTGGGCGTCAATGCCTTGCTTCTCGGCATCGTGAGACATGACGCCGACCGAAGCGACTTCGGGATCACTGAACGTGACTTGCGGAACAGCGCCGTGGTCGGCGGTCGCAACGTGCGCACCCCAGGGGGCGTCATCCACGGTCTCGCCCTTGGCACGGGCGGCAATCACGTCACCGGCCGCTCGCGCTTGGTACTTGCCCTGATGGGTGAGCAGCGCGCGGTGGTTGACGTCACCCACGGCGTAGAGCCAGTCGGTGTCGGGCACGAGCATGGTGTCATCCACCCGGATCCAGTCGCCCGGCTCGAGGCCAACGGTCTCAAGCCCGATGTCGTTCGTGCGCGCGGCGCGACCAGTAGCAATGAGAACTTCGGATGCCGTGAAGGTGGCATCGTCGGTAGTGATCACGACGCCGTCAGCGGTGCGCTCCACGCGCGTGGGGGAAGCCGCGACGATGGTGGCGCCGCGCTCCTTGAGCGCCTTCTCCACCATCTCGCCGGCGAAGTCTTCTTGACCGTTGAGTAGTCCGCTGCGGGCAAACAGGGTGACTTCGGCACCGAGGTCGAGGTAGGCAGTGGCCATCTCGACGCCCACAACGCCGCCACCAATGATCGCGAATGATTCGGGAACAACTTTCACCGCGGTCGCTTCACGCGGAGTCCACGGCTTCGCGTCGATCAACCCAGGAATGTTGGGAAGCTTCGGATCGGAGCCGGTCGCGACGACGACGGCATGATTCGCCGTGAGGGTCGTGACGGTTCCGTCGTCAGTAGTGACGGTAACCTTCTTTTCTCCGTCGAGGCGAGCGTGACCGCGCTCGAGGCCGATTCCCGCTTTCTTGACCCACTTCACTTGACCGGCGTCATCCCAGTTGCTCGTGAAGCTGTTGCGGCGCGCGAGCAAAGCCTCGACGTTGATGCCACCCGTCACGGCTTCGGCAGCACCCGGCAGTTTCTCTACAGCCCGCAGAGCGAGACCGCTGCGGATGAGGGCCTTCGACGGCATGCAGGCCCAGTACGAGCACTCACCGCCCACAAGTTCGCTCTCGATCAGTACGACGCTAAGCCCGCCCTGAACGGCGCGATCTGCAATGTTTTCACCAACCGCTCCGGCTCCGATGACGATGACATCCCAGTTGTTCTCGGTCATTTCGAACTCCTTCGCGGTGGTGGTGCGCGTGTTGCCGGTATTGGTTGTTCCGGCGGTCCTACTTGCCGATGAACTCAGCGGTGGTGCGCGTCATAAACGCTTCCATGCCAATTCTGGCATCTTTACTCTGAGCGACCGCTACGAGGGCGGGCTGAAGGCCCGCCTCGGCCGCTGCATCGCCCTTGCGAATCGCCAGGTTCGCATTAGCCAGCGCGGCTTGCACCGCGAGCGGAGCCTGGGTAGCAACGCGGTGAGCCAGCTCAAGGCCACGCGCATACTGTTCGCCGTGCGGCACAACTTCTTGCACCATCCCGATTCGGTAGGCTTCGGCGGCATCGAAGCTGTCGCCGGTGAGAATCCAGCGCATTGCGTTCGACCAGCCAACCTGGCGGGGAAAGCGAATGGTGGCGCCGCCGAAGGGCAGGATGCCACGCGATACTTCAACCTGACCGAAGACGGTCGAGTCGGCGGCCACCGCAATGTCGCTCGCCAGCAGCAGCTCAATGCCGAGCGTGAGGCACGTGCCCTGCACCGCAATCACGACCGGCTTCGTGAGCTTTTCGCCCGAAACCTGCCACGGATTGATGCCGCCCTCGGGCACCATGTCGAGCCCGTCTGCGCCAATGCGGGGGCCGATGTCAGCGAGGTCGAGGCCGCCCGTAAAGTGGTCTCCGTGGGCAAAAACGAAGCCCGCCCGCAGTTCGGGGTCGCGCTCGAGTTCACCATAGGCCAGCGCCAGCTGCTGCAACATGTCCATGTCGGCGGCATTGCGCTTGTCTGTGCGATTGAGGCCAATAAGCAAGACGTGACCGTCTCGCTCCACAGTGATCTTGGGCGTGCTTGAGTTGGAGTCAGTCATGGTCCCAGACTACGACGCGCGTGCCGAGGTATTGCTAGATGCTGGCGATAAGCTCATAGCTACCCCTAGTTTTCGGAGGATGCCGTGTTGCGTTCCGCAATTCTTGTGCTCGCTGATGGTGCGACGGCGGTCCTCGCTAGCTGCGCGAGCGAGCCGCCCGTGCAAGCTTCCGCGGCTTCGATCGCGGCGACAGCAGCAGCCGCGCTCGAACAATCGATCGGCGAGCTTCCCGAGCTCGATTGTGGCGACGAGATGGTCGAGCTGAGGAAGGGAACCACGCTTGACTGTGTTCTCACTGATCCCCAGCTGGGCGCGGACTTCGATAGCGAAGTGACCATCAGCGAAGTCGACGGCGCCACCTATTCCGTCCCGGTCGACGTTGCTGAAGAACCACGCGACTAGCGTTCTAACGGGCGGAGGTAATTGCGCCAACCAGTCGTAAAATCGTTGGCAGGTCATCGACCGCATGCGCCAACGACGCCGGAGCGAACTCCGTAATCCCCGCGCCGGCGAGGGGATACTGGGCCACAATCGCGCGGATCGTTTCCGTGAGAAGTGTCGGCGAGATTCCGAAAGGCACCGGCGAGCTCAGTCCCGCAAAATCGGCCGGATCGAGCACGTCGAGATCGATATGCAGATACACCGACTCTGCGCCCGTGGCGGCAATGGCATCGAGCAGCGCTTGAGGCGAGAACTCGACTGCTCCGATCAAGCGGATGCCAGCATCCTGAATGTAATCATCTTCTTCGGAATCCGCCGATCGAACTCCTGCGAGAATTACGCGATCTGCGCTCAGCGGATGCGCGGGCACGAGCGCCGCCGGCCCCTCTCCCAAAAGAGTGCGCAACACCATCCCCGTGAAAGCGCCGGAGGGGCTCGTGGCGGGAGTGTGCAGATCGGGGTGGGCGTCGATCCACACCACCGCGGGCGCGCTGGCACTGACGTGGTCAATGGCGGCGAGCTCGACACCACAGTCGCCACCAATCGTCACGTGGGTTGCGGGGTCAGCCGCATAAGCCTGGAGCGCTCGATCCCGCACAAGAAGCAAAGAGCTGAGACGCTGCACGCCCGAACCTTGGTGATCGCCCGCTTCAAGAGGTACGTCTACGGTGCGAGTCGACGCGGCGGGAAGATCGCCCCGAATCGACTCGGCACCATCCACAAGTTGCATAGCTCGCGACGAACCCGAGCCTTGCCACTGCGGAACGACGACATAGTTAATGGTCATTCTTTGGATTTCGCGGGCGACTATTCGCCAGCAGTGACGGCCTTCGTGCCGCCAGCTTTGAGAGCAGCCAAACGCGCCTCAACTTCACCCTGCTTGCCGAGGTCCTCGAGGCCCTCGAACTGAGCATCGAGGCTGGATGCTGCTAACTCTTGTTGACCGAGAACCTTGGCTTCTTCGCGGCGAATCTTGTCTTCGAAGCGACCGAGGTCACTCGTGGGGTCGAGGAGATCAATCGACTTGAGAGCGTCGTGAACCTGAGACTGAGCTTCGACTGTCTTAGAGCGAGCGACGAGTTCGTCGCGCTTCGCGGTGAGCTCACCGAGCTTGGCGCGCATCCCGTCGAGGCCTCGCTTGAGCTGGTCAACAACCTGAGTCTGCGACGCGATCGTTGGCGCAGCAGCGCGGGCTTCGTTCTCGGAAGAAACCTGCCGGCTAATGGCAATCTTTGCGAGGTTGTCGAACTTGTCGGCATCGGTGGAGTTTCCTCCCGCACGCAGCTCGTCGGCCTTGTTGCTGGCCGCAAGTGCCTTACGGCCCCAGTCGGCGGCAGCGTTGCGGTCTTCGGTGTGATCCTGCTCCATGAGCCGAAGGTTGCCAATCGTTTGCGCAACAGCGCTCTCCGCATCCGCAATGGAATTGGTGTAATCACGAACAAGCTGGTCGAGCATGAGCTGCGGGTCTTCAGCTTGATCGAGGATTGAATTAATGTTCGCCTTCACCATTTGTGAGATGCGACCGAGAATCGACTGCTTTGCCATGCGACGTGCCTTTCGTGAGTTTTCGAAGAAACCGTACTTAGAATCTACCGCCGCGACTGCGACCGCCACCACTGCGACGAGAAGTTCCGCCAGAACGACTGCTGCGGCCAGAGCGGGAACTGCCCGATCGAGATCCGCTCGAGCCCGAGCCGCCCCACGAACTTCCACCCCACGGCGAACTTCTGCTTGAGCGAGACGAACGTGATCCCAAACTGCCACCGATGAGGCCGCCGATCAGACCACCGAGCAGATCGCCACCGGTGCTACCAGAACCGCCGCTGAAGCCTCCGAGGCCGCCCAGGCCGCCCATGCCGGCACCAGCGCTGCCACCGGAGGAGAACTGCGAAACATCACGCTGTGCGAGCTCATACGCAGTCGCTGCCAACTGATCAGCCTGACGCGCATGAGTAAGAGCAGTAACCGGATCGGAAGACTGCAACGCCAAGGCTTGCTTCACCTGGCGGTCAGCCTCGCTAATTCTCGTTCGCGCCTCGGAACCAACACCACCCCGACGAGTCGTAATGAATTGCGCCGTCGTGGTGATGCGTGACTGCGCTGCGGCAAGCGCGGCCGTCAACTGGGTAGCGGCCTGAGCGACAACACGCTGCTGATCGCGCACCCCGACGAACACCGTCTCCAGAGCGGCATTCGCGTCGCCGACAGCGCTCAAACTCGCAATCGGATCGCTTGAGTTTGACTGAGCAAAGGCGAGAGCAGCTTCGGCAGCCGCTATCGCCGACGGCAAAGCCGCCGCGGTCTCGTCGTGGGACAGCGCATGCGCGGCCGCAATATCGCCGGTGGTATCCGTGATGGCGGCGGCAAGCATAATCTCGGCAGACGCAAGCTCGGCCGTGAGCGAGTCGACGGCATCCATCAGCTGAATCGACTGGCCGAGTTGGGCCTGCGCGGTGCGCACGGCAACCGCGGCTTCACCCAATTTCTGGGCGTCGATGGCCGTGCTCGCGGCCGTCGACGACTCAATGACCGCCGCGAGCAAAGCGCGAGCCCGCTCAACATTATCGGCAACCGAATTGAGCGCCGCTGGCGAGTAACTCGAATTCAACGCGGCGAAAGCGCGCTCGACGTCGGGGATGCGATTGCTTGCCGTGGCGATAAGAGTGGCCGTTTCGGCAAGCGCGGCTGGCGCATTCGTCTCGAGTTGGCGCAACTGGTCAAACGCGTCAGCCTGAGCATCCAACAACTCATCGGCTTGCTCGCACAACTCAATAATCTGAATCGTCATCGCGCGTTTCTGCTCAGCAGTTTCTGGTTCGCTATCGTCGAGCTTCTGCCGAAGGCCGAACGCCTGAGCCACCGCCTCGGTTGCCTGGGCGAGCGACGCCTCGAAATCAGTGGTCGCCGCGCTGCCAAACTGCGCAATCGCGAAACCCAACTCCTGCTCGCTGGTCTTGAGAGCGTCATCCAAATCGACCAAGGCGCTACCCGCGCGACGATTAAGTTCTTCTTGCGAAACGCCCTCGACAGGCGTATCGCCGTCGACTGCCCGATTGCGGCGTCGCAAGCGATAAAAGGCAAAGGCGCCAACGCCTACGACCGCAACACCGCCAACAATAGGCAGAACAGAGATGCCATTCCCCGGAGAATCAGCGGGGGAGGGCGACGCGACGCCAGCCAGTGAATTAGCTCCGGCGATTGCCGCTTGACCCCAATTGTCGTCGCGGAGTTGCGCCTCGATGGCGCTTTCTGCCGCATCCAGCTGGGCATCAGTCACTGGCGCATCTGGCGCCACCGACAGCGCATACTGGCGCTGCGAAACAGCAACCGCGAGTAGAAGATCGTCATCACCTAACCCGTTAGCGTTTGCCGTAGCATCCGCCCAATCGATCGGGGTATTGGGATTCGTGAACTCGTCGACATAGACCACAAAAAGTTGGATGCCGGCCCGCTCATACAAAGAATCGAGCGCCGCCACGACCTCGGCATCGTTGCCGTCGAGAGCCCCGGCAGAGTCGAGAACGTAAGCGCCATCAAGGCTCACAGGGTCGTCGGCAAGCGCCGGTGCCGCGGTGAGCACCGAAAGCCCTAAGGCAAGCGCAAGGACTGCAACAAGTCGAGCCTTCACAGGTGCTCCTTCGAGTCGAAAGTGACAGGAGGAGTCTAACTAAAAGAGATGTCGTTACTGCAGAACGATGGTTGCCGGTGAACTGCGCACCTCGGCGGCCTCGCCAACCTCAGGGTCAGTCGGCACAAACGCAATCGACGTGCTGACGGCATAGACCCCGGGCTCCAAGGAGCCTCCCGTATCAATCGTGGTGCAGTCGTAGACCGGAACCGAGACCGCAAATTCGATGCTCTGCCCCGGCTGAAGATTGACCGGGATAACCGACAAGATCTGCACATCCGGGCTATGCGATAGCGAAACATCGTCACGGGTCAAATCGACATCGGGCACCGATGCCGTCGTTCCGGTCACCGCAACATCCGACGTATTCGTCAGCCGAACCGTACCGAATGCCGTGCCGGATGCCCGCACCGGGCTCGAAATGTCAATCGCCAGCGCCAGCCCAAATGGTGTTGTTTCGGTGCTCGAAACGAGAGCACCGCACCGCCCAGCAACTCTCGCGTCGTCGGGCGCGAGGAACGATTCCGCAGATTCGTCGCTGGCTCCAGCATCCATGTTCGAGTTTGAGTCCGAGTCGACGGCCGAAACCCCGGCCGAGGTCGACACAGCAGTACGCGGAAAGGTCGAAACCCCCGCGAAAACTAGGGACGCTGCAGCAAGAACGCCAACAGCCGCCACAGCGAACTGGCGTGGTCGACGCCGAGCCCTGCTGCGGGAAATGACCGCATCAGTATCGATCACGATCGTCGGCATCTCGCCGGCAGCCAAATGGGATCGGATATCAGATTCATCAACCATGGTCGCTCCCGAGGTCGTGTGATTCAGCGCGATCGAGGCCCACAGCCATCCGGGCCAGTGCGTCGCTCAAATAACGCTTCACGGCACCCGGACTGATCTCTAACGTTTCGGCAATGTCATCCACTTTAAGGTCTTCGTAATAGCGCAACACAATGCAGGCACGTTCACGCGGCCGCAGCCTCATCAACTGAGACTGAAGGTCAAGGCGAGTCTCCGTGTCGGCATCCGGCGACGGCTGGGTGTCAGGCACAACGGTCAGGTGGGCAATTTTGCGCCACCGAGTAATGCGCCGCCCGCGGTCGAGGTAGGTGTTAAGAATCGCCCGACGCACGTACGCTTCGGCGCTGGCAATCGAAAAACCGTTGCGCAGCCGACCGAAGGTTTTAACGAGAGCATCGTGCACGAGGTCCGAGGCATCGTCGCGATTGCCGGAGATCAGGAACGCATAGCGCGTCAAAGCCTCGCCTCGCTCGGAAACCAGTTGCGTGGCAATGTCTTCCCAGCGGGCAGGGGTGTTTTCGGTCTCAGTCACTGAGCCCCTCCTCGCCGTCATCTCTATTGTGGCCGAGGAATGGCCAACAGTTAGCGCAATTGTGGTCACACTACTAAAGACGAACGGCGAGGCGGTTTCGTTGGTTAGCCCTGGAGGCGAACTTTCAACTGCTCAAGTTGGCGAGTAACGGCTGCAGGAACCCGACCGTCGAAGGTTGCGAAGAACTCTTCAGTGGATGCTGCTTCGGCAAGCCAAGAGTCAGTGTCGATAGCGAAAAGCTGTTCCATCGTGTCAGCGCTCAGATCGAGACCGTCGATGTTGAGGTCGCCATCGCGGGGAAGCAACCCGAGGGCGCTTTCGCTAGCGGCGACCTTGCCGTCGACGCGCTCCAAGATCCATTCGAGCACACGGGAGTTCTCGCCAAAGCCAGGCCAGAGGAATGAGCCGTCTGCTGCCTTCCGGAACCAGTTGACTTGGAAAATACGCGGAACAGTACCCGACGTTCGCAGGTCTTGGCCGACTGAGAGCCAGTGCGCCCAGTGATCAGCCATGTTGTAGCCGCAGAAAGGCATCATGGCGAACGGGTCACGCCGTAGTTCGCCAATAGTGCCTTCGGCAGCCGCCGTCCGCTCAGATGAGATAGTGGCGCCCAGGTAGACGCCATGCTCCCAATCTCGTGCCTCCACCACTAGCGGCACGTTGGTCGCGCGGCGACCGCCGAAGATAATTGCGTCGATGACGACGCCCTGTGGCGATTCCCACTCATCTGCGATGGTGGGACATTGTGCTGCTGCCACAGTAAAACGTGAGTTCGGGTGAGCCGACGGGGTGCCAGATTCTGGCGTCCAGTCGTTACCCTGCCAGTCGATAAGGTGCTCTGGCGCCTCGTCGCTCATGCCTTCCCACCAGACATCACCGTCGTCTGTTAGCCCGACGTTGGTGAAAACAGTGTTGCCCCAGATGGTGTCCATTGCGGTTTCATTGGTGGCGTAGCCGGTGCCCGGTGCCACTCCAAAGAAGCCCGCTTCGGGGTTGATGGCACGCAGTCGGCCATCAGCTCCCTTGCCGAGCCACGCAATGTCATCGCCGATGGTTTCGGCTTTCCAGCCGGGGATCGTCGGCTTGAGCATCGCCAAGTTGGTTTTGCCGCAGGCGCTAGGGAATGCCGCAGCGATGTGGAACACACGACCGCGCGGGTTGGTGAGCTTGAGCAGAAGCATGTGCTCAGCGAGCCATCCTTCATCGCGGGCAATCACCGAGGCGATACGAAGCGCGAACGACTTCTTGGCGAGAATCGCGTTTCCGCCGTAGGCAGAACCGAACGACCAAATCTCGCGAGTCTCCGGAAAATGGCTGATGTATTTGGTCTGGTTGCAGGGCCACGACACATCAGTGTCGCCGGCGGCGAGCGGTGCGCCAACAGAGTGGATGGCACGCACCCATTCAGTGGAGTTATCGATGGCCTTCAGAACGGCCGATCCCATTCGCGTCATGATGCCCATACTCATGACGACGTAGGGGGAGTCCGTAACCTGCACGCCGATCTTGGCGAGGGGAGAGCCGAGTGGGCCCATCGAGAATGGAACCACGAACATCCGGCGACCGCGCATGCTGCCGACGAAAAGCTCGTTAAGGGTTGACCGCATTTCTGCAGGTGCCGCCCAGTTGTTGGAGGGGCCGGCATCGCTCTCATTTACCGAGCAGATGAACGTGCGAGATTCGACGCGGGCGACATCACTGGGGTCGCTGCGTGCGAGAAAGCTGTGCGGACGGTACTCGTCGTTGAGTCGAGTGAGCGTTCCGGCTTCGACCATCAGGTCGGCGAGCTGGTCGGCTTCTTCAGGGCTGCCGTCACACCAGACAATTTCGTCTGGCTGCGTGAGGGCGGCGATCTCTTCCACCCAAGCAATAACGCTCTGATTCGTTCCGTCGGGTGCGGCGAAGTGTGTCTTAGTCATCTCTGCGATGCTCATTTCTACCTTCCGCTGAAGTGTGTAGTGCTGAAAAAACTGTTCTTGTTCGATCATGAACCCCTTTTCTGCGGATTGCTGACGATCTGGCTGAAAAGAAACCGAATTCTTTAGTTATAGTGAACGTGTGAATGATCTTGTGACTTTGGGCCAACGAATCCGACATTTCCGCACCACGGCGGGATTCACTCTCGATCAACTTGGTGATCGGGTGGGGGTTGCCGGTAGCCAGCTCTCGCTGATGGAGAACGGGCGACGCGAGCCACGACTGACGCTTCTTTCGGCAATTGCGTCGGCGACCGACATCCAATTGGCTGATCTTCTTGATGAGGCGCCGCCGACAAAGCGAGCAGCCCTAGAAATAGAGCTGGATCGGGTGCAACGCAGCACCATCTATGCATCGCTCGGTCTGCCCAAGATTCGGCCGTCGAAGGGTATCCCGGACGAGACGCTCGAAGCGATCGTCGGGTTGCACCACGAACTCGCTACCCGTTCGCGCCAAGCGATTGCGACCCCCGAGGAAGCACGCCGCGCAAACACAGAGTTGCGCCAGCGCATGCGTGCGCTCGACAACTACTTGCCCGATCTTGAGGCAGAAGCAGAAAAGTTAACACTTGCCGGCAACCACACGACCGGTGCACTCACCCACCGCGCGGTGAGCCTGATGGCGGAATCCTTGGGGTTCGAGCTCGTGCACGTGCACGATCTGCCCCATTCGGCGCGATCAGTCACCGACCTCAAGCACGGCCGCATCTACCTGCCACCAGCATCGATCCCCGGTGGGCATGGACTTCGGTCGATGGCGCTTCAGGCGATGGCGCATCGGGTGCTCGGACACACCGAACCCACCAGCTACGCCGAATTTCTGCACCAGCGCCTCGAAATCAATTATTTCGCGGCGGCAGTGCTCATGCCGCTGAAGCAGTCGGTTGACTTCTTGAGCGAGGCGAAAGCCCAGCGCAACATCGCGGTAGAGGACTTTCGAGATGCTTTCGGGGTCACGCATGAAGCCGCAGCGCTGCGATTCACTAACCTTGCGACCTCGCACCTCGACCTAGAAACGCACTTCTTGCGTGTTGGCGATGATGGTGCCGTCTACAAGGCCTACGAAAATGATGGATTGCGCTTGCCGCTGGACGTCACCGGCTCAGCCGAAGGTCAGTTCGTGTGCCGCAATTGGAGCGCTCGAACCGCATTTACCCGCACGAACCGCACCACCGAGTTTTACCAATACACCGACACCCCGAATGGAAGCTTCTTCGAGTCCACCCAAACGGGAACGACGGATGCCGAAGAGTTCTCCATCACCATCGGCGTACCGTTCGCGCACTCCAAATGGTTTCGCGGGCGTGCGACCGACAACCGTCGAGCATCCACCTGCCCGGATGAAACCTGCTGCCGCAAACCAGAAGAAGACTTGCGCGATCGGTGGTCGGGCAATGCATGGTCGAGCGCCAAACTGCATGCGCACATCCTGTCGCCCCTGCCGTCAGGGACGTTCCCTGGAGTTGACGACCGCGAGCTTTACGAGTTCTTAGAGTCGCACTCGAGCGACGCGCACAAAGGGCGCTAGCACGCGCAGCTCACTGCGTCGACGGGCGCGGTGAGAGGGTCTTTCGCTCGCAGTACCAGGCCGTTCTCGTCGACGACGGGAAGGCCTTCGCGTGCCCAGTATTCGAAGCCGCCGATCATCTCGCGCACTTCGTAGCCAAGTTTCGCAAACTCAAGGGCAGCCTTCGTGCCGCCGTTGCAGCCGGGGCCCCAGCAGTAAACGACCACAGGCATGTCGAGCGGGATTTTATTCGCGGCGCGGGTGCTGATGTCTGCGGTTGGCATGTGAATGGCACCAACCGCACGACCCTGGTTCCACGCGGCATCGCCACGCGAGTCGATGAGAACGAAACGAGTGTTGGCTTCGATTGCACTGCCCACATCCGAGGGATCAGTTTCGAAATTGAGCTTGCTCGAAAAGTGGGTGACTCGGTCAGCGGCCGTAACGGGAGGCGTCATGGCAAAAGGGTATCGGGGCAGCGTCGGTCGCGTGGGGTAACTTCGGTTCGGCACAGCACCAACTAATTGAGGAGCAACGGATTGCATGGCCAAAAAAATTGCAACAGCGGCACCAGTCATTGATGCCCGTCAGCTCGAGAACCTTGCCGACGGCGATACCGCGGCGCTGCGAGCCCACGAAAGCTATGACGGGCAACGCTTTTTGGCATCCGATCTGAGCGAAGAAGACCTCTCCGGGATCTCGTTTTCCGAATGTGAATTCTCTGAGCTGGAGGCCAATTCCACTGACTTTCGGGCGGCAACCTTCGTTGAGACTCGATTCGACAAGCTCAACGCCCCCATTTTTACTGCTCCACGTTCCCAGTTCCGCGATGTCAGTATTGAAGGCTCCCGACTGGGGTCAGCGGAATTCTATGAGTCGACGTGGAAGTCAGTTCGCTTTACCCACTGCCGCATTGGCTACCTCAATCTGCGGGGAGCGCACCTGCAAGATGTTCTCTTCGACGACTGCCTGATCGACGAACTCGATCTCGGCGCGGCAACCGCTAACCGCGTCTCTTTCACCAGTACGCAGGTGAACACCCTTGACCTCACGCGGGCGAAGCTGACAAATTTTGATCTACGTTCGCTAGAGCTGCGTCACGTCACTGGCGTTGAGCACTCAAGGGTGCGACGATCAACTCCTACCAATTGGCAGAATTTGCGCCCCTTCTCGCCGCTCATCTGGGGATAGTGATCGAAGAATAAGGGCGCCCGTCCACAGGCTTAATCGTGAGGGACGCTCCTGATGATCGGCGCTAAAGAAGTGCTTGGCGGTGCCAGCACCCTGGCAGTGTTTAGCAACCCCCGCTGGTACTCGAGCAGCACACGCCAGTCTCCGGCAGCATCAGATTGACGCGTTCAGCGCTCGCTTTATCGCCGGCGATTGCCGCGACCACGGAGCGCACTTGCTCGTAGCCAGTCGCCAACAAGAAAGTTGGTGCGCGACCGTAGCTCTTCATGCCGACCACAAAGACGTTCTTCTCGGGATGTGAGAGCACACTCGCGCCGTGCGGTTCGACAGTGCCACAGCTGTGCACGTTGGGGTCGATGAGCGGTGCAAGTGCTACAGGAGCTTCAAGCACAGGGTCGAAGCTGAGGTGCAGTTCGCGAAGGATGCCCAGGTCAGGGCGGAAACCGGTGGCGGCGGCGAGAGCATCCACGGTCACAGATTGTTCGCCATCAGGGTTGTTGCTGATGACGCGCAATCGACCATCGGGTTGTGGTGCAAGCTCGGTGACGGTGAAATCGGTCAGCAGAGTAATAGCACCGGATTCGACGGCAGCCTTGAGGCGCGTACCGAGCGCACCGCGGCCCGGAAGCTCATCGGCAGCGCCGCCGCCGTAGAGACGACGAGCGGAGCGGCCACGAATGGCCCAGGTGATTTCGGTACCCGTTTCGCCGTCCCGCAACTCGGCAAGAGCTAGCAGCGTGTTGGCGGCCGAGTGGCCCATGCCGATCACAAGGGTGTGCTTGCTAGCGAAACGAGCACGATCGGTTCCGAGAACATCGGGGAGCGGGCCGGCTAGCCAGCCGGCGCTGTTGTCTTCGCCGGTAGCGGGAAGCCCAGAGGCGCCGATGGGGTTGCTGTGTCCCCAGGTTCCTGAAGCATCGATGATGGCTGAGGCGAGGATGTCGTACACGCCATTCGGTGAGTCAACGCGAACCAGCAGTGGGTGGCGCTCGCGGCCAATGGTCTTGCTGGAGTCGATGCCTTGGCGCGACATCCCGATCACTCGACTGCTGTAGCGGATGAGCGGCGCGAGTTCGGCTGTTGCGGCGAGGGGGAGTAAGTAGTCCCGCACGAGTTCTGCGCCGGTCGGGAGGGCATTGGCGGCGGGGGAGACCCAGTCTGTTTTTTCGAGAAGTGTGCGGCCTATGGGGTCGATGTTGTACGACCAAGCGGAGAAGAGGGAGACGTGACCCCACTGGCTGATGGCCGCACCGGCGCGTTCTCCGGCTTCGAGCACTACTGCGTCGATGCCGCGCTGGGCGAGGTTGGCGGCAGCGGCGAGCCCGATGGGGCCGGCTCCAATGACCACGACGGGTAGCGGGCTGGAGGGGGAAGGTGCGACGGTCATTGCTCTCCTTGTTGTTGTTCGCCAGCGGCACTACTAGCGCTCGCTAACGATAACAGCATCCACTGTTGATAACAAAGAAACTGTGTAAGATCATAGTTATGAACGAACGCGTCGATCTTCTGACAATTCAGAAGCCCACTTGGTCAGCCACAGCCGAACGGGCCCAAAGTTTGGCACCACTACTACGCGCGCTCGGCGACCCCAATCGGCTGCAGTTGGTGCTGATTCTGACTGAGCGCGCTCACACAGTGCGAGAGCTGACGGATGCCACGGGGCTCAGCCAAACCTTAGTCAGCCACCACTTGGCGCCCCTGCGCGAAAACGGTCTCGTGACCGTAACGCCCCGCGGCCGCTCCAACGTCTACGAGCTCTGCTGCGAAGCATTCGCTGAGCCAGTCAAGATGCTCGCGTCGGTTGCGACGAGCACGGATGCCGGCGCCGAGGCCTGTTGCGTGGTCTCCTAACTGAGTAGATCCGGCAGGTTATTCATTTTCATTGAGATGTAGCGTCAGGCCCTTTAGCCTCACTGTATGACAAAATCTCAGGCTGCCTCGTCGTCACGCTTGATTTGGGCTCTTGCAGCTATCTACAGCGTCGCCGTTCTCGCGGTTGGACTGTGGGCGAGCTTCGCTACCGGGGAGTGGATCGCACTGCTTGCCGCATCCGGCCTCGTCATTGTGCCCGTAGTCACGCTGGGGTTTCGGCGTAGGCAACCTCACTAATAGCGAACGGTGAGGCATGGGGCGCGGCGTTTTTTGGGGGTAACGCCTACTCCGCGACGTATTGCGCAAACGTTTCGACAACCCGCCGAGCGACCTCGTCATAGGGCGTGTCCCACACCGCTTGGTTGAAGATTTCGACTTCGATATCGCCGACGTAGCCTGCATTCGCTACCGCCGTGGTGAGCGGGCCAAAGTCGATGTGTCCGTCGCCCATCATTCCTCGAGAGAGGAGAACGTCTGAAGCGAGCGGGGTGACCCAATCGCACACCTGATAGGAAGCGATTCTGGCACCAGCGCGAGCGATCTGGTCGAACAGCGTTGGATCCCACCACACGTGAAAAGAGTCGACAACCACGCCGACGGATTCGATGTCAAACTGCTCGGCGATGTCGAGCGCTTGGCCCAGTGTGGAGATAACAGCACGATCACTCACGTACATCGGGTGCAGCGGCTCAATGGCCAGTGTTACTCCCGCGGACTTTGCGTAAGGCGCAAGCTCTCCGATCGCGTCGCGTACGCGTTCGCGAGCGCCGACTAAGTCGCGTGAGCCTTCGGGGAGTCCGCCCGCGACAAGAACAAGGGCAGGCGCACCTAGGGCTGCGGCCTCGTCGAGGGCGACTTTGTTGTCTTCCATCGACGCACGTCGGATGGGGCCTTCTTCAGTGGTGAAGAATCCGCCCCGGCAGTGACTCGATACTCGCAATCCTGAGCCCTCGATCATCTTCACGGCCTCAGGAAGCCCGACATTCTGCACGGGCTCACGCCACGTGCCGATGCTGGTGATGCTGGCCCGCGAGGTGACCGCGAGTGCTTCTGTCAAATCGGCATATTTGATTGTCGCTTGATTCAGCGAGAGCCGAGAGGGAGCGGACGTGCCGCCATTCATCGGTTGTTCTTGTGGACTGGATGCCGCGGCCGGTGTCGTCATACTGATACTCCAGACACATCGAGGAGACCGCTAAAACGGTGAGCGGCAAGTTCAGGGTCGAGCAGAAGTTGTGCAGTGTTTGCAAGGTCGAAGAGTTCTGAGAAGTGCACAATGCTGCGCGCCGATTGCATCCCACCAACCATGACAAATCCGGGTTGATAGCCGTTCAACCACGACAGAAAGGCTATTCCGGTCTTGTAGTTGAACGTGGGGGTGGCGAAGATGTGGCGTGATAGCGCCAGCGTGGGTTCCATCTCCCGGGCGTATCCTTCTGAGTCACCTCTGTCGAGTGCTGCTAGCGCAGCGCTTGCTGCTGGAGCGATCGCCGCGAATGCTCCGAGTAGTGCGTCGCTGTGATGGGTGCCGTCACCGCGGATCAATTCGGGATAGTTAAAGTCATCTCCCGTATACATGCGAACGCCGAGTGGCAATCGCGCTCGCAACCCGATTTCGTGCTCAGCGGAGAGCAGAGAAACTTTCACGCCGTCGATCTTGTCGGCGTGAGTAGAAACGAGTTCTACGAACGTGTCGGTAGCGGTCTCGATATCGGTTGATCCCCAATAACCAGCGAGCTGCGGGTCGAACACTTCGCCAAGCCAGTGCAAAATCACCGGCGAGGTGACCTGCGACAGGATGGTGTCGTACAGCGTGAGATAGTCCTCCGCCGTGGCGCCGAGAGCGGCGAGATGACGCGATGCCATCACGATGACCTGCGAGCCCGTTGATTCCACGAAGGCGACCTGCTCGAGGTAGCCGTTTGTGACGTCGGTCAGAGTTGTGGCCGAGGTGAGGTGGTCAGTTCCGGCACCGCTGGCGATGCGTGCGCCAAATTCGGCGGCCTGCGCTGCACTTCTGGAGATCAACTCTTGCGCGGCGTTCCAGTCGAGTCCCATGTTCCGCTGGGCGGTATCCATGGCTTCGGCAACGCCGAGGCCGTACTCAAACAGGCCTCGACGAAAGGCGAGCGTTGAATCCCAATCGATGACGGCAGGCGCCCCTGGCACGTTTTCAGCGCGCGGATCGGCAATCACGTGGGCTGCGGCAAAGGCGATTCGCGACGAGTATGCCTGCGGGTGCTGGCTCCACTTGCGCGCCGCAGCGAGCTCTATTTCTTTTGATCCGGTCGCGGTTGGCAGGATCATTCGTTCTCTGGCTCTCATGCCCGTGCGGCCTCACCGGTCGCGGCGGCCGAGGCAATCTCGACGCGGCGCCCTTCAGCTGATGACGTGAGCCCAGCCTCGACTAGCTGAAGGCCCCGCACTCCAGCCATGAAGTCGTAAGCGTGGGGGCGCCCAGCATCGACGTCCTTGATGAACTCTTCCCACTGAGAGCGGAAGCCGTTGTCGAAAATTTGGTTCTCGGGAACGCTGGTCCATTGTGAGCGGAAGTCCTGGTCGGTTCTCAGATCAGGGTTCCAAACGGGTTTCGGGGTTACTTCTCGCGGCTGAATTCGGCATTCGAAAAGCCCCGCGACGGCTGATCCGTGCGTGCCGTCAACCTGAAACTCAACAAGTTCGCCACGGTCGACTCGTACAGCCCAACTGGAATTGATCTGCGCGATGATGTCACCCTCAAGTTCGAAGATTCCGTACGCGGCATCGTCGGCGGTCGCGACGTAGTGATTGCCTTGTTCATCCCAGCGGTCGGGAATGTGGGTGACTGATTTGCTCGTAACGGCATTGACCTTGCCGAAGAGGTTTTCGAGAACGTAATTCCAGTGGCAGTACATGTCGAGAGTCATGCCCCCGCCGTCTTCTGCGCGGTAATTCCAGCTGGGGCGTTGCGCGGGGATCAGGTCGCCTTCGAAAACCCAGTAGCCGAACTCGCCACGAATGCTCAGCACTCGCCCAAAGAATCCAGAATCGATGAGGCGCTTGAGCTTGACGAGCCCTGGTAGGTAGAGCTTGTCGTGCACGACGCCGTTGATGACACCCGCTTCTTGGGCGGCGCGAGCGAGGTCGAAACCATCCTCGACAGATTCGGCAATGGGTTTTTCGGTGTAAACGTGTTTTCCGGCGGCAACCGCTTTGAGGATGCCCTGCTTGCGAGCGCTGGTGAGCGCAGCATCGAAATAGATTGTTGCGGTCGGGTCTGCGAGAGCCGCATCGAGGTCTGTCGTGTATTCAGCTACGTCATGCAGCTTGGCGAGCTCGGCAATTTTTTCGAGGTTGCGGCCGACCAAGATCGGTTCCACTTGAATACGGTCGCCATTGGGCAGGAGAACACCGCCATCGGCGCGGATGGCGAGTAGCGACCGAACCAGATGTTGGCGGTAGCCCATTCGGCCGGTGATTCCATTGGCGATTATTCGCACGGTTCGAGTGGTCAAGGTCATCCTCTTCTCTGGGAATGCCGAGCAAATGCGGCAACGTAAGCGCTTACGAAAGCGCTTACGTTAACCTATAGTGCTTGGTAAGGGATGCGCAAGCAGAAAGGGCGAAACATGCCAGAAGCAGGGTTGCCGATCAGGCTTTCCGACGTCGCAGCACGGGCGGGAGTGTCGTTAGCCACAGTTTCACGCTCCCTCACCAACACGTCTGGTGTGAGTCCCGCGCTAGCGGAACGCGTTCGCGGGATTGCCGCAGACATGGGCTACGTGACGAATATGAACGCTCGGTCGCTAGCCGGGGGACTCGCGTCATCCATAGGCCTCGTTCTGACCAACATCGCTGACCCGTATTTCGCTGAAATTGCAAGCAGCCTCATAGCTGTTGCGGCAGACGATTCACGATCAGTACAAATTGCTCACGCGGTCACTCCCGAAGATGTGTTGGCCCAGATCAAGATTTTTAGGTCGTACCGAGTCGGCGCCATAGTTCTCGCAGGGTCGGGCTATTCAGACCCCGCTACCGAAATCGCGACCGGCAAAGAACTAGCAGCCTACGAACAATCAGGCGGACGGATCGCGGTCGTGGGCCGCCACGCGCTCGACGCGAGCGCCGTGCTTCCTGACAATATCGGAGCCGGGCGAGCAATCGCCGAACACCTCGTAGCCCTCGGCCACTCCAAGATTGCCGTTCTCTCGGGCCCGGAACAACTGAACGCCGTAGGCGACCGAATGCGCGGCCTCACCGAGGTTCTCGGTTCCCGCATGGTTCACATAAGTCAGCATGCGTTTAGCCGCGAGGGCGGAGCCGAAGGCGTGCGCGAGCTCTACGGCGACACGCTGGTCGCAGGCCCGAGGCGCCGGGACATCACCGCGATCGTGGCGCTCAGTGATGTTATGGCGGTCGGAGCCTTCAGCGAGCTGCGTGCCCTGGGCGTCACGATACCGACCGACATCTCGCTTACCGGCTTCGACGATATTTCTGTTGCAGATGTCATTTCTGACGGACTGACCACAGCGCGACTGTCGACACAGCACATTGGCGAAGCAATTTTCGAACTCACCTGCGGAGAAAATACTCAACGCCGTGATATCGAAATCGGCTTTACCCTGATCGAACGCGGATCCACGGCGCAGCCATAGAGGTGCGCCGCGGATAAATAAAAGTGCCCCCGGAGGGAATCGAACCCCCGACCTACGGTACCGGAAACCGGCGCTCTATCCCCTGAGCTACGAAGGCAAGGAGGCTAGCTTAGCAAGCAATCGCCCCAACATTTAGCACGATGTTCTGATGTCCACTTCAGCTAGTCGTGACATTATCGGAGGATGCTGCGCACCGTTACATCCCACCAAGAACTTGACCTTCGTGGTCGCACCGAAATGGTCTTTAGTATTGCGGTGTCTGCACACTGGCCTACGACATCCGAGTCCGTGGATTTTGTGTTGGATGGCGTAGCCCAACACCCGAAAGAGCTCGTCGATGCGCGCGGAACCCGCCTGCACACGCTGATCGCGGGCCCGGGGCGTCTAGTGGTGGACTACGCCGCCACCGTGGAGGCAACTGCAGCGGCTGCACCCCTCAACGAGATCGACCGGGTTGAATACTTGCGTCCGAGCCGCTATTGCGAGTCGGACGTGCTCACACCGAGTGCCCGCTCTCTCTTCCCAACGCAGACCGGGCACGAGTTGCTGCAGGCCGTGCGTGACTGGGTTTCGAAGAGTATGCGTTACACGCCGGGAATTTCTCAAGCGACAGATGGCGCTTCACATTCGTTGCTCACACGGCGGGGTGTGTGTCGCGATTATGCGCACCTGACGATTGCTATGTTGCGGGCGAAAGATGTGCCGGCTCGCTATGTTTCGGTTTATGCTCCTGGGCTCAGCCCGATGGATTTCCATGCCGTCGCTGAAGCGTATGTTGATGGTGCTTGGTGGATTGTTGACTCCACCGGGCTAGCCCCGCGCCAGTCTCTCGTGCGTATCGCCACCGGCCGGGATGCGGCCGACACGGCCTTCCTGACGAACCATTGGGCTGATCTGTTTCTTAAGAACTTGGTGATTACGGCAACAGCTGACGTGTTGCCGACTGATGACCATCAGTCGCCGGTTCAGCTTCCCTAGATTTAGCGTCCCCAGGTTCCGCTAGCGATTCTCCTCGATTAGAGGAGTCGCGCCTTACTCCAGAGCGGCGCGAACATCGGCGGCGAGTTCGACAACGTCGCCAGCCTCGAAGAATGCTTGCGAGCTCAGCGTTGCCCAGTAGGCGCCGTCGAATACTTGTGCCGTTCCAGTGTCACCGCTCACGGCAAAGTAGCCGTCGAACCCTGCCGCTTTTCCGCCAGCTTTCGATTTCAAACTATCGACGTTTGCGGGGGATGGTTGAGCCACCGAGACATCGATGGTGACACCACTGGTCGAGTTCTCCCAACGGCACGCGACGCCTTTCGAGGCGAGCGCCGTAGCCGCTGGCGATCCTGCCGCAGGGGTGAAGCTGTTCAGGAGCAAGAAGTTGGGGTTGAAGTCATACATCGCCTGCGGAGTGATCAAGTCGGTGCAGGCCAGATTAACGGCGGTGGCCTCCGGGTCGCTTGAGGCTGAACTCGATGGCTCAGGGGTCGAGGAATCAGAAGGAGTGCTCGACGGCGCACTCGTGCGCGTCGACGTTGGGCTAGTCGGCTCAGATTCTGTTGGCACGCAGGCAGTCAGCAGTAGAGCAGACGCGCTGAGTGCGATTACTGCCGGAATAACGCGAAGTCGAAGAGCCATAGTTCTATTCTCGCGACCTCTGCAGACAATGCGGTGCAGTGACCCGGCAGTGTCGTGAACTCCGAACAGAACGGCGGCGACCACCCAGTACTCTTAAGGGGTGAATCCTGCTGATCTTTCTTCCACCCTGCTTTCCGTTGTTACCCGCATTGCGGCGAACCGCGGCACGCCCGATCTGGGCCTGACCGTGAACGATCTGGTGTTAGAACGACCGCGCAACCGCGATCACGGTGATTGGGCATCCAATGTCGCTATGAAACTGGCGAAGCCGTTAGGGGCGAACCCGCGTGAGCTTGCCAACGAGATCGCCGAACAGGTACGTGCCATTGACGGCATCTCCGCAGTGGATGTTGCCGGCCCAGGCTTCATCAACATCACGCTGGATGCTGCAGCCGCTGGCGCACTCGCCAAAACCATTGTCGAGCAGGGCGATGCCTACGGCAGTAACGATTCGCTCGCCGGCCAAACCATCAACCTGGAATTCGTGTCCGCCAACCCCACTGGTCCGCTGCACATTGGCCACACTCGGTGGGCGGCGCTCGGCGATTCGCTAGCCAGAATTTTGAAGACCGCCGGTGCCGAGCTCGTGAGCGAGTTCTACATCAATGATGCCGGCAACCAGATGGACAACTTCGGTGCGTCGATTCTGGCCTCGGCCAAAGGCGAACCGACGCCCGAGAACGGTTACCCGGGTGCCTACGTTGCCGAGCTAGCTCAGCGCGTGCTTGCCTCGAACCCCGAGATCCTCGAACTTGAGCACGATGAGGCCATTGCGGTCGCTCGCGAGCGGGGCTACGAACTTCAGCTGGGTGAGATCAAGAAGTCGCTCGCGGCGTTCAACGTGCACTTCGACGTGTGGTTCAGCGAGCGTGACCTTCACGCGGTGATGGACGACGGCCAAAGCGCTATCGATACCGCCGTTGAGCGCTTGCGGGCTCAGGGGCACGTCGCCGACATTGACGACGCGGTGTGGGTCAAGACGACAGACTTCGGCGACGACAAAGACCGCGTCATCAAGCGCGGTAACGGCGTCTACACCTACTTCGCTGCTGATGCTGCCTACTACCTGAGCAAGGGCGACCGTGGCTACGCCCACAAGATCTACCTGCTCGGCGCCGACCACCACGGCTATGTTCACCGTCTCAAGGCGCTCGCGGGCGCGGCCGGTGACGACCCCAACAAAGACATTGAGGTGCTCATCGGACAGCTCGTCAGCATCAACGGTGCTCGACTGTCGAAGCGTGCCGGTAACATCATTGAGCTCGACGACCTGCGCGAATGGCTCGGAACGGATGCGCTGCGCTACTCGCTCGGCCGCTACCCCTCCGATTCGCCCCTCAACCTCGACCCCGAGATTCTGCAGAAGCGCACCAATGACAACCCTGTGTTCTACGTTCAGTACGCGCACGCCCGCACTCACAGCGTTGCTCGCAATGCGGGGGAGTCGGGAGTGGATCGCAGCGTCTTCGATGCCTCGCTGCTCACGAACGAAACGGAGAGCATCCTGCTGGGTGTACTCGCTGAGTTCCCGCGGATCGTGGCTCAGGCCGCCGAACTTCGTGAACCTCATCGCATTGCGCGCTTCGCCGAAGAACTCGCTGGCAGCTACCACCGCTGGTACGACCAGTGCCGCGTTACTCCGATGAACGACGAAGAAGTGACCGACGTTCACCGCACGCGCCTCTGGGTAAACGATGCTGTGGGCCAGGTACTGCGCAATAGCCTGTGGATGCTCGGGGTTAGCGCTCCGGAACGGATGTAGGTTCATGGTCGACGACGCGCGCCGCGATGACGTAAGCCCCGATGATGGCACACAGCCGACTCTTGACTTGGGGGCGCAACCCACGGTTGAACTCGTTCTCGGCGGCGGAACGACGCCGGAAAGTGCCCCGACTAAAAAGCGCCGGAGCGGTAAAGGCTGGTGGATCGCTGGCGGAATCATCGCTGTGATTCTGATTGTCGGCGTTGTTCTTGTCGAGACGGTTGGTCGCGCGGCTGCAGAGAATCTGGTGCGCGATGAGATTGTTTCCTCGCTCGGCATTGACTCAGCGGACGGCATTGCCGTAGATCTCGGCTCTGGCTCACTGGTGTGGCAAGCACTCACCGGGGGAATTGATGTTGTCACGATCGATCTCGATCGCGTCGAGGTCAATGGGCTCGAAGCATCCGCTCACATTGTCGCAACCGAGGTGCCGCTTTCGCCCTCGAAGCCTCTGGAGACCTTCTCGATGCGCGTTGCTGTGCCTGGTGCAGAGATCGACAAGCTCGCCACTACGCTCAGCGGAATTGAACTCGACTCGATTGAGCTGCAAGACTCGGCTATTCGCGTCTCGACGACTTTCCGGCTCCTCTTCATTAGTCTTCCCGTCGCGGTAGACCTTCTTCCGGTTGCTGCAGGGGATTCCATCGCGTTTGAACCGCAATCGGTGCTTCTGGGTGATCAACAGATTTCTGTGGCCGATTTGCGCGATAATCCGCTGGTTTCTGGGCTCGCCGGCAATTTGCTCAGTTCACAAAAATTCTGTGTAGCGTCGTCAATGCCTGCCGCGCTCACGATCGATTCGGT
This sequence comes from Salinibacterium sp. PAMC 21357, assembly GCF_000247645.1. Classification (GTDB taxonomy): domain Bacteria; phylum Actinomycetota; class Actinomycetes; order Actinomycetales; family Microbacteriaceae; genus Rhodoglobus. The sequence goes on from NZ_AHWA01000005.1 coordinate 62,145, forward strand.
TGCCGTTGATGCTTCTGAGCTGGTCATCGACCTCAGCGCCGACGACATCGCGCTTGGTGATGACCAGTGGCAGCAATACGGCGTCTGCCCTGAGCAGTAACGCGATTCAACGCTAGCCGAGACTGCCGTTAGAGTGGTCACCATCCCCAACGCCTGGGCGGACACAATCCGCCGTTTTCCGTCTACATCTCTGTGAGGTGCGACTGTGTTCGCGAATCCGCTGGCGCCCGAGTGGCTTACCGCTCCTGCCGAAGCCAACTCTTTGCCGTCGACCGTCTGGTCGCATAATGCTGCGCGCACAGAAACCGGCGAACTAGCGATTGCCGGCGTTACGGCCACTCAACTTGTTCGCGACTTTGGCACTCCCGTCTATGTGATCGATGAGGCGGATGCGATTGCTCGCGCCACCGAAATCAAGGGCGCGTTTGATAGCGCGTTCGCTCGCATCGGTTCCAGCGTCAAGGTGTACTACGCGGGCAAAGCGTTTCTCTGCACCGAAGTTGCCCGGTGGATGACGGCTGCTGGCCTCAATATCGATGTTGCGTCCGCTGGCGAGATGGCGGTTGCGCTCGCGGCCGGCGTTGATGCGTCGCGACTGGGATTCCACGGCAACAACAAGAGTCTTTCCGAGATCGACCGTGCCGTGCGCGCGGGCATCGGCCCCATCGTTATCGACAGTGTCGTCGAAATCGGTCGGGTTGCTGAAGCCGCGTCACGGCACGGCCGAACCCAGCCGGTGCGTTTACGCATCAATAGCGGGGTTCATGCATCTACCCACGAATATTTGGCGACGGCGCGGGAGGACCAGAAGTTTGGGATTCCGCTGTCGGATGCTGAGGCGGTGGTAGCTCAAATCCGCACCCATTCGTCGTTGGATTTTGTGGGCATCCATTCGCATATTGGTTCGCAGATTTTTGATACTGCGGGTTTCGCTGAGGCGGCGCAACGTTTGCTTGAGTTGCACGCGCGGTTGTCTGCCGCAGCGCCGGTACCGGAACTCAATTTGGGTGGCGGTTTCGGTATTGCGTATACGTCGGCAGATGAGGCATTGCCGGTTGCTGAACTTGCGGAGTCGCTGGCGTCGATTGTTGAGTCGGAGTGTTCACGTCTGGGCATTGAGGTTCCGCGCATCGCGATTGAGCCTGGTCGTTCCATCATCGGGCCGTCGACGACGACGTTGTATACGGTGGGCACGATTAAGGATGTGCTCGTCGATGGTGAAGCGGTTCGCAAGTACGTCAGTGTTGATGGCGGTATGAGCGACAACATTCGTCCAGCGTTGTATGGTGCCGATTATTCGGCTCGTATCGCCAATCGCGTTTCTGATGCTGACCCCACGCTCGCCCGCATTGCGGGTAAACACTGCGAGGCTGGCGACATCGTGGTTCGTGCCGAGTACTTGCCCGGTGACGTTGAGCCGGGCGACATCATCGCAGTGCCGGCAACGGGTGCTTATGGCTGGGCGATGTCGAACAACTACAACTACCTTGCACGACCGCCGGTTGTGGCCGTGCTCGAGGGTAAAGCCCGCATTATTGTGCGCGGCGAAACCGAAGAAGACTTACTCAGCCGCGACGCAGGAATTACACCATCGGGAGACTCTGAATGATCGAATACCGCAACCTTCGCGTCGCAGTTCTGGGCGGAGGAAGTGTCGGTTCACAGGTCACCGCTCTGTTGCTCGAGCACGCTGACGAACTCGCTGCCCGAGCCGGTGCCGGTCTCGAAGTCGTCGGGGTTGCCGTCCGCGATCTTGACGCACCGCGCGACACCGACATCCCGAAAGAACTTCTGACGACCGATGCAGAGTCGCTCATCGTTGGCGCCGATATTGTCATCGAACTGATCGGTGGGCTTGAGCCTGCGCGCACCTGGATCCTCAAGGCGTTGCACTCCGGCGCTGATGTCATTACGGCCAACAAAGCGCTGCTCGCACATCACGGTGCCGAACTCTTCGAAGAGGCCGCGCAAGTTGGCGCCCAGCTCTATTACGAAGCTGCCGTTGCTGGCGCGATCCCGATCATTCGCCCGCTGCGCGACAGCCTTGCCGGTGACCGGGTGCAGCGCATCCTCGGAATCGTCAATGGCACCACCAACTACATTCTTGACCGTATGGATGCCACGGGCGACAGTTTTGACGATGCTCTCGCTGAGGCAACTCGCCTGGGGTATGCCGAAGCTGACCCTACGGCTGACATCGGAGGGTATGACGCCGCGCAAAAAGCTTCGCTTCTGTCGAGCCTGGCCTTCCACACGCGTGTGCCGCTCGACACGGTGCACCGCGAAGGCATCACGAGTGTCACCGCCGAGCAAGTGGTTGCTGCCCGCAAGGCTGGCTATGTCGTCAAGCTTCTCGCCATTTGCGAACGTGTCGTGGATGCCGCAACCGGCGTCGATGGCGTCAGTACCCGTGTGCATCCTGCGCTCGTCCCGCTGACTCACCCGCTTGCCGCCGTGCATGGTGCCAACAATGCTGTCTTCGTGGAGGCTGAGGCTGCTGGCAGCCTCATGTTCTACGGTGCCGGTGCCGGTGGGCTTGAAACGGCATCGGCCGTTCTCGGTGATGTTGTTTCGGCTGCTCGCCGTCATGTCATCGGGGGTCCTGGAGTCGCGGAGTCGACTCACGCTAACCTTCCGATCTTGCCGATTTCGAGCGTAATGACGCGCTACCAGATCACTTTGACTGTCGTGGATGAGCCGGGTGTGCTTGCCACGATCGCCGCCGTTTTTAGCGACCATAAGGTCTCGGTCGAGGCGGTCAACCAGACTGTCGGTGCCGTAACAGAGGGTGTGCCGAGCGCTACCCTTATTACTGTGACGCATGAGGCGACCGATGAGTCGCTTGCTGCAACGGTGGCAGCGCTCGCCGAGAGTTCGGTCGTGCGTGAAGTTGTGTCCGTTTTGAGAGTTGAGGGGCTTTAACCAGTGAATAGTGAAATCAAGAACCGGCAGTGGCGAGGCGTTCTTCATGAGTACGCCGATCGTCTGAACATCTCTGATGCGACGCCGATTATCACTTTGGGAGAGGGCGGAACTCCGCTGCTTCCTGCCCCGGCTCTTTCGGCACGCACCGGCGCCCACGTCTGGGTCAAGTTCGAGGGGATGAACCCGACGGGTTCGTTCAAGGACCGCGGCATGACGATGGCAATTTCGAAGGCTGTCGAGCACGGCGCTAAGGCTGTCATTTGTGCGTCGACCGGTAACACTTCTGCTTCTGCGGCGGCCTACGCTGCTCACGCCGGTATCACTGCCGCTGTTCTCGTTCCCGAAGGCAAGATTGCTATGGGAAAGCTCAGCCAAGCCATCGCTCACAACGGTGAACTCATTCAGGTGCAGGGCAACTTCGATGACTGCCTCGATATCGCGCGCGACCTCGCCGCAAACTACCCGGTGCACCTCGTGAACTCGGTCAACCCTGACCGTATCGAGGGCCAGAAGACGGCCGCGTTCGAGGTTGTTGAAGTTCTGGGCGATGCTCCTGACTTCCACATTGTGCCCGTCGGCAATGCCGGAAACTACACGGCATACTTCCGCGGTTACAGTGAAGAACTCGCCCGCTCGGCCACCACCAAACTGCCCCGCATGTTTGGTTTCCAAGCTGAGGGCAGCGCGCCAATCGTGCGCGGAGAAATCGTCAAGCACCCTGAGACGATTGCCAGCGCCATCCGTATCGGTAACCCCGCGTCGTGGGAGTTCGCTACCGAAGCGCACAAGGTCTCCAACGGCTACTTCGGTGCCATCAGCGACGCCAAGATTCTGGAAGCCCAGCGCATTTTGTCGGCTGAGGTCGGCATCTTCGTTGAGCCGGCATCCGCCATCAGCGTCGCCGGTTTGTTGGAACGTGCCGAAGCCGGCCAGATTCCTCGCGGCTCAACTGTGGTACTCACTGTCACTGGCCACGGTTTGAAAGACCCGCAGTGGGCCCTCAAAACCGCCAGCGGCGACGACATCACTCCTCAGGTTGTGCCGGTTGACACGGCAGAAGTTGCCAGCGTGCTGGGGTTGGCTAAGGCATGACCTCGCTGGTCGGTCGTAGTGTCGTCGTGCGTGTGCCGGCGACCTCGGCCAACCTTGGCCCGGGCTTTGACACTCTCGGGCTTGCGCTCTCCCACTATGACGAGCTCGTCGTCACCGCGGTCGAGGGTTCCGGTGTCACTATTGACGTCACTGGCGTCGGCGCGGGAATCGTCGCCACCGACGAATCAAATCTGGTCATTCAAGCGATTCAGCACTGCTTCACCCATTTCGGGCAGACGATGCCGGCGCTGCACGTAGCGGCGACCAACGTCATCCCGCACGGTGGAGGTCTCGGGTCTTCGGCGGCAGCAATCGTCTCCGGTGTCATGGCGGCCAAGGGGCTGCTTGCGGGCATCGTTGAGATGGATGCCGCTACTCTCCTTGTGCTCGCAACCGAGCTTGAGGGCCACCCCGATAACGTCGCACCTGCCCTCCTGGGCGGGCTCACTATCGCGTGGACCACCGACTCGGGGCCGCAGGCCAAGAAGTTGATGGTGCACCGTGGAGTGTCACCTCTCGTTCTGGTTCCGGACTTTCGGGTCTCCACAGCGCACGCTCGCAGTTTGCAGCCGGATGCCGTGCCCTACGCCGACGCGGTCTACAACGTGTCGCGGGCCGCGCTTCTCATTGCGGCACTTACCCAGAGCCCTGAAGTGCTCCTTGAAGCCACGGGCGATCGCCTCCATCAGGACTACCGTGCTGCAGCGATGCCGCAAACAACAGAACTGATCCGGATGCTGCGTTCGCACGGTCATGCCGCTGTTGTTTCTGGGGCGGGGCCTTCAGTTCTTGTCTTGGCCGATGACCCGGCGAGGCGTCTTGAAGCGGCGGCTCTCGTGCAAGAACACTCCGCCACGCCTTGGGAATGTCTCCTCTTAGCTGTGGACTTCAAAGGTGCTACAGTGAATGAGCACCAGGTAGAAGCTACGGCGTAGTCGTAGCATCCCGGTTGCACTTCACCCGTCGCATCCCCGAATTAGATTCCTGCGCATCCGCGTAGACATCGGTGAGCGACTAGCTCTCCACCATCGCTCGAAAGCGTGGTTGGGGAAAGGAACCCCTAGTAGTGACTGACGTCAATAACCACGCATCAAGCGTGGATTCCCGTGCCGCGCTGAGCGCGTTGCGACTGCCCGAGCTTCACGCAATGGCAGCCGAACGTGGCATCACCGGTGCATCAAAACTTCGTAAAGGAGATCTCGTGGAAGCAATTAACGAGAAGAACAGCAACACCGCAGCATCCGCCCCCGCAACAACCGAGGCACCCGCAGCGACTGAGGCTTCCGTAGCCCCGGCGCGCAAGCGCGCTTCACGCCGGGTCACGAGCGTTGATGGTGCCGCGATCGCAGGCTCTGAGTCTCCGGCCGGTGCCCCTGAGGTCGCGAAGACCTCGGCACCGAAGACCGATTCGGTAGCCCCTGCAGCAGATGCTGCGCCAGCTGCAGATTCCGCAGTGCAGAAGACTAAGACGGCCCCGCGTAAGAAGAAGGTCGATGCTGCGCCCGCAGCAAGCGAATCGGATTCCGCAGCAGGCGCCAACACCGCCACTGACGCGCCAGCAACTGACGCTGCCCCCGCAGCCGACGCCGCGCCCAAGCGCAGCCGTCGCAGCTCGAGCCGGGCCGCAGAAGCATCCGCTGACTCGAACGTTGACGCTTCGACCGGAGCATCGGCCGCAGCCAAGTCTGACAATTCGCAGAGCGAAGCAGACAAGGGCAGCAATGCCGACAACAACGGCGCCGACAACAACGGCGCCGACAAGAACGGCGCCGACAAGAACAGCGCTGACAAGAACAGCGACGCTGGCAAAGGCCGCAACGCCGGCCGCAACAAGCGTGACAACAACGCGAACAACGCGGAAAACGCTGGCGACAAGAACAACAACTCGGGCCGGGGATCTTCGGACTCCGATTCCGACAACGACAGCGATGGCGACAACAACTCCGACGGTGAGTCGGGTTCGGGGCGCAATCGCAACCGAAACCGCAGTCGCAACGGCCAGAACGCTGATGGCTCAGGTCGTCAGAACAACAACCGTCGCCAGAACAACAATGGCGGCGGCAACGAGCCCCGTGAGAACCGCGAGCCTCGCGAAAACCGTGAGCCTCGCGAACCGCGGGAGAACCGCGACAACCGCGGTGGCAACAACGACAACCGCAGTAACAACGACAACCGCGGTAACAACGACAACCGTGGCAACAACGACGACAACCGCGGTGGCGACGTTGATTCCGAGCGCGGTGGACGTGGCCGCTACCGTGACCGCAAGCGCGGCCGTGGCAACATGGGCGACGACTTCGAGCCAGAGATCACCGAAGATGACGTACTGATTCCTGTTGCCGGCATCCTCGACGTTCTCGACAACTACGCGTTCGTTCGCACCACTGGCTACCTTCCCGGTAACAGCGACGTTTACGTTTCGCTCGGCCAGGTCAAGAAGTACAACCTGCGCAAGGGTGACGCTGTTGTTGGTGCAATTCGCCAGCCGCGCGATGGAGACAACGGCCAGGGCCGCCAGAAGTACAACGCGATCGTTCGCATCGACTCCATCAACGGCTTGCCCGTTGAAGAGGCAGCGGACCGTGTTGAATTCGGCAAGCTCACTCCGCTCTACCCGCAGGAGCGACTGCGCCTCGAGACCGAGCCGACCATGTTGTCGACTCGCATCATCGACCTTGCTGCTCCGATCGGTAAGGGTCAGCGCGGTTTGATCGTTTCGCCGCCCAAGGCAGGCAAGACTCAGGTTCTTCAGGCCATCGCGAACGCGATTTCTAAGAACAACCCCGAGGTTCACCTCATGGTCGTTCTCGTTGATGAGCGTCCCGAAGAAGTTACCGACATGCAGCGCACCGTCAAGGGCGAAGTTATTGCTTCGACCTTCGATCGTCCGGCTGAAGACCACACCACAGTTGCTGAGCTCGCGATCGAGCGCGCCAAGCGACTCGTTGAGCTTGGTCACGACGTTGTCGTTCTGCTCGACTCGATCACGCGCCTCGGCCGTGCTTACAACCTCACCGCACCGGCTTCCGGCCGTGTTCTTTCTGGTGGAGTCGACTCCGCAGCGCTGTACCCGCCGAAGCGTTTCTTCGGTGCGGCTCGCAACGTTGAAGAGGGTGGATCACTCACCATCATCGCTACCGCGCTCGTGGAGACCGGTTCGAAGATGGATGAAGTTATCTTCGAAGAGTTCAAGGGCACCGGCAACATGGAGCTTCGACTCTCGCGCCAGCTCGCTGACAAGCGCATCTTCCCCGCGGTCGATGTCAACGCTTCCGGAACCCGTCGCGAAGAGATGCTTCTCGGTGCCGACGAAGTCAAGGTCACGTGGAACCTTCGGCGTGCCCTTGCTGGTCTTGACCAGCAAGCTGCGCTCGAGATCGTGTTGAATAAGCTGAAGGAGACGAACTCGAACGTTGAGTTCCTCATGCAGATCCAGAAGTCACTTCCTTCCACTAACGGCAAAAAAGAGGACTAACAATGTTCGAGTCAGTACTGTCGCTGCTGACCGAGCATGGGGAGCTCGAGGGTCAGCTAGCTGATCCCGAGCTTCACTCCGACCCGGTCCGCTCGAAAAAAGTCAACCGACGCTACGCCGAACTGTCGCGCATTGTGAAGGTTTACACAGTGTGGCGTCAGTTGACGGATGATCTTGCGGCAGCCACTGAAATGGCTGAAGAGGATGATTCGTTCGCTGCAGAAATTCCGGGCCTCACTGAGGAGCTTGAGGCTACTCAGGAGAAGCTTCGCCGCATCCTGATTCCGCGTGACCCCAACGATTCCCGTGACGTGATCATGGAAATCAAAATGGGGGAGGGTGGTGCAGAGTCGGCACTCTTCGCTGGCGACCTGTTGCGCATGTACTTGCACTATGCAGAGTCAAAGAAGTGGAAGACCGAGATCATCGAGCAGACCTCGAGCGACCTTGGCGGAATCAAAGACGTTCAGTTGGCTTTCAAAGGCAACTCGAGCGATCCCGCTGAGGGTGTCTGGGCGCACTTGAAGTACGAGGGGGGAGTGCACCGCGTTCAGCGTGTGCCCGCCACCGAGTCTCAAGGTCGTATCCACACGTCAGCTGCTGGTGTGCTCGTGTTCCCCGAGGTTGATGAGCCTGAAGAGGTCGAGATCAGCCAGAACGATCTCAAGATCGACGTCTATCGTTCCTCGGGCCCCGGTGGCCAGTCGGTAAACACCACTGACTCCGCTGTTCGTATTACTCACCTTCCGACCGGCATCGTCGTGGCTATGCAGAACGAGAAATCGCAACTGCAAAACCGCGAAGCGGGTATGCGAGTGCTGCGCGCGCGCATCCTCGCTCGTTATCAAGAAGAAGCGGATGCCGAGGCTAGCGAGTACCGCAAGAGCCAGATCCGCACGATGGATCGCTCCGAGCGCATCCGTACGTACAACTTCCCTGAGAACCGCATTGCTGATCATCGCACCGGGTACAAGGCCTACAACCTTGACCAGGCCATCAACGGTGCACTCGAGCCCGTCATCCAGTCATGCATCATTGCTGACGAAGAGGCGCGCTTGGCTGCAGTAGGAAACGACTCCTGAGCGAGGCAATGACTCCCGAGCTCACCATCAGTGTCGCTGACCTTCTGGTTAGCGGCACTGAGTTGTTGAGCGCTGGGGGAGTGCAGAGCCCAGCGGTTGACGCTGAGCTCCTTCTTGCGCACGTTCTTGAGTTGAGCCGTGGCGAGCTGCAGGTGCGTGTCGTAACGGGTGCGCTGGTTTCTGCTGCTCACGAGTCGAGCGCGCGGGCATTTTTTGCCCGCCGTGCAGCTCGCGAACCGCTGCAGCACATTACCGGCATCGCGCCGTTCCGCAATCTCGAATTGCGGGTTGGCCCGGGAGTTTTCGTGCCGCGCCCCGAGACGGAGACGGTCGTTCAGTTCGCGATCGATGCGCTCAGCGCCAGCGCAACTCCTGAGCCGATCGGTGTCGATCTCGGCACGGGCAGTGGCGCAATTGCTTTATCGATGGCTACTGAGGTGCCGCGCGCGCGAATCTTCGCCGTCGAACTTTCATCAGATGCTATGCCGTACACGAGTGAAAACTTTCGTCGCTATGGTTCCGACAATGCGACCCTCATTAACGCTGACCTCGGCGATGCGTTCCCTGAGCTTGATGGCACGGTCGACGTTGTTATTTCGAACCCGCCGTACATTCCGGCCGCGGCAATACCGCGCGATATCGAGGTTCGACTTCATGACCCCGCCCTCGCGCTCTACGGCGGAGAAGACGGAATGGATGTCGTCCGTCGGGTATCGGTGACAGCACAGCGTTTGCTGCACCAGGGTGGCACTCTCGTGCTCGAGCACGGTGAAGAACAAGCTGCGGCGATTGCCGCGCTGCTCACCGCGGATGGCTGGAATGCGGTGGCTCACCATAAAGACCTGCTGGGTCGAGACCGGGCTACAACCGCTCTTCTTTAAGCGTCACGCTCGTGCGTTGGCAAATTCGTCGATTGCCTGGTGCAAGCCGGCACCGTTCACAAACTGGTGGCTGGTGATCCCGAGTTTTTGCGCAGCGTCAACGTTTTCTGACATGTCGTCGACGAAGAATGCGTTGTGGGCGTCAACCCCGTAAGCCTTGAGCGTTCGTTCGTACACGGCGGGGTCGGGTTTGCGCGCGCCGTAATAGCTTGAGGTGCGCAAGTGATCCCCAAAGATTCCGACAAGCTCGGGAGCGAGCGTGGGGAGGTGCTCACCGAGCAGAGCGCCGTTGTTGGTTAGCAGCGTTGTCTGCCCTAGCTCAGCGGCACGTTGTGCGGCGGCGATGGAGTCTGGCCAGACGGTCATTGCTGAGGCGCGAATCTCAACCCAACGTGCGACGTCTACTTTTTGGCCGATTGCTTTCTCGAAGGCGGCGAGATATTCGTCTCCGGTACGGTACAGGCCTGCCTCGGCCCCAAATTCGCCGTCCTTGTGCCACCAAAGTTGACGCAACTCAAGAAAACTGAGCCCGGTCAACTCGCTCATGGCAGCCATTCGCGCTCGCCAGTCGTACTCATAGAGCACGTCATCCATGTCAAAAATGAAAAGCAGCGTCATTGTTGACCATCGCTCTCTGTTTGTCGTGATCAGTCTTTCACTGTTTCGACAGGTACCATGTTGGGGACATGGATGACCTTTACGATTGCGCTGACGAAGCCCAACTTCTCACCGGCATGCGACTCGCGCGCGTTGCTATTGGCCGCGGTGACCTCGTCGTTATCCCGACTGACACGGTCTATGGTGTCGCGGCAGATGCGTTTCAGCCTGAGGCTGTGCAAAAACTAATCGACGCGAAGCGCCGTACACGTCAGTCGCCGCCGCCGGTGCTCATTCCGGGTATTCCTACGCTTGACGCTCTTGCTGCTGAGGTGCCGGATGAAGTTCGCGCTTTGGTGGCCGAGTTTTGGCCAGGTGGACTCACCGTTATTCTTCCGGCTCAGCCTTCGCTGAGTTGGGATCTGGGGGAGACCCACGGCACTGTTGCTTTGCGGATGCCGTCGAGTCGAATTGCCTTAGAACTTCTGTCTGAAACGGGCCCGCTTGCGGTCTCGAGTGCGAACACCACCGGGCTGCCGGCAGCACGAACTGCCGCGGATGCTCAGGAGATGCTTGGCGATTCGGTGTCGGTGTACCTCGATGATGGTGAGGGCGGAGAACTTGCTTCGACCATCGTTGATGCCACTGGTTTGCTTACTGAGGACGGCAAGCTGCGCATTGTGCGTGAGGGCGTAATACCCGCCTCCGCTATCCGCGAGCTCATCGGGGTTGACCGATGCGAATAATCTTTTACCTGTTCATCGCGGGTGTCGCAGCGATCGTTACTTATGCTCTTGCCCTCATTGTTCTGAAGCTCAGCCTCAAATATCGGCTTTACCCTCAGGTTCGCCAACGTGACGTGCATACGAGACCTACTCCTCGCCTCGGTGGGGTCGCGATGTTCTTCGGTGTTGTGGTGGCGTTCGCGGTCGCATCGAGTTTCAGCAATTTCTCGCTCATCTTCGACGATCCGGGCAAAGTCCTTGGGCTTCTTGGTGCCGCGCTTATTATCGTCGTTATCGGTGTCGCTGACGATATTTGGGATCTCGACTGGCTCACCAAACTTGCCGGCCAGATTATTGCGGCCAGCGTGCTTGCTTGGCAGGGCGTTCAACTCACCACGCTGCCTGTTGGTGGCCAGGCCATCCTCTCGCCGTATGTCTCACTGATCATCACGGTATTCGCCGTTGTGTTGGTGATGAATGCGGTCAACTTCATCGATGGGCTCGACGGGCTGGTGGCGGGTGTCGCCGTTATCGCCAGTAGCGTCTTCTTCGTTTATGCCTACCTCTTGCAGTTGCAGGCGCAAACGGAATACTTCAACTTGGCGTCGCTGACGACTGCGATTCTTATTGGTGCGTGCGTGGGATTCCTGCCCATCAACTTTCACCCGGCCAAGATGTTTATGGGCGACGCGGGGGCGCTTCTCGTTGGTCTTCTCATGGCAGCATCGGCCATCTCTGTGACGGGCCAGGTGCCAGCGGGCTATCTCGACCAGCCTGACAAGTTCACGCTAGATTTTCTGCCCGCCTTTATCCCGATCTTGCTCCCGGTCGCGGTTCTCGTGATCCCGCTGCTCGATTTTGGACTCGCGATGATTCGTCGCATTCGTGCTGGCAAGTCTCCGTTTAGCGCCGACCGCAAACACTTGCACCACCGCCTGCTCGACATGGGGCACTCCCATCTCCATGCGGTGCTCATTCTCTACAGCTGGACTTTCGTGGCGTCAGTGGGCGTCTTGGGGTTCACCTTCGTGCCATGGCGCTGGGCCGCTCTCATGTTCATCGGCGGCCTCGCCGTGTGTGCGGGGATCACTTTGGCGCCCCTGAGTCGACGCAAGGCTCGCGAAGCGGCAGCACAGCGCAACGCTGCAGCCCTCGAATCACCAGCAGACGAAGCCCAATACGACGGTTTGGATGCTGCATCCACTGATACCTCGCCAACGCCACACCTGAAGGAACCAACCGCATGAAGTCTTCCGCCATCCTCGGCCGCGCTCTCGCCTACGGCGCACTACTGACGGTCGCTATCGCTGTGATCGGATCGATTATCGGTTTCCTCGTTGCTGGCAGCTCTGGGCTGGTTAGCGCCCTTATCGGCGCCGGGCTCACGGCACTGTTTATGGGGTTTACGGCGGGCAGCATTGTGCTTGCATCGCGGGCCTCAAACGGCGACTCGTCGAGCACGCTGTTCTTCGGAATAGTGCTTGGCGTCTGGTTGCTCAAGTTCATTGTCTTCATTGCGATCTTGGTTCTCCTGCGCGGGCAGCCATTCATCGAGCCACTGGTCTTTTTCTTCGCGATCCTTACCGCGGTCATCGGAAGTCTGGTTGTTGATGTGCTCGCCTTCGTTCGTGCCCGGGAAAGCTACGTGCCTGGAGTGCAACTTCCCGGTGAAGATATCTCGACGTCAAACTAATTCAGCGGATTCGTCTCTGGATTCGTCGTGAGACTAAATCTCTTGATAGAGTTTGATCTGTTCAAACCCCCACTTCCATCGCCGCGTGTTGACACGCCCCGATTCTGGAGACAGCGCTGTTATATAACGCTCTCGCGCTTCTAGCGCCCTTTGCCACCGATGACGGATCCGGCGATGGGGGCTTTCATGGCCCCACGTTGTTCGATTTTTATCCTCCTGCGATTTTCTTTGACGGCACGCCGTTTGAGATCAACCGCCTCATGGTCATCCGCTTCATTGCAGTAGCCCTCATTGTGGTGCTGTTCTGGATCGGTACTCGCCGCATGCGAATGATTCCTGGTCGCGGTCAGAGCCTTCTCGAGATGGCGGTCGGGTTCGTCCAGTCCAACATCGCCGATGGCGCACTCGGCAAGGTTGATGGCAAGCGTTTCATGCCCATCCTCGCGAGCATGTTTTTCATGGTCTTGGCGATGAACCTCACCGGTATTGTTCCCGGGCTCAACCTTGCCGGCACATCAGTTATTGGTGTTCCTCTAGTTCTGGCTCTCGTCGCTTACGTAGCCTTTATCTACGCTGGCATCAAAAAGCAGGGTGGCAACTTCTTCAAGGCGTCGCTGTTCCCGGCTGGCGTTCCGTGGTACCTCTACATCGTCGTTACGCCGATCGAGTTCCTCTCCACGTTTATCCTTCGCCCCGTAACGCTGGCGCTTCGACTTCTCATGAACATGGTCGCAGGCCACATGCTTCTCGTGCTCTGCTTCTCGGCAACACACTTCTTCTTGTTCACGGCCGGTGGGTTCTTCGGACTTTTCGGTATCGGAACCCTTGCTTTTGGCTTCATCTTCACAATCTTCGAGATCCTTGTTGCGGTACTTCAGGCTTATGTCTTCACATTCCTGACTGCCGTATACATCCAGCTCGCGCTGGTCGAAGAGCACTAGACCGATCCCGGCATTCGCCTGGATTAGAAAACCACGGAAGGAAACACAAATGAACGTCGCAGAGTTGACTGGAAGCATTGCACCCCTCGCATTCGGTGTTGCAACCATCGGACCCGCTATCGGTGTAGGCATCGTTGTTGGCAAGACCGTTGAGTCGGTTGCTCGCCAGCCAGAACTTCAGGGTCGCCTCACGGGCCTTATGTTCCTCGGTATTGCATTCACCGAGGCGCTCGCATTCGTTGCGATCGCAGTTGCATTCATCCCCTTCCCGTAATCACTGACTGACTAGAGGAGGCTGGGATGCTAACCGCAATACTGGCTGCTGCAACGGAGGGCGAATCGCCTAATCCGCTGATCCCGGAAATTTACGACATCGTTTGGTCGTTGGTTTGCTTTGCTGTCATCTTGTTCTTCTTCTGGAAGAAGTTCCTTCCGGCACTGACGAAGACGCTTGACGCTCGGTCGGAGGCCATCGAAGGTGGCATCAAGAAGGCTGAGATCGCTCAGGCTGAAGCCGCAGAGGCACTTGAGCAGTACAAGACGCAGCTCGCTGAGGGCCGTGCTGAGGCCGCGAAGATTCGCGAACAGGCGCGACTCGAGGGCACTGCAATTGTCAACGAGCTCAAAGAGCAGGCAACAATCGAGGCCGCTCGCATCACTGTGAATGCACAAGCCACGATCGAAGCAGAACGCCAAGCGGCACTCGTTTCGCTCCGCACTGAAGTTGGCTCGATGGCTATCGATCTCGCTTCCGGTGTTATCGGGCAGAGCTTGAGCGACGACAAGAAGTCATCGGCTCTCGTCGACCAGTTCTTGGCTGACCTCGAAGCATCAGAGAAGGCAAAGGCGAAGAAGTAATGGGATCAGCTACGAGAGAAGCGCTTGTTGCAGCGAAGGACGCATTGACGTCCCTTACTGCCAAGAACTCTCTGGCCACTGGCGCAGAGCTGTTCGAAGCCGGACGTGTTGTGGGCGGTTCCGCCCAGTTGCGTTCCGCTTTGGCTGATCCTGCCGCCGCTGCGAAAGACAAAACCGCAGTAGTCGGTTCGGTTTTCTCGTCGCTGAGCGCCACAACGCGCACCGTGCTTTCCGCCATTGTGAGCGCTCGCTGGTCCGATGCCGACGATCTGCTTGCCGGGATCGAAGAAATTGGCGTCCGTGCGATCGCGAAGTCAGCGCCGGCAAAGCTCGCCATCGAAGACGAACTCTTCGCGTTTGGCAGCACGGTTTCCTCAGACGCCGAGCTTGAGCTTGCTGTTGGCAGCAAGCTCGGCTCCGCTGAGTCGAAGTCTGCGCTGGTCCGGGATCTGCTCAAGGGCAAGGCTTCGGAGCAGGCAGTGGTCATCATCGACCAGCTCGTGCAGCAGCCTCGCGGCCGCCGAATCGGAGAGCTAATCTCGACAGCCGCAGACATTGTCGCTGACCAAGCCGGTCAGTCAGTCGCGACAATCACGACGGCTGCGCCGCTGAAGGCAGCGCAGCTCGAACGGCTGCGTACAGGCCTCACGAAGAACTACGGACGCGAGCTCAAGCTCAACGTTCGCATCGACCCCTCGATCATCGGTGGGGTACGCGTTCAAATTGGTGACGAAGTCATCGACGGCAGCGTTTCCACCAAGCTCAACGACCTCAGGATCCAACTCGCGGGCTAGCGAGTTAGCAGACCTTTCCACGGAATAGGAAAACACAATGGCAGAACTCAGCATTAGTCCGGACGAGATCCGTGACGCGCTCAAGGACTTCGTCAAGGCTTACGAGCCTGGCAAGGCAGCGACTACCGAGACAGGCACCGTCGTAGACGCTGCAGACGGTATCGCTCACGTCGACGGGCTTCCCGGCGTCATGGCCAACGAACTCATCCGTTTCGCCGATGGCACTCTGGGCCTCGCCCAGAACCTCGATGAAGACGAGATCGGTGTTGTCATCCTCGGTGAGTTCACCGGAATCGTTGAAGGCATGGAAGTTACTCGCACCGGTGAGGTTCTTTCCGCACCTGTGGGAGACGCCTTCCTCGGTCGTGTGGTCGACCCCCTCGGCGCCCCCATCGACGGCCTCGGCGAGATCAAGGCTGAAGGCCGTCGCGCGTTGGAGCTTCAGGCTCCTGGCGTAATGGACCGCAAGAGCGTTCACGAGCCTATGCAGACCGGAATCAAGGCAATTGACGCCATGATCCCGATCGGCCGTGGCCAGCGCCAGCTCATCATTGGTGACCGCCAGACCGGTAAGACGGCCATTGCGATCGACACCATCATCAACCAGAAAGACAACTGGGATTCCGGCGACGAGAAGAAGCAAGTTCGCTGCATCTACGTTGCTATCGGTCAAAAGGGCTCCACGATCGCTGCTGTCAAGGGCGCGCTCGAGGAAGCCGGCGCTATGGAGTACACCACGATCGTGGCTGCTCCTGCATCTGACCCCGCAGGATTCAAGTACCTCGCTCCCTACACCGGTTCGGCCATCGGCCAGCACTGGATGTACGGCGGCAAGCACGTACTGATCATCTTCGATGACCTCTCCAAGCAAGCCGAGGCCTACCGTGCAGTATCGCTGCTCCTGCGCCGTCCGCCAGGGCGTGAGGCATACCCCGGTGACGTGTTCTACCTGCACTCTCGTCTGCTTGAGCGTTGTGCCAAGCTCTCCGACGAACTCGGTGCCGGGTCGATGACGGGTCTTCCCATCATTGAGACCAAGGCAAACGACGTTGCTGCGTACATCCCGACCAACGTGATCTCGATCACTGACGGCCAGATCTTCCTGCAGTCCGACCTCTTCAACGCCAACCAGCGCCCCGCTGTAGACGTGGGAATCTCGGTTTCGCGTGTTGGTGGAGACGCTCAGGTCAAGTCGATCAAGAAGGTGTCCGGAACGCTGAAGCTTGAGCTTGCTCAGTACCGGTCGCTCGAAGCCTTCGCGATGTTCGCATCCGACCTTGACCCGACTAGCCGTCGCCAGCTTGCTCGCGGTGCGCGCCTCACCGAGCTTCTTCGCCAGCCGCAGTACTCGCCGTTCCCCGTCGAGAACCAGGTCGTTTCGATCTGGGCCGGCACCAACGGCAAGCTCGACGAGGTTCCTGTTGAAGACATCCTTCGTTTCGAGAGCGAGTTGCACGACTACCTCGCCCGCAACACCAAGGTGCTCGACACTCTCCGCGAGAAGAACGCACTCGATGACCAGCTCATTGCTGACATGGATGCCGGCGTCGAAGCGTTCAAGCTCGGTTTCCAGACGGGGGAGGGCAAGTCGCTCAACTCCGTAGGTTCCGAGCAGTTCGAAGAGATCGCTGAAGAAGACATCGCTCAAGAGCAGATCGTCAAGCAGAAGCGCTGAGCTCTGCGCCAGTAATCAGCGAACCAGTGATCATCGACCAACACGACAGAGAAAGTTAGAAAGCTATGGGAGCGCAACTTCGGGTCTACCGGCAGAAGATTAGTTCTGCCAAGACGACCAAGAAGATCACACGCGCGATGGAGCTGATCTCCGCGTCGCGCATTCAAAAGGCGAAACAGCGGGTTGCTGCATCGGGACCGTACTCACGTGCGGTCACGCGTGCTGTTTCGGCGGTGGCGACTTTCTCGAACGTCGATCACGTGCTGACGACCGAGCCTGAGACAGTCGACCGCGCTGCGGTCGTCATCTTCTCGAGCGACCGAGGCCTTGCCGGAGCGTTCAACACGAACGTTCTGCGCGAAGCTGGTGAACTTGGGGCTCGTCTTGAAGGCGAAGGCAAAGAGGTCGTTTACTACCTCGTCGGTCGCAAGGCGGCAGCGTATTTCGCATTCCGCAAGCGTGATGCTGAGCAGATTTGGACAGGTGGAACAGATTCGCCTGCGTTCGAAATTGCGAAGGAGATCGGTGACGCTGTAGTCAACAAGTTCTTGCAGCCGGCGAGCGAAGGCGGAGTGGACGAAATTCACATCGTGTACAACCGCCTAGTGAGCATGCTTCTGCAGGTTCCTGAGGTTGTTCGTCTTCTCCCACTGGAGATCGTTGAAGGTGTCGAGGCACCCGAAGAGTCGGAGATTCTTCCGCTCTACGAGTTCGAACCAGAGGTAGACAAGGTGCTCGACGCTTTGCTTCCTGTGTACATCGAGAGCCGTATCTTCAACGCCATGCTCCAGTCTGCCGCTGCAAAGCACGCAGCAACGCAGAAGGCAATGAAGTCTGCAAGCGACAACGCAGACAAGCTCATCAACGACTACACGCGCTTGGCTAACAACGCGCGTCAGTCGGAGATCACCCAGCAGATTTCCGAGATCGTGGGCGGCGCGGACGCCCTCAGCTCGGCTAAGTAAGAACCATAGATAGGGAAGCCATGACTGAAAAAGCCCCGGCCAAGAAGGCCCCCGCTGCAAAGGCAGCAACCACAAAAGCAGCAGCGACGAAAGCGGCAGCCGTAAAGGCCCCAGCCAAGAAGACGCCTGCAAAGAAGGCAGCGGCCAAGACGGTTCCTGCTGCGACTGTTGCCGGCATCGGTCGCATCTCGCGCGTAATCGGCCCAGTTGTCGACGTCGAGTTCCCGCATGATTCGATCCCCGGAATCTACAACGCACTCAAGACCAACGTCACCATCGGCGGCGAGACAACCGAGATCACTCTCGAGGTTGCTCAGCACCTCGGTGACGACGTAGTTCGCGCCATCGCGCTCAAGCCGACTGACGGGCTTGTCCGTGGTCAAGAAGTTCGCGACTCCGGCGAGCAGATAACCGTTCCCGTTGGTGACGTCACCAAGGGCAAGGTTTTCAACGTTACGGGTGACATCCTCAATGCGGATGAAGACGGCAAGGTCAACGGCGAGACCGTTGAGATCACCGAGCGCTGGCCCATCCACCGCAAGCCCCCGGCTTTCGACCAGCTTGAGTCGAAGACGGAACTCTTCGAGACCGGTATCAAGGTCATCGACCTCCTGACGCCCTACGTACTGGGTGGAAAGATCGGTCTCTTCGGTGGTGCCGGTGTTGGTAAGACCGTTCTGATTCAGGAAATGATTCAGCGCGTCGCCTCCGATCACGGCGGTGTTTCGGTATTCGCCGGTGTTGGTGAGCGTACCCGTGAAGGTAACGACCTCATTGTTGAGATGGAAGAGGCTGGAGTCTTCGACAAGACCGCTCTAGTCTTCGGCCAGATGGATGAGCCGCCAGGAACGCGTCTTCGCGTTGCCCTCTCGGCTCTCACAATGGCCGAGTACTTCCGTGACGTTCAGAAGCAAGACGTGTTGCTCTTCATCGACAACATCTTCCGCTTCACGCAGGCCGGTGGTGAGGTTTCGACCCTCCTCGGTCGCATGCCTTCCGCCGTTGGTTACCAGCCGAACCTCGCCGACGAGATGGGTATCCTTCAGGAGCGCATCACCTCGACGCGTGGTCACTCGATTACGTCGCTTCAGGCCATTTACGTGCCTGCCGATGACTACACCGACCCGGCTCCCGCAACAACCTTCGCCCACCTTGACGCTACGACTGAGCTCAGCCGTGAAATTGCGTCGAAGGGTCTCTACCCCGCAGTTGACCCCCTCACCTCAACGAGTCGTATTCTCGACCCCCGTTACCTAGGTGCTGACCACTACCGTGTCGCTACCAACGTGAAGCAGATTCTGCAGAAGAACAAGGAACTCCAGGAGATCATCGCGATCCTCGGTGTTGACGAGCTCTCTGAAGAAGACAAGATCACCGTTTCGCGCGCACGTCGCATCCAGCAGTTCCTCTCGCAGAACACCTACATGGCGAAGAAGTTCACCGGTGTTGAGGGATCGACTGTTCCGCTCAAGGAGACCATCGAGTCGTTCGATGCGATCGTCAAGGGCGAGTTCGACCACGTTGCTGAGCAGGCGTTCTTCAACGTCGGTGGCATCAACGATGTCGAAGAGCAGTGGGCCAGAATTCAGAAGGAGAACGCTCAGTAATGGCCGTTCTCAAGGTGAGCGTCGTCTCTGCCGATCAGGAACTCTGGTCGGGAGAGGCGAGCCAGCTCATTGCGCGCACCACCGAAGGTGAGATCGGTATTTTGCCTGGCCACGAACCGCTCCTTGCGATTCTGGCTAAAGGACAAGTACGCGTTACCGCTACCGATGGAGCCGAAATCACTGCGAACGCAGATAACGGATTCCTGTCAGTGGAGAACAACACGGTAACTGTCGTGGCGAGCTCCGCAGAACTGGTCTAGTTTCGTCTCATGCTAATTGCAATGGCCGGGCTGCCGGGCGCAGGAAAGACAACTCTCGCAGAGGTCGTCGGCGCCCGGCGCAAGATCACCGTTATGTCGGTCGACCAGATCGAAACCGCTATTTTGAAGGCCGGGATTAGCGCCGGGCAACCGACAGGGCTCGCTGCCTATTTGGTAGCGGCGGCGCTTGCCGAGTCCGTCCTTATGCACGATCGCGACATCATCATCGACGCGGTAAACGCCGTCGATCCGGCGCGTGAGCAATGGGTCGAACTTGCCGAACGCACCGGCTCTGGTATCCGATTCATCGAGGTAGTGTGCTCCGATCGAGACGAGCATAAAGCCCGTCTTGTTGAGCGCGCCGCTAAACGGGAGCAGTCCGCTGCCGTGGTCCGCAACGCTGTCGAGCACAATCTCGACGAGTACTCTCCGTGGACGGGTGCAAGCGGCGCTGTAGCGCGCATCACCCTCGATTCTGCGGGCCCGATTGGCGTCAACGTCGAACGTGCGGTTGCTTTCCTCGACGCGTGATTATTCTCCTTCCACCTTCAGAAACAAAACGTGATGGTGGGGCCACTGGCTCGGCGCTCGACTGGTCTCAGCTCTCGTTCCCCGCGCTCACCGCGCAGCGCCAAGCTGTAGCATCGCGACTAACAGCGCTTGCCGCAGATTCTGAAGCGTCTCGACAGGTGTTGGGGCTCAGCGTTAAGCAGCAGTTTGAGGTTCAGCGCAACCGCACTCTTCATTCTGCGCCCGTAATGCCGGCGCTCGATCGCTACACCGGAGTTCTCTTCGATGGGCTAGACGCGGCCAGCATGACGCCAGTAGAGCGCTCATTTGCCGACAAGACTGTTGTTGTGCACTCGGCGCTCTTTGGCCCGGTGGGGGCGGGAGATCCCATTCCGGCCTACCGACTCTCGCACAATTCGCGCCTTCCGGGGCTCGCACTGAAAGCGCACTGGCGACAGCCGATTAGTGAAGCTTTGAACGGTGTCGAAGGGTTGCAGCTAGATCTTCGTTCTGAGGCCTACGCCCAGCTTGGCGCCGTGTCACCAAACAGCGTTTATCTCCGAGTCGTTAATGAGGGTCCCGACGGTAAGCGCGTTGCGCTGAGCCACTTCAATAAGAAAGCAAAGGGCGTCTTCTCTCGTGCGCTCGTCAGTGCCGGGATCGCCCACCTGACCGTTGAAACTCTGATGGCATGGTCCCGCGGTGCGGGATTTCAGCTAGAGCCTGGTGCGCCAGGCGAACTCGACCTCGTTGTGCCCCACAGCGGCGTCTAGCTCGCGCGCCAGCATCCCTCAACATGATCGTCAACCATGCCAGCCGACTGCATGAGCGCATACATTGTTGTCGGGCCGACGAAGCGAAAGCCGTGAGCTTTTAGTGCTGTACTCATCGCTGTAGATTCCGGCGTCACGGCGGGAACATCTGCCAGCGAAGCCAAGCGGCGACTACGGGGTGGGGGAGCGAACTGCCAGAGTAGGGCGTCAAGGGCCCCGGGTGTCTCGCGCGTCAGTTCTAGCGTTGCTTTAGCATTGGTGATCGCTGCGGCGACTTTAAGACGATTGCGAATGATTCGGGGATCGGCAAGGAGACGAGCAACGTCTGCATCGGTATACGCTGCTATCACCGCCGGATCGAAGTGGTCGAAGGCGTCGCGCAGACCCTCACGTCGACGCAGGATAGTGATCCATGAGAGCCCGGCCTGAAAGGCCTCGAGCATGATCTTCTCGAACAGCTTGTGGTCGCCACGCATCGGTTCGCCCCACTCTGTGTCGTGGTAGTTGCGATAAAGCTCATCGTCACCAACCCAACCGCAGCGGCCCTGACCGTCTGGCCCGACGATAATCGACGAACGTTCGCTCATCGGTGAACGATTCCTTCATGGTCGAGTAGCCAGACTTTGGTGGGGATACCCTCACCGCCGCTGTAGCCGGTGATGCGCTGATTGGATGCGAGAACGCGGTGGCAGGGCACGATGATGGGGATCGGGTTTGCTCCTACCGCGCCGCCGACTGCACGGCCAGCCGTGGGGCGGCCTGTCGCGCGACCGATATCGGCGTACGACACCGCAGACCCAAACGGCAGTCGATTGAGCTCGTGCCAGACAGAACGCTGAAAGGCTGTACCGGCCGCGGAGAGCGGTAGGTCGAATGACCGACGATTGCCCGAAAAGTACTCCGCGAGCTGCGCTGCAGCGGCGTCGAGCACGACACACGAGTTCTCGACATCAGCTCCATGGGGCAGAAAGCCGTCATTTTCGATGGAAAGCCCGGTGATGCTCTCCCCATCGCTAGTCAGCTCGATTCGGCCGATGGTGAGGGAACCCGACGCAAGTAGCGAGTTTCATTCTGGACTGTGTTGCCTGTTTGCATATCTCGAGAGTAATCCTGACCGTTGACCTGCCGCTGGCTATTTTCGGACATCGCGGCGTTCCGGCTTCATCCTCTGGCTGTTGAGGATGAGTACTGCAGCCTGACCTGCGCTACAGCGTCTCGTCGTTGCGCGGCTCGATATTGATGCTCCGGTTGAGATCACTGATCGTGGCGTTGAGTGCCTCTAGTTGCTTCACCATATCTTCGTACGTCGCGGCGTTGGTTTCGATCGTGCTGTACAGCGCATTGAGCGATGTTTGACGGTCGAGCAGCTCGGCGCGCTCGTTGTTGAACTGGGCGACCGATCTAAAATCGCCGTTGTCGGCGCGCGCGTTAAAGCTATCGATGTCGCTATTGAGGGCGTCATACCCGGAGTTATAGGAGGCGTAATCGGTATCGATGTTGGCGCGCAGCGCGTCGAGCTCAGCAACCAGCTTCTTGCTAGCGTCTTGCTGAGCGGTGAACACTGCATTGGATTTTTCGTGCAGCGCAACGGTGGCAGCGCGATCAGTGAAGTACTGCGCATAGTGTTCTTCGAGTTCTGGGCTGAGCGTTGTGAACTCTGTGCCGATGATCGAATGCAGCTCGTTGGATCGCTCTCCTGGTTCTGTTTTTGCATAGAACTCTAGAGTGGTCGCAAATTCAGGATCGTCTTTCATTCTCTCGGCCTCCGCTTCGAGCAGGGGAGCAAGTCGAGCTTGTTCGGATGCCGAAGTACGGTCCCAGGCGGCGTGCAACATTTCGTGCGCCGCGACCACCTCTTCGATGCCGGCGAGACGCTCATCCGTCACATCGAAGAGGTAAATCGATTTCTGGCTCGGAAAGTAGCAGCCGAGAACGCCAAAGTTCTCTTCAACGTTGGAGCATGTGGTGTTGAATATCGGGTTCTCTTGGATCGTCGGCTGACTTGCATAGAACAAGAACTTGCCCTCGTCGGACATCCCCGCAGCTGCGACGTATTGTTCTACCGTCGCTGAAGGCTCGAATTGCCACACGACAAATTGATCAGAAATGCGCTGTTGATTAGTAACAATCCACACCCCGGAGGCGATTATGGCCACGTTGAGGGTGAGCGCAAGAACAATCGCGATTGCCCGCCACACAGTCATTGGGGATCGCTGATCACTATCGCTCAGTATCGGCGAATTATCCTCAGTACTCACGAAAACAACTCTATCTGAGCCGCGGGTAAGAGGGCGAACGTTCTGACGTTCTAAAGGCGGCTCCATGCTTCGGTTAGTACCGAACGCAGGATCGATTCTATCTCGTCAAATTCAGCAGGACCGATCGTCAGCGGCGGTGCCAGTTGAATCACAGGATCGCCCCGATCATCCGCTCGGCAGTACAGTCCTGCATCGTAAAGCGCCTTAGAAAGAAACCCGCGCAACAGTCGTTCGGATTCGTCATCGTTGAAGGTCTCTTTCGTCGCTTTGTTCTTGACCAACTCGATGCCGAAGAAATAACCGTCGCCACGGACATCGCCCACGATCGGCAAGTCAAGCAATCGCTCAAGCGCCGCCCGGAATTTGGGGGAGTTCTCACGAACGTGCTCGTTGATCTTCTCTTCTTCGAAGATATCGAGGTTCTCAAGGGCAACAGCGGCAGACACTGGATGTCCACCAAACGTGTACCCGTGATAGAACGTCGTCGCGCCATGCTTGAAAGGCTCATAGACGCGGTCGGAGACGATCGTCGCGCCAATGGGGGAGTACCCGCTGGTCATGCCCTTGGCGCACGTAATCATGTCGGGAATGTAGTCATAAGCGTCGCACGCGAACATGTGGCCAAGACGACCGAACGCGCAGATCACTTCATCGCTCACGAGCAAGACGTCGTACTCGTCGCAAATCTCTCGTACGCGCTGAAAATAGCCGGGGGGAGGCGGGAAACATCCACCCGAATTCTGAACTGGTTCCAAGAACACGGCAGCGACCGTCTCGGGACCTTCAAAGAGAATCATCTCTTCAATGCGGTTCGCTGCCCAGAGGCCAAACTCTTCTTCTGTGCCGTGGAAGCCCATTTCTTCAGCGCGGTAATAGTTGGTATTCGGCACGCGGAAGCCACCGGGCACGAGAGGCTCAAACATCTCTTTCATGCCGGGGATGCCGGTGATCGCGAGGGCACCCTGCGGTGTGCCGTGGTAGGCAACGGCGCGCGAAATTACTTTGTGCTTAGTGTGACGCCCCTGCAGCTTCCAGTACTGCTTCGCCAATTTGAAGGCGGTCTCGACCGCTTCGCCGCCGCCGGTCGAAAAGAACACGCGGTTGAGGTCGCCCGGCGCATAGCCAGCAAGGCGGTCAGCGAGCTCGATGGCTTTCGGATGCGCGTAAGACCACAGCGGGAAGAAAGCGAGCTCTTCAGCCTGCTTCGCGGCAACCTCGGCGAGACGCTTGCGGCCGTGACCTGCGTTCACGACGAACAACCCGCTCAGGCCGTCAAAGTACTTCTTACCTTTGCTGTCATAAATGTGGTGGCCCTCGCCGCGCACAATGATGGGGACACCGTGACCGTCTTCCATCACCGATTGGCGAGAGAAGTGCATCCACAGGTGATCTTTGGCTTTTTGCTGCAGATCGGCTTCATCGAACTCTGGCATGACAGTCACTTTCTTGAGGGGAGAGGGGGCGCCGGTTAGCGCGTGCCCCAGTTGTAGAACTGCTTGTGGAGGCGCAAGTAGACGAACGTCTCGGTGGAGCGCACGCCTTCTATACCCCGGATGTCGCGATTGAGGAGATCGATCAGGTCATCGTCGTTTTCGCAGACGACTTCAACGAGAAGATCAAAGCTGCCGGCAGTAAGCACGAGGTAATCAACTGCGGCGAGCTTGCCGATCTGTTCCGCGACCGCGGTGGTGTCTCCCGACACTTGGATGCCGATCATCGCTTGCCGAAAGAAACCCAACTGCATGGGGTCAGTGACGGCCACAATCTGCATTACGCCAGAGTCGGTGAGCCTCTGCACGCGTTGGCGAACCGCTGCTTCGCTGAGCCCGACGGCCTTACCGATTTCGGCGTAGGAACGTCGACCGTCATTTTGCAGTTGTTCGATAATCGCCTTAGAAACGTCGTCAATGTTCGCTGACTTGATTGCTGAACTGCGTGACGGGGTGCTCATGGCTCGATTTTGTCAGTTGAAACCGTCTTCTGCAAGCGATTCCGCATCAAATTACTCATTTCACAGTGGAAATCGTCAGTCCAGCGGTGGATTCCTGAAGGCAGGATCGGTATCTTGGTGGAATGAGTACTTCTGAGATCCGAAATTTCATCAACGGCGAATACGTTTCTGCGCGAACCGAGAACAGCTTTGATGTCGTTGATCCGGCAACCGAGCAGAGCTACGCAACCTCACCAGTGTCGACCGCTGCGGATGTCGATGATGCGTATGGCGCTGCAGCAAAGGCGTTCGAAACCTGGGGTGAGACCACCCCGGCCGAGCGGCAACTCGCGTTGTTCCGCATCGCCGACGCGATGGAAGCCCGAGCAGACGAATTCGCTGATCTGGAATCGAAGGACACTGGCAAGCCGCGCGCCAGCCTCGTGGCTGATGAAATTCTCTTGTCCGTCGACCAAATTCGATTCTTTGCCGGTGAAGCCCGCCACCTGTCAGGGATGGCATCCGGCGAGTACATGAAGGACCACACTTCGTCGATAAGACGTGAGCCGATCGGAGTAATCGGTCAGGTTGCACCCTGGAACTACCCGCTTAATATGGCGGTCTGGAAAGTAGCGCCGGCAATCGCCGCTGGCAACACAACGGTTCTCAAGCCGAGCGACACGACGCCATCATCGACGCTTCTTTTCGCAGAAGTTGCCGCCGAGTTCCTTCCTGCCGGCGTTTTCAACGTGCTTACCGGGGACCGCACTACGGGCGGACTCATGATCGACCACAAGACCCCACAGATGGTTTCCATCACAGGATCGGTGCGAGCAGGAATGGAAGTTGCGAAAGCAGCATCCGTCGATCTCAAACGGGTTCACTTGGAACTCGGGGGCAAAGCGCCCGTGGTGGTATTCAACGATGCCGACATCAGCGCTGCCGTCGCTGGAATCGGCGCAGCCGGCTACTTCAACGCTGGTCAAGATTGCACTGCAGCAACGCGAGTGATTGTTCAGGCCGAAGTGCACGACGAATTCGTTGCAGCACTCGTGGCGTGGACTCGCGAAAATGCTAAGACAGGTGCGCCAGACCAAGACGTGTACTTCGGCGCCGTCAACAACGCAAACCAACTAGCTCAGGTTTCGCGAGTGGTCGAAGAACTGCCGTCGCACGCCCACGTTGAACTAGGGGGTCAACGTCAGGGAGACCGCGGCTACTTCTATGAAGCGACCATCCTCTCTGGACTCAACCAAGACGACTCTGCGGTGCAGAATGAAATCTTCGGGCCCGTCATTACGGTGCAGAAGTTCAGCGATGAAAAACAAGCCCTTCAGTGGGCGAATGACGTGAATTACGGTCTGGCCTCCAGCGTCTGGACTTCGGACCACGGTCGGGCCATGCGATTTGCCAAGCACCTGGACTTCGGCTGCGTATGGATTAATACGCACATCCCGATCGTTGCTGAAATGCCGCATGGCGGTTTCAAGCACTCCGGCTACGGAAAAGACCTGTCGAGCTACGGCTTCGAGGACTACACCCGGATCAAGCACGTCATGAGTTTTATCGGACAAGCGTGATGCGCTCCCACGCGAAACGATGAAGCGGGCCTAAACTTGCGGCGTGAAGCTAGACCTCGACGACACGATAACTGCGGGCCAACGCCCCAGCGTGCAGCCGACTGAGCCCGACCTCGATGACACGATCATTATTCGGCTACGCAAGCAGCCCGATGTTGTGCAGCCATATTCGGGGCCGGCTCCGACGTTGGGCTTGACGTCAGGGGCCTCGGAGGCCTCGCCGGCGTCAGCGGCGGCCTCAACACCGGCGACCGCCGTGCAGCAGCCTCCTCGGGTTCTTCCGCGTGCCAACGTCAAGCAAGCCACGTCGGCACGTACCCCCGCGCCGCAATCCGCTGAAGCGCTAGCGCTCTATTACCGCGTGCAATTAGACGGCGCGTCTGGCGCACACAACCTTGAGCACCCGTGTGTCTTTGGGCGCGATCCCCGACCGCCCCGAATTGTTCGCGGAGTCGGGCCCCGACTCGTCGCGGTTCAATCGCCGACCCGGGAAGTCTCTGAGACTCACGTCGAAGTGCGCCAACTCGGTTCTTCAGTTATCGTGACAGATCTTCGTTCAACAAACGGTTCGATTGTTCAAGTTCCGGGCAATGCTGCGCAAAAACTTCGACAAGGTGAGTCAGTGGTCGTCTCCGCTGGCACGCTAGTAGATATTGGAGACGGAAACATCATTCGGATTCTGCCACGGCGGCGTCTGGAGTAACACGCGCAGGAAGGTAGCCGTGACCGAAATCGGCGGCAACAACTCTGGCCACACCATCGCCTTACCGGGGCGAGCAGATCAAAAATTTGGTTTCGCTTGGGCTGCAGGCACGCACACTGGCCATCGGCGCGCCGCAAACGAAGACAGCTATGTCGCTCGTTTACCGATGTTTGCCGTCGCTGACGGAATGGGTGGGCACTCCGCCGGTGATCTGGCCAGTGCTGCTGTTGTTGAGCGACTCGATGACGCCATCACGGGAGATTTCATGCCCGCTCGAGCGGTTGAGCGTGCGCTTGAGCGTGCGACGGACTACATCGGACTCATTGCCCAAGACAGCGAACTGGGCGTCGGCACGACAGTCACCGGTGCCGTCATTACCGAACAACACGATTCGGCATGCTTCGCGGTGTTCAACGTGGGGGACAGTCGGGTCTATTCCTTCGAAAATGACACCCTCACTCAGATCACTCGCGATCACTCAGTAGTGCAAGATCTTGTGGATGCCGGGCTCATCTCTCGCGATGAAGCAGACGATCATCCCGATGCAAATATCATCACGCGAGCGATCGGGTTTAACGCCGCTCCTTCTCCAGATTTTTGGATGGTGCCGATACACGTCGGACAACGACTGCTGATTTGCTCGGATGGTCTCACCCGCGAAGTGTCAGAATCGGAGCTATCGCGGCAGTTAGCTGAACGCCAGGAGCCTTCGGTCGCGGTTCAGGCGCTGATAGATTCAGCGCTTGACAGCGGTGGCCGAGACAACATCACCGCGATCATCGTCGACGTGCTAGAAGTACCTACAGTGGACTAAGCCGTAGGTCCTCCATACTGGGGACATACGTTCTGACCCCAAACAAGGGGCAGAATCCGGATATTGAGCTAATCGCTCACTTAGAATGGTCGAACTCGTCGACATGTTAGGGGTGTGCTGTGGCTCGAAGACTGCCTTCAGATCCCCCCGCCCTCCCGGGGTTCTCGCATGTTCACGTTTTGGGCTCCGGTGGCTTCGCCGACGTTTTCCTTTATGAGCAGAACATGCCCCGACGCCAAGTTGCCGTCAAGGTCATGCTGAGTGAGATCGTCAACGACCAAGTACGTCAGATGTTTCAAGCCGAAGCAAACCTCATGGCCCAGCTCAGCTCGCATCCGTCGATTCTTACGGTCTATCAGGCTAGCGTGTCGTCAGACGGTCGCCCCTACCTGGTGATGGAGTTGTGTTCTTCGACACTCAGCCAGCGATATCGCGCCGAGCGCCTGCCCGTTCCCGAGGTGCTGCGCATTGCGATCAAGATTGGAAGTGCGATTGAAACTGCGCACCGATCGGGCGTATTGCATCGCGATATTAAGCCGTCGAATATTCTGACCACTGCCTATGGCCACCCAGTACTCTCTGACTTTGGAATTGCGGCAACACTCAGCGAGTCCGAAAATCTTGAAGCTGTCGGTATGTCCATCCCATGGTCAGCTCCCGAAGTGCTGATGGACGAAACTGCCGGCACAATCGAATCAGAACTCTGGTCATATGCCGCGACCGTGTATTCGCTCCTGGCCGGACGATCGCCATTCGAGGTGCCCGGGGAGTCGAACAAATCTACCGACTTAATTTCGCGCATCAATCGAGCCAAGCCGCGACCCACCGGGCGCAGCGACGTGCCTGAGAGCCTTGAACGAGCCCTAAACCGGGCAATGTCTCGCAAACCGGAATCCCGTCAGGGCAGTGTCTTAGAGCTGATTCATGAGCTTCAGGCAGTGGAGTCCGAACTTGGGTTGTCGCAGACTCCCATTGAAGTCGCGATGGATGATTGGGCGCTCGCGACCGTCGCAGAGCTCGAGGACCGCACTCGTGTTCGACCTGGCCAAACGGCGACAATCTCATCATCACAGCGTCGTAAACGTCGTCGCCCGGCAGCTATCGATGAAAGTTTCGGGTCGTTTGACAGCGAAGCCGCTGGTGACAAGATGTCGCGTCGAAAGACCGGCACGAGCCCGATACCGCGCGGCGGGGGAAAGCAAGCCCTTGCGTGGGTTGGCGTGATCGTGGCAGCACTTGTCGTTGTTCTAGGAGCGGCGGTGACGTTCACGCAATTGCAGGCGGGCGCGAGCGGTATCCCGACCGTCAGCGATATTAGCGCGAAGGTCTCGAGCGACGTCGTGGAGTTTTCGTGGCTCGATCCGGGGCTTGAAGCCGGCGACTCCTACCAGATCACGACCACCGATGGTCAGCCACCCTTGCAGCAACGTGAACCCAACTTCGTCGTCGACGCGGAATCAGGGGAGAACGTTTGCGTCGCGGTAACGGTGACCCGAGACGGCAAGTCAGGGCCGTCGAGCGCCCAGAAATGCGCAGTGCTGCCATGACACTAGGGACATCTGGTCGTGGCTGTGGTTAGGGGCTTTCGCAAGGCGCGTCGATCAACGGTTGTCGGCGCGGTGAGTATCTCGGCGATCGTCGCTCTAGTAGCGACGGTCGCAGTTGTATCGACGGGCTACACCGCCCAACATGTCGATCTTGCCGATGGCGCCGTGTGGGTCGCCAATAATCAACAGCAGGCCATCGGTCGCGCGAGCACTGAAGTGTACGAGATCAACTCGGTTGTCGACGCTCAAAGCGCCGACCTTGAAGTCGTGCAACATGGCGAGAATGTTTTGCTCTTCGATCGGGCCGAGAGTGCGATCGACGTCGTCGACCCAGCGCTGTCTGAAGTTTCGGAGAGCGTTGCGCTTCCGCCGAACCAGCCCGAAGTCTACTTTGCGGCCGATAACGTTGTCGTCCTGGAGCACGGTACAGGCGAAGTGTGGATTCGCTCGTACGACGATTTTCTCAATTTCGATGCGGAGTCTCCCGCATCATTGAGCCTCGGTGCTGATGCGATTGTGAGCGTCGATGAAAATGGCGTGATGTTCGCCTTTTCCCCCTCAACTAGTCAACTGTTTCGGGTAAACGCCTCGATTTCTGACACCGCCGAATCAAGCGTCACTCTCGATCTCGATACCACGGCAGAGCTCAGCATTTCGTCCGTTGCCGGTGAGTGGGCCATTCTCGATTCGGACGCTCAACTGCTGTATCTGGATGGCAGAACTGTGGACCTGACCGGCCTTATCGATGGCGGAACTGGCCCGGTGCTGCAAGTGCCGTCGATTGACGGCGAACGATTTCTGGTCGGCTACAGCGAGGGTGTGCTGAGCGTTCCTCTCAGTGGTGCAGCTGCCGTTGGCCTCGCCACCGGCCAGTCCGGTATAGCGGCGCCGCCGTTGAGAATTGGCGACTGCGAATTCGCGGCCTGGACCAGTGGAGAAAACTGGCGACGATGCCCCACTGACGCCGGTAATGGTGTGATGTTGCAATTGGCTGAGATGGAAGCCAATGCGCAACTCTCTTACTCCGTTAACGGCTCACGCGCGGTGCTGAACGACCGGCTCAGTGGTCGAACGTGGGCTGTGCAGGATGATGGCGAACTCATCAACAACTGGAGCCAACTCATCACGACAGATGAAGAAGAACCAGAAGTTGAACAGAACCTTCTCAATCTGGAACCAGAAGTCGACAAAGTTCAGCAAGCTCCCGTCGCCGTCGATGACGTTTTTGGAGCACGACCCGGGCGAGCAACCGTGCTTCCCGTGCTATTAAACGACTACGACCCCAACGGCGATGTGCTCGTCGTTGAGACGCTGCTGACGATCGATCCCGCTCTCGGTCGAATTGACCGCATCAACGAGCGTCAACAGATTCAGATCACTCTTGAACCGGGTGTCAGCGGCCAAGTGAGTTTCAGTTACACGGTAAGTGACGGCCGTGGAGGGACTGCTTCGGCCAATGTTGTCGTCGAGATTCGTGCGGACTCTGAGAATTCGCCTCCCCAACAAATGCGCGCCACTAAATTCACGGTGCAAACCAGCGGTCGGATCTCCGACCAAGTTCTTGGCGACTGGGTCGACCCGACGGCGACCCTTTCTACCTGACAAACGCATCGGTGGCTTCACCAGACGCCGTGAGCTACCAACCGGGCGGCGACGTCGTGTTCTCAGATTCTGGGGCCGGCGGTGAGCTCAAGATTGTCACCCTCGTGGTCTCCGATGGCGATAGCGAAAGCTCGGGCAGCATTTCCGTCGCGGTCAAAGCTCCCGGCGAAGTACCGATTGAGGCAGATCCCTTCGTCGTGCTTGCGTACGCAGGCAAAGAAGTCACCGTTTCACCGCTGAGCCACGTTCGCGGAGGCAACGGCAACATCCGGCTCAATAGCGTTCCGGCAAAAACTGGTGCTCAGGTTGTACCGAGCTACGAGACGGGCACCTTCCGTTTCAAGAGCGATGAAATCCGCAGCCATAATCTCGAGTACGTCGTCACCGACGGCAATCTGACGTATACCGCGATCGTGCGCATCGACGTGGTGGCGCCCCCAGACGCGAACACGGCACCAATCACCGTGCCGAAAACGATCTTTGTACAGACTCTGCAGAATGAACGAATCGATGTCGCCGGCACTGATGTCGACCCCGCCGGCGGGGTACTGCTCGTCACAGAAATCATGAACCTGCCTGTGGGGTCTGGCGTACGTGCCGAAATCCTGGAACAGCGCCTCGTTCGTGTCAGCCTCGAAGATCCGCTGGATAACGGACCGGTGTCTTTCAACTATCGAATAAGCAACGGACTTGCGGATGCCGTCGGCGTGATCACTGTTGTCGAAATCCCGGCGCCGTCGCGGTTTCAAGCGCCGATTGCCAATGACGACTTAGTGACGGTTCGCGTTGGTCAAGCTGTCGACATCCGAGTGCTTCAGAATGACGAACACCCGGATGGTCTCGAACTCACCCTGGTGCCCAAGATGGCGCAAGACCTCCCCGACGATTCAGGTCTGCTTTTTGCCTCAGGTGAGGTGCTGCGTTACTTAGCCCCAGACCGCACCGGTAACTTCACGGCGGCGTATCAGGTTGCTGGCCCGGACGGCCAGTCGGCTACCGCCATTGTGCGAATTGCTGTGCGTGAACTTGACCCCGCGAGCAATAATCCTCCGGTACCGCCAACAGTGACCGCGCGGGTTCTCGCCGGCGATACCGTGCGGGTCCAGATTCCCTTAACTGCTGCAGACCCCGATGGCGACTCGGTGCAACTGCTGGGTCAAGCGACCAATCCGAGCAAGGGTGCGGTCTTAGAAGTTGATTCCAACACTTTCGTTTACCAGGCAGGGGAGTACTCCGCAGGCACGGACACCTTTAGCTATACCTTGATCGATTCTTTGGGTGCGCGAGCGAATGGTGAAATCAACATCGGTATTAGTCCGCGCCTTGACGGTGCGCGAAATCCGGTCGCCATCATCGACGAAGTTACCGTTAAACCGGGAATAACCGTGTCCGTCCAGGTGCTCGCTAACGACTCTGACCCCGATGGAAGTCGGCTGTCTGTCGTTTCTGTCGAACCAAACGACGGCGTCACCGTTGCGGAGATCGACGGCGACGTGGTGAATGTAACGCCGCCTGATATTCCCGGAGATTACGGAATTATCTATGTGATCGAGAACGAGACCGGTGGTTCGAGCCAGAACTTCATCCGGGT
This sequence comes from Salinibacterium sp. PAMC 21357, assembly GCF_000247645.1. GTDB lineage: Bacteria > Actinomycetota > Actinomycetes > Actinomycetales > Microbacteriaceae > Rhodoglobus. Next base: position 95,023 of record NZ_AHWA01000005.1, read on the forward strand.
GACGGTCGATCCTGAGGCAAAACCGGCGTATCCAGTGGCCACCGACAGCGTATTGACGCTGTCTGACGTGCTTGACCGCAATCGAGTAACCGTTGATGTGCTTTCTGGGGTGTTCTTCGCCGACGGCGATCCCCGCACGCTCGCTCTGGCAATTTATGAGGGCTACGGTGACTTCGCTCGAGTTACCTCCGACAAGAAGATCGAGGTCTCGGTCGGGGACTCTAGCCAGATCATTCCCTTCCGCGTAACGAACCCTCTCGATCCCACAGCGTTCAGCTTCGCTTTCATCAAGGTTCCGGGCTACAACGACGCTCTGCCCCAGATTGACCGCCGTGCCAAGAAGCTGACGGTTAATAGCGAGAGCACGTTGGTAATTGACCTCAACGACTACATCATCGCGGTTGGCGAGAACCCTGTTCGCCTCACCGACTCGAGCACGGTGCTCGCGACCCACAGCGATGGATCTAACCTCGTGCGAGACGAGGACACGCTGGTGTACACGTCGGCCGAGAAATATTTTGGACCGGCATCCATTTCATTCGAAGTTACCGATGGGGTCTCGGCGACGGACCCTGAAGGTCGAAGCGCGATTCTTGTCTTGCCGATAGACGTACTTCCGCGTGACAATCAGGCACCAGTATTCGGCGGGGCGGTTATCGATTTTGAACCTGGCCAAGAAAAGGAAATAGACCTCGTCAAGCTAACGAACTATCCGTATGAGGATGACCTCGAGGAGCTCGTTTACTCGATTCTGAGTCCGCTTCCTGAAGGATTCACCTATTCGCTCGCGGGCACGGTACTCAAGCTCAAGGCCAACAACAGCGCAGTGAAAGGTACGCGAACCGCAATCTCCTTGGGGGTCAAAGACGATCTCTCTGAAGGAAAGTCTGGGCGAATCGAGCTCAATGTCGTCGCGTCGACGCGACCACTTGCCAGCCCCGCGGCCGATAGCGTGATTGCGAAACGTGGACAAACCACCGTCGTTGACGTGCTCGCAAACGACGCATCAACCAATCCCTTCCCTGGCTCGCCCTTGAGGGTCGTCGACATTCGCGGCCTTGGCGGAGGAGCAGTCCCTCCCGGCCTCACAATTGTTCCCAATAGCGACAACAGCAAGCTGACAGTGACAGTGTCCGCAGACGCTGTTCCCGGTGATGTGAATCTTCAATATCGTGTTGCGGACGGTACGAAGGATGAGTCCCGTTACGTCTGGGGCACAGTGGTCGTTTCCGTTCAGGACCGCCCCGACCCAGTCTCGAACCTTGGTCCGAGCGGATTCGGCGACAAGACCATCATGATGCGCTGGAACGCCGGGCCGTCAAATAACTCCCCGATCACGACCTACCGCGTAACCACGCGCGTGGGCACTGTTGTTGTAAATACGACTCAATGTGCTGGAACTTCCTGTGCGATTCCAACCACGGGAAACGGGCCAACCAACTCCGTCAAGGTGACCGTCGTCGCCGTCAACGCGATAGGTGAATCTGAGCCGGTGACGCTTGCCGATGCAGTGTGGTCGGACATCATCCCGGTTGCTCCGACGTCCCTGAGCGCTTCGCCTCTCGATCACGGTCTCAGGATCACGTGGAACGCGGTTCCGACGCCCGCTGGCGGTTCGCCCGTTGACCGCTATCGGGTTGTCGTCGGCGGTCTCGAGATTTCGCTTGGCCTCACCCAGTGTGATGCCGTTACATGCACCTGGGACACCCCGTCTACATGGGTGCTCGACAATGGTGTGGCGGTCGCCTACACGGTCAGCCCCCGAAATGCAGCGTACACAGCGCTATCGGTGTGGAACACCAGTGAGCCGCGCAGCGCAATCCCCGCAGGACCACCGATTGCTTTGGCAGCGCCTGTCGCCAGCGTCGTCAACGACTCCACCGCCACACTCTCTTGGCCAGGAGCATTCAACGAGAACGGTCGGCCGGTAACGGCCTATACCGCTGCCGCGTACACCGGTACTGCGCCGACGTGTGCGGCTAACGGCTCGATTACCGGCCATGGTGCCGCGCTCTCGGCAGTCGGAAGCGGAACAACGGCGACATTCTCTGGATTGTCTCCGAACCGTACTTACACAATGCTTGTGTTCGCTGACAACGGCCAGGGCTGCACCACCTCCCCAACGGTCATCGCGCACACTCCGCCCGGAGTAATTACCGCGCTCAATACTGCTGGTCCTGTGGCGAACGGCGTTCGGTTCGACTTCACCGTCAACGGTGGAATGATGGGAAGCGATCCGCTCACGAGCGATTACACGCTCTACTACCGCTTGAGCGGCGGTAGCGTGCCAGGAACAATCTTTGGTCCGGTGGCTCTGGGCTCCTTCTTGACTGCAGATGGCGGACAGCAGTACGGGCAAAACATTTCCGCTCAGGTGCTCGCGTGCCGCAGTTACGGATCAGCGCCCATCTGCCAGTCCAACTGGTCTGCGCCGTTCCCGCTAGGTGTTCCGGTTAATCCGTCGGTAGGCAACCTCACCTTTACGTCCGATGGTGACCTGCTTAATCAGAGCGGAACGTTCGAATGGCTCGACTGGCCAGCCGGGGCCTATGAATCCGTGCGTTATCGCTGTGGTGGCGTTACGCTCGACCCTTGGCAGACAGCCGACACCAGCACCCCCGGTGGCAGCTGCCACGCTGATGTTGCTCTGCTGGTCGCTAACCCGACTCTCGTAGTGCGCGTGACCGCTAACGGCGGACAAATCTATGACAGAACGTACAACGGATATGACTATGACTAGAGGTTCGGCATGACCATGACTCCCGATGAAGCCGCATGGTTCGCGGAAAGCTTCAACCGACTCGTCACTAACGTCGAGCAAATTTTGCTCGGCAAGACCTTTGTTGTTCGTCTCGGTTTTACTGCTCTTCTGAGCGAAGGCCACCTTCTGCTCGAGGACTACCCCGGCACCGGCAAGACTTCGTTCGCTCGTGCGATCGCGCAAAGCGTTTCGGGAACCACCAACCGCATTCAGTTCACTCCCGACCTGCTTCCTGGCGACATCACGGGCGTGAGCATTTTTGATCAGCGTGACAACGAGTTCGAATTTCACCCGGGACCGATCTTCGCCAACATTGTTTTGGCAGATGAGATTAACCGTGCAAGCCCCAAAACTCAGGCTGCGTTGCTCGAAGTTATGGAAGAAGGACAAGTCACTGTTGACGGGATCTCCCATCCGGTGGGGGCGCCCTTCATGGTGATCGCGACACAGAATCCGATCGAGCAGGCCGGCACCTACCGACTTCCTGAAGCACAACTTGACCGGTTTCTCATGAAGGCCTCGATCGGCTATCCCGACCGCGCCTCCACGCTTCGCATTCTCGATGGTGCCGGTGTTGCCGCCCATTCCGTGAAGATCGACCCTGTTGTTAGCGCGGAGCTTGTGGTGGAGATGGCACAGCTCGCCCGTACAGTTCACGTTGACCCCACTATTAACGACTACGTGAGTCGCCTCATCGAAGCAACCCGCAGCGCTACTGAAGTTCGGCTAGGGGTCAGCGTTCGTGGAGCTCTTGCTCTTATGCGGGCGGCGAAGACCCTTGCCGCATCCAACGGTCGACACTATGTCGTTCCGGATGACGTGAAAGCCCTCGCCGAGCCTGTACTCGCGCACCGTCTAGTTATTGATGCTGAAGCCGAGTTCGAAGGCGTTACGGCCTCGAGCGTAATCGCCCAAATTTTGATCGAGAATCCTCCGCCCACAGAGCGGCAAGCCGTGTGAGTTCGATTCTGAAGCGTCCGGCTAAGCGCGAGCCGCCTCAATTTACCGCACCGGAACAGTCAGGTCCGAGCGGCGAGTCCGCGCGCTCAGATGCTGACTTTCCGACGAGCGTTCGCGGGCTCGATAACGCCAGAACTCGATCGTTGGATACCGCACCGGGTTTCTCGCTGACCTTATTGTCGCGATAGTGCGCTTCGTTGGCGCCGCACGCAGCACCATTGCTCGCTACGCCGCCCGAATCACCCCTGTAGTTACGCCGCTCGGCTGGGTTGTCCTTGCGTTGATACCGACTACGCTCATCGCAGGATATTCGATTGCGTGGATGGAACTTATCGTCGTGGGCTACGCCAGCATCGCGGTGGCACTGATGGCCGCGATCTATCTTTTTGGGCGCAGCCAACTGACGATCAGCCTTCATGTCGAACGACGACGAGTTACTGTCGGTGAAGCCATCAGCGGCGAAGTCCGGGGAGTAAACGCTGGGAAGCGACGCAGCCTTGGAGTCGTCGCCGAAATTCCTGTGGCGGCAACGTTCGCCGAAGCCGTACTGCCCAGCATCCGACCTGGCGGTGCGGCCTCGCACGAGTTCCCGATCCCCACTCATCGCCGTGGTGTGATCAGTGTCGGGCCGGTGCGCACAATTCGCGCGGATCCCATAGGGCTGGTGCGGCGCGAACTGATCTGGACCGAGTCAGCCGAAGTATTCGTTCACCCGCGGACGATTAGCATTCCCAGCGTCAGCACCGGACTCATTCGGGACTTGGAAGGCAATCCCACGAAAGACCTTTCCAGCAACGACATTTCGTTTCACGCGCTACGCGAGTATCTTCCGGGGGACGAACGCCGAAACATCCACTGGAAAACAACCGCACGAACCGGCCGTTACATGGTGCGTCAGTTCGAAGAAACTCGACGCAGCCACCTCGTCATTGCTTTGAGCCTAGCCAACGCTGACTACGCCAGCGACTACGAATTTGAGATGGCCGTGAGCGTAGCAGGATCGCTGGGTGCTCAAGCGATCAAGGATGCCCGTACGATTACGGTTGTCGCGAGCGAGCAAACCCCACAATTTGCGAAACGAAAGATTTTTGCAGTGCGAACGCTGTCGACGTTGACCAGCACACGACTGCTCGACGACCTCACTCGCGTGAATAGCGCCGATACTGCTCTGCGAATCGTGGATGTTGCCCGCGTCACGTCTGAACAACGCGACGGTGTATCTGTGGCGTTTCTCATTTGCGGTTCAGCGGTCAGTTCCCAGCAACTGCGTGCAGCGTCAACGAAATTCGCCGCGAACGTAGAAGTCGTGGCAATCGTGTGCGATCCAGAAGCTGTACCGGGATTGCGCCGGGTCTCAGGATTGAGCGTGCTGACGATTGGGTACCTTGAGGAACTCAAACGTGCGCTCGCGCGATCGGCGGCGGTATGACGCGCCAAACCACCCCGACGTTCGCCGGTGTCAGCGGAGGATTGCTGTGGATATCACTCGCGCTCGCGTCAGCTGCGCTCTGGCCGATTTATCGAAGCCCAGCATTGATCGTGCTTGTCATCGTGAGCGTCGTAGCCGGAACGCTAGTTGCCGTCGTCGCTCTCTGGCGACGGTGGTCAGTGGGGTCTACGGCCTTGGCCACTGTTGTCATGTTCCTTATCATCGGTGTCCCGCTCGCCGTCCCGTCAGAGACGCAGTACACGGTGCTTCCGACGTTTGCAGGCCTTGTCGATCTGGTTCTTGGCGTCGCTCTGGGATGGAAGCAATTACTCACAATTTCGCTCCCCGTTGGCAGCTATCAGGCTCTGTTGGTTCCCGCGCTAGTTCTCGTGCTGGGGGCGACTGTGGTTTCGCTCAGTATCGCGTTTCGCACCAAGGTTCAAGAACTCTCGGTCATTCCACCCATCGTGGTCTTTCTCACCGCAGTAGCGTTCGGTCCAACCTACCCAGATCGTTCGGTGACTTTATCCGTCACCCTGCTCATTGTCGTAGCACTCGCCATGGTGTGGTTTCGTTGGCGACGTCGACGCGACACAGTGAATGCTCTTGAGGCTGCGGTAGACAATGCCGGGGTTGCTCGTCGCCGGCGAGAGTTTGGTTTTGCGGGCGCTCGTACCGTGATCAGCGCGGTTGTTATTCTCACGATCGCCGCTGGAGCCGCTGTCAGTATCGCAAACGCCCTACCCCCGCAAAGTGATCGCTCAGTTCTACGCACGGCCATTGTCGAGCCTTTCGATCCTCAGAACTATGTAAGTCCGCTCTCGGGATTTAGGCGATATTGGCAGCCGAGCACCGCGAATTCTGTGCTGTTCGAGGTTGCGGGCGTGCCTTTAGGGACGCGAGTGCGTTTGGCAACACTCGATAGCTATGACGGCGTTGTTTATTCGGTCGGAAGCGGTCGCGTGACGAGTGCGTCTGGTGCCTTTGCGCGAGTACCCGCGCGTTTCGACCAATCGGAGGTCGACGGAAACCCAGTCGCGATGACCATCACAATCGTCAACTACACCGGAGTGTGGCTGCCGACGGTCGGACTATTCGAAGAAATCAGCTTCGACGGTGCGCGGGCTGCAGACTTGCGCGACACTTTTTACTACAACGACGTCTCGGGCACCGCTGCCGTCACGGAGCTTCTCGAAGGCGGTGACAGCTACACGTACGAAGGCAAACTTCCAATTCAGCCGAGTGCCGAGGAGATATCTTCGCTCACTCCCGGCACGGCAGAAGTGCCTCCGATCCGAGTATCACCGGACGAACTCACTGAGAAGCTCGATGAGTATGTTCGCGGGATTTCGCAACCGGGAGAACGCCTAGCGGCGATGCTCAGCGGCCTAGCCGCCGACGGCTACATCAGTCACGGTGTTGGTGTTGATGAGCCAGCGAGCAGGTCAGGGCACGCATCGGACCGTGTAGCCGAGCTATTCACCGAACCTCGAATGATTGGCGACGGCGAACAGTACGCGGTCGCGGCATCAATCATGGCAAATGAGTTGGGATTTCCCGCCAGAGTCGTGTTGGGATTCGTTACCTCTGATCAGCAGATTCGTGGTGATGATGTCACGGCGTGGATCGAAGTGAACACGTCGGAGTACGGCTGGGTGACTCTTGACCCGAACCCACCCCTGCGGGAAATTCCGGAAGAAGATCCGGATGACACCGCGCAAGTCGCTCGCCCGCCCACGATTGTGCAACCGCCCGAAATCGAATCAGATACTGTCAACAGGCAGTCAACTCCCGATAGTGAACAAGCGCTTCAACCAGGCGTCGATCCCATTCTGCAAATAGTATTGGCGGTTCTTCGCACCGTTGGCTGGTCGTTGTTGGGGCTTCTCGTGATCGCCGCACCATTCTTATTGATCATTGCGGCGAAAGTGCGTCGCCGCCTTCTGCGCCGTCGTGCTAAATCCACGCTGGATCAAATCAGCGGCGGCTGGCAGGAGTTTGAAGACTCCATACTTGACCACGGCTTCTCGCCACCGCTGTCAGGAACCCGGACGGAGGTCGCCGCGGTTGTGCAAGCCCCTGCGGCCCATGAACTTGCGGTGAAAGCCGACCGCGCAATTTTTTCCGGAGCTGATCCACAATCAGGCGAGGTCGATGCGTTCTGGACGAACGTTACCGAACTCGAGAATCAGCTTCACAATGGACTGTCGCGATGGGCGCGGTTCAAGACCAAAATATCGCTGCGATCGCTCGGTGGATATAGTGTCACAAGTCTGTTTAAGCGATAGAGGACTACCCGTGATTTGTTCTTTCTGCGCGACGCAATTGCCCGCCGATGCGGTTTACTGTGCCGAATGTGGGCGACCTGCTATGTCTCGTCGCGCCCGCCGCACCGCCGATGCTGCACCCAAAAAACCTCAATCTGCACGAGCGAAACGTGCCGCTAGGAAGAGTCAGGCCGCTGACACCGTCGGGCCACGACGTCGACGCAAGAACGAGGAGAGTAAGCAGACCATCCCGGTTCTTGCCTCACCCTCAGAGCCGATCATCGACACAGTGACGGCGGTTCAGCTGCACGAGATCGTTACCGGGGCTGACGAAACTGAGGCAGCGTTTGCCGACACGGATGTTAGCGCTCACGCGGAAAAGTCATCGATTTCAGAAGGCGAAGCTCGCCATCGCGCTCAACATGAGCACACAGCGTCAGCGCGCGAATTGCGGTTGGGCGAGCCGCTGATGCTCTCATCGACGGATCCGCAGCCTGCCGAAGCTGAGGAGTACGCGCAAGCTGTTGACGGGTCAACGAGCGCTGGCACCAGCGACGTGGCGCGTCTATCGGGGCCAGAACTCCCGAGTGCGGGTGCGAGCGCGCAAGTTTTTCAGCAAGACGAAGACGCATCTTATGACGAGGTTCTTCCATTCGATGAGGACGGCCCGTACGACGAAGTAGCGAACCCTGCTGCAGTGAACTTCGATGTTCAGCTGGCCGGAGTCGCTGCGCTGGGGAAAGTGGACCTTACTCCACAGGCCAGCTGGCGCATTCTGCCGGCGCCCGATCCGCAGCAAATTGAGCGGACAGCTGAGGCAGGTGAACCGCTAGTGGCTCGTGAGCCCGCGACCGCAGTTGAGCAGACGGCAGAAGATTTGGCGGTTCCGGAGGAGTCGCCGATGGCAGACTACTTCGAGGTTGGCGAGCACCGCTTGCCGGCAGAGAGTGTGACAGCCGCCGACGACTCAGCGATTGCTGAGCCCCCTGTGTCGATAGCTGACTTGGTAGCCCCGGAACCGCGCGAACCAGTGATTGCCCCTGACGATACCCCCGCAGCTTTCGCTGCTGGAGGGACCAAGGAAAACGAGGAAGTCGAAGCAGTCGAGCCCGTCGTTGACGATTTCGATCACGTCGAGCTCGCCCATCTCGCGGCACCTCAGAACGCCGACCTTACGGATGTTGCAGATGTTGCAGAGATCGCGGGCGTAGCGGAGACAGAAGATTTGGTCGACGGCGTCGATTCTGCCGACGACGAATCGGCGCACTTTGAGTCTCCGGAAACCGACGCTGTCGGAAGTCTGGACGCCTCTGCTGCGTTGACTGGAGTCGATGCTGATTCTGACCCTGACAGCGATTTTGGCGGCGCAGGTCCTGCTGTCGTGCCGGAACCAGAACCAGAACGAGAACCGGAACCGGAACCGGAACCGGAACCAGAACCGGAGCCGGAGCCGGAGCCGGAGCCAGAACCAGAGCCGGAGCCAGAACCAGAGCTCGAAACCGAACTAACTAAGGCCCCTGAGCCGGAGCCTCTTGTCGAGCCTTCGCCTCTACCGCGATCACCGTTTGAACCAGATCTGAGCAAAGTCGGGCGGCCTGACGCGGCCGCTGGAATCTCCGGACCCACTGGGTCGAAGACCGTGCGCCCGCTGGGAGACGAGGAGCTCTTCTCGACTGCGGACCGGCTGCGAGCATCCGCGTTCGCGCCTGTTGCATCTGAGCGTGTCGACGATCAGCCTGCGCCGATAACTGCGGAACGCGGCGAGGACTCCGATATAGCGTCGATCAGCGGAACGGCACCTCGAGTGTCGAAAGTATTTGGAGAGCAGCCGGGAGCTGTGGCCCCCGAAAGTAATCCCGTTTCGGGAGCGACCGAATCAGCTCAGCCGCAGCGTTCGAGTTTTAGCGATTCGTCGGCAGCACCGGTCGCGACCGACGCGATGTGCGCTCAGTGCGGTGCTTCGTTGTCAGAATCAGATATCTTTTGTGGCACTTGCGGGTTTGTGAAGCACGGAGTTGGGCCGAGCTCTCGAGCAGCCAAGGCGCCCATGTCCGACGCATTTCCGAAGGAAATTGCGATGGCACATTCCCCTGATATCGCGCCTGCTGCGCCTGAGACGCTCACTGACGCTGTAGAGAATGTGGTTTCTGTCGAACCAGCGGAACCTTCCACCCTCGCGCAACCGCTGACGACGGAAACCTCGGCAGCTTCGGAAGAAGTGGACCAACCGCCAGTTGCGACGCCGACAGCAGCCATGGACTCGGCGTCGGAGATAAATTCGAGTGAACTTGTCGAGCAGGCCGCTGATGCGCACCCGGTTCACGAAGCTGCATTCGAACAGCTCAGTGCTGTGCCGCGTCTAACAGATGCTCAAGAGCCCTCGATGAAGGATGCAGTTTTGCCTGAGGCTACTGTCGGCGATTTAGGATCTTCCACTGGCGGGTCTGTTCTTGCCCCGCCGCCTATGTCTCACCATCGCGTTGAGCTGCCGATCGCTCCACCGACGCCTCTCTCCTCGCTCGCTTCGGGGGAGGAGGACATCGAAGACACCAGAATTGTCGAACGTGGCATCTCAGGAACACGCTATGTCCTTCAGTTCAGTACTGGCGACAGCGTGATCGTGACTGGCACCGGCCTCGTCGGACGAAACCCGATACCGGAGCCGTCCGAGAAGTTCGACATTGTGGTTCCGATAACGGATCCCAGTAAATCTGTATCCAAGACTCATCTTGAGTTCGGACAGCTAGCGGGAGCCTTTTGGATTAGCGACCGATACTCCGGTAACGGAACCGTCGTGCGTGAGCCAGGCGGAGAACCGAAACGTTGTGAGGCCGGAAAGCGTTATCGGGTAATGCGCGGCACGCGGGTTGAGATTGGTGAGCAGTTCTTCATCGTCAGCTAATGGTGCCGGGGACTCTCCCTCACACCGGTGAGCTGAGGCCCTTTCTCCACGAGCGGTAGTGAAAACCTCTGTCGGCTAAGGCCGGCTGATGAAGTAGGTATGTGACTGATACCAGAACCACTGACCCGCGAATCACGCTGCCAGCGGCGCTTCAGCCTGCCGCGCCTTTTCGGTTTCCTGTCGTCGCGGCGACAGTGCCTGTCGTCGCCTCTGTCGCGATCTGGCTGATCACCGGATCAATGTTTGCGCTAATATTCGCGGCTTTGGGACCGCTCGCTGCTATTGGCACGTATATCGATTCGCGGGTCTCTGCACGCAAGGTCTTGCGTGCAGAGACAACGCGATTCGCACGTGATCTCTCGTCGACGCAGTCAGCGATTGAGGCATATCACCGTCGCGAAAGTGGGGATCTAGCTGAGCTTGCTCCACCGGCAATTGTGTTGGTGGATGAGGTTAAGACTGATTCGTCGCGGTGGATGCGGGAGCCGCGTGAAGTTCTGCCAGTGCATCTCGGGTACGGCACAGTTCGCAGCAACCTCGTGATCGACGGGGGAGGAGCACGCGATCATGTGGATTCAACGACAGCGCAGCACTATCAACGTCTTACCGATCTGGCCGCTAATCTGCAGGATGCTCCGATCGCGGTGAATGCGAGACTGGGAATCGCAATCTTCGGCAACGAGCTGCTCTCTCTCGCTTTGGCGCGTGCTCTGGCGATTCAACTCGCACGAAGTCTGTCCCCGAAAACAAGCTGGCTGAGACCTCGCGGCGTATTCAGCGCTGAGCTCTGGAGCTCGCGCTTGCCTCACCGTGTGTTGCGAACGGATGGCGGCGTTCAGGAACCCACAATTGGTCACGAGCTTGCCAGCGTGCACTGGGGTCAGTTGGGAGATGATGCACCGAGCGTTTCGATCAGCGTTGTCTCGCTTGAGCAACAAGTGCCGAGTGGGCACCGGATCATAATTCACGCTGGCGGTGATTCTATTGCGGTTGTTGGTCACCCAGACAAGCATCAACGTCGAGAGTTTGCGCCATCATTCCTCGGCAGGGAACAAGCCTTAGTCTGGGCGCTCGCTGCTCACGAAATCGCCTCGCGGGATGGACTGGCCTCGAGTGATGAGTCAGTGCCAGACTCCCTCGCATTCGAGGAATTGCTGTCACAACTCGAGTTCAGCCCCGAGGGTACAGTCCGCCGCGCACATTCACTTGAAAGTCGACCAGCAGTGGGGTCGAATGGGCGGCTAGTCGTCGACCTTGTCGCACACGGGCCCCACGCCATCGTTGGCGGCACGACAGGAAGTGGTAAGAGCGAACTGCTCATCTCGTGGGTGCTTGCGATGGCCGCAGAGGCCTCTCCAGACGACGTGACGTTTCTCCTCATCGATTTCAAAGGCGGTTCCGCGTTCGCGCACTTGGCCCAACTACCGCACACTGTGGGAATTATCACCGACCTAGACGAGGCCGCAGCGAGCCGGGCGTTTTCTAGTCTCCGAGCGGAGCTCCAACACCGGGAGCGATCGCTTGCTCGTGCAAATGCGCGAGATATTTCTGAGGTTGACGCGCTCCCACGGCTCGTGATTGTTGTCGACGAGTTTGCGGCAATGATGGGTGACTACCCTGAACTTCACGCGCTGTTCAGCGACATTGCCGCGCGTGGCCGCTCGTTAGGCGTACACCTCATCCTCTGCACTCAACGACCGTCGGGAGTCGTTCGCGATTCCCTACTGGCAAACGCGGATTTACGGATATCGCTGCGGGTTAATAACGGGGCAGATAGTTCCGCTGTGATCGGCAGTGATCGGGCCGCCGAGTTACCCGCACGCATCAAAGGTCGCGCGTGGGTCGCGCACGGGTCGTCCTCAGCCGAACTCGTGCAGTTCGCGCTGGCCACTACGCACGATGTGCTTTCGGTGGCCGAACGATGGCCAGCCGATTACAGTCCTCGGCGCCCCTGGTGCGAACCTCTCGCTGAATATATACCGCTCGCTACCATCGCAGAACTTGGCGCGGCGAGGGGGAACACCGCTGCTGCATCTCCGCCTCGCGCTCGACAATCGGCACTGCCACAGAGTGCACGAGACGCCCGCGATGCTGTCGGCACGATTTCCGTCTACTTTGGCCTAACAGACTTGCCGGATGAGCAGCGGCAGGGTGTCGCCGAGTGGGCTCCAGAGGAGGATGGCAACCTTCTCATCCTGGGTTCCCCGGGAAGCGGAAAGAGCACGACGATTGCGACGATCGTCGCTGCAGCCACCGCTGATCCACCCGCAGGCGCTAACGCGCCCGCGAATGGATCGGAGCCCACAGCCGATCCTGCGGGCGTAGGGAGTAACATCACAGTGCTTGCGGGTGGGCTTGAACCGGCGGGATTCTGGGACACGGTGAGTGCGTTGCACGCTCAACTCGATCGCGCAATCTCGCAGCGAGACCATCCTCGTGGGATAGTGCTGGCGATCGATGATCTTGACGCAGTGATTTCGCGCTTTGACGATGAGTACCGCAGTACTGTGCTCGATCGGCTTGCTCGACTGCTGCGAGAAGGACCATCGCAGCGCATCTGGGTGGTGGCAAGTGCACAACGGGTGACGCCCGCACTGCAATCATTGGCCCAGCTGATTCCCCACGTGTTGCGACTTCGATTCGCCAACAGGCAGGAGTTTGTGCTCTCCGGGGGCGTACCAGCGGAATACACCGCATCACTTCCGCCCGGAGGAGGCAAATGGAAAGGGGCCCGCGTGCAGGTCGCGGTGAGCGCCCACTACCCTCCAGCGCCGCAATCGGCTGCGGTGGCGACGATTCAGCGTACCGAGAAGCTCGTCGTCGCGAGCAGCAGACCCGCTGCGACCACCGCCGCGCTCACGGCAGCTGGCTGGCACGTTCGCATGCTCGACGGCGCGCCAGGGAGCGAACGAGAGTTGCTCATCGCGGATAACAGTCGGCCGATTGCTCTCATCGGTTCAATCGACGAGTGGCAATCCCGTTGGGGCGCGCTGGGCCTTCTGAGAACGCACTCCACCGTTCTCCTCGATGGGTGCAGTCTGAGCGACTACCGGCAACTCGCCCGAACGCGGGAACTGCCGCCCCCACTCACCGCCGGCGCCGGACATTACTGGAAGATTAGCGAAAGTGGGGCTGAGAGGGTGCGGCTGCCCCTCTAGGGGTGGCCAGCGACAATCCTTGTGATCCAGAGCGCAGCGGCACGGTACCCGAATTGGGCACATTTTTGGGGCGAATTTGAGCGCGAAACATGGAATTATTACCACGCGCCCATAATGCCCCTCCTAACTGGGGCTACAACTACCCAAACTGCGCTCACTACCATCGGGGTAATTGGTGGGGCGAAGGAGAAACCGTGACGAGACCACTTCCGCAGGGTCAAGCGATCCAGCAGTCAGTGCTGCAGGCGAAGCAATCTCAACTCAGCCGCAGGCGGCTGTTGCAAGGAGCAGGACTAGGCGCATCAGCGCTAGCTCTCGCAGCCTGTGCTGCCCCTGGCGATTCGGGTGCGATTGATATTTCTGAAACTGACAGCTCGCTCGTATGGGCTAGCTGGCCGTCGTACATCGACGAAGACCTCAGCGGTCATTCGGCGACGCTAAAAACTTTTAAGAAAGAATCCGGTATCAGCGTTGAATACCGCGATGTCGTCAACGACAACGTCGGGTTCTATCTGACGATGAAAGACCAGCTTGCGTTGGATAAGCCCACCGGAGCAGACCTCATCGTCGTCAGCGAGTGGATGGCTGCGCGTCTCATCAGATTCGGCTACGCCCAGAAATTTGATCAGGGCAACATCCCGAACAAGGAGAATCTCAACAAGAAACTCGCGAGCCCGGATTTTGACCCGAAACGTGAATACTCGCTGCCCTGGCAAAGTGGATTCATTGGCCTCGCGTGGAACGCAGACGAGTACCCCAACGGACTAGTTTCAGTCGAGCAACTGTGGCGCGACGACCTCAAAGGTAAAGTTGTGGTGCTTGCCGAGATGCGTCACACCATGGGGATGCTTCTGCTGGCTCAAGGCGTCGATATCTCGAAGGATATTTGGGGAATCGATGAGTTCAAGGTCGCGAGCGCAGTGCTCGAGCAGCACCTCACGTCTAAGCACATCATCGGCGTAATGGGCAGTGACTACATCGAAATGTTCAAGTCGGGTGAAGCCCTCGCAGGGTTTGCCCGTGCGGGCGACGTCGCTGTTCTGAACGCTCAGGCCGGATATGAGAAGTTCAAGTTCTTGCTACCGGGATCGCGAGGAACGTTCTTTACGGACGCACTGGTAATCCCCGCCGGTGCGCAGCACAAGACCAACGCTGAGAAGCTCATTAACTTCTACTACGACCCTGCGGTCGCAACAGAGGTTGTTGATTGGATTCGCTGTGTGAGTCCCGTTGACGGCACGCTCGAGTACGCGATCGAGAACTACCCGAATCTGGCAACCAACCAGTTCACTTTCCCGAATGCCACCGCAATGTCGCGTGCTAGTACGTTTCGCACACTCTCGACCTCTGACGACCAGTCATTCAACGCGGAGTTCCGTCGCATCACTGGCAAGGGCTAACACCGCGTCAACCATCCAGCGCGGCGCACACCGTAAGCGTTGCGGCGCGCTGGCAGGTTCGCGTTAGCCGAGGTCGAAGCGAAGCTCGCCAACCGGTAGTCCCCGGCCGAGAACTTTCTCGGTGGTCGAGGAAAGCACAGCGGCAACAGCACCACTGTCGAGAGCGCCAGCCTCAGCGAGCAGAGAAAGCCCGACCGGCAAGAGCGGACGAATTGATCCGTCAAGAATTTTCAGAGTGACGGTGGTGCCGTCTGGTGCCGCCGCGATCAAAACGCCCTCGGCGCCGCGCTTAGCGATGATGCCTAAGGTGTTCATGGCCTCGGCGACCTGGGGCATGTCTAGTCCCCACGCATTCGCACGAATCGCGCTTATGAGGGCGTGGGCGTGTGGATCGCTTTCGACCGTGGCGGTTGCGACGCGTTGGATCGCCGTCGCCAGCGAAACAAGACTCATCGCAAAAACTGGTGCCCCGCATCCGTCAGTTCCCTCATGAGCCAATTCGGCCCCGGTAAACTCAACCACTGTGGTGCGGATTCGGGCCTGCAATGGATGTTCGTGCTCGAGGTAGCTCTCTAACGGCCAGCCATTGACCACGCACGCAGCCAAGAAACTGGCGTGTTTACCTGAACAGTTCATTGCTAGCCGAGTTGGAGCATCGGCCGCACGCCGCGCCTCCGAGTCAGCAGGCCAGTCGTGAGGGCACCGCAGGTCGTCAACGCTGAGTCCGTATGCCGTCAGCGTCGACTCTGCAACGTCCTGATGGCGCTGGCTGCCAGTGTGGCTTGCGCTGGCTAGAACGAGCTGTTCGTCAGGAAGCGTCACGCCCGAACGCAATACGGTGATGGCCTGCATTGGTTTAAGAGTCGAGCGCGGGTAGATAAGAGCATTGGGGTTTCCGAGGCGTCGCACCTCGCTCCCGTCGGGCGCGAGCACTATCGCGGCACCGAGGTGGCGAGATTCGATCATCCCCGACCGCTCCAGAACAGCGAGCTGCACGGTGTCGTCAGCGGTGAGGGCTTGGGCTGGGGGAGAAGAAACTGCGTTCACGGTTCCACGCTAGCGGCATCCACTCGTATTCCCGCGATAGCGTGTTGAAATACGGCCGACTCGAATGCGTCGCGCTAGGTTCGGGCGAGGGAGATTCTGATGAACATTGATCACAACTTTGAGGTGCGACTGGAGTGGTCGGGCAACCTGGGTGAGGGAACTACCAGCTATCGCGGGTACTCCCGGCACAACACGATCACGGCGGTGGGAAAACACAGCATCGATGGCTCTAGTGCCCGCGTCTTTCACGGGGCAGCCGATCGTTGGAATCCCGAAGAGTTGCTCATCGCCGCCCTTAGTCAATGCCACATGCTGAGCTATCTGCATGTGGCAGTCAGCCGCGGAATCGTTGTCACTGACTACCATGACGAAGTTTCGGGCACGATGAAGCAGACCGATAACGGTGGCGGGCACTTTACTTCGGTAACGCTGCGACCCGTGGTGACAATTTCGGCGGGCAGCGTAGAAGATGCGATGGAGGCGCACGCCGAAGCCAGCCAGAAATGTTTCATTGCCTCGTCGGTGAATTTTCCGGTGCTTCATCAGCCGCGCATCGTCGTCGCCGAATAGTTTCCGGTCACGCATCGCTCGTTGGCACCGATCCCGAAGCGAGCGGCGATTCCACACGCTACGTTCAGCAAGCGTGGGAGAGTATTGGGATCTCCGTGTTCTTGCTGTGAAGGGTTCCTGTGCGTAAAGCTATTCCGTTTTTGTTGACCATCGGCGTTGTGGCGTCACTTGCCGCGTGCTCGCCCGCCGATTCGACGACGGCAGAGGACTCGGGTGATTGTTCCGTCACGGCATCAGGCACTGCGTCAGAAGCCGTCGACGTCAGCGGAGACTTCGGCACCAAGCCAGAAGTGACCATCGATTTTCCCACCGATGTTTCGGAAACCGAGCGTTCGGTTGCAATCGAGGGTGATGGCGACCAAGTTGCGGTTGAAGGCGCTACCGCTAACGTGCATTTCACGCTTTACAGCGGCGCTACCGGTGAAGAACTCTCTGTGACGAGCTACGACGAAACCGGCATCGCCCCAATTCCTATTGATGCCGAGCAGTTTCTTGTTGGCATCGTCAAGACCATTCAGTGCTCAACCGCAGGCGCACGCGTCGTCGGAGTAATTCCTCCCGAGGAGTCCTTCGCTGATGATGCTGCCCGCGAGCAGCTTGGCGTTGCAGCCGACGACGACATCGTCTTCGTGGTCGACGTTGTCTCGGTTGACGCACCGGCCGGCCCTGCGCTTCCTCGCGCCGATGGTGAAGACCAGCCCGCTGAAGATGGATTCCCGACGGTCGAGCTAGATGATGACGGTCGCCCCACGATCACTATCCCGTCCACGGACCCTCCCGCTGAGCTGGGAATTGCCGTGCTCAAGCAGGGCGACGGTGAGACCGTCGAAGAGAACTCCGATGTCACGGTCCACTATGTGGGCATGAACTGGACCACTGGAGAGATCTTCGATGAAAGCTGGGCTCGCGGAACACCATCGACCTTCAACACTGGTCAAGTCGTTCCTGGTTTCAAGGCCGCGCTTGAAGGCCAGAAGGTTGGCTCGCAGATTCTCGCGGTTCTCCCTCCGAGCGAGGGTTATGGCGAAGCTGGCAACGAAGGGGCCGCGATCGGCGGCACCGACACGATTGTTTTCGTTGTTGACATTCTGGGTGTCGGCTAGCTCGCGCTCGTCGTTTCCATCAGTGCTGTTTGGCTCGCTAAGGTAGCGGAATGCGCAAGATAATTCTGCTGGGGTCCACCGGTTCGGTCGGCACTCAGGCGTTAGACGTCATCGAAGCAAACCGCGATCAGTTCGAGGTTGTCGGACTGGCGGCGGGATCGAATCGTGCGCTTGTTGCTGAGCAGGCGGCGCGTTTCGGAGTCGAGCACACCGCGTTTGGCGCTGAGCAAGCTGCCCAGATGGTGCGGGATGTTCCCGCTGATGTTGTCGTCAATGGCATTACCGGTTCAGTGGGGCTTGGGCCGACCCTTGCGGCCCTCGATTCTGGTGCGGTGCTGGCTCTTGCTAACAAGGAGAGTTTGATCGTCGGAGGCGACTTAGTGATGTCGCGGGCGAAACCTGGCCAAATTGTTCCCGTGGATTCCGAGCATTCGGCGATCGCACAAGCGCTACGTTCCGGTGAATCCTCGGAGGTGCGTCGTTTGGTTCTGACAGCATCTGGTGGCCCATTTCGTGGGCGCACCCGTAATTCGCTTCGTGACGTTACTCCGCAAGAAGCGCTCGCGCATCCAACGTGGGATATGGGCCTCGTCATCACGACGAACTCCTCGACGTTAGTCAATAAGGGTCTCGAGGTCGTCGAGGCGCATTTGCTTTTCGGGGTACCGTACGACCGCATCGCGGTGACGGTTCATCCGCAATCGATCGTTCATTCAATGGTCGAGTTTGTCGACGGTTCCACGATTGCGCAGGCGAGTCCGCCTAATATGCGCCTGCCAATTTCGCTCGCCTTGGATTGGCCGCACCGTGTTGCTGGCGTCGGTGTTCCGCTGGACTGGACAACTGCCAGCACGTGGAGTTTTGAGCCACTTGATAGCGAAGTTTTCCCGGCCGTTGAGATGGCGAAAGCGGTGGGTACTGCGGGGCTCACCTATCCCGCTGTGTTCAACGCCGCTAACGAGCAGGCAGTGCTTGCATTCCATGCGGGGGCGATCAGCTACCTGGATATTTTGGATGTCGTCGATCAGGTTGTGCAGACCCATGAGCCAACTGAGCTGAGTCTCGATGCCCTGCACGACGCTGAAGCGTGGGCTCGTCGTGAAGCTGATTCAGTAGTCGCCACGCGCAACTGATAGCGAAAGTCACCCCCAGTGCGGGGTAGATCTGCGGCTTCCACAGCACCGGCACAGGTCGGCGTCGGTGCTCATGGCTATTCTTAGCGAGTGGAAAACGTGCTCTTGTATATTCTCGGCATCTTGGTTGTTGTCGTCGGCCTTGCCGTGTCTATCGGCCTGCATGAGGTTGGCCACTTGCTCCCCGCCAAACTATTCGGTGTGCGCGTAAGTCAGTACATGATCGGTTTCGGCCCGACGATTTTTTCCCGCAAGCGCGGCGAAACTGAGTATGGTTTCAAGGCTATTCCGCTCGGTGGGTATATCGCGATGGCCGGAATGTATCCTCCCGGAAAGGCCAACGACAAAGGGCGCACGGCCACAACGGGCATTTTCCAGACTCTGGTTCAGGACGCTCGCACCGCGAGTGCTGACACTCTCGTCGACGTCGACGAATCGCGGGCTTTCTATAACTTGCCCGTCTATAAGCGTGTAATCATCATGCTGGGCGGCCCGCTGATGAACCTACTCATCGGAATTGTGATGTTTGCGATCCTGCTCATGGGTTTCGGTATTCCACAGACGACGACCACGATTAGCAGCGTTTCGGAGTGCGTGATCCCAGCGACGGCAGACCGTCAGGCCTGCGAGAGTACTGATCCTGAAGCTCCGGGGTATGCGGCGGGAATGCTTCCTGGAGACCGCCTCGTGTCAATGAATGGCGAGTCGGTAAATTCTTGGGCTGAAGCCACTGAATACATCCGTGCTGCGGCGGGCGACGAGCTGACGGTCGTCGTAGAACGTGATGGCCAGAACCTCACGCTCGTGACGGAGCCGCTGCTTACCGAACGCTATGTGCTTGACGATCGCGGTCAGATTGTCGAAAACGCCAATGGTGAGCCGCAGACCGAGGAGTACGGATTCTTGGGCATCGGTTCCGCTGTAGATACGGTTCAGCAGCCGGTGGCCGCCGTGTTGCCTGCTGTTGGTGACAATGTCGCGGCTGTTGGCAATGTCATTCTGCACCTTCCCCAACGAATGATCGATGTTGCTGGGGCGGCGTTTGGGCCGGGCGACCGTGATCCCAACGGTCCGATTGGTGTCGTTGGCGTTGGTCGTATTGCCGGCGAAATCGCGAGCCTCGATTCTGCGCCGGTTGCGGATCGAATTGCGTCGTTGATTGGTCTAATCGGTTCCCTCAACGTGGCGCTGTTCGTCTTCAATCTTGTGCCGTTGATGCCACTCGATGGCGGGCATATTCTTGGCGCGCTGTTTGAGGGCGTTCGCCGCTTCTTCGCGAAGTTGTTTGGCAAGCCCGACCCGGGCCCCGTCGACACCGCGAAGATCATCCCGTTGACGCTTGTCGTCGTAGTTCTTCTTGGTGCTATGACGCTGCTGTTGGTTTACGCAGACATCGTTAAACCGATTTCGTTCTTCTAGCCCCAAGGCCGTTGTTCTTTTAGGCCAAGGGCCCGTGCCGACAATTCTGTGGCGAAACTTTGTGATGCGTTGCGGTCTGGTCGTGCTGCCAGACCGCAACGCATGGTCTTAGCGGGTAAGCAGTAGCGCGTCGCCTTGTCCGCCGCCACCGCACAGCGCTACCGCAGCCCGGCCTGAGCCGCGGCGTGCGAGCTCGTGGGCGGCGTGCACGACGAGTCGCGCTCCGGATGCCCCGACCGGGTGCCCGATCGCGATTGCACCACCGTGAATGTTCACGATGTCGTGGCTGAGCCCAAGTTCCGCCGTTGAGCGGAGGCTGACGGCCGCAAAGGCTTCGTTGATCTCGGCGAAGTCGAGGTCGCTTGCACTCCACCCGGCATTCTCCAGTGCTGCGGCAATAGCGCGGGCAGGCTGCGAGTGCAACGAGTTGTCAGGGCCAGCGACGTGGCCGGAACGGTCAAGAACGGCGAGCCACGTGAGACCGTGTTCTTCTGCCCAAGCGCGGCTCGCCAGGATAACGGCCGAGGCGCCGTCGCTCAGCGGCGACGAGTTTCCGGCAGTGATGGTTCCGGCAGGATCGAACGCGGGACGAAGGCCAGCGAGGGTCTCGACGGTAGTGTTGGCGCGCACGCCCTCATCCGTGTCGAGCACCAGGTCATCACCTTTGCGTTGGGGGATGGTGACGGGAGCGATTTCGTCCACGAAAACGCCGGCCTCAATGGCGGCGGCTGCGCGCTGGTGCGACGCTGCGGCGATTTCGTCTTGTTCGGTGCGACCGATGTTCAGGCGACCATTGTGACGCTCGGTGCTTGCGCCCATTGATTCGGCGTCGAACGCATCAGTCAGCGCATCGTGCGCGGCAGAGTCAAGCGCAGAGACAGTGCCGTAAGCCCAGCCCATGCGTGACCCGGGGAGCACGTGCGGTGCGTTGGTCATGGATTCTTGACCGCCGGCAGCCACGACATTGGCTTCGCCGAGGCGGATGAGGCGCGCAGCATCCACAATCGCGGCAAGTCCAGACAGGCAGACTTTGTTTACGGTGACGGTGGGAGTCTTCCACGCGAGGCCGGCAGCGATCGAGGTTTGCCTGGCAGGGTTCTGACCGGCGCCGGCCTGAATTACTTGACCGAAGATGACTTGATCGATGTCGTCGACATTCACGCCTGAACGCTCGACGGCGGCGCGAAGTGCTACTGCGCCGAGCTCAACGGCCGTGAGGGAACCGAGTTGTCCGCGCAGTTTTCCTTGTGGGGTGCGTGTTGCGGAAAGGATTACTACATCGTTGGGTGCAGGGGTGTTGGCCACTGTGCAAACTCCTTTGTTGGTGTGCCGTATTGACAGCGCGGTTGAGCAACCATAGGCTACATGAAACCTGAACCGGGTCTCAGGTTCAGATCACAATCCTCCTAAGGCAGCAGGAAAGGTCCCATCATGCGGGTCAATAAAAAGTACCTCGCTCCGGCGTTAATTGCGACGGTTGCACTCACACTGGCAGGCTGTGCCCCCAGCGTCGATAGCGGAACCGGCGGCGACGAACTTGCCCCCGTTGATATTTCGATCATTACTTCCCAGACCGGCCCGCTCGCGGCCTACGGCGAGGCCTACCTCGCGGGCTTCGACGCCGGTCTCGATTACGCCACTGACGGCACAGGCACCGTTGATGGCCGCGAGCTCAACATTGAGATCACGGATGATGCGGGAGACGCCGACAAGGCGGTTACCGCAGCGAAAGACGTGATCGGTCAAGGTCAGAAGATCATCATCGGTACCGTCTCCTCCGGAATCGCCCTCGCGATTGCAGAACAGGCCGAACAAAACAAGATTCTCTACATCTCCGGCCCCGCAGCCGCAGACGGCATCACCGGCGTGAACGACTACACGTTCCGTTCTGGTCGCCAGAGCTACCAAGACGTCGCGACTGCCGGTACTTTCATCGGTGATCCTGCCGGTAAGTCCGTTCTTGTCTTCGGTCAAGACACCGCATTCGGCCAGGGCAACGTTGCCGCAGCAACCGCCGTTCTTGGCGGCCAGGGCGCAGAAGTAACGAGCTTGCTCGTACCCGAAGATGCAACAGAGTTCACTCCGTTCGCCCAGCAGATCGTTGACACACAGCCCGACCTCGTGTTCGTCGCGTGGGCCGGAGCGACGTCCGGAGCAATGTGGCAGGCACTCAGCCAGCAGGGCGTCTTCGACAGCGTTCCCGTAGCCACCGGTCTTGGCGACGTCTCGACCTACGGTGCTTATGGCCCCGCGAGCGACAAGATCAGCTTCCTCAACCACTACTTCGGTGGTGCAACAGATAACGACGCCAACAAGGCGATGGTGAGCTATCTCGAAGCAGAGGGTAAGCAAGCTGACCTGTTCTCTCCTGACGGTTTCGTTGCCGCTCAGATGGTTGTTCAAGCAGTGCGTGAAGGTGGCGACGATGTCGATGCCATGATTGCGGCGCTCGAAGGCTGGACGTTCGATTCGGTCAAGGGGTCGATCACGGTTCGTGCCGAAGATCATGCCATGATCCAGCCGATGTTCCAGGTCTCGCTCGTTGCTGATGGCGACTCGTGGATGCCTGAGTTGATCGAGGCCGTCGATGCTGACGCTGTCACCCCGCCCATCGCCGAGTAAGTAGCTAACTAACAATGTCGAACCAGCCCGTGCTCACGGTCGAGCACCTTGCCCTCACGATCGGGGGTGCCGTCATCATTGATGACGTGTCGCTCTCGATCTCCCAGGGTGAGATGCTCGGCGTGATCGGCCCGAATGGGGCCGGAAAAACCACGCTCTTCAATCTCATTTCTGGAGTGATGACTCCCACCAGCGGAGCCGTCGCTTTGGAGGGGCGTGATGTCACGAATCAGACTATTGATGCGCGGGCCCGGGCTGGGCTCGGCAGAACTTTTCAAACATCCAGTCTCTTCCCGGCGCTGAGCGCGCTGGAGAATGTTCGACTGGCCGCCCAAGTAAAACTGGGTGGTGCAACATCAGTACTGCGGTTTCCGCGGTCGAACGACAAAGCAACAACAATCGCCCGAGCTCGACTCGACGAGGTAGGGCTCAATCACCACAGCGCCACGGTGGCCGGGGTTCTTTCCCACGGCGACAAACGCAAGCTCGAAATCGCGATGCTCCTGGCCACTGACCCCAGCGTCATCCTTCTCGACGAGCCGATGGCGGGGGTCGCCTCTGGCGATGTTGCCGGGCTCACCGAAGTGATTCGCCAGGTCCATCAGTCGGGACGCACGGTTCTGATGGTCGAACATCATATGGATGTCGTCCTCGGCCTGGTAGACCGCGTTGCGGTTATGCACCATGGCCAGTTACTCGCCTGCGACACCCCGGACGCTGTTATGGCAGACGAAGCGGTGCAGAAGGCTTATTTGGGAGCTCCACTATGACTGAATCGACCGGCGCTACGCCGACGGTGACAGATTCGATCCTGACGGTTTCTGATCTCAGCGCCAGCATTGACGGCCAGCAGGTTGTTGAATCGGTGAGCTTCGAGATGCTTCCGGTGGGGGTCACGGCTCTCTTGGGTCGCAATGGTGTGGGTAAGACGAGCACGTTGCGGGCGATCTTGGGGCTCATCGAGCGCTCGGGCGAGGTGACGATTGCGGGGGAGCGCGTCGACCGCGAACCTACGCACCGCATTGTGCAGCGCGGTGTTGGTTATGTCCCTGAGGACCGTGAGGTGTTCGCGTCCCTGACGGTTGCAGAAAATCTGCGCCTGGCAGAGCGAAATTCTTCGCCGAACCGTCGACTAATTGAAGAACTTTTTCCTGATCTCACTGAGCGTGCCAGTCAATTGGCGGGAACTCTTTCGGGTGGCCAGCAGCAGATGGTGTCGCTGGCTCGCGCTCTCGTCAACGAGAACCGGGTGTTGCTCGTCGATGAGCCGACCAAGGGCCTCGCGCCCCTCATCGTGATGGATGTTGCGCGCGCGCTTGAGCGCGCCGCCGAAACTGTGCCGGTGCTGTTGGTTGAACAAAATTTGCAGGTTGTGCGGATGCTCGCCCAGAAGGTGATCGTGCTTGAGGGTGGCCGCGTTGTCTATGACGGTGGTGCCGAAGAGCTATTGGGCAACGAAGCTCTGACAAAAGAATTGCTGGGGGTCGCATGAGCACCATAGTTTTGTTGCTGATCACAGGGTTGGGGCTTGGTGCTCTTTACTTCTTGGTCGCATCCGGTCTGTCGCTGATTTATGGCCTCATGGGCGTGCTGAACTTTGCCCATGGTTCTTTTCTGACGCTCGGTGCTTTTGCGGGTTGGGAGTTGGCGAGGCGGATGGGCGGCGAAAGCTGGGGCACGCTGATTGCGTCTTTGCTTCTCGGCATGGTCGTCGGTGCTCTTGCTGCTGCCGCTACCGAGTTTTTCCTCATCCGGCGCCTCTATAACCGGCATATTGAGCAGGTGCTTGTCACTGTCGGTTTGGCGCTCGCGACAGTGGCTCTGTTCGATGGCATCTGGGGTACCGACGCCATCTACGTCACGGCACCGTCATGGTTGTCTCAGACCACCGAAATCTTGGGAGCCCGCGTTCCTAATGACCGCTTCTTGCTGATCGGTGCCGCAGTACTTGTGCTCATCGGCATCGTTGCCTTCTTGCGGTATACGCGTTTCGGGCTCGTCATTCGGGCGGGGGTGGAGAACCGTTCGATGGTTACCGCCCTCGGCATCGATGTGCGCAAAGCCTTTACCGTCGTGTTCGCGATTGGTGGTGCTGCAGCCGGACTGGGTGGCGTGCTCGCCTCGCACTACTTCGGTTACGTCTCGCCCCAGCTCGGGGGCTCGCTGCTGATCTTCGCCTTCATCGTTACGGTGATCGGTGGCCTGGGCTCTCTTTCCGGTGCGGCGATCGCGTCGGTCGCCGTTGCGATCCTTCAGCAGTTCGCGAACTACTTCTGGGGTGGAACAGGCGACCTCATGGTCGTGCTGTTGCTCGCCGTGGTGCTCTTGGTTCGTCCGACCGGAATTATGGGGAAGAAAGCATGAAGTCGCTCACGAACCTCAGCCAGCGCACGTGGTGGATTGTTGGCGGCGTCTTGGTGGCGTTTGCTGCCGTTCTCCCGCTGCTGAATATCTCGATCCCCGGTGTATTGCCCGGCGCTACGTACACACCAGGCACTTTGCAGTTGCTGGCCCTCGCCTTGCTCTTTGCCTCGCTGGCGTTGAGCTACCACCTGCTGTT
Organism: Salinibacterium sp. PAMC 21357; assembly: GCF_000247645.1. Taxonomy (GTDB): domain Bacteria; phylum Actinomycetota; class Actinomycetes; order Actinomycetales; family Microbacteriaceae; genus Rhodoglobus. The sequence continues at coordinate 120,354 of NZ_AHWA01000005.1, forward strand.
TGGTACCGCCGGGATGCTGTCTTTCGGCCACGCGTTGTACTTCGCGCTTGGCGCTTACGGACTGGGCATTGTGTTGCAGCAGACCGAGCTCACACTGATCCCGGCATTGGGGCTCACGCTCGCGGTGGTTATCGCCGCCGCCTATTTGCTCGGTTCTTTGAGCCTGAGGGTCACGGGGATCTCGTTCGCGATGGTGACGCTGGCTTTCGCTCAGGCTGGCAACGTGCTCGTGCGTCGTAATCCGACTCTGACCGGTGGTGAGGAGGGGCTGCGTCTCGATACTGAGCACGTTCCCGACTTCTTCATTGGCGTGGTCAATACGCGCAATCTTTATTGGCTCGCGCTCGCCCTGTTGGTCGTCGTGTTTGTGGTCGTTGCCTGGTTCGAGAACTCCCGTGCGGGTCATGCGGTCACTGCTACTCGCGAGAATGAGTTGCGCGTGCGCGTGTTGGGTCTGCGTCCCTTTGGCGTGAAGCTGATGGCGTTCGTGATTGCCTCAGTGCTGGCATCGCTGGTCGGAATGGTGCATTTGCTGTTGCAGAGCGGAACAACGCCGCGGGCGACATCCGCAGACTTCACACTCACGATATTGGTGATTGTCGTGCTCGGTGGTGTCGGATCTCGCTGGGGCGCGATCATCGGCGGGATCATCTACACGTTGCTGGATCAGCGGCTCACGGCGCTCGCGGGCTCCGATGCAATTGCCGATCTTCCCGCAATATTGCGGATTCCTCTCTCAGAACCGCTCTTTATCTTGGGCACGCTGTTTATCCTTGTGGTGTTGTTCCTTCCCGGAGGAATCGCTGGTGCAGCGCGGCGCCTAGGAACAGGCACCAACGCCACACCACTCGCGCGCAAGCAGCTTGAGGAGGCGGAATGATCCAGTCTGATGGGCTGCACACGTTAGGGCGGTGGACGGCTGACCGCGCGATTGCCACTCCAGATCGAGTGGCCGTCGATGACCGTGGTGTCGTGCTGACCTACCGTCAACTGGATGATCGAGCTACTGCCCTTGCCCGCGCTTTTCTGGCTGGCGGCTACGGCGTCGGCGATCGCATCGCCACGATCACGGGAAACAGCTCCGATCATGTTGTGGTGTTCTTTGCCTGCGCCAAAGCGGGACTCGTGCTTGTTCCCCTGTCGTGGCGGTTGTCTCCCCGGGAGATCGCTCAGCAACTCGAACAAGCTGATCCCGCACTACTGATCGTGGAGGACGAGTTTTCGACCCTCGCAACGCTGTCCACTGACCGGCTCGTCGCTCCCATTGCTCGGGGAATCTTGGGCACCCACGGTATCGAACGCGACATGGTGGCTCCGCTACGGAGCACCGCGGAGCTCCCGCTGCACCATGAAGTGCGTGATGACGACCCTCTGCTCATCATTTTCACCTCGGGCACCCTCGACCAGGCCAAGGGTGCCATCCTGAGCCACGCCAATTGTTTCTGGACCAACCTGTCCCTCTCCCGCACCGCCGAGATCACGAGCGCCGATACGGTGCTCGCCGTCATGCCGCAGTACCACGTCGGTGGCTGGAACATTCAGCCGCTACTGGCGTGGTGGATGGGGGCCACGGTGGTGCTCGAGCGCACCTTCGACCCCGCCCGAGTGCTGCAGCTCATCGCCGATCGTCGCATCACCACGATGATGGGCGTGCCCGCCAACTACTTGATTCTGTCGCAGCATCCGCGATTCGCGTCCAGCGATCTCTCGAGTCTCGCCCACGCCATTGTGGGAGGAGCACCCATGCCCGAACCGCTGTTGCGGGTCTGGCACAGCCGCGGAGTTGCCCTCACCCAGGGCTACGGCCTTACCGAGGCGGCACCCAACGTGCTCTGTCTTCCGGATGAGGAAGCGCGCGTGCGAATTGGCTCGGCCGGTAAGCCCTACCCGCATGTGGACGTCGACATTGCCGACCCCGTGACCGGCGAACGCATCGAAGGAGCAGGGCAAGGCGAGTTGCTCGTGCACGGCCCTGGAGTCTTTAGCGGCTACTTTCGTGCCCCAGAAGCCACGGCGCTGGCGCTGCGCAACGGCTGGCTCGCGACCGGCGACCTCGTGAGCCGAGACGCCGAAGGCTACTACCGCGTGCTCGACCGCATCAAAGACATCTTCATCACTGGGGGAGAGTCCGTCGCTCCCGCAGAAATCGAGGGCGTGTTGTTTGGGCATCCGGCCATCGCCGATGTTGCTGTTGTCGGCGTCCCAGATGCCACGTGGGGCGAAGTTGCTATCGCGTGGGTGGTGGTGCGCTCGGGCGCTGCCACCGACGAAATCGATGTACTGAACTTTGCGCGCACCGGCCTCGCCAAGTTCAAGGTGCCAAAGCGTGTGATTTTTGTCGAACACATCCCACGATCATCCAGCGACAAAGTCCGTCGCCGGGTGCTGTTGGAGCAGTGGACAGAACAGTCAGCACAACCAGGACGGATCAGTTCATGAGCACACCACTTACCGCTCGCGGTACCCGCACCAAGACAAAACTGATCGAGGCTGCTGAGACGGTCTTTGCCCGCTACGGCTACACCGATGCCTCCGTTGTGCGCATCACGGAGGAAGCCGGAGTCGGCCAGGGGACGTTCTATCTCTACTTCTCCAGCAAGCTCGAGATCTTCGAAGAACTCGTGGAGGATCTGAACCGCCGCGTGCGTCGTGCCATGAGCGAAGCCTCTGGCGCAGCATCCACTCGCATCGAATCAGAGCGCGCCGGCTTTCGCGCCTTCTTTGAATTCACTGCCGAGCACCCGGCTCTCTACCGCGTGGTGCGAGAGGCCGAATTTGTCTCGCCCAAATCATTGCGGCTGCACTATTCGCGCATCGTCGATGGCTACATCGAGGGGCTAAAAGAAGCCCAATTGCTCGGAGAAATCGGTGACATTGACCCGACAGTGGCAGCGTGGGCGCTCATGGGCATTGGTGAAATGATCGGGATGCGCTGGGTTCTGTGGGGCGATTCGGCCGACGCCGGAAACGACGCCGATCCGACCGCGAGTGGCACCTCCCGGGTTCCCGACGAAGTTCTCGATCAGATGATTACGTTTATCCGCCGTGCTCTGGCTGTGCCAGAGCCGCGCAACGAAGGAGTCGAGAAATGACCGATCTCACGGGCCGCAGAGCCCTTGTCACCGGGGGAGCGAGTGGAATTGGTGCCGCGTGCACCGAGGCTCTGGCCTCCGCCGGCGCCCACGTCATTGTGGCTGACCTCAACGGTGATGCGGCTAAAGCTCAAGCCGACCTCATCGGCGGTGAAGCGTGGCAGATTGATCTCACAGACACAGCGGCGCTCGCCGATCTCTCGCTTGATATCGACATTCTCGTGAACAACGCGGGCATCCAACATGTGAGCCCCATCGAGAGCTTCGATCCGGTGATGTTCGGCCGCATCCTCGACCTCATGGTTGAGGCGCCGTTCTTGCTCGTGCGGGCTGCTCTTCCGAAGATGTACGAGCGCGAGTTTGGGCGCATCATCAATATCAGCTCGGTGCACGGCCTCCGCGCCTCGCCCTATAAGTCGGCGTATGTCACGGCGAAGCACGGGCTCGAGGGCTTCTCCAAGGTCACGGCGTTGGAAGGTGGCGCGCACGGTGTCACGAGCAATTGCGTGAACCCTGGCTACGTGCGCACGCCGCTAGTTGAAAAGCAGATCGTGGATCAGGCAAAGGTGCACGGGATTCCCGAATCCGAAGTGGTCGAAAAGGTCATGCTCACGGAGAGCGCCATCAAACGTCTTCTTGAGCCGAGTGAGGTGGCCGATCTCGTGCTGTGGCTCGCCGGCGACACCGCTGGCATGGTCACCGGTGCCTCGTACACGATGGATGGCGGCTGGAGCGCACGATGACCACGCAACAGAGCACCATCACGTGCCCGGTCGACGGCGGCGAGCTCACGGCTGCCGTCTGGCAACCGGAGACAGAACCACGCGGCACAATCCTGCTGATCCACGGCATTTCGGCGTCGCACAGGTCGTGGCCACTCGTCGCGAAAGCCTTTCCTGAGTACCGCGTCATCGCTCCCGATCTGCGGGGCCGCGGCGCCAGTCGTGACCTTCCGGCTCCGTTCGGGATGCCGCAGCACGCCAAGGACATGAACGCGCTGTTGGCCGCAACCGGCACTGACTCGGCGCTCGTCGTCGGGCACTCGATGGGTGCTTTCGTCGCGACAACCTTGGCGGCGCAGTTCCCGGAGCGTGTCTCTGGCCTGCTCTTGATTGATGGCGGTTTGCCGATTCCGGCGCCCGCCGGAGTCTCAATGGAGGATTTGCCGCAGGTGATCTTGGGGCCGGCTGTTGATCGGCTCTCGATGACGTTTGAAAACCGCGAGAGCTACCAAGATTTCTGGCGAGTGCACCCAGCGTTCGCCGATGATTTCACGGAAGCCATTCGCGATTACGTCGACTACGACCTCGTGGCACCGCCCCCGAGCTGCACCCCGCGAGCAACTTGGCGGCGGTCAGTTTCGATGCCCTGCAATTGAGCGGCGACACCGACTATCTGGCGGGGCTTCAGGGGCTCACGATGCCGGTGCATTTCATCCGGGCACCGCGGGGTCTTCTCAATCAGGTCCCGGCGTTGTATTCTCCCCAAGAGTGCGACCAATGGCGGTCTGAACTTCCCCACGTGACGTTCTCTGAGGCTGCCGACGTGAATCACTACACAATTACTTTGACGCAGCGTGGCGCAGATGGTGTTGCGGGCGTCATGACTGAACTATTGGCGAATCAACCGCGGGAGGTCCGAGCGTGACTATCGATAAGACAGTGGGGTCGGCGGCAGAATCAATCGCTGATATTCCCCGTGGGGCATCTCTGGCCGTTGGCGGATTTGGCCTGTGCGGTAATCCGATGGTGCTCATCCAGGCACTGCTTGAGCTGGGGTCAGACGACCTCAGTATCGTCAGCAATAACTGTGGAGTGGATGACTGGGGGCTCGGCGTTCTGCTCGCTGCCCGCCGTATCCGCAAGATGACGTCGTCGTATGTTGGCGAAAACAAAGAGTTTGAGCGCCAGTTCCTCACGGGCGAGCTCGAAGTCGAGTTGACCCCGCAGGGCACCCTCGCCGAAAAGCTGCGTGCTGGCGGTTCGGGAATTGGCGCATTCTTCACCCAGACTGGTGTCGGAACCCAGGTTGCCGAGGGTGGTTTGCCTCGCCGCTACGACGGTTCGGGTGGCGTGGCTATTGCCTCACCACAAAAAGAGGTGCGTTCGTTCGATGTGAACGGCACCGCGAAAGATTTCGTGCTTGAAGAATCAATCACGACTGACTTCTCGCTCGTTCACGCCCTCAAGGGAGACCGTCACGGCAACCTCGTCTTTGCGAAGTCGGCCCGAAACTTCTCGCCGCTCGCCGCGATGGCGGGCCGCATTTGCATCGCTCAGGTCGAAGAGCTGGTGGAGCCGGGCGAGATTGAGCCGGATGCCGTTCACCTGCCCGGCGTGTATGTCACGCGAATCCTTGAAGTTGGCTCCGATGTCGAGAAACGGATCGAACGTCGCACAGTGCAGAAGGTGGTTGCGTAATGGCTTTGACTCGTGAAGAAATGGCGGCGCGTGCCGCTCTCGAACTGGCAGATGGTTCTTATGTGAACCTCGGTATCGGGCTTCCGACGCTCGTGCCGAACTATGTTCCCGAGGGGCGCACGGTTGTATTGCAGTCGGAGAACGGCATCCTGGGTGTTGGTCCGTACCCGACCGAAGAAAACGTCGATCCCGACCTGATCAACGCCGGAAAAGAGACCGTCACCACGCTTCCCGGTACGGCTTTCTTTGACTCCGCCATGAGTTTCGGCATGATTCGCGGTGGCAAGATCGACGCGGCCATCCTCGGAGCCATGCAGGTTTCGGTTGCCGGTGACCTCGCCAACTGGATGATCCCCGGCAAGATGATCAAGGGCCCGGGCGGTGCCATGGACCTCGTGCACGGCGCAGCTCGCGTCATCGTGCTCATGGAGCATGTTGCTAAAGATGGCAGCCCCAAGATTGTGAATGAATGCTCCCTGCCCCTCACCGGTCGTGGTGTCGTTCACCGCATCATCACCGACCTCGCGGTAATAGACGTGACCGATCGTGGTCTCGTGCTTCGGGAACTCGCTCCCGGCGTTGACGAAGCAACTGTTCGCGCCGCCACCGAACCCGAGCTCATCGTCGAGCTCATAGCCCCGTAACCAACAAACAAAAACGCAGAACATCCGCAGTCTCACGAGCACCCGCAGTCTCACCAACTAAGGACACCCCATGGCAACTCTTCTTGACGGTATCGTTCAGCACAGCGTCACAACACCGCGCATCGTCGCGTCGGTTCTGGAACGGCCATCCGACACCGCAACCTCGACGGTGGTGTTCGTGCACGGAAACGTGTCATCGTCGCTGTTTTGGCAGCCGACGATGCTTGCTCTGGATAGCCACGTTCGCGCGCTGGCGATTGATCTGCGCGGCTTCGGCGACAGTGAAACTTTGCCGGTGGATGCCACGCGTGGCGTTCGGGACTTCTCCGACGACATCGCTTCCGTGCTCGACACCCTCGGTATCGACCGGGCAAGCTTTGTCGGGTGGAGCATGGGCGGCGGAGTCGTCATGCAGTTCATGCTCGATCACGCCGACCGTGTCGATACCGTCTCGTTTGTGTCACCTGTCTCACCCTTCGGCTTTGGCGGAACCACGGGTGCGAATGGTGAGCTTCTGAATCCCGAGTGCTCTGGCACGGGCGGCGGGGGAGCGAACCCCGAATTCGTTGCGCAATTGAACGCGGGCAACACGACTGACGATTCACCGACATCCGCTCGTCTGGTGTTCCGCACGGCCTATGTTGTGGATGCCGCAGCCCACACCGAACACGAAGATCTGTGGGTCGAGTCGATGCTCACGACCGCGACCGGCGAAGACAACTATCCGGGTGATTCGGTCGCCGTTGAGGCATGGCCCGGCTTTGGCCCAGGAGGACGCGGAGTGCTCAACACCATGACTCCCGACCATTTCAACGTCAGCGGAATCACTGAGCTAGAGACGAAGCCGCGAGTGTTGTGGGTGCGCGGTCTGAACGATGCGATTGTCTCGGATGCTTCTGGTTTCGATCTGAACTTCCTTGGCCAGTTGGGTGTGATTCCGGGCTGGCCCGGGGTTGAGGTTGCTCCGCCCCAGCCGATGATCGAACAGACCCGTGCCGTTTTCGACCGCTATGTCGCCAATGGAGGCGAATATATCGAACTCGCGTGGGAAAACTGCGGTCATTCGGCGCACCTCGAGCGTCCCGCTGAGTTCGTTGAGGCGCTCTCTGCTCATCTCGCCGCGCGCTAGCGTTCCGCAGATGTTCAGGAGTCGGCTTTAGGATGGGCTAGTGCCAGCAATCAATCTTGGAATGCCGAAAGTTCCCGAAGTCCTCGCTCCCCGTCGCAAGACCCGCCAAATCAAAGTGGGTTCGGTAGGAGTGGGCAGCGAGTCGCAGGTCAGCGTTCAGTCGATGACCACGACGCAAACGACGAACATTGACGGAACGCTCCAGCAGATTGCCGAACTCACGGCGTCGGGCTGCGACATCGTCCGCGTTGCGGTTCCTCATCAAGATGACGCGGATGTCTTGCACATCATTGCGAAGAAGAGCCAGATTCCGGTTATTGCCGATATTCACTTTCAGCCGCGCTATGTTTTCTCGGCGATTGATGCGGGAGTGGGCGCCGTGCGCGTCAATCCCGGCAACATCCGCAAGTTTGATGACAAGGTCGGCGACATTGCCAAGGCAGCCAAAGATGCCGGTGTGAGCCTGCGTATCGGTATCAACGCCGGTTCGCTTGAGCCAAGCCTGCTGCAAAAGTATGGCAAGGCTACTGCTGAGGCGCTCGTCGAGAGCGCGGTCTGGGAGGCAAGCCTCTTTGAAGAGCACGACTTCCACGACTTCAAGATTTCAGTCAAGCACAATGACCCCATCGTGATGGTGAAGGCGTACCGCATGCTTGCCGAGCGCGGTGACTGGCCGCTGCACTTGGGCGTTACCGAAGCTGGCCCCGAATTTCAAGGCACGATCAAGAGCGCTACGGCGTTCGGCATCCTGCTTTCTGAAGGCATCGGTGACACGATTCGTGTTTCCCTGTCGGCACCGCCCGCTCAAGAAGTGAAGGTCGGATTGCAGATTCTGCAGTCGCTGAACCTTCGTGAGCGCAAGCTAGAAATCGTCTCGTGCCCCAGCTGTGGTCGCGCTCAGGTCGACGTGTACAAGCTCGCTAACGACGTCACTGAGGGTCTCGAAGGCATGACGGTTCCGCTGCGCGTTGCCGTGATGGGCTGTGTCGTCAATGGGCCCGGTGAGGCCCGTGAAGCTGACCTCGGTGTTGCCAGTGGTAACGGCAAGGGGCAGATCTTTGTGAAGGGCGAAGTCATCAAGACCGTTCCCGAATCAGAGATCGTTGCGACGCTTATCGAAGAGGCCAATCGCATCGCAGCCGAAATGCCTGCCGGCGAGATCGGTACCCCGCAAGTATTGACCCCGTAGCGCCACTAACATTGAGACGTGTCTACACGTCTTTCTCAACTCTTTGTCCGCACGCTCCGCGAAGATCCCGTTGATGCTGAGGTAGCCAGCCACCGCCTTTTGGTGCGTGCCGGCTACATCCGTCGTCAGGCTCCTGGTGTCTTTGCGTGGTTGCCGCTTGGTCTCAAGGTTCGCCGCAAGATCGAGGCGATCATCCGTGACGAGCTCGAATCGTTCGGCGCTCAAGAGGTGCACTTTCCCGCGCTGCTGCCACGGGAGCCCTATGAGCTGACGGGGCGCTGGACTGAGTACGGTGACGGCATTTTCCGTCTTCAGGATCGCAAGGGCGCCGACTATCTGTTGGCCCCAACGCACGAAGAGGTCTTCACGCTGCTCGTGAAAGACCTTTACTCGAGCTACAAAGATCTGCCACTTTCGCTGTATCAAATTCAGGACAAGTATCGCGATGAGGCGCGCCCGCGTGCTGGCCTACTGCGCGGTCGCGAATTCACGATGAAAGACAGCTACTCCTTCGATTACACGGATGCTGGCCTCGACCTGTCGTACCAGCAGCACCGTGATGCTTACGAGCGCATTTTCACTCGCCTCGGGCTCGAATACGTCATTGTGTCGGCGGATGCTGGAGCGATGGGTGGCTCGAAGAGTGAAGAGTTCTTGCACCCCACCCCTGTTGGCGAAGACACGTTCGTTCGCACCGCTGGCGGGTACGCGGCAAACGTGGAGGCGTATCGCACGACGACGCCCGAAGCGCTGCCGATTGAGGGCTTGCCCGCGGCGCTAGTTTTCGACTCGCCAAATACGCCGACGATCGAGACGCTTGTTGCGCTTGCTAATGAGCAGCAGCCGCGCGACGATCGTCCGTGGACGGCGGCAGACACGCTTAAGAACATCGTTCTTGCGCTCAAATCGATTGACGGATCCCGTGAACTCGTCGTGGTCGGTCTTCCTGGCGACCGTGATGTCGACCTCAAGCGTGCCGAGGTCGCCTTCGCCCCCGCTGAGGTTGAAGCGGCAACGGCTGAAGACTTTGCTGCGCTTGCCAAGCTCGAGGGAAACCCCGGCTTCGTGAAGGGCTATATCGGTCCGTGGTCGTCTGAGGGCGCCGTGCTCGGCGAGAAATCGGCAACCGGGGTTCGTTTCGTTCTCGATCCTCGCGTCGTCGATGGCACGCAGTGGATCACGGGCGCAAACCTCCACGAGAAGCACGTGCTTGGTCTCGTTGCCGGTCGCGACTTTGTCGGCGACGGCATCGTTGAGGTGTCGGATGTTCGTGCCGGCGACCCTGCTCCCGACGGCAGCGGCCCCATTGAAACCGCTCGCGGCATGGAGATCGGTCACGTCTTTCAGCTCGGCCGCAAGTATGCCGAAGTCCTCGGACTCAAGGTCCTCGATGAGAATGGAAAACTTGTCACCGTCACCATGGGTTCGTATGGCATCGGTGTAACACGCCTGATGGCAGCCATTGCGGAGACAACCAACGACGGCAAGGGCCTCTTGTGGCCTAAGAACATCAGCCCGTTTGACGTGCACATCGTCGCGGCCGGCAAAGACCCCGTCATTTTCGAGACCGCCGAGAACCTCGTTTCTGCGCTGGAGAGTGCCGGTCTCGACGTGCTCTTCGACGATCGCCTCAAGGTTTCGCCCGGGGTGAAATTCGGCGATGCCGAGTTGCTGGGCATTCCCAAGATCGTGATTGTTGGCCGCGATGCTGCCAACGGAATGGTTGAAGTTTGGGATCGCGTCACCAACGAGCGCACCAGCACGAGCATCGCCGAAGTTGGTGCCGCGCTCCTCGCCTAAGGCGGCTAAACTAGCCTATTCGGATCCAGTAAGGATCCGGTTTATCACCCCTAAATGAATATCGGAGGCCCTCAATGGATATCGACTTGAGCGTGCTGCGCATGATGGAGCGCGAACGAGAGATACCGTTCGAAGAACTGGTGCAGATCATTGAGCAGGCAATCATGAGTGCCTATCTCAAGCACGTTGAGGCTCCCGAAGGTACAGCTGCAGAGATTGCTCCAACGGCTCGCGTCGTTCTCGATCGCAAGACCGGGCACGTTAGCGTGTGGGTTCCTGAATACGACGAAGAAGGCGCAGTCGTCGGCGAGGCTGAAGACAGCCCCACTGATTTCGGCCGCATCGCGGCTTTCGCGGCGAAGCAGGTCATCAATCAGCGGTTACGCGACATTGGTGACGACAAGGTTCTCGGCGAATTCAAAGGTCGCGAAGGCGACATCGTTGCTGGCGTCATTCAACAGGGCCCCAACCCACGGATGATCCACATCGATCTCGGCACTGTAGAGGCGATTATGCCTCCCGAAGAGCAAGTGCCGACCGAAGAGTACAAGCACGGTTCTCGCTTGCGCGTCTACGTCACTGCCGTCAATAAAGGTGACAAAGGCCCACAGATCACGGTCAGCCGCACCCATCCTTCGCTCGTACGCAAGCTCTTTGCGCTCGAAGTTCCGGAGATCGCTAGCGGCCTCGTTGAGATCACGTCAGTAGCTCGCGAAGCCGGTCACCGCACCAAGATGGCGGTGCGCGCGACTGAATCAGGCATCAACGCCAAGGGATCCTGCATTGGTGAGCTTGGCCAGCGCGTTCGCGCTGTGACCGCAGAGCTCAACAACGAGAAAATTGACATTGTCGACTACTCCGAAAACCTTGCAACCTTCGTCGCAAATGCGCTGTCGCCGGCCAAGGTGTCGAGTTCATTCGTCATCGACGAAGCAACGAAAGCGGTTCGCGCCCTCGTTCCCGACTACCAGCTTTCGCTGGCGATCGGCAAAGAAGGGCAGAACGCGCGCCTGGCGGCAAAGCTCACCGGCGCACGCATCGACATCCAGCCAGACTCAATCCTCGACGGCGAGTAGTCGCTCGGCCGCTGTCGACACTGCGTGCACATCGCGGAGTCGACAGTGGTCGAGGGCCAACGGTGCTCGCGAGCACGCAACTCGTGCCGAAACTGGGCGCGGGGGAGTGCGTGATTGGAGAGTAGGGGTATCATGGAAGCAATAAGGACGTGCATCGGCTGTCGCGCAAGTGGCAGCAGATCGTCGTTACTGAGAGTTATCGCATCTCACGGTGCGGTTGTGGCCGACCATTCGGCCGCACTTCCGGGTCGTGGTGCCTGGCTTCACCCCACGCTCACGTGTTACGAGACTGCAGTCAAACGCAGAGCTTTTGCGCGTGCGTTGAAGGTGGAACCACCACTAGATACCGAAGCACTTCTTTCAGTGTTAGCTGAATATGAGGCGGGACATCAACCGGTGTCCCCTAACGAACAGGCTGATTGACCTATGGACAACTAATGAGCAACTCGAAATGAGTTCCGTCAGTAATTAGTGGTCTGCCCCTGTCTGGGAGCAGACCCAGACAGGAGAAAAGTGGCTGCCAAACCACGCGTACACGAAGTTGCCGCCGAAGCCGGCGTCGATAGCAAGGCTGCACTAGCGAAGCTCAAAGAAATGGGCGAATTCGTTAAAGGCCCTTCGTCAAGCATTGAACCACCCGTCGCACGACGGTTGAAAGCTGCTCTTGAAGCAGACGCCGCGAAAGCCCCAGCAGAGCCGGAGCAGCCCAAGGCTGCGCCTAAGGCCGCGCCTAAGGCTGCGCCGAAACCCAAAACGCCGGTGCCTAGCGCTCCGACCCCGGCCGAAGTTGTTGTAGAAGCTCCAGCTCCCACTCCGGCTCCAGCGCCTGAGCCGACTCACGAACCAGAAGAGGGCGCGGCTCCCGCGCCTTTGACGGTCGCTGAGCGCCAAGCTCAGGCACTAGCCGCAGAAAAGGCCCAAGCTGCAGAGAAGGCATCCGCTGAATCTGGCGCAAAGCCCGAAGGCAATGCCGCTGCGACTCCGAGCCCATCCTCTGTTCCTCGTCCGGGTACTCCCCGTCCGGGAAACAACCCCTTTGCCTCTAATCAAGGTATGGGACGCCCCGCTGCAAGCGGTGGTGGCAATAGTTCCATTCCTCGTCCGGGCGCACCGCGTCCCGGTCTTCCTCGTCCGGGTGCTCCTCGTCCGGGTGCTCCTCGTCCCGGCTCAGTTCGCCCAGGCGCTCCGCGTCCCGGCGGTCCAGGTCAGACGGCACGCCCCGGTGGCTTCGGTCAGCGCCCAGGCGGCCCAGGCGCCGGTGGTGGTCAGCGTCCCGGTGGCGCTGGTGCTGGAGCCGGTGCTCGTCCCGGCGGCGCACCCAACAACTTTGGTCCCAACCGTCCGCCAGGCGGCGGTCGCGGTCGCGGCCCCGGTGGCGGAACTGCTGGTGCATTCGGTCGCGGTGGCGGAAAGAGCAAGGCACGCAAGTCGAAGCGGGCGAAGCGGGCAGAGTTTGAACTGAGAGAAGCCCCGTCGCTTGGTGGCGTTAGCGTCCCTCGCGGAAACGGTAAGGAAGTTATTCGCCTTCGCCGTGGCGCATCAATCACCGACTTTGCCGACAAGATCGACACAAGCCCCGGAAACCTGGTTACCGTACTGTTCCACTTGGGACAAATGGCGACGGCAACGGAGTCTCTCGATGAGGCAACGTTCGGCATCCTGGGCGATGAGCTTGGCTTCAAGATCGAAATGGTTTCTCCTGAAGAGGAAGACCGCGAGCTGCTGCTCGGCTTCGATATGGACCTCGATCAAGAACTCGAAGACGAATCGGAAGACGAACTTGTTATTCGTCCTCCCGTTGTTACCGTCATGGGTCACGTCGACCACGGTAAGACCAAGCTGCTCGACGCCATCCGTAACGCCAACGTTGTTGCTGGCGAAGCCGGTGGCATCACACAGCACATTGGTGCCTACCAGGTCGTCAAAGAGCACGACGGCTACGAACGTCCAATCACGTTCATTGACACCCCGGGCCACGAAGCGTTCACCGCTATGCGTGCTCGTGGTGCTCAGGTCACCGACGTTGCGATCCTCGTGGTTGCCGCTGACGACGGAATCATGCCCCAGACGGTTGAAGCACTCAACCACGCTCAGGCAGCAAACGTTCCGATCGTTGTCGCAATCAACAAGATCGACAAAGAGGGTGCAAACCCGGCCAAGGTACGCCAGCAGCTCACCGAATTCGGTCTCGTTGCCGAAGAATACGGTGGAGACACGATGTTCATGGACGTCTCGGCGCTCAACAAGGTCGGTATCACCGAGCTTCTTGACGCTGTGCTCCTGACAGCGGATGCTGGGCTCGACCTGCGCGCAAACCCCAACAAGGATGCTCGTGGTGTGGCGATTGAAGCCAAGCTCGACAAGGGTCGCGGTGCTGTTGCTACCGTGCTCATCCAGTCGGGAACGCTGTCGATCGGAGACCCGATCGTTGCCGGTACCGCTTACGGTCGTGTTCGTGCAATGTTCGACGAAAACGGCGACTCTGTTCTCAAGGCTGAGCCGTCGCGTCCCGTCGCTGTGCTCGGTTTGACCTCAGTGCCCAAGGCCGGCGACGTGTTCTTGGTTACCGATGACGACCGCATGGCCCGCCAGATCGCTGAAAAGCGCGAAGCAGCAGAGCGCAACGCAATGCTCGCTCGTAGCCGCAAGCGCATCAGCCTCGAGGACTTCACGAAGGCCCTCGAAGATGGCAAGGTCGAATCGCTCAACCTCATCATCAAGGGTGACGTCTCGGGTGCTGTTGAAGCCCTCGAAGAGTCGCTGCTCAAGATTGATGTTGATGACTCGGTTCAGCTGCGCATCATCCACCGCGGTGTTGGTGCTGTTACCGAGAGCGACATCAACCTCGCCACGGTCGACAACGCGATCATCATTGGATTCAACGTTCGCCCCGACCCGAAGGCACGGGAACGTGCCGCTCGCGAAGGCGTCGACGTTCGTTTCTACTCGGTCATCTACGCCGCACTCGAAGACGTCGAGAACTCGCTCAAGGGCATGCTCAAGCCTGAGTTCGAAGAAGTCCAGTCGGGTGTTGCCGAGATCCGCGAGATCTTCCGCTCCTCCAAGGTCGGAAACATTGCCGGTGTCATCGTGCGCTCGGGAACGATCACGCGAAACGCCAAAGCACGAGTTATCCGCGAAGGCGTCGTCGTTGGCGACAACCTCGCGATCGACTCGCTGCGTCGCTTCAAGGATGACGTCACTGAAGTTCGTACCGACTACGAAGCCGGTATCGGTCTTGGTAAGTTCAACGACATCCAAATCGGTGACGAGATCGAGACAATTGAAATGAAGGAAAAGCCGCGGGTCTAACTCGATGGCTTATGACGGCAACCTGAGCAGGAAGCGGAGCTACGCAAGCTCCGCAAGCTTCCTGCTCAGGTTGCCGTCAACGCCTCGGTACACCCCGAGGCAGCACAAGTAATAGAAGGAGTAGAGATGGTTGACGCAGCTCGTGCCGCCAAAATGGCCGACCGTATCAAAGTGATTGTTGCCAAGACTCTGGAGCGTGGCATCAGAGATCCGCGTCTCGGATTTGTCACCATCACTGATGTTCGCGTCACCGGCGATCTTCAGCACGCTTCGGTGTTCTTCACTGTCTACGGCACCGACGAGGAACGCCTCGAGAGTGCAGCGGCCCTGAAATCTGCTACCGGTCTAGTACGTCGCGAGGTGGGCAAGAACCTCACGGCACGCCTCACGCCGTCTATCGAGTTCATTCCCGACGGAATCCCCGAGAACGCTGCGTTGATCGATTCGCTTCTCAACGAAGCTCACGAGCGTGACGCATCGATCGGCTCCCTGAAGCAGAATGCTACCTATGCCGGGGATGAAGACCCGTACGTCAAGCCTCGAGATTTTGCCGCCGAAGAAGAAGCAGCAGGCTTCGACGATGACGACGACGATGACGACGACGATGACGATGATGCGGTCTACGTCAGCAAAGACGACTAGGGCAGTTCGTAGTCGGCACCACTAGGTACCACGAGTCCGTCGGCGAGTAATCCGTCGAGAGCTCGCGTCCGCTGCTCGCTGTCAGCCCAGACCTGATCTATTTCGAGTGCCGTAACCGGTACATCGCTCGCTCGCAATTCCGCAAGAATGAGGCCTCGTACCTGACGGTCAGACCCCTCGAACCGTTTTTGGATCGCTTGCCGCTTTCCCGCATAGGGCGGGTAGCCGGCGGCGCGCCACTGGCAAAGCTCTCGTACTGGGCACTCTTCACACAGCGGCTTCCTGGCGGTGCACACGATGGCGCCGAGTTCCATCACAGCCGCATTGGTGGCTCGCGCCTCAGGGATGTCGGCGGGAAGCAACTCTTCCATAGCCGTGAGGTCTCGTTTGGTTGAAGGAGGGCCGGCCTCGCCCTGACCAAGCACAGCGCGGGCGATAACGCGACGCACATTGGTGTCCACAACCGGATGCCGGTGCCCATAGGCGAACGCGGCTACCGCCCGAGCGGTGTAATCCCCAATGCCGGGCAGCGCTAAGAGGGATGGCACATCTTCAGGAACCACTCCAGCGTGCTGCTCGGTAATCGCAGTCGCGGCAGCGTGTAGGTTGAGCGCGCGTCTGGGGTACCCCAAACGTTCCCACGCCCGCACGGCGTCTCCGGGAGATGCTGAGGCGAGGGCCTCTGGGGTTGGCCAACGTGCTAGCCATTGTTCGAGGCGCGGAATGACGCGCACCACGGGCGTTTGTTGAAGCATGATCTCGCTGACGAGAATGCCCCATGCTCCGAAGCCGTCGTGGCGCCACGGTAGGTCGCGACCATTTTCGGCGAACCACTCTCGGATCAACTGCGAGACGGTGGCGAGTTCGGCGGCCGACGTCTCAGCGGTCACTTGTCGGTACCGGGCCGAGTGAGCGCATCGAACCGGGCGGCAACATCATCAGGGCTAAAGAACTCACCGCTTTTTTCGACCGCGTGAACGAGTTCGACCATGAGCGTGTTGACGCGCGCGGTGCTCTGGTTGGTAGCGGCGAAACGTACGACTGCGCCGTTCAAGGCATCCACTTCGCTCGGTTGCCCCCGCCGGATACTTTGCAGCGTCGAACCGGGGTTGGGGATGCGCCCCATGCGTTTGGCCATGATACGCGGCAACAGTTGACCGAGCCACAGCGGGGTCCGGGCAAACGTGTGTAGTCGGCGGTGGCTAAGACCTTGCACAGTTTCGAAGCGGATGCCATCGGCAAGACCGACCTGCACCGCTTCGCGCATGCTCGCGGTCATGATGTGGCGGAGTGCGGGGTGCGTGACCACGGCCTGAACGCTGCGGCCGGTAATGGCGGGAAGCGCGTTGACCTGATTGATGACAAGTTTGGTCCATTGAGCGCCGCGAAAGTTGGGAACGGCAAAGGTTGGCATTACCTCGTTGAGGATGTGTGCGGCGTAGCGGGCCGGAACGTCGTTGTCGCCGACAACTCCGAGATAACTGGGGCCGGCGGCGGTGACATGAATTTTGCCGGGGGAGAGGAATGACGATGCGAACGTCGCGAGGCCGCCGATTACATCGGATCGCGGAGAAGCGTGGGCGGCTGTCTCAAGTGAATCGAGACCATTCTGAAAAATTACCACCGGCACATTGCGTAGATATTTGATGTTCTCACGAAGAGCCTGTTCAGCATCGTGCGCCTTAGTCGCAACGATCACTAGCTCGTTGACGCGGGTGAGGGTTGACGCTGCTCGCACAGGTGAGGTGCTTTCGCCCCATTCGCCGGTGAGTGCGAGTCCTGACCGGCGAATTGCCTGGAGGTGAGCTCCGCGCGCCGTGACTTCGACATCGTTGCCGGCGCGGGCAAGCAGAGCCGCTATTGCGCCACCAACGGCGCCCGCCCCAATAACGCCGATTCGCATAGCCAAAGTCTAAGTGCACCACCCTGTGATTCCTTGGGGGCTGACCGGCGGTGTCGCACGGTGTGTGAGGTGCGAGAGAATTGGCTAATGTTGTTGCGCTACCCATCTGGGGTTGCTGAGCTGGGGAGGTACGGGCATGGCTAAGCCTCCGCGCAACCCTGCAAGCGGAATCCTGTTCATTGACAAGCCGCAGGGGATCACCAGTCACGGGGTAATCGCCCGTGCGCGAGCATCCGTCGGCACCCGCAAGATTGGTCACGCGGGCACGCTCGACCCTATGGCGACTGGTCTGCTCGTGCTCGGTGCCAACAATGCGACCCGGCTTTTGACGTATCTGGTCGGTCTCGATAAGCAATACACCGCCACCATTCGCCTCGGCGCGTCGTCAAACACTGATGATGCTGACGGCGAGATCTCTGAACCAGCGGATGCCGCAGCAATTGCTGCGATCACCGATGATGCCATTGCTGCCGCTGTCGCCCAATTCACGGGGGCGATCATGCAGCGGCCGAGCTCCGTAAGCGCCATCAAAGTTGATGGAAGGCGTGCGTATACCCTGGTTCGTTCGGGAGAAGAAGTCGTGCTCGCCGAGCGTGCCGTGACCGTGTCAGCGTTCGACGTGCTGGAGATCGAGCGCGGAGAGTTCATCGATATCAAGGTTCGGGTTGACTGCACCTCGGGTACCTACATTCGAGCGTTGGCGCGTGACGTTGGGCAGGTGCTGGCAATTGGCGGCCACCTCACCGTCTTGCGACGCACCCGAGTTGGTCCCTTTAGTGTCGAGACTGCCAGCACTCTTGACGACGATCTTGAGCAGAAGCTCGTTGCGCCCGCGAAGGTCGCTGGCACCTTATTCGCTACGGTAGAGCTCACCGACCAAGAGTGCTTTGAATTGTCCCGGGGGCAGCAGGTTCCGCTTGGTCCTGTAGGAACTGGTCCGCAAGCGGTGGTGAACGCTGCCGGCCGTCTCGTTGGTTTGGCGGAAGTCGTTGACGGTCGCACGCGCATCCTTTCGAACTTTCCGGCGGATGCCATCCCGGCGTCAGAGCCAACGGTGTCACACGGTGCGAAGCTAGACGGCGCGGCCTCAAGCGAAACGGCAGCAGCGGCCGAGGATGGTGCGCCGAACGATGGTTGAGTGGTTTGTTTGGGTGCAGGTCATCATTGCGGTGCTTGCGGGTACGGCCGCCATTATTGTGGGGTTCGCCGGGGTAAAACCCAACGACTACACCTTGGGCGCCACCCTGCTTGTTGAAGCCATGCTCCTGGTTCAGCTAGTGATGGCAATAATTGCGCCGTTCGTGGGCAATGTTGCCACCGGCAGCGCCTTAGAGTTCTGGATCTATTTGGTCTCGGCAATTCTGATTCCACCAGCAGCGGTCATGTGGGGGCTCATCGAACGCAACCGCTGGAGTAGCGTCGTGCTCGGTGTTGCGTGCTTGTCGATCGCGGTCATGGTCTATCGAATGAGCCAAATCTGGTTTGTTCAACTGGCCTAGCCCAGAGCGCCTAAAGTTGATGCGATGACTAGCAAGGATTCTTCTACTGCCGCGGGTATTGGCCGCGTGCTTATTGCCGTGTATGCGGTGATGGCATTGGGCGCTACTGCGCGTTCGCTATTTCAAATTGCCACCAAGTTTAATGAGGCGCCGGTTGCGTACTTGCTCTCTGCGCTCGCCGGGGTGGTTTACATAGTGGCGACTGTCGCGCTCATTCGCGCGGGCCAACGCTGGTTCATGGTTGCGGTTGTCGCGATAGTTTTCGAGCTAGTCGGTGTGCTTACGGTCGGCACCTTGAGTTTGGTCGACGCCGTGTTGTTCCCGGCCGACACCGTGTGGTCGTCCTTCGGCGCTGGCTATCTCTTTATCCCTCTCGCACTTCCCGTTCTTGGCCTGTTCTGGCTGTATCGGGTGCATAAGTCTCAGGAGAGTCGCTGACATGGAGTTGTTCGAATCAATCGCCGATGTGCCGCCTGACTTTGGTGAGGTTGCGCTGACGATCGGCAAGTTCGATGGTGTGCACGGCGGTCACCGGGCAGTACTTGCGCGACTGCGCGAGGTTGCTGCCGAACGTGGACTCCGTTCGGTCGTCGTCACATTCGATCGCAATCCGATGAGTTTGCTGAACCCCACAGCGTGCCCCCAACCGCTGCTGAGCAAGGAACAAAAACTTGAACGTCTCGCGACGACAGCTGTTGACGCGACCCTGGTGCTGACGTTCGATCGAGCGCTCAGTGAGGTTACCCCCGAGAATTTCGTCAGTACGGTGCTTGCTGGTGTGCTCGATACCAAGGTCGTTCTTGTCGGTGCCGATTTCCGCTTCGGAGCTCACGGCGCTGGCAATGTCGCACTGTTGCGATCTTTAGGTGAACAACACGGCTTTGAGGTCGTCGTCATTGACGACATCTCTCTCGAAGAAGGGCGTCGAGTCTCCTCGACGTTCGTGCGCGAGCTTCTTGCCGAGGGCAACGTCGCCGAAGCGGGACAACTGCTGACGGCTCTGCACTCGGTTCGTGGGGTGGTGGTTCTTGGTCAACAACGCGGTCGCGAACTGGGGTATCCGACAGCCAACCTGCAACGTGATCCAGAAGGATTCATCCCGGCAGACGGCGTCTATGCCGCGTGGCTTGTCATCGACGGTATTCGTTTTGCGTCAGCGGTGTCCATCGGCAACAACCCGACATTCGATGGCGTGCCGGAGAAACAGGTCGAGGCTCACGCTCTTGATCAAGACTTCGATATCTACGGCAAGCGTGTAGAAATCGAGTTCGTGGAATACGTTCGCGGAATGGTGAAATATACGACGGTCGAAGCGCTCATCGAACAAATGTGCCTCGACGAGATTGCCGTGAGAGAAATCTTGGGCGTCCCCGCGAAAGAGACGCCCAAGAAATAGTTATCGAAAGCTAGTTCTTGAGCAGCTTGTTGCCGACACGAGTGGCCGACACGAGTTGCCGACAATACCCACCATCGTAGGGGTAGGGCTGAAACGAGACGTAGACTCGTGCGAATGACTACTCCCACGCGCACCCTCTGGAGGGGACGCATTCTCGCGCTGGCTGGCATCCTCTTTGTCGCCCTTAACGTGCGCACCGCTGTCGCTGCGATTTCCCCCATCATCGGCGTTATCGAGAACGACATTCCCATCTCCAGCCTTGGCCTTGGCGTACTCGGGATGCTTCCGCCCATTGCCTTCGCCATTGCGGGGCTCGGCGCGCCAGCGCTTGCTCGCTCCCGTGGCCTCGACGTCAGCTTGTTCATCGCCGCTGCGGCGATGGTCGTGGGCTCAAGCGTCCGTGCGCTTAGCGATAACTATGTTCTATTGGTGCTCGGCAGCTTCATCGCGCTGGCCGGAATGGGAGTAGGCAACGTCCTTCTCCCGCCCGCCGTCAAGAAGTACTTTCCTGACCGTTTGGGCACGGTCACGGGTGGTTACGTCGTGCTCATCTCGTTGGGTGCCGCGATTCCGGCGTTGTTTGCGGCACCGATCGCTGAAGCTGCTGGCTGGCGAGTATCCGTTGCAGTGTGGGCGGCGCTTGCTCTGACAGCCTTGATCCCGTGGCTGCTGTTGTCGTTGCGGGGGAGTCGAAGCAAGCGCAGTATCTCTAGTGACGTAACTGTTGTTCCGTCGGTCTCCAGCATTTCAGTGTGGGCAGTGGCTAGGTCGAAGACGGCCTGGGCGATCACAATCGCGTTTGGTGTCTCCTCAATGGGGTTCTATTCGTTTTTTGCCTGGCTTCCCGAGATTCTCATCGAATCGGCCAAGTTCACGCCGGTAGAGGCGGGAGCAACGCTGTCGCTTTTCGGGCTGATCGGTATTCCTCTGGGCATCCTGAGCCCGATCCTGGCGAGTCGCATTTCGAACATCGGGCTCGTGATTGCCGGGGGAGTCTTTGCCGGAGCACTCGGTTATCTTGGGCTCGCGATCGCGCCGACGACCGCCACTTGGCTGTGGGTTGCCCTCGCCGGCGTCGGCACGATTCTGTTCCCGCTGTGCCTCGTGCTTATTAATCTGCGCACGCGTAGTCACGAAGGGTCAGCGGCGCTCAGCGGATTTGTGCAGAGCGTCGCCTACACTCTTGCCGCTGTCGGCCCGTTCGCAGTTGCTCTCGTGCGGGAGTTGAGCGGTGGCTGGTTTTGGCCGCTCATGTTTTTGCTCGCCACCAGCCTGCTAGCGCTCATCAGCGCCGTCATGCTCAGACGCCCCAGCTTTGTCGAAGACGAGATAGAGATCCCCGTAGCGGTATTCGACGAGTAGCCGGTGCGGTTCGTTCGGGATATCCGCCTTTGCGCGACATCCCGAACGGTGCGGCTAGTTTTCAAGGGCGGAAGTGCTCAATCGTTCGGGGTGATGAACGAGAGAAGCAGCCCCAATGAGCGGCCCGTCGCTAGACAGGCCTGACGCGACAACGCGCACCTTGGTAATGAACGGGAACGGTGCCCGGTCGGTGATGGCCTCGGCGACGAGGTCGATGTAATCCGCGGCAACGTGAGAGAAGCCGCCGCCAATCGCGACTAGTTCGAGATCAACGAGGGCCGTGGCCGACGCAATTCCGTGCCCGACGGCGCGTGCCGATCGGCGCACAGCGTTTACAGCGATGTCGTTTCCGGCCGCATAGTCCGCTGCGAGTTCTTCGCCGGTGGTGCCGGTCCAACCGTGAGTCTGAGCCCATTCGACCGTTTTGGGCCCTGAGGCAACGGCTTCGACGCAGCCGGTTCCGCCACAGCCACAAATCGTGTCTTCTCCGCCGACTTCGATGTGGCCGAAGTGACCGCCATTCCCCGTGGGGCCATCAACGAGGCGGTTGTCGAGGATGAGGCCGCCGCCGACGCCGGTGGAGACCACCATTCCCATGAAGTACTTCACGCCCTGCGCTGAACCAACCCAGTGTTCCGCCAGCGCAATGCAGTTTCCATCGCCGCGCAGTGCCACAGTGTGTCCGGGGAGAGTCTCTTCGACGAGGGCTCGCACGCCGTAGTCGCGCCATGCCGGCAGATTGAGCGGAGAAACCTCGCCTCGAGATACGGAGATGGGGCCGGCGCTGCCGATCCCGGCTCCAAGAAGTGTGGCGTTGTTGGGCAGCGCTGCGGCCGACTGCCGTACAACGGTGCGCACGCTCTCGGCGAGTTGTTCGCTTGAGGATGCGCGGCCGGTGGGGGCGCGAAAGCGGCTCGAGGCGAGTACAACACCGTTGGGGTCAACGAGGGCGGCCTCAACTTTGGTTCCGCCAATATCGATGGCGAGGGCATAGTGATTTGATGTGGTGGTGGTCACGGCATCCACCTTATTGGGTGCGCGCGGTGATGGATGTTCATTTGCTGTCGTTCGTGTGGCGTTCAGCTTGAGGGTGTTGGCTGCACATGTGCGCACCACCGCAGCGCACAATCTGCTCATCTGAGCAAGCACCCCCGCATTTGTTGCAGCGGGGTGCGCTTGACTCTATCGTTGAGACAGGAGGCAGCAGTGGATGAATCAACCGAGCTCTTGGCAGTACGCGTTGCCGAGCTCTATTACGAAGAGAACAAGACCCAAGACGAAGTGGGTGCGCTCCTCGGGATCACGCGGTGGAAGGTCGGCCGCCTCCTTACTCGTGCCCGTGAAGTGGGAATCGTGCGCATCGAGATCATTCACCCCCGAGCCCGCCGACTGGATGTCGAACGCCAATTAAGAGAGCGCTTCGGCCTCAAAGACGCCGTTGTTGTCCCGCTGCCTGCCGATGACGAAGAAGTTAGCCCGCGCGTGGCTCAGGCCGCTGCCGATTACCTCGCTGCTGTTCGCCCCGTTCCTCGCTCTCTCGGCGTGAGCTGGGGTCGTACTCTCGACGAGGTTGCCAGACTGCTCGCCCCCGGGTGGACCGTCGGGGTGCAAGTCGTGCAGATCAATGGTGGCGTGAGCCTCAATAGCAAGCAGGGCACAGCAGCTCAGACCGCAGTAACAATTGCGCAGAAGGGGCACGGTCAAGCGACGCTGCTGCCGATCCCCGCCATTCTGGAGCAGGTCGAAACGAAGCGTGCGATCGAGCGCGACCGTGCTGTTGCTAGTGTTCGAGCGCTCGGTGCTTCGGCATCCGCCTATCTGTATAGCGCCGGTGTTGCCGGGGCTAGTTCGGTTCACGTCGACAGCGGTTATCTGACCGAGGCCGATGTTGATGAGCTTGTTGCTAAGGGTGCTGTTGGCGATGTTGTTGGTCGCTATATCGATAGCGCTGGCGAGATCGTTGACACCGCTCTGGATGAGCGCACGGTTGGCATCGGTCTCGATGAGCTTCGTGCCGCCGAGCACGCAATTTTTGTCGTCGCTGGCGACGCTAAACATGACGTCGCTCGCGCCGTCGTTACGAGTGGGTTGTGTTCCGTCATCGTTACCGATGAGGCCACCGCCCACGCACTCCTGGAGGAAACCACATGACAATCGAACCGGCCATCGCGCTCGCTCCTGCTGAGCGCGCGGTCAACCTCATCGGCTCAGATCTGACCGAGAAGTCACTCAAGCTTCACCTCGACGGGCTTTCGGGTGTCGACGCGGTCGGGCTTGAGCAACGTGCGGCAGGTCTCGGCACGCGTTCCATCAAGACGACGTCTAAAGCGTGGGCTCTTGACACCATCATTAAGCTCATTGACCTGACGACGCTCGAGGGTGCGGACACCCCCGGCAAGGTGCGCTCGCTCGCGGCCAAGGCCGTGCTGCCTGACCCTTCGGATGCGTCAACCCCTCGGGTTGCTGCTGTCTGCGTCTATGGCGACATGGTTCCGTACGCCGCTGACGCCCTCGGATCTGCGTGGTCGAACGGGGCAGACAACGGGATCAACGTTGCCGCTGTCGCTACCGCATTCCCCAGCGGCCGATCCTCGTTGCCGATCAAGATCATGGACACCAAGGAAGCCGTCGCCAACGGCGCTGACGAAATCGACATGGTCATTGACCGTGGTGCTTTCCTCTCCGGCCGTTACGGCATCGTCTTCGACCAGATCGTCGCGGTAAAAGAAGCGTGCCGTCGTGAGAACGGAACGTATGCCCACCTCAAGGTGATCCTCGAGACTGGCGAACTCAACACCTACGACAACGTGCGTAAAGCATCATGGTTGGCGATCCTGGCTGGGGGAGACTTCATCAAGACCTCCACCGGAAAGGTTGCGCCGGCTGCGACACTTCCTGTCACCCTCCTGATGCTTGAGGTTGTGCGCGACTGGCACCTACTCACCGGAGAGAAGATCGGCGTGAAGCCGGCTGGTGGCATCCGCACCTCTAAAGATGCGATCAAGTACCTCGTCACGGTTGCTGAAACGGTGGGCGAGGAATGGCTTCAACCGCACCTGTTCCGTTTCGGAGCATCCAGTCTTCTCAATGACGTGCTCCTCCAGCGTCAGAAGCTCACCACCGGCCACTACTCTGGCCCCGACTACGTCACGATTGACTAAGGCACCCCATGACTGAGAATGACAAAGCACTGAGCGTGAAGGCCCCCAGCTTTCTCGATTACGCTCCCGCCCCAGAATCTACGTCGGTTCTGCACCTGAAGAAGCACTACGGGCTCTTCATTGATGGTGAATTTGTGGATGGTCGTGGAGACGCGTTCACCACCATTTCTCCGGCAACCGAGAAAGAGATTGCCTCGATCTCCAACGCTAACAACGCTGATGTGGATGTTGCGGTTGCCGCAGCCCGCAAAGCGTACGACCGTACGTGGTCGAAGCTCTCGGGCGCTGACCGCGGCAAGTACCTCTTCCGGATCGCCCGTCTTGTTCAGGAGCGCGCCCGTGAGCTTGCGGTCGCGGAAAGCCTCGACAATGGAAAGCCGATCAAGGAGAGCCGCGATGTTGACATCCCTCTCGTTGCTGCCTGGTTCTTCTACTACGCCGGGTGGGCCGACAAGCTCGACTACGCCGGTCTCGGACCGAACCCGCAGTCGCTCGGTGTTGCCGCTCAGGTGATCCCGTGGAACTTCCCGCTGCTCATGCTCGCGTGGAAGATCGCTCCGGCGCTCGCAGCAGGCAACACTGTCGTGATCAAGCCGGCCGAAACCACTCCGCTGAGTGCAATGATTTTTGCCGAGATCCTTCAGCAGGCTGACCTGCCCAAGGGTGTCGTCAACATCATCACGGGCGCTGGCGATACCGGCCAGGCACTCGTCAACCACCCCGACGTCAACAAGGTTGCCTTCACCGGTTCGACCGGCGTTGGTCGTGCGATCGCCAAGTCCATCGCGGGCAGCGGCAAAAAGGTCACTCTCGAACTTGGCGGCAAGAACGCGAACATCGTCTTCGACGACGCCCCCATGGATCAAGCCATTGAGGGCATCGTCAACGGTATCTTCTTCAACCAGGGGCACGTCTGCTGTGCAGGCTCGCGTCTTCTGGTTCAAGAGAACGTTCACGACGAGGTTGTTGATCGTCTCAAGGCGCGACTTTCCACTTTGCGCATGGGCGACCCGCTCGACAAGAACACCGATATCGGTGCCATCAACTCGAAGGCTCAGCTCGACCGCATCCGCGAACTCAGCAACGTCGGCGAAGCCGAAGGTGCCGAGCGGTGGACTGCCGACTGCGCGATCCCCGAGAACGGTTTCTGGTTCGCACCAACAATCTTCACGAACGTGTCGACCTCGAGTCGCATCGCTCGCGAAGAAGTCTTCGGGCCAGTGCTGAGCGTGCTGACGTTCCGCACCCCAGCAGAAGCCATCGCCAAGGCAAACAACACGCCCTACGGGCTCTCTGCGGGCATTTGGAGCGAGAAGGGCTCCCGCGTGCTCGCCGTGGCTGACAAGCTGCGTGCTGGCGTCATCTGGGCCAACACGTTCAACCGTTTCGATCCTGCGTCGCCCTTCGGCGGCTACAAGGAGAGTGGCTACGGCCGCGAGGGTGGCCGTCACGGACTGGCCGCTTACCTAGAATCCGCTGGATGGGCCGCGCCCGCCGTCACGAAAGGTGGCAAGAAATGACCCGTCTCACGGTTCCTAAGACCTACAAGCTCTACATCGGTGGCAAGTTCCCGCGCAGCGAGAGCGGCCGCACCTATGAAGTAGCAACCAAGAAGGGCGTATTCCTCGCGAACGCGTCACTGGCAAGCCGCAAAGACGCTCGGGATGCGGTGGTAGCGGCCCGTGCTGCTGTCAGTGGCTGGTCGGGTGCTACTGGCTACAACCGCGGCCAGGTGCTTTACCGCATCGCTGAGCTGTTGGAGGGTCGTCGCGAACAGTTCATCGACGAGCTCATGGCTACCGAGGCGCTGTCAAAGGCGGCAGCGACTACTCAGGTCGACACCGCCATTGATGCGTGGGTTTGGTATGCCGGTTGGGCTGACAAGTACGTGCAGGTTGCTGGCAACGGTAACCCCGTTTCTGGCCCGTACTTCAACCTCTCCACGCCAGAGCCCAGCGGTGTTATTGCCATCGTCGCGCCTCAGGATTCATCGTCATTGTTGGGTCTCGTGAGCGTCATTGCTCCGGCTCTCGTCAGCGGAAACACTGTTGTCGTTGTGGCTCATCAGGGCGCACCGCTCAGCGCGATCAGCTTCTCTGAGGTTCTCGCAACGAGCGACGTTCCTGGTGGTGTCGTCAACATCCTCACGGGGTCACCGGCCGAGATCGCCCCGTGGCTAGCCAGCCATGCGGATGTCAACGGTCTCGACCTCGCTGGAGCAGAACAGCTCGAGTGGGTCGACCTTCAAATCGCGGCTGCCGACACGCTCAAGCGCGTCTCCGGCCCGGTTGTCGGAGTTCCCGCGCCATCCGTTGAACGCATTGTTCAGTGGACCGAAACGAAGACGGTCTGGCACACGAAGTCTCTGATTTAGCCGAGAGGTGTGGCGTGAAGCTTGATCTCAGCGGCTATCTGCGGATACTTGCTGGGTAATGATCTTTTCACGCCACACCCTCGCTCGCCTCAGTGGCGCTCTTTTCGCGCTGCTAATCGCAGTAATTGTGCTGCCTCTTTCGACTGCAGCTCCCGCCACCGCAGCTGCCGCTGACACGATCCACGGGCTGGTAAATCAAGTGCGCTGGGATGCCGGTCAGAGCGGCCTCATCCGCAATCCTGAGATGGATGCTGTTGCGCTCGCGTGGGCCAAACAGATGGCTGCGAAAAACAGCATGTCGCACAATCCCAGCTATTCGAGCCAGATTCCGAGCGGTTGGAACAAGGCTGGCGAGAATGTTGCCAACGGCTATCGCACAGCGCAAGCAATGCACGATGCTGGATGGGATCGCCGGGCCACAAAGCCAACATTCTGGGTTCATTCACCGACGTCGGCATCGCGTTCTACGAGAGTGGTGGAACAACGTGGGGAGTGCAGGTTTTCGCTAATTACGCTGGCCACACCGGACCTGCGGTTCCCGCGGCGCCAGCTGCTGCAGCGCCGGCGCCTGCGGTCGCGCCAGCGCCCGCACCTGCGCCAGAAACCGAACCATCAGCTGCGGGAGCGCCAAGTGCTGACGCGACGGACAAGGCCAGTGCAAGTGACGACGCGGCTAATGGCGTGACGAGTTCTCCCGAAGCGGTGTCGCAGAATGGGGCGGTACGCGATATGGATTCCACGCTGCCGTCAGAAATGTCTCGTGCTGAATTGCAGGCGAGTGTGTACGGCAATAAACCCGACCAGACCTGGATCGCTTGGGCGGTCTTTGGCAGCATCGTGCTGCTCGCCGGCGCCATCTGGTTTGTCGTGTGGCGCAGGTTCGCTCGCCGCTGACGAAGCAGACTGACGTTCGCGTCGTGGCGTGATTGTAACTGTGCGCTTCTTCTCAGTTGGGCTGATTAGTGTTCTAGCATGCGCGTTCTTGTAACTGGAGCAACAGGATATTTGGGTGGCCGACTTGTCCCTCGGCTGATTGATGCCGGACACACCGTGCGGGTGCTTGTGCGCAATCCTCGCAAGCTGCACGACGTGCCGTGGCGCGACGATGTTGAGACCGTCGTTGGCGACCTGACGGATGCTGCGACGCTTTCCGATGCGGTAGCTGACATCGATGCGCTCTACTATCTTGTGCACGCCATGGGGGCAAAAGGCGACTTCGAAGAGACAGAAAAAAAGTCGGCCAATAATCTCGCTGATGCGGCAGCCAAAGCGAAAGTCTCCCGCATCATTTACTTGGGCGGCCTCCACCCCGAGGGTGACATCAGTGGGCTCAGTCGCCACCTGCGCAGTCGTGCAGAAGTTGGCCGCATCTTGATGGACTCCGGCGTGCCGACCATTGCATTCAACGCCGGCGTTGTGATTGGCTCTGGTTCCGCTTCCTTCGAAATGATCCGCCATCTCACCGAAGTCTTGCCCTATATGCCTGCGCCGAAATGGGTACGCAACTTTATTCAGCCGATCGCCGTTAGAGACGTGCTGTACTACCTAGTTTCCGCTCTTGAACTCGACAAAGAACTCAATCGCAGTTTCGACATTGGCGGCCCGGATGTTTTGCGCTACGGCCAAATGATGAATGGATACGCCCTCGAGGCGGGACTTCACCAGCGCCCCATTGCGTCCTTGCCGGTGCTGACGCCGTGGCTTGCTTCGCAGTGGGTCAACTTGGTGACGCCGATTCCACGGCTGCTAGCGGTGCCCATCATTGAGTCGCTCCAGTTCGACTGCATCGTGCGTGACGATTCCGTCGCGGATTTCATTCCCGAGCCTGACGGCGGGCTAACCAGCTATCGCGCATCAGTGCGATTGGCGCTCGTCAAAATGGGTGATGGAGAAGTGGAGACGAGTTGGCAAGATGCGACCGTCGTGGGAGCTCCGAGCGACCCGATCCCCAGCGACCCGGAGTGGACAGGTCACACGGTCTACACCGACTTGCGTGAGCGCCGTACTCCAGCATCGCCGAGTGCGCTGTGGTCTGTTGTCGAGGGCATCGGCGGCGAGAACGGGTGGTATTCGTTCCCCTTGGCGTGGGCGCTGCGAGGCTGGGCCGACAAGCTTGTTGGCGGAGTCGGTCTTCGACGTGGCGACGCCATCCGAGCACCTTGAACACGGGTGATGCCCTCGATTTCTGGCGGGTGGAAAGCATCGATCGCGGTCGTAGCCTTCGTTTGCGCGCAGAGATGAAACTGCCGGGTCGGGCATGGCTGGAATTGACTGTCGACGATAGCGGCGATGGCGGATCCCGATATCGCCAGCGGGCAGTCTTCTTTCCGAGTGGGCTGGGTGGTCGGCTCTATTGGGCGGCGATTCTTCCCTTCCACGGCGTGATCTTTAGTGGCATGGTCAATCGCATCGTCGCCGCGGCAGAAGCGGTCGAATCCGAGTAGTTCGGCATCCTGATCACCACTAATACGGTACTTTTGACTAATGTCTGGAATCGTCGTTGTCGGTAGCGCAAATATTGATCAAGTTCTTCGTGTTGAGCGAATTCCTTCGCCGGGGGAGACCGTACTCTCGCACGGGTTGAACACAGCTTTGGGCGGCAAGGGGCAAAACCAGGCTGTTGCCTCGGCTCGCGCTGGCGCAGAAACGACCTTCATCGGTGCTGTGGGCGCCGATTCTTTCGGCGAGATGGTGCGCACCGGGCTGAGCGCCGACTCCATTGGCGTCTCTCAACTGCGAACGACCCAGAAACCCACCGGCACGGCCTTGATCGCGGTCGATGGCACAGGCGAGAACACGATCATTGTTGAGCCGGGAGCCAATAGTGACGTCCTGGTACTCACGAGTGCCGACTCTGCCGCGATTAGCGCCGCCTCGGCCTTGGTGATGCAGCTGGAGATTCCACTGCAGACGGTAGTGGAAGCAGCAAGGGTCGCTCACGCGGTTGGCACCCGAGTGATTCTTAACGCCGCTCCGATCCAGGTATTGCCCCAGGTGCTGCTGGAGAATCTTGATGTCTTGATCGTCAACGAGCACGAAGCTGCTGAAATGGCCAAAGATAACGGTCTGGCCACCGAGCTGACGGGGCTGGGGGAGCGACTTCTCACGCTGGTTCCTACCGTCATCGTGACGTGGGGATCCAAGGGGGCCTCCCTGCATCGGGTAGGAACCGATGAGGTTCTCGTGCCCGCTCATCGCGTGACCGCTGTCGATGCCACGGGTGCGGGCGACACCTTCTGCGGGGCGTTCGCTGCTGGACTTGTTGAGGGGATGCTGGCGGATGACGCTCTGCGGTTTGCTGTGGCTGCGGCATCCATTTCGGTAGAAAGTCACGGGGCGGTTCCGTCCATTCCGCTTCGGGCGGCCATTGAGACACGCGCGAAAGAATCCCGCCACTAAGTAACGGATTGATAACAAGGTCGGTATAGTGGGGTCACCGTGAGCGTGCGGCAACCCGACACAGAATGGCGAGTCAATGGCGACATCGCAGAACCCGGCATCGGCATATCGAAACCACCCTGCCCGAAGGGCTGCCCTAGCGGCAGCCGTCGTAACCGCAATCACCCTAGCTCTCGTGCTGAACGCTAACGTCAGTCGTGTTCACGCTGTTGGAGCGTTCTCGTCGCTTCGCTCTCCCGGTGAAGCTGCGTTCATTGCAGGTCACCGTGGAGACAAGATGGTGGCACCAGAAAATACTCTTGAAGCACTCGGTCACGCGCTCAACAGCGCTGCAGACTATGTAGAAACTGACGTGCAGCTCACCGCCGATGGCATTCCCGTGCTCATGCACGACTGGACTGTCGACCGAACAACCGATGGCACTGGTCCCGTCTGGGCCTACGGCTATGACGAACTTTCGAGCCTCGACGCCGGCTCATGGTTTGGTGACGAATTCGCGGGAGCAACGGTTCCCACGCTCGAAGAATTCCTCAATCTGCTGCGATGGTCAACCAAGAACGCAATCCTCGAACTCAAAGGATCATGGACCGATGGGCAAGTCACTCTCGTTGCGGATCTGATCGCGCGCCATGGGGTGAGCGATCACGTCATTATTGGGAGTTTCGACATCATGACCCTGCAGGCGCTTCAACGGGTGAGCCCTGAGTTGCCCGGGATGCTCATTGTTCGTGAGATCGTTGGCGACCCCGGAGCACTTGCCGCCGCTGCGGGAGCGGTCGCGCTGGTGACCAGTAAAAAAGCCATTACGCAGGATCCAGAACTCGTTCAGAGGGTTCATGACGCGGGGTTGGGCATCCTCATCTACACCCTCAATGACTCCGAGACATGGTCGGATGCTGTCTCGCTCGGCGTCGATGGGATCGTCACTGATCGCCCGGCAGAATTGGGACAGTGGATTGCACACGAATTCACCGACAGTGACGATCGACCGTTCGCGAATGGTATTCGCGCCGCGAGCTAGAGCTGGAGCAAGAGCTAGAGCGAGGCGATTAGGGCCCGATAGAAGTTGATGCCGTCCAAGTAACTGCTGACGAGCATCCGTTCATTGCGGGCGTGAAGGGTGTCGCGAACCTCACGGGCCATCGCGAATGGGGTGAAGCGGTAGACCCCGCGACTAATGCGAGTGAAGTGGCGGCTATCGGTCGCACCATTTTGAACGTAGGGAGTCACTATCGTTCCTGGAAAGGTTTTCTCGATTGTTGATCGCAGGAGTTCCCAAGCGAGCCCGGTGGTTGGCGATACCGGTGATGGTTCGCCGGGGGAGTCAACAGTGATTCGTACCCGTTTGTCATTGATGGCGCGGGTCACGTGTTTGACGGTAGCGCTAAGGGTGGAGTTGACGGCGATTCGAACATTGATGATGGCGCTCACCCGTTCAGGCAGCGCATTCACCGCGTGACCACCTTCGAGGATCGTTACGGCTTGAGTGGTGCGCAGCATTGCGGCAAGTTCGTCGCTCTTGCGCACCAAGATGGGTACGAGTAGTCGCTGAGTCCACGACACATTCCGCAGCAGGAATCCGGTGATGCCGCCAGCGTGATCGCCCAATATGCGGAGCAAGTCAGAACCCGTTGGTGTCAGATTCGCAGGGAAGGGGCTCGAGTTCACGCGAATAATCGCCTGGGCGAGTCGCACTGCTGCGGGGGTGCGCGGTGGGGTGGAGGCGTGTCCGCCTGATTGATCCACCGTTAATCGCAGCGCAGCGGTGCCCTTTTCGGCGACACCAACCACCGCCATCGGCGCCTCAACTTGGTCGAAAACGTCATCGACGATTGCTCCGCCCTCATCGAGCACCATGACGGGCTTTACTCCACGACTCTCGAGCAGATCGACGATCGCCGAAGCTCCAGTGCCGTGCGTTTCTTCATCGTGGCCAAAGCACAAGTAGATATCTTGAGCGGGCACGAGTCCGGCCTCGAGTTGAGATTCCACTGCTTCGAGGATCGCGACGACAGAACCCTTGTTGTCTAGAGTTCCTCGTCCCCATATGAGCCGCTCTTCGCCCTTGCCGCTGAGTTCGGCGGCAAACGGTGGGCGCTTCCACCCCTCGGGTGGCGCTGCCACGACGTCATAGTGGGCGAGCAAAACGGAAGGCTCAGTGGAAGACCTTCCGCGCCAGCGGAACATGAGTGAGTACTCAAGTACTGTTTCGCGCTCAAGGCGGCTGTGGCACAGTGGATAGAGTTTGCGTAAGGCAGAGGCAAAGCGGGTGAATTCAGTCCACTCGGTGGTGCTGGAGTCTTCGCGAGAAACTGTGGGGATTCGTACTAGTTCTTGCAGGTGTTCGACAGCCAAGGCACTCTTCATGCGTCGATTCTACCGAGCACGGTGCTCGCAGCGTTTGTGGAGGCGGTGGCGAGGAGCGAGTGTGCCGCAATCGTGGCGATCGTGTCGTGGTGATTACGCTGGCCTAAGTCAGTCAACATCGGAGCGAAGATGACAAGCACACGGCCGTTGCCCACTCGAAAACGCGCGCGCCGATCTCTAGGGTTTCTCGGCGGGGTATTAGCAGCACTGGTGCTGACCGTGTCACCGATGACGGCAGCGGTGGCGGCGGAGCACCCAGCAGTAGACGTCGAGAGCGCTCGCGCGGCGAATGGCGTCGTTCAATTCGGGCTCGATGACTTCGTGTTTGACAGTTACGACGCTGAGTTCTTTCTGGATCGCGACAGCGAGGGGCGGTCAACGCTGCTGACCACGGAAACCTTTATTGCCGTGTTTCCCGCTGACCAAAACCGCGGAATGAAACGCGCGATACCCGACGACTTCGAGGGCGAGCCCGTAAACGTGTCGAATATTTCGGTCACGGATGAGACCGGAAAGCCCCGGCCGATTGAGATCGAGCACGATGAGGGCTTTACCCTCGTCACGAGCGCAGCCGACTCATTCGTCGAGGGCGCGCAGACCTACGTGTTCACCTATGAGCAATCAAACGTCACGCGCTACTACGCCGATACCGACGCCGACGAGTGGTACTGGGACACGAATGGCGTCGGTTGGAACCAACCTTTCGGTTCGGTAACCGCCACCGTTCACCTGGGAGACGGACTTTCGGGCGCGTTGACCGACACACCGCGCTGCTACTGGGGAGGTAGCGGTTCCCGAAGTACTTGCGAGATTTCCTCCAGTGGACCGAACCAGTTCACCGCGACACAGCGTTCGTTGGGCGCCCGCCAGAACCTGACGCTTGCCCTCGGCTTCGAGCCGGGCACCTTCACCGCGCGTGAGACGGCCTACCTGTCGGCGGCATCGGGTTTCGTGCAGCCGCTGGGGGCGCTGGGTGCGCTCGCAGCCTTGGTCTGGGCTTTTCGCACGCGGCGCACCACGCTTGCTGACGCACCCGGCCGCCCGACGATTATCGCGGAGTACTCGCCGCCTCAAGACGTCTCGCTCATCACGTCGGCGCTGCTGCTCGGCAAACGGAATAAGGCTATTGCGGCGCAGATTCTCGAATTCGCGGTCAAGGGAAAGCTGCGCATCCGTGAGTCTGAGTCACGCGGGTTCTTTTCATCGCAGACGACCTACCGTCTCGAACTCGTCGACCCCACCGGCGTGCAAGATACCCCGCTTGAGATTCTGCGCGAATTATTTGGAACGTCGTTGATGCACGGAGCCGTGCGCGATCTGGCAAAGCCAGACCAGAAGCTCAGCCAGAAGCTTTACAAGATTGTGCAGCGCGAGAACACGGGGCTCGTAGCGGCGGGGTATAGGCGAAAAATCTCGGCCAGCAGCTATCTGCCCGTTCTGGTTTCCGTCGTTTCTGGGATCGTAGCGGTCGTCTTCGGGTTCCTTCTGATTGAGCAGTCATTGGGGGCGGCCATCCCGTTCGTGCTGATTGCAGTTGCGATCGCTGCCGGTATCGCAACGGTGATGGTGTTGTTTCGCGTGCCAGTGACGGCGCGTGGTGCAGAAGCAAGAGATCACCTTGAAGGGCTGGAGCTCTACATCACGCTCGCCGAAGCTGACCGCTTACGGATGCTGCAGAGCCCCGAAGGTGCGCTTCGTGAGCGAAGCGAGTCCACCGGGGAGGCGGACGTGCTCAAGATCTACGAGAAGCTCTTGCCGTACGCCGTGCTGTTTGGGCTTGAAGAGCGGTGGTCTGAAGAGTTGGGACGTTACTACAGCGAGAGGTCCCCAGATTGGTACGCCGGTTCTGGCGCCTTTAACGGGGCGATTTTTGCGTCCGGCATCTCGAGCATGTCTAGCTCTATCGCGAGTTCCTATTCCGGCAGTGCCTCCAGCAGCTCCAGCGGTGGTTCGGGTGGCGGCGGATCGTCAGGCGGTGGCGGCGGTGGCGGAGGTGGAGGCGGCGTTTAGCGCCAGTTCCGCGTGCTGAGACCGGTATATTTGATCTAATGAGTGCAACGTATCCCGACCGGCCCCGCCGAGTGGTTCTGCCAGCCGCGATTCTCGCTGTGCTCGTGCTTCTCGTTGGCGCCGCAATAATCGACACAGAAATTTTCACGGTAGTTCGCTACGTCGTGAGCATCCTGGCGCTAATTTGTGTTGTGTTGGTAGCGCAGGCACGCCAGTGGTGGTGGGCGATTGCACTCATTCCCATCGCGATCCTGTGGAATCCGGTATTTCCCATCGCGATAGAGAATGCCCAGTTGTTCGCAGGCCTGCACTACGTCGCGGCCCTCATCTTCATCGTTGTCGGTGTTTTTGTTCGCGTCGCCGAATCCCAAAGTCGAGGTTAGTTCGCTCAAGTAGCGCACAATCGCAATTTTCTGCGTACACTGGTAACGCATCCCTTGAGACCACCAATCGCACCGCAGTTGGGTCTGGCTCACTCGAGTGGATGTTGTCACTCAGTATGAGGTTCCATTCGTGGCAACGTCTCTGAGTCTGCGATCCATGTGACTGAGACTTTTGCCTAGCGCCAGGAGAATAATTGACCAACTCGTCAAAGACCGATCCCTCGCAGCGCAATAAGCGACCCAAAAACTCTGGTCAGCGTCAGGCTGGCGCTCAACGCCGGCGTACACGTCCCGGTGACGACACCGGCGTGATTCCGGTACTCGCCCGTGCTGCTCGCGAGGTAGAAACGGCCGTCCAAAAGGGCCCGCTCAAGCCCGCTAACCGCGCTCGGTTTCAGGTCGCCGCGCTGTTACTTCGCGAAGAGCGTGCACGGGTCAAGGTTGATCCAACGCTGACGGACTCCGAACGGGCTAACGAACAAAAGCGACTTGACGGTCTTGCCGGCATCCTCGCAAAGACCGCCGCTCGCGACACGAGCTTGCTGTCGATGCTGGGGGAGGCCGCCCCGATCACTCCCGCAGCGAAAGCTCTTCGCCGCGACCTTCTACTGGCAGCCGGTGTTGAACTGAGCCCAGAAGAACTCATTATTTCTGCCGAGCCGAAGCCGGTCGACAAACAGGTCGACAAGCAGGTTGTGCCCGCATCCGTTCGTCAGATGCAGATGGCGAACCCATTTTTGGCGCCCGACTTTAGTGCTGTGGCCGCTAAACCTGAGCACAGCAATCGGCTTGCCAACTGGGAGCTTATCGACCCGCTGTTCCGTGCTTTCGAGCACGGTTCTGGCGGTGGTGCTGCATCGATGGCGCTGCCAGAGGCAGCATCGCTTCGCACTCGCGGAGATCTCGATCTCATGCGTCACCAGGCCCGCTTCGTCGAAGTGGTCAAGCAGGGGCACCGCACCTTCTTGCTCGCTGATGAGCCCGGGCTTGGCAAGACCGCTCAGGCACTCATGGCCGCAGAGGCCTCCAACTCTTATCCGCTGCTGGTTGTGGTTCCCAACGTTGTCAAAACCAACTGGGAGCGCGAAGTAGAGCTGTGGACCCCTGGCCGCAGCGCCACGGTTGTGCACGGTGACGGTGACTCTGTCGATGCGTTTAGCGATGTCGTCATCGTCAACTATGAAGTGCTTGACCGTCACGTTGGTTGGCTCGGTCGATTCGGGTTCAAGGGCATGGTTGTCGATGAAGCCCACTTCATTAAGAACCTCAAATCTGAACGGTCAAAACACGTACTCAGCTTGTCGCAGAGCATTCGCGCGACCTACCCGAAAGCGCTCATCATGGCGCTCACCGGTACCCCGCTGATCAACTCGATCGAAGACTTCCGGGCAATCTGGCAGTACTTGGGCTGGATCGACGGCACAAAGCCGCTCGCACCTCTCATGTCAAAGCTCGAAGAATCCGAATTGACGCCGGCCGACCCGGGGTTCTTCTCCGAAGCCCGACGTGCGGTTATCGACATGGGCATCGTGCGTCGTAAGAAGGTGGATGTCGCAGCAGACATCCCTGCTCGTCGTATTGCCGATATCCCGGTTGAGCTCGACGATGACCTCGGTCGCTCCATCCGGGCCGCCGAGCAAGCGCTCACCGCCCGATTGGTCGATCGCTTCACGCGAGTACGCAACCTCAAGCCAGACGTAGCGGTGGAAGATCTCATCCGCGTGGTCGCTCATGCGGAACTCGAAGAGTCCAAAAGCGCGACCACCGGCGAAAACGTCTTCACTATGGTGCGGCGCATCGGTCAAGCGAAAGCAACGCTCGCCGCCGACTACACGGCACAGTTGGCTCGCTCGGTTGGCAAAGTTGTCTTCTTCGCGAAGCACATCGATGTGATGGACACGGCTGAAGCGCACTTCGCCAAGGTTGGCTTAAAGTCAGTCTCCATCCGTGGAGACCAAAGCGCCAAAGCACGCCAAAACGCGATCGATTCTTTTGCCAACGACCCGCAGGTTGCGGTTGTCGTTGCCTCTCTCAGTGCTGCTGGTGTCGGACTGAACTTGCAGGCGGCGTCCAACGTCGTTCTCGCAGAACTTAGTTGGACTAACGCTGAACAGACTCAAGCGATCGACCGCGTGCACCGCATTGGTCAAGAGCTTCCGGTGACGGCTTGGCGCATCATCGCTGCGCACACAATCGATGCGCGCATCGCCGAGCTCATCGATAGTAAGGCTGGCCTAGCGGCTCGCGCACTCGACGGCTCAGATGACGATGTTGTTGCAGAATCGAACATTCAATTGCAGGCACTTTCTGCCCTCCTGCGGGATGCAATCAAGAATTAGCACCTCGTTAAGAACTGCCTTTCTGCCTGCCTCGGTGCTCCTGTTTATGCTGGTCACGAAGCGTAGACTGAGGGTGTGAGTGACACGCATGTTTTGTCGTGCCAACCGTCAACGGAGATGAGAACCAACAGTTGAGCAACGCTTCTTCGCAGAAGACCGCAACCCGCATCGAATCCGATTCGCTCGGATCCTTAGAAATTCCTGCAGACGCCTATTGGGGAGTACACACTCTTCGCGCAATGCAGAACTTTCCGATCACGAGACGCGCGATCTCTGTTTACCCTGATCTTGTGCGCGCACTGGCCCACATCAAGCAGGCTGCCGCGCGCGCCAATGCCGAGCTCGGTGTGCTGGAATC
Source organism: Salinibacterium sp. PAMC 21357 (assembly GCF_000247645.1). Classification (GTDB taxonomy): domain Bacteria; phylum Actinomycetota; class Actinomycetes; order Actinomycetales; family Microbacteriaceae; genus Rhodoglobus. Next base: position 158,209 of record NZ_AHWA01000005.1, read on the forward strand.
CAAGAAGGCGCACGCCATCGATGCCGCCTGCCAAGAGATCCTCGACGGAGCACTGCACGCAGAGTTCTGTGTCGGTGTAATCCAGGGTGGCGCTGGCACCTCAACGAATATGAACGCCAACGAGGTAATCGCCAACCGCGCCCTCGAGATATTGGGGCACCAGAAGGGGGAATACTCCTTCCTTCACCCCATTGACGACGTTAACCGCAGCCAGAGTACGAACGATGTCTACCCGACGGCGATCAAACTCGCGATGGTATTTGGTGTTCACCGGTTGCTAGCTGAACACGAGCAGTTGTCGGCCTCCTTTGCTAACAAGGGGCGCGAGTTCGTCAAGATTCTCAAAATCGGCCGCACGCAGATGCAAGACGCGGTTCCCATGACGCTTGGTCAAGAATTCACGGGCTTTGCGCACACGCTAGAAGAAGACCACGCCCGCCTTACCGATGTCTTGCCGTTCATGAGCGAGATCAACATGGGGGCTACCGCAATCGGAACAGGGATTACCGCTGATTCCCGGTATGCCGAGGCAGTTCGGCGTCACTTGACCGAAGCCACTGGCATCGAAATGAAAACCGCTTTCGACCTGATCGAAGCCACGAGCGATGTCGGAATCTTCATGTCGCTCAGCGGAATTCTCAAGCGCTCTGCAGTCAAGCTCTCCAAGATTTGCAACGACCTCCGCTTGCTCTCGAGTGGCCCGCAAGCAGGTTTCGGTGAGATCAACCTTCCCGCTAAGCAGGCGGGTTCCTCGATCATGCCTGGCAAGGTCAACCCGGTTATCCCCGAGGTCGTCAACCAGGTCGCCTTCAGCGTCATTGGTGCAGACGCCACGGTGACGGCGGCTGCCGAAGGGGGCCAGCTGCAACTCAACGCTTTCGAACCTGTCATTGCCCATTCGCTGCTTCAGTCGCTGTCGTGGATGACGAATGCGTGCCGCACGTTGCGCGAAAACTGCATCGATGGCATCACCGCCAACGAAGAACGACTTGCGGCGCAGGTCGAATCAAGCGTTGGTGTGGTTACGGCGCTCACGCCATACATCGGGTACGCAGCAGCAGCCACACTGGCCCACACAGCGCTCACGACGAACGCGTCAATTGCGCAGCTTGTCGTTTCTGCCGGGCTGATGAAAGAAGAAGATGTGGCTCGTGTGCTCACGCCGGAACGCTTGAGTGGTGTTTCGCCGATGACCGCCGCCATTTCTCTTCCGTGGCTAGAAGAAGAAAAGTAGGCTCCGAAGAACACGAAAGCCCGCTAACCCCTCGTTGTGAGGAGTTAGCGGGCTTTTTCGGTTAAGCGCGCCTGTGACGGGCGCGGACGCTACTTCTGTGAGGCCGTTGTGGTGTTTTCGGGCTCGTCGTCATCGTCATCATCGAGAGAGGCAAGCGCCTCGTCTCTGGCCATTCCGGCGGTGGTGAAGGCGCGATCGATGGCGCTCTCACCTCGCTCGCGGATCTCTGCGGCTGTCTTGGTGGCGTTGTCGCGCACGTCGTCGGCCGTCTCGGTTACGCGTCCGACAGCGCCGCGTGCGGTCGCCGCAGCACGGTCAGCGAGTTCCTTCGCCGACGCCACAGCGTTGTCGGTGAGCTCCTGAGCGGAAACTTTCGCGGAGTGCGCAAAATCGATGGCGGTCTCGCGCGCCGACCCAGCAAACTCGCGGGCATGGTCGGAAACATCCTTCGCCGTTTCGGTGACAAAACCGGGGGTTGCTTTCACCACCGCTTCGGCCTTATCTCGCAAAATTGGAGCCTGCGTTCGCGCATAGTCCTCGACCGAAGTGCGGGCGTGCGACACCCGAGGGCTCTCCCAAAGCTCAGTAGCTTTGCCCTTCATTTGGTCGTAGCGTTCGCGCCCAGCGCGTGCGCCAACCACGTAGCCAACGGCGATACCGAATCCGAGAATCAACAGTCTTGCGTTCATGTGCCCAGCCTACGGTGACGTCGGCTTTCGCTCCACCTGTGCGGGGAGCGATCGCCACAAATGCATGCACGCGTAGCTGCGCCACGGTGCCCAGCGCGATGCGTACTGCGTCAACGCGGATGCTGTGGTCGGCAGCCCTAATTCGCCAGCGCCTTGGCGAACGACGAGGTCGCTACTGAGCATTGTGTCGGGGTTTCCCAGAACGCGCATGGCCATGTAGCCCGCGGTCCAGGGGCCGATGCCGGGCAGGGCGACAAGCTTTGCTGTGAATTCGTTGACAGGCGTCGCTACATCGAGGTTGAGTTCGCCGGTGGCGAGGGCGTCGGCGACCGCAAGAATGCTCTCGACGCGAGTTCGCGGCCCCCGAAGCACGTCGCGCCCTGACACGACAATCTGGGCAGCGGTAGGGAACAGGCCGTCGCTGCCTAGCTCGCGAGCAACACGGGCGTGTACCGTTCGCGCTGCTGCGACCGAGATCTGCTGACCAATCAATGTGCGAAATAGGGTCTCTTCGGTGTCGACGCTTCCCGGGAGCCGCATTCCGGGTACCCGGGCCACTGACGCGGCCAGTGCGGGGTCGGAGGCCAACGCGCGGTCAATGGCGTGTGAATCGGCGTCGAGATCGAAAAGGCGTCGCACGCGAGACACAAGCGGTGCGACATCCGAAATGGTGGCTAATTGTGCCGTGCAGACGATGCCCTGGTCAATAAGCTGCAGTCGCACAGTCGCGACCCCGCCGGGAAGGCGCAGTGCCCGTTCAAGGCTCGACTCTGTCGCCGTCTCGATGCCATCGACAGCGTGATGGGCGAAGAAAGTCATGAGCCCGGGCCCATCGAATGGCGCGCGAGTGGGGAGTTTGAGCGTCAATGTTGATGGTCGTTCATTACCGAGGTGCGGATGAGCGGAGCCACCTCGTCTCGCTAACGTTCGCAACTGAGATGGCGTGGTTTCGTAGACGGCCTGAATGGTGTCATTGAATTGGCGGATGCTCGAAAAGCCGGCAGCGAACGCGACGTCCGAAACGCTGAGCGCTGTCGCGCTAAGAAGAGTGCGTGCCGCCTGTGCCCTGTGCGCCCGGGCGAGAGCAAGGGGCCCGGCTCCGAGCTCTGCTGAGAGAACCCGCGTGAGATGACGACTGGTGTACCCCAGCCGGGCGGCCAATCCAGAGACACCTTCACGTTCGACGACACCGTCGCCGATGAGCCGCATTGCTCGCGAGGCAAGATCATCACTGAGGTTCCAGTCGGGGGAGCCAGGCACCGCATCCGGTTGGCACCGCTTACACGCACGCAAACCGGCTTCGTGGGCGGCGGCGGCGGTTCGGTAAAACCGTACGTTTCGGGGTTTCGGGGCTACGGCGGGGCAGCTGGGGCGGCAGTAGATTCCCGTGGAGTGCACGCCGGCGATAAATTGCCCATCGAACCGAGCATCTCGTGCGCAGAGTGCTCTATATTGTTCGTCGAAACTTAGAGTGGTCACTGGCATGACTCAAGGTTGCCACCATCGAGCCCCGCTGACCAGCGGAAATCAGACATCACCTCGCTGAGGCTTCTGCTCGGGTTTCGTGCGGTAGGCCGTTCGTAATGCGGCGAGAGCGACTACAGTCGCACCGTGGAATCTTCGTGGACAGTTCTGACCTTTCTTGTGGCCGTCTGGCTGATTGCGTTCTCAACGCAATTGGCGGACTACGCAACCGCACGCTTCGATCATCTCCGGCTCGCTCGCGGTGTTCGTACCCGGTTGCGACTGCACCCCGTCGCGTGGATAGTGCCCACCGCCGGCGTGGGCATAGTGGCGTTGACGATCGCTGCGGACTGGAGCACGCGCCTATTCTTTGCTCTCCCGGCGCAGATACCGGCCGCGATCCTGATTGCGCTCGGAACTGTCGTTGTGGCCGTGGCAGTTGTCGCGATAATCGCTGTTGTCGCAGTGCGCCCTCCCTCTGATAGCTATCGACTGGTTCGCGACGAACTCATCGAATCGACGGGATTGCGCATCCATCAAGATCAGGTCGATGAGTTTCGACTACGTGTGACCGCGATCGATACCGCCTCGCAGAGTCACCAAAAGTTAGATGCGACGAACGCGGCCGCGGTACTGCGGTTGAGCCTGCGTTCCCCTCATCGTCTTATCGCGCCGGTGCTGTCAATCGCGGTGGTCGTTGTTGCAATCGCCGAGGTGGCGGCAGGAACATCGCCATCGTGGGGTGTTGCGATCTCACTCTTGACTGTTCTTGCGAGCGTCATCGTTGGGGTAATGGCGGCTCGGGCATCTCTTGCTTTGGGCATTTCGGTTCGCTCGACGCAGGACGTGTATCGCGGCGAACTCATGAGCCTCATCGTGGAAGCCGAACGGTCATCCAAGAAGCGAGTCGCCGGTCTCGGCGACCGAGTCACGCGTGCCTTGAGCATTCTGCGCGAGCAACAAGCCGAGCAATAGATCTCCCCGGGGAGCCACTCCTCGCACGCTAGGGTTCTTCACATGACCGCGAGCGAACCACCTTCTGCGACTCCCGAGTTCACCGCATCCGCAGGGGGTGCGATTCAGCAGCCGATGAATGCGCCGGCCGAGGTCGCCAGCGAAGCGCAACAGAATCAGTTGCACTTGGGACCGCCGCCGCGTCGCGGCCCTGGACTCGTTGTGCTCGGCATCATCGGAGTAGTGGCTCTCTCTTTCGTCTCTCTCTTTGTCGCTGTCTACGTGATTTCGGCCATTGGAACCGATGCGTTCGCGGTCGGGGGCGTTTTGGCAGTCGTTCCCCTTGCGGTTGTTTTCTTCACCGTTCGTTGGATCGATCGCTGGGAGCCAGAGCCGCGCTTGGCGGTTGTCTTTGCGTTCCTCTGGGGTGCAGGGGTTGCGGTGCTGCTAGCTCTGATTGTGGGCGCAGAAATTGAGAACGTCGTCGCGTCGCTCGGCGGCCCAGGACCGGCCTACGCATTCTTCGCTTCGGCGGTACAAGCTCCTGTTGTTGAAGAAGCAGGAAAGGCGCTGGGCATCCTTGTCATCTACTGGGCCGCTCGTCGACACTTTGATGGCCCGATCGATGGGCTGGTGTACGCCGCGTGGATCGCCGGCGGCTTCGCGTTTACGGAGAACATTTTGTACTTCGGGTCCGAACTCGTCAAGGTCGACGGTGAAGGTGCATTCTTGCTTCAGATGTTCCTTGTGCGCGGGCTAATGTCGCCATTCGCCCATGTCATGTTTACTGCCTGCACGGGGATCGCGCTGGGATTCGCGGTGCGCTCGACTAGCCGGCCAAAAGCAGTAGGGATTTTTGCTGTCGGATTGGCGCTGGCGATTGCTCTCCACGCTCTCTGGAATGGAGCGTTGTACTTCGTCAGCGACTTCTTCGGCTATTACGCCATCGTGCAGTTTCCGCTATTCGTGGTCGCGATCGTGATCGTTCTCTACCTTCGCAAGCAAGAGGCGAAACTCACCTTCGACAGGCTCGCAGAGTATGCGAATGCTGGCTGGTTCAACCACGATGAGGTGCCAGTGCTTGCAACCGCGAGCGGGCGTCGGCAAGCAATGACGTGGGCGACGCAACACAATAAGCGCGCTGCGATGAAGGCCTATATTCAGGATGCGACACGTCTCGCATTTGCCCGTCAGCGAATCATCACGGGCCGAGACCAGATCAGCGCAACCACCGACGAGGCGGTGCTGCTTGGTGCAATCGTCGAGGCGCGTCACGCTCTCACCGGGGCACCTCATCCGTCTGCTTAGCCGTTAGGCGAACGTCCGAAACGCAAACTGCGCTATCCAGAACGCTGCGACGAGGCTGACCATCACTGCAGTGGTGATCGAAGCCCCGTTTTTGAGGCGTTGGCCCTGAGGTGCGACAAGGTTCACGCTGTAATCGCCGATCCGTTCGTCGGCGTAGTTGCGTGATTGCCGCAATGCCTTCGTGCCAACGGTGTCTGCGATGCCCAGCAGTCGACGATGTTGGGCGGGGTCTACTAGGTCAAACTCTTTGATCGAATAAACCAGCAACCAGTTGTCGATGACTTCCACATCGTAGGGCGCCGCGTGGTCGATAAGGAGGGCCATCAGGTCGGGCGTGAACACGTAGAGGGCGTCACGCTCATACTCACGCGGACAGTACAACGTGAAGTGGGAGTTGAAGTCACCCTCCAACTTCAGTACCTGGTTCTTTGCGAACGACTGCGGAAGGTTGGTGACACCAAACAGTTGGTTGTTCGAGACAGCATCGAGCACCATGTGGGGGAGTGCTCGGTCTAGTTCGAGAGCCAAGTAACCCCAGTTGTGCGTTCGGCGGTTCTTGCCCGAGCCAGTGACATAGCTGAAGTTGCCGTAGTCGAGCGCGCGACCCTCACTACTACGAAAGCGGTTGCGAACTGATTTGCTGCTGCCGTGACCGAAGATCAGGCCGGGATAGCTGATCGCGGTGTCGCGGGGTGCGAAGGTGAGCGCGTTATCTTCGGCAAATTTGTTCATGCGATAGTAGCGTTGCCACGAACTGCCGCGGCGCCGCCACACCCGGATCCCCACCACTAGGGAAAACCCCGTGACGGCCAATGTGATCACGAAAAAGAGTGCGGCCGGGATCGCGGGAAGAAGTGAGCCTTCGGCCTGTGCTGTTCGAACGACACTGGCAAGTGAGCCCGCTACCTGAGTGCCGATGACGATGACAAAGAGCACGGCAATAGCGGAGACGAAAACAACTTTTACGGCCGTCGAGAACTGCGAATAGCCGAACCAGTCCCGGCGGTTGGTGCGAAATTCTGTGACATCGTGAGCGTCGACCGGGTAGATCAGACCGGAGTAGTCAATAGAACGAAGCATGCGCCCATCGTAAGGGGTTGCCCGTTAACAGACTCATCGCCCACCGGTGCGGCACTGCCTGCGACTCTGGTGAGCGATGAGTGTTACTGCTTTCAGCGTGCCACCATGTTTCGCTGAGCGCAATAGGGCAGCGGCGAATTCATAGTCAAAAACGGCGTACGATTGGAGGTCGCAATTTGGAGAGGACCCCGGATGTCATCGAGTGAGCTTGAACGGGAACGAGAGTACGTTCACGGCCTCTATCGCCGCCTCGATTCCCTTCGAGATGCCGCGCAACAGCAACTTGAGTCGGTTCGGCGCAGCGCCCCCGGCGGTACTCACCAGAACCGATCTGAACGAGATGCGTTCGCTCGCATCTATGAAGACCGTGTTGGTCAATTGCGGGAAATCGACGAGCGACTTGCCTTCGGGCGCCTAGAGCTAGAGCCGGATGACGAGAGTAGCGAGCGCGTCCTGCGCTACATCGGCCGCATTGGTCTTCGAGATGACGACCAGATACCGCTACTACTCGATTGGCGCGTTCCTCAAGCGCGTGCTTTCTATCAGGCAACCGCAGCGACCCCTCTCGGTGCACGAGCTCGGCGCCACTTGCAGAGCAGCGGTCGCGATATCGTGCGCATCGACGATGAGATCTTTGACTCCGAAATTCTTGAGAACGACGCGGTTTCACTTCAGGGTGAGGCAGCTCTCATGGCGAGTCTCACGGCAGAACGTACTGGACGGATGGGCGACATCGTCGCAACGATTCAGGCGGAGCAAGATGCCATCATTCGTTCCGAGCTCAGCGGCGCGCTTGTAGTTCAGGGTGGGCCGGGTACCGGAAAGACAGCGGTGGCGCTACACCGCGCTGCCTACCTGCTCTATTCGCATCGTGAACGCTTGTCGACATCCGGTGTGTTGATCGTTGGTCCCTCGCGTTCATTCTTGCGGTACATCGAGGCCGTTCTGCCGTCGCTCGGCGAGACCGGTGTTGTGCTTGCGAGCCTCGGGCAACTGTTCCCTGGGGTGGATGCTCGCCGCGAAGATAATGATGCAGTCGCGAGCCTGAAAGGCTCGCTGGAGATGGCTGCTCTGATTCGGAGGGCCGTTCGTTCGCGCCAGGTGGTTCCTACCGAGACTCGGCGAATGGAGATCAACGGCGAGATTCTGGATGTCCCTGCCGACCTGATTCGACGCGCCATGCAAAAAGCGTGGGACTCCCACAAACCTCACAATGTAGCTCGCATTTCATTCAACAAGGCCGCGATCTCTGCTCTGAGCAGGATGCTCGCTGACCAACTCCGTTCGCACGGCAACACGATTGACGACTCCGATCAGAAGTGGTTGCGTGAAGATGTTCGCACCGCGCATGACGTTAAGGTCGCGCTCAATACTGCGTGGATGCCGCTCTCGCCCGAGAAGCTCATCAACGACCTCTATGCCCGGCCGATGTGGTTGCGCAGCCTGACGCCGCGCTGGACGCCCGACGAGAGGCAGCTGTTGCTGCGCGAGCGCGATACGCCGTTCACGATCAGTGACGTTGCGATGCTCGATGAAGCTGCGGAATGGCTCGGAGAAGTGGATGTCGCTCACACGGCGGCGGAGCAGGAGCATGCTCAGCAGCGCAAGCGCGACCTCGAGAACGCCGCCGCCGCCATCGAGAACATGGGCGTCGAAGGCATGATCGATGCCGAGACTTTGGCTGACGGGTTTGAGGTGAGGGTAGATCGGGCATCAACGGCCGATATTGCTGCCGCTGATCGCTCGTGGGCGTACGGTCACATCGTTGTCGATGAGGCGCAGGAGCTGTCACCGATGCAGTGGAGACTTTTAGGTCGTCGTAACCCGCTGAAGTCGTTCACGATTGTGGGGGATGTTGCTCAAGCCAGTGCTGCTGCGGCCACGACTCGCTGGGACACGGCGCTCGCTGCTCACGTTGGCAGCTCGTGGCGCCTGGAGGAACTCACTGTCAACTACCGCACGCCATCACAGATTGTTGCGGTTGCTGAGGCAATGGCGCTCGCCCATGCGGTCTCGATTACGCCGTCGCGTGCAGTGCGTGAAAGTCCCTGGCCTGTGGCGGTTACTGTGGCATCGGCGCAAAACCGTGCGTCGAGTGTTGTTGACGCTGTGCGCGCCGATCGCGCTATTTCGTCTGAGGGCACGATCGCTGTCATTGTGAGCGAGTCACTCACTGCTGACATCCTGGATGCGCTCACGCGCGAATTTGCGAACGAGGTGGGTGAAGGCGCGGCTGGTCTCAATCGACCGATTGCTGTGTTGACGCCTCGCGAGTCGAAGGGGCTGGAGTTTGACTCGGTCATTGTCGTCGAGCCGCAACGCATCGTTAGCGAGATCGCCCGGGGTGCTGCTGCGCTCTATGTGGCGATGACGCGGCCAACGCAACGACTGAGCATCGTGGCATCCGAGGGGCTTCCGGAAGGTATTCCCGAACCGTAATAGGGGTGCTCTTGGCTGTTCACCCCCACTCGGGTATGCCCAATAGTGGGGGTTTCGGGAGATTCTCAGGTTGGGCAGTATGTATCTAGAAGTTATTCCTCGGGGGAGGAACCTTCACTCGGGAGCGATTCTTCGCCACGAGTCGGGCCGGAGGCGGGGGAGCCTCCGGCCCAACGTATTTCTGCATGCATCTTGGTGCGTGTGAGAGCTGGAGGGTCTGCGTGCCGCAGAATCATGATCTTCGCGGCCGGATCGCTGGACAATCAGCTATGGCCGCGGTAATCGAGGCGCAATCGCATCGTGCGCCGCGACGCCGACTGGCGCGCATCTTCGGCGCATCGCCTCTCGCCGCAGAAGGTAAAGCGCACTATCGCGGCGCTGTCGGCGAGCTTCTGGTCGGTTCAATTCTTGATCGGCTCGGGCATAGTTGGGATGTATTGCACGGGGTGCCCCTTGGCGCCTCATCGCTTGACCACTTTGCGGTGGGTCGAGCCGGGGTTTTCGCCTGTGTGGTTCGCAACTGTCAGGGTGGAGAGGTTGCCGTCAATGGCGATGAGATCGTCATCTCCAAGAGCGTCGACAGGGGAATTCTCGACGCTAGGGCGGCTGCACGAACTGTCTCAGCGGCATTAACAGCCGCGACGGAAACCCCCGTCACTGTGACGGGGGTACTCGTTTTGGTGGAACCAACGAAGGTCGCGGTGTTGCAGGCGCCAGACGATGTTCATGTGCTCACCTCAATGCAGCTTGAGCAGTGGCTACTCTCTTCTCCAGCGGTGCTCTCTGGTGCGGATGTCGCGCAAATCTCTGCAGTTGCCGAACTGAACCAGACGTGGCCGCAGCCTCAACAGGCTGCACGCAAGGCGCGAAATTTGACCCGAGCTTTCGTGCGAATCCATCACGAGGTGCGCTCGGCAGCGGTGCGTCGTTTTTTCTGGGTTGTCGCAGCCCTGTCGGCAACATTTTTGTGGGTGTGGGTTTTGGTGTCGATCTTGACGTCACTTGTCGTCAATTCATCCTGAGTTGTTAGCGAGTCGAGAGCTTTCACTGGGTGTGTAGTGCACCATGGATGAATGTTTCGGCGTCATCCATACCTCAGCGCCGCCACATTCGGATATCTCGCCGTTGTGGCGTGGCTAACACTGAGCCCGCAGGCTCCGGATCAACGTGATGGCCCGCTCTGGCAGCTCGCCCTGTATCTAGATCAGTTTTCGGCAACCCAGTGGCTGACCTTTAACGACCTCGAGTTTGTGGCAAATATTGGCCTTTTTGTTCCGGTTGGGCTGTTCTTCGTTCTGCTGGTGGGCAAGCGGCTGTGGTGGCTAGCGCTTGGGCTTGCGATCGGGCTGACGGTCGGCATTGAGTGGGTGCAGCAGTTTATTCCCTCGCGAGTATCTGATGCGCGCGATATTCTTTCGAACTCTTTGGGAGCGGCGATCGGTGTCGTTTTCACGCTGAGTGTTGCTGCGGGTCGCGAGCGCGCCCGCGCCGCAGCGAGACGGCGACGGCGTAACGATAATCTGCCGCAATCGCGCTAATGACGACTACGCAAAGGCCCGTTCCGGTGCACGCTGGTTGGTTCCCTATTTAGCGGTGTCGGCGGTGCACATCCTCAGTCTCGTGCTCGGGGCGGATGATGTTGCGCACGTGACAAAACTGCTGCTGCTGATGCCGCTGCTCATGGTGGTCGTTGTCGGTTCACAACGTCGTAGTTTCGGAACCGCGGAGATCGCAGTGCTTGCAGCGTTGTCGTTCGCCTGGATTGGCGATGTGTTTGTCTCAGATGCCAGTAGTTCGAGCTTTGTCATTGGTCTGGCAGCGTTCCTGTTATGCCATGTGGTGTACTTCACAATTTTCGTTCGCACAGTTCGAACTCGTCGGATTCCCCTGGCGGCCTTACTGCTCGTGGGGTGGTGGGGTGGAACGCTCTTCTTGCTCTCCGACACCTCGCTCGCTTGGGCGTTGTTTGCGCCGACAAGAACGTGGTGAAACTCGGATTCCGTCATTATGACGCTGTACGTTGTCGGGCAGCTGCTCATAGTGACAGGCATCCTTCAGGCGCGAGAGCGCTCACGGGAGCCTGCTAGCGTGTCGGGGTGACTTCAGAGCCTCCGCTAGAGCCCATGCATCGCCGCGTCGCGGTGGTTCCTGTCATCGTGGCGGTTGTCGCCTTGCTGGTGTTCGCTGTCATTGTCACGATTGTGATTACCTTAGCCGCGTCGACATCTCCGGCTGACCGCTCGCAACCTCCGGTTCCGAGCGCCACAGCGTCAGCCAGCGATCACGAGGTCCCAGCTAATCCCGAATCGTCGATCGTCGCACCGACGACAGAGTCGACAGGCGAGCACTGCGTGGATTACACGGCCGAGACAAGTGCTCTCGACATCGACGAAGTGACAATCGCCGAGACTGAGCGTGGTGATCTTGACGTCGAGATCACGCTAACAACATCCGTTCCTAGCGGTTTCGCCCAATTGGGCATTTATGCAGAACCCACCGACGATGATCGCGCCTACCAATTCTCTGTAGAGCTCGCCGATGGTGAAGTTGACGGCGCAACCTCGCACGATTTTGATCGCGACAAGAGTGACGATATGGAGACCGACAGCGCCGAGGTCGATGGCGAGACTGTGCGCTTCACTGTTCCCCGCGGTGTAGCCAAAAAGTTGGGTGATGACTGGCGGTGGTTTGCGTTCACGACGGTCGCTGAAGGATCAGCGGATGCATGCCCCGGCGACCCCGGATCCTTCGAAACGCTTCGCTTCGAGCGCGACGACTAACGACTAACCGGGGATACAGGCGCCGCTCGATACGGTGTTTGTCAGTGCGGCCGCTTCATCGACGACTGGCTGCAGCTCGGTGAGCGTCATTGCATAGCCGACGTTGTCTTGATCGGCGCTCCGGGCGAAGACAGCCCCGACGACGTCGCCATCCAAAGTGAGCAGCGGCCCACCGGAGTTTCCCGGATTGACCTGACCCGCGAGCGTGTAAACCTCCCGGGGAAAAGCGCCAACCCCATAAATATTAGGGCTGTCAGCGGTGCTGACGTGTTGCACCAGTGCCGCATCGACCGTGATCGGGCCGCCGAACGGGTAGCCCTCTATGGCGGTGCTGGCGCCAGGGCGAGCAGTGACTCCCATGCGCAGCGGATCGGGGCTAAGACCGGGAACCGCGATTATCGCGAGGTCGTCTTGTGCGTCAAAGTACACGATTGTTCCGGTGAGCACTTGGCCGTTGAGTGCCTCGATAACAGGCCTTTCGGTGCCCGCAACGACGTGGGCGTTGGTGACAACTCGCTCGTCGGCGACGACGAAACCGGTTCCTGTTTGTGCTTGGCCACAGGCGTACGCATTGCCGGTAATGCGCACGACGGACTCGGCCGCTGCTGCGAGCGGCACGCTATCGGTATCGATACTCGGTACTTCTGCGTTCCCAACCCCCAATTCGGAACTGAAGAACGGCATCCCGGTGTCAGTAAGGGCGGTGCGCAGCTGCGCGATGCGAACTTCAACGTCGAGGGGCGTCAAATCCTGAATCGCGCCGATAACCGTCGAACCAGCAATAGTGCGCGACAGCACAGGAGATCCCAATTGCGCTGCGCTGAAACTTACGGTCGAAATAATCAGCGCAGCAAGAACACCGATCGCGGCGCCACCGGCGGCTCGATCGATGTGGCGGAGCCGACTCGTTTTTAGCTCTTCACGCAGTGCTCGCGCGATGGCGGCGCCAATAGCGTGACCGATCGTGATCAGACCTATTGCGGCGGCAATGGTAACGGCGACGCGAACCCGAGGATAGGCAATTGAGCTCGAGATCATCGGCGCGAGCAATACCGCGGCGACCACTCCGACGACGACGCCCGTGATGACGAAGAAGCTTCGCGTGAGTCCAATGGTGATGCCATAAATGATGTAGCCCACGAGCAGCGCAATGAGCAGCAAGTCGAGTAGCGGGGCAACGTTCACTTCACAACCCTAAACCGCTATCGTGCTTCTCGCGTCGAGTCGGGAGAAGCACAGAACCGAGATAATCTCTGCGTGAAGCATCTGGGGGATTCACGTGAATGACGTAAAAGACGACACGAGCGCCGCCACTGCTGTGATGTTGCAGGTTGCCGTTCCGGCAATTGTTGGTTTCGTTGCTGGTTAGATCGTCGCAGTCCTGACAACTGCCGTACTCTGCTAGAATTTCAAGGTTGCCGTCTAACGGCCGCGGATAAAGAGAGCCCCAGCATTCAGCTGTGGGCACCGCGCAACGAATAGAGAGGGGATCACCTTATGGCTCTTGAAGCTAGCATCAAGAAGGCGATCATCGAAGAGTACGCAACCCACCCAGGTGACACGGGATCCCCCGAGGTCCAGATCGCGATGATGACTCGTCGCATCCTCGACCTCACGGAGCACCTCAAGATGCACAAGCACGACCACCACTCACGTCGTGGACTGCTTCTTCTTGTTGGTCAGCGTCGTCGTCTGTTGGGTTACCTTCAGAACGTTGACATCACGCGTTACCGTACGCTGATTGAGAAGCTGGGACTGCGCCGCTAGTCGACTCGTCACACTTGCCAAAGGCCGTCTTCGCTCTGCGAAGGCGGCCTTTGTTGTTGGTGCTGTGCGCCTCTAGGCGGTGACGTCCGTTGTGTTTTTCTCTGGGGCCTTGTTCTTGCGCGGCAGTGTGAGCAACGTAGTGACGCTGACAGCGATCATGAGAATCGCGCCGATGGCGACGAGCGAGGTGAGGCTTGCTGCCGGGAGCACGAACATGGCGACGCCGGCAGCCATCGAGACGATCCCGCTCACCCAGCCGAACCAACGGGGGTGGATGGTGCCGCGTACGCCACCGACGAGGTCAATGATTCCTTCAAGGATCCACCCGATTCCGATGACGAGCGCTAGCGCGATGAGAGTGTCGAACGGGTTGGAGAGGCACAGGATGCCGGCGATGACAATCAGCAATCCGAGGATGCCCGTGACCCAACGCATCGTGAAATCGAGGTTGGTAGCCACTGATGCAGACATGATGCGGTACATGCCGGAGGCAATCAGGTAGATCCCGAACAGCACAGCAACGGTGAGAAGGGTAGCGCCGGGAAAGAGCAGGCCTACTACGCCAAGCACTAGCCCGATCACAGCAACGGCTACGAGCTGTCCGCGGTGTGCGCGCAACAATCCAGGAAGAATATCTTGCGTTGACGTTGCGCGGGTGGCCGTGTTGTCAGATGAGCTCATGAGAGTCCTTACCGGTGTCGTGAATCGGTGTACGTTACGTTCATTCTTCCAGTTCACGCGGGCTGGTGTGTGAAAACGACGCACCCGCTACGCTCGATAGATGTCACGTCGCGTTTCTTATTCTCAGCTCGGTGGGCCTGAAGTGCTCACGATTTCCGATGTCAATGAACCGCACGCGGGGGAGGGCGAAGTGCGGGTTCGTGTGAAGTTCGCAGGGATTAACCCCTTTGATGCCAAAGTTTTCGGCGGAAAAGGCACCGCGAACCCTCAGAGTATTTCTTTTCCCAATGGGAACGGCACTGACTTTGCGGGTGTCGTTGACGAACTCGGGGAGGGTGTTGTCGGGTGGGCCATCGGTGACGAGGTGCTTGGCGGCAAGGGCTTTAGCGCTCAGGCTGACTATGTCGTTGTTCCGGCGGCCAAGCTCGTGCTCAAGCCTGCTTCCCTCGGTTGGGAGCAAGCGGGCAGTCTCGATGTTGCTGGTCGCACCGCCTGGGCCAGCGTCGAGAGCCTTTCATTGACGTCCACCGATACCGTGCTTGTGAGTGCGGCGGCTGGCGGCGTCGGGGTGATCGCGGCGCAACTCGCCAAGCTGAAGGGTGCGAAAGTAATCGGCTCGGCTAGCGAATCGAACCACGAGTTCTTGCGTTCGCTTGGTATCCATCCCGTCACGTACGGCGAGGGAATGGTAGAGCGCATATTGGAGATCAGCCCCGAAGGAATCACTGCAGCGCTCGATAACAACGGTCGTGAAACCGTGGATGCCGCTCTTGCCCTTGGTGCGCCAGCAGGCCGTATCAACACGATCGCCGACTACGGCGCCAGCGAGAAGTATGGAGCAACCACTGTCGGAGCAGCGGGGGCTGGTACCGATGATCTTGCGGCGCTTTCCGCCTTGGTAGCCGCCGGCACAGTCAGGTGCCGATCGATTCAGTATTCCCCTTTGAGCAAGTTTCTGAGGCCTATGCGAAGTTGGCCAAGGGGCATTCTCGCGGCAAAATCGTTCTCGAACTCTAGCCGCAACCAGAGAGTGACGACCACCATTTTTCAGCTCTTTTCTACGGGCGTTATTGCGGCAATTGCAGGTTTCGCGGCCTCATTTACTCTGGTGATTGCCGGGCTGCAGGCGGTTGGGGCCAGCGAAGCTCAATCCGCATCCGGTCTTCTGATTCTTACCGTTCTGATGGGTCTCGCGACGATCGGGCTTGCGTGGCGCTATCGGATGCCGATCACCGTCGCGTGGTCTACTCCGGGCGCTGCGTTGCTGATTGTCGCTGCTGACGGCAGCATGGATTTTCGGTCAGCAGTCGGTGCCTTCATTGTGTGTGCGGCGCTCATCATGGTGAGTGGTCTCGTACCGGCACTACGTCGGCTCGTGACGAGCATTCCGCAACCGATTGCCAGTGCCATGTTGGCTGGCATCCTTTTCACAATTTGCCTTGCTCCGATCACGGCGTCCGTTGAATTCCCGTGGTTAGGGCTGCCGATGGTGATTTTCTGGTTGGTGCTGCTCAAAGTCGCTCCGCGCTGGGCCGTGCCCGGTGCGCTCGTGGCAGCGGTGGTGGCAATTGTGCTCACGACAGAGGGCGCTCTGGTGCCGCCGACGGCGATCGTGCCCCAGCTGACGCTCGTTACGCCCGACTTTGATCCGATTGTGATGGTCAGCCTGGGGATCCCGCTGTTCATCGTCACGATGGCGGGCCAGAATGTGCCCGGCTTCACCGTGATGCGCACTTACGGGTACACGGTGCCCGCCGGCCCGGCGCTCGCCGTAACGGGGGCGACCTCGGCGGTTGGCGCCTTCTTTGGCGGGCACGTCGTCAACTTGGCTGCCATTACCGCTGCCCTGACGGCGAGCGAAGAAGCGCACGACGATCGCAGCAAACGCTGGATAGCCTCCGTTGTCGCTGGCGCTACCTACGTTGTGATCGGCTTGGGGGCAGGGTTTGCGACAGCCCTCGTCTCGATGGCACCACCCATCGTCGTGGTGGCGATCGCCGGGCTTGCCGTAGTTGGGGCGCTGATCGCCTCGGTGCGTTCCGCGCTGGAGGCTCCCGAACACCGTATCGCCGCGATCTCGACGTTCTTAGTCGCCAGTTCTGGCATCACGGTGCTCGGCGTTGGTTCTGCCTTCTGGGCGCTCATCGTTGGTGCGGCTGTAATGGCGTGGTTGGGCTGGCAACGAAAATCTCGTTCACAAGTTTTTTGAGATGAGTGCATCCAAATAGGGTGCTCAGCCAGAAGTACTCCATGTCAGGCGATTTACGCCCGAACATGAGAGGACAAGAACAATGCGAAACAAAATTATTGCTGGCGTAGCTGTCGGCGCGATCGCCGCAGTCGGCGTCGCTCTTCCCGCGCATGCGATCTCAGACACCAATGCAGACCTGTACGTGCTGCACGCGGTGCCCGGGCTGACCGTTGACGTCTACGTCAACGGCGACCTAACTCTTGACGACTTTGAGCCAAGCGACCTCGCTGGGCCCCTCGACCTTCCTGCTGGTACCTACACGGTAGCGATCACGGCAGCGGATGCCGCCGATGACTCGTCGCCCGCCATCGGTCCCATCGACCTCACCCTCGAAGCCAACATGAGTTACACGGCTGTTGCTCATTTGGATGCCGCTGGTGACCCCACGGCGAGCCTCTTCACTAACGACCTGAGCACGATCCCGGCGGGAGAAGGCAAGCTCACCGTGCGCCACACCGCTGCGGCTCCCGCCGTCGATGTGCTCGCCAACGGCGCTGCAGCCTTCACTAACCTCAGTAACCCTGACGAAGTGAAAGCAAACCTTCCCGTGGGAACTATCTCCGCTGCTGTTGCGCTGACGGGCACCACAGATCCCGCAATCGGCCCGGCCGACGTGACGATCGCCGAAGGAGTAAACACGATCGTTTATGCCTGGGGCAGTGCGGCTGATGACAACCTCACCCTCGCAGTGCAGACCATCGACGGTCTCCACTCCGTTCCCGGTGGAGTGGACGCGGGAACTGCCGGTCTCGCCGCTGACAGCAACAACGGTCTACTTATCGGCGGACTCGGTGCTCTTGCGGCACTGATCGCGCTCGCCGGATTCGCGGCGACCCGGATCACCGCAGCTCGCGCCGCGAAATAGTCACCAGCGTTAGTACATCTCACCACCAGCCCTCACCCACCCCAGCAAGGAGAACGTCATGGCCGCGAGAATCCTAGCCCTCGCGGCCATGGCGCTTCTCCTTGCTGGTTGCGCATCACCACAAGCACCATCGATCGCCCCCGAGCCGGCCCCTGCTCCGCTTCCGACCGCGGCGATCGATGTACCACGACAGTCGAGTGAGGTCGTGCCGGTACAGCCCGCCGCGGCCCCAATACGGATTCAGATTCCGGCGGTAGCTGTCGACATCCAAATTTCTCCTGTCGGCATCGAGCCAGACGGCTTCATGCAGATTCCCGAAAACATCACGATCGCCGGATGGTACCGCTACGGTTCGTCTCCTGGCAGCGCGACCGGTTCAACGGTGATCACCGCCCACGTTGATGACTTCATTCAGGGCCTCGGCCCGTTTGCCACTCTCGCTTCACTGTCCGCGGGGGCAGAAATCATCATTACGACTGACGATGGTGTAGATCACCGCTACCTTCTCGAATCAGTGCAGAGCATCCAGAAAGCGCAAGTTCCGCTCGATCAGGTCTTTGATCGGGATGGCGCTCCTCGGGTCGTGCTTCTCACTTGTGGTGGACAATTTGACGAAAATGTGCGGCAATACTCTGACAACGTCGTAGCGATAGCGAACCCGCTGTGACGACCACCAACCGGAGAGCTATGACCGACGCAGAAGTCGCCAACGAAGCCCGCATAACGCAGGCGTTCGTGGCCGGCGACGAGTCGTCGCTCGCCGAGGTTTATTCTCGCTGGTCGGCGCTCGTGTTCACTCTTGCCTTTCGTTCGCTTGGCGACCGGGGTGACGCTGAAGACGTCACCCAAAAAGTCTTTGTGTCTGCCTGGACCGGTCGAGCCGGGTATAAACCAGAACGCTCGAGTCTTTCCGCGTGGTTAGTGGGAATCGCGAAGAACAAGATCGCCGACACTCACGAAGCCAGAGCACGTGTACGGAGGCTCCAAGAGGAACTCGCCGCTACAACCGTGAGGGGAGAACCAGTTGTGCAAGACTTCGATCTGGCTGACACCTTGATGATGGCCGACGAAATCGCTCGCCTCGAACCGGATGCTCAAGCAATCATGAGATTGGCATTCTTTGATGACCTCACCCACAACCAAATAGCCGATCGCCTCGAACTACCTCTTGGCACGGTAAAAAGCCATATCCGGCGCAGCCTGCAACGGATGAGAACACGATTGGAGGGGACCTATGCAACACGTTGATCCGGAGCTCCTTGCGTTGCTTGCCCTTGGCGAGCAGGTCGCCCTCCCCGAAGATGGTCAGCACATTAGCGAGTGCGAACAGTGCCGTCGCGAGATCGAAATCCTTGCGCGCGCCGCCATGGTTGGCCGTTCGACCTTCGACGCCGGAGAGCTGCTCGAGCCGCCGTCGTGCGTCTGGGATCGCATCAGCGACGAATTGTCGTTGACGGCAGAAACAGCGAGTGCGCCCTCCACACCCGCGGTCGTTGGCCTCATTGACGATGTGCCGGGCGATGATCTGGCGCAAAAGCGCGCCGAACATGACCGCGCTCCGATGAAGGAACCTGCGGCAGCTGATGCTGCCGCCCCCGCGGACGCTACGGGTGCCCCCGCTGATTCCCCCGCTGCTCCTGAGGATGCGACCGTGCATTCCTTGGATAAGCGTCGTCGTCCTTGGGGCGGCATTGTCGCGGCTGCGGCCGCGGTTGCCTTAGTAGCGAGTGCGGGAACGGCGCTGTGGTCGACCTTCCGCCCCGCGGAACAACCCACGATTCTCGCGAGTGCGACGCTCGACGCGTTCCCCAACTGGCCCGATTCCACGGGCGATGCCCAGCTTGAACAACTGCCAGATGGCACGCGCGTTATCGAGGTGAAGTTCGACGCACCCGCGACCGACGGTGGCTATCGAGAAGTGTGGCTGATTACGACGGATGCCACGGCTCTCGTCAGCCTCGGAATCGTTGAGGGTACGACGGGTCAGTTCACTGTTCCTGAAGGTCTCGATATCTCCAACTATGACCTCGTCGACATCTCAGAGGAACAATTCGACGGAAACCCGGCTCACTCCGGCGACTCCATCGTGCGGGGCCAGCTCTCTACTGAGGCGTAGCCCGCAGCGCCCGCACTGGCGCCGGGTGGCCCAGAATCGAGCCCCGCAGGCTTCGGGCTGACATTGTTGACCTACAATACTCGTTAATGAGCACTATTCACTCTTGGTTGTGATCCCGTCAGCTCATGCGCCGACGGGACGAAGAAAGGCATCGACGATGATCCGTTGGACAGTAAGCAACCAGGCCGGTCACCGTAGCTAGGCACACTTACGTCGCTTGTCGGTTTCGGTCGCGGTCGAATGAGTACCGTGAGGGTTCTGCGCGTGCTTGTTGCCATAGCGGTGTCTGCTGCCGTAGGGGTTGCCACGGCAGGGTGCGCAACCGCGCAGCAAAGTGACACTGCCGTGGCCGCTGATCAACAGACCCAGTTGGATGAGTACATTTCCCCAGCGGATTTGTGGGGTGCCGAAATTATGGCGCAAATTCCCCTCGACGAGACGGCTACCGTTTACGAACGATTAGGCGGAGTTCGCTCTACGAGCTCAGGTTCCGAGGAATGGCCGAAGTATTACTTTTGGTCAGAAAGCGTAGATCTGCTGCTTGAGGATGCGCGAACTCCGACGCAACTTGCCGATGATCTAGAGCCTTGGTTAGGCGATGAAGGCTGGGAGACAGTTGATAACGGGTTTTTGTTCGGCGACGATTTTTTTCGCCGGAGCTACTCTCGTGGAGAGTACAGTCTGACCGTTGAGGTCTACACGGTCCCTGCACCAAGCGCTCAGACCCTTGTATTTTCGATCGTGGCGCCGGATACCGATTGATCTTGGTTCCTCACTAGTCGAAATGCGTAGTTTCTAGTCGGTACAGGGCCAGCGCAACCGAGAGTCGCGTGCGCCCGCGCGAGGTTCGCACGTCGAAGCCGAGTTTTCCACTGAGTTCCTCAGCGCGGGATTGCACCGTTGAGTGGTGAAAACCGAGCGTGCTGGCGGCGGCGCGGAGGCTTTCGCTCGCGGCGAGGGTATCGAGCATGGGCAGGATGCGCGGGGTCTCACGAATCACGACACCGAGCGACTGCAGGTCGCAGTTTTCCGGGGCTCCAGCGGGGCTAATCTCGGCGAGCAACAGCAGCGAACCAAGGTCATCAGCGTGCAGCACCGGTTCGCTTTCGGAGGTCAGTCGCAGGGCGGTGAGGGCTGAAAGCCACGAGCGCACCAGATCGGCGGGGGAGGCAGCGATGCCGATTCCTGCTCGCAGAGCCGTGACAGTATCCGAACTGAGAACGATCTCAGCACGGATAGTGCCCGCGACTGTCGTGATGACGGCGGAGGGGCCAGCGGCCGCATTCGCGGTGTTTGCGGGCTGCGTGATTACGCGGTAGCGCGTGGTGGGAACGAGGTGCAGGGATTGTGCGGCTGAGTGGCGGTGCTCAGTGGTATCCGCAGCGTCCAGCAACACTTCGACCGGATTGTGCATCGATTCGGCTGGTCCGGTGCGCTCGAAAAGGATGCCGATCGCGAGGGCGACCCGTTCGAGGATCATCTCGTCGTTGGCGTGAGCTTCGCCAGCACGTTCAATCCATACCGTGGCCCCGCCGGAAATGGGGCGGGCGGGCCTAGAACCGGCTGACCACTGCTCGGGGCTCCGACGGCCCCGCTCATCCACGCGCACGTTGAGGGCGGCCGACGTGAGGCCTGCAGGGCATCCAGCCAGCATGCTTGCCCCGCGCAAGAGCACCTCGGCACTGGCGTGGCCCGCGGTAAGCGCGTCAAAGTACGAGATCACTCGAAGCGTCTCGCTCGCTTCGGGGTCGAGTGCTTTCAGGCGCCCCGCTAGTTCTTGCATTCTCGTTCCGTCCTTAGTGGTTCGAGCCCTACTCTATTGCCGCGACAGTCGCGAGGCACCCGTGAGGCTCGAACCACCTGGACCAAGTGTTCGAGGAGAATCTAGACGCCGAGCGTGCGACGTAACCAGTTCAGCCGGGCGTCTTGAGTAGCAATCGAGAGAGCCGCGAATGGTGCCATGCTGTCATAGCCGTGGAAGCCGCCAGGCCAGACGTGAAGCTCACAATGTCCGCCCGATGCCCAGATGGTCGAGGCATAAGCGACATCCTCATCGCGGAATACTTCCGCTGTCCCCACATCGATGAATGTGGGAGGCAGATTGCTGAGATCCGTAGCGCGCGCCGGGGCAGCGTAGATCGAGACCTGATCGGTCTTGCGGCGATCACCAAGCAATGCATCCCACCCGGTGTCGTTGCTGCCGCGATCCCACACCCCGGTTCCATCAATTTGATGGCTAGAGACGGTTTCGTTGCGGTCATCAATCATGGGATAAATCAGCATCTGTGCGGCAAGGTGCGGTCCTCCGCGGTCTCGCGCTAGTAGCGCGGTTCCTGCCGCGAGCCCGCCTCCGGCGCTTCCGCCAGAGATCACCAACATGGCGGGATCGATGCCGAGCTCAGCGGCGTTGGCTGCCGTCCACACGAGGCCCGCATAGCAATCCTCAACCGGTGCAGGGTCAGGATGCTCGGGGGCTAGCCGATACTCGACAGAGACGACGACAGCATCCAGCTCGTCGATCCACGACAGCATTGTTTCTAGGCCGGTGAAGCGGTCGCCAATGATCATGCCGCCACCATGAGTGTGGAAAATCCCCGGACCGGCCGTCCTGTGGTCGTCGCGCGCGAAGATGGAGACGATGAGGTCACCGTCGGGTCCAGGAATTGTTTGCTCGCGATGACTGATTGAACGGCCGTCTAGCAGCGCAGGCACATCGGTGACGAATCCCTCGCGCAGGAGGGCAATCATCTCCGGAGTGATTGTTGGCGGGAGTTGCTCATTGACGACGCCGAGAACAGCGGCCAGTTCGGTGTCGAACGGGGGAGCGGGATGAACGTTGTGCGTAGTCATGAGACCTCCATTGGTCCGCGTCACGCCGGTGTGACGACCTTGTCTCCACGGTAGAGGCTCACGCGGGCGGGGGCGTACCGCCAGCCGCTCGACGTTCGAACCAACTTAACCGCCATGTGGCGGTACGGTGCTGGAATTATCCGGAAACAGGGTGGTTGAACCGGATAACTGATTCATCCAGACAGATTTTGGGAGACCGGAGCACACCATGCAGTTCGGAATTTTCACCGTTAGTGACGTCACGACTGACCCGACAAACGGCCGCACGCCTACCGAGGGCGAGCGCATCAAGGACATCGTCACGATCGCAAAGAAAGCGGAAGAGGTCGGGCTCGATGTCTTCGCCCTAGGGGAGCACCACAACCCGCCATTCTTCTCCTCAAGCCCCACGACGACGCTTGCCTTCATCGCGGCTCAGACCGAGAAGCTCATTCTCTCGACGAGCACAACGCTCATCACCACGAACGACCCGGTGAAGATCGCCGAAGACTACGCGATGCTCCAACACCTCTCCGATGGCCGCGCCGACCTCATGATGGGCCGCGGCAACACGGGGCCGGTGTACCCGTGGTTTGGTAAAGACATTCGTGAGGGCATCCCGCTGGCCATCGAAAACTACTCGCTGCTGCACAAGCTGTGGCGTGAAGAGTTCGTCAACTGGGAGGGCAAGTACCGCACACCGCTGCAGGGCTTCCAATCGACGCCACGACCGTTGGATGGCGTGCCTCCCTTTGTCTGGCACGGCTCGATCCGAAGCCCCGAGATCGCCGAGCAGGCGGCGTACTACGGAGACGGCTTCTTCGCGAACAATATCTTCTGGCCCAAAGAGCACTACATGCGTCTCGTGAGCTACTACCGTCAGCGCTTTGAGCACTACGGCCACGGCACTGCGGCGCAGGCCATCGTTGGGCTCGGCGGTCAAGCGTTTATGCGCAGTAACTCGCAGTCGGCGAAGGCAGAGTTCCGCCCGTACTTCGACAACGCTCCCGTGTACGGCCACGGGCCGTCCATGGAGGACTTCACCGAGCAGACACCGCTCGCCGTCGGCAGCCCGCAAGAGGTGATCGACAAGTACGCGGGAATGCGCGAACACTTCGGTGATTACCAACGCCAGCTCTTCCTCATGGATCACGCCGGCCTGCCGCTCAAGACTGTTCTCGAGCAGCTCGACATCCTCGGTGAAGAGGTCGTTCCCGTCCTTCGCAAGGAATTCGCGACCAACCGCCCAATCGAAGTTCCGGATGCCCCCACTCACGCCTCGCTCGTCGCCAAGCGTGACGCGGCTCTCGCTGCCCCCGCGGCTGTCGACACGACAACCGTCTAACGCTCGCAATTCTCAAATCAGCAGTACCCACAAGAAAGAAGCGCACCATGTCAGACGTCAAGAAGATTGCCGTCATCGCCGCTGGTCTCAGTCAGCCATCGTCCACCCGATTGCTCGCCGACCGCCTCACCGAAGCAACCGTCAACGACCTGCGTGAGCGCGGCATCGACGCAGATGTCACGGTCATCGAATTGCGTGACCTCGCGCACGACGTGACCAACAACCTGCTCACGGGCTTCCCGAGCACCAAGCTCGACGAGGCAATCGCGGCCGTCACCCGCGCTGATGCTCTCATCGCCGTCACGCCCATCTTCACCACGAGCTACAGCGGGCTGTTCAAGTCGTTCATCGACATACTCGACCCGCAATCGCTCACAGACCTACCGGTGCTGCTCGGTGCGACGGGTGGAACCGATCGGCACTCGCTCGCGATCGACTATGCGATGCGACCGCTGTTCGCTTACCTTCATGCCGTGGCAGTGCCAACCGGCGTGTATGCGGCATCCGCGGATTGGGGAAGCACAGGAGACAGCGCATCGAGCACACTCCCCGGGCGAATTGCTCGTGCAGCAGGAGAGCTGGCGGCGCTCGCCGCAGCCTCTGATCGATCTGATCAGGTGGTAGATCCGTTTGCGTTGTCTGAGGGCTTCAGCCCGGTCGGCAGTTTCGGCGCCCAGTAGTACTGAGCCGCGCTGCTCGGCGAACTCCGCGGGATGTAATCCACGCGGTGTCGCCGGGCGGCAGCGGTTGTTCCGCTCGTTTATCCAGTCTTGCGGCGGAAGTCGCGCTTGTGATCTGCGCGATCCTGCGTGCCGTGAATAGCCGATTCGGCATCCAAGTGGCCTGGGCGTGATGTTTCTTTGCCCTGCTTGCGATCAAGCGCCTCGCGGAACCTGCGCTTGTTCTCTTCGCTCGCAGAGGGTGTTTCTTCTGTGGGTTCCATACTCCCCAGAGTAAACGACGAGGCGGCTGTGCGTGTCGATACCGCTGATTTCGGAGGTCAGAAGGTGCCTAATGATACGATTGTGGGAGTTGTCCACGTAGTTGTAGGGCAACGTACGGAGCAGGCTGGCAAGAAGCTGGTCACCGGTGGTAATTTTCCGAGTCGTTCGGAGGCTTTCTACTGTTGGCCAGACATGCGCCGCCACTCTAGGCAAGCGCATGAACCATCGCGTCCTTCTGCCCGCTCCTGCTCCTTGACGAGTCGCACACCACACGGGTGCGCGACGTAAAACAAAGGAGAAACCCCCGCATGGAGGGTCCAGAAATCACATTCGCCGAAGCCGTTCTCGATAACGGTAAGTTCGGCAAGCGCACCGTGCGCTTCGAAACCGGTCGACTCGCTCAGCAGGCACAGGGTGCCGTCGCTGCGTACCTCGACGAAGAAACAATGATCTTGAGCGCCACCAGCGCTGGCAAGCACCCGCGTGAAGGCTTCGACTTCTTCCCCCTTACGGTGGATGTTGAAGAGCGTTCCTACGCAGCAGGCAAGATCCCCGGCAGCTTTTTCCGTCGCGAGGGTCGCCCCTCCACGGAAGCGATTCTCGTCTGCCGTCTCATTGACCGTCCGATGCGTCCGACGTTCGTTGAGGGACTCCGCAACGAAGTTCAGATCGTCATCACCGTTCTGAGCATCGCTCCTGACGAGTTCTACGACGCTCTCTCGATCAATGCTGCATCGCTCAGCACCCAGATCTCGGGCCTCCCGTTCTATGGCCCGATTGCCGGCATCCGCCTGGCTCTGATCGGTGACCAGTGGGTTGCATTCCCCAAGCACAGCCAGCTTGCTGACGCTGTCTTCGACCTCACTGTTGCCGGCCGCATGGTCACCAACGACAAGGGCGAAGAAGACATCGCCATCATGATGGTGGAAGCAGAAGCTACTGAGAACAGCTGGGAGCTCATCAAGGCTGGTGCAACCAAGCCAGATGAGGCCGTTGTTGCTCAGGGCCTCGAGGCATCCAAGCCGTTCCTCAAGCAGCTTGTGAAGGCTCAGCTCGAGGTTTCGACCAAGGCCGCAAAGCCTGTTGCCGAGTTCAAGCTCTTCCCGCCCTACTCTGACCAGGCCTACAACGCCGTCAGTGAAATTGCTGAGGCAGAGCTTCGCGATGTCTACAAGATCGCGGACAAGATCGAGCGCCAGACCGCTGACGACGAGCTCAAGGCTCGCGTCAAGGCTGAAGTTCAGTCGAAGGTCGACGCTGAAGAACTCGGCGAAGACGTTCTCGCGATGGTTGGCGGCGCGTACAAGGCTGTCAGCAAGAAGGTAATGCGCACCCGCGTACTCACCGAGGGAATCCGTATTGACGGCCGTGGCTTGAGCGACATTCGTGCGCTTGATGCTGAGGTCGAGGTCATTCCTCGCGTTCACGGTTCAGCAATCTTCCAGCGCGGCGAGACTCAGATCTTGGGTGTTACCACACTGAACATGCTCAAGATGGAGCAGCAGATTGACTCACTGGCCCCAGTGACCAAGAAGCGCTACATGCACCACTACAACTTCCCGCCTTACTCGACTGGTGAGACCGGTCGCGTTGGTAGCCCGAAGCGTCGCGAAATCGGTCACGGTTTCCTCGCCGAGCGTGCCATCGCACCGGTGCTTCCTCCCCGTGAAGAGTTCCCTTACGCCATCCGCCAGGTTTCCGAGGCTCTCGGTTCCAACGGTTCGACGTCGATGGGTTCCGTCTGTGCTTCGACCCTGTCACTGCTCAACGCTGGTGTGCCACTGCGCGCACCGGTTGCCGGTATCGCCATGGGCCTGATCTCGGATGAAGTTGATGGCGTTACGCGCTACGCCGCTCTCACCGACATCCTCGGTGCTGAAGACGCACTCGGCGACATGGACTTCAAGGTTGCCGGTACGAGCGAATTCGTTACCGCCATTCAGCTCGACACTAAGCTCGCTGGTTTGCCTTCGTCAGTTCTCGACGGTGCACTCAAGCAGGCTAAGGAAGCGCGTACCGCGATTCTTTCGGTGCTCAACGCTGCAATCGATGCTCCCGACGAGATGGCTCCCACGGCTCCTCGCGTGATCTCGGTTCAGATTCCGATCGACAAGATCGGTGAGCTCATCGGGCCAAAGGGCAAGAACATCAACCAGATCCAGGATGACACCGGAGCCGACATCTCGATTGAGGATGACGGAACGGTCTACATCGGCGCTGTCGATGGTCCTTCTGCCGAGGCTGCACGCGCGGCGGTTAACGCCATCGCGAACCCGCTCAACCCTGAGGTTGGCGAGCGCTTCTTGGGTACGGTCGTCAAGATCGCTACCTTCGGTGCATTCGTATCGCTCACCCCGGGCAAAGACGGACTGCTGCACATCTCCGAGGTTCGCAAGCTTGCCGGTGGCAAGCGTGTGGAGAACGTCGAAGACGTGCTCGGAGTCGGCCAGAAGATTCAGGTCGAAATCACCAAGATCGATGACCGTGGAAAGCTCTCGCTTGCCCCCGTCACTGACGAGACTGACGCAGAAGCAGCGGCTCCCGCTGACGAAAGCTAAGACCAACTAGTTACTAGTTTGTCTGCGGCGCCCATCCTCTCTGAGGGTGGGCGCTGTGTCGTTGACGGGCAAATCTGTTGGCGCGCGACGTAATTGCCGCCCACGTTCACCGCGCTGCTCAATCGCAATACCGTTGAACCCAGCGCTTTGTGGGGTAGTCACCTCAGTCTGCCCTAGCTCTGGGTGGCTATCCGGGCGTGTCGTCCCGGTATGGTGTACCTGTGACCCGAATCACTACACCCCTTGACGCCTTCATGAGCGACATGCTCTTGTGGCTCGATACCGCGTGGTATCTGTGGGTTGCTCTCGGAATTGTTGCCGTTGTTGTTGTCGTAAGTGTGGTTGTTGCGAAGATGCGCAGCCGTGGTTATGAACGCGTGCCACATTACTTCCGCCGCAGCAGCTAGTTCCGCAGTCCTCGTGATGATCCCTTTTCCCGTATTCCCGACGCGGGATGTTTGTTGAGCCTAGTGACTAGGCGCGAGACGCTTAAGCGCGCGTTATGCTCGGGTTATTCGCCGACCTCGGTGGTCGAATAGCCGATAAGTTGGGCTCGCGCTACGACGTGATCGCGCAGCGCGAATCCGAGCATGGCGGGGGTGCTGTCTTCGGAGACGTCGAGTCGTTCTATGTTCAGGGCACTCAGGGTAAAAACGTAGCGGTGGGCCCCGTGCCCAGCAGGCGGTGCCGCTCCTTGAAATGATGCAAGTCGAAGTTCATTGGGAAGCGTCACAGTGCCGTTCGGCATGAGTTGAGCGTCGGGGTTGCCGGCATCCTGGGGCAGCGACTCTACGGACGCGGGGATATTGAAGACGGCCCAATGCCACCATCCACTTCCCGTTGGCGCGTCAGGATCGAATACGGTCAGTGCGAAGCTCTTGGTGCCAGAAGGAAAGCCGTGCCAGTGCAGTGTGGGGGAGCGGTCTTCGCCTCCGGCATTCGCTATCCCAGATCGGGCCCATTGCGGGAGTGTTCCGCCGGCTTCGAAGTCGGGGCTCTCAAGTTCGAAAGTCGGCACGATGGGCAGATTCCAGTTCGGGTCGTTCACGATAGTGATCCTCTCGATATGAGCAATAGAGCTGGTGCCATTATTGCGAGGATGAGCGCTAGGCGACACCACCCGCTGCTGGCGGGCCCATATATGACAGTTTTCGACACGGACTAGTAACGATCAGGGTGTGCTCCGTGTATTCGCAACGCTCCCGGCATACTCTTACGAAAAGCCTTGTGGGAGGCCGTTATGACGCAAGTGCACCCGACGCGATCACTGCCGGGTTCCACCAGTGCGCGACCAAGTCCGCAACCCCATTTCGTCACCCGAGTGGTTGGCTCATCTGACCTTCGTGTGTATCCCCTCGCGCTCAGCGGAAACGTCTTTGGCTGGACGGCCGATGATCCCGCGACCACCGCGATTCTCGATGCTTTTTCCGAGGGCGGTGGCAATTTTATTGACACTGCTGACTCGTACGCTTCAGGTCGAAGCGAACTGATGATTGGCAAGTGGATGCGGGTTCGCCGCAATCGTGATGACATCGTCGTTGCGACCAAGGTGGGCAAGAGTCGCGAAAACCCGGGCATGCGCGCTGAAGCGATCAAGCGCTCGGTAGCGGAGTCTTTGGCTCGCTTGGGCACGTCGCACATCGATTTGCTGTACCTGCATGTCGACGACGAAAGCGTCGATTTCGACGAGACGTTGTTGGCCGTCGACGAGCTCATCAGTGAGGGTAAGGTTCGCTACTTTGGCGGCTCTGACCACACCGGAAATCGCCTGATTCAGGCGCGCATTGCGTGCGGCCAAATGGGAGTTGCTCCGATGGTCGCCGTGCAATCGCACTACAACCTCATGCACCGTGAAGAATATGAGACTGGACTCGCCCACGTCGCGGCGATTCAGGGCTTGGGCGTGATGCCGCGCTTCGCTTTGGCAAGTGGTTTTTTGAGCGGAAAGTATCGTCAACGCGCTGACCTTGCACTTAATTCGCGCGGTCACGACACGGTGCAGTATCTTCGCCGCCGAGGCTTCAAGGTGCTTGCTGCTTTGGACGAAGTGGCTGACGAGCAAGAAGCAAGTGTGGCGACGATCGCTTTGGCGTGGCTGCTAAATAAGCCAGGAGTTGTTGCCCCGGTCGTGAGTGCGAGCAGTGCGTCTCAGGTGCCCGATTTGCTTGCGGCAGCGCGGCTGCCATTAACGCGTCACCAATCAGCGGTGCTGGATCGCGCCTCTGCGTACTAGCGGTGCCAGTTGGCTCGCTGAGGCCTGAGACCAGGTTGTGCTAGCTGCTAGGCCGAGACAGATTCTGCGAGAACGCGCTTCACGACGCGCCCCATTGCCGCGCCAGCGGCGATCGTATCGCCCGCGTAGCCGCCGGCAAGGGCGCCGTCTTTGGCGAGCATGAGTTCGTCTGCGGCATCGCCAGGGAAGGGGTGGCCAGCGCCGCGCATGAGCTCATAGAGAGCTTCGTTGTACCAATCGCGGTGCTCGGCGATCAGGCGACGAACTGGATGTGCCGGATCGGGTACTTCGGCGACGACGTTGAGAAAAGGGCATCCGCGAAAGTCGTGTTTGGTGAGTTCGGCAGCGACGCTCTCGAGCAGGCCGAGAACAGCATCGTGCGGAGACGCTGCCCCGTCGATGATGGACTGCACTTGTGATTCGGCTGCTGCTCGACGGCTCTTGACGTATTCGAGGATCAAGTTGTCTTTTGAGCGGTAGTGCTTGTAGAACGTTGCCTTGGTCACGCTGGACTGGGCGATGATGCGGTCTACTCCGACGTTCAGGATGCCGTCTTGGTAGAAAAGTTCGTTGGCGGTGTCAAGGATTCGGCCTTTGGCCGGAGCGCGCTGTGCGGTCTCTGGTGTCTCAAGTACCATCACAGCGCACTCCTTCCGGGGGAAATTCGGATCAGGAACTAATCCCCACTATGTGCACCACCTGATTCGGGTCAAGTGATGCGGTTCGGTTGACACAACCCGGTTCGGGTCCGGGTTGTGTTTTTACTACCATCGCCCGGTTCGGGTCCGGGTGATGAGTTGGCGGCTTCGGGTGCCTAGAAAGAACATTACCACGTGAGGACATACAGACAAGTCTGTCTGTCCTCATTGCGTCACCCCAGTTGGGGGGACTCTTCGGGAATCGATGTTTGGCAACCTCGCTGGGTCAACTAATGACGTAGGCTCATTGGTGATGAGCGACGCTGTGATTCTCCCTCTTGACCTTCCCGAACTATCGTTCACCGCAACCGGCGACAGTCTCGTTCGTAGAACTGTTTTGCCCAGCGGTGTGCGCATCCTGACTGAGCAAGTGCCCGGCGCACGCAGCGCGACGGTTGGCTATTGGGTCGCTGCGGGCTCGCGCGACGAGCAGCCGGTCACCTTTGGCGCAACGCACTTCCTAGAGCATCTCTTGTTTAAGGGCACGCCATCGCGAACGGCGCTCGATATCGCCGTCAGTTTCGACGCAGTCGGCGGCGAGCACAATGCGATGACCGCTAAGGAATACACCTGCTATTACGCCAAGGTTCAAGACATTGATCTCCCGATGGCGATCGAAGTCATCGGCGACATGCTCACCTCGAGCCTTATCGACCCAACGGAATTCTCCAATGAGCGCGGAGTGATTCTCGAAGAACTCGCCATGGCAGACGACGACCCGACAGACGTTGCCAGCGAGCGATTCTTCGAGGCAGTCTTCGGCGACCATCCTCTTGGCCGCCCGATTGGCGGCAGCCCCGAAACGATCAATGCTATTTCGCGCGATTCGGTCGTCAAGCATTACCGCGGCAACTATCGTCCGCAAGATCTCGTCATTACCGTGGCTGGCGCCGTCGACCATGACACTCTCGTCGCCGCGGTCTCGGCATGCCTTGTTGCTGCCGGTTGGGATCTCTCGCTTGAGGCGACGCCAGTCTCACGCCGTGATAGTGCGACGGCGGCGTCCGCCACTAGTAGTCCAGGGCAACGGCTCCAGATCACCCACCGCCCTATCGAACAGGCAAACATCATCGCGGGTGTTGAGGGGCTATCGGCAACCGACGAACGTCGTGCGACTCTCACCGTGCTCAACTCCATTTTGGGCAGCGGAATGTCATCGCGGCTATTCCAAGAGGTGCGCGAAAAGCGTGGTCTGGCGTACTCCGTCTATTCTTTCGCTCCGAGCTACTCCGATGCTGGCATCTTTGGCATCTATGCCGGATGCTCGCCGGCGAAGTCTGCGCAGGTTGCAGAACTCATGCTCGAGGAGTTCAGCAAACTCGGCACAGCGCCCGTTACTGATGAAGAAATTAGTCGGGCCGTTGGCCAATTACGGGGGGCATCTGCTCTTGCGCTCGAAGACTCGGACGCTCGGATGTCCAGACTCGGCCGCAGCGAATTGACACTCGGCGAGTTCATCGACCTCGATGCCTCAATTGCCCGAATCTCGGCGGTCACTGCCGACGATATCCAAGAACTTGCTCGCGAACTCTCATCGCGCCCGCTGTCAATTGCGGCGGTAGGTGCGGTCACAGAAGAGATGTTTTCCGGGCTGACTTTGGGCAGCGCTGCCCAAAGCTAGATCAACAAAGGAATGGTGATGGCTCACTACCTGTACCTCGTTCGTCACGGCGAACAGCAAGATGCAGAACACGGACTCCCTGACGGCCCACTTTCGGGCAAGGGCACACGTCAGGCGAGGGCAATTTCTGAGCGCCTCGGTGGCGTTCCCTTCACGCGTGCGTTTCATTCGCCTCTTCAGCGTGCCGCTGAAACTGCGGCCATCATGACAGAGCGGATGCCGGCGCTCGAGTCGCAACCAACAACTTTGCTCATGGATTGCATCCCTAGCGGTCCTACCTCCGACATGCCTTCAGCGTTCGAACCATTCTTTGGTTCGGTAACGCCCGAGGAGATCGATGCCGGTCAGGCCCAGATGGAAGATGCCGTTGCAGAGTTTCTCACGCCGGCTCGTGAGGACCGCCATGACTTACTCATTACCCACAACTTCGTGATCGCGTGGTTCGTTCGCGAAGTTCTTGGTGGCGATCAGTGGCGCTGGCTTGGCCTCAATCAGGCCAATTGCGGGCTCACGATCATCCGAGTGCGTAGCGCTAAGCCGCCTGTGCTGGTGGCGCACAACGATCTAGGGCATTTGCCGGCAGAGCTCCGCACAGGTTTGCCAGAAGAGCAGCCTTACTAGGCGAGCCCCATCGCGTTCTACCGGAGTTCTTTGCGGTACCAGGTAGTCGCGTTGGGATTGTCGTTATAGGGCGCCACGGTGGCGAACCCGCTTGAGCGATAGAGCCCGCCGGCGGCCGCCAGGCTCTCATTGGTGTCTAGCACCAGCGCGGTCGCTCCCCAAGCCCGGGCTCGACGTTCGAGTTCACCGAGCAGCTGTCGCCCGAGCCCTGCGCCACGACCGTCTGGCCGCACCCACAAGTGCTTTACCTCGAACACGCCCGGATCGAGCTGGCGGATGCCGCCACAACCGACAACGTTGCCTGACTGCTCGATGACAACAAAAACGCCATGCGGCGGCTCGAACTGCTCGGCAGTCGGGAACGTCGTGACGTAACCCGCGGGGGTGGGGAAGCTCTCAGCGCGGTAGCTGAAGTACTCGGTGAGAAGCTCGCGGGCGAGAACATCCGTGACGGAGACGGGACGAAACTGTGGCACAGCCCTAGAGTACTCGCCGCCGCTTCAGCACGCAGTAAGCGGCATCCCTCAGCATTGGTAGATTTGAACAATGACAACGAAAGTAGCAGTAGTCGGTGCGAGCGGTCGCATGGGCAAATTCATTAGCAGCGTGGTCGAAGCCGCAGACGACTTTGACCTGGTCGCTACCCTCAACTCGCGCTCAGAGCTCAGTGAGATGCTCGAAGCAGACGTCGTCGTGGATGTCACTGAGCCGAGCGTTTCGCCGTCTGTTGTCGAGTTCGCGACGTCTCACGGCAAGAGTGTTCTTGTCGGAACCTCAGGCTGGAGTGAAGATCGGATCCAGGCCGTGCGCTCTGCACTCACCGATGCCCCAGAAGTCGGCGTGATCTTCATCCCCAATTTTTCTCTTGGTTCGGCGCTGGCAACCTCGTTTGCCGCATCGGCCGCGCGCTACTTCGACTCCATCGAAATCATCGAAAGCCACCACGCCGGTAAGGTCGATTCGCCGTCCGGCACGGCGGTGCGTACGGCAGAACTCATGGCAGATGCACGCAATGAGCGTGGTCCGGTGGCGGCACCCCATCATGATCAGCGAGCCCGGGGCGAACAGGTTGCGGGAATTCCCGTCCACAGTCTGCGGATGACCGGAGTCGTTGCCCACCAGCAAGTAGTTTTTGGCGGCGCAGGTGAAGTCCTCACAATCGACCACCGCACAATGTCGCAAGATTCGTACGAAGCCGGAATTCTGCTCGGACTGCGAGGAGTTGTGACGGCACGCGGCGTCACAGTCGGGCTCGATCAGCTTATAGATCTCGCACCGAGCAACCGTGCGGAGTCAGCATGAAGACGCGTATCGCGGCTCTCGTCATGGTGGGACTCTTGGTTCTTTACCTAGTTTTTATCATCAACTATTCGTTTGTATTGATCGGCACTGGCCAACTTATCGCTCAGATTATGGGCTGGGCATTGCTCGTGCTTCCGCTAATTGGATTCTGGGCCTTGGCCGCCGAGATGGCCTTTATTTTTCGGGCTGAGCGACTGCTCAATACTCTTCGGGATGAGGGCGCCCTGCCCGAGGAAGTTGAAGAGCGTCGGCCGAGTGGTCGCCCTGATCCTGAAGCTGCTGACCGGGCGTTTGGGCGTTACCGGGACGAAGCCGAGGCAAGCCCCGAATCGTGGCGAGCGTGGTTGCGCTTAGGGCTCGCCTATGACGCCAGTGGAGACCGCAGCCGCGCACGCTGGGCTACGCGCCGCGCTATTGTGCTGTCTCGCAGTTCTCCGCGCACAACGGCGTAGCTTCCGATGCTCTCACTCCACCGGCGGCTAGCGTTCGCTGAATATGAGTTGGATTAGTCGACGAATTCGTCGATGGCCTGCTCAATTGTGGTGTGCGAGAAGGCAAAGCCAGTCTCGAGTAGAGTGCGCGGCTGAACATTCTCGTCGACCAAAATGAGGTCTTTGCCTGCGTCTCCGAGCATCCGAAATGCGAAGCTAGGAACGGCCAACCAGTGCGGTTTATGCATGGACCGCGCGAGCGTCTTCGTAATCGTTTCAGCGGTGGCGGGGGTTGGCCCGACGAGCGATACGGCACCAGCGAAATCACTGCGCAGCAGGTGGATGATGGCAGCGGCCTCATCGTGAAGGCTAATCCACGGCCAGTACTGCTCTCCGCTGCCGAGGCGGCTACCCAGTCCGTAGTGGGTGAGCAGATTGAGCGGAGTGAATGCTCCACCTTCTCCGACAACAATGCCTGTGCGAAACATGACTAGGCGCGTCGTGGGGGGAGTGAGCCGTGCGGCCATCTCCCACGCGTCAACGACATCGCTCAGAAAACCCGTTCCCTTAACTGACTCGTCATCCAAGACCTCGCCGGGGCGGCTTCCGAAGTAACCGACCGCTGAACCGTTGAGAAAGACTGCCGGGGGAGTGTTAGAGCGGCGAATGGCTTCAGCGATGGTGCGCGTGCCACTGACTCGCGAGCGCAGTATTTCGCTCTTGTAGCTTGGTGTCCACGGGATTTTGCCGGTACTCGCGCCAGCCAGGTTGATGACCGCATCGGCGAGCGTGATGGAGCGGTCGTCGATAGTTCCGGAGCGGGGATCCCAATAGAATTCTGTGTCGGTGCGCGGTTCGCGGCGCACAAGACTCAGGACCTCGAAACCGGCTGCCTCGAGTTGAGAGACAACTTCGGTGCCGATGTAACCTGAGGAACCGGCGACCAGTACCCGCGTGACGGTAGCCTCAGTCACCATTACGCCAGACTTGCTTCAAGTGTGATCGGGATGCCCGTCAGGGCGCGAGAAACGGGGCAACCTTCTTTGGCTTCCTGAGCCAAGCGCTGAAAGTCTTCTTCGCTGAGGTCGGCAACTTTTGCGCTAACCAAAAGGTGGCTACCGGTGATTCCGACGGCGGGATCAAACGTGACTGCTGCTGTAACTTGCAGGCTCTCGGGAGGCGTGCCGTTGGTGGCAAGTCCATTGGAGAATGCCATCGCGAAACACGCCGAGTGAGCCGCACCGAGAAGTTCTTCGGGGTTCGTCGTTGACTCTTGACCTTCCGACCGTGCTGCCCACGTAACGGGGAGCTCTGCGGCGTCAGAGGAATCTAGCGATGTCGTTCCTTTGCCACTAAACAGGTCACCAAACCAGAGTGTTGTTGCTTCGCTTGTAACAGGCATTGCCGTTCCTTTCGTCGGGCTCAACACTATGCGCTGGCTGAGGGAATCGCATCTGAAACCCATGTGAAGATCCATCAAGCCCGGTACTATCGATCCGATGGCTTCTACGATTTCAACCCCCTATGAAGACCTGTTGCGCGACACTCTCGCAAACGGCGTCCACAAGAGCGATCGCACGGGCACCGGCACGCGAAGCGTATTCGGCCGCCAGTTGCGCTTCAACCTCGCAGAGGGGTTTCCCCTTGTCACCACCAAGCGTGTGCACTTCAAGTCGATCGCCTATGAACTCTTGTGGTTCTTGAGGGGTGAAAGCAACGTGTCGTGGTTGCGCGATAACGGAGTCACAATTTGGAATGAATGGGCAGACGACGACGGCGAACTTGGCCCGGTCTACGGTGTGCAGTGGCGCTCCTGGCCAACCCCTTCCGGCGCACAGATCGATCAGATCTCCGAAGTCATTGAGCAGATCACGACCAACCCCGACTCGCGCCGGTTGATCGTCACGGCATGGAATCCGGCGGATATTCCGAAGATGGCTCTGGCCCCGTGCCATGCCTTCTTCCAGTTCTATGTTGCCGATGGCAAACTCTCGTGCCAGCTCTATCAACGCAGTGCTGATCTCTTTCTTGGTGTGCCCTTCAATATCGCGAGCTACGCGCTACTTACGCATTTGGTGGCTGAGCAGACTGGTCTTGAGGTCGGAGACTTCGTGTGGACCGGTGGGGACTGCCACATCTACGACAACCACATCGATCAGGTCACCGAACAACTCACGCGCGAACCATTCGCGCCGCCGCGCCTTGCTATCAAGGCGACACCAGCTTCGGTCTTTGACTACGCCTTCGAAGATTTCGAGATTGTTGGCTACGAGCACCACCCGGCGATCAAAGCGCCGGTTGCAGTGTGAGTGTGTCAGTTGGCCTGATCTGGGCTCAGGCTGACGGCGGCATAATTGGCAATGAGGGAACGATGCCGTGGCATTTACCCGAAGACCTTGCCCACTTCAAAAAGATCACGCTTGGCAGCCCCGTCATCATGGGGCGCAAGACTTGGCAATCTCTTCCTCAACTCTTTCGGCCGCTTCCGGGTCGTCGCAACATCGTTGTCACTCGCCAGCAGGAGTGGAGCGACGACGGGGCCGAAGTCGCGAACAGCGTCGCCAGCGCGATCACGTTGGCGGGGGCATCCGTGCACTCCGGCGACACTGTTTGGGTTATCGGCGGCGCTGAGATTTATGCTCAGGCTCTCGAGCACGCGGACACGCTCGAACTCACCGAGATTCGCGAAACCTTTATTGGCGATACTCGTGCACCTAAGCGAGGCGAAAAGTGGATGCTGCGGGCCAGCGATCCGGCCGAGGGATGGCACACGTCATCCAGCGGTCTTCACTATCGTTTCTTGCGGTACGAGACTCAGGCCTCCAACCAGCGGTAGCCTAGAGGGGTGACTAAAGAGAATCCCTTCGGCCAAGTCCTTGTTGCCCTCATCACGCCATTCACCAGCGATGGTGAAGTTCATTGGGGTGATGTAGAAAAGCACATCGACAGTGTGATCAATTCTGGTGCCGATGGCATCGTCGTTACCGGCACCACCGGTGAGACGAGCACGCTCACCGATCCCGAGAAGATCAAGCTTGTCGAAGTCGCCAAGTCTGTATCGGCCGGTCGAGCCAAGATCATCACCGGCGGCGGTTCGAACGAGACTGCTCACGCCATTGAGCTGTACAAGGCAAGTGAAAAAGCGGGAGCTGACGGGGTGATGTTCGTCACTCCGTATTACAACAAGCCGACTCAGGCCGGAGTGCTCACCCATTTCCGTATGTTGGCGGATGCCACCGATCTTCCGGCGATTTTGTACGACATCCCCGGCCGTACCGGTGTGCCGATCATGTACGAAACTATTCTTCGAGCGGCGAAGCACCCGAACATCATCGCGGTCAAAGATGCCAAGGGCGATTTCAGCGAGGTGAGCCGTGTGCTCAACCAGACCGATCTGCTCTACTTCTCTGGTGACGATGCCAATGTTCTCCCACACTTAGCGATTGGTGCTTCTGGTCTCATCGGTGTGACCGCCAACATCGCCCCCGCGCCCTACCGTGTGATTGTAGATGCGGTAAATGCTGGCGACTTGGCAACGGCGACGGCCGCCCATAAAGCTCTCGAGCCGCTAGTGCGTGCAGCGATGACTCATGTTCCTGGCACTGTTGCGGCCAAGTACATCCTTCACGGCCTTGGGCGCATTTCGAGTCCGCGGGTTCGTTTGCCCCTCGTCGGACCCGAAGAGGCAGAGGCAGCCCAGATTGAAGATGAGTTGGCTTTGGTCACCGGCATCAAGGGCCTCGATCTTACAAATTTTCGCCCAGACCGCAACGCAGCGGCGGGTGGCGCATTGCCTAAAGTCGCGGGAGCCACGCGCTAGGTACCTCCGCGAGGGGTAGGCTCTGGCTTGGGCACGGCCCACATTTTTCGCACGGGGGCTAACGGCCCCACACTTCTAACTGCAAGGTATTGAATGCCAGTTTCCTTATTTGATCCGCCCGCGCTTGAATCGGGCACGCTTCGCGTCACACCGATTGGTGGTCTCGGCGAAATCGGCCGAAACATGACGACGTTCGAGATCGACGGCAAGATTCTCATCGTTGACTGTGGCGTGTTGTTCCCCGAGGAACACCAGCCCGGAGTCGACCTGATTTTGCCTGACTTCAGCTCGATCCGTGACCGTCTTGACGACATCCTCGGCATTGTGCTCACGCACGGTCACGAAGACCACATCGGTGCTGTTCCTTATCTCTTGCGTTTGCGCCAAGACATCCCGCTGATCGGATCGACCCTCACGCTCGCGTTGATTGAGGCGAAGCTCAAAGAGCACCGCATTAAGCCGTACACGCTTAACGTCACCGAGGGCCAGAAAGAGAAGATCGGCCCCTTCGATCTCGAGTTCGTTGCCGTCAACCACTCGATTCCGGATGCACTCGCCGTCGCCATCACCACTGTGGCGGGCACCGTTCTGCACACGGGTGACTTCAAGATGGACCAGTTGCCCCTCGATAACCGCATCACCGACCTTCGTGCGTTTGCACGACTCGGCGAAGCGGGCATCGACCTGTTCCTCTCCGACTCGACGAATGCCGACGTCCCTGGCTTTACGCCGAACGAGCGCGACATTGGGCCAGTACTCGAAGCGGTTATCGCTAAGGCTCCGCGGCGCGTCATCGTGGCGAGCTTCTCTAGCCACGTGCACCGTGTTCAGCAGGTTCTGGATGCCGCCATTGCCAACAATCGCAAGGTTGTTCTCATGGGGCGTTCTATGGTGCGCAACATGGGCATCGCGTCAGACCTCGGATTCCTCAAGGTGCCAGACGGGGTTTTGTTAGACGCCAAGAAGGCCGTCAACTACCCCGACAACCAGCTCGTGTACATGTCCACGGGCAGCCAGGGAGAGCCGATGGCTGTTCTGGCGCGCATGGCCAACATGGAACACCAGATTGAGGTGGGCCAGGGCGACACCGTCATCCTCGCGTCGAGCCTCATCCCCGGCAACGAGAATGCGGTTTACCGCGTCATCAATGGCCTCACGAAGCTGGGCGCCAACGTTGTGCACAAGGCGAATGCCAAGGTGCACGTCTCAGGCCACGCTGCCGCAGGCGAGCTGCTCTATTGCTACAACATCTTGCGTCCCAAGAATGTTCTCCCCGTTCACGGTGAGTACCGCCACTTGGTCGCGAATGCGAACCTCGCCATTCAGTCGGGCGTGCCCGCTGAAAACACGATCATCGCGGAAGATGGCACCGTTATAGACCTCAAGGACGGTCATGCGGCTGTCGTCGGTCAGCTCGATGTCGGATTCGTCTACGTCGATGGTTCCAGCGTTGGCGAGATTACCGATGCCGATCTCAAGGATCGCCGAATTCTCGCTGAAGAGGGATTTATCTCCATCTTCGTCGCGGTAGACGCGCAAACGGGCAAGGTCATTGTTGGTCCCGAAATCCAGTCGCGCGGTTTCGCTGAAGACGAGAATGTGTTTGACGCGGTTATGCCGATGGTCGTGAAGGCACTCACCGATGCTGCCGAGAATGGAACGCGTGACACCCACGCGTTCGCGCAGGTAGTTCGACGCACGGTTGGTCGTTGGGTAAACACGCAACACCGCCGCCGGCCAATGATCGTTCCGGTTGTCATCGAGGTTTAGTTCGTTCGCACTATTCAAGTGTTAGTCCGAAAGGCACGAGGGGCACCGCTCCTCGTGCCTTTTGTGTTTCCCGCGATCGTCACCTTTTCGCTTGTATTTTTCGCTGTTCAGTGATCTTATA
This sequence comes from Salinibacterium sp. PAMC 21357, assembly GCF_000247645.1. Taxonomy (GTDB): domain Bacteria; phylum Actinomycetota; class Actinomycetes; order Actinomycetales; family Microbacteriaceae; genus Rhodoglobus. Next base: position 198,130 of record NZ_AHWA01000005.1, read on the forward strand.
TGAAGATTACTCGGTTGGTCTGCCGAGCCAAATCTTCAGTTCGGGGTATCGAGTGAGCGTTGCGCGCAGGTGGGTCTTCCCCATTATCTGGATGATCATTTTTAGCGTTATTGCGGCGGCACTCGTGAAATTTGCGTTCTTCGGGGATGCGCTCAAGGCCGACCAGCTTGAATACCCCACCGTCGCCATCGAAGAGCCGCACTACGAGGTGGTGGCGGGCACAATTACCAACAATGTCGAGCTGACCGGAAACGTAGCGGCAGCGGCGAGTATTCCGATCCCCGCAACGCTGTCGGGTGAGGTGCGAGAGGTATTGGTTTCAGCGGGCCAAGCTGTCGAAAAAGATCAGGCGATCCTGAAGCTCCGTGCCGAAGTCGTTAACCCTGATGGGACCGCCGGCACTCAGTGGAAGGTCGTGGTCGCTCCGGCCGCCGGGTTAGTGACGGATTTTACGACGCTCGTCGGAGCGTCGTTCCAAGTTGGTTCGCCTGTCGGCCAAATTTCGCCTCAGTCGTACACGGTGAGCGGAACGGTGCCATCTGAGCAGCTTTATCGCCTTGTCGATCGACCAAGCGAAGCGAGTGTTGCGATCAATGGCGGGCCAGCCCCGTTCACGTGTACGGGCCTCAGTATTACTTTCGCCTCAACAACCGCGACAGCGGGGGAGTCGGCTGAGGGGCCGACCGTATCGTGTGCGGTGCCCAGCGATATCGTTGTCTTTCCGGGATTGACCGCTCAGCTCACCATCGCTGGCGGTATCGCAGAAGACGTTATGGTGGTGCCGATCACCGCAGTGGAGGGCACCGCTGTCAAAGGAAATGTCTATTTCGTTCTGCCCGATGGAACGACCGAACTCCGTGAAGTGGTCTTGGGGCTCAATGATGGCATCAGTGTAGAAGTCGTTTCAGGGCTAGAAGCCGGCGACGCGATTTTGCAATTCGTTCCTGGTGCGGAGGCACTTGACGAAGAAAATCTCCCAGAAAACTGCTACAAAGACGGCGACGACGTGGTGTGCTACTAATGCCCCTCTTGTCTCTCGAAGGTGTGACTCGCTCCGTTGAGCTTCCCGATTTCAGCCGGCTCGACATCCTCAAAGGTATCGATCTCGATGTGGAAGTTGGCGACCACATCAGCATTGTTGGGCGATCCGGCTCAGGCAAATCGACGCTTCTCAATCTGCTCGGGCTGATCGACAACCCCACAACCGGTCGCATTATTTTCGATGGCGCCCCGTTGGAGAAGCTCTCGGGTGGCAAACGCGATCGCAAGCGCGGCCGCGATGTTGGCTTCATCTTTCAGCAGTTCAACCTGCTGGCGGGGCGTACAGCACTGGAGAACGTGATGACACCGCTTCTGTACGCAACTGGTCGCCAGTTCTGGCGCCGCCGGGTGCTTGCCGAAGAAATGCTCGATCGGGTAGGCCTAAGTGAGCGCATGGCGTCGATGCCGGACAAGCTTTCGGGCGGGGAGCAACAGCGGGTCGCAATCGCGCGTGCTCTCGTGCGCAGTCCACGCCTGATTCTTGCCGATGAGCCGACCGGTGCTCTCGATGTTGAGACCGGTGCCACAGTGATGGAGCTATTGGATAACGTGGCCGAGCAGTCCGGCGCCGCGCTCATCACGATCACTCACGATCCGAATGTGGCAGCTCTTGCACGTCGGCATTATCGCCTCGATAACGGAGTGCTGTCGCGAATCGACGTGAAGCGCATGCTCGCTACGTCACTGCCCGAGGCTTCGCTGTGACGTGGTGGCGCAAGAAGTCGAGCGAGCGGTCAGCTGCCGTTGCTGCCGAGGAGTCAACGGTAGAGGCAACTATCGAGCCGAGCGACGAAGCAGCATCTATCGGTGCAGTGCCGTCTGCTGCTGACGACCTCGCCATCCGCCCAAAGTATGAACTGGCCAAGCCGACCAAGGAGCCGCGAGGTTCCCTACTGAGCAGCATCGTTGGCTCGGTGGTTGAGGCCTGGGATGAAGTGCGGATCAACCGTACGCGTGTGCTCCTCAGTCTGGTCGGTATCGGCGTCGCAGTGTGCGCGCTCGCCACCGTGGTTGGCGCGGGTGCTGTCTTTGGTCAAGCCCAGACGGAACAGTATGAGAAATCCAGCGGGCGCCCCGCGACGTTGACGGGCTATCCGCCGTTCTCGATGACGACTCAGCAGCCCGTCGAGTCGGCAAAGTACTTCGAGCTTCTGGATACCCTCGTTGAGCGCTATCAAGTGAGTCATTCCACTGCGATTCGTCGCGGCAGCGCCTCCGTTCAACTTCTCAACGGCACGCAATTCACCGCTGTGCAGGGTGTCAACGACAAGTTTGGCGTTATGCATCGCGTAGATGTAGCCGTGGGGCGTTGGCTCACAGAGGAAGACGGAAACAGGCTCGCTCCCGCAGTTGTGGTCAACGACAACTTTTACGAGCAGCTCGGACGACCCGATCTCCGTACGCACCCCACGATTGAACTCAAGGCAGAAAATTTGACCACCGCGGTCATCGTGGGAGTTCTCGCCCCTGAGTCATACCGGCCTGGGCTCAGCTTGTCGATGCTCGATCAGCCCTTTCGTGATCTAGTCGGAACCAAGGCCGCGAGTGAAGGCGACATAACCTATGAGATCTGGGTGCCCGAGGAGCAGGCCGCTCAACTGACTGACCTTCTCAACCGTGACATCGCGGCCGTTTTTGGCGACGATATCAACCCGAGTATCAACCGGAATGATTATCTCGCGTGGGGAGGGCCAAGCCCTCTAGAGCCGCTTCAGTGGGCGATTGGTGGTATCGCCGCGCTCATCCTTCTTCTTGGCGCGTTAGGGCTCGTGAACATCTCTCTCGTCACAGTGAAATACCGGGTGAGGGAGATCGGGGTGCGCCGTGCGTTTGGACGACGGCGGGTCGCGTGTTCTTCGCCGTGATGATGGAGAGTGTCGTCGCGGCGATTGCTGCTGGAGTCATCGGCGTTGCGGTGTCGATTGCGATTGTCCAAAATCCGGCCGTGCAAAACCTCATCGCTCCCGGTGTTCAAGATTTGCCGCCGTACCCGCTCGAAGCCGCCTTGATCGCGCTGGGGGCATCCGCCGCCGTTGGCGTTCTCGCGGGGTTCATGCCTGCTCTCGTTGCGGTCAAGGTGAAGGTGATTGACGCGATCCGGTATTAGCACTCGCATTGAGCGCAGCCGCGCGGGTCGAGTGTCGCTGCACCTCTCTGACAGAGGCCACCGGTAGCTTTGAATTATGGCTACGCGTACATCGTCGACCTCGCGCTCGGGTGCGTCGAAACCTCGCGCCAGAAACACCACAAACAAGACTCAGGCTACTAAGCGGTTACCCCGCGGCAATCAAGCCCCGGTCGAGCCAGACGGGCCCCTCACCAAAATGTGGCTTGCCCTCGCGCACATGGTTGGTGGCGCTTTCCGGGTGTTCGGCCGTGAAGAGCTCACGAAAGATGAACGCCGCGATGGCGTTCCCTTCCTCTTCTTTGTCTTGGCTATCGTCGGCGCAATCGTCGAGTGGTTCAACCCCCTCGATTCTGTCGCAATCGCGCTCGACGCCTACACCTTTGGTGGCCTCGTTGGTCGCGTTGCTTTCGCTCTGCCCGTAATTTTGCTGTTGCTTGCGGTCTGGATGTTTCGGCATCCGTCGAGCGTTCATGACAACGGTCGCATCGGCATCGGTTTGAGCGTTCTCATTGTTACTGTGGCGGCGCTGTGCCATGTGTTTAGTGGTCAACCTCACCCGTCAGAGGGAGCAGAAACCATTGCGCGTGCCGGTGGTGTATTCGGCTGGCTGATGGCGAACCCGCTCATCTGGCTCGGTTCAACGATCTTGGCCGTTCCGGTTATCGTGTTGCTCTTAGTGCTCTCGCTGTTCATCATCACTAAAACGCCGCCGAACCGGTTGCCGTCGCGGCTTCGCGAGTTGTATGCGTACCTGTTTGGCGCGCAGCTTCAGAGCGATGAAGAGCGGGCTCAGACGAAGGCTTTGGCCAGCGCCAGCAAGAACGATTCAGTTCAGTTCGGTTCGCTGACCGACATTGGGCTCGGAGGAGACAACGACACGTCTTCGTTGCCGTGGTGGCGCCGCAATAAGTCGCAGCACACCGAAGACAAGGCGTTCGACAGTCCCGTTATTTCGCGCGACCAGCCCACTGAGACCGTGAATCCCACCCCGCCTCCTGCGGCCAAAGACCTCACGAAAAAAGAAGAACAGTTCGGGGTCGAGCTTCTCGAAGATCTCCTCAAGGCCGAAGAAGCGGTAAAGAAGTACAACACCGGTGAAGTGGATGTGTCGGCCACCGCGGTACGTGACGACGGCCCCCGCGTGCTCCCCGGCTTCACGATTAAAGCCAGCGAGAAAGGTTCGGCGGGAGAATTCGACGGACCGCACGAGACCACGCCGCAAGCGTCGCAGGCTGTCTACCGTCTACCGCAGGCATCCATGTTGTCGGCAGGAACGCCACCCAAGTCGCGCTCGGCCGCGAACGACGAAGTAGTAGCGTCGATCACTGAAGTGCTCAAACAATTCAGCGTTGATGCCACTGTGACAGGGTTCAGCCGCGGCCCGTCGGTCACGCGCTACGAACTCGAACTGGGGCCAGGCGTCAAGGTTGAGCGCGTTACCGCTCTTGCGCGCAATATTAGTTACGCGGTCGCCAGCAACGAGGTCAACATCCTTTCGCCTATTCCAGGCAAGAGCGCGATCGGTGTTGAGATCCCCAACAAGGATCGCGAGATCGTCTCGCTCGGTGATGTGCTGCGCTCGAGTGCGAGCACAAAGAGCGAGCACCCCATGACAATTGGTCTCGGCAAAGATGTCGAGGGCGGATTCGTCGTGGCGAACCTCGCCAAGATGCCCCACCTGTTGGTGGCGGGGTCAACTGGCTCCGGTAAGTCGAGCTTTGTGAACTCGATGATCACCTCGGTATTGATGCGTGCGAAGCCGGCAGAAGTGCGCATGGTGCTGATCGACCCCAAGCGCGTTGAGCTCTCGATTTATGCCGGAGTTCCTCACCTGATTACCCCCATCATTACGAACCCGAAGAAGGCAGCAGAAGCGCTCGCTTGGGTCGTCAAAGAGATGGACATGCGCTACGACGATCTCGCGAGCTTTGGTTACCGTCACATCGACGACTTCAACCGTGCAGTCATCGCAGAAGAGATCAAGCTGCCAGAGGGTAGCCAGCGCAAGCTCAAGCCCTACCCGTATTTGCTGATCGTCGTCGATGAGTTGGCAGACCTGATGATGGTTGCCCCACGAGATGTCGAAGACTCAATTGTTCGCATTACTCAGTTGGCGCGAGCATCCGGAATTCATTTGGTGTTGGCGACCCAGCGCCCCAGCGTCGACGTAGTCACCGGTTTAATCAAGGCCAATGTGCCATCCCGACTGGCATTCGCCGTGTCGAGCATGACCGACTCACGAGTGATCCTCGACCAGCCGGGCGCCGACAAACTGATCGGGCAGGGTGACGCGCTCTTCTTGCCGATGGGAGCATCGAAGGCGATCCGGGTGCAGGGGGCGTGGGTTCCCGAGAGCGAAATCGCTGAGATTGTGCAACACGTTATTGCCCAGGCTCAGCCGGAGTACCGCAACGACGTTGCTGTGGTCGCGGAGAAAAAGAACATTGATGCTGACATCGGGGACGACCTTGAGGTGCTGCTCGCAGCCACAGAACTCATCGTCAGCACGCAATTCGGTTCAACGTCGATGCTGCAGCGCAAACTGCGCGTTGGGTTTGCTAAGGCAGGCCGTCTGATGGACTTGCTGGAGTCGCGTGAGATCGTTGGGCCATCAGAAGGGTCCAAAGCTCGGGATGTGCTCGTGAGCGCGGAACAGCTGCCGTCGGTGCTTGCGCGCTTGCGGGGCGAGGACGAACCAGCACCCGTAGACGCGGTAGAAGAATCTCTCAGCGGATACGATGAAGTAGAAAGCGGCTCAGATGAGGACGCTTGGAATTTGACCGATCGGGAGTGATCGCGTGAGCGACCAGCCAGTTTCACCGTCTGCTCCGCCCAAACGCACCAGCTCGATGCGCGGTCGGATGATTCGAAAAGGGGATACGCCCGCCTCGAATGCCAACATCGCCAACATCATCACTGTCGTGCGAATTTTCCTTGCGCCGCTGTTCATTTGGCTCCTCCTGCTCGATGACAGCGAGATGGGCCTCATCCGGTATCTGGCTGCCGGACTGTTCATTTTTGCAATCGTGACCGACGCCGTCGATGGGCACTTGGCACGCGGTCGGAACCTCATCACCAACGTCGGAATCATCTTGGATCCGATCGCAGATAAGGTGCTCACGGGTGGAGCATTGGTGGCTCTCTCGATCTTGGGTGAACTGCCCTGGTGGGTCACAATTCTCATCTTGGTGCGAGAGTTCGGAATCACGATCTATCGCTTTGCGGTGCTTTCCAAGGTTGTTGTCCCGGCCTCTCGTGGCGGCAAGTTGAAGACCGTCTTGCAGGCGGTCGCTATTTCGCTTTATCTTGTTCCGTTGTCTTCCGTTCTCGGCTCGTGGGTGTCTTGGATCAACTGGTCGGTCATGACGGTCGCGGTCGTTCTTACGGTCTACACGGGCATCGAATATTTGTGGCAGGCACGGCGCCATACCCGCAAACTCAACCCAGGAGCGTGACCCTTCACGAGTGAATACTGAAGAACTCGCCACAAAGATTGTGGCGATTCTCACGGAGCGTCGTCAGACAGTTGCCCTGGGGGAGTCACTGACTGGCGGGCTGCTTTGCGCAGCGCTGGTTTCGGTTCCGGGCGCATCCGCCGTGGTCAATGGGGCCGTTGTGGCGTACAACACCGCGATCAAGCATCAGGTCTTGGGCGTGGATGCCAGCCTGCTCGCAATCTACGGCACGGTGCATCCGGATGTCGCAGCTCACATGGCTACCGGTGTTCGCGACGTGCTGGGAGTGGGGGAGCATCAGGCGTCCTACGGCCTGGCGACAACGGGAGTTGCGGGCCCAGAGTCGCATGAGGGGAAGGCTCCCGGGACGGTTTTCATTGCTCTTGCCGCGAATCACTATGTTGAGACCCGAGATTTCACATTTGGCGGGGGTAGGGAAGAAGTGCGGGAGCAGACTGTGCATGCCGCGCTCGAGTGCCTATACCAATATCTTGAGTCGGCTGACTAGTTCCGTACGTTTTCAGCGAGCTCGATATCGATGAACGGGGCGACCGGTCGACCCGTATCGGGGCTCGACTAGGGCAGTTCCGGTGGTGACTAGATGTTCGAGATAACGCCGTGCGCCCACACGAGACATGCCAATGACTTCGGCAACCTCGCTTGCCGAAAGATCGGTTCGCGCTTCGCTGAGCGTCGCCGTCACAAGCTGGAGAGTAGCTACTGAGAGTCCCTTAGGCGGCAGCATTCGGTTGTGATGCGACCCCAAGATGAGATCGTCCACGGCATTTTGGCTGAGGCTCTGGATGCGACGTGCGCTGCCAAGAGCGTCATGTGATCGCGCAACTTCATCAAGACGTTCGCGAAGCGCCGCCGCGGTGAAAGGTTTCACCAAGTAGTGCCGTACACCGTTCGCGCGCGCTTGACGCACGCTTGCGAGATCCCGGGCTGCGGTTACCGCAATAACTTCGGTGTAGCGGGCCTGTTCCACGCGCAATCGACTGAGCACTTCAAGGCCAGAAAAGTCGGGAAGGTATACATCGAGAAGCACAAGGTCAGGGTCGAGCCGTTCAATCGCATCGAGCGCAGCAGCACCGGTATGTGCCTCGGCGATGACTTCGAATTTATCGTGAGCGTCAACGAAACGGTGATGAAGCTGCGCAACCGCGAAGTCGTCGTCGACGATCAAGACTCGTATGGGCAATGTCATAAGACGGCCACGGACTGCGGTGCCTTGTGGGGCCGGGTGCTGTCGTCGAATGGAAGACGCACGGAAATGGTCGTGCCTCCCATGAGCGGTTCTTTGACCACTGCCTCGCCACCGTGACGGTGAGCGATTCGCTCGACGAGGGTTAGTCCGATGCCGCGGCTGGCGGTAACAAGCCCTGGGTTGGGCCCCTTCGTCGAGAATCCCGGAGTGAAAACCTTACGGCGTAGCTTTTCAGGAATTCCCGGGCCGTCATCGGATACTTCGATGTCGACACTTCTGGGGCTCTCCAGAACACGGACGCGCACCGTGGCGCCCGACGCGCAAGCTTCTGTGGCGTTGTCGACCAAGTTGCCCAGCACGGTTAGCAGATCATCCCTCAATTCTTCAGCACTATCGTGCGTTGCTAGCGGAGAAAGCTCGGACGAGGAGTCAAGTTCGAGATTTATGCCACGCTCGTGCGCGCGCATCTGCTTGACGAGCAGGAGCGCAGCGATTTCTAAGTCGCGGATGCCGCTGTCGCTCGTAACACTCGATAACGTTCCACCGTCACCGACGCGTTCGATGAAGGCTACTGCTTCTGAATTGTGGCCCAGCTCAAGTAGGCCGCTAATGACGTGAAGTTTGTTTGCGAAGCCATGCGCTTGGACCCGGAGTCCATCCGCGAGGTCATGTGCGCCGTCAAGGTCGCGCATGAGGGCATGCAGCTTGGTGTTGTCACGCAAGATGAAAACGGATCCGAGCATTCGATCGCCGATTTTCGCGGAGTCGCACTGTACAAGAAGCACTCGTTCGCCGGCCAAAATCAGCCGCTGACGGGACTCTTCGTCATCGAGCATCTTGAGGAGATCGTCATCCAATATGTCCGCAGCTGGTCGCCCTACAACGTTATTTTGGTCGTCGATTCCCAGTAGGTGCGCCCCGGCGTCATTAATGAGGGCGATACGTCCATGTTCATCTAGGGCGACAAGTCCCTCTCGCATCCCGTGCAGCATGGCCTCGCGAGCTTCGAGAAGTCCCACGATTTCGTCCGGTTCGAGTCCATAGATTCGTCGGCGGATCACTGTCGTGACCCAGGCAGCGCCGACGACCCCGAATGCCGCCGCTACGCCAATCGTGACGAAGAGTGCCACGGAACTGCCGAGAAAATCGCTGCGCAGGCTGGATTCCAGAATCCCCACCGAAACTGCGCCAATAATCTGGTTTCCATCAGTTATGGGGACCTTGACTCGCCATGATTCGCCGAGGGTGCCCGTCTGAGTCCCCACATAGATTTCGCCAGCTAGTACATCAGAGGGATCGGTCGAGACCTGCTCGCCAATTCTTGCGGGGTTGGGGTGCGACAAACGTACGCCCGTGTCATCCACAACGACGATGTACGTGACGTCGGATGCTTCGCGCACAACCTCTGCGATGGGCTGAACCGTCTCGCTTGGTTGAGTGTCGTCGAGAGCATCGATGATGGCAGGAAGCGTAGCAACAGATTGAGCGACGGCGATCATGCGATCGCGGTAGGCATCGCGGAGCTGCTGTTCCTGCAGCCAGCCGGCAACGATGCCTGTTCCCAGCACAGCGACAAGCACGATTGCTAACTGCAGCAGCAGCAATTGTGTGCGGAGCTTCATCGACCGGACCACTCGACTAGTGTGCCCGAACATGGGGCCCCTGGTGACAATCGACGATCCCATTTTGTGTACAAAACGACCAAAACAACCACTATGTCCGCATCGTTCCGTTCTGGCGCGACCCTCCCTAGCGTGTGAGGCGTGCTGCGGCCACGTCGCAGACACATCATTCGTTTAGCTCAAGGAGGAGCAATGCGTATTTCCGCACGTTCACAGCACTCATCATGGCGGCACGGAGCACTGACCGTTATCGCTGGTCTCTCGGCGCTCAGCCTCGTCGGCTGTGCAACAGGTTCGTCAACACCTGATTCCGGCGGCGAACCTGCCGAACTGTCATCCGTCAACATCATCGTCCCCGCAGACCCTGGAGGTGGTTGGGATCAGACTGGCCGGGCACTTGCCGAGGTCGGTACTAGCGAGGGGATCATTACCTCCGCACCAGTGAACAACATTGGTGGTGCCGGCGGTACGATTGGTCTCGCGTCGCTGGCGAACGAAAGCGATCCATTCACCCTCATGCTGACCGGCTTTGTGATGGTTGGTGCGGTTGAGACCAACAGCTCCGAAGTGCGCCTCGAGCAAACAACACCGATTGCGCGCCTGACTGAGGAAGCCGGAGTGATCGTGGTGCCCAAGGAGTCACCATACGAGACGCTCAGCGATCTTGTGGATGACATGATCGCCAACGGTAAAGACGTCTCGATTACTGGCGGTTCCGCCGGTGGTGTCGATCACATTCTGGCCGCGCAGCTCTTGAAAGAGGCGGGCCAAGACGCCGGCCAAATCAACGAAAAGCTCAATTACATCCCCAACGCGGGAGGTGGCGAAGCTGTCACTTTGCTTCTGGGAAATAAGGTCTCTGCCGGAATTTCCGGAGTGAGCGAGTTTGCTGAGCAGATCAAAGCAGGCGAGCTGAGGGCGCTTGCCGTGTCGAGCGCGGGGCCGAGCGATCTTCTCCCCGATGTACCGACAATCATCGACTCCGGCTATGACCTCGAAATCACCAATTGGCGAGGTGTTCTCGCACCTGGGGGAATTTCCGACGTCGAGCGTCAACAGCTAATTGACCTGGTGACGAAGATTTCAGAGAGCGATGGCTGGAAGGAAACGCTTGAGTCTAAGGGCTGGGCCGACGCATTCCTGGCCGGTGATGAGTTCGACGCCTACGTCACTCAGAACATCACCGATACCACCGCCGTGCTCAAAGACATAGGGCTCATCGGTTAGTTCATGACATCTCCACAGTCAGGCTCGTCCGGCGTTTCGACGCCGGGCGAGCCCCGCTCCGTTTCTGAAGAACTTTCTGGCCGTCGCATTCCGATCGGCGAGTACCTTTTCGCTGCTCTCGCAGCGGGCATCGGGATCTACGTTCTCATCGCGGCCAATTACATCCGAATTCCCATCTCGAGTAACACACTGGGTCCACGATCCTTTCCTTACCTCGTCGGCGCATTGTTGCTGTGCGCAGGCATCGCAGTCTTTATCGGCGTACGGAGAGGCCGACTCGGCGAGGCTGAGGAGGGCGAAGATGTCGATAGCTCGGTTGCAACCGACTGGGTGACCGTCGCCAAGCTCGTCGCATTTTTCACGGCTCACGCCTTTTTGATCGAGTTCATCGGATGGCCTATTGCTGCAGCACTGTTGTTCGCCGGAGCGGCATGGAGCCTTGGTGCTCAGCGACTCCGTTGGGCGATCCCCATTGCTCTTGCCCTCGCCTTCACTATCTACTTTCTCTTCGGGCGATTGCTCGGCCTCTCGCTTCCTGCGGGACCACTACTCGATTGGATGCCGTTCTTCTGATGGATAATTTCGCTCAACTCATGGCGGGGTTCGCGACCGCCCTTCAGCCGGAATATCTCCTCTATGCATTCTTCGGCGTCGTTATCGGCACCGCTGTTGGGGTTCTGCCGGGTATCGGACCAGCAATGACGGTGGCGTTGCTGCTCCCGATTACCTACACGTTGAATCCGACAGCAGCCCTGATCGTGTTTGCGGGGATCTACTACGGGGGTATGTACGGAGGTTCGACAACCTCGATTCTTTTGAACACTCCTGGAGAATCGGCATCCATTGTGACCGCGCTTGAGGGTAACAAGATGGCGAAGATGGGGCGTGGTGCGGCAGCGCTTGCGACAGCCGCAATCGGATCCTTTGTCGCGGCCAGCGTCGCCACGGTGGGGCTTACCTTAGTGGCACCGATTCTGGCTCGCTGGGCTGTCACGTTGGGACCGCCCGATTACTTCGCGCTCATGATCGTTGCGTTTACGACGGTTGGCGCGCTGATGGGAAAGTCGGTTTCGCGCGGAATGCTGTCTCTCGGTCTCGGGCTCTTTCTCGGTCTTGTTGGCACGGAGGTGCTCACCGGTCAGCAGCGCTTCACGGGCGGTGTTCCTGTCTTGGCGGATGGTATCGACGTGGTGCTCATCGCCGTCGGTCTCTTCGCGGTTGGCGAGTCGCTGTATGTCGCGTCCCGTCTCAAGTCAGGTCCTGTCAGCCTCATTCCAGTCACCAAGGGCTGGCGCAACTGGATGAGTAAAGAAGATTGGGCGCTGTCGTGGCGTCCGTGGTTGCGCGGAACTGCGATTGGCTTCCCGATCGGAACTATTCCTGCTGGGGGAGCGGATGTCGCAACTTTCCTTTCGTACGCTGCCGAGAAGCGGCTAGCCAAGAAGGGCAGAAAGAATGTCTTTGGCAAGGGAGCGATCGAAGGAGTTGCTGGTCCGGAAGCGGCAAACAATGCTGCAGCCGCTGGAGTACTCGTTCCCCTGCTAACTCTGGGACTTCCCACAACGGCCACGGCCGCGATCATTCTGTCGGCATTCCAATCGTATGGAATCCAGCCTGGGCCACTGTTGTTCCAAAACCAGAGTGCTCTCGTCTGGGCGTTGATTGCGAGTCTCTACATTGGCAACATCATGTTGCTCGTGCTCAACCTGCCGCTCGTCGGTATCTGGGTGAAGGTACTTCAAGTGCCACGCCCGTATCTCTACGCCGGCATCCTGTTGTTTGCTGCGCTTGGTGCATTCTCGATGAACTCAACTATCTCGATGTGTTGATTTTACTGATCGTTGGTCTTGCCGGATTCCTCATGCGACGTTTCGGATATCCGGTGGCACCGATGGTGATTGGCGGAATTCTTGGACCAATGGCCGAGACACAACTGCGCAAAGCACTCGCGATCAGCCAAGGCGATCTCAGTGCGCTTGTGACGAGTCCGTTCGCGGCTATCGCGTATCTATCACTCATCGGCTTCCTCGTCCTTGGACTGTTTCTCAAGCGTCGCCAGCAGCAAATGGAAAGCGAACCCGTCGATGCGGAAGAAGTTCCTGCCCCGTAGTGGGAATATCTAAGAACTCTTTTTGATTACACACTATGTACTCACAACACATATACAGATGGAATTGACTACAGTTTCACCACGGTAAGCTTTTCTATCACTGAACATAAGGGAGGGTCCAATGGTTCTCGTTCGTCAAGAAATCGGTGACGTTCTCCGCGACGTACGCCTGCAAAAGGGACGCACCCTTCGTCAGGTCGCAAGCAAAGCAAGCGTTGCCCTCGGATACCTCAGTGAGGTTGAGCGTGGTCAAAAAGAGGCCAGCTCCGAAATTCTCGCTTCGGTAGCCGAAGCGCTCGATACCCCGATCTCCGTAATCATGCGTGAGGTTGGCGATCGCCTCGCCGTTATTGAAGGCGCAACGTCGATCCCCGATACGTTGCCCGATGAGCTCGTTGCCGAGTTCGATTCGAATTTGGTTTCGCGCTAAATATTCCACACCGGATGCCCCGCTCTTTCGTTGAGTGGGGCATTCGTGGGTTAAGGCGAGTGTTCGTGAGTAATGTAAAGCGAACGTAGGGTGGTCGAATGCGATTGAGCGAGTTTTGGACAGCGGTTGCCGATGAGTTCGGTGAACCATATGGCCGCGTTCTCGTCAACGACCAAGTTCTGGGCTCTGTTGGCGGCGTTACTGCGGCCCAGGCGCTTTCTCGCGGCGTTCCTGCCCGCCAAGTGTGGGCCGCGCTGTGCGATGCGATGGATGTTCCCGCTGACCGTCGGTACGGCGTCGGGCAACGCGAGCCCAAAAAGCAATAGCCCTGCCCCGCGTGGCGTGTTCGAACATGTATTCGATATTGTTAGTCTTCTCCCTAACACCCAATCGAATACAACTATTGGGCGCCGCTGTCACGTGAGTTTTCTGGAATGTCAGAGCCGACACGTAACGTGGCATTTAGCAACACAGCCTTTGTCGGGAGGTTGCGGGCCTTGCACTATCGGCCCGCACAATTCGCGACAGCCTATGGGCCGCAACCTACGACCAATGGAGAAAATATAATGCCATCAGCAGCAGACCGCGAGAAGTCCCTCGAGACAGCGCTCGCACAGATCGACCGTCAGTTCGGCAAAGGCTCAGTTATGCGCCTAGGCAGCGATGAGCGCGCTCCGGTCGAGGTCATCCCCACCGGGTCGATTGCGCTGGATGTCGCACTCGGCATAGGCGGGCTTCCCCGCGGTCGAATCGTCGAGATTTACGGTCCCGAGTCCTCAGGTAAGACCACTCTCACCTTGCATGCCATCGCCAACGCTCAGCGCAACGGTGGCATCGCCGCGTTCATCGATGCTGAGCACGCACTCGACCCCGAATATGCGGCCAAGTTGGGCGTCGACATCGACGCTTTGCTCGTTTCTCAACCCGATACGGGTGAGCAGGCGCTAGAAATCGCCGACATGTTGGTTCGAAGCGGATCCATCGACCTCATCGTTATTGACTCGGTCGCGGCACTTGTTCCGCGTGCAGAAATCGAAGGTGAGATGGGGGACACGCACGTTGGTCTTCAGGCTCGACTCATGTCTCAAGCGCTGCGTAAGCTCACCGGTGGCCTCAGCCAGACCAACACCACCATGATCTTCATCAACCAGTTGCGCGAAAAGATCGGTGTCTTCTTCGGCAGCCCAGAAACTACTGCTGGTGGTAAGGCGCTCAAGTTCTATGCCTCCGTTCGACTCGACATTCGTCGTATCGAAACGTTGAAAGATGGAACGGACGCTGTGGGTAACCGCACGCGAGTTAAAGTTGTCAAGAACAAAATGGCCCCGCCGTTCAAGCAGGCTGAGTTCGACATTCTCTATGGCATTGGAATCTCTCGCGAAGGTAGCCTCATCGATTTCGGGGTGGATCACGAGATCGTCCGCAAGTCGGGCGCGTGGTACACCTACGATGGCGACCAACTCGGCCAGGGTAAAGAAAAGTCTCGTGCGTTCCTGCTCCAAAATCCCGCCATCGCGCTTGAGATTGAGCAAAAAATTATGCGCAAGCTCGGTGTGGGTGCAGAAGCTAAGGCTGCAAATGCGAGCGAAGCTAAGGCCGTCGCAGATGCCGAAGCCAAGGCAGAGAAGGCCGCAAAAGTAGCAAAGGCTAGCGCGAAGGCAGACGGGCCAGTGCTGCCGGTCGCTGATAAAGCAGCAGCACCACTCAAAAAAGCAGTAGGCCAGTAGGTTCAACGATGACATCCTCCGACGACGAATACATCGCCCCCGTTATCAATTTATTTGGTAACCGCAGCGGTAACAAAAGTGCCGCCGCGACCGAGACAGGTTCGTCGTCGGAGGTTTCACCAACTTTCGCATCCCACCCCGAAGCAGAAGAAAACGACGGGTGGGCGAAAGCAAACGCTCCGATGACAGCCGACCCCAGACCGGCAGAAGATCTGAACGCCGGGTCCGGGGCAGACGCTGCCGCCGGCACCATTTCGCCGGTAGTTGCTCTTGCGTCAGTTCGAGCATTGCCGACAATGGCAGATTTCACCTCATCACACGACGACGATGGGTCGCACAATTCGGAGGTAGCGCAAACAAAATCTGCGCAAACGAAGCCTGCGCAAACGAAAGCCGCGCGCGCTGAACCGGAGGCAGAAGCGGCGCCTAGTCAATCCAAGGCAGAGCGACGCCAGGCGCGTGACGGCTTCTCAGAAATTAGTCGCGTCAGCATGCGGGCTCTCGCTCGTCGAGGCATGTCATCAGACGAAATGACTCAATTCTTAGGCACTCGAGAATTCGAATCAGAAGACATCGATGGCGAAATCGAACGGCTGGAAGGGTGTGGCCTTCTCGACGATGCGGCGCTGGCGGAGACGCTCACACGAACCCTGCGTGAGCGTAAAAAGCTCGGCGCCTCAGCTATCCGCGCCGAATTGCGCCGGCGCAAGATCGATCAAGAACACATTTCTGCGGTGCTCGACGACGATCGTGATGAAGAGCAAGAGCGAGCGACAGAGATCGCGCTCAAGCGCGCTCCTCAACTCCGCTCGCTCGACGGCGTCACAGCAAAACGACGCCTCACCGGCTTTCTCATGCGCAAGGGCTACTCGGGCTCCGTCGTATCCGCCGCGGTGGCCGCTGCTCTGGCGCCCGGATCCGGCAATTCCACCGGTGGTCCTGTCTTTCGCTAGAACGACGTAAAGCTAAGCCCCCTCAGAGGCTTAAGGTGGAAGACATGATTGACGAAAAACTGGCGAACCCGCGCAGCTACGAGGTGCGCACCTACGGGTGCCAGATGAATGTGCACGACTCCGAACGACTCAGCGGGTCCCTCGAAGCCGCCGGCTATATTCGCGCGACAGACAAGCAAGCAGACGTAGTAGTCATCAACACCTGCGCGGTTCGAGAGAACGCCGACAACAAGCTCTATGGCAACCTCGGCATGCTCGCCAGCGTCAAAAAAGAACACGAAGGCATGCAAATCGCCGTCGGAGGATGTCTCGCGCAAAAAGACAAGAACGTCATCCTTGAGAAGGCCCCCTGGGTAGACGTGGTTTTCGGAACCCACAACATGGGTTCGCTGCCGGCACTGCTCGAACGAGCTCGGCACAATGAAGAAGCACAACTCGAGATTCTCGAATCGCTCGAGGTCTTCCCGTCGACCCTGCCAACAAGACGAGAATCAACCCACAGCGCGTGGGTGTCAATCTCGGTCGGCTGCAACAACACCTGCACCTTCTGCATCGTTCCCGCGCTTCGCGGCAAAGAGAAAGACCGGCGCCCCGGCGACATCCTCGCTGAAGTGCAGGCCATCGTCGACGACGGAGCCATCGAAGTCACACTGCTCGGTCAGAACGTCAACTCCTATGGGGTTGAGTTCGGTGACCGTCAAGCTTTCAGCAAACTCCTTCGTGCAGTGGGGGCCATCGAGGGCCTCGAACGCGTGCGCTTCACTAGCCCGCATCCGGCAGCATTCACTGACGACGTCATCGATGCAATGGCCGAGACCCCCAACGTGATGCCGCAACTTCACATGCCGCTGCAATCAGGATCAGACAGCATCCTCAAGGCAATGCGTCGAAGCTACCGCTCCACCAAGTTCTTGGGCATTCTTGAGCGAGTTCGCGCACAAATGCCTCACGCGGCAATCACCACCGACATCATCGTGGGATTTCCGGGAGAGACCGAAGAAGACTTCCAAGAAACCATGCGCGTCGTTGAAGAGTCACGCTTCGCCTCCGCCTACACCTTCCAGTACTCGATTCGGCCCGGAACACCGGCGGCGACCATGGAAGAACAGATTCCCAAAGAAGTTGTTCAAGAACGATATGAACGACTCGCTGCGCTCCAAGACCGGCTCTCGCGAGAAGAGAACGACAAGCAAATTGGGCGCACCGTGCAAGTAATGGTGACCGCCACAGAAGGTCGTAAGCAAGCAGAAACTGCGCGACTTTCCGGCCGAGCCGAAGATTCACGACTCGTGCACTTCAATGTTCCCGAGGGAAGCGAAACCCCGCGCCCCGGAGACGTCGTCACGCTCACAATCACTGAAGCGGCAGCGTTCCACCTCGTGGCCGACACTGCTACCGGTGATGTGCTCGATATCCGTCGCACTCGTGCGGGAGATGCGTGGGATCGTGCTGAAGCTGAATCCTGCGGCGTACCAACCAGTGCAGACGCGAGCGCCACCGGCCCGCGCGTTTCGCTTGGACTCCCGACGATCCGCGTTTCTACGACGCCCATCTATGACCCCTCAGACTCTCTCCGCTAACCGGAAGCCCGCGCTGAATCGTCAGCGGCATCAGCGTCCTCTGCATACCCCGCTTGGTCGCAGTATCTCAAGGGACCCTCGGTGACCGTCGTGGAGCGAACGAGTTTTTCCGACCTTATAGTGGTTGTCGGTGCGACCGGCACAGGTAAGTCCGAACTGTCACTCGGCCTCGCGGAGGCCCTTGCTCAACGAGGCGCCTCGGCAGAGATCATCAACGCTGACGCTATGCAGCTCTACCGCGGTATGGATATCGGCACCGCGAAGCTGCCGCTCAAGGACCGTCGTGGAGTTCCGCATCACCTGCTCGATGTGCTCGAGCCCACAGACGAGGCTAGCGTTGCCCAATACCAAGAGGACGCTCGCCGCATCATCAGGCAAGTGCAGGCTGCGGGGCATGTGCCCATCTTGGTCGGAGGTTCGGGGCTCTATGTCTCCAGCGTCATCCACGACTTTCAGTTCCCTGCACGCGATCCGGCGGTGCGAGCCCAACTTGAGTCAGAGCTTGACGCTCTGGGCATCGGCATCCTTTTTCAACGTCTCAAAGAGCTGGATCCTGAGGCCGCTCAGTCGATCGGCGCCCGCAATGGGCGCAGAATTGTTCGTGCCCTTGAGGTGATCGAAATCACGGGGGAGCCATTCGGCGCTGGGCTTCCCGAAGAGAAAAAGTTATGGACGCCAGCTCACATCTTTGGAGTCGCGGCCCCGCGCGACGAGTTGGTTCCGCGGCTCAACAAGCGCGTTCAGCACATGTGGGACTCCGGGCTAGTCGACGAAGTGCGTGGGCTTCGCCCGCACGGATTCGGCGTCACTGCGGCGCGGGCGATTGGATACGCCCAAGCGATCGAACAACTCGACGGCAACCTCGCCGAAGCTGACGCCATAGAACAGACCGCGGCGCTCACCCGGCGCTACGCGCGCCGGCAAGTCGGTTGGTTTAGACGCTATGACCACTGTCATTGGCTTGAGTACGACGACCCGGCGCGCGCAGCGCGTGCCTTGGCGATCGTGATGGGAGAGAATGGAACACATGGCGACGCTTAACTTCACAAAAGGTCAGGGAACTGGCAACGACTTCGTGCTGTTCTCCGATCCCGACGGCGAACTTGACCTCACCCCGAAACAGGTAGCTGCGATCTGCGATCGTCGATTCGGGGTCGGCGCAGACGGAATCATTCGTGCAGTTCGTTCACGCAACCTCGACGCTGGTGCAGCGGCATTGGCCGAAGACGCTGATGCAGAGTGGTACATGGATTACCGCAATGCCGACGGAAGTATTGCCGAGATGTGTGGCAACGGCATCCGTGTATTTGCGCACTATCTCGCCGAAAACGGTCTCGTAGATTTCGAGCCAGGTGACACGCTGCCCATCGGCACGCGCAGCGGTGTGCGAGACGTGCAACGGAACATGGCTGGCTATCAAGCAGATATGGGGCGGTGGTCGCTCGATGGCGGTGAGCCCCTAGTTCGCGCTAAAGAGCTCGACGTCGCCCGTCCGGGCCTCGGCATTAACGTTGGCAACCCTCACGTTGTTGTTGCATTGGCTGAAGAGGCCGAGCTTGACCAAGTCGACCTCACTTACATTCCCGTCATTGACCCGCCTCCAGAAAACGGTGCGAACGTCGAATTTGTGGTGCCGGCCGAGCCAATGGTGAAAGATGGCGTCGGTTCGCTGCGCATGCGGGTGCACGAACGTGGAAGTGGCGAGACGCAGTCTTGTGGCACCGGTGCTGTCGCCGCAGCGTTGGCGATTCGGCACTATGCCGGGCCGAGCGCTCCCCACCAATGGCGTGTAACCGTGCCCGGTGGCACTGTGGTCGTGCGCATGTTCCCCACTGAAGACGGCGAACACGTCTCGCTCAGCGGGCCTGCAGAGCTCGTCTACACCGGCAGCCTCGAGCTCGCGTAACGCTGGTCTATGTCGCCGCGAGAGTGCGGCGGTGAGCCCGAAGCAAGCGGAACCCCTTGTGGGTTGCAGCGCGGCTGAAGGCGAAATCTTCAGGAAATGTCGATTCCATCCAGCGGTGCAGCGAGTCCGAACCCAAATTGCGTTGAATCACTAGCCACGCGTCGGCATCCATTTCGAGCCGCGGTAGCCACGTTTCGAGAATGTTGTGAAGTGCTTCTTTGCCGACACGGATGGGCGGATTCGACCAAATAGTCATAAACGTTATGTCTTCGGGAACATCCTGAGGCAGAACCGCGTTAATGTTGGGTATGGACAATTTCTTGGCGTTTGCGCGTACCAGATCCAGTGCGCGCTCGTTGACGTCCACCGCCCACACCGTTGCATGAGGTGACTCGAGGGCAAGGGTGAGCGCCATCGGACCCCAACCGCACCCGAGATCAAGCAGGTTTCCTCCCGGAGGAGGCGCTGGCACGTTCGACAAAAGAACTTGGGTTCCCACGTCGATGTGCGCGGGGCTGAAGATCCCATTTGACGTGACAAGTTCGCGCTCGATACCAGCAATGGTCGCGTGAATCGTCCGCAATTTGAGATCACTCTCGGGTGTTGACGAGAAGTAATGCTCGTTAGCCATGAACAGAACTTACCGAAAACTAGAGAAGTAGGGTTAACCCAATGACGCGAAACACGACAGAAACCAGTATCGAGGCCAACAATGGCGACGACGCCGAGCGTTCCGTCGACCGCGTGCTCGCTAGCGAGAGCTCCGACCATGTCGCGGTTACGCGCTTTAGCTCGGGCAATTCCGGTGCGCAAGCGCTCCAGTCGGATGCACACTACGAGTCAGACCGAGATGGTGACCAATTTGAGCGAGACGATCGGCGCGCTCTCAAAAGAGTTCAGGGGCTATCGACCGAGCTCGATGACGTCACCGAGGTCGAGTATCGACAGCTTCGAATTGAAAACGTCGTCCTAATCGGAATTTATGGCCAAGGCACGCTACGCGAGGCGGAGAACTCTCTGCGCGAGCTTTCCGCACTGGCTGAGACCGCGGGAGCAGTCGTACTTGACGGGCTCTTACAGAGCCGCTCACACCCCGATCCGAGTACATACTTCGGCAAGGGCAAGGCGATCGAATTGCGCGATGTCGTTGCGGCCACGGGCGCTGACACTGTGATTGCTGATACTGAGCTTGCGCCAAGCCAACGTCGCGCGCTCGAAGACGTTGTCGGGGTAAAGGTGATCGACCGCACCGCGGTGATTCTCGACATCTTTAGCCAGCACGCAACAAGCCGTGAGGGTAAAGCTCAAGTTGAGCTCGCCCAGATGGAATACTTGCTCCCACGATTGCGCGGTTGGGGCGAGTCGATGTCGCGGCAAGCTGGTGGCCAGGTTGGTGGTGCTGGAGCCGGTATGGGTAGCCGTGGCCCCGGTGAGACCAAGATTGAGCTTGATCGTCGTCGCATCCACACTCGGATGGCGCGGCTGCGCAAGCAGATCAAGGGTTTTGCCCCAGCGCGCGAGGCGAAGCGCGCGAACCGTGATCGCTTTGAAGTACCTAGCGTTGCCATCGCTGGTTATACAAACGCCGGTAAGTCGAGTCTGCTCAACCGCCTGACGCGTGCGGGGGTGCTGGTTGAAAACGCCCTGTTTGCGACTCTCGATGCCACTGTGCGGCGTTCGGCGACGGCCGACGGCCGGCTGTTCACCCTCAGCGATACTGTCGGGTTTGTGCGCAACCTGCCGCATCAGTTAGTTGAGGCATTCCGCTCGACGCTCGAGGAGATCGGCCAGTCCGATGTCATCGTGCACGTTGTGGATGCTTCGCATCCGGATCCTGGAGCTCAACTGGCAACCGTGCGCGATGTGATCGGCGAACTTGGTGCCCGTGATATCCCGGAGATCGTTGTGTTCAACAAGAGTGATCTTGCGGATGATGACCAGCGTGTCTTGATTCGTGGCCTTGAGCCGACCGGCATCTTCGTTTCAGCGCGCTCGGGTGAGGGGATTGACGAGCTTAATGCGCGAATTGCCGAACTCTTGCCGGCGCCAGAAGTCGAGGTCACTCTGCTTGTGCCCTACGACCGTGGCGAGATCATTTCGCGTCTGCACGTTCAGGGGCGAGTGCTTTCGACTGACTATCGCGAAGACGGCACTCTTGTCACTGCACTGGTGCATCCAGCTCGCTTGCCCGAAGTTGAAGAATTCGTCACGAAAGCTTAACTTTCGGCGAGATAGCTTCCTGCTTCGCGTTAAACGTGGGCAGGAGGCTATCTCGCGAGCCTCCGGACCGACGAATCGTTCGCCGCCGTGCGGGTAGTGCTTTAGAGGCGGGTAGTGCTTTAGAGAGCGCGCAGCACGGTGACGACTTTGCCTAGCACTGTGGCGTAGTCGCCAAGGATTGGCTCGAAGTTGGAGTTGCGGGGGAGTAGCCACGTGTGGCCGTCTCGCTGACGGAACACTTTGACTGTCGCTTCTTCGTCGAGCATCGCGGCAACAATGTCGCCATTCTCGGCGGTTGGTTGCTGTCGCACGACCACCCAGTCGCCGTCGCAGATCGCGGCGTCAATCATGGAATCGCCAACAACTTTGAGCATGAAGAGTTCTCCTTTGCCGACAAGCTGGCGGGGAAGAGGGAACACTTCTTCAATGTGCTGCTCAGCGGTAATGGGAATACCGGCGGCAATGCGGCCGACTAGAGGAACCATCGCGGCATCTCCCATTGACGGGCTCATTGTGCTCGACTCATCGGTGGCGCTCGGTACATCGATGAGCACCTCGATCGCGCGAGGTCGGTTGGGGTCACGACGAACGTAGCCGCTCAACTCAAGCTGGTTCAGCTGATGCGTGACGCTCGACAACGAAGACAACCCGACGGCATCCCCAATTTCGCGCATGCTCGGCGGATATCCCTGAGTGGCAACAGCCCGTTGGATCATTTCGAGGATTGCTAGCTGCTTAGCGCTCAGGCTGGTGCGCCGCCGCGTTCCACGCTCTGTGGCATCACCGTTCGGAGCTATTGAGTCAGTCACGATCCCTCGATTTCTGCCACGAACGATTCCAATGTCGGTGGCTCATTCGAAACTGTATCCGCACAAGAAGCCAAAAACAAACATTTGTTCGAGTGTCGTCGAGCAATGTCGGTGGCTTGTTCGAAGATTTACTTGAAATTAGAACAATTCGAATGTATGTTCGGAACACAGCTTCGCACCCGGCTCTCCCGGCCGAGAGTCGGGTGCGAGAACCCTTAGAGGAGAGAATGATGACAACTGCAGCGATTGCACCCAACGCGGTAGCCCGTGCTCGGCAGTCTGCACCGCGTCTTCGCCTCACTACGCGCGGTCGTGTCGTTCTCATGACGCTCGCCGCGCTGCCATTGGTTATTGCCGCTCTGTTGTTTTCGCTGAACAGCGGCGACGCGGCGGCAACGTCCGAGTCCAATGAGAGTGCGTTCGTTTACGTTGACGTCAATGCGGGCCAGTCGCTCTGGAACATCGCTGAGACGCACGCCCCTGGCCATGATCCGCGTGAAGTTGTCGCTCAGCTTATTGAGTTGAACCAATTGCCCTCGGCTGACGTGTTCGCCGGCCAAGAGCTTGCGATTCCCGCCAGTTTCTCCCGCTAACTTCACGTGATCTAGCATTGCGGAGTGACTTCGCTTTCAGATCTCCCCATCCGTGATGACCTTCGAGGGCTCAAGCCCTATGGTGCCCCGACAGACCCGGTAAGCATTCAACTTAACGTCAATGAAAACACGCATCCCATTCCGGAGGCTGTTGCTACCGACATCGTGATGGCATTGGCGAAAGCGGTGATGACCGCCAATCGCTACCCGGATCGCGAATTCACCGAGCTGCGTGAGGCCCTCGCGGCGTATCTCGGCCATGGGCTTACCGCCGAGAATATGTGGGCTGCCAATGGCTCCAACGAAGTTCTTCAGCAGACGTTGCAAGCATTCGGAGGGCCGGGGCGTCGCGTCTTAGGTTTCCCACCGACTTACTCGATGCACTCGATCATCGCTTCAGGAACCGGCACAGAATGGGTGACTGCCGCTCGCGATGCTGGGTACGATCTCACCGCCGAGACCGTTGTCTCGGCAATCGCTGAACACAACCCTGACGTGGTGTTCCTCTGTTCGCCGAATAACCCCACGGGAACGCCGGTCAGCAACGAGACAGTTGCTGCGGCCTATGACGCTACGGAGGGGATCGTTCTCGTCGACGAAGCGTATGCAGAATTCTCGGACCGCGAATCAGCTCTCACCTTGCTCGCTGGTCGACCTCGACTCATCGTTTCGCGAACAATGAGCAAGGCATTCGCTTTTGCGGGCGCCCGCGTGGGGTATTTAGCCGCCGACCCTGCCATCGCTGATGCGCTACGGCTTGTTCGGCTGCCGTACCACCTCTCAGCGCTTACCCAAGCGGCGGCAATTGCCGCGCTTGCGCACGCTCCCGAGATGCTCGCCATGGTCGACGAGATCAAGACCCAGCGTGATCGCATGAGTGCAGGTCTAGCAGCGTTGGGGTTCACTCCGGTGGCCAGCGAGTCAAACTTTGTGCTGTTCGGCAACGTTGCAGACCCTCAAACGCTCTTTCACAAGCTGCTGATTCAAGACATCTTGATTCGCGATGTTGGTATTCCTCACCACTTGCGGGTGACTGCGGGCACAGAGTCCGAGACCACGGCGTTCTTGGATGCGATGGCCGACCTCCAAGCGCTCGGTAGAGTTGAGTAATGACTTCACAGCGCACCGCGACGATCACGCGCGAGACCAGCGAGTCGAGCATCGAACTCTCGATCAACCTCGACGGCACCGGCACCTCATCCATTGAGACGAGCGTTCCGTTCTATGACCACATGCTGACGGCTTTTTCGAAGCACTCGTTGATCGATCTCACTGTGAAGGCTAGCGGTGACACGCACATCGACGTCCACCACACGGTAGAGGACATTGGCATTGCGTTGGGTCTCGCTATCAAGGAAGCGCTTGGCGACAAAGCCGGCATCTCGCGCTACGGCGATGCATTGGTACCGCTCGACGAAGCACTCGTCCGCGCTGTCGTTGATGTTTCTGGCCGCCCGTACCTTGTTCACTCTGGGGAGCCGGCCGGTTTCGAGATGCACCTCATCGGCGGACACTTTACTGGCTCTATGGTCCGTCACGTCTTTGAGGCCATCAGCTTCAACGCGGGCATTACCGTTCACGTCACTGTTTTGGGCGGAAGGGATCCGCATCACATCGCCGAAGCGGAGTTCAAAGCGTTCGCCCGGGCGATGCGCGGCGCGGTTGAGCCCGATGCTCGTGTCACCGGAATTCCTTCGACTAAAGGCGCGCTCTAGTGGTTGCGCCTTCGGTCGTCATTCTTGATTACGGTTCTGGCAACATTCACTCGGCGGCCAAAGCGCTTGAGGCGGCTGGCGCGAATGTTCGGTTGAGCGCTGATCGTTCGGTAGCAGAGGCTGCTGACGGCCTTCTCGTGCCTGGTGTGGGTGCCTTCGCTGCTGTCATCTCCGCGCTCGAGTCCGTGCGCGGTGGCGCGATCATCGAGAAAAGGCTCACAGGCAGCCGTCCTGTGTTGGGTATCTGTGTAGGGATGCAAGTGTTGTTTTCGTCGGGAGACGAGCACGGTATTGAGACGGCTGGGCTCGATGAGTGGCCGGGTGTTGTAGAAAAGTTACCCGCGCCGGTTCTTCCGCACATGGGGTGGAACACTGTCGAAACTCCAGAAGACACCACGCTTTTCGATTCGATCCGCAGTGAGCGTTTCTATTTTGTTCATTCTTACGCCGCCCAACAGTGGACTCTTGACGTTCAGCCCCCGTTTCCGCAGCCGAAACTCTCGTGGTCCGAACACGGTGGGCGCTTTCTCGCCGCTGTTGAGAATGGGCCGCTAACGGCCACCCAGTTTCATCCAGAAAAGTCTGGCGAGGCAGGAATTCAGCTTCTCCGTAACTGGTTGACGTCGCTGTGATTTTGCGACTCTGCGAGGTCGGCTAGTATCGGATGCTTGTGCGCGGCGTTCCGCGATCAGGTCTTCAGAGAGTAAATCTATGAGCGAATTTAACAAAACCCCCAGCCTCACGCTATTGCCAGCTGTTGATGTTGCTGACGGCAAGGCAGTCCGCCTCACTCAAGGTGAAGCGGGAACCGAGAAGAGCTACGGTGACCCGTGCGCTGCAGCCCATGACTGGGTTGATCAGGGCGCTGAGTGGATTCATCTGGTTGACCTCGATGCGGCCTTCGGCCGTGGCAACAACCAAGCGATGATCAAGAAGGTCATCAAGTCGACGCCTAAGCGCGTCAACATCGAACTTTCTGGCGGCATCCGCGACGACGAGTCGTTGAAGGCTGCTCTCGCAACCGGCGCCAAGCGCATCAACCTCGGCACGGCCGCACTCGAGAACCCCGAGTGGGCGGCGCACGTCATCGCTGAATACGGCGAGGCGATCGCTGTTGGTCTCGACGTGCGCGGTACTACTCTGGCTGCACGTGGCTGGACTCAAGAGGGCGGCGACCTGTGGACGGTCCTCGAGCGCCTTGAAGCTGCTGGCTGCTGCCGCTACGTGGTCACTGATGTGACTAAAGACGGCACGTTGCAAGGTCCAAACGTCGAGCTGCTTCGCCAGGTGATGGAGCGGACCCACCGTCCCGTCATCGCGTCCGGTGGGGTGTCGAGTCTTGATGACCTCATCGAGTTGCGTGAACTCGTGCCTCAGGGGCTCGAGGGTGCCATCATCGGTA
Organism: Salinibacterium sp. PAMC 21357; assembly: GCF_000247645.1. Taxonomy (GTDB): domain Bacteria; phylum Actinomycetota; class Actinomycetes; order Actinomycetales; family Microbacteriaceae; genus Rhodoglobus. Next base: position 224,255 of record NZ_AHWA01000005.1, read on the forward strand.
AAGCTCTCTACGCCAAAGCCTTTACGCTCGCCGAGGCCCTCGACGTTTCGTCGCAGTAGTTAGTTTTCTGCGTTGGGTGCTGAAATGAATTCCACTGACTCGGCTGGCACTCCTTGGGAGGGTCGGTCATTCGATCCCAATCCGGCCCCCGATGATGACGGCACCGCTCCGCCAAAGTTGATGGCTACCATTACCCGTTTTCATCAAGGGGATGCCGCTGAGACCGACGTGATCGATGTCGTTCGGGAATCTCGCCTCCTTATCCCGTTGCTCGCTCGAGCGGGAGAGACGGCGACCAGCGATGCTGGCCTCACGATTGATAAGACTCAAGAGTTGTCAATTGTTACGGTGACGGGCCCGGACGGCCGTGCCGTGTTGCCGGTATTCAGTTCCGTCAGCGCCATGAGCAAGTGGAACCCAGAAGCCCGGCCAGTGCCAGCAGCTGGTACCCGCGTCGCGCTTGCGGCCGCGAGCGAAAATACTGACCTCGTGATCATTGACCCCCTCAGCGATAGTGAGTTCGTGATCCGCCGGCCGGCACTTTGGGCCATCGCGCAGTCGACAGCGTGGATTCCAAGCTATTTGCGCGTGGATGTTCGTGACGAGTTCGCAGCGTCGGCGGCAGATGTAGACGACGTTGCTGAGGTGCAACTGCTGCCGGGGGATCCCGGCGCACGGTTGCACGGGCCAGAGTTAGTGGTTCAGATCGCCATGCGCCCGGGGCTCGACCGTGGGGCTCTCGATGCCACCATGGATCGCCTCCGGGAGCGTTGGGCGTTATCTGAACTCATTGCACAATCAGTCGACTCCTTGGCCGTGCAAGTCGTCCGTGCGCCGAGCGCTGACGCTAGCTAATTATCTAGCCAACGCACGCCAAAGCACGCCAACGCACGGCACGCGAATCGCAGCGGGCTTAGTTGACGGGCCCGGTCCATTTTTCGCCCGGACCCTGTCCCGGTGCGTCCGGGAAGGTTGACGCTTCGCGGAACGCCAGCTGAAGTGAACGCAGTCCGTCTCGAAGCGGTCGTGCGTGATGGTTGCCAATCTCAGGGGCTGCCGCGGTGACAAAGCCAGCTAGAGCGTTGATGAGTTTTCGGGCTTCATCGAGGTCTTTTTCTGCTTCAGCGTCTGGGCCATCTGAAAGTCCTAGCTTTACTGCGGTGGCGCTGAGCATGTGCACGGCAACGGTATTAATTACCTCGACCGCCGGTACCTCAGAGATGTCTCGTGCTTCGTTGACGTCGTCATTGGTGAACTCGCTCATGATGTCCTTCGCTTATTGGGGTTAGCTCTGCTATCCTGATGCAGGCCCGGGGCTCGCCCCGGATACGAAAGTGGAGATTCTCCCACCTGTCAACCGCATACAAGGTTACCGGGTAGTTACACCCCGCATGGTTCGCTTGCGGTGCAGTACGTGTGATTAGTTCGCTGATCCTCGCGTTGTTCCGGATGTTTACCTGCAGCTTTAAAGGGTGATGCAGCATTAGCTGCGTGACGATCCTCTTTCGTGCCACGGCATCCGCCGAACTGCATTTTGTGAAACGTTCTGCGTTTTCGAAAAGCACCACGAACTGTAAGGAGAACACGCATCAGCGATCCCCGTACCAACGACCGAATCCGAGTCCCTGAGGTCCGTCTTGTCGGACCCGCCGGTGAACAAGTCGGTGTCGTCTCTATAGACGTCGCCCTCAAGCTCGCCCAAGAGGCAGATCTTGATTTGGTTGAGGTTGCTCCCAGCTCCAAGCCTCCCGTTGCCAAGATCATGGATTACGGCAAGTTTAAGTACGAAGAGGCGCAGAAGGCGAAAGAAGCTCGTCGTAACCAGACGAACACGATCCTCAAAGAGGTTCGTTTTCGTTTGAAGATCGACACGCACGACTACGAAACTAAGCGCAAGCGCGCCGAGGGATTCCTCGCGGGCGGCGACAAGGTCAAAGCAATGATCTTGTTCCGTGGTCGTGAGCAGTCGCGCCCCGATCAGGGTGTGCGTTTGCTTCAGAAGTTTGCCGAAGATGTCTCGGAGTTCGGTTCAATCGAATCAACCCCGACAATTGACGGTCGCAACATGGTCATGATTATTGGCCCACACAAGACCAAGGCGACAGCGAAGGCTGAAGCCGAGGCCCGCAAGGTTGCTAACAAGAAGCCTCGTGAGGCAGAAGTTCCAGAGAAAGAGGAGAAAGATGCCTAAGCAGAAGACGCACTCAGGCACCAAGAAGCGTTTCAAGATCACCGGTAGCGGCAAGGTCATGAAGCAGCAGGCTGGTATGCGACACAACCTCGAGGTTAAGAGCGGAAAGCGCAAGCGCTCGCTCAACCAGGATCAGGTTCTGGCCCCGCAGGACGCCAAGACCATCAAGAAGCTTCTCGGTAAGTAAGGGTTTAGGAAATACATCATGGCAAGAGTTAAGAGGGCGGTAAACGCTCACAAGAAGCGTCGGGTTATTCTCGAACGCGCAAAGGGTTACCGCGGACAGCGTTCGCGTCTCTACCGCAAGGCCAAGGAGCAGGTTACTCACTCGCTCGTCTACGCATACCGCGACCGTCGCGCCCGCAAGGGTGAGTTCCGTCGTCTGTGGATCCAGCGCATCAACGCTGCATCGCGTGCAAACGGTCTCACGTACAACCGTCTTATCCAGGGCTTGAACCTGGCTGGTGTGCAGGTCGACCGTCGTATCCTCGCTGACCTTGCGGTCACCGAGCCCGCTACGTTCGCGTCGTTGGTTGCAACCGCTAAGGCTGCACTTCCTGCTGACACTTCAGCACCGCGTTCGGCTGCGTAAGTAGTCGCACCACACATCGTGCAACGGCACGCTGTACTGTCCATTTTGGTCAGCACAGCGTGCCGTTTCTCGTTTCTGTGCCGGGGGAGTCTAGGGTTGGCGACGTGATTGATAACCCGCGCTCACCACGCGTAAGAGCTGTGGCCAAACTTGAAAAGAAGAGTGCCCGGGCTGAGACTGGCCTTTTCCTCTTAGAAGGGCCGCAGTCAGTTGCTGAAGCCCTCAACTATCGGCCCGAGCTCCTCGTTGAGCTTTATGCCACCCCCACTGCGCTTGAGCGTCACACTGAGCTCGCGCGGGCGGCAGAAGAAGCCGGCATTGAGATTGAGTTTGTCACTGAGCAAGTGATCGAGACGATGGCCGACACGGTAACTCCTCAGGGCGTTATTGCGGTCTGTCGCCAGTTTCCGACATCGGTAAAAGACATGCTTTCGGGTGGCCCTAAACTCATTGCGATCCTCGAAGAGGTTCGCGATCCTGGCAATGCGGGCACAATCATTCGTGCCGCGGATGCTGCTGGTGCCGATGGTGTCATTCTCACTGGTCGAAGCGTCGACCTTTACAATCCCAAGGTCGTGCGCGCCACTACCGGTTCACTCTTCCACCTCCCGGTCGCGGTAGGCGTAGAGCTGGAAGATGTTCTGGAACGAGTCAAGGGCGCTGACCTTCGCGTAATCGCCGCCGATGTCAAGGGTGGTGATTTGCTTGCTGCCCGCACAGAGGGAGTGCTCGATCATCCGACCGCTTGGTTGTTTGGTAACGAAGCTCGCGGTCTCACCGATGAGCACTACGCGCTGGCGGATTGGGTCATCTCGGTACCGATTTATGGCCACGCCGAGTCAATGAACTTGGCAACTGCCGCCTCGGTCTGCCTCTACGAAAGTGCATTTTCGCAACGTAGCCGCTGATCTGTGTCACGAGCGTGTTACATCTAGGCGTGCCGTTTGACCGTTCTTGCACGCGTGTGGTTGTCTTGCCATATGGCAGCACAGAGCGGTGAACCTCTGGTCGTAATTGACCATGTCAACAAACATTACGGTGAGCTGCACGTGCTCAAAGACATCTCAACCACGATTCATCGTGGCGAGGTGGTGGTCGTAATCGGGCCAAGTGGTTCCGGAAAGTCCACGTTGTGTCGTGCCATCAACCGTCTCGAAACTATCGATGACGGCACGATCACCATCGATGGCAAGTTGCTTCCCGAAGAGGGAGCAGGACTCGCCAAGTTGCGTGCAGACGTGGGCATGGTGTTCCAGTCGTTCAACCTCTTTGCCCACAAGACGATCCTTGAGAACGTCACGCTCGGCCCACGCCGCGTGCGCAAGCTCGGCAAGGCCGAGGCCGACAAGCACGCGATGGAGCTTCTCGATCGCGTGGGAATCGCCAATCAGGCATCCAAGATGCCCGCTCAACTTTCTGGTGGTCAGCAGCAACGTGTCGCAATCGCACGTTCGCTAGCGATGGACCCCAAGATCATTCTGCTGGACGAGCCAACCTCTGCTCTTGACCCCGAGATGATCAACGAGGTGCTCGATGTCATGGTGCAGCTCGCCAAGGATGGCATGACGATGCTCGTTGTGACTCACGAAATGGGCTTCGCGCGCAAGGCAGCTGACCGCGTTATTTTCATGGCGGATGGCGAAATTGTTGAAGAGGCAGAGCCTGAGCAGTTCTTCACGAACCCCCAATCTCCGAGGGCGCAAGACTTCCTCTCAAAAATCCTTACTCACTAAAACAGCGGGTAATTTCACCACAGCATAAGGAGAAAAATATGAGGCTCAAAAAAGGCCTATCGATCTCTGCTATTGCGCTTGCCGGCCTCCTGGGCTTGAGCGCGTGTGCAGCAGACACCGGTACCGGTACCACTGACCCCGAGATCGTTGTTCCTGAGTTCGAAGCAGGAACCACCATGGCTGACCTTGCCGACGCTGGCAAGATCACCATCGGTACTAAGTTCGACCAGCCGCTGTTCGGCCTCAAGGGTCCGTCGGGCGAACCTGTCGGTTTCGACGTCGAAATTGGCAAGATCATTGCTGCATCGCTCGGTATTAGCGAAGACAACATCGAATGGGTTGAAACGGTTTCTGCAAACCGCGAGACGTTCATTGAGAACGGCACCGTCGACATCGTCATCGCTACCTACACGATCAACGACAAGCGCAAGGAAGTTATCTCCTTCGCTGGCCCGTACTACAACGCTGGCCAGGACATCCTCGTTCTCGAAGGTAACCCCGAGGGCATCTCAGGCCCCGAGGACCTCGCAGGCAAGGACGTCTGCAGTGTTGCTGGCTCGACCTCAGAGAAAAACATTGCTGAGTACGGCGTCAACCTCATCACCACTGACACGTACTCGAACTGCCTTGAGCCGCTTCGTAGCGGCACAGTTGTTGCTGTCACGACTGACAACGTGATCTTGGCTGGACTTGCCGACCAGAACGCCGGCGAGTTCGAAGTTCTCAGCAACCCGTTCACCGAAGAGCCTTACGGCATCGGTCTCGGTCACGATGACGACGCCTTCCGCGACTACATCAACGACGTGCTTGAGGGCTCGTACGACGATGGCACGTGGGACAGCGCTTGGGAAGAAACTGCAGGCAAGGTCCTGAAGCTTCCGACCCCTCCCGCTGTAGACCGTTACAGCAACTAGTGTCACCGGTGCCCACCTGCGGCTAACGCAGGTGGGCACCTTTCACGTCACGATCACTTAATTATCAGGAGGCCCGGATGGACGTCATCTCCAATGCGATCGACGCCCTTGTCGACATTACGCCGCTCTATATGGAAGGCTTTCTGCTGACGCTGGCTCTTCTGGGCATCTCCGGTCTGGGGGCTTTTGTTCTCGGGATCGTTATCGCAACGATGCGAATTTCGCCGGTACCCGCGTTGCGGTTGTTCGCAACCATATATACGGAGATACTGCGCAATATCCCGTTGCTCCTCGTCCTATTCTTCTGCGCCTACGTCCTTCCAATTTTGGGAGTGAGCTCAGACTTCTTCCTCCTCGCAGTGCTCGGACTGACTCTCTACACGTCACCATTTGTTGCCGAGGCCGTGCGATCTGGTTTCAACGGCGTGCCAGTCGGACAGGCTGAAGCCGCCCGAAGCATCGGCATGGGCTTCACCCAAACTGTAGGGCTGATCATCCTGCCGCAGGCTGGGCGAATGGTCGTTCCTCCATTGATCAACGTCTTTATTGCTCTCACGAAGAACACGTCAGTTGCCGGAATCTTCTTCGTCAACGAACTCTTCAAAGCGACCTACGCAGCCGCGCGAGATAACGGTGACGTCGTCGTGCTCACCCTGGTTTACGCTGTGGCGCTCTATCTCGCCATTACTGTCCCGCTCGGCCTCATAGCCGGAGCGATCGAGAAGAAGGTTATGGTGCTGCGATGAGCATGACTGTTCTCTACGATGCCCCCGGTCCTAAGACCCGGCGCAATTCGACAATCGCTTCAGTGATTAGCGCTGTCGCTATTTTGGCGGGTTTGGCGTGGGTATTTTTCACTCTCGCGGCTCCTCGAGTTAGCGCAAACGGTGCCGAGCAGCCTGGCATGTTCGACGAGTCACGACTCGACATTCTGAGTGATCCCGAAGTCTGGGGTGCATTTGGTGGAGGTGTCGTAGACACACTCCGTATGGCAGGGGCTGCCGCTATTCTCGCAATCGTCGTCGGAATCTTGTTTTCGTTTGGCCGCACAGCGGCATCCAAATGGATACGAGTACCCACCTCGATTCTTCTCGAGCTGTTTCGAGGAATGCCGCTTCTTCTTCTGATTCTGTTCGTCTTCCTCCTTTTCTCGACGGGGAGCTACTGGGCTGGAGTCCTCGGACTGGGGATTTATAACGGTGCGATCATTGGTGAAGCATTGCGCGCCGGCATCGTCTCATTGCCCAAGGGGCAACGAGAAGGCGGACTCTCGGTTGGGCTAACCTCGCTTCAGACTCGCTTCCTCATTGAGTTCCCGCAGGCGTTCCGCCAAATGCTGCCGATTATTCTTGCGCAGCTTGTTGTGCTCCTCAAAGACACGTCGCTGGCCTACGTCGTGGGGTATCCAGAGCTAGCGCGCACGATCAAGAACCTTCAGAATTTCTACGGTAGCCGCTACCTCTTCACTCTGTTTGCGGTCGGTTTTGTCATCTACTTGGTGATGAACCTGACGCTGTCGTACATCGCTCGCTATGCCGCAAAGCGCAGCGGACCGAAGCTGGGAAAGATCACGCCTGAGGCCCCCAAAATTCCCGGCGCTGAAGGTACTCGTGCGATCACGATGCCTCGTGGTGGCAGTCAGCATGGAGAAGCCGGCAATTCGCACTGGTAGCTCTCCTTCGGACGCGGATGGCAGTGAGGGTTTCCGCTAAACTCGGTTCTTGTGTCTGAACCCACCCCGATCACAGAACCAGCGGTAACCGCAGCGGTTGATGCAGCGTTGGCTGCCATTGAATCCGCGGCGACAATGGCCGACCTTAAAGCGGTACGCACCGCACACCTCGGTGAGTCATCGCCGCTGGCGGCGTTGAACGCCGAAATGAAGAATGTTCCTCCCGCTGACCGAGCCGCCTCAGGCAAGCTCATCGGTGGCGCACGCGGTCGCGTCAACGGCGCCTTTGGTGCGCGCGAGGCTGTTTTGGCGGTTGCCGAAGAACGGGCGAAGCTTGAAGCCGAAGCTGTGGATGTCACCGCAGTTGCCACTCGCTATGTCAAGGGAGCCCGGCATCCGCTCAGCCTGCTCATGGAACACATGAGTGACCTGTTCGTGGGAATGGGGTGGGAAGTCGCTGAGGGGCCCGAACTCGAGAACGAGTGGTTCAACTTTGACGCCCTCAACTTCGATGAGGATCACCCCGCGCGGGCGATGCAAGACACGTTCTTCATCGATCCCGTTGACTCGCACCTTCTGCTGCGCACGCACACGAGCCCTGTGCAAATTCGCTCGCTGCTTGAGCGACCGCTGCCCGTGTACGTCGTTGCCCCCGGTCGTGTATTCCGCACCGACGAACTCGATGCGACTCACACGCCCGTATTTCACCAGTTGGAGGGCATCGCAATCGACAAGGGCCTCACGATGGCTCACCTCCGTGGCACGCTCGAGCACCTCGCTCGCGCGATGTTCGGCGAGGGCGCCCAGATTCGCCTGCGCCCCAACTATTTCCCGTTCACCGAGCCCAGCGCTGAAATGGACGTGTGGCAGCCCAACGCCAAGGGTGGTGCACGCTGGGTTGAGTGGGGCGGCTGCGGAATGGTTAACCCGAACGTGTTGCGTGCCGCCGGGATCGATCCCGACGAATACCAGGGCTTTGCTTTTGGTATGGGAATCGAGCGCACGCTCCAGTTCCGTAATGAGATGAATGACATGCGAGACATGGTTGAGGGCGATATTCGCTTCTCCCAGCAGTTCGGAATGGTGGTCTGATGAAAGTTCCCATGAGTTGGTTGCGGGAATTCGTTGAGCTCCCCGCAGACATCACGCACGAGCAGGTTCATGCTGCCCTCGTCAAAGTCGGCTTTGAAGAAGAAGACGTTCACGGTTTCGAATTGTCTGGGCCGATCGTTGTTGGCCAAGTTCTTGAATTCGTTGGCGAACCCCAGTCCAACGGCAAGACCATTAATTGGTGTCAAGTGGATGTCGGCGAAGCTGAACCGCGCGGTATCGTGTGTGGCGCCCACAACTTTGTTGTCGGCGACAAAGTCGTGGTTACTCTTCCCGGTTCAGTACTTCCCGGACCGTTTCCGATTGCGGCACGCAAGACCTATGGTCACGTCTCCGACGGAATGATCGCGTCGACTCGCGAACTTGGTCTCGGAGATGAGCACGACGGCATCCTCGTGCTCTCGACGTTGGGAATCGACGCCGAACCCGGTACGAGCGCTATCGAATTGCTCGGACTCGACGACTTCGCTGTCGAAGTCAACGTCACGCCGGACCGCGGCTATGCCATGTCGATCCGCGGCATTGCACGCGAGTTCGCTCTCTCGACGGGGGCGACCTTCTCCGACCCGGCAGACGCTCCGACGGTCACCGAAGCCAGCGGCTATTCCGTGGTCATCGACGACGAGACGCCAATTCGTGGTCGTGCTGGGGTGCGGGCCTTCACCACCCGTGTTGTGCGCAATGTTGACGTAACCAAGCCGACGCCATCGTGGATGATTTCGCGTTTGACGCTCGCAGGCATGCGCTCGATCTCGTTGACGGTCGACATTACGAACTACGTGATGCTCGAACTCGGGCAGCCGATTCACGCCTACGATCTCGACCGTGTAGCGGGCGGGCTGACTGTGCGTCGCGCGCGTGCGGGGGAGACGCTCACCACCCTCGACGACAAGACGCGCACTCTTGATTCCAAAGATCTGCTTATTACCGACGACTCTGGCCCGATTGGCTTGGCCGGAGTGATGGGTGGTGCGAGTACCGAGATTACGGATGCTTCCACAAACGTTCTCATCGAGGCGGCCAATTTTGAGCCAGTTTCGATCGCTCGAAGTGCCCGTCGTCATAAGCTCGGAAGCGAGGCCTCTCGTCGGTTCGAGCGCGGTGTCGACCCGCTTGTGGCCCCTGCTGCTGCGGCGCGCGTCGTCGGGTTGTTGGTGGAGTTGGGTGGCGGAACAGTTGACGCTCTCGGTAGCGATGTGCCGGCAGCACACAACCCGCTGGCTATCGAACTACCGGAGGCCTATATTGAGGGCCTCATCGGCGTGCGCTATTCGTCGGACGAGATAACGGATTCGCTGACCGCAATCGGCACGACAGTCACGGTTACCGAAACTGGCTGGAGCGTTATCCCACCAAGCTGGCGCCCTGATCTCGACGACAAAACTACGCTCGCCGAAGAAGTAGCCCGCATTGTGGGCTACGACCGCATCCCTTCGGTGCTCCCAGTGGCTCCTCCCGGGCGCGGGTTAACGCGTGCGCAGCGACTGCGGCGCACGGTGTCAAACAGCTTGGCCTCGTCCGGTCTCACCGAGGTCCTGGCGTACCCCTTTATTTCGCAAGCGTCGAACGATCTTTTTGGTTCTCCGACTGCAGGGGGAGTTGCCGCGATTACGCTCGCTAACGCTTTAGATCCGGATGCGGCATCCCTGCGACGTTCGCTGCTGCCGGGCCTCACTGCCATCGCTCATCGTAATGTTTCGCGCGGCCTGACAGATCTCGCACTCTTCGAGGTCGGAACGGTGTTTTTGCCTGAGGCAGGTCGGGCGTACGGTAGCGGCGATCTGCCCGTTGGCGACGAATTGCCCACTGAAGCCGCGCTCTCTGAGTTGCATTCGAGTGTTCCGGCACAGCCGTGGCACGTCGCAGCGTTGTTTGTTGGCGATGCGATCACGCGCCAACCTGGGCAGCAAGCCGTTTCGCGCGGCCTAACGGATGCACTGGCAACGGTGCAACATCTGGCCGCGACAATGCTCATTGAGATCGATGTTGTGACGGGTAGCCATCAGGCGCTGCACCCGGGCCGCACTGCAGAGCTGCGCGTCGGAGATCAGGTTGTTGGTTACGCTGGCGAGTTGTTGCCGGCGTTGGCCCTTGAGCTTGATCTTCCTCGTGTTGTCGCGGTACTGGAACTCGACCTGAGCGCTCTCATCGACGGCGCAACGACCGATGTTGTGGCTATGCCGATCGTCTCATTCCCCGCGGCGACGCAAGATGTGTCACTAGTCGTCTCTGAATCGGCCCAGGCTGGTGAGCTACTTGCGATCATTCGCGAGGGTGCTGGCCCCCTTCTCGAGAGCGTGCGGTTAGTGGACGACTACCGTGGCGCAGGAATCGCGGAAGCACATAAGTCGCTGACCTTTGCGCTCCGCTTCCGTGCAGCGGATCGAACACTCACTCAGGCTGAAGCAACAGACGCAAAAAACGCGGCAGTGGGCCTTGCCCGCGAACGCGTCGGCGCTGAGCTTCGCGAGTAGCGCGCTTAGCGCTTTCCACCGCCCAGAAGTCCACCGATGAGACCGCCAATGAGGTCTTGACCGCCAGCGTTCCCGAGCAGGCCCCCGAGTAGACCGCCGATCCCGCCGGCAGTCGATGACGGTGATTCTGCAGCTGTCGAGGATGCCGTTTTCTGGCCAAGGAATCGTGAGCCGACCCAAGAAATGACGATGGGGGCGAGGAGCGGCAGCAGCTTGTTAATGAGCTCGCTCGTGACGTTGTCGTCGCTGTTGTTTTTGGCAACTGCGGAAGCAACGTCGTTCTGCTTTCCACCGAACACGTTGGTGACGATCTTTGCGCCGTCGGTGGTGTCAATTTCGTTGACGGTTGTGCTGGCAGCTTTTTTGCCGTGCGTGGTCAAGGCTTTTTCTAGCGATTGCGCACCGGCGTCGTCCTGTGCGTTGGCGGCCATTCCGCCGATGAGCGTCGGAACAACTTGCTTCACTGCACTTTCAGCAAGTTGCTCATCGATACCAAGTTTCTTGGCGATGTCAGCAATGGGAATGAGTTTTAGTAGGCCATCGAGGTCAGACATCTGTGCTCCTTCGGGGGAAAATATGCGAGCGAGGACCCGCTGCACTCAGAATATCGATTAGCCTGCGCCGGTGTCTGGGCACTATCCTAGAAATGTGACCGACTTCCGCACTTGCAGCCAGCGATTCTCGCTGAGCTTTGTGGTGCCGTCTTCGCCGGTTCTCCGCGGGGCTGACGAGCGACGATAGGCGGAGTATTGCCACGACCCACGAGGTTGTGTGATTCGCCGCCGCAAGTGTTCTCGTTTCCGAACCCACCTCGAAGGTAATTCCATGTCAATTTCGGTCGCCGTGGCCGGTGCCAGCGGTTATGCCGGTGGCGAGCTTCTTCGCCTCCTGTCCACCCATCCTGAGTTCGATGTCAGAACCGTGACCGCGTTTAGTAACGCGGGTCAGCGTCTCATCGACGTGCAGCCGCATTTGCGGTCACTCGCACACCTTGTGCTTCAACCGACTGAGCCGTCGGTGCTCGCCGGGCACGATGTTGTCTTTTTTGCGCTTCCGCACGGCAAGTCAGGAGCGTTGACGGCTGAACTCAGTCCAGACACTCTGGTTGTCGATTGTGGCGCAGACCACCGCCTCACTAGTGAGAAAGACTGGGCGGCGTTCTACGGTGGCGAGTTCTTCGGTGCCTGGGACTACGGGATGCCCGAACTCCTGCACGCCGCAGGGGGCACCCAACGTCAAGCCCTTGTCGGTTCGAAGCGTATTGCGGTCCCTGGCTGCAACGTGACGGCAATTTCTTTGGCGCTGGCTCCCGGCATCCGCTCTTCTCTGATCGAGGCAGAAGACATCGTCTCGGTGCTTGCCGTTGGCCCGTCGGGCGCCGGCAAGAGTTTGAAAGTGAACTTGCTGGCGAGCGAGATGATCGGTTCGGCTTCGGCCTATGCCGTTGGCGGTACTCACCGTCATACTCCCGAGATCGTTCAAAACCTGAAGGTGGCGGGGGCCTCATCGGTCTCGGTCTCGTTCACGCCAATGCTGGTTCCGATGTCGCGCGGAATTTTGGCGACGTCTACGGCCAAGTTGGTCGACGGCGTCACTGCCGCTCAAGTGCGCGAAGCGTGGGAGACGGCGTATGCCGACGAACCGTTCGTTCATGTGCTGCCGGAGGGCGCGTTCCCTCGCACCGCAGACACTCTGGGCGCGAACACAGCACTAATCGGGCTCGCTATCGACGAAGTTACGCGTCGCGTCGTCGTCGTCAGCGCGATCGACAATCTTGTTAAAGGCACCGCAGGCGCCGCTATTCAATCGACAAATATTGCGTTGGGGCTCGACGAAACCCTCGGCCTCGCGCTGGACGGAGTTGCACCATGAGTGTCACATCAGCCGCAGGATTCGAAGCAGCCGGAGTTGAAGCTGGGCTCAAGGCCAGTGGCGGCCTCGACGTTGCCTTGGTGGTTAACCGAGGGCCGCGTTTCGACGCCGCCGCCGTATTCACGAGCAATCGCGCTCAAGCGCATCCAATCATCTGGTCGAAGCAAGTCATCGACGATGGTGTAGTTTCGGCCATTGCTCTCAACTCGGGTGGAGCGAACTGTTTCACCGGGCCGCAGGGTTTCCAGGTGACACACGCGACTGCTGAGCATGTTGCCGAGATGCTCGGTACCTCTGCTGGCGACATCCTCGTCTGTTCGACCGGCCTTATTGGCGAGCCCCTGCCGCAAGACAAGGTGCTTGCCGGAATGACGGCAGCCGCAGCGGAGCTCAGCGCTGATGGTGGTGACAATGCCTCCCGAGCCATCATGACGACCGACAGTAAGCCCAAAACTTCTGTCGTTACCGGCACTGGCTACACGGTTGGCGGTATGGCTAAGGGAGCCGGGATGCTCGCGCCGGGGCTTGCGACAATGCTGGTGGTTATCACTACTGACGCCGCTATCGCCGCTGCCGACCTCGACCATGCACTGCGCGAAGCTACCCGGGTGAGTTTTGACCGTCTCGATTCTGACGGCTGCATGTCGACGAACGACCAGGTCAGCGTGATGGCGTCGGGCGCCTCGGGTGTTACGCCGGGAGCGGCAGAGTTTTCCGCTCTTCTCACCCAGATTTGCAGCGATCTTGCCGAACAGCTGCAGGCGGATGCTGAGGGTGCGAGTCACGAGATCCGTATTGAGGTCGTCGGTGCGCTGAACGAAGACGAAGCTGTGGTTGTTGGTCGCTCGGTTGCGCGCAATAACCTGTTCAAGGCAGCGATCTTTGGCAACGACCCTAACTGGGGCCGAGTGCTGGCGGCGATCGGAACCACGGATGCCGCTTTCGATCCCTATGCGGTCGATGTCTCGATGAACGGTGTGCGGGTGTGCCACGCCGGTGCCCCCGATCGCTCGCGCGACGAGGTCGATCTCACGGGACGCACGGTTCACGTGCTGATTGATCTTGCTACCGGCGATGCCGAAGCAACCATTTTGACCAACGACCTCACTCACGATTACGTGCATGAGAACAGCGCGTACTCCAGCTGATGCCGGCTTTCACACACGGCGCTGACCACGAGCAGGCTATGACAAAGGCGGGAGTGCTTATTGAGGCGCTCCCGTGGTTGAAGCGTTTTCGCAACCGCATCATTGTGGTTAAGTTTGGCGGCAACGCCATGATCAATGACGAACTGAAGCGTGCGTTCGTGCAGGACATGGTTTATCTGCGTCTTGCGGGCGTTCGTCCCGTAATCGTTCACGGTGGCGGCCCCCAGATCACGAAGGAACTGAAGATTCGCGGTATCGAGTCGGAGTTCCGTGCTGGTTACCGCGTGACGACGGAAGAGTCGATTGACGTCGTACGCGATGTGCTGACCGATCAGGTCGGTGCTGAGCTGGTTGACCTCATTAACGAGCACGGCGACCTCGCCAATGGAATTGCCGGTCATGAGCATTCGCTGTTCATCGGTGAGCGCATGATCAAGCACATTGAGGGCGAGCGCATCGACCTCGGTCTCGTCGGCAATGTGACTGAAGTGGATCCACAGCGGGTGATCCACGTGTTGGCTGCCGACCGCATCCCGGTGGTGTCGACTCTTGCCCAAGACGGGGGCGATATCGAAGACGATGGTTCAGGCTTGCTCAACGTCAACGCAGATTCTGCTGCTGCGGCACTGGCTATTGCCCTTGATGCGGCGAAGCTCGTCATTCTTACGGACGTGTCCGGTCTTTACAGTGACTGGCCAACCGCGAGTCTCTCGTCTCGATCATCAATACCGATGAGTTGCGCGAACTCCTCCCCAGTCTTGAGTCGGGAATGATCCCCAAGATGACCGCGTGTCTTGCTGCGGTGGATGCCGGTGTTCCGAAGGCCGCCATCATCGATGGTCGTGCCCCGCACTCGATTCTGCTCGAAGTGTTCACGCAAGATGGAATTGGCACCGAGGTGGTACCCGCATGACATGGCAAGACGACTATTCGCACCGCATGATGAACACTTTCGGAACTCCGAAGGTTGAGCTCGTGCGCGGAGAGGGCTGCGCAGTCTTCGATTCAGACGGCAAGCGCTACCTGGATTTCCTTGCTGGGATCGCGGTCAATTCGTTGGGGCACAATCACCCGGCGATTGTGAGTGCAATCACTAGCCAGGCGAACCTGCTTCATATCTCCAACTTCTTTGCCTCTGAACCGCAGCTTGCGCTTGCGGAACGACTTTTGCGCATTACCGGCGCTGGTGACGAAGGACGAGTCTTTTTCGCCAACTCCGGCACCGAAGCGAATGAGGCCGCGATCAAGCTCGCTCGTCTCACGGGCCGCCCACGCATCCTGTCGCTCATGGATTCGTTCCATGGTCGCTCATTGGGGGCGCTGTCGATTACGGGCAAGGCGGCACTTCGCGAGCCATTCGAGCCATTGCTGCCCAACGTTGAGCACATCGATTCGACGATCGACGCGCTTCAGGCTGCGATCGGGGCGGATGTCGCAGCACTCATCGTGGAGCCCATCAAGGGCGAAGCGGGTGTCCGTGAGCTCCCGGCTGGCTATCTCGAGGCTGCTCGTGAACTGACGACTCGGCACGGCGTGCTGCTCATCATCGATGAGATTCAGACTGGTGCCGGACGAACCGGTAGCTGGTTTGGCTTCCAAGAGAGTGGCATCGTTCCTGACGCCATCACCTTGGCGAAGGGGATGGGCGGGGGAGTGCCGATTGGTGCTCTCGTGACTTTTGGGGCGGCATCCGCTCTGCTGCAGCCGGGTCAACACGGAACCACTTTTGGGGGAAACCCGCTGGTCTGTGCTGTGTCGAATGCTGTGCTCGCTCAGATCGAGGCCGACGATTTGGTGGCTAACGCTGCTGCGCGTGGTGCTGAATTGCGCACCGCTTTGGCGCGTATCGATTCGCCGCTGATTGTTGAGCTTCGCGGCCGCGGACTCTTGATCGGAATCGGTCTCGCGGAGCCGGTCGCGCAGCAGATTGTCGCGGTTGCGCTCGAGCACGGGCTCATCATCAATGCGCCTGATAAATCCACGGTTCGACTTGCACCGCCGCTGATCATTGGTGACGACGAAATCGCCGAATTCATCGAGACGTTCAGCACCGTGTTGAACGTAGTAACTAACGAAGCACTTACGGAGGCATCATGACCAGGCATTTTCTTCGCGATGATGATCTCACCCCTGCCGAGCAGTCCGAGATCCTTGATCTGGCGGAAAAGGTTAAGGCAGACCGTTGGGGTCGCAAGCCTCTCGAGGGTCCGCAGACTGTTGCCGTGATCTTTGACAAGTCATCGACTCGCACTCGCGTTTCGTTTGCTGTTGGTATCGCAGACCTCGGCGGTTCGCCGCTCATTATCTCGACGGCCAATAGCCAGCTCGGCGGCAAAGAAACTGCCTCAGACACAGCTCGCGTTCTTGAACGTCAAGTTGCCGCCATTGTCTGGCGCACCTACGGGCAGCAGGGTCTTATTGAGATGGCCCACGGAACCCAGGTTCCCGTGATCAATGCGCTCAGCGATGAATTCCACCCGTGTCAGTTGCTCGCCGACCTCCTCACGATTCGTGAACACAAGGGCGAGCTCAAGGGCTTGACCGTTGCGTTCCTCGGTGACGGTGCCGACAATATGGTGCACTCTTACTTGCTCGCTGGCGCGACCGCGGGAATGCATGTGCGAATCGCGTGCCCCGAGGATTACCTGCCGCTGGCGGATGTTGTTGCTGACGCAGAAAAGATCGCGGCATCCACGGGTGGTTCGATTTCAGTTCTCACGGATGCGGCTGAAGCCGTGACCGGTGCGGATGTTGTGGTGACCGATACGTGGGTGTCGATGGGCAAAGAAGACGAGAAGGCTGCCCGCGTTGCCGCCCTCGGCGCCTACAAGGTAGACACGGCGTTGATGGCGCTCGCTAAGCCAGACGCAATCTTCTTGCACTGCTTGCCTGCTGACCGCGGGTATGAAGTTGAGGCCGATGTGATCGATGGCCCACAGAGTGTCATTTGGGATGAGGCGGAGAACCGCCTGCACGCCCAGAAGGCCCTCATGATTTGGCTGCTCGAACAAGCTGCCTAGTTTTCGGCGGTGTAGGCCGCCGTTGTAGTTCCCTAAACTGATTCACGACGTCAAGGAGAAAAACACATGTCAGAACGCGTAGTTCTCGCCTACTCGGGCGGACTCGACACTTCAGTAGGTATTGGCTGGCTCAAGGACGCCACGGGCAAAGAGGTCGTCGCACTTGCGATTGACGTCGGCCAGGGCGGCGAAAACATGGATGACATCCGCCAGCGTGCCCTTGACTGTGGTGCTGTTGAGTCGATCGTTATCGATGCGAAGGACGAATTCGCTGATGACTTCCTGATGCCCGCACTGAAGGCAAACGCCCTCTACCAGAAGCGTTACCCGCTGGTTTCGGCTCTCAGCCGGCCGGTGATCTCGCGTCACCTCGCGCTCACTGCCAAGGCACTAGGCGCTGACAGCGTCGCGCACGGTTGCACGGGTAAGGGCAACGACCAGGTTCGTTTCGAGGCTGCTGTTGCCGCTCTCGCGCCCGACCTCACGAGCATCGCTCCCGTGCGGGACCTCGCGCTCACCCGCGACAAGGCGATCATCTACGCCGAAAAGCACAACCTTCCGATTCGCCAGTCCGCCGCGAGCCCCTACTCGATCGACAAGAACGTCTGGGGTCGCGCAGTCGAGACCGGATTCCTAGAGGACCCGTGGAACGCTCCGATTGAAGAGCTGTACGAGTACACCGCTGATCCTGCCGCTGGTTTGCCCGCCGACGAAGTGACGATCACTTTTGAAGCCGGAATTCCGGTCGCCATCGACGGCGTCGCGATGTCGGCTCTCGCCATCGTTGAGCACATGAATGCGCTCGCCGGCAAGCACGGCATCGGCCGTATCGATGTTGTCGAAGACCGTCTCATCGGTATCAAGAGCCGTGAGGTTTACGAAGCTCCCGGCGCGATGGCTCTTATCGCCGCCCATGAAGAGCTTGAGTCGCTCACGATCGAACGTGACCTCTCCCGCTACAAGCGCGGTGTTGAAGCCGAATGGTCGAACCTCGTGTACGACGGACTCTGGTATTCAGGTCTCAAGCGTTCACTCGACGCGTTCATCGACGACACCCAGCGCTACGTCAGCGGAGAGATCCGCATGACACTCCACGCTGGCCGTGCCGTACCGACTGGCCGCAAGTCAGAGCAGAGCCTCTACGACTTCAGCCTTGCCACCTACGACACCGGTGACACGTTCGACCAGTCGCTCGCTAAGGGCTTCATCGAACTCTGGTCACTGCCGAGCAAGATCTCGGCTCGTCGCGACGCAAAGCAGGGCTAATCATGGCGCACTCTGCCGAAACTGGTGAGGGACAACTCTGGGGAGCCCGCTTCGCAAGTGGCCCTTCACCCGAGCTTGCCCGATTGAGCAAATCAACTCACTTTGACTGGCAGCTTGCGCAGTACGACCTCGCCGGTTCGCGAGCGCACGCTAAGGCGCTCGCGGCCGCGGGGTACCTCGATGACGGAGAACTCGAAACGATGACGGATGCCCTGACATCGTTGAGTGCAGCCGTTGCCGATGGCAGTTTTACCGCCCTTGAGTCAGAGGAAGACGTTCACGCCGCTCTCGAGCGTGGGCTCATCGAGCGGGCGGGTGCTGAGGTCGGAGGCAAACTCCGTGCTGGCCGCAGCCGCAACGATCAAATCGCCACTCTCGTGCGGATGTACCTGCTCGACCATGCTGGCGCGATTTCCGCCATGGTTGTCGACTTGATTGACGCCATTGTGGCGCAGGCCGAGAAGCACGATGCGGCCATCATGCCGGGTCGTACCCACCTCCAACATGCGCAGCCAGTGCTACTCGCGCATCATTTGCTCGCGCATGCGTGGCCTCTGGTGAGAACGCTCGAGCGCTTGCGTGACTGGAAAGTTCGCGCATCCACCTCGCCGTATGGTTCTGGCGCGCTTGCGGGCAGCACGTTGGGGCTCGACCCCGCGCTGGTTGCTCGTGAGTTGGGGCTTGCTCGCCCCACCGAAAACTCGATCGATGCCACCGCGAGCCGGGATGTCGTGGCAGAGTTCGCGTTCATTACTGCGCAGCTCGGCATCGACATTTCGCGACTCAGCGAAGAGATCATTCTTTGGAACACGCGCGAGTTCGATTTCGTGCAGCTCGATGACGCGTATTCCACGGGGTCGTCGATCATGCCCCAAAAAAAGAACCCCGACATTGCTGAGCTTGCTCGGGGCAAGTCTGGTCGCCTGATCGGTAACCTCACGGGTTTGATGGCGACGCTCAAGGCGCTGCCGCTCGCGTACAACCGCGACTTGCAGGAAGACAAAGAGCCCGTGTTTGACTCGGTCGAAACTCTCGAAGTGCTGTTGCCGGCGTTCACCGGCATGGTGGCAACGTTGCGTTTCAACACTGAGCGCATGGCTGAGCTTGCACCTCAAGGCTTCTCGTTGGCGACCGATGTTGCTGATTGGCTCGTACGTCAGCACGTTCCCTTCCGTGAGGCTCACGAAATCAGCGGTTCCCTCGTGCGCTTCTGTGAAGACAACTCGCTTGAGCTTCATGAGCCGTCGGATGACGACTATGCCGCGATTTCGCCGCGCCTCACGGGCGATGTTCGTGCGGTGCTCACGGTGGAAGGCTCGGTATCGAGCCGTGCCGGTGTCGGAGGAACTGCTCCGGTACGCGTTGCCGAGCAGCGTGCGGAGCTCACCGGGCGTGTTCGCGTGCTCGCGGCGGCTCTCGATCCGCAGGTTCTCAGCTAGACGTGTTCGAGCTGCTCAGCAGGCCGGCGACTGAGGTTGCTCCGCTTTTGTTGGGTGCTGTCGTGCGCGTCGGTGATGTCGCAGTACGGCTCACCGAGGTCGAGGCCTATCTGGGCGAGGTCGATCCTGGCTCCCACGCATTTCGGGGACCGGGCAAACGAAACGCTGTGATGTACGGGCCACCTGGCCATCTCTATACCTACTTCACTTACGGAATGCACACGTGCGCGAACGTCGTATGTATGCCCGAGGGCGTTGCCTCAGGAATTCTGCTGCGTGCTGGTGAGGTGATCGAGGGGATGGATGTCGCGGCTGAACGCCGCGCAACATCCAAGAAACCGGCTGACCTCGCGATGGGCCCCGCCCGTCTCGCGGTGGCGTTGGGAATCCGATTGGATGACGCCGGCACCAACCTCAAATCGGGTCGCGTCCGCTTAGAGCTGCCTCAATCGCAATCTCCGTTTAGGGCTGGTCCGCGCACGGGTGTCGCGGGCGATGGCGGCACCGACCAGTACCCGTGGCGCTTCTGGATTCCGGGGGAGCCGAGCGTGTCTCCGTATCGTGCCGCGGTGAAACGCAAGCGCAGCTAATGGCCCGGTTCACACCGCTAGAGCAGCGGATTGATGAGTGGGCGCATCGGCGTCTCGACAGGGTGCGCGGTGCGGCCGCGAACCCGCAATCCGCCAGCACGAGCGCGGCGTCGCCGCGCCTCCGCACGTGGGCTGTCGAGTTCACGGTGTTCGTGCTCAAGCAAGCGTGGGCCTGCGTGTTCGGGGGAGCATTACTCGCGGTTCTCGTGCTCACTCGCCTCTGGTATCCAGAGTCGGCGGCCCTCGCGCGCAACGATTTTTTGGTGCTCGCGGCACTCGCGATCCAGATTCTCATGGTGGTCTTCAAGCTGGAGACACTGCGCGAACTGCGGGTGATCATCCTGTTCCACATTGTGGGCACGGTGATGGAGATCTTCAAAACGGATGCCGGATCCTGGACGTACGAGGGCGACGGCGTGCTGCACATCTTCGGCGTCCCGCTCTATAGCGGCTTCATGTACGCGGCGGTCGGGTCGTACATGGTGCGCGTATTTCGCCTTTTCGAGCTCCGCTTCGATCGCTACCCCCGGCGCTGGATCACGGCGATTCTGGCCACGCTGATTTACATCAACTTTTTCAGCCATCACTTCATCGTTGATGCCCGGTGGTTTCTGTTTGCGGCGATCGCGGTGGTCTGGTGGCGAACGGTCATGCACGTCAGAGTTTCACGGGTGCGATTCCGGATGCCGGTGCTCGTAGCTTTCGTGCTGGTCTCGATCTTCATTTGGATCGCCGAAAATGTGGCGACTTGGTCGAACGCGTGGGTTTACCCGAATCAGTCGGACGGCTGGGAGCTCGTATCGATCGCCAAGCTCGGTTCGTGGCTCCTGCTGATGATCGTGTCAGTGGTGCTCGTGACGTGGGTCGAGAAACCGCGGCCTCCTGAGCCGCTCGGCGACAGCGCAAAGCAGCAGCCGTAGGGAGAAAAGCCGCAAGCGGGTTTAGCGTCCGACGAGTAATGCCGCGGTGCACAGCCCGGCCCACACCAGACTCACGAGAGTGCCGATGATGAATCGCTCGCGCGCGGCCGCGTTCTCCAATTCGGCGAAGCGACCCAGTCCTTTGATGGCGACGATGACAGCAATAGCGCCGGGCTGCCACACCATGAACGAGGCAATGAAGGCGAAGCGCTCAAGGTAACCGATCGTGGTTCCACCGCGCAGAATTTCACGTTCGGGCAGGGGCGAGTCGGCGTCGATCACGAGGATGCCGCCGTGCTCGCCGCGGGGTGCCGGATACGAGGCAAGCGAGAGCACGAGTGCCACGAGGGGGCTGCCCGCAATTGTCGCGAGGGCGACGAGGGCTGCACTGAGCAAGATCACGAGCCCAGCAACATCACCGGGTAAAGGGTTTCCGGTGGATCCCAGGATGAGGGCGATTCCGACGGGCAGCAGCGAGACGGTGGCGAGCCAGTACTTGTCGGTGCGGGCCGCAATCATGGATGCACCAATCGCTCCTATTGTGAGAACGAGTACCGCGATCCACCAGCCGATCATGACGTGCCTTTCTCTGCGCTGAGCGCGTTGTCGGTTACTACTCCACTGTGTGCTCTGTCGAGCAGGTTTGCAAGAGCCCGAACGGCGTCTTCTTCTGTGCGTAATCCGGCGACGAGCGCGCGCTGGCTGGCGGATTGTGGCGAGATACCGAGGCGTTCAGCGGCATCCGCTTGAGTGATGCCGGTGCTGAGCAGGTCGTAGAGTTCCCAGCCGTTGGCGGTGCGCCGGTTGCGCAACAGAATCAGCAGTTCGAGGAGCGGTTCGATGTCGCGGGCAAGTGCGCTGGCGGGGTCGGACTCGACGGCGCATTTGGCTGGACTCTTCTTGGCGCGATCGATGGCATCGCGGGCGGCGAGAAAAGCGCGTCCGCTGGTCGCGCGCACATTGGTTCCATAGGGGAGCGGCACCGCTCCGATCCCGATTCCCACGCTCCACTGTTCCGTGCGGGTCAGTTCAAGAGTGATGTCAAGAGCAGCCTGCGCCGAGGTCAGCAGCATCTGGGCTTCGTCTCCGGCGGTGCGTTCGGCGGGCAGGGCGAGGTCATCTGTGCGCTCGGCGTTGATGTGCTGCAGGGTTTGCGCTACGGCATCCGGGCTGCTGCGGCTGTTTCGTTGGTCCGCTGTGATACAAACATACCTAAAGGCTACAGCATTGATTCCTCAACATCAGGCCCACAAGCCTGATTCCCCACAATCAGTGCCTCAGCATTGTGGATGCCACCACTCTCGCTGCTCTCACCACCCCGCTATTAGGTACTACGGTTAATGATGTGTCAGCGACAGCATCAGAATCCCTCAGTACTCAAAGCAACGACAGCTCTTTCGAGAGCTTGTGGCAAGAACTCACTTGGCGTGGCCTCGTGCACGTCTCCACCGATGCGGATGCGCTTGAGAAGCTTCTCGACGGTGACCCCATCACCTACTACTGCGGATTCGACCCCACGGCACCCAGCCTTCACTTGGGCAACCTCGTTCAACTGCTTCTACTGCGCCGTCTTCAGCTGGCCGGCCACAAACCTCTCGGACTCGTCGGGGGAGCGACCGGCCTCATCGGCGACCCGCGTCCCACAGCAGAGCGCACGCTCAACGACAACGACACCGTTGCCGAGTGGGTCAGCTACTTGCAGGCTCAGGTCTCCAAGTTTTTGAGCACCGAGGGCGACAACGCTGTGCGCATGGTGAACAACCTCGACTGGACAGCGCCCATGAGCGCGATCGACTTTCTGCGCGATGTCGGCAAGTACTTCCGTGTCGGTACGATGCTCAAAAAGGATGCGGTGAGCGCGCGTCTCAACAGTGACGCCGGCATCAGCTACACCGAGTTCAGCTACCAAGTCATGCAGGGCATGGACTTCCTGGAGCTCTACCGCAACTATGACTGCGTGTTGCAAACCGGTGGCAGCGACCAGTGGGGCAACCTCATCAGTGGTAGCGACCTCATCCACAAGGCTGAAAGCGCGAGCGTTCACGCCATTGGTACGCCGCTCATCACCAACTCGGATGGCACCAAGTTCGGCAAGAGCGAGGGGAACGCCATTTGGCTTGACTCGAACATGACGAGCCCGTACGCGTTCTACCAGTTTTGGCTTAATACGGATGATGCGGATGTCATTGAGCGCGTGAAAATCTTCACGTTCTTGTCGCGCGAACAAATCAGCACTCTCGAGACCGCGGTGGCCGAGGCGCCGTTTAGGCGCGAAGCTCAGAAGACGCTCGCGTACGAAGTCACGTCTCTCGTGCACGGCCGCGCCGCAACGGAGGCGGCAATTGCTGCTTCGGCTGCGCTTTTTGGTCAAGGCGAGTTGACGTCGCTGGATGCAGACACTCTTGCTGCGGCGCTGCGCGAACTTGCGCACGTCGAGACAGCGGCGGAGGTGACGATCGTGCAATTACTCGTCGACACCAAGCTAGTGACGAGCGCGAGCGAAGCGCGTCGAGCAATCTCGCAGGGCGGTGTCTACCTCAACAATGTTGCGGTAGCGGATGACCAAGCGACGGTCGGCAGCGATCTTCTGGCCGGAAACGTGGCGGTTCTCCGTCGCGGCAAGAAGACTCTCGCGGGAATCTTCGTCACGTCCTAAGGCGTTGGCGTTTTAGCACCGTAGCTTCCGGGAGCTTCAGTGCTCCCGCTCGCTCCAGGCCGAGCGAGCGCCTACTCGCCAGAGCTGTATCTCCAAGTCAGTTGAGATGCCCCTGTCGCACGGTGCGCGTAGCCTGACGGCATGTCCCGCATACTCTTCGAAACCGCATCCACTCTCAACGGCTTCATCGCCGATGAGTCTCACTCTCTCGAGTGGTTGTTTGCGGTTGATGCTGATGAAACACCCGCTGTGGCTCCGACAGCCACGGTGATGGTTGAAGGGGCGACCACCTATGAGTGGGTGCTCGAACACGAAAATCTGATGGCGCAGCCGCATAAATGGACCGAATTCTTCGGGCAGAAGTCGACCTTTGTGTTCACCACCCGCACTCTCCCCGTTCCTGAAGGCGCCGATGTACGTTTCGTTAGTGGCAGCGTGACGGATGCTCTGCCAACGATTCGCGAAGCGGCTGGCGACGGTGACATCTGGTTAGTGGGTGGGGGAGACCTGGCCGCACAGTTCTTGGAGGCTGATGCTCTTGACCAGATTTCAGTCTCGTTTGCTCCGGCCACGCTGGTTGCCGGGGCACCCCTGTTCCCCCGAGTGCTGGGGTCGGATCGTCTTCGGTTGGCATCAGCGAAAGCGGTTGGTCAATTTGCGCACGTTGTCTATGACGTAGTTCCGCGCAACTGAGTAGCTGTTTCGAGCACAAGGCACGCCGAGACTGACGGGCCATGGACTACACCCTCCGCTCGCGTGCAACCATCATCTCGCGGCGCGTTTCGCGTGAGCATGATGCGACACGCCCGGGATGAGTGTGATGTTGGCGAGGGGGCTGGAATGCACGTAATGTTTCCTCTTGTCACCCCAAAGGTGCGGAAGTCCCGGGCAGTTCTGCTGCTAGGTTTCCGGCCTCAAGTGGGGGCCACCATCCTCTAAA
Organism: Salinibacterium sp. PAMC 21357; assembly: GCF_000247645.1. Classification (GTDB taxonomy): domain Bacteria; phylum Actinomycetota; class Actinomycetes; order Actinomycetales; family Microbacteriaceae; genus Rhodoglobus. The sequence goes on from NZ_AHWA01000005.1 coordinate 248,792, forward strand.
TCTGTTATAGTTTTAGTCCGGTCGGGTAGCGGAATTCCTCTTGTAGGTTTCGGTATCGGGTCGTTGGATGTTCCCGCTTTATTCGCGTGTTGGTCAGTTGTTGTGTGCCGTTCTGGTGCGGAATTGCTGGTTTGACAAGCGCGGTGAAGCTGGTAAGTTAGACAGGTTGCCTTCCGCTTTCGGCGGGGGTTGCCAACACAGGTTTTGAAAGCCCTGGGGTGAAGCCGTTTTGCGGTGGAGGTCAGGAGCGTCCGATCCTTGAGAACTCAACAGCGTGCACAATGTCAAATGCCAAAAACCCGACTGTGTTTATGGGAATTGTTCTAATCAGAACAGTTTCGTTTATGCAGCGGATTCCTTTGGAAAAAGATATAAACAACAAAGCAAGTCAGTATTGATTTGTTCTGTCAGTTTCAAACTTGTTGCCTCGACACCCTATTCCGGGTGCGGGTGACACAAGATGTGCTTCTGCAAGCTTGCTTGTGGTTGCAATCAAACATTTATGGAGAGTTTGATCCTGGCTCAGGATGAACGCTGGCGGCGTGCTTAACACATGCAAGTCGAACGATGAAGCCGGAGCTTGCTCTGGTGGATTAGTGGCGAACGGGTGAGTAACACGTGAGTAACCTGCCCTTGACTCTGGAATAAGCGTTGGAAACGACGTCTAATACCGGATACGAGCTTCAGCCGCATGGCTAGGAGCTGGAAAGAATTTCGGTCAAGGATGGACTCGCGGCCTATCAGGTAGTTGGTGAGGTAATAGCTCACCAAGCCTACGACGGGTAGCCGGCCTGAGAGGGTGACCGGCCACACTGGAACTGAGACACGGTCCAGACTCCTACGGGAGGCAGCAGTGGGGAATATTGCACAATGGGCGCAAGCCTGATGCAGCAACGCCGCGTGAGGGACGACGGCCTTCGGGTTGTAAACCTCTTTTAGTAGGGAAGAAGCGAAAGTGACGGTACCTGCAGAAAAAGCACCGGCTAACTACGTGCCAGCAGCCGCGGTAATACGTAGGGTGCAAGCGTTATCCGGAATTATTGGGCGTAAAGAGCTCGTAGGCGGTTTGTCGCGTCTGCTGTGAAAACTGGGGGCTCAACCCCCAGCCTGCAGTGGGTACGGGCAGACTAGAGTGCGGTAGGGGAGATTGGAATTCCTGGTGTAGCGGTGGAATGCGCAGATATCAGGAGGAACACCAATGGCGAAGGCAGATCTCTGGGCCGTTACTGACGCTGAGGAGCGAAAGCATGGGGAGCGAACAGGATTAGATACCCTGGTAGTCCATGCCGTAAACGTTGGGAACTAGATGTAGGGGCCATTCCACGGTTTCTGTGTCGCAGCTAACGCATTAAGTTCCCCGCCTGGGGAGTACGGCCGCAAGGCTAAAACTCAAAGGAATTGACGGGGGCCCGCACAAGCGGCGGAGCATGCGGATTAATTCGATGCAACGCGAAGAACCTTACCAAGACTTGACATATACGAGAACGGGCTAGAAATAGTTCACTCTTTGGACACTCGTAAACAGGTGGTGCATGGTTGTCGTCAGCTCGTGTCGTGAGATGTTGGGTTAAGTCCCGCAACGAGCGCAACCCTCGTTCTTTGTTGCCAGCACGTAATGGTGGGAACTCAAAGGAGACTGCCGGGGTCAACTCGGAGGAAGGTGGGGATGACGTCAAATCATCATGCCCCTTATGTCTTGGGCTTCACGCATGCTACAATGGCCGATACAAAGGGCTGCAATACCGCAAGGTGGAGCGAATCCCAAAAAGTCGGTCTCAGTTCGGATTGAGGTCTGCAACTCGACCTCATGAAGTCGGAGTCGCTAGTAATCGCAGATCAGCAACGCTGCGGTGAATACGTTCCCGGGCCTTGTACACACCGCCCGTCAAGTCATGAAAGTCGGTAACACCCGAAGCCAGTGGCCTAACCCGCAAGGGGAGGAGCTGTCGAAGGTGGGATTGGTAATTAGGACTAAGTCGTAACAAGGTAGCCGTACCGGAAGGTGCGGCTGGATCACCTCCTTTCTAAGGAGCATGTGCAACGCGTTTTTTCGTCTCTGCGGTATACACAGAGTTAGTGAAATTCGCATTATGTTGCCAAGTCGTACTGCCCTGTTCGGGGTAGACGGCGCTCATGGGTGGAACATTGACATTGTGGCCAGAGGATCTGTTTCCTCTTCAGTACATCAACTTTCGGGTTGGTAGGAACGAGGGGTGATGGGGGTGCTGGTCTTTGCACGTTGTTGGGTCCTGAGGGACCGGGCTCGGATTGTAAGATTCGTGTTCGTACCTTGGGCCTGGGACATCGAAAGGTGTTCCTGGGTCTACGGATCCTGGTCTTGTTTCCTGCAGGTTGGGGGATGAGGGAGGATACCGCCCGTATTTTGAGAACTACACAGTGGACGCGAGCATCTTAGATTCGACCGAAAGGTCGGATCACAGAAATAACAATAGCTGTCTGCCATTTATGGTGGTCAGTTCATTGGTCTATCTCAACACTTCGGTGTTGCGATCGATTCTTATACTCATGTGATATCAATTTTCTAAGAGCAAACGGTGGATGCCTTGGCATCTGGAGCCGAAGAAGGACGTATAAATCTGCGATAAGCCTCGGGGAGCTGATAATAGAGCTTTGATCCGAGGATTTCCGAATGGGGAAACCCCGCTGGGCGTTGCAAGACGACTCAGTGACTCCCGCCTGAATATATAGGGCGGGTAGAGGGAACGTGGGGAAGTGAAACATCTCAGTACCCACAGGAAGAGAAAACAACCGTGATTCCGTTAGTAGTGGCGAGCGAAACCGGACGAGGCCAAACCGATCATGTGTGATAGCCGGCAGGCGTTGCATGGTCGGGGTAGTGGGACTTTTCAGCTGTTACTGCCGTACAGCAAGAATTACAAAGTGATATAGACGAAGTGGATTGAAAGCCACGCCATAGAGGGTGCCAGCCCCTTAGTCGAAATGTTGCAATGGTTCGAAGAGTATCCCAAGTAGCACGGGGCCCGAGAAATCCCGTGTGAATCTGTCAGGACCACCTGATAAGCCTAAATACTTCCAGATGACCGATAGCGGACAAGTACCGTGAGGGAAAGGTGAAAAGTACCCCGGGAGGGGAGTGAAATAGTACCTGAAACCGTTTGCTTACAAACCGTTGGAGCAGCCTTAGTAGCTGTGACAGCGTGCCTTTTGAAGAATGAGCCTGCGAGTTAGTGATCAGTGGCGAGGTTAACCCGTGTGGGGCAGCCGTAGCGAAAGCGAGTCTTAATAGGGCGTTATAGTCGCTGGTTCTAGACCCGAAGCGAAGTGATCTATCCATGGCCAGGTTGAAGCGTGTGTAAGAGCACGTGGAGGACCGAACCCACTTAGGTTGAAAACTGAGGGGATGAGCTGTGGATAGGGGTGAAAGGCCAATCAAACTTCGTGATAGCTGGTTCTCTCCGAAATGCATTTAGGTGCAGCGTTGCGTGTTTCTTGCCGGAGGTAGAGCTACTGGATAGCTGATGGGCCCTAAAAGGTTACTGACGTTAGCCAAACTCCGAATGCCGGTAAGTGAGAGCGCAGCAGTGAGACGGTGGGGGATAAGCTTCATCGTCGAGAGGGTAACAGCCCAGACTACCAACTAAGGTCCCCAAGCGTGTGCTAAGTGGGAAAGGATGTGGAGTTGCACAGACAACCAGGAGGTTGGCTTAGAAGCAGCCACCCTTGAAAGAGTGCGTAATAGCTCACTGGTCAAGTGATTCCGCGCCGACAATGTAACGGGGCTCAAGCACACCACCGAAGTTGTAGATTTCGTATTTTAGGTAAGCCTTCGTGGTTCAGCCGTACGGAGTGGTAGGAGAGCGTCGTGTGGCGAGTGAAGCGGCGGTGTAAACCAGCCGTGGACGCTACACGAGTGAGAATGCAGGCATGAGTAGCGAAAGACGGGCGAGAAACCCGTCCTCCGAATGATCAAGGGTTCCAGGGCCAGGCTAATCCGCCCTGGGTAAGTCGGGACCTAAGGCGAGGCCGACAGGCGTAGTCGATGGACAACGGGTTGATATTCCCGTACTGACGAAGAACCGCCCAAACTAATCCAGTAATGCTAAGTATCTGAATCCCCTAGACCAATCCCTTCGGGGTGAGGCGTGGGGCCTAGCGTACGACCCTATTCTGGTGCGGTTAGCGTATTAACAGGTGTGACGCAGGAAGGTAGCTGAGCCGGGCGATGGTTGTCCCGGTCTAAGAATGTAGGCCGAGAGATAGGCAAATCCGTCTCTCACTAAGGCTGAGACTCGATGGGTAGTCCTCACGGACGAAATCAGTGATCCTATGCTGCCAAGAAAAGCATCGACGCGAGGTTCAAGTTACCCGTACCCAAACCGACTCAGGTGATCAGGTAGAGAATACTAAGGAGATCGAGAGAATCGTGGTTAAGGAACTCGGCAAAATGCCCCCGTAACTTCGGGATAAGGGGGGCCTAAGGCGTGAACGGACTTGCTCCGGGAGCGCTGCAGGGCCGCAGAGACCAGTGGGAAGCGACTGTTTACTAAAAACACAGGTCCGTGCTAAGTCGCAAGACGATGTATACGGACTGACGCCTGCCCGGTGCTGGAAGGTTAAGAGGAACGGTTAGCCGTAAGGCGAAGCTGTGAATTTAAGCCCCAGTAAACGGCGGTGGTAACTATAACCATCCTAAGGTAGCGAAATTCCTTGTCGGGTAAGTTCCGACCTGCACGAATGGCGTAACGACTTCCCAGCTGTCTCAACCGCGAACTCGGCGAAATTGCACTACGAGTAAAGATGCTCGTTACGCGCAGAAGGACGGAAAGACCCCGTGACCTTTACTATAGCTTTGTATTGGTGTTCGGTGTGGCCTGTGTAGGATAGGTGGGAGACTGTGAAGCTTGGACGCTAGTTCAGGTGGAGTCATTGTTGAAATACCACTCTGGTCATATTGGATATCTAACTTCGAACCGTAATCCGGTTCAGGGACAGTGCATGGTGGGTAGTTTAACTGGGGCGGTTGCCTCCCAAAAAGTAACGGAGGCGCCCAAAGGTTCCCTCAACCTGGTTGGTAATCAGGTGTCGAGTGTAAGTGCACAAGGGAGCTTGACTGTGAGACTGACAAGTCGAGCAGGGACGAAAGTCGGGGCTAGTGATCCGGCAGTGGCTTGTGGAAGCGCTGTCGCTCAACGGATAAAAGGTACCTCGGGGATAACAGGCTGATCTTGCCCAAGAGTCCATATCGACGGCATGGTTTGGCACCTCGATGTCGGCTCGTCGCATCCTGGGGCTGGAGTAGGTCCCAAGGGTTGGGCTGTTCGCCCATTAAAGCGGTACGCGAGCTGGGTTTAGAACGTCGTGAGACAGTTCGGTCCCTATCCTCTGCGCGCGCAGGAAATTTGAGAACATCTATCCCTAGTACGAGAGGACCGGGATGGACGAACCTCTGGTGTGTCAGTTGTTCCGCCAGGAGCACCGCTGATTAGCTACGTTCGGAATGGATAACCGCTGAAAGCATCTAAGCGGGAAGCCAGCTTCAAGATGAGATTTCCATGGCTTAGGCCGAGAGACTCGCAGCTAGACTACTGCGTTGATAGGCTGGATGTGGAAGCAGGGACTAACGACCTGTGGAGCTGACCAGTACTAATAAGTCGATAAATTGATAACACCCCACCTCACTGGGAGTCCGTAAGGACTTCGAATGGTGAATGAGAAGAATTCTCGCGTCCACTTTGTGGTTCCCGATTTACGGTCGGGAACTGCGCCCAGCACACACTGCTGAGCACCCACCTCGGTGGAAGCTCTGTGATGTGAACTGGCCCAGACTGATACATAAATCAATAGTGTTTCGGCGGCCATAGCGAGAGGGAAACGCCCGGTTACATTCCGAACCCGGAAGCTAAGACTCTCTGCGCCGATGGTACTGCAAGGGGGACCTTGTGGGAGAGTAGGACACCGCCGGACTTAAATTGTAAAATAGCCACACCCTTCGGGGTGTGGCTATTTTGCGTTAACCACTCGGCAACCCCGTGCAGAGGCGTCCCGCAACGCCCTCAGCTAACCAGGGCATCCTCGGAACGTAACAGGGCATCCTCGGAACGCCCAGCCTTCCGGCGTAGCGTGACGTTTACTTGTACCGCCGGCCCTCCCGCGGTTTCCTCGCGTCAGGGCAACTTGCGGCACACCTCAACCGCCAGGAGGCAGCCATGCAGGTCGTCGTGAACACCGACAACAACATCACTCTCAACGAGAACGCGATCCGTGAAGTTGAAGCCGAAGTGCAGAGCAAACTTTCCCATTTCAGCTCGCACCTCACCCGCGTGGAAGTCCACCTCAGCGATGAGAGTGCTGGCCGTAGCAGCGGGGGCGACATCCAGTGCCGGCTTGAAGCTCGCCCGGAAGGGCGCACGCCCGAGCTCGCGACAGACAATGCTTCGGCGGTCGATGCAGCCCTCAATGGAGCGCTTCGCAAGATGCAGCATGTGCTCGACACGACCTTCGGGCGGATCGATCGTCGCAAGGGCTCGACTTCAATGGGCGGCGAGCAAACGCCCTAACGCCGAGGGCGTGCCCCGGCCGGGATCCCCGAAGGCGATCTCCTAAGCGGCGTTGGCAGGCCTCAAGCTTTGGGGTAGCAACCCGGCATCTTTTCGTTGATTTCTGTGATGATACGTATAATCACTTTATTTTGTGTACGGTAATACGCATCATCACTTTTTTACTCAACGAAGAGAACGGCGGACGACCAGTGGCGATCAATCGGCCAGAGCGCGTCACTCAGCGAATGATCGCTGAGCTCGCCGGCGTGAGCCAGGCGACGGTGTCGCTCGTGCTCAACGGGAAGACCGACTCGACAACGCGCATTCCTGCCGAGACCCGCCAGCGCGTGCTCGAGGTCATCCGCGAGACTACCTATGTCGCCGATCCCGCCGCTCGCAGCCTGGCCGGGGTGGGAAATAACCTGATCGGCATCTTCACCTACGAGCACGCATTCCCCCACGAAAGCTCAGACTTCTACACGCCGCTGTTGACCGGTATCGAGGGTGCTGCAGAGCAGATCGGCGTCGATCTGCTGATGTTCACGAGCGCTCCTGTTGTTGATGGGCGTCGCCGTCTCTTTCACGAGAACAACCGCCTTCGCCTCGCCGACGGTTGCCTCCTGCTCGGGCGTGAAATGGATGCCGACGAGCTTACGCGCCTCGTCGACAGCCGCTACCCCTTCGTTGCCATCGGTCGACGAGATGCCGCTGACGGTCGCATTCCTTACGTTGGGGTGGACTACGGGGGAGCGACCGCGCAACTGGCTCGCCTAGCAATAGACCTCGGTCATAGGGACTTCTACTACCTGCACCTGCCCTTCGCGGCGGAGTCCACCCGCGACCGCAAAGACTCGCTGAGTGCGGAAGTCGAATCCGCCGGGCTTAGTGTGACCATGGCTGTCACCGAGAGTGCTGAGGGAGCCGACCTCGACCTGGCGTGGGCGGCGATTCGGAAGGCACAGCCGACCGTACTTTTCGTAGAGGATGCGGGCCAGGCGGAGGCTCTCCGTGACATTGCGGTCGCTGATGGTGTCGCCGTGCCAGAACAGCTCTCGATCATCGCTCTCGGAGAGCGCACGAGGCCTAGCGGGCATGCTGTCGATTTCACCCGGCTGAGCGCCCCGCGCCAAGAACTTGGGTCGCGCGCTGTAGCGCTGCTCGACCAGATCATGAACGGAACGCGCGACTCGACCGAGCTCGCCCATCAGCAGCTTGTGAGCTGCACAGTCATCGCGGGCGCCACTGTGGCTGCACCACGAGTAGGGAGTATGTAATGAAGAAGCTCAATGCAGATGTCGTGGTGGTTGGCGGCGGAATGGGCGGAGTGGCGGCAGCGCTTGCCGCTCTGCGCGCCGGTCGAAGCGTCATCCTCACCGAACAGTACGAATGGCTCGGCGGGCAACTCACGAGCCAAGCCGTGCCCATGGACGAGCACACGTGGGTTGAACAATTCGGGGTAACCGCGTCGTACCGCGAACTGCGCGACGGCATCCGCGGGTACTACCGCGACAATTACCCGCTGAACGCACAGGCCCGCGCAGAGCGCCACCTCAACCCCGGTGCCGGTCTTGTCAGCCGCTTATGTGCCGAACCCCGAGTGGCAGTCTCAGTCATCGACTCGATGCTGGCGCCGTTCACCGGCTCGACCAAGCTCACCCGGATCAACGGCGTGATCCCGGTAAGCGCGACCGTCGATGACACGATTGTGCGGTCAGTTACGGTGCGCGACGTCACCACCGCCGAAGAAACCGAATTGACAGCGCCCTACATTTTGGATGCCACCGAACTGGGCGACCTGCTTCCGCTCACCGGCGCCGAATATGTCACCGGCACCGAAAGCCGTGCCGACACTGGGGAGCCCAGCGCACCCGAGCACGCGGCTCCGGACAACGTGCAGGCGTTCTCGTGGTGCTTCGTCGTTGACCACCGCGATGGCGAAGATCACACGATCGACAAGCCGCGCGACTACGACTACTGGAGTACCTACCAGCCAGACTTTTGGGGTGCACCTCTCGTGAGCCTCACCGCGCCCCACCCGCGCACCCTCGAGATTGTCACGCGAGCCTTTACTCCCACGATCGACGACGACCCCTTCGCGCGGATCGCCGACCAGCGAGCCGGTGGTGGCGACGATGAACTCTGGATCTTCCGTCGCATCCTCTCTACGAAGATGTTCGAGCCCGGTCACCTCGACAGCGATGTCGTGATGGTCAACTGGCCGATGATCGATTACCTCGACGGGAACCTCATCGATGCCTCCGATGACGATGCTGCCAAGCACCGGGATGCCTCCCGCCAGCTCTCGCTCGCGATGTTCTACTGGCTGCAAACCGAAGCGCCACGACCCGACGGCGGAAAAGGATGGCCGGGATTGCGCCTGCGTGGCGACATAACCGGTACCGCCGATGGACTCGCCCAGGCACCCTACATCCGAGAGTCACGGCGCATAATTTCGGAATATCGCGTGGTGGAAGACGACCTCTCTATCGCTGTTCGCGGCCATGGTCGCCCCGCAACTTTCCCTGACACCGTGGGCGTGGGCATGTACCGCATCGACCTGCACCCCTCCACAGGTGGGGATAACTACATTGATGTCGCTTCGGCGCCATTTGAGATTCCGCTCGGAGCAATGATCCCGGTTCGCCTGGACAACCTGCTTCCGGCGGGTAAGAACGTCGGTACCACCCACATCACCAATGGAGCGTTCCGGCTTCACCCGGTGGAGTGGAACATCGGCGAATCGGCGGGCTGGCTAGCGGCCTTCTGTCTAGACCGTGAGGTTGATCCCCGCACGGTTCGCAACACTCCTGAACTGCTTGAGGAGTTCCAAACCCTGCTAACCCGCCAAGGCGTCGAGCTGCACTGGCCCGACGTAACTGGCTACTGACCGAGGAGAAAGACCAATGAGATCAGCAAAGTGGCTGACCGCCGCTGGACTGCTAACAACAGCAACTCTGGTGCTAACCGGATGTTCTGCAGCTAGCTCAGATGAACAAGCATCAGATGTCGACTTGCGGATGACCGTGTGGACGTCGAACGAAGATCATCTCGCGATGTTCGATTCGATCGCCGACGCGTATATTGCCGACCACCCAGAAATCGCGTCGATCACCTTCGACCCGCTTCCCTTCGCGGACTACACGACGACCCTGACGACCCAGGTCGCCGGAGGAAAGTCACCAGACCTCGCGTGGATTCTGGAAAATACCGCGCCCGATTTTGTTGACTCCGGAGCTCTCGTTCCGATTCAGGAAACCCTCGAAGCTACCGAGGGGTACGAGTACGACGACCTCAGCGATGCTGCGACAAAGCTCTGGAAAAGCGACGGGTCGCTTGTTGCTTACCCATTCTCAACCTCACCCCTCGTGATGTTCGTGAACAACGACCTGCTGGCCGAAGCCGGGCAGCCAACGGCAGCAGAGCTGCGCGGTGAAGGCAATTGGGACTGGGAAAGTGTCTCGGCAGCCAGCAGTGCGGTCAACGCGGCTACGGGCAAAGCCGGGTTCGTCATCCGTGACTTCGACTACACCTCCTGGGACAACCTCGCTTCGATCTGGGATGGCTGGGGAGCTCAGCCATGGAGCGATGACGGCGCTACCTGCGAGTTCGCTTCAGACGAAATGACTGACGCGTTTACCTTCATCCATGACGCTGCCTTTGAGGCAAGCGCAATGCCTGGCCCCGGAACTACAGCCGACTTCTTCGCGGGTGAATCAGCCTTCACGGTGACTCAGATCTCCCGTGCATCGCTGCTCGCGGAGGACGGTTTCAGCTGGGACCTGCTCCCGCTGCCCGCTGGTCCTGCCGGCGAATACTCGATTGTTGGTCAGGCTGGCATCGGCGTGATGTCTCAGGGCGAAAATCCCGAGGCCGCGACGGGCTTCTTGGCCTACTTCTCGAACCCTGAGAACTCCGCGCTTCTGGCGCAGTGGTTCCCGCCAGCTCGAAACTCTCAGCTGAATGCCGAGACGCTTGCTGCGGCCAACCCCGTGCTGTCCGCTGAGCAGATCGACGATGTTGTGGTTCCAGGAATCCTCACCGGTGTCGTTCGACAGGGCCATACAGACTCCGCCAAGATCAGCCAAACCGTGCGCGCATCGCTCGATGCAATGTGGACAGCGGATGCTGACGTACCTGCAGTGCTTCAGGGCGTATGTGACGCCGTGGATCCGCTGCTCTAAGGAATAGATCGTGGCTTCTTCTACCCCAGTGCTGTCGGATCGGGCTCGCGCCCGGTCCGGCGGCACCCGGCCGCGGCGCGCGCTGACCTATCGTCAGCGTGACGCAGCGGCCGGCTACCTTTTCGTTGCACCCCAAGTTCTTGGTGTGACCGCCTTTGTCCTGGTGCCTCTAGCTCTGGTGGTGTACTTCAGCCTCCATGAATGGAATGTGCTCGGCAACAAGTTCACCTACGTGGGCGTCGAAAACTTTGAGCGATTTTTCACCGACCCTCAGATCGTTCCTGTCATGCAGGCAACCGGCGTTTTCTCTATTGGACTCGTCTTCTTTAACCTAGTAATTGCGCTCCTGCTGGCGGTCATGCTCAACCGATCCATGGCCGGGATCACCTTCTTCCGCACCATCTTCTTCTCTCCCGTTGTCGTCTCCCTTGTTGCCTGGACGATTGTGTGGGGCTTCCTCTTTCAAGACAACGGTGGCATCAACGGGATGCTCGAAGTGATTGGCATCGAGGGCCCCAACTGGCTGCGCGAAGGCCCAACCGCAATGATCAGCGTGATCATCGTTCAGGTCTTCAAGAACGTCGGGCTCAACATGGTGCTCTTCCTTGCCGCACTGCAGGGGGTACCTCGCGAGCTGACCGAAGCCGCCACGATGGATGGCGCCAACGCCCGGCGACTCTTCACGCGGATCACCATCCCGCTGATTTCACCAACCATCCTGCTCACCTTCATCATTACGATCGTCGGCTCGCTTCAGGTATTCGCGCAGATTGCGGTGCTCACCCAGGGTGGCCCCGGCATCTCCACCACAGTGCTCGTGTATTACCTCTTCCAACAGGCTTTCCTCTTTGGAGAATTTGGCTACGGCTCTGTACTGTCCATCGTTCTATTCGTCATCGTGCTGATTCTCACAGTTGCGCAATGGCAGCTACGCAAGAGGTGGGTGTTCTATGAAAACTAATGCCGCAACGATCGCCGCACCCGTAGTGGTGCGGCGCATAGCGAAAAACCAGATCACAGTGAAGCGTGTTCTGTTCTACGTCGCGCTCACCGTAATGGCGGTGCCATTCATCCTTCCTACACTGTGGATGATTAGCTCATCGCTCAAGCCGATCGGCGAAATCTTCGCGTTTCCGCCGACACTCTGGTCTGCCAATCCGACCCTGGATGGCTATGTCCAAGCGTTCGAGTTGCAGCCGTTCGTTCGGCAATACTTCAACTCGCTCTACATCGCGCTATTTGTGACGGCGGGCACGATGTTTATCTCATCTCTCGCCGGCTACGCCTTTGCGCGCATCCGCTTTCGAGGTCAGAACATCCTGTTCATGATTGTGCTTGTTGGGCTTCTCATCCCCAGTGAGGTCACCATTGTTCCGCTGTTCCAAATCTTCAGCGGGATGGGACTCATCAACACCCACTGGCCGATCCTGTTGGTCTCGACCTTTGGGGCACCGAGTGTTTTGGCGACGTTCATCATGCGGCAGTTCTTCATATCGCTACCGATCGAGCTTGAAGAGGCGGCACGACTGGATGGGCTTGGTCGCTTTGCGATCTGGTGGCGCATAGCCATGCCGCTGGCGAAGAGCGCGCTCGCCGCGGTCGCGATCTTCACGTTCCTCGCTATTTGGAATCTGTATCTCGAGCCGACGGTGTACCTGCAGTCGCCCGAGCTATTCACTCTGCCTCAGGCGCTCACGCGGTACGCGGATGCCTACGGCGGGCAACTATGGAACGTGCAACTCGCGGCCGCGACAATGACGGCACTGCCGGTGCTCGTCGTATTCGTTCTGGCGCAGAAGCAGTTCGTCGAAGGCCTCGCCCAAACCGGGCTGAAAGGCTAACGCTTCAGCCGAAGAGCCGGCGCATCTCGTTACTCGAGGGCGACCGGCTCTTCGGCGATGGGAAACTGTGCAGGGGATCAGTCAGGGCTGACAGCGGCAACTAAATGATGCTGCGGCCCTCAGCGCGGGCTTCACGCCAATCCTTGACGAATCCGCGCACGAGCACGAAGAGCACGCCGGCGACGATGACTGGCCAGACGAGCATGTAGATAGCAATGATGATTTCCATGGTGGTCTCCTAGCGCGTGGTCGGGGTAGATTTGCGGTCAAGGTCGGCAGCAGCATCCGACACAACATCGAAGTCACCGGTGCGATCGCTGATGACCTTGAAGTCGAAGTTCTGCGTGCTGCGGAACGACATGAAGTAACAAATAACGGTGCTCACGGCGTACGCGACCAAAGATCCGCTCAGCACGGCGTAGTCGTGAAGGAACCCGATGGCGAAGGGCGCTGACGCGAGGGAAGCCACAATGCCGACAGTCACGCCGACCTTCTTGCCGAAGAAACCGAATGCCATGATTCCGAGAACCACTCCGATTCCGATGACGGACAAGACGTCGATAGCGATTCCGTAGGCTCCCGTGAGTTCGATCCATTCGAACCGCACGACGATGAAGACGACGAGTGCGACCAGCACCGATGTCGTGAAGGCTGCGTTGGTGACCTTCTTCCAATAGAAGCTGGCGATTACCGGGAACACCAGCGCGCCCCAGAGTGCGCCTACAAAGACCAGCAGGTCGAGAATGTTGAGTGCGCCGCTCGCAAAGTACAGCCCCGCACCGGTCGCGACGACCATGGAGATGCGCCCGACGAGCAACATCGTCTTGGGGTTGGCCTTGCCTTTCTTGGCAATGTTCTGGCCATAGATATCCGCCATCATGATCGATGACAATGCGGAAAGGTCGGAGTCTGCCGTTGAGGCAAGTGAGCCGATGATCATGATGAAGAGAACACCGAGCAGAACCGGGCCGAGGAAGGTGCTCGCCAGCTGGGGGATGAGGTTGTTGGTGTCACCGTCAACGGGCTCGATGCCGAGGTAGAGGGCCATGACGCCGAGCATCCCGATGCCGATGATTGTCGCACCGTAGCCGATTGTCGCCGTAATGAAGGTGGGCTTAATGAGGTCTTCGCGCACAGCAAAGAGTCGCTGGGCGATTGTCTGATTGCCGATGGCGTACGCCAGAACCGCGGCAATATAGGGAGCGCCCTGGTTGAGGAAGGCATCCGAGGAGAAGAAATTCGACTGCTGCGGGGTGAGGTTTGACGCCCCCGCGATGAACATGTCGGTGCCACCAGCAGTGAAGAACACGGCGGGGACGATGATGATGACCGCACCCAACATCGCCACTACCTGCGCGAAGTCAGTGAGCACGGACGCGCGGAAGCCCGACCACAGCGTGTACAGCAGGACACCGCCGGCAACAAACAAGATGCCCTGAGTGAAGCTAAACGGCGAGAGCATCGAAATGAGTGCTCCTCCCGCGATGAAGTTTGAGGTGAGGCTGATGACGCTGCCCAGCACGTTAGAACCAGCGAGCATGAGTTGGCTCGAGCGACCATGACGCGCGCGCATGACCTCAGCGAGAGTGTGGGCGCGCGGGGCGACAGCACGAATGCGTTTGCCGAAGGGATAAATGAAGAGGATCATCAGGGCGCCCCACAGCCCGTAGTGGATGGGGCCCGAAATGCCGTACGTGTAGCCCGACGTTGCGGAGGCGTACATGGAGGAGGCCCAGATCCACGTTGCCGTCATCGAGGCTGCTGAAATGCCAAAACCAATCTTATGGCCGGCGTTCATATAGCCGTCAGCGTTCTCTTTCTTCTTGCCGATCATGATCGACATGATCAGGGTACCGCCGAAGAATACGACGAGGAGTCCGATCACAATCGGCGCTCCCAGTTGTTGCATTTCCATCCAGTTCCTCTCAATGGCAGGACAGACCCCAATAGGAAGGATTCGTCCCGAATTATGTGGCGCGCGTCGACCGTCAGGAACCCCGCCGGTCTGTTGTTCTCAGCGATTACCGCTAGAGATCAGACGCTGCGTAGGCCTTACGCCCTCGCCGTAGGTCAGCCAACCCGGCGCTCAGGCGCGATCCGCGACGTCCCTCCTGGGGAGCTCAAGCGTGAAAGGCGAGCGACGAGGGACAACGACCTCGAACTCATCGACACTATCAAAGCTCTCAGTCAAGCTTGACCATTGTGAGTGTAGAGCGGTTGCAGGGCGCCGCCGAGAGCTGCCCGATCGGGCGATGCTCGCGCTAGCGGGATCGTGACTCGAGGGCCGCTTCGGGTTGGGCTTGGCAGCGCTGGACGCTATCGCGTAGCTAGTGAACGCAGCAGTCCTTGAGTCGTGCGCAGCGCGCCCGCGCGGTCGACGGTGATGACGTCAACATCCCAGCGATCAGTGATGTCGTCGAGAGCATCCCGGCCGCCGGCAACGATCGCCGTGGCGAGCACATCTGCCGTGACGATGTCGGCCGCCGCAACGCTCACCTGGATGAACTGCGGAGGGGCGGTGCTGCCTCCGCGCCAAATGTGGTCGCCCCGGTGGGCACTACCCGAGGTCGCGAGAGCGAGCAGCGAACCGCCGAGGGTGATCGCGCAGAGTAGAGCCGAGCTATCCGCGGGGTCAACGATGCCGGTGGGCTGGGCTCCGCCGGTGGGGGAGATGAGAATGTCGCCACCAACGTTGATGCTCCAGCTCGGGCATCCGACAGTCTGCAGGTGTTTGCCGGCACGTTCGATTGCTTCGGCTTTGACGATGCCATTGAGGTCGATCACGCCATCGGGGCGGTGCGGGCTGAAACTGCCGCCAGTGGACGAACGCCATTCGAGAGCGCGGGCGTAGCTGGCCAGAAGCTCGTCGCTCGCCGCTGACAGCGACAACTGGCCGGAAGCAATGCGGCTCAGCTCCGACTCGGGGCGGTACAAACTAAAGCGCTGCTCGATCTCGTCGAAGATCGCACGCATTGGCCTGAGCTCGGCTTCCCACCCGTCGGGCAGCTCAATCGACGCAACAGTGCCCATCGTCTCTAGCGTGTACCTCATGACGCTCCGGCCTGATCGAGTGCCGACTGCACGGAAGCCAAGTACGCCTGCGTTGTATAGGTAGCGCCGCTCACATTGGAGACGGCAGTGGATTGAGAGGCAATGATTTCACTGCGCAGCACGGGCGCTGCACGGTTACTGATCTGAATCGACCGGCCATCCTCGTCAGTCAAGTGCAGGGCGGTTACTTCGCTGATGCTGCCACCGGCGATAGTCAGCTGCACTTGCACAGCACCAAACCGTGTGTTGATGCTCGAACCGGTGTAGGTTCCATCGGCCGGGCCGGAGGCTACAGTTCCGCTGGTCTCTGTGCCCGTGTTTGTGCTGGTGGTTGGAGCCGTGGATGTTTCCGGCGTCGTTGCACCGGAAGAGGTTGAACCGGATGTCGAACCGTTCGTCACTTCGCCGACGGGCAGCGTCAGTGACGAGCCGTTCGCGGTCGTGACCGCGGTTCCCGCTTGGTAGCCAACAATGAGCACGCTGGCCGAAGCCAAGATGCTGCCTAATATCGCTCGTGTTCTCACCAGTCGAACCTCTCTGCGTGAATCTGATGGGGGCGGATGCCGGTGGCGCGAACATCCGCTTCGACGAGGTCAAGCCACGCGGTGGGCCCGCACAGGTAGACGTCGGAGTCGGTGATGTCGGGGAAGGCCGTGCTGAGGCTGACCCCGCGGGCGGCGTCGGCGTGCGACATCCAACTTTCGATTCCGCGTGGGCGGTGGCCGATCATTGTGTAGCAGGTGGCGCCCTTGGCGGCAGCGATTGCCTTGATTTCATCCCAGTGGTAGGCCTCGTCGGGGGTGCTTGCCCGCAACAGAATTGTTGCCTCCCCGGGAGCAAAGGACGCGTGCTCGAGTAGCGCGCGCACGGGAGTGACACCGATGCCGGCCGCAATGATGGTGAGTTTCGGTGAGGTGCGCGCGGTTGATGAGAACAAGCCGTAGGGGCCCTCAATACTCACCCGGGTTCCGACAGGAACAGCGCTGAGTTGGGCGCTGCCCGTGCCGAGGTCGCGAATCGTGATGCGGGCCGAACTGTTGGTTGGCATTGCCGAAAGCGAGATCGGGTGCGAATGCCACCAGGTGCGCGGCGCCCAGAAACGCCAGATGAAGAACTGACCACCGGATGCTTCGAGCCCGCGCAGGTCGTTGCCCGCGAGGTGAATCGTGGTGACCCCGGGCGCAATCGTGGTGACCGCGGCCACACGCATCCGATGGCGCAGGCTCGAGACGAGTGGCTCGACGAAACGGAACGTCACGATGCTGCCGAGGGCGACGACGTAGAGCGCGATCCAGTACACGCGCTGAAGGGTGCCGTCGGCGAGCACGCCACCGACGCTCAGCTGATGGGGGAGAGCGAAAGCCACCGAAACATAACTGAGCAGGTGGACCAGGTGCCAGCCTTCGTAGCTGAACCGGCGGCGCACCGCGACAACCGAGGTCACGACTACCGCGATCAGTAGGCCCAGTGCGATGAAAGCCAGAGGCATATCGGGCAGAGAAAGCATCGGCCCGATTTCGGCAATCGGGTTGATGCCCGAGCTGAGCCCGTAGCCGGTAAGCAACAGGGCGCCGTGGGCGAGAAGAAGGTAGAGCGCGGGCTTGCCGAGCGAACGGTGCACGGCGATGGCGCGGTCGTGGCCGATGGTGCGATCGATGAGCGGGATACGGGCGGCGAGCACCAGCATCACCAGAATGAAGTCGGTGCCGATCAGGCCGGCGACGATGCCGATGCTCGTGACGGTCTCGGCGACGGAGGAGAACTGGTCGACCCCGCCGGACGCCAGAAAGAGGGCGGCCGCTGCTGCCCCCGAAGCCCAGAGGGCGGTGACGAGTAGGTCAGAGAGTCGTGCCCGCCGCGCAAAATTGCGGCGGTATTCGTAGGCGGTAGCGACGGCCGCTCGGGCAGTGCGGGGCCTGGCCGTAGCGGCGCGAGGGCGAACCTGAGTGGACATGTCCCTACTGTGCTGGCTTCAGCTATGGGATCGCTAAGAAAAACCGCCCATTTGCGTGAGCGAATTCACATGTTGGGGATCAGCACCGTTGCACGCAAGCCATCGCCGGTGTTGTCGACCGTGGCCGACCCTCCCGCCGCAGTCGCGATGGCCTGAACGAGAGCAAGCCCGAGTCCGCTGCCCCCAGTCGCGCCCGTGCGTGAGACGTCGGGGCGCGAGAAGCGATCGAACGCGATCGGGATGAACTGCTCAGGCATGCCGGGACCATCGTCGGTGACCTCGAGATGGAGACCATCCACTTCGATACTCAGGGCCGCAAGAATGCCACCGCCGGTCGAGATCGCGGCAATCGCGTTGGAGAGCAGATTGTCGACGAGGCGACCGAACGATTGCGCCCCGATTCGAAAGCGCGCCTCCTCATCGACGGTGGAACACGTGAAATCGACTCTCGCCGCCTTCGCCATACCGAGAAGACGAGCGCGGTCAATGCTGCCCGTGAACTCATCAACAAGTCGTCCGGCGCTCGCCGTCGCCGTGCTCGCCTCCGTCTCGATGCGACTCAGCTCGAGAAGGTTGGTAGCCAATGACGTCAGGCGATCCACGGATGCTTCCGCCGCGGTGACCTGGGCGGCGAGAGCCTCAGCATTGCCAAAGTCGGCGTGTGCGAGCTCAAGCTGGGTGGTGAGCGCCGCCAGCGGCGTGCGCAACTCGTGGGCGGCATCCGACACCATCTGTTTTTCGCGATCGGTGGAGGCTCGCAGGCGGGCGAGGAAAGCGTTGAGCGTGGTGGCGAGGGCCGCGAGCTCGTCATCCGCAGCACCTACGGGGAGGGCGGTAGCGGTATCGCCGCTGAGCTGTTCCGCTTTGCGGCGCATCGCGGTGACCGGGCGCAGCGCAGCGCTGGCGAGACCCCACGAGGCAAGGCCGAAGCCGAGCAGCAACACGACCCCCGCAACGATGAGGATGCGATCGAGGCCGTGAAGCGCGAGCTGGCTCGCGGCGGTACTGCGTGCCGCCCACAACTGCCAGGTGCCCGCGTCGGTGGTGAGGGTGCGCCCGGCAACGACAAACGATTGGACATCGTCGTCGTCGGCGGCTTTTCCCTCGTGGTCGCTGCGGTCATCCTGCACGACAATCGAGGTGTCGCTGGGGTCGGTGCGCGTGACTTCCGTGGTAATGCCCCGGGGAAGAGTGTTCACTTGCACGTCGCCGTTGGGGTCGGTGATGTAGACGAGAACCCCGGTGCCCGGGTCATCCACT
This sequence comes from Salinibacterium sp. PAMC 21357, assembly GCF_000247645.1. GTDB lineage: Bacteria > Actinomycetota > Actinomycetes > Actinomycetales > Microbacteriaceae > Rhodoglobus. The sequence continues at coordinate 267,600 of NZ_AHWA01000005.1, forward strand.
GATTCATCGGGGTTCGCCGTGATGTCGGCAACAAACGGTGTGAGGTCACTGGTGGCGAGGGAACGATCAGCTTCGGTAAGAATGTCTTGCACCGCAATGCGCACCACGACGAGCGCGATCAACAGCAGGATTGTTGCGGCGGCAACACTGCCGAGAGTGATGCGGGCGCGAATCGACAGCTTCGAGAACATCACTCCACCGCCGCCAGCGAGTAGCCAACACCGCGAACCGTGCTGATGGTGACGCCCGCCACTATCGGGTCTAGTTTGCGCCGCAAGTAACTGACGTACTGGTCGACAACCGTGGCATCAATGTGGGCGCTCGTGCCCCACACCTCCTCCAAGATCTCGGCGCGGCTGAGCGTCTCGCCGGTGCGAGAGCTGAGCATCCAGAGCAGAGCAAATTCTTTGGAACTCATCGGCAATGCTGTGCCGCCGGATGTTGCCCGCACGGTGGCGGCGTCGAGCACCAGGTTGCCAATTTTGCGGCTTGCTTTCGCGGCAGTCGTATCGCGGCGAACGAGCGCTCGGATGCGGGCCGCGAACTCTGCAAACGCGAACGGTTTGGTGAGATAATCGTCGGCGCCAGAGTCGAGGCCGAGCACTCGATCCTCTACCGCGTCGCGCGCCGTGAGAAGCAGCACAGGCAGGTGGTTGCCCTGTTCGCGCAGGTGCCGACAGATTTCGAAGCCCGACATTTCGGGGAGCATGACATCGATGGCGGCCGCCGAGAAGTCGTCGCTGGCTACCGCAATGAGAGCATCCATGCCGTTAGCGACCAGAGTGACCGTGTAGCCCTCAGCTTCGAGACCGTGCTGAACGAGCGCGCCCATGGTCTCGTCATCTTCCACGACCAGGATGTTCGTCATGGTGGCCAGACTACGCCCGTGAATGGGGAACTCGACGACGTTGCGCGGGCAGACGCCGCGATACCATTGGGCCTGCAGGTGTTGAGAGAAGGGGCATCAATGTTCGAGCAGAATTCACCGGTCGTGCCCCGCTCTGAAACCCCTATTTCGAGCAGCGCAATGACGCCCGCCTACCTCGACGACGCAGCCGTGCGGGCAGCGATTAGCCCCGGCGCCGCGGTGGCTGCCGTTCAGGATGCGCTGAGGTCAGGCTTCGATCCCGGCACAGACCATGCGCGGGTTTTTGAGAAGCTGACGCGCGGCGACTTTCTGCTGATGCCCTCAGAAGTTGGTCCGTATGCGGGAATCAAGGTGCTCACCGTTGCTCCGGATAATCCGGGCATCGGATTGCCCCGCATCCAAGGTCTCTACATTCTCTTCGACTCCGAGACTCTTACGCCGCGACTGTTGCTCGATGGTGCTGCGTTAACGAGCATCCGCACCCCAGCGGTGTCACTGGCCGCCACGGCAGGGGCACTGCTGCGCTCCTCGGATCCGCTCGACGTTGTCATCTTTGGGGCGGGGCCCCAAGCGGTCGACCACCTCGCGACCCTGCGTGCTGTTATTGGAGATCGTCGGCACCTCGCCTCGGTCACCGTGGTCGTGCGCACGCTGCGCTCGGTTGAGCTGCCCGATTCGCGGGTCGTGCAGACCGGAAGTGCCGAGGCTGCGGCTGCTATCGCCGCGGCCGGGGTCATCATGTGCGCCACGACCGCGCGAACTCCGTTATTCGACTCCGCTGCCGTGCGCGCGGACGCCGTGATCATTGCGGTTGGCTCTCATGAACCGGATGCTCGTGAACTCGATAGTGCGCTGATGGGACGATCTCAGGTCGTTGTCGAAGATGTTCCGACAGCGTTGCGCGAATCGGGAGACGTGGTCATGGCGATCGCGGACGGCGCTCTCACTGCGAGCGACCTCATTCCGCTGGCGGACGTCATCCGAGGCACGACAGCGCTCGATGCCACTCGCCCGGTGCTCTTCAAGAGTTCGGGCATGAGTTGGGAAGACTTGGCCATCGCGGCCGCCATCGCGCGCAGCATCGACGCACCGCAGTAACGCTCCGCGGGGCCCACGGCCCACCACGTTCTCACTTCCGCACGCCACAACGAAAGGCAGCCCCATGCACTCGAATTCAGATTCCGACCAGCACGCGACATTCACGCCCTCAACGCCCTCAACGCCGCATCCCGATCGAGGAGACCCGCGGCTGCCCCACTTGCGAAACGCAACCGGGTTCGTTAACTACATGGAAACGGGATGGGCGACCCCCGACCGCACGCCTGACACGGTGCCCGGCATCGCGGCCGCTACCGCCGCCCACCGAGCTCGTCTCAGCCCTGCCTTCGCCGGGCGTACCATCGTGCTGGCGGGCGGCAAAGCTCCCGTTCGGGTGAACGACAATTACTACGGTTTCCGCCCCGACAGCAACTTCTTCTGGTTGAGTGGATGCTCGGCCGAAGACGCCGTGCTCGTGATGAGCCCGACAGCCGGCGGCCACGATGCAACGCTATTCATTCCCGCACCGGCATATCCCGGAGAAGCAGACTTCTTTGCGGATGCCGCCCACGGTGAACTCTGGGTCGGCTCGGCACCGGGCATGCCCGAATGGACCGCCGCGCTGCAGATTGAGACGCGTCCATTGGCTGAGCTAGAGGCCGCCTTGGCTCGCGCGACAGACATCGCGCTTACGGGATCGTTGCTCGGCGCGAACCCGTTGCTGCACTCGATCCCCGTTTCGAACGACCTCGGCCGCGTGCTCTCGGAGATCCGCATGGTCAAAGACGAGTGGGAAATCGCCGAACTGCGCGGTGCGGTGAATCACACGATCGAGGGTTTCAAGGCGGTCGCCCGGGAGATTCCGCAGGCCATTCAATTCGGTGGAGAGCGCTGGTTGCAAGGCACCTTCGACCGCTACGCGCGCACCGTCGGCAACGGCACCGGGTACACGACGATCGTCGGCAGCGGCAAGAACGCCCCGGTGCTGCACTGGGTGCGCTGCGACGGCCCCGTGCAACCCGACGCCGCCGTGCTGCTCGACATGGGAGTGGAAGCCCGCTCCCTGTACACCGCGGATGTCACGCGCACGCTTCCGGCATCCGGAACGTTCTCTGCCGCCCAGCGTCAAGCGCACGACCTGGTTGAGAAGGCACACCGGGCGGGACTTGCGGCGGTCGGCCCCGGCAAGATCTTCAGCGACTTTCACCTCGCCGCGCTCGAAGTGATTGCGACCGGGCTGCACGACTGGGGCATGCTTCCTGTCTCGGTCGATGAAGCCTTGAGTGCTCAGGGGCAGCACCACCGTCGCTACATTGTGTGCGGCATCGGCCATCACCTCGGACTCGATGTGCATGACTGTGCCCAGTCGGGCTACTCCGCCTACCAGAGCGGAGAACTCGTGCCCGGAATGGTCATGGCGGTTGAACCCGGACTGTACTTTCACGAGTGGGACATGACCGTGCCGCCTGAGTTGCGCGGCCTCGGCGTGCGCATCGAAGACAATGTGCTCGTGACCCCGACCGGCCACGAAGTGCTCTCAGATGCGCTGCCAATTACAGCGGATGGCATCGAAGGGTGGATGCGCGCGCTGTAACCAAGGACAATGGGTGGTGATAGCTCATTTTCTGAAAGGTGCATACATGGAAATCTTCGCCACTGGCGGACTCGTCCTCCTCATCGGGATCGGGGTGGTCGTTCTTGTTGTACTGTTCTTGGTCATGTTGCTGATCGCTCGCGCCTGGTTCAAGGTCGCGCGCGCTGACGAGGCCCTCGTTGTTTCGGGTCGTTCGCAAAAGGATGGTGCGGGCAACGATTCCGCCGTCACCGTTATCGTCAATGGCAAGGCACTGGTCAACCCGATCACGCAGCGCCACGAGACGATTTCGCTTCGTTCGCGCCAGGTGTCAATGACTGCAGAGGCGCAGTCGGCTGACAACGTAACGCTTCAGGTTGAAGCTGTGGCGATCGTGAAGATCGGTTCTGACCCTGCCCTGGTTCGTCGTGCTGCCGAGCGTTTCGCTTCGCAGGATGCCGCCATCGAGCAGTTCACAACAGAGCAGCTTGAAGGTGCTCTTCGTGGTGTTGTCGCAACTCTCTCCGTTGTTGAGCTCATGCGTGAGCGCAAGAAGTTCTCTGACCAGATCGCGACGGATGTCTCGACCGAACTGTCGGAGCAGGGATTGATTCTCGACTCCTTCCAGATAAAAGGCATCGGCGACAAGGTCGGCTACATCCAGTCGCTCGGAACTCCGCAGATTGAGTCGAAGCGTCGCGAAGCAGAACTCGCCACGGCCGACGCCAACCGCGAAATCTCCAAGCGCAACATCACCGTTGCCGAGGCGAACCTGATCGAGCAGACCGCGCTCGACAAGAACACCGCAGACTCCAAGGCCGAGGTCGGTAAGGCCAACGCGGAAGCTGAGCAGGCTGAAGCGCTCGCTCGAGCCACCGCCGAGCAGGGCGTTCTGCAGCAGCGTGCCGAGAACCGTCAGGCAGAGCTCGACGCTGACGTGAAGCGTGTAGCCGACGCCAACCTGTACAAGGCTCAGAAGGATGCCGACTCCGATGCCTACCGTCTGGTCAAGGGTGCCGAAGCTCAGGCCCAGATCGCGGCTGTCGAAGCTGAAGCAGTGCGCGTTCGCGCCGCTGCTGACGCGGATGCCGTGCGTCTTTCCGGTGAAGCACGCGCAGCAAGCATCGAGGCAGAAGCTGCGGCTCTCGCCAAGCACCAAGATGCGCTCCTCGCCCAGCGTGCCCTCGAATCACTGCCGCTCGTCATGGAACAGTGGGCCAAGGGCTACGGCCAGATCGGTTCCGTCACCGTCATCGGTGGCAACGGATCAAGCGCAGCTGACACCATCGGAAATGAAAGCTCAATCGCCCTGCGTAGTTCGTTCGAGTCGATCAAGGCAGCTACCGGACTCGACCTCGCGTCGATCATCCAGGGCCGCGCCGTCGGTCAAGCCGTCGGTGAAGGTGCTCGCGGTGCCTCGAAGGGCGACTCGAAGGGCAACTCGAACGAGAGCTCAGCCGACAGCATTCTCGCCGCTAAGCTCGCAGAAGTTGCGCTCAGCGAGACCTCTGCGGGAAACGCCGAAGGCAACGAAAGCGCCGAGTAACAGCATGATGCGCTAATCGAATTGCGCGAAGGGCGGGTATCCACGGTGGATGCCCGCCCTTTTACGTGTCGCCTGCGGCGAATTGTGAGGCTCGGCCAGAAAGCGAACGCCGTGCGTTGATCGCGAACCTGTAGGCAGCGGGTACTAGTCGTCGTCACTCACGAGCTCTGAGCCCTCGGGATACACGTCGAGCTGGGGTTTGCGCGCAAGGAAGATGATGCTCGCGATGAGGCCGCCCCAGACGAGTACGGCGGCGACGAGGAAGAACGTGATGGCGATGCCGCTCATTTCTTGAGCTCCTTTAGCGCTTGAGTGCTGGGCCAGGCGGTGAAGTCGTCGGGGTCATGCTTCCAGCGCAGAGCCGTCATGGTGATCGCACCGATGAGGATCACGGCGACGGTTCCCCAACCCGCAACCGCGAGGTACCAGAGCGGGTAGCCCTCGTAGCCTTCTGTGACGAGCACGATCACTCGTTGGATGAGCATGTAGAGCAGCACGACGGGGGCGAGAACTCCGACGAGAATTTGCCAGATCGGGCCGACCTTGAAGGTGGAGACAGCGTTGAGATGGCCGGCCAGTTCGGGGCCCTTGCGGAACACCCAAATCACGAGAATCGTGGACGCGATCGCGGCAACGACGATGCCGATATTGTTCGCCCACTGGTCGACGGTGTCGAGAGTGATCAGGCCGGTAGTGGTCGAGAACAGCAGCACGGAGACTATCGCGAGAGCGGAACCCACTCGAATCGAAGCCTGACGGGCGGTGATCCCGAATTTGTCTTGGAACGCGGATGACACGACCTGAAGCACTGACAGCAGGGAGGTGAATCCGGCCATGACGAGCGAGCCGAAGAACAGCGCACCGAAGAGCGGACCGCCGGGCATCTGCGAGACGATCGCCGGGAATGTGATGAACGAGAGCCCGACGCCGGTGATGCCTTCGAGCTCGTCAACGCCGACGCCCTGCTGGAACGCGAAGTACCCGAGAGTCGCAAAGACTCCGATGCCGGCAATGATCTCGAATGACGAGTTCGCGAACGCGACGACCAGCGCCGGCGCGGTCACGTTTGCCTTGCGGCTGCGGTACGACGAGTAGGTGATCATGATGCCGAACGCGATCGACAGCGAGAAGAAGATTTGGCTGTAGGCCGCGATCCACACGCTGGGGTCGCCGAGCGCTGAGAAGTCTGGGGTGAACAGAGCATCCAACCCAGTCATTGCACCATCAAGGAACAGCGCGCGCACCACCAAGATGAGAAAGGCCACGACGAGTAGCGGCAAGAAGATGACGTTAGCGCGCTGCACACCCTTAGCAATGCCGGAGCCGAGCACGGCAAGCACAGCAACCCAGACGAGTACGAGTGGGATGAGAACAGCGGGCACGAACTGCGAGCTGAAGCCGGCATCCGAAGTTTGCAAGAATTCGTTGACGAAGAATCCGGCAGTGTCATCGCCCCAGCGCAGGTCGAAGCTGAACGTGAAGTAGCTGGCAGCCCACGCGACGACGGCCGCGTAGTACACGGCGATGACGATGCAGATCCACACTTGGAACCAGCCGAGCGACTCGAGCCACTTGCCGGCTTTGCCGCCGAGACGACGGAACGCAGTCGGTGCTGAGCCGCGAAAGCGGTGGCCAATCGCATAGTCGAGAAACAGAATCGGGATGCCGGCCGTGACCAACGCGATCAGGTACGGGATCAGGAATGCCCCGCCACCGTTCTCGTAGGCGACACCGGGGAAGCGCCAAATGTTGCCGAGACCCACGGCGGAGCCGATGGCCGACAGGATGAACCCCAGCTGGCCCGACCACTGTTCACGCGGTCGTGACGCGACCGTTCCGTTTTCTCCCGAATGCTGTTTCGTTGCCACAGTTGCTCCTCTGCGTGATGGTCACCCAAATGACCGTCGCTGGGGCCGCCCCGAATGCGTGGCCCGCTGCCCCCACAATGGGGTGATCTCACGTTAACACTGTGGGGTGCCCGATTGCGACAAGTGACAGCTCGCGTTTGTGGGCCCGCGCGGCGCGATTATCGGCGAGCGGCGACCAATCGGATGGTCGTTTCGGCGGTGGCATCTTTGGGGGAACCCGGCGAGACGGTGATTGCTCGTGCTGCGGCATCCAGAGTAATCGTGGCCAGTGTCGACCAACGGTCGCCAAAGACCGCGCCGATCGCGGGAACGCAGCAGAGTTGCGCCTCATCGCCGGGTTCGGAGAACAGATACGGGATGAGGGCGCTCGCCGCGGTAGGCAGCGGTGCGGCTGCAGCACGCTCGACGAGAACGTCGTACCGTGCTTGAGTATCGGGATCGTAGAGGCCGAGTTTCTCGCCGCGGCTCAACTGGGGATCGACGAAGTGGTTGGTGTGAACAAGCACCCCGTCGGTGGGTTCCAGCATGGCGGCGCCTTCAGGGTTTAGCTCGACGATGACGGCACCTTCGGGGCTCACTACGGTGATGGCGCTTGAGGTGCTCACGGGAGCAGATCGAAGAATCTCAACCGCCTCAGCCAACGTCGATGCTTCGGCGAGTACGCGGGCTGCAACGAGGTGAACGGGCACGCCATCCGGCCGGTCGGCTTGGTGGCCAAGAATGTTGAGCATGATGCCGACTCCGGCGTCATTGATCCCAATCTTGCCGAGGATGCCGTGCTCCGTCAGCCCCACGAAGGTGCGTGGCGTGCCGGAGACTCTGTGCAGGTGCCAGCATTCCTCGAGGTCTTCATGCCAGTCCCAGGTCTGCGCGCCGACGGGATTCACGCCAGCATTGACGATGGTGGAACATTCGCCGGGTTTTGTGCCGACGGCTTGCGAGAGGATCTCGGTGCGCGCATTGATGGCAGCAATTTTCCACAGTGGGGTGGCACTTCCCTCGGCGAGACCCTTGAGTTCATCAGCCAGAGCGGGGCTCCATTTTTCGGTCGCGACTAAAGCCTGCTCGGCATACCGGCGCACATCGTCGATGCTGATTGCGGATGCTTCGAAGAGTTCCAGGTAGATCGCGATGCCCTTCGTGAGGGTGTCGGCGATAGCGCGACCGCGGTCGACGCCCCGCTGGAAGGCATCGGTCGAATCGATGTGAATGATCTCCGGTGTACTGCGACTCATGATGCGATCTCTTCTCGGAGTTTTTGGATCATTCCTCGCTGGGGCTTCCAACCGGGGCGAGGAGCGCAGGCCAGCAGGAGTTGGGTGTACGGATGCTGCGGGTTGGTGAGCACTTCGGCGGTTGTTCCGCGCTCTACGATCTGCCCGCGGCGCATCACGACGACCTGATCGGCAATCATCTGCACGACCGAAAGGTCGTGGGTGATGAAGAGGTAGGTCAGGTTCTGCGATTGCCGCAGCTCTGCCAAGAGTTCGAGAATCTGGGCTTGTACGGTCACGTCGAGTGCTGCCACTGATTCGTCGAGCACAATGACGGCGGGGTTGGCGGCCAGCGCGCGCGCAATTGCTACTCGCTGTTTCTGGCCTCCCGACAGTTCGCTCGGCAATGCGTCGAGGAATCGCTCTTCGAGTCCCACGAGAGTGAACAGCTCGATGCAGCGCGCTCGTCGCTCGGCTCGGCTGAGGTGCGAGTGGGCTTTGAGCACTTCGTCCACCGCAACGCGCACGGGGAGCCGGCGGTTGAGCGAGCTTTGAGGGTCTTGGAACACCATCTGGATGTCACGGGCGCGGCGACGCAGTTCACGTCGGTTCGCGCGGGCGGCGACCGGCTCGCCGCTCACCGACACTCTGCCCGAGTCTGGTTTTTCGAGCCCGACGATGATGCGGGCGAGCGTGGTCTTGCCCGAACCGGACTCTCCGACGACGGCCAGGCACGAGCCTTTGTCGACGCTCAGAGTGACATTGTCGAGCGCCTTTACGTGCTGTTTAGCTCCGGTGTGGAAGGTCTTAGTGAGCGCTTCGACCGTGATTTCTGGGGTGTGTGCCGCGGTGGTCATGATGTGGCCTCGCTTTCCGGGGTCCAGGTGAGCCCCGCAGGGCGTGACTCCATCAATGCTCTGGTGTACGGATGCTGGGGGTTGTCGCGCAGCTGCTCCGGTAGTCCGATTTCCACAATTTCGCCGTCTTTCATCACGGCAATTCGGTCGCAGACTGCGGCAGCGAGGTCGAGGTCGTGGGTGACGAACAGCATTGCCATGCCGAGCTCGTGACGGCACTCATCGAGGATGGCCATCACTTCTGCTTGGGTGGTGACGTCCAGCGCGGTGGTTGGTTCGTCGGCGAGCATCAGCCGCGGTCTGCCCGCAATTGCGCCCGCAATGACGACCCGCTGAAGCATGCCGCCCGAGAGCTGATGCGGGTACGAGCGCAGCACGCGATCAACGGCATCGATGCCTACTTGCTCGAGCAGCTCGCCGGCGCGAATCTTCGCGGTCTTCGTGGGCTGTCCCTGGGCGTCGTGCATTCCCTCGATGAGGTACCGCTCAACAGGGAGCACCGGGTTCAACACGGCGTGCGGATTCTGAGCGATCATCGATACATCGTTGGCCCGCATCCGGCGTAACGCTTCACCAGTGAGACCGCGAACGTCGACATCGTCGAAAGTGATCGTGCCGGTGACCTCGGAGCCAGCCGGTTCGATCTGGAGGATGGAACGCAGGGTCATGGACTTGCCACTACCCGATTCGCCGACCAGACCGACTGCTTCGCCCGCCGCCACGGCGAGAGAGACGTCGCGCAAAATCTGCAGGTCCGGCCCGATGGTGAGCGAGAGGTTGTCAATGTTAAGCATCAGGCTTTCCTCCCTGCGGCGGCACGGCCACCGAGTCGTTCTCCGACGTAACCGAAGGCTGCCACGGTGATGACAATGCTGAGTCCAGCGAGAACACTCTCTGCCGGATAACCGTTCAAGAGTGACTGTTGTCCGCTTGACACCATGAGCCCCCAATCGGCTTCCGGCGGTTGCACGCCGAGGCCGAGGAAGGACAGCGCGGCGAGCTCGATCATTGCGAACCCGAAGTTGATGGTGGCGCCGGTCACGATGAGCGGGGCGACGTTCGGCAACAGGTGTCTGCCCGTGATCACAATTCCGGGGATGCCCTGCAATTCGGGGGAGCGAATGTAGGGGAGGTTGCGTTCGCGCATCGCCATGCTGCGAACCACGCGAGCGGAGTACGGAATGTACGCCACCGAGAGTGCCAGTGCCGCTGTCGTGAGGCTGGGACCAAAGACCGCAATGGCGAGCATCGCGAGCAGGAGGTTGGGAAAAGCGAAGAGCAGATCCAGAACTCGGCTGAGGAAAGAGTCGACAATGCCGCCCCACCAGACGGCAGTGAGAGCGATCAGGGTTCCAAAGACAGCCGTGATCCCCACGACGATCAGCGGACCAGTCAAGCTGGAGCGTGCGCCCCACAGCAGTCGAGAGAAGATGTCGCGGCCAGCCTGATCGGTGCCAAACAAGTGCTCGAAGGACATGCCCTGGTAGCGCTGCGTGACAGATCCAATGGTCGGATCGTAGGGGGCAATGAGGGGAGCAAAGAGCGCACCAAGCACCACGACGGCGATGACGCCGCAGGCGATGAGGCCGAGGGCGCCCATCCGTTCAGCAAATTGTTTCATCGGTTTGTCTCCACTTTCACTCGCGGATCGATGGAGGCATAGAAGAGGTCAACGAGAAGGTTGATGACACCAAAAGCGGCGACAAGAACAATGGCGATTGCTTGCACAACGGCGAAGTCCTTGCGTTGAACAGCGTGCACGAGCAGGGTGCCGATGCCGTCAAGCGTGAACGCGTACTCAACAACAAAGGAACCGGCAATCAGCCCGGCGATGTGAACTCCCACGATGGTGCTCACGGGGAGCATCGAGTTGCGGATGACGTGACGTCGCATCACGAGGCTCTCGGCAACGCCGCGCGCTCGGGCCATTACCGAATGCTCAGAGTCACGTTCCTCGCGAATGGAGGTGCGGGTGATGCGTGCCACGACGGCGGATGACGGCAACGCTAGAGCAAATGCGGGAAGCGTGAGGTGCCAGATTCGGTCGAAGAACCCATCTCCGGAGCCGAAGACAGGAAACCAGCCGAGCCCGACGCTGAAGATGCTCATCAGGATGAGGGCGGCGAAGAAGGTGGGGATCGCGAAGCCCAGGTTGGAACCCAAGAGGATGATCTTGTCGACAACGCCACCGCGCGTACCCGCAACGATGCCCATGCCGATGCCCAGCACGATGATGATGATGGCCGCGAGCGTGACCAACATCAGTGTGGTCGGCAGCCGACCGGCGAGCAGCTCGCCGACATCCTGCTGGTTGGCGAGGGAGCGGCCGAAGTCGCCATGCAACACGTTGGTGAGCCAGTTCCAGAACCGCACGAGGAAGGGGTCATCGAGAGAATACTGTTCGCGGATGGCCGCGAGAACTTCTGGGCTTACCGTTCGTCCTTGAACGAGAAAGTTTTCGGGGCTTCCCGGCGCCGCATACATCGCGGCAAAAACGAGAAAGCTTGACGCGATGAGCACCCCGACGAGGGCGGCTAAGCGTCGCAATATGAAAGTCACTGGATGAGCCGTTTCCTTAGAGACGAAGGCCGGGGGCCGTGTGCGAACACAGCGACCCCCGGGAGTGAGCTATTCGCCCGAAGCGCCGAGGTCGGCAGCCCAGGGGTAGTAGAGATACACGAAGGATGCGGGAGCACCCGTGACGCGGTCATTCATGAACAGTCGCACTGCAGGATCGACGATCGGGATCCACGGGAGATCCTCCATCGCCGCAGCCTGCGCCTCGTTCACGAGTTCAGCGCGCTCGCCGTCGTCTTCGGTGGCAGCGGCTTCGTCAAGCAACGAGTCAATTGTTGAGTTGCTGTACTCGTTGTAGTTCTGAGATCCACCGGTTCCCACAATTCCGCGGAGGAACGCAAGCGGGTCAGGAACATCCATGTAGTTGTAGGTGACAAACGCGTCGTGACCTTCCCGTGCAGCGGGGTCGGAGAAGAACGCTCCGAATTGTGCGCTCGGCACACCTTCTGGCTCAACGGTGAGTCCAATAGCGCGGGCGCCGTTGGAGATTTCCGAGATGATGTCGGCATAGTAGGTGCGCTCTGAGGGGTAGACAATCTTGATCGGCGCGGTCAGATCGACCGTGGCGTCCTTGAGAACTTCTTTGGCGCCTTCGATGTCGGTTGTTGTCGGTGCAAGTTCTTCGCGACCATCGGTGAACTCGCTGTCGCCGTAGGCCCATCCGTTATCGGGAACGAGCGAGCGTGATGCGCTCGCGGTGCCCTCGAAGACGGTAGCCGCAATGGCGTCACGGTCGGTGGCCATCATGAGTGCTTGACGAACGGCAGGATCAGCGAAGACTCCGTTTCCGGTGCCGATGATCGCCACCAGCTGCAGTGAGTTGCCGAGGTAAAGACTTCCCTCGGTCGAACTCTGAAGTGACTTCAAAGCGCCAAGGGGCACATCGTAGGAGCCGTCGATTGCGCCAGTGTCGAGAGCGGTAGCGATAGCTGCTGCATCAACGATGAAGTTGATGTCGACCTGAGCGGCCTGCGCCTGCTTGTCGCTGTTCCAATAGTTGTCGTTCTTGATCAACGAGATCGACTGACCTTGATCCCAGTCGCCAACGGAAAATGGGCCGGTGCACATGACCTTGCCGGTCGGGTTTCCGAAGGATTCTCCAGCGGCTTCGCGGAAGTCCTGCTGAATGACGGTACCGACGGGCGTGACCATGTACGAGTTGAACGCTGCGTCAGGCTTGGTGAGCGTGACGGTGACTTCCCAGTCGGCGGTCTTCTCGATGGAGGCGATGTTGCTAACGAGCCCTCCGGCCCAGTAGCTTCCTTCGCTGGCGTCTTGGTGACGACTCAGGCTGTAGACGACATCATCGGCGGTCATTTCTTGACCGTCCCAGAACTCAACGCCCTGGCGAATTGTGTAGATGTAGGTCAGGTTGTCTGGGGTTTCAACCTTTTCGGCCAGCCCCGGTTCGATGGTGAAGTCAGGCTGCAGCTGCATGAGACCTTCACACAGGTTTGCCACGACAGTGTTTTCTGCGTAGTTGAACGATTTGATGGGGTCGAGCGAGGCTGGCTCGCCAAACGGGAGGTTCCACGTCACCAGGTCGAGCTCGCCGGTCGCGGCGGGGGTGAGAGTGAGGAGGTCGTTTGTGTCGACCCCAACTGTCGTGTCGTTGCCTGCGCCTGAAGCGCAGCCGGTCAGTGCGATGGCCAGAATACTGGCGATCGCGATTGCTTGTTTCTTCATTGAATATTGCTCCTAGGTAGGTGACACCTGAACGCCAAGATGCATGCTGTGTGGGAAAACCTAGTTGACCAAAACGTTTTGGTGGGAAAAAGCCCAAAACGTTTTACATTTCCGTAACCTGCGGTACTCTGCCTCTGTGAGCAACGGTCTGGCGCGGCGACGAGCGACAATCCATGACGTCGCCAAGCAGTCCGGCGTCTCGATCACTACGGTTTCTCATGCTCTGAACGGCAAAGGGGTCATCGCAAAAGCGACCCGTCAGCGCGTTATCGATACCGCTGCCGACTTGGGGTATAGCCCCGATGCGATCGCCCGCGGGTTGCGCAGCCGTCGCTTAGGAATTCTCGGGCTCGTGATCCGCCCGCTCGACACGCTCGGCTCCTACCAGCCAGAAGGCGTCGACTACTTTTTGCGGTTCGCGGGAGCCGCCGCGGTCGAGGCATTGGATCGTGGCTACGGTCTCGCACTGATGCGAGACCCCACCGTGGGAAACGCGCCCGGGATTGCTCTCGCGGCCGATGGTTTCATCATTTCCGACCCTGTTGCAAACGATCCCGTGATCGCTTTGCTCGACCGCAATGGGATCCCGGTTGTCGCCGTTGGCCGCGATATTGAGCGGCCAGACTTCACCGCCTGGCTGGGCGCAGGCACCGTCACCAATACGGATGCCGTTGTTCGTCACCTTGCCGAGCGCGGTGCCGAACGCATCGCGCTGGTAACCGGCGAAGACAACAACTCGTGGAATGCCGATAGCGAGAAGACCTACCGAGAATGGGCAAAAAAGTCTGGACAGCCAGCGCTCGTTTATCACCAAGATGAGGGCTTAGGTGAAGCCGGTGGCCGGGCACTGGCCGAGGAAATGATTGCGTCTGACGCGTCGCTTCCCGACGGCATCTACTGTTTGACCGGCCGACACGCGGCCGGGGTTCAAGCAGGCCTGCAGGCTGCCGGGTACCAAGTACCGGGCGACATCATGATTGTGGCCGGATCTGACTCCGAGCAGACTCGCAACAGCGCGCCCCCGATTACCTCTATTGATCTGGCACCCGAGGCGACGGCCAAAGCAGCTGTAGCGTTCTTGGTAGAACTGATCGACGCCGACAGCGATGCGGAGGTTCTGCCGCCCGCGGTCAGCTACCAAATCCGGGATCGGGCATCAACGCGTCGAGTCGCTGCCCTCTCGTAACCACGCTCACTCCCGCCCACGTGGCTGCCGAGTCAGAGCGGGCTCGTTAGTCCCTCAAACAGGAGACCGCGGCCCAGAATGTTCTCGGCGGCGCGATGACCGGAGCGCAGCGCCGCGGTGACGGTGGCGGGGTCATCCGTCCAGGTTGCTTCGCCCGCAAAGTGCAGCACGTTCTCCACCGGGGTGGCCATCAGGTCGTGGTCTTCGGGCGTGGATCCCGGGGCCATGTAGGCGTACGACCCGTACGAGTAGGGATCGTCTTGCCAGCGCGTTACGAGCACGTCGTCGGGTTGCTCAACGCGCTCGCCGTAGAGGCCGCGCAGGGCATCGAGAACGGAGGAGTTGATTTGCTCGTCGCTCCAGTCGCGCGCTTCGATGGCGCTGGGGCCGGCCGCGAACGTGAGCAGGGTGGGGACACCGTGCAGGTCAGTGAGGTCGTACCAAGAGTGCCACCACTTGCCGGCCTCGCCCTGCTGGCGAATCGCATAGACGTTCTCATCCCAAAAGCGAGTGGGGAAGCGCAGAAAAACCTTCTCAAAGTTGTTCATTTCGAAGCCATCAATGGCGTGGGTGAGCCACTCGGGTAGTGCTGGCTCGAACGCGAGATCGCCGCTCTTGAGCACCCCGATCGGCACCGTTACGACCACGCGGTCCGCAGTGAACTCGCCCTGCGCGGTGGCAACCGTGGCGCCCGTCTGCGACCAGCGGATGCCGGTGACCACATGCTCGAGACGCACGTCGAGCCCCGCCGCGAGATTGGTGGCCAGCTCGTCATAGCCGTTAGGGAAAACAACCTCGTCGCCCTCGACCGTGTCATCGTCGAGACCGTGCGCATCGAGAAGCCCGGCATGCACGCCATACTGCTCCTCAGAGCGGTGCAGCACGAACTCGCGCACGCGCTCCGCCCGATCAGGGTTCCAGCCGAGGGCGGAAAGCGCGACGTCGGCCGCCTGCTCATAGGTTGAGCCGAGAGTGGAAGCCTGCACCGCCGTCGCAAGATGGGCGTCGAAGGTGCGTACGTCATCCGCGAACTGGGCGACAGCGTCGTCGCTGAGGCGCTCGCCGGTGGGGCTGTAGTACGCGATGGGGCGGCCGGTGGGCTGGTAGCTGCCGACCGTGAACTCGACCGTGCGCATGCCGAAGGCGTTGACGATGTCGGTGAGGGGGTTGTCGTCGACGCCGTGAATCCAGGATGCTCCGCGGTCGGTGGCGACGTCGCCGGAGCGTTCGGTGTGGGTGCGGCCACCGGTGCGGTCGCGGGCTTCGAGCACGAGCACGCGTTGGCCAGACTGGGCCAGAAAGCGCGCCGCGGTGAGGCCGGAGACTCCGGCGCCGACGACGATGGTGTCGAAGGCTGTCGCGGCAGGGTCGACGGTGGGCGCGCTAGCGAAGTCGGTCATGAGGTCACAGTAGCAACGTGGTGCTGGGTTCGGCTGACCTTGAGATCGGCGCAGGGTGTAACTCACCTGCGCAGACTCTCCGCCGCGGATAACTAGCAGAAAAGTAGATCTCTGATTGCCCGAGTGGACGCGCTAGTAGGCGGTCAGCGATCTCAGCGCACTCTCAGTCGAGGGGTGCGTCGTCAAGGTACCGCAATGAGAACTCATTCAAGTGCCCCGCCAATACTTCTCGGACTCGGTCAAGGTCTCCGCTGGCGATGGCGTCGGCGATGACGGCGTGATCCGCATACCTCATGCGGGCGGATGCGCGTGCGGGGCCTACGGCGATGATCATCATCTTGATCTGGCCGCTGAGCTGGCGCCAGGATTTTGTGAGCGTTGCGTTGCCGGTCAAACGGCAAATGAGTTCGTGAAACCCGAGGTCGGCCTCGATCTGGGCGGCGAAACTAAGTGATTCATCCTTCAGCGGCATCAGTGCATCGCGGAGACGAGCGGCAACGGCCTCGCGGTCGGGACGCGCCGCGAGAAGTGACGCCGCCAGCGACTCTAGTGCGCCGCGCACTTGAAACACTTCGGCGATTTCCTTCGCCGTCATTCTGCGAACGCTGAGGTGCCCCTTGCCATCGCCGACAAGGAGACCCTCCGCTTCAAGGGGGCGTAGCGCTTCGCGCAACGTGCCTCGGCTCACGTTAAGTTCTTCGGCAAGGCGCATTTCAACGATGTGCGCGCCAGGCTCAAGCGAGCCGGCAATGATCGCTTCGCGAACATGGGCAGAACAGCGCTGTCGCAGGGTGCGCTTGTCGAACTTCACCTCAAGACTCATTGTCAAATGTTAACATTATTTAGCGCTTACGAAAACTATTTCGAAACAGCCTTTAGTGACCCGATGTCGCGCTCGGGGCGCATCTGGCGCGGCCGGGCGGGATGATCGACGTCGCCATCAGGGCTCCCGGAAAATTGCGTGGGGTAAAATTGTTGACAAAACTTGCATAAGTGTTGACAATAATAACTATTGGTTCGCGAACAACGGCGACCAGACAGACTTACGAAGAGGTAAGAATGACATTCGAAACGAATGACCGCACAAGCTCGGTGGGTTTCATCGGCGTCGGCGCAATGGGCCTACCCATGGCACGCAATGTCTTGCGAGACCGTCCTGTCGTCCTGTACGACGTCGATGCAGAACGAATGAGCGAGCTCGCGAACTTAGGCGCCGTTGTCGCGTCATCTCCCGAACATGTTGCGCGACTGGCTGCAACCGTGGTCGTCATGGTGGCTACCCCGGCGCAACTACACGCAGTCCTGTTCGGCCCGGGAGGGGCAGCTTCTGCTCTCACTGCTGAGCACACCCTGATCATTACTAGTTCAGTGGGCATCGGAGCGATAAAGGACGTCGAGACCGCCCTTGCCGGTCACGGCGTGGGCATCATCGACGCGCCAGTCACCGGGGGAGTCGCTCGAGCAACGACGGGAGACCTCACCATCCTTGCTGGCGGCAGCCCCGAACTCCTTGAGCGGGCACGCCCCGTACTCGAAGCAATGTCCGGCCGCATCGCCATCTGCGGAGATGCCGTTGGGGACGGCCAAGCTGTGAAGTTGGTCAATCAACTACTGTGCTCGGTACACCTCGCCGCCGCCGCTGAAGCGCTCGCTTTTGCTCGTGCTCTCGGCCTCGATCCGGCGGCGGTGCTCGATGCCGTCGAGACGGGCGCGGCTGGTTCATTCATGCTCAGCGACCGAGGACCGCGCATGGTCTCGGTTGATGACCCGCCCGTGTTGAGTGCTGTCGACATTTTCGTCAAGGATACGGAGCTCGTACTCACCGCCGCGCGCGCCGCCGGCTTGGATGTGCCGTTTGCAGAACTCACCGCAACTCGTTTCTTAGCGGCACGCGAGCGTGGGTGGGGCCGCCGCGATGATGCCACGATCATCGAGCTGTACACGACCCCCACCCCACAACTAGAGGAGATCTCGTCATGAAATACATCAATATTGGGCGCAGCGGACTTCAAGTTTCCGCCGTCACTCTGGGGTGCATGAGCTATGGCGACCCCGGCCAAGGCGCTCACGGGTGGAGCTTGCCGGAGGAGGAAAGCCGAAAGTTCATCCGCCTCGCGCTTGAACGGGGAATTACGATGTTCGACACCGCGAACATCTATTCCATGGGTCACAGCGAGGAAATTGTGGGGCGCGCCCTCAATGACTTCGCGTCTCGCGACGACGTCGTCATCGCGACGAAAGTCCACGGCGCTATGCGCCCTGGTCCGAATGGTGGTGGCCTCTCTCGCCGCCACATCATGGAGCAAGTCGACGCTAGCTTGCGCCGTCTTGGCACCGACTACATTGACCTCTACCAGATCCATCGCTTCGACCCGGCAGTGCCGATAGAGGAGACTCTCGAAGCGTTGCATGATGTCGTCAAGGCCGGCAAAGCTCGCTACCTCGGCGCCTCGTCCATGTATGGGTGGCAGTTCGCCAAGCTCCAATACACCGCACGATTGAACGGTTGGACTCCCTTCATCTCGATGCAGGCGCAATACAACTTGCTCACTCGCGAAGACGAGCGTGAGATGTACCCGTTCTGCCTCGACCAAGGCATCGGCGCGCTCCCGTGGAGCCCCCTTGCCAGAGGCAAACTCACCCGCGATTGGGACGAAACATCGAGCCGGATCGACTCCGATCCGCTTTTCCCCAAGCTGTACAACCAGTTCGAGTCTGAGGACCGCAAGATCGTTGAGTCCGTGGCCGAAATCGCCGCCGAACGCGGCGTCACGCGCGCCCAAATTGCCCTGGCATGGGTCATGAGTCGACCCGTTGTCACGTCGCCCATCGTCGGGGCGACGAAACTGTCCCACCTCGAAGATGCCGTTGCGGCCGCAGAACTCACCCTTACCGACAGTGAGATTTCGCGCCTCGAAGAACACTACGTGCCCCACGCTGTTGAGGGTTTCGTCTAAGCCAGCACAATCCGCTTTCCCACTCATTTCAAAGAAGAAATCAGGAGAACATCACATGTCATTCGACCTCACTCGCCGCTCGCTCCTTACTGTGGGGATGGGCGGCCTCACACTGGCCGCTCTAGCCGCCTGCAGTGGTGGCGGTAACACCGGTGCGCTGCCCAAGCCTGGCGAGACTCCAACGTTCGGCGGTAGCCTGCGCATGTCGCAGTACGGCACCGCGGAACGCAAGGCGCGCCTCGATAAAATGTTTGCTCTTTACACGAAACAGTTCGGCGGAGAGGTCAAAGTATCTGCCGTCGAGAGCGCCAGCTATGGCGAGAAACTCGCGACAGAGATGGCAGGCGGTGCCGCGGCTGACATCGTCCCGATGTACCAGTCCCTCGTCGCCGAATACGCCCGCAAGGACCTATTGGCCGACCTTGATGGGTGGCCAACCATCACCGACGTATCCGGGCTGGACCAAGTCTCGATCACCTCTGGGGTCATCGACGGCAAGCGCACGGCTCTGCCGCTCGGCGATAACTCGTACGCTGCCTTCTACGACCGCACCCGACTGAAGCAACTCGGCTTCGAGCCGCCCGAGCCGGGCGACTCCTGGGAAGACTTCATCCGGTTCTCGAACGACGTCAGCACCAAGTCGGGTGGTAGCTACTTCGGCACGATGGATGCCGGCGCCGACATGAATCTCTTCGAAGTGTTTCTCCGTCAGCGCGGCGTCTCGCTCTACGACGGTAGCGCCCTCGGGTTCACCGCCGCTGACGCGGAAGCGTGGTTGGGGATGTGGGAAGACCTCCGCAAGTCTGGAGCAGCACCTTCCGCCGATCGTACGGCTGAGGCCGCAATTGGTGGATACGGCACCACGCAACTCGTCACGGGACAGGCCAGCAACTTCTTCATCTTCGGCAATGTTTTCAAAGCCTTTTCGGATCTGACGGCAAGCGAGCTCGCCATCACGAGTCCCCCGATGCCGTCGGCGTCGGACTCCGGCCTCTACGTGCGTGCGTCGAACTGGGCCGCGGCCTACGCCCGTGGCAAGAACGTGGGCGACGCTGTTAACGTCATCCAATTCATGCTCAACGACCCTGAGGCCGTTGAAACGCTCGGCACTGAGTTTGGCGCACCGCCGAACCTCGACCTGCGCGCTTCTCTCACCTATGACGCCGCCGACCAGGCGTTCGTCGACTACCTCGACCTCGTGGCCTCGGACTTCGCGCAGCCCATCGCCGACCTCGCCGCGACGTTCCCGGCGGGGGCGACCAAGTCGGGGCAGGCTCTCAAGACGGTAAGCGAGACGGTCGCGTTCGGTGACCAGTCAGTCGTGGACGGTGCGGCTTCGCTCGTTGCTCAGATGGAAGGATTTCTTAAGTGACTGCTCTCTCCACTGAGCCAGTCACTGCAACGCTTAAGACCGGGTCGGCACGCAAGGTTCGCCGACCCGGCGACGGACGCTGGGCTGCAGTTTTCTTGGGTCCGTGGGCGATTGGGTTGGTGCTGCTCACAATCGGCCCGATGATGGCCTCGCTTTACCTGGCCTTCACTGATTACGACCTGCTGACCACTCCCACATGGACGGGATTCGATAACTTCACCCGGATGTTCACTGATCCGCTGTGGCAGAAGGCGATGACAGTCACGATCATGTACGTCGCTGTGTCAGTTCCATTCCAGCTCGCATTCGCGCTAATGCTCGCGTTAGCGCTCAATAAGGGCGTCTGGGGTGTTGGCTTCTTTCGCTCGGTTTACTACATTCCGAGTCTTGTCGGCACGAGCGTGGCCATCGCCATCTTGTGGCGTCAGGTATTCGGCAGCGCAGGCCTGTTCAATCAAGGCCTCGGGCTGCTTGGCATCGAAAGCACCACAAGCTGGATTGGTGACTCGTCGACCGCTCTCTGGACACTTATCCTTCTGCGTGTATGGGAATTCGGTGCGCCCATGGTGATCTTTCTCGCGGGTCTACGCCAAATTCCGACCGAGCTCTACGAATCAGCGTCGCTTGACGGTGCCGGGCCATGGCGCCAGTTCTGGAAGATCACCATGCCCTTGTTGACGCCAGTGCTGTTCTTCAACCTCGTACTTCAGATCATCAACGCATTTCAGGTATTCGGGTCGGCGTACATCATCGGCGGCAATGGTGGAGGTCCCGCCAACTCGCTTCTTCTCTACTCGGTGTACCTGTATCAGGCCGCCTTCGCCAATTTCGAAATGGGATACGCCGCGGCCATGGCCTGGGTGCTGCTCATCCTCATTGGGGTCGTCACCGCGCTCAACTTCTGGGTCGGCCGCTTTTGGATCACTTACTCTGATGATTGAGGCTCACATGACTACCAACACCAGGTTGGCTGCCGTCGCAACTCGCAGACGCCGCCCTGTGCCCATCTCGAAGATCGTTCTCACTGTCGTCATATCCGTCGGCGCGTTCGGCATGCTCTACCCGCTGATTTGGCTCCTCTTCGCTTCGTTTAAACCGAACAACGAAATCTTCGCCGTGTCACAGCTATTGCCGCAGATATGGGAGTTCGGCAATTATGCCGAGGGATGGTTTGCTGCCGGCACCCAAACGTTTGGTCGCTATTTCGGCAACTCCGTCGTCATCGCGTTAGCCTCCGTCGTTGGCAACCTCATCTCTTGCTCGCTCGCGGCCTTCGCCTTCGTTCGGCTCAAATTCCGCTTCAAGAAACCGTTGTTCGCCCTGATGCTGATGACGGTGATGCTGCCCGCTCAAGTGACGATCATCCCGCAGTTCATCTTGTTTCACTCGTGGGGTTGGGTGAACACGTACTGGCCGCTCATCTTGCCGAAGTTCTTCGGGGTCGAGGCCTTCTTCATCTTCCTGATGATCCAGTTCATTCGCGGCATCCCGCGGGATCTCGATGACGCAGCGCAGTTGGATGGGTGCAATCCGTGGCAGCTATTCTGGCGAATCATCCTTCCCCTTCTGCGCCCCGCGCTGGTCACCACGGCGATCTTCTCGTTCCTGTGGAGCTACAACGATTTCTTCTCACCGCTCATCTATTTGACGGAGTCGGATCTCTTCACAGTCCCATTGGCGCTGCGTCAGTTCCTGGACTCATCCGGTGAATCCGCCTTCGGCCCGATGTTCGCCATGAGCACTCTGTCGCTGCTGCCGCCCATCATCATGTTCGCGATCTTCCAACGTCAAATCGTCGACGGAATCGCTACCTCCGGTTTGAAAGGTTGACGATGCTCTCGCGAATGACTCAGCACGCTCTCGACCTCGGTGCCCGCGCCGACGTGGTTGTGCGTTATCTGTGGCTCAACGTGTTGTGGCTTGCGGTCGCACTCACAATCGTGGGTGCACCCGCAGCCACGGTCGCCATGCACGCCGTCACCGCAGAGTGGGCGGAGGGCGACGAGCGCCCCGTCGCACAACGCTTTTTCGCAGCCCTGCGCGCAACCGGTTTACGCGCGACCGCCGTCGGCGCCGCCCTAGCTATCGTCGCGTCACTCGTCACCATGAATGTCGTCATCGCGGCCGAAATGGGGCCACAGGCTCCCTTCGTACTGGGCGGGCTGGGGGCAGTGACGCTGGTGACTGCCCTTCTGGCAACCGGCGCACCGCTCGTGATCACCCAAGGCGCTCGTGGCATCGGCGGCATCGCCCGCGCGGCGGCCTACCGTGTTGCCACCCAGCCGGCGGCAGCAGTGGTGTCGCTCGGCTTGGTCCTAGCGATTGCTTTGGCCGCTCTCTCCTTTCCGCCATCGCTACTCATGCTGCCCGCACCGTGCGCGCAGCTCGTCCACTCCATCCGCTCCAAGCGACGGGTGGCATTCCATCTTCCGCGCACTCGCTCCGAAAGGACTTACGCATGACTATTCTCAGCATTGAAAAAACCCACTTCTTGATCGACGGAAAAGTGGTGAACGCCGGACGCCGGCTCGGCGACATTCCACTCGACGGGCTACTGCTCAACAGCCGCATGATCAACGGCATCTTTGATGATCTGACTCCTGAAACCCGCAAGAACTGGGTCTACCCTGACACCGGGGTGTGGGATCCAGACCGCAACACTGACGAGTTCATCGCCGCTATGCCGCAGTGGCGCGCAGATGGCTTGGATGCCTTCACCGTCGGCGTGCAGGGCGGCAGCCCGTTCGGGTACAGCAAGGAACAAGCGTGGGACTCCGGTGGATACGATCCCGATGGCAGCCTGCGACCAGCATCGTTTGAGCGACTTCGCCGCATCCTCAACGCGGCCGACGACCTCGGCTTCGCCGTCATCCTCGACCTGTTCTATCAAGGACAAGAGATGCGACTCATTGACGATGCCGCAGTACGCCGTGCGGTAGTCGCTAGCGCGGATTTCATCCTTGAGGGAGGATGGCGCAACGTCGCGATCGAGATCGCGAATGAGTGCAACCTCCCGCACGAGTACACGCACAGCCGCCTCATGCGGGCAGAGAACGTGCACGAGCTCATCTCACTCGCTCAGTCCGTCGAACGCGAAGGCCGTCGCCTTCTCGTGTCGTCGAGTTTCGTCGACATGAGACACGCGAAGGACAACCCCGAGGTCGTCTTCGTGACAAACGAGACTCTCGCGGTAGCCGACTTCGTGCTGCTGCACGGCAACGGTACGAAAACACCTCACGTCGTCGTGGAGGGTGCGGAAGAACTGAAAGCGATGCCGGGATATCGCGAAGTGCCGATCATCATCAATGAGGACGACCACTTCGAGTTCGACGCCGACGACAACCACATGAAGGCCGCGCTGCGGGCCGGTATCTCGTGGGGCTACTTCGATCCCGGTTCGGAGACCACGTGGCCAGACCCGCAGTCAACGCCTGGCGACTACGAAAACGGCTTCCAATCTGTTCCCATTAACTGGGGCGCGTCATCCGAATTGAAGCGCCGCTTTTTTGGAGAGCTTCGTTCGGTGCGTTGACGCCACACGGGAGAGGGCCGGCCGCGACGCGCCTCAACCACTCATTTCGAAGGGGAATTTAATGAGCATCGACCACCGTGTGAGCTGCAGCACAATTACTCTCCGGCACCTTCCTCTCAGGGAAGCGCTGACGGCCATCTCGGAGGCGGGTTTCACTGAGATTGACCTCGGTGCACTGCCCGGAGTTTGCGACCATGTGCCGTACGTTCTTGATCACGCCGCCGTCAGCGAGGTCTCGCGGATTGTGACGCTGTCGGGCCTAAGCGTGCGCTCAATCAATGCCGACGTCGGTGACCTCAACGTTCCTCTGGATGATCGAGCGACGGTCGCTCGAGCCGAACACGTCGACCGCCTCATCGACCTCTGCGTCGCTGTCGGCTCCCGTGCGTTGGTTCTCCCCAATGGACGCCAGCAACACGACCCGGTCGAGGGCTTGGAAAGCGACCTTGAATTGGTCGCCCGCGAACTCGCCGCCATCGACGCGAAAGCACGGGGGCGCGGCATCGAGTTGTGGGTCGAGGCACCGCATTGGTTCCGATTGGTTTACGACCTGGACCGCACAGCGGCTCTGCTGGATCTGCTGCCCCCTACCGTGGGTGTTGTGTGTGATGTCAGCCACATCACGGCCAGCGGCTCCACTCCGCGAGCCTTTCTTGCTCGCTTTGGACGAAGAACGCGACATGTGCACATTCGGGATGCCGAGCCCGGGTACATTCACCACTCCGTGGGACAGGGAGTGGTCGATTTTCCCGATCTCGTTAGTGCTTTACATGACATTTCTTATGACGGCGTCATGGCGCTCGAACTGGAGACCCGAGACACCGCAGACGCCGAACGGGCGCACGAAGCTCAACGAGTCGCGACCTACCTGTCCGGTCTTCTCAGCGTCAATGCTGACCTAAGGCAACAGTTGGATTCCACTGCCGCTGTCGAGCGATCAGCCGCGGTGACGACGATCGTGTCGGAGGGTGTCGCAGCAGGGTCGACAGTGTCAAGCGAGCTCTAAGAGCTTGATGGAGGTGTGTCAAGAAATGAAGCCTACGGTGTCAGGATGACGCATGAATGCCGGGGAGCGTTGGCGCACCTTGACGTTTATTTAGGGTGTACCCCACTTGGGCGGTTCGCGACCGCGAACGTCCGTAAGGGGAACCTCGAACGGAACGGCGGGTCAAAGAAGTCCACGGTGACAACGCGAAAGGCACCAGTCAGGACCGATACGGATCGCACGTCAATCCATGGTTGACAAAAGACTTAGTCAATCTATGATTGACACATGGTTCCTGAAAATTCGGCCCTGAAGTCGCGGGCAGCGTTCGTATCTACATTTCTCGCGCTTGCTTCCGTTGGTCTCGCGCTGTCCTCGCTTCTTGTGGCTTCCATTGCGATCAAGGTCGTAGTACTCGTTGTCGCCGTGTTGCTGATCGGCGCAGCTGGGGCTTACTTGGCCGTGGTGATCGCACGTCCCAAGCCACCCCGCGACCGGTGAGCCAAGAACCCGAGCGGGCCGACGATATTCTGCGCCGCGCCCTGTCCGAGGCGCTTGCGTCGGTTGACCCAGCACTGGCGGGGCGCCTGGAACACGACCCCGACTCCTATCTGGACCTCATTGATCTGACATCCCGAAGCGCGGCGGAGATCAGTCAGCTTCTGCATTTTGCCGTCACGTCCGCTCGTCAGGCGGGCGTTAGCTGGGAGCGTATCGGGCAACGACTTGGCATGAGCCGGCAAGCAGCCCAGCAGAGGTTCGGACGGGCAATAGACAGCATCGACGTTCATGACGCTGGGGACAAGCGTCGCCTCTTTCCCCTGACCGCGTTCAACGAGATGGACGCGCTTGACGAAGCTGGACGCACGGGGTGGCATTCGATTGACTATGGAATGTACTTCCACGACGTCATCCAGTCCGATGAGCAATGGGAACACCGACGCGTTGCCGCATTCGGATCCAGCCGACACAGCCTCGAGAGCGACGGATGGCACCGAATAGGAACAATGTGGTTTCCGTGGGCCTACTACGCGCGCCCCACAGGGAAGCCAATCGAAGCAGCCAAACCACCCGCTGGTTCAAAGCCCTAACGGACGTCGTTACCTCAGCCAGGATCCGGACGCGACAGCGGGTGGGGTCTCTTTGTTCGCAAGGGGAACCTATTACGGTCGGTAGTCTTCGCGGTCTTCGCGGTCTTCGCGGTCTTCGTAGAGTGAGCGAGCGCTGGGATCCGCGCTTCGGCCACCGTTGGCCGCTCCGCCTAACTGGGTAAACACGAATGCCAGGCGCTTAGCGACCCGACCCATCACATTGAGAAACCGTCTGAACATCGTTGGTCCCTTCTCGATTAGCTCAACTATATTCAGCACCGCAGTTCGACTGCAATACTC
The DNA here is from genome assembly GCF_000247645.1 of Salinibacterium sp. PAMC 21357. Lineage (GTDB taxonomy): Bacteria > Actinomycetota > Actinomycetes > Actinomycetales > Microbacteriaceae > Rhodoglobus. The sequence continues at coordinate 293,650 of NZ_AHWA01000005.1, forward strand.
GCCTCCGCATCCCGGAGTTCGAACCGGGTCACAAGCGGAGCGCCGAATGCGCTGATGTCATCACACAGGCTTCGGTCACCCACTACGAGATGCCGATGCCGATGTCAGGTGTGAGGTCGCAGTAGCAGTGCGCCACCGCATCCGGCTGACCCGCTCGGGATAAAGTTGCGGTCACATGAAGAGCTCAGTGAGTCAGTTGCGTGGTCGTGGATTTTTGCGCGACGAGGACCTCGATGCGTCCCGCCACTTGTCGGCGGCTGAGCTGACGCAACAGTTGGACTCCACTGACCCTGTCGAGCGATCAGCCGCGGTGCGGTTACTTTCGCGTGCTGCGCCTCCGGATGCTTCGCTGAATCAGCTTTTCGTGGAGCGACTCATGCGAGAGACCAAGCTCTATACCAAGCTCGAACTGTGCGAAGCGCTCCAAGCGGGCGGCCACGAAACCGCCCAGCTGCTCATTCCGCTGCTCGGTGCTATCGGGCGGAATCAGCACGAAAAGCCCTCCGCCGAAGCGTTCAAGAAGACTAGCTACCCGCTTCCGCGAGACATCGTGGCGCGGATTCTCGCGCGTATGGGCCCTGTGGTGTTGCCGCCCTTGATCGCGGCCGTTGTCGACGGATCGCGGACGCAGGCGGTTGAGGCGATCGATGCCGTTGGCTTCCTCTGTTTCTATTCGGCGGCGACAACGACGGATCGGCTGGCTGCGCTTCACGCGCTCACCGAGAAGCTTCGCGGCAACCCTGATGACGAGCTCATGCAGTGGAAAATCGCGCGTGCGCTCGAGAGTTTCAATCATCCGGATGCCACGCTCATCCTTGAGCTAATCGTCGAGGAAAATGCCAATCCGGTGATAGTTCAGGAAGCTCAGCGGTCGCTCGCGTTGGGTGCCGAACGGCCTGCGCTGTAGAGGGGCTTGTGGCGTTCTCCTGCGCCAATCATGCGCAGGAGAAAGATCCGCAACTATTACCGATCGTTGAGGTTTCACGCTAACTACGTCTCAACGTAGTTTCTTAAAGAGGCTCTCCCAACATAGGATCAGAACATGGGAATGAGAGCTGCAACAGGGCGCCGGCACACCACGCGCGCGACGACGATTGCCGCTGCGGCATCCGCCCTTCTTATCGGTCTCACCGGCTGCACTGCGGTGTCGGATGCTGGTGCCACGACCGACCCAGACGACGACCGCCCCGTCGTGCTCACCACGTTCACGGTGCTCGCCGATATCGCCGAGAACGTGGCCGGCGACAACCTGCGGGTGGAATCCATCACCAAGGTGGGTGCTGAGATTCACGGCTACGAACCAACGCCCGGCGACATCGCCAAAGCCGCCGAAGCCGACCTGATTCTCGATAACGGTCTCAATCTCGAGGTGTGGTTTGAGCAGTTCGTCGATGGTCTCGACGTTCCTCATGTTGTGGTTTCTGACGGGGTGGAGCCGATCGATATCACCGAGGATGCCTACGCTGGTTTGCCCAACCCGCACGCGTGGATGAGCCCCCTCAACGCACAGATTTACGTCGACAATATGGAGGCCGCGTTCGCCAAGCTCGACCCTGATAATGCCGCCGACTACGCCGCCAATGCCGAGGCCTACAAAGCCGAACTGCAGCTCGTGAACGATGAACTCACGGCCGAACTCGCCGAGTTGCCGGCGTCACAGCGCGCGCTCGTCTCGTGCGAAGGAGCGTTCTCTTACCTGGCGCGCGACGCAGGGCTCAGCGAGCATTACCTCTGGGCGGTTAACGCTGAGCAGCAGTCGACGCCGCGCCAGATTGCCTCTGTGATCGAGTTCGTGCGGGCCAACGACGTTCCCGCCGTCTTCTGCGAATCCACGGTCTCTGACCGCGCGATGCAGCAGGTCGTTGAAGCCACCGATGCCAGCTTCGGCGGAACCCTCTATGTTGACTCGCTGTCGGAGGAAGGCGGCCCGGTGCCCACCTACCTCGAGTTGCTGCGCCACGACGCCGAGACCATCATCGCCGGTTTGACCGGGGTGTCGGAATGAGTGGCGAGCGCGCCGGCGCTGCACGAGACGGCGGGGGAGCCGCGTCATCCGTCCCGCTCGGTTCAGCGCCCGCGATGATCGTGCCCGCCATCGACGTGCGCAACGTCACCGTTCATTACGGTGACGTTCTCGCGCTCGACAACGTGAGCCTCAGCCTCGCGCCCGGCCGCATCTACGGCCTCATCGGCATGAATGGCTCGGGCAAGTCCACGCTCTTCAAGACCATTACCGGGATGCTGCGCCCCGACCGCGGAACGGTCGCGCTGGCCGGTCAGCAGCCTGCACTCGCGCGCAAGGCCGGAGCAGTTGGATACGTTCCGCAGAGCGAAGACGTTGACTGGGCGTTCCCGCTCTCGGTGCGCGATGTGGTGATGATGGGCCGCTACGGGCATATGGGCATCTCCCGCCGCCCGAAGGCTGCAGACAAAGCTGCCGTTGCCGCGGCGCTCGCCCGCGTCGAACTGACCGACCTCGCCGACCGCCAAATTGGCCAGCTCTCGGGCGGCCAAAAGAAGCGGGCATTCGTGGCGCGCGGCATTGCCCAGGGCGCGACGATCCTGTTGCTCGATGAGCCATTCGCCGGCGTCGACAAACGCTCCGAGGGAACAATCACGACACTCCTGCGCGAGCTCGCCGCCGAGGGAGCCACCGTGCTCGTCTCCACCCACGACCTCAATGCGCTGCCGAAGCTCGCCGACGAAGCGATCTTGCTGATGCGCACGGTGCTGCTGCAATCCACTCCCGCCGAAGTGCTGAAACCCGAAAACCTTGCACGGGCCTTTGGCCTCGATGTCACGGCGGGAGACGCCGCGTGAACCCTCTCGACTTTCTCCTCGAACCCCTCAGTTACGACTTCATGGTGCGGGCTCTCGCCACGAGCGTGACCGCCGCGATTGTGTGCGCGGTGCTCTCGTGCTGGCTTGTGCTCGTGGGCTGGTCGCTCATGGGCGATGCCGTTTCGCACGCCGTGCTGCCCGGCGTCGTGCTCGCCTACGTTGTCGGTGCCCCGTTTGCTGTGGGCGCGGTCATCTTTGGCTTCCTTGCCGTCGCCCTCATCGGCATCGTAAGAAACACGAGCCGGATCAAAGAGGATGCCGCGATCGGCATCGTCTTCACCACCCTGTTCGCCCTCGGAATCGTGCTCATCTCGATAACCCCGTCGCAGACCGACCTGAACCACATCATCTTCGGCAACCTGCTCGGAGTCTCCTGGGCCGACCTCGCCCAAGTGCTCATCCTCGGTGCGATCACGCTCACGATCCTTCTCGTGAAGCGCCGCGATTTCACCCTCTACGCCTTCGACGCCACCCACGCTCACGCGATCGGCCTCAACCCCAAGGTTCTCGGCGCTGCCCTCCTCGGGCTCCTCGCCCTCACGGCGGTCGTTGCCCTTCAGGCGGTCGGCGTCGTTCTCGTCGTGGCGCTGCTCATCATCCCCGGCGCCACCGCCTACCTACTCACCGATCGCTTCTCGCGCATGCTCGTGATCGCCCCGGCGATGTCGGCGCTCGCCGCAGTCACCGGGCTCTACCTCAGCTACTACCTCGACACGGCATCCGGCGGCATGATCGTGCTCGTCGAAGGCTGCATCTTCGCGCTCGTTTACCTGTTTAGCCCCACGCAGGGCGTGATCGGTAAGCGCCTCGGTGCTAGGAAGCGGCAGCGGATGCTCGCCGCCCAGTAAAGGCAAAAACACCGCCAGCGCGCCGAACCCGCGCGGTGCGCCTCACGCTATTCGGTGAGGGTGCCGCCCGATACGTAGAGTGCGTCGGTCGCGCTCCGGCCCAGGCTGATCGGCCCGGCGGATTGGCGCCCGCCGTTGTTGCTCGCCCCACTGGTTTCGCCGTCGACGCCACCCAGCACCACAACCTCGAGCGCATCCGAATACGGCGCCCCGGCGTTCACGCTGAGCTTCGCTTCGAACACGATGCCGCGCTCTTCGAAGAACTTGAGCAGCTCGGGGTCGTCGTCAGAGATGCGTTCCACGACCACGGTGCTGCCGGGGGCGACGCGGCTCAGCTGCACGGCATCCGGAATCGTGATCACGCCGTCGGCGCTGGGGATCGGGTCGCCGTGCGGGTCGCGGGTGGGGTGTTCGAGAAACTCATCGATGCGCTCGACCATGAAGTCGGAGACGGCATGCTCAAGGTTCTCGGCTTCGTCGTGCACCTGGTCCCAGCTGTAGCCGAGCACGCTCACGAGGAACGATTCGATGAGGCGGTGGCGGCGAACCATTGCCACGGCGTGAGCGCGTCCCACATCAGTGAGCGCGATGGAACCGTAGCGGGCGTGGTCGAGGAAGCCTTGATCGGTGAGGCGACGCACGGCATCCGAGACGCTCGAAAGCGTGTAGCCGGTGCGTTCGGCGATCACGGTGGCGGTGACGGGGGCATCTGACCATTCGGAAAGACTCCACACGGTCTTCAGGTAGTTCTGGGTGCTGACCGAGAGCTCTGTAACCGACATGCGCCCAGTCTAGAGCCGAAGATTGAAGTACGGCGAGACGTAGTTAACGACGCTTGCCCTCGCCCGGAGAACATCAGGCGAGGGCAAGCGGGTGAAGAAAGTTAGTTGAACATTCCGTCGAGACCAAGGTCACCGGTGATGCCACCGATGAGGTCGTCGGTGTCAATAACACCGTCGAGGATGTCGTCAACGTTCACAATGTCGCTGACGTTGTCGGTGACATCGGTAACCACGTCGGTAACTTCGGTGACGTTGTCAACAACGTCGGTTACCTGAGTCGCGTTGTCGACGACGTCAGACACGTTGGCGTCGTTCGCAACGTCGCTGACGTTGGCCGAGTCGCTGATGTTGCCGATCGCAGTGTCGTTGCCGGAAGCAACGGGGGCGTTTACTTCGTTGCCCGACGCGATCGCGTTTCCGTTGAGGAGGTCACCGTTGAGAATTCCGCCGCCGAGAATGTCCCCGCCCAGGATGTCGCTGCGCAGGAGGTCAACATCGCCAACCTGAGGTGCGATCAGTACCGGGATGTCGGTGCTGCTGGAGGATGAGTAGGAGTAGCCCTTCGTCGAGGAGTCGCTGTCGCCGGTTGCTGCCATGGCGGGAGCTGCGGCTCCAACTGCGATCAGTACTACTGCAGTAGCGGTTGCGCCGATCGTGGTCTTCTTCGTGAATGCGTTCATTACTGAACTCCTTCTAACATTTTTGGCCCGGTGGGGCCGTGCGTCTCGAGTCTTTCCCGAGCCGCAATGAGTACTCCGGAGCGAGGCTGTGACCGGTTTGGGGGTCATTCCAAGAAACGCGAAATTCAAGCAATCTGGCATGCGGATGCGGGCAACTCTCGCCCTCAGATCCGCATGATTCCGGGGCTGTGAGAGCAAGCTGGCAGTCAACTGAGTGGAGTCTGGCGAAGTGCCGAGTGGTGCATCCAGCGGCCTATTCCGCCGCCGCGGCCTTCACGGCCGTGTACGCCTCGAGGGCTTCGCGGCGGGTTTCGGCGAGATCCACAATCGGTTCGGGATACGCGTCGGTGCCGAGTTCCGGAATCCAATATGAGACATAGGCGCCCGTAGGGTCGAACTTTTTCTGTTGCAGCACCGGGTTGAACACACGGAAGTAAGGCGCGGCGTCCGCCCCGGATCCCGCGACCCACTGCCAGTTGGCGGGGTTGCTGGCCTCGTCGGCGTCAACGAGGGTGTCCCAGAACCACTGCTCGCCCGCGCGCCAATCGATGAGCAGGTTCTTGATGAGGAAGCTTGCGACGACCATGCGCACGCGGTTGTGCATCGTGCCGGTGTGCCAAAGTTCGCGCATCCCGGCATCGACGAGGGGGATGCCGGTGCGGCCGCGACGCCACGCTTCGACTTCGCTGACTCCCGCGGGTTCGTCCACGCCGCCGAGTTCGTCGACCGTGTATCCCCAGGGGAACGCGTTGTAGGCGGGGCGGTAGCTGTCGGTCGCAAGGCGAGGGTTCTCGAAGAGCAGGGCGGTCGAGAATTCGCGCCAGCCGATCTCGCTCAGGAACTTGGCGACGTTCTTGCGGGCCGCGGTGGGGATGCCAGCCGAGCCCGAGCCTGCGCCGTTGCCCGAACCAGAGCCCGATCCACGCAGCCGGTGCCAGATTTGCGCAGAACTGATCTCGCCAAACCGCAGGTGCGGGCTGAGGCCACTCGTGGCATCCACGGAGGGCTCGTCACGGCGGTGGTAGTCGGCAAGGCGGTCGGCAACGAAGCTTTCGAGGCGATCGAGCGCGCCCGCTTCACCGGGAGTCCACGTCTCGCGCAATCCCTCGGCCCAATCGGGGCGCATCGGCAGCAGCGACCAGTCGGCGAGGTCGTCGCTCGCGGGGGAGTCGGCGGGCCAACTCAGCGCACTCGCCTCAGGCGACGGAAGCAACTCGCGCACCGGGGCTCCTGCGCCGCACGCCAATACGGGGTGAAAACCTTGTACGGCTCGCCCTGCCCGTTGCGAATCTGCCACGGCTCGTTCAATAGATTGCCCTGATGGCTTTCGACCGTGAGTCCCTGCTCGCGCAGACTCGTTTTGAGGCCAGCGTCAATATCGCGGGCTGCCGTGTAGCGGCGGTTCCAGTGCACCGAGGCGGCGCCGAGCTCGTCCACGAGCGCCGGCAGCACCTGCGCGGCGGGGCCGTGACGCAGGGTCAGTTGGCCGCCCAGATTCTGCAGGGCGGCATCCAGAGCAGTGAGGCTGTGATGCAGCCACCACTTGCTTGCCGAACCCAGCGGCCGGATGCCGTCGCCGGTTTCGTCATGAATGTACACAACCACGAGTGGTCGGCCTTCACTCACGGCCGCCGTCAGGGCTGGGTTGTCGGCTAGTCGCAGGTCGTTTCGCAACCACACGACGGAGGGCTGATTCTGGTTTGCGCTCACCCCGCCACTCTACGTTTCGCGCCTGAAAAGAGCAGGCGTAAAATCGCACCTCACAGGTCGCGTTGCCGATGGTGGCGATGCGCGAGAGGGGTGACCGGCTATGAGTTTCTTCGGTGTTCGTTACGAGACTGCTGACTTCGGCGATGTGCTCGACCGGGTGCAGGGCATTTTCACGGACCTCTTCTTGGCGCTGCCGAATGTGATTCTCGGCGTGCTGGCCTTTGTGATCTTCTGGGGTATTTCGTGGCTCGTGGCGAAGCTCGTGCGGTCGGCAGCGCGGCGAGCAGGGCAGCCGCGCGGACTGCAGGTCGTGCTGAGCCGCTTGGTCGCGTGGTCGATTCTCGCGTTCGGGCTGCTGGTGGCGCTGACGATCATTTTTCCGACGATCACGCCGGCGTCACTCTTCGGCACCCTCGGCGTGAGCGGTGTGGTGATTGGGTTCGCGTTCCGAGACATTTTTCAGAACCTGCTGTCGGGCATCCTGATCCTGTTCACCCGTCCGTTTCGTATCGGCGATCAGATCGTGTCGAGCGATCACGAGGGTGAAGTTATTGACATTCAGGTGCGGGCTACGCGGGTGCGCACCTACGACAATCGGGTGGTCGTGATCCCCAATAGTCAGCTCTATACCGAGCGTGTTGTCGTCAACACGGCCTTCGACAAGCGGCGGCTGAGTGTGGCGGTCGGCATCGGCTATGACGACAGCATTGCGGATGCTCGTGCCGCTATCGTCGACGCCATCACCGCGTTGCCCGGCATCATCGACGACCCCGCCCCGACCGTTTTGGTGACGTCGCTCGGTGACTTCAGCGTGAATCTTGAGGTGCGGTTCTGGATCAACCCGCCCAACCGCCGCGAAGCCGTCGAGGCGCAAGATCAGGTGCTTGAGGCGATCAAGAAGGCGCTCGGCGATGCGAACATCGAGATCCCGTTCCCCATTCAGCAGCTCAAGATCGAAGACGGGTCGGCGCGGACTCGCGAGAGCGACGCGGAGTAGATCGCGGGGGCGGCTGGCGGCGCTGGTTCGTTGCGATCGGCACGGTCGTCGCATCCGGCATCCGGCATTCTCAGCGTCCGCTGAGCGGGTGAAAGTGCTCGCACTGCCAGCGCTGGGTGTTCTGCGCTTGACGATTGCGGGTGTCGGCCCAGGGCGGGTACACGCGAAAGCCACGTTTGCCGCCATGGCCGTCGACCGAAACGATGCCGCGGGCGACTAGCACTCTGAGCGGAAAGACGAAGGCGCCGAAGCTGTTGCTGTCGCGGGTGACGACGACGAGGTGCTGCGTGTCATCGTCGCTGGGGAATGGTTGCGTAGTGCCATCGGCGTCTCGCCGCCAGACCGTGACGAAGAACCCGGGTTTGGTGGGGGTGAGTTTCGCGACCCGAAACCGGGTTGCAGCGGGGAGCGTGGTGACGGCCCCGTATTCGGCATTGTCGGGCTCAGGCACGAGTTGGTCGTGCTCGGGCAGCGCGTCGCCGAGGCTGTGGATGGCGTGGTCGACATCCGGATGTAGCGCGGCGGCGGTCACGGTGTCCGTTCGATTCGGTGGTCGTGCCAGCCTAGATCGTGCCTGCCTAGGTCGTGCCCGCCCCGGGATTCGGGCATCCGTTAAATAGTTAGAGGGCCGGTTTCAGAGGCATGAAACCGACCCTCTCCCTTTGCACCAAGAGTGTCCTGCAATCACATTCCGCAGTAGCTGCCACAGCAAACAACTTCTGCCCTATGAATGTATAACGGAAACATAACGCTGTCTAGTTACCAATCCGTTATTTTTAGACATTTTTCAGAAAACTTTGTCTACCCCCAGTCTTTTGGCCGAAACTGCAGTGAACCGACAGCACCGCTTGCGGCTGCACGGCGGGGGTTCGGGCGTCGATCGACACCCCCTCAACCCCGCAGCCATTGCTCTGATCAAATTTGGCATAACCTCAATAAACAACCTCGAACTACTCCGGCCGCAATGAGAACGAAGAGATCACTATGACTGCACCTGAACCAGCAAGCTTCACTCTTGCGGACCTCGCTGATCCCTCCGTGCCCGCGGCGACGCTGGGCCAGCTCGCAGGGTCTCGACCCGATTTGTGGAACGCGATCGTTGCGCACCCCAACTGCTATCCCGGTCTCGCCGAATGGATCGGCCAGCAGACGCAGAACCCCGCTCCGCCGCCCACGGCCGCCGAACAATCCCCTCAGCCGGTGCCGGAAGCTGAGTGGACCGCGCGGTTCAGCCGAGAACAAGGCCGCGAGCCGCTGTTGAGTGAGTATCACGCCGCCGTCGCAGCGGGAGAGATCATCACGGAACGTAAAGCAAGCGATGTCTCGGTGGAGCAGATGGCTGCGGGGGCGAAGCAAATGGCCTCGGGGGCGAAGCAGTACTTCACAAAGACTGTCGCGCCGGCGGCAAGCGGAGCAGCTAAGTCGATCCACAATGCGGTGAACGAGCGGTCAGCGCAATCGCCGAGCTCCGCGATGTGGCCGACCGTGACCCAAATTACGATCCTCGTCGCGGCCTTCATCGGCCTCTTTAGTCTGTTCCTGCCGCTCGCTTCGGTATCGGGGTTTGGCATCTCGGCCAGCATCAACTTCTTCTCCGATGAACTTGCCGCGGAGCTCGGCAGTGACAGCAAAGGGGGAGAGGGTGTCATTCTGGTGCTCTTCATGCTCGCCCTGATGGCGCTCACCGTGATCTCGTTGGTCTTTCGCAAGCGGTGGGCGCGCATCGCCGTCAGCGTGGTTGCGATCATCGTCGGACTCGTCTGCATGTTCGACGGTTTCGTGATGATGGTAAACTTCAGCCGCATGAGCTTTGTCACGCTCGGCGCGGGACTGGTACTTCTCGCTTTCGTCGGCATCGTGCTTGTCGTTGCCGGCACTCTGACGCTCTTGCTCAAGAAGCCAACTCCCGTCTCGCCGGCGGTCTAGCAGCAACGCAACTCTGAACTGCCACCAATCTCATTTTTGGCTTATTCTCAAATATGGCCCTAACGGATGTTGTCGACCACCAGCGTGCTCAGGTCGCCTACGTCATCGGTGCCGGCGTCATTGCGCTGGGGGCCGCATCGTTCGCTGTCGCCAGCGACATTCCTGCGTGGATGCTCGCGCCGGTAGCCCTTCTTTATCTGGGGCCACTCGGGCTCGCCGCCTTCATCCTGGCAAGCACTATCGCGCTTTTTGCTGTTGAGCTCCCCGCTGGAGTCGTTCTCTCGCTCTCCGTCATCGGGTCGGTGGGCATCGCGTTCGTGAACGTGATCAGTGCGCGCCAATGGCGCCTGCGAAAGCACGCTGATCCAGCCATTGTGGGCAGTGCGCTCCGTCAGCGGGGGTGGGATCGGCTGTATGGAAGCATTCTCTTCGTGCTGGCGGGTGGCGCGTTCATCGCCCTCTCCATCGCCGCAGGCTATGCAGCGTTCTTCGCGGAATACGAGGTTAACGCGTCGAACACGGTGGATCGCTCCGACGAGGTCGAGCTCGTCACCTCGGTCGCCTGGTGGCTGGGGCTCCTCGTCGCGGTCGTCGGGCTTGTGCGGTGGCGAGTGCGCCTAGGGCAACACCAGCGAATCTTCTCGTGGGGCGCCCTCGACTTCGCGGCGATGCTCGGGCTCATCGCTGCGGTCGTGCACGTCTCGCGGTGATCCCTCGTCGAAAGGCCGCAAGCGCTAAACCTGCACCGAGAAACGTTTAGTTCGCAGAGTCGACGAGCTTGAGCCCCACCACGCAGCCGACGAGCCCCATGAGCAGCAGTACCTTGACCCACGAGACGGGTTCTCCGCCGAAGATCATCGCATAGGTGACGGTCAGCGCGGCGCCGATGCCGACCCAGATTGCGTAGGCGGTGCCAATGGGGATCTCGCGCATGGCATAACCGAGGCCACCCATGCTGGCGAGAATCGCAACGCCGAAAATTACGGTAGGCCAGAGCTTCGTGAAGCCCTCCGACTTGCCGAGGGCGGTGGCCCACACGGCTTCGAGCACGCCAGAAAGAATCAGAATAAGCCAGTACACAACAGTCTCCTTGGCCAGTCTTGTCGCATACCCGGTACTGATCCGTCGTCGGGAGCCGACTATCGCGGCTACCCTCTCACCGTATCAAATCAGGGCTAAATTGGCAGGGATGTTGGCGGCAGCGCAGCGCTGAACGTCGTTCGGAGGCTAGAGAACGGGCTCGCCTCTCCGCTTCGGCCCTAGCGCTCGAGGGTGCGGCGAGCTGCGGCCACCACTGCCTCCAGCGTGATCCCACGTCGAGCCATCACTTGAGCACCCGAACCAGATTCGCCAAACTCTTCGACGCTCACTACTTCGCCGTCGAGCCCGACCCAGCGGTACCAGCCGTCACCGCGTCCAGCCTCAACGGCAACACAGGCGGCAATAGCTGCAGGGAGAACGCTCTCGCGGTACGCAGCATCGCTCGCCGCAAACCACTCGACGCTCGGCATCGAGATAACCCGAACGCCGACGCCGTCCGCGGCCAATGCTTCGGCTGCCTCAAGGGCGAGTGAGACCTCGCTGCCGGTGGCAATAAGTGCGAGATCGAGGCCGTCGCCGTGCTGCCACGCAACATAGCCGCCGTGGGCGACCTTGGCATCCAAGTCGTCGCGTTCGTGCAGCACGGGAACATCTTGGCGAGAAAACACGAGAGCCGTGGGGCCAGCGGGTTGCGCGATCAGGCGCTTCCACACGGAGACGACCTCTGCGGCATCCGCGGGGCGCACAACATCAAGCCCGGGCACGGTGCGCAGTGAGGCAATCTGCTCAACGGGCTGATGCGTCGGCCCGTCCTCACCAACCGCAACACTGTCGTGAGTGAACACATAAACGACAGGCAACTGCATGAGAGCTGCGAGGCGGATGCTCGGCCGCATGTAGTCGCTGAACACAAGGTAGGTCGACGCAAACGGTCGCCATGGCCCCTGAATCGCGATGCCGTTGAGTATCGCTGCCATGGCGTGCTCGCGTATCCCGAAGCGGATGAATTCGCCGCCGGGGTTGCTCGCGGTCACGGCGGAGCCGGGCACATCTACTCCCGTAGAGCCGGCGAGGTCTGCTGATCCGCCCCACAGCGATGACGTGCCCTGCAGTGCCTTGAGAGCGACGCTGTTGAGTTTGCGGGTGGCCGATGGGGCGCCAACCGCGGGGAGTTTGATCGCCTCGAGTGCGCTCAGTGCTGCTGTCGCATCGGGCTTGCGGAAGGAGTGCCAGGCGCTCGCCGCGGCGGGCTCTGCAGCTTTCCACGTCGAGAGTGCCGCGTTCCATTCGTCTTCTGCGGCTTGGCCGCGAGTGAGGGCGCCGCGGGCAAAGGCGAGCCCGTCGTCGGTGATGAGGTCGTTGAGAGGGGCATCCGGAGCAAAACCGAGTGCACTTTTGATGGCCGCAACTTCGTCGTCGCCGAATCCGCCAGAGTGGGCAGCGGGCTTGCCAGAGAACTGCGCTGATGGTGCGCCAATCACGCTGCGCAGAGCGACGAATGTTGGCCGACCATCGCGTGATTGCGCGTCAGCGAGCACGGACTCAATCTCGTCAAGATTGCTGGCGTCGGCGATGTCGAGCACTCGCCAGCCGTAGGCGGCATAGCGTGCGCGCACGTCTTCGCTGAAGGCTGCTTCGCCGGTGGAGTCGATGGTGACGTTGTTGTCATCCCAAATCACGACGAGGTTGTCGAGGCCGAGAGTGCCGGCCAGGCTCGATGCTTCGCCGCTTACTCCTTCTTGCATACAGCCGTCGCCGGCGATGGCCCAAATGGTGGTGTCGAGCAGGTCGTTGTTTGGAGAGAAGAGGGCGCGCTCGCGGCGGGCGGCCAATGCCATGCCCACGGCAGAGGCGACTCCCTGGCCGAGGGGCCCGGTGCTCATTTCGATGCCGGGGGTGTGCTCGATCTCTGGATGCCCGGGGGTGCGGCTGTCGAGGGTGCGGCTTTTGGTCAGTTCGTCGAGCTCAAGCCCGTAGCCCGTCAGAAATAGCTGCACATACAGCAGCAGGCTGGCGTGGCCGGCGGAGAGCACGAGGCGGTCGCGGCCGAGCCAGGCGGGGTTGTGGGGGTTGTGGCGCAGGATCCGCTGGTAGAGCACGTGGGCGAGGGGCGCCAGCGCCATGGCTGTTCCGCCGTGGCCGTGGCCTTTGGCTTGCACGACGTGGGCGGGGATTGCGATGGCTGCGCGCAGGGAATCCGCTTCAGCGGGAGTGATGTTTCCTGAAAAGGGGAGGCCGGTTTCTGACATACCTGACACTTTGGTCTACAAGTGTACTAAAGTCAATGTGTGCAGAAAGATCTGCGCAGTCACGAAGTAGACTTTCCGTCACGGTCGGTCACAATGCGGAGGACAAAGCTATGGCGCACGTGATCTCGACGGGTTCTGGCGTCGTGCTTGATCTCATCCGTTCAGCCCAGGCGACCACCCGCTCGGATCTCATCGCGCAGCTGGGCTGGTCGCGAATCACGCTCGCGCGTCGCCTCGACGAACTGCTCAACGCCGACATCATTGTTAGCGCCGGCCAGTCTGACTCCCGCGGCGGGCGCCCGCCCGAAGAGTTTGTCGTCAACAAAGATGCCGGTCTGCTGCTCGCGATGGATATCGGTGGCTCGCACTCACGCCTCGCCATCACCGACCTGGTGTCGAACATCCTTCTCGAAGACGAAGCCGATATCGGGCTCAGTCATGGCCCCGACGACATCTTCGACTGGAGCTGTCAGGTTTTCGATCACCTACTCGCCAGACTCGGCAAGTCGCGCGCAGATGTGCGCGGAATCGGTGTCGGCGTTCCCGGCCCCGTCGATCCGACTAGCGGCCGAATCGCCTCGCCGCAGGTCAATGCCCAGTGGGCGGATGTCATTGTCAAAGATTATTTCCCGGACGATTTTCGGGCGGTGTTCGCTGTTGATCGCGACGTCAACATTCTCGCGATCGCTGAGCATCGCTTGGGGTGGCCGGAGCACGCTGATGCCATCGTTCTGAAGGTCGGAATGGGCATCGGTTGCGGTCTTGTTCTTGACGGCCGTGTTTATCACGGTGGTCGTGGTGGGGCGGGAGATCTTGCGCACTCGCCCGTCGGCGGCGACGAGGAGTGCCTGTGCGGACGAGTCGGATGCCTCGATACGGTGGCCAGCGGCCGTGCGATCAAACGCGAGCTGCACGCGCGGGGAACTTCGGTGCGCACGAGTGCTGACATTGTGGAGCTGGCCTCCAGCGACCATCCGGGAGTTGCCCAAATTTTGGCACATGCTGGAAGCCAAATCGGTGAGGCGCTGCTCGATCCTGTCGCGTTGCTGAACCCTTCTGCTGTGGTCGTGGGCGGCAATATCGCGCACGCGGGAGCAATCTTCCTTGACCCCATCCGCGAGCGACTGCTGCAGGACGCTACCACCTTCTCTCGCCGTGATCTCGTGGTGATTCCCGCCAAGTTGGGGCATCAGGCAGGTGTCATTGGGGCGTCGCTTATTGCGCAGGACGCACTTTTCGAGCCGGATCGCATTAGCCGGTTGACCAGAGAAGACGATGCTTCTTTGGCGAAATACGGCGAGAAATAGCCACTTAGGGATATTCGTAGACATAAGTCCTGTTGGGGGACTAGGCTCACAAGCGCCCAGCGCGCTCATTAAGTGAGTGCGTGAACGACCGGTGAGAGAGCAGGATGCAGTGAGCGACACCTTGGCCGACGAACTCAGCGACGACGCGATCGTCTTGCACGCTGACGCGAGCGACTGGCGTTCCGCCGTTCGCATTGCCGGCGATGCCCTCGTCGCCACCGGTTCAACCACCGACGAATACACCGCCGAAATGATCCGCGCCGTCGAAGAACTCGGGCCATACATCGTTATCGCACCGTCAATCGCACTGGCACATTCGCGACCGTCGCCTGCCGTGCTTAAGACGGGACTCAGCTGGGTCAGTTTGGCGACTCCGGTCGAATTTGGCCACTCGGCTAACGACCCCGTTCGACTCATCGTTGGCCTTGCGGCCGTCGACCACGATTCACACCTCGCCACCATGTCGAACCTCGCTGGAGTGCTCAGCGGCGATCTCGACCGCCTCCTTGAGGCGACCTCCGCAGAACAACTCCGGGAAATCATCCGAGAGAACACGCAGTAAACCACTCTCGAAATCGAAAGGCAAAGACATGAAGATCGTTGCGGTCTGTGGAATGGGTATCGGTACCTCCGTGCTCTTGAAGATGAATGCAGAGAAAGTTCTTCGCACCCTCGGTGTCGACGCCGATGTCGAGGCTGCCGATATCGGTGTGGCTCGCGGCATGGCTCGCGACGCACAGATCGTACTGACCTCGGAAGAGTTTGCCGACGAGATCGGCGAGGTTCCTGCGAACGTCATCATTATCGACAACTTCTTCGACCTCGAAGAGATCACAGCAAAGCTCAAGGCAGCGCTGCCCGAATAACGCTTCATCTTTTCGCCTAACCAACAAACTCAAGGGAGAACACAATGGAGTGGCTTGTTGTAGTCCTGAATTTCCTCGGACAACAGATCCTCAACGTTCCGGCCTATCTCGTCGGAATCATTACCGCAGTGGGGCTCATCGCTCTCAAGCGGCCAGCCGGAGCCGTTATCGGCGGTGGCCTTAAGGCCGCGCTCGGCTTCCTGATCTTGGGCGCCGGCGCCGGAGTTGTGGTTGGTTCGCTCAACCCACTCGGTGACCTGATCCTTCGGGTCACGGGGGCGCAGGGTGTCATCCCCACCAACGAGGTCATCACAGCCCTCGCCTCGGTCGAGTACGGCGCCACTAGCGCTTACGTTCTCACCCTTGGCTTCATCGTGATGCTCGCCCTTGCTCGGTTCACGCCGCTCAAGTACGTGTTCCTCACCGGCCACCACATGGTGTTCATGGCGCTGCTGCTCAGCGTTGTGCTTTCTGTTGGTTTCGGCCCCGACCTTAACTGGCTCGTCATCCTGATCGGCGCACTGCTGCTCGGCGTAATCATGGTCGTCATGCCGGCGTTCGCTCATCCGTGGACCAAGAAGATCACGGGTGACGACACCATCGCTATCGGCCACTTCGGTACCCTCGGCTACATTGCCGCCGGTGCTGCTGGTCAGGCAACCGGTCAGAAGAGCCACTCCACGGAGAAGATCAACTTCCCGCAGGGCCTCAAGTTCCTGCGTGACTCGATGGTCGCCACCGCAATCTCGATGGTGCTCATCTACCTGGTCTTCGCCGTCTGGGGCCTCATCGCCCTGCCGCAGCAAGAAGCGTTCGACGTCTTCGGATCAGCGGATGCCGGTGCCTACATCATGGCCGCATTTGCTCAAGCACTGCAGTTCGGCGTTGGTGTCGCGATCATCCTTTACGGTGTGCGCACGATCCTCGGCGAGCTTGTTCCTGCGTTCCAGGGAATCGCCGAAAAGGTTGTTCCTGGTGCCAAGCCGGCCCTCGACATCCCGCTGGTATTCCCCTTCGCCGCGAACGCTGTGCTGATCGGATTCCTCGCATCGTTCCTCGGTGGGCTCATCTCGCTCGCACTCCTGGCAACGTGGCTTGGCCCGGTCTTCGGCCTTGCGCTGATCCTGCCCGGCATGGTTCCCCACTTCTTCACGGGTGGTGGTGCTGGCGTTTACGGCAACGCGACCGGTGGACGAATTGGTGCGGTAATCGGTGGTTTCGTCAACGGTGTTCTCATCACGATCCTGCCCGCGATCCTGCTGCTGGTGCTCGGCGAGCTTGGCTTCGCCAACAGCACCTTCGGCGATGCTGACTTCGGTTGGTTCGGAACCCTCATCGGCGTCAGCCTGCTGAGCGGCGTGCCGGCAGTGGGAGTGGTTCTGACCATTCTTATTGCGGTCGTGCTCGTTGTTGTGGCATCCATCTTCCAGATCCGTGTCGTCAACACGGGTTGGGTGCCGGGAGCCAAGCGTGATGCGTGGCTCGCTGTCGAGGCTGAGAAAGCTGAAGCAGAGAAGGCAGCTGAGAAAGCGGCGGCAAAGGCTGCTGCTGAGCCTGCTGCAGAAACAAAAGCTTAACCGCGGAGTCGAGCCATTCGGGTAGCTCGGCTGGGCGCCATTCCTTCGGGGGTGGCGCCCTTTTCTGTTGGCCGCCTATTTTCTGCAACTCGCCTGTTGTCGGTCAGCCGCGGTCATGCAGCGCTCGAACCGACTCTGGTGCGTGGATGCCGGAGCGCAGGTCAGGCGCGTCAACGACGGTCGCAGCTCTTGTTCCCCATCGCACCTGTCCGGCCCACGCATCATCGGCGATATCGTCGTCGGTGTCTTCCGGCCAGCCATCGGAGACGCGGAGAGACCACTCGTCAACGGGAAGGGCGAGCACGAGTGTTGCTGCGAGCTCTTTCTTATTGTTCGGGCGAACTTCGCGCAGGCGCCCCGGGATCAACTTCTCGGTCAGTGCATCGAGCGCGGCGGACTTCTCGTCTCCGTGGAGTACCTGAAACGACCCGAACAGCACGGCGCTGCTATAGATCAGCGACGACTCAAATGCCGATCGGGCGACAACGATCCCGCCGAGCGAGGTGACGGACACTGCCGCTGGGACTCCGGAGACGAGGCGCATCCACCGCGAGCCGGTCGATCCGTGCACGATGAGCGAATCACCAAGCCGGGCAACTGCTGTTGGCAGTAGCCCTGGGCTGCCGTCGTCATTGACGTAGGCGACGTTCCCGACGATCTCCGAATCGAGCAGCGCGTCTAACGCTTCGCGCTCGTGTGACATCAGTTCGGGCATCCGGGTGGCGTTCGTTCTGCTCATTCGATCAGTGTGACAGGCAAGCCCGCGTAAGCCTAGAGGCGCATAATGACAAGCCCGCTTGACACCAGCCGAGTGTGTAAAGGATGCTTGTCACATGGAATCTGAGATTAGAGATAGGCGCCAGGCTGCTGGGCTTTCGCAGGCAGCTCTAGGCGAAGCGCTCGGCGTTTCTCGCCAGACCATAAATGCCATTGAGACAGGGCGTTACGACCCATCCCTGATTCTCGCTGTTCGGCTTGCCCGGTTCTTTGGGTCGACGATTGAGGAAGTGTTTCACATTGAAGACAATTAGTCGTTTGAAGATTTCAGCCATCAACGTGGTGTTGCTGTGCGTTCTCGTTGCCGCAGCAGTCGTCACAGGAGTCACCGGCAACTGGTTCGAAATGACCCTCCTGCTCCTCGCGGCGGTATTCATCTTCGCCAGTGCCGTATACGCGCGAGGCCAGAAAGCCAGCGATGTCCTCCGGCTTAATGCGATCGAATACCGCGACGAACGCGACCGACTCCTCGCGAAGAGCGGGTTCGCCGTTGTTGGTATCGTCGCGCTCATTCTCGCGATCGCCGAGTTCATTCTCGCCGCAGTGTTTCAGGAACTGCTCGCTCTTGCCTCAGCGCAAGTACTTGTGCTGAGCGCGGTGTGGGGTGTCGCCAATTCCGTTGCAGCCAAGCGCGGTTAGGCGCGGCTAAGCGACCGCCGTTCGCTCGTGCATCCGATTTCTCGAAAGACGCGCAGCGAGGCGAGCGGTTGCAGCTGCGCCCTAGATGAAGTCAGGGCTGGGCGTCGAGGCGAAGCGCACCGAGACATCCGGATGACGGTCGTAGCGGTAGCCGATGCCGCGAACCGTACGAACAACATCTTCGTACGCGCCAAGCTTGGAGCGCAGGCGACGGATGTGGACGTCGATGGTGCGCTCGTTGGGGGCTTCGTCGTCTTCGGCAGACCAGAGGGTCGAGATCAGCTGAGCCCGGTCGATGGTTTGTGATTCGCGCAGGATGAGGAACTGCAGCAACTCGAATTCTTTGTAGGTGAGAGCTGCGGGCTCGTCGTCGATGAGTACGCGCTTGCGGGAGAGGTCAACGACGACGCCGCTGGCTGGTTTCTCGACTGGCTCTTCGGCTTGGCGGTGCTTGGCAAGGGCTGAGGGGTCTTGAAGGGCGAGGCGGACAACATCCACATCGCGTCCTCCGGCACCTACTGGAGCGAGGGCGACGGCGGCGTGGGTTTCGGAGCCGGGCACGAGCTGCTGCGTGAGCAGTTTGAGCTGCTCAACAATGGCGCTCAGGTCGGTGCCAGCAGCTGCTGCCTTGAGTTCGTCGATGCCGACGTACAGGACAAAGCCGCGGGCTTCAGTTCCCTGAGGCACGGCGCGAAGGCGAGGCGCCTCGGCTGCGGGAACGGCGGGAGCCGTAACAGCAGCGGGGCGCGTGTCGCGCGCTGGCTGGACGGCAAGTGACAACTCACGAGCTACATGAGTTGGCGCAAGGGCGGGAGCCGCCGGAGCGAAAGAGGTGCGAGGGGTACGTTCGATGGTTGCAAGTGACATGGGTCCAGAAATCCTTGGAGAAGGGGTGAAGGGCCTCTGATGATGAGGGTGTGATCCTTCGGGAAAAAACAAATGTGACAAGTGAGATAGTCGCCGTTATGAGGACGAAAATCTGGGGGCGCTAATTCTGGTGAGAACGCCCGGCGCTGGTTGGCCGACTAGGCACACATTCGACAACACGAAGCTGCACTTACAAGCGCAGTGCCCGCCACCGCAGTGCTCGTAAGCATCGCGCTAGCGGTCCTGGAAGCCACGAGGGCGGTCAGGTCGCGAGTTTGTACAGTCATGGTTGCAATGATGTTTCATGCAGCGCGCCTCTGTCAAGTTACGCGCGAGAAAAGTGTGCGGCTAGACGAGACCGTACAGTCTGTCTCCCGCGTCGCCGAGTCCGGGCACGATGTAGCCGTTCTCGTTGAGGCGCTCGTCGAGCGCTCCGAGCACGATGGTGACGTCGCGACCTTCCATGGCCTTTTCGACGGCAGCAAGGCCTTCGGGGGCTCCGAGGATACACACGGCCGTGACATCCGTAGCGCCCCGGTCGAGCAGGTACTGGATAGCAGCGATGAGTGAACCACCGGTGGCCAGCATCGGGTCGAGCACGAAGCACTGGCGGTTCGACAGATCATCGGGAAGGCGTTCGGCATAAGTATCGGGCTGCAGGGTTTCTTCGTTGCGCACCATGCCCAGGAATCCGACCTCAGCGGTGGGAACGAGCTTGACCATACCCTCGAGCATTCCGAGCCCGGCACGCAGAATAGGCACGACGAGAGGCTTGGGCGAGCTGATAGCGACACCCGTGGTCTTGGTGACCGGAGTCTCAATCTCGACCGCTTCGACCCGCACAGAACGAGTGGCCTCGTAGGCCAACAGGGTCACCAACTCTTCGGTCAGCGCCCGAAAAGTGGGGGCGGCAGTGTTCTTGTCGCGCAGCACGGTGAGCTTGTGCGTGATGAGCGGGTGGTCGGCAACGTGAACTCGCATAGGCTAAATCTACTTGAGGTCTGGACCGATAGGAGAACCGATCGTGACAAAGTTCGATCAGTGGATGACGCGG
This sequence comes from Salinibacterium sp. PAMC 21357, assembly GCF_000247645.1. Taxonomy (GTDB): domain Bacteria; phylum Actinomycetota; class Actinomycetes; order Actinomycetales; family Microbacteriaceae; genus Rhodoglobus. The sequence continues at coordinate 313,811 of NZ_AHWA01000005.1, forward strand.
GCCATCGCCGAGGCGAAGCTCACGGCCGATTCTGCTGACGTTCCTGTCGCCGCTCTCGTCTTCGATCAGAACGACAATCTCGTCTCCGTTGGGCGCAATGAGCGGGAGCTCACGGGCGACCCCACGGCGCACGCCGAGGTAGTGGCGATCCGGGCTGCGGCCGCGGCCACCGGTTCGTGGCGCCTCGACGAGATGACTCTCGTGGTCACGCTCGAGCCGTGCACGATGTGTGCTGGCGCGATTCTGCAGGCTCGCATCCCGCGCGTGGTGTTTGGCGCGTGGGACGAGAAAGCCGGCGCATCAGGCAGCGTTAATGATTTGCTGCGTGACCGCCGGCTTCCGCACAAGGTTGAGGTGGTGGCGGGCATCCAAGAGGCTGAGTGTGCTGCGCTGCTGACCGAATTCTTCGAAGCCCGTCGCTGACCCACTTGGCATCGCTGACCACACGGGTTAGCTAGCCCGTGTGGCTTAGTGCCAGAGCACCGCGACGAACACGTTGATGAGCGCCCCCATGCCCGCAAGGTGCAGGAACGGCAGGGTGGCTTTCTTCTCGCTCGTGCCAGCGCTGAGGGCTTTGGCCTGACGCGAGCGAGCGACCATGACGGCAACGAGAACGACGATAGCGAAGATCAATTTTACGGCGATCTTGGCGTTGTTGACGTCTTCGTCATTCATCTGAACTAGGCCAACAAGGATGAGACCGGTGACGAGCTGCGTGATGGCACCAATGAGCATGGTGCCGAGTTCGAAGCCTTCTTTGCGGCGCAGCTGGAGAGCGAACGATCCGATGATCAGCGCAAGCCCCAGGATGTGCAACGCGAGCACGGTGTGAATGATTGGTTCAAAGTTCATGGTTTCGGGTTCTTTCTACTAATCGTTTCCCACGATGACGATTGCGTCGGTGGGCGGTGCAGCTTCTGGCGGGCGGCGGTAGACGTCTGGCTCGATGTAGATCACGCGAGCCATGGGCTCTGCCTCCCGAATGTCGCGTTCGACGCTATCGATGCTGGCGGCAACATCTGAGACGCGGGAGACCGATCCGAAGTCGATCTTGGCTCCGACGAGAAGTTCTTCTGGCCCGAGGTAAAGCGTCTTCATGTGGATGAGCGAGCGCACGTCGGGGTGAGCGTTGATGGCATCGCGGATGAGGTTGCGCTGCTTCACGGTTGCGCCTTCTCCGACGAGCAGGCTCTTTGTTTCGATGCCGAGAACGATGGCGACGATGATCAGCAAGATTCCAATAGCAATAGTGCCGATGGCATCCCACAGGGAATCCTCGGTGAGAATCGTGAGGCCAACGCCGAAGAGGGCGAGCACGAGGCCGAGCAGCGCGGCAACGTCTTCGAGGAGAACGACGGGCAGCTCGGGTGCTTTGGCATGACGGATGAAGGCAATCCAGCTTTGCTTGCCTCGAACCAGGTTCGACTCGCGCACGGCGGTGCGCAGCGAGAACGACTCGAGAACGATCGCGATCAACAGCACCGTGATTGGCAACCATGCCTGCTCAAGCGGGTGCGGATCCTGCAGCTTGCTGACGCCCTCGTAGAGCGAGAACACGCCACCGACGGAGAACAGGATGATCGAGACAACGAAGGCGTAGACGTAGCGCTCGCGGCCGTAACCGAACGGATGCTCGGCATCCGCGTGTTTCTTGGCTTGCTTGCCGCCGAGGAGAAGTAGGCCTTGATTGCCCGAGTCAGCAAGAGAGTGCACACTCTCGGCAAGCATGGAGCTTGAACCCGAAACGAGGAATGCAACGAACTTTGTTACCGCAATTCCGGCATTTGCCAACAGTGCCGCAACGATTGCTTTGTTTCCGCCAGACGCGCTCATGGGATCAATCCTAGGATGTTCAGGTGACTACTTCTCTTCCAAGCATTGCAATTGTCGGCGCCGGATCAATGGGGGGTGCAATCCTGCAGGGTCTACTTGACCCTTCGGTGACCGTAACCGGGGGCATCCGTGTCACAAACCGCTCGGAAGCGAAGGCTGCTGCCGTACGTTCAGAGGGCGTTGAGTCGTTCGCTTTGGAGAATACTCCTGACGGCAACGCTCGTGCTGTGAAGGGCGCCAAAGTTGTGATGCTCGGCGTAAAGCCGCACATGATTCCCGACACCCTCGCCGACCTTGCCCCGTTCCTTGAGCCCGATGCAATCATCATCAGCGTCGCCGCCGGCGTCACTACTGCGCGGATGGAAGCCATCGTCGACAACGTGGTGTTGCGTGCCATGCCCAACACTCCCGCTATCGTCGGCAAAGCGGTGACCGGCCTCAGCGCCGGATCGCGGGCCACTGAAGATGACCTCGCTATCGGCCGTGCCGTATTTGGCACTGTCGGCGCTGTTGTCGAAACGCCCGAATCGCAGATTGATGCGCTCAGCACGATTTCCGGATCGGGCCCGGCCTACGTGTTTTTGATTCTCGAAGAGTTTTCCCGCACCGCCGTCGATATGGGGTTCACGCCCGAGCAGGCGTTGACTTTGGTGGCGGGAACATTTGAGGGTTCGCTGGCGCTGCTGGCGTCATCCGACAGTTCGCCAGCGCAACTGCGCAAGCAGGTTACAAGCCCCAAGGGCACCACCGAGCGGGCGGTCGAGCAGCTTCAGGCTGCTGACCTCAAGGCGATCTTCGACAAGGCGACGGCCGCAGCGTTAGCTCGCGCTAAAGAACTCGCGGCAGGCTAGTTCTCTGGTTGCCCGCTAGCGCCTCCGTAGCGCTAGCGAGCAGCCTCCACTCGCAGTACGCGCCTTGTGCGGCTAGAAGCGGCCGTGCAGCGCGCGTGAGCGGCGTGACAGCGAGTCGATGATCACGGCCAGCAGCAGTACTGCTCCGGTGACCATGTAGCGCACTGACGAGTCGAGGCTCAGCAGAGTGAGCCCGCTCGAGATCGACTGAATGACGACGATGCCGAGCAGGGCAGACCAGGCGCTTCCGCGGCCGCCGAAAAGGCTTGCGCCGCCGATGACTGCCGCGGCGATTGCGGTGAGGTTGGTGTCGCCGCCCCCGCTGCTCTGGTTGGCCGCCGCCAAGCGTGATGCCGCAAGAACTCCGCCGAGAGCTGCGAGCGTCGCGCTGACCATAAACACCGAAATATAGACCCGATCGACCCGGATGCCGGCACGCCGGGCTGCTTCGACGTTGCCGCCGATCGCATAGATCGACCGCCCCCAGCGAGTGCGTTTGAGCGCGAAGTCCACCGCGACCACGAGCACGACAAAGAGCAAGAACATGAGCCCGATGCCGCGGTCGGTGTTGAGGTACCAGGCTCCGAACACGAGCGCGACGATGAGCAGGCCACCCCGTAAGAGGATCGATGTTCGTGATTCTGGGAGTAGTCCGGCACGCAGGCGACGGTTGGCCAGCGAGAGGTGGGAACCGACGTAGGCGAGCGTGGCGAGCGCGGCAAGCACATACGAGAGCCAGGCGGGTAAGAACATTAGTTGGGCGAATTGCACGATCCAGGAATCGAAGGGGATGTTGATCGAGCCGAGGGATCCGAGCACCCACAGTTGAAGGCCCAAGACCCCGAGGAGTCCGGCGAGGGTAATGACAAAGCTGGGCACACCGAAACGGGTGAGGAGAAAGCCGTAGAACAGGCCAAAAAGTGCGCCAGCGGCTAGCGCAGCGAGGATTGCTAGGGGCAATGGCCAGTTCAGCTGGGTGAAGGCGACGGCCAGAATTGCCGCGGCGAGCCCCGAGAGCGAGCCGACCGAGAGGTCGATTTGGGCGAGCAATAAGACGAGAACAACGCCGAGCGCGATAGTGCCGAGCGCGGCACACTGCATTGCGAGGTTCACGAGGTTGGCGCTCGACAGGAACGTGGGGTTCAGGATCTGAAAGACGGTCCAGATGATTGCAAGTCCGACGACGACAGGGATCGCGCCGAGGTCACCGCCGCTGACGCGGGCCCGGAAGGCGGCCAATGATTCTGCGATGCCGGTCGCGGGCGCGAGCTCGGCCGGGGGAGCGGAATCGCGCGGTGGGCGGGGCGTGGAAGTGCTCATGAGCTGAGTCCCTCCTTGGCGCGGGTGAAGTTCGCGCCCTGTAACGTGGCGCGGCGACTCACCGCGTTGTCGGTAGCGCCGGTTATCGCCGCGATGATGTCTTCGTAGGTGACGTCGGCGACGGCAAAATCACCATTGTTGCGGCCGAGGCGCAAGACGACAACACGGTCGGCAACGGCCTGCACGTCGGCCATGTTGTGGCTCACCAGCACGACGCCGTGCCCGCGTTCTCGCAAGTGCTCGATCAGGTTCAACACTTCAGCAGTTTGGGCGACTCCGAGCGCCGCCGTTGGTTCATCAAGCACGACAATCGTCGGGTCTCCGATGAGGGAGCGTGCGATCGCGACGGTCTGGCGTTGGCCACCAGAAAGTCCAGCAACGGGCGTGCGCACCGAAGGAATCTTGGCCGAAAGCTGTCGCAGCAGCTCCCACGTGCGTTGCTCCATCTCGACCTCGTTGAGGGCCCCAGAGCCTAGCTCCCGGCCGAGGAACAGGTTGGAGACAACGTCGAGGTTGTCGCACAGCGCCAAATCTTGAAACACCGTCGCGATGCCAAGATCGCGGGAATCCGTGGGGTTGGCGAGGGAAACCTCATCGCCGTAGTGGGTGATCGTGCCCGAGGTGGCCTGATGCACCCCGGCCAAAATCTTCACGAGCGTCGACTTGCCTGCGCCATTGTCGCCGACGATCGCCACGACTTCGCCGGGGTAAATGTCGAGCGACACATCGATCAGCGCCTGAATCGCGCCGAACGATTTGTTGAGGCCGCGCATCGAGAGGATCGGCTCATCGTCAGAAACAGTCTGAGTGACTTCGGTCATAAGACGCTCTCTTTCGTGCTCGAAACGTGTGCGCGCGAATCGCATGCGCCCGCACGGTTCGCGCGAGAGTCGCCGCTGAATTGGCGCGCCATTATTGAATCCCCGCGGCCGCGCACGCTTGAGCGTATTCGGTGGTGCAGATCTGCTCCACCGTGTAGAAACCGTCAGCAACGACCGTCTCCATGATGTTCTCGATGGTGACGATTACCGGGGTCAGCAGGGTGGTCGGGATGCCGTTGGTTTCGGTGCTCTGCCCGACAAGAGTTTTACCGTCGAGCAGTGAAACTGCGTGGGAGGCGGCGATCTCTGCTTCCCGCTTGAAGTCTTTGTAAATGGTCATGTACTGGTCGCCACTCACAATGCGCTGAATGGCCGTGAGCTCAGCGTCTTGACCGGTGACCGGGGGAAGCAGTTGCACGCCACCTGATTTGAGCGCCGCAATTGCGCCGCCCGCGGTGGCGTCATTTGCGGCGTAAACGCCAACAAGGCTGTCGCCGTGCTGGGTGACCTGGCTGGCCATCCACTCTTGGGCTTTGTCTGGGCTCCAATCCGGAGTATCGAATTCGGCAACAACGGTATACGCGCTGCCGTCGATGACGCTGTGCGCGCCCTTCTTGAACAGCCGTGAATTGTTGTCAGTGGGGGAGCCATTGATCATGACGATGTCGCCAGAGGAAAGCCCCTGCTTAGCTAATCGTTCAACGAGCGCCTTGCCCTGAAGTGAGCCGACTTTTTCGTTATCGAACGACACCCAGAACGCCAACTCGGGGCTGCCGATTAGCCGGTCGTAGGAGATCACCGGAACTTTGTGCCGCTGAGCCGACGCCACAATCGTCACCGCCGCCGAAGAATCAACCGGGTCAAGAACGAGCACGCTGATTCCTTGAGCAAACGCTGACTCTGCCTGCTGTTGTTGTTTCGCCGGATCTTGGTCCGCGTTGGCGTACACGACCTCACACTGCGGGCACAACTCGGCAACCTTGGCTTCAAAGAAGGGGCGGTCGTAGGCCTCATAGCGAGCGGTCTTCGACTCCGGAAGCAGCAAGGCGATCCGAAACTCAGCCCCCGCGCTGGAAGCGCCGACAATGGTGCAGCCACCGAGAAACAGCATGACGAACAGAAGCGAGGCAATGACGCCGGCGCCGCGCCGTGACCGGACACCCCACATCACGAGACAGCCTGGGCGGTTGTCGATTCAGTACCGATAGTGAGCTGGTCGATAGCAAACGAGATAGCACCAAGCAGCTCAGTGCGGGCACCGAGTTGGCTTTGCACCAGATCGGCCGCACGATCGGGGCCGACGATTACGGCCCGTTCCATGGCATGCCGCATTGGGCCGAGTAGCAGCTCGCCACCTGCGATAGCTCGCCCCCAACCGCGATGCGATCGGGATCAAGAACGTTGCAAATGTTTGCCGCAGCGATGCCCAAATGACGGCCGGCGTCGGCGATCGCCCGGATGCTCGCCGCGTCCCCGCCGATCGCCTTCACGACAACATCGTGCAACTTGAGCCCGCGGCGGCCTGCCCGCACCGAATCGATGATGGCGTCGCCGCCCACGAGCGTTTCTAGGCAGCCGCGATTTCCACAGCGACACAGGGCGCCATCTTCATTGAGCACCATGTGCCCAAATTCCCCCGCGGTGCCATTGTGGCCGCGGAACACTTCGCCGTTCAGAATGAGCCCAGCACCGATGCCCTCGTCGACACTTATGTACAGCGAATTCGGTTTGCCTCGCAACGCCCCGGTGCGGTACTCCGCCAGCGCCCCAAGGTTGGCATTGTTGTCCACATACACGGGGCTGTTGAGACGGATGCCCAAAGACTCAGCCACCGGAACGCCATCCCAGCCGCGCATGATTCCGGTTCGGGTAATGATGCCGCTCGACACATTCATGGGTGCAGGCATGGCCAAGCCGACGGCCAAAATCTCGTCATGGGTGGCATCAACCGACTCAAGCATGTCGGTGATCAGTTGAGCGGCACGATTGAGTTCGTTGTCGGCACGGTGGTCTTTTGCCAGCGGCATGTGTTGCTCAGCAACAACCGTGTGAGCCACATCTGCGAGCGCTACCCGCATGTGGCGTTCGGAGAAATGCACGCCAGCCACGAGGCCAAGAGCGCGGGCAAGAGTCACCTGATGGGCGCGACGGCCGCTGCGCGTGCTCATGGTGGTCGCGAGCACTCCGGCGGCCACAAGCTCTTTGACGATATTGGAAACGGTGGCGGGAGAAAGCCCTGTAATGCCCGACAGCTCGATCTGGGTGAGCCCACCATGATGCTTCACCGCGTCTACTATGCGAGCGCGGTTAGCTTCGCGGAGCGAAGATTGCGACCCAGGGGTCGCCCGTTGTTTGCTCACTGAATCAAGATACAGGTACGCGGGGTTGAAGAATCAGTCCGCAAACGGGGCTAACTCGCGAGAGTCGCGAACTTTTCAATGTTTTCTGAGTTGCCGCTCACGATCACCAGATCATGATTCGAGATCACGGTCTCTGGAGTGGCATAAGTGAATTCCTTGCCGGGTGACTTCACCCCGACTACGGTAATTCCGTACTTGCGGCGAACCTGTGACTCGCTGAGGGGAATTCCGCGAATCGGCTTCGGTGGGTACATTTTCACGATGGCGAAGTCATCATCGAATTCAATGAAGTCGAGCATCCGCCCCGACACCAAATGAGCAACGCGCTCGCCGGCTTCAGCCTCAGGGTAAATGACGTGGTTGGCGCCGATACGGTTCAAGATCTTGCCGTGCGAACGACTGATCGCTTTCGCCCAAATCTGGGGAATCTTGAGGTCGACCAGGTTGGCGGTGATGAGCACGCTCGCCTCGATCGACGAGCCAACAGCTACGACGGCGATAGAAAAATCTTCAGCACCGATCTGGCGAAGCGCGTCAATGCTGCGCGCATCCGTCTGCACTGCATGGGTGACACGCTCTGACCATTTTTGAACGAGGTTGAGGTCGGCGTCGATCGCGAGAACTTCGCGGTCGAGGCGCTGAAGTTGACCGGCGGTGGCAGCACCGAAGCGGCCGAGGCCGATCACTAGAACCGGTGCATTGTGCGGAATTTTGTCAACCAACGATTGGCCTCTCTTCTGCTCTGGTGAACAACTGACGACGCTGACTGGCCGCAAGGGCTGCCGCCAGCGTAACTGTTCCCACTCGGCCTGCCCACATGGTGGCGGCCAGAATGTACTTGCCACTATCGGGCAGGGATTCGGTGAGCCCCGTGGATAGACCACAGGTAGCAAAGGCAGAGATCACGTCAAACAGAACCCGATCGAGTGGCTCTTTCGTGATCTGCAGAATTGCGACGGTCGAAATAGCAACGATCGTTGCTCCCCACAGCGTGACGCTGACGGCCAAACGCAAGACATCCGTGGGAATGCGGCGATCGAAGGCGTGCATGTCGTTATCGCCGCGGGCTTCGGCCAGCGCGGCCAAAAAGAGCACAGCAAGCGTCGTGACTTTGATGCCACCAGCAGTGGATGCCGAGCCGCCACCCACAAACATCAGCATGTCGAATACGAGCAGCGACGAGCCATTGAGTTCGTTGATATCAATCGTGGCGAAACCGCCAGAGCGCGTCATCGTCGAAAGGAATGTGGCCGTCAGAGGTCTCGACATGATGCTTTGGCCGCCAAGGGTATTGGCGTTATTCCACTCGAGCACTATGACGGCGATAGCGCCAAAGATGATGAGCAGTATCGTCGTGGTGATCGTGAGTCGAGCGTGCACCGACAGGCGAGCTCCAGACTTGAGCTTGCGAACGACAGCGAAGATGACCGGAAAGCGAGGCTACCCAGAAAGACGCCAGTGCCGATGGCTCCGAGCATCCACGGGTCTTGAGCAAAAGCTTCCATGCCCCCGACGGACGGCACGAAACCAGTGTTCGTGAAAGCGGATGCCGCAAAGTAGAACCCTTGCCAAATGGCGGGCCACACATCGAGGCCTTCAACCAGCAGCCGGGGAATGATGACGAGGGCGAGAACGAACTCGATGGCTAGGGCGCTGATCGCGACAGTGGCCAGGAGCCCACCAATTTCACCGAGGCGAATCGCTTGCGACTCAGAGACGGGGCCGACGTGAATTCGTGACGGGTTGGAATCGCTGGCAGCGATCAGTCGTTGGCGCAGTCCGAGGCGACGAGAAACAACCAGGCCAAGCATGCTGGCGAGGGTGAGCACGCCGATTCCGCCGACCTGAAGCCCGACCAAGATTGCGGTGTTGCCGAATGCCGACCAGTGAGTGGCCATATCCAGTGTCGTGAGGCCCGTGACACAAATCGCCGAAACTGCGGTGAAAAGGGCATCTACAAGGGGAGTGGCCTGCCCGTCGCGAGCCGAAATGGGCAACACGAGCAGAGTGGTCAGCACGATCACGAGGGCCGAGAAGATGGCGATCGCGAATCGAGCTGGGGTCGCCGCAGCGAAGCGATCTACAACGTCACGTATCTGACCGGCGATACTGCGATCACGATTATGTGCACGCATGGGTGCCCGCGGACTCATAAGTTTTCTCTCCCCACGCACAGGAGGCCATGGTACTACCCAGCCAGCCCGACTACCCTTATGCAATGGCCGACATCTTTGACGTAGTAGCCGATTCAACGCGGCGTAGCCTTCTAACAGTGCTGCTTGAGCAGTACATCGCCTCTGATTCCCCGAGTGGTGAACTCAGCGTGAGCGAGATTGTTGAGAAGCTCGATTTGAGCCAGCCGACTGTCTCCAAGCACCTTAAAGTGCTGCGCGATCATGGTTTGGTTTCGGTGCGTGAAGACGGTCAACACCGTTATTACCGCCTCGACTCCTCGCCCCTTGAGGAGGTTGAAGACTGGTTGATCCCCTTCCTGAGTGCGGACTTCCATGAGGACTTCGACGACGCGGTTCGCGAATCGACCGGCGCCTTTGCGGCGTGGTCGGGGGCAGATGTTGGCGATAACTTTGGCCGCCAAGTCGCTGAGCGAACTCATCAGGCTCGCTCGGCGTTGCACGATGTTTCGGAGGCTGCCAAGAAGCTGCCCCGCAACATGCGCACTCGCATCTTCGGTAACGATTAGAGCGAAGGCGCGCCGCAGCTGCGGCATTAGGGCTTTACAGCGAGTCACACCAGCCCCTAGTGTTACCGATTAGCACTTCAGTCACACACTGAATGTGTTTTGCAGCCGTCTGTGAGCTAAAAGGGGCTAGACCAATGTCACGGGATCTTTCTGAGATGCGCTTTCTCACCGTCGCTGAAGTAGCGGACATGATGCGTGTCTCGAACATGACCGTGTACCGCCTTGTTCACTCAGGAGAACTGCCCGCAGTTCGCTTTGGCCGGTCATTTCGCATTCCGGAATCGGCCGTGGCCAATGCGGTTGCACCCTCAATTTCTGAGGTTGGCTAACAGCTAACATTCAGTCTGGGTTCGATGCTTGTTCCTCGAATCTGCAAAACCCGCCCGGTGCGGTAAACTCTTCCGGTATGTCTTTCCGCGGTTCTGAATCGGACCGGGTCGGTTCGTTCAGAAATCAGTGAGGTCCCTATGGGTTCAGTCATCAAAAAGCGTCGTAAGCGTATGGCCAAGAAGAAGCACCGCAAGCTGCTTCGTAAGACGCGCCACCAGCGCCGCAACAAGAAGTAAGTAGTCCTAACGACTATTGACCGTCCTTAAGGGCGGTCTCAAAGCCGAACACCCGACCGTTCGAAAGAGCGATCGGGTGTTCGTCGTTAACGCCGGCTTTTGCGAACCGTTTTGGCTTCCCGCTTGACGCGTTTTCTTGCCTCTTTCAGGCCGGCGCGGTTGAGCGGCATGACCTGCCAACCCATTTTTTCGGCATGATGCGTGAGTTTGGCATCCGCATTCACCGCAACGCGGTGGCCCACTGCAGTCAGCAAGGGGATGTCGTTGCTGGAATCGGAGTACGCCCAGCACTCAGCGAGGTCGGCTCCGAGCCGCTCGGCGAGCTCTGTGGCGACGACAGCTTTCTCGTCTCCGTGAAGCACGTGACCGTCGAGTTCGCCCGTGAGAATGCCATCTTTGGCGTGAACGCGGGTTCCTAGCGCGCCAGTGAGTCCGAGTCGCGCGGCAATGACCTCCGCGACAAACTGTGGAGTTGCCGTAACGAGCCACACTTCATGACCCTTCGCGAGGTGCTCACGAGTGAGGTCGACAGTCTCAGGCCACAAGTTCGGCAAAATATCGCGTTCATAGATCTGTTCAGCCAATTCGAAGAGCGTGTGTTCCGAGTGCCCGCCGACTATGGCCAACGCACGTTCGCGCGCAGTGGCCATGTGCTTGTGATTCTCGCCAACCGAAATAAAACGGAATTGGTGCCACGCAAAGCGAGAAATGTCGCGCCACCCCACGATTCCTCGGCGCCAGGCCTCCTTGGCGAGGTAATAGACACTTGCGCCACGCATCAGAGTGTTGTCCACATCAAAGAAAGCCAGAACAGCGTTCTGACTGGTCAGGGGCGTCGTTACCTCGGGCATCGGCATTATTCTAGGGTCGTGGCCACTAAACGTCTTACTTTGATTTCGAAACCCGGTTGTCACCTGTGTGACGATGCTCGGGATGTGATCACTCGCGTCATCGCTGAACTCTCTCCTGAGCTCGTGATCGACGTTACCGAGAAGTCGATTCTCGATGACGAAGAACTTCACGCAAAGCACTGGGATGAGATTCCCGTAGTGCTCATCAACGACCGCGTTCACACCCTGTGGCGTGTCGACCCCGCGCGGCTGAGCGCCGCACTCTTGGAGGAATCCGAATGATCCGTCACGTCGTCATGTGGAAGCTCAACGCCGAAGACCCTGAGGGCCAGAAGGTCGCCGCCGAGGCGATGGCCGCAGCGCTTGAGCCGCTTGTTGGCCAGATCGATGGCCTAGAGCGGCTCACCGTGCGCCAAAACGTTGCTAACGCCGCGACGAACTGGCACGTCATCCTGGAGTCAGACCACACCTCAATTGAGGCTGTTGCGGCCTACGGCGTACATCCGTTGCACGTTGAGGCCGGAGCCGTGGTCAAAGCGAACACTCGCGAACGCGCAGCGGTCGACTTCGAGCTGTAGAGCCCACGAGCTGTAGCGGCCACAAACTGTAGCGCCGGCGAGCTGCAAGGCGCGCGCGGTGGCCCTACTTCTTTATGGCGATGGGGCCCGTGAGGTGATTCTTGATCGAGTCACGCTCAGCGGCCAGCGACGCGAGAGTTCCACTGTCTAGCCCGGGCTGCAGCATGTCGTCGAACGGATTGCCCTGTCCAGACTTGGCGTGCACAATCTCGGCATAGTTGGTTGCCGCCGCGGCAACCTGAGCGCTCGCTCGTTGCGCTTTCTTTAGCGAAACGGGCTTGGTGCCCACCACTTCCGCATGCTTATTGAGCGCCTTTTTCAGATCTTTGAGTGCGGCATCAATTTTCTTTGACATGTCGTCATCCTGCCTTAGTGGGCTATGCGCTGGCTATGGGTTCGGTGTGTCGAACTGTGAGGCCCTCGCGAGCCCCACATAAGGGCTACGGAGTGAGGCGGGTTGGTCCGCGGAACAGGTACGTGGCTTCACGCAGGTTCGGCAGGCCGAGCATCAGCATCAGCACGCGGCCAAGGCCCATGCCGAAGCCACCGTGCGACGGCACTCCGTAACGGAAGAAGTCGAGATAGAAGTCGAGCTCGGCTGGATCAATTCCCTTGTCGCGAATCTGCGCCTCCAACACGTCAACGCGGTGCTCGCGCTGAGCGCCAGTGGAGATCTCGACGCCGTTGTAGACGAGGTCGTAGCTGTTCGTGAGGCCCGCATCATCCGCGTGACGCATGTGGTAAAACGGACGGATGCTCGCGGCGTAGTCAGTCAAGAACACGAAGTCGTGGTCGAAAGTTTCTTTCACGTAGGCGGCGATCTGGCGCTCACCCTCCGGGTCCATGTCAGCATCGGCGCGCGGCACCGTGTAGCCGCGGTCGCTGACGATCTGCTTAGCCTCGGCAAGCGGGATGCGGGGGAACGGCGTGGTCGGAACGGTCAACTCAATGCCGAACAACTTCTCGATCTCTTCGCCGTGCTTGTCTTTGACAGCTTGGAAGCCAACGACCATGAGTTCTTCGTGCATCTTCATGACGTCTTCGTGGCTGTCGATCCAGCTGATCTCGTTGTCAACCATCGTGAACTCGGTGGCGTGACGTGACGTGAAGCTGGGGTCGGCACGGAAGCTGGGGGCAATCTCGAAGATCTTGCCGAAGCCGGCAGCCTGAGCCATCTGCTTGAAGAACTGCGGGCTCTGCGCGAGGTAGGCCTTGGTGTCGAAGTATTCAACCTCGAACAGTTCAGCCTTCGACTCGCTGGCACTCGCCATGAGCTTGGGGGTGTGAACCTCAATGAAGTCGTTCTCGACCCAGTAGGTGCGCCACGCGTGCTCAAGCGTGGTCTGGATGCGGAAAATGAGGCTGTTGCGCGGAACGCGAAGGTCAAGGAAGCGCCAGTCCATGCGCTTGTCGACGCTGGAGTCTTCAGCAATGGGAGTCTCGGCGATCGCTTCGCCGGCAAGCTCGAGCCCATCGAGCTTGATCTCAACGCCGCCGAGCTTGACGCGCTCATCGTGCTTCAACTCACCGGTTGCGGTGAGGAAGGTGCCCTGGGCAAGCCCAGAGATGATGTCGGCGAGAGCATCCTCAGCCGGTGTTCCGTCTTCGTTAAATGAGCGGGGGTGAACAAGCTGCACCGCACCCGACTCATCGCGCAGCACAACAAACTGCACCTTCTTTTGATCTCGGACCTTGTCGACCCAACCCGAAACGGAGGTTGCTCCATCGCTCGCGGCGGCCAAGTTCTTAATAAGGGTGCGTGTAGTCACAGCGCCGAGTTTACAAGGCATCCCGGCGGAGAAAGTGCGTCAAGGCACTCGACGTAGACTGAGAGGCGTGCCAGCAGACCTCATCCATCTTGTCCGCCATGGTGAAGTGCACAATCCAGACCGCATTCTTTATGGCCGACTGCCGGGTTATCACCTCAGTGAACTCGGCCACAGAATGGCAGACCTTGCCGCCGCAAGCCTTGCCGATCGGCCCCTCACCGCGCTCTACGCGAGCCCGCTGCAGCGCGCCCAAGAGTCAGCGCAACCCTGGGTCGATCGCTACAAGCTCCCCATCACGACCGAAGATCGCCTCGTAGAGCCCTACAACTGGTTTGAGGGCGGTCGTTTTCAATTTCCCCAAGTGCTGCGCAACCCGAGGGCTTGGCCGCAACTGATCAACCCGCTCAAGCCGAGCTGGGGCGAAGCCTACGTCAGCGTTGAAGCGCGGATGCTCGCCGCCGTCGATGCGGCGTGGTCTGCGGCTGAGGGTGGCGAAGTAGTGATGGTGAGCCACCAGATGCCGATCGTGATGGTCGCGCGTTCGGTCAAAAAGATGCGCCTCGCGCACGACCCCCGCAATCGTCGCTGCACCCTGTCGAGCATCACGACGTTGGCCCGCGAGGGTGACAGGTTCGTCGAGGTTGACTATCAGGAACCTGCGGGAGAATTGCTCGCAGCATCCATCGATCTAGGAGCAGTGTGAACCGCCGCCTCATCGCCGCCATTGTGGCGGTCTCTGCTCTTCTCACGGTTTCGTGCTCGAGCCCAAACGAGTCGTTGGCCGAGCAGTACGAGAACGGGTCCGAAGAGGGTTATATCTCGGGTGATGGTTCGACCGTCGAGATCCCCGCTTCTGAACGCGACGCACCCGTCAGCTACGAAGCCGTGCTCGATACCGGCGAACAAGTTTCAAGTAGTGACTTCGATGGTTCGGTGTACGTCGTGAACTTTTGGTACTCCAGTTGTCCGCCCTGCCGACTCGAAGCCCCCGATCTTGCCGAGTTGAGCGTTCAATTTGCTGACGTTCCGTTCCTGGGTGTGAATGTGTCTGACACCGCCGAGACGGCGCGAACCTTCGCCACCGCGTGGGGTGTGCCCTACGCGTCCGTCGTCGATGCGAAAACTGCAGGCGTTCAACTGGCGTTCGCCGGTTCCGTTCCCCCCAACGCGGTGCCAACCACCCTCGTGGTTGACCGCAATGGAAAAGTCGCCGCCCGTATTAGTGGCCTCATCCGTGATCCGAGCATCCTCGAAGCGATGATTGACTCTGTCGTCGCCGAGGGCCAGTAGTGTCGAGCCCGATCGGCGAGCTCGTTCTCGGTGGCAATCTTCTTGTTGTGATTCCGATCGCGTTGCTCGCGGGTCTCGTGTCTTTCGCGTCTCCGTGCGTGCTGCCTCTCGTGCCGGGCTACCTCGGCTACATCGGCGGCTTTACGAGCGCCGAAGAGAAGGGCAGCACCAAGCGGCTCGTTCTGGGCGTTGGCCTGTTCATTCTGGGCTTCACTATCGTCTTCGTCGCGTTCACCGTGCTGTTCGGCACTGCCGGCCTATTGTTGCGGCCGTGGCTTGATCTCATCACCCGAATCGCTGGCGCCCTCGTGATCGTCATGGGGCTTGTCTTTATCGGGCAAGTCACTTTTGCGCAGCGAACGATCCGACCGCAGTTCAAGGTTGCGACTGGTCTTGCTGGCGCACCGTTGCTGGGTATTGTGTTCGCGCTCGGCTGGACACCCTGCGTTGGCCCAACGCTCATTGCGGTTGGCAGCATGGTCTTGGATGGCGGCGACCCCGGGCGCGCAGCAATTGTCGGCATCGCCTACAGCCTCGGTCTCGGCATCCCGTTCCTGTTAGTGGCGCTTGGTTTGAACTGGGCAACCACGTCGGTCACCTGGATGCGTCGCCACATCCGCCTAATCAATCTGATTGGTGGCGGGCTACTCGTGCTGATCGGAGTACTCATGGTCACCGGCGTGTGGCGTGCAATCGTGACAAGTTTGGGGGCGGTGATCGGTGGCTTCGACACACTCCTCTGATCCAGTGACCGGTGGGGATGCTACGCGTCCCAGTGACCACATGGATGCTCCGGTTCCCCAGAGCAAAATTCAGCAGCCGCGGCTGGGCTTCGTGGGGTATGCGCGCTTCTTCTGGCGTCAGCTCACGAGCATGCGCACCGCGCTGTTCCTGCTGTTGCTGCTGGCTGTGGCAGCGATTCCCGGCTCCCTCGTGCCGCAGGTTAGTTCTGACCCCAACGGTGTTGTGGCGTACCACCGCAACTATCCCGACACCGCAGCGGTGCTCGATTTCTTCCAGGTCTTCACCACGTACACCTCGGTGTGGTTCTCGGCGATCTACCTGCTGCTGTTTATTTCGCTCATCGGTTGTGTCTTGCCCCGCACGAAGCATCACTTCGATGCGCTTCGTGCTCGCCCCCCGAAGACTCCGGCACGGCTTTCGCGCCTCGAAGGCTTCACGACTCGCACTACTGAGGCAGACGCTGCCACTGCGGTTGACGGCGCTCGACGCTTGCTGCGCTCGCAGCGTTACCGCACCGAGCTGTATGGCGATTCGGTCAGTGCTGAGCGTGGCTATTTGCGAGAAACCGGCAACCTCGTCTTCCACTCGGCTCTCGTGGGTGTTCTTTTGGCCGTCGGCCTCGGTGGTGGATTCGGCTACACCGGGCAGCGCGTCGTCGTTGAGGGGTATGCGTTCAGCAACTCGCTCGCCAGCTATGACTCGTTCAACCCTGGTCGGTTCTTTGCCGATACCGCGCTCGAGCCATTCACTATTGCGCTTGACTCGTTCGTGCCGGTGTATGAACAGTCGAACAAGGATGCCATTGGGCAGGCCATTGACTACACCGCGAATGTGACAACGACCATGCGTGGTGAGGCCTCACAGTCTGCTCGAGTGAAGGTCAATGAGCCGCTGAGCCTTGGCGGCACCAACGTTTACCTGTTGGGAAATGGCTATGCGCCGGTGCTCACGGTTCGAGACGCTGACGAAGCCGTCATCTGGTCGCAGCCAACAGCCTGTCTGCCTTTTGACTCCAACTTGGGCAGTACGTGCGTGATTAAGATTCCGGACGGCTTAGAGCAGCAGATTGGCATGCTCGGCTTTCTTTACCCCACCACTAATGCGCTCAGCACTGGCGCGTTGGTTTCGGTGTATCCCGACCTCATCGCTCCGACGCTCACGCTGGAGGTGTATGAGGGCGATCTCGGCCTCGACAACGGTCAAGGCACCAATGCCTACGCGCTCAACACAGACTCGCTTGAGCAGATCGCCGGTCGTACTTCTGAGGCCGACACCATTCGCTTAACTCCGGGGGATCGGGCAGAGCTGCCTAATGGTCTCGGCAGCGTCGAGTTGGCGAGCATCCCACGCTTCGTCTCGCTTGATGTGCACCATGATCCGTCGCAGGGCCCCGTGCTGCTGTTCGCGATTCTGGTGATTGCTGGCCTCGTGACAAGCCTGTTTGTGCCACGACGACGGATGTGGGTCGCAGCATCGACAGACAAGACAGGCACGACAACGATCGAGTACGCGGCGCTGGCACGTGGTGACGACCCGAACCTCGAAGCGGCAGTCGCCGAGTTCGCGGATAAACATTCCCAGCAACTGAGCGTTAGGGTGGATTCGTGACTGAGACCTTTGTGTCGTTTTCCTTAATCGCTGTCTATTCAGCGATGGCGATTTATACGTTGGCGTTCGTGATGTTCGCCGTCGATGTGGCGCGCCGTTCTGCCGAATCGAGTGATGCCTCCGCGGCTGCCGCGACCGGGCTGACTTCGGCTTCGACCAGCCGTGTTGGTGTGATGGCTGCCGCTGCGGGTTCGTCCGCTGTCGGCACAGCAACCAGCACGCTGACGAGCGACAATGCGCCGCGTTCGGGCGCAGAAGCTGCTCGCCCCGCCTCGCCCAAGTACTTGCGCCTCGCGATGGCGCTCACTGTGATCGCTTGGGTGCTGCACGTCGGCGCTGTGGTGTTCCGTGGCGTTGCCGCTAATCGGGTGCCGTGGGCCAACATGTTTGAGTTCACGCTCACCGCCACCGCGCTCATTGTCGGTGTGTTCCTGCTGGTTCAGTTCTGGCAAGACCTCCGCTTCTTGGGTTCGTTCATCACCGGTTTCTCGCTGATCGCCTTGGGCGTTGGCACATCAAGCTTTTATGTGGATGTTGTGCCGCTGCCGCCAGCGCTGCAATCAGCCTGGTTGGTCATCCATGTCTTCGTTGCCAGCTTGAGCACTGGCGTCTTCGCGCTAGCGGCTGGGCTCTCGATCGTGCAGCTCATGCAGTCGCGTCGTGAATCAGGCAAGGCCCTCAAGCTGCGCTTTCTCGACACTCTGCCTGCCGCAGATCGCCTCGAAACTTTGGCGTACCGCCTCACCGTCGTTGGCTTCGTCATGTGGACCTTCACTCTCATCGCTGGTGCAGTGTGGGCCGAGCGGGCTTGGGGTCGTTATTGGGGCTGGGACACCAAGGAGGTCTGGACTTTCATCATCTGGACCATCTATGCCGGTTACATTCACGCGCGGGCAACTCGTGGCTGGCGTGGCTCACGATCCGCCTGGTTAGCCATTGTTGGGTTCGCTGCGATCGTCTTCAACTTCACGATCGTCAACCTCTTCTTCAAGGGACTACACGCCTACTCAGGCCTGTAAGCACGCACGCTGGGTGCGGTCGATCGCCGCGGTCGTTCGCTGGATTTAGCCGGCCGGAGTCAGCTGAATCGGAACTCGCGGGCTGCTCTCGCCAGTAGCGAATTGCAGAACGGGCCCGTCGGCGGTGCACTCATACGGTGCTGAGTTGATGGGGGCGCTCGACATGAACGCGCCGAACAGGTCCGTGCCATCGATCGTGACCCCAGACACCGTGACCGAGACGGCAACGGCGCTCACATCATGCGACGTGGTGATCTCAGTGTCGTTGGCGGTGTAATCGCCGGTGACACCGCCCGTGATGCTGCCGACGCCATCCGCCCCAGCGACGGTCAAGAGAATCGAGAAATCGGGGGTGTAGGCGTAGGTGGACTCAGTAAACGTTAGTCCGGTGCCGCCATCGACCGTGATGTTGACGCCCTCACTTGAGGTGCTCACGGCTGAGTAAAACGCCTGCATCTGATCTTGAGCGATGTACCAGTCACCGATCAGACACTCTGGTCCTGTCTCGGGCTGTTCTGCCTCCGGCAGCGCTGCTTCTGCTTCCGCCTCAGCGACCGGTGTCTCGGTGGCGGGTTCCGGAGTGGAGCAGGCTGTCAGCGCGCCCAATCCCACCAGGCTCAGCGCCAGCAGGCGCACGGGCAAACGAGCGGGAACCCGACACGACACAACAGTCATTTTCACTCCTCGGCAAGCGGTCAACAGTGCCCAGCATAGTGAGCACACCGATCGCTACAGTGAGTAGTTTTTACCTAATTCGTGGCAGCGTTCGAGGCGAGAAAGCCACCACTGAGTGCGCTCCGGATTTGCCGCCCACCGGGTAAGGAGAGCCTCGTCAGCATCCACTCGCCGCACCTCGATGCGCCCACCGCGGGCCCGCAGGGGAGAAGCGGTGACATCGGCAGCGAGCAGCGACGCCGTCCCCAGCCCGCAGTCATAGTCGAGCGGGTCGATCGCCGCGGCCAAATGCGCACCCATTGCGAGCCCCACCGACGTCTCAAGGGCGCTGGAGACCACAACGGGCAGCTGTGCCTCGGCGACGATGCTCAAAGCCCGAGAGATGCCACCCAACGGTTGTGCCTTGATGACCAGCAAGTCTGCGGCGCCCGACCGAGCAACCGCCAGAGGATCTGCTGCCTTGCGTACACTCTCGTCGGCGGCAACCGGGATATCCATGTACGCGATTCGGCCCCGCAGTTCGCCCAACTCCTCCACCGAGGCGCAGAGCTGTTCCACATATTCGAGGTCGAACTCAGCGAGAGCATGAACGGCACGCTCTGCCTCATCGACCGTCCACGCGCCATTCGCATCAATGCGGATGCGACCGGCCGGCCCCATGACGCGACGCACCTCAGCAACGCGCGCAACATCATCCGCGAGCGTATCGCCTGGCTCGCCGACCTTGACCTTGGCGGTGCGGCAGCCATCGAAGCGCTCGAGCACGGCTTCGACAAACTCGGCGGCAACCGCCGGTACGGTCGCGTTCACGAAAACGTGGTCGCGCACCAGCGGGGGAGTCTCGGTGAAGGCATAGTCGATCGCGGCCATCAGCCACACGGTCGCCTCAGCATCGTCGTACTCGACGAAAGGAGAGAACTCGCTCCAGCCTTGAGGGCCGCGAAAGAGCAAAGCCTCACGCTGATCGATGCCCCGAAAACGGGATGTCATGGGAAGGGACACCACATGAGCGGTGTCGAGAATTTCGTTCACTGAAGGGAACATGTTCCTAGTCTGGCAAGTTCCACCGTCAGTTAGGGTTATTGCGTGACTAATCCGGGGGATATTGATCGTATTGCGACGAAAGTTGTGCCGTACTACGTGGTGGGAGTCGTCGACGACGATCCCGAAATCTCGGCAGACGACCCCAATTTTAACGATGACGGCCCTGACGACGCTGCCCCCGACGGCTACCTTGCTCGCCGACCGCGCCCAACCTGGCTCGGCTATATCGCGGCATTGCTGGGCTTCGCGACCCTTGTACTGCTCATCGTGGCGATGCTCGTTGCTACCGGGGGAAACTTTGGCGCCGGCACCGCACTCAGCTACGCGACGATCATTGTTTCGATCTCGGCCATCATCACCGCCGTCATCTGTCTGGTTCTCGGCTACCAGCGTCGGTGGGCGGCATTCGGGCTCGCGCTCGCCATCCTTGCCAACCCGATTGGCCTCGTGACAGTGTTTCGCTACTTTGGTGGCTAACTAACGCGTGTTCACCGCTGGCGAAAGCTGAGCATCCACGGTCCGGCATGCCGCCGCTGCGCAAGCCGGTAGCTAGGGTGGAGCCATGGCGCTGGTTTCAGAAATCTTTGACGAAAAATTGTGGCGATCAGTCGCCGGGTTCGATGACCTTACGGACATCACCTACCACCACGATGTGACGGGCACGATAGCGCGCATCGCCTTCGATCGCCCCGAAGTGCGCAACGCCTTTCGCCCGCACACCGTCGACGAGCTCTACCAAACCTTGGATGATGTTCGCCAGAATCCCCGCATCGGCGTCGTGCTGCTTACCGGCAACGGACCGAGCGAAAAAGATGGCGGCTGGGCGTTCTGCTCCGGCGGCGACCAGCGCATCCGCGGGCGTGCTGGCTACGAGTACGAAGGTCAAGAGGGTGCCACGAACCCCACAGCGGCCGGTGCCGCCGCTGCAGCCGGCGACGCGGCACTAACCGAGGCCGAAGCTGCCGCCGCCGCCGGGAAGCGTCGTGCCGCCGCCGGGCGCCTCCACATTCTCGAAGTACAGCGCCTTATCCGCTTCATGCCCAAGGTCGTAATCGCCGTCGTTCCCGGCTGGGCAGCGGGCGGCGGGCACTCCCTTCACGTGGTCTGTGATCTCACCATTGCCAGCGCCGAACATGCCAGATTCAAGCAGACGGATGTCGACGTCGGCTCGTTCGACGCCGGCTACGGCAGCGCCTATTTCGCCCGCCAAGTCGGCCAAAAGTTTGCCCGCGAAGTATTCTTCCTCGCTCGCGAGTACGACGCCCAACGCGCCCTCGACGCCGGAGCGATCAACGCCGCCGTGCCGCACGCCGAGCTCGAAGCGACCGCCTACGACTGGGCTCAGACGATCATGACCAAGTCGCCAACGGCCATCCGCATGGTGAAATTTGCGCTCAATGCTGTTGACGACGGGCTCGTCGGTCAGCAAGTATTTGCTGGGGAAGCAACCCGGCTTGCCTACGGCACTGATGAGGCCGTCGAAGGCCGCGACTCGTTCCTCGAGAAGCGCGCCCCCGACTGGTCACCATTTCCCTGGCAGTACTAACGCAACGGAGCATTAGCGATGACACGAGAACTCTGGTCAGTCGACGCACGAGACCCCCGCAAAGTGTGGGCGGCCATAGTGCCAGCACTCGACGGGTCAGGAGCCGCGATTCTGCCGCACCCTGCCTCCCCCTCAGGTCTGCCAGAGACCGTGCCAGCGGAAGTCGCCGTCGTCGTCGAAACGAGCGGATCGACCGGCCGACCCAAGCGCGTCATGCTGAGTGCTGCCGCGCTGAAGGCGAGTGCTGCGGCATCCGATGAGCTATTGGGCGGGCCAGGCCAATGGCTCTTGGCGGTTCCCGCGCACTATATTGCGGGCATCAACGTGTTGGCACGTTCGCACTTTGCGGGCACCGTTCCGGTGATGATGTCGCCCAAAGGATTCACTGCCGAGACTTTCGTGGCGGCCGCAACCGAACTCACCGCTGAGCGACGCTTCACCTCGCTCGTGCCCGTTCAATTAGCCCGACTTCTCGAATCTGAGGATGCCGTTGCGGTGCTCGCGACCTTCACGCGAATTCTGGTCGGTGGCCAATCGACCCCGCCGACACTCTTGGCGGCGGCCCGCGCTCGCGGAATCACCGTCTCGACAACCTATGGGTCGAGTGAGACCAGCGGCGGGTGCGTGTGGGATGGTCGGCCGCTGCCCACCGCCCAAATGCGACTCGTGGATGATCGAATCGAACTAGCCGGCCCCATGCTGGCTGTCGGTTACCTTGACGACCCCAGGCGCAGCGCATTCTCGTTCCGCGAACACGACGGCACCCGCTGGTATCGCACCGATGATGTCGGCGAGATTGTCGACGGAGTGCTTCGGGTGCGCGGCCGTGCCGATGACATGATCATCTCCGGCGGAGTCAAGGTTTCGCTGGCTGAAGTAGAGAACGCCGTTCGCGCGTTACCCGGCCAGAGTGCGGCGGTGGTTGTTGCCGCACCGCATCCTGAATGGGGTGAAGCAGCGGTAGTCATTACGACAGTCTCGATCGATGTTGATGCCGTTCGCCACTCAGTTTCGGCGCAACTGGGGGCTGCAGCAGCGCCCGCTCGCGTCATGCTGATCGATACGATTCCCCTGCTGACTACAGGAAAACCCGACCGCTTGGCGCTGGCGTCAGTAGTGCTTAAGTAGAATCCCACCGTGGCCTCTCCTAAACAGCAACGCATCGACCCCAAAACCGTCGCACCGAAATCGAGCACCAATTCGGCAAAGAAAAGCGGTCGCCCTGGTGGTCGCCCGCCCAAAGCACCCAAGATTGCGAAAGCAACAGCGCGCGATTGGATCAGCGGAGCCCGTATTCAAACGTTGCCGCTGGCCTTCGCCCCCGTGGCCCTCGGAACCGCAGCCGCCTACGTGCTGCCGCATGAAGAAGATGGGGCTGGCTGGCACTGGTTGCGCGCGCTGCTCTGCCTGATTGTTGCGGTATCGCTTCAGATCGGTGTCAACTTCGCGAACGACTACTCCGATGGAGTGCGCGGAACCGACAAGAACCGCGTCGGCCCCCGACGCCTCACCGGCTCGGGTGCTGCTCGACCACGCACCGTCATCACCGTGGCGTTCGTCTGGTTCGGCATCGCCGCTGTGGCCGGGCTCATCATTGTGATCCGCAGCGGACACTGGTGGATGCTCGCCGTCGGCGCCCTCGCAATCATCGCCGCCTACTTCTACACCGGTGGCAAGCGACCGTATGGCTACCTCGGCCTTGGCGAAGTGTTTGTGTTCATCTTCTTCGGGCTCGTCGCGACTGCCGGAACCACCTATGTGCTCGCCGATACCGTGACCTTGGAGTCATGGTTGGCTGCGGTCGCCGTCGGGCTCTTCGCTGTTGCCACGCTCATGGTCAACAACATCCGCGACATCGACCAAGACAAGGTTGCCGGCAAGCGCACGCTCGCTGTGATGATGGGCAACGTGCCATCGCGCGTCTTCTACGTAGTCGCCATGCTTGTGCCGTTCGGCATCTTGGGCGTCTTCACGCTGCTCTACGTGAACGCCTTCTTGGTCTACTTCGTATTGCTCGTAGCCCTACCGGCATGCGTGATCGTGTTGACCGCCAAATCGGCAGCCGAACTGATCTTGGCACTGCGGCTCACGGGGATGACGGCGCTGCTGTTCGGCCTAGGGCTCGCTTCAGCGGTCGCTTTCTAGATCGCGACGCTCGGCGTCGGGTTCTCCGGCGCCGAGTTCTGATTCCGCGTCTTCAGCATCACGGTCGGGGTCGTGGCTGGGGCCAGCCCGGCGTGCCACGATATCGAGAGCAACAGCATCCCGAAGCTTGCCGAAAAAGATATACGAAATCGCGAATCCGAGAATCGCGGCGATAAGGGCCGAGAGCCACCATTCCACCTGCGCGACCATCAGCAGTGCAAAGACCGCCGCAAAGATTCCGAGCCGCAAGAGTGAGTAGATGATCCAAGGTTTCACCGCATCAGTCTAGGCTCGCATCCCGCACGCAGTCTGCGAGCGTAGAATGGGCGCATGCCTCGTCTACTTGTCGTTCTCGCATTCGCGCTAGTCGCGGTAGACGTGTTCGCCATTGTTGATGTGATCCTCACCGATCGCAGTCGAGTTCGCGCAATGCCTAAGGCGTTGTGGGTACTGGTGATCGTGCTCCTTCCCGTTATTGGGGTGGTGCTGTGGTTCATGCTTGGCAAGGCACGTAGTGGCAGCGCTGGTCGCACGCGCACGCTTGCCCCCGATGATGACCCCGACTTCTTGCGCAATATGCGCGCCAAAGAAGAACAAGATGAACGCATTCGCCGCCTTGAACAGGAACTAGCAGATCTCGACGATGACGATAAGACCAACTAGCTCTCCGGCCACTAATTTCTCGGTAGCCCTTCTCGAAGAGTTCGTTCGTCTCGGCGTTCGAGACATTGTGGTGAGTCCCGGTTCGCGCTCGCAGGCACTCGCGCTTGCTGCTGCCGAATTTGAGAAGCAGGGTTTGTTGCGCTTGCGGGTGCGCATTGACGAACGAGTTGGCGCATTTCTCGCGCTGGGTCTTGCTGTCGAGACCGGGCTTCCTGTTCTGGTCGTCACGACCTCAGGCACGGCGGTCGCCAACCTGCACCCTGCGGTGCTCGAGGCGCACCATTCGGCGGTTCCCCTGATCATCATCAGCGCCGATCGCCCCGATTCCTTGCGGGGAATTGGCTCTAATCAGACCACCCAGCAGCCCGGTATCTTCGGCACCGCAGTGCATCAAACGTGGGATGTCGAAGCGCCAACGGGTGCTGCTGGAGAGATGGATGCTGCAGCACAGCTTGCCCGCGACGCCGTCGCCGCGGTCCATGGCCCCGTGCACCTTAACCTCTCCTTCGACGAGCCGCTATCGGCACCTTTCGCGTGGCAGCCGTCGGCGGTAGACGTGGCCCCCGAGGTGTCGGCCCCCAGCGAACCTCCGTTCCCTGACTTGTTTAGCGATCTTGATTCCGCGGTGGAATCACCCACTGAGCAGTCGCCAGAAGCGCCAACGAAGATTGCGTTGAGCCCTTCCCCTGCCACCGTGGTCATTGCCGGTACGGGCGCTGGCCCACGGGCTGAGCAAGTTGCCCGCGAGCTCGGTGCTCCCTTGATTGCTGAGGCAGCCAGTGGCGCCCACTTCGGGCCCAACCTCGTTGTTGCCTATCGCGAGCTGCTCAACGCCGCCAACTTTGGTGACCGGGTGGCGCGCGTTATTGTCTTCGGACACCCCACGTTGAGTCGGGAGATTCCGGCGCTGATTCAGCGACCCGGCGTTCAGACCATCGTGGTGCGGCATCCGTCTGCCGACGATTACAACCCTGGTCGTTGCGTTCGGCTCTTCGTCGACGAAGTTTCTGTATCGGGCGAGCCCACTGACCGGGCGTGGCTCGGTCGCTGGGTATCCTCAAGCCGCCAGTTGCTCGAGACCGAAAGCATTGCCCCCGATATTGAGGCGGATGCTGGCACTCACGCCAAGTCGGAGCTCGCGATTGTGCGCACCCCCGTCGACCGTCGCATGCTCGCTGAGGCTGTATGGCGAGCTACGTGGCCCCACGACCGACTGGTTCTTGGTGCTTCGCGATTGATCCGAGAAGTAGACCGTGTTGTGCCCGGCAAGAAGATTCCGGTGCACGCCAATCGTGGGCTGGCCGGAATCGACGGAACAATTTCTACCGCGTTGGGAATCGCCCTCGCCAGCCAGGCCGAGCCGGGCAACCAGGGAGTCACCCGAGTACTGCTCGGCGACCTCGCGATTTTCCACGATATTGGGGCCCTCATGTTTGGTGTGGGGGAGCCCCGCCCGCGCATCCAAGTCATTGTTGGTAACGATGATGGCGGCACCATTTTTGATGTGCTTGAAGTTGCGAACCAGGCTGGCGACAGCTTCGATCGCGTCTTGTTGACTCAGCAAAACGCCTCCATCGAGGCGCTCGCGGTTGCTTATGGCTGGCGCTATGTTCGGGCATCGACGCGCGGCGAACTCGATCAGGCACTGTCGGCTCATCCTGAGCCGACCATCATCGAAGTTCCACTGCCGCGTTAGGTGCAGCCGCACTAGGCGCTGCCGTTGCCGGGCTCGTGCGCTAATTCGTGCCTGAGATTTTCTGAACTCGGCGGTGCACGCGGACTAGCCTTGAGCGCATGAGCACTCTCTCTCCTGTCACTGCCGATTTTGAGCTTGCCGGTATCGATCCTTCGTCGACTCCCAGTTTTGAGGGCGGCAAGAAAGATGCCGAGAAACAGTTGTCGCGAAACGCTAAGCGATTGGCGGCGCTACAAGAGCGCCTCTTCGCTGAGAGCAAGTTTGGTGGCGAGCGCCGAGTGTTGCTGGTGTTGCAGGCCATGGACACGGCGGGCAAGGGCGGCATCCTGCGTCACGTAATTGGTGGCGTCGACCCCCAAGGCGTGCAGATTCATGCGTTCAAGGCGCCAACGGAGGAAGAAAAGTCGCATGACTTTTTGTGGCGCATCCGAAAGGAGCTGCCGACCGCGGGCAACATTGGAGTCTTCGATCGCTCGCACTATGAAGATGTGCTGATTCACCGAGTGCGTGGATTCTCCACCCCCGAGACCATCGAAGAGCGCTACGGAATCATTGAAGAGTTCGAGAATGAACTTGTTGCGCAGGGCACCACTGTGATCAAGGTCATGCTGCACATCAGTGCCGAAGAGCAGAAAGAGCGACTGCAAGAGCGACTTGATCGCCCAGAAAAACACTGGAAGTACAACCCCGGCGATGTGGATGAGCGCTTGCTGTGGGCTGACTACCAGCAGGCTTACGAGATCGCACTTCAGCGCACGACTACTGACGCTGCGCCTTGGTATGTGGTTCCGGCTAACCACAAGTGGTACGCCCGGCTAGCGGTTC
This sequence comes from Salinibacterium sp. PAMC 21357, assembly GCF_000247645.1. Classification (GTDB taxonomy): domain Bacteria; phylum Actinomycetota; class Actinomycetes; order Actinomycetales; family Microbacteriaceae; genus Rhodoglobus. The sequence continues at coordinate 340,716 of NZ_AHWA01000005.1, forward strand.
AGCAACTGCTGTTGGAGGCGCTGGAGGCGATGGATCTGCAATGGCCGGGCGCTGACTACGACGTTGAGGCGGAGAAGAGGCGGCTGGCTGCCAGCTAGCGGGCACGATAAAGGTGGGGACAAAATATTCTGTTCACGGGGCTGCGCGTGAAGGATATTCTCAATAAGGTTGCTCGCGCCCTAGATGCGGCAGCCCGCGATTATGCAGAGGTAGAGAAGACAAATGAGTCCCGCTGGCCGCACTGATTCTATTGAGCATTATCCCGCCCGTTCGATGGAGGTGTCGTTAGGGCCCGCGTCGGTGCACGAGGTCGTCCTGGCGGCGATGACACGCCACCGGTACCGTCTTCACGGCGATGTTGCTGCCGGGGTGGGTATCTACCGAATCGGGTCTGCCGCGAGGGAATTTCTCAATCAGGTGCTGCCTGTTGAGATATTTTCTACCATGGCGGGAAAGCCGCACGGCTCGGCAGAGATTGCGGCCTGGACTGTTCCTGTGCCTGGAGGGGTGCGGCTGACGCTAAGCCTTCGTACCGGGTTCCCTCACGCTGTGGTCGTGCGCGCTGTTGCTGCTGAACTCATCGATGAGTTTCGTGCCAATGGAGTTTTGATTCAGGCGAGTGAACCGTTCACGGGGCTCGATCTGCCACCTGAATCGCCCGGGCGCCCCAAGAACGTGCCCAGGGGAAGGCGCGCTCAGTCGGATTAGGGCCGGATGCAGTTCTCGCGAACGCTAGCTGTGCGAGATACCCGCAGAAGACCAGACTCTTAGCCGAACGCTTCGATAATCGGGCGAAACTTCAGCGCGGTCTCCGCCAGTTCCTTCTTCGGGTCTGAGCCCGCAACGATGCCGGCACCGGCATACGCCGTGATGTTCGTGCCGTCGACTTGCGCACAGCGCAACGCCACCGCCCATTCTCCGTTGCCGTTCGCATCCACCCAGCCAACCGGCCCGGCGTAACGACCGCGGTCAAAACCTTCAAGCTCGTCGATGATGCGAATCGCGGCCGGTGTTGGGGTGCCCGCCACCGCTGCAGTCGGGTGAAGAACGGCCACGAGATCGAGCGCACTTGAACGTTCGGTCAGCTGCCCCTCGATGTCGGTCGCGAGGTGCCACAGGTTCGGCAATTGCAGGGCGAACGGTGAGGATGCCGCAAACAGTTCACTGCTCAGCGGCAGCAGGGCATCCATCACGCTGGCAAGCGCGAGCGCATGTTCTTTCTGATCTTTAGCGGAGCTCGCGAGGGTTGAGGCTGCTCGCCCATCGGAGATGCGGTCATCGCCGCGCGCTGCACTGCCGGCGAGAACACGGGCGCTCACGGCGCCATTCTGAACGCGCACGAGAGTTTCGGGGCTCGAGCCGATAAGGCCATCGACGGCAAAAGTGAAGGTATCGGGATAGCAGGCCGCCAGGGCATCGATGGGCACTCGCAGATCGGCGTTGGCGGGCAAGGAGCCCCTTTGATCCCGGGCGATTACGAGTTTCGCGGCATGACCTTTCGAGATTTCGCGCAGTGCTGCTTTTACGGTCGAGGTGAACCCTTTGGGGCTCATTTCGCCTGGCGCGAATGACAGGTGCACTGGATCACCGAGGGCAGTGCGCGGAATGCTGGCGATGAGATCGGTCGTGTCGGGCAGTCCGCTCACTTCACCGCTGGTTATGGAGGTCACCCACTGGATGCCGTCGCGGCTGCCGATGATGATGCGGGGCACGATAAGCACACTGACTGCGGCGGACGAATCGGCAAAGGCAAAGCTGCCGAATGCTACGAGCCCGGTGCCGGCGCGTTTAACGCTGTCGTGCACTACAGCGGTGCGAGAAAGTTCGTTCCACGCTGCGGTGGCTTCGGAAAATCGGTTGGCGCCGTGGAATTCGAGGCGGAGTAGTTCGCCGATTCCGACGATTCCGTCACCATTGCGCACAAACGCGAGGGGGTGGTCGGGCGCGATCCAGTCAAGGATGCGGTCTACCGCGCCACTGGGGCGCGTAACAATGCTGAGCGGTTCGCGCGGGCTAGTCATCGCAATCGTCTGTTTTATGGTCGGGTACGGGCTGTAGGGGAGCCCAATTATGCCTCACAACTATCAGAGTACCTGTCAGTTGCCGCGAAGGAAGTGAGCATCTGGTCAGAGCGCCCTAGACTGATGGGGTGGGTAAGGCAGACATGAATAAGCGACCGGACGACGTGGCCGGAATGTTTGACGGTGTCGCAAAACATTACGACCGCACAAACACGGTTTTGTCGGCCGGAAACGCGGTGCTGTGGCGGGCTGCCACGGTGCGCGCTATTGCGCCGGCAGCGGGCGAACGCATCCTCGATATTGCGTCGGGCACTGGCACAAGTTCAGCGGCTCTTCACCGCAACGGTGCCAGAGTTGTTGGCCTCGACTTTTCTACAGGCATGGTCGAGCAGGCTCGCAAGCGTCACAAGAAGATCGAGTTTGTTCAGGGCGATGCTGAGCAGCTGCCTTTTGGTGACAACGAGTTCGACGCCGTGACGATCAGTTTTGGGCTGCGCAACATCAATGACCCCCGCGCCGCTCTCTCAGAGATGTTCCGAGTTCTCAAGCCTGGTGGTCGTCTCGTGATCACCGAATTCTCTAAGCCTCCGGTTGCCATTGTGCGTGCCGGGTACTTCACTTACTTGAACCGGGTCATGCCGATCATTGCTGACCGCACGAGTTCGAACCCTGAGGCCTACACGTACCTTGCAGAGTCGATTCGTGAATGGCCAGATCAGGGTGAGCTCAGCCAGTGGATTCGTGCTGCTGGTTTCACCAGGGTCGCATACCGCAATCTCACGGCGGGCATCGTTGCTATGCACCGCGGCCACAAGCCTGTCGATGAAACTGTGCTCGCTTCGGTCGCCAAGCGCAAAGATCTCGCCACTCGGCCCATCAAGACCATCAGGACCCCCAAGACCCCCAAAGACGCCACACCGAAGCCGTAGCGCTTCGCAAAAGAAACCGGTTGATAGTGAACCCGAGCGTTCCTTCTGCTCGCCGCAGCAACACCCTGAGTTCCTCTCTGGGGCTGGGCGAAAAGCTTTTTGCCTCTAGCGATGAGCGCCGCTTTGCTGCCGCGATTGAAGAAGGTCTCGAGCAGGTTGAAGCCGGTCTTCTTGCGCACATGAAGTTCGCTGATGACATTGCGGATGCCACGAGCCGTTACTTGCTTGAGGCTGGTGGCAAGCGGGTGCGTCCCGTTCTCGCGCTGCTCACCGCTCAGCTGGGTTCTGGCAATAATCCAAACGTGGTGACGGCCGCGCAGGCCGTGGAAATCACTCACCTGGCTTCGCTGTACCACGACGATGTTATGGATGAGGCGCAGCTGCGCCGCGGCGTGCCCAGCGCACAAAACGTGTGGGGAAACTCGGTCGCGATCCTGACGGGTGATCTGTTGTTTGCGCGGGCGAGCAAGCTCGTTGCGGGCCTCGGCAAAGACGTGCTGATGTTGCAGGCGAACACCTTTGAGCGATTGTGCCTTGGACAGCTTCACGAAACTCTGGGCCCGAAGCCTGGTGAGAATCCGGTCGACCACTACCTTCAGGTGCTGGCAGATAAGACCGGGTCGCTCATCGCTGCGGCGGCCGAAGTCGGCGTCATGTTGTCTAATGCGCCAGAAGAATACACGGTGCCCGTGCGCGATTTCGGGGAGAAAGTTGGCGTCGCCTTCCAACTCATCGACGACGTCATCGACCTTTCTGGCGAGACCGGCAAGACGGGCAAGAAGGCCGGCACTGACCTGCGCAGCGGTGTTGCTACGTTGCCGCTGTTGTTCCTGCGCGAGCTGGCCACAACAGACAGCGATGCCGCCGATTTGCTGACGCGCATTGAGCGTGATGTCAACGCCAACTTCTATGGCGAAGGCGATGATGCTGCACTGGATGCCGCAGTGACCGAACTGCGGGAGCACTCGGTTACGAAGAAGACTTTGGATGAGGCTCGTCGCTGGGGCCGTGAAGCGGTTGCTGCTCTCGCGCCGCTTCCTGATGGCCCTGTCAAGAAAGCCCTGACGCGTTTCGCCGAGAGTGTTGTTGAACGCTCTAACTAGCACTCCCTACTCGCCCGCGCTGCCTCGAGATGAACGGAAACTACAGCCGATGAGCAAGCTCAGACTCGCCATTGTTGGTGCCGGCCCCGCCGGAATTTATGCCGCAGACATCCTGCTGAAAGCAGAACGACAGTTCGACGTGTCGATTGACCTGTTCGAGCAGTTGCCCGCGCCGTATGGTCTCGTACGCTATGGCGTTGCCCCCGATCATCCGCGTATCAAGGGCATTGTGAATGCTCTGCGCGATGTGCTCGATACCGGCAACATCCGTCTTTTCGGCAACGTCACTTATGGGCGCGATATCACCCTCGACGATCTCAAGAAGCACTACAACGCCGTGATCTTCTCTACGGGTGCGGTGCGGGATGCTCCGCTTGCGATCCCCGGAATCGACCTGCCCGGCAGCCATGGTGCCGCCGATTTCGTCAGCTGGTACGACGGTCACCCCGATGTTTCCCGCGAGTGGACGCTCGACGCGAAAGAGACCGCAGTTATCGGCAACGGAAACGTTGCACTCGACGTTGCCAGAATGCTCGCTAAGCACGCGGATGACCTCCTGCCGACAGAGATTCCCGCCAACGTCTATGAGGGCCTCAAATCGAGCCCCGTGACCGACGTGCACGTGTTTGGTCGTCGCGGACCCATGCAGGTGAAGTTCACCCCGCTCGAGTTGCGCGAACTCGGCGAGCTCGACGATGTTGACCTCATCGTCGATGAAGAAGATTTCGACTACGACGATGCCTCGAAAGCGGCGATCGAGTCCAACAAACAGATCATGGTGCTTGACCGAATCTTCACGAAGTGGCGCGGCCAAGAAAAGGGCACAGCATCACGTCGCTTGCACTTGCACTTTTATGCCGGCCCCGTTGAAGTGCTCGGCACCGATCGTGTCGAAGGTTTCCGCTACGAACGCACCAAGCCCGACGGGCAAGGCGGCGTTGTCGGCACTGGCGAGTTCCGTGAAGTTGCGGTGCAGAGCGTGTATCGCGCTGTTGGCTACTACGGATCGCCGCTCGACGGCATCCCGTTCGACAACCACCGCGGAGTAATTCCCAACCGCGAAGGCCAAGTCATTGACGACAACGACGAGCCGGTGCACGGCGTTTACGCGACCGGTTGGATCAAGCGTGGGCCCGTCGGTCTCATCGGTCACACCAAGTCTGACGCGATGGAAACCATCAAACACGTCATGAATGACCAAGCAAACTGGTGGAGCCCCGAACATCCAGAAGAACAGTCCGTTGTTGATCTGCTGAAGAGTCGCGACGTCGACTACACCAACCTGCAGGGCTGGCAGCTGCTGGATGCTCACGAAATCGCTCTCGGAGAACCTGAAGGCCGCGCGCGCATCAAGCTCGTCGACCGCGACGAAATGATTGCAGCCTCGAAAGCGGTTGGCAGCAACTAGCGCGGTAGCACCGACGCGCTCTACTGAACGGCGGCGGTGAGTCGTGCGATGTTGTCGAGCACTTTGGAGCGCCGCGGGCGTTCCATCCACTCTTCGAGGGTAAGTTCGCGACTCACGCTGCGGTATTGCTCCTCGAGGACACGCATGTCGGCAATGATTTCGGCGCCATGCATCATGACCGAAATTTCAAGGTTGAGGCTGAACGAACGCATATCCATGTTGCTCGAGCCAATCACCGCGATCTGGTCGTCGATCGTGAAGTGCTTTGCGTGCAAGACCGTTGGCGTCGGGTAGAGCCAAATTCTCACTCCAGCGCGCAAGAGCGTCTCGTAGTAGCTGCGTTGGGCGTGATAAACCAGCGCCTGATCACCGACTTCAGAAACGAAAAGCTGCACATCTAGCCCGCTCTGAGCTGCTGTCGTGATCGCATAAAGCATTGAGTCGTCTGGCACGAAATAGGGGCTCGTGATGATCACGCGTTCTTGAGCGGCATAGAGCAACGAGTTGAACAAGCGCAGGTTGTTCTCACCCTCGAAGCCGGGGCCGCTTGGCACAACCTGGGCGTCAAGGTTTGCTTCGGTGGCCATTGGCGGGGCCAACGCACTCTCGCGCACGAGCAGTTCATTCGTTTCGCTGTACCAGTCGGTGATGAAGAGCGCGTTAATTCCGGCAACGATTGGTCCCTCAAAGCGCACCATGAGGTCTTTCCACTGGAGGCCGCGTTTCTTATTGACGCGCTTGTTGTACGTGGAGTCGACCATGTTCTGTGAACCCGTGAAGGCGAGCTTGTTGTCGATCACGAGCAGCTTGCGGTGGTTGCGCAGGTCGAGGCGTTGAAACTTCCACTTCAGCGGTTGCAACGGCAGCATCAGTTGCCACTGCACCCCCATCTGCTTCAGGCGGCGAATGGTCGTGAAGTAGCCAGGGGAGCGCAGCGATGCCAAGTGGTCGAGCAGCACTCGAACCCGAACACCACGCCTGTGCGCCGCTTCTAGGGCGTCGAAAAAGGGCGCGGTTGTCGAGTCCAGACTGAGAATGTAGAACTCAACGTGCACATAATTGCTGGCACCGTTAACGGCCGCAGTCATGGCATCCAGCGACTCTTTATAGTCAGAGAAAAGCTTCGCCGAGTTTCCACCGACGAGGGGCATGGCGCCGAGAGTGCGATTGAGCTCCACAACGGGTTCGAGCCACGGTGGCCACGGCTGATCTCGACTGACCTGATCCATACCTTCTGTGGACTCAACGATGAACTGGCTAATCTCGGCCTGCTTATCGCGGCGCCCCTTCGGCAGCTTGCGGCTACCGAACATGAGGAACAGCAGAATGCCAACATACGGAATGAAGAATATGGCGAGCAGCCACGCCATGGCGGTTTGCGGACGGCGATTGCGCGGAACATAGATGATCGAAAACACTCGCACCGCGACGTCGATGAGGATGAGAACAGCCGCGAGAATCGCTGTAAAGCTGAGATCAATGCTGCCCAAGTCCATGGGCGAAGTCTATCCAGTAACGACGCTAGCAATGGCGCCGCGGTGCTGCTGTCATTGCCCTAGTTAGGGGGGCCGTTGCCGTTCAGCGGCGGGCCCTGCCAGGCCGGGGTCTCGCCAGGCTCGCTGAATGATCGGGCGACTACAACATCCGTGGAGGAATGGGCGATGATCGACAGCGCAATCGTGAGTGCCACGAGGTGGAAGATCAGGTCACCGGCGGGAATATCTGCTGAGACCACGACGAGAACGTAGACCACGGAGGCGAAGCCCTTCGGACCAAACCACATGGCCGCCACTTGCTCTCGCATCGAAAGGCCTGAGCCGAGGAACGACACAAAGAGTGCCGCCGGGCGGGCGACGATGAGCGCGAGAATGGCGAAGAGCCAGCCGGTCCACGCGATCTCACCCAAGAACTTGAACGACAACAACGCCCCGAAGACCATGAGAGCAAGCAGTTTGAGCAATTCGGAGATGATCTCGCCAAACTCTTCGAACTCCTCGCGCTCTTTTTGCCCCACCGTCGCCACGGTGACTCCCGCAGCGAAGGCCGCGAGAAAGAGGTTGGCGTGCAGCGTGGTTGACAGGGCAAAAACAAGCAACCCGATCGCGATCGGAACAAGCGGTTCGAACACGCCAGCGGCCGCAAAGAGGCGGGTGTGGAGCGCCTTGATGACCAGCCACGGCACGGCAATTCCGATCACGGTACCGATGAGCAACTCGAGGCCCAACTCGCCTAAATGCAAATCTTCGGAGCCAGAACTGACCGCCAGAAAAACGATGACGAACGGTAGAGCGAGCCCGTCGTTCACCCCGGACTCAACATTCAGAAGCTGCCGCAATCGCTGCGGAACGCGCTTGTTGCCCACCAATGCCGCAGCGAAAACCGGGTCAGTGGGGGCCAGAATGGCGCCGATCAGCAGCGCCTCCGGCCAATCCAACCCCACCAGAAAGTGCGCCAACACCGCGGTGATGCCGAGAGTGAGCGGCAAACCCCAACCCAAGGCGCGACCGGGAAGCCGCCACGCTTTGCGCAGGTCAGGCCAACCCATCTTCATGCCATCCGTGAACAACACCACGAAGAGAGCAATCTCGGCGATCGTCGAGACTTCAGACGATGCCGAATCGAAACTCAGGATGCCCGTTGTCTCTGAACCGATCACAAACCCGACAAGCAAGAACAACACGGCCGCCGAGAGCACGGTTCGGCCCGCAAGCGCAGAAAAGAGCACCGCCACCAAAAGAGTGGCCGCGAAAATCAGCAGGAAGGTGTCCACGCTGCGGGGGAGCTGTTAGCGGAAGTTCACAAACTGAAGGGCAACTTCGAGGTCTTTGCCCTTGAGGAGCGCCATCGTCGCCTGCAGATCGTCACGGCTTTTGGACTGCACGCGCAATTCATCGCCCTGAATCTGCGACTTCACGCCCTTGGGGCCCTCATCGCGGATGATCTTAGAGATCTTCTTTGCGTCTTCAGAGGAGATGCCATTCTTCAGGCTGATCTCGATGCGGTATTCCTTGCCGCTGGCAAAAGGCTCACCAGCATCAAGGCTGCGAAGCGAGATGCCGCGCTTGATGAACTTGGCTTCAAGGACCTCAAGTACCGCCTTCACCCGCTCTTCGGCGTTTGCCTTCAACAGCAGGCTCTCACCGGTCCACTCGACCGAGGCGCCAACGCCTTTGAAGTCGTAACGCTGAACCAGCTCCTTCTGAGCCTGGTTCACAGCGTTTTCCGCCTCCATTTGGTCAACTTTGCTCACAATGTCAAACGAAGAATCAGCCATGCGCCCATGCTACCCGCGCAACGCACAGAACTCTCATTGCCCGCTTTTGGCGATGTGGTCACATGGAGGTCAGTTTCCTTGTATTCTGGTTCAGCGCGTTCGGTCAGATGAATACATGTGGCCGAAGGCGTCTTGGCGAGTTACCCAAGTGGCCAAAGGGATCTGACTGTAAATCAGACTGCATCGCATTCGAGGGTTCGAATCCCCCACTCGCCACCACTTGTAAACATACGGAAACTGCCCCGGGAGCGCTCGACTACGAGATGCTCACCGGGGCATTTTCCTGCGCGGATGGTGCGCACTGTGCGTGCCCTTTCCGGAATAATGGGCGCGTGACTCTAACTTCATCTCCCGAGAGCCCGCCTTTTCGTCGTCGCTTAGCTCAGTTCGTTGACTCATCTCCGGTTCAGAACGCCGTTCTCGCCGTCATCATCGTCAACGCAGTGGTCATTGCCCTCGCCGCTGCAGCCGATGAGGGAACGACCCTGTACAGCGTGCTGCATGCCCTCGACTCGATTGCGCTCGTTGTCTTTGTCATTGAACTCGTCCTCAAGCTCGTCGCTTACGGGCCGAAACGGTTCTTCAGTGACGGCTGGACCGTTTTCGACTTCATTGTTGTTGCGATTGCCCTTGTTCCCAGTTCTGGCCCACTTTCGGTGCTCCGGGCACTGCGCGTTCTGCGCATCCTGCGGGTCGTGAAGTTTCTCCCTCAAGTGCGCATGGTGGTGGAAGCGTTGCTGCGCTCATTCCCCGGCATCGGAGCCATCGCGCTGTTGATGTCCCTCGTCTTTTTCGTGGCATCGGTCATGTCGACAGAACTATTCGGCGATGCCTTCCCCGAGTGGTTTGGTGACATCGGAAAGTCCACCTATTCGCTGTTCCAGATCATGACGCTGGAAAGCTGGTCAATGGGAATCGTTCGCCCCATCATGGAAGTGATGCCGCTGGCCTGGCTCTTCTTCGTGCCGTTCATCCTGATCGCCGCCTTCATCACCCTGAACCTCTTCATTGCCGTGATCGTCGACACCATGCAGTCCCTGCGGGTAGAGCGCGACGAGGCAAAGCACGCGGAATCTGAGCAGGAAAGCCCACGGGTTGCCCTAGACCTCGGCGACGACGAGCTCGTGATGCTGTCCAACGCTCTGGCTCGTTTAGCAGCAACGGAGTCTGCGCAGCCAGAAGTGCTTCGGATGTGGGAGATCGATACCCCTACGCTTTTGCGCGACGAGGTGCAGCGGCTACAGCAGGCTCTCGCCGGCGATCAAGACCTTTCACACACAGACTGGACGCGAGCCCTGTTCGCCTCTGATCGCGCGGTTATCAGGGGCTACGCTCACGGAGTGAAGTCTGAGCCGCGGGCCGCTGACGACCACGCGGCACTCACGCTTTCTCGCGCGATTCGCGCACGGTTCGATGCGCACGGCCTGGCGAATGCCAAGTGAGCATCTGCCGTACGTCGCAAAGCCCTAATCGATTCTTGCGAGTTGTCGATCAGATTTTGTGAGGATGACTGTAGCAAGTTGTCCGGCGATGCAAGCTCATCTTTTGCACGGATAAATCTGCCAGTTGTCTCAGCATTTGTAGAAAAGTTTGTAAAACAGATATTGCAGATAGTACAGTTGCTGCATATACACGGATGTGTGTCCGCGAAGGAATAAAATGCAAACTATCGAATCAACAAATACCGCTGACTCAGAAGTAGTTGAAGAGACATTGGCTGCTCTCCAGGATTCGCCTTTAGCCGCTCAGCTTCAAGCTCTTGTGCGTCAACTACGCGAAGGCCCTGTCAAATATGTAACAGGCGATAAGCCTTTAACTCCGAATGAGGCGGCAAAATTTCTCCAGATCAGTCGCCCTGTAGTAATGTCCCTCATTCGACGTGGAGAGCTGACAGCACTGCGCGTCGGCGAACGTGACAATCGAATCCCGTTCGCTGAAATTCAGAGTTTCGTCGCGAGACGAGATGCAGCTTCTAAGGATCTAGCTGCGTCCTTCGCTCGCGGAGCGTCGGCTCATGACGATGCCATTCTTCGAGTTGCTGGTGTCGACGCTGAGCGCGCAGCGGAGTTTGGTTTCTAAGAGACGCGATTCTCCGCGATTCGTCGAAGGAGCAGTTCTTTTACTGCGGACATGTTGGGTAGCTCGTCGACGCACCGATCGCAGACGTCCATGCTTGCGGGGTTCTGGCTGGAAACGAACCAAGCGCCACAGGCTGAACGCATAGGAACTTTTAGAACGATCGAATCGACAATCGCACGCTGATGGACGTAATGCGCGACAGTTGTCGGTTCCGTCTCAGCAATTGGCAGTTCGAAATCGCCTTCTACCTCTGAGGCGTAAAGCAATTGTTCTACTCTTGAGGGAGAAAGTTCTACGATGCAAAGCAGGTCCCCATCGTTTGTATAGCTGACATTTCGCCCCCAAACAACTTCGTCAGTCTCAAGTGTTGGCATGATCGTATTCACAAGCGTGTCCCCGATGGGCTGGCTCACGTGAACGCTCGGCGATAGCGTCAGAATTACCTGAACTAAAGCCTCCTCGCTCAACGCCTCTTTCGTGTCTGTGGGTACTGCCTCATCGCGAAGCAATTCGAATTTGATGTGTGCACGGATGGCGCTAACGTCGAGCGGCAAAAATGAAGGGGGAGGCTCGGGGAGATCTGCGCCAGCATGTCCCGTCCCATTTTTCCAAGCTTCCGCGAAGACCGTTATGACGGTTCGGACCAGCGAAGAACGCCATTCAACGGTCATTCGCTCAACCTGGTCGCGGCTCAGTTGCAGTGCCTTCACGGCGTCGTCGTCAGACGTGGGCAACATTGCTTTGCCGTGCCGCTTGAACTGTGCAGGCGAGGACTTGTGGAACGCGTCGTGAGTGTCGGCGAAGGCGATCCAGTGGGAGTTTTGATGACTCACGATTGCTGAGCGCCAACCGGCGCCGACTGACTTATCGCGACCCTCGATGACAGCGAATCCTGCACACTTAGTTGACTCGCGATGGAGCGAAAAGCGCGAGTGTTTCACTGCTGGATCGAAGGCTTGGCAAATCTGTACAGCGGGATGAGCGAGCTCGCTAAGTAACGGGAGTTCTTTGAACCGTTTTTCGACAAGAAGCTGACGCTGCGCGGTGTCTATCCAGCCGGAATTCAAGCCATTGAGCATTCGGAGAGTGGGCCAAGTCATGATTCGCAACCCTACCGCCTCATGACAATGCCTCGGGTAATACGTTCGTTCTTGGACTTGACGTGTTCAGGATCGCGAGGAAATTCGCCGCTATTGCTTGCACTGCACGGACCTCGCGAGGCAAAGCTGCGTGAGTTGACTTCGGGGATTCTACGCGACGTCGATGCCCAATATCCTGCTGATCGCTTCGAGATTGCCCTGCCGCGCCCCGCCGTCCTCAACGGCAGCGGCTGCGTGTGGCACCGCATCCGCATCCGAATCTACTCGGGCGATCAGCGGTGATGACTAACGCTGCTGAGGCCTAGGCTTAAGAAATGCCTCACGCCGAACTCCTTGACCTTGCTGCCAGCATTGCGACCCAGGCTGCAGAACTTGCTGCCCGCCGGCGTATGAAGGGGTGGCCGTTGCGGATCGAAAATCCTCGTCAGTGGATGTTGTCACTCACGCAGACCGCGAGACCGAGCAACTCATCCGCACGCTGTTGGCCGAAGCCCGCCCCGACGATGGATTCTTCGGTGAAGAGAGCACGCCCACTTCGGGCTCAAGTGGGCTGACTTGGGTAGTCGACCCCATCGATGGCACCGTGAACTATCTCTATGGCATCCCGCACTATGCCGTGAGCATTGCTGTTGTTGAGGGTGACCCTGACCCTGCGACGTGGCGTGCGCTCGCCGGAGCAGTCGTGAACTTGGGGGCGCAGGAAACCTACACGGCCAGTGCTGGCGGGGGAGCGTTTCTCAATGGAGAACGTTTGCAGGTTGCCGAGGCAGTAGACCTCTCTCAGGCACTCGTGGCCACGGGGTTCTCTTATATCCAAGATGTGCGCGTCGAGCAGGGCCGCGTTATTGCTGAACTGATTTCACAAGTGCGGGACATTCGACGCATGGGCACCGCATCGCTAGACCTCTGCATGGTGGCATCCGGTCGAGTGAATGCGTACTTCGAGCGTTGCCTGAAACCGTGGGATCACGCGGCAGGAGCGCTCATCGCGCAGGAGTCCGGAGCGACCGTAAAGGGCAGGGGAGACAACGCCGCTGGCGAAGACTTTATCTTGGCAGCAGAGCCGACCGTTGCCCGGCTTTTGGAAGACGTTTTGGCCAGACTTGACGTCTAAGTAGACCACTTGAAAGTGGGGTAGCGAGTAGACCACTTGCACGCTAACCTTTATGAATCTGTTACCCACGTGCAACCCGTACGCACGTGGGCAAATACCCGAATTATGCATTCACACCTAGCAGTGAATCGCGTGGAGGAGAAGAATGTCACTGACGAGCACCTGTGCCTCAGTGACGTTCTCCTCACGTGAAACGGGGCTCATTTAGTGAGCCTCGACGCCGCTTTCCCACAGCGCCCAGAAACGGGGGAGCATATCCCCCTCACGCGTAAGCAATTGCGTGAGCGCGAGCGAGCAGCCGACCGCGGCAATAACAAGCGCGGTTCGCAGCATGTCGAACAACCGGTGGAGGCTCCGGTTGTTCCCGTGTTGGCAGATCTCTTCACGCCCAGCACAGTCGCGGCGCCTGTGGTTGTCGAAGCAGTGGTTGTTGAAGCAGCGATTATCGAATCGCCGATTGTTGAAGCAGTGATTGTCGAGCCGGCGATCGACTCCCCAGTACGCGTCGACATTGAAGCCGTTTTGCCGAGTCGGCGATCACAGCGCGCACAAGTCGCGACGCCCACCAAAGCATCGAAGTCCACGAAGTCGCCGAAAGTTCCTAGGGCGTCGAAGTCGTCAAAGGTTGCGTCAGCTCCACGGTCGCGCAAGGCAGAACCCACGACCGTAAGGTCGAAGCGAATTCGGGTATCGTCGGCAACTTTCACCGCACAAAGCGCTTCCCGGCGGCCCGGCAAGAGTTTCGCATCCAAATCCTTGTCGCTTGCCGCAATGATCTTCGCGGGCGCCCTGCTTGTGGGCGTTTCGGTGCCCTCGAACGTTTTTCTCTCGTCAGAGGATGTCGCGGCTATCGCTGCCCCAGAACCGGAGACCCCAAATCTTGCCGCCGACTCGCGCCCCACACAGTCACTCGCTGTTTCGGATGCCGTGGTTGCTGAAGTGGCGGAGCACGACAGCCTCGAGGTCATTTCTTACGCAGAAATCCTTGCCCTCAAGTACGCCGGCATCAGTTATGAGTACCGCACCACTGCTGGTGCGGTGCGTTGGCCGTTTCCCAACCAGATCCCGATCACTGACGGTTTTGGTAACCGCATTGGTGGGTTCCACAAGGGAACCGACTTTGCGGCAGCCCAGGGCACCCCGATTTACGCCATTGCAGATGGGGTCGTCTCCTATATCCAGTCTGACTACACGGGTTATGGGTATAACGCGATAATCAGCCACGTGATCAACGGCCAGCAGGTTCAGAGCCAATATGCGCACATGGTCACCGGGTCGAGCCCACTCGTTGTTGGCGATCCCATTCGTGTCGGCGACTTCGTCGGACTTGTCGGTCAAACCGGGCGATCCTACGGCGCACACTTGCACCTCGAAATCCATCTCGACAAGGTCCCGGTTGACCCCTTTGCGTGGTTGAGCGCGAATGCTGTCAACTAATCTTCCGTAGGGGCCAAATTTCGGCCAAAACCGTACTTTGAGCCCTGAAACGGGTGCTAGTCTCTTACGGTGCCAATCGCGCGATATGCGTTTTTGTGTGCCCCCTTAGCTCATTGGTAGAGCACTTCCTTGGTAAGGAAGAGGTAATGGGTCCGATTCCCATAGGGGGCTCGCTTATCCAGTAATTGGATGATGCGGCTGAGTAGCTCAGTTGGTGAGAGCGCACGACTCATAATCGTGAGGTCGCGGGTTCGAATCCCGCCTCAGCTACAACTAAAGACGCCCGAGAATCCGCAGATTTGCCGTATTCTCGCTCCTGCGGCACGCTTACGATGTGCCCCGTCACGCACTCGATAGTCCTCTGCTCTGGGGAGGGCTTCGCCTTGATGCGGGTGGTCACCGGTACCCTGTGAGAGAGCGCCGATCGATGCGATCGTGATCGATCTGGAAGGGACTGTGTCATGAATGACGAGTCGGCTGGCCAAGTTAAGCTCTATCGTTCGCGGGATGGCTCCGTTTCTTTGGAGGTGCGAACGGGCAGTGACACCGTCTGGATGACGCGGCAACAGATGGCTGAGTTGTTTGGGCGAGATGTGAAGACGATTGGCAAGCACATTGGAAACGCCCGCAATGAGGAGCTTGCTGATATTTCAACTGTCGCAAAATTTGCGACAGTTCAACACGAAGGTGACCGGGTTGTTGAACGAAAAGTCGAGCATTTCAATCTCGATATGGTGCTGTCTGTGGGGTATCGAGTCAAGTCGGCTGAGGGCATCCACTTTCGCCGGTGGGCAAGTGATGTACTCACTCGATACGTAGTTGATGGCGTAGCGCTTAACCAGCAGCGTCTCGAGCAGGTCGGGTCGATCGTGCGTATTCTGGCGCGGTCGTCTGACGAGCTTATTGCCGGGGTCGCGGATGTGCTGGCCGGTTATCTTCCGAGCTTTCAACTTCTCCGTGACTATGACGCGGGACAGCTCGATGCTGGGCCCGGCTCCAAGCCCGGCTGGACACTCACTATTGACGAAGCGCGATCGGTGATCGCCGAGGTTCGCGCAGGGTTCACTGAAGACAACCTGTTCGGCTACGAGCGCGGCGAAGCGCTCGAGGGTGTGATCGAGTCGATCTACCAAGGGTTTGCCGGTCAGAAGCTTTACCCGACGGTGGAGTTGAAAGCCGCAAACTTGTTGTACCTAGTGATCAAGGACCACCCGCTGTCTGACGGCAATAAGCGCAGCGCGGCGGCCCTCTTCGTCACGTTCCTCAGCCGCAACAGAATTCTGTTGGATTCTGACGGCGTGCCCCGAATTTCGAATAACGCCTTAGCCGCGATCACTCTTCTGGTTGCCATGAGCGACCCGAAAGAGAAAGAGCTCATGGTCGCGCTGGTCGTGCGCATGCTGTCGGAGTGAGCCTGCCGCACACACAGCCGCGCGCGATCACCTCAGCTGCGCCGGTTTCGGCGGTGGAAGTGTTAGCTCGCATGGCGAGCGGCTACAACGGATACACGTCTCATAATCGTGAGGTCGCGGGTTCGAATCCCGCCTCAGCTACAAACGGCGGTTTCATTTATTGAAACCGCCATCGTCATTTAATTGGTTGAGCGCGGAGATCTTGGTCAGATCTATCCGTTCGCAGGCGAGCCTGACGGCACTTTAGGTCGCTGACCCTGTCCGAGTCACTCGGACTTGTCGACTGTCTCCGGAATCATGATGATGCTCTTGCCCTCGTGATCATCACCGCGAGAATTTTGATGGAATACGTTGGTCAGAGCCCGAATGGGGGGTACAGTTTCATCACCAAACCCGACCTGGCTATAGGCGTAAGGTCGTCGGATCTTAACGAAATGGAGCAACACCATGGCAACACTTCTCTGGATCATCGCCGCAGTTCTCGTTATTGCTGGCATTGTCGCGCTCGTTCGCCGCCAGCTAATTTGGGGCATTGTGCTCATCGTCGTGGGACTGCTGGTCGGTCCGGGTGGTGTGAGCCTCTTCACCTAACGCCGTGCGCTAGCGCGGTATCAATCGCACGCCGAAGCCCCCGGGATTCCGGGGGCTTCTTAGTTAAGCCGTAAACCTCGCATCCCGCTGCGCATGGGTCGAAGCGGTGGTGCTATTCGGGTGTCGATTGCGGAAGTTGGTCCGTAATGCGCAGAACAACATCGGCCGGGGCTCTTAGCGCAGTGATGACGAAGTCTGTACCTACTTCTGTAGTGGAGAAATCTCCGCCCTGTAGTTTGCCGGCGCAGGATCCCTCAAGCGTGACCTGTTCGACGCCCGCGTTCTCAACGCTGAACGTCACATCACCATCACCGCGGCAGGCGAAGAAGAACGAATATGATCCAGGCTCCAGCACGGAATCAGAAGTCGTGAGACTGCTGCTTGAGTCAGGGCCCACATGAGCGGCTATTCCCGCGAGGGCGGACTGGGGACCCAGGTTTGCGGTGACACTCGCCACCCAGTTGTCCATATCGACCGGGTCATGGGGCTGCCCGGGCTCCATCGCAGACATTGCCTGCGGTGTGGATGATGAAGTCGCTGCCGGAGAAGACGAGGCTGGGCCTGAAACATCTCCGGAGGAGCAACCCGCGGTCGACAACAAAAGTGCTGCCACGCTAAACACGACAACCAAATGTTTAGTCTTCTTCATGTTTGTCATCGCCCCAGCTAATCATGTAGTGCGGGAGTACCGAAAGAAGGAGTAGACGCCACAGGGCGCACTTTCAGGATCGAGAGGCGGCGTTTTACAGGATGTCATCGAGAGCAGTGCTGTTAGGTTAAACGTCAATGCGAAATTCATTCGGACGCGTGGTCTCGCGACCGCGAAACGTCAACCGAGGTCGATAACCATGTTCGGCATCACCCGCCCGCGACTGATGCGGGGAGCTTCACTTCCTGCCCCCGTGGAAGCTCCGATCATCCACACCGAACGTCTCACGCTGCGCCCTTTCTCGATGGCCGACAGCGACCGGTGGTTCGAGATCCAGTCTGACCCTCAAGTTCGGGCATTCACCTCGTGGCCTGAACGGAATCGTGACGAGTCTCGCCGCCACCTCAAGAACCGCACCCACCACGTGTTGTTGAAGCAAGCTGACGACTTTTTGGCCCTCGCAGTCGAACATGATGGCGTCCTGATCGGTGATGTTTCTCTTCACTTGCGGTCTGTCGAAACGGTCACTCGTTCCGCCGAGATTAGCTGGATTCTGCACCCAGACTCGCAGGGTCACGGCTTCGCGTTAGAAGCGGCACAGGCCATGCTTGAACTGGCATTCACCACCCTTGAGGCACGCGTGATTTACGCGCTCGTGCACCCCACCAACACGGCGTCGATAGCCTTGGCACAGAAGCTCGGATTCACTCCCTTCGACGGTCGCGACGGCGAGATAATTTTCGTCTCCACCGGCCTGCCCCGAAAGTAGCGCCGCCGGCGGAGGACAAAGCAACCCGCCTGATCGCCTACTCTGAAGGTAATGGATCACACTCTGCTCAAACAGTTCGTCGCCGCCGGGCGCGAACTTCACTTTGCGCACGCGGCACGCTCGCTTGGCGTTCCCCGCTCGAGCCTCATCGCCGCCATCCGATCGTTAGAAGCGCAGCTGGGTTATCCGCTGTTCGACACTTCCGCTTCGTCGACGCAGCTCACTCCTGAAGGCGAAATTTTTCTGGTGGATGCAGAACGACAGCTCGACAAGTCTGCAAAGTCTGCTGCAGCCTCGGTAGCAAAACCCGGTGGCAAAGCGAAAGCATCCAAGGGCAAAGGACGTGCACCAGCAGTAAAGGGTCAGTCGAAGCCCGGCAAGAGACGTCAATCCCGGTAGTTAGACGATCAATGCGAAGCCTGCGAAACCCTTCCATTGGCGTTGCCATCGATGCCCCGGTCATGCGCACCGCACGGCTGCTGCTGCGCCCCCACCGGCTGACGGATGCCGACCGCTGGTATGAAATTCAGTCGATCCCCGGAGTGCGGGAATACACGACCTGGCCTCAACGCAATCGTCGCTCATCGTTGCGCGACCTGAAGCGTCGAACCCGGCAAACACGATTGCGTCACAGCGATGATTATCTTTCCCTCGCCATAGAGCATGAGGGCGAACTTGTGGGCGATGTCGGATTGCATTTACGGTCAGTGTCAGCAACCGCTCGGTGTCTCGAAATCAGTTGGATCATTCATCCTGAACATCAAGGCCAAGGGCTTGCGTACGAAGCCCTGTGCGCAGTGCTCGACTTTGTGAGTGCCAATATTGAGGCGTTGTTGCTCGTTGCGGTGGTGCACCCCTCAAATGCTGCTTCTGTTGCACTGGCCCGAAAGCTGGGGCTGCAGCCCCTGCCCGGCGCTGCCGACCGCACCATTTTCGTGGGCACGAACGGGACGTTGCCCCAGTAGCACGCCACTTTCAGCAACAGAACGAGCCCACATCGGTGCCCGTGGCCTGAAGCACTGCTAGCGTGACAGCCACCGTCGAAGGGAATAACGATGTCAAAGAAGACCTATTCTCCAGAGCAGCAAGTTGATCGGCTGCGCATCTACAACATGGTCGCGGGCAGTCTGCATCTTCTGCAGGCCATCGGCTTTGCGATCGTGCTCACGATGCTCAACACCCAAGTACTGTTTGCTGTCACGGCGGACTACCTTGCGGGGCCTCCCGGTGCGCCCATTGCTCCCGAGCGCGTCACCGTGTTCGAGATCAATATCGGGATCGGGGTCGTCGCGTTCCTTGCGCTGAGCGCCTTCTTCCACTTCCTCATCTCGAGCCCTTGGTTCTTCGGACGGTATAAGACGGGCCTGCTGGAGAGCCGCAACTACTTCCGTTGGACGGAATACTCCCTCAGCTCATCCATCATGATCTGGCTGATCTTGGCAATCAACGGCGTAACCGACATTGCCGCGCTGTTCTCCGTCTTCGCCGTGAACGCCGCGATGATTCTCTTCGGGGCGCTTCAGGAGAAGTACGAACAGCCCGGCTCTGGTGGAATGCTGCCGTTCATCTTCGGATCAATGGTGGGAGTCGTACCGTGGATCATCGTCCTGATCTACTTCTTGCGCCCCGGCAGTGCCAACGAAGTTGCGGCCCCCAGCTTTGTTGTCGGCATTGTCATCTCGCTATTTGTGTTCTTCAACACGTTCGCCATCAACCAGTGGCTGCAGTACAAACAAATCGGCAAATGGAGAAGCTACCTTCAGGGGGAGCGCACCTACATCACGCTCAGCCTGGTCGCGAAGACTGCGCTCGCGTGGCAAGTGTTCTCGGGGGCGATCATCCCGGCGCTGACGAGTTAGCGAGCGACGACTTCCCGGTTAGTTGGACCACTTGTCTGCAAGCCGACGTCGATCCTGCGGCACCCCTAGGGTTAGCCGGGTCGGTTCTACTCACGCTCTGCGCCGGATGTTACGAACACCAGTGTGTGACCCGAACCGATGCTCGCTGCAACGGGCAGCTCAGTTCCGCTTCTGCCGATCGGTGTACTGGCAGCGTTGCTTCTCGCCGCTGGAATCGTGTTGCGCCGACGGATGGCCTGACTTGCGCGTTAGTTAAGAAATGCCCCGCAGCGTCAGCTGCGGGGCATTTCTATTTCACACGAGGTGTGTGTTGTGGGCCGTTCGGGTCGGCAGTTGCGGAAGGGTTACAGGCGAACGATTGCCTTGCCGATGTTTGCGCCGTTCATCATGCCGTTGAAAGCATCAAGAGCGTTATCGATGCCGTCGGTGATGGTTTCGTCGAAGACGATCTTGCCTTCGCCGAGCCATCCCTGCATTGCCGCACCGAACTCGGGGGCGAGGTGGAAGTAGCTTCCCATGGTGAAGCCCTTGATGGTCAAGCCACGGGTCACGATGTTGGCACTGTTCTTGATGCCCTCATCCTTGCCGTTGATCAATGACATGACGCCGCAGACTGCCACGCGGCCGCCGTCCTTGAACGCGCCGAGTGCTGCCGAGAGGTGCTCGCCACCCACGTTGTCGAAGTAGACATCGATGCCGTCGGGTGCTGCGGCATCCAGCTGACCGGCAACGTCGCCATTCTTGTAGTTGAAGGCGGCGTCGTAGCCGTACTTGCTCGTGAGGAGTGCAACCTTCTCGTCGGTGCCAGCGGAACCGACGACGCGTGCTGCGCCGAGGAGACGGGCAATCTGGCCGACCATTGTGCCAACTCCACCTGCTGCGCCAGAAACGAAGACGGTGTCGCCTTCCTTGATGTGCGCGATCTGAGTGAGGCCGGTCCAGGCGGTGATTCCGGTGATACCGAGAACGCTGAGGAACAGCGAAGGCGAGATGCCGGGAACATCGGGGAGAGCCGTGAACTGGCCAGCAGGAGCCTGCGCGATGTCGCGCCATCCGAGCTGGTGCTGAACCAGCGTGCCGACAGGAAGTGATGCGTCGTTCGACTCGAGGACTTCACCAACGGCGCCGCCGCCCATGGTCTCGCCGAGGTTGAAGGGAGCTACGTACGAGCGGCCCTCGTTCATGCGACCACGCATGTAGGGGTCGACCGAGAGGAAGGTGTTGCGTACGCGAACATCGCCGTCAGCGAGCTCGGGGAGTTCGATCTGAACCTTCACCACGTTGTCGGTGGTCGGAACGCCGGTGGGGCGTGAGGCGAGCTGCCATTGGGTGCTTGTAACAGTTGTCATGAAAATCTCCTTGAAGTTGTTAACGTGCGAAAAGTGAGAAGTGGGCGGTCGTTAGGACTTGTCGGCGACGATGCGCTCGGCGACGGCGACGGATGACGCGGGGTTCTGGCCGGTGTAGAGCTGGCCATCAACGACTACGTAGGGCGCGAAGGGTTCGGGAGCCTTGGAGTAGTCAGCACCCAATTCGACGAGCCGGGTCTCGACGAGCCACTTGACCTTGTCGGCGAGGCCGGCAATTTCTTCTTCGCTGTTCGCGAAGCCCGTCATCTTGCGGCCCTTGAGGGCCCATTCGCCGGTGGCCTTGTCGGTCGCGGCGAGTAATGCGGCGGGCGCGTGGCAGAGCACCCCGAGCGTGGTGTTCGACTTCACGGCTTCAACGATGAGTTGACCGGAGTCGTCGTCGGTGGCGAGGTCTTCCATGGGGCCGTGGCCTCCGGGGTAGAAGATGACGTCGTAGTCGCTGGCGTTGATGGCATCCAAGCGGAGTGGATGCTGCAGCACCGGCTGGAGTTCCGCGATGCGGGCTTCGAAGTCAGCGAGACGCTCGGCTGAACCGACACCACCTTCGCTGAGGCTGGAAGCGTCAAAAGTGGGGGCGATGCCGGCGGGGCTGGCGAGCTGAACTTTCCAGCCGGCCTCGGTGAAGATGCGGTACGGCTCGAGGAGCTCTTCTGCCCAGACACCGGTGGGGTGTTGTGTCTCGTCAGCGAGCGTCAGGTAAGACGCTGCCGAGAGGACCATTAGTACGTTTGTCATGTGAACTCCTTACAAAACCGGGTGGCTCGTTGCCGGGCCGATTGATCGTTTACCAAACCAATTGGTTCGACAGTACGTCCGCGTGTAAGCTAAGTCAAACCAACCGGTTCGATTTGGAGGTGTTTGGTGGTTTCGACAGAAATGCCGCGTGATCAACTCCGTGGCCGCGAAACAAAACAGCGCGTACTAGAGGCAGCTGCTGCCGAGTTTGCTGAATTTGGCGTTGCTGGGGCGCGAATCAATCGCATCGCAGAGACAGCAAAAGCAAGCAAAGAACGCATCTACGCCTGGTTCGGCGACAAAGATGCGCTCTTCGATCACGTCATGCAGACCGGCCTCGACCAGCTCGCCCATGCCGTACCCATCGACGCCGACCTTGTCGAGTACACCGTGCGGCTGCACAACTACTTCGTCAACGACAAGAGTGCACAGCGCGTCACAATGTGGGCGTGGCTCCACGACGCTGAGACGCTCGGCTCATTCTCCGAAGGGCGCGTCGAGGGATACCGGCACAAGCTTCAGGTGATCGCCGATGCGCAGGGGCGAGGGATCGTGGACTCATCGTGGCAGCCAGAAGAATTACTCGCACTGTTGCTTGCCGTTGCCAGCAACTGGGAACGCGCACCAGCAGAACTGCGATCCATCGGATGTGCAGAGTTTGCCGACAGCGAGAAAGCCCGCTGCGACTCCGTGCGCGAAGCCGCCCGCCGGCTCGTCGAGCCCAGCTCTTAGAAGCCCGGCGACGACATCCGTGACGTGTCCGGGTTCGTTCGGGATCGTCGAAATCGCACGGGCGCAGTGCTCGCAGGGAGTGTACTGGACGCTGACGACTAGACCCGTGAGTACAGACAGGGGCGGCATGACACTACACACCAACGACGATAAACGAGCTATTTCCGCCATCCTCAGCGAGGCGATGATGCAGGCAGATAGCCAGCTCGTTACCGCATCATGCGTTGCGCCCGATCTGGTCGCTGTCATCGAACGCACCGATGTCACTCGCCTCAAGGGGATCAGCAAACTGGAGTTCGCTGCCGTCACCTCTGAGCTGCGCCGAGCGCTCACCGCCTATAACGCGGACCACCATACAATCGCGCTCGAAGTGGCTGAGAAAGCACGACACCTGAAGAACCACGATCGTGACGGATGCTCGCCCAGGGCCTCCTTGTGGCTCTTGCGGTGGGCGGACTCTTCGTCGTTACGTTCGCTATTGTCTTCTCGCTCGTCATTCTTGTTGGAACGTTCGTCATGCGATCGGTGTGGATCGCTCGCCTCGGGGAACGCGCCGAAACGCTATCCCGCGCCTTCGAAGGTCCCGCGGCAGAGCTGCGGGAAAAGCTAGGCACGACCCCCGCGCAGGCGCGACAGACGATGTGGTCGAGCGCGACAGGCCTCTGCGCGCGTTCCGACGCGCTCTATCTTGAGTCGCTCGAACCAGCGCAGCGAGCGTCAGAACTTACGACGCGCCAGAAGGACGCGCAGCACTGGGCCGATCGTCGGTTCGCGCGGCAGTTCGGGAGTGAGCAACCGTACGAAGAACGGTCGGCGACCTCTGTGGGGCTCACCGTCGCGTGTTGAGCGATGGGCCGTTGCGTCGGCTGATTTCGGACAGGCCAAGCCTGCCGAGCAGATGAATGATGGCGAGAGCGGTGTAACCGGTGATGAGCTTGTCGGCGAGTGAGATCGAGATGTTGACGGTAAAAACGCTGGCCCACAGACCGTCGCCAATTGCCCGCAGTGTCGCAATAAAGTCGTCACCGGCGTGACCGGCAACGCCTCCAAATACCAGCACGGTGATCGGGACAGCGGTGATCGTGCAGGCAAGCGCCACTAAGACGTTGAGCAGCAAAAAACGTAGCCGGGTCCTATCGAGGTGCCAGAGTCGCACCCCGTAACCCCAGACGAGCGCCCCCACGACATTGACGATCGCGTAGGCGAGGGTTGCGGGCACCGTAGAGAAAACCCCGACGACGTTGGTCGAGAGCCCGACGAGGGCTCCCTGCCACGGCCCGAGCACGATCGCGACGACTGCGGTTCCGATCATGTCGAGAAAAATCGGCAACTCAAACTTTGAGACAACGCTGCCGCCGAAAAGGTTGAGGCCGACAGCCGCGACCATCAAAACGACGACAAAAGCGAGCCGTGAATCGGAGTTCGGGGTCGGGTTCAGCGGGGCGTGCGGGGTGGGCGGGATCTGCGCTTTCATCGTCGTGCGGGCGGCGAGACAGCGAGTTCTCCAGGCTTCGGCCTCGATGTCGTCGCGGCCCAGAGCGACAACAATTTCGGCCACAAGCTCGGCATTGATGCGGCTTCGTCCGGTGCGGAAGATGTCGAAGACCGTCGAACGGGCAACGCGCGCAGCGGCAGGACTAACGCCGTTTTCCTCACGGCGATGAGCGATGCGCGCGGCAAGCTCGGAGTACGACACTTCTCCGGCGGCGACCCGCAGTCGTTGCAGATCATCCGCTATCTGATCGAGAGAGTCGGCAGGAAAAGACGAGTGATCATTCTCCGTGCTCACGTCTGCCCCCAGACTCTCGACGCCTGCAAGAGGCCCATTCGACTCTGATTGTGCCACAGCGAAACTAGAGAACAGTCCGAGGTAACCCGAACTGGGTGGGGCTACTCGGGTGGACGGCTCGTGCTCGACCGCACGACCAAGTCGTAGCCAATCGGAGTGTTTTCGGGTATTTCGGGATGCTTTCCCGGCACCAACAAATTCATCAGAATCTCTACCGCATGCTCGCCCTGAGCTTGAGGATACTGGGCGACAGTCGTGAGTCCGAAAAATTCGGAGAGCTCGTGGCCGTCGATCCCGATGATGGAAATGTCGCGCGGAACGACAAGACCGAGATCGCGCGCGGCCAAAATGCAGCCGATCGCCATCTCATCGGACGACGCAAAGATTGCCGTCGGCCGCTGTAGAGGATTGCCCAGCAGTTGCTTAGCAGCGTGGTAGCCACCCTGAATGGTGAAGTCCGCGGTCGCGAAGAAGTGTGATTGTGGTTCGATGCCCGCGGAGCGCAGAGCAGCCTCGTAGCCGCGGCGGCGATTTGTCGGAATGTGGAACTCAAGATCGTAGTCCTCAGAGCCACCGATATGCGCAATCCGAGTGTGCCCCAACGACAACAGGTGACTCGTTGCCAGATTCGACACGGCATCGTCGTCGAGGGTGAGCGTGCGCACGCCGTCAATGGGGCCACCCACTCCCACCACAGGCTTATCCAACGCTTGCAGTCGATCGACCTCAGCGGGGGAAAGCTTCAGCGAGACCGTGACGATCCCATCAATCCGCTTTCGCTGAAGGAAGACGTCGAAGACTGCCTCACGTTCTTCCACGCTGCCCGACAGGTTGTACAGCGTCACGTCGTAGCCGTGGCGCATCAAAGACTGCTGGGCACCCTCGACCACAGACGTAAAGAACCAGCGCGCCAAATACGGCACCATGAGCCCCACGTTTTTGGTGCGCCCTGAGGCGAGGCTCGATGCGCTTGATGACACAACGTAGTCAAGCGCGGCAGCGGCATCCGCCACTTTCTCGCGCGAGGCCGCCGAAACGGGGCCATTGCCGCTGAGTGCCCGCGAGACCGTGGCGGTCGAGACGCCAGCGCGGCGGGCAACATCTTCGATGCTCGCCATCGGTAACCCCTCGTCGGATGCTTGTCGTTGTGCGCCACTGGGGCGAATGGATGCCGACCAACAGTCGGCACACTGCTGCCGATTCTAGCGACCGGCATCCGCTCGCTGCTATTCGGTAGGCCGGTGGGCTAGCAGCGCAGCCACACTGTGGTGTCGGCGGGAAGCTGATCGTCGCCGAGAGGGCCGCTCGAGAGCAGTACTTCGCCGGCGGGGAGAGCCACGGCGGTGTCGCCGGTGTTGGCGTACACCAGCACGTCGCCGTTGCGGAGGCCGAGCACAGATTCGGCGCCGGTTTCGAGCCACTCAAGGTCGCCGGTTCCCAGTTCGTGGGCGCGGCGGAGGGCGAGGGCGTGGCGGTACAACGAGAGCGTCGAGGTGCTGTCGTTGAGCTGGGTATCGCGGGCGAGGGATGCCCAGTCGGCGGGTTGCGGCAACCACGCGGCATCCGACGGGCCGAAGCCGAAGGCGGGGGAGTTGGCCTCCCAAGGGATCGGCACCCGGCATCCGTCGCGGCCGTAGCGTTCGCCGCCAGTGCGGAACCAGGTGGGGTCTTCGCGGGCCTCATCGGGTAGGTCGATTACCTCGGGCAGACCGAGCTCTTCGCCCTGATAAATGTAGGCACTGCCGGGGAGGGAAAGCATGAGCGCGGTGGCGGCGCGAGCGCGACGAAGGCCAAGCTCGGGGATGGGGAGACCCGCCGACTTGGGCCCGATGCCGTGACCCTGCGGATTCTCGGCCGTCAAAGCGAGGCGAGAAGCGTGACGCACGACGTCGTGGTTAGAGAGCACCCACGTGCTTGGCGCCTTGACCTCGCTGAAGGCGCTGATCGAAGCGTCGATAACCGCACGCAAAGGCTCTGCAGCCCAAGGCGTTTCGAGATAGGGAAAGTTGAAGGCCTGGTGCATTTCGTCGGGACGCACCCACTTGGCCATGTCAGTCAGCGGATCAACCCAGGCCTCGGCGGCGAGAATGCGTTCACCCTCGTAGCTGTTCAGAATGGTGCGCCACTCGCGGTAAATCTCGTGCACGCCATCCTGAGCCCAGAACGGTGCGCGGGATGCGGCGAGCTCGGCGGCCGCACCGCCCATGCTGCCGCCCGCGAGCGGGGGAGTCCAGTCGGGAAGGCCGTCGGCTTTGATCATGCCGTGGGCGACATCCACCCGGAATCCGTCAACGCCACGATCGAGCCAGAAGCGGAGTACGTCTTCGAACTGGCGGCGAACCCACGGGTTGTTCCAGTCGAAGTCGGGCTGGGTGGTGTCGAACAGGTGCAGATACCACTGGCCAGGGGTTCCGTCGGTTTCGGTGACGCGGGTCCAGGCACGCCCGCCAAAGACTGACTCCCAGTTGTTTGGCGGGAGTTCGCCATTCTCGCCCCGACCGTCGCGGAACATGTAGCGAGCACGCTCGTCGCTCCCTGGCGCGGCGGCGAGTGCGTCTTGGAACCAGCGGTGATCGCTCGAGGAATGATTGGGCACGAGGTCGACGATCACGCGCAGGCCAAGCTCGTGAGCTCGCTCCGTCATCGAGTCAAAGTCGTCAAGGGTGCCAAAGAGCGGGTCAACGTCACAATAGTCGGCGACGTCGTAGCCGGCATCTCGCTGAGGCGAGGTGTAGAACGGCGAGAGCCAGATGGCATCGACGCCGAGCTCGGTGAGGGCGGGAAGGCGGTCGCGAATACCCAGCAAATCACCCATTCCGTCACCGTTGGAGTCAGCGAATGACCGCGGATAGATCTGGTAAATCACAGCAGAACGCCACCACTCGGTGCCGGGAAGAACGGAAGTCATAGCCGTCACACTATCGCTTTCCTCGGCCAAATCTAAGCGCTTCCACATCATCGTGTCCTTATCTCCTCAAGAAAAACCTGAAATTTTCCCCAGAGGTGCTTGCTGAAAAGTGTCTATAAGAGGTATACATGGAAGCGCTTGCAGTTTGCAATGCTTTCACTGACGAAAGGCAGCACCAATGAGGGTGAACAACAAAGGACTGTGGGCCGTAGGCGCACTCACAGTTACTGCATCGCTAGTTCTAACCGGATGCACAGCAGCATCCGATTCAGCAGATAACGGATCCGGCACCGGCGAATCACTCACCGTGTGGGTCGACGCCGACCGTGCAGCCGTTCTCAAAGACGCCGCAGCAGACTTCACCGCCGAGACCGGCGTCGAGGTCAAGCTTGTGCAAAAAGAATTCGGTGACATCCGCGACCAGTTCATCGCCCAAGCCCCCACCGGAAAAGGCCCCGACATTGTGATCGGTGCCCATGACTGGCTCGGAACCTTCGTGACCAACGGTGTCGTTGCTCCCGTCGAACTCGGAGACAAGGCGGATGCTTTCCAAGACGTCGCCATCACCGCCATGAGCTACGAAGGCCAGGTTTACGGCGTTCCGTACTCGATCGAGAACATCGCCCTCGTGCGCAACACGGCCCTCGCGCCCAGCACACCGGCAACCTTCGACGAGATGGTCACCATGGGCCAAGCAGCAGGGACCGAATACCCGTTCCTCGTAGGACTCGACCCAGAAGCGGCCGACCCCTACCACCTGTACCCCTTCCAGACCTCGTTCGGTGCGCCAGTATTCGGCACCGCCGCTGACGGAAGCTACGACGCCGACGCCCTCGAAATCGGCAACGCCGGCGGCGACGCCTTCGCTGCCTGGCTCGCAGCTCAAGGTGCAGCTGGTGTGCTGAACACCAACATCACTGGCGACCTTGCCAAGGAGAAGTTCATCGCCGGTGCAGCACCCTTCTACCTGACCGGGCCGTGGAACGTACCCGCAGCAGTCGAAGCAGGCATCGACGTTGCGATCGAATCGATCCCCTCCGCCGGTGGAGAAGCAGCGCAGCCATTCGTGGGCGTGCAGGGCTTCTTCGTCAGCTCCAAGAGTGAGAACGCGCTTGCCGCCAACGAGTTCATTGTGAACTACATGGGCAGCGAAGACGTGCAGACCGCACTGTTCGAAGTTGGCGGACGCGCACCAGCGCTCACGGCATCCTTCGAAGCAGCAAGCGAAGACCCGATCGTTGCCGGATTCGGTGCCGTCGGTGAAAACGCGGTGCCCATGCCGTCGATTCCCGCGATGGGAGCCGTGTGGGAGTTCTGGGGCGTAACGGAAGCCGCCATCATCAACGGTGGCGACCCCGCGTCGCTCTGGCAGAAGATGTCAGGCGACATCGAAACCGCTATCGCCGGATAGCTCACGGTGGCCGTCCGTCTGCAAACGGGCGGCCACTTCCTCGCCCCACCATCGGACCGGGCGCTGTTTTTTCGCAACGCAGCCCCGGTTCGCACTGCTCAACTGACTCGCCCGCCTTCAATGGAGAATCCCCGTGACGACAACCCCCGAGACTGATCCCGGCCCCATCCGGCAGTCGGCCCGCGCGAAACGTGCGACCAGGATTGCGGATGCCGCAGCCGGTGGCTGGAAAATTGTCGCCGTAAAGATCCTTGGCCTCGGCGTCGTCGACGCCATCGCGATCTATGCACTGTTTGTGCTGGTGCGCAGCGAATCGTGGCTGGTGGCTGGACTCGTCGTTGCCGTCACGCTGCTCGTCAACTGGATTTACTTCTCCCGCGGAAAACTGCCGGCAAAGTACTTGACGCCCGGCCTGATTTTTCTCGCGATCTTCCAAATCTTTGTGTTGCTCTACTCGGGGTATATCGCCTTCACCAACTACGGCACCGGTCACAACTCGACCAAAGCGGATGCCGTCAACTCGTTGCTGCTCTCGTCGCAAAACCGGGTCGCGGATTCACCGAATTACCGCCTCACCGTGCTCGAACAGCTCGGCGAACTTTCCTTCCTCGTTACCGAACCCGACGGCAGCGTGAGCATTGGTGGCGAAGAGCGTCCGCTCAAGGACGTAAACAACGCGCAGCTGGAGGGCGGCGTTGCTGTCGGCCTCGACGGCTACACGACCCTCGGCTTTCAAGACATCCTCGGCCGCCAAAGTGCGATCGCCGGAATCAGCGTTCCACTCACCGATGATCCCAACGACGGAATGTTGCGCACCCCAGATGGGTCGAGCGCCTTCCTCTACACCTCGTCGCTCGACTACGACGAAGCCGCCGGCACGATGCGGGACAAGAACTCCGGCATCACCTACTCCGATATCGGCACCGGCGCCTTCACCGCCGACAACGGCCAAGAGCTGCTGCCGGGATGGAAAATTGAGGTCGGACTCGACAACTTCGTTCGCGCGTTTACCGAGGAATCCATCCGTGGTCCGCTTATTAGCGTGACCGTCTGGACCTTCGCATTCGCGTTCCTTTCGGTGTTCACGACCTTCGCGCTCGGCTTGTTCTTGGCGATCGTCTTCAACGACAAACGGATGAAGAGCCGCAAGTATTACCGGATCATCATGATCTTGCCCTATGCCTTCCCCGGCTTCTTGTCGGCGCTCGTGTGGGCCGGAATGATGAACCAAGAGTTCGGATTCATCAACACCGTGTTGCTGGGTGGGGCCGAAGTTCCCTGGCTCACGAACGAGTGGCTGGCCAAGGGATCGGTGCTGTTTGTGAATCTGTGGCTGGGATTCCCGTACATGTTCCTGGTGACCACCGGTGCACTGCAGGCCATCCCTGAAGAGCTCACCGAAGCTGCGACAGTGGATGGCGCGAAACCGTGGGCCATCTTCAGATTCGTGAAACTGCCCCTGCTGTTGGTCTCGGTAGCTCCGCTGTTGATCTCGTCGTTTGCGTTCAACTTCAACAACTTCAACCTCATCTACATGCTCACCAACGGTGGGCCGCGCGACGTCTCCGCAGGGGTGAATGTCGGCGCGACGGACATCCTGATTTCGATGGTCTACAAGGTTGCCTTCGTGGGAGCCAACCGCGACTACGGGCTCGCGAGTGCCTTCGCGATCATCATTTTCATTCTGGTCGCGGGCATCGCGATCATCAGTTTCCGTCGCACGAAGTCGCTTGAGGAGTTGAACTGAGATGACTGCAACAACTCAGAAGAACAATGCGGATGTCGCTGTCAGTCCGAATGCCGTCGTCGGGCATCCGCGACGCTCGTTCAAGCGCTGGGCCCGCGAAACCGGCTGGCGTCACATCATTGGCGTCATCATGTCGATCTTCGCCGCGTTCCCACTGCTCTACGTGTTTAGTGCGTCGCTGAACCCGGGCGGCACTCTCGTCACGGCCAACTCGCTATTCTCGAGCTTCAACTTCGGCAGCTACGTCGACCTCTTCAATCGGCCTCAGCAACCGTATGCCGCATGGTTCGGCAACACCCTGCTGATCGGCGGCATCTCGTCGCTCGGCACCGTTTTTCTCGGCGCCCTCGCGGCATATGCCTTTTCGCGCATGCGGTTCATCGGTCGTCGAGTTGGGCTACTCACGTTGCTGCTCGTGCAGATGTTTCCGCAGCTTCTCGCGGTCGTCGCGATCTTCTTGCTGCTCTCCGGCATCTCCGAGATATTCCCCGCGATTGGCCTCAACAGCCAGATCGGGCTCATCATGGTCTACCTCGGTGGCGCACTCGGAGTGAACACCTACCTGATGTACGGGTTCTTCAACACGGTTCCGTCCTCCATTGATGAAGCGGCGAAGATCGATGGCGCAGGTCACGCGCGCATCTTCTTCACGATCATCCTGCGTCTCGTCGCCCCGATTCTGGCTGTCGTCGGTCTGCTCTCGTTTGTGGGAACGACGAGCGAGTTCGTGATCGCCAGCATCGTGCTGATCGACCCCGATAAGCAGACCCTCGCGGTGGGCCTCTACCAGTTCGTCTCTCAAGAGTTCTCGCGCAACTGGAGCATCTTCGCTGCCGGTGCCGTGCTCGCGGCCATCCCCGTGATGACCCTGTTCTTGTTCCTGCAGAAATACATCGTCGGTGGTCTCACCGCGGGAAGCGTGAAGTAATGGATGCCCTACTCCCGCACCACGATGGCTCGGCGCTGCACGTCTCTATCCAGACGCCCGCGCTCGGCGACACCGTCACTCTGCGCCTTCGCGTGCCGGTCGGTTATGGCCCGCTGAAGGCTGTGCGGGTGCGCGAGAATCCCGACCACGAACCGCGCTGGACGGATGCTCGCCTCATCGGCACCGCCGCCGGCTGGGATTGGTGGCAGGCCGACATTGTCGTCGAGAATGTGCGGCACGGGTATCGCTGGTTGCTCGTGCATGACAACGCTGTTCAGGGCAATGCCGGCCGCGTCGAGTGGCTCAACCAGAGGGGGCTGCACTCGATCGAGACGCTCGACTCCGAAGACTTTGCCCTGCTTGCCACTCCGGCTGCCCCAGAGTGGTTGGCGGAGACGGTGATGTACCAGGTCTTCCCCGATCGCTTCGCCCGATCATCCGCCGCCGAAGCTCACGAGACACCCGAGTGGGCGATTGCCGCGCGCTGGTACGAACCGGTCGACCCCGTACTGCCGGGTCGTTCTAAGCAGTTCTATGGGGGAGACCTCGACGGCATCACCGAGCACCTCGATCACTTGACCTCGCTCGGCGTGACGATGCTGTACCTCACGCCGATCTTTCCGGCGCGCTCGAACCATCGCTATGACGCGTCGAGTTTCGTGGATGTCGATGACCTGTTGGGTGGGCGCGAAGCGCTGATCCGTCTGGTGGACAAGGCCCACGCTC
The DNA here is from genome assembly GCF_000247645.1 of Salinibacterium sp. PAMC 21357. Classification (GTDB taxonomy): domain Bacteria; phylum Actinomycetota; class Actinomycetes; order Actinomycetales; family Microbacteriaceae; genus Rhodoglobus. The sequence continues at coordinate 372,807 of NZ_AHWA01000005.1, forward strand.
GCGGGCTCAAAGTCATTGGCGACCTGACAACGAATCACTCGGGCGATGCGCACGAGTGGTTCCAGGCGGCGTTCGGCAAGCCGGAGGCGCCTGAGGGTGATTTCTACTACTTCACGAATGAAGAACACACCGAATACGTGGGTTGGCTGGGCACGCCTAGCCTGCCCAAGTTCAACTGGAACTCGACCGAGCTGCGTCGTCGCTTCATCGAGGGCGACGATTCGGTGGTCGCGCACTGGTTGAAGGAGCCCTACAACTTCGACGGTTGGCGCGTGGATGTCGCGAACATGACGGGGCGGATGGGCGCGGAGGATCTCAACGAGGAGGTGCGGCAGATCATCCGTCGCACCATGGAGGACGTGAACCCTGACACGGTGCTGTTGGCGGAATCGACGAACGATGCCGCGAGTGATCTGCAGGGTGATGCCTGGCATGGCGCGATGACGTATCCCTCGTTCACGCGACCGGTCTGGGGATGGCTCACCGAACCCGGCGACACCTCCCACGTGACCGCGGATGGGTCGATCGACCCCGAGGCGTGGTTCTTCGGGCAGCCCATTGGTGGCATTCCGAACTACAGCGCTCGCGACTTTGCGGAAATGACGGTGCGGTTCACGGCGAGCATTCCGTGGCGCATCCGGCTCGGCAATATGAACGCGCTCGACACTCACGACACCGCGCGGTTCCGCACGCACGCGCCCGCCGAGAATGTGCCGCTCGCTCTCGCGCTGTCGGTGACGCTGCCGGGAGTGCCCGTTGTGTTTGCGGGTGATGAATTCGGCCTCAGCGGCGACGATGGCGAAATGTCGCGCACGCCCATCCCGTGGGGAACCGAAAGTGACCCCGCCGTTGCGCCGACGCTCGACGTTTATCGCCAGCTGATCGCGCTGCGGCGCGAGTTGCCGACGCTCTCGCGCGGCGGCCTGCGCTGGCTACATGTCGCCGGCGACGCCCTAGTGTTTGTGCGCGAAGACGCCTCCGCCACTGTTCTCGTGGTTGTCGCGCGCTCGCCGCTGACGATCACGCTCCGGCCGGGGGCAATCGCGGCGACAGTTTCGGCGGCGGATGCTGCAGCACCCACCTTCCTCACTGGTGACGCGACTCTGGCATCCGCTGCCGCCGGGCACACGCTCTCGACGGCCGCCCACACGTGCGCGATCTGGACTCTGCCCGGCGTCGAGCACCCCGGCGCCTAGCTAGGGGCCGACTGGCTAGGGACCCGCCTCGCCGCGAGCGGCCGCCACGCCTAGAGACAGAAAGCGTTGCCGATGTTAGATTCTGCGTGGCACTGTGTGTCCTCCCGGCGTGCGCCCGCGTGCCGACAGGAGCGCTGCAGAGAGTGGGTTGAATGCGTTTCGCGGCCATCACTGCTCGAGCCCGCGGGCGCTTTCTGCGCTCCCTAGCGATTGAGTCCTTGTGGCTGCTTGGCGCGCTGGGCCTCGCGCTGTTCGTCGTCACGTATCTCGCCGGAACTTCCGGTCGCGGCGAGCTGATGTTCCTCGACGGCGACTCGATGATCGTGCCGCTGTTTTCGCGGTCGATCATTGAGGGCACTGCAAGCAATTGGGCGATGTCTGCGGTGCTGTTTGTGCCTGAGATCGCCGTGTTCCTCGTCCTCTCGCTCGTCGGCTGGGGCATCCACGAAGCACAATTTCTTTCAGCGGTCGCAAACTTTGTGGCGCTGTATCTTGTTTTTCGTGTGACAGCCGCAACGGTAGCTGTAGGCAACCGGGCGCCGCTCGCCGCCACCGCGGGCTTTGCGGCGGTCTGTGCTCTCGCGCTAACCGAGGGCAGCGGCGACGGCGACAGCGCGCAACTCGCTTCCCTGTTGGCGATGACCACCTATTACGCCGCAACCGTTCTGGGAGCCCTGCTCACTGTGGGCATCACGCGCCGCATCGTTGGCAGTGTGTCGCCTCAACGTTTGCTCGCCGTCGTGCTCTTCGTCGTTGCGGCTCTCTCCGTGCTTTCCAACCCGCTGTACCTCGCTTGGGCAATAGCGCCGCTCGTTGTCATTGTGCTCATCACGAGCGTTGGCGTTCAGGGGGCGCGCTCGCATTTTTGGGTTCTTGCGGCGCTTATCGGCGGCTCCGTGCTCGGCTATCTATTGAGGCTCCCGCTTGCACCGTGGATCGTGGCAAACCCGGATAACTACTTTCAGCCCAGCCGGTCACGCGCATCGCTCGAGTACTACTGGTCGCTTTTCCTTGAACGACTATCGAGCCCGGCGGGTGTTCTCGCAGTCGCCGTCGTGGTGACACTCGCGTTGCTCGGAATCTGGCTCACGGTGCGCTCGCTGCGCCACGGAGCAACCGCCTCCGCCGTCGTCGCGGCCTATTCGTGGTTTGCTCCCGTCGCGACGACGGTCGGCTTCATCCTGCTGGGCACCGAAGCGTCCCGCTACCTGCAGCTGTGGGCATTTGCTCCGGCACTCGCGCTGGTGGTTCTGATTGCGGATGCACGGCACCCGGCGCTCGCAGAGACACCGTGGCGTCGGCTCGTCGCTTTCGCTGCGATTCCGGCGCTGCTCGGCGGTGCCGTGTTTGTCGTGGTGCTTCCGGCAGCCGTCCAGCGGGCGTCAGAGAGCGACCAGTCACTCGCCTGTGCCGTCGACTGGGTGAACGATTCCGACGCGGTGGGTGCCGGCCAATTCTGGAGCGTTCGCGCCGTCAAGACTCATTTGGATGACCCAGCTCAGCTCATCCAAACCGACTTCGCCCTGCGCGATTATGCGTGGTTGGTCGATCGGTCAGATTTTGCTCAACGTGAGGTGTCGTTCTTGATTGTTGACAATCAAAGCTCACCCTTCACGCTCCCGCCGGCGGCAGCCGAGCTGCCCTCAACCACGATCGACTGCGGCCGCTTTCAGATTCTCGACTACAGCCCGGCGAGTATCACTCGGCCGTAACGTCAATCAGAACTTTGCCGACCGCTCCGCTCTCAACAAGAGCGTGAGCATCCGCGGTCTGCGGCAGGCCAAATCGGTGAATGGGCAGTCCGGTCTTGTCGCCGATGTCTAAGGCCCCGTCTTCGAGCGCGCCATTGATCGTTTCGCCGGCCGCCCGAATCGCGTCGATTCCGACGGTGTAGAGCAGCACGAATTGGTAGCGCACGTTGAGCGCGAAGTGGCGGCGCACGTCGAGCGTTACCAAGTCTCCGCCGTTGTTCGCGTAGACCGCAATTGACCCACGATTGCGGATAACCGCGAGGTCAAGGTCAGCATTTTGGGCGGGAGCGACTTCAACAATTTGGTCAACCCCATCCGGAGCAATCGCCCGGATCTGGTCGATGATATCGGCGTCAGTGTAGTTGAGCACGTGGTGGGCGCCAGCGGCGGTGGCGAGTGCTGCTTTCGCAGGACCGCTTACCGTGGTGATGACGGTTGCCCCGGCCCAACGCGCCAGTTGAATGGCAGCATGACCGACAGCACCGGCGCCTCCGGCCACAAGCACAACCTTGTCAGCAAGGGCAGTCGGGTGCAGCTGGTCGGGCCCATCTTCGGCAATAGTGAGCGCGCGGTACGCCGTTATCGCGGGAACCCCGAGGCTCGCACCCTGGTCAAAGCTTGCGCTTTCTGGCAGAACAAAAACCCGTTCGGCCGGAAGCACCGCCTGCTCTTGGCTCGTGCCGCTGGCGGCGCGCTGGTAGGCGGCAAGCGCCAACCACACACGATCGCCGACGCCAACATGTTGCACGTCTGAGCCGATGGCCTCCACAATTCCCGAACCATCTTGGCCGGGCACAACGTTGTCGAATGGCAATGCCTGACCGGATGCCGCGCCGCGGCGTGACTTCCAATCCGTGGGGTTTACCCCGCTGACGACGATGCGCACGCGCACTTCGTCGGGACCGGGTTCGAGCACTGGCCGCTCAACAAGTTGCAGTACGGAAGGGTCGCCGGTCTCGCGGTAAACAATTGCTCTCATGCTGAAGTCAACGGCTTGTCACTGCGGGAAAATTCCATAATTCAGGAGATCGCCACCCGAAATTTGGCCGTCGCTAGTGCCCGGGGATCGCACTCCACGGCGCTCGCATCGTGCGCACAAAGGAGTACATGACGAGCGTGGGGTGGTGGTGTTCGAGGGCGTAGAAGATGCGCTCGCCGCTGAGGGTGACGCCGATGGTCTCCCACATTTTGGCCTCGGTGCCCTTCTCGAGCTGCAGCAGATCGGCGTACTTGTCGTCGAGCAGCGCAACACCGGCGGTCACAATTTCCCACGCGATGCCTTCGCCCCAGAGGTTCTTGGCCGACTCGTAGACCGGGTCGGTGGGGTTGATCGGGTCGTGTTCGCCAGCGGGCAACGGGATCGTGTACTCGGCGACCATCGCGGCCTGGTCATCGGCGTACCAGCGCAGCACGATCTTCACGGCGCAGGTGGTGCTGAGTGGTGACAGCAGGGGAGCGAGATCGGCGGGAAGCTCAATCGTTTCGGCCGTCAAGATTTCGACCGAGGGCGTGTAGCCCATGCGGGCGAGAACTTCGCCGTAGGAGACACTCGCTTCGAAGCGTGCGCTCAACCGCAGGGCCACCGGGTCGACGACAGTGGCGGCGCCCTGACTGCGAATCACAATTCCCTGACGCTCCAACTGCGCGAGCGCCACCCGAACCTGCGGGCGACTGCAGCCCAACCACTCGGCAAGCTTGAGCTCGCCGGGCAGCAGAAAGTTGGAGTCGCGAGCAGCCTCACGCACGTGACGAAGCACGCCACTGAGGATTCGTTCATCCTCCGTGAGTGATCCGGTGACGATGCGGCCTTCGGGGACCGTAATTTCCATGTGCGCTCCTATGCGGCGATCGACTCTCGAGCGGCCACAAAAGCCTCAACGCAACGGCTGATGTCCTCGCTTGAGTGTCCAGCCGACAACTGTACGCGAATACGAGCTTTGCCCAACGGCACGACGGGGAACGAGAAGGCGATCACGTAGACGCCGAGCGCGAGCAGAGCATCCGCCATAGCAACAGCTTCGTGCTCATCAGCAAACATGACCGGAATGATCGGATGCTCGCCCGGCAGTAGCGTGAACCCGGCCTCGGCCATTCCGGCGCGGAACTGTTCCGCGTTTGCCTTGAGCTTGGCGCGGCTCTCAGCGCCTTCGGCCACAAGGTTGAGCGCTTCGATCGAGCCGGCAACCACCGAAGGTGCAACGGCGTTCGAGAACAGGTACGGGCGTGCGCGCTGACGCAGCAGTTCCACGATCTCGGCGTGAGCGCTGATGTAACCACCGGATGCTCCGCCCAGGGCCTTACCGAGCGTGCCCGAGATGATGTCGACGCGGTCGGAGACTCCGCAGTGCTCGGGTGTTCCCGCTCCGGTCTCGCCGACGAACCCGACAGCGTGCGAGTCATCGACCATGACCATCGCGTCGTACTGTTCGGCGAGGTCGCAGATCGCCTCGAGGGGAGCGAGGTAGCCGTCCATCGAGAAGACACCGTCGGTGACGATGAGCCGGCGGCGGGCATCCTTCGCGGCAATCAACTGGGCTTCGAGGTCGGCCATGTCGCGGTTCTTGTAGCGGTAGCGTGCAGCCTTCGAGAGGCGGATGCCGTCAATGATCGAGGCATGGTTCAACTCATCTGAGATCACGGCATCCTCGGCGCTCAGCAGCACTTCAAAGATGCCACCGTTCGCGTCGTAGCAGGAGGGGAACAGGATGGTCGCCTCCATGCTCAGCAGTGCCGAAAGCCGGTTTTCGAGCTCAACGTGCTGGGTCTGGGTGCCGCAGATGAAGCGCACGCTCGCCATGCCGAAGCCCCAGTCGTCGAGCGCTTCTTTCGCGGCCGAGACGAGGCGCGGGTGGTTGGCCAGACCGAGGTAGTTGTTGGCGCAGAAGTTGAGAACCGGTTTGCCTGCCGACTCGACGTGGGCCGACTGGGCGGTATCGAGTTGGCGTTCTACTTTGTAGAGGCCAGCGGAGCGGATCTCGCTCAGGGTGTCGTTGAGTTGTTCGCGAACTGTTCCGTACATTTCGTTCTCCTAAAAAATTGGGGCGACCGCGCGGGATGACCGAGCGAAGCTGAGTGATGGGGGTCGTGTTACGACCAGTCGATGATGACTTTGCCGCCGTTGCCGCGGCGAGCGGCGGCGAATGCTTCTTCCCACTGTTCGGCGGGGAATCGGTCGGTGACGACAGCCGAGACATCCAAACCGGTGTGCACCATGGCATTCATGGCGTACCAGGTCTCGAACATTTCGCGGCCGTAGATGCCTTTGATGGTGATCATGTGGGTCACGACGGTTGCCCAATCGATGCCGATGGGCTCGGCGGGCAGGCCGAGCATCGCAATGCGGCCGCCCTGATTCATGTTGGTGATCATCTCGGGCAGAGCCGTGGGGTGGCCACTCATTTCGAGCCCGATGTCGAAGCCCTCTTTCATGCCGAGCTGTTCTTGGGCTTCGGCAATGCGCGTGGTCGCCACGTTGATCGCGAGGTTCACGCCCATCGTGCGGGCGAGCTGCAGTCGCTCTTCGTTCACATCGGTGATTACGATGTTGCGGGCACCGATGTGGCGGGCGACTTGGGCGGCCATGAGCCCGATGGGCCCGGCGCCGGTGATGAGCACGTCTTCGCCCACCATGGGGAACGACAGTGCGGTGTGCACGGCGTTGCCGAGGGGGTCGAAGATGGCGGCGAGCTCGGGGTCGATATCGAGCGGATGCGCCCAGACGTTCTGTTCGGGAATCACGACGAATTCGGCGAAGGCTCCATCACGATTCACCCCAATGCTGGAAGTAAATTTGCAGAGGTGACGACGGCCAGCGCGGCAGTTGCGGCAGTGCCCGCAAACGACATGACCTTCACCCGAAACAAGGGCACCGACCTCGACGGAGGTGACGCCTTCGCCGAGCTCAACGACGTGGCCGGAGAACTCGTGGCCGGGAATCAGTGGGGCATTAATGGCGCCGGCGGCCCAGGCATCCCACGACTCAATATGCAGGTCAGTGCCGCAAATTCCGGTGCGGGCGACGCGGATTTTGACCTCGCCGCGGGCGGGGGTGGGCTCTGGTCGTTCGGCCAAGATGAGGCCGGGTCCGGCCTTGTCCTTATAGAGGGCTTTCATCGTTGATTCCTCTCGGGCGGCGCGACGTGGCGCGTGATGTGCGCTTGTGGCGCACGTCATTCGACGTGTCCGCTGCTGTGTTTCAGGGTACTGTCACTTGTTTACAAGTGCCACTCTTCTGCTAGCGTCATACAAATCATAAGTTGAAGGAGCCATTCGTGACCGAAATATCCCAGCGCATCGAGGGAATATCGCTATGGGATGGAACGGGCGCGCTCGGCATTGGCTCCATCAGCTGGACAGGTGACCGGATCGACGCGGTAGAAACTGCTACCGACGCCGACGCAGCTGATTCGGATGCCTCAACCACGGCATCCGAATACAGCGTGATTCCGGGTCTCGTCGATACCCACGTTCACCTCGGCGGCTACGCCGGACCGGACAAGGTCGACTGGGTTTCGTGGCCGCTGCTCACGCCGTGGGAAGAACAGGTCTTCCATATCGCGGCGAACGCGCACCAGGCAGCCCGCAACGGTGTCACCACGCTCCGCGATCTCGCCGGAGACGGACGTCAACTTGCCGTCAAGCGTGCCTTTGACCAGGGCATTCAGCAGGGCCCGCGCATTCTCGTGCACGGCCCCGTCGGCATGACCGCAGGCCACGGCGACCTCTTCATCCCGCCGCACTACCCGCACCGCACGCCCACCGCCGACAGCCCGGACGAGTGCCGCAAGCTCGTGCGCGAGTACGCTCGCGCCGGTGTTGACGGCATCAAGATTTTCACGAGTGGCGGCGTGCTCTCGACCGGCGACAAAGTCGGCTGGCGCAATCAGACGATCGCCGAAATCGAGACGACCCTCGATGAGGCGCACGCTCTCGGCCTCAAAGTCGCCGCCCATAGCCACTCCACCGAGGGCAACCAGATTGCCTTGGATGCCGGAGTCGACTCCCTCGAACACGGCACCGGCATCACCGAAGAACAGTGGCCAGCACTGCTCGAGCGCAACATCTCGGTGGCGCCCACGCTCATGATCAACGACGTAATCGCCGAGGCCCGCATCCCGGTCTCGGCAGAAGCGCAAGAAAAGGCGCAAGCCGTGGTGATCGAGCGCAACACCAACTTTGCTGCAGCAGGTCGCGCGGGAGTGCGCTTCGTGCTCGGAACCGATGCCAATGGCATCTTCGTAAAATTCGGCGATCAGATGGAAGAAGTACGTCTGATGGCCGAGATGTTCGGCTGGAGCGCCGAACGTGCGCTGCAGTCCGCAACCTCGGATGCCGCCGACGCAATCGGTCTGGCCGCCAAGGTGGGAACCCTCGCGACCGGAATGGGTGCTGACTTTGTCGTGCTCAGGGGCCGTCCGTGGGAAGACATCACTGAGCTTCGTACCGAAAACATTGTCGCGGTTGTCTCGCGCGGTGTCGTCGTGTTCGGAGAACTGCCGCAGTAATCGCGTCACCAGCGTCACCAGCGTCACCAGCGTCACCAGAACGACTACCTCCAGCAGTGACCGCACCACCCGCATGACCAGTACCAGCACCACCAGCACCACCAGCATCCGCATCGCATTCCGCAGTACCACCGCAACGCTCACCACGTTGCGTCGACAGCACTGAAAGGACCGAGTATGAACTCCCCGAAAAACCGAGTACTTCGCTGGGGCATTGCCCCCATCGGAGCACTTGCCGCACTGGGCCTGTTGGCCTCTTGCGCGGCAGGGCCAGCCGCTTCGCCCAAAACGGATATCACGATGGCAGTCACGGGCGACCCCGTGTGCCTCGACCCCCAGCAGGTCACCCTCACCACCGCGCTCAACATTGGCCGCCAGGTTGTTGACTCGCTCATTGATCAGAATGCCGAAACCGGCGAACTGGTGCCGTGGCTCGCCGAGAGCTGGGAAACCAACGATGACCTCACCGAGTTCACCTTCGTGCTGCGTGATGACGTCACCTTCAGCGATGAGACCGCGCTGACGGCAGACACCGTGGTCAAGAACCTCGACGCTCTCTTCGAGATGGGTTCCACCGCCTCCCTCGCCTCGCAGTACCTCGCCGGCTACGCAGGCAGCGCCGCTGTCGACGAGAACACGGTGACCGTGAACTTCGAGTCGTCGAACGCCCAGTTCTTGCAGGGTGCAAGCACCATCACGCTCGGCCTCGTCTCTGACGCCACCACCGAGCTCAGCCCTGAAGACCGCTGCCAGACCGTTGTCGGCACCGGCCCGTTCACGATCGACTCCTACGTTGCAAACGACTCCGTCGTGATCGCCAAGCGTGTGGGTTACGACTGGGCATCCGAACTTCGTGGCCACAGCGGTGAAGCACTCGTTGACACAGTCACGTTCCCGATCACGCCGGAGGCAGGCGTGCGCACCGGTGGACTCCAGACCGGCGAATTCGACATCATCCAGGATCTCCCGGCAGTAGATGAGGCCCGCTTCGACACCGCGGACTACACCATCTACTCTCGCGGAAACCCCGGAATGCCCACGAGCCTCGTGCCGAACACCACACGTCCCGTCGTCAGCGACGAGATCGTGCGTAAGGCAATGCTGCTCGCTACCGACCGTGCAGAAATCACCGCCCTCACCGGTTCCGCGCAGTCGCAGCCCGCATCGAGCGCGCTGAGCTCCGCCACTCCTGGCTACAGCAGCCAGGAAGACGCCATGGCCTACGACCTCGATGCAGCCACTGGGTTGCTCGATGACAACGGTTGGGTAGTCGGTACTGACGGCATCCGCGAGAAGGATGGCCAGCGTCTCACCATGAGCGTTACCGCGTTCTACGGCCAGGATGTTCTTGAGGCAACTCAGATTCAACTCGCTAAGGCTGGCATCGACCTGCAGCTCAACATCGTGACCGCCGGAGACTTCTTCGGAGCCATCGCGACCGGAGACTACGACTTCTTGAGTGCCAGCCTCACGCGCACTGACCCCGACGTTTTGCGGGTCACGTTCTCGAAAGATGCCATCTCGAAGTGGGCCATCATCGATGACGCTGAACTGGAATCGCTGCTCACTGAGCAGGCCAGCACGGCAGATACCACCGAGCGCACGGCACTCATCGCCGAAATTCAGGAGATGATTATTGACCGTGCGTACCTGATCCCGCTTCTCGAAGTTGCTCAGGTGCACGCCTCAACCGCCAACGTTTCTGGTCTGACCTTCGACTCGTCGTCGCGACTGATCATGTACGACGTCAGCGTCTCGGAATAACTCTCCCTAGGTGATGTGACCAGCATGAAAAAGCGTCAGTCGTGACACAGGTGAAAGCCTGGGCAGGCTACTTGCTGCCCAAACTCGGACAGTTCCTGTTCGTTGTCGTGGCTACCTACACGCTCGTTTTCGTGCTGGTCCATTTCCTTCCCGGTGACCCGTTGATCGCCGCCCTTGCAGCAAAGGGCGGCGCATCAACGGTCATCGATCCGGCTGAACTCGACGCCCTGCGCGTGCAGTACGGCCTCGACGGAACCCTCTGGCAGCAGTACTTTGGCCACCTCATTGCGGCAGCCCAAGGTGACCTCGGAATCTCCATCGCTACCGGTGTTCCCGTGACCGAGATGATCGGCCGGGCCTTCCCGTTCAGCGTGCAGATCGCCTCACTCGCTTTGCTCTTCGGCGTCACCTCCGCCGTTCTCATCACCTTCTTGGCTTACGCCGCACCGTGGCCGTGGCTGCGCCAACTGCTGCTGCAGATTCCGCCATTCGGGATCGCGGTGCCCGCCTTCCTGAGCGGCCTGCTGTTGATCAGCGTCTTCGCCTTCACTCTCGGCTGGTTGCCCTCGGCCGGCGCTCGCAGCTTCGACGCCGCCATTCTGCCCGCGATCACGCTCGCCCTGCCCGTTGGCGCCCTCTTCTTCCAAGTTTTCTCTTCTGCCGTGCTCGAAGCCCAGAACAGTCCTTATGTCTTTACGGCCGTCGCGAAAGGTGTGCCTCCGCGCCGCATCTTCACGAAGCACTTGCTGCGTAACGCACTGCTGCCCTCCATCACCATCCTCGGCTTGCTCATTGGGTACTTGGCCGGCGGAACCGCCGTCGTCGAAACAGTCTTCTCGCGCGACGGAATCGGCCGCATGACCGTTAACGCCGTGCTCGCTCGCGACATCAACGTCATCCAAGGCGTCGTGCTGGTGGTCGGCGCGATCTATGCGCTCGTCAACCTGCTCGTGGATGTTGCCTACGGCTTCATCGACCCGCGAACGCGCATCGGTGGCGGGGTTCCCTCGCGCGCTCGACTGGGGGCGAAGAAGTGACGAATCTGCGCAAGCCCGGCTTCGTTCTCGGGCTCATTATTATCGCGGTGGCGATCGTGGCCTCTCTGGCTCCCCAGCTGCTCGCGACTCACGATCCCTTCGAATCGGTCGCGACTGACCGCCTGCTGCCCCCGAGCGCTCAGTACCTGTTCGGCACCGATAACCTGGGCCGCGACCTCTACTCCCGCGTTATTTATGGAGCTGCCCTTTCGCTGCTCTCGGCATCGCTCGCCGTCGTCGTCGGTGTAGTCGTGGGCGCCATCGTCGGTCTCATCTCGGGCTTCGTTGGTGGTCGCACCGACTTCATCATCATGCGATTCGTGGATGTGCTGATTGCCGTTCCCGGAGTTCTCCTTGCCCTGATCGTCGTCGCCAGCCTCGGCTTCGGCCCGGTCTCGCTCGCTCTCGGTGTTGGACTCGGAGCCGCCGGCAGCTTCGCTCGCGTCATGCGCTCGCAAGTGCTGCGCATCCGCAGCGAAGAGTATGTCGAAGCGGCTCGCACGCTCGGCGTTCGCTCGCCCGCGATTCTCGTGCAGCACGTTCTTCCGAACGCCGCCCGCCCCGTGATCGCGATGGCGGCGCTCGAAATGGGCACCGCGATTCTCTCGGTTTCGGCTCTGACCTTTTTGGGCTTCGGCGCTCCGCCGCCCGCTCCCGAGTGGGGTGCACTCGTCTCGGCGGGCCGCGACTACGTGGCGACCAACCCCGGCCTCAGTATCATCCCGGGTGCCGTAATTCTTGTGGTCGTGCTTGCCGTAAACCGGGTAGCGCGATCGATCGGAGGCGACGAATGATCGAGCACGGTTCTGGTGCGAAAACAGGGTCTGGCGCGAACTCGGTTGCCGGCGACGGTGCCGCAGCGGACGACAATATTCTCGTCGTGCGTGACCTGCACGTTTCGTACGCCACTCGCTCCGGCCCCGTGGCGGCGGTGCGCGGCATCAGCTTCGTCGTTCCGCGCGGCAAGATCGTGGCGATCGTCGGCGAATCGGGCTCGGGCAAAAGCACGACCTCGCAGGCGCTGATTCGGCGACTGGCATCCGGTGGCCGCATCGACAGCGGCTCCATCGAGTTCGAAGGGCGCGACCTCGGCCCGATGTCGGAGCGCGAGTTACGCTCCATTCGTGGTGGTCGTATCGGCTTTGTGCCGCAAGACCCCAGCAAATCGCTCAACCCCCTTATGCGCGTCGGCGACCAAATCGCCGAAGCCCTGCGCCTGCACCTCAAGCTCGACAAGGCTGCAGCGGCGACCGAAGCCGTGCGCATTCTCGCTGAGGTCGGACTGCCTGATCCGGATGCCCGCGCCACCCAATTTCCGCACGAACTGTCGGGCGGGATGCGCCAGCGCGTGCTCATCGGAATCGCGTGGGCCTGCAACCCTCAACTCGTCATCGCGGACGAGCCGACCAGTGCGCTCGACGTCACCGTGCAACGCCACGTTCTCGACAACATCGACGAACTCGTGCGCCGCCACAACACCTCCGTCGTTCTCGTGACTCACGACCTTGCCGTCGCCGCCGACCGTGCCGACTACGTCGCTGTGATGAGCAATGGCGAAATTGTCGAACAGGGCACCACCGAGCAAGTTCTCTCCTCGCCCACCCACGAGTACACGAAGAAACTTGTGGAATCCGCTCCGGGGCTGGCGAGTAGACGCCTCACCCCGTCGTTGACTGCTCTCGGCGAACAACAGCAATCGAGCGCGGGAAAGCTATTCACCCACACCCGCCCGGCGCAGCCTGCGGGCTCGGCCACGGCATCCGGAGCCATCCCTGCACACAGTGGGGCGGATGCCGCTGGAGCCACCAACATTCTTGAGGTCTCGAACCTGGTCAAGACCTTCGCTCTCCGCCGCCAAGGTGGAGGCTCGCAAGTGTTGCGCGCCGTGGACGATGTCTCGTTCGTTGTTCCGCGCGGCTCGACCTTCTCGATCGTGGGGGAGTCGGGTTCGGGCAAGACAACGACCGCGCGCATTGCGGCTCGCATTGCGTCGGCCGATTCGGGCACCGTCAGCTTCGACGGCACCGACGTCACCTCGCTCTCGGGCGAAGCACTTCGCCAACTGCGCCGCCGCGTGCAAGTCGTCTACCAGAACCCCTTCGGCTCGCTCGACCCCAAAATGTCGATCGAGAAGATCATTGCTGAGCCGCTGCGCGCCTTCCGGGTGGGCGACCGCACCCACCGCGCCGAAGTGGCACGCGAACTGCTCGAGCACGTGAGCCTCAGCCCCTCGCTCGCCCAGCGGCGCCCCACCGAGCTGTCGGGCGGTCAGCGCCAACGCGTTGCCATCGCGCGTTCGCTCGCCATCGGCCCCGAGTTGATCGTGCTCGATGAGCCCGTCTCCGCTCTGGATGTCTCAGTGCAAGAGCAGATCCTGCAACTGTTGGTCGACCTTCAAGTGCAGTTCGGGCTCAGCTACCTCTTCATCTCGCACGACCTCGGTGTCATTCGCCAGATCTCTGACCACATTGCCGTGATGCGCTCCGGAAAGGTGCTCGAAGCGGGCACCGCCCACGATGTGCTGGCGAATCCGCAACATGAGTACACGCGCGAACTGCTTGCGGCGATTCCGGGGCAACGCGCGGTCTAACGCAGAACGCCTGTGCCCGTCGCCGCCTAGTGGTGGTGCACGTGCTCTTCGTCGATGTTGCTCTCTGGCTCGATCTGGAAGGTCGAGTGCTCGATGCTCAGCTCGAAGTGTTCAGCGACGCACTTTTGCAGGGCCGGCAGCATTTCGCCAGCGTGCCCGTCGCGAAAGCACGAATCTTCGACAATCACGTGGGCGGTGAGCACGGGCAGATCAGAGGAGATGCGGGTGATGTGCAGGTCGTGTACGGCAGTGACGTGATCCATTTCCAGAATGTGGGCGCGCACCGCTTCGGGGTCAATGCCCTTAGGGGTGGACTCCAGCAGCACGCCAAGACTGGCTTTCAGCAGGATGATGGTGCGGGGCACAATCAGGGTCGCAATCAGAATCCCCACGACGGCATCCGCCTGATACCAGCCATAGAGCGCGATCACGATAGCGCTGATGATGACGCCGACCGAGCCGAGCGCATCGTTGACGACCTCGAGAAAAGCGGCCCTCATGTTGAGGTTCGAGTTGCGCCCGCTTGTCAGCACAATCATTGCGGCAATATTGGCGAGCAGGCCGATGATTCCGAAAATGATGAGGCTGCTGGCCTGAATTTCGGGTGGATCAAAGAGGCGTCGGATGCCCTCGACCAGGGCATAGATTCCGACGGCAAAGAGCAGGGTCGACTGGGCCATCGCGCTCAACACTTCGGTGCGTCGGAGGCCCCACGAGTGTTTATTGGTGGCTGGCCGCTGCATGAGACCAGCAGCAAGCAACGCCATAAGAAGGCCGGCAGAGTCAGTGAGCATGTGAGCGGTATCGACGAGCAGTGCGAGGCTGCCGGTAACGATCGCCCCAATCGCCTGAGCGATAACGACGCCAACGGTGATGATGAAAGCGATGAGCAGCCGGTTGCGGTTGTTAGTGCCCGCGGCGTGGTCGTGGCCGGCGCCCATCAGCGTGCTCCTGCCGTGACGTGAGGCTGAAGGCGCACCGCTCGCGCTCGCAGGCAGTGTGCGATCGTGTTTCGGCTCATGGGGCGATTCTAATTGCCATGCCTGTGCCGGGCGAGTGCAGCGGCACCCCTCAAGGGTTTGGCGCTAGATCGTGGGTTGCGGCCCGGTCGAGGTCGGGTGAAACAGTCGCTGATGGCGAGCCTTCGCGTCAGCGAGCGAGGCGCAGACGCCGAGCGAATGGGCCTGATCGTCGGTGATGCTGAACTGCCCGCTGGAATCTCTTTCGATCATTCCAGCAAATTCACCGCTTGAATTGGCAATCCAAAGGCCAGCTTGAATGCTGGTCCACGCCACTAGGGGGCGTGCTCTATCAGCGGGACCTTCGGTCGGTCGGGGCGCGGTAATCGTCATAGTTTTCTACTCCTTCGAGTTCACACTATTGAAGACCTCGGACACTGTGGTCATGCAGCGCACTGCTGTGTGTTCTCGCTGCACGAACAATTCAACCCCTCCGTCGGCGGTCTGTCGACCCCTCATCCGAGCAATATGATTATTTGCTGCAATCGTCGCCCCTCTGGGTGTGGTCGCTCTTCTGCTCACAGTGCGATACGCAAGCAATGACCTGTCGGGCGGCATCCGCTTGCGTTCTGCGCAAGAAAACTGCGATACCCCGCAGGCGACGTCCGGTGTCTATCCCGCACAGCCACCACAAGTTATTATCGAAGTGAGTGGCTCGGAGCAGTGCTGATCGTCGCCGAACACTTGATGGTTGCGCTTTCTGCGGTGGCAAAACCGTCAGTAGCACCCCGTGGCTCAAAGCCCGACGGTGCAGCGATTGGCATCCCACATATTTCGTTACAGAAAGCTTCCATGACCTCGACCGACTCCATCCTGCGCGGCTATCTGAGTGACAATGCTGCAGGCGCTTCACCGCAGATTTTGGATGCCGTCGTTGCGGCATCCGCAGGCCCTGCTGCCCCCTATGGCAATGATCCGTTCACCGCCCAAATGCGCAGCAAGATGGCAGAAGCCTTCGAATGTGAGCTTGACGTCTTTGCGGTCGGCACCGGTTCAGCCGCGAACGGCATCGGACTTGCCGCTCTGACCCGGCCGTGGGGAAGCATTCTCGCGCACGCCGATAGCCACATTCAGAACGACGAAGCCGGGGCCCCCGAGTTCTTCACCGACGGGTCGAAGATTGTGTTGCTCGGCGGAGAGCACTCCAAAATTGATCCCGACGAATTGCGCGCCGCCGTAAAGGTTGGGGTGGGCGACGTGCACAGCGTGCAAGCATCCGTGCTCAGCATCACGCAAGTCACCGAGACAGGCAGCGTTTACACGATCGACGAACTGCGCACCCTGACTACCATCGCCCGCGAAGCCGGTCTGCGCATCCACATGGATGGTGCCCGTTTCGCCAATGCTCTCGTCGCTCTCGACGTATCGCCGGCCGAAATGACGTGGAAGCTTGGCGTCGACATGCTCTCGTTTGGGGCCACCAAAAACGGCGCCCTTACCGCGGATGCCATTGTCAGCTTCGACCCCACCTTGGCGACGGAGCTATCATTCCGGCACAAGCGCGGTGGCCAACTCACCTCCAAGATGCGCTTTCAGGCAGCCCAACTCGACGCCTACCTGACCGATGGCCTCTGGTTCGACAACGCTCGCCAAGCAAACGCCATGGCGGCACGCCTGCGGGCAGGAATCGCGGATGTCGCGGGCGTCACTGTTACCAGCGAGCCCGGCAGCAACATCCTCTTCGCCATCTTCTCCGACGAATTGACAGAAGCGCTGCACGATCGCGGCTTCGGTTTTTATGCCAACCGTTGGGAGGCAGGTGTCGTGCGCATCGTGGTGTCGTTCGCGCACCAGGCCGCTGACATCGATGCGTTCGTGGCGGCCATTCGCGAGCTGGCCTGACACCCGCAGCGATCACGAGACCCGCAGCGCCCGCAAGAGTTAACTAGAGCAGCCCGACTCGCATTTGCCATGAGGGCAAAATGCTTGTCGGGCTGCTCTGAGCATCACCGTCAGCGCGATTTAATCCGTGCTGGGGCGATTCGGGTGTTCAGAAGAGGTGTCGACTGCCTCTACGGTTGACTCGCTATCGGCCTTAGCGGCAGTCCCAGTGCTTGCCTCAGCCCCTGCGTCAGCCTCGGCCTCAGCATCGGTCGCTCCAGCGGTGGGAGCCATGCCGATTGTGGTGCGGAGCACTGAACCGCGGGCTACCGCGATGGCGATCACTGCGGTAGCGGTAACCAACGCGGCGATCATGAAGATGGAACCGAACGCATCCGCGTAGGCGTGGTGGAATGCCGTCTGGATGACGTCGGGCAGGTCGGTGATGTTGAGGCTGGTTTCTCCTGAACCATTCGAGAGCGCGCTGGGGTCAACGCCGATCTCGGCAAGGTCATCCTTGATGTTGCTGGTCACGTGGTTCGTGAGCACAGCGCCCAGGATGGTCACACCAACAGCGCCACCGAGCGAGCGGAAGAACGCGATTGCAGCCGAAGCTGATCCGACATCCTTCACGTCTACGGTGTTCTGCACGGCGAGCACAACGTTCTGCACGAGTGCACCGATACCGACGCCCATGAGGGCCATGTAGATCGCGACAGCCCAGTACGGGGTGTCGTGGGTGATGGTGCCGAGGCCGGTAAGGCCGGCGAGCATCAGGATGCTGCCGACAAGCATGACGGGCTTCCAGCGACCGATGCGGCTGACGATGAGCCCGCCGATGGTGGCCGACAGCAGTTGGGCGATGATCATCGGAATGGTCATCAGTCCCGCTTGGGTGGGGGTCGCGCCGGTACCGAGCTGGAAGTACTGGGTGAGGAACACCCCGGAGCCAAACATGCCGACACCGATGCCGACGCTGGCGATGATCATCCAGATTGTTGTCGAGTTGCCTAAGAGACGCAACGGAATCATCGGGGCGGGAGCGCGCAGCTCGACGACGACAGCGAAGAAGCCGACGATGAGGAAGGCGGCGAGGAAGACGCCTGACTGCCACGAGATCCAGTCGTAGTCGCTACCTGCAAAGGTAACCCAGAGCATCGGAAGCGCTGCCGTAATGGAGACGAGTACTGCTCCAAGGTAGTCGAGGCGCGTTTTGGCGTGCGGGTTGGTGGGCAGGTGAAGCTTCAGCTGCAGCACAATGAGCGCGATGATCGCCAGCGGCAGGCTGACGAAGAAGCACCAGCGCCATCCGAGCGAGTCGGTGATGATGCCACCGAGCAGCGGTCCGGAGACGGTGGCGACTGCCATGACCGCACCCATGTAGCCGGCGTAGCGCCCACGCTCACGCGGGGCAATGATCGATCCCATGATCGACTGCACGAGGGCAGTGAGGCCACCCATGGCGATTCCTTGGAGCGCGCGAGCGATCATCAGAACGCCGATGGAGCCAGCGAATCCGGCGGCGATGGAGCCGACGAGGAAGAAGACGATGGACAGCTGGGTCAGCATCTTCTTGTTGTAGAGGTCAGAGAGCTTGCCCCAGATCGGGGTCGTGATGGTCATGGTCAGCAGGCTGGCGGTGATCACCCAGGTGTACTGGCGCTGAGTTCCGTCAAGCTCGGCGATGATCGTCGGCAACGCGGTTGACACGATCGTGGTGGAGATCATGGCGGTGAAGAGGGCGGCAAGGAGGCCGGTCATCACTTGCAAGATTTCGCGGTGGGTATACGTTGCTGGCGCGCCGGAGGCGTCGGGCGATTGCGTTGTGGTGCGCGCAGTTGCTGTCATTCGTTGTTCTCTTTTTCGTCTTTAGTGGTGAAGGTGTCAGTTGATTGGGGTGGTGTCGGGCGTAGCGCTAGTTTCAGCGTCGGCCGAAGTTTCGGAGGGTTGAAGTACGTCAGCCAGTCGTTCGTTGAGCACGCTGAGCAGGCGGATGGCGCGCTCAGCTTCTTCGGGAGACCAGTCGTCAAGGGCGGTAGCAAACTTGCGGATGATGTGGCTGTTGCCTTCGGCCACTGCCGCGCGCCCGTGGTCGGTGATGGAGATGAGGATGGCACGCGCATCGCTCGGGTCGGGGCGGCGTTCGACGAGCTCTTCGGCCTCGAGGGCTTCCACAGCGCGGGAGGCAACGGGCGCCGACACCACGAGTTGGTTGGCGAGTTCACCGAGCCGAGCGTCGGAGTCGATCAGGCACCGCAAAAATCCGTACTTCGTGCCGGCGAGACTGCGTTCGCGACTGCGTTGGCCAGCCTTGCGAAAGGTGCGGCTGATCGTGACCATTCCCGTGAGCAGGCCTGCGGCATCCGTCTCGTCAATCATGGCTCATCTCCTTAAGTACTTAGCGAGAGTAACTATATTACTTACCTTAAGCAACTAAATAATGAGATGGATTTTTGGGTCACCCGCTGCACCAACCAAGTTCTCGCGCACGAGAAAAAGGGAGAGTAGCGTCGAACGCGTGAATAACACTGCAGCAGTTGAGGTGATGGCCGAGTTGGCGACGCTCGAAGACCCCAAAGTCCGGGCCATCAACGAACGCCACGGCGACGACCACGGCGTAAATCTCAGCAAGCTGCGAGCGATCGCGAAACGGCTCAAGACGCAGCATCCACTCGCCGTTGAATTGTGGAAAACCGATGACACCCCCGCCCAACTCGTTGCGCTACTCATCTGTCGGCCCGAAGAGTTCACTGCCGACGAGTTAGACGCCATGGTGCGCCAAGCACGAGCATCAAAGGTGCGCGACTGGCTGATCAACTATGTCGTCAAGAAAAGCCCGCACTTCGAAGAATTGCGCGTGGAGTGGTCGGCCGACGCGGATGCTGGCGTGCGCAGTGCCGGTTGGGCGCTGACCGCCGAGCGAGCGCGCAAAAACGCCGACGATCTCGACCTCCCTGGCTTGCTCGACGTTGTAGATGCCGAGATGAAGGATGCCCCGGATCGTCTGCAATGGGAGATGAACAACACCCTTGCCTATATCGGAATCGAGCACGCTGAGCTTCGCGCGCGGGCGCTAGAGATTGGCGAACGGCTTGGAGTATTGAAGGACTACCCGACGCCGCCAGGCTGCACTTCGCCTTACGCGCCGCTATGGATTGCGGAGATGGTGCGCCGCCAAGAAGCCCGGTAGCGTCGAATCATGAGCGAGTCGGCGAGCACGAGCACAAGCACAAGCACAAGCACAAGCACAAGCACAAGCACAAGTGCGGCCCGGGGTAGTGCGGCGAGCGCAGCCTCCAGTAGCGCAGCGATGCCACCCGAGGTGGCGGCGACTTTCAACGACTATCCGGAGCTGATCCGTGGCGAGCTCTTGGTGCTCCGCGACCTTATTCTCGCCACGGCATCCGAGACGGATGGCGTCGGCGCGATCACTGAGACGCTCAAGTGGGGAGAGCCGGCGTACCTCACGAAGGAGACTCGTAGCGGCAGCACGATTCGAATCGCACCGACGAACGCGAAATCTGCGCACGACTACGCGATGTTCTTTATTTGCAGCACCAACTTGGTTAGCGATTTCGAGCCCAGTTTGGCGACACCTTCGCGTATGAGGGTGATCGCGCGGTGTTGTTCACCGTCGGCGACAGCATCCCGGTCGACGAACTGCGCGAGTGTGTGCGGATGGCGCTGACGTACCACCTGCGCAGTGCGAGTGGCCGATAAGCGAGGCTGCCCTGCCGCGTTAGGGGCCACCGCTCAGCACTGAGCCGGCGTCGTCGATTACGATCGACATGGATAAACCGCAGGGGGTGGTGGGTGTGGCCGGGCAAGCGACGAACATTGTTCGAACCCTGCATGCTGCCCTCCTGCTCATTGCTGCGCTGCTAACAGTTGTGGCGCTAGTGATGATGCACTCGGTGGCCGCTGACGCCAGCACCACTTCTGCCGCCACCGCGCACTCAGCAATTCATACTGACGTCATCCCGCACGGCTCCGGTACCCCGAGCATTGAGCTGTGCCCGTGCCCTGGCGATTCCGGCTCGTCGATGTCGATGGCGGAGTGCGCGCCCGTTGCGGCCCCTGCCGGTCTGGTCGCTGTCGCGTCGCTACGCGCAGAGTGCGCAGGCTTCGCGCCGATTGCGCCAGCAACGTCAGCGCATGCTGGCACTCTTGGGCACGCCAAAACACCCTCTCTTTACGCACTTTCTATTAGTCGCACCTGATCGGGCAGATGTCGGCTTCGCCGAGATCTTTACGGCATCCATTGTGATGCTGCCGATGTGTGGACGAAATAGTGAAGGAACCCAGTGAAGAACAGAATGAAGAAGAATGTCGTCGCGCTTACCGCCGGCGCCGTCGTCACCGCCGTGGGGTTGGCGGGATGCGCCCCGACGACCACTCTCGAAAGTACGGAGACTGCGCCGTCAGCGCTCAGCGTCTTCGAGCACGTGCACGGCTTAGGAATTGACTCAGATGAGAACGTCTTAGTGGCGAGCCATTCAGGGATCTATCGAGTGGATGCTGCCGGTGAGTTGAGTGGCCCTCTAGGGGGAGAGCCTTTCGATGCCATGGGGTTCGCGTCGGCGGGCGACCAATATTTTGTGTCCGGGCATCCGAGCCCAGGATCAACAACCTTCGAGGGCCCGAACTTGGGGCTTCTTTCTAGTGCGGATGCGGGGGAGTCGTGGACGAGTGTTTCCCTCGCTGGCGAGACCGACTTTCATGCGCTTTCGGTGAACCAGAACGACCCGACCCGGCTGTACGGGCTGTCGTCTGACGGGGCGCCACTGCTGGCGAGTGCTGACGGCGGCGTCACTTGGAGCGAGGGTGCGAGCATCCAGGCGTATGCGGTGGTGCCTGACCCGAACGTACCCGACCGGCTGTATGCGACGACTCCCGACGGAATGTTGGTCAGCGCTGATGCGGGTCAGTCCTTTAGCTCGCTCGCGGATACGCCGCTTCTCTACCTGCTCGCAGCACCGTCTGATGTTGCCGGTGCGCTCGTCGGCGTAGATGTTGAGGGCGTCGTCTGGGTTCGCTCGGCTGAGGGTGGGCCTTGGTCTGATCGTGGCTCCGTCGAGGGAACGGCGTATGCGCTGACGACCGGCGCAGACGGCGAGCGCATTGCGCTGATTGATGACCGCGGGCTTGTGGAGACGTTCGACGGTGGCGAATCGTGGACGGTTCTCACCGAGGGGTAATCGGGCTCTAGCAAGGGGAGCCGCTGCCGTAGAGTGCGTCAGCGCACGCTCACCCGGCACCGGCCCCCTTGTTCTCTAGGTCCCCGGAATGGGCGACCTCCGCTCGATATATCGCTTTCTCGCGCCGGCGCTCGCGGCCTGGCCAAACGACTAGAAGTTGCTCTCAGTCTCGCTAGCGGCCCAAGCCGTCCTCGGACCGCGGTACTTCTCCGCGCCATTGGCCAGATTCAAAACCGTTCGACTCGATGAGTCGCTTGAATTCTGAGAGGTCCTTGGCGATCTGAAGGTCGTCAATTTGCAGAATCTCGCCAGCTTTCTCGACGAATCCTTCTGGCTTCCAGTCCATTTGGAGCGTGACTCGAGTGCTGCCTTCGCTTAGGCGATGGAAGGTGACGACACCCGCGTGCATCTTCTCGCCCGTGCTGGTCCAGGCGATTCGTTCGTCAGGGTGTTGTTCAACGATTTCTGCATCGAACTCACGGTCGACGCCGCCGACGGACACTTTCCAGTGCATCGTGCGGTCATCGATTTGAGCGATTGAGTTCACGCCGGACATGAAGGCGGGGAACTGCTCGAACTGTGTCCACTGGTTGTAGGCGACGCTAACGGGAACGTCTACGTCGATTTCTTTTGTTACTGTTCCCATGTCAAATCCTCCGATCGAGTTGGAAAAGCTGTGCGCCTACTTTAGGAAGAAAACCATCGAAAGAAACTGGGTTTTCAGGGATCCCTCAGGTCGCGTTCGAAGGATTCCCAGAGTCGCTGTCAGCACTATGATCGTGCCACTCGCGCTCCGCTCAGGCCGAGCACTGGACGCTGGGGAAGGGTCTTGATCGTGGCTGAACCAACAGAACCGGGCGCATCCGCTGACTGGCCCCTCACCGTGCCGCGCTACAATCACTTCTAGGAGAAGTCTGTGGCTACCGCGTTGCGGTGGTACTCAAAGATCATGCTCGTGTTGGTGGAGGCGACGCTGTGTCGAGCTGACAGGTGGTCGACGACGAAGAGTCGCACCTGTGAGGAGTTTTCTACCGCGATGTGGACCAGGAAGTCATCGTTGCCGCCCACGAAGAACAACTGGATCACGTCGGGCAGCCGGCGAACTTCGTCAGTGAAAGCTTGAATGTTCTCCTGGCGGGCTCCCGGTCGCAGCGATACTCCGATGATGGCTTGCAGGCCCCGGCCGAGCTTCGCCTGATTGAGGGCTGCGTGAAAACCGGTGATGAGGCCGCGGTCGAAGAGCGACTTGATGCGGGTGTGAGCAGTGGATGCCGCAATGCCGACCGCGCTTGCGATAGCCGCATTACTCGTGCGAGCATCGCGCGAGAGAAGGCCGAGGATCTTCGTGTCGATCGGGTCAAGGTCGTCAAGCATGCGAAGATCCTTCGGTCAGGATGAGTATTTAGCGCAATTTTCGCATGCTTTCGAGGTTTAGGGGTCGAGTTGCCGATTAATATTCTGACTTTTCTCGAAAAGTCAGAATTTCTGACAGGCTAAGGCCACTACTGCGAAAGGTAAGTCGATGCAAATTTCTGTGCCTGCTGAAATCAAGAACAATGAGAATCGTGTCGCGATCACTCCTGCGGGTGTCGACACCTTGGTGGCAGGCGGGCATACCGTCACGCTGCAGGCCGGGGCCGGTATCGGTAGCGGCTTCTCCGATGAGGAATACGCTGCAGCGGGCGCACACATCGTCGTTGCGGCTGAAGAGGTATGGGCATCCGCCGACCTCGTCGTGAAAGTAAAAGAGCCGATTGCTTCGGAGTACGGCTACTTTCGCAAAGATCTCCTTCTTTTCACCTACCTGCACCTCGCCGCAGACCGCGCGCTGACCGAAGCTCTCGTTGCTTCTGGAACCACCGCGATCGCTTACGAAACTGTTCAGGGCGATGACCGTTCGCTTCCTCTTCTCGCACCGATGAGTGAGGTCGCCGGTCGACTTTCTATCGTCGCTGGTGCTCACGCTCTGCTCAAGGCTGAGGGTGGCGGTGGTCAACTTCTCGGAGGAGTTGCCGGAACGCCGAAAGCAAAGGTTGTCGTCATCGGCGGCGGTGTCGCTGGCGAGCACGCTGCGGCCAACGCTCTCGGCTTGGGCGCCGACGTCACCATCATCGACATTTCCCTGCCTCGTCTTCGCGCGCTAGAAGTGCGTTTCAACGGTGAAATTCAGACTCGTGTTTCGACGCGCTACGAAATTGCTGAGCAGCTTCTCGAAGCCGATCTCGTCATCGGTTCGGTGCTGATCCCCGGCGCCGCAGCCCCCAAGTTGGTGACCGACGAGATGGTTGCGTCAATGAAACCAGGTTCAGTGCTCGTCGACATCGCCATCGATCAGGGCGGATGCTTCGAAGGCTCCCACGCCACGACCTACGACAACCCCACGTTCGCCGTGCACAACTCGCTCTACTACTGCGTCGCCAACATGCCCGGCGCCGTGCCGCGCACTTCGACGCGCGCGCTGAGCAACGCAACGCTGCCGCACGTTGTGGCGATCGCGAACCTCGGTTGGGATGCCGCTGCTGCTGCATCGCCGGCTCTCGCTCGCGGGTTGAACGTCGCCGGTGGCGAAATCGTCAACGAGGGCGTTCGCGCGGCAATGGCGCGCTAGCAGTCTTCCGTTAGCAGTCGCTCGCTAGTCGCCCGCTAACGGTGGTCGGCTAGCGAGAGTGTTAGCCGACCGCTTGAGTGACTAGCTTGCTCACTTGGGCTTCGACGTCATCCGTCCATTCCACTAGGGCGTAGGCGGCAGGCCACATCGGGCCATTATCGAGGGCGGCTTCGTCGCTGAACCCGAGGGTCGCATAGCGCGACTTAAATTTGAGGGCAGCCTGAAAGAAGCACACGATCGTGCCGTCCTTGGCGTAGGCAGGCATCCCGTACCAGGTTTTCGGCGTGAGGTTGGGGGCGGCGGCGAGCACGGTTGCGTGAACATGTTCAGCCAGCGTGCGATCGATGTCAGGCATCTCGGCAATCTTGCTGAGCACATCTTCCAAATCTTCGGCAGCGGATGCTTCACGTTTCGCTTCTCGAGCGCGCTCCTTCATCGCCGCACGTTCGTCTGGGCTGAAACTCTCTTTCGCCATGGACAGGCCTCCTTGAGGTGAGATTACTCTCGTGGCGCGATTGTCTCTAGAGCGTGGTTGGCGGTTATCTTTTGACGGCAAGTCGAGGGCTGACCTGCACCCAGCCTGCTTCGAGGGGCTCGCTATAGCCGGGTGGTAAAAGATGGGCGCCACCGCTACGGCCGCCACCGCCAACCGAGACAGCTGCACCTTCAGTGGCAAAGGCCTCTGGCGGTACGCACACGTGGGACGCGCTCCAGCCGTAGCCGTGTTCTTCCGGGCTTGGCGAAAGAACAGCGATGACGCACCAGTTGTCTTCGTCATCCCGGCTTGAGTAGGCGGTCATCTCACCTTCCTCGCCGAGGAGAGTGAGATCGATTGACGGAAGCATGCCGTCGTCGTCTAGCCACTCGGGAAACTCGGCATCTTCGACTGAGCCGTCTGATTGCAACTCCGTCGAGGTCACGCACCCTGCGAGGACTATGGTGAGCGCAGCACCGATCGCAAGAATCGCGGCAATCGGTTTACTCATCCGTTCAGCGTCGCAGCCCGGTCATCCAATGGCAAGGCTGCTCCATTTTTCTTGGTGATTAACTCACTTGTCATGCCGGCGCGTTCTTTCGAATTTTCATTTCCTCCCTGACGCGAGCTCACGAGGCTAAATTTGTCACCATGAGTCAGGATGCGGAACTGTTGATTGGGTCAACTCTCGACGCCGGCTGGCTGCCCCAAGGAGGGCGAGCAGACGTCATCCGTTCGAGTGTCGCCCCTAGCCCGGCGAGTTTGGTGAGGTTGCTTCTCCGTCGAGGAAGCTCAGTCTTCTGTGTGCCGCGAGACGGTTCAGAGAAACTGGATCTGCCCACCCAACGGGTGCCGCCATCCGATCCTGACGGCCGAGTAGCAGCGCAGCATCTCGTGCAGTTTGTGCTCGGTGCCCCGACCGAACCGAAGCCGATCGGGTTCGTTCGCAACGTTGTTACCACCGCGGCGAAAGGCTACGAGTGGCCGACCCCTCATGCTCACTTCACGCTATGGGCAGCGGATGGTAGTCCGGTAATACCCGGAACGTGGGTAGATATTGGCACCCGCTCAGAGCTCTCAGACCGACACTGGTTTCCGCTTTTAGAGTGACAGCGCATTCTGGCGCGCGTGAAACTCTCGCGCCTGCGCGGTGAGCCAGCCGAAGAGTAGCGTGCGGTCGCGTTCGCTCGACTTGTCGTCTTCGGGATGCCACTGCACGGCAATCAGGGGAGAGCTCGGGTCGGTGCTTTCCACCGCTTCAACCACGCCGTCGGCGGCGCGACCGGTGGCGGTGAGACCGGCGCCCACGACATCCACCGCCTGGTGATGGCCGGAGCGGATTGTCATCGTGCCGTCGCCATAGAGCTCGGAAAGCTGCGAAGTGGGTGCGAGCGTGACGTCGTGGTCGACCATCGCATCGACGCCCTTACCGCTGTGCACGACGGTGCTCGGCTCGAGGTGCTGGATGAGGGTGCCCCCACGCGCAACGTTCACGATGTGCATCCCGCGGCAGATCGCGAGCAGCGGCAGGCGACGTTCGGTGGCCTGGTTCACAAGTTCGATGTCGACGCGGTCTGTGGTGCGATCGATGTTGTAGAGCTTCGGATGCCGCTCGGCTGCACCATACTCGTCGGGGTCAACATCGCCACCGCCGAGCAGCACGACGCCGTCTGCCTGGCTGAGCGCAGCATCCACGTCAGCAGCGGTGAACCCGTCGACGCTAATGACCCGGGCACCAGTAGCTTCGATGGCCGATTTCATGGAGGCTTCGAGCCCATGAATGAGCGCCGTGAGCTCGGGCTTCTCCTGGTCGCCGCCGGCCGAGGCCCTCGACAACACGACGGTGGGAACGTACTCAGGGGTGGTCGTCATGGGCGGAATCCTCTTGCCAGCATTCGGTCGCTCAGACCGCTGAGATCAGCCTAATTGAGGTGAGCGCGCGCGGAGAGCAACGCGACCGCAGCGCCGGATGCTACGAGCCGCCGACGGAATTAACGACGGCAATATTACCGTCGAACTCCTTGACGGTAATATTGCCGTCAGATGTGTTGACGGCAATAAGACCGTCGGATACGCTGAAGGCAATAAGACCGTCGAAGGGGGCTAGTCATGGGAGCGCGAGGAGAAGTGAAGAGTGCGGAGGCGCTCGGCCGGATGCTGCAACAGGGCCGATTCGTCAGCGGTCTCTCTCAGCGCGAACTCGCCGAGCGACTTGACGCCGATCAGAAGTACATTTGGGCTTTGGAATCAGGAAAGAAACAGATCGTGCTCGAACGCATTTTCGAGATCATGAGGGAGACGGGCATCCGGATGTATCTGGAAGTCGACGAGCCGCAGGCGGGATCAGCGGAGAACACGGGGGATGCCAGCAATGGCTGACCTCCGCGTCGAGCTCTACGGTGAACTGGTCGGACATCTCGTAGGCGGTGACCGCCGCACTTTCGACTTCATCGCGACCCCAGAGGCCATCGCCGCGTGGGGGCTGGGGAGCACGATTCTTTCAGAGTCGGTGCCGCTCGACCTCGTCGCGAACCGCAGCCGCGCAGGGCGCCGCCGCAATTTCTTCGCCGAGATACTTCCTGAGGGGCGAGCTCTGGAGAACTTGGCCGCGGAGATCAGGGTCTCTGCCGATGACGTGATTCCACTCCTTGCCAGATTCGGGCGTGATGTTGCCGGCGCGATACAGATTTACGACCCGGAGGCTCCGGGGGAGCCCCGCACGCCCGCCCGTGCGGCGGTTAGCTCCGCCGAAATTGGCCGGATGCTCACCAATACCCAAGCGGCGCCGCTCGGAAATCGACCCCAATCGGGCCGAACATCGCTGGCTGGCGTGCAAGACAAGATCGTTCTCGCGCGCGAAGATGGCCAATGGTTTCAAGTGGTGGAGGGCTATCCCTCCACCCACATCGTGAAGCCACCGTCATCCCGCTACCCCACCATCACGTTCGACGAGGAGTACGGCTATCGTGCAGCGAAGGCCGCAGGCCTGACGTCGCTGGAGGCGAAGATCGAAAACTTCGACGGCATCCAAGGTCTCGTGATTGAGCGCTACGACCGCTCCCCGGACGCGCCGCAGGGGCGCATCCACCAAGAAGATATGAACCAGGCGCTCGGCGCGTCGAGGAACGAGAAGTACCAAGAATTCGGCGGCAAAGTAACGCTCAAACGAATATCGGATGTTCTAGGTCGCGACGGCGATCGGGAGTCTGTTGAGCAACTACTGAGACTTCTCACGGTCTCACAAGCAGTCGGAAACCTCGATATGCACGGCAAGAACATCAGCATGCTCCACCTGCACGACGGAACCACGAGAATCACTCCGGCCTACGATGTGGTGCCGCAAACCCACCTCGACAGTGACGGCAAGATGGCGTTGGCGGTGAGCCGAAAGTATGCGCATAGCGCCATCACTATCGACGACCTCGTCGCGGAAGCTGAGACGTGGAAAGTGCGTTCGGCTCGCGCGATCATCTCATCAACACTCGACAGCGTCGACGTCTTTCTTCGCGCAGAGGCGCCCGTTGCACAGGCCTACCCGGGACTCCACGATGATATTTCGCGGTTTACCCGGAATCTGCTTGACGGTAGGCAGACCGGTTACGTGTCCTAAGACATCGAGTTGCAATGGCGGTGAGTAGCCGCGTTGCTCGCCGCGCTCGATCATCAGAGGCTGCGCCGTACGTGAAATGATCTAGGCTCAATTATTGAGTTTCATTGACGAGGCAAGGAGCGCAGCATGTCGGAGCACGATCGCGCGGCCGATCACCTTGAGGTGCGCATCGAAAAGCGCCTAGGTCATCCGGTGCGTCATGCGGCACGGTTCGCGGCCGAACTCGTCGGAAGTGTGCTGATGGGTGACACCAGCCCGAGAGGGCCAGGTGCCGACCTCGTCGTGGTGCGCCGCGCGACCGGTGTAGAGATTATCCGCACCCCTGTTGACTCGGTGGAAGAGGCCGATCAGTTGCTCCGCGTAGTGCGCCGCGATCTCGACGAGAAGTCGGTTCTCGAATTCACTGCCGAATGGCACGAGCCTTCGTAGGCCCCTGTTTTGGGTGTATCAAGTTATTGATACAGCAGGCACTCTGTATCAATACACCGATACAGGGGGAACGATGACGTTAGACAACGGCTTAGTGGTTATTTTCGCGGTGCTCGCGATCGCGATGATCATCGTGTTCGTGCGGCTCGCCAAGGCGCCGAATCCGCTTCACGTCATAACTGAGGAGGCTCGGCCACAAGTGCGACCCCCATCCACGGTGACCGTCGCCAGCCTCGAAGCGCGCCGCTGGTGGAGCTTTGCGCAACCCCGCACAATCGCCGCGATGGCGGCGCTCGCGGTGGCCACGCTCGTCGTGCAAACCGCCGTGGTGCTCGTCTCACTCCTCGACCAAGGCGCGTTCGGAGATGATCAATCGACCGCGCAGCTTGCTGCGGCCGTCGCTGCTGCGATTGTCGTTGTCACCGCAGTCAGCTTCTTCTTGCTTCGCAGGTTCGCACACCGCGCCGCACCGCCAGAGCGCGAGCAGTTGGCGCTCGACATTGCTGTGCGCAGCGTCTCTGCCCGCATCGTCACCTCCGTCACGAGCGCTCTACTCTTTGCCCTTCTCGCCAACGCCGTCGCGATGCTGGGCAATCGTGTTTCGGTTTACCACGCGGTGCGAGCGGGTCAAAACTCTATGGGCGCTGTGGCGTTCACAGTGGACACCATCGCCGGCATCCTCACCGCTGTGCTGGTAATCGGAGCGATCGTCGAACTCATTATCAGCATCGTGCTCGCGACTTCCTTGATCGGTCACAAGATCCGGCAACGTCGTACACCTGCAGAGCAGTCGGCGGCATGATCACCGTCGATCAGTCGCTGGCGATCCCGGCCTTCGAGCAGATCCGCGGTCAGCTTGCCCATGCCATCCGCGCGGGCGAATTGGATGCCGGAGCCAGGCTCCCTTCAATTCGCCAGCTTGCCGGCGACCTGCGTGTCGCACCGGGAACCGTCGCTCGCGCGTTCACCGAGTTGGAGGCCGCCGGGCTCATCCGCAGCGATCGCCGCGGCGCTCGCGTGGAAGAGACGACGGTTGCGGGTGACGATCTGCGCACCGCTGCGGCAGCGTTTATCCGTTGCGCGCGCGAGGCTTCTATTCCGCTGGAGGATGCCCTTAGCCTGGTTCGCGCTGACTGGGAGTCGGCAGCCTGTGAGGGGGAACCTGGCAAGCAAGCTCGATAGACTTGCCTGAGAAAACTTCAGTCTGATAGGGGCGTCATGGCAGTGGAACCGGTAGCGGCACAATCAGCGACAGAAGCACCGGCAGCACAGCCGATCGCAGTGATCGCCGGAGCCAGCGGTTTCGTCGGGCCAGCAATCGCCAACGCCTTCCGCGAAGACGGTTACGACGTGCGGTTTATCGGTCGTAGCGCCGCTGTCACCTGGGACGATCCTGCCGCTATTGCCCTCCTCATTGACGGCTCAGCAATCGTCATCAACCTCGCGGGCAAGTCCGTGAACTGCCGCTACAACGTCAAGAACCGTAACGAGATTTTGCGCTCGCGAGTGGAGACGACTCGGGCACTGCGAGAGGCGATCGCCGCGGCATCCGCCCCGCCCGCCATCTGGATGAACGCCTCAACGGCCACGATCTACCGCCACTCAACCGACCGCCCCAACAGCGACGACAATGGCGAACTCGGCAAAGGTTTCTCGGTGGATGTTGCCCGCAACTGGGAGAACGAATTCTTCGAGAGCGACCTGCCGCAGACCCGCCGCGTTGCTCTCCGCATGGCGATCGTGCTGGGTGATGGCCCGGCCACAAACCTCCTTCTGCGGCTTGCACGCATCGGTCTCGGCGGCCCCCAAATCGACGGCTGGTGGTTCGGCCACAGCCGTTACCGTGGCATCGGCCCCACGCCAACCGGCGGCGGTCGCGCCGAAGGTCACAAGACGGGCGGGCGCCAAAAGTTCAGCTGGGTTCACCTCGACGACGTGGTGCGCGCGATCCGCTTCGTGCGCGACACCGACACGATCACCGGGCCCATAAACGTCGCGAGCCCCAACCCCTCAGACAACCGCACCCTCATGAGCATCCTCCGTCGCGCTGCCGGTATG
Organism: Salinibacterium sp. PAMC 21357; assembly: GCF_000247645.1. Lineage (GTDB taxonomy): Bacteria > Actinomycetota > Actinomycetes > Actinomycetales > Microbacteriaceae > Rhodoglobus. The sequence continues at coordinate 403,867 of NZ_AHWA01000005.1, forward strand.
CCTTTCGGATTGCCTGCCTGGCGTTGGATGCTCGAGCCAGCCATGTGGGTGCTGAGAACCGAACCCGAACTCATCCTCAAAAGCCGCTGGGTTGTGCCAGGCACGCTCACCCAGGCGGGCTTCACGTTCGAGCATCCTGACCTCGCGGATGCGATCAAGGACATAACCGAGCGTTGAAATTTAGCTCCAACAGCCCATGGAGACCTGAACGCGCGCTGAGACTAGTGCCGGATTTTCGAGAGGATTGACCCGCTCGGAGGGAATCTCAGAAAGATCAGTGTGGCAAGCCATTGGTGGAAATGAAGCTGAACGAACTTAGCCACGTTTCAGTTATCGCCGCCGGTGCTTTTGCGGTGCGCGGAGCACTAATTGAGAGCCTTCCGCGGGGCATCGCGACCAAGCGTTGTTGCGTGCATAGCGATAGGGTGCGGATGTGGAATACCTGTCGACTGAACTCATGCGAACGCTGGAAGAGATCAGCGCCCGCTTGGCAGCCTTGGAGTCAGCTATCGCGGTTCGCGACGCGAATGAGACTACTCGCCGGGAGTCCTCGCTCTGGGCTATTGAAGAGCTTCGCGCGCAGGCTTCAGCCAGCGGAGCCGTCATCTACGCTGGCGTTGTGCCTAGTAGCAGCGGGGGACAAATTGAATGGCAATATGGTCTGCCCATCGACATCATTGTCGCTCGCTCGTGGCCCGAACGTGCTGGCGCCCTTTCAGCTCTGGCGCATCCCATTCGCCTTCGCATTCTGCAGCTAATTTTCGAAGGCACCGACCGCATCGTTGACATGGCTGGCCTGAACGATACCGGTACGACTGGTCAGATATACCACCACGTAAAGCTGCTGGCTGATGCTGGATGGGTCGTCCCAGCCGGTCGTGGCCGCCTAGCGATACCTAGCGCTCGTGTTGTACCTCTGATGGCACTCTTTGCGATCGTTGATTCTCCGGAGTGACATTTACTCTTGTAATTTCGCCTACAAGCGCACATAATTTATGAATTACTCAGAAAAGTAGAGTTATTCCGTAATAATGCGGGCCAAGTAGAGACCGAATCTGTGGTCATGGGTATCCCTCTCGGATGCTCCGCAGCGTCGGCGCAGAGAGGGAGCAAGATGAGTACAGTGACGAAAGCACTAATTGGACTAGTCGGTAGTACCGCGATCGTGGCGACAGGAATTGTTGTCTCAACGAGTCCCCCGACAATCGCGAACGCCAATACGGCAGCGGTATCGGTGGTTGCGTCCGCTGCCGTGGTCGGGAGCGAGTCCGACGACATTAAACAGCCGAACGTTCCTGTTGCGGTGGCGACTGCACTGGCCCGAGGCTTCACGGCCGCAAAAGCACCGCAAGCGGTCAGCCAAGCTGCCCGCCAAGGATCTTTTCTGCAAGGGCTGGGGTTCTTGGCGTCGGCACCCACTAACGCCGACGCCGCCGCTATCCAAAACGCATACTTCGACCGCTAAGAAGTGGATCTCTGTGTGGGTAGCTGTTTCGGCGGTTCCAGCATCTGCGCGAGGAATTAGATGATTTGGTCACGCTATTCCTCGTTCATGAGGGTGGTACTCAGCGCGCTTGGGTTGACGTTCGTCTCGGCATTCCTCGGATCAGCTCTGGTTATGGCGGGCCCGACGACACCATTGACGTTCCCGGCGCTAGGCGTCGTGGCGTCGGTTATGCAGCCCCATTTCATTCAGAACTGGAGTCTCTTTGCTCCTGACCCGATCAGTGAAGAACGTGGAATCGCCGCCCGCTATCGCTGTGAAAGTGGCGATGTAACCGAATACGTCGACGTGACGACCCGTGTCATTCAGGAAGTGCAGAGGGATCGATTTTTTCCAAGTAGAGAGTCGCGCATCATTAGTAATGGAATTCTTGAACGCTTCGCGGAAGATCCCATGCTGCGGGCGCTTCGTGATTCCACTGATCACACTGTCCTGAACTCCCCTGCCGCTATCGAGATTATTGTGGCGGAGGAATCGGGCCGAGATGCTGCAGAACTGATGCTCGCCCGATACGCGATTGCGATCAGTGATGAGGGTACCTGTGATGCTGCAAATGGCATGCCTGCTGTCGGCGCGGTTCAGCTCCGCTACGTCTTTCACGCGTTCCCCGGGTGGTCACAGCGACACGACCTTCGCTCCCAAGGCGATGTCACATTCACAGACTCTGGCTGGATTAGCCCGTGACTGGCGTAATGGGTACCTCTAGACACATCATCGATCGAGTGTCCCGGTGGATGACGATGACTCCGCACGGAGAGACGTCGCTATCATTGCTCCGCGCAGTCGTCGGGTTTCTCGGGCTCGCGTATTATCTGGTCGATTACGAAGATCGGCGCCTTTTTTTCGGCCCTGATGGTGTTTACGGAGCAGCGGCCGTTCGCGAAACGGTCGACGACCTGGGGACCTTCGATCTGTACGTGCTTAGCGACTCAGTTGTGTTTTTCGAGATCGTATTTCACTTGGGCATCCTTCTGAGCATTGCGGTCCTCCTTGGCGTCGGAGGTCGTGTCATCCTCGCCTGCCATTACATCGTTCTCTGGTCGACGTACACGCAGAATGTTGCGCTGCTGGATGGCGGGGACAATCTACTCATGATCGTGATTCCCGTGCTGCTGCTAACGCGGTGTTACTCACGGTTCAAGCTGCCGATTATGCAACTACCCCCTATGCGGCATCCGGGGATGTTTGGCTCAGCCCTCAACAATGTCGGCCTACTGCTCATTGCTGGGCAAATCTGCATCGTTTATTTGATGTCGGGTTTGTACAAAGTTCAGGGACAAATGTGGCAAGACGGCACGGCGCTTTATTACATATTGCGCGTGCCTGATTTCTACTTCCCCGGGGTGACCGAGTTGCTTTTTACGTCAGACATCCTTCTCGTGCTCGGAGCTTACGCCACCGTCCTCTCGTCCATAGCCTTCCCTTTTCTTGTCCTCTTTCCTCAGGGTCGGCTTCCAGCGGTCCTAGTTATGACGGCTTTTCATCTCAGTATTGCGACGTTCATGGGACTCACCGCCTTTGCGCTCATAATGATCGCCTGCGATCTTGTTTTCGTGGACCGTCATGTCTGCGCGGGTCGACGAGAAATTACGGCGATGGTAGGCCGCGCGCTAAGGCACGTTGTTGGTGTCCGATCTCGGCCGACTTCGAGCCGCGAGGTCGATGCCCTTGGAATCACTGGGGAGGTAGGGTCGTGAAGTCGGATAGGAATTCGGCAAGCGTCATCACGGGCGGTCGCATCGAGACTCGTTTGGGAGCGGAGTATCGAGCCGGCGCGCTCGTCGAGTGGGCAAGCGTCACAAAAACAGTAACTGCGGCCACTACACTCGCTGCACTCCGCGAAGTAGGAGTTCAGGAGTCCACGCGGGTATCCGAACTGTTGCCTGATGTCGATATTGGAGGACGTTATTCGGTGGCTGACCTCCTCGATCACACCTCGGGTCTGCCCAGAGTTCATCCGGGGATGCCCAGCGGAATTTTCGGTGACCCATACTCTGGGGTTGAGGATGCCACTGTGTTTGCGGTTCTCTCGAGAGACTCATCATCGGGCGGAACCGCTCGTGAGTATTCGAATCTAGGCTACGCCGTTCTGGGCGCAGTTATCCAAGCGATTACAGGTGAAGGCTGGCTTGAAGCGTGTGAACGCCTCGTGCTCAAGCCTGCTGGAGTGAGTTCCGCGACTGTCTCACCAGCGGATGCAGATCGCGTACTCTTGCGCGGTTTATGGGGAAAACCTCGAGAGCCTTGGGGCTTGTCTGGCAGCGCGTACGTCGCTGCGGGCGGTTTGTGGTCAACGCTCGACGATGTGGCTCGATTTGGTGCGTTCGCCAAGTCCTCTAATCCACACCTGCGAGGATGGGAACGTCGAGATGACCTTGTTTGGCACAGTGGACAGAGTCGTGACAGCGGGATATGTCTTCTTCTTACAGACAACGGAGCAATTGCCGCGCATACGATTGGGCACATCCCGGGGGCCGCAGATAAGTTGGCGCTTGACCTTCTCCCCGCGGATGCCGAGGAAATAGCCGTTGACGCGACACGACCGCGCTAGTGATTATTTGGAGGCGCGCCTTGAACAGCGTCGTCTTAGTCGTCTTCGCCGTGCCGGACGGTTCGCCGCTGGCGTTGTTGGGGCGCTGCTCGCGGGAGATTCCGCGATAGCAGGCCCGGTAGCCGACCTCGTAGTGACTCGGCGTGAGACAGGAGGCGAAGTGCTTCGCACTGAGGCGGGGCCGCCCGAAGTGGCTGAACAACTGCTCCGCACCGTGCGTACAGACCTTGAGCAGAAAAGCATTGCCGAGTTTGTGCAAGAGTGGCATCTATTCGAGTAGAAGGCTCTAAAACTCAGCACCTTTTGGGGCCCGCCCATTTAAACGTCGCGAGCCCCAACCCCTCAGACAACCGCACGCTCATGGGCATCCTCCGCCGCGCGGCCGGAATGCCGTTCGGTTTGCCAGCCTGGCGATGGATGCTCGAGCCCGCCATGATGGTGCTGCGAACCGAACCCGAACTCATCCTCAAAAGTTGCTGGGTTGTGCCAGGCACGCTTACCGAGGCCGGCTTCACGTTCGAGCATCCTGATCTTGCGGATGCTATCAAGGAGATATCCGGCCGCTAGCCTCGATCGCAACGGATGCCGGTGTGCCCGTGATGCTCGGATTCATGAAGCGTTTCGGCTTGGCCTATAACCGGCTAAAGAGCCTCATTGACGAGACGGAACACTTCATTGGGGCGCCTCAGGGCGCCGAAGAATTCAGCCCCTCCGCCGCAACCGCTACTTACGCGGCGCTCGTGTCAGCTTCGCCCAAAAACCGGCTGATCGCATCCAGGACCTGCTGGTCGCGCATCACCCGGTGATGGTTGAGCCCGGAGGTGAGCAGGGTGCGGGAGTTCTCTGGATGCGCGGCAGCGAGCAGTTCTGCCTGACCGTACGGCACCCAGGTGTCGTCGCGGTCGTGGATGATCAACAGCGGTACGTCGAGCGGGGCCGCGGTTGCCGACAAACTGTTCCAAAAATCGGGCACGGTGCTAAAACGACGCCGTTCGATTCGCTGAATCAAGCCATCGAGGGTGCGGGGGTTCAGCTGCATGACCCCGCTGACGCTCGTGACCACGTACCGTAGCTCTGCCACCCCACCGATCGACACCAGCCGGCCGGTCTGAGTGCCATTGCGGATGGCGAGAGTCGCTGCGAGGTTGCCGAAGGAATGCGCCACCATTGCTTCGAACGGGCCGTACTGTTCACCGAGCATCTCGATGGCGGCGGCAAAGTCGCGCACATCAGGCAGCCGCCCGCGTGACCGGCCATGCCCCGGTGCATCGAACGCAATAATGGTGCGATCGTCTCGACGCAATTCGTGAACAATGTCGCCAAACTCAGCAGCGCGGCCATGCCAGCCATGAGTTAACAGCACCGAGTTGGGCCCGTCTCCCCAGGTGTAAACGGCGATGCGATTGCCGTTAACGCGGATCGTCGACCGGGTTGCCCCGTCGATAACCGACTGTTCGCGAGGGTGCACCTGCTTAGGCAGGCCACTCGATAGCCAGAGCACATAGGCAGCCTCGATAGCGAGCCGCGGAGTGAAGCGCTGCATCAGGCCGAGCGTGGCGACAGCCGTGTCACGTACAGACATTAATCCCCTACCCGCGGTATTGCGAACACGCTAGATAGTACGTCAGCCCGTCAAATATGAGCAGAAAGCAGTCTCCGAATGTGCCGAACTTTCTCCATCGCGCGTCGGGTGCGGATGCCTGTTTTGGATGCTCGACCTGAGCAACTCGGCATTGCGGCAGAGCTGTCTAGCCCTAGCACTGGGGGGCGGTGGATGCGCAATTTGACGCCACTCCGTTCTCGCAGTCTTCTAGTGTGGAAGGGGAAAGCGTGAGACTATCGAGTCTTTCCTGTTAAACCCGAATCTGCATAAACCCGAATCTGTATAAACCCGAATCTGCTCGAACGCGAAATTGCTCGAACCCGAATTTCGTGTAAACCGGCTTTGCTTGAACCCGAAAATTCGCGCAAGCCGTACCCGCATGAACCCGAATTTCTCAACCCTTCGTCAGCCTTACCCGACCGACAGCCCCGCAGTGGTGTCAATCGTTGGGTTTTGTTGGCGGTACGTGAGGTACCCCTGATGCTTACCCGCCGCGCCCATTCCCGAGCGCAGAAACCTACCGATAGTCGTTCGCGCCCGCTGAGGGCAGTTATCTCTGCGGCGACGGCACTACTGGTAGTTGCGGCGACGCTCATCCCGGCAACCGCTGCGGCCGCTTTCGAACCAGCCGCTGTTCGCAACGTGAAGTCGGCTAATGCGACTGATGTCGCGCCTGGCGACTCGTTCAACTGGATGATTGAGGTTGGTTGTTCGGTACTGACGGACGAGTGCGTTGATGCCGTTTTGACGGATGAAATCCCCGCAGAGTTCATCGTTCCTGATCCCACAGAGATTCTTCTGACTCCCACGCTCAGCGACTCCGAGCGGACCATCACGGTGACCGGGCAAACCGTCACGGTGGCATTTCACCAAAACCTCACGACTCCGGCCGGCAAAACGGGCCTCACAAACGGGACTGTGACGGTGACTATCCCGGTGACAGTGCGATCCGACCTCGACTACACCCCGACCCCGCGTACCGTGGAAAATACATCGGAAATGGTCGCCGAGAATGCCCCAATGCGGCCAAGCACTGCTTCCGTGAAGCTGACTGTTCCGCTGGAGCTTGCGACTAAGCCCACGAAGTCGTTTTCGCCGGCCACGAACATTGCCGTGGCTGGTCTCGGAACGCAACTGGCCTTGGGCGGAGAAAACACCTCCAATGCTGCTGTTTCGTCGCTGACCATCCAAGACCCGGTGAACCCTGCCGCAACCGGAAACATTTTCCGCACGGCGCTCGAGCTGAAGACTCTTGATTCGGTTACGTGGCCAGCTGGGGCGACGTCGGCCGTCGTCTCGCTGTGGGACAGTTCGCTGTCGACACCAGCATGGGTGGATGCCCCCTCCGTCAATTCTGGCGGCACTCTCGTTTTCCCGGCTAGCGTCGTTCCCGCGAACGCTGGCGGCGTGCGCATCGTCTTTTCGTCGGGAGCGACCGCAGATATTCCGCGCGCGGCCACCGCGAACTTCATCCTGAATTTGGAGAACCGTGCAGGCGTCGTTGCCAAGACGTATCCCAACACTTCTCAATCAGTCGTCGTGCGTGATTCGTTTTCCGCGGACAAAACGGTCACGGCCAACTACGTAGTAACGACTGCTACGAGTGCAGTTTCCGCGGGCAAGTCGATCACTCCTGACCGGATGTCGACGATCGCGTTCGGTGCCAACGATCTCACTAAGGGCACCGTCACCCTCACCGGTGGCAACGCTGGCTCGATTCCCCTGACTTCGCTCACCATTGCTGAGCCGTCTGATCCGACTCTCATCGACGCCACGAACCCGCTCGCTCCGGCGCACACTGGTGGTGGACTGATCTTCAGCGGTTTCACTACCGGAGTTGTGTGGCCCGCAGGAGCAACCGGCGCCAACATTACTTACTACTTCGCCGACGGCACCAACAGCGGGGCGCTGGCCGCAACGGCCCCGGGATTGCCTGCTACGGGGTCTGCGAAACGAGTCACCGGCTTCAGCGTGACATTCACCGGCTCTATGGCCCAGGGCGTCGGCGCAAAACTTCCCTTCGCAATCACTGCAAATACGCTGCAGGTTGCCCCCAATTTGAGCGTGGACTATCTGAACAAGATCAAGGTCACCGCGGTGGACAAATACAACCAAAATGTCGGTCCGAAGTACGCGTCGGATACGGTGACGGTGCTGGCTGAACAGATCAACCTTGAGACGTCGAAGTCGCTCTCGCGCGGTACCTTGCGCGCATCGCCAGGGCAGACGACCACAGCGACACTCACCACTCACGTGCTTGATTACCCCAGCTCCACACGATCACTCGACCGCATTGAAATGACAGATCCGTCAGCGGATACTGGCCTCACTGACTGGTACAAATACTTCAACGCCACAAGGCTTGTCGTTACGCCCGTACCGGGCGACGCGACTCTCACAATCTCTTACCGAGACTCGGCGGGAGCGTACACACCTCTTACCGTGCTCTCCCCAGGAGTTCAGACTTACGACATTCCCTCTGGCATCCGTGGAAGCATTTATGGACTCAAGCTCGATTGGAACAGCACTACGGGGTTCCAGCCAGACCAGACTCTCGTCGCAAACGTTGAATACGCCCTTCGTTCGACGCTCAGAGGCGAAACTACGTCGCTGCCGAACGCTGCCGCAACGCTAGAGAACTGCAGCGCATCCAGCGGATCGAGCAGCGTCGGATCGACGGGCCTTACCTCCAATGACGCCGTCTCCAGCCCCTGTCCTACGGTCAAGCTCGTTCCGTATGAGGGTTCCGGGACGGGCGGGTCAGCGAACCTGCTCGATAAGAACTTCATCAACACGAATAACACCACCAACCAAGACATCATGAACACTCGCAACAGCGAGAGCACACGGGCGCGCCTCTCGTGGTCTACCGATGGCTACTCGGGTGTGAACAAGATGGTGATCTACGACGGAGCTGTAGATTCCGCGGGAAACCCCGACCCCTCCGCCTGGACCAAGGGAATGTACGACGCGTACAACCTTTCTCAAATTCCCAAGCTCAGCTCGATCGACCCGCTCGTCAAGTACGACAAAGTGGCCATTGAGTTTTACAGCAAGTCAGCTCTGAGCAGCGCAACGGCGTGGGTGTCTATCACGGGTTACTGCACGCTCGCAGCACCATGCGACGGCGGAACTGCAGCCGCTCGTACTCTCACAGCCGCGCAGCAAGCTGACTTCGTCGCTGTGCGGTTCACATTCACTGAGGGCACGAACCGTCCAGGTCTCGCTCCGGCCCCCGGCAGCGGCGTGGCAGATTCGATTGGCAACAATCGCAAAATTGACCTCGTATTCCAGATGCGAGACTCGTTGCGCAGCAACGCGGCGACGCCGGTTGTCGACGGTTATCGCTACAACGCTGACGTGACGACCCCGACTCCACCAGCGATAGCGCACAGTGTGATCCGCAACGACGCTCACTCAGAGGCCACGCTGGCCGTAGGCGATCCGCTCTACGACCGGGCAGCTGACACCCTTGAACTCCGCGATCCCGCACTTGCCGTTTCAGCCGCAAAGGTGTGGGCCGGCGGGCCGATCCCCATCCCCACTACTGGTTCCACCGTTGCCGTTCAACCAACAAGTCGGGTGACCCTCACGGCGGTGAACCAGACCACAGCCAAGGTGCAGTCCCTCTCAATCAGTGAGCCAAACATGTCGGCGGCAACGCCCAACGATTCGCCGTTCGAGGACTGGAACCTTCAGCGATTCCAATCGGTTAGTCACCCGGTAGGCGCGACAGGACTCACCGTCACAGTCATCCGATCGACCGGGGGAAATCTCACCGCGAGCGGTACGAACCTGGCTGCAATGACGACCACGATTCTCGGCTGGACTCCCACGCAACTAGCGGATGCGACGGCCTTTACATTCGTCTACACCGGCCAGATCAAAGCAACCGCATCAATCGCCAGCCCCGGAGGAACAGCGGCCATTGCTTTCGACTTGAGCCTACGAACGTCGAAGCGAAGCGGCGGAGCGATTGTCGCCGGTACGGATTACAACTCAACGCAAGCGACTATTGGCGATACCCGATGGAACCCGTCGAGCCCGGCCGCCAACCCGACCTTCGAAACCTCTTCTCTCTCCGCTGTCAAAGGCGCGAACATCGGGCTCATCGCCACCACAATCGACGTGTCAACGACAAAGAAATTCGGTAAGACCTCCGAGGCTGAATCAGACCGCAGCACTTTCCCGCTCACGCTGGAAGCCACACCCAGTGGCAGCGAGAGAGTGCAGTCTCTCACCATCACGGATGACCGCGCGACGTTCTGGAATGCATTTGATTTCACCGGGATGGCGAGCGGAACACCAGTGCTCCCGGCGTTTAGTCCGTCCCCGTCGGGAAGCCATACGGTCATCCAAGTGGAAGCCTGTGTTGGCGGAGCATTTATTGCCGCCGACGTGGTGACCGCTCCGAGCTCCAGTTGCACCGATCGTGGTGGCTCGTGGAGCGGTGCTGGGCAGTGGAAGACCCAGGCTCAAGCGCAAGCGAATTTCTTGCCGACCGGGGTCACTGCGGCCCAGGTGCAAGGTCTCCGTTTCACGGTGAAACGAGCCGATGACTCTCAGTGGGAGAACCCGCAGGCCCCCAAGGTGAGCATCCCGATCCTGGTCCAGCGACGGGTGGATCTGCGCACAGGCGATCCAGTACCGACCGATCTCTCGGTTAACTCGGCGGCGCCGGGCGAAACTGTTCTCGGTACCACCACGAATTCGCTCAGCGCGAGCGTTCTCGGTATTTGGGGCAAGACGGCGACCGCAACAAACTCAGCTACCTACTTGTACAAGCATGCGACCACTGGCGTGCAAGTGAAGAAGAGCCCCACCGGAGTGAAAGCTCCCGGTCGTCTCTTTGACTACACGCTGAAGGTCACAAACACGGGAACATGGCCCATTGTGAACCCGGTCATCACCGACTACCTTCCGAGCGATAGCACCGGTGCGCAGCTCATTTTCGATCCCGACAAGCCCTGGACCTACAAGTACGCGCTCTCCGGTGCGGCACCGGCCACGCCTACCGGCACTGCATTGCCCGTTGGCACTACCGGTCCCATTGTTGATACAACTTCGGATGCGTACGGCCCGACCACAATCGAGTTCACGTTTCCCGCAGGGTCGGTATTGGAAGTCGGCCAGTCCTATGTGATCACTGTCCCGATGATGTTCCGACCGGGGCTCGTCAACGACACTGCCGTGACGAATAAGTTTGGAATCAGTGGCGATCGGGCATTCGATACCTGCACCGCCCCTGCCGGCTTCACAGCGGACTACGTCAAAGCCACCGGCGAGTGCCGAACCGAGACGACGGTGCGCCCATCTGAGCAGGCGGCACTTCGCGCGCTCATGACGGTAAAGGCCGACCTCGACACTGACTTCCCCATCGATCAAGGATTCACCGGTGGAACGAACGCAGAGTGCACCGCAGCTCAGAGCAGTGCTGGATTCTCAAGCCTTCCCTGCGTTCCCCTTACGCTTCCGGGCCAGAAGGAAACCTGGCGGCTCACCGCTCAAAACACGGGTACGACCAACATGCCGCGGCTGGTGCTCTCCACCAGGCTCCCTGCTGTGAGCGACAAGACGATTCTCGACGGCTTTGTGCGAGACTCGCGCTGGGCTGCAGGGTTTGCTGACGAAATATCGGCAGATCTTGGCATCCCGGGCGCCACGATGACGACCTACTACACGACCGCGGCATCTCCCTGTAAGGCCGTTCTCCAGACCCCGTCGAATCTCAACGCGTGCGGGGAAGACCCGGCAACAGGGTGGGCAGAGTGGACTGCTGGGGCGCTTTCTGACCCGACCGTTGTCACTGGCCTCCAGTTTGTGATCGACTTCCCGAACGGCAGCTTGTTCGCGCCGGCAGACATCGTCACCATCGATGTTGTGACGCGAACTGCTGCACTGTCGGCGACTCCGGGTGCAGATACGACGGCAAAGAACTCGCTGTCGGCATCCGCCATCACGAGGACTGGGGCGACTAACACTCCTGTAACGGCCCTCGACTACTCTGTCGTTGCCGTTGCCTTGGCGACGGGCAGCCTTCGCCTCGAAAAGGAAATCACTGGCCCAGCAGCCTCGTTCATTCCGAACGGTCAGACCTTCACGGGCAAACTCGTGTGTACCTCGTTGGGTGAGACCATCGAGCGCAACTACACCATGACGTTTGACAGCAGCACGGCGCCGGCGACGGTTCCTGCCGTAACGTTCGACGACCTGCCGGGTGGAGCTTCGTGCACGGCTACGGAAACCACGGCAAGCGGCCAGTCAAGTTACAGCGCGACTACGGTGACTATCGATCCGAGGATTACTGACCCGACTCTCTTGCCGACGGTGACGTTGACCAACGACTACCAGCTGACAGGTCTCGCAGTGTCGAAGACTGTGACTACAACTGCTCCCGTAATTCCGACACAGTTCGAGTTCACCGTGAGCTGCACCTTCCTCGGGGTCGCTGTGCCGCTCGCGGCGGCCGATGCGACCTTCACCTTGGATGCCACGGAGACTCGCACCATCACCGGTGTTCCAGTTAATTCCAACTGTGTAGTCACCGAGACGGACGCGAAGAGTGCGGACACCACGATCATGACGGCGAGTACTGACTCGACGCATATTGGGTCAAGTGTTGCAGTCGATAGTGCTGCTCGCACCGCGACCTTCACCAGATTGAGCCCGAACACTGCAGCCGGAGTTGTGACAAATACGGCGAAGGCCAATAACAGGTTTGACGCACCGGCAGCCCTCGTCGTAACGAAGAAGCTCTTCGGCGATGGTGCAACCCAGTTCGGTGAAGACAAGACCTTCAGCGTGGCTGTGTTGTGTACCTTCGGGGCGACAACCCAGTATGACGATTCGGTTCTGTTGAATGCAGGAAACGCGTGGCAGGTGGTGCTCGAAAACATTATTGCCGACTCGGATTGCACGTTCACGGAACCCAGTCTCCAAGGGGCGGATGCCGTAGTCATCACGCCGAACGACGGAATCGATGCGACCGTGGGTACACTCACTGTTCCCGCACCAACAGTCGCCGTTCCGTCACCGATCGTCAACATTGACGTCACCAACTGGTACTTGACGGGTTCAGTGGAGGTCACCAAGACCTTCGCTGGTGATACCGGTGCGATTGATAAATTTGCGCGCAACCCTGTTCCGGAGATCGAGTTCGAGTTCAGCCTGAGCTGTCAGCGCGATGGCGAAGATGTTGTAGTCCCGGGTGGGGCAACTCGCACGGTGACAGCAGCATCCCCGGTAGCTGACTACACCGGCGTAGCTTCTGGAGCCGAATGTGCACTCACAGAAACTCGCACCGGTGGCGCCAGCATCACCCGCGTTCTGGATGACAACGACGAAGAACTCGTTGACGGCATGTTCACGATCACGGTCGACAACACGATTCTGTCGGTCGATGACCAAGCTCAGCAAGACCTGTCCGTCGAGAACACGTTCCGATTTGCCGAGCTGGCGGCGACGAAAAAGGTTACTAACGCAGACGATGCCACATCACGTGCTGCTGGTCCGTTCGAATTGACGCTGACCTGCACGCTCGATGGACGAAGCATCAACGCGGAGGAATCGGCGGCACGATCGATCTCGAATGGTGAGGTCGTGACCTGGACAGAGCTCGCTGAGGGTGCTGACTGCACGATCGTGGAGACGGTCACCGGTGGTGCCGCGCAGACGTCGACAGTAGCAACCGCGGCAGACGGCAGCGCTGGACCCTCACTCGTAGGTACGTCAGTAGAACTCCTTCCGCTGCGGTGGACCGGAGCCGATGCGCCGAACGCGATCACCTTTACGAACTCGTTCCAACTCGCGTACACCGGGTCGAACGTCAACGCGACATCACTGCTGCTGCTTCCGATCGGACTATTGCTGGTTGGTGGGCTGTTCCTTGGTTTGGTAGCAGCCAAGCGTCGTCGAAGCCGCGAGACAGTGTCAAGCGAATAATGCGGAAATTCCTCGGATCATCGTGAGCGGTTCTTGCGCGCATGATCCGAGGACTCGGCGTTCGGCCCCGCGCGGTCAGCGCCCACAGGAGTGGCGTTGCTGGTATAGCGGCGCACCGATGGACTAAAGGCGAACTGCGACGGTAGTGAGCAGTTCGACCCATCGTGCGCGCGGCCCTGAGCCCTGCGCGGCTGCGTCGGCACCAGCGAGAGCATCCGCATTAGAGAGCACACAGAGATCGAGCTCTGTGAGCTGAGCAATATCAGCGATGGGCACTTGGAAGGTGCGGAATGGCCCCAGCGGCGGGGGAGTGCCAGTGGCTATGGCGCGGGCGCGAGCCTCTTCAAGATCAACATCGTCGAGCTGTGGGCGCTGGTCAAGAACGAACCCGGCGGCACGGAGTTCGACAGCACCATTCGCATTGGTCGCCCACGCTGCGATCTTCCAAAACAGTTGCGGGATGCCCACGCCCCGGTACACCGGATCCTCGTCACCGAGCACCGGCGCCGTAAACACGCTGATGCGGTTTCGGTTCGTGCGCGCGTACTCCAACACGTGATCTTCGAGACCGAGCCACAACTCTTTCGACTGGTTGAAGCCCGCAGCTTGGGGTGCGGCGTTCGTGAACGCGAACGTGTCGTAGTTGGCTTGGCTGGCGGTCGCCCCGTCTCCCCAGACAGGGTCTCGCCGCCGAACGAGATGCCCGCGGTCGAGATCATTGCGGGCGTACACCGCCTCGCCGGTCTGTTCCTGCTCCGGGATGCGCGAATCCAGATGCCAGTCATTGCCGCGACCCACATCTACGAGCTGATCGCCATCAATATTCACGCCGGTCGTGCTGGCGAGACCCCGCAGCGGATCCAGATTTACCGTGAAATGCGTGTACGGTAACTCGCGGATCGGGGTTCCTGACGCTGGGGAGGGGCACGGCACGGGAACGCCCAAAAAGTCAGCGTCGTACCCCTCAGCGCTGAGCGATGCGGCATCCATAAAAGTAGTTAAACACTCGCTCCTGACAATTTAGATGACGGGCACAGCGGCGGCAGCAGCGGACTCATCAGCCGAATCGTCCTCGAGCGCCGTATCCTCGATGGCGCGCGCCGGTTCGGTCAACAGGAATGCTGTCGTTGCCCCGATCGCGACGAGGATAAAGATCGCGAGTCCGAGCAATCCCGAACTGTTGAGCCAACCACTGGTCAAGGCGAAGACGGCAATCACAGCGAGCCACGCGGTTGCGACGACCGTTCCTCGTGACCGGCGGCGAGCATCCGCTGCTAGACGCCAGCGTGCGGTTGCGAGAGTGACCGAAATCAGCACAACGACATTGACAGACATGCCAACCCACACGGGGTGGATTCCGAGGTGGAAGCTTGAGGGTGACCATGCTCCGAGCTGGTACCAGGTCAGTCCAGCGAGGAAGCCGGTGATGAGGGATGCGTAGGCGGCGCGACGAGTGGCAAGCGGCCAGAAGAACACCGCAAGCACCGGTGCGAGCGTTGCGCCATTGCGCAGCGTCCACGCCAAGATGTTCCACCACGCGGCCTGTTCGGTGCGCAAGAACGCAAAGAGGATCATCAGGCCAGTGAGGAGCACGAGCGACCACCGGGTGTACCGAACCAACTGCTCCTCGGTTGCGCCGGGGCGAAGCGCGCCACCAACATCGCGACCAAGGCTCGTCGCGCCCGAAAACTGGCACGGTCCAGCCCAGCCGAGGGCACACGCCCAGACACCAAGGAAGAACACACCAACTAGGGGTGCAGGAAGCACCTGAGAAATATAGGTGGGTACTGCAACGAGTCCCAGAGCTTGATTGGGAACAACGATCGCTGCGGCAGTGCCGAGGATTGTGCCACCCACAATGAGCGGAAGCCCGAATCCGGCGGCGAGGAAGAGCCCCTTCTGGCCGTCCTCAGGGGTGCGGCACGACAGACTCATCTGGAACGCGGCCTGCGCGAGCAATACATTGACGATGAACGTTCCAAACCACGCAACGATCAGAGTCACGCCCGAGTTCGACAGATCAAGCATCTTCGGGTCGGTGGTCGCCAACTCGGCTAGACCGGCGAAACCTGGCCTGATCAGGAACGCGGTGAGTCCCACGGCGAGCATCGCGATGAAGGCGAAGCAGTTCATTGTCTGGCTGAATGCAATCGCACGCATTCCCCCAAACCAGAGGAACACCAGCAGCAGAACCGCAGTCACAATGATCGATGCATAAATCGAGAGATCGGTAAACGCGGCGAGTGCCGAGGCGAAGGCGATGGCCGTTGCAACGGACCACATCGGAAACGTGAAAGCAGTGATGAGTCCAGAGATGATTTGGGCTACTCGACCGAAGCGTTCGCCGATCATCCCGGTGACCGTCACGACAAGTTTTTCTCGAAGCGGCTTCACGAGCAGCAGAGCAATAAGCAGCACCTGCACCGTTTCGGCAGCCCCGTACCAAATCGCCGAAATTCCTGTGTGATAGCTCAGCTCAAGGATCGCAATGTACGACGACCCCGAGAACAAGCCCGTGATGCACACCGCCACAGTCAGTGGACTGAACGTGCGGCCACCAACGAAGAAACCCCCAGCAGTCGTTGGCTTGCGTGCAGCGCGGCGTTGGATGACGGTTCCGCCCGCTACGAGCAAGGCGGTGTAGGCGATCGCAAGCCCGATTGTCCAGAGCCCTGCGTCGGTCATGAGCGGTACCGATCGTCAGAGTGCGGAGCAAACGTTTGCGGGGAGAACTGCCATTGAAGGTCGAGCGCCACGTTGGCATCCCGCAGCAGGTTCGTGGCAGGGCAGCGCTTGTCGACCAAGCGGCGAAGCTCCGCCAGTTCGGGCTCCGAGGCGGTCGTCACGATCTGCACCAGAAGGGCGTAGTCCGAAAAATGTGGAGAGACATCCGCCGTTCCAGCGAACCCCCGAACGTCCATGTGCGCACGGCTCAGAGTCTCGACGTCTTCGAGAGCAATGTCGAGTTCTTTCGCCACTGACTCGATGGTCACGGTGATGCACGCATTGACCGCACCGGCGACGAACTCCATGGGGGTGGGCGCCGTGTTCTCTCCGCCCTTAGCGAGAGGTTGGTCGGTGACGAATTCGAACTCGCGGATGCGGACCCGAGTGCGCAGGTGACGCAGCCACGATCCGGTGGCGCGCACCGATTTCACCCAAGGGTCGTGAGCCGGGGTGCGAGGTGCAGCAGCAGCCTCAGCCTCTGTAAGTGAACTCATTCCGCGCCATCCAATCTGGCCGCAGTGAAGAAGCAGCCCTATCGAATTCAAGGCCCTTTTCGACTGTGGCCATAATGACGTCGTAACGTAACTTCACATTGGCTCGGCCCTCATCCGGTCATTGCGCAACTAGCCCCGAGAATGGTGTGGTCGAATCAGCTAACCGTTGAGAGGCAACGCTTGCGAAGTGCGTTTTCTCAGGTTGCGCGGCCACGTGCTCAGGGAAATCTTCCTCTCCGATGCCGCCCGGAGCGTAGAAGCCTTCGATAAAATTGCGAGCCTCAGCCATCAGCTGATCTCGTGTCATCCGAGGGTGAAGGCCATTGCCCGGCGATGCAGCATCAGCAGCAAATACTCCAACGCTGAAGCCGTAAGTTCCCTCGGCTGGGCCGTTCAGCCACGCAAAGTTGTAGCTACTCGCCCGGTCGGGATGCGACTCTTCGCGAACACGGAATTGCTCGCCAAACACCGAAAATTCGAAGTCATCCAGCAACTAGCTACCGCCCTGTTCCCTTGATCTAGTCGACGATCTCCGTCTGAGTTTCGATGAAGGCGCGCTCGTCGTCGGTGAGGTGCTGGGGCGCAGTCGGGACGGCGCTCCCCGAAAGGGTCTCGATTTCTTTGAGCACTGACGCGCTGAGCTCGCCATGGAGATCCTTCTGAAGCTCGTGCTTCGCAGAAATGCTCAGCTCGGGCCACCAGCGCTCAATGGGGGGAAGGTTGGTGTGTGAATCCATGGGGTTCCTCTCCGCGGTCGGTTGACCTATTCTGCACCAGGTAGATGATGGTTTCATCGTCAACGCGCTGTTTCCTCAGACCGATTCATCTAGGGAATGTCAGTGGCTCAGAGTATGTTTTAAAGAAAGTTGGCCGACACGCCGAGACACTACATCTGGGGTAATGACATGGGTGTCATTACCCATATATAGTGAAATCTCCGACAAACCGTCGGCAAACTTCGAGAAGACTTTAAGGAGGATCGAATGGATAACGACAACGACAACGTCGGCGGATACGCAATTCCCGTCGACCCAATGGATCTTCTGCAGTGCGATAGCTGCCAGTAGAAACTTACTGAGCTAACGCCTCACAAGATTACTGAAGCCCCGGCAGACCTCACGGTCACCGGGGCTTCACCCATTAACGGGCGAGACCACAGTGGCTGCCGCTCACAGCCACAGAACCCACACACCCGCGCACCCAGAACATTGCCTAAGCTGGACACCGTGCCAGTGAATAAAGAACTAGAAGGTCGGGTCTTCCCGCCCACCAGTCCCTACCTCGTTGGGCGAGAAAAAGTGCGCGAATTCTCCCGCGCCGTCTTCGCCCAGAGCCCCCTTAACCACGACCCCGAAGCCGCACGCGCAGCCGGCTACGCCGACGTCGTCGCACCGCCCACCTTCGCTGTCGTCATCCAAGAAGCAGGCCTCGCCCTCCTCCTGGCTGCCCCAGACACCGGCATCGACTTCTCCCGCATCGTGCACGGCGAGCAAAAGTTCACCTACACCCGGCAGATCGTCGCCGGCGACGAACTCACCGCCATCCTCACAGTCACGAGCATCAAGTCGCTCGGCGGCAACGACATGATCACCGCCGAAACCGCCATCAGCGATGCCACCGGCGAGCACGTCGTCACCGCAACCTCCGTACTCGTCATGAGAGGCACAGAATGAGCGACCTCGTCGTCGGCCAGGAACTCATCACCGGCAAAGTCACCCTCACCCGCTTCTCCCTCGTGCGTTACGCCGGAGCGTCCGGAGACTTCAACCCCATTCACTACCGGGATGATGTTGCCGCCTCCGTCGGGCTCCCCGGCGTTCTCGCCCACGGCATGCTCACCATGGGCCTAGCCGTGCAACCCGTCATCGACTGGATGGGCGACCGCGGCGAACTCGTCGAATACGGTGTGCGCTTCACCCGCCCCGTCGTCGTCGACGGCAACGGCGGAGTCACCGTTACTGTCACCGCCAAAGTTGGCGCCATCGAAGACGACATCACCCGCATCGACCTCACCGTCAGCGCCAACAACCAAACGGTGCTCGGTAAATCACAAGTGAGGGTCAAGCTCCATCCATGATTGACACCGCCCCCAGCGAAGGCACAGCGCCGCAACACAACGCAATGCTCGCCAATCTCACCACCATCAAGGTAGGAGGGCCAGCACACACGCTGCTTCGTCCCGCCACTGAGAAAGAACTTCTCGCGACCATGCGAGACGTGTGGCAGCGAGGTGACGAATGGCTGCTCATTGGGGGCGGCTCCAACATGGTTATTAGCGACGAAGGATTCGATGGCACCGTCATCCACATCGCTACCCGTGGCATTCAACTCGTCGCGCAGACCGAGACCTCGCTCACCCTTCGAGTGCAAGCCGGAGAATCGTGGGATGCGCTGGTGGCGCGCCTCGTTTCACGCGGGTGGGCAGGGCTCGAAGCGCTCAGCGGCATCCCCGGATCGGTGGGCGCAGCCCCCATCCAGAACATCGGCGCCTACGGTCAAGAGGTCGCCAGCGCGCTCGACGGCATCGACTTTCTCGACTACGACAACAGTGAATTCGTTCACCTCACGACCGCCGAACTCGAACTTGGTTATCGCAACTCTGTGATCAAAGAGGGTCGCACGGGTGTTGTTCTCGCCGCGTATTTCACCCTGACGGCCTCGCCCGAGAGCACCGTGCAGTACCAACAGCTCGCGACCGCACTCGGCGTGAGCATCGGCGACCGCGTGCCTGTGCAGCAGGTGCGTGACACCGTGCTCGCACTTCGAGCATCCAAAGCAATGGTGCTCGACCCCAACGAACCTGACTCGACCAGTTGCGGCTCGTTCTTCACCAACCCGATCGTTCCCGAACACATTGCCCGTGCTCTTCCCGCGGATGCCCCACGCTGGGTAATCGATGATGAGCCTGTTGTCGACGTTGCGGTTCCGCTCGGCGAAGAGCCCGCTCCGCCGCCCGTGCCCAAACCGCGCCTCGTTAAACTCAGTGCTGCGTGGCTCATCGAGAATTCTGGCGTCAAGAAGGGCTTTCGGCTGCCCGGCTCCCGCGCGGCCGTCTCCACTAAGCACAGCCTGGCGATCGTCAACCGCACCGGGGCCGACGCCGCGGAGGTCGCGGAGCTCGCCCGCTATATCGGGGCGCGTGTGCTCAGCCGGTACGGCATCCACTTGCAGCCCGAGCCTGTCGCTGTCGGAGTCGAGCTGGTCTAGCTGCTCTAACCGGCGAACTTTCCCGCTGGCCGCCAACGCGCGCTGGCCAAGTTGCTGCGTGTCAGCTGCCTGAAAGACGCTACTGCGCTCTATTGCGGGCTGCGTGATCGAGCGCCCTAGTGATTTGGCTAAAGCTCCACAACCATGTGAGCTCAACCGGGCCGCGGTCGAAGCGCTTCAGCCAGAGAGACGAAGCGGCGCTAACGAGCACAACAACAATCAGATAGACGAGGATCGTCGCCGGAACGCGCGCTACCGGATCGAGCTGGGATGCCAGCCCGAACCCCCACCCGTAGCAGATGACGGACGCGATAATGTTCTGCAGCACGTACGAACTGAGGGCTGTTCGACCCACATCGCGAACGCGTCTGCCCACAAAGCCGCGACGTGGTCGAGCAGCAACGAACTCGACAACAAGCGCGAGCAACCCCATCGCCACTAGTGGCGCAGTACCGTAGCGCGTGAAGATCAGGCCGGCAACATCTCCGGCGAGCCCGATGGTCAAGTCGAGAACGAAGGCGAATGCTCCGATGACCATCAGTGCGCGTCTGAGCGAGCGGCCTGCGGGCTCAAGAACACCTCGGCGCACTAAGAAGGCGCCGAACAGAAACATAGCGATGGACAGTGCGGTGATGAACACAGGCTCCAGCCGAAAAATCACCACGTTGTCGAGCCGAAAGATGACCAAATCGAACCAAGTGCCGTCGGCGTAAGGGTTCGGCTCGAGAGGCTGCCGATTCGGGCTAATCGACGACATCGCAACCACCGCCGTCAGGCCGGTGAGAAGCAAGAGATGAAGGCTGGCGGCGACGATCATCCAGATTCGCTGAGCGCGCTCAGTGGTAACCAATAGGTAGGCAACCACCATGCCGGTGACCGCGTATCCCATGAGCACATCGAACTCCACGACGAGAACAAAATGAAGAATGCCGTCGACCAGAAGTATCGCTGCACGCCAGGGATACCGACCGGGCCAAGCGCGGCCTGCTTTGATCGCCGATCGTCGCTGCAGTTCGAGGCCTACTCCAAACAAGAGCGTAAGCAGTCCGAGAAACTTGCCCTGGGCAAGTTGTTGCAGCACTGACTCGACCGCAGCCCACGCTGCCGGCGTTACGGCAACGGTCGAGTCCTCCAAGTACCCGATGAACCCTTCGGGGTTGGTAAAGATCCAGATATTTGTTGCGAGTGTTCCCAAGATCGCGATTCCGCGGAGCAAATCGAGCGATTCATATCGCGCGGCAGTGGCTGACATGCTGGATAACCTACCCACTGCAAGGGGCGCGGATGCGGTGCCACTCGCTAAAGGCTGAGAAATTGTCGGCATGGCGTGGTTGCGGCAATCCCGGCGGATGAACTCTCAGGGCAGCAGCCCCAGCTCCATCGCCTTCGTCACCGCCCGCGTGCGGTCTTTCACGTCGAGCTTTTCGAACACGTGGATGAGATGAGTTTTCACCGTTGCTTCGCTCACAAATAGGGCGGCAGCAATCTTTCGGTTGCTGTTGCCGGCGGCCACGAGGGCCAACACCTGGGTTTCGCGCTCGCTGAGCGAGACCTTCGCGGGCTCGCGCATGCGGTTCACGAGTAGCGCCGCAATCGACGGTGCCAGCGCAACATCGCCGCGGGCGACCGAACGCAGCCCCGCCAAAATCTCTTCTTGCGGTGCAGCCTTCAGCAGATAGCCGCTCGCGCCCGCTTCAATCGCGGTCAGGATGTTTTCGTCGGATTCGTAGGTGGTCAAGATGACGACGCGGGCGTCAGGCCGCGCGGCCATGATTTGCGCGGTCGCTTCTGCCCCTCCGAGTCCGGGCATGCGCAGATCCATGAGCACTACGTCGGGGGAGAGCTGTGTGGCCAGGGCAACTGCCTCGGCGCCGTCGCCGGCTTCGCCGACCACGTCGATGTCATCCGCTGCCCCGAGGAGGCCCACGATTCCGCTGCGCACAATGGGGTGATCGTCAGCTACTACTACGCGGATCATGCGGGCACTTCTCTCGGAATGGTGGCGCGCACCGTGGTGCCAGCGCCAGAACTGTCGATGTCGAGGCGGCCGCTGACGAGCGCCAAACGTTCCCCCATGCCTTCGAGCCCGAAGCCGGTGCGTGCAGAAGAGGGGTCGAATCCGGAGCCGTTATCGGTCACCGACAGAGTCAATTCACCGCTGTTTGTCGCGACCGCGATGATTGCTGTGGTGGCATCGGCGTGCTTGCGCACATTGGCCAGTGCTTCTTGGGCGCAACGCAAGACGACCACCTCCATTTCCCGTTCGAGTGCGGGCAGCGGGCCCGCATCCACCGAGACTGTCAGCTGAGTTTCGCGGCTGTAGCGTTCTGCCAGCCGTTCTAGAGCGCTAGTGATTCCTTCGCCGGTGAGACAACCGGGGCGGATGCCGCCACCAGCGCCCGCGTTTCCGCGAGTGCGGCGCGGGCACTGCCTTCGATCAGCTCAAGCTGTTTGGCTGCGGCGGCAGTGTTGTTGTTGTCCAGTTCGCGCTGAGCTCTTTGGGCTACGAGCACGAGCCCGGTGAGGTCTTGCGCGATGGTGTCGTGGATCTCGCGGGCGAGCCGCTCTCGTTCGCTGGAGACTCCGGCATCCCGACTGATGGCAGCGAGTTCGTCGCGGGTGGATTGCAGTTCGAGAACCAGGTCTTGGCGTTGATCGCTGAGCTTCGAGATCTGGGTGATCCAGAGGCCCAGCGCAAGGCTGAAGATAAGGGAGAGCGCGGTGACGGTGCCGCTGTAAAGAAGAGCGCTCGCGCTGAGCCCCATGCTGATGACTGAGCCGACTCCCACGGAGAGGGCGAGTACAACGTTGCTGATGATGGCGTTTCTGGTGCGTTCGGAGACCACCCACACGAGCGGGTAGGCGAGTGCCTGCAGCGTCGCCATGATCGGCATGAACGAAACGCCGGTGCCGACGGCGATGACCAGTACGGTCACGAAGACGAAGGCTGCAGTTCGGCTGGTGTGTGATCGGATGCCGACCGTGAACCACGCGAGGCCGAACGTTGCGAGTGCTACCCCGGCTCCGATCCGATCGTCGAGGCCGTAGCCGCTCGAGCCGACAATGAGCGCTGCCATGATCGTCGTGGTGACGATCACGGCAGCGCTCATCCAGCGAACGAATCCCATTTAGCTATCCTTGCGGATCCAGCGGAAGGTGATGCGCGTCATGATGAGGCCAACCACTAACCAGAGGCCGGTCGCGATAGCAACGCCGGGCAGGTTCCAGCTTTCGGCCTGTTCCATGACTTCGAAACTCGCGGGCAGGAACACTTCGCGCATTCCCTGCGCCATCCATTTGAGCGGGAAGATGCTGGCGAAATTTTGCAGCCACTCGGGCAGCATCGAGAAGCCGAGGTACACCCCGGAGATGAACTGCAGCACGAGGGCTACAGGAATGACGACGGCGGTGGCGCTTTTTCCACTGCGGGGCAGCGCGCTCAGAGCGATTCCGAGAACGGCGGATGTCGTGACTCCGAGCACGAACACCCACGCGAAGGTCACCCATTTGCTGGGCTCGCTCGGCAACTCAACATCGAAGGCGACGCTCGCGATCACAATCACCAGGGTGGCCTGCAGCACACCGGTGACGAATACTTGCCCGATCTTTCCGATGAAGTAGCTCATCACCGGCAAGGGTGTTCCGGCGAGGCGTTTAAGGGTTCCGTCGCTGCGTTCCATCGCGATGTCGATGGCCATATTTTGCAGGCCGCTGAGCAGCAGGCCGGCGGCGATCATCCCGGGCAGGTAGAAGGCCGCAGCGGTGAGCGGCTCGTCCTCGGTGCCGAAATTTTGTTCGCTGAATGCCACCGCGAAGATAGTAAGCATCACGACGGGGAACAGGAAGGTGAAGAAAACCGAGTCGCCTTGGCGAAAATAACCGCGCACTTCGAGGAGGATGCGGCTGAAGCCCAACTTCAGGCTGCGACCGATGCCGAGGCCGAAGCTGGGTGCACCGCCCGGGTGGGGTGCGATCGCTTGCGAGTTGCTAGTGCTGGTGGTGGTACTCATCGTGCGTTCTCCACTTCGCGGGCGTGCGCGTGGTCAGAGACCAGTTGCAGATAAATGTCTTCGAGGCTGGGGCGCACAATTTCGAGCCCAGCTGGTTCAGCGCCGGCCGCCATCAGTGATGCGACGACAGCTCCGGGGGAGTGCGTGCGTTCTTCGTGCACGGCGCCGCGCCCGGTCGCGGTGTCAGAATCGCGCCAACGCACGATGGGCGTGCGAGCTTCTTGCCCACCAATCTCATCAATCGCACCGATGTCGATCATCTTTCCGCCCGCAATCACTCCGGCCCGGTCGCCCAATTGCGCTGCCTCGTCGAGGTAGTGGGTAGTGAGGAGGATGGTCGTGCCGTCCGCCTTGAGCGAGCGAATCAGCTGCCAAAACTGTTGACGAGCCTCAGGGTCAAAGCCCGTGGTTGGTTCGTCGAGAAAGAGAAGCTCGGGGTTGCCGATGATGCCGAGCGCGACATCCACTCGCCGACGTTGTCCACCAGATAGTTTGCGGATGAGGGTGCCCGCTTTTTCTTCGAGCCCCACCGAGGCGATGACCTCATCAACCTTGCGCGGGTTGGGGTAGTACCCAGCAAAGTGAGTGAGCTGCTCGCGCACGGTCACGTTGCCGCTTTCGCCGCTTGACTGCAGCACGATGCCGAGGCGGGCCTTCCAGTCGAGCCTGCCTTTGCCCGGATCGACGCCGAGCACCTTCACGGAGCCGCCGGTGCGATCACGGTAGCCCTCCAAGATCTCAATGGTTGTCGACTTGCCGGCGCCGTTGGGGCCCAGCAGGGCGAAGGTTTCGCCGCGCTGAATCTCAAAACTGACAGAGTCAACAGCGGCAAAGGAGCCGTAAGTTTTGCGCAGATCTTCGACCTGCACAACGGGAGCGGTGGTGTTCATGCTTCTATCGTCGCTTGTCTGGGCACGCTGCGACAGGTGCAGACGGTTAGAGGGCTGTCAACCGATCGGTTGATGGACGGTATCGTCCCGCATGCGGCCGCCACGATACCGCCGCGCAGGGTGATCGAGTCTTCAGCCAACCCCGGTAGCGTCGGCGTATGACGTCGCCAGTAAAATCTCGCACCTTTTCTGTTGCAGCGCTCGCGCTCGCCGTGACTTTCGCTGTGACCGGATGCTCGGCCGCCAGCACCTCGAGCGGCACGTCTGAACTCAGCTCGTCGCCGCCAGCCAGCTCAAGTTCTGACGCGGCCACGTTTTTCCCGGATGTCGAGGAGGTGCAGGTCACCGAATCTGGCACCAACACTTTCGACTTCGCGGTGACGATCAGTTCTGCTTATGACACCCCACAGCAATATGCCGATGGCTGGCGCGTGCTGTCGCCCGATGGCGCCGTCTTGGGCGAGCACACGCTCACGCACGATCACGCCAGCGAGCAGCCGTTTACGCGCACTCAGTCGGGCGTAGAAATTCCTGACGGCATCACCGAGGTCACGGTCGAGGGTCGCGACCAGGCCAATGGTTATGGCGGAACCACCGTCACGGTCGAGTTGCCGGGTCGTTAGGCTCTAGTCGCTGTCGCTGTCGCTGTCGCTGTCGCTGTCGCTGTCGCTGTCGCTGTCGCTGTCGCTGTCGTCAGGGTCGTCTGTCGCGGTCGGAGGCTCTCCCTCGACCGTGGGCTGAGCACTCGGATCGACGCTAGATTCCGCACCCGAACCCGCTCCCGCGCCCGCCGCAGCATCGGCCAACATCAGCCGCAGTTCTGCGTCGAACAGGGCAGCCTCGTAACCGTCGTCAGGGGATTCCCGCAACAGCAACGTGGTCATGGCGTGAAGTCGTGCATCCGCGCGCCCACTCTCGGCGATCCCGTCGAGCAGCTCGGCGGCGTGCTCGCCGAGCGCCACGAGCGACCGGCTGAGGCTCATCTTGGCATCGCGATCGCCGCTGCCGAGATGAGCGACCAATTGCGTCGCTAGCTCGTGTTCGAGTCCCTCTGGCACGAGCACGGTTGCGACTCGCCACGCGGTGCGCGCAACGGTCTCGTCGGAGTCGTTCAGCACCGCGGGAGTGATCGCTTCCCAGCCGGCAGGGTCGCCGATCTTCGATAGCGTGTGCAGCGCTTGACTCCGTGCCTGAGCAGTCCCCGATCGAGTTTCCGCAATCAGCAGGGGCACGGTCACGGCCGATGGATGCCGCATCAGCGCCCACGTGAGTGTCTCGCGAACGTTGAGATCGGGTTCGATGGTGCAGCGTCGAGCAAGACGCCCACGTATTCGGGGCGCGGATGCGTTCCGGCAGCCATCGCGGCGTGCAGTCGCTCGGACGGCAGCGCGGTTGCGAGCGCAACGCCTAGCCTTCCGGCGGCTGCCTCAGCGGCAGCATCATCATCAGCATCGTCATTATTCGGTGGCGTGGTATTCATCAAATTTCTCCACCGCCACGGAGGCGGCGCTGTTAGCTAAAAAGTTTCTGAAGGCGTTGAACGCCTTCGAGGAGCGCGTCGTCGCCGAGGGCGTAGGAGAGGCGGAGGTAACCGCTTGGCCCGAATGCTTCTCCGGGGATAACCGCAACTTCGGCCTTCTCGAGAATGAGGTCCGCCAGTTCGAGGCTCGTGGTTGGGGTGACGCCAGCCCATTCGCGGTTCAGTAGGCCGGAGACATCCGGGTACACATAGAACGCACCCTGCGGTGTCGGACAGTGCAAGCCCTCGATCTTGTTGAGCTCTGAGACCATGAGCTTGCGGCGGCGGTCGAAGGCGAGTCGCATTTCTTCCACAGCATCTTGCGGGCCAGTGAGGGCTTCGATGGCGGCGCGCTGCGAGATGTTGGAGACGTTGCTCGTGAGGTGCGACTGCAGGTTCGCAGCCCCCTTCATAGCGTCGACGGGGCCGACCATCCAGCCGAGACGCCAGCCGGTCATGGAGTAGCTCTTGGCCACACCGTTCACGAGGATGGTGGTGTCGGCGAGCGCAGGAACAACCTCAACGATCGAAACGGCACGAATTCCGTCGTAAACGAGGTTTTGGTAGATGTCGTCGCTAATCACCCAGATGCCGTGCTCGAGTGCCCATTCGCCGATGGCTTTGGTCTGCTCGGGGGTGTACACGGCACCGGTGGGGTTGGATGGCGAAACGAAGAGCAACACCTTGGTTTTGTCGGTGCGGGCAGCTTCGAGCTGTTCGACGGTGACGAGGTAACCCTGATCAGCACCCGCAAAGACCTCAACCATGGTGCCGCCGGCGAGCTTGATCGCTTCAGGGTAAGTGGTCCAGTACGGGGTAGGAACGATTACTTCATCGCCCTGATCAACGAGCGTGGCAAACGCTTGATACACAGCCTGCTTGCCACCGTTGGTCACAACAACCTGGTTGATGCCGACCTCGAGGCCGCTATCGCGCAACGTCTTTGCGGCGATGGCTTCTCGCAGTTCGGGCAAGCCGGCTGCTGGCGTGTAGCGGTGGTTCTTGGGGTCGAGCACTGCCTTGGATGCCGCATCCACGATGTTCGCGGGCGTCGCGAAGTCTGGCTCGCCAGCCGCATAGCTGATGATGGGCCGCCCGGCCGCGAGAAGCGACTTAGCTTTTGCGTCCACCTTGAGGGTGGCCGATTCGGCGATGGCGGAAATTCTGGCAGACAGGCGAGGTGAAGTCACCCGTCAAGTCTAGGGCTTCGCGAGGTCAAGTGCTCAGAGATTTCAGCCGCCGCACAGGCACACGCGCGCAAAAACATGCCCGCGCCGCGCGAACGCGGTGCGGGCATAGAGAAGCGGCCGGAGCAGTGGTCCTGGGGGGACGACCAGCTCCGGCCGCTGTGAGTTATCTACGCAGTCCGAGAGCTAGGACTTGGGGTGTGTACGTAGATAACCTTCGCGCGCGAAGTAGGCACCCGCTGCCAACAACGCGACGATGAGGGCGATGAGCGTCGCAACACCGGCACCGGTGTATGCGAGCTGCCCACCGAGGGCAGAGGTCGGGAGTTCCGGAAAGTCCAGACCGGGGAGACAAAGACCCACGCAGGGGTCGGGGTCGCCGTCGGGATCACCGGTGCCACAGTTTTCGGTGCATCCGGGATCAACGACTGACAACACGTTGGGGCCGACTGTTGCGGTCGCAACGTTGAGGGTCATGAGGCGTCCATTGCCGACGGCGACTCGTACAGCGGTTTCGCTGAACATATTGCCGGTGACATCTCCGTTTGACGTGAGCTGTTCTTGAACGTTGACCTTGATCGAGACGAGATCCTTCAGCACTGTCGATACTCCGGTGTCTCCGAGAAGGCCAGTGACGGCGGGGTTCACTAACCCAGTGTTGAGGTTGTTGACGAGGGATGTCACGACTCCACCGTTCGCGAAGAGTGAGCTGTTGAGGCTCTTGCCTAGGCTGCCGATCAGGGTCTTTACGTTCAGGTCGGTGGCGATGGTTCCCCCGAGGAGGGAGACGTTTGCTTTCGCTTCTACTGCCGTTCCGTTGATGAGGTCGTTTACGGTGCCAACGATGCGCACGTCGACGGTACTGCGGAGGTCAGGAAGAACGGTGCTGACGAGTTCGCACACGGTGTCAGTTGTGTAGCCGATGATGCCCTGGGTAACGCCCTGCGTCACGCCTCCGAGTAGTCCACCAAGAAGACCACCGTTGAGCAGGCCACCGCCAGACGAGTCTCCCGTAAGAATGTCGCCGATGATCGGGACCTGAATCTGGCGGCACACGTTGCTTTGCGTTGGAGCCTGTGGTGTCAGCAAGTTGAGTGTTGCGGATGCTTCAACCCGAGCATTGCGTAGTGCGAGTTCTACCCGATCGACGATGTCGTCGGCGAGGGTGGCAACCGTAGTAGTGATGCCGTTAAGAATCTTGTTGACGACGGCGTCGGTCAGCAGCTCGCTGTTAGGGGCGAGGTTGTTGAGGTCTTTACCCAACAGGGCTTCGAGGTCAACCATCACCGCGCCGGTCTCCAGGTTGAAGGTAACCGCACCGTCGCCGTAACTGCCCTTCAGCAGATTCTTGACTGCGTTCTCTAGGTCAGCGGTAATGAGCACTTTGACGTCTGCTGATGATCCAAGAACACCAAGTGTGGGATCGAGGATGCCGTCAATGGAGTTTCCGAGCGCACCGTCGTCACCGCCAAGGCTGACCAGTTGCCCGTTGACTCCGCTGAGCGCGTTAGTGACCTTGCTGGTCAATTTGCTAATGGCGGGGCTCGTGAAGCTGAGCGTCGCGTCGGCGATGGTGTAGTCACCCGATGCTGACGTCATCGAACCGTCGGCGCGAGCCGCAACCGCATCCAAATCAAGTTTGAGGTCGGTAAGTACTGCAGTGAACTCGTTGCCGAGCAGCGTGTCGAGGTCGAGGGTGAGGTCGCCGGCGGGGCCAGCAGCGACATTACCGATGCCGATTCCACCGTCATCGTGAATGGCGCCGGTTGAGGCGAATGATTCGCCGTCTTTACCCGCCTGTGCGTACTGGTTGATGCCACCAGCATCGATGACGTCAACCATGGGAAGTTGGATTCCGCTTGGCAGGTTCAGCACTGTGGCGCCGAGTGCGTCAAGAACGAGAGGGTCACGGTTGACTTGGAGCGACTGCGTGCCGTCGTTGGTGGCTGCTACTTGGCCGAGACCGGCAATGTTGCTCAGGTCGGTGCCGAGGATGCTGCCGGAAAGGAACTCGGCGTAAGCGTAAGAGGCTCCGTTTGTCTCTTCGGCGCTCGCCGCGACTGGGGTAATGAATGTGAAGCCCGCTACGAGGGCTGCGGTTCCCAGGGCCGCTCCGAAACGGACTACTGGGGTGTGCGTGGTGTTCCCGACTGGCTTCCCAGTGCGCGGGATGTGTTGTGTAAACACGACTGGTACCTTCCTGATCCTGTGGGGAAAAGGAAACTGATACGACGATGAGGCCAACTTGAGGGTTGTGCCACGAACTACTGCCTGATCTCAGTTTCGCTTGCCCATTTGGTGGTGATGTTTTTAGTTATGCGGCGAGATGGTTAGGTCCCGCGTGGTGTTGCCCGAATTTGTTGTTCTGGTTCTGCCGGTTTAGAGGGGTGGCTCGCCCCGCTTGTATAGAGAGACTGCGACCCCGGTCGGTTATGACGCGGCTTCTCAGATGTTTTTCAAAAAAGTTAGCTGAGCGCGAGCTGAGCAGCGCTCACCTGTCGTTGACATTGGTCGGCCGAACCTCGTAGCCTCGCCAGATCCATCACTCGACGAGTGCCGAAAGGAACGAAGAGAATGAAGGTAAAACGATCATGAAGAAAGCCAAAATAGGTCTAGCTGCGGGAGCCACTGTCACCGCAGTTGCGTTGTTGTCAACGATGGCGGCGCCAGTATTCGCTGCCACACCCGCGACCGCGGAGCAGTCGCAGGTCAGCACACTCGACACCCGGCAGAGTGCCGAGTGGTCACCGGAAGACGCCGCCATTGCGGCGACCATCGACCAGCTCACAGTCGGTGTCGATCAAGCAACATCCACATACGATGCGAGGAACGTGCCGGCCGAGGCTGCGAACAGTGACGTTGGCGAGCGGTTCGCGGCCGAATTCGCCCGCTCCGGTGGCACGGTGATCGCTGCGGACGGTCTAACAAGTACGCCGTCCGCCGAAGTCCACGACCGTCAAGCGACTGCTGCGGCAACCGGCCGGATCTGGCAGGACGCATGGGGCGTGCACATGACGTTGCCTGAGGACACGATGGATCGACTCTCGACGCTTGCTCTGACCGGAAGCGCCGGCGCCGGTTCAATTGCGGCGCTCTTGGCGGTCAACGTCGAAGGCTTCCCCATTAGCACCACGGGTGCGCTCGCTTCGGGCGGGGTGGCAATCGGTCTCATCGCCGCCTCTGGTGCATTGCAGGTGTGCAACATTAATGGCAACGGGGCCCAGCTGAACTACAACTGGGTGCTGTGGACCTGCTGGCCGCTATGAGAATCGTCCAGATTACCGCAGCGTCTGGGGGGCTTCTGCTCATCGTGCTCAGCATCGTAAGCCAAGTCCAAGGTTTGCTCGGCGGGCGCGGCTTCCTTGAGCAACAACAGGTCGCCCTTGCGATCCTTGGAGCCGGTCTGGTCATCGTCGCCTTTATCGCGCTGGCGGTCCAGAAGCGACGACGTCCGGAGGAAACCGACTAGAAGCTGTACGCCGCCGCGCAGCAGTAGAGCAGCAGTAGAGCAGCAGCGGGCGCGAAAAGCGAGCACTGGGCTGAAACGTCGAAGCTTCAGCCCAGTGCAGCGACCCCGAGCGCACCCTTCTTTCACCGTGAGCGAGTGGGCGCACGGTGTCCGAACTGCGTTAGCCGTCAGGATGACGTACACTTGTTCAGGTTGTTGATAACTGCAATGCTTTTGCGCGCCTGCGCCTCACATTTCGATGTGGATGTCGCGGTGTGATTGTGCGAAGGTGTTGCTGTGAAAGGTGCAAATCTTTCGCAAAGGGTGGTGGCTCAATTGGTAGAGCAGCGGTCTCCAAAACCGCAGGTTGCAGGTTCGAGTCCTGTCCGCCCTGCAAGTCCCAGTCCGTGTTTCACGGGTCGGGTCGAGCAAGCCGAAGTATCGGAAGGTAACTAAGAGTGGCCAAGAAAGACGTAGACGAGCCCAGCGAGGACGTCGTCGCCAAGGCGAAGAAGGACAGCGAGCAACGTCGTGGACCCTTCGGGCGCATGGCACTCTTTATCCGCCAAGTAATTAACGAGCTCAAGAAGGTCGTCACGCCAACGAAGCGTGAACTGGTCAGCTTTACTCTCGTCGTTCTTGTTTTCGTCGTCATCATGATGGGCATCGTTTCCGCCCTCGACTTCGGATTTAGCGCCTTGGTTAACTTCCTGTTTGGCAACCCTGACTTAGTGGTTTAGCCCTTCCTTCTTCCGACTTTCACAAAAAGCATTGGCTACGGCCGAAACGCAGAGCAACGAAAAGAGATTTAGTGTCCGAGAACCATCGCGAAGACTCCGAGCTCGCTACGGCAGCAGAGCAGTCCTCCGAGGAGGATGAGGCTCAGACGGGCAACACCCTGGCTGAGGCAGAGCGTTCAGAGGATTCCGCTGAGCACCAGGCAATGCACGTTGAGGGCAGTTCTGCCGATGTCGACGCTGATCTTGCTGGCCTCCTTGAAGCTCTGGATGCGGCAGTTGACCCCGAAGCAGATGCTGAAGTAAACGACGCGCTTGATGTCGATAATGCTGCTGAAGCTGACGCCTCCGTTGCCGCCACTGATGACGAAGCTGCAGACGACGCTGAAGCTGAAGGTGCAGAGGTTGACCCTTACGCCGAATTCCGTATGGACCTACGTCTCCAGCCAGGTAAGTGGTACGTCATCCACTCCTACGCCGGCTTCGAGAAGCGCGTCAAGCACAACATTGAAAACCGCAAGGTATCCATGGCTATGGAAGATTACGTCTTCCAGGTTGAGGTTCCGATGGAAGATGTTGTCGAGATCAAGAATGGCCAGCGCAAGCTCGTCAACCGCGTTCGCATCCCCGGCTACGTTCTGGTTCGTATGGACCTCAACGAAGACAGCTGGTCGGTTGTTCGCCACACTCCCGGAGTCACCGGCTTCGTGGGCAACGCGCACAACCCCGTTCCCCTTCGCTTCGAAGAAGCTTTCAACATGCTGAAGAGCCTCGTTGAAATCGTTGAAGCTCCCGCTACTAAAGGCTCGTCCGCTAAGGGCAAGACTGCAGCGCGTTCGATTCCTGCCGAGATCGATTTCGAAATCGGCGAGACCATCACGATCAAGGAAGGTTCGTTCGCGGGCCTGCCTGGTTCGATCAGCGAGATCAAGGCCGAGAGCGGAAAGCTCATCGTTCTGGTTTCCCTGTTCGAGCGCGAGACCCCGGTCGAGCTCAGCTTCGACCAGGTCACCAAGCTTTAAGGGCTTACGCCCCTAAAAAACCACCGCGCCCTCCGGGTGCGGGAGAGCTGGCCACACGGGTCAGTTCGTACTGAAAAGGAAACACAATGGCACCGAAAAAGAAGGTTACAGGTCTGATCAAGCTTCAGATCCAAGCCGGCGCCGCTAACCCCGCACCGCCCATCGGGCCTGCGCTTGGTCAGCACGGCGTTAACATCATGGAGTTCTGCAAGGCGTACAACGCCGCAACCGAGGCACAGCGTGGAAACGTTATCCCGGTTGAGATCACCGTGTACGAGGACCGTTCATTCACGTTCATCCTCAAGACCCCGCCGGCAGCAGAGCTCATCAAGAAGGCTGCTGGAGTTGCAAAGGGTTCGGGCACGCCGCATTCCGTTAAGGTTGCGCAGCTCACTAAAGACCAGGTTCGTACGATCGCCGAGCAGAAGATGGCTGACCTCAACGCCAACGACGTCGACGGCGCAATGAAGATCATCGCGGGCACCGCTCGCTCGATGGGAATCACGGTGGAGGCATAATGTCCAAGAATTCCAAGGCATACAAGGCTGCCACCGACAAGCTCGAAGAGGGCAAGTTCTACACACCTACCGAGGCTGTAGCTGTTGCTCGCGAGACCGGCTCGAAGAAGTTTGATTCAACCGTTGAGGTTGCTCTTCGCTTGGGTGTAGACCCTCGCAAGGCTGACCAGATGGTTCGTGGCACCGTTATCCTGCCTCACGGCACGGGTAAGACTGCTCGCGTTATCGTTTTCGCAACCGGTCCTGCAGCCGAGGCAGCTCTTGCTGCTGGTGCTGACGAGGTTGGTGGCTCGGAGCTCATCGAAAAGGTGGCTGCTGGCTACACCGCTTTCGACGCAGCAGTTTCGACCCCCGAGCTCATGGGCCAGGTTGGTCGTTTGGGTAAGGTTCTTGGCCCACGTGGCCTCATGCCAAACCCGAAGACCGGAACGGTTACTCCTGACACTGCTAAGGCTGTATCGGAGATCAAGGGCGGAAAGATTGAATTCCGTGTCGACAAGCACTCCAACGTGCACTTCATTGTTGGCAAGACGGCGTTCACCGCTGAGCAGCTCGACGAGAACATCAAGGCAGCGCTCGACGAGATCGTTCGCGCCAAGCCCAGCTCGTCAAAGGGCCGCTACATCACCAAAGCAACGGTTTCCACGACCTTCGGTCCTGGTATCCCGGTCGACATCAACTCGATCTAATACTGCTTAAATGAACGGGGGCCGGCTTCTGCCGGTCCCCGTTTGTGCATTCCGGAGGAGTTTTTCGTGACCGTGACCGTTCGCTCTGCCATGCTGACCGACGTTGAACTTCTTCAAGAGCTCGCTCGCCAGACGTTTCCGCTCGCCTGCCCGTCGACCACTACCGCAGACGCCATTGCGAAGTTCATCGCCGAACATCTCTCCGCGGAATCGTTTCGGGGTTACCTCAACGATGACGCCCGCCAAACGCTTATCGCTGAAGTTGACGGTCAGCCGGCAGGTTACGCGCTTTTCTGCACCGACGAACCCCGAGATCCGGATGTCGCACACGCGCTAACGGTGCGACCTACGATCGAGCTGAGCAAGTGCTACGTTCTCGCTGAATTCCATGGTGCTGGGGTGGCACGTGAACTCATCGCGGGCGGTATTTCGCGCGCCCAGACTCAAGGTTTCGCCGCCATGTGGCTTGGAGTTAATCAAGAAAACGTCCGTGCCAATCGTTTCTACGAGAAGATGGGCTTTCAACTCGTCGGCACCAAAAAGTTTTTGGTGGGGGAACGGTGGGAAGACGATTATGTTCGTGAACGAATTTTCACCCGCCACGTCGAAAGCGCCTAAGAAATGACCGTTGTTGAGCCGCAGCGTATCTCTCTCGAGGCCGTCGAAGGTTATGCCGCCGTTCTTGGCAGCATCGCTGTTGGCGTTGCCCTAGTTCTTATTTGGATGTCGCGACTTGCTATTCCGCGCGAACTTTACGTCAGCGAGCTCGGTGCCGAAGGGGAGCCGACTGCCGCCGCCTTTGAGATTGCGTTGCTACTCATCGTGTTGGGCGGTTCCGCCGTGGCGTGGGCTGCTCGCCGCGTTCGGGCATGGCCACCATTGCTCGCGTTCGGCTCGCCCGCGCTGTCATTGTGGGTCGGCTGCGGATTCTTTCTCGTCGCATCGCAGGTCACCTGCACTTCAGGCTGCCCACTGCCCTACGGCCCTACCTTTACGTGGCAAGACTTCACCCACACCCTCGCCGCGGTCATCGCTTTTGCCGCAGCGTGCTGGGCAATGATCCAAACGTCGTTCGCTCGCGAGCATCGGATTCTGGCGCGAATGTCGCTGATTACGGCCATCGCTGTGGCCGCGATAGCAGGCACCGGCGGGCTTTTCTCGCTCTTTCGTTTTCAGACCGTGTTGGGCAGCAGGCTTGAGTTTGTGGCAACCACTATTGCGATCGCCTGGCTCATGATGCTCGGCACCGTCATCGCTGCCCGAAAGCTGGCGCGCGACCGCTCCAGCTGAGAGGTGCGCCCCCGCACTAGTTGCGTGGCGTGGTGAGCAACTGGTGCACAGCCAGCGCTACCGCGGAGCCTTCATCAGGTTAAGCAGACGGTCGGCAAGGCCGACCAAAACATGGATCTGGTCTTCGTCGCGGTCAACCCAGAGGTACTTCGGTTCCGCATGCACGGGAACAAAATCGTCATGCTGTTCCCACACCACAAGCGTGCGATCGGCACCCAACACATACTGTTGCCACCAGACTTGACGCAGATACGAGCGTGGGATGCTCCGCCACGCCTTCTGAGTCGTCTTGATCTCTGACAGCACGACAGCACCATCGATCACCGCTACGCCGTCGGGCGTAGCTAAGTGCAGTGGTTGATCATGCGCGTGATAGAGCGCAGAACTTGCCTGGATGCCATGCTGAGCCAACACCCAACGAGCGATCTCTGGCTCCCGCAAGCGACCGTGATCGGTGAACGCATTTCCGGTGAATCCCGAGCCGAGAAGCTTGCTCTCGACAACACCACGAAGTGACTGTTCGGTCGCTAAGCGAGCGGCATCCGTGGCGGTCACACCGCGGCTTCTGGCACGCAACCAGGCCACTCGATCTTCAGAGTGAGCAACAACTCGGTCCCGATGATTGGGCGCAATCGGTTCCCAGAGATCGAGTTCCGGTTGCATAGTCACTCGTCCATTGTCTCGCGACTCTGCGGCCTCGGCGCTCTCAGCACGCAGAAAGGTCAATTTGCTGCCGCCATGAGACGCATTGCTTCGCGTCACGTCATCCAATGGGTGTGGGTACTGGCAGAATAGGCGCATGCGAGCTGGTCAAACCGATAATGTGTCGCCATCGAGACGCCGTCGTCGGTGGTCCGCTACGGCAGCGACGGCGCTCATCGCGCTCGTGACGTTCGTTCCGGCTGCCGGTGTTGCAGCATCCACGGGATCAATTCCTCCCGACGTTGAGCAATTCGCGCAGGCCGATGACGGTCTTGTGTTAGAGCTCGAAGAGTACTTCGGCGCTAACCAGCGTGGCGATGGCCTCGATTTTTCGGATGGCATTGAGCTGGGCGAGATCGACAGAATCTTCCTCTGGTCTGTGGACTATCACGCGGGAAAGGCCACGGAGACACCGGTGCAGTATGTGAACCGGTGGAAGGTTCCCGTGCTAATCGGCGAAGAGCCCATCGGTATTGCCATGATCGGTATTGACCCGGCCACGGTCGAGCCAGAAATGATCGACTTCATCCGCAGCCCAGGCACAGCGTTGGCCCTTGATGACATCGACGCCAGCGCAACGCTCGTGCACGAACCCGAGACCGGTGCCTGGTTCAGTCTCATCGACGGCGCAATCACTCCACTTGTGCGGGGTGACAGCGGAGTCTCAAGCGAGCTCACTCTTGCCAAGTATCAGTCGATGCTCTCCAGCCGAGTGGTCAATATTGTTGATCCAACACCGCAGCCTGATCAAGGTTCTGTGCAGTCTGTTGTACTGATCGCTACGACGGCCGGTGTGCTGCTGTTGGCGCTGCTCATTCCCACAATCATGGGTCAGGTACGCGGACGTCGCGAACGTTTGGCGGCTAAGGCCGACGGCGACGACAAGCTCGACGACGAGGGTGAAGTCGAGGGTGGCGTCGAAGACAAAGGCGAGACCCACGATAAGGCGACTCCCGAGGCGAGCGACTCCACAAGCGTTCACCTCGATGCAGATCTTGCGTCTACGGAAAGTGACTCCGCGACTGCAGCGGTGACCCCAACTGTGACGAACAAGGCGGCACCATCAGCAAAAAAAGCGCCAGCATCAAGAAAGACACCAGCGTCAAAGAAAGTTGAGGCTAAGGCCGAGACCCCCGCTAAAAAGCCCACCACCACGAAGCCTGACACAACCTTGCCCGCAGTAACCAAGCCCGCTACAACTAAACAAGCTGCAAAGAAGTCTGCCGTGAAGAAGCCTGCGTCAGGGACAACCGCCGCGAAAAAGTCGGAGAGCGCCGGTGCAGCGACTAGTGCGGCAGCGACCAGCAGTCCGGCGGCAAAGGCCGCTGCGGCAAAGAAGCCGACAGCCAAAAAACCTGTGGCGAAGCAGCCAGCATCCGGCTCCACGACTGTCAACAAGACAGCCGCGAACACAAATGCCACCAGCAAGCCCGCCGCAAGAAAGCCAGTGGCCAAGAAGCCTGCTGCGCCTAAGCCGACAGGCGCGACAGAGCCGTCGGCAGACTAGCCAACAGTGAGATCGTTGCGTTCGCCGCTTGATCGCGACATCCGGCGACTAGCGCTTCCGGCACTCGGGGCGCTCGTGGCCGAGCCAGTCTTCTTGCTCACCGACACCGCGCTCGTTGGCCATCTCGGAAGCGCCCAGCTCGGCGGCCTCAGCGTCGCGAGTGCAGTGCTGCAAACCGCCGTCGGCCTGCTCATTTTTCTTGCATACTCCACCACCCCGGCCGTAGCGCGCTGGTTGGGAGTGGGCGACCGCGCACGCGCCGTCGCCGCCGGTGTCGACGGGGTATGGCTCGCGATCGTCCTGGGCGTGCTGCTTGTGATCATCGGTATACCCGCGACACCATGGCTGATCAGTCTCTTCGGTCCCGACGCCAGCATCATCGACTATGCCAACCAGTACCTAGCCATCTCTATTCTCGGTCTGCCAGCGATGCTCATCACTTTCGCCGCATCCGGACTGCTGCGGGGTCTTCAGGACACGCGAACACCCCTCGTCGTCGCTGTGGCCGGCTTCGTCTCTAATGCCCTACTCAACGTGCTATTCATTTATGGATTCGGCTGGGGCCTCGCCGGATCAGCGATCGGCACCGTGGTGGCGAGCTGGGGAATGGCAATCGCGTACATCGTGATGCTCCTGACAATTGCGCGCCGCGAGCAGGCCAGAGTCAGGCCGCACCTGGGCGGGATGCTGACCGCGGGGCACGCCGGAGCTTGGTTGTTGCTGCGCACCGCTTCTCTGCGCGCGGCAATGCTCGCGACGATTGCCGTCGCGACCGGGTTCGGGGTAGCCGAGCTTGCGACGGTACAGATCGCCCTCACAATTTTCGCAACGCTTGCCTTTGTGCTCGATGCTCTGGCCATCGCCGGGCAAGCGATGATCGGAAAAGAGCTCGGAGCGAGCGACATTCCGCAAGCCCGCGCGATCACGCGCAGGCTCGTGCAGTTGGGGATCGCGAGTGGCGTTCTGTTAGGGCTAATAGTTCTGGCGATGTCGCCGTGGGTCGGTTTCATCTTCAGCTCGGATATCGACGTTCGTACCGGGTTGGCCGCACTTCTTCCCGTATTGGCTTTGGGCATCCCGATCGCCGGCTTCGTCTTCGTACTTGACGGGGTGTTAATTGGGGCAGGGGATGCCCGTTACCTAGCTCTGACAGGCATCATTAATCTTGCGGTCTATCTGCCGCTGCTGTGGTGGGTGCAGGCCGCCGATCTCACTGCGGTGCCGGCGTTGGTGTCGCTGTGGTTCGCCTTCGGCTTGGGCTACATCGGGGCCCGAGCAGTGACCTTGGGGTTGCGTGCCCACGGCGACCGTTGGCTCGTCACCGGGGCGACGCGGTAAGACTTACCCGCGCCGCTCCAGTGTCAGTGTCGCTCGCGCGGTGCCCACTCACAGCGAGTTCACACTACTTCTTCTCGGTCACCGCACCGTGCTTCAATTGCAGACGGCGTTCGGCGCGTTTCGCCACTGCAGAATCGTGCGTCACGATGATCAGTGTTAGTCCTTCATCGCGCCACAGGCCCTCCAATAGATCCATGATCTCGTCACGGGTCTGTTCATCCAGGTTTCCGGTCGGTTCGTCGGCGAGCAGTACCTTGGGTTCCTTAACGAGGGCGCGAGCGATCGCGACGCGTTGTTGCTGTCCCCCCGAGAGTTCAGAGGGATGGTGAGTGAGCCGTTCGGCCAACCCCACCTTCTCCAGTGCTTCGGTTGCACGACGCTGACGTTCGGTATTTGAAAGCCCGAGAGGGGCAAGCGCCGTCTCCACATTCTCTTGAGCTGTCAGCGTCGGAATGAGATTGAAGCCCTGAAAAACGAATCCGATGGTGCGGGCACGAATCTCCGCGAGTCGAGAATCCGGCATCTTGGAGAGTTCATCGTCGCCCAGTGTTACCGCGCCGCTGGTGGGACGCTCGAGTGCACCCAACATCTGCAATAGTGTCGATTTGCCGCCACCAGTGGGGCCCTGGATGGCCACCATCTGACCGGTGGGGATGCTCAAGGTCACTTTGTTGAGTGCGCTGACGACGCCGCGCTTTGTCTCGTACGTCTTGGTTAGTTCGCTGAGTTCATACATAGAAAGTCTCCTTGTGGTCTTCGGGTCGGGGGATCAGGCGGCGCTGCGGAGAGCTTCAGCGGGGCGCAGACGGGCTGCGCGCCATCCACCGAATGCTCCGGCGATGAGCCCGCCGAGGATGGCCAGAGCTACGGCAATGCCGATAATGCCGAGCGTCACCGGAATCTGTAGGGCGATATCTGTTGTTGCTGCAGCAGTGGTCGTTGCAGCATCACCGAATCGTCCATTGCGGCCCCCGGGGCCTGCGCCGCCACCGACAGCAGTTGTCGCTGCGGCACTTGCGCTCAGTACGGGCGCAGCGATGTTGATCGCCAAGATTCCGAGCAACCCAACGGCAACGCCGACCACGCCACCGATCGCACCCTGAACGAGTGACTCTCCGGCGACTTGCCGCACGACGGCGCCATTGCTCCAACCGATTGCCTTCAGGGTGCCGAACTCACGGGTGCGTCGAGCGACGCCAGACGTCGTGAGCAGTACCGAGATGAGGAAAGCGGCAGCCAACACAATGATCGACAGCCAGGTTCCGAGCTTACCGACGAGGTCGGAAGCGGTTGACAACGATCCTGACACGCTCGACGCGAGGTCTTCTTGAGTCTTGACCGTGGCATCCGGCAACGCTGTCTGGAGTGATGCTTGAACTGCGGTGATCTCGGTCGACGACGCGGCTTGCACGTAGACGGTCGAGATTTGATCCTCAAGTCCAGAGATGCGCTGGGCGGTGTCGAGGGGGATGTAGGTGTTGGATGCTGTTGTGGAGTCTGAGGAAGTCGACGAGACGGTTCCGATGATGTCGAATTCCTCACCACCGATCTCTACGGTGTCTCCGACACTCAGCTCGCTCGTCGTAGCGTATCCGGAGTCAAGCACGACCACGTTGGTACCGGCGTCGGTGGTCTCAAACGCACGACCGTCGACGAGTCCTACTGAAGTGAGGGGGCCGACACTTTCGCCAGCAACATCAATTCCGGTGACGCTGAACGTGTCGACGCTGAAGGAGCTTCCGCCGGCTCCGTCTGGGCCGCGGCCTGCTTCGCCGGTTCCGGGCTCAGCGCCGGGCGCTGCGCCTTCTGCAGCGGCAGCGTCGCCAGTGGGGATCTCGCCAGAGAAGCTCACGTTAGAGAGAGTGAGGGTGGCGGTTGCTGCTGCAACGTCGTCGAGTCCTGCGGCGGCGGTGAGGGCGGTCGCGTCGAATGTTGTACTCCCAGCGCCGCTAGTGAGTTGCGATTGTGCCAGGGCAGTGGTGCCGTCGGCGCTATCGCCTTCCTCGGCACCAAATTCGAAGCGCGATGGGCCTTGCCCTTGGCCTTGCCCTGCTTCTCCCTCTGCGGGCTGTTCAGGTTCTTGAGTGACGGTGATGTCGGTGCCGACACCATAAATCGATGCCAGCACGCTCCCTTGGGCGTCTCGCACCCCAGCCGCGACGCCGCTCACAATCATCACTAGGGCGATGGCGAGCGCCATGCCGGCCGCGATGATGGTGGTTTGTTTGCGTCGGTTGCTGAGTTCTCGATACAGGTACGTTCCGAACATGGGTCTCCTCGGTGCTTCGGGTGGTCAGGGAAAACTTAGGAACAGTCGCTATCAGTGCGCTATGCCGAACCTGAGAGCAAGCTGTGAGCGTGGCCAGAGGCTGGCGTCGCGGCATCCGGTAGGCGTACACAGACAGTTCATAGAAACCTCCGAATAACTAGAGACTATGAATCAGTCACATCACCTCCCAGCGGTCCAAGCGCAACCGCGGTTGAGCCGTGCCGATGGCACTGCGATTCGCGCGGTGGTGGTTGACGACGAAGATTCCCTCACCGACCTGCTCTCGATGGCACTTCGCTATGAAGGGTGGGATGTGCGGCTCGCCTCAGACGGAAACCAAGCACTCACCACGATCCGAGAGTTTCGTCCCGACGTCATCGTTCTTGACATCATGATGCCGGGCCTCGATGGGCTGGCAGTGCTCACTCGACTTCGCGCCGACGGCATCCAAGCTCCGATTCTCTTTCTGACAGCCAAAGATGCTGTCGAGGATCGAGTTGCTGGGCTCACTGTTGGCGGGGATGACTATGTAACCAAGCCATTCAGCCTAGAAGAGCTCGTTGCGCGCTTACGAGCGTTGTTGCGTCGATCCACACTCACTATTGCCGGCGATGCTGATCCCGTGATTGAAGTTGGCGACCTTACGCTCGATGAGAGCACCTACGAAGTAACGAGAGCAGGTACCAAAGTCGATCTCACCGCCACCGAATTTGAACTGCTGCGCTACCTCATGCGCAACCCGCGACGGGTACTCAGCCGGGCACAAATTCTTGACCGGGTGTGGAGCTACGATTTTGGGGGCCGAGCGAGCGTTGTGGAGATCTATATTTCTTACCTCCGCAAGAAGATTGATGTTCTGGGCCCGCCAATGATCCACACGGTGCGTGGCGTCGGATACATGCTGAGGGTTGCCGAATGACGAGACCACGTGAAGTGCGAGCCCCCGGCACCGGCCGCAGGCTTAGCCTGCGTAAGCGACTCGTCATTGGCAGCGCAGCCCTTATCGCGCTCGCCGCAGTGCTCATCGGTGTTGTCAGCATTCTCGCGCTGCAAGGCTTTCTCGTGAATCGTCTTGACACCCAGTTACTCTCGGCCTCTGGCCGCTCGCAGGGCGCTCTAGATGGTCGGCCAGGAGGCAATAATCAGTCGTCGCCGACGGCGCGCGATTTCGTCGCGCTTCCTGGTCAAAGCGAGGCACTCTTGCTGGGTTGATTTCTGCCGATGGCACGATCACCGCGGGGGTACTGGGCGCCAGGGGTGCGTCTGCACCTCTGACTGTCGATCAACTTTCCATTCTGGCGGCGCTCACGCAATCAGCTGAGCCGGTCACCGTCAATATGGGGGGAGACCTTGGGGAGTATCGAGTTCTTGTCTCCGGTACTCCATTCGCTGGAGAGTCTCTTGTCGTGGCGTTGCCGCTCGACGATGCGCGTGCCACGGTGGTGCAGCTGACCATTGTGGTTGCCGGCATTGGGCTTCTCGCTCTCATCATTGCCGCGTTCGCTGGAGCTGTCGCTGTGCGGTTCGCGCTTCGTCCTCTTGAGCGCGTTGCTGGTACCGCTACACGGGTGAGCGAACTCCAACTCGACAGAGGAGCGGTTGCCTTGGCTGAACGAGTCTCGCTCGATGACGCTGACCCGCGAACCGAAGTTGGGCAAGTGGGCGCTGCCCTCAACCGCCTTCTCGAGCATGTAGCGGCCGCACTCACTGCTCGCGAGGCGAGTGAAAAGAAGGTGCGCACGTTCGTTGCCGACGCAAGCCATGAGCTGCGCACACCGCTCGCGTCAATTCGCGGGTACGCCGAACTGACCCGCCGTGGTGGGCATGAGATTCCGGATGATGTCGCTCACGCCATCGGACGCATCGAAGCAGAATCTGTGCGGATGACGGCATTGGTCGAGAGCTTGCTGCTCTTGGCGAGACTCGACGAGGCGGCAGCCGTCGAGCACGAGCCTGTCGATCTTTCTCGCCTCATCATCGATGCCGTCAGTGACGCGCATGCGGCCGGGCCAGACCATGAGTGGGCGTTAGAGATTCCGGATGATTCCTTCTCGATCAGTGGTGACCGTGCGCGATTGCACCAAGTGGTCGCCAATCTGCTCGCCAATGCGCGGGTGCACACTCCAGCGGGCACGAAGGTGACGGCGGCACTGATGCGGGAGGGCGAACTGGCCATAATCGAAATCCGCGACGCTGGCCCTGGTATTGCTCCAGAACTGCAACCGACCGTGTTCGAGCGATTCGTGCGCGGCGATGGTTCGCGCACACGAGCAGCCGGAAGCACAGGGCTGGGGCTTG
The DNA here is from genome assembly GCF_000247645.1 of Salinibacterium sp. PAMC 21357. Taxonomy (GTDB): domain Bacteria; phylum Actinomycetota; class Actinomycetes; order Actinomycetales; family Microbacteriaceae; genus Rhodoglobus. Next base: position 447,318 of record NZ_AHWA01000005.1, read on the forward strand.
CGATCGTCACGGCGGTCGCCCACGCTCATGGCGGCACGGCAACAGTTTCCAGCGAACCTGGCACTACCGTATTTCGGATTGAACTACCTCTCGGTGTGACTGCGTAGGAATGCTCGCGGGTTCGTTGTCGATGTCGATGTTGTGGTCGCGGTGCGCGCGGCAGCTGAATTTGCGGCGGACCCCGCTATCCCGTAGTCTTACCGAAGCCAAAGACCGCCGGTCGTTCGCAGGCACGAAAGTGTGTGCGATCGAAGTTCGTGAAAACGAAGGCCAGCGCAGGTGTGTGAAGTAGATTTTCGGCCAAGTGTGGCCGCAACTCAGCTCCGTGCCTCTGCGTTAGTGCAGAAGGGCCGGAGCTTTTTTAGTTTCCAGCCAGAGCATTTTCTTGCTAGCGCGGCTCTGAGGCAGACACACATCAACCAGTAGGGAGCACCATGGCGAACAAGGAAGCATCGGTCGCCGAGCTTACGGATCTATTCCGCAACTCGACCGCCGTTCTGCTAACCGAGTATCGCGGACTCACTGTTGCCCAGCTCAAGGAGCTGCGCAAGTCAATCAGTGAGCACGCAACATACGCCGTGGTGAAGAACACGCTGACAAAGATTGCCGCTAACGCCGCAGGAATCTCGTCATTCGACGAGGAACTTGTTGGTCCATCGGCAATCGCATTCGTACACGGAGACCCAGTCACCGTCGCGAAGGCTATGCGTGACTTTGCCAAGGCAAATCCTCTTCTCGTGGTGAAGGGTGGTTACTTTGACGGTAACGCGCTCACCGCTGCAGAGGTCACAAAGCTGGCCGATCTGGAAAGCCGGGAGGTGCTCCTTGCGAAGTTTGCAGGAGCAGCAAAGGCTTCACTGTTCGGCGCCGCGTATCTGTTCAACGCACCGCTCGCTCAGGCCGTTCGCACGGTCGACGCGCTGCGCGAGAAGCAGGATTCCGCGCAGTAACGCGCGGGTTAATTAGCTTAAGAAATATAGGAGAAAATCATGGCGAAATTGTCAAGCGACGACCTCATCGAGGCCTTCAAGGAACTGACTCTCATCGAGCTCAACGACTTCGTTAAGAAGTTCGAAGAGGTCTTCGAAGTTACCGCTGCTGCTCCGGTTGCTGCTGCTGCCGCGCCTGCTGCTGCTGCTGAAGAAGTTGAAGAGAAGGACTCATTCGACGTCGTTCTCGAATCAGCTGGCGAGAAGAAGATCCAGGTTATCAAGGAGGTGCGTACCCTCACGAGCCTCGGTCTTGGTGAGGCGAAGGCCGTCGTTGATGGCGCTCCCAGCGTTGTACTCGAGGGTGCAAGCAAGGAAGCTGCCGAGAAGGCAAAGGCTGCTCTCGAAGAAGCCGGCGCAACCGTAACACTCAAGTAGTCGATTCCCTCTTAGGGATTCAGCCTCAATCGAGGCCTGCTTAGCCAGAAAGGCGTCACCCTTCGGGGTGGCGCCTTTCTGCGTTAACAAGCAGTGAGTTGCGATCGCTGCTCGACAGCCGTGCCTCAGGCACGCAGGCCCAATGCAACCGACTGAGCGCAGGCGTCGAGTGACGCATGCCTCGGGGAGGTGAGAGGGGGTGGGGCGCTTGGTAACCAGCCGAGCGCCCCACCAACGTGCCGATTCCGTTGACACCAGGGATCAGGTTCCGGAGGCGGAATATCGGCACGAGAACCGCTGGCTGCGCAAAAGAATTGCGGCGCCAGCGGAAGCAGTTCACCTAATCTATCGACGCGAATCGGTCGCAGCAACAGCTAGGAGGGTGATTGGCGGGTTAGTCGCGGGTGATCTCCACTTGGAGGCCCAGTTCGCGGGCTTTGCGAATCGCTTCCGATCGCGAAGTCACGCCAAGTTTGCGGTAGATGCTCTTGAGATGCGACTTGACAGTATTCACCGAGATGTAGAGGTCCTCGGCGATTTGAGTTGAGCTGCTGCCGCGCACGAGCTCCCGCGCGATTGATCGCTCGCGATCGCTCAACGACAATGAATCCTGGGGGCGAAGGATGACCGTGAGGCCATCTAGCCGCTTGATAAGAGCCCCGACCTCCAGCGGTTGGCTGCGAGTTGACGCTCGAGTGAGCATTGACTGCACTGTCTCGCTTGGCACGAGCCGGAACGGGCTGTGCAGCCGGCTGCGGGCGGCAATGCGCAGAGACCGGTCGAACGCGACATCCGACTTCTCGTCGTTGTTGAGGCAGAACAGTGCGGCTGCTTTGATGAGAAAGACGTCAGCGAGAGTGCGACGCGAGTGGGTATCGCCGAGTGCTTCGCAGCTGCCAAGAGCGTCGAGCGCCCCGCGAAAGTCCCCGGTCACAAACCGCAGGTGAGCCACGAGTCGACTAGGGCACACGGTGTGATGCTGCGTAGGGGTCAGTTGCGCAAGCACATCCCACGCGGCACCGGGGTCGCCGAGCTGAAGAAAGGCGGCTGCCCGCAATCCGCCAATCTCTGTTGCCACAAAGCTGATTGGTTGCCACTCGTCAAGTGAGTGCAGTGAAGCCCGCAACAAATCAAGGCCTTCGTGCGGGTTGCCAACATACAGATCGAGGTAAGCCTGAGCATAAAGTCCCAGGGGCTCCCATTCTGACTCGGCAATGCACGACTGAACGCGGTCAAGCTTGCCTTCGGCCGCGTCAGCCCCTCGTTGATTCACCGCGATCAATAGTTCGGTGAGCACTGCCGAAGCGTTGAAGCGGCTGTTACGCAACGCTGGGCTCGCGCCGGTCGATTCCGCTCGCGCTACATAAGCCAACGCGTGCTCGTTGTCGCCAAGCAAGAACTGGATAAGCGCTAAGCCGCCGAAGACGTCGAGTTGGTCAGCGACGCTCAAATTGGTTTCTGCGAGCGAGCCGGCGAGCCGGTAGTCCGCCTTTGCGCGGTCAAAATCGCCTCCGTGAAGGTAAATGGCGCCGCGGTGCAGCGCGATCTCCGCAGTGAGAGGGATGCGTTTGGCTAGCGGGATGACGTCGGTGCTGTCGGCAATGGAGCTAGCAATCGAAATGGAGGCCAAGGCATCGTCGAGTCTGCCAAGCGAACGCAGGGCGGCAGCGTGATGAACGTGATGGGTCGCGCGCACAATCGCCGGTGTTGTGGGATCGAGCAGCGAAAACGCGGCCTCAAAATAGGGGAGTGCTGCCGAGCGGCTGGACGCCCCAATCGAGCGAAAACTTGCGGCATAACAGGTGACCAACCATGGGTCGCTGTGCCACAGTTCTTGCGGTGCCGAATCGAGTAATTGCCGGATGCGATAGCCGTGTAGCGCGACAAGTTGCGGCCAAGCGGTGCTGATTTCGTCGAGCGCGAGTGTGAAGCCCTCGTCGTTTTTTGCCACGGCGAAGGCGCGCTCCAGCGTACTCACATCGGCAATCGCCATTTTTCTACCCCCTCTTCGAAACGAATGTCTCGATGAGTTCGTGGTTCTCGCCTAGTCGGGTGGGTGACGCGAATGAATAACCCTACCGCGCACCGCGTGTCTGGCTTGCGTTTCTTTAACATAACCCCCCATAATGGGCACGTTGCATTCTTGACCCCCGAACGTGTGACAAACCCGATAGAGCTACCCGGAATCCCCCGCCGGTCTGATGCGCTCCCCCGCGCATCAGGTTCGATTATGTTCCGAGTCGCTCGCTACCCGAGAGCGAAACCCGAAGTGAATAACTTTTTGGTGCGTTGGCGCGCCGTAAATCGAACCCCCCGATTCGATAAGTCCACAGGTCAGCCTCGAAAGCGCTGGTCGCTTCGAGACACCCGCGGTATCGCGGCCGTAGTTGCGCTTGCACTGGTTGTTGGTTCCGGTCTCGCTGTTGTCTCGGTATCGTCTGCTGCTGAAGCGCACACGCCGAGCATCAAGGTTTCGTGCAACGAGGTGACGGTTACTGGCCTCTATTACGAAGCGAGTCGCGATGGCGAAGGCCAGCAGAACCTCATCAAGTTCCAGCTCAAGGGCGGCGAAGAGCAAGTCTTCAAGTTCAGCGAGAACGGTACGAAGACTTTCGCGTTCCCGAACTCCACGGAAGCTCACACCTTTACTGCATCGGTGACAGCGTGGAACAACCCCACGCACACCAGCTGGAACCGCACGTGGACCCAGACTTCGACCCCCTGTACGTCGCAGAGCATCATTGACCTCTCTGCTCCGCGCTGTGAAGTTGTTGGTGGCTCGACCGACATTACTGCGAAGTTCAAGGATCTGGTTGCTAAGCGCCAGTACACGTTGACGCTCACGGGTGGCAGTGAGAAGCGCTCTATTCCCTTCACCCCCACGCAGACCGTAGATACCTACGTCTTCACGAAGGTTGCTCCTGGTCCCACGTACACGGTGACGATCACGGACACGACCAACACCAACCTCACGGCAAGCAAGTCAGTTCAGTCGGTTGCCTGCCCGGAGGTGGCAGGAATTGCGATCGTCGCCTGTGAGTGCACCGTGCCAGGCGGAGACGTATCCTTGAAGGTCAACTTCAGCGATCTGGTGATTGGTCATGAGTACTACGTAACCGTCGTGAACGCTGGTTCCGGCAAGGTTGTTTACGAGACGACGATCACGGCGAAAGATACCTGGGGCGTTCAGGTGTCGACCGACAAGGTCGAGACTTCGGGGAGTTACTACGCCACTGTTCTAGACAAGAGCCAGGAGGGTGCGGAACCGCTGAAGAGCACCACGCACACGTTCCTACCTTGCCCGAACGCAATCCCTGCTCCTGTAGTCACCGCGACCCAGTGTGACGCGCTGTCGTCAGACACGTCCGGTGAAATGAGCGTTGTTGTCAACGGGCTCGTTCCCGGCCGTACCTACAACGTTGTTGTGACGGACGCGGCTGGCAAGCTGGTACTAAACAAGAGTGGATTCGTTGCCTCTGAATCTCGAATCAGCGAAAAACTGTCTGGTCTAGCCAATGGTGCCTACACCGTGACCGTCACAGACGTTCTCATGCCTCGCTACACGAACAGTGCATCGGCAACGCTCGTACCATGTGCTACCAAGGACACCGCCGTTACCTTGGCTGCTGAGCAGTGCACCGTGCCCGGTGGCGTCGCGGCGATCACCGCAACCGTTGCCGACTACGTTGTGGGCCGCGACTACACCGTTGCGCTCATGCTCAACAACGTTGCTGTCGGTGCAACGCAGAAGCTCGACTCCAGCACCGGAGCCGAGCAGAAGTTCACCTTCACGGGCCTCAAGCCAGACAACAAGTATCGGGTAGTTGTTACCGACACAAAGTCGAGCCCGAAGATCACCGCTGCGGCAGATATGTTCCTCAGCGCGTGCCCCGAGAACCCGATTGTCATGATCGCTCAGGGCGAGTGCAACGTTCTCGGCACGTCAATGGTTTCGGTTTCAGCGAGCGACTTGGCTGTGGGCCAGATCTACACGGTCGCGATCGTTACCAAGTCCACCGGCAAGGCCGTCGAGGGAATTGCGCCGATCACGTTCGAAGCTGACCTGCCCACACAGGCGCTCACCTTCTCTGATGTTCCCAACGGCGGCACTTACACCGTTTCGATCGTGAACGCCGATAAGACGCTGAGTGCCATGGGAGATGTCACGCTCGAAGAGTGCGACCTGCCGACCTTCCCGCTGCCACCAGAGGAGCCACCCACAACGACTCCTCCCACGGTAGACCTGCCCACGGTAGACCTGCCCACCCTTAGCCTGCCTACCCCCGACCTGCCTACCCTGGCATTCACCGGCTCGAGCACAATCGCTCCGACAATCGCTGGACTCGGGTTCCTGCAGCTCGGATTGGTGCTCGTAGGGTTCAGTATTGCGCGACGACGTTCGGTAGTTCGCAAAGGCTGATCCTGACCGTTCGGCGGGTGACCTTGGTTGCCCGCCGAACATCGTTTGACGGTTTCTCGCACAGCGCACTCAAGCGCTGTGCGATTGGCCGTTAAGGGGGCAACGGCAAACTAGTCTCGAACTATGAGCACAGCAGGCAGCCCCCGACGCGGCGGCAGAGTCAGCGGCGGCGACTACTCAGCTCAAAAAGCCGAGAACGCGGCCGCACCAAAGATCCCCCACCTCCTGCGCAGGATCGCCCAACTATTCGAGCCGCATCGTGCGACGCTCATCCTCACCATCACGCTCGTTCTCATTGGTGCTGCCATCAGCGTGCTTCCGCCACTGCTCACCAAGCGTGCATTCGATGAAGGCCTATTTCCGCCAGCTGGCGACCCCAACATCCCGATCCTCATTCAGCTCGTCAGCATCATGGTGGCGCTCTGGGTTTCGTCCGCGGCACTAGGCGTCTGGCAGACCTATCTCACCGCCACTGTCGGCAACAAAGTAATGGGTGCCCTTCGGGTGCGCCTATTTGATCAACTGCAGCGGATGGAACTCGCGTTCTTCACGCGAACCAAAACCGGCGTCATCCAATCCAGACTTCAGAACGACGTCGGTGGAGTCGCCGGCGTGCTCAACAACACCGTGTCCAGCATCATCGGGAACACAGTGACCGTCATCGCTGCCTTCATCAGCATGCTTGTGCTCAGCTGGCAGCTCACCCTCGTCGCGATTATCGTTCTGCCGGGCATCGTGATCGCTCAGCGTCGAGTCGGCCAAGTTCGCGCCCGCATCGCCACAAAGACGCAAGAGTCGCTCAGCAACATGACCGCGATCACGCAAGAGTCGCTCAGCGTTTCGGGCATCCTGCTCTCGAAGAGCTTCAATCAGCAAACGGTTGAGACCGAACGCTACTCGCAGGAGAACGATCAACAGGTCGACTTGCAGGTTCGCCAGCAGATGAGTGGGCAGTGGTTCTTCGCGACCGTCAACATCTTCCTGTCAATCATTCCCGCCATCGTCTATGTCGTCGCCGCGTATCTCATCGCTGGCGACGTTGACGTGACCGCCGGCACGATCGTGGCATTCACGACGGTGCAAGCCCGGCTGATGTTCCCCCTCCTGGGGCTCATGCGCGTTGCGCTTGACCTGCAAACTTCCTCAGCGCTCTTTGCCCGCATCTTCGAGTACCTCGACCTCAAACCGGCAATCACTGACAAGCCCGACGCGCACGCTGTGCGCCAAGATGCCTTGGGTGCTGTCGAGTTCGAGAACGTCACCTTCCGCTATCCCGATGCCGAGGCCTCCACCAAGGCAACCCTCGAGTCCGTGAGCTTCTCGATTGAAGCGGGCCAGTACGCGGCGTTTGTCGGCCCCTCCGGCGCCGGGAAGACCACCGTTTCTTACTTGATCCCACGACTGCACGAGGCCAGCTCAGGCCGGGTGCTCTTTGCGGGGGACGATGTGCGCGATCTTTCGCAAGACTCCCTCATCCAGAACATCGGAATCGTCAGCCAAGAGACTTACCTCTTTCACGCCAGTATCGGCGAGAATCTCGCTTATGCCCGGCCCAATGCGAGCGAAGAGCAGCTGGAGGCAGCTGCGCGAGCCGCCAATATCCACGACACCATCATGTCGTTCCCCGAGGGATACGCGACCATCGTGGGGGAGCGGGGTTACCGGCTATCCGGCGGCGAAAAGCAGAGAATCGCCATTGCGCGCGTGTTACTCAAAGACCCCAGTGTGCTCATCCTTGACGAAGCCACAAGCGCTCTCGACTCCATTTCTGAACGCACCGTTCAGGGAGCACTCGACACCGCGACTCGTGGGCGCACCACGATTGCCGTGGCGCACCGGCTGTCCACAGTGCGATCGGCTGACGTGATTTTCGTCGTTGACGGCGGCTCGATCGTGGAGCGGGGAACACACTCCGAGTTGATCGCCCGCGGTGGGGTTTATTCGCGGCTGTACGCGGAGCAGAACCGTATCGACTAGTTTTTGGTGATCTCTTATTTACACAAGAACTATTGCACAATGGTTCTTGTGTAAATAATGTAGAGGTATGAACGATGACAACGTCTCGCCAGGCTCTGCAGCAACCTCGGTTCCGCTCGATAGCATCACGCGGATGCGGGCTCTCGCGCATCCGCTCCGAATGACGTTGCTGGCCGAGCTGCGCATCACAAGTCCGGCCACCGTCGGCAGGCTTGCCGTCATAGTTGGCGAGTCGGCAGGCACCGTGAGCTACCACTTGAAAGCACTTGCCGCTGGTGGGTTCATCGAACCCGCCGTCAACGCGTCAGGGGACCGCCGCGAAACGTGGTGGAGGGCGAGTCACGAGTTCACCGGACTAAGCGCAGCAGAACCAGAAACATCTCCGGAGTTCAGAGAGACCACAAACCAACTGCGCCATCAGTCGTTCGACATCTTGGCCGCCGAGCTGCATCGAGCGGTGGAACGAGAGCGCGAACTGCCCGAAGAGTGGGTAAAAGCATCAGGGTCATCGGATGTTGCGGCCTTTCTTACTGCAGAAGAACTAGCAGCGGCGGCAGCAGAACTCGAGGCCGTCTTGAGCAAGTGGCACGCTCGCAGCGACCGCACGCGCGCGGAGGCTCAGGCGGTGTACCTCATTGCCCACGCTATCCGGCGACCATGAGCAGGATGGACGTGCCGAGCACGCCAGACGTGCCGAGCGAATCGTCGAAGGACGCCGGTCAGTCAGCGGTCTGGCCCCTGATCGTGTTGCTCATCGCGCACGGGCTTTCGCTCGTCGGCAACGCCGTAACGGTGATCGTCGTGCCGCTCTATGTTCTCCAACTGACGGATTCGGTTGCAGCGACTGGGGTGGCCGGGGCCTTCGCAACGGTGCCGATGATTATCGGCGGCGCAGTGGGTGGTGTGTTGGTCGACCGCTTCGGCTTTCGTCGGGCAGCGGTTCTGGCAGATTTGGCCAGCGGGCTCACCGTGTTGGCCATTCCCTTGCTGGCCCTGACGGTGGGTCTGCCATTCGGCGTTCTACTCCTTCTCGTCTTTCTCAGCGGGCTGCTTGACACTCCGGGGCGTACAGCGAAGGAGGCTCTGGTGCCTGACTTTGCGAGTGACGCTGGAGTGCAACTGACCCGTGCCGCCGCCGCTAGTTCGGCAATCTCTCGATCGGCGATGCTGGCCGGGGCTGCTCTGGCCTCAGTGCTCTTGGTGTCAATCGGGGCTCTCAACTCGCTGTTCATCGACGCCATCACTTTCTTCGTGTCTGCTGTTTTTATTGGAATCATCCTTCCGCGCGCCTCGTCGAGTTCGGCTGCGGACGTAGGCATCATGCCGGCCGGGGTGTGGGCAGAGTTCGTCGAAGGGGTCAGATTCGCGGCTCGAACCCCAATCATCCGCAGCGTGGTGTTGCTCGTCGTCGTCACGAATCTGATCGATGCCGCCGGTTTTCTCGTGCTGTTTCCGGTGTACGCGCGTACTGTCACGCCCGACGGCTCTCTGCTCGGGCTCATCATGGGTTCATTCGCAGCGGGTGCTTTGACCGGTGCTCTAGCCTTCGCAAAGTTCGGCCACCGGCTGCCGAAGAAGGCGCTCCTTGTTGGGGGTTTTCTCATCGCCGGTCCGGTTCCCTACCTGGCGATGCTCGCGCACTGTGCCCCACCGTTGCTTCTCGCAGCGATGATGATTGCGGGCCTCGCCGCTGGCTCGATCAATCCGCTTCTTTCGGCAACGCTCTACGAAGTGGTGCCCCGTGCGCTGCGCGCGCGGGTACTGGGGGCGCTAACTACCGGTGTTACCGCTGGCATGCCGCTGGGCAGTCTTCTCGCTGGGTCAACGGTTGAGTTGTGGGGATTAGTTCCCGTACTGCTGGGCGCAGCCCTGTTTTACGCGATCGTTGCCCTGAGTCCACTTTTCGGAACGTCGTGGTCGGGGCTCACGCAGGCGTAGGCTGGGTTAGCCCTCGGGGTTGCGGGCGCACTCATTCTGCCGCGCCCACTGGGCCTTCTCCTAGCAAGGATTCGTTTGACTACCGTCGTTCATCCCGGTGACTCGCTCTCTGCACGCCAACGCCTCGTCTACGTTCTGGTGTTAGGCGCATTGACCGCGCTCGGCCCTTTCACGGTCGACCTCTACCTGCCAGCATTCCCGCTCATTGAGGCAGATCTGGAAACGACCGCGGCAGTTGTCCAGCTGACGCTGACGGCAACCACGCTCGGGTTTGCGCTGGGGCAACTCATCGTCGGTCCGCTGAGTGACCGCTTTGGACGGCGGCTTCCGCTCATCGTGGCCACGAGCGTGCACCTGATTGCGAGCCTCGGCGTCGCGCTCGCCGGCGACATCGAGATGCTATTCGTCTTCCGCCTTGTGCAGGGCATGGGTGCTGCTGCCGGTGCCGTTGTCACGATGGCCATCGTCCGCGACTTGTTCGGGGGCTTGCCGCTTGTGCGCATGCTTTCGCGGCTAGCCCTTGTTCAGGGGTTGGCTCCGATCTTGGCCCCGCTCATCGGTTCCCAGCTGTTACTGATCACTCCCTGGCGCGGAATGTTCGTATTCTTGGCCATCTACGGAGCGCTCGTATTGCTGGCGGCCTGGTTCTTCATTGTCGAAACCCTGCCCCCTGCTCGTCGTCGCGACCTAGGTCACGCTACGGCGCGTGATCGCTACAAGGCACTCTTCACGGACAGAGTTTTCGTGGGCACCGCAATCATCGCCGGCATGACATTCTCGGGGCTATTCGCCTACCTGTCGTCATCTCCGTTCCTGCTCCAGAATGTTTACGGACTCGATCCTCAAGCGTTCGGACTCGTTTTCGCCGCTAACTCCGTTGGCGTTGTCGTGGGGGTTCAAGCTAGCGCCTTCCTTATGCGCTACATCGGCCCTCAATGGATCCTCGCTGGCGCGGGGGTCGGGTTGCTGCTTTCGGCATCCACAATTGTCTTCTTGGATGTCGTTAACGGTGATCTGTTTGCCGTACTCATTCCACTGTTCTTCTTCGTCATGTTCTGCGGTTTCTCGTTCCCCACGACACAAGTGCTTGCGCTGGCGAACCACGGGGGAGAGGCGGCGACTGCTGCATCCGTCTTGGGGGCAGTGAACTTTGGGCTAGCCGGACTCACGTCACCCATCGTCGGCTGGTTCGGAATCACCAACGCGATTCCCATGGGCATCGTGATGGCCTGCACGGCAACGGTGTCGATCATCATCATGTGGACCGTGGTGCGTCCGCGAACGGTGCCCGCGCTCTCGCGCTAAGGAGCTCACGCGTTGAGGAGCTCAGGCGTTGAGCGTTACTGCGGCACGGGCCGACGCTGCGCACCGCGAACTTCGCGGACTTCGGCGAGCTGCGCAGTCAAAGCATTTGCTGAGGTTCAGGTATTAGCGTGGTGTGGTGCAGAAACAGCTCTCTCATGCCGACGCCCGTCGCGTAACAAATCATTGGCCGCTCATTAGTGGGGTAGGGGCGTTAGCTCTTGCCGTACTGCTCGGGGCCCTAATAGCGACCCGTAACAGCCCGCTCAGTATCGACCAGTTGGTTCTCACGGATTTCGTGAATATCCGCTCCAGTTTCTTCACGGGTGCGGCGTTGGTGATGAACTTCATCGGTGGCGGCTGGTTTGGGGTCTTCCTCGTGCCGCTCGGCGGCGCGCTGGTTTTTCTGCTCGTCAAACGCCGTTGGGCCGCACTGTACTTTGTTAGCGCCTCCGCGCTCAGTGCCGGAGTTGTTCAACTGCTCAAGGTCACCTTTGGTCGTGCGCGACCTACCGAGATTTTGGTTACCGCCGATCTTGGCTCATTCCCCTCGGGGCATGTAGCGAATGCGGCAACGCTTACCGTGGTTCTGATCATCCTGTTGCAGCGCCGTTGGGTATGGATCATCGGCATCGTGTATACGATCCTGATGATTCTTAGTCGCACCTATTTGGGGGCGCACTGGATCAGCGACACCATCGGCGGGGCTCTAATTGGTGTCGGCGTTGCCGTGATTCTGGCGGCCCCTTTCGCTCGAAAGCTCTCCGCCGAAACTGGCTGACGATTGACAATCAGAGGAGCGCTGGGCCCCGCCACTCTCTAGGCTAGAAGAATGACGGATGCCGCAGCCCAAGTAGAAGCAGCCAAGAAGGCCTTAGCCGAAGCGCAGGCCGCGCTCGCGGCTGCCGAAGCGGCGTCGGCGTCGGTAGCCGCCGAGGCGCAGGACCTGCTCGAGAAGACTGCCGAGCCAACGACGGCTGAGCCAGCTGACGCCGAGCCAAAGACGGCCGAAAAGCCCGACCCCGTTGAGGGCCCGCTCACCACAGCAGAGGTTTCTGCTATTCGCGATGGTTACGCTTTTGAGGGCGAGGTGCTCGAGATGGGGGCACTCGTCAACGGTGATGCTCTCGTTGATGTTCCTGTGCGCATCCCGATCGCGATGCTCAATCGTCACGGCTTGGTCGCGGGGGCAACGGGCACGGGAAAAACTAAAACGTTGCAAGTGTTGGCCGAGCAGCTTTCGGCGGCGGGTGTTCCCGTGTTCGCGGCAGACATCAAGGGTGACCTTTCGGGGATCGCGACCGCGGGAACCTCTAGTGAGAAGCTGTTGGAGCGCACAGATTCGATCGGTCAGGACTGGCAGCCGGCGGCATCTCCGACCGAATATTTCACGCTCGGCGGTGTGGGTACTGGTGTGCCGATTAGGGCCACGGTGTCGAGTTTCGGCCCGCTGCTTCTCTCTAAGGTGCTTGGCCTGAACGACACCCAAGAGTCGAGTCTTGGCCTAATTTTTCACTATGCCGACACGGCTGGGCTTCCTCTAGTGGATCTCAGCGACTTGCGTGCCGTCGTGCAGTGGCTCGTCAGTGACGAGGGAAAGCCAGAGTTGAAGAACCTTGGCGGGCTTTCTTCGGCGACTGCAGGCGTCATTCTGCGTGAGCTGATCAGCTTTGCGAATGAGGGTGCGGATGCATTCTTTGGTGAGCCTGAGATCGATACGTCGTTATTTTTGCGCACGAATGCCGAGGGCAAAGGCATCGTGAGTCTGCTCGAGATTCCGGGCGTGAACGATAAGCCTGCGCTTTTTTCCACATTTTTGATGTGGCTGCTTGCTGATCTCTTCAATGACCTGCCTGAGGTGGGCGACATCGACAAGCCCAAGCTGGTGTTCTTCTTCGACGAAGCTCATTTACTGTTCAAGGATGCGTCGAAGGATTTCATCGCGTCGATCACTCAAACTGTGCGCTTGATCCGTTCTAAGGGCGTTGGTGTGGTCTTTGTGACCCAGACCCCGAAGGATGTGCCGAGCGATGTTCTCGCTCAGATTGGTTCTCGTTTTCAACACCAACTGCGGGCCCATACGCCGGATTCGGCGAAAGCGCTCAAGGCGACAGTCTCGACGTACCCAACTTCGGGCTATGACCTGGGCGAAGTGCTCACCACACTGGCGACCGGCGAGGCGATCATTACGGTGATGAACGAGAAGGGTGCCCCCACTCCGGTGGCGTGGATCGCTTGCGGGCGCCGCGGGGGTCGATGGCTCCGACTGATGCTGCGGTGATGGCAGCAGCGGTTGCGGCCTCCCCGCTGATGGCGACTTATGGCACGGCGGTGGATCGTGAGTCAGCGCGCGAGATTTTGGCGGTCAAGATGAACGCCGCGGCCGACGCGGATGCTGCGCTCGAGGCGGCAGAAGAAGCGGAAAAGTCGGCGAAGGCCACAGCTAAAGAGCAAGCAAAAGTGCAGGCCGAGTACGAGCGAGCGCTCAAAGATATGAACCAAAAGTCTGCGCCGAAGTCGTCTACGCGCACAACGACACGTTCGTCGACGCGCAAGCAACCCAATGTTTTGGAAGACGTCTTGGGTTCACGAACTGGACAAACAGTGGTGCGCGAGGTCTTGCGCGGAATCTTTTCTACGCTCAAGCGCCGCTAGATCGGCTCCTCGTCGTCTGCGGCATTTCAGGCCCGGTCTCGCATCCTTTGGGTGGCTAGTTCCCTGTATTTACGGGCAATTTCTACCCTAGAGCCGGCGCCACCACCGCTCGATCACGCCCCGTTATGAACGCCGTTGCCAAATCGTGATCAATGAATTTCGTAAAAAGTGGTTGCGTTCACTTGTCAAACCCAACGTCGGCACAGTTTACTGGGCTAGGTCCGATTCACTTCTTGAACGGAACAGCACTCACTTTCCAATGGAGGAACACAGAATGCGTAAGCCACTTTCCATTATCGCCGGGGCGGTGGCCTTAGGCCTCGTTCTGGCGGGCTGCTCGAGCGACACCGGAACCACCGACCCAGAGAACGCTAACCAGGTTGAAGTATTCACCTGGTGGGCATCAGGGTCCGAGAAGGTCGGCCTCGATGCTCTCGTTAAGGTTTTCGAAGAGCAGAACCCTGATGATGAATTCATCAACGCGTCTGTTGCTGGCGGCGCCGGCTCCAACGCAAAGGCTGCCTTGGCGTCACGCCTCGAAGCCAACAACCCGCCGGACACGTTCCAGGCTCACGCCGGAGCCGAGCTCACGGACTACATCAACGCCGGTCAGCTTCAAGACCTCAGCTCGTTCTTCCAAGAGAACGGCCTCACCGACGTATTCCCCGAGAGCCTGATCGAGCGCATCACTGTTGACGGTGCGATCTACTCTGTGCCCAGCAACATCCACCGTGCAAACGTCGTGTGGGCCAACACTCAGGTGCTCACGGATGCGGGCATCGACCCGCAGGCAGCGCCTGCTGACATCGACGCCTGGCTCGCAGACCTCGCCAAGCTCAAGGCTGCTGGCGTTGAGACTCCTCTGGCCCTCGGTACCGAGTGGACCCAGATGCAGCTCTTCGAAAACGTTCTCATCGCCGACCTCGGTGCTGACGACTACTCGGGACTCTGGACCGGCGACACCGCGTGGGACGACGCTGGCGTAGAAACCGCCATCGGCCACTACGGTGAGCTTCTCGAATACACCAACAGCGACTTCGCTGGTCTTGACTGGGATGCCGCAACGCAGATCGTTCTCGACGGCAACGCTGCGTACAACGTCATGGGTGACTGGGCCGAGTCTGCATTCCAGCAGGCTGGCTGGACCTACGACAACGAGTACACCACGTGGGCAACCCCCGGCACCGAAGGAGTCTTCGACTTCCTTGCTGACTCGTTCACGCTCTCCGTTGGTGCCCCTCACGAGGCAGCAGCACTCAACTGGCTGACGACCATCAGCTCCGCTGAAGGCCAGAAGGCATTCAACCTCGCCAAGGGTTCAATCCCGGCTCGCACTGACACCGTTGCCGCTGACTACCCCGCGTACCAGCAGACCGCTATCAAGTCGTTCGGTGAAGACACCGTTGTGAGCTCGCTCGCCCATGGCGCAGCAGCCAGCATCGCCTGGTCGGGAGATATCTCCTCGGCTATCGGTAAGTTCGGCGCTGACCGCGATGGTGACTCGCTCCTGTCGGGACTCGTCGCCGCCGCTGACAAGGCTCAGGGCTAACTAGCACTACGAGAAATTGTGGGTGGGGGCAGCAATGCCCCCACCCACTACCGTGCAAACCGAGGAGCTCGCGCGTGAATAAAGGGTATAGAAACTGGGGGCCACCGCTCCTGCTGATCGCACCGACGATCATCGTCATCGGCATTTTCGTTTATGGCCTGATCGGCGCCAACATTTCGGTGTCGCTCAGCAATCGGCACAGTCTTGTGCCAGCAACCGAGTTCGTAGGACTCGACAACTACTTTGCGCTTTTTGCCGAAGAGCGCTTTATCCACTCGCTGCAAAACCTCGGTGTTTTCACCGTGTTCTTCATCGTGGGAACCATGCTTTTTGGCTTCATTTGGGCGTGGATGCTCGACAAGGGCGTCACCGCAGAGGGTGTCTTTCGCTCCGTATTCCTGTTCCCGATGGCCATCTCGTTCGTGGCATCCGGTGTCGTGTGGCGCTGGTTGCTCAACAGTGCCGAGGGTGATCGTGCATCCGGATTGAACCGAATCTTCGAGATCATGGGGCTCGACTTTCTGCAGAACGCCTGGTGGAGTGAACCGGGATGGGGCATGGCCGCAATCGCTCTTCCCGCAATCTGGCAGCTTGCCGGCTACGTTATGGCGCTCTTCCTCGCCGGGTTCCGTGGCATCCCTGAAGAGCTGCGCGAAGCAGCCCGCATGGATGGCGCAACCGAGTGGAAGCTCTACCGCTACGTGATCTTCCCCCAGCTCAGCCCCGTCGCCCTCTCGGCCCTCATCATCGTCGGCCACATGTCGCTGAAGGTCTTCGACCTCATCATGGCGATCACGAAGTCGATCTACCAGACCGAGGTTCCCGCAACCTACCTGTGGGTTGCCCTCACCGCGAACGACTACGCAAAGTCCGCAACGATTGCGACGATCCTGTTGCTCTTCGTCGCCGTGCTGATCGTTCCTTACCTGATCTATACGGCCCGAGCAGAGAGGAAGCAGCGATGAGCGTCGTCACTGAGACTAAGAAGAAGCCCAACGTCTCCCGCAACACAGAGATGCCCGGGCAGTCGGCGCTCAAGACGCGCAAGCGACTGAGCCGCACCGTCAAATACGTCTTGCTCGTGCTGTTCCTGATCGTCGTGTTGATGCCCGTCTACGTGCTGATCGTTACGAGCCTCAAGCCGCCGCAGGACGTTAACCCCGCCACCTCGTGGGGGCTACCCGTTCGCTGGCCCTGGGAGCCCGCGCTTGAAGGCGGCCCCACCGGCTTCGACAACTGGGCACTTGCCTGGAACGCGTTGTCGGCATCCATCGGTCGCACGTTCTTGCTGGCGGTTCCCGCCGCACTGATCGCATCATTCCTCGGAGCGATGAACGGTTTCGTGTTGGCTCGCTGGCGCTTCCCGTACGCCGACATCGTCTTCACGGTCATCCTGTTCGGAATGTTCATTCCTTACCAAGCGATCATGACCCCGCTGGTGCAGATGAAGACCACGCTGGGCTTGCCAAGCGATATCTCCACTCTGCTCATCGTTCATGTCATCTACGGTCTGCCGATTTGTACGCTGATCTTCCGTAACTATTACGCGAGCATCCCGCACGAGTTGATGGAAGCATCGCGCATGGATGGCGCCGGAATGCTGCGCACTTTTGGCAGCATTGTGTTGCCACTGTCGCTGCCGGGCTTCGTGGTGACGATCATCTGGCAGTTCACGTCAGCGTGGAACGACTTCCTCTTCGCTCTGTTCCTCTCGAACCAGAACGAGGGGCCTGTGTCGCTCTCGCTCAACAACCTGGCTCAAGGCGCTCAGTTGGCTAACTATGGCGCTGCCATGGCTGGCGCGCTGCTCGCTTCGCTGCCCACCCTGATCGTGTACATCGTGCTCGGAAAGTACTTCGTCGGCGGACTCATGAGTGGGTCAGTCAAGAGCTAGTTCTCCGCACGGCCGATGCCGCGGAACCACAGGTCGCTTCGGCGGCCGTGGGGCCGCGGCATCCAGCGTTTAAGCTCTGACGACCTGGATGAGCGCCAGCGCGCCCATCAAAATCGCGGCCGTAGCGGCGGTGCCGCCAATCGCAATAAGCGCAACGAACACCGGGTGGCGCTCCATTATGTAGAGAGCGTGGGGGTAGTCCTCCCGAAGCTCACCGGTGGAGACAGCGCCCGGGATGCTGAACACGGGAACCGAAAATTCAGCGGTGACCGTATCCATGTCTTTCTGTGTCCAATATTGCCCACGCATTCGGAGCAATCGCTTGTTGTCGGCGCCCAAGAGAACGAGCTGTGGCCGGGTCTCTGAGCCATCGCTGGTGTAAACCTCAGCGAGCAGAATTGATTCGACGTCGGCCTTGTCGAACTGAGTAATCCGCCCAAAGAAGAAACCACGCTCGGTAACCAGAGGCGAGTTGGGGCCAATCCAAATGGCGCTGCGAAAATAAGCGACGGATGCCGCAGCTGCTGCTGCGATGGCGACACCATTGGTGAGGGCCACGGCAAGCCATGGCCCGCCGGGGGCCGTGAGCGCGTAGAGCACTCCGAAAACAGGAACGGTAAAAACAAGTCCCGAGATTAATCCGCGTCGGAATAGCAATCGCGGCGGATTCAGCTGCCGACGAGGATCATTTCGAGAAGGTTTGCTGCTGGCAGGCTCCTGCGTCAACGGCGATCCCTTCGTTCGTGCGCAGCGCGCGATAACAATGGGTAAGTGCGGAGAATGGGGGATTCGAACCCCCGAGGGCTTGCACCCAACACGCTTTCCAAGCGTGCGCCATAGGCCACTAGGCGAATTCTCCTGGCGAGTTGAACACGCATAAGCGAAAACAACCTCAAGTGATCATAACGGGGTGGACGGTTCTGCGGTAATCGACGACGCGTGGCGCGAAAACTCGCCGGCATTCTGCGCGATCGCGAGCGGCCTCAGATTTGGGTAGACTGGTTTCGGCTCCTCGCGTGGCGCCATCCAGGCCAACTCCCCCAGGACGGAAACGTAGCAAGGGTAACCGGGCTCTGGCGGGTGCGCGAGGGGTCTTTTCTTTTGTCTGACCGAATTCACCCTGTCGGGCCAGATCATCCTCCGCGTCCTCGATCGCACTGCCGTCGAAAGCTTCGGCGTGCAGCGCTTCGGAATGGCTTCAGGCTCCTATGATGAGGAACATGAATAAAACTTGGAGTGACGCTGCCGTCCGCGCGCTTCAGGCATGGGATAAGTGCCCATGGTGTGACCGCGCTCAAGTGCACGACGGCGTCTGCGCCCATTGCCGCGCCGATCTACGCACCGAGACAGCCCTCGAACTTGCTGCGGCCTCGAAAGCTGCCGTCGCGGCCCTCGAACACCGGCAGGTCATCCTCAACCGGATTCTTATTGCGGAGCGGCCTCAGCCCGGCGCAGTCTCCACCACCGCAGAGACAGCCCCTGCACCGACAGCCCGCGCAACGACAGCCCGCGCAACGACAGCCCGCGCAGCGACAGCCCGCGCAGCGACAGCCCGCGCAGCGACTGCCTCCGCGGCCACCGCCATCGCTTCGACCGCCAAGCCCTCACTAGGCTCGGCTTCATCGTCGCGATCCACAATCAGCGTCCAGTCGGTGCTCGCCGTTGCCGGTGCTGGGCTCTTTGCGGTCGCGGCGATTGTCTTTACTTTCTTCAATCCCGACCTCACTGATGTCGGCACACGCACCACCGCTATTGCCATCATCACCATCGTGTTCATCTCGGCGGCGTGGCTGCTCGCTCGCGCCACACTCCAATTTTCTGCGGAAGCGGTTGGTGCTCTCGGGATGGTTTTCGTCATTCTCGACATCTGGGCGATTGCTGCCCAGACTCCCGCACCGCTCGGTGGGTATGGCGCCGCTGCGATCGCCACACTTCTCGTCTCTGGATTGTTCGTCGTACTCGCTACTGTGCGCCGAATGCGCGCGTGGCTCTGGGTCGGCCTCGTGGGGATCACCATTACGCCAGCTCTTGTCGGCTATGCGATCGATTCCCCGTGGTCTGTAGTACTTGGGCACCTCGGTGTTGGCTTTGCCGCTCTGCTCGTCCACGAACTCGCGCGCACTCTGGGGCGCCGTTTCGAGAGCACGCTGCGTGTAGACCATGCCACGGCAACTGGCCTCCAAGCGCTCAGCCTCGTCGTCGTGGTTGTTGGACTTCTCTGGCTGCCTTCTAGCGACACCGGTGCGTGGATTCTCGGTATGTCCGCCGTCTTCGCGGGGCTCGGGGTAATGGCATTGGTGAGTACCCGCAACGCGCTCGCGCCGCTGTGGAGCGTTGTCGCCGGTGTGTTCGTCGTCGCCTCTCTGACGATTTTGCCGTTCGCCGCGGTGACTGACGACACCGAGCGATTGGTAGCTCTTCTGCCCGCGGTCGCCGTTGGCTGCCTCGCGCTGTTGGCAACGGCATCTCGCGCCACGGTCGCCCCACGAGTCGACCGTGCAGCTCTGCTTGGTGGCGCGGCAATAATTGTGGTGCTCGCAAGCGTCCAGTCGGTGCTTATTGTGCTCGGTCAAGCGTTCTCGGCACCGGTACGTCTCGTGCCGTCCCTCTTGGGTGGCGCGGCAACTCTCGGTGTATTGGCTCTCGCGGTGGGGCTCATCATCGTCAGCATTGCATGCAGGACTCGTGCGCTCGGTCTTCTTGCCCTCGCCGTCGCGTTCGGTGGGCTCGTCGGCCTCACGACGTGGGGTGAGCTTGGCGACGTGACTCGCGTTTCTCTCGCGCTCTCAGCGGGCATTGCGCTCAGTATTCTCACGATCGTGCTTAGTCGTGTCCCCCGTGTTCCGCGCGGTGTCACACGGATAACTCTGGTGTTTGCGCACGTACTCATCGTGCTTGGCGCAGCGATGACAACCTCCGACCGGATACTGGTGGTGGTCGGCGGGCTCGGCGTGGTCGCGGCAGTCGGTGCGCTTACTTCTGCTGTGCCCCGCGCGGTACAACCGCTCCATGCGGCCGTCGGGTTCGTCTACGCCCTCGGCACTTTCGCGTACTTCCTTTCGGAATTCACCGTTCTGTCGGGGCTGCCGACAGTCATCGGCTTGACGGCAACCCTGGGCCTCGCCATCGCAATTGTTCTCACGGTCAGCCGTGCTGTTCCTGTGCGCTTCTGGGCCGCAGCGCTCGTCGTTGCCGCAATACCTTTTGCTCTCAGCATCGGGGTGCTCTTCTTTGAGATCAGCGGCTGGGTGGGACTCTCAGCAGCAACGGCGTTTGTGCTTGCCGCCATTCTCACCGTCATTCACCGAGCAGGGGTGCAACTACTGGTGCGCGTAGGGGCGGCAAGTCTGCTCGTGCCGACTTTCACCGTGGTGATCATTTCGGTCGTGCCCCAGTTCGTTGAGCAGAGCACCTCGCCCTTTACCCTGCCGATCACGGCGACGCTCGTTGCACTCGTGCTTCCGACTACTGAGCTCGTCGGTCGCAGCTTGCGCAAACTCGGGCACACTGAAGCGGAGACGCGCGGCGTGCGCCTCGCGCTCGAAGTATCCGCTCTCGTCACCGGTGCGATCGCTGTCGTGCTTACCCTCGTGCGCACAGCAACTGATTTCGGCACCACCTTCCTCGTGCTCGCAATAATCGGTGTCGGCGCGGTCGCGACCGGGCTGTTCCTCAAACGTCGCTACGCCTGGATCGTCGCCTACTTCAGCTTCACCGGCGCGCTGTGGTCGCTCCTTGCTCTCAATCAGGTCGAGCTGCTCGACGCGTACGTGCTGCCACCAGCACTCGTCGCGGCCCTCATCGGTCTCATTGCAGTGTGGCGCGGTCGACGTGGCCTCAGTCTCTACGCTGGTGGACTTGCTGTGGCGGTTGCTGCCCCGCTGCTCGTCCTTGTTGTCGCCGGAAATGGCCCGGCAGAGAACCCCATCGAGTGGCGAACGATCGCGATAATCATTGCCTCGTCCGCGCTGCTTCTCGCGGGATCGTTGCTTGCACTCATCCCAGAATCTTCACGGCATGCAAACCTGCGTCGATTGCGCGAGGCAACGATCTTTGCTGGGCTCGGTGCCTCTAGCGCCGGCCTCGTTCAAGCGATTCGCTACGGCACGGGTGCAGACGACGCGCACCTTCCGGAACCTCAGGCAGTGATGATTCTGGTGCTCGCCTTCGGACTTATCGCGACGGTGCTCGCTGCCGCCGCTGCAGCGATGCTGGCTTCATCTCCGCGACTTGCTAGCTCGCGGTTGCTCGCTGTTCCCGCACTCGCCTACTTTGTGCTTGCACCGGTCTCAGCGTTCAGACATGGTCCGGTCTTTCCGATAACACTGCTCGTAGTCATGGTGCTCGTGCTGCTGTTCATGATCGCCACCGCGCTGCGCGCTCGTAATCGCCTGACCGCTTTGCCGCCAGTGTGGCTCACGTTTATCTTCGCAACGATCGCGGGCATCGCCGGCTGGAGCGAGCACTCGATCTTCCGAGTCGAGCCGTTCTCGCTCACGCTCGGTGCGGCACTCCTGACTGTGGGCATCATCGGCTGGCGCAACCCTGTTGAGGCAACACCGACCCTCAACTCGTGGCCGCGCGGCCAGCGCGGATCGTGGAGATTGCTCGCGCCAGGAATTTTTGTGATGCTCGGCACGTCAGTGCTTTCCACGGGCACTGACCCGCAGACGTGGCGGGCCATCCTGGTGATCGGGCTTGCGCTCGTCGGCATTCTGCTCGGCAATCGCCTGCAGCTCGCCGCGCCATTCGTGATCGGAATCATCACTCTTGCCGTCGAGAACGTCGTCGTCTTCGCCGCGCAAATCGGAACAACGATCGACGCCGCAACCTGGTGGA
Organism: Salinibacterium sp. PAMC 21357; assembly: GCF_000247645.1. Lineage (GTDB taxonomy): Bacteria > Actinomycetota > Actinomycetes > Actinomycetales > Microbacteriaceae > Rhodoglobus. The sequence continues at coordinate 469,259 of NZ_AHWA01000005.1, forward strand.
TCACTCTCGCCAGTGCCGGCGCCGTGCTTCTCGTGCTCGCAGTGTCGACAGAACGTCGTGCCAGCGGAGAGCGCGGGGTTGCCGCTCGAATGCGCGACCTGCGGTAGCGGCCAGTGGCGCTACTTAGGCAATTTCTGCGGCGTACGTTCACCCTCTCGGCGTAGGCTGAAGTTGTGGCGCAGAATATCTACATCACTTCCATTGAGGGCCATGCTGGCAAGTCCACCATCGCCCTCGGTCTCCTTGACACGCTCAGTCGTGAAGCAAAACGTCTGGGGGTATTCCGGCCGGTAGCGCGCACGAGCGACGAGCGCGACTATGTGCTGGAGATGCTGCTCGGGCATGAGGCCGTGAACCTCAGCTACGACGATGCCGTTGGTGTTGGCTACGACGATGTTCACGCCGATCCCGAGTTAGCGCTCAGTCGCATCATCGAGCGTTTCAAAGCGGTCGAGGCGCAGTGTGACGTTGTCATAATTGTGGGTTCCGATTACACGGATGTCGGCAGCCCAACCGAACTCTCTTACAACGCGCGCGTCGCGGCGAACCTCGGCGCACCCGTACTCCTTGTTTTGGGTGGGCAGTCTGAGGAGGGCGAAAGCCGTAGCCCAGACGACATGGCTCAGGTGTACTCGATTGCGCATCAAGAATTGGTTGCCGCGCACGCGCAACTGGTCGGTGTTGTCGTCAATAGGTCTGACCCTAATCATCTGGTCGACATCGTTGCGGCGGTGAGTGCCGCCGTCGGTACAGATGCCCCTGTCTGGGCGATTCCGGAGGACCCGTTCCTTATCGCTCCGAGCCTTGGCTCGCTCTTAGCCGCGGTCAACGGTGAACTGCTCAAGGGTGATGAAGAGCTTTTGCAGCGCGAAGCCCTTGGCGTTGTTGTGGCCGGAATGACCATGGAGAATGTTCTCCTGCGATTGATTGAGGGGTCGGTCGTGGTGGTTGCTGGCGACCGCTCCGATGTGTTGTTGGCGACACTCATGGCGCACGCGTCAGAGACGTTCCCGTCGTTGGCGGGCATCATCCTCAACGGCGGTTTTGATTTGTTGCCGCAGATTGAGCGCCTGATGGATGGACTCGACGTCGCTCTGCCCGTCATTCGTACTTCGTTGGGAACGTACGACACCGCACGCATCATTACGAAGACGCGCGGGCGGTTGGCTGCCGAGTCTCCCCGCAAATTTGATACCGCGCTTGCGCTGTTTGAGCAGCATGTCGATGCCGCAGAACTACTTCGCCGTCTTCAGTTGAACCCGCCAACGGTGGTTACCCCACTCATGTTTGAGTATGGGTTGCTCGATCGTGCTCGCTCGCTTCCGCAGCGCATCGTGTTGCCAGAGGGCAACGATGACCGCATCCTCCGTGCATCCAGCACTCTGCTGCGCCGAGGGGTCGCGAAGCTCACCATTTTGGGTGACGAAGGCGAAGTGCGGGGGCGTGCGGCAGAGCTCGGCCTCGACATCTCGGCGGCGATCATCCTGAATCCGCTTGATGAAGAGCTGCGCAACAGGTTCGCCACCGAGTATGTGAAGTTGCGCGCCCACAAGGGAATGACCATGGAGGTCGCTCGTGACACGGTGACTGACGTCTCGTACTTCGGCACCATGATGGTGCACCTTGGGCTGGCCGACGGCATGGTGTCCGGTGCCGCGCATACGACGGCCCACACCATCCGCCCCAGCTTTGAAATTATCAAAACCAAGCCAGACGTGTCGATCGTGTCGAGCGTGTTTCTCATGTGTCTCGAAGACCGCGTGCTTGTCTATGGCGACTGTGCTGTGAACCCTGATCCGGATGCGGCCCAACTGGCCGATATCGCGATCTCGTCGGCCGCAACCGCAGCCCAGTTCGGCATCGAACAGCGCATCGCAATGCTGTCGTATTCCACCGGTGATTCCGGCAGCGGTGCGGATGTGGACAAGGTGCGAGCTGCCACGGTGCTTGTCGGCGAACGTCGCCCAGACCTTGCCGTCGACGGCCCAATCCAATACGACGCCGCTGTGGATGCTGCCGTCGGCAAATCAAAAATGCCTGACTCAGAGGTTGCCGGCCGTGCCACCGTGTTCATATTCCCCGACCTGAATACGGGTAACAACACGTACAAGGCCGTGCAGCGCAGTGCGGGTGCTGTGGCTATCGGGCCGGTGCTTCAGGGCCTTCGCAAACCCATCAACGATCTCTCACGTGGTGCCCTCGTGCAGGACATCGTGAACACCGTGGCGATTACGGCGATCCAGGCGCAGGCCGTCGCGGCAGAGACTGCTGCTCTTGCCGCAACCGGTGCTGCCGCCGCAACGGGTGCTGCTGCTGCCGCTGCCACCGGCGCCGAGTCAGCCGCCGAGTCAGCCACCGCAGGGGAGTCAGCGTGACAACCGTTTTCGTCGTGAACTCTGGTTCATCGTCAATCAAGTGGGAACTGCTGGATGCCGAATCCGGTTCCGTCTACAGCGGCGGCATTGTTGAACGCATCGGGGAACCCGGGGGAGGAGCCACCGACCACGACGACGGCATGCAGCAGATTCTTGCGGAGCTCGGGGGCGAGCATCCGGCCGTCGTCGGTCATCGGGTGGTGCATGGTGGGGCGGAGTTCACACAGGCGACGGTCATCACGGATGCTGTTGCGCAACGACTCGAAGAGATTTCGGTACTCGCGCCGCTGCATAATCCCGCCAATCTCAAGGGCATCCGTGCGGCGAGGGCAACATTTTCGACAGTGCCTCATGTCGCCATCTTCGATACTGCGTTTCACGGCACGCTGCCGCCGGCGGCCTATACCTACGCGATCGACACCGAGCTTGCGCAGACCCACGGTATCCGTCGCTACGGTTTTCACGGCACCTCGTATCGTTACGTTGCGGACCGTGCGGCGGCGATGCTGGGCAAGGATCTCGCCGATCTCAAGCTAATCGTGTTTCATCTCGGCAACGGTGCTTCGGTGTGTGCAATCGATGGCGGTCGCAGTATCGACACCTCTATGGGGATGACTCCGCTCGAGGGTTTGGTGATGGGAACCCGGTCTGGCGATATCGATCCGGGCGCCCTCTTTCACCTGGGCCGCGCCGGAATGGATCTCCCCGGTTTAGACCACCTGCTCAACCGCGAGAGCGGCCTGCTCGGCATGACGGGCACGGGAGACATGCGTGATGTGCAATCTGCCGCTGATGGCGGGGATGCCCGCGCGCAGGCGGCGCTCGCTGTCTACTACCACCGGCTGCGCCATTACCTCGGGGCGTACTTGATCGCGCTCGCCGGTGCTGACGCCGTGGTGTTCACGGCGGGCGTGGGGGAGAACAACGCCAATACGCGCCTCGCGACGGTAGCCGGTCTCGAAACATTCGGCATTGAGATGGATGTCGCGGCCAATGCCGCGGCGAACCGCAGCGAGCGTGTGGTGTCGGCCGCCGCTTCTCGCGTGACGGTTCTCGTGATCCCCACCAACGAAGAACTGCAAATAGCGAGAGAGTCCGTCGAAGCCTTAACTCGGTAAACCACTAGCTGCCACTCACACACCGGCTTCGAGAGCCCAGAAGTCGGCGGTCTGTTCGCTCTCCGCACGTTGGGAAGGTCAGCGGGCACGACTACGCTAGAGGCGTGGTTGCTGCCCTATATCGCCGATACCGGCCCGAGACTTTTGCTGAACTCATCGGGCAGTCGCAAGTGACGGATCCGCTGCGCACAGCGTTGCGCACCGATCGCGTCAATCATGCCTATCTCTTCAGTGGTCCTCGCGGTTGTGGCAAGACGACATCCGCCCGCATTCTTGCTCGCTGCCTGAACTGTGCTGAAGGCCCAACAGACACCCCCTGTGGCGTCTGCCCTTCGTGCGTTGAGCTATCGCGCGACGGCGGTGGGTCATTGGATGTCGTAGAAATTGACGCGGCAAGCCACAACGGTGTCGATGACGCCCGAGACTTGCGCGAGCGTGCTGTGTTTGCTCCGGCCCGCGACCGTTTCAAGATTTTCATTCTCGACGAAGCTCACATGGTGACGCCGCAGGGCTTCAACGCGATGCTCAAGATTGTTGAAGAGCCGCCGGAGCACGTGAAGTTCATTTTCGCGACCACCGAGCCTGACAAGGTGATTGGCACGATTCGTTCGCGCACCCACCACTATCCGTTCCGTTTGGTTCCGCCAGCACAAATGCTCGACTACGTTCAGCAGCTTTCTGAGAGCGAGAAGGTAGAAGTTGAGCCCGGCGTTCTCCCTCTTGTGGTTCGTGCTGGTGGGGGATCGGTGCGAGACACCCTCTCACTGCTCGACCAACTGATCGCCGGCTCTGAGACGACGATGGTCGGCTATGAGCGCGCCGTTGCGCTTCTCGGCTACACCCACGCCGAGTTGCTCGACGAAGTTATTGATGCCCTAGGTTCTGGCGATGCCGCCGCAGCGTTCTCGTCTGTTGACCGCGTCATCCAAACCGGCCAAGACCCTCGTCGATTCGTCGAAGACCTTCTTGAGCGGATGCGCGACCTCATCGTTGTGGCAGCCACCGCAACCAACGCGGCCTCCGTTTTGCGCGGCATTCCTCAAGACCAACTTGAGCGTATGGCGCAGCAGGCACACACTCTCGGCGCAGCCGAGCTCTCTCGTGCGGCGGATGTCGTCAATGCGGCGCTGTCAGACATGACTGGCGCTACTTCGCCACGACTGCATCTTGAACTAATGATTGCCCGCATTCTGGTGCCCGCAAGCGACAACACTCAACGTGGTGCCCTCGCCCGCGTTGAACGGCTTGAGCGTCGCATTGGCATCGAGGGTGACGGTCCGCTCGCGGCGATGCCTGCAGTCGTGCCGGGGCAATCACCCGCACCGGCTGTTGCTGCGCCAGTAGCGTCGCCTCCGTCGGCGCAACCGTCTGCGGCAAGCGCAGCACCTCGCGCCGAGTCCGCTCAGTCGGCCCCATCTGCTTCCGCTGCTTCCGCGAACGAAACGCCGTCGTCTGGGTCGCAACTCTCCACCCCCGCAGCGGCGCCGCGCACCACTCCGGTCTCAATTCAGCAGGTCAAAGACTCGTGGCCAGAAATTCTTGACGTCGTTCAGAAACTCAAGCGCACCGCCTGGATGGTCGTCTTCACGGCCAAGCCGCTCGAACTGCGTGATGACAAAATTTTGGTGCTTTCGTTCCCGAGCGAGCGTGACGTCGAAGCGCTCAAACAGCGCAGTGCGCCCGGCGAAGGTGTCGGCGACTACCTCAAGAAAGCGTTTGTGCATGTGCTCGGCTTCGAGCCAGCACTCATGGCGCGCGTAGAAGGCAATTCCACTGCACCACCGGCAAGCCCGGCAAGCCCGCCGAGCCTGCCAAGCGAACCAGTGAGTCAGTCTGCTGCTCAGCCAGCGGATGCTCCCACAGATGAACCGCGCGATGCCGCGCCCCCGGCGACAGTGCCGCGCGATGCCGCTCCCCAGCCGACAGCGCCGCGCGATGCCGCTCCCCAAACCTCTGCCGCGCAGGGGCGACCCTCGCAGTCAGCTGCACCCGCAGTCGATGAGGGTCCCGAGCCTGAGGAGCCTGCGCCGGCCGAGGACCGCGAGCCCGGCGGATGGGCTGTAGCGGCCATCCCCGAATCCGAGCCAGAACCCGAAGCTGACCCCGCAGCAGCACGCGGTGGCGCTGCCGCCCAACGTTCCGCTAAGGAACAGGCGCAGCAAGCCCAGCAGGTGGCGAAGAAGCCCACGGCCGACCGGCTGGCCGAAGCGGCAGCCGCCGCGCCCCCAGCTCCGCCAGAGTCGCTGGCCAAAGTAGCAATGTCGGCAACGGCCGCACAAATGGATCGTTCGCGTTATGGAGAGTCAGTGGTTCGTGAGCTGCTGAACGCAACGTTCATTGAAGAAGAGCAGGTTGCGCCGCGAGTGACACCCCAGCCAAGAGACGAGTAACCCGTGTACGACGGAATTGTTCAAGAACTGATCGACGAACTCGGTCGCCTTCCCGGCATCGGCCCTAAGTCTGCCCAGCGCATCGCGTTTCACATTTTGCAGACCGAAAGTTTCGACGTGCGTCGACTCGCCGAGCTACTTAACGACATCCGCGACAAAGTGCACTTTTGCGCAATCTGCGGCAACGTCACCGAGCACGACACGTGCTCGATTTGCCGTGACCCGCGCCGCTCTCCCACCACAATCTGTGTCGTCGAAGAGGCAAAAGACGTCGTCGCCATCGAGCGCACTCGCGAATTCCACGGGCTGTATCATGTACTTGGTGGAGCTATCAGCCCCATCGACGGAATCGGCCCCGACCAGTTGCGCATCAAGCAGCTCTTGGGCCGGTTGGCTGACGGTGTCGTCACAGAAGTCATCATCGCGACCGACCCCAATCTCGAAGGTGAAGCAACCGCTACCTATCTGACGCGGCTTCTGATTCAGCCCAATCTTCGAATTTCGCGCCTCGCATCGGGTCTTCCGGTCGGTGGAGATTTGGAATATGCCGATGAAGTCACGCTTGGGCGGGCCTTCGAAGGCCGCCGAACCGTCGAAAACTAGCGCTTCCCGTAACGAACTTAGCGGGGAGTGCACGCACCGTTAGACTCGCACTTTGGGCAGCATCCGCCCGCTAAAAACCGCTTCAGGAGAACAATGAGCCTCATCGTTCAGAAGTTCGGTGGCTCATCCGTTGCCGACGCTGAGAGTATTAAGCGCGTCGCAAAGCGCATCGTCGAAACCCGCAAAGCGGGAAACGATGTTGTCGTAGTCGTCTCGGCAATGGGCGATACCACTGACGAACTCTTCGACCTCGCCGCTCAAGTTGTGCCGGTTCCGGCCGGTCGCGAACTTGACATGCTGTTGACCGCTGGCGAACGAATCTCGATGGCGCTGTTGGCGATGTCGATCAAAAGTTTGGGCGTCGATGCCCGCAGCTATACGGGTAGCCAGGCTGGAATGGTCACGGATGCTCAGCACGGTGCAGCACGCATCGTTGAGGTGTCCCCGCGGCGCGTTCGCGAAGCTCTCGACGATGGTGCAATCGCCATCGTCGCTGGTTTCCAAGGCTTCAACCGGGGTACCGGCGATATTACGACGCTCGGTCGTGGCGGTTCAGACACCACAGCAGTCGCTCTCGCTGCCGCCCTGGGCGCGCAAACTTGCGAAATCTACACCGATGTTGACGGTATTTTTTCGGCAGACCCTCGCATCGTGAAATCGGCCCGCAAGGTCAACACTGTAACGAGCGAAGAAATGTTAGAGCTTGCTGCAGCCGGCGCAAAAGTACTTGATGTGCGTGCGGTGGAATATGCGCGCCGGCACGGGGTAACAATTCACGTGCGGTCGTCGTTCAATAACAACACGGGCACGTTAGTGGTCAATCCGAAAGATGGAGAGAGCGTGGAAGAAGCAATCATCACCGGTGTCGCGGCCGATCTGAGCGAAGCAAAGATCACCGTCGTCGGCGTTCCTGACGTGCCAGGTAAGGCGGCTCAGATCTTCACGATTGTGGCCTCGGCCGATGCCAACATCGACATGATCGTTCAGAACGTTTCTGCGGCATCCACGGGTCGAACCGACATTTCGTTCACTCTGAAAAAGTCGGATGCCGAAGATGTGCTGCGTGCGCTGACCTTCCGTCAAGAAGAAGTTGGCTTCGAGTCGCTGCAGCACGATGATCAGATCGGCAAGCTTTCGGTCGTTGGTGGCGGTATGCGCACCAACGCGGGAGTTTCTGCGCGACTGTTTACTGCGCTGTTCGAGGCGGGCATCAACATGGAAATGATCTCCACAAGTGAGATTCGTATTTCGGTGGTGACGCGGGCCGACACTGTTGCTGAGGCTGTGCGTGTTGTTCACACAGCATTCGGGCTTGATGGTGAAGAAGAGGCTGTTGTTCACGGTGGCACTGGCCGCTAAGCGTTCGCAGTTTCGGTATATTCACGGTTCGGCGCTAGGGTGGCGAACACAAAACTTAGGTAGAGGGTCTCATGGGTAACGCGGGCGTCCGTATTGGTGTTGTTGGTGCGACAGGGCAGGTTGGTGCTGTGGTGCGCCGTCTGCTCGAGGAGCGCGACTTTCCGGTAGCGGAGATTCGTTTCTTCGCCTCAGCGCGTAGCGCAGGCACCACGTTGCCGTTCAAGGGTGAGCAGATCACTGTTGAAGACGCGTCCATTGCTGATCCCGCCGGGCTCGACATCGCGGTTTTTTCGGCCGGTGCCACAACGTCATTGGCTCAAGCGCCGCGCTTTGCCGCTGCCGGTGTCACAGTCATCGACAACTCGTCGGGCTGGCGCATGGACCCTGAGGTTCCCCTCGTGGTGAGCGAGGTGAACCCGCACGCGATCGACCAGGCCGTGAAGGGCATCATCGCGAATCCCAACTGCACCACCATGGCCGCAATGCCGGTACTGAAGGTTCTGGATGCCGAAGCTGGTCTCGAGCGCTTGATCGTCAGCACCTACCAGGCTGTGTCTGGCGCGGGCCTCGCCGGGGGCGAAGAACTGCTGGAGCAGGCCGCTGCTGCGGTGGCACAGAACACGATCGGTCTTGTCGAAGACGGCGGGGCCGTCACGATGCCGGCGCCGAACAAATTCCCCAAGAACATTGCTTTCAATGTTGTTCCGCTCGCGGGAAGCATTGTTGACGACGGTCTCAATGAGACTGATGAAGAGAAGAAGCTGCGCAACGAGAGCCGTAAGATTCTCGAACTTCCTGGCCTGCTCGTGAGTGGCACGTGCGTGCGCGTTCCCGTCTTTACCGGGCACTCGCTGTCGATCAACGTGGAGTTTGCCAAGCCCTTGAGCCCCGCGCGGGCAACGGAACTGTTGGCGGATGCTCCAGGGGTCAGCCTCAGCGACATCCCGACGCCCCTTGATGCTGCTGGTGCCGACCCCAGCTTTGTGGGTCGAATTCGCGCCGACGAGGGCGTGCCCAATGGCCGCGGACTTGCGCTGTTCATCAGCAATGACAACCTTCGCAAGGGTGCAGCGCTCAATGCGGTGCAGATCGCTGAGCTCGTCGCAGCGAAAGTAACCGCAAAGGTTTCGGCGTAGCGGAAGCAGTTTTCCGCCGCAGTCGTACAGAATTCTCGATATGAAGTTCGACGCTCTTGCTCGTACCGTCATGGCAACCGTGGTGGTCGCCGCCACACTCGGGCTTGCCGCGTGCGCGAGCGCTGTGGCGTCAGATGGGCCCGTCTTTGTTGCGGCCGCGGACTCCGATGGTCCCCGAGTTGCTTTCTATGGAGATTCCTACACTCGAGGAACGGGGGCGACAGACCCAAGTTTGCGGTGGTCGACAGTCCTTAGCGGGCAGCACGGGTGGAGCGAGTTCAACCCGAGCGTCAGTGGCTTAGGGTTCATGAGAAATCGCACGCTATTTGGCGAAGGTGATCTTCCCGGTCTCATCATTGCTGACGACCCGGACGTGGTCATTGTGTCGCTGGGGCTCAACGACAATTTCACTTTCGACGCGTACTCCGACGAACTTCCGGGCCAAATCTTAAGCGACTTCGAGCGCTTGTCGTTAGGGTTGCCGAACACCAGACTCATTGTCGTTGAGCCGTTTTGGTATAAGACTGAACGCCCGGCGTCCGTCGATGTGATCATCTCGTGGGTGCGCGATGCGGCGCTCGCCGTCGACGCGGACTACATTTCTGGCGCTTCATACTGGCTTTCCGCGCATCCGGAGTGGATATCTAATGACAATCTTCACCCCAATGACGCCGGACACGCGGTGATTGCCGCTCAAATGGATCGGGCCCTTCGCGCATTAAACCTCTAGCCACAGTTGCGGAGGTGATGCTTCAGGCCCCAGGCCCCAGCGCCTCCTTGCAAGAGCAATCGCTCGCGCCGCTCGCACCGAACTCTGTATATGAAGTTCGATTCAGTAGCCCGTACGATCGCCGCCACCGTTCTGGTCGCCGCGACCCTAGGCTTGGCTGCGTGCAGCAGCACACCACCGGTGGCGCCCCGTGATCCTGACGCGACTCGCGTTGCCTTCTATGGGGATTCCTACACGCTCGGAACAGGTGCCTCGGCAGCAGCTAACCGCTGGTCGACGGTGGTCAGCGAAGAACGAGGGTGGAGTGAGTTCAACCCGAGCGTTAACGGCCTGGGGTTCATCAACAATCGCAGCGTCTTCGGCGATGGTGATCTGCCCAGCATGGTCATCGCCGATGACCCCGACATCGTGTTCGTCACGATGGGGCTCAACGACAACTTCAGTTTCGGTTCCCGGGCTGCCGACATCCGGGCTCAGATCACGGCGGACTTTGACCGGCTGACAGCGGCGCTTCCGGATGCCCGCTTCATTGTGGTTGAGCCTTTTTGGTACACCGATGAGCGCCCCGCTTCAGTCGACACGATCATCGCTTGGGTGAAAGAGGCGGCCTCCGATATCGGTGCCGACTACATTCCCGGGGCTTCGCACTGGATCGAAGGCCACCCGGAGTGGATGGCCAGTGACGGGCTGCACCCCAACGATGATGGGTACGCGGCGATGGCGACCCAGATGGATCAGGCACTTCGCACTTTGGGCCTCTAGCAGACGGCTAAAGTGGAGTTGTGAATAAAACCGTCGACGTCGCTCTCATCGGCGGCGGAATCATGAGTGCCACTCTGGGAACGCTGCTCCGCAAATTGCAGCCTGACTGGGATATTCAGATCTTCGAGCGGTTGGGCGACCTCGCCCAAGAGAGCTCGAATCCCTGGAACAACGCTGGCACCGGACATTCCGCGCTGTGTGAATTGAACTACACCCCCCAAAAGAGCGATGGCTCGATCGAGATTTCGAGTGCGGTGAAGGTAAATGAGCAGTTCCAGGTGTCGCGCCAGTTCTGGTCTCACCTCGTGGCTGACGGTTCTCTGCCAGAGCCGAGCTCGTTCATCAACCCCACCCCGCACATGAGTTTTGTCTGGGGCGAGACCAACGTCGAGTACTTGCGCAAGCGCTTCGAGGCACTTAAAGATCACCCGCTGTTCGCTGGTATGGAGTACAGCGAAGACCCCGCCGTCATTCACGGCTGGGCGCCTCTCATGATGCCGGGCCGACGCAAGTCTGAGCCTGTTGCTGCTACCTTCATTCCGTCCGGAACCGATGTTGACTTCGGTGCACTCTCGCATTTCATGGTCAACAATTTGGTGGAAACGGGAGCCCAGCTCAACACCGGCATAGTCGTCACAAATCTTACGAAACAGCGTGATGGACTGTGGAAGGTCAAGCTGCGTCATGACGTCGGTGGCACTCCGGTTGAGCCTGTTACTGCCCGTTTTGTTTTCGTCGGCGCTGGTGGTTATGCGCTCAATTTGCTGCAGAAATCTGGCATCAAAGAGATCCGCGGTTTTGGCGGGTTCCCTGTCAGCGGCGAGTTCTTGCGCACTGACAACCCGGAGATCGTGGCCGCGCACAGCGCCAAGGTCTACGGCAAGGCTGCAGTCGGTTCGCCGCCGATGTCGGTTCCGCACCTCGACCTTCGAGTGGTCGAGGGTCAGGGCAGCCTCATGTTTGGTCCGTATGCCGGATTCAGCCCCAAGTTCTTAAAAACCGGCTCAGTTCTCGACTTGTTCGCGTCCATTCGCTGGCACAATCTGTTCCCCATGGTTGCCGCGGGACTCAGCAACTTGTCGCTTGTGAAATATTTGGCCGGCCAACTGATGGCAAGCCCCGAGACGAAGTTCGCCGAGCTCAAGCAATTCGTTCCGAATGCTAAGCCCGAAGACTGGTACCGCATCACCGCCGGTCAACGCGTTCAAGTGATGAAGAAGGACTCCAAAAAGATTGGTGTGCTTCAGTTCGGCACCGAAGTTGTGTCTTCCGCTGATGGCAGCATCGCCGGACTCCTTGGGGCATCGCCTGGAGCATCCACGGCTGTTCCGATCATGCTGGGTCTTGTCGAGAAGTGCTTCCCTGAGCGAATGGCTGACTGGCGTCCAAAGATCGAGAAAATGATCCCGAGCTTTGGCCAGCAGCTTTCCGACTCACCCGAGCTTGCGCAAGCAACTCTCGAGCGCACGGCGCAGGCACTGAAGATTCACCCGTAGCAACTAGTCCTCGCTCTGCGAGGCATTCTTCGTGACGTCACGTACCCCGGCAATGGGGTACGTGACGTACCCCGATTGTTGTCATACTGGTGAGAACGTGGCCAGACGGTAGAGGGGGAGTTCAGATGTCGATTGGACTGCCTGCTCACCTGCGCAAAGAAAGCGTTACGCGCGCGTTCTCGCGGACAATAAATACAGTCTCTCTCGTCTGTTTCTCGTTGGCTTTAGCTGGCGTGATAACCATGGAAGCCGGCGACGCTAACATCACGCTGTGGCCAGCGGCGCTGGCCGTAGTACCCATGCTCCTAACGGTGTGGTTGGTCAACCGCTACCGCACAGCGTTCTTCACGGTCGCGCACATTGTGATCGGCGGGCCAGCAGTCTATTGGTTCGTGCTCACGGTGGCTTCTGAAATACGGCCGTTGGGTGGGGTGGGCGAGTACCTCATCACCCTCCCCACAATCGCACTCATGCTTATTGGCGGCTCGGGCCGCAGCGTGGTGTGGAGCATCGCATGGTGCACCGTCGGGCTTGCCGTTGCGCAGAGCGCCGTGGCTTTGGCATCGTGGCAGGTGCTGGGCTACACGGCTGTTCCGTCTACTGTGTTCGCCGTCTACGTTGCCGTGATTGTCGTGCTGGTCACTCTCCGGCTCAGCCAGCGGGGGGTTCGTCGGGTGCAGTCGCGCCTCCATCGTGCTGCTCGTGACAACGAGCTTGCCGACCTTCGCTATGGCATTGAAGCGACGTCTGCTGCGGTGATGCACGACACCGTACTTGGCCACCTCGCAGCGATTGCTAACGCTCCGTATGGAGCTATGAGCCCGCAACTTCAGCGCGAGATTGAACGTGACCTCGATGTGTTGGTTGGGGAGGAGTGGCTCTCTGAGTCCGCGACCGACACCGACACTGGCGTTCGCGACGATTGGCAAAACAGCTCGCTCCTGGTGGCGATCTCCGAAGCTCGAGCGCTGGGCCTCACGGTTGAACTGACAGGTGATCTGTCTGCGCTTTCCGGACTGGATGCTGGCGGTGCTGCAGCGCTCGGTCCAGCGGTCAAGCAGTGCTTAGTAAATGTCGTCAAGCATTCGGGCACTATGCAGGCGGAGGTAGCGATTTTTGCGTCGGAAGACGAAGTCAGTGTGCTCGTCGTTGACGCCGGCAAAGGATTTGATGAAGCAGAGACCGGGGCCGACCGTCTTGGTCTCCGGCAGTCAGTTCGTCGTCGAATTGAACAAGTCTCCGGTGCGGTGCAACTGTGGTCGACGCCGGGACTTGGCACATCGGTAATGATTCGTATTCCGACCGGTGCGAGTAAGCAGCGGGATGCAAGTGCGCAGCTCGCAGCGAGTGCAGGCATCGAATCGAGCATCGAGGTCGAATGAGCGCCGCAACGGAATCCGTAACAATCCAGCAGCTCGATCCTTTGGGCACTCTCGATGGTCGCCCCGTGAGCGTGGCATCCGCGTTCGGCATATTCGCATTAGCAACCGTGATGACGTTCCTGCATTCGCAAATTATCGTTCATCTGTGGATGGCTGGCGCCTCCTTAATGTTGATTGGGACTGCCACGGCACTGATGATTTTTGCCACCGGCCCTTTGCGCGCGCCCTTCAGCGGTGAGATGCACGCTGTCGTGATTGGGCTCCTCATCATGGCTTATGCGCTGAGTTCTGCCGCGTTGGGAAGTGGGGGCTCAATGAAAACCGATATTTGGGCACCTCTCATTATCGGTATCGCATGTATGGCGCTGGCCCCGTACCGTCCGGTGGTGGAACTTGTCGCGGCAGGGGTGACGGCCTCCATCTTCGTCGGATTCGTGGCTCTCGTGTCGTACTCAGTTTCGCGCCTTGATGCCCCCGCAATGATCGTGATTTTGGCCGCAATGACACCGGTGCTAACAATGTCGCTCGGTGGCAGCGCGTTTGCCTTCTCTCTCGCCAAGACTCATGTGCGCTGGGAGTTTCGCGCTCGTCGTGCTGCGCGGCGTCAGTTGGACCGAGAGCAAGTGAGTGTTGCGCGCTCGGTGCAACAAGACCGAGTGACGATTCTCAACCGCGATGTTGTGCCACTGTTCGTTGACATAACTCAGCGAGGGATCATCTCGCCCGATGACCGTGCTCGGGCTGCTCAGTATTCGGAGTCGATTCGCGAGCTCATGGTCACAGAGCTCAACCGCAGTTGGCTCGAATCTGTGGTGGCGAATTCTTTCGGTGCGCTCGATGACGGTAACCGCGTTCAGGATCCACACCGACTCGCAGCAGCGATGACCTCGTCGCAGCGCACGGCGTTGAGGGCGGCCGTGTTGGCTGTGGCTAACGGTGATGAACTTGATCCCGAGAGTGTGCGCTTGGTAATTGAGAAGACTGCTACCGGAGCGACGATCATCGTTACTGGCACGGTCACGTCATCGGAATCATCTTGGCGTTCGTCACTTGCCCCCTATCTTGCCGTTCTTCGCGTGGTTTTCACTGGACTTCGTATTTCGTATCGCTCACCCTCATTGATTGTTAGGTTCACTTATGACACCCCCTGAATCCCGCCTCAGCGCGCATCTCGGCGATCGTGCGCCCATCCGGCTCGCCATCCTGGATGATCATGAAGTGTTGCTCGACAGCCTCAATAGCTGGATCACTAACAACGCTCCCGATTTCGATGTTGTGCTCACGGCAAGCACGTGGCTTCAACTTGTGCACAGCGACCGCTTTCCCACCGAGTTGGTCTTTCTCGACTTCCAGTTGAAGGAGCCGGTGTCGATCGAGGCTCGGGTTCGCACGTGTCGTGCCGCCGGGGCAAAGGTCATCGTTCTTTCGAGTCTGGACAGCCGGGAAGCCCGTGAACGAGCTCTTTCTGCTGGGGCTGCCACCTTCCTCTCGAAGGCGTTACCAATGCACGAGGTTATGGATGCTGCTCGTCACATCATGGGGGTGCAAGCCGAGGGCGGGGCTCAGCTTGACTGGCGCCCGCTACCCTCAGGCTCGGCCGACCAATCCAAGCCGAAACTCAGCGCTGGAGAAGCGGATGCTCTCACGCTTTACGCTTCGGGGCTCAGCACGCCTCAAGTCGCCGAGAGAATGAACGTGCAATATGAGACCGCAAAGACGTATCTTCGTAGGGTGCGTGAAAAATACGCAAAAGCTAACCGCCCGGCAAGTAAAAAGGCTGACCTGATTCGCCGGGCCGCTGAGGATGGATTTCTACGCTGATGAGCAAACTCTATTTCCGCTACGGAGCGATGAACAGCGGCAAGAGCACCGCGCTGCTGCAGGCGGCTTATAACTATGAGGAACGCGACCAGCAGGTTCTTTTGGCGAAACCCCACATCGATACCAAGGGCGATAGCGCCATAATTTCTCGCCTCGGGGTCACTCGCCAGGTAGATTTCACCATCGCACCCAATGATGATGTTTATGAGGTCTTCGCGCGCGAGCGAGCACGAGTATTCGAGAAGACTGGTTCGCCGGTGAGCTGCCTGCTGGTCGATGAGGCCCAGTTCTTTAGCGAAGCACAGGTTGATGACCTGCTGCGCATTGCGATCGTTGAGAGGGTGCCTGTGCTTGCTTACGGCATCCGTACCGACTTCCAGACGGTCGCTTTTCCGGGCAGCCGACGTTTGTTGGAGATTGCGCACTCCCTTGAAGAACTCAAGACGATTTGCCGCTGTGGCCGCAAGGCCGTCTTCAACGCGAGAACCGTGGGTGGTGAATTTATCTTTGATGGTGACCAAGTCGCCATCGATGGGGTGGATGTTGGCTACCAGTCGCTCTGCGGTGCGTGCTATCTCGAGGAGAGCGGCGGCGTTCTCAATAGCGGCTGGCGTCCCAAGATCGAGTTCAGCTATGGGAGTGCGCCTGACGCCGACTTTGCCTAAGAGAGACCGCGGCTCATTCGAACCGAACTCGCGAGCGAGTTAACGACTAAACGCCTTCCCGAAGGAAGGCGTTTAGTCGTCTCTGTCGCGCTGCAGATTGCAGTACAACCGAGTTAACTGTCGGGGTAGCGGTGTGTTCGTTCAGGACATAGGAAACGCATCTCTCGGGACATGGGAAACTTCTCAGCCACGATCAGAGTGTGTCCAAAGCCAAGCTCGTCATCACTGCCGTCACCCTCGAGGGTCGAACCCAAGCCGAAG
>NZ_AHWA01000004.1 GCF_000247645.1 Salinibacterium sp. PAMC 21357
CTAGTTGGGTTGACGCTCGTACGGTTGTTTCGCACTGGAACCATTCCGACAATGTTTCCCCTTCTCATCTGGCTCAATTGGGAGCCACATGACTAGCAAGGTGCCTGCAACCCGGACCGTAACCGAGAAGAGCAAAGCCCAAATGGTGCCGAGCACTCAGGAGAACGTGACCGAAGAAATAGCAGTCAGCGCCAAGAACCTCTATAAGGTCTTCGGCCGCCGCCCGAAAGAAGCAGTCGAGCGACTCCAGCACGGGGCCTCTCGAGACGAGATCACAGAACTGGGCACTGCTGCCGTTATCGATGCAAGCTTCGATGTTCACAAGGGCGAGATCTTCGTCGTTATGGGCCTCTCCGGATCGGGCAAATCTACGCTCATCCGCATGCTCAACGGACTGTGGGAAACCACCTCCGGCTCAGTAACTGTTGGCGACGATGTCATCACCGGCATCGGCGCATCAAAACTTCGCGACGTTCGCCGTCGCCGCATCTCGATGGTGTTCCAGCACTTCGCGCTGTTCCCGCACCGCAGCGTTCTCGAGAATGCTGCTTACGCGCTCGAAGTGCAGGGCATCCCCCGCACCGAACGCCTCGCTCGTGCTCAAAAGGTCATTGACCTCGTCGGCCTCGAGGGTTGGGGCCACAAGATGCCCTCAGAACTTTCTGGTGGAATGCAGCAGCGCGTTGGCCTCGCCCGCGCCTTGGCCGCTGACACTGACGTTCTCCTCATGGACGAAGCGTTCAGCGCTCTCGACCCGCTGATTCGTCGCGAAATGCAAGAGCAGCTGCTTGAGCTTCAAACGGAACTCGGCAAGACGATCATCTTCATCACTCACGACCTCAACGAGGCTATGTTCCTTGGAGATCGCATTGCAGTAATGCGTGACGGCCGCATCGTTCAGATCGGTACACCAGAAGACATCCTCACTGACCCCGCCAATGACTATGTTGCGCAGTTCGTTCAGGATGTTGACCGCTCTCGTGTTCTCACGGCATCCAGCGTTATGGAGCCTGCCCGCGTCACCGCGTTCGCTGGTTCTGGACCGCGTGCTGCGTTGAAGACGATGCGCGATCTGCAAAGCTCGATGGCGTTCGTCATCGGCCGCGATCGCACCCTCAAGGGCATCGTTCGTGATGCTGAGGCAATGAAGCTCGTTCGCCGCGGTGAGACTGACCTCTCGTCGATCATTAGCGACGACTTCAACGTTGTGCAGGCTGACACGTCACTTTCGGAACTCTTCGTTCCCTCAGTCGAGAGCCCACTACCCCTAGCGGTTGTGGATGACCGCGGTCGCCTCATTGGCGCCGTGCCTCGAGTGACGCTTCTTGCCGCCCTCGGCAACGTCACCACCGATACTGGCGAGTTGCCCGTAATCGAACCGGCACTCACCGTGTCTACTGAATTGATCTCTGACGCGCTTGCTACGCCAGAAATCGCACCCGAAACGGAGGCCGCACGATGAACGACTTCCCTAGACTTCCCCTCGGCCAGTGGGTCGAAGACGGCATTGACTTCATTACCGAAACATTCGGTGGTTTCTTTGACGTAATCAAGTTCATCATCGCCTCAGTCGCCGACGGGATGAACTTCTTGTTCGCCTCGCCGCCATTCTGGGTGATGCTGATCATCTTCGCGGCAGTCGCCTTTGTGGCACGCGGTTGGGTATTCTCCCTCGGCACCACCGTCAGCTTCCTCCTGATCCTCAGCTTGAATCAGTGGGAAAACGCGATGGATACCCTCGCGTTGGTCTTGGTCGCTGCAGCAATTGCTGTGATAATCAGCGTTCCGCTCGGAATTCTGGCTGCGAAGTACCAACCGGTCTCCACAATCGTGAAGCCGATCCTGGACTTCCTGCAGACAATGCCCGCATTCGTCTACCTGATTCCGGCGCTGATCCTCTTCCGCATCGGTGACGTGCCCGGAATCGTGGCAACAGTGCTCTTCGCCCTCGCTCCCGGCGTGCGTCTTACTGAACTTGGTATCCGCGGTGTCGATAAAGAGGTTGTTGAAGCTGGACAGGCCTTCGGTTCTTCACCGAGTCGCATCCTCCGCCAGATTCAGCTTCCGCTGGCACTTCCGTCGATCATGGCTGGTATCAACCAGGTGATCATGCTCTCACTCTCGATGGTTGTTATCGCCTCGATGGTTGGCGCTGGTGGCCTCGGCCAGCCGGTTATCCAGAGCTTGAGCCGGGCGGATGTCTCGCTCGGGTTCGAAGCTGGACTCTCAGTCGTACTGTTGGCCATCTTCCTTGACCGACTCACGGCATCCTTCGGCTCCGGCAAGGGGTACTTCCGCTTCATCCTCGATTCGTTCAACTTTCGCGGCAAGTCCGACGGAACTGAGACGGCTGAGGCTGACAGCTCTGGCACGACTTCGGCAGCTGCCGATGCCGAGCCCGCAGAACTGACTCCTCCGGTTCGCTAATTTTCGGGCGCTCACCCGCGCTCGTTTTCCCGCACACAGAAAATCCTGTGTGCATCGACGTCAACATCGTCGACGCTTCAGCGTTGACAGAAAAGGACGACACAATGAAAAAGCAGACACGCGCTGCCATTGCAATTGGAGCGGCAACGCTCCTCGGTCTGTCGGCTTGCGCCGCAGGCGGAGACGACACCGCGGCAGGTGACGCTCCTGAAAACAAGGATCTCAGCATCGCCGTATTCAACGGCTGGCCCGAGGGCGAAGCAGTTTCGTACCTCTGGAAGGCAATCCTTGAAGAAAAGGGCTACAACGTAGAGCTCGAATACGCTGACGTTACCCCCATCTTCTCGGGCCTCAGCACCGGCGACTACGACATCGCGCTTGATGGATGGCTTCCCGTCACCCACGCAAGCCTGATGGAAGAATACGGTGAGACGATCACCGACCTCGGCGCTTGGAACACTGAAGCGGGACTGACCGTTGCAGTGAACGAAGATGCACCGATCGACTCGCTCGAAGAGCTCGCAGCTAACGCTGACGCCTTCGGCAACCGCATTGTCGGCATCGAGCCAGGCGCAGGCCTGACCGAGGCAGTCATGACGAAGACCATGCCAACCTATGGTCTCGAGGGCATGGAACTTCTCACGTCATCGACTCCCGCCATGCTTGCTGAACTTCAGGCAGCACTCGATAACGGCGAGAACATTGCCGTTACTCTCTGGCGTCCGCACTGGGCCTACGATGCATTCCCCATCAAGGACCTTGCTGACCCTGAGGGAACTCTCGGCGACGCAGAAGGAATTCACTCCTTCTCACGCGACACCTTGAGCGACGACATGCCAGAAATCACTGAGTGGATCTCTGACTTCAAGATGGACTCCGAGCTGCTCTACTCGCTCGAGAACGTCATGTACAACGAGTACGAAGGAACCGACTTCGAGCCCATCGTTGCAGACTGGATCGCAGCGAACCAGGACTACGTAGACGGCCTCACCAGCTAAAACTGTGTGAACCTACGGTGCTATTAGCACTGTGATCTACGAAAAAGGGGTCGCCTTCGGGCGGCCCCTTTTTTCGTGCGCGCTAGATCTGCTGGTGAACTTTCCGGGGTGCCCACTGCCGCTAAAGTCGAAGGATGCCTGAGAACCCCACCCCGGTCGTCGTGATTGCCCCAGACTCTTTCAAGGGAAGCCTCAGCGCTGCCGACGCCGCTGCCGCGCTCGAACGCGGTGCCCGAGAAATGCTTCCCGAAACAGCGACGGTGTTGACGTTTCCGATGGCCGATGGCGGAGAAGGTTCTCTAGATGCCGTGCTCGCCGCGTGGTTGCAACCGGCCCTGACACTATCGACGGTCGACGCAATCGGTCGTGAGCGCGACGCCTCCTACGGATTCGACCTCGACGGCCGCCGTGCGGTAATCGAAGCGGCACAGGCCAACGGTCTCCCCTACGTCTCCGAAGTACCTCTTCAGCCGCTTCGCGCCGACAGCTACGGCGTCGGTCTTATCGCTGCGAGTGTTATTGCTCGTGGCGCACGCGAGATTACCCTCTTTCTCGGCGGCTCAGCAAGCACCGACGGCGGCACGGGTCTGCTTCGCGCGCTCGGCGCACGCTTTCTCAACAGCGACGGTGTCGAGCTGGCCGCTGGTGGCGGTGAGCTAACTTCGCTCGCGACGATTGACCTCGATGGACTCATTGACGGCGCTCTGGAGACGACCTGGCGCGTCGCCGTCGACGTCACCAATCCGCTCACCGGAGAACACGGCGCCGCCACTGTATTCGGACCCCAGAAGGGAGCTTCGGCATCCGACATTACGCTGTTGGACGCCGGGCTGACCCGGCTTTCTGAGGTGCTGGCTGAGACCACCCACGCTTCTGAGCGCGGCTTTTCTGCTGCGGGAATCGCCTCGTTGCCTGGAATGGGAGCAGCCGGCGGCATAGCGGCAGGACTCGTCGCGCTGTTCGGAGCGAAGCTCGTTCCTGGCGCCCAGCTTGTCGCTGACGCGATTGGCCTCAGCGACGCCATCACGACGGCGGATGTCATTCTCACGGGCGAAGGTCGCCTCGACCACCAATCGCTCGATGGCAAAGTTATCGACTACCTGCGCGGCGCTAAGAGCCCCACCGCGTGGTTGGCCGTCGTTGCTGGCGTCAACCATCTCACTCCGGACGAGTCCGCTGCTGCGGGCATCGACTTGGCGCTACCGCTCGGCACGGGCATCCAAAGCCGCAAAGAGCTCTTTCAGTATGCCGGTCCCCTTCTCGAAGCTCGCGGTGCGCACGCTATCGCCGAATGGCTCGATCCCACGGATCTAGAAGCAGAATTCGATGATGATGAGGCTGAAGACGGCGCCTAGGCAGTCGCTTAACGTCGCGTCCCTACGAGTTCAACGAAGGCGACAGCGGCAAGAGCAGTTCAGCTATAGCGAGCGGCACTGCAGAATCGCTGAAATGCTGAAATGCCGTTCTAACGGCGTTTGGCGAACTGCAGCGGTGTTTCTGCGTAGCGCGCGAATACTGCGCGCTGCTCATCGCTGATGCGCTGTGGGCGTGAGGTTAGGGCGTCGACGAGCACCAGCGTGGTTGCCGCGCGAACGAACAGCTGCCGCGGCTCGACGCCGACAGGGGTGTAGATCTCGTAGCAAACTTCGAGGCTTGCTCCCCCAACGCGGCCGATCCACAGTTCAATGTCTATGGGCTCGCGCATGTACGGAATCGGGAGAAGATATTCGATTTCTTGACGCGCAATGAGCGTCATCGTTGGGCCGCCAGGGCGACCATCAAGCACAGCGGTGAGGGGCGCATCCACTCCCGCAGCGGGCCAGAATGCGTGAATGCGCGCCTCTTCGAGCAGGCGAAACACTTCGGCATTGTTGACGTGTTGGTACGCGTCGACATCTGACCAGCGCAGCGGGAGTGGTACGTGAAGTCTCATCCCTAGTCGCGAGTGAGCTTGCGGTAGGCGCTGCGGTGCGGCTTTGCGGCGTCTGGACCGAGTCGCTCGATCTTGTTCTCTTCGTAGGCGTCGAAGTTTCCTTCGAACCAGTGCCAGTAGCCCGGCTTCGCTTCCGTGCCTTCGTAGGCGAGGATGTGGGTCGCGATGCGGTCGAGGAACCACCTATCGTGAGTGATCACCACAGCACAGCCGGGGAATTCGAGAAGTGCGTTCTCGAGGCTTCCCAGAGTTTCCACGTCCAAGTCGTTAGTTGGTTCGTCAAGCAGCAACAGGTTTCCGCCCTGCTTGAGCGTGAGCGCGAGGTTCAAACGGTTGCGCTCACCACCGGAAAGCACGCCAGCCTTCTTCTGCTGGTCTGGTCCCTTGAATCCGAACTGCGAGACATAGCCACGCGAAGGGATCTCGGTCTTTCCGACTTGGATGTAGTCCTGGCCGTCAGAGACGACCTCCCACAGTGTCTTGTTGGGGTCAATTCCACCGCGGCTCTGGTCGACGTAGGAAATATCGACAGTCTCGCCGATTTTGAGATCTCCAGAATCGAGAGGCTCAAGACCAACGATGGTCTTGAACAGCGTGGTCTTACCGACACCGTTCGGGCCGATGACTCCCACAATTCCGTTACGGGGAAGCGTGAAGCTCAGTCCGTCGATCAGAATGCGCTCGTCGAAGCCCTTCTTGAGGTTCTTGGCGTCGATGACCTGCGCACCAAGGCGAGGCCCCATCGGGATGACAATTTCCTCGAAGTCCAGTTTTCTGGTCTTCTCCGCTTCGTTCGCCATTTCTTCGTAGCGTGCGAGTCGAGCTTTCGACTTAGTCTGGCGGCCCTTGGAGTTAGACCGCACCCACTCAAGTTCGCTCGAGAGACGCTTCGCGAGTTTGGCGTCTTTCTTGCCCTGCACCTGGAGACGTTCTTGCTTCTTCTCGAGGTAGGTGGAGTAGTTGCCCTCATAGGGATAGAGGTGACCGCGGTCGACTTCAGCAATCCATTCGGCGACGTGGTCGAGGAAGTACCTATCGTGGGTTACGGCCAGTACGGCGCCCGGGTACTTGGAGAGGTGCTGCTCGAGCCAGAGAACACTTTCGGCGTCAAGGTGGTTAGTGGGCTCATCGAGAAGCAACAGGTCGGGCTTCTGGAGAAGGAGCTTGGTGAGCGCAACACGGCGCTTTTCTCCACCGGAGAGTTTGTTGACGGGCCAGTCTCCCGGCGGCGTGCGCAGTGCATCCATAGCTTGCTCGAGCTGGGAATCGAGGTCCCACGCGTCAGCAGCGTCGATGTCTTCTTGCAGTGCGCCCATTTCGGCTAGCAAAGCATCGAAATCAGCGTCAGGTTCCGCCATTTCGAGGCCGATGGCCGCGTGACGGTCAACCTTTGCTTTGATCGGCCCGACGCCTTCTTGCACGTTTTCGAGAACCGTTTTTGTTTCGTCGAGCTCGGGCTCCTGCATGAGGATTCCCACGGAGTAACCGGGGCTCAGCCGGGCTTCACCGTTGCTGGGGGTGTCGAGACCCGCCATGATCTTGAGGATTGTGGACTTACCGGCACCGTTGGGACCAACCACACCGATCTTTGCGCCGGGGTAGAACGACATTGTGACGTCGTCAAGAATGAGCTTGTCGCCGACCGCTTTTCGCGCGCGCACCATGGAATAAATGAATTCGGCCATGGGACCATTCTACGGAGCGTTCAGGCTTGGGCGAACCCGTTTGAGGTACTACCAGTCGATTGGTCGGGTCTTTCCGACAAGGCAGCCACCGGTGCCGAGAAGCGGCTCGATGGACGACGCGTAATTGTCTGGCGCGAACTGGCCAAGAAGACACTCGCCCTTGATGCGCACCGAGACCACGATGGAGTCGGCGGCGAGACCAATCGCCGTCTCGTCTGAGGTAACTTCCATGTCTTGTTTCTCGAAGCCATTGGCGATGAGATTATCGACGATGGTTCTGCCATCGCCCCGCCCATTTGCTGCATGATAATCAGCATTGATCAGGTCGAAAAACTGCCGGTTTGCCGCTGCTGCTTCGCCGGGGCGCAAAATTGGGCCAGTGGGCGCAGCTTCGGGCTCTGGGGTAGCCGACGTCTCGGTTGTCGGCGCCGCCGTCGGCGCCTCAGGCGTTGATGCCACGCAGCCACTGAGCACGAGTACAGCCGCAAGGGTTAGTGCGATCGCTCCGCCGATTCGGTGAGCTGGTCGTACGCGCATTGCAATCCTTTCGCCGGCCTTGGGCAGTCAGGGCCGCGTCAAGTCTAGATTGCCTGCGCGTACGATCCGCTCAGAAAGGGGTAACCGTGGCAAGCTCGCTGTCTGCTGCCTCCTCCGCATCGACGTCTGCGCCCTCCCCGGATTCTGACTCGTCTGAGTCATTTGTCGACCCAAACTCGTCACGCGCGGAACTATCGCTGCCACCGTGTTGAGCTGCACCGGCGCTACCGCTTGTGGAGATCGTCCGCGAGAACTGCGCGGTGCCCCACATAAGATCATGACCGAGCGAGTCTGCTTCGATCTCGATGTTGGTCCCGCTGCGATCAGCGTTTTCCCACTCGCGAATACGCAGTCGCCCAGTGAGCACCACGCGATCGCCTTTACTCACCGAAGTGGCACTGTTAATCGCAAGCTGCCGAAACGACGTAATCGTGTACCAATTAGTTTCGCCGTCGATCCACCGCTGAGTACCTCGATCAAAACGGCGTTGAGTTGACGCGAGTCGAAACGACGTAATGGGCAAGCCTTCGCCCGTCACGATGTGTCGGGGAGTCGTTGCTACGAGCCCGGAAACGGTAATGCTGTCGGTCATGTCTGCTCCTTGATCTGGGCCGCACTGCACAGCGCGCGGCCGAATTGGGAGACAGATGCGGGCCGACACTCGTGCCGGGAAGCCGACCCGGCATCCGTCTGAGAGCAATGCTCGTCGGCCGCCACGGCAGAAGTCGGCGAGCGCAGCGATCTGTGGAAGCGGCGCTCGCCGATGGCCCGTTCAGGAGCAGTAGTTCGGCCACACAGACCTGAGGCCAGTCAGTGACTGAAACTGCCCTGCGCTACCTAGTGTTCGCGGAATTCCGGCCAAGCTGTGCCGGGCAGAAGGTTGGCATGCAGCGCAGACTTCGCAGCATCCAACGACGGGTAGACCGCTCGAAAATTTTCGTCTTTCAATAACTTGAAGGTGAAACCATCTGTTACCCGGTGGACCGAGCCAACCGCTCCGGCCTGAGTGAACGCCACCCAGGTTTGTCCGGTCAGAGTGTGATCAGTCATTTCCGAACCTCCTTCGACTTAGTTAAACGACGCCAATGTCGCTTATTAACGACCGTACGCCGCCTCGCTCCGAAGATAAAGACCTTCATTGCGAGACGGCGTACAGAGCGCGCGTCAGAGACCTACTTGATATAGCTCGAGAACGAGAACGAATCTTGTTGACCTTAGGCAATGCCACGGCCATGCAATAGCCCTGGCCGGGGTTCTTCGCGAAGAAGTCTTGGTGGTAGTCCTCGGCGTTGTAATAGTTGTCGAGAGGTTCAATGGTCGTCACGATGCCGCCATCCCAGTACTCGGATGCTCGATCACGCGCGGCCTCGAAGAGAGCCTTCTGCTCATCGTTCTCATAGAACATCGCTGAACGGTACGACGAACCAACATCGTTACCCTGCCGGTTCAACTGGCGTGGGTCGTGCAGGGTGAAGTACACGTCGAGAATTACCTCAGCGGGAATGACGGCGGGGTCGAAGGTGACCGCTACGGCTTCAGCGTGGCCCGTGGTTTCGGTGCACACCAGCTCATAGCTGGGGTTAGCAACGTGACCACCGGTGTAACCCGAAACGACATCGGTAACTCCGTTGAGGGTGCGGTAGACCGCGTCGAGGCACCAGAAACAGCCGCCTGCGAGATGAAATGTGTGCATAAGTTGAGCCTACTTTCTAGAGCCGGATGACTCATACAACACACACTTCCCGTGTGGTGTTCCCTCAGTCGCTGGGCATAGGCTGAACGAATGCCTTATGACGCCGAATCAACCAGATATGACACCACCGAATACCACCGCGTAGGCCACAGCGGGCTCAAACTGCCCGCAATCTCCTTAGGACTATGGAACAACTTTGGGTCCGATCGCCCTCGAGACACTCAGCGCGCAATCCTCCGCCGCGCCTTTGATTTGGGAATCACCCACTTCGACCTCGCCACAACTATGGGCCAGATATTGGCGCTGCCGAGCAGAACTTCGGGGAGATCTTCGCCGACGACTTTGAGCCGTACCGCGACGAAATTCTTGTCTCGACTAAGGCCGGCTACACCATGGGGCCTGGCCCCTATCAAGATGGCGGATCGCGCAAATACCTTCTGTCATCGCTCGATGCGAGCCTTGACCGCCTGGGACTCGAATACGTTGACGTGTTCTACCACCACCGTCCAGATACCGACACCCCTATCGAAGAGACGATGGGCGCTTTAGCAACCGCGGTGAACTCGGGCAAGGCGCTCTATGTGGGAGTTTCGAACTACAGCCCCGAGCAGACTCTCGCCGCTTCTGAAGCGCTTGCCGAGTACGGCATCCCGCTTACCATCCATCAGCCGCGCTACAACATGTTCGACCGCCACATTGAAAGCGGCCTCCTGCCAGTGCTTGATCAGGTCGGCGCCGGCAGCATCGTGTTCTCGCCGCTAGCTCAGGGGCTTCTGACCGATCGCTACATGGACGGAACCATCCCCACTGGGTCGCGCGCGGCAGAGGGTCGCTGGCTTCAGCCCGGCCCCATCAGCGACACCTACCTTCAGCGTGTTCGTGCACTCAACGAAATCGCGCAGAACCGTGGGCAGAGCCTCGCTCAGTTGGCGTTGACGTGGGTGCTGCGTCATCCGCAGGTCACGTCAGCACTGGTCGGTGCCAGCAGTGTGGCCCAGCTAGAGAACAACTTTGCCGCGCTTGAGGGCCCCACCCTAACCGAAGCGGAACTTGCGGCAATCGACGCGCTCGCGGTCGACGGAACCAGCCTGCGCTAAAGGAACTGGCTTGCGCTAAAGATAGCGAGCCAGACCTCGAAACCGGGTCTCACGTTAGTCACGCGAGACCCGGTTTTTTCATTAAAGCGCCGCGAGAAGCTCCCGGATCAGATGGTCGCAGCAGAATGTCAGTAGTCGAACATATATTCGAATTGCCCACATAAGCAGGCGCTATCTGAAGGAGCAGCCATGACGACCCTCGACTTTGCTGAAACCACACGCTCGATCACCTCGGGCATCGTCACCGTAGAACTCAACGACGACCTCTGGAGGATTACCCGCCCCGATGGCGAAGTTCTTGGCTATGTGCACCGCTGGCAGTCTGATGCCGGGGCACGCTTTCAAGCCAAACGGATGTTGCAGCGCCAGCGTCGTTTTCTCCCGCTAGGAGACTTCTGGTCTATCGACGACGCACTGGATATCTTTCGATTTTGATGGGACTCGCCTGTCGCTATGCGTCCCCGCTCACTAGCGGGGTTACAGTTCCAACATGATTCTTCAGTGGTGGAATGACCTCGTTGACTGGTTCAACTCCGATCAGGGTTCGGCGTTCATTACGGGCGCCCTCGTGCCCTTCCTCGCGATCATTGTTGGGGGAATCATCGTGGGATTGATAGCTCGCTCATCGCTGCGTCGCCTCATCGGCCAACAAGACCGCCAGGCAAAAGCTGCCGCCGTTGCCGCCCTCATCTCGTCAGGCCGTCGCGCAGCGACGTGGAGCACTCTCTCCGCTGGCGAAAAAGAGCATGTTGACCACCAGGCGAGCGAAGCCGAAGTTCGCGTGCGCCTCCTCCCCCTCAAGGGCGCCGATATCGCCGCCGACTGGGCAGCGCACAAGCTCGCCACGATGAAGAAGAACTCCGTCAACTACAGCTTCCAAGCCGAGCAAGACCTCGCCGAATTGCAAGAGGGACTCCTCGATTGGCAAGCCCGTCCCGGCCGCGCCAAGAAGCTCTTTGCTCAAGACCTCGCCAGCTGGAAATACGAGACAGGCGAAGCAGAAGACGAACTCGTCGTCAAGCAACAAGAGTGGGCTTCACGACAAGCTGCCGAAGAAGCAACATCAGCAGCATCCACGTCGAGCTCCAGCGCGGCCAGTTCTAGCGCCGCGACGCCAAGCACGTCAAATTCAGCGTCAGAAACCGCCCCCACCGTCGTCACCCCCGACCGCAACTAACAGCGCGCTCAGAGAGCGCGAACCACTCGACACGCAGCTGACGTTGGCGCTCGCGAGCTAGATTATTTCAAGAATCTGGTCCGTCAATGGCGACAATGCGCGCGGACCACGGACAAAACCTGTCTGACGTGATGACTTCGTCCTCTACTTGCTGAGGGGTGCCGTCGCACACCTCGATCGTGATGTTCGCGAACTCCAGCGATTGAGGATCAATATGCCAGGTCCAAGGCGCATTCACGCTCGGATCGTCACGCACCACAACGCCGCTCGGAATTGCCGCAAGACTCTCCCCCGCCAACAGTGCCTCGGCATGCGCAATAAGTTCGGGTGTCGCCAACTCGATTGTGAAACGCTCGCCGCCAGCAACTTCGAACGTCGCCACCGTCGGCTCAGGCCCAGAGATGCAGCCCGACAGCGTCACCGCCAATGCACAAGCAATAGCCGTCGCCGACAGCGCGGAGCGCACGATCATGACCGCGCTCAGTCGCTTTCAGCGAGTGCATCGTAATCGAACCGGGCAACCTCGTAGCTGCGCGTCAGCAGTTCTTCAAGGACAGTCAGATCGACATCCGCGAGCTTCTTCACATAAAGACAGCCCACAGCCAGTTCGTGCGTACCCAAGCGCTCTAACAGCTCGGGAAACTCCCGAAAATTGCGGGCGGTGTACAACGAAATCTTTGCTTTTCGGGTCGAAAACCCGATGGAGGCAGTATCGCCCTCACGGCCAGTCGCATAGCGATAGTGGCTTGACCCAAACCCGATGATTGACGGTCCCCACATCGCGGCGCTCTGGCCTGAGGCCCGTTCGAAGATGGTCAGCAGTGTTTCTGCTTCTTCGCGACGCCGTTCCGATTCCACAGCAGAAATAAAGTCCGAGACGCTCGACGCCGTGGGAGTGGTCTTGTTCGGCTGGTTTGTCATCGGCGACCCTTTCACTACGGTGCCCTCGGCAGGATTCGAACCTGCGACCAAGAGATTAGAAGGCTCCTGCTCTATCCCCTGAGCTACGAGGGCGGGGTATACACCTTAAACGATAGCGTGTTGCCGGCCCGCGAATATCCCCTCGGCCTGCCCTTCGAGGGTTGCTCAGGTCGACCTCTAGCTAGGATGAGCGGGTCGTTATATCTACAAGGGAGACGATGATGTCGTTTAACTCGCTGGAGCGCGTGACGAAGTGAGTCGGCTGACCCTTTCGCCTCGTGTGGTTGTGGACTCCCAGCGACGCGTGATCGTTGAACTTTCGCGCAACCGCCGTATCGCTTTTATTGTCATCTTCAGCGCAATTGCGCTCATCGGGGCTATTCCTGTGTTTGCGGCACAAGAGCCCGGGTTTCGCATGTTCATCGGCGCTGGTGTGCTGTTCATGGTGATCGGCATGTTTGTTGGACTCACGTGGACAAATTCCGCCCGCATGGGCAGGGTGCAACTCGATTCACGAGCACCCAGCCTTCGTTTTGCAGCCTCACCGGGCATGTTTGCCCTATTTCCCGTGCTGGCAGTAAGCGCGTTGATGCCAGCACTGGTCGTGGTCGGGTTCTCCTGGGCAGGACTGCCATCCACAATGGGGGATGGACTTGTGCGCTGGGGACCATTCGCTATCGCGATCCTCGCCCTGGCCTGGCTTGCTCAACTGGTGTGGTCTTTTCGACTCACACTCGGTCTCACACTTTCCGTCGACGGCCTGAGCGGTGTGCGCGGAGGCTCTCACCTCGCGTTCGACTGGGATGACATCTCAACTATCACCGCTGTCTCAGACCGTGGAGCAAAGCTGGCGATCACCACGACGTCGGGTTCCGCCGTCATTATTGAGCCGCGGTGGCTTGGTTCGGATCCCAACGAGGCTGCGGCAATCGCTAGCTATTTTCTTCAGCATCCGGAACAACGAAGCCTGCTCGGCGATCCGCTGGCGGCCATCGCACACGTCGAAAAAATCGCTGCGGGCTGATCACCAGATAACTCAGCAATCGGTTCGCGTCGGAGCCCATACAGCTTTCGCTAGCGCCACGAGCATCTGATTTACCGTCGGGGCACCCTGAGCCCGGAATACTTCATCGCCGTTGGCAGCAACGATAACGATGGTCGGCGTCGACACGATTCCTGCGCGCTCAGCTTCATCTGAGTGGCGGGCGACATCCAACTCTGCGTAGTCCACCTGCGTCACGAGCTTCGATACCTGATCGAGGGTGTCGCGGGCTGTCGCACAGGGGTCGCAAAATGCCGATGAAAAGAACAACACCGTTGGGCGCTTATCAGCGTTCACGGTGTTGCTCTTCGTCACGTCGGAGTGGTTCTTAGAGGTCGTTTCGCTCGTCAAGATCTTCCAGAGGTTCGCTGTCTGCTTTATCCCACGTGTAAGTCACGTGAACCTGCTCGCCGACCTGCTTGGCAACAGGGGCGTCATAACGCAGTTGGGTTTCTGACCCTTCGGCATCTGCCGCGATGAGAGTCACGTAATCATCCCACCCCTCTTCAGTTGCAATGCGCTTGTCGTTCTGGCCGTCGTAGGGGCCGTCGACGTAGAACACGATGTACTCGTCGCCGTGCGCGAGCGTGGGAGTTGATTCGGTCATGCCCTCAGTTTTATCAGACAAGAGTGAGCGAACGCTGGTGACACCGCATCAACGGTAGAATCGACTTATGGCATCTCACGCTGAATATCTCGTCTGGATCGACTGCGAAATGACGGGACTGGATGTCGCAATCGATGAACTCGTCGAAGTTGCGGTGGTCATCACCGATTATGACCTCGTTCCTGTCGATGAGGGAATGACGATCGTCATCAAACCGAGCGCCGCAGCACTCGAAAATATGGGCGAATTTGTGACCCAAATGCATACCTCCAGTGGCCTCATCGATGAGATGCCCCATGGGGTGTCGTTGGCAGACGCCGAGTTCGCCGTGAACGAGTACATCGTGCGCTACGTGCCGAATCCTCGCTCGGCACCACTGGCTGGCAACACGATCGGCACCGACCGAACTTTCTTGGCTAAATACATGCCTCGCGTCGACAGTCACCTTCATTACCGCAGCATTGATGTGTCGTCGATCAAAGAACTCTCCAAGCACTGGTTCCCACGGGTGTACTTCAACGCGCCAGCAAAAGATGGCGGACACCGCGCCCTTGCCGACATTTTGGAGTCCATCCGCGAGCTCGATTACTACCGCAAAGCAGTCTTCGTCGGCGAACCAGGACCGACTACCGATCAGGTCAAAATAATTTCTGCTGACGTAGTGGACGGATTCGCCTCTCGTCTGTAATACACTTGTAGAGTTGCTTATCGCCGAAGGGCGAGAACAGCCTTGGTGGGCGTAGCTCAGTTGGTAGAGCGCTGGCTTGTGGAGCCGGAAGTCGCGGGTTCGAGCCCCGTCGTTCACCCCAAGAAAACAGTGGCTTGGCACCCGTGATTTCACTCAGTGATCTCAACAAGTGCCAGGTCACTGTTTTATTTAACACGGCATCACTTCGCGTAACGCTGAATCGAATCTTCGCTCCAGCGTGGACTGGCAAGCTGTACTCATGGAGACTCTCGACGCAGAACAGTTCGAGGCGCTCGTAATCGATGAACTCGATGCGCTATCTGATGAGATTGTCGATGGCCTAGAGAATGTTGTGTTCGTAACTGAGGATCGCCCCGAAGACGGTTCACTCTCAGTCCTGGGGCTCTATGACGGCGTGGCGCTGACCGAGCGTGGTCAATACGGTTTCGGAGAGTTGCCCGACCGCATCATCCTGTTTCGTGAGCCGCTTCTCGCGATCTGCGAATCCCTTGATGAGCTGAAAGAGCAGATTCACGTGACTCTCGTTCACGAGATCGCGCACTACTACGGGATAAATGACGAGCAATTGCACGAACTCGGCTGGGCGTAGCCCACGTTGGGAGGTCTTCGAGCCACAACCGCGTAAGATTTCGTGAGTGTTCCGAACTTCTGGAGGATTAATGATTTCGAGCAAGCGCGCTAGTGCGTTGTTGATGGCACCCGCGGCACTGCTGATTCTTTCGGGGTGCGCCTTGATCGAACCCGCCGATACCAGCGAGCCACCAACGGCCATGCAAACGTGCGCTCTCGGTCACACCTGGCAACTCGATACTGTCGATCTTTCGGAGAAACTTCTTGTCGAGTTGCCCATTGATGGCGTTCCGGCAACAGCGGTAGAGCCCAGCGGTGGGCAGACCCTCGTGTGGGAAGAAACCGGCGCGGTCACCATTGATTCTGACTTGGAGTTCACGATTACCGCTGCTCCCGCCGCCGACCAGATTTATACGCTCACGCAGGCGTACAACGGCACAGTTCTTGGCAAAGCACTCATTAACGTGGATGTCGCAATCCCCCGCAATTGGGATGTGACTGACTACGAAGTCGAAACGTCGGCAGCGTTGAATGATGAGCCTTTAGAGGCTGTCCCCTACGTGATTCCGCGCAGCGATTTCGATGACAAACTCGGGCTGATTATTACGTGCGAGGCAGACATAATGACGATCAACCCGCGCGGAACTGACTTCATTCAGCGTTGGACAAAATCCAGCTAGCTGCCGCTGTTCCGTCGAGAATTTCGTCGACGAGTGCTTTTGGGTTTTCGCGGGCGATGAATCGAAGCTCTTGGCGAGCCCAGCGCTCCCAGTAGGGTGCATAAGCGTCTCCGTCGCGTTCGAGAGCTCGTTTCTTGCGAGTCACATCATCGAGCTCGACCCACATTGTGTGATCGGCTAGCGGCGCCGACGCGCGGCTAACCGCGCCAACGCCCTCGATGACGATCGGGCGATCACCGTCGAGTTCATGCCACGCTCCAGCCTCGTTCGTTTCCCAATTCCATTCCTGCCACTGCAACGTGCTCAGAATGTTGGGCACCATCGCACTTGCAGCATCGAGTCCATCCCACCCGGGGTAAAAGTCGTCAAGTTTCACCAGTTGCACTTCGGGCCACTTCGCAGCTATGGCGCGCCCCAACTCGGTCTTTCCCGAGCCGGATCGGCCGTCGATGAGGCACCTCCAGCGCGGGCTGGGGGCGCTGAGAGCGTCTGCGTTATCCAACAATGGGGTTCCAACTTCCGGTCAGCACAGCGACCACGGTAGCGGTGACGCCGATCACGACGCCTACGACCAGAGTCAACCACTCGGCGGTTCCCCAACGAGATTCGCGCGCCCACGTTCGCGGGGTATCCCCACCGAATCCTCGTGCCTCCATGGCAATGGATAGTTTGCTCCCGCGCCGAATCGAGAGCACGAGAAGCGCAAAACCCTGCCCGGCAATTCGGCGGATGCGACCGCGATCAGCCACACCACGCGCGCGTCGCGCCAGCTCGAGCGAACGCCAGTCATCCAGAAATAGGCCAACCATGCGCACCGCTGCTAACGCCCCGAGCACAAAACGGTCGGGAAGCCGAAGGCGCTGTGCGAGCCCATCAGCAAAGTCAGTGGGGTCGATCGAGATGAACAGAACAACGGCAGGGAGGCCGATCGCAAGCACTCGCAGGAAGGTCGCGAGAGCAAGCTCAATGGACCCATCACTGATCCGGATGAGGAGAAATTGAAAATACACCTCACCGTCGTAGCGGCCGTACAGCAGAATCGTGAGTGCGGTGAGCGGTGCCGCCACCCACACCGGCAGCGTGCGCAGCCAGAAACGTTTGGGCTCAATACCCATGAACGCGATGACCACCAGTTCGAGCACAAGCGCGGTGGTCGCTGATACCCAGTCGATCGTCGCGATCAGAAATACGCTCACCAACAGCCCTGCGCCAAGTTTGGCTACAGGATTAACCGAGGCGATGGGGATCATGCGAGCACGACCGTTGAGTCGGCGAGAGCGGCAACGAACTCTTGATCGTGACTCACGGCGATCACGCTGCCGCCGTCATCCACGAGTTTCGCGAGAAGAATCACCAACTCGCTCCAGGTGCGCGAATCTTGGCCGAACGTCGGTTCGTCAAGAACCAGCACTTGTGGCCGAGTTGCGAGCGCCGTCGCGACGCTCAGTCGGCGCTTCTCGCCACCCGAGAGGGTGAAGGGGTTGGCGTTGGCCAGGTGCTCAAGCCGCAACCGTGTGAGCAATTCGTCGACGCGAGCATCCATTTCGGTCTCGGGCAGTGAGAGGGCCCGCGGTCCGACCTCAAGCTCGGCGCGCACAGTGCTGGTGAGCAGCTGGTGTTCCGGGTCTTGAAAGACAGTGCCGATGCGGGTGAGTAGTTCGCGAGATTTCCAGCGAATCGGATGCTCGCCCGCGCCCGCCGCAAGTGCAGGGGCGGCCACTACAGCACCGCCGACCGGGGGCAACAGCCCGCCAAGCGTGAGGGCGAGCGTCGACTTGCCCGAACCGTTTGGGCCGGTGATAGCGATGGCGCGGCTGCTGACAATGCCGAGATCGCTTGGCGCCGCAACGGCGCGTTTGGCGCGCCCGACAAACAGGTCTTGAGTGGTTATTAGCGTCTGCTGCGCAGCCCGCTGCGATCGCACCGGTCGCGCCGGCGGAAACTCGGGAACCCAGACGCCGCGAGCCGCGAGCTCTTCTCCTTGACGAGAAAGAACGTCAGTTGGCGAACCGTCGGCAATGGCTCCGCCGCCGGCCGCGAGAACAACAACACGATCAACTACATCGCTCCACACAGACACGCGATGCTCGACCACGACGATGGTAGCGCCGGTGGATTCTGCAACCCGGATTACGGCATCCCGAACTTCAACGACCCCCTCCGGGTCGAGGTTGGCGGTCGGTTCATCGAGCACAATGAGCCCCGGTTGCATCGCTAAGACCCCGGCAAGGGCCAGCCGCTGCTTCTGGCCGCCAGAAAGGGCGCTGGTGTTGCGATCAAGGGCAACATCAAGGCCAACCTGTTCGAGGCTGTGCCGCACTCGTCGCCAAATCTCATCGCGGGGCACACCAAGGTTTTCGCAGCCGAAAGCGACGTCGTCGCCAACGCGCTCCAAGATAACTTGACTATCGGGGTCTTGGATCACGAGCCCGGTGCGGCCGCGGTGGGCTGTCGGATGCTCACCGTCAACCAGCAGGGAGCCTTCTGACTCTCCCTCATCGTCACCGACAACACCGGCAAGAGCATGCAGGAGGGTAGATTTTCCTGCGCCCGATTCACCAAGAATCAAAACCCGTTCACCGGGCGCAATGCGCAAATCTAGGCCGCGCACCGCCCAAGCCAACCTGCTGGAGTGGCGCCACCCCCATCCTTCGACGGTGACGCCAGCAGGCCTGATGGGGCTCAGACTCGCTTCGCAATCTCGCGACCGGCGCCAAAACGGTTGAGCGCCCCGGTAGCGGCGAGGCCACGAGTGGCTAGCCAGGAGAGCACCCCCGCGATCAACATTCCGCCGATGACGGCCGCGATCGTGTAGATCACGATGAACGGGAGCGCCGAACCGGGGTACCACAGCACAAGGTCAGTGATCGCCATTGCGAGGCCGGCGCCTGCGCCAGCAACAACAGCACCGCTGACCCGCCAGTTAGCGTAAAGGAAAGCCGCGAAGACAATCTCGGCGCCAAGACCCTGAGTGAAACCGCTGACGAGAGTCAACGCACCCCACTGGTTGCCGATGAGTGCGGAGACTGAGGCCGCAACCATCTCGCCATAAATCGCCGCGCCAGGCTTGCGAATAACGAGCGCCGTGAGAACGCCGGCGAAGAGCCAAAATCCACCGCCAAGCGCTTGCAGTCCCGGCAGCAACGCTTGCAGCGGCGCGGTGACCGGAGACGAGGCGATATTCCAGACGACGAAAATCAGTCCGCTCGCGACGCCGATGACACTGGCAACGACGATGTCGATGACCCGCCACTGAAAACGCGATCGAGGCGGTGTGGACGTGGATGTGGACGTGGAGCTATATGGGGATGTTGTGGTCACTTTCGTGCCTTTCACTAGTGAATGGCACGGGTTTCAAGAGTGTCTGCTCCCTGCGCTGGCATGATCCAGATCAGGTTCGACGGTCGAAGCTTGGAGAAGCTCCCTCTCAGCCCGGCTCACCGGACTCCCGTGTTCGCCACCCAGTCTAATCATCAATAGGCTCGCAGTATGGACTTCCGCATTTTCACCGAACCACAAAACGGCGCCACCTACACCGATCAGTTGCTCCTCGCCCAGGCCGCAGAGAAGCTCGGCTTCACTGGCTACTTCCGTTCAGATCACTATCTGACGATGGATGACCGCAACGGTGGAATGCCCGGCCCGACAGACTCGTGGACGACTCTGGCGGGGCTCGCGCGCGAAACGTCGACAATCCGTCTCGGCACTCTGGTTTCGTCGGCAACGTTTCGGCATCCGGGAATTTTGGCCATTCAGGTGGCTCAGGTCGACGAAATGTCGGGTGGTCGAATCGAACTGGGACTCGGAACCGGCTGGTTTGAGCGCGAACACTCCGCCTACGGCATTCCCTTTCCGGCAAAGCGCTTCGGGATGCTTGAAGAGCAGCTCGACGTGATCACCGGCATTTGGGGCACCGACCCCGGCAGCACGTTCTCTTACGAGGGCACGCACTACCAACTGAGCCAATCCCCCGCGCTGCCCAAGCCAGTACAGAACCCGCTACCGATCATCATCGGCGGCAGCGGCCCCAGCCGCACCCCGGCGCTCACTGCCAAGTTTGCCAATGAATACAACGCCGGCTTCGCCACGATCGCCCCGCTGAAGGAGCGCATTGACCGCGTGCGCGCTGCATGCGAACACTTCGGCCGCGACCCCGAAACGCTGGTGCTATCGATTGCGGGCACAACCGCCGTTGGCGCCACCGAGACACAGATCTCCGCACGAGCCACGGCCGCCGACAGCACTCCAGACAAGCTTCGCGCCGGCGGTTTCGCCGGGAGCGCAAGCGAGGTCGTCGACAAAATCGCCCAACTACAGACTCTCGGTTTTACTCGGGTCTACTTTCAGCTGATGGATTTTCACGACCTCGATCAGCTCGACTTTCTCGCCCGCGAGGTACTGCCCCAGCTTGACTGAGGGCCTGTCGCAGATTGATGAGGTCGTGTCCAGCGCGATGAGGCCGCACGTCACGCTCGAGTTATGATTCCTGGTCGACCGTCACAAAGTCGATCAGTTGTTCGACGCGCCCCAATAGCGCGGGCTCAAGGTCTGCATAGCTAGTGACCTTCGAGAGGATGAACTGCCAGGCGCGCGCAATATCGGCTTGATCCTTGTGCGGCCAGCCGAAGGCTTCACAGATTCCGTGCTTCCACTCGATACTTCGCGGCACCGTTGGCCAGGCGGCGATACCGAGGCTCTGAGGTTTCACCGCTTGCCACACATCCACGAATGGATGACCGACCACGAGGGCATGTTTGCCGTACTTGCCGCGGCTAACCGCATCCGCGATTCGGCTCTCCTTAGACCCGGCAACAAGGTGATCGACCAGGATACCCAGCTTGCGTTCGGAGGTCGGAGCAAACTCGGCGACGATCGCTTCGAGATCATCGATGCCACCCAAAAATTCGACGACGACGCCCTCTGCGCGCAGATCATCGCCCCACACTTTCTCGACAAGTTCAGCGTCGTGGCGGCCCTCGACATAGATGCGGCTCGGAAGTGCGGTGCGGGCACGTTGCTCTGGCGCCGTAAACGACCCGGAGGCGGTCTTGCGGGTGGCCGCGGCCTTGGGCACGGGCTTGACGAGTTCGACCGGCACACCGTCGATGAGGTAGCCGCTGCCGAGTGGGAATGCGCGCGACTTGCCTGCGCGGTCTTCAAGTTCCATGAGCCCGTTAGCGAAACGAACAAGAGCACCGACGTAACCATCAGCGATAACTTCGACGACCATCCCGGATTCGAGCGGCACTTTAGGCAGCACCGCTGGCCCACGTCGGATGGAGAAATCAGCGAGCACGTCGTGGGAGTAGCGGTCGTTAGTCACCGGTCGAGGCTAAGCGCAGCTGCCTAGTTGCGGCCGGAGGCGCGGCGAGGTGAAGCGAGGTTGACGGCCGGCTGATCGCCATGTGCCCGCGGAGAATTGCGCAGGTGCTCACGCCACGAAGAAATACCCACGGTCGATGCCACCCCGATTGCGGCACCGATGCTGGCGAGCAAGATATCGACGACGTCGGCATAGCCTGCGGGCATCCACACGGTCTGAGCGGCTTCGAGCCAAGCGGCGGCAACAATGCTGAAGGCGAGTGCTGCCCACCAGCGGGAGCGCCCGAACATGCAGACCAGAAACACCCCAACCGGAACGAACGCGAGAGCTGTCCACAGCCAAAAGCGACCATTGCTGCCAGGAGCGATTACGAAAGCGAGACTCGCCAGGATGGCAAAGTAGAGCGCGGCGCACACCGCAACTACTAATCTCGATCGGAACATAGTGACATTCTCACAAGCGCATCTTTGTGCCAGTTGTGAGTAGGGTGCAAGTGGAGTGTGAACGGAGCCCAAAGTGACAACGATTCGGTAACTGCTGGCTCAAATTCCTCTGCCCTGAGCGGTTAGCGAGACGCGAGGTTGTCAATCTCTCTAGCGATGGGAGGCAACACTTGACGCATGTAGCGCGCCCAAAAAAGCTTCACGACTAACCACACGATCCAGCCGCGAGCCGGACGCGCAAAGAAGGTATAGCGCCAGCGCACAACCGAGCCACTCTGGCGAGGCTCAAAACGCCACTCGGCCCGTGCCCCCGAGACAAGGTTGCCAAATAGCTTCTGGAAGTCGCTCAACTCATAGGCGAACAAGCCAGGCGAATCGGCATCCGTGATGGTCTCCACAACATGACCACCGTCAGACAGCATCAGGGTGCGCGTACGACCCACTGAGCTCCAGTGGCCCGACTGCTCACGGACCTCAACAACCGCCGGAAGAGGACCGAAGCGAGGATAAAACAGGGTGGGATCTAAGGGGCCTGAAAATTCGTAGGCCTGCAGCGCACTGGTTCGCGTTCGCGCCTCGGCGATAGCGCTGATGCCGCGGGAACGACGCTCGGTCATGAAGGGCTCCAACTCGTCGGGCCGTACGACCCCGCCGGATACTCTTCAAGCGGCACCCGGTTCTGCCGAAACGCCTCCAAAATCGGAGTCACTATTCGCCAGCACTGCTCAGCAACGTCGCCGCGCACTGAAAGCACGGGATCGCCATCGATGAGCGAGGCAATAACTTCTCCGTAGGCGCTCATCGCGGCATCACCGAGGGTTGTCGTGAGCTTCGTGCGGTCGAGCGTAAACGGATCTCCTTCACCGTTGATGAGCAGATCGAGTTCGAGCGTTGCCGGTTTGATCGAGATGGTGAGCTGAGCCGGGTCAGCCACGCCGGTGAGACCACGGGGCAAGTGGGGCACGGGAGCGAATGTAATAACAATGTCTTGACGCGCTTTACCGAGCGCCTTTCCTGACCGCAAAATAAACGGCACACCGGCCCAGCGCCAATTGTCGATCTCGAACGTCACTTCGGCGAGAGTCTCGGTTGCGAGCTGCGCATCAACTCCGTCTTCATCGACGTAGGAAGGCAGTTCACGATCGCCAATAGTGCCGGCGGTGTAACGCGCGCGGCGGGCGCACGTGCCGTCGTGCGTTTGCACCCTGGTCGCTCTCAGTACCTGAGCCATCGCACCGCGAAGATCTTCAGAACTGACACTCGCTGGCGGCTCCATAGCGGTCAAGGCCAACACTAAGAGAAGGTGGCTCTGAATCATGTCGACAACAGCGCCGGCGCGATCGTAGTAACCCGCTCGGCCCTCAAGAGCGAGATCCTCATCAAAAATCAGTTCGACCTTGGCCACATTCGGCGAACCAAGCAAAGGTTCGAAGACGCGGTTCGCAAAGCGGAGCCCCAACAAATTGAGCACCGTCGATTTGCCCAAAAAGTGGTCGACTCTAAAGATTTGTTCTTCCGGCAGAATTTTCGCCAGCAACCGGTTAAGGCTGCGAGCGCTAGCCTCATCGCTTCCGAACGGCTTCTCCAATGCGAAGACAATGCCCGCAGGCAACTGCTCATTAGCGATCGCCGTGCACACCTTCTGCGTAATGGCGGGAGGGAGCGCAAAGTAGAGCGCGATTCGACCCGATGCTTGACCGAGCACCTCCAACAACTGGGCAGCGTCCGTGACATCTGCCTGAAGGTAGCGCGCTCCCT
Organism: Salinibacterium sp. PAMC 21357; assembly: GCF_000247645.1. Lineage (GTDB taxonomy): Bacteria > Actinomycetota > Actinomycetes > Actinomycetales > Microbacteriaceae > Rhodoglobus. The sequence continues at coordinate 23,601 of NZ_AHWA01000004.1, forward strand.
GAACCACCGCGCTCGACGCGGACGACTGCTGAGCAGAAAACGAGCTGGCGACACGCTTCTGCCACGCAGCGTCATCCATTTCTTGACGGTCGACACCGATCAACGACAAATTTTGCGCCTCGTCGCTCGCCAAAAATGACGCCAACCCCGGCAACAACAACCGAGCGGTCAGGTCTCCCCCGGCACCGAGGATGATCAGTGTTTCGATACGTCCGTGCTGCGTCATCTCAAACTCCCTCACTCAGTCGTTCGGGAGGGTGACGGCCGTTGCCGACCCCGTGGCCGTAACGCCGGCCCGTTCACCGCGGTATCAGTGACGCCCGCAGCAATTGACAAATAAACGACAAAAAGAGGAATGTCGAGCAGCGCGACAATGCCGAGAGACTGGAACGTGACGGGCCACGGTTTGCGCACCTTTCCCCGGCTGAGGATGGCACCGCTGGCAAGCACCGCTCCAGCAACGAGAGAATGACCACGCTGAGCACTGGTGAGTTGGGCCTTTTGCATGATTCGACGTTAGCGCAGCACCACCCAACGTGCCGCAAGCGGCCCGAAATGCAACCGAACCGCACCAATGGGCTTTGACACCAAAACGCGGGTGATTTGGGCGCTTCGTGGGACAAGATGGCAATCGAGTCGCTACGGTTTGGATATGCAATCGTGGAGGGACGCGCTTAACGCCGACGAACAGGCCGACGTTGATCGAATTCTCGACTCCGCACTACAAGTGGCCCGAGCTAATCTTGGCCACGCCAGCGAGTTCATGACGTTCGCTCTCATGACCGATGGCAGCGGACGAGTATTAGAAATGACAGCGGATGACGCTTTACGTAAGAAGCATCCGAACGCCCAGGCGTTGCTCAACCAAACCGTCACGCAATTGCGTCAGATGGCCAACATCTCTCGCTGCAGCGCGATCGTCTCGAACACCAGGATTGCCGCCCAAAAGACGGACGCGATTGAGGTTCGAATCGAGCACCGCGCGGGCGCAGCATTGATGGTTTTACTGCCGTATACGCGAGCCAGATTCACGGGTGCACTAACTTTCGGCGATCTGCGCCTCTTTTCGCACACTGCCGAAGTCTGGGTATAACCAGAAAATTTTGCTCACAGCGGAACATTTCTGATACTCCGTACGTTACTGGTGAGCATGAATAAGCGAATCCTCGCCGTCATTATTGCTCTTGCTGTCATTGTTGTTGCAGCGGTCGCGATCGTCACAGCCCAGAACTCGAATGACACTGCCGACGTGAACTCCTCGAACGGTAGCTCTCCCGCCTCCGAGAGCTCCAGCAGCACAGACGAGGTCGCTCCGGTTGCCAATGATGGCGGTGGTAACTACGTCGACTACAGCCCGGCCGCAATTGCGGATGCGGATGGCCGCGTCATACTCTTCTTCCACGCCACCTGGTGCCCCCAGTGCGTTTCTGCCGACGGTGACATCAAAGCCTCAGGCGTTCCCTCGGGAATCACCATCGTAAAAGTCGACTACGACACCAACCAAGATCTGCGCGCCGAGTATGGCGTCACTCAGCAGACAACGTTCGTCGAGGTTGACTCCGACGGCGCGAAGGTTCACGAAAACTTCGTTGCCTACGCAGACCCCACGTTGAACGCCGTTCTTACCGCGCTCAACTAGGCTGCGATGCTCAGCCTCATACTGCTGTCGTTTGTGGCGGGAGTTCTCACCGTCGCGGCGCCCTGCGTGCTTCCGCTTCTCCCCGTGATCGTCGGCGGCTCCATCGCCCGTACCAGTAGCAACTCGACCGTCGCCGAACGTCAGTGGTTTCGTCCGGTGGTTATCGCCCTCAGTCTTGCGGGCTCCGTCATCCTCTTCACGCTGCTCCTCAAGGCAACAACGGCGCTCTTGGGCGTTCCGCAACTGGTCTGGCAGGTTATCGCTGGCGGCATCCTGATCATCTTCGGCCTTACGCTCGTGTTCCCCGCACTCTGGGAACGCTTCATGCTCGCCACTGGTATCCAGAACCGTGCAAATGCCGTGATGAACCGCTCATACTCGCGCGGTGGCCTCGGTGGCGATGTGATGCTCGGTGCCGCCCTCGGCCCCACCTTCAGCAGCTGCTCCCCCACCTATGCGCTCATACTTGCAACAGTGCTTCCCGTTTCGTTCGGCGAAGGTCTGCTCTACATCGTTGTTTACGCGCTTGGGCTCGCGATCGCACTGCTGATGATCGCATTCTTAGGTCAAGCGTTCGCTCGCAAATTGGGTTGGCTCGCCAACCCGAACGGCGTCTTCAAGCGCATTGTCGGAATTATTTTGCTCGTCGTGGGTCTCGCCGTGATCCTCGGGTTAGACAAGCAATTCCAAAGCTACGTTCTTGAACAGGGCTGGTACGACCCTATTCAGCGATTCGAAGAAGGCATCACCGGCTAGCTAATCGACGGAGTAGGATTCGGGCACCAATTATCAACCGGAGGTTGTCATGGTTCCCGAAATTAACTACATCGCTGTAATCCTCGCGACGCTCTCAAGCATGATCGTGGGCACGATTTGGTACACGCCACGGGTCTTTGGCAACTACTGGATGAAGGCCGCCGGAATCACGCCGAGTGGAAACGCTGCGGATGCCATCCGTCCGATTGTCGTTACCGTCATCGTGAGTTTCATTACCGCCTGGGTTCTCGCTGGCGCTGCGTTTATCGCCTTCGACTTTTACGGCGGCAGCTTCTTCGTGAATACTCTGCTGACGAGCATTGTGCTGTGGGGCGGATTCACCGCCGCTCGATTCATCACCCACGATCAGTTCGATGGGCGCCCGAATGGCCTCACCGTTCTTAACGTGAGCCACGAATTCGTGACAATCGTTGTCATGGCACTGATTATCGGTGTCTGGCCCGCCTAGTCGACTCGCGCGCCGGTCAACGAAGTTGGGTGCCGCCGCAGCAGACCATGCCCGACGTTAGATTAACTGGATCGTAACCTCGGCCGTATCACCGGCCTCCAAGTCCTCAGCGCGCCGCACAGCAACTTTGACGGGCAAGAAGAAACTGTCGGCCAGACTGCTGTCGGGAAAGATCGACGTTGTCCAGATTGTTGCCCCGATCGTGACCTCGACGGCTATCGCGCCGAACCCTCGGGGTGGCGACGGAATCTCCTTGATTTCGACCCCCACCTCCGGCGGCACCTGAAGAAAGTGCACGCTCGGCTTCGACGCCCACGGCGTCAGCTCAGAAGTGAATTCGAATGCGGGCTTCATACCTCGAGAGTAGCCCTCGGTCGCGAGTCGCGACTGTCCGCCAGCCCGCTATTGACTCGTGGCCCGTGAGCCCTCGATGGAGTTAAGGAAAGTCACCGTGGAGTCGAAGGCCGAACGTGCGTCCTCGAAATCGAGGTGGAACTGGTACTCGTGGGGCAATTGCTCCGTGTGATCTTCCGGGTAGAACAGTGTTGTCGTGTCGACTCCCAGTTCAGAAAGTGTCTTCGCGAACGGCACTGATTGCGATGCCGTGAGCGGGTCGGCGTTGCCTCCCGAAATCCATGTGCGCGGGAAGTCAGCTGTGACGTCATCGAGTACCGACATCTGCTCGCCTCCTGGCGTGCTCGACCAGTCCTTCACGCCGACGTAACCCCACAGTGCAATGCGGAAACCCCAGCCGCCAAGCCCCGGTGCATTGGGAATGCCGCTGACATCGTAAATACCGCAGTTGAGGATGACCCCCTGGAGCTGGTCTGTCGAGAGACTCGGCGCGATTCCCACGGTTGTGGCGTAGGCGGGGTTAGTAACGGCCGTAGCCAGCTGTGCGCTTAATTGAGCACCGGCAGAGTCACCCGCGAACACAATGTTCTGGGGATCGACTCGCAGTCGTTCGGCATTATCGAGAATGTAGGCCAGCGCGTCGTTGAGCTCGTTGAGCGCCGTCGGATAGGTAGCTTCGGGTGACACGGTGTAGTTGACGGCCACAACGGTGAAACCTTCGGCAGCCAGATTGCGGGCGTAGGGGGCGACGTTTGATTTGTCGCCCGATATCCAGGCTCCACCGTGGATCCACACGACGGTAGTGAGCGGGCCGGATGACTCGGCGGGCGAATAGACATCGAGCGAAGTATCGGCTCCCGAGTCGCCGTACTCTTCGTCGAGAGTTTCAGTTAGCGGCACGTCAGTGGCGTACCGTTCCAGCTCTTCAACGGTCGAGGCCGCATTCGAATCGAAGAGTGCTCGAATGAGGAGGGTGGCTGGCCACGGGCTGAGGGTCCACACGAGGGCGGCGATGATGCCAAGCGCCAGTGCGGTGATACCGATCTTGCTCGAACGTCTGCGAATCCATGGTCGACGTTCGAAGGTACGGCTCATGGATCCAGCCTATCGGCGCCAGCACGGGCTCAGACGTGTTGAGTGGCCCCCTTTGGGGAGAACGCTTCGGCGGGAATGCGGTTGCTGTCAGCCTCAACGACCGGCAGCAACCGCGTCCCCTGACACTTCAGGTTGCAGCGGCGGTCGGCTAACCCCTAACGAGCTGGGTTGTGATCGCAGTGGGGTTGGCGAAAAGGTCGAGTACGGGGCAATGAGCGTCGACAGCTTCGCGAAGCTCGTCGTAGCGTTCCTGCGACTCTGGGCCGGTGATCGTGATGTTCAAGCGAATTGCACCGAACCCGTTGCGCACATTCTCGTCAATTCCAAAGAGGCCGCGCACATCGAGATCACCCTCGGCTTTCACCGAGATGTCGTCGAACGGGATGCTGAGGGCTTGAGCGTAAAGGCGAAAGACAACGACCTGGCACGCGATGAGTGCGCCGAGCGCGATCTCAACTGGACTTGCCGCGAGATCATCACCGGCGAGCCCTTCGGGCTCATCAATGTGGAACACGTGATTTCCGGCCTTGAGAACGGTGCCAACAGAACCCTCTCCCTTGCCGGTGACGGCATAGGTGAGTTCTGCAGCGGCGGGCTTCGCGGCAATACGCGAGTTCCAGGCTACACCCGCTGCAGTGAGGCGAGCGGCGCGATCGGTGGCGGTATCGGTGAACGTGGATTCGTTAGTAAGAAGTGTCATGCGGCGACGGTAATCGCAATCCCCCGCGGGCGCGCGGCCGTGACGTAATAGACCGAAACACTGCTTAACACTGGGCAATCTAGTGCGGTTTACCGCGGGTTGCCGACGCCAGTTTTCCGAGTACTCTGTGAGCCTCGGCCCGCGCTCATTCCCTGTTAGAACGTGCGGCGTTAGCGCGTGCGAACGCGCAGAGCCACCGGAATGGATGCCACAGCCAAGACTGCGGCGAGGCCAAGAGCTGCCACGAATCCGGCACCGTTCACGAGCCCGCCGGCGGCAGCGAAAACGAGACCACCAAACGCAATCGCGACGGCGCCACCCGCAGCATCCGCAATCGACAAAGCAGCGCTATTGAAGCCTTGATCACGAGTGCTCGAGTGGCTGAGTACGAGCGTCGACAGCCGCGGAAAAGCGATTCCCATGCCGGCTCCAGCGACGAGCCAGCCCACAGCCGCGATCCACAGCGAAAGCATGAAATGGGCGGTAACAAACTGGGTCGCGATGCCGACGCTCAAGAGCAGCGAACCGATCACGACAACTGAGCCGTGCGAGACCGATTCCGGCAGGCGTCCCTGCAGAGCGGAGCCAGTAGCCCACGAAACTGCCCCGACGGTGAGGATGAGCCCGGCAGCCCACGCCGGCAAACCATAGCGCTCGTTGAGGAGATAGGGCAGGTACACCTCGGTCGAGAAGAAAGAGGCGGCAAACAATCCGCGCAAGACAATCGTGGCAGGAAGCCCCCGGCGGACGATTAAGGATCCGGCGGGCAGCAAAGGCCGCAGCGCGATGATCGCGACCACTAAGGCGCCGAACGCCAAAGGCCACGCGAGAGCCCCCTCGCGTTCGCCGCCCAAACTGATTCCCATCACAGCAACCGCAACCACCAATGCCCAGACGACGGCGCGCTTACCGGACGACTTCTGCCCGGTAGACGCCGGCTGACGCATCAAGACGCGCACTGCCGGCAGAATTGCTGCACCAGCGGCGATGACCAGAAAAACTACGCCGAAGAACACCCAGTGCCAGCTGATCTGCTCGGCGACAACTCCCGCAAGCGGCGGACCAATCAGCGAGGGCAAGACCCAAGCCGAAGCAAACAACCCAAAAATCTTCGGATGCAACACTGACGGGTACAGCCGGGCCACGACAACATAGAGCGCCACAATAAGTGCACCCGAGCCGAGCCCCTGCAAAAAGCGACCGACAATAAAAATGCCCATCGCTCCGGCGAAACCGGCCACGAGAAGGCCGACCATGAAGACCGCCATTGCGGCGATTAGAGGCTTTGCCGGTCCTGTGCGATCTGACCATTGGCCCGCTAACACCATGCCGATCACACTCGCAGCGAGCGTGCTAGAAAACGCGACGGAGTATAGCGACTGACCATCGAGATCGCGGCTAATCGTTGGCATGATCGTCGTGACCGCGAGAGTCTCGAACGCCCCCAAGAAAATGAGCGCGAACGCTCCCACCGTCGTCCACACCAGTTGCGGGCCAAAGATGCTCGTCGGAGCGGATTCCGCGTCAATCGGTGCGCCCACCGGGGTCTTGCTCGTCATGTTTGATGCTCTTCAGTAGTACGAAGCTACTGCAGACGGGGCGGATCGCCCCTCGTCAGCGCGGTGAAACAATCACGCGCGGTGGCTGGCGGCTGCGGTGCTTGATCAGCTTACGCCGCCACCCTCGCAATTCCCACAAATTTGACTAAGAGTGGAGCGCGAGTGCCGCTAAGAAATTTCGACCGTCGTGCCCTGGCCGAGTTCTTCAGCATCAGCATCCGTAATCATGGCAAACACGCCAGTCGGGATGCCCGGAAGATTCGCGACTCGATTCGCGATGCCCGTCAGGGTCGCTTCATCGGCACCCGTAATCACGATGACATAGGCATCATTGAAAACATCGCCCTCTTCGACAACGAAAATCTCGCCACCCTCATCGAGCTCAGTCGTGAATTCAACCAAGGTCTCAATCCAAGGAAAACGAGTCTCGCCCTCTGCCGCATTGGTATCAGGGGTGAGAGGAACATGGATTTCAACAACGAGTTCAGCAGTGTCAGACATGACTGTAACGCTACCGCCTGCAGCCGACATGCGCTGCTCCCGCTATTCGGCTGCGGCGCGCTCCAAGACCAGTTCACGCACACGAGCGGCGTCAGCCTGGCCCTTCATCGCCTTCATCACCGCACCGATAACAGCGCCGGCAGCCTGAACCTTGCCATCACGAATCTTCGCAAGAACATCAGGCTGAGCGGCAAGCGCTTCATCGATCGCCGCGATAAGCGGTCCATCATCAGAAACAAGCTTGAGCCCACGGCTTTCGACAACAGCCTCCGGCGTTCCCTCGCCAGCGATAACACCCTCGAGAACCTGGCGGGCCAGGCTGTCGTTGAGAACACCATCGTTGATGAGCGTGACGAGAGCCGCGACATCCACCGGGGTAATCAGCGAACTCGGGTCTGCACTTTGGATGTTGGCGAGTCGAGCAATCTCGCCCGTCCACCACTTGCGCGCCTGAGCTGCCGTAGTGCCAGCCTCGATCGTCGCTTCGATCTCACTAAACAGGCCAGCGTTGTTGACATCGCGGAATTCGAGATCAGTGAAGCCCCACGCCGCTTGAAGTCGACGACGACGCTCGGCCGGCGGCTCAGGAAGAGCTGCACGCAACTCTTCGATCAAGGCGAGCGAAGGCTCAACGGGAAGCAGGTCGGGCTCTGGGAAGTAGCGGTAGTCATCAGCGTCGCTCTTGGGGCGACCAGCGCTCGTGACACCAGTGTCTTCGTGCCAGTGGCGGGTCTCCTGAGTGATCGTGCCACCCTTCTGAAGAATGGCCGCCTGGCGTTGGATCTCATAACGAACCGCGCGCTCAACGCTGCGCATCGAGTTCACGTTCTTGGTTTCGGTGCGCGTTCCGAGCTTTCCCGAACCACGCGGGCTCAGCGAAATGTTGGCGTCGCAGCGCAAGTTGCCGCGCTCCATGCGTGCCTCAGAAATACCGAGCGAACGAACGATGTCGCGAATGGCCGACACGTACGCCTTGCCGACCTCGGGAGCATCCGCCTCAGTGCCCGTAATCATGTGCGTGACGATCTCGACCAGCGGAACGCCCGCACGGTTGTAGTCAACTAACGAGTACTCAGCCCCCTGGATGCGACCGGTGGCGCCGCCCACGTGAGTGAGCTTGCCGGCGTCTTCTTCCATATGCGCGCGCTCGATCGGAATCGTGATCGTGCGACCGCTCTCGAGTTCGATGTCGACCGAGCCCTCAAAGGCAATCGGCTCATCGAACTGGCTGATTTGGTAGTTCTTCGCCAAGTCAGGGTAGAAATAGTTTTTGCGGGCGAAGCGCGAACTCGGCGCAATCTGGCAACCGAGCGCGAGGCCAAGCGAGATCGAATACTTGATCGCCTCTTCGTTGACAACAGGCAAGCTGCCGGGCAAACCGAGATCCACCGGAGTGATCATCGTGTTCGGTTCGGCATGCTCCGCACCAGATGCTGCCGGGTTCGGCGCATCCGAGAACATCTTGGTCTGGGTGTTCAACTCAACATGCACCTCGAAACCGAGCGTCGGCTCAAATAGTTCGAGTGCTTTGTCGTAGTCCATCAATTCAGCTTTAGCCACCAGATGATTGTACGTGGCGCAGCGGCACCGTATCGGTACCCGGTTCGAGCGGCGCGGATGCTGGCGCCAAAATTGGTTCGTCATCGTCACTCGGGATCGCCTCAGCCTCGATCGTGAAGTCGCTGAACTCTTCGGACTTCTCTGAGCGAACGAACGCGATTCCCGCCAAAATGAGCGCTCCCCCAATGAACTGCGTCAGCGACAAGTTTTCGCCGATCAGCAGCCAGGCATAAATCGCCGCCGTGACGACCTCGAGCAATCCGACAAACGACGCGAGTCGGGAACCGAGCATCTCGCTGGCCATAATGCTCGTCGAATACGCGATACCGGTCGCGACGATACCCACGATGAGCAGCGGAACCCACCACGGCGCCACGATGCCGAGCACCGCGACATCCACCATCGGCATATCGAACGGCACAATTCCGACCAGACCAACGAGACCGAGAAGGATGCCGCCAATAAGCAGCCCGGCCGCCGCCAGTGCGACCGCGGGCAGACCCTCGCTCGAGCGTGCTGCGACGACGTAGTAAACGGCGGCACCGATCGCCGCGCTCGCACCGAACATGATTCCGATGGGATCGAGAGCTCCCGAGCCCTCAGGAGACACGACAAGGACCAATCCGCCCAGAGCTACGACGGAACCAATGAGTACGACCGCTTTGGGCATCCGCCGAGTTGTGACCCACGCAAATGCAACCAGCAGCAGCGGCGCCATGTACTCCAAAAGAATCGCAATACCGACGGGGATGCGCTCGACGGCCGCGAAGTAGACGAGTTGAGTGCCGGCGACGCCGATGATTGCCATCAAAAGGATGCGACTGCGCGCGTACCAGAGAGCGATCCAGCGCCCCCTGAGCGCGACGATGGCGAACGGGGCGAGAACTGTTCCACCAATAAGCACTCGAAGCGTCACTGCTGCTGCTGGGCTCCACCCTGCCTCGAGCACCGGCTTAATGAGGGCTCCAGAGAGGCCAAAACTTGCCGCGGCGACGAGGGCGATGAGCATTCCGAGAGTTGTGGTTGAGCGTTTCATTGGCGACTGCTTCGAACGAGATTGACGTGTATTTCTGATGACGTTAGTCTCGAAAGAAATAAGGAGTCAAATTGCAGTTTGCCCCTGACACGGTAGAGAGCCTTGAGTTCGCTGTTTTACTCGGAAACACGCACCAGGTCGCCAGCAGATCAGGCGAGGATGAGCTCGGCACGGCCGCCCAAGTGCACTCTCTCGTCATGCAGTTTCGGTTCAGTGGTCGCATTGACCGTGATGACACCGAAGTCGCTGAAGTGCGCGCAGTTCGGGACCGCATCCGCGACGTTTGGAAGCTGACACGCGACGATGCCGCCATCGAAATCAACGCCATGCTCGCCGAAGCAAACGCACTGCCTTTCCTGGCGCGGCACGACGACTTCGACTGGCACCTGCACGCCAACGATCCCGAAGCACCACTTGCCGAGCGCATTCAGGCCGAGGTCGGCCTCGCCCTCGTCGACGTCGTGCGCTCCGACGCTATGTGGCGGCTGCGTCGCTGCGAAGCCCCAGACTGCGAAGGACTCATGGCTGATCTCTCGCGCAACGGCTCACGCCGCTTCTGCACCATCCGATGCGGAAACCGAATGAACCAGATTGCGCATCGCGAGCGACAAGCGGCCGACAACACCTAGCCCCAACCAAAGAACGCATTCGCGTTAACGCAACCGACCCGCACTCTAGGAGAACACGGGTCGGTCGACAGAAACAAAGCTATCTAGCCGAGGGAAGGAACCTGGCTAGGCAACGTGTGCCCCCACTGCTGCTCAAGCAAACGCTCAAGCGTTGCGCCAAGCTCATAGAGCCGAGCATCGCCGCGAGCCGGAGCCATAATCTGGAATCCCGTCGGCAGACCATCCTCGGGCGCGAGTCCCATCGGAAGACCCATGCCGGGGATGCCGGCCAGGTTTGCCGGAATCGTGGTGACGTCGTTCAGGTACATCGCCATCGGGTCTTCGAGCTTCTCACCGAGCTTGAATGCGGTGGTGGGCGCCGAGGGCGAGACGAGAACGTCCGCCTTCTCGAAAGCCGCAGCGAAGTCGCGCTGGATGAGCGTGCGCACCTTCTGAGCGCTGCCGTAGTACGCGTCGTAGTAGCCGGCGCTCAAGGCGTAGGTACCGAGGATGATGCGGCGCTTGACCTCAGCACCAAAACCAGCCTCGCGGGTTGCCGCCATGACGTCTTCGACCGTTCCGCCACCCTCTGGCGTCACGCGCAGACCGAATCGTACCGAGTCGAACTTCGCGAGGTTGCTCGAAGCTTCGGCGGGAAGGATGAGATAGTACGCCTCAACGGCGTACTCAAAGTGGGGAGCATCCACTTCAACGATCTCAGCACCGAAGTCAGTGAGCAACTGCAGCGCTTCGTGGAACCGCTGCGAGACACCAGCTTGGAAGCCGGGGCTGTCGAGCTGCTTGATCACACCAACGCGGAGTCCTTTGAGGCTTTCGGCGGCAGCACCGGCACGAGCCGCGGCAGCGAACGACGGCCACTGCTCTTTGAGCGACGTTGAGTCGCGCGGGTCATGCCCGCCGATGACATCATGCAGCAAAGCAGAGTCGAGAACGGTGCGCGAAACGGGACCCACCTGGTCAAGTGACGATGCCAAAGCGATAGCGCCGTAGCGAGAAACTCCGCCGTAAGTGGGCTTCACGCCAACCGAACCCGTGAGAGAGGCTGGCTGGCGAATCGATCCGCCCGTGTCAGACCCGAGAGCAAGCGGTGCTTCGAACGCGGAAACTGCAGCAGCGGAGCCACCACCAGAACCACCGGGAATGCGGTCGAGATCCCACGGGTTTTTCGTGGGGCCATAGGCGGAGTGTTCGGTTGACGACCCCATGGCGAACTCATCCATGTTGGTCTTGCCGAGCGGGATCAAACCAGCCGTGCGCAATTTAGCCACTGTTGTGGCGTCGTAGGGCGGAACCCAGCCTTCAAGAATTTTTGACCCCGCGGTGGTCGGCATATCGATCGTGCAGAGCACGTCTTTGACAGCGACTGGCACCCCGGCGAGCTCGCCGAGCGACTCCCCCGCAGCGCGACGCTCATCGATGCGCTTGGCGTTGGCCAGCGCATCCGCCGACACGTGCAGGAACGCGTTGACCTTGCCGTCAACCGCGGCAATGCGGTCGAGGTGCGCTTGGGTTGCTTCGACCGAAGACACATCGCCCGAGCTCAGCTTGCTAGCCAAGTCGGATGCCGACATGCGGGTGAGGTCGTTCAGATCTGCCATTACTGCTCTTCTCCCAGAATCGCGCTAACCGCAAAACGTGAACCATCGTGTTCGGGTGCTCCTGCCAACGCCTGCTCGGTAGTGAGCGTCACCCCAGGGACATCAGGGCGGAAGACGTTGCTGAGCGGAATCGGGTGGCTTGTAGCCGGAACCTCGTCGGTTGCGACCTCGCTGACCTTGGCCACGGAATCAACAATCGTGCCAAGCTCACCAGTGAGCTTCTCGATTTCTTCCTGAGTAAGGGCGATGCGGGCCAGCGATGCGAGGTGCGTGACGACCTCGGTAGTGATCGCACCCGGATTGGTGTCAGTCATGGAGCTCCGAAGATGGGAAACAGACAGGGAACCGTATAAGTGTATTCGGCTTAGCGAGCGGCGAGGAGCGACAGGGCAAGACGATCAACGCTCACCGCAGTATTACTGAGCACTACGACCGCGCACGAACGAGATCGATCGAAGCCGACGAAGCTGGGCTCGTCGTCTGCCCATCAGCTTTCTCGGTGCGATGCCAGCGAAAATGCGCGATAGACGGTGGGGGCACCTTCAGCGACGACGAGATCACTTCTGCCAATGCACAACAGCGCGAAGTTTCGCATTGCTTCGCTGCCGGTGTGAAGTATTCGTTGTGGCCGACTGAGGCAGCTAACGGTTGCCCCGTAATGATGTCGACGCCGCCGCTGACGCTTAACGACTTGGCACCGAACGATGCCGCTCCCGGGTCGGGGCCGAAGTACGAACTGTTGGGAATCGGATCCCACGCCGCCTCCCCCACAAAGACGTTGCCATCGCGAACATGCAAGTCGGCAACAGATTCCGCAGGGCTTCCTGGTGATCCGACAAGCGCCAGAGCATCAATCTCGAAATCGTATTCCGACAACGCCATCATCGCGGCGGTTGTTCCGTACGAGTGCGCAACGATTGAAATGTAGGGCTGATCATTTCCGCGCTCGGCTTGCAACCCAAGAATTGCGGCAGCAAGGGTGTCCCTGCCCTGATCCGCATTGTCGATAGCGCCGACGTTGGTCAGGTTGGGCGTGTCATAGCCGATCCAAGCGACCGTCGCGACTGATTCGTTGTGAACGAACGGTGACTCAGATTCGATGCGATCGAGCCAGATTTGTTGTTGACAGTACAACTCATTGGCCGCGTCGACCCAATACGACATTTGGCCCTCAATAGTGAAGAACATGCCAGGAACCAAGAAGCTCACGTAGTCGGCTTCGTTGAGATCTCCCAAAACGATCGCAGCGCGGCCCTGGCCAGAAACGTCAAGTGTCACGAGAGTGCGTTCAGGATTTGCTGCGTCAGCCGTGAGGGACTCGGAGATCGACGACAGCATATTGAGCTGCTGGTGAGCGCTCTGTTGAACGGCACGACCGGCATCCGAGTTCATCACAGTGGTGAGATCAGAAATAGTTTGACTGAGCATTGTGCGATTGCTGGTATCACGAATTGTGTACGGAACACCTTCAAGATTTCCGACCAAACGGGGAGCGACGAGCTCTAAGGAGGTTCGGCGTTCTGCGTCGAGGTCACCCCACCACAGCGCGACCTCTTGAGCGGGTGGTTGGGCAGCAAGAATCTGCTCGACCGCCGCCGGACGGGCGGCAAAATACTGAGAAATGCTGCTCGCAGGAAGTCGAGACAACGTCGTCAATGTCTGCGCCCCAAAAGAAGCGGGGCCGCCGCTCGACAGCGCAAAAACGCCAGCGCCAGGTTCAAGAACCGGGCCGACAAAGGAGGGCGGCGCGTCGCTGGTCACGACTGATTGAGACATTACCGAGGGGACGCCGATAGCCCCGGTGGCGGGTAAGCCGACAACCGAGGTGGTCAAAACAATTGCGATTTCTAACAGCAATGTCGGGAATTCCCCTCAGGAACGTCGAGCGCATGCCATCCCCGCACGCGATCTCGTTAGCGCAATCTTAGGGTAGAACGTCCCTACTTTGGGGGCGAACGCTCGCATTGCTCAGCGACTACCGATCGTCGAGAGCTGATGGCCCCCCGGTCAGGAGCCGCGCAAACTGTGCGGCGTCAAGAATCGTGATCCCCAACTCTTCCGCCTTTGTTAACTTTGAGCCTGCACCGGGCCCCGCGGCTACGTAATCAGTCTTCTTGCTCACGCTCGATGCCGCTTTTGCCCCGGCAGCAATGATTGCTTCCTGAGCCCCTTCTCGCGTAAATCCATCGAGGCTGCCGGTCGCGACGATCGTGAGGCCAGCCAACGGGCCGTCCTGTGACTGCGCTGCACCGGGGCCCGGGTGACCGGGAGTTGACCATTGAACTCCGGAGGCCGCCCAGCGGGCAACAATCTCCTGATGCCAGTCAACATCGAACCAGTCGCCGACAGAATCAGCGATGATCTGGCCCACACCGTCGACGGCGGCCAACTGCTCTCGAGTTGCGGCACGGATCGCCTCTAGCGAACCGAAATAGTCAGCAAGTGCCCGTGCAGCGACCGGGCCGACATGGCGGATGCTCAGGCTGACCAAGAGGCGCCACAGCGGCTTGGTCTTCGCTTCCTGCAGGTTGGCGACGAGCTTAATCGCGTTGCTCGAGGGAACAGCGTTGACATCGCCGCCGAATTGCGCAGCCTCGGCGTCGAATGGTGCATCCGCCCCCGCTCCGCTAGTTTTGCGCAGGCGCCGAAATGGTGTGATTAGCCGGTCTGTGCCATCGTCGTTGGTGACGACTTCGCCCGTTTCTGAATCACGGACTGCGACAACGATCGGGAAGAGGTCTTCGACCGTGAGGTCGAACAGCCCCGCCTCGTTGAGGAGCGGGGGAACTTCTGGCGAACGAGGTTGCGTGAGTGCTCGCGCTACCACTTCGCCAAGAACCTCAATATCGAGACCGCCTCTGCTACCGGCATGTTCGATGCGTCCCCGCACCTGGGCCGGACAACTGCGCGCATTAGGGCACCTCAAGTCGATGTCGCCCTCTTTCATGGCGCGAAGCGGCGTGCCGCACTCGGGGCAGTGCGTTGGCATGACGAACGCGTGTTCTGTGCCGTCGCGAAGCTCCTCCACCGGGCCGAGGATCTCGGGAATCACGTCTCCTGCTTTGCGCAACACAACGGTGTCCCCGATGAGAACACCCTTGCGCTTGACGACATCCTGATTGTGCAGAGTTGCCTGGCGCACGACAGATCCCGCGACCAACGCTGGTTTCATGACCGCGTATGGAGTGGCGCGACCGGTGCGACCGATGCCAACCACAATGTCCAGCAGTTTGGTGTTTACCTGCTCAGGCGGGTACTTATAGGCAATTGCCCAACGGGGGGCTCGCGAGGTTGCGCCAAGTTCATCGTGAAGGGCCAATTCATCGACTTTGATGACGATGCCATCGATCTCATGTTCAACGCTGTTGCGGTGTTCGCCGAAATAGCGAATAAAGTCGGCTGCTTTCTCACCAGAATCAACAACGGAAAAGTGAGAGCTCGTCGGCAGCCCCCAGGTTGACAAAACGCCGTAGATTTCGCTCTGGCTGCGAATGGGATCAAAGCCCTCACGAGTGCCGTCCCACGCGCCAATGCCGTGAACGAGCATCCGCAACGACGACAAACGGCGGCGCATGTTCGCCAGCTTTTCTTCTGACTTGCCTTCTGACTTTTGGCGAAGGGATCCAGCGGCAGCATTGCGCGGGTTCGCAAAAACTTTGTCGCCAATACGAATCTGTTCGGCGTTGAGTTCACGGAACAAATCAAGCGGAATAAAGACCTCGCCCCGCACTTCAACAATCGGCGGGTGACCGGTGCCCTCTAGCCGTTGCGGAATGCCTTGCACCCGCACGATGTTCTCGGTGACGTCTTCGCCAACTCGACCATCGCCACGAGTGGCGGCGCTCACGAGGACTCCATCGATGTATCGCAGATTTATCGCGAGCCCGTCGATTTTAAGCTCGCATAAGAAGTCAATGTTGCGGGCAGAGTCGCGTCGAACTTTTGCGGCCCATTCGGCAAACTCTTCTAGCGAAAAAACGTTATCGAGGCTGAGCATTCGCTCGACATGCTCGACCGGATCGAACAGCGTCGCCGCTCTCCCACCAACGCTCAATGTTGGGCTGTCTTGGCTTTGCAACTCAGGATGCTCGAGCTCTAGCTGCCCGAGCTGCTTAATCAACCCGTCGTATTCAGCGTCGTCAACAAGCACTTCATCGCGCCCATAGTAGGCATCGCGCAGTTCGAGGATGCGCGACGTTAACGCCGCGACGTCGTTGCGTGCCGCGGCAAGACGCGGATCAGTAGTCTCGGCAACGGGCGCGTCAGCCGTGCTCGCTGAACCAGATTTGTCGGTGTTGTTGGCCACTAGGCAAGTCTAAACATCGCCTCTGACTAAAGCTGCACAACGTCGAAGTGACACAGAATTCAGCAGCCTAAACCTCGACAGGAACCGCAGAGACAGTACGGGCGATAGTGCACTGCCCGAGCACTCGTGTGCCCACATAAATAACGGCAGTCTGGCCGGGTGAGACGCCAATGAGCGGCTCATGCGGCCGCACAATGAGCTCGGGGCCCATCGCGTCGCCAACATTGTCGACGCCCTCGGTAGCCGGAGCAATGCGGGCCGTAGCCGGCATCGGGTCAGAATGAGCGCGCACCTGAACGTGACATTCGAAGCTTTCACCCGACTCGCGAATGAATCCGGAGGCGAGCGGGTCAAGACCAGCCCAGGAGAACTTAGTGCCAGCCACCTCAGAGAGCGCAAGAGCTTCGCGCGGCCCGACAACAACCTCGTTGGTTTTGGGACGGATTTCCAACACGAAACGGGGCTTGCCGTCATCCGTGGGGTAACCAACGTTCAGACCCTTGCGCTGGCCAATCGTGAACGCGACAGCACCTTCATGCTTGCCGAGAACCTCGCCATTGCGGTCAAGAATCTCGCCCTGCTCAGCGCCAACCTTGTCAGCCAACCAGCCGCGAGTGTTGCCGTCAGGGATGAAACAAATGTCGTGCGAGTCAGGCTTGTTCGCTACCGAGAAACCGCGCTCGGCAGCTTCAGCACGAATTTCCGCCTTTGAGGGCGTAGACCCCAACGGGAACATGCTGTGGGCAAGCTGCTCAGTGGTGAGCACCCCCAACACGTACGACTGGTCCTTCGCCCAAGCCGCAGCTCGGTGAAGCTCGCGGTTGCCATTTTCATCTTCAACGATGTTGGCGTAGTGACCGGTAGCGACAGCGTCGAACCCGAGGGCGACAGCCTTCTCAAGGAGCGCTGCAAACTTGATGCGCTCGTTACAGCGCATGCACGGGTTCGGCGTACGACCAGCCGAATACTCGGCAATGAAATCATCCACAACATCGAGCTTGAAACGCTCGGAGAAATCCCACACGTAGTACGGGATGCCAATCATGTTGGCCGCCCGCTGCGCATCCATCGAATCTTCGATTGTGCAACAGCCGCGGGCACCGGTGCGCAACGTGCCGGGCTGCCGGCTCAGGGCCAAATGCACCCCAACAACCTCATGCCCTGCTTCGACTGCCCGCGCGGCAGCAACCGCGGAGTCCACTCCGCCACTCATCGCCGCTAAAACCTTCATAAAACCAGTGTACGAGACGTGTTGCTGGGCAAGTTCCTACTGCGGGATGTCAGTGAGCGTCTTTTCGACTGCCGCCAGTCGGCCGTCGAGGACATCAAGTCGCTGAATGAGCGCTTGGTTGGCTTCAAGCGTTTGCTCTGCCAGAGCGCGATAATCGCCGCCGGCTTGCGTATCTGCAAGGTGTTTTGCCATCTCCGCCTTCTTATCGAGGGCATGAATAACGACACCCGCGATGATGCCTACCACCGCGATGATGCCGATCCAGAACCAGAGACTATAGAAGATTTCCATCATTTTCCTTTGTGAGAATCATTGTTGTGTTGGTCTTCGGGCGCCTCGAGAGCGTCACGTTGGTTTGCCGACTGAGTCACCGCTCTCGCCAGCAATGCGGGAGTGACCGTGACCCTAAATGGCACGACTTCGAAAAACTTGAGCGCCTTGCCGTCATCGCTTAGCTCGTGGTGTCCGGCAACAAAGCCAGACTCTTCGAGCTTCGCGAGGTGCATGTACAAAAGTGCCCGCGACATTCCTACCCGCCTGGCCAAGTCGCTGACGTGCCTTTGCCCGCCGGAGAGCTCCGCAAGAATTCGCATGCGCTGCGGGTTAGCAACCGCGGCCAACCAAGCACCGAGCTCCTCAGAGTTCACGAGCTTCCCTTCATCTGTCAGAAAAAACTTACAGGTGTCGGGAATTGTTGTCAATGCTTAGCTCCAGCAGGCGACACTACGCGCCCGGATAATGCCCAAGAACCGTGTCGCGGCTCGAATACCCGGCGGCCGCTGCTTGCCCAACCGCCCGCGGAAGCGCCTCCACGAACTGCGCGATCTCATCAGCAGTCGTCGTCTCCCCCAAAGAAATCCTGAGCGCTCCCCGCGCCGCGGGTTCGTCTAAGCCCATCGCAAGCAACACATGACTTGCCTCAGGCACGCCTGCTTGGCAGGCCGATCCCGTAGACACACTGAACCCCGCAACATCCAGCAAGAACAACAACGAATCGCCCTCGCAACCCGGAAATGTAAAGTGCACATTCCCCGGCAGCCTGTCGTCGGAATCGCCCCGGAGCACCGCATCCGGAACAGCCTGACGAATTCCAGCGATTAGTGAATCTCGCAGCTCGATCAACCGAGAAGCGGTCGCGGCGAGATCGTGAGTCGCCTCCTGCGCCGCGGCCGCAAAAGCAACGGCACCGGGCGCATCCAACGTTCCCGACCGCGACCGCTGTTGGCTGCCACCATGAATCAGCGGTGTCACGGTCGCCGAACGGGCAATCACGAGCGCACCAACCCCGACGGGCCCCCCGATCTTGTGGGCCGACACACTCAACGCCGCAATACCCGCCGCATGAAAATCGAGCGGAACATAACCAAAAGCCGACACCGCATCGACGTGCATCGGCACTCCACTGGCGGCAGCAAGCGCAGAGACCTCAAAGACCGGCTGCACAGTCCCCACCTCATTGTTAGCCCAGAGCATGGTGATCAGCGCAACATCATCCGCCAATGCAGCGTGCACATAGTCAACATCTACGCGGCCGAACGCGTCGACCGGAATCCAGTCCAGCACCGCACCGTCATGCTCCCGCATCCATTCGACAGCATCGATCGTTGCATGGTGTTCAGCACGCGCCACAAGAATTCGAGGTCGCGCTACGGCGCCCGAATTGCGTGCCCAGAACAGCCCCTTAATGGCGAGATTAATCGCCTCAGTTCCACCGGAGGTGAAAGTCACCTCAACAGAATCTGCGCCGACACTGGCAGCGACCGTCTCCCGTGCCTCTTCCAGCATTCGTTTTGCGAACTGGCCCTGAGAATGAATTGATGAAGGATTGCCCACCACCGGAAGTGCTGCGGCGAATGCCTCAACGACAGCAGGACGCATGGGCGTCGTGGCCGCATGGTCCAGATAAATAGTCACAGCAACTCCGTATTTTCCTCGTGCACTCCACATGGATGCTCGCGTGTCATTACTCTAGATCGCATGCACCCGTGCTTCGATCTTCTCACTACGCCAAGTGATGCCGGTGACGTCTAGTGGCCTTCGGAACCCCGGCGACGGTCGCCCTCGACGCTCAAGGAATTACCTTCACCGCTCACCCGTACGAGAACCGCACGACCACCACCGAATTCGGCGCCGAAGCAGCAAGGGAACTAGGCATCGAACCAGCTCGGGTATTCAAGACGCTCATGGTCTCTATCGACGCCGAAATGGTAGTCGCCGTTGTTCCGGTCTCTGGACTGCTAGATCTCAAGGCGCTCGCTGCGGTTTTTCACGGCAAGAAGGCCGTGATGGCTGACCCGATCGTCGCGCAGCGCCGCACTGGTTACGTCGTCGGCGGCATCAGCCCAATTGGGCAAAAGACTGCCCATCGCACCGTAATCGATGAAACCATCGCTCTGTTCGATACCGTTTTCGTCAGTGGCGGAAGACGTGGATTCGACATCGAACTAACACCACACGATCTCGCCCGAGCGACAAGAGCCACGATCGCCGCTATCGCCCGCGACAGCAATCGGCACTGAGCGGGGTCGACCCTAGTAGAGCAGCAGCGTCAGCCGCCGACGAGCCTCAGTAACGCGAGAGTCTTCGGATCCAGCGATTTCAAAGTACTCGAGCATCCGCGTGCGAATAGCATTCTTGCCTTCGGCATCGGCTGCGGGGAACAACTCAAGCAGACGGGCGAAAGCATCACCGAGATGTCCGCCAGAAACATCGAGATCGGCAACAGCCAACTGCGCAGCGACGTCGGACGGATCTTGAGCAGCTGCGCTGCGCACGGACTCCGCAGTCTCATTCTCCAAGCGGGCAAGCAGCGAAACCTGCGCGAGACCGGCAACCGCTTGCTGGTCGCGAGGGTTCTGCGCGATTGCCAACTCGTACTTTGCGACCGCAGTCGCAAAGTCGCCAGCGGAGATTGCGTCGAAGGCTTCTTGGTGCAGCGGTGGTAGAGGTTCTTCGACCGGCTCGGGAGCTTCTTCTTCGGATGCTTCGCCAGCCGGAAGCGTACCGGTGACCTCATTTTGTGCCGCCAGCTGCAGCACCTGCTCCAGCACCTCTTTGAGGTCGTTCTCTGGCATGACACCCGCGAAGAGTTGCACGGGACGACCAGCGATCACCGCGGCAACGGTCGGCACTTGCTGCACCTGGAAGGCCTGCACAAGCTGCGGGTTGTTGGTTGCGTCAACGGTAACCAACGCAAATTTGCCGGCGTATGCCGCAATCGTGGGTTCAAGCGTGGGCTCAATGCCCTGACCAAAGAACTCTACGATCACCGGAACAGTGTTAGAGAGCTCGAGCACTTGCGAGAAGGATGCATCGTTCGCGTTGGTCGCGAAACCACTGGGTTGTTGAGCTTCACCATCAGCGGGTGGAGCCGGCGTACCGGCAGGGGTGTTGTGCTGACGAACCAATGATGAAAGGTCGACGGCTCCGCGCAAACTGGCGGCGTTCAATGGGGCGTTTGTCAACTTAACTCCGATGCTGCGACAAGTCCTTGGGTGTATCCGAGCAAGACGATTTTCTCGCCGCTACCTGCGGCCGGGACATAAAAGAGTAACTGATCGCCGTAGGTGGATTGAATTCCTGTCTCGGTGATTGAGATTCCCGATAGCGCCTTCGTCTGACCGCTAAAGGTCACCGCAGAACCCTCTTCTTTTGGCTTCGCCACCTTCGTTTCGTAAAGGTGCACGGCCACAATTGCTCCAGCATCGATGGTCGCTAGAGCAATGGGATCAGCCGAGCCGAGCTCGTGACCGTAGGTAAGCGTTGCGGTGCTCGAAAGCTCCGCCTGCTCCGCCTGCTTCACCGCGAGACCGACGTTTACGCGCAGACTGTCACCCTCGGGATCGAAGTCTAAGTAGGAGTCACTGTCGACATCTTGTTCGAGAATTTCGGCGTAGTCGAGTGCTACCTCAGTGGGCGATGATCGCAATAGCCCGCTGTCTTTGGCTAGCCGTGACGTTCCCACGCTTGCCGCGACAACATCCGGGAACACTACCGAGGGCTCGAGGTTCATCGAGTAGCTGACTTTGTAGTTTTCGCGCGGTGACGCCTGCTCGAGGAACAAAGCAATTGGCGCGACAGTGGTGTCAGCCTCATCGAGGATGATCGTGAACACGGTACGCGGCCACGACTCAGTTTGTTGCGGCAACGTCAACTGCACTGGCCCGTCGGGGATAGCGACCGGCGCCGCAATGGCTGCATCTGCAGTACGCATTGTGTAGTTCGCGGCGCGGTATTCAAGAGCGGCTGAAGTAAAGCGTGTCTTGATGAGGTCGGCATCGAGCGATTCATCTGCGGCTAACGAGACTGCGCTGATTCGCGCGACAATCTTCTCGATCTGGCGCACGGTGGCGGCTGGCGGCGTCGTTTCGCTGCCTGCTGAGGTAGAAGTTGGGGTCGGGCTCGGAACACCGGCATCGCCTGAACCACTGAGAGGCGTAGAGACCGTGCATCCGCTCAGCACAAGCGCGCTGAGGAGAACCGCCGGCACGGCAATGCGCGTCGTGGTGTGCATGCTGCCACTGGTAGAACCTCTCGAAGAACGCTTGGACTGCTTGTAGCGCGGCTTCTTGGGCACCTTGGGCATTTTCTGTGGCTTGCGGCGAGGCCCACCAGCCCGACGCATGTGATGCACTGCCCACATAAGAAGGATCAAACCGAGCAGAAGCACCGCGGCGCCACCCATAATCAAGGGCGTTGCCCACGGAGTGGTGTTGTCGAGCGGCCACGAAAGCGACACAGAGTTGGGCGCTGGCTTCACACCGTCAGCCGCAAGGATGAACGAGACATCTCTAGGGATCTTGACGGTCAAAGCGAGTTCGAGATCTGCCGTGTAGTTTTCGAGCCAGAGATCGGAATCATAGGGATCAGGAACTTCTTGTTCACTGCCGACGATTGATTCGGTGACCAGTTCGCCTGAATCGGGATCAACGGTGACCATGTTGTAGCTAGCATCGCCAACCCACGCCACAACGTCTGTACTGCGGCCGTATGCTGCGACGATGCGTCCGGGACCAGCGACACTAATGGTCTGGTTGCCCGAATAGGCGTTAAATGCGGCGCCGTCGACCACTGTCAGCGGTGCCGTGCTGTCTGTTTCGGCCGACACACTGACCTCGTCAGGCGTCGCAAGAATGGTCTGCTGCGCGATGCCGAAGCCAATCATTACGGCCGCGAGCATAAAACTAACTATGGCGAGAACAAATCTCACTATCTCTCCTTTCGCGTTGCCTACAGTGAATTGCGTCACGAAACCCTTCGCCACCGTGGCGGAACCTCAGTTCGGTCTGCAGGTTGAGGGCCCGATCTAGGCGGGTAGGCAACAACAAAGACGTTCAAGAATAGCGGATGGGCGTGCGGGAGCCTAGCTCAGCGTCTGGGAACTAGCCGGGAGAACGTTGAGTGCCCAGTTTGCCGCGAAACCGGAATGACGGTTTAGCCGCTTCACACCACTAAACTCTAAAGGTCCTTTCCGCTGACCTCGAGGAGACGTCTTGGCCGCCAACGATACTGATTTCGGCACCGAAATGCGCGGCTACAAGAAAGAGGATGTCGACAAGTTAATTGGCGAACTTCGTCGCGAACTTGTCGCCGCAAAAGCCGACCGCACCTCGACTACAAAAGAGGTAAAGCGACTCCTTGCCGTTAATGAGGATCTTCAGGCAGAGCTCGACGAAACTGGCAGCCCCACCTATAGCGGTCTCGGATCGAAGCTCGAGAGCATGCTCCGCGTCGCTGAAGAGCACTCGACGCAGCTGATCAGCCAGGCAGATATTGACGCCGAGAAGATGCGTAAGGCCGTTCAGGCGGAAACCACAAGCTTGCGCAATGAGACCGCCAGCGAGTCAGAGCGCATCCTGGCTGATGCCACTCGTGAAGCAGAGTCCCTGAGTGCAGGATCTCGCGCCGAGGCAGAAAGCCTCATCGCCCGCGCACGCGAAGAAGCTGCGCAGCTCACTACAGACGCTGCACGCGAAGCCTCCACAATTCGCGGGGCGGTTGCTACCGAAGCCGCGGATGCTCGCACCTCGGCCAAGCGTGAGGCCGCCGCCTTACGTGCCGAGACCGAGCGCGCAATGGCTGAACTTCGAGCAAGCACGGCCACTGAAGTGGCCGAAGCCCGTGAAGCCGCAGAGTCCCTTGCTCGTGACGCTGAGCTTGGCCGCGCTACGTTCGAGTCAGAGAACACCAAGCAGCGTGAAGACCTTGAACGCGATGTCGAGCAGGCTCGCACAGATCTCGCCCGCGAGATAGAAACCGCCCGCGCCGAACTCGAAGCGGAAACCATCGCTGCGCGAGAAACTCTCGCGAACGACACCAAAGCGGCCAACACCAAGCTCGCCAACGAAACAAATTCAGCGCACGCCAAGCTCGTAAACGAGACTCAGGCTGCTCAGGCCAAGCAGAAAGCTGAACTGGATGCCGCCTACGCGGCTCTTGAGGCAGAAACTAATGCCACCCGCACTGCAGCGGAGTCCGAAGCCGCTAGCGTGCGCAGCGAGCTCGAGAAAGACGTCCTCACCGCACGCGCGGCACTGGAGAGCGAACTCACCGAAGCGCGCGAGCAGTGGGAACACGACGAACGTGAAGGTCGGGCGCAGCTCGAAAGCGACGTCACCTCGACTCGCGCAGCACTCGACGATGAAGTCACGACTACACAGGCTGCCCTAGAACACGAAGTGACCAGCACCAAGGCGTCGCTCGAACAAGAAGTCACGACCACGCAGACTGCTCTTGAGCAGGAAGTGAAGGTCACCAAGGCGGCGCTTGAACAAGAAGTCACGACCACGCGATCAAATCTGGCGCAAGAAGTTGCCACCGCGAAAGCAGAACTCGACGACGAGGTCACCACGACCCGCGCCGAACTCGAAGCATTCGTCAAAACCTCGCGGAGCGAACTGGCTGCAGAGCTGGCCGCGCAAAAGAAGGCACTCGTCCGCGAGGTCACAACTACCAAGAAGGCACTCGCCAAGGAAGTCAGCTCTACGCAGGCAGCCTTGGAGAGCGATGTCGAAACCACCAGAGCCGGCCTCGAGGAAGAGATCGCTACCGCCCGTGCGCTCTTCGCCAAAGAGTCGACGACCGCACGGGCTGAGTTCGAAGCCGAGATGGTTGCGCGGCGTAACGAGCTCGAAGCAGAAATCGCCAACGGAACCGCGGGTCTCGAAGCAGAAATGGCTCGCCGTCACGCCGACCTCGATGCCGAGATTGACAGCAAGCGCACCGCGCTCGAAACCGAAGACAGCGAAACCCGCGCGAAACTTGCCCACGATGTGCAGAAACAAACAGCAGACCTCAACCGCGACGTCGCACGCCAGCGTGCGGAACTCGCGAACGAAGTTGAATCGACTCGCGCATCCATCAAGCATCAGCTTGAAGAGACCCGCACCACAATCGAACGAGAAGCTGAAACCGCACGCATCGAACTTGAGCAAGAGCTTGCTACTCGTCGCGATGACGCCGAAAAGGAATTCCTGGCTCAGCACCGAGAAGCCTCAACGCAAACCCAGAACTACCTCGAAGAAGCTCAAGCACAGTTGGGCGAAGCCGTTCGCGAAGCAAATGCCAAACGACACGAAGCTGAGGAGCTTGACAACAATTCGCAGGCCGAAGCGAAGTCGATTCTCGCCGACGCATCCGAGCGGGCCGCTGCTGAGATTGCCGATGCCGAGCAGCGCGCTAAGTCGTTGATGGACGACGCCGAGAAGCGTTCCAACGATCTAATTAGCGATGCAGAAGAGCGCTTGACAAAGATCAAAACGGAGCGTGAAACGGTTGCCGGTTACTTTGAGAACCTTCGCGGAGTTCTCAACCAAGCCGAGGAAGCTGGCCGGTAATTTGCCTGCGGGCCTCTAGAATTGCGGACAGCCTGACAGCGCGTCGCTCAAGGCTGAACGGAGCCACGCCATGAAGATTCTCAACCCTTTCCGCCTCGGTTTGCTCGGCGGCCTTGGCGTACTCGTTGCGGTCGGAATCGGCCAGACAATCATCTCCTTGGCGACGATTCTCACCTATGTTGGTGCGGCCCTCTTCTTAGCGCTCGGCCTCGACCCTTTGGTGACGTGGTTAGAGACGAAAAAGTTTCCTCGATGGACAGCGATCCTCACCGTGCTCGCAGGCGTGCTCGGAGTGTTTGCTGGGCTAGTTTTCGCGATCGTTCCCGTCATCGCTGAACAAGTGCGCAACGCATCCCGAGCGATTCCACGCCTAGTAACGGCGTTCTTTGATGGAACGATCAAAGAAAATATCGAGACTGCCTTTCCGTGGCTCAACGTTGAAGACTTACTCGATGGTTTTACTACCTGGGCTACCGAACTCGACTTCACTACGATTGGCGGCGGCGTCTTTGCCGTTGGCATTGGAATCGCGACCGGTATTACCGGCGCAATCATCGTGCTTATTCTGACGATCTACTTCGTGTCGTCAATCAACAACATCAAGTCAGGGATCTATCAACTGGTCCCGGCGACCAAAAGAGCCAAGTTCATCGACCTTGCTGAACAAGTCAGCACTGCGGTCGGCCGCTACGTAATTGGCCAGGGCTCCCTTGCCCTCGTCAATGGTGTGCTGTCATTCATCGTGCTCACGTGGATCTTCCCGGCGTTCGATCTGCCAGTGAAATATTCAGCGCTCCTAGCGTTCATAGCCTTCCTGGGCTCACTCATCCCTCTCGTGGGAACGCTTAGCGGTTCAGTAGTGATCGCCCTGCTGGTGCTGCTCTTTAACGGTCCACCGAGTGTCATAGCCGTCGGGATCTACTACCTGATCTACATGCAGGTAGAGGCGTACCTGCTTAATCCCCGCATCATGAGCAAGGCCGTAAAACTGCCGGGCGCTCTTGTCGTCATCGCCGCCCTCGCAGGCGGAACGCTGTTGGGAATCTTGGGCGCCCTCATTGCGATCCCGGTTGCCGCAGCAATCTTGCTCGTTGTGCAACAGGTAGTCGTTCCTCGCCAAGCAGAACTTTAGCCGGATGCGGTCTTCGCGTTCAGAGCGAGGTAACGGGCTCCGGAGGCCACGTTCGCGGCAGCGGTAACACCGAAGGGTTCAGCCGTTCTGCGATCTCGCTGAGCACCCGGTAGGTTTGCGCCTCCCCCACCCAGAGATGTTTACCGCCCTCGACCGCTACGAACTCGTGTTCCGGCACCGAAGCGAAACGCTTCGCAGCTTCTTCCGGGCGCAGATAGTCATCAAGTTCGGGAATGATCGCGACCAGACGTCGGTCATCGCCAGCCCACGCAGCAACGTCGCTCTCGCTGGCACGGTGAAGTGGCGGCGACAGCAGAATTGCGCCGGTGATGGGGTGCTCGCGACCGAATTTGAGAGTCACCTCGGTGCCGAATGACCAGCCAAGGAGCCAGACGTTAGGCAGTCCGCGTTCGTGCACGAAGTCCATCGCCGCGGCAAGATCATGTTGCTCAAGCTCGCCTTCACCAAAGCTGCCCTCTGATGTTCCCCGCGGAGAGCTGACGCCGCGAAAGTTGAACCTCAGTACCGCAACGTCTGCCAGCGCAGGTAGACGTGCTGCCGCCTTGCGGATGATGTGAGAATCCATGAACCCGCCGGCTGTCGGCAGCGGGTGAAGCGTAACCAGAGTCGCGGCGATATGTCCAGACTCCGGTATCGAGAGTTCGCCAACAAGGGTGAATCCGTCACTTGTCTGCAGTTCGATCTCCTCGCGCTTGGCGGGAAGTTCGGTGGCACCTCTGATGGCTTCACTCACGGGTGGTTTCTCACAATCTAATTTTCCAGCAGTGCTGGTGCCAATGACGTCGTGCCGCTAAGTCGTCAGCTGCGCCCATTATTCCGTCAGCTCGCCACGTGACAGTGTGTGCGACTCCCACGGAGATAGGCTGCGAGCATCCGGGGCAGGTATAAAGCTTGGCCGCGCTGCTTGCCGAGACGGGCTGAACGTTCCATTCGCCGTCGGACTTGTTCTCGGTTCGTCGAGAACCGTACAGCACTTGGTTCAGGTCACCGCGGTCATCATCGGGGCGACGCCTCCCACGGGGGCGATTTGAACGAGGCATAGTTCAAGCTTATGCGTTGGATCGAATGAACCTAATACCAGCCGTGGCTCTCAGAGTAAGCCCAGGCGCCACAGGGCGTGCCATAGCGGCCAGCAATGTAGCTGAGGCCCCAAGAGATCTGGGTCGCCGGGTTTGTCGCCCAGTCGGCGCCAGCGCTGGCCATCTTGCTGCCCGGAAGTGCCTGCGGGATGCCGTAGGCACCACTCGACGAGTTCATGGCGTAAACGTTCCAGCCCGACTCGCGGTTCCACAAGCTGACCAAGCAGTTGTACTCCGCGGCGCCCATGCCCTGCGAAGCGAGGATGGATTGTGCGATCGCTTGGGCTGTGCCGGGATCAGGCACTCCGGCCGCCGGCGCTGTCGGCGCTGTCGGCGCATCAGGGAGCACAGGTTCGACCACGATTTCTTTGATGGCGAACTTATCGCGAGAAATTTCGTTAACGAATCCCTCGGCGATAGTAATCGACTGCACTTCGGCGCGCTCAATAGTTGTCGCTGGAACACTGGCAGCAGACACTGTAGTAACCGGATTAGGCGGAACCACCATAAAGGCGGCTACGAAGCCCAAGCTCGCCAGCGATGCGAAGACAGGAAGACTCCACGAGGAGCGTTTGTGGCGACCAGAAAGATCCGCACTCTGGCTTTTAGCCTGAGCGCGGAGGATTGCTGCTCGCGAATTTTTTACCACAATAACTGCGATATTAGCGCACAGACCTGAAAAACAGGCGGGAGCTAGCGAACCGCGAGCATCACGTCAATCACGGAGTCGAGCAAATGGTCGACTTGAGACTCACGGTAGCCGCCCTTTGTACTGCGAAATGCGACCGTGCGAACACGTTCGATCGTGAGCGGAGCGCCGTGCTGAAAGTAGCTGGCAAGTTCTTCAGCGAAAGCATCGACGTCTTTAACTGCGTAACCCGTCGTGAAGGAACTAACGCGGGAAAACTTCTTGCCCGCATGACGCGCTAGACGGTTCAGAATTTCTTGAGCCTCGGATCGGGCATTCGCGTACCAGGCCGACTCACCGAGCTCGGCGATCGCCCGGTCGCGCTCGCGCGAAGCGAATGCATCTTCGAGACGTTCCAGAGCGGAATCGACATGCTGTGGCGAATACCCGCCCTTTTGCATAACGAAAGCCAACTTGCGGATAGTGCGCGACGAAACCACAGCAGCGTCAGTGCGTTCCGAGGTGTAGGCGCTGCGCGCCTCCTCAAGGAAGTCCTCGACTTGGTCAACGTTGTAGCCCAACTTTGACTTGCGGGTGCGGGGGAATGTGGTGCTCACAGTTCTATTCTGCCTTACGTGAAGATAAGAAACAGCGCATAGCCGGCAGCGGCCGACAAGAGCGAAGAATCGACGCGGTCAAGGAAGCCTCCGTGCCCGGGAAGCCACGTACTGATGTCTTTAATTCCCAAGTCTCGCTTGATTAGTGACTCTGCTAGATCACCCATCGTTGCGGTGCCGAGAATGACGAGCCCAAAGATGATTCCGACCCAGACGGGCTGACCGAGCATAAAGAGCGCCAACAGCACTCCGGCAATAACCGAAGCAAGCGCGGCGCCAGCAAAACCTTCCCAGGTCTTGTTCGGGCTAATTTTTGGTGCCATCGGATGCTTTCCGAAAGAAAGCCCGCTGGCGTAGGCACCAATATCGCTCACTACGACAACGATCAACAGTGCCAACGTCCACCACTGGCCACCGTCTTGAGCCGTGAGAAGCACCGTGAAACTTGCCAAGAATGCAACGTAGAGCATGACGAAAACGCCAGCACCCAGATCCCTCAGCACAGAGCGAACTGAACCGCGATGACTCGGTCGAACTAGGTAGACGAGCCGCCAAAGGCTAACGAAGGCAATACCCGCGAGTGTGACGTACCACTGCCCCTCGGCAAGCCAATAGAACGATGCAGGAACTACCGCAACGCCAGCGATAACTGTCGGTACGCGCGGGATATTAAGACCTGCAAACCGCAGCGCGCTGGCGAGCTCGAAAGCGGTGAATGCTACGAGCACACCGGCAAAGAGCATGTAGAGCTCTTTAACGAAGATCAGGCTGAACAACAACGAAAGCCCAAGCGCTAGCCCTACGGTGAGAGCCATCGCCAATGGGCGCCCAGTGCGGGCGTTAATTTTGTCGTTTGTCGCTCTAACCTGAGCTTCGAATTCGGAAACCATTAGACCTCGAGCAACTCGGTCTCTTTGCGCTTGAGAGCGTCGTCGACGGCGTCTACGTGAGCCTTGGTGCTTGCTTCAAGTTCTTTCTCGGCGCGAGCAACCTCGTCTTCGCCAACTTCAGTCAGCGCGTCGAGGTCGTCTTTAGCTTTGCGGCGAATATTGCGCAACGCCACACGAGCCTGCTCCGCCTTATCGCGAACAATCTTGACAAAATCCTTGCGGCGATCCTCGGTGAGTTCAGGAAGCGTGGCGCGAATAACGCTGCCATCGTTGCCAACGCTGGCGCCCAAGTGGTGTGCTCCAGCAATTGCCTTCTCGATGTCCTTCAGAGCGGACTTGTCGAACGGCGTAATGAGCAGCGTGCGCGCCTCTTGGTTAACCATCGACGCTAGCTGCTGCAACGGCGTCGGCGTTCCGTAGTAATCCACGAGAACTTTTTGGAACAGCGCAGGGTTGGCACGGCCAGTGCGCACCGTGCCGAAGTCGTCTTTGGCAGCTTCCACTGCCTTGTTCATTTTTTCACTAGCCTCGGCTAGAACATCACTAATCACTGGCACTCCTCTTAGTCTCACCCGAGTTTAGCGTGCAGTCGCCACAACGATGGCTGCAGGACGCACGCGATTCACGCATAGCTCGGGGTTGTTGGGCTTCGTTGAACTTGTTGAGCGACATCGCTTTTGTCGGGCGACGAGGTCAGGGTCGCAGCATGTTAGCCGTGAACGCGGGTTCCGATCTGTTCCCCCACGATTGCGCGGGTGAGATTTCCCTTCGGTTCCATACCAAACACGAGCATGGGCATCGCGTTATCCATGCACAAGCTAAATGCGGTTGAGTCGACAACTTTGAGACCCTGCACAAGAGCGTCTTGAAAACTGATCGAGTCGAGCTTGCGAGCATCCGGGTTGCTGCGAGGGTCGGAGTCGTAGACGCCATCCACACCGTTTTTAGCAACCAAAACTTCTTCGGCGCCAATTTCCAAGGCTCGCTGGGCGGCAACGGTGTCGGTGGAGAAGTAAGGCAAGCCTGCACCAGCACCGAAGATCACGACGCGACCCTTCTCAAGGTGGCGCTCGGCCCGCAATGGGATGTATGGCTCGGCGACTTGCGTCATCGCGATCGCGGACTGCACGCGCGTTGCTGTTCCTGCCTGCTCAAGAAAGTCCTGAAGGGCGAGGGCGTTCATAACCGTACCCAGCATGCCCATGTAGTCAGCACGACCGCGGTCCATTCCGCGCTGGCTAAGCTCAGCACCCCGGAAGAAGTTTCCACCACCGACAACAATCGCGATTTCGACATCCGCCGCTGCAGCGGCGATCTCCTTCGCCAGCGACGAGACGACATCCGGGTTGACTCCAAGCTGGCCACCGCCGAAAGCTTCACCGGACAGTTTCAGCAGCACCCGACGTTTGCGTTGTGTAGTCATCGTCTTCTTTCGTTCGTGGTCATCATGTACAGGCTATGGGGTTGAGCAGCGTTCAGCAGCGGCACACAGCACATTCGCCGCAAGCAACCCGCGGCGCCCTCAAAATTGGTCCCGGCACACTAAAGGCCCGAGGCATTAGCGCCTCGGGCCTTCATAGTGTGCGTGTTAGGCGCCTACCTTGAAGCGAGCAAAACCAGTAACGGTGATGCCTGCATCGGCAGAAACCTTAGCGATCGAGAGCTTGTTGTCACGAGCGTAGTCCTGGTCAAGCAGGGCAACCTGCTTGAAGAACGCACCGAGACGACCTTCAACGATCTTGGGGAGCGCAGCGTCAGGCTTGCCCTCTCCGCGGCTGATCTCTTCAACGATACGACGCTCGTTTTCGACATCATCTGCCGGAACGTCTTCACGCGAAAGATAGGTGGGTGCTGCAAACGAGATGTGCTGCGCGATTCCGCGAGCAGTCTCTGCATCGTCACCCGTGTATGCGACAACAACGCCAACCTGCGGAGGCAGGTCCTTGTTGGTGCGGTGCATGTAGACCTCGAACGAGTCACCCTCGAGCTTGGCCAAGCGACGAAGTTCAAACTTCTCACCGAGAATAGCGGCTTCGTCGTCGATGAGCTGAGCGACCGTGGACGACCCTGCGGGGGCCGCGAGGCCTTCCTCAACGGTCGACGCGCCAGCTTCGGCAACGGCAGCAGCAACGGCCTCGCCGAGAGCAACGAACTTGTCACTCTTTGCAACGAAGTCGGTCTCGCAAGCGAGTTCGATGATCGTCGAGGTTGCACCAGACGAGTGTGCGGCGATGAGGCCCTCACTGGTGGAACGGTCCGAACGCTTCGCGTTGCTCTTGGCACCGCGCAGACGCAGAAGCTCGGTGGCCTTTTCGAGGTCACCACCAGCTTCTACGAGTGCGTTCTTGGTTTCAACCATGCCGGTGCCGAGGCGCTCGCGCAGGGTCTTGAGGTCTTCGAGGCGAAAGTCTGCCATGGTTTCGAATCCTTACTTCTTGTCGTCGGCTGCGTCAGCAGCCTTCGCAGCGGGCTTCTTTGCGGCGGGCTTAGCAGCAGGCTTAGCGGCCTTTGCTTCGTCCTTGTCAGCCTTGGCGGGCTCTTCGGCCTCAGCCTTGGCAGGCTTCTCTGCCTTAGCAGGCGCTTCGGTCTTGGCGGGCTCTTCAGCCTTCTCGACCTTGGCGGCCTCTTCGGCCTTAGCGGGCTCTTCAGCCTTAGCGGGCTCATCAGCCTTGGCGGCAGCGTCTGCATCAGCCTGGCCGAGAAGCTCAGCTTCCCAAGCGGCCATGGGCTCTACTTCTTTGCCCTCTTCTGGCTTCTGGTGACGCTGGATGAGGCCCTCAGCAGCAGCGTCAGCAACGATGCGCGTGAGGAGACCAACCGAGCGGATGGCGTCGTCGTTACCCGGGATCGGGTACGCAACGTCGTCGGGGTCGCAGTTGGTGTCGAGGATAGCGATGACGGGGATACCAAGCTTGTGAGCCTCGTCAATGGCGAGGTGCTCCTTCTTGGTGTCAACGATCCAGATCGCCGAAGGGGTCTTTGTGAGGTTACGGATACCACCGAGGCTCTTCTGCAGTTTCGTCAGCTCGCGCTTCTGAATGAGCAGTTCCTTCTTGGTGAAACCACGAGTGGTGTCGTCGAAGTCGACCTCTTCGAGTTCCTTCATGCGTGCAAGACGCTTGGAAACCGTCTGGAAGTTGGTGAGGAGTCCACCGAGCCAGCGCTGGTTGACGTAGGGCTGGCCTACGCGCAGAGCCTGCTCAGCGATCGTTCCCTGTGCTTGCTTCTTGGTACCGACGAAGAGGATGGTTCCGCCGTGGGCGACCGTCTCCTTGACGTAGTCATAAACTGCGTCGATGTGACCCAGCGACTGCTGAAGGTCAATGATGTGGCTGCCCGAGCGCTCGGTCAGAATGAAGCGCTTCATTTTCGGGTTCCAACGACGAGTCTGGTGTCCGAAGTGTACGCCGCTGTCAAGCAGCTCGCGGATGGTTACGACGGCCATGGCCGTTCTCCTTTTCTGGCTCACTGGCGCACATGGCGGCAATGGCCTTCTCAGTTAATACTCGCTACCGGTCGGCGCGAATCCTGGTGCCCGGGCATACCTCCGCCCCAACTGCAATGGTCTGCAAGTGGGGACTGAGTGGAGATAGCGGCCGTGTGTTGAAGTAGTTGTACTGCAACGGGGCACGCGTAGTCACCGCGAATACACGCGGTGCTGCCAAAATCATACCATCGCTCCCCCACAACTTCATCCCCGCTGTCGGTTCTCCCCCAACACCCGAAATGGCCGCAGAATCCCCGCCTCATCGTCGACAGTTGGTGAATGCTCCGAACCTGCCTTTGCCTACTTCTTGCCATTGCCGTGTTGCCGTTCGGCGAGACGACGTCGAGCATCGCAGTGACAACGCTTCCCCAAGCGGAGGCCGCGTCCGCGGCCAACTGGGAATGGCCGGTCGCTGACCCGCATCCGATCATTCGCCCGTATATAGCGCCGGAGACACCGTATTCTGCCGGCCATCGAGGAATCGATATCGAGACGGGTTTAGTCAACGAAGTGCGAGCTCCTGTGGACGGAATCGTGCATTTCGCGGGCACCGTGGTGGACCGACCGGTGCTCTCTGTTCTCCATTCTGGCGGAATCATCACTAGCTACGAACCCGTCACGAGCACGCTGCTCGCGGAGATGACGTGACCCAAGGTCAAGTGATCGGCGAAGTGCAGGCAGGCCACTGCACGCGGCCTTGCCTGCACTTCGGAGTTCGCGTCGAGGGCGAGTACGTGTCGCCGCTCAACTACCTGAGCGGGATACCGCGAGCCGTGCTTCTACCGACCCGCACCTCCGCTGCACGGTAGCGCCTCTTTAGCGGTCGACGCTGTGCTTTGCACGATGATCTTCGATGGCGTGCGAGCCCGAACCCTGGGAATCGGCAACCTGCGCCGCTGCGGCGTGCTTGGCTCCGCCATCGTGCGACGCAGAGTTCGGACGACTACGAACTTCGGCACCAACCGAGATCACACGACCCGGCCACCAGAATTTCTCGCCAGCGATGAATGCCAGTGACGGCACAATCACCGTGCGAACGAGGAGGGTATCGAGCAGCACACCGATGCAGACAATGATTCCGATCTGCGTGAGCGTGATGAGTGGCAGCACGCCAAGAACCGCGAAGACGGCCGCCAGCAAAATACCCGCGCTGGTGATTACCCCACCGGTCGATGACAGTGCCCGGATCATCCCGGCCCGCGTGCCATGCTCAACCGCTTCTTCTCGCGCTCGCGTCACTAAGAAAATGTTGTAGTCCACACCGAGCGCCACCAAGAAGAGGAAGGCGAACAAGACAACATTCGTATCGATGGCAGGAAAACCAAAGACCGTCTCGAAGAGGAACCAACTCGCTCCGAGGCTGGCAAAGAACGACGCCACAACCGTCAGCAGCAACAGAATCGGGGCAAGCAGCGACCGCAGCAAAAGCACCAGAACGATGAAGACGAGCCCAAGAATGAGCGGGATCACAAGATCCTGATCGGCCTGCTGGGCGCGCTCCACATCGAGAGCTTGTGCATCCAAACCGCCAACAAGCGCGTCGGCGCCATCGATTGACGACAGCTCCGAACGAAGCGCCTCGATCGCAGCGAATGATGCCTCGGTCTCGGCGGCGTCATCCAACACCACCGTGATTTGCGTGATGGTGTCCGTGCTCTCACCAATGCGCACCGAATCCACTCCCGCAACGCCCTCCGCTGCCTGCGCCACCTCGTCGGCGTACTCACTATTAGCAATCACGGATGCCGGCGAACCGCTGCCTGCGGGGAACGCCTCCGCAATTATGTCTTGGCCTTGAACAGCCTCGGGAACCTGCGTGAAGCTTTCGGTCTGCGACAGCCCGATCTTGATCTGAGGAACACCAAGCGAAAGCGCGCCCAGCACAACCGCGCCCAAAATGGCAACAACGACGGGCTTCTTCGAGACGAGGACACCCAGCTTGTGCCAGACGCCGCGTTCCGCGCTGCCTTCCGTGCCGAACCTCGGAATGTAAGGCCAGAACAGCCCACGACCAAAGAGCACCAGGGCTGCTGGGAGAACGACGAGGGCGAAAATCATGGCGATAACAACGCCGGTGGCACAAGCAATTCCGAGCGCGCGGTTGCCCTGCAACTCAGCAAAAACGAGCGTGAGGAGAGCTAAGACAACGGTGCTACCGCTGGCAATGATGGCGGGGCCCGCTCCGCGAAGAGCACGCGACATCGCCTCTCGGCGATCCTCGACGAGTCGAAGCTCGTCACGGTAACGAGCAATCAGCAACAGCGCATAATTGGTTCCCGCACCGAAAACGAGCACCGAAAGAATGCCGGTGACCGAGGCATCCAGTTGGATGCCCGCAAGCGCCGCTACTCTGGCAGCAACGATGCCAGCGAGACCATCGGCGGTGCCGACGACAATGAGCGGCACTAACCACAACCACGGGCTGCGGTAGGTGATGAGCAAGAGCGCCGCAACCACGATGACGGTGGTGATCAGCAGTGTGAAGTCTGCGCCTTCAAATACCGCCGCGATGTCGACCGCGAAACCTTCGGGGCCGCTCAGGAGGGCAGTGAGCCCACTCGGGAGGTCAGCGTTGGCTTCTGCCCGAATTTCGTCGGCACGCTCGGCTTGCTCCCCTGCCTCAGAAAGCTTGTCGAGCGGGACTGTTACGAGGGCAGTAGTTCCATCATCGGAAAAAGCTGGCGGCGGAACAAAGCCCTCAGCGGAGAAGTCAGTCAACGCGGTTGCCGCTGCGGACACCGCTTCTGAGTCACTATCGCTCAGAGTCTCACCGTCGCGGCTAAACACCAGCAGCGCTACCGTCGAGTCGGATCCTGGCAGCTGTTCGGCGGCTGCTGCTGCTTGCGCGGACTCGGCGGAGTCGGGAAGACCGACGCCCGGCAGCGTTCCTTCTTCGTTGCCGGTGCCTGCCGCAAAAATGGCTCCCGCAGCCACGAGCGCGCCAACTAGTACGATCCAGGAAGTGCGCCGTGCCGTGATGAAGGTTCTGAGGCGATGCATCGCGCTCCTCCTGAAAATATGTTTAGTTTGGTTAGTTATTAGACAAGTTAGGAACATACCGGTAAAGTGACGGACATGCAACATTCTGAACAAGCACCGGAGCGACCCGCAGCGCGGCGACCCACTCAGCTGTTGCGGGACATCCTCGACACCAGCGATGAATTTGAGCAGCACGTCGGGCGCACCCTTTCAGTCAACGCCACTGACCTCGAAGCCATGGAACACCTGATCATGCACGGGCCGCTCGGGCCCACCGAGTTATCGCGTCGACTCAACATCTCGACCGCCGCCGTAACCGGAGTTATTGACCGGCTGATCGGCGTCGGGCACGTCACCCGAGAACAACACCCCACCGACCGCCGCAGTGTCGTCGTCGTCCCCAACCCCAAGTCGGTTGAAACAGCAATGGCAACCCTCATGCCCATGATTATGGGAATCGATCGAGTACTCGATGATTTTGACGATGCTGAGAAAGCAGTGATCGAGCGATACCTCGATGGAGTAGTGACCATCTACCGCGCCCAATTGCCCGAACCGGGCGATGTCCCTCCCCCAAAGCCCGCTGTGCCTCGACCACGCGCAGATACGCCAGGACCACGACGAACCTCCTGGAAACCGGAGAGTCAGTCCGACGGCACGTCCGTGCTGTCGTCCCTCACGAAATAGAGCGCCGGCGGCAGGCCCTTCCCCCGCGGAACGCCATCGAGCTAGGCCCTCGGGTGCGCTGTGCGGTAACTCTCCCGCAGACGCTCCGTGGAGACGTGAGTATAGAGCTGGGTAGTACCGAGACTGGCATGGCCAAGCATCTCCTGCACCGCACGCAAATCAGCGCCACCATCCAGCAGGTGAGTCGCAGCCGTATGGCGAAGCGTGTGGGGGCCCGAACCACCAGAACCCGGAACGTCTGCCAACAAATGCGCGATCACGTCGTACACCGTTCGAGTGGTGAGCCGCTTACCTCGGGCACCCACAAAGAGAGCACCCGACGCGGTTGCGTCAGCCGTCAATTGCGGACGCCCCTTCTCTACATAATCCGAGATGGCGCGCTGCGCCGGAATCCCGAACGGCACCACACGCTCCTTCGAGCCCTTGCCAAGCACCCGTACGGTCAGGCGCGAATCATCGATATCGCTCAAACTCAAACCAGTGAGTTCGCTCACTCGCAACGCCGAGGCATACAGCAGCTCGACAATCGCTTGGTCACGCAACGCAACCGGATCTGCTGACGATGCGCGGGCCGCGACGCTCTGCAGCATGTCGGACATTTGATCGCGATTGAGAACCCGGGGAAGGTGCCGCTCAGCTTTCGGCGCTTTGAGCCGCGCCGCGGCATCCGTCGACGCCTGATTGGTTTTCTCCAACCAGGAGCTGAGTCCTCGAGCAGCGGCCGCCCGACGAGCGAGAGTAGATTTAGCTAACCCCGCCTGCGAGGCATGCCACAGCCAATCCCGCAGCAACTCGAGGTCGAGATCGTCGGGCCCCGCCGCTCCGCGTTCGATAGCGAAGTCAGCCAAGTTCGTGAGATCGGAACGGTACGACCTCACCGTGTGCACGCTGAATCCGCGATCGGCCGCGAGATAGGCGGCAAACGTATCCACAAGATGGTGAAGGTTCACGCCTCTATCGTGCGGCATACGCCCGTCATTCGGGTTCGCCACGATAGCGTTTCGGGATGGCCACACGATCTTCACGCTCCCCCACCGGCACCGCGCTCGTCACCGGAGCAACCTCGGGCATTGGCGCCGAGTTTGCACGACAGCTTGCGCACGCAGGCTATGACGTAGTTCTGGTGGCGCGGAATAGCGCCCGCCTCGAAGCCATGGCGACCGAACTGCGCGACACGGCACGCATTACCGTCGAGGTGATTTCCGCAGACCTGACGAATGCCACGGAACGCGAGCTCGTCGAAAGCCGACTGAAGTCAGCGACGAATCCCATTACCTACCTGGTAAACAACGCCGGCTACGGACTCCCTCAAGAATTCGACACGAACTCGGTCGACGATGAGGCTCGGATGCTCGAACTTCTCGCAACCGTTCCGATGAGACTCAGCCATGCCGTGCTTGGCGGAATGCTCGCTCGCGGCGCGGGCACAGTGCTGACCGTGGCGAGCATTGCCGGCGAGGCACCGCTAGGGCTCTACTCTGCGGCGAAAGCATGGCCCTTGAGCTTTAGCCGCTGGGCCAACGCCCACTACCGCGGTCGCGGAGTCACCTTTGCAGCGCTAGCCCCCGGTTTCGTTCGCACCGAGTTTCACGCGCGGCTGGGAATCGAACGAGAAGCTATGGCGCCCAAGTGGATGTGGCTTGAGGCAGAATTTGTCGTGCGGTCTGCCCTGCGCAGCGCGGCGCGCGGTCGCGCGGTGTCGATCCCGAGCGTGCGCTACAAATTCCTCTGGGCCTTGATGAAGCTTGCACAACCGCTAATCCTGCTGTTTGTGGCGCGCGCGAGCCGAGCAGCGCACGAGCCTGCAAGCTGAGCCCCTTAGCGTGCGGACGCCTCAGCGCCTCAGTTTATTGAGAACCCGCGTGACTCTACTTCGTCTTTGAGATGGTCGCGCAATGCAGCCGACGGTCCAACGAGTGTCTCTGGCTTGCTGGTACGACGTGCGGTGTGTTCCGCCCAACCATATTCGGCATCCGGAATTTGGGGGTCGCTGGCAACTTGGCGCCCGGCATACAAACCGTTGGCAATCATGACCTCGTCATAGTCGCTCACGTGCTTCTCAATGTTCTCAGCGGAGTACTGCTCGCGATGCACGACCGCGTCGCTGGGGAGGCGCGGCTTCACTCCGCGACGCACTCCCGGTTTCGGATAGCCGATTGTGAGGCCCGCAACCGCGAAGACGCCGGCGGGCAAGCCCAACTCCTCAGCGATGAGACTGGGTCGATTGCGCACCGCTCCGATCGGCACAGCACCGAGACCGAGCGACTCTGCCGCGACAAGCGCGTTCTGAAGAGCGAGGGCCGCATCAATAGAGGCCAGGAGAAACATCTCGAGATTATTCGCCGCATAATTGTGGCCCTGGCGTTCGGCGAGATAGGTCAGCCGTGAGATGTCAGCACAAAATATGAGCGTGACCGGAGCGTCGGCTACATAGCGCTGGTCGCCCACGAGATGTGCAAGGCGAGCTCGTCGCTGCTCATCTTCGACAACGATGATGCTGTACGCCTGCAAATTCGACGACGTTGGCGCACTCCTTGCCGAGACCAAAATCGCCTCTAACACTTCGGCGGCGATGGGAGTGGAATCGAAGCTGCGGATTGATTCGTGACCGGTGAGCACCCGGATGGTATCCGTCACAAATTCGGGCGATATCAGCTGTTGCTCTAGTTCGATTCGGGTGTGTGGTGGTGTGATGTCAACGCCCTGAGTCATAACCCAATGCTTTCATGCCCAGCGGCACACCCCGTACGGTGGCACCCTCGCACTACTCAGAAGCAGCGACCTCGGTGGCATTGAACGTCGAGTTCTTGGCCGAAAACGTTTCGAGTCGCTGCTCCGGCGTCATCGCCTCGATCTGAGCCCACGCCTCCGCCGAGTGACCAGTGATCTCCGCTGTGTCGCCGATCGGGATGATCGAGTGCACCGTCTGCTTCTCGTACACATGCACGACGTTGACGGCTTGGCCGTAATCGACGCCAGAAAGCAACCGTTCGTGGGCGCTGAGATCGAGGGTGTAACACGTGGCCGATGCGACGGAGACGGGGATGCCCGCAAACGTCGAATGCGTTGAGTAGTGCAAGTGGCCAGCAAGAATCGCTCGCACATCGCTGCCCTGCAGAACTTCAGCTAGGCGTTCTTGACGCTGCAGCTCCAGCATCCCCATCGCTTCGAGCATGGGAGTAGGAATCGGCGGATGATGCACCGCCAGCAGAGTGCCGTGCGGTGCCGGGGTGGCAAGTTCGGTGCGCAGCCACTCCAGCTGCTCATCGCTAATGTCACCATGGTGGTAGCCAGGCACGGTCGTGTCGAAGGAGATGATGCGCAAGCCGTCGATCATGTAGACGCGGTCTTGCGGGGCATCTGATTCTTCGTCGAACAGCAGCTTGGAGTACTGGTCGCGCTCATCGTGGTTGCCCATCACCCAGATGATTTCGGCGTTCATACGTTTGGCGGCCGGCTCGACGATGGCGCGCAGTCGCACGTAGGCGTCGGCTTCTCCCAGATCAGCGAGGTCACCGGTGAAGACGATGGCTTGCGGTTGCGCTGTGGAGCGCTCGAGCTGGGCAAGAGCCTGCTCGAGGTGGTCGATCGTGTTGACCGCGCCATAGAGGGCCCGCCCGCCCGCGAGCAGATGGGTGTCGCTGACATGCGCGATGACGTGGCTGGGGGCAGGGTACTGGCCGAGTTGAATCACACGCCCAGCCTAGGCCGCACCAGCGTCATCCACTATGAGGTAGCCGCATCACGCTTAACCAAAGATGCCCGCTCCACGAACGTGGGGCGGGCATCTTTTGCACTCGCGCCTAGCTAGACGAGCACACGCGGGTAACTAGTTTTTCTTGTCGATTACCGGCAGCTGAACTGTTCCGGTGCGCACGCTTTCGAGCGTGGTGTCGAACTCTTCGGTGATCTTGTCACTGTTCTTGAAGGTGAGCAGGCTGACTACTACTGCGACAACAATGTTGAGAGCGAAGCCGGGGACGATTTCGTACATCACGCCCGAGAGCGCATCGATGTTGCCCCAGATAACGACGGTCACTGCACCGGCGATCATTCCGGCAATCGCTCCGACGCTGGTGAGCTTGCGCCAGAAGAGCGAGAGGATCACGATCGGCCCGAATGCAGCACCGAAACCAGCCCATGCGTAAGAAACGAGGTCGAGGATCGACGAGTTGGGGTCCCACGCGAGAATGATCGCAACGATCGACACGATAAGAACACCCATACGACCGAGGACAACCTGCGCCTTGGGCGTTGCTTCCTTTTTGGCGACAATCTTGAACAGGTCTTCTACCAGCGCCGATGACGACACGATGAGCTGCGATGAAATTGTGCTCATTACCGCTGCAAGCACTGCCGCTAGAACGAGGCCGGCGATGAGCGGGTGGAAGAAGATCTGTGCGAGTTCAAGGAACACACGCTCAGGGTTCTCAAGCGAGAGCCCCGGGTGCTGCTGGAAGTACGCAACACCGATGAGGGCCGATGCCATGGCACCAAGAACGGAGATGATCATCCAGCTGATTCCGATACGGCGACCGGCAACGGCATCTCCTGGCGAGCGGAGCGCCATGAACCGCACGAGGATGTGTGGCTGGCCGAAGTAACCGAGGCCCCACGCTGCCGCAGAAATTGCTGCAAGCACTGTGCCGCCGGTGAAGAGGCTGAACATATCGATTTCGGTGTTCGCCGCACGGATCGATTCGATCGTGTTGGCGACGCCACCAGTCTGAGTGATACCGACGATCGGCACAGCGATGAGGGCGAGGAAGATCATGATGCCCTGCACCACGTCGGTGTAGGTTGCGCCGATGAATCCACCGAAGAGGGTGTAGAGAACGGTTACGCCACCAACAACGAGCATTCCGATCCAGTATTCGGAACCGAATGCACTCTGGAAGAAGACACCACCGGCGACCATTCCGGAGGATACGTAGAAGGTGAAGAACACGAGAATGATGATTCCGGCGGTGACGCGCAGAATGCGTGACTTGTCGCGGAGGCGGTTCTCGAAGAAGCTAGGCAGCGTGATCGAGTTTTTGGAAACCTCGGTGTAGGCACGCAGTCGCGGCGCGACAAACTTCCAGTTGAGCCACGCACCGATCGTGAGGCCGATGGCAATCCAGCCCTGGAAGAGGCCGCCCAGGTAGAAGGCGCCGGGGAGTCCGAGAAGGAGCCAACCCGACATGTCGGATGCTCCAGCGCTCAGCGCTGCTACTCCGGGGCTGAGCTTGCGTCCTGCGAGCATGTAGTCATCAAGGTTGCTTGTGCGCTTGTAGGCCCACCAACCGATGCCGAGCATTGCGGCCAGATAAATGACCATTGCGATAATTTGGAAGAACTGATCGTTCACTTTGTCGCCTTTCTTATGCACGTCCGTGGGCTAAGCCTGTCTACTTTGACAGAGATAAGGATTAGGAACAATCTCAGTGGACGCGCATGAAGCATTAGTTTTTTTAACGCATGGGACCTATTTTGCAGGTTTACCGCTTGTTTATGGTGATTGTGGAGATTCGTTGCATTGCAGTGAGCGGGTTCACAGGTTTACCCCCTTGTGCGTGCAACGAAAATTGCGCGCTTTTTGTGTCAATATTTGATTTTGGCTGTGGGCTGCGGCCGTAGACTGACGCCATCATGACGCTCGACTTCATTCTCGCGAACATCTCTGAATTAAAGAAAGCTGAGTCGACAGCGCTTATCGGCGTCTCGGGCTTCGGCGGTGCCGGCAAGTCGACTCTCGCTCGAGATCTCACTCATGCCCTTTCGGGAGGTGTGCGAATTCGCGGCGATGATTTTCTGGATCCGGACCGTTCGCACCGACGCTCCTCCGAGTGGGATGGGGTGGAGCGCGTTCGGCTTCGCGACGAAGTTCTGTCGCCGCTCCGTCTCGGCGTCTCCGGCAGTTTCCGACGTTTCGACTGGTCGACTCGAGGGTTGGGCGTTGCGGAGGCACTTCCTGACGCTGAATTTGTTGTTGTTGACGCGATCGGGCTGTTTCATCCGGAACTCGATGGCGCGTTTGATTTGACCATCTGGATTGATGTCGATCTTGAGGTGGCGACCGCGCAGGGGAAGTCGCGCGATCAGCGACTAGGCCGCGATCATGAAGCGCTGTGGGATGAGGTGTGGGTTGCCAATGAACGGGACTTCGTCGAACGCTTCGACCCGCGAGGGTCCGCAGATCTGCTGCATGTGCCCGGCCACTTGGGGAACTAGGGGCTTGGCTGCGCCGTGCCGCCCGCCGCGCCACTCGCTGCGGTGCGGGGTTGGCGCACTCTAGCTGCGGACGCTCGCTTCCAGCCTCGCTCGGTCTCACTGACACGACCGTCGAGTTCGAGAATGCCGAGTTGAGAACGCACTGCCGCTAGCGAGAGCCCGCTGCGAGCGGCAATGTCGTCGGTGGTTCGGGCGCTGCGCGCGCTGAGGGCATCAAGAAGGCGGATCGTTTCGGTGTCGCGAGGGGTGTCAGCATCTTCGGTTTCAGCCACAGGGTGAGCGACTTTTTCGCTAGCGGCAACACTGGGCTGGGTCGCATCATTCGTAGGCCTATCGAGAGATTCCACGCTGAGCTGTCGGTTTTCGAGCGGGGCAAGTTCGGCCATTTGGTCGGGGTTGGTGACGCACACGGCGTCGTAGTCTCGGATGAGGCGATGGCACCCGGCGGAGGCTGCGCTAGTAACCGGGCCGGGCACCGCGCCAAGCGGTCTGCCGAGAGCGGCGGCGTGCCCTGCAGTGTTGAGAGAGCCGGAGCGCCAACCCGCTTCGAGCACGATAGTCGCGAGACTTGCCGCAGCTATCAATCTGTTGCGTTGCAAAAATCTCCACTTAGTTGGTGGAGAACCACAGGGGAGTTCCGAGATCACTGCACCGTTTTCGACGATGCGGGTGAGGAGACTGTCATGCCCGCTGGGATAAAAACGGTCGACTCCCCCGGCGAGGAAGGCAACGGTGAGGCCTTGACTTGCGAGGGCGGCGCGGTGTGCCATTC
Source organism: Salinibacterium sp. PAMC 21357 (assembly GCF_000247645.1). GTDB lineage: Bacteria > Actinomycetota > Actinomycetes > Actinomycetales > Microbacteriaceae > Rhodoglobus. Next base: position 67,374 of record NZ_AHWA01000004.1, read on the forward strand.
CGTCGATTCCGTAGGCGGCGCCCGAGATGATGGTGTACCCACGATCAACGAGACCAGCGGAGGCTTCCATCGTGATGTGTTCGCCGTAGCCGGTGGCGGCCCTCGCCCCGACTAGGGCGATCCCGTGCACGATTCCCGCGAGCGCCGCATCGGTGCCGCGCACCCAGAGCGCGGAGGGGGCATGCCAGTCGAGATCGTTGAGGCGCTCGGGCCACAAGGTGTCGTCTGGCGTGAGCAGTCGAGCGCCGAAACGCGCGGCTTGGCGCAGAGCAATGAGCGCGGTGTCTGACTTGAGCCGCGGCATCCACCGCTCGATTGCTTGACGCATGTCATCGCCGGACACTGGGTCACCATCCGCAGAGAGTTCGGTGGCGAACCGTTCCTCATCCCAGTGCTCGACGACGGCGGTGAGGGCTCGTGCCGGGCCCAGGTGTCGGATCGCGCGACCCGCGAGCCGATCGCCGGGTTCGGCAAGACCGCTCCAGGTGGCTCGCGCAAATCGGTTCTCGATTGCGGCGCGGTCCAGGTCGCTACCGCCGTCGACGCTCACCGCTCTGACGAGGGTCGCGATTTCTGATTCTTTAAGTCCAAACATGCTCACTGTGACATTGCCTTTCGTAGATACAGTGCTTGACCGACGTGAGTTTCGTCGGGTCGTGCGTCATCGGCGAGGTCAGCGAGAGACCAGGCGACGCGCAGCACGCGGTCATATCCGCGCATGGTGATTCCGCCGCGTTCGAGCGCGCGATCAAGGCCGGCCGTGACTTTCGGGGCGAGGCGCAATTCGCGGCCGCGAAGATAGGATCCCGGTACGTGCGAGTTGAGTCTCCATGGCGTTGCTGCAAGTCGCGCGCGGGAACGTTCGCGGGCCGCCGTGACTTTCGCTCGAGCATCCGCTGTCGACAACGATGGCCGCTCCCCCGCTAGTCGTAATTGGGCACTCGTGATGCGCTCGACCCGGAACTGGATATCGATGCGGTCTAGCAGCGGGCCCGAAAGCCGGGCGAGATAGCGCCGGCGGCTGTTGGGCGGGCAGGTACATTCGCTGTCTCGGGCACCCCATTGACCACAGGGGCACGGGTTAGCAGCCATTACGAGTTGAAAGCGGCCCGGAAAGTGGGCGACTGCGTTGGCTCGATGGATGCTGATGACTCCTGATTCGAGAGGTTGTCGCAGGGCGTCGAGGGCTGCAGGTGCGAACTCGGGCGCTTCGTCGAGGAAGAGCACTCCGTCGGAGGCACGGGCGGCAGCACCTGGACGAATCTGGGAGCTGCCGCCTCCGACGAGCGCCGCGGCCGTCGCCGTGTGGTGTGGCGCTTCGAGCGGTGGACGGGTGGTGAGGCTGCTGCCGACGGGGAGTCCGGCGAGCGAGCGGATCGATGAAACTTCGAGGGCCGCCTGCGGGTCGAGATCGGGCAAAAGCCCTGGCAACCGAGCGGCGAGCATGGTTTTGCCCGCACCGGGTGGCCCGAGCAAGAACACGTGGTGACCACCGGCTGCCGCGACGAGCATCGCGTCGATCGCGTCACTGCCGCCGATCATGTCGCTGAGGTCGCCACCGTCTGTCGGCACCGTGGTGGCGACTGGTCGGGTAATGACTTCGACTGGCTCTGGCTCGAACTCTCCTCCGTGCCAAATGGCGGCATCCCGCAATGACGGAACCGCGATAACGCGCACGTCAGGAACGAGCGACGCTTCATCGGCGTTTCCGCTCGGAACCATCACCGTCGTGAACCCGGCCCGAGATGCAGCAAGCACAGCGGGCAACACCCCATTGACCGGGCGGAGGCGTCCATCGAGACCCAGCTCGCCAATGTGCAGAACACGGTCAATGGACTCTGCCGAGACGGTACCGGAGGCGGCGAGCGCCGCGAGCGCTATCCCTAGGTCGAAGCCGGAGCCGTGTTTCGGCAGGGCAGCTGGCGACAGGTTGACGGTGATCTTGCGGTTCGGTAGCCCGCATCCGGAGTTCGTCGCTGCTGCCCGCACGCGATCTTTTGCTTCGCCGAGCGCGGTGTCGGGTAAGCCAATGAGCACGAAACCCGGAAGGTTGTTGGAGAGGTCTGCTTCGATCTCGACGATCGCGCCTTCGAGACCGAGCAGTGAAACGGCGTAGGTTCTGCCGATAGCCATCAGCAGGCGCCCCATCCGTCCACAACGACGCCGATCATGAAACACGCTTCAAGTGTTCGATCTCCGCGACACCACGCGAAGGCACGATCACAGCAACCGCATCAATACGAATGGCCGCCGCTGTACCCTCATGGGCGTCACACCACGCGGCCGCCAGCCGACGCAACCGGGCAACCTTCGTCGCCGTGATCGATTCGAACGGATGCCCAAACAGCACACTCGACCGGGTCTTCACTTCGACAAAAACGATCTCCTCTCGATCGCGCGCCACAATGTCGAGTTCACCTTGGGAACACCGCCAATTGCGGTCCACAATTTCGAGCCCTGCGCTAATCAGATGGTCTGCCGCGAGGTCTTCTCCCCGTGCACCAAGTACGTCTTTTGCTGCCATGGATCAAGAGTGCTGGGAGGGGGCATCTCCTTTCATCGCCGCGAGCAGGTTGGCGCACACAGGCAACTGACGCTGCGGTGGTGAGGAGTAGACCACAACTAGAAATCAACTCACCCTTTTGGCATTCACCTTCGCGAGGTATCGTGCCCCTATGACGCAGGGTGCGGACTCAGAGGTGTGGCTCGAACGTTGGCAATTTGATGATCTTCCGGTGCTCGAACGAAGCAATACTCCCGAGATGACCGTGTTTTTGGGTGGGCCAGAAAGCGATCAACAGATTGTCACGAGGCACGCCAAGTTTTTGCGCCTGTGGGAGACAGACGAGGCGCGAATGTTCCGCATCCGATCCGCCACCGCGGACGAGCCCGTCGGCTCAGTGGGCTACTGGAAGAAAAGTTGGCGCGGCAATAACGTCTATGAAACCGGGTGGAGCGTGCACACCACCCATCAAGGCCACGGAATCGCCGCTCACGCGCTCTACCAATGCCTCCAGTACGCGGCAGATAATGGCGACCGAGATCTGGTTTTCGCGTTCCCTCGCACCGATAATGCGGCATCCAATGCCCTCTGCGCTCGCACCGGCTTTACCCTCGCTGGCGAAGCCGATTTCGAATACCCGACGGGCCACCCCATCCGAGTAAACGAGTGGATGTTCGACCTCGCCGCCCTTCGCTAACCCGGCGTCAGCGCGGCGACGGTCACAGCCCGTACGCTCAGCTACTGGAACAGCCCGGCGAGCAAACTCGCCGCCAGCACGACCATGATTACGGCAATCACGATATCGAGCACCCGCCACGCCATCGGCTTAGCGAACAATGGCCGCAGGTACCGACTGCCATAGCCGATTGCGGCAAACCAGACGACACTGCCGAGACACGCTCCAAGCGCGAACCACCAGCGGTCGTCACCATACGTTCCGCCGATGGAACCCAGCAGTAAAACGGTGTCGATGTAGACGTGCGGGTTGAGCCAGGTGAGCGCAAGCGCTGTCGAGAGGGCGGCGGCGAGTGTCATCCCCGTTCCGGATGCTGTTGCGGTGAGTGCTTGGGGTCGTGCCGCCCGCCGAACAGATAGGAACGCGTAGACGAGGAGGAACAGTGCGCCACCGACTCGGGCGACAACCAAGAGCCACCCCGCCTGCTGGATGAGGGCGCCAAGTCCGGCGACGCCGGCGACGATCAACACGATGTCGGAGAGCGTACACACCAACACCACAGCGGTGACGTGTTCGCGGCGCAGCCCCTGACGAAGAACGAACGCGTTTTGCGCACCGATCGCGATAATCAGCGACAGCCCGAACCCGAATCCGGCAAGCACGATGGTGGCAATCAGGGGCATGAATTGACTCTAAGGGCACAATAGGGGGATGCCAGACACTTCTCTGCACGATCGCAGCGAAGTCGTTCACGCCCTGCGCTCCGCGGTCGGTGGCGAGGTTGATGACAGCACCCGTCGTCGCGGCGAGTATTCGAGCGATGCCTCCAACTATCGGGTCGTGCCGCAGGTGGTCGTGTTTCCGCGCGACACCGGCGATGTGCTCGCGGCGCTAGCTGTCAGCCGCGAAAGCAGCACGCCCGTCACCTCTCGGGGCGGCGGCACTTCTATTGCGGGCAACGCCATCGGCACAGGCATTGTTCTCGACTTCTCGCGCCACCTCAACCAAGTGATCGAGATTGATCCAGATGCCGGCACCGCCCGCGTGCAGCCCGGCACCGTTCTGGCGACCCTCCAAGCGGCAGCGCTACCCCACGGCCTGCGTTTCGGCCCCGACCCCTCGACCTGGGCGCGCTGCACGATCGGCGGAATGATCGGCAATAACGCCTGCGGTGCCCACTCTCTCCAGTTCGGCAAAACGGCAGACAACGTGCGCGCTCTTGACGTTGTCGACGGTCTGGGTCAAAACTTCACCGCCGCCAACGACCTCGCGACGATTCCCGGACTCGCAATACTCGTCAGCGACAATCTTGCAACGATGCGCACCGAGCTCGGTCGCTTCGGCCGCCAAGTCTCCGGCTTCAGCCTCGAGCACCTCCTACCTGAGCGCGGGCATCACCTGGCCCGCAGTCTCGTGGGCACCGAGGGCAGCCTCGTGACCGTGCTCGAGGCAACCGTCGATCTTGTTGCCGAGCCGCAACATCCGCTACTCGTCGCGCTCGGTTACCCCGACATGGCTACTGCCGCCGACGCCGTGCCCGCGCTTCTCCCCCACCATCCCAGCGCCATTGAAGGACTCGACGCCCGCATTGTGGATGCCGTCAGCCGTCAGCGAGGCGCCCGCGCCGTCGCCGCGCTGCCCCAAGGCGCCGGATGGCTGCTCGTCGAGGTATCAGGAGCCGACCCCGCCGAGACGCTCCACCGTGCGAAACTGCTTGCCGCCGACTCCGCCGCCATCGAGGCACGAGTAATCACCGATACGGTGGCCGCGAAACAACTGTGGCGCATCCGAGAAGACGGTGCAGGATTGGCGGGGCGCACGTCATCCGGCAAGCAAGCCTGGCCAGGGTTCGAAGACGCGGCGGTGCCTCCCGAGCGTCTCGGTGCCTACCTGCGCGACTTCGACAAACTGCTGACCGAGTACGCAATAGAGGGGATGCCGTACGGCCATTTCGGGGACGGTTGCGTTCATGTGCGGCTCGATATTCCTCTCGCGACGGATGGCACAGCTTTACGGGCCTTCGTGGATGACGCCGCCCAACTTGTGGCATCCCATGGCGGCTCGCTGTCTGGCGAGCATGGCGACGGTCGCGCACGCAGCGAACTGTTGCCGCACATGTATTCGCCAGCCGCGATTGACCTGTTCGGGCAGTTCAAGCGGCTCTTCGACCCCCACAACCTGATGAATCCGGGCATCGTCGTTGACCCGGCGCCGGTCGATGCTGATCTGCGCCGTCCGGCCGCGCTGCCACTCATCAAGATCAATGGGTTCGCGTTCAGCGACGACGATGGCGACTTCACGACCGCCTCCCACCGCTGCGTCGGGGTCGGTAAGTGTCGCGCCGACAATTCGGCTGCGGGTGGCGTGATGTGCCCGTCGTTTTTAGCGACCGGCGACGAGAAGGATTCCACTCGTGGTCGCGCCCGCGTGCTGCAAGAAATGGCCAACGGCACTCTCGTCACGGGCGGCGTGAATTCACCCGAAGTCCACGACGCGCTCGACCTCTGCCTCTCCTGCAAAGCGTGCGCGAGCGACTGCCCCGCCGGCGTCGACATGGCCACGCTGAAAGCCGAAGTGTTGCACCGTCGCTACGCCGGCAAACTCCGCCCGCGCAGCCATTATCTCCTCGGCCAACTACCTCGCTGGGCACGGCTCGTGTCGCCGATCGCCCCGCTCGCTAATGCGCTGCTGCGGGTGCCGCTCGTGCGACGCATCGCACTGTGGGCCGGAGGAATGGATGCTCGGCGCACGTTCCCCGCGTTCGCGAAGCACCCCTTCCACTCGAGCTCCGAGGCTCACGCCCTGCGCGCGGCACCTCCCACCGACACAACCAACGTTGGACGGGCACCCTCCGCCACGCCCTCCGCCGCAGCCCCCGCACCCCAGCCCGACAGCCCCGCCGTCGACCGCGACCCCGTGACTGACCACGTGACTGACCGCGAGTCTGCCCCGCGCCCCCGGGTGCTCCTCTGGGCCGACTCCTTCACCGACAACTTTTCGCCAGACATTGCCCGCGCCGCGATCCGCGTGCTCGACGCGGCCGGCTACGACATCCTCCTGCCGGAGCGCGATGTCTGTTGCGGCCTCACGTGGATTACCACCGGGCAGTTGGAGGGCGCGCGAAAACGACTCACCACGCTGGTTGCCGAGTTCTCTCGCTACACGGCTCGCGGCATCCCGATCGTCGGCATCGAGCCCTCGTGCACGGCCGTGCTGCGCTCCGATCTCACCGAGTTGCTGCCCGACGACCCTGCCGCAGCAGCTGTCGCCCGCTCGACCATGACGCTCTCCGAGCTGCTCACCGCACCCGCGCCGCTGGGCCCGAACGACTGGCGACCGCCCTCCCTCAGCGATCAGACCTTCGTCGTTCAGCCACACTGCCATCAGCATGCGGTGATGGGTTTTGATGCCGATCGCGCGCTGCTCTCCGCTACCGGAGCAACGGTGACTGAGATCAGCGGATGCTGTGGGCTGGCCGGAAACTTCGGCATGGAGAAAGGACACTACGACGTATCGGTCGCGGTAGCCGAGAACGGCATCCTGCCTGCCCTGCGCGCAGCGGCCCCCGGCAGCACACTGCTCGCCGATGGCTTCTCCTGCCGAACGCAAGCCAGCCAGCTGACCAACACCGAGGGCAAGCACCTCGCCGAGGTTCTGGCCGCAGCGCTCCCAGCAAACCTTCCTGACGTCAGGCCGAAAGCCCCAAAACGCCGATCGCAATACTGAAGTAGACGAGTAGCCCGGTCGCGTCGCAGAAGGTAGCGATAAACGGCGTGGAGAACACGGCTGGATCAACGTGAATAGCCCGCGCGACGAGGGGAATTACCCCTCCAACGGTGGCAGCGATGGGACAGTTCACGAGCAGCGTCAGCCCGATTACCAGTCCGATATCGGTGCCGTAGGCCCACGACGCGATCGCAAATCCCAGCAGCGCCAGAAAGAAGCCCAGGAGCAGGCCAGTTCTTACTTCTTTGAAAGCGACGCGCCCCACATCCCGCGGCGTGACATCACCGAGGGCGAGCGCTCGAGTCACTGTCGTTGCGGCTTGCGACCCAGTATTGCCGCCGATTCCGATCAGCAACGGCACGAAGAGCGCGAGCGCGACGCGTTGATTCAACGTGGTTTCGAAAAGTTCGAGCACGCTCACGGTCAGCACTGCCGAAACGGCGAGCACCAGGAGCCAGACGATTCGAGAATTCACGACCTTACGGATGGGCGTAACCAAGTAAGCGCGCCGAAGGGGCTCGGCGGCACCGGCCCGCGCTTGGTCCTCGGCAACGGCTTCACGGTCGATTCGGGCGGCATCGCTGATGGGAAAAACGCCAACGAGTCGATCTTCGCGATCGACGACCGGCAGCACGAGAATGCCACCATCCAGGGAGCGTCGGGCAACCTGTTCGGCGTCATCTTCCGTGCGCGCGGAAACCGGCGGGGCCATAACCGTGCCGATAGTTTCGCTTTCGTCATGACGCAATAAAACCAGTGGGTCGACCACGCCGAGCAGAGTTCGGTTCGGGCCGATCACCGCGATTGCGCTCAAGAGCTCGAAGTCGGCTGAGCTGTTTCGTAAAGAGCTAAGAACATCGGCGACGGATGCCGTCGGTGCCGTCGTCAACGGAACGGGCGACATTCTGCGGCCCACTGAATCGTTCGGGTAGCCCAACAACAGCATTGCCGCGCTGTACTCCGCTTTGTCGAGCGACGCCATGAGGCGCTTGGCCACTTTGGCCGGTAGCTCATCGAGGAGCCAGGCTTGCTCTTCCGGGTCGAGTGCCGCGAATACACCAGCAATTTGGGCATCACCAAGTTCCGCGATTAGTTCGGCTTGGGCACCGGGATCGAGCGCGTCAAAGACCTCGATCGATTCATCTTTGCTGAGCAATCGAAAGACCACAGCAGCGTCGTCGGCGGGCAACGCCTCAAGAACGGCAACAACTTCTGCGCGCGGAGCAGCTCTGGCCTGAGATGCGAGTTCAGACAGCGATCTAGCGCGGATGAGTCGAACGAAGTCTGCGGGATCAATAGGTTCAGGCATCCAACGTTCCCCTCAGCGTTTATCGCGCTGCTCAACGCGGCACACGCTCGCGTGCCCCGTGTCGAGCGCTATTCGTCGAGCGCGAGTTCCTTGGGAAGCTCGAGGTCTTTGGCACTGAGCTCCTCGATGTTGACGTCCTTGAACGTCAGCACACGCACACTCTTGACGAAGCGGTCGGAGCGGTAAACATCCCACACCCAAACATCCGTCATCGAAAGCTCGAAATAGAAGTCATGCTCCGTATCGCGGCGCACCAAATCGACTTCGTTCGCGAGGTAAAAGCGTCGTTCCGTTTCGATCACAAAACGGAACTGGCTCACTACATCGCGGTACTCGCGGTACAGCGCTAGCTCGACCTCGCGGTCGTAGTCTTCAAACTCGTCTTCATCCATGCTGTGTTCATTGTAGGCCGCGCTAGCGCAACCATGTGTGCCGATGAAGTTCAGTGGCGCCGAGGCTACGAATCCCCTCAAAATGGGCGGCAGAACCGTACCCCTTATTGCTGAGCCAGTGATACCCGGGGTACTCCCCGTCGGCCTCGATCATGAACCGATCGCGTTGCACCTTTGCCACTACGGATGCCGCAGCAACCGAAACGCAGTCGCGGTCGGCTTTGACTCTGGTGTGCACTCGCGGCGCAACGCTGAGGGCGCCAGTGAGCCAGTCGGTGCTGCCATCAAGCAGCACAACACTCGACATGATGTCGAGGCCCGCTTCGTGGAGTTGGATGAGCGCGCGCTTGCCTGCCAGCCCGAGGGCTGCGGTGATTCCGATGGAGTCGATCTCAGCGGCATCCGCATACCCGACGGCAGAGAGCGGAGCCCATTCGAGGGTGAGGGGTTCAAGGAGTTCGCGGCGTTTTTGGCTCAACATCTTTGAGTCACGGATACCAACAGGCCAAGCCCCCTGCGTCGGAGTCATTGCTGTCATGCCAACGCCAACGGGGCCAGCGATCGCACCCCTGCCCACTTCGTCGCAGCCGATGACGGCGTTCACTCCTGCAGCAAAAAGTTCGAGCTCTACAGCGCTGCTCGGATCTGCTACCGCCAACGACTACTCAGCGTTCTGCGTGACCCGCTGGAAGGTCGTCGGATAGTTGTCGAGCATGGTCCACCGGTCGGTCGGCCAGCTGATGAGGAACGCGCGGCCCACAACAGAACCGATTTTCACGAATCCGCCGGTCGGGTCATCGCGGTGCGCCGCGGAGTCTGCAGAGTTGTAGCGATTGTCACCCATTACCCAGATGGAATCATCGGGCACGGTGACAGAGAAATCGTCTGGGGTTGCTTTGGTGACAGCATCCGGGAGGACAGTGTATGGCTCTTCCAACGGGATGCCGTTGACAATCAGTTGCCCAAACTCGTTGCAGCACTCAACGGTGTCACCCGGCAAGCCGATGACCCGCTTAATAAGGTGGTTACTGCTGTCGGGGGCACTAAGGCCAACGAAAGCGAGCACGCCATCGACCGCACCGATGAACCAGTTGTCTGGTTCGCTCGAGACTGCGGGAAGCCATCCTCCCGGATCAGTGAAGACGACGACGTCGCCGTGAGAGATCGGAAAGAACCTGGGCTCAAGCTGATTGACAAGAATGCGGTCGTCAACCTGCAAGGTGTTCACCATCGACGTCGAGGGAATGTAGAAAGAACGCACCAAATAGGTCTTGATCAGGAAAGAGATCAGGATGGCGGCGACGAAGATGATTACTAGGTCGCGCAGGAAGAGTTTCCAGCCACCGCCCTTTTGGGCATCGCGGCGGCTTCCGCGGCCGCTCGGCAGCGCGTTCTCAACAGTTTCGTTTGTCATTTAACCCCAAAGCTCCCAGCAAGCATAAGCCGCCGGGAGCAATTGGTTCGTGAATTGCGAGTCGTGTTAGTTGTCGCGCTTCTCTTTGATCTTTGCCTTCTTGCCGCGAAGTTCGCGCAAGTAGTACAGCTTGGCGCGGCGAACGAGACCACGCGAAACGAGTTCAATGTGGTCGATTACTGGGGAGTGAACCGGGAAGGTACGCTCTACGCCGACCTGAAAGCTGACCTTGCGAACCGTGAAGGTTTCGCGAACGCCGTGGCCCGAACGACCGATTACAACGCCCTGGAACACCTGGATACGCGAGCGCGTACCTTCGATGATGTTTACGTGAACCTTGACGTTATCGCCGGCACGGAAATCAGGAATGTTGTCTTTGAGAGACGCCTTGTCGACGTCATCGAGAATATGCATTATTGATCGCTCTCTGCGCCCGCCATGAGTCGAACGCACTTAGTTAGATAAGAAAGATTGTGCTTCAAGCGGTTACGACGCCCTCATGGCAGAGTCGTGCGCGAGCACAATCAACAATTCTGCCACAGTTTCAGTTGAAAGTGCGATTCTCATCGGTGTCAATGATGATGACATTGCCGTTGTCGAGTCGCTCCCCCGGATGGGTAGGTCGCTGTGCGTCTCGCTCGAAGCCCTCTACAAGGGTCGTAAAACGATTGCGGGTCTCGGTAACGAGCTGCCAGAGCTCGACCCAGAAACCGCCGACTGCAACGAGGACGATGAGCGCTGCGAGCAGTGGAGCATCCACAAAACCGTACGCAATGATTACGGCGTGCCAAGCGGCAAGTAGCGCGGCGTCGATCCACGAAACGGCGCGCTCCGAACGAACGCTCTTGCGCGCCGTCGTTAATCCGGCGACGGCCAGCAGAGCAAACGCTAAAATGGGACACAGCACCAAGAAGAGAACGAAGTCCCAACCAACGCTGGAACCGAAGACGCCCCGGCCGATCAACACCCACAGGGGCAAAAAGATTACAGCGATGAACTGCCAGTAATAGAACGCGCGCCTGATCATCATGATTCACAGGGTATCTTCGTTGTGATTAGAAATGCTGAATGACCCAGACTGAAAGACCATGGTGGCCTCCTGTGCCAAACCCCGCCATCGTACGCACCGAACCAGTGCAGCAACGAAGCGCTGAGCGCATCAACGTACTCCTCGATTCCGCCGCTGTGCTGCTCGATGAACTCGGCATTGATGCGATCACTACGAGTGATGTTGCCAAGCGCGCACATTCATCCGTTGGAGTGATCTATCGCTACTTTCCCAACATCCAGTCACTGCTCCGCGCTTTGGCTTCTCGCAACTTTGACAAGTACCGCGCCGGCCTGACCGCAACACTCAATCAGCGAGCGACCAGCGCTCTCGACGCCCTCAACGTCGCGATCGATGTTTACGTGGAGTTGAGTCGCACCGAGCCAGGGTTTCGGGTGCTCTCGTTCGGCAACATCATCGACCGTCGCTTCAACGTCGATCGCAAGAGCAACAACACGGCGCTTGCCGAAATCTTGACCGGCCTGCTCGTGGCCACCTACAAGGTTCCGGCATCCGAAGCACTCACGTTTGACATCGAAGTCACGGTCGAAATAGCAGATTCGCTACTCGAACGTGCATTCTTGTATGACCCGCGCGGTGAAGAACCGTTTATCGACAAACTCCGAGAGTTCATTGCACAACTCTTAGCACCGCATACGAAAGAGGCAACCACCGAATGATCGAGTTGAGAACGCCAGCCGAAATCAATGAGATGAAAGCCGCCGGAGAATTCGTCGCCAGTGTTCTCACTGCCACACAGGCAGCATCGAAGGTGGGCATCAATCTGCTCGAGATCGACGCGCTAGCCCACAGCATGATTCGCGAACGTGGCGCCGAAAGCTGCTACATCGACTACCACCCATCGTTTGGTGCTTCGCCGTTCGGCAAAGTCATTTGCACCTCAGTAAACGATGCGGCTCTTCACGGGCTCCCCCACGACTACACCCTCAAAGATGGCGACCTACTCAGCCTCGACTTCGCCGTTGCTGTAGACGGTTGGGTTGCCGACTCGGCAATCACGTTCGCTGTTGGTACTCCCCGCGATGAAGACATCAAGTTGATGGAAGCCACCTCTCGCGCCCTAGATGCTGGCATCGCCGCGGCTGTGGTGGGCAATCGCATCGGCGGAATCTCCGCCGCAATCGGCGACGTCGCCTACGGCGCCGGCTACGAAGTTAATCTCGACTTCGGCGGTCACGGCGTTGGTCGCGAAATGCACGGCGATCCGCACATCCCCAACGACGGCAAGGCCCGCCGGGGAATGCCGTTGAAGCCAGGACTCGTCTTCGCTATCGAACCGTGGCTCATGATCGGCACCGACGAGATTTATACGGATGACGACGGCTGGACTCTTCGCAGCATCGATGGTTCGCGGGCCGCCCATTTCGAGCACACTGTAGCGATCACGCCAGACGGTCCCCTAGTGCTCACCGCTCGCAAGTAATCACGGACTGGCCGGCGAAGCGTCGGTCAGTCTTGCGCGCCCACGCGCACTTCGAGTCGCACCTCGGGAACGCTGCTGGAGTAATCCCAGCTGCCCTCGCTGTTGGTCCCACTCTTCGGTATCGCGAACAGCACGTCGTAAGTCGTTTGCTTCGTGCACTCCCGTGACGACGGATGAGTCTCGTGCCCAACGCGCAGACTGTCGGGTTCAGGCAGAACCCACACCGCGATCAACTCACACGAGAGAATCTGGGCCGATACAACCAAGTCGCCTCCGCCGAGCGCGTCCTCAAGGTCGGCGGTCACTCGCGTCACGGTCGCGGCGGAATCGTCGGTAAGCACGTCTGTTGCGCGCCAGGCGTCAACCGACACTGCAGACTGCGTGTACCCGTTGGGAAGCGGGTGTTTGCTCAGGTCGACGACTGTCACGTCTTCGACGGTCGTGCGGCGGGTCGTGAGATTCGAATCGCTGGATTCAGCCGATCCGTCGACAGCAGAGGATGTCGAAGCCGAGCCGGGCGCCGGAGCATCGGCCTGCGAAGAATCGCTTGAGCCCGTATCCGCCGCTGTGCAGCCCGTCAGGAGTACTACCCCCGCCAACGCTGCCATCCACTTGCCGTACCCGCGTGATCGACTCATGACCTTATGGTTTCACAGACCGCACAAACGGCTACAGCGTTGTTATAGGGGGTTGTTTTACGGCGCGTCTGGCAGCAGGTCGGGGCGAACTCGTTTGGTGCGTTCGAGTTGCTGCTCGTGACGCCAATCAGCAATCGCTTTGTGGTTTCCACTGAGCAAAATATCGGGAACGGATCGTTCACGCCACGTAGCCGGCTTGGTGTAGCTCGGGTACTCGAGAAGACCCTGCTCGTGGCTCTCTTCAGTAAGGCTCTCGGGGTTGCCGATGACCCCGGGCACGAGACGACCAATTGCTTCGATCATCGCCATCGTGGCAACTTCTCCACCATTGAGCACGTAGTCACCGAGACTAATCTCGCGAACGCGCGTCGTGGATGCCGCGTAGTCAACAACTCGCTGATCGATGCCCTCGTACCGGCCACAGGTGAAGACGAGATGCTTCTCCTGAGCGAGCTCGCGGGCAGCTGCCTGCGTGAACGGGACTCCGGCAGGAGTGGGAACGATTACTACGGTTTCGGGAGTGAGAACGGCATCCAGAGCTTCACCCCACGGTTCGGGGCGCATCACCATGCCAGCGCCACCACCATAGGGAGTGTCGTCGACGGTACGATGCCGATCGTAAGTGAAATCACGCAAATCGTGAACGCCAAGATCGATGATTCCTCGCTCGCGGGCCTTGCCGAGCAAAGAAATGTCGAGCACCCCGAAGAAGTCGGGGAAGATCGTCACGATGTCGATACGCACGCGCTGACCCTAACTACTATTCGGATTCTGGTGCGTCAGTTTCGGGGATCTCTTCGAAGAGCCCGGGAGGTGGCGTAACAACCATTTCGCCGGTCGCGAGATCAACGCTGGCAACGATCGACTTGACGAAAGGAACGAGAACGTCGCCATTCTCTGTCGTGACCGTGAGTAAGTCTTGAGCGGGAAAGTGATCGACCTGAGCGAGGGTGCCGACCTGGACACCGTCGCGAATTACTTTGAGCCCGATGAGCTGGTGATCGAACCACGCATCTTCTTCGGGTTCTTCGTTGGGATCGTGTTCGATCCAGAGAATGGCCTTAACTAAAGTTTCGGCCTCGCTGCGGTCGAGCACTCCCTTGAAGAAGGCGACCGGCTGCGCGTTGAACCACTTGAGCTCAATGAGCTCAAGTGTCTTACCGTGCCACGAAGAACTCGTGGGCACTTGGAGATCGAACACGGCGCCCGGAACGAAACGTCGTTCCGGGGCATCCGTGTACATCTCTACTTTGACGGCTCCCTTGAGCCCATGAGCCTTCGTCAGGCGCCCCACTCGCAGCTGTGTGCGACCTTCGCGGGGTGTTTTTACTTCGCCCACTGGTTAGAAGTCAGTGTCGACTACGTCGACACGTACCTTGCGACCATCGGCCAGTGCCGTGATCAGCGTACGCAGTGCTTTCGCGGTGCGACCAGAGCGACCGATTACGCGGCCAAGATCTTCTGGGTGCACGCGAACCTCGAGAAGTTCACCGCGTTGCGTGTTCTTTGCAACGACCTGAACGTCTTCTGGGTGGTCGACGATACCTTTGACGAGGTGTTCTAGAGCGGGAGCAAGCAATTGCTAAGCCTTGTCTGCGTCAGCGGCAGGTGCGTCAGCAGCAGCCTCGTCAGCGACGGGAGCTTCTGCAGCAGGTGCCTCTTCAGCCTTAGGCTCAGCCTTTTCAACCTTGGGCTTGAGAACAGGCTTCTTCTTCTCGTCAGCCTGGAACTCTGCCTTGGCTTCCTTGAACTTGACGGTGCTTACCGCGTTCTTGTCACCCTTGAAGATGCCCCAGTCGCCGGTCAGCTTGAGGATTGCCTCAACCTGCGGGCTAGGCTGCGCGCCAACGCTCAACCAGTACTGGGCACGCTCGGACTCGACCTCGATGAACGAGGGCTCCTCGGTGGGGTGGTACTTTCCGATTTCTTCAATGACACGACCATCGCGCTTCTTGCGCGAGTCAGCAATGACGATGCGGTAGTAGGGTGCACGGATCTTGCCCATGCGCTTCAAACGAATCTTTACAGCCACAATTCTCCTGATTTAAATGTTATTGGTGGCGAACCGCTAGCCGTGAGCGTGGGGGCACACTCGGCAGAAAAGCTCTAGTGGATTCCATCCGGGCCTGATTAGAGGGTCGGGCTACGGAGGACTCAACCGCCTATTCTGCCAGAGTTTTCCGTGCTTGGGGAACCGATCGCCAA
Organism: Salinibacterium sp. PAMC 21357; assembly: GCF_000247645.1. Lineage (GTDB taxonomy): Bacteria > Actinomycetota > Actinomycetes > Actinomycetales > Microbacteriaceae > Rhodoglobus. Next base: position 82,729 of record NZ_AHWA01000004.1, read on the forward strand.
GAATGCCCCAAAGAGGTGCCGTTATCCGTTTTGCGAATCACGCCAGGCGAGCCATTGCTTGGCAATCGTAAGGTCATATTCGGGGCCCGTAATGCCCAAAGTGAAGAGTGTAATTCCCTGCTCGCGCATGCTGTCGGCATCTTCAACGCTCTTGTCGCGCAACTCATTCGAGAGTTCGATCTCATTGATGTCACGCCCCACGGCCTCGCAGTGGCCCGCCAGCACGCTCATTTTGTGCACGAGTGCCTCGCCGGTGGCAAAACTGTGCCAAATATCGGCGTGCTTTGCGACCAACTTGAGAGTTTTCTTCTCTCCCCCACCACCGATCAACACGGGAATCTTGCGCGTCGGTGCCGGGTTCAGCTTGCTCCAGCGTGACTCGATACGCGGAAGGGCTTCGGCGAGGGCATCCAGACGCGACCCGGCAGTGCCGAACTCGTAGCCGTACTCGTCGTAGTCACGCTCGAACCAACCAGAGCCGGTGCCAAAGATGAAGCGCCCGCCACTGATGTGGTCGAGGGTGCGCGCCATGTCCGCCTGAAGATCAGGATTGCGGTAGCTATTGCAGTTGACGAGGGTGCCGAACTCAACGCGGCTCGTCAGCTCTGCCCACGATGCGAGCTCGGTCCAGGCTTCAAAGTGCAGACCGTCGGGCTCTCCATAGAGCGGAAAGAAGTGGTCCCAATTGAAGAGCACATCGACGCCCAGCTGTTCAAGCTCGCGAACCCGGTCACGAATGACCGAATATTCAGCGTGTTGAGGTTGAAGTTGAACGGCAATACGCACGGGACGGCTCTGAGTCATAACTCCACAATATCCTCTTGCGAAGCGACAACGATGACCCCTCAGAACGTGCCGAAATAGCGCTGCCGATCATCACGATCGACGACACGACACGACACGACACGACACAACACGCCCTACGCCGGCAGAAGGCTCTAGCGGCCCAGGAACTTTTGCAGGCTCTCAAGCTCTTCTGGCGATGGTCCGCCAGCAGCAGGCTTTGAGCCGCCGAGCCCGAACCCGGAACCGGACGGTGCCGAGGAGGTCACGCCGCCCTGAGCGCGAGCTGCTTCATCCGCTGCACGCTTCGCCGGGTTGCCTGACTTCGACCCCTTTTTCTTCTGGTTCTTCTTCGCGCTTGCCGACTTGCCGCCGTGACTACCCGGAACCGGCCCCATGCCGGGAATCTGAGGCATGCCGCCCTTGGCAACCGTCTTCATCATCTTGGCAGCCTGCTCGAAGCGGTTGACCAGCGCGTTCACCTCGGTGACCGTCGTTCCCGAACCACGGGCAATTCGAACCCGACGCGAGCCATTGAGCAGCTTGGGCACGGTGCGTTCTTGCTTCGTCATCGACTGGATGATGGCCTCAGTACGCGTAATCTCCGATTCATCGAAGTTGTCGAGCTGCTCGCGCATACCCTTCGCACCGGGCAGCATGCCGAGCATGCTCTTGATCGAGCCCATGTTCTTGAGCTGTTGCATCTGCTCAAGAAAGTCATCAAGCGTGAAGCTGTCGGTGGCAAATTTCTCGGCAACCTTGCGGGACTCTTCTTCATTGAAGGTCTTCTGCGCCTGCTCGATGAGGGTGAGAATGTCACCCAGATCGAGGATGCGGCTAGCCATACGGTCAGGATGGAAAGGCTCGAAATCGTCGAGACCTTCACCGGTCGAGGCGAACATGATCGGGCGACCAGTGATGGACGCAACCGAGAGTGCTGCACCACCGCGAGCATCACCATCGAGCTTCGAGAGCACGACACCGGTGAAATCAACACCCTCTTGGAAGGCACGCGCCGTCGTAACCGCGTCTTGACCGATCATCGCGTCAATAACAAAGAGCACTTCATCGGGGTCGACAGCCTTGCGGATGTTCGCTGCCTGCTTCATGAGCTCGGCATCCACACCCAAACGACCAGCGGTGTCAATGATCACAACATCGTGCTGCTTATCTTTTGCGAACTTGAGAGCCTGCTTGGCGACCTTGACCGGGTCGCCCTTACCATTGCCCGGCTCAGGCGCGAACACAGCGACACCCGCCTGCTCGGCAACAACCTGAAGCTGCGTAACAGCGTTAGGGCGCTGAAGGTCGGCAGCAACCAGCAGCGGAGTGTGGCCATCGGCTGCGAGCCACTTAGAAAGTTTTCCGGCCAGAGTCGTCTTACCCGCACCCTGAAGGCCAGCAAGCATGATGACCGTCGGCGGGTTCTTAGCGAACTCGATGCGTCGAGCTTCGCCACCAAGAATCGTGACGAGCTCGTCGTTGACGATCTGCACAACCTGCTGGGCCGGGTTCAGCGCACCCGAAACCTCATGGCCAAGCGCGCGTTCACGAACACGGCCTGTGAAGTCTTTGACGACCTCAAGGGCAACGTCAGCGTCGAGCAGGGCACGGCGAATCTCGCGAACGGTGCGATCAACATCCGCTTCGCTGAGCTTGCCCTTGCCGCGCAGGTTTTTGAAGGTATCCGCGAGGCGGTCGGTGAGATTTCCAAAAGTGGCCATGATGACACCAGTTTATCCGGCAGCGACTCAACTATGAACCCACCCAGATCGATCCCACACTCCACCTGATATCCGGTGCTTTCAGCTAAAAGAAAGCTAACTGGCAGATAAATCACAGCTAAAGCTATTGACAACTGCCCGAAGTGGGGGCGTTTCCACGGTTGCAGAGCGCTAGATTATGAAGCCATACTCAACAAGGTCGTTGGCAACTGGTACGAATACCGTGCACGACATCTCCACAAACGTGGATAACCACTCACAGCAAACACCCGGAGGCTGCACAGCATGACTACGCCCGAACCCACTCCTGAAACAACACCAGAACCGACCCCGGAAATACCGGCTGCACCTGCTACGCCCGCCGCACCTGCTGCCAAGAAAGCTCGCAACACTCTCGGAATGGTTGCACTCGGTCTGGCGGTATTCGGTGCTCTTCTCGCTGTCATCCCGGCAACCAACGGTTTTTCGTGGGTAGTCCTTCTCGGCGCATTTATCGTGTCGATCGTTGCGCTGACCCGCAAGGGCCAAGGCAAGGGAATGGCGCTTATCGCGCTGATCGTCAGCTTCCTCTTCTGGATCATCTCGATCTTCGTCGGAATCGCCGTTGTAGCCACCGCGGTAAATGACGCCATCGACGACGCCCCCTCGGTCTCCGCTCCGAGCACTTCCGACTCAGCCGAAGTCGAAGGCGAAGTCGAAGCAGCAGAAGAAGAAGAAGCAAACGCTGTAGCAGGAATTGGGGACACGGTCACGACAGACGACGGTGCAGAGATCACCCTCATCAGCATCACCCCCGGCGCAACGCCGCCCAACGATTTCCTTATTTCTGAGGTTCGCGGAACGCTCGTCGCAGTAAGCATGTCGATGACCAATGGAACCAACGAAGCAATCTCCATTTCGGAAAGTTCAATTGCAGGGTTCATCGGTGACGCTGAGTACGGAGCCTCTGCGCTGTATGGCACCGAAAGCAACGAATGGTATATCTACGAGGAAATCAACCCCGGGCTCGCGGTAAACTTCACTGCGTACATCGACGTTCCAGCGGATATCGCACTCGATTTGGTAACGTTCAAGACCAATATTTTCTTCGGCGACTCGGTCACGTTCGCAACTAAGTAGTACCGTCTGAACTTAATGAGGCGTGAGGCTACCGGCGTGAACGCCGACAGCCTCACGCCTCTCGCAGTTAATGCAAGAGGCAGCTGCGGCGATTCCCGTATCAGCATGACTCCACAACGCCGACAGCGCGGCCGACTAGGGTGAGAACGTGAGACATGGCATCGTAATCCTCCCCCAACAGCCCTGGGCTGAAGCCAAACATCGCTGGATCCAGGCTGAAGAACTTGGCTTCGATCACGCGTGGACTTACGACCATCTGTCGTGGCGTTCACTCGCCGACGAGCAGTGGTACGCCACCATTCCCACCCTCACGGCAGCCGCGAGCGTAACCAGCCGCATCGGGCTCGGCACCTTTGTGGCGTCACCCAACTTTCGGCATCCCGTGCCGTTCGCTAAAGAACTTGCCACGCTTGATGACGTGAGCGAAGGGCGCTTTCTGCTCGGCGTCGGCTCGGGCGGCACTGGCTTCGATTCCGTCGTGCTCGGGCAAGCCGAACTCAATCCTCGTGAACGTCACGCGCGATTCGAAGAATTCGTGCGCGGTCTCGACGAGCTTCTGCGGTTCGAAGACCCCGGCAGCGGCGGCATCAGCTTCAACGGCGACTGGTTCACCGCGGTGAATGCACGGATGGTCGGGGCACCAGCCCAACGCCCACGCCTGCCCTTCGTGGTTGCCGCCGAGGGCCCTCGTGGCTTGCGACTGGCCGCCAAACTCGCTGATGGTTGGCTCACCCTCGGGCGCACTGCCGACACCCTCGATGAGTGGTGGCAGATTGTTGCCGAAACTGGAGCGCGCATGGATGATGCCCTCGAGAAGGCCGGCCGAGCATCCAGCAGCCTTGATCGCTACCTCAATTTGGATGGTGCCCCGCAATTCAGTCTCGAAAGCGTCGATTCCTGGCAAGACGCGGTCGGTCGCGCTGATGCGCTCGGCTTCACTGATGTAATCGGGCACTGGCCCCGCGCTGAAGGAATTTATGTCGGCAAGGAAAGCGTGCTGGTTGAAATCGCGTCACGTTTCTCGCAGTAGAGCGAGCACCAAGCACCGCAATCCGTGGCCCAATCGCGATAGCTTAGTCAGATGACAGCTCTCATCGTTCCCATCGGCGGGCACACCCCCCATGTTTCCGACAGCGCCTTTCTGGCGCCAAACGCAACCCTGATTGGGCAGGTCACACTTGGTGAGCGCTCGAGCATCTTCTATGGCGCGGTATTGCGCGCCGACGTTGATTCCATCACCATCGGCGACGGATCGAACCTGCAAGACAATGTCACCGTCCACTGCGATGAAGGCTTTCCGACAACGGTCGGCACTGGGGTGAGCGTTGGGCACGGTGCAGTGCTTCACGGCTGCACGGTCGAAGACGACTGCCTGATCGGGATGAGCGCCACCGTACTCAACGGAGCGGTCATCGGCACCGGATCCCTCGTTGCCGCCGGGGCTGTAGTGCTCGAAGGCACCATCGTGCCGCCCGGATCACTTGTCGCCGGTGTTCCCGCCAAGGTTCGTCGCGAACTCAGCGAAGAAGAGATCGCCGGAGTGCGCCAAAACGCCACCCACTATCTCGACATCTCTGCCGCTCACCAAGCAGCGCTCAGCTAGCCAACGAGGTTTTGCACGAATACGTGCGGGGTGAAACCAGTGAGGTCGTTGATGCCCTCGCCCTGACCCACAAGTTTGATCGGGATGCCCGTGCGCTCTTGCACCGCAAGAACGAAACCTGCTTTAGCGGAGCCGTCAAGTTTCGTAATCACTAGGCCCGTGACGCCAGCATGCTGGATGAACGCTTCGGCCTGCGCAACACCGTTCTGGCCCGTCGTGGCATCGAGCACGAGAAGCACTTCCGCAATTTCGGTCTGTTTCTCGACGACGCGACGAATCTTGCCAAGCTCATCCATCAGACCGCTCTTAGTCTGCAAACGACCAGCCGTATCAATAATCGCGATGTCGATACCGTCACGCTGGGCACGCTCTACCGTCTGGAAAGCAACGGATGCCGGATCCTGGCCCTGCTGCTGCGGGCGCACAATCTCTGCTCCCCCACGCTCGGCCCATGTCGCCAGCTGCTCAACAGCGGCAGCACGGAACGTGTCAGCTGCCCCCACTACAACCGTGCGGCCATGCCCAACCAAGAACTTGGCAAACTTGCCGATCGTGGTGGTCTTTCCGACGCCATTGACCCCAACGACAAGCACCACCGCGGGGCGGGCGCTGAGCGTGAGAGTCGGGTCGAGACGGGCGAGTCTTTCCTCTAGGGTCTCGCGCAGCATCCGCTTCAGATCTGCAGGGTCGTCAGTTTTGAACTTCGCGACGCTCGCTCGCAACTCTTCGATTACTGAGTCTGTGATGTCGGGGCCGAAGTCGGCGGAAATCATTGCGTCTTCAAGATCGTTCCAGGTATCGGCGTCGATCGTGTCGCGCGCGAACATAGATTTGAGTGCGCCCGAAAGCGACCAGGATGCTGCCATGACTACAGGTTAAGGCAGGTGAACGCCCTTGCCCTAACCGCGCTAGGGTTTTTGGATGCTCTCACTGATTCGCCACGGCCAAACCAACTGGAACGCTGAAGGCCGCATGCAAGGCTCTAGCAACATTCCCCTCAACGACACTGGGCGTCAACAAGCCCGCGAAGCCGTAGAAGTGTTGCGTGGCTCCGACTGGGATGTGATCGTCAGCTCGCCCCTGCAGCGTGCCCGCGAAACCGCGCAGATCATTGCCGACGGCCTTGGCCTGGAGCTTGGTCGAAGCTACGACCTACTCATCGAGCGCAACTATGGCGAAGGCGAGGGTCTCACGACCGCCGAAATCAACGAACGCTGGCCCAACCACAGCGGCTACCCCGGGCTAGAAACGCTGCACAATGTGGTTGAGCGCGGCATTGCAGCACTCAACGAGGTGTCTGCCGACTACCCCAACAAAAAAGTGATCGTCGTCTGCCACGGCACCATCATCCGTTACACGCTGTCGCAATTGGCCGGTCGCGACTTTGACCACATTCTCAATGGGTCAGTCTCCACAATCGAAAAGCTGCACACCGGATGGTGCGTGCACACCGTCAACGGTGAGCCGCTCGAGCGAGTCGACTAACCACCACACCATTACGCTCGGCGTGCTCTAGCTGGCGTCGGCTGAGGCTGTTTCTTTTGCGACGCGCTGGCCAACGACGGCACTGATTCCATCGGCTCGCATGCTGACGCCGTAAAGAGCGTCAGCGATTTCCATCGTGCGCTTCTGGTGCGTGATGACAATGAGCTGGCTGGTCTGGCGCAGGTCTTCGAAGATCGCGAGCAATCGGCCAAGGTTGGCATCGTCGAGCGCTGCCTCGACCTCATCCATGATGTAAAACGGGCTGGGGCGGGCCTTGAAGATTGCAATGAGGAGCGCAACTGCGGCCAGTGATCGCTCACCACCGCTCAGCAGCGAAAGACGTTCGATCTTCTTGCCAGCGGGCTTCACCGTCACCTCGATGCCCGTCGTGAGCAACTCATCCGGATTCGTCAAAAAGATGCTTCCCGTGCCGCCCGGGAAGAGCACGGGAAAGACATCGTTGAACGCATTTTTGGTGTCTTCGAAGGCACTAGAGAAAATCGCCTGCATCTTCTCGTCGAGCTCGTCGATGATCGTCAACAAGTCTTTTCGAGTGTTCGAGAGGTCAGTGAGTTGCTCGGTCAAGAACTTGTGACGCTGCTCAAGCGCCTCGAACTCTTCAAGAGCGAGCGGGTTGACCCGCCCCAAACGCGCAAGCTTTCGCTCAGCTTTCTGCAAACGAACTTCTTGTTCGGCGCGAACAAACGGGCGACCGGATGCTGCGGGCTCGGCTGCGGGGGCATCAATTGCTGTGGCATCAGCGGCTGACTCTTCAACCGCGGAGGCATTAGCCGTTGAGACTTCGCTTGCCGAGTCGTCGACGGCTAGGTCATCGGGCACATTAACCTGCGGGCCATATTCCGCAACGAGTACATCTTCGACAAGACCGAGCTCCTCACCCGATCGTTCAAGCAGGCTAGAAAGGTGCAGCTTCTTTTCGTAGATCTGCATTTCGAGACCATGCACGCTTTCGCTGACGGCCGAGAGGCGTTCGCGCAGTGCTGACTCTTCGCGGCGCAGCCCGGAGAGTTCTTGGTTTTGCGCCGACCGTTCCGACTCCTTGGCGGCGAGAACAACGCGTGCTTCCGACAGCGAGCGATCCACAGAGTCGAGAACGGCGGGCAACATGTCGACCACCCGAGTTGCGGAGGCAATCTGGCGTTGGCGGATCACGGCTAGCCGTGCCTGCTCTTGGGCTGCTTCGCGTTCGCGCACCAGCTGCGCGGCCAGCTGCTCAGCACGGGCACGTTCGGCGCGCACGCGCTCGCGAACGGTTTCCATCTGGATGCGCAATTCAACTTCGTGCGCGCGAGCAGCATCCACTTCAGCAAGCATAGGTTCACGTTCTGAGACGTCGAGCATGGGGCGCGGTGCCGCCTGATATTCGTCGGCGGCAGTTTGGGCGCGAGTCACCTCGGTGGTGGTATCGGCGACAGCCTGTTCAGCTACCGCGACGGCACGGGCCAGGCGGTCGCACTCGGCCTGAGCCGCTTCGGCCTGGATGCGGTGGCGCCCTAAAAGTTCGGATTGCGCAGCAAGCTGGGCATCATATTCGCGCAACGTGATGAGCGCCGTTTCGGCATCCGCTTTCGCTGAGGTCAGTTCGCGGCGCTTTTCGTCGAGTTCGAAACTCGTGCGCTCAATCTGGGTCGTCACGATGCCCAGCTTGTCGGCAGCAGCATCCCGCTCGGCAACGAGTTCGAGGCGCGAACGCTTAGCTCCCGAACCACCACGCAGCACGAATTGGGTGAGAACGTCGCCGTCACGAGTGACAAAGGTGAGGTCGGCAGCGTTAGGGAGTGAACCATAGGCTGCGCGCGCAGCTTCGAGATCGTCAACGACGAGCACATGAGTGAGGAGTCCGTGGACTCCATCGGGAGCGGTCACGACGTCAGTGGCTGGCACAGTTCCCGCGGCGGCACCGAACGAGATTGTGTGCTTTGCAGCGTTCGCTACAACAACTTCGACGCGCCCAAAATCGCGGCGGGAAGACTCTGCCAGCGCGTTGATAGCAGAATCACGATCGTCAGCAAGAACGGCATCTGCCAACGAGCCGAGAGCAGCGGCGATTGCAGCTTCGTAGCCGGGCGTGATTTTGACGTGCTCCGCAACGAGACCGCGGATGCCAAAAAGCTTGGCGGCGACGAGTGCGCTCGAGCCATCCTTTTGATCGACTGCGAGGGACAGCGCCGATTGACGGGCGGCGAGAGCGTCGCGCTCGCGCTCGGAGGTGTGAAGGGCATCCCGCAGTGTCTCGATTTCAGCTTGCACGCTGGCGACTTTGGCCTCGGCAGCCTCATACGCGCTATCGAGAGACCCGTCGGTTTCGATCGTGGAGTTGCCCGCTTCTGCCTCGAGGCCTTCGAACTCAGCGTGAGCGGCTTCGCGACGGGACTGAGCTTCGGCGAGCGCCTGCTGCTGACGCACGAGTTCGCCCTGAGCCGCAGTGAGCGTGGAGGTGGCAACTTCTACGCGGGCGGTGAGACCAGCGCTTTCCAATTCGTGGCGTGAGACGAGGGCGCTTTGCGCGGCAATCTCTTCATCAAGCGAGTCGAGTGCGGCCTTCGCTGTCGCCGTTGTGGCAGCGGCAGCACCGACAGCTTTCTCCGCATCTGCGACTCCGGCGGCAAGTGCGTCGGCTTCCGCCTTCACCTCGTCGATGAGGGTCTGGCTGACCGTGTTCCCTGATGTCGGAGCGTCACCCTGCTGGCCCAACAGCGAGAGCCGCTGGTTCGCTAGCGTGTACAAGCTCCGGAGGCGTTCTTGCACAGACTCAAGCCCGAACGACACGCGTCGAGCTTCGTCAACGTCATCGCCAACCTGAGCTTGCTCGAGGCGGGCTTCGCGCAACTTGTTTTGATCGAGCTGCTCTTGCAGAACAATGCGCTGGGTCTTGCGTTCGCTCTCGCTTCGGCTGAAATCGTTGATGCTTGAGCGCAGTTCAACAACCTCGTCGGCGAGGAGTCTGGCGCGGGCATCCCGAACGATCGACGCAATCGAGGCAGCTTCTTTGGCAATCTCAGCCTGTTGACCGAGTGGTTTCAGTTGGCGGCGGATCTCCCCCGCGAGGTCAGAGAGCCGCGTGAGGTTCGCCTGCATCGCGTCAAGCTTGCGCAGCGTTTTCTCTTTGCGGCGGCGGTGCTTCAGGATGCCAGCGGCTTCTTCAATGAAGCCACGTCGGTCTTCGGGGCTCGCCCGCAGCACCGCATCCAGCTGCCCCTGGCCAACGATGACATGCATTTCGCGGCCGAGACCGGAGTCACTCAGGAGTTCTTGAACGTCTAGCAGCCGGCACGAACTGCCATTAATGGCGTACTCACTGCCGCCATTGCGAAACAGTGTGCGGCTGATCGTGACTTCGCTGTACTCGATCGGCAGCGCGCCATCCGCGTTATCGATCGTGAGAATAACCTCGGCGCGACCCAAAGGCCCCTTCGTGGCGGTGCCAGCAAAGATGACGTCTTCCATCTTGCCGCCGCGCAACGTCTTCGCGCCCTGCTCACCCATGACCCAGGCGAGAGCATCCACCACATTCGACTTGCCAGAACCGTTAGGGCCAACAACACACGTGACGCCCTGTTCGAAAGCAAAAGTGGTTGGTTGAGCGAACGACTTGAACCCTTTGAGGGTCAAACTCTTGAGGTACACGTCACCGCCCGGTCGCTGCTGGTCAAATCGTTGGTCGAATCTCTGGCCAAGTTGCTGGTCAGAACCTTGCTATACGGTACCGGATGCGCGGGGTCTCGCCGTTCTGCCGCGCAGGAAAAGACGCTCCAACACTGACCGTTGACATTGGCAAGCCCGAGGAGTCAACTGGTTTCAGTCGCGTGCGCGTCCTCGTGCCGTTGGGGGTAACGATTTGGAGATCCAATGCGTCCCCCACTACCCGTAACTACTGCCCTCGACGCCATCGGAAACACGCCGGTCGTTGAACTTCGACACCTCAGTTCGCCAGACTCTGCGGCGGTCTACGTCAAGCTCGAAGGTTTCAATCCCACCGGTTCCTATAAAGACCGGATGGCGCTCGCCATGATCGAAGAAGCCGAGCAACGCGGCGCCCTCACTCCGAATCTGACCGTGATCGAATACACCGGCGGAAGCACCGGCTCCTCACTTGCCTTTGTATGTGCGGCAAAGGGGTACCGGTTTCACGCTGTATCTTCCGATGCCTTTGCTGCGTCCAAGCTGAACACCATGCGAGCATTCGGGGCTCAGCTCACCCTCGTTCACAGCCCGAGTGGGGAAATCAGCCCGGATCTCATCCCGGAGATGATGTCTGTTGCCGCGACAATCGCAGCGCAGGGTGGCTACTACCAGACCGATCAATTCAACAACCAAGACTCCCTTATTGGGTATGCCGGGATCGGGCACGAACTCCTCGCCCAGTTTCCCGAAGGTGTCGACGTGTTCTGTGGGGCTGTCGGTACCGCTGGGATGCTGATGGGGGTCGCTGGGGTACTCAAAGACAATTCCTCGACCACTCGCGTTGTGGCGCTCGAACCCGCATCAGCGCCCATGCTCACGCTCGGGCATCCAGGACAACACCACGTTGAGGGCATCGGCGTTGGTTTCCTCCCTCCCCTTCTCGACAGCGAGTTGTACGACGAAGCTCGGGCCATAGATGAAGCGGCGGCACGCTGGACGTGTCGGCAGTTGGCCGCACAGGAGGGGCTACTGGTCGGCACGTCCTCCGGATTGAATGTTGCCGCGGCGCTCGAGCTTGCTAGTGAACTCGGGCCGGGAAAAGTTGTCGTGACCGTCGCCTGCGACACCGGGTTGAAGTACCTCGAGGGCGATCTGTTCGCACGACCACCAACCAGCTGAGCCGCCTCCCCAGAACGGTGCGACCATGAAAGACTTCGACATCGCCGCGGTCGAGATCCCCACCCACCGTGATCCCAGCGGCCGCGATGAATTCTGCCAAGCGAATTTGAGAGTTACCGGATGCTCGTCGTGACCGTCGATGGCCGCGTCGATGGCCGCGGCGATTATGACACCACGGATGGTGACGATGGCGAGAACGAGTCCCGGCTCATTGCGGGCGCGCTCACTCCCGTGGTCACCGGCTGGGGATGCTCGTAAAGGTGGTGAACTTGGCCCACCTTGACCGAGTTGCCCCCGGCCAACCCTCAGTGATTACTTACAACGCTGACGAGAACCGCCACATGCTCGCCGTCAACGAAGCTGTCGGTTTTGTACCCATTGGCTACGAAGGCGTGTGGAAGAAAGAGCTGCGCTAGCGGCAATGCCTTAGGGCGATGCGACCGCGCCGCGATCAGCCGATCCAGCGGCGGCCTCGCGAATGCGGTGCAAGCTGTGCTGGTAGCGCTCCTTGTGGATGCGGGCGTGCAGCCACGTTTCCAACGACTTCACGCTGGACAGCGCGCGCAGTTCCGCGACAAAGTCGTTGAAGTCGCTGAGAGTCGGGAACGAGATGGTTGTCACGAAATCGAAGCGACCTATCGTGCGTGCCATGAACTCCACCCCGGGCTGCTCGTCGATGAGTCGCACGATCGGGTCGGCATTACCCGTGGTGATGAATCCGAAACCGAAGGTGAGATGCGAGGTCATGTCAGTGCGTTCACGCAAGAGGCCAATGCGCATCGCCCCGGTTTCGGTGAGGCGATTGATGCGAGTGCGACATCCGCTGATTGATAAGTCAACGGCTTCAGCGAGTTCGGCGTAGCCCATGCGGCCATCAATTTGGAGCAGTTCCATCAACTTAAGATCAGTCGCATCGAGCGGCAAGTCTGCCAGAGCAGGTTCTTCGCCAAGGAAGAAGCTCTTGAGCGTTCGTTCGTAAATCATGACTTGCACGTCGACGACGCCGTCGCAGGCACGAATAGCTCGAATCTCTTCGTGTAGTTCGGCCATGGTCGCAGTGTGAAGCTCTGAGATCAGCTGGTACTTGCCCGTGCGCTCCGAGACGAACACAGGTGAATTCAACTGGCAAATTCTTTCCGCGAGCTCTCCCGCATCACCCTCTGTCTGGATCGACAAGTGAGCAAGTACGTGAAGCCCGAGAAGCCGCGGGTGAACGGCCGCGATGATGCGGATGTCGCCCGAGAGCAGAAGCGGGTTCAGCCGCTTGGCAACGCTTGCCCGGTTGGTATCAAGTTGGCGCGCAATATCGCTGAACGACGTTCGGCCGTCCTGGCGCAGAATTGCGAAAGATTGCTCGGTTAGCTGGTCCACGCGGCCAGACTATCTCAAGCAACTCTTGAAACGTAGCGTTTTGTCACTTTATTGGGTGAAATTCCACTATTTACCCCCGAGAAACCACTCATTCGTTTCAAGTTTGCGTCTTTTGGGTTACAAGACTGCAAATATGCATTGACTTTCCCGTCACGTGTGAACACAATGGTCAGAACCAAATCACCCTCCCCAGCACATCCGGGGATGAATCGTTCTGCAGCCACAGGAGAAACAATGAAGAAATCGATCATGGGCATCGCCGCAGCAGTATCGCTCGCGGTAGTGCTCACCGGATGTGCCGCTGGCACTGAAGCCACGACAGACACCACAGACTCCACCTCCTCCAACGCCCCTGAAGGGCTCGTAAACGCCAACGCGTTCACCGCGTGCATCGACCCCGAGTACGCCCCCCTCGAGTACTACGCAGACTCAACCGGTGGAGACATCATCGGCTTCGATGCTGACGGAATCCGCGCTGTTGCGGACTACTGGGGCGTCGAAACCAAATTCGAAATCACCTCGTTTGATGGCCTCATGCCCGGACTCCAGACCGGTCGCTGCGACGTTATCTTCGGCGGCCTGTACATGAGCGAAGAGCGCCTACAGATCGCCGACGCATCCGCCGTCATGAATGCGGGCCCCGCAGCACTGGCAGCACCCGACCTCGCAGCGAAGCTCAAAGAAGGCGCCGACTTGTGCGGACTGCGCGTTGCAACGCAGGCAGCATCCAGCAACACGGTGAGCGTTGAGAAGCTCAGCGACGAATGTGTGGCCGATGGCAAAGAAGCCATCACCCTCACCGAATACCCTAAGACTGCAGAAACCGTGCTCGCAGTGATCAACGGCAAGTCAGACGTACTTGTCGAAACCAACGTCGCTGCCGCTTACATGGCAACCCAGAACGATGGGCTGCTCTCCGTAGCTAACGGCGTCTTCGATCCAGACACCACCTTCGGAGTCTTCACCCCCAAGGATGGCGTGCTCACCGCTGCTGTCGCTGAAGCACTCCGCGCGCTCTACGACGACGGCACTCTCGAGAAGATTGCCTCCGACTACAACCTCGACGCCTCGATCGTCGACGTTTACTAAGCACACTCGACTGTGGGTGGTCACCTCGCGTGACCACCCACAACCAGGGAGTCACACCACATGATCTTTGATCCAGAAATCTTCTTCACCCAACTCGTCAACCCCGCCTACCTCTGGGGTGCGCTCATCTCTGTCGGAGTCGCAGCGTGCTCGCTCGTCATCGCCACAGTGCTCGGCTTCTTCCTCGCCATCGGACGAACCTCCAAGCAGCGCTACCTTCGCGCTCCAGCACACCTCTATGTCTGGTTCTTCCGGGCACTGCCAGCATTGCTCGTTCTGCTCATCATGTGGAACGCACTCCCCCAAATGTTTCCCGCCCTGCGCTCCGACTGGTACACACCGTTCGTGGCAGCATCCGTCGGTCTCGGCTTGGTCGAAGCAGCCTTCATGGCAGAAATCATTCGCTCAGCGCTGAGCAGTGTGGATGATGGTCAAGAACTTGCCGCTCGCGCGCTGGGAATGAAGCCTGGCTCCGTAATGCGCCGGGTGGTCTTGCCGCAGGCAATCCGTACCGCGCTTCCCCCGACCGGCAACGAGTTCATCGGACTCATCAAGTACTCCTCTCTCGCGTCAGTGATCTCGCTTAAGGAACTCCTCACTACGGCCCAAGTCGGGGTGAACATCACCTTCCGCTATGCCGAGTACTACACCGTCGCAATCATGTACTACCTCGTCATCGTGACGATCATCACGCTCGTGCAGAGTCGGATCGAGAAGCGTTTCCTCTGGACGTCTCGTGGCGTAAAGAAGAACACCGACCCGATCAGCCTGAGCACACGCGCACTCGCAACGGTCTCGAAGGAGAAATAAGCATGAGCACAGAAACCGTGAACACCGTTCCTACCCTGCAAGTTGCGAACCTTCATAAGGCGTACAACGGAACCGAAGTTCTCAAGGGCGTCGAATTCCAGATCAACAAAGGTCAAGTCAAGGCAGTTCTCGGCCCATCGGGTTCGGGCAAATCGACGATGCTGCGTTTGATGGCGTTGCTCGAGCCTGCCGACCGGGGAGAAATCAGCCTCGATGGCAAGCGAATCGGCGCTTCAGACAACAATGGCCGCATCGCGCATCACTCCGAACGCAGACTCGCCGTGCAACGACGTGATATCGGCATGGTGTTCCAGAAATTCAACCTGTTTCCCCACCTCAACGCCCTCGAAAATGTGGTGCTTGCACTCACTGAAGTGCAAAAAGTCGGAAAAGCCGAAGCTCGCGAGCGCGCCTTCCTCATGCTCAACAAAGTAGGGCTCGGAGATCGAGACCGACACTTTCCCTCCGAACTTTCCGGTGGCCAGCAGCAGCGGGTAGCGATCGCGCGGGCACTCGTGCTGAACCCGCACGTCATGCTCTTTGACGAGCCCACATCCGCCCTCGACCCTGAGCTGGTCGGTGAAGTGCTCGAGGTCATGGAAAACCTCGCTGCCGGCGGAATGACGATGATCGTGGTAACTCACGAAGTGAAGTTCGCCCGTCGCGCGGCCGATGAGGTCACCCTCTTCGACAGCGGAGTGATTGTTGAACAGGCAGAACCTGGCGAGTTCTTCGATAACCCGCAGCACGAGCGCACGAAGCAGTTCTTGAGCCATGTCCACTAGAAACAACGACGTGCTTCGCGCCGTCTACACCGACCTCGACGGCACTGATTTCTCGGCCGGGCGCGAGCTACTGAGCTCCGCCGGGTTCGAGGTCAGCTACCTCGACTCGCTGGATGCGGAAACGATCGTTGCCGGCGCGGATGGCGCCAGCGCACTGCTTGTGGGCTACGCCGAGATCACCCGTTCCATGATCGAACGCATGCCGTCGGTCAAGATCATTGCCCTCATGTCGATGGGCTTCAATCACATTGATGTGGATGCTGCCACCGAACACGGAATCTGGGTCACCACCATCGTGGGGGCGGCCACCGAAGAGGTAGCGACGCACGCCTTGGCGATGGCACTCCACCTGACACGTGGCATCACGTTCTCGCAGCAGGCGGTCGTTTTCGATCGCTGGAACGAGCGGGATACTCTCGTGCAACCGCGTCTGAGCGAGCTCACTCTCGGACTCATGGGCCTGGGCCGGATCGGCATGAAATTTGCCGAACTTGCGCGCCCCCTGTTCGGCGAGATCATCGGCTACGACCCTTTTATCCCCGACACCGACGAGACTCGCGAGCACTTTGCCGAAGCGGGAGTTCGCCGCGTAGATGCTGACGCTGTCCGTTCGCAGTCAGACGTTCTTTCGCTGCACCTGCCGCTCACGAACGACACCGCGAACATGGTCGATGCCGACTTCCTCAGCACGATGAAGCCGCTCTCGTACCTCATCAACGTGAGCCGTGGCGGACTCGTCGACAGCGCTGCCCTTCGAGCCTCTCTCGATAACAGTCACCTCGCCGGCGCTGGTCTCGACGTGCTGGATGTCGAACCAGCTACCGCCGAGCATCCGCTCCTCGGTCACCCCCGGGCTCTGATCACGCCGCACATCGCCTACTTCTCTGGTCGCAGCGAAGCGGAGTATGTGCGCCTGCAGGCCCAAAACGTTGTCTCGTGGGCCTCAACCGGCACCCCCGACACTCCTCTCGTGTCGTTGTCGGCACCCTCAACCTCCACTCACTAAGAACCTCACCGGAGTACTCATGCGCAAGCTTTCGGCCTTTGACGTGCCACTTTCAGACTTCACCCCCACCGTTGTGACCGCGCGAGCGATTCACACCCTCGATGCCGCCAACACCGTCGTCACCGCAATTCTCATGTTCGCGGGCACGGTTGCTGCGGTGGGAACAGCAGAGGAGTGCCTCGCTGCCGCGGCAAAGCTGTCGCCGAGTGAGCCAGCACGCGTTGACTTCGGCAGCCAGGTCATCGTGCCCGGCTTCATTGACGCTCACGCTCATCCGCTCATGCTCGGTCAGTTGATGAGCTGGGTGGATTGTGGTCCAGACAAGGCCTCGAGCATTCCGGAGATTGTGGCGCTATTGAAGGCTGCAGCAAACACCGTTCCCGAGGGGCAACCGATTCGTGGCTACGGTTACGAACAGCGCAATCTTGCCGAAAAGCGTCACCCGCACCGCACTGAACTCGACGACGTCGCCCTCGATCGCGAGGTGTACCTCATGAACGCCTCCGGCCACGGCGGCGTGGTGAACAGCTACACCTTCGAACTCTTTGGCATCACTCGCGAGACCGAAAACCCTCAGGGTGGTGAATTCTTCCGCGATGCCGACGGCGACCTCACGGGCGAGCTTTCGGATGCCGCCTGCAACATTCTTACCGGCCTCGGCGGAGTGAAGGTCGGCCACCACGGCCCCAACTTCCATCTCGCCGACACCCCGGCCGAGCACGTGCGGCAGCTCGCCGTGGCGCAGAACGCGTTCCTCCAGGGCGGCGTGACGACCATCGGCGACGCGCAAGTATCGCGCCGCGAATTCGACACCTACCTGCGTTTGGCCGAGCAGAACCAGCTGAAGACCCGCATCTCGATGTACCTGCTCTCGCACCTGCTCGACGAAGCGATCGAGACCGGAATGCACGGAGCCTTCGGCAACGCCCACTTGAGCTTCTCGGGCATCAAGTTCTACGCCGACGGCACTCTCGGCGGCTGGACCGCGTACTTCCCCGACGGCTACGTCGGAGACCCCTGCCGCACCGGCCAGCTCTACCATGAGCCCGCCGACTACAAGGCACTCATCAGCCGCGCGCACGCCGTCGGTCTCCAGACCGCAACCCACGCCCAGTCCCCCACCGCCATCGAAATGGTCGTCGACGCGATTGAAGCGGCCCTCGCCGAGAATCCAGACAGCGACGCCCGGCACCGCATCGAACACTGTGGCCTGCCTACCCCCGATCAGATCTCGCGGATGGCGGCAGCCGGCATCCGGCCCGTCAACCAGCCGCAGCACCACTTCAACTGGGGTGAGGGCGTCGAGCAGGCCATCGGCACCCCCGGCGAGCGCTTCAACCCGCTTGGCGAGTTTACTGCGGCTGGCGTTCCCATCACGATCAGCTCGGATGCCCCGGTTGCTGACCCGCGTCCGCTCGAAGCAATTCAGGCGGCCACCACGCGCGTCACGCGCCGCGGCACACAGCTCGGCCCAGATTCCCTCGCGATTACCCGCGAACAGGCGCTGCGGGCTCACACCATCAACGCGGCCCACTCGCTGGGGCGCGAAGATGATCTGGGAAGCCTTGAAGTCGGCAAACGCGCTGACTTTGCCGTGCTCAGCGCCGATATTTTCGAAACCGAATGCGCTCAGATCGGCGCGATCACCGTCGCCGAGACCTGGGTCGATGGCGTTCGCCAGTACAGCGCCGACGAGAAGTGAGCACCACAATGACTACAACCACCAATGACAACTACACCGCCGAAGCTGCCGCGACGGCCTCGGCGGTTGGCGTCGACGTCAATAACGCGGGCCTCGCCCTGATGACGGTGTTGCGCAACTACGGCATCGATACGGTGTTCGGCATTCCTGGCACCCACAACCTCGAGCTCTACCGCCCCCTCAGCGCGCTCGGCATACACCCCGTGACCACTCGTCACGAACAAGGAGCGAGCTACGGATCGGATGGCTGGTCGCAGCAGACCGGTCTGCCCGGTGTCGTGATCACCACCTCTGGCCCTGGCTTGCTTAACGCTCTGTCGGGTGCGGGAACCGCGTACTGCGAATCGCGCCCGATGATCCTCATCTCCCCCGGTGTTGCCGAGGGCAGCGAGTTTGCCGACAATGGTGCACTGCACGAGACTAAAGATTCCACGGGTGCCGCTGGCGCCATCGTCGAGTGGAGCCGTCGAGTCACGAGTGCCACGGATGCCGTCACCGCCGTTCACGATGCCTTCGAACTGTTCCGCTACGGTCGCCCGCGCCCCGTGCACATCGAGATTCCACTCAACGTGCTCGAGTCGGCGAGCGATTGTCCCGAAGAGCTGTTGCAGGCCCGCCCCGAGCGTGCCCGCGCGGCCGCTGATGCCGCTGCCGTCGAACGTGCCGCCGAGATCTTGGCTGCTGCCGCCCATCCCGTCATCATCGCTGGTGGCGGCGCAAGCCGCATCGGCGCCGAGCTCACCGCTCTGGCCGAATCGCTGAATGCGCCCGTCGTGACAACGCTCAACGGCAAGGCGTCGATCCCCGAGACGCACCCGCTGTCGCTGGCCTCCGAGATTCGTTTGCCGGTCATCCACGAACTGATCAACCAGTCGGATGCCGTACTCATCATCGGTTCAAAGCTGGGCGAAGCGGAGCTGTGGGGCGGCGTCATCGCGCCGGCGGGCACGGTCATCCGCGTGGATGTCTTGGAGTCGCAACTCAACAAGAACGTCGCGAGCGATCTCGGTCTGGTCGGAGACAGCACGGTGATCGTCGGCCAGCTGCGCGATGCTCTGGCTGCACGCACCATCACGGGCAACGCCACGACAGCTACGGAGCTTGCCGCCGTGCGCGACACCGCAGTTCGTGAGGCTCAAGAGGTCTCGCCGACGCTGCATCGAGTGGCGAGCATGATCAATGATGCGATCCCTGAGAACGCGATCGTCGCGGGCGACTCTTCGCAAATCACCTACTTCGGAATGGCGAGCGTCGTTCGCCAAGAGACCTCGCACTCATTCCTCTACACCCCCGCCTATGCGACGCTCGGCTACGGACTGCCGGCAACGATCGGCGCCAAGGTAGCCTCGCCCGATCGCCCCGTCGTTTGCGTGCTTGGCGACGGCGCGTTGATGTTCGCCGTGCAAGAGTTCATCACCGCGATCGAACAGGGTTTGGACATCACCATCGTGTGCGTCGATAACGGCGGTTATGCCGAGATCAACCAGAATGAGCGCGATCGCGGCATCACTCCTGTCGGAGTTGTACTGGCGCAACCAAACTGGTCGGTGCTCTCCGCGGCCTTTGGGGGTCACGGTTTTTCGGTTACCGATCCCACCCAACTCACCGACACCGTCGCCCAGGCAATTGCCACTCCCGGATTCGCTCTTGTGCACGTGCCGCTCGGCATTTTTGAAGCCCACAACGGTTGAGCTCGACGCCAGTACGGCATCGTTTCACTCCATTTCTCGCATGCTCACTCTTCAGTAAAAGGATCACCTCATGACCGAAACTGCTCTCGCCGCCGACGCCAAAGTCACCGCCCGCACCTGGGTGGATGACAACATGCCGCGCCTCTCCGAGTGGCACAGCCACATCTGGCAGCTCGCCGAGCCTGCCTGGCGCGAGTTCCGTTCGGCTCAGTGGTACGTCGAGCTACTGCGCACCGAGGGCTTCACTGTTGAAGAAGGTTCTGCCGGGATGCCGACCGCCTTCAGCGCGGAATGGACCAACGGCACGGGCGGCCCCACGATGTTGAGCTACGCCGAATACGATGCCGTGCCCGGCAACAACCAGTCGGCATCCGTCACTCAAGACAGCCGCGAGGGTATGAGCCGCTTCGCTCCCGGCCACACCGACCCGCACTCCGCGCTCGGAATTTCGACGCTCGCTGGCCTGCTCGCTACCAAGCACGCCATGGAAAAGCACAACATCCCTGGCTCCCTCAAGTACACGGGCGAGCCCGCCGAAAAGATGCATGGCTCCAAGGTCGTTCACGGCCTGCGCGGCTACTACGACAACGTGGATGCCATCGTGAGCTTTCACCCCTTCTACATGCTGCCGCTCTGCAACACCGCCCGCTGGGACACCCAGTGCGGTGCGTACTACAGCAAGGTATACACCTTCATTTGTGACGAGCCGGAGTCGTGGCAGCTCAACGCCAACCCCAACTCCCCCATCCCTGCTTCGCACTCCGCAGCGCGCGCTCCCGGCGCCAACGTTGCTCTGATGTCGATGTATACCTCGTCGCGCATCATGCAGGATGCCATGCTCCCGAGCTTTGGAGGGTGGAGTCTCAGCGACGCCATCTTGCTCGACGGTCAAGCGACCGCCGACAATCTGCCGGCGCGCGTTGCCCGCATCCAGTATTCCTGGCGCACCCCGAACATCGAGATGGCGGAGCATGTGCTCGCTGTGCTCGACCGTAACGCTGAGCACGCCGGTGCGATGGCTCACTGCGACGTGGAGACCACGTGGGTGGCACGCAGCCGCCCCGGTCGCACCAACCACGCGATGTCGACCGTTCTCTACAACAACCTCGAAGCGGTGGGAGCACCCCGCTACGGCGCTGACGCGATCGCTGTGGCGCAGGAGATTCAGCGCAACCTTGGTCTCGAGGCGATGGAGAAGCCGTTCCTCGACGAGTGCGAGCAGCTCATCACCCCGCAGGATGCCGAAAAGGCGCTGCGCGAACACCTCGCCCCGTGGCAGCAGAACTGGACGAGCGATGACTACGTCGAAATGACGCACTACGCGCCGACCGTGCGCTTCTACGTCTCACGCCCCGCTCTCAAGCCCGCGCCGGGTAAGGGTGCGTACCCGGGGTGGGTCATGAACGCTCTCGGCGGTATTCCGGAGACGATCGACCCCACCATCGAAACCGCGGGCAAGACCGTCGCCGGCACGTTCATCGACCTGCTGGTTGACCCTGCCCTCCTCGCCGAGGCCAAGAGCGAGTTCGACAAGCGAGTCGCTGAAGAGCCGATGCCCGCCCTGCTGCCGGTGGATTTCCAGCCGCCGATCGATCTCCCCTGGCCTGACTACCGCACCAACGGTGACGCGCGCACCTGGGGCTAACACGCGCTCGCTAGATTGCCGGCATTGGCGATCTAGCGAGCTGCACTCCCGCGAACGCGTTGGCAAAATTTGCAGAAGTGCGAACCGCGGTTCATGAACTGCTCGCGCACGACTTCGCGACCGCAGCGGGGGCACTCCCGACCCTGCTGGCCGTACACGTTTAGTGAGTGCGCAAAGTAGCCCGATTCACCATTCACGTTGAGGTACTGGGTGTCGAAGCTCGTGCCGCCCTCGGCAAGCGCTTTCGCGAACACCTCCCTCGCCTCAGCGAGTAGCAGCACAGCCTTGGCCCGACTCAGCGACTCGGTCGGCTGGTTGTAATGAACCTGCGCGGCCCACAATGCTTCATCGGCATAGATATTGCCGATGCCGCTCACGAGGGTCTGATCGAGCAACGCCCGTTTCACCGTGGTGCGTTTGGCCTTCAGAGCGCGTAAGAACTTCGCATCGTCGAAGTAGGGGTCGAGCGGGTCACGCGCGATGTGTGCGACCTGGCTCGGCACCGCGAACGCGGGCTGATCGACAGAGGGCAGCATGCTGTCGATCGCCATCGAGCCGAAGATGCGCTGGTCGACAAAGTTGAGGCGCAGTGCGCCGTGGTCGGGATGATCAAGTTCGATGCGGATGCGCGTGAGCCGGTCATCCGTATTCCTATCGCGCAAAAGCACTTGCCCACTCATACCAAGATGCGTGACAAGTGCTTCATCGTGTCCTTCTGCACTATCGGCCAGAGGGAGCCACATGAACTTGCCCCGGCGCTGAGGCGTGAGAAACGTACGACCAGTCAGACGGTCGATAAAGTCTTCGCTCGGTCCCTCATGACGACGCAGCGAGCGCTCATCAAAGACGGTGACGGATGCCGCAGTCGCGCCAGTGACCGCCGGTTCGAGGCCAGCGCGCACAACTTCGACCTCGGGAAGCTCGGGCACTGTGGTTAGGCCTGTGGGGCTTGAAGGAGGGTCCAAGCTTCGAGCGCGGCAGCCATTTCGGCATGCTTCTTGCTGGAGCCGATGCCAGTGGAGATAACCTCGCCAGAGAGCACAACGCTCGCGTGAAAACGCTTGGAATGGTCGGGGCCACTATCTTCGATGCGATAGTCGGGGGCGCCGCGACCCATTTTTGCGGCGAGCTCTTGAAGGCTCGTCTTGGGGTCCATAGCGGCACCAAACCGCTCAGGATCAGCCAGAAGCGGTGCTACCAGTCTTAAGACGAGCGCAGTGGCTTCGTCTCCGCCCTGATCGAGATACGCGGCACCAATAATTGCTTCGACCGTGTCGGCCAAAATTGACGGCTTTTCGCGGCCGCCTGTCTGCTCTTCGCCTTTGCCCAGTCGGATGTACGCACCCAGACCGATTTGACGCGCGATTTCAGCGAGCGCGACCGAAGAAACAAGACTAGCCCGACGCTTGGCAAGGTCTCCCTCGTCAAGATTCGGGTTATCGCGATACAGCTTGACCGTTACTGCTTGGCCAAGAATTGAGTCACCAAGAAACTCGAGTCGCTCATTGTTCGCGATTCCGCCGTTTTCGTACGCGAAAGAGCGATGCGTCAACGCAAGCGCCAACAACTCGGGATCAATACTGATCCCGAGCACGGCGGAGAGCTCAGCCGGTGCGCTAGAGCCCGTGACCGCCATGATTCGACCCGAGTAAAGGAAACTAGTTAAACGTCAGCGACCTTGCGACCCTTGTACTCCATGTACAGGGGCGTGCCGGCGGAGTCTTCGACTACCTTGGCGCGGTGCGGGAGGCTGTAAACGGTCTTGCCGTTTTCAACGGTCTTGACGAGAGTGGGAGGGGTTGCCTTCCACTGGGCGCGGCGCATGCGGGTGCTGGCCCGCGACATTTTGCGCTTTGGTACTGCCATGACTAACTCTTTTCTTCTTGG
Organism: Salinibacterium sp. PAMC 21357; assembly: GCF_000247645.1. Classification (GTDB taxonomy): domain Bacteria; phylum Actinomycetota; class Actinomycetes; order Actinomycetales; family Microbacteriaceae; genus Rhodoglobus. The sequence goes on from NZ_AHWA01000004.1 coordinate 106,253, forward strand.
GTCTCAGATGAATCGTTCGCGTCGTTCAAGTCTTGATCGTGCGAGTCTTGCGTGAAATCTTGGAGGCCAGCCAACGCTGCCCAGCGGGCATCAATCGGCGCTTCGTGTTCGTGTCCTGGATTATCGAGCAACCGAACCCCACACTCGGGGCACAGGCCAAGGCAATCCTTCTGACAGACCGGCTGGAACGGTAGTGACAAAACCACCGCATCCCGCACTACAGGTTCTAGATCGATGTATTCGTCGATAACCGTGTAGTCGAAAGCTTCGTCCTCAGAATACGCGAAAAGTTCTTGAAACTCGACTCGAACCGGCAGCGTGACGTCAATAAGGCAGCGAACACACTCTGCCTTAGCTTTTCCCGCCACAACGGCATCCACCAAAATGCCGTCATGAAGTGATTCAAAACGGCCATCGATGGACAATTCCGCACCCTTAGAGACCTCAATAACGGTGGTACCAAAGGTTTCGGGTACGACGATGTCGAGCGAGTGCTCTCTCATCTCACCTGGGCGGTGCATGAGATCGCGCACCAACACGGCATACGGACTCTCGTTGATTCTAGACACGATCGTCGATTCTACCCCCGCAACCGGCTCGCTGTCGCCCCCGGTCAGCGATCGCACAGACACTGCTCACATGCGTAGCGGACACCAGCACCCTCTGCACGTCAATAGACTGACCTACACAGACCCGTGCGCTTGGTATGGCGTGGTTGGTTTGCCCAGGATTGGGCTTCCGGTCTTCTTGAAACACTTTTCATCCTGATGAGCGTATTTCTGCGCCCAATCCGTCGTTTCTGGGAAGGCTCCATGTCTGTTGTTTCTCGCACCACTTTCTCGCGCTCCGTGTTCTCGCGCACTGTTCTGCTTGCAGGCGTCTCCGTTCTTGCCGTGAGCGGATGCACGGCTGCCGCTCCCGAAGCGGTAACGCCCTCTCCTGATGCCGCCGCGCAGTCCGTTGAGCTCAGCAACTGCGGCGTTGACGTGACCTTCGATTCGGCTCCTGAACGCGTCATCACCATCAAGTCGTCGACCACCGAAATGCTTTTGGCACTCGGTCTGGGTGATCGCATTATTGGCACTGCCTTTCAGGATGGCCCGGTGCCCGAGCAGTGGGCATCCGAGGCGGCAGACCTGACATCCATCGCCGAACGCGTCCCGAGCCAAGAGGCCGTGCTCGATCTCGAACCCGATCTGGTATTTGCGGGTTGGGAGTCCACTTTTAGCGCTGACGGTGCTGGCGAACGCGCCGACCTCACTTCCCTCGGCATCAACACTCTGGTGGCCCCATCTGCCTGCCAGAGTGCCGAACAGCCGGCTCAGCTCAGCTTCGACGACGTGTTTAGCGATATCGAAACTGTTGCCTCCATCTTCCGAGTGGACGCCACCAGCCTCCTCGCCGAACAGGCCGCTCAGCTCGCCGCCGTTGACGCTAACGGCGATGCTCGCACCGCCCTCTGGTTCTCGTCAGGTTCGGACACTCCTTATGTAGGGGCCGGCATCGGTGCACCGCAGCTGCTGCTCGACACTGTTGGTCTCACCAACATCGCCGCTGACGTGAAGTCGACCTGGGCTCCCTACAACTGGGAGGCCGTCGTCGACGCTGACCCCGACTTCATTGTTCTCGTGGATGCCGCCTGGAACTCGGCAGACAAGAAGATCGGTGTGCTCGAGACGAACCCGGCAACCGCTAACCTCAGTGCGGTGAAGGCTGGCCGTTACCTCGTGGTGCCATTCGCAGCGAGCGAGGCTGGCGTGCGCAGCGTTGAAGCTGCTCAACTCCTCTCGACTCAAATTGCGGAGCTTGATGGCTAAGGTTTCTCCGCTCACCTTTGGCGCCGCGCTGGCGATCGCACTTCTCGTGTCGATCACCATCGCGGTGACGATCGGCCCTGCCGACATCCGGTTTGACGAGGTCTGGCGCTCCATCGGGAGCCACCTCGGAATTGGGGTGAGCCCGCTGACAGAACTGCGGGATGGCATTGTGTGGCAGTTGCGGCTGCCTCGCGTGCTCACTGCTGCGGCGGTGGGTGCTGGGCTCGCGTTGAGCGGTGCAGTGATGCAAGCGATTACGCGCAACCCTCTTGCTGACCCGTATCTTTTGGGGCTGTCTTCGGGGGCGGCGCTGGGCGCGGTGTCGGTGATTTTGCTCGGGGCTGCAGTCTTGTTGCCGTTCGCCGCGTTCGTGGGCGCACTGCTGGCCTTAACCCTCACGTTGTTGCTGGCGGGATCGCTCGGGGCGATCACGCCATCGCGCACAGTGCTCGCCGGAATCGCCGTCTCCGCGCTCGCCTCAGCAATCACCAGCTTTGTCATCTTCTGGAGTGTCACCGGCGACTCCTACCGCGAAGTGTTGTCTTGGCTACTCGGTTCGCTCAGCGGAGCGCGCTGGCCGGCTGTCGGCATCACCATGGTCGCCATAATTGTGATCGGCATCCCCGTGATGCTCACCGGCCGCCTGCTCGACTCCTTTGCCTTCGGCGACGTGCAGGCAGCCTCACTCGGGGTAAACGTCAGCGCGACCCGCTGGGGGCTGCTGGCGGCATCCGCCTTGGTCACCGGCGCCATGGTCTCGGTGAGTGGATCGATCGGGTTCGTCGGCCTGATCTTGCCGCATGCTGTTCGCTTGCTCGTCGGCCCGGGGCACCGCGCCCTGTTGCCCCTTAGCGCGCTACTGGGAGCTGTGTTTCTCGTGTGGGCAGACACCCTTGCGCGCACACTTTTTGATCCCCGCGAAATTCCCGTTGGCATCGTGACCGCCATGATCGGTGCCCCCATCTTCGCGTTCCTGCTGACCCGGCGAAAGAGTTCCACATGAGCCACGACAGCAACTCTGGTCTCGTCGGTGAGCGCATCACCATCACCGCCGACGGCTCACTGCTCATCGACAACGTCGACTGCACGGTCGCTCAAGGTTCACTCAGCGCCCTAGTCGGGCCGAACGGTGCCGGCAAATCCACCCTGCTGCGCGCGCTCACTGCTGTGCAGGCCCCAGCATCCGGCAGCGTGCACTTTGACGGCAACAACCTGCTCGGGATGCCGCGGAGACAACGCGCCCGCCTTGCCGCGTTCGTCGAGCAAGATTCGACCACCGACTCGTCGCTCTCCGTCGACATGGTTGTGCAGCTCGGCAGGCTCCCCCACCAGTCTTTGTGGGAAGCGGATTCTGCGGAATCCACCGCCATCGTCAGCGCCAGCCTCGCCACTGTCGAAATGACCGCATTTCGCGATCGAGAGTTTCAGAGCCTCTCTGGCGGCGAAAAACAGCGAGTGATGCTTGCGCGGGCGCTCGCACAGCAGCCGCAACTGTTGGCCCTCGACGAACCGACGAACCATCTCGATATTGCCGCGCAGCTAGCGGTGCTTGAACTGCTCGCGCACTTGCGTACGACCGGGGTTACCATTCTGGCGGCACTTCACGATCTCTCTCTGGCAGCGAGTTACTGCGACCACATCATCGTGCTCTCCCATGGGCGCGTTGTTGCCGCCGGGGCCACCGAAACGGTACTCACCGAAGCGCTCATTGCTGAGGTCTACGGGGTGCGAGCATCCATTCTGACGAACCCCGTCACGGGCAAACCCGTTATTGGGTTTAGCCCGGCCTAGAGCATCCGATTCGCGGAGTCGCAGTTGCAGTTGCAGTTGCAGTTGCAGTTGCGCAATCACGCCCTTCGCGGTGGTGAAGCCGGGGAGTTTCCTGCGCGACCTCATCCGTCGGGCTCAACGCGTTCGGTCGATGCGCCCGAACGCGGTTCGTGGTGCCCACCGGGCTCGCAGTCGCGCCTTCCAGCGTGCGGATGCTCGGAGTGACGCCAGCGCGGCCGTCACGGCAGACGCACTAACCTGTGTTTCTCGCGCACTGAACGCGGCAGTCTCGACGCGGGCTAGAAGCTTTTCCAGCGCGATGCTGCCTGAGGTTCCCATCTCCGCGATGAGTTCTTCGTACTGTTGACGCGGGTCGCGGTCGCGCTGACGTTAAAGCCCAGGTCTCTGGCGGTATCGCGTACTTCGCGCCACGCCGGAGCAACAGCACCGCGAGATACTGCCGCAAGGCGAAGGCCGCGACGAATCAGTCTCACCATGGTCGGAACCAACAGCAGGACGGGCAGGGCGATCAGCAACCACCAGAACGGCGAAGACGCCACGGGGTTAGCCGTTTCCGTTGTTGGCTGCTCATCGAGCGGCAAGTCTGGTCGCGCACCGGGGGTAGCGGTGGGTGTCGGGGCTGGCAGGTCTGCCGGCTCGGGCTGAGACTCATCGATATCGGGAGTGCTGGGATCATCGTTGATGCTCTGCGCGAATCGGGGTTCGGTGCCGACAGAAACGGTGGGCTCGAAGCGGAGCCAGCCAATAGTCGGAAAGTACAGTTCTGGCCACGAGTGCAAGTTGTCGGTCGAGACCACGAACTCAACCTCGTCGGAATCCGGGTCGGCCTTCTTTTGACCCGGAGTGAACCCCACAACAACACGGGCGGGGATGTCGAGCGTGCGGGCCATCGCGGCCATTGCCGACGCAAAGTGCACGCAGTAGCCGCTCTTGGCATCCAAGAATTCGGCGAGCACTTCGGCACCAGAGCCGTCATAGTCGTCCGCCAGCGGTGCCTCTTCTGAGTATTCGAAGTCGCCATCCTTGAAAAACGATTGAAGCGCGAGGGCCTGGTCAATGCGCGTGGCCGCACCACCGACAACTTCTTGAGCTGTCTCAGCGACAACGCTTGGCAGCGTTTCGGGCAGCGCGAGATACTTCTCGTAGCCTTCTGGCAGCGTTGTGGGAGCAGCCTGCAGGAGCTCGATCGAGGGCGCCGGGGTGACGTACGACACTTCGTACTCTTGGTCCTTCGAATTCGCGCTGGCTGTAGAGACGGTGAGACCTTCAGACTCCCACGTCCAATCTCCCGTGAGTCCGGCGACTTCCGTCGTGGCATAGGGCACCGGGAGATACCTGCCGCGGATACGTTCGATCTGGATCTGCATCTGACTCTCCGAAAACGGCACGGCATCAGTGAAGCCCGCAGGCAACGCAAAGGCGTCCATGTTGTCGCCGCTGTCACCACCATTGCCCGACGGCTGCCACGTATCGTCGCCAAACTCGTCGAGCACGGCAACACGCAAATATTCACCCGTGCCCTCAGCGGTATACGTCAGCGCTAAGAGTGGTGCACTTCGCCGAAGATCGCTGCTCAAGTTGATTATGGGGTTCACCCCGGTGGAGATGAGCCCAGGGCGACTTCCCGGCTCCACGGCCTGTTCAACACTCGGTAACAACAGCGGGACGACGAGCGAAAGCACCAGCGCGCCTGACGCTAATGGCCACGCTGCTCGCACGCTCAGCCGAGGCGAGGCGACAATCAGGATCGTCACATAGGCCAATGCCGTCAACGCAAAAACGAAGGCGTCATGCAACTCGCTGCGCACAAAACTGGGCACGAGAAGTAAGACGAGAAGGGGGATGCCGGTGAGCGCCGGCTTGCGGATGACGAACGCCGCAACATCCATCGCCAGCGTCACCGCCAGCGCCCCCAAACAGATCAGGTAAACGATGCCGGTTTCGGCATCGGCCGGAAAACGCTGATTGGCTATCGATTCGTTCCCATCACGAGCCAGCTGGGCGAAGCGCGCGAAGGTCTCGCCCGTTGGCACTATTCCCGCAATCGCTGTATCGGCGGCGAACATGAGAACAAGAAGTACCCCGGCGGCAATCAGCCCCGCAATCGAGCCCACGATGGCTCGGGGGCTCATATTGCGCACGGCGGCAGCGGTCGCCAGAACCACCACTGCAACCGCCATGAGCGGGAACCACCACGCACCCTCGGTAAGCACCGCACCGAGGCTGCTCGCCGCGACACCGATAGCCAACACCATGACGCCGGCCAGCGACCACGAACGGAGTCGACGAGCGTGACGTTCGACACTCGATGACCGCGCTGTCTCAGCTACGCTCACGGGCCACCCTCGATTCAGTGACATACAGATTCCAGACATCGGCAACGTCGTCGAACGATTGCACCGAGATAACCTTCCAGCCCGCAGCCCGCAACTCCTCCGCCAGCGGCGGACGCTTCGCGGCACCGAACCGCTCGCGATCACCAAAGCCAGAACTTGGTTCGACAACGAACACCACCGCAAGCACTGTGCTCGTCGACTGGCTCAGCAAAAAGTCCACCGTCGCCGGCTCAGGATTAGCAACGAGAGCAATGACGGGACCCCGCGCGAAGGAACGCGAGGATGGCTCTCCCCACCAGTCTGCAGGAGACTCAATCGGCGTCAATGCCGCGAGACGCGTCAATAACTCTTGTTCGGCAGACGAGCGACGGTGCAGCGTTGCGGCATCCGTGAGTTGGGACTGGCCGGTCTCGATGATCTGCACCAAAAAGCCCTCACGGCGCAATTGCACCGCAGCGGAAGCCAGCATCGCGACGACCCATTCGAACCGGACGCTATGCGACGGCGACAGGCCACTGTCGCCGACTGCCCGCAAGACCGTTGCCCGGCTCGCATCGGGATACCCCTCCAATCGCGTATCGACAATGATGCGCGCCTCGGGATAGCTGTGTTGCTCTTCTTGGCGCACCATCAAACTGCCGTGGCGTGCGGATGCCTTCCAGTGCACCCGCCGCATAGCGTCACCTCGGCGATACTCGCGCGTCATCGCATCGTCGTCGTCGCCAGAGGAACGGCGCTGCACGACGCGAGCCTCGCCATCACCGGACTGCGCGATGAGGGCCGTCGTCGCCAGTTGCGCCACCCGCGGAGTGACGACCAAGGAGGTCACGGACCCAACGTTCCAGGCGCCCCACGCCAATTCGAATGGATCAGTCGTCTCCACTACTAGCGGACCGATCTCAAAAACCCCACGCTTAGTCGGCGTCAACGCGTACGACAATTGCGCGGCGCTGCGATCGCTCGCCAGTCGCGACTTAACCGTCAGCCGAGGAAGCCAACCATTGTCTGTCACCCACGGGCGCCACGGCAGGGCGTCCCGCCACCGAACCGGAGCCGTCGCACGCTTCGACTCGTTATCAACGCGCAACGTCACCGCCGTGGTATTGCCGGCCTCGACGACGGGGAACGAAAATCTGCGCGACACGCTCAATGTCGACTCTCTGGTGCGCACAAAAATCACCGCCACGATCGGCAGAGCAAGTGCGAAAGAACTGACATATAACAGAATCGGAATGCCTAGAGCGAATCCGGCGATACCAACCCCAACGCCCAGCGCAAGAAACGTTATTCCACGCCGAGTCAGGCGCGCGCCGCCCAACACAATGCGGATCGATCGCCGAAATTCTGCGCGAGGCATGAGCGGTTCCTAAGACGTCGCGGCGGCTACGGGAACCGGAGTTTCAGCGACAATACGCTCAATGACATCAGCAATCGAATGACCAGATAGAACTGCAGCGGTATCGCCCGTGTGCCGGGCAGGAATCATCCGGTGAGCCAGCACCGTTACTGCCAGCGCATCGATGTCATCCGGCAACACAAATTCGCGGCCATCAATAGCCGCGCGAGCCTTAGCTGCCCGCACCAAATGAAGAGTCGCTCGGGGGCTCGCCCCCACCCGAACTTCGCGGTCACGGCGAGTTGCCTGAGCAATCGCCACGGCGTACTCCTCAACTGCGGTGCTCACATAAACGCCGCGCACTGTCGCAATGAGATCGCGTAGCTGCTCGACCGTAACGACCGGAATAAGTGCATCTAGCGGACTCGTCAGTTCGCGTGAGCGCAACATCGCTAACTCAGCCGCAGCATCGGGATAGCCCATTGAAATGCGGGCCATGAAGCGATCCCGCTGGGCCTCCGGCAGAGGATAAGTGCCCTCCATCTCGATGGGGTTCTGGGTCGCAACAACAATGAACGGGCTCGTGAGCTCGTAGGTGTGGCCATCGACCGTCACGCTCGACTCTGCCATGCACTCGAGCAACGCCGACTGTGTCTTAGGGCTGGCACGATTAATCTCGTCGCCAATGACAATGTTGGCGAAAACAGGGCCCTTTTTGAACTCGAAGTCGCGGGTGTTTTGGTTGTAGACCGAAACGCCAGTGATGTCGGCAGGCAGCAAATCGGGAGTGAACTGCACTCGCGATACCGAGCAATCCACTGAGCGTGCCAACGCTCGGGCCAGCATAGTTTTACCCACCCCCGGTACGTCTTCAATGAGGAGATGCCCCTCAGCCAAAAGCACCGTGAGGGCAAGCCGCACGGCGTCAGCTTTACCGTCAATTACGGTGGAAACGCTGCGCACAATCGCGGCGCAGTGATCATGGAACACGTCATCGGGCATCGGTGTGGAACTCACATCATCCATTCGTTGAGTCTGTCAGCGCTTACGCACTAGGGCAATTGCTTGCGATTGCGCAGCTTCTCTTCGAGCTCACGAATCTTTTCTTGATTCTGAAAGAACTCAATTTCGGCATCGAGCTTGGCGAGTTGCGCCTCCGTGTTGCTCGTGTCAAGAGGCGGCAGCGCATCTCGACGCTGAGGCGCGCCAAAGCTACTGACGGGCTGCGCCGGCGCGTATTCACGGCCGATCGCGAACCAGAGAATGGAGCCGATGAGCGGAAGAAAGATCACCACGAAGACCCACGTGATCTTGCCCAAGTTCTTGATGCGCGATTCGTCGATCAGGATAACGTCGACCAGTACCGCGATAAGCATCGCGAAGTACCCGAGTGAAATCAGACTTCCCATCAGATCAGGATAGAGTCAAACTCCCTCACAGTCGAGCATTATTCCCTTTTGGGGTCGTCCCAATTGGCACGGTCAGGATCATCGTGAGCTTCATCGAACCCGGCCATCCACGCCTCCTTGGTTCCCAGCCGAAACATGTCTTCTGGCCCAGTGCGCACGAGCGAACGCGCCCCTGCAGATTCGAGATCAGCAACATGCTGACCGAGCCCGCGCATGACAGCGACCGGCAACCCGCCAGCCTTACCCTTCACGAGATCCGTCGCCGCAGCGATTTCGTCAGCAACAGCCGTGACGCTCACAGCCAGAGGGCGACCAGATGCATCCACCGTTCCCCGCAAATCATCAAGCACGTGGATCCCGGCCGCACCAATCGCGATATCGGCTTGCCCTCTGCGCCAGGGCCGGCCAACCGTGTCGGTAATGACCACTCCGACCCGCACCCCGAACCGCTCGCGCAGACCGGCGCAGAGACGACGCGCGGTTGCGTCTGGATCGAGCGGCAGCAACAGAACGATCCCATCAGGAGTATTGCTGGAGTCAACCCCGGCCGCGGCCATCACGAGTCCAAGACGGTTCTCCACAATGCGAGTCACGCCATTAGGGTGCTCCCTCGACGCCACCACACGCACTGTTTCGTCAGTAATCGCTTGCTCACGGTCAGCGGCCTGAACGGTACGACCCTCTGCCTTGCTGACAATTTTGGAAGTCACTGTGAGAATGTCGCCATCCTCAAGGCCACCAGACTCCGAGTTACCAGAGTCAACAGAGATCGCTTTCACGATCACCGCGAGCAGATCGTCGCCGGAAATAATTTCGGGGATGCCGGGTACGGCCCAGGCGCTCATTCTCACGCCTCTAGTGTGGGGCATTCGTGCGTTTGCCACTACTTGCGCAGCGTCGGCAGCACATCTCGACCAAATACGTCGAGAAATTGCGTCTGATTGCGGCCGACATTGTGCAGGTAAATACGGTCGAAACCGAGATCAAGATAGCTTTGGATGTAGGCGCGATGCACGTCCGGATCGGCGCTGACCGGCATCCGTCCTTCAAAGTCTTCTGGGCGCACCATGCGCGCGAGTTGTTCGATTTCGAATGGCGACCGGATGTCGTTCTTCGCGAACCGCAGGCCACCGTTCGGCCACTCAGTTATGGCGTTACTCATCGCTTGCTCGTCGGTCTCTGCCCAACTGAGGTGCAAGCGAAGCACGCGGCTCTGCTGGGAAGTGTCGCGCCCCGCTTCACGAGCGCCCTCAGCGAATCGTTTGAGAAGCAGCTCGACTTTCTCGAGGGGCGCAGCTTCTGTGATGAGACCGTCAACGGTCTTGCCCGCGCGTTTGGCGGCGACAGGGCCGGCTGTTGCCACCAAGATCTCGGGCGCAGTTTCGGGCATTGTCCAAAGTCGGGTCGATTCCAGTCGATAAAACTGACCATCGTGCCGAACATCTTTGCCAGTCAAGCCCGACGCGAAAAGCTTCTTGATGATTTCGACCGCCTCGAACATACGGTTAATACGTTCTGGTGCCTCCGGCCAATACTGGCCAACGACATGCTCGTTGATCGCTTCGCCGCTGCCCAAACCCAACCAGTGGCGACCGGGGTTCATTGCGGCCAGTGTTGCTGAGGCTTGAGCAACCATTGCGGGATGCCAACGAAACGTTGGCGCGGTTACTCCGGTGCCCAGATCACCGGTCGTGGTCTGGCCAAGAGCACTCAACACGTTCCACACGAAGGACGCCTGCCCCTGCTGCGGAGTCCACGGCTGATAATGATCAGCCGCCATCACGCCACGAAAACCGCGTGACTCTGCATGCTGGGCGAACTCCAACACCTCGAGCGGATGAAACCTCTCGAGCATGGCGGCATAACCAATGTGGGGCGCAGAAACGGGTGCGGGCATCTGTCTATTGTTGCGCGGACTGGGATGCAGCCGCACGCACCGCTGATTATCGTGGCCACAAAAACTCGTCAAATTGGGTCTTGATTCTCACTCAGCGATAGTTCTACACTGAGCAAACGCCAACAATCGAAAGGAGCCCAGCGTGTTTATTTCAACTATCGGAATGATTCCGACTGCCGCCGGCTCCGTCGGCGCCTTCCCCGTCTAACCGGCTAGCGATTTCCGCCAACCGGTTCTGACGGTGGCGGCGCTCACGGAGCACTACCCGGCTTGATTGCCTCTGCACGCTATCGGCGTGCGCTGACGCCTCACCCCTGCGGGCCGCATCGTCAGTTCTTCAAGTATTGCCGGGCGACCCACCTCACGAGACAGCGCGTACTTCTGCGCGCAAAATTTCGTAAAAACTCACTCATTGAAAGAGAAATCAGAATGAATACACTGGTGACCGGCTCACGAAGTCGTCACAACGATCCCCCCGATAATCAGCAATCAGAACAACAGCACTCGTCGCGCCGTGCCTCACGGGTCGGCATAATTGATCGCCTCGCCCTGCACCTCGGAGTAGCTCTCGTCACGTGGAGCCGACGCCCGCGACGCAGCAACAACGTGGACCGTGTGAGGAATCAGGTTAACCGACAACTCGCCATCGAACGTCTCGAGAAAGTTCGCGCCCGCGATGAGTCCACGTATCCCTGGTTCATCATCCGATGAACCGACCGTCTGGCGGTCGTCGTCGAAGCAATTCTTCGACGACCGTCAGCCCGGTTGTTATCTAGGCAGAAGTTACAGCGCCCGCAAACGTGGGGCGATGTCGCGCCGAAGAGTTCAAGAAAGCGGCGCTGGTCGCCACCGGGCGCATGGAACACCAGGTGGTTGAGGCCGGCATCCACATACTGACGAATCTCTTCGACAATCTTGTCTGGGTCATTACCCACGATCCAACGCGAGGCAATCTGCTCGATGGGCAGAGCATCCGCTGCTCGTTCCATCTCGATGGGGTCAGTGATGTCGTGCTTCTGCTCTTTCGAGAGCGCGAGCGGCGCCCAGAAACGGGTGTTCTCGAGGGCGACGTCGGCATCGGTGTCGTACGAGAGCTTGATCTCGATCATCCGGTCAATGTCTTCGAACTTGCGGTCAGCCTTCGCCGCACCCTCCTTGACGCCCGGGATCAGCGCATCGTTGTACAGCGCCATACCCTTGCCCGACGTGCAAATGAAACCATCGCCCGCACGACCGGCATAGCGAGCAACCATCGGGCCACCGGCCGCAATGTAGATCGGGATGGGCTGGTCGGGGCGGTCATAGATGCTGGCTTCGTGAGTGGAATAGTACTCCCCCTCGAACGAAACGCGATCCTCGGTCCAGAGCGCTCGCATCAGTCGAACCGATTCGCGCAACCGAGCAAAGCGCTCCTTGAACTCAGGCCAATCTTGTTCGCCAGCACCACGGAATCCGGTCGCGATCTCATTGAGAGCTTCACCGCTGCCGACACCGAGCATGATGCGCCCCGGATACAGACACCCCATCGTGGCGAAGGCCTGCGCCAAAACGGCAGGGTTGTAACGGAACGTCGGAGTCATCACACTCGTGCCGATGCGAATAGTGCTGGTGCGTTCCCCCACAGCAGCCATCCAGCTCAACGAGAAGGGCGCGTGGCCGCCTTCGTGACGCCAGGGCTGAAAGTGGTCGCTGACCGCAACACTCTCCATACCGTGAGCTTCAGCCGCCACCGCAATCTCTACGAGCTCACGCGGGGCGAACTGTTCAGCAGAAGCTTTGTATCCGAGTGTGAGAGTCATAGACCCATTGTGCCGGTGTTAGTCGCGAGGCGCTTGCAAAAAATCAGAAACAACACGAGGAACGTACGACGCGACATCTCCCCCGAGCGCAGCAACCTGACGCACCAGCGAACTTGACACATAAGCGTGAGCAGGGTTCGGGAGCATGAAAATAGTTTCTACGGCAGCCAAATCACGGTTCACAATCGCCATCGGGGTTTCGTAGGCGACATCCACTTGAGAACGGATGCCCTTGACGATCACACTGGCACCAACATCGGTGCAGTAATCAACAAGAAGCCCCATGCTCCAACTCGTGACCCGGATGTTGCCCTCGAGGCCGGCATCAGCAACCGCTTGCTCGATGAGCGAAACGCGCTGCGCAATCGGCAAAAGCGCAGTCTTGCCGGGATTGTGCACAACCAGAACGTGCACTTCGTCAAAAGTTTTTGCCGCCCGTTCAATCACATCCAGGTGGCCCAGGGTGACAGGGTCAAAGGACCCAGGAACGACAGCGATCCGACTCATGCTTCAACGATAGTGGCTCAGTGCTGCTCGCCGCGTGGGAGTTCGCTGTGCGGAAAACTTGACCGCGGTGCGCTAGTTCTTGCCTAGGAAGGCTTCGGCACTTTCGTCGAGGCGACGGGTGAGAGCTTCGGCGAGCGCCGGGTGCTCCCCCAACGTCGGGTCGATGGCCAAGACTGTCTGCGCAGCCTCACGCGCTTCAGTGATGAGTTGCCCATCGTTGGCAACCCGCAGCAGTTTGAGGCTGGAACGCCCGCCAGACTGAACGCCGCCGAGCACGTCGCCTTCTCGCCGAAGCTCCAGGTCTTTGTTGGCGAGCTCGAAACCGTCCAGAGTGGATGCCACAGCCTCAACGCGTTCGCGCGCCAACGACTCAACTTCGGCTGCGGTCACAAACAGGCAGAGCCCCGGAACGCCGCCGCGACCAACGCGGCCACGCAATTGATGCAACTGAGAAACGCCAAAGCGATCAGCATCGAGCACCACCATGACCGAAGCGTTCGGTACGTCAACGCCAACCTCGATCACCGTTGTCGCTACGAGAACATCGATGTCGCCGGCGGCGAACGCCTGCATGAGCTCATCTTTTTCTTCGCTAGAGAGCTTGCCGTGCAGCGCTTCAATGCGTTTGCCTGCGAGAACCTCGTTGCTGCGCAGCGATGCCAGCACCTCGGTGACGTTAGCTATCGGCCGGGGCGGGGCGCCATCCGGATCGTCAGATGCTTTCGGCGCGGGTTCGCTGCCGGGTTCTTCACTCTTGGCATCGATCGCCGGGCACACGACGAAACCTTGACGGCCGATCGCAAGTTCTTCGGCTAGACGTTGCCACACGCGCGATACCCAGCCCGGTTTCTCGGCGAGCGGCACAACATGGCTACTGATCGGCTGGCGACCGGCCGGCAGCTCGGCAATCGACGAAATATCGAGGTCACCGAACACTGTCATGGCGACAGTGCGCGGGATGGGGGTCGCTGTGAGAACAAGAACGTGCGGCGGCTTAGCGCCCTTGAGACGCAACGCTTCGCGCTGGTCGACCCCGAAGCGGTGCTGCTCGTCGACAACGACAAGCCCGAGATCGATGAAACTGACCGCGTCACCGAGAAGCGCGTGCGTGCCGATGACAATGCGCGATGCCCCCGAGATAGTCGCCAGCAGTGCCTTCTTGCGTTCGGCCGTTGGCAACTGGCCGGTGATGATGGTCGGGCGCAGTTCGGCCGCCAGATCAGGGCCAAGCGTGCGCACAATGGAACGGAAATGCTGATGAGCCAAAACCTCCGTGGGGGCAAGGAGAGCGGATTGGCCACCCGATTGAGCCACCGCGAGCATTGCCCGCAACGCAACGAGAGTCTTACCGGAACCCACCTCGCCCTGCACCAGTCGATTCATCGGCACTGGCTCAGCGAGGTCGAGGAAAATCTGCTCACCAACCGTCTGTTGGTCGCCCGTGAGCGTAAACGGAAGCGCAGCGTCGAAACCCTCAAGCAACGAACCCGCCGTGCGCGCAATAGCCTCAGACTCGCGCTGCTTCTGACGCTGTTGCAACAGCGCAGACTGCAACACGAACGCCTCCTGAAACCGCAGCGCGTCTCGAGCTGCCCGCCAGTCAGAATCAACTTTGGGCCGATGAATCTGCTCGAGCGCCTTCGCGAACGGCAACAGCTCACGTTCGCGACGAACGGCATCCGGCACGGGGTCGTCAAGCGGCCCCAGAGTATCCAGCACGACCTCGACGGCTTTCTGAATTTGCCAACTCGCCACCGTCGACGTCGCCGGATAAATCGGGATGGGTTGCTCGGCCCACGACTTGGCCTGCTCGGGCTTCTTCAGCTCGAGAGCATCCCGGTCAAAAAGTTCGTAGTCGGGGTGAGCGAGCTGGCGGGTGCCCCGATATTGGCCAACCTTGCCCGCAAAAATCCCGCGCACGCCAGGCGAGAGCTCATTAGCGCGCCACGCCTGATTGAAAAACGTGAGAGTCAGGATGCCGGTGCCGTCGCTGATCGACACCTCAAGAATCGAGCCACGCTTATTGCGCATCGGACGATTGCGCACCTCCCGCACCTCGGCCACGATCGTAACCGCCTCATCCAGTGGCAACTGGGCCAGCGCGGTAAGTTCGCCCCGCCGCGCATAACGCCGCGGATAGTGGGTCATGAGATCGCCCACCGTCTGCAGGCCCAGACCACGTTGCATCGACGTGGCGGTGCGCCCGCCCAAGACGGCGCTGAGCTTCTGATCGAGGGGCGAGGTCACCATAGAAGAGTACCGGGGACCACCGGCGTTCACTCTGCACGGCCGAGTGATCGTGGCGCAACGCAAGCACTGCCGAACACGAACCCCACGAGTGCCTTCCCACCCACGCGCTCACCCGGGCTAGGCTCGACACGCTATGACACGCATCATTGCCGGATATGCCGGCTCCCTCACCATTGCCGTTCCGAGCGCGGGAACCCGCCCTACAAGCGACCGCCTGCGCGAAGCGATCTTCTCCGCGCTCGAAGCCCGGAACGCCATCGATGGCGCCCGCGTGCTCGACCTCTATGCCGGCACCGGAGCACTCGGACTCGAATCGGCCTCGCGCGGCGCACCCCACGTCACCCTCGTGGAGAATAATTCGCGGGCTGCCGCCACCTGCCGCAAGAACGCCACGCTCATCGCCGCAAAGGCTCCGCGCGGGTCAAAGCCGATCATCCTCACCGCCGCCCGCACCGTACACACTTTTTTGGAGACATCCGGAGATCAGTGGGATCTGGTATTCATCGACCCGCCCTACGAACTCGGCAATGGCGAACTTCTCGTGGCTCTCGAACTGCTCGCCAGCCAGCTCAGCCCTGACGCGCTCGTCATCGTCGAACGCAGCTCACGGGACCCCGAACCGGCCTGGCCTGCCGGTCTCGAACTCGACCGCCGCAAAGACTACGGCGACACCACGCTCTACTGGGTTCAGCCAACCGAGATCTAGCTGGCAGCCGCCTATGCGTCAGCAAGTCCAGCCAGACGCAATTCAGCCGACCGCGCCATCCCAGCCCGCATAAGGATCCCAACCGCCACGCTCGGTGTACGCAACACCATCGACGAGCAAACCTTCGCCGTCGACGACATGACCGATCGCGCGGAATCCCGCCGGCAACGGCGTTGACTTGGGAAAAGTTGCGAGCAGCGAATGATCTTCTCCACCGTCTAGCTGCACGCGGCCACCCACCGCCTCCGCTGACAGATCAAGACCAACACCGCTCGCGGTAGCAATGCGGCGGGCATCAATCGCTAGCCCGTCGCTGAGATCGAGCATGGCCGTCGCGCCACCGAGCGACGCGGCTTTGCCATCAGCGATCGGTGGAGCAGGCCGGAGCTGGGCGGCAATGGCAGCGGGATGCTGGGTCGCTAGCGCTAGGGCGGCTGCAGCATCCGGTTCCCCATCGACGACACCGTCAGTAAACAGCAGGCGCAGACCCTCGGCCGCGAGACCGAGCGTGCCGGAAACCGCAATTATGTCGCCGACGCGGGCGCCCGAACGCAACACGGGCGAACGGCCCTCAAGATCACCAAACGCCGTGATGACAATCGTCAACACCGTCGAGACTGAAAGGTCACCACCGATGACTCCGCAGCCGGGCGCGAGAGTCTCGCAACCGTCGCGTAAACCATCCGCAATCGCCTCGAGTGATGCCACCGGGGTGTCATTGGGGGCAGCGATAGCGACAACAAGCCCGGTGGGCACTGCCCCCATCGCAGCGATATCAGAAAGGTTCGTGGCCGCAGCTTTCCAGCCGAGGTCGTACGGTGTCGACCAGGCAAGCCGAAAGTCGGGGCCATGGATCATCATGTCGGTCGTGATGACCATGCGCTTATCCGGGGCGGCGAGAACAGCTGAGTCGTCACCGGGACCGATCAGTTCCGCTGCAGCGGAGGGCAGTCGCGGAAAGATGCGTTTGAGGGCATCTAACTCGCCAACGTGGCCGAGCGTGTCACTGTGGTCGCCCTCGCGGTCAATCGTCATATTCTCACGGTAGCCTGAAGCAGATGAGATCGACGACCCGCACCCCCGTTTTGGCACTGCTTGCAGTCGCTCCGTTGCTTGCCACGCTGGCCGGATGCTCGACGATCCTTCCCCTTGAACCCGCCGACGATGCCGCAAACCCCGCGTGCGCAGACGTAATTGTTCGGCTGCCAGACACCGTTGCCGGCCTCGATATTCGCGAAACTAACGCGCAAGGCACAGCAGCGTGGGGAGAACCCGCGAATGTGCTGGTGCGGTGCGGAGTCGCCGTTCCGGATCCGACTGCGGCTCTGGCCTGTGTGACGGCCCCCGAAAATGGCATCGACTGGTTGCGCGACGATAGCGACGCCCCGAACTTCGTCTTCACGACCTACGGCCGCGACCCCGCCGTGCAAGTCATTATTGACAGCGATGGCGACCCCGATGTTGAAGGCGATGAGGTGTCTGGCCTCGATGCGTTGACTGAGCTTGCTGGCGCCGTGAGTCAGATCACAGCAGAGCGGTTTTGTGTCGCATTGTCCGACGCCCCCGCGCCAACAGCAACGCCCACACCCGCCGCAGAATCCGAGTAGCCAGCGGGCAGCAGCTGTTATCGACGGCGAGGCAGCCGCTTGCCGCGCTAGCGAACAGTCTCGCGCCCGAGCTCGATAAGTTCATCGATGAGTTCGGGATACGTCATCCCGCTCGCTGCCCAGCACTTGGGGAACATAGAAATGGGCGTGAACCCGGGCAACGTGTTGATTTCGTTGACCACAAATTCGACGCCATCGAAGAAGAAATCCACGCGGGCTAGCCCTGCGCCACCAATTGCTTCGAAGGCACGGGCCGCAGTGCGCTGCATCTGCCACAATTCGCCATCGTGCAACGGTGCGGGGCAAATCAGTTCGGCAGCCGAGACGTCAAGATATTTAGCTTCGAAGTCGTAGAAGTCCCGCCCCGTGACCACAATTTCGCCCGCGACACTCACGCGAGTATCGCCGCCGTCGCGCCCAGAGAGCACGCCACATTCGATTTCGCGGCCCGTCATCGCCTGCTCGACCAGTGCTGTGGAATCTTCTGCAAAAGCAGTCGCGAATGCATTGACAAGCTCGTCGGGGCTCGTCACTTTCGTCACTCCCACTGAGGAACCCGCACGCGCTGGCTTCACGAAGACAGGAAATCCGAGACTCGACGCCCGTTGACGCCAGACCGCCGGCTGACGTTGCCACTGCACCGCAGAGACCGTCACCCACGGAGCAACAGCTACCCCGGCAGCTTCTAGAGCAAGCTTCGTAAAGTGCTTGTTCATTCCCATCGCCGACGCGAGCACACCGTTGCCGACATAAGGCAGGCCAGTGAGCTCGATGAGCCCCTGAATTGTGCCGTCTTCACCAAAAGGGCCGTGCAGGATCGGGAACACAACATCGACATCGCCGAGGCTGCGGGTGCTGCCGTCGGCATCCGTCACTGTTAGCTCGCTAGAGAGCGCCGATTCTGGCCAGTGGATGCGGGTGTCATTGTCGGTAACTTCCGGCATCTCATCCGGGTTCAGCGCAAACTTGTCGGCATCATCCGGCTGCAAGGTGAAAGCACCGTCACGAGTAATCCCGACCGGGATCACCGTGTACTTCGCGCGATCGATTGCTGACAATACCCCGCCTGCGGTAGCGCAGCTGATGCTGTGTTCCGAAGAACGACCGCCGAACAGCAACACAACGGTGGTTGTGGGCTTGGCCGGCAATGGGGACATGGCCGTTGTGGTGGGCTGGTCCGTCATCGTTTACTCCCCCTGAGGAAGATCGTCAGTTGTTAAATGCGGAGCGATATCCCGCGGAGCGAGCGTACCTGCCAAAACCTCAGCAACTTGGCTCACGATCGGCATGTCGACTCCCTTAGAAAGTGCCAATTCCAGAATTGGCGCCACCGACGAAAGCCCCTCAGCTGTCTGGTTCATCTGTTTGATCACTTCAGAGAAGCTGTAGCCCTGACCGAGCAGGCGACCGGCGGTGTTATTGCGTGACAGCGAAGATTCGCAGGTCGCAATGAGGTCACCAAGCCCGGCAAGGCCCGCGAGCGTTTCAGCGCGGGCACCGAACGCAACCGAGAAGTCGGTCATCTCGGCCAGCCCTCGAGTGATGATGGATGCCTTGGTGTTCTCGCCGTAGCCGACACCATCGACGATGCCGATAGCAACCGCAATGAGGTTTTTCAGCACTCCACCAAATTCGGTACCGATGACATCGGTGTTCACAAAAGAACGGAAGTAGCGGTTGCGCGCGGTGACCGCCACCGTGGTTGCGGTCTCGAGGCTCGCGCTGCTCATTACCGCGGCAGTCGGCTGCTCTTTGGCGATTTCTAGAGCAAGGTTGGGGCCGGATGCCACGGCGACGCGGTTGGGGTCGACACCAAGCTCTTGCAAGATAACTTCGCTCATGCGGGCACCGGTGCCCTTTTCGACACCCTTCATGAGGGAGACGATGAGTGCATCTTCGGGAATCAGTTCCCGAACGATGCGTAGGTTCTCACGCAGGGACTGGCTGGGCACAGAAAGGTAAACCTGTTCTGCTCCCTCAAGCACTTCGTGCAATTTGTCGCTCGCCCACAGTGATCGCGGCAGGTTGATACCTGGCAGGTAGTCACTGTTGCGCTTGGATTGCGAGATTTCGCGAGCGAGTTCTGGGCGGCGAGCCCACAGCGCTACATCGTTGCCGCCATCGGCAAGGATTTTGGAGAACGTTGTGCCCCACGATCCAGCACCGAGCACGGCAACGCGGCGGGCGGGAGCGTGATCGGAACCGGCGTTAGCGTTGATCAAAACGGCCAACCTCACTCTGACCGTGATCGGCCGGGTTGTAGCGAACCTTCGGAGCAGTTTCGCCGCGGAGCTCCTCGAGGAGAGCGGTAATTGCGGTCATGAGTTTCTCCGTAGCTTCAGCGAGCACTCGCGAATCCAGATGTTTGCCTTCAAACTCAGACAAATCTACGGGTTCACCGAAAATGATATGAACAGTCTTGCGGGGAAAAATACTAATCCGTTTCGAATATCGAGGCAGGATTTCTTGAGCACCCCAACTTGCCGAGGGAATTAGAGGAATACCGGTGTCCAGCGCCGTGCGCACCGCACCGTATTTTCCGCGCATCGGCCACATATCGGGCTCGCGCGTCAGCGTACCTTCGGGATAGACCACCACGGCAAGACCTTGCTCGGCAATCTGGCGTGCCGCTTTCATCGGATCTGCTCCGCTGCGGCTTTGGGATGCACGCTGCACCGGAACTTGGCCCGATTTTTTGAGCAACCAGCCCATCACCGGAACGTCGAAGAGCGCAGCTTTAGCCATGTAGCGCGGCATCCGCCCGATCTTCCACATGCCGACACCGATCACTACCGGATCGATTTTGCTGTAGTGATTGGGCGAAAGAACAAAAGCTCCCTGCGCTGGCACGTTGTGAGCGTCATGAATTTTGTACTTGGCTATCACGGTCATTGCCGGCAAAATCAAAAACGCCAGCGTCCGAAAAACTACTGTCTTCTCAGATTTCACGCGAGTTTGCCGCTCGGGAGTCGACGACACCGGCGTTAGCCCTCGTAGATAAAATCGGCCCCGAGTGACTCAAGCTTGTCAACGAAGTGCTCATAACCACGCGCAATGATCCCAATGTTGCTGACCGTCGATTGACCTTCAGCAGTCAACGCCGCAATGAGGTGGCTAAACCCTCCGCGCAGGTCAGGGATTTCGACATCGGCACCGTGCAGCGGCGTTGGGCCGATGATGACGGCTGCTTGCTCAAGCGGGCGACGAGGAACGCGACGACTGACCGACTCAAGGCCGTCTTCGTGAACCACAATGTTGGCACCCATTTCGATGAGGGCCGACGTGAAGCCCAAACGGTTCTCGTACACCGTCTCGTGCACTACAGAACGTCCCTCGGCCTGAGTGAGCGCGACGATCAGCGGCTGCTGCCAATCTGTCATGAAGCCAGGGTGCACATCGGTCTCGATGACTACCGGCTTAAGCGCTCCGCCTGGGTGCCAGAAGCGAATCCCGTCCTCAGCGATATCGAACGCTCCACCAACCTTGCGGAAGATGTTCAAAAAGTTCATCAGCTCTTGCTGCTTGGCGCCTTCAACGAAGATATCTCCGCCTGTTGCCAAAGCAGCGGATGCCCAGCTTGCGGCCTCGTTGCGGTCGAAGAGTGCGCGGTGGTTGTAGCCGCTGAGCTTCTCGACACCCTCAATGAAGATGACACGGTTGGGCTCAACGTTGATGATGGCGCCCATTTTTTGCAGAATCGCAATGAGATCCATGATCTCGGGCTCGATTGCCGCACCCTTGAGCTCGGTAACCCCCTTAGCGAGAACGGCCGTGAGCAGCACCTGCTCGGTGGCTCCGACGCTGGGGTAAGGAAGGTTGATGTCCGCACCATGCAACCCCTCGGGGGCCGTGAGACGGATACCTTCGTAGCTTTTGTCGACAACGGCGCCGAACGCGCGCAGAGCATCCAAGTGGAAGTCGATCGGGCGGTCACCAATGCGGCAACCGCCGAGGTCGGGGATCAGCGCTTCGCCGAGGCGGTGCAGCAGAGGACCACAGAACAGAATCGGAATGCGGCTAGAACCAGCTAGGGCGTCAATCTTGGCAAAGTGCGCCTTGAGAACGTTTTTGGGATCAAGGGTGAGTTCCCCGTCGCCAGTCTCGGTGACGGTAACGCCGTACGCTTCGAGCATTCCGGTAACGACCCGGACATCGCTGATGGCGGGAACATCTTTGAGCACACTCGGTGTGTCGGCGAGGAGAGCGGCGACCATCGCTTTGGTGGCGAGATTCTTTGCTCCGCGCACGTTGATACGGCCACGAAGTGGCTTTCCCCCATTAATAATGATCTGGTTGGAGAGCAAACCGGTTCGCTTAGCTGCTGCTGTTGCGTCTTGAGCCAATGGATTCATCGCTACCTCTACTTCGCTGGCAAAGTTTTAGGTCGCCATGATTCTCGGCGGCTTTCGAACTCCGTAATATCTGTTTCGTTTCGCAAGGTGAGGCCAATGTCATCAAGGCCTTCGAGCAAACGCCACCTAGTGTAATCGTCAATTTCGAATGAAAACTGGGCTTCGCCTGCGGTTACGGTGCGAGTTTCCAAGTCGACCGTAACTTCGAGCCCAGGATCTGCGTCGATCATGGCCCAAATGGTTTCGATCTCGGCTTCGGTGAGTTGGGCCGCAAGGAGACCCTGTTTACCGGCGTTACCGCGGAAGATGTCACCAAAGCGAGCACTCAGCACGGCCTGAAATCCGTAATCGCGCAGCGCCCAAACGGCGTGTTCACGACTGGAACCGGTACCAAAATCAGCACCGGCGACCAAAATCTTGCCCCGGGTGAAGGGCTCACGATTGAGAATAAAGTCGGGGTCTTGACGCCAAGCAAAGAACAGCGCATCGTCAAATCCGGTCTTCGTGACGCGCTTCAGAAATTCCGCAGGGATGATCTGGTCGGTATCGACATTGCTGCGCTTGAGCGGAACGGCAATTCCGATGACGGTGGTGACCTTGTCCATTAGCGCGACTCCTCTGCGGTTGTTGCGGCGAGCGCCAGCTGTTCGGGCAGCGGGCTGTTGTCGAGATCCCACGGGCTAGAAAGTGTGCCGCGGATGGCGGTGGCGGCGGCAACTAGCGGTGACACCAGATGGGTGCGCCCGCCTTTACCTTGACGGCCTTCGAAGTTGCGGTTGCTTGTCGACGCGCACCGCTCCCCCGGAGCCAACTGGTCTGGGTTCATTCCGAGGCACATGGAGCAACCGGCGAAACGCCACTCGGCACCAAACTCTTCGACAATTTTGTCAATTCCTTCGGCTTCGGCTTCGATGCGAACTCGTGCAGAGCCAGGCACAACCATGACGCGAACGTGGTCCGCTTTCTTGCGGCCCTGAATGATCGATGCGAATGCACGCAAATCTTCAATACGGCTGTTAGTGCACGACCCCATGAAGACGGCATCCACGCGGATGTCTTTCATCGGCATTCCGGCATCGAGCGCCATGTATTCGATAGCGCGTTCCGCAGAAGCCCGCGCGTTGGGGTCGGCGATCTGAGCAGGAACCGGAACGTTGTCGCTGAGCGAAACACCCTGGCCGGGGTTGGTTCCCCAGGTGACGAACGGCTCGAGCGTGTTGGCATCGAGGAAGACTTCGGCGTCGAAGACGGCGTCGTCGTCGGTGGCGAGGGTGTTCCAGTACTCAACGGCGGCATCCCAGTCGGCACCCTCTGGCGCGTGCGGGCGACCCTCGAGGTAGTCGTAGGTGATCTGATCTGGGGCGATCATTCCGGCGCGAGCACCAGCCTCGATCGACATGTTGCAGATCGTCATGCGGCCCTCCATCGAGAGAGCACGGATGGCGCTGCCGCGGAATTCGAGAACGTAGCCTTGGCCACCGCCGGTTCCGATCTGCGCAATGACGGCAAGGATGATGTCTTTTGCGGTGACGCCGGGGCGCAGTTCGCCCTCGACGGTGATCGCCATCGTCTTGAAGGCCTTCAGTGGAAGAGTTTGGGTGGCGAGCACGTGCTCGACTTCACTCGTGCCGATGCCGAAGGCCATCGCACCGAAAGCACCGTGGGTGCTCGTGTGTGAGTCTCCACAGACCACGGTGACGCCGGGCATGGTGAGGCCAAGCTGCGGGCCGACAACGTGAACAATGCCCTGCTCGATGTCACCAAGCGAGTGCAGGCGCACACCGAACTCCTTGGCGTTCTTGCGCAGAGTTTCGATTTGGGTGCGACTCGTGAGATCAGCGATCGGCTTGTGGATCGCGAGAGTCGGCGTGTTGTGGTCTTCGGTTGCGATCGTGAGGTCGGGACGGCGAACCGGGCGGCCGGCCATCCGAAGTCCGTCAAAGGCTTGAGGGCTCGTGACTTCGTGCACAAGGTGAAGGTCAATGTAGATAAGGTCGGGGGTACCGTCGGCACCCTTGACAACCAGATGGTCATCCCACACTTTCTCTGCCAGGGTCTTGCCCATAGCGCACCTCTTTCGAATCGACGATCGTGCCGCAAAAAGCGCGGCTCAATCTCTCCAGTCTACGCCGCGTGACAACCCGTGCAGCTATCGAGGGGTTCGCAACCGCACCCGTCGCAGACCTGTCGATCGCATCGAATGCGCCCGGAACGTCATCCTCAGCGCTGAGGGTGTGCATGGACCATTAGTAGAAGGCAGTGTGGCGCGCAATAGCCGCTCGTTGAGCAGCCTCTAAAGACAACATATGGACGGCAAGGCTTCCTAAGGGAGCCGTGCGTGCTTCAGCAGCCCTCTCGCTGGAGATTACTTGCCTGCGCTCGAGATCGTCGATCGCGACGGAGATATCTTCGCGAATGCTTCTTTGGTCGGCCACGCTCACGAGCACAACAGCCTCTCGGATCGGCTCGGTGTATGCCTCAGTCTCGCGAAAGTGCACGAGCCGTTGGGGCGGATTCTTCGCTCGGGGATCGGTGCGGTTGACATAGAACACCAGAAAGAAAAAGACTCCGCCGACTACCGCAGTCGCCGCCATCGGAAGAATCAACAACTCCCACGCCGGTACGGCGTTGACGAGACCTCGTCGCACCGTGACCAAGGCACTCACTCCCCCAAACGCGAACGCCATTCCTGCGCTACCGAGGAGAGCCGAGCGAGGCTTTCGGCCCGTTGCCAACCACAAAATTGCGTGACCGACGACGAAGACGAACGCGAACATGAAGATGATCGAGCCAACCGAAATGTCGCCCTCAGCGACGCGGCTAGTCTGGCTCAACGCCACCGGCCCCATCACTGTCGCCATTCCCCAGATCGGCGCGGCGTAAAAGATCCCCACGAGAACGACGAGCGGAAGGAAAAAGATCATCTTCCACTGAGACTGGCCCTTAACTCCTGTCGATCGTAACGCGGTGACAACCGCCGGGTGATGCTCGAAAGCCGCCCGTTCCAGCCTGTTCCACGCCACCCGGTTCCCGGGGATCATCTTGGATCCGTATCGTGCAGCGTTCATAAGGTTGTTGCTCCAAACTCATCAGCGTCATCGGTAATCCTTATCGAGAACGATCGCCGTGCTGGGATCATCCTCCCGGTATCTCACTTCCGCGCTCGGATTCGCGTTCAACGCAGCAGTCTTATCGAAGGAATTTCGGTCGTACTTGTGGTCGCCCGCCGTCGTATAGATTTCCCCATCGACCATGTACCGAAATTCGAGGCTCAGCCAACGTTTAGTGCGCCCGTTATTCCGCGAGGTATCTGAAACCGTCCCACCGGTGGGCAACGCCTGAGTTGCCACACCATTCTCGAGAATATCCGCACGATCGTCGCCTTGATTGACGATCACGAACACAACGAAAATCAGGACAAGAAGCGGGATAACAATTACGCGGATAACCGTCCATGGCGTTATCGGTTTGCGGAACCTGCCGCCAGGGGTCGTTTTGTCAGTCACGATAAGCGCCTTTGCATTAGTGGCAAACGTTGCTCGAGAACAGAGGTGTTCCCGGCCGCAAAACGGATGCGGCCAACAGAGAAGCCGGCCTGAAAGTCATCAACGACGCCCCGCCGCAAACCCATCGTTATTGTGCCTGCGGCTGAGCGGGCGGGGGTGCCGAGCCTCGCGAAACTGCAATGGTGAACTGACCGAGACGAAGGTGAACGCCGCTGTCGAGTTGTGCGGGTGTTCCCGGCACGACCGGCACGCCCTCGGAATGGGCCGCAGCATCCGTCCCAAGCACGAACACGCCATTAGTCGAGTGCAGATCGTGGGCGAGAAGCCGGCCATCAGCCGTTAGTTCTAGCGCCGCATGAGTCTTAGAAACGGTTTTACCGGGATCCGTTACCGCGAGAAGCGCGGCTGCGGGCCACTGCGCGTTGCTGGCCGGAACGCGACCAATGAGGAGTGTGCGCTGAACCGCAACAGTGCTCGCGTCGGGCAAAGTGAGGTGCCACGGTGGTGCGCGGCGAGGGCGCGAAAGCACGACAGTCGCGCCGTCCACCGCGTCGTTGGTGGCGTCTAATGGAGGGAGTTCCGCTGCAGGTGCGGCCGCTCCGCCATCAGCAGGTGCGGCTGGCTCGGCCGGTGCAGCTGGCTCGGCCGGTGCAGCTGGCTCGGCCGGTGCAGCTGGCTCGGCCGGTGCAGCTGGTGCAACCGGTGCTGGAGGCGCGGCCGGTGCTAGAGGCGCAGCCGCAGCAGCCGCCGGAGCGTGAGGAACGCCGAGCATCCCCGAGGGAAAGAATGTGGGAGCATCAGGTTTCTTCACGCGCGATGGCACCTGCTCTTGTGCGAGCCGATACGTGCCCGAATCGACTATTCCCGGCGGCAGCTCAATGACCTCGCCCGAGTTCTCTGGTTCAGAATGAACTATTTTCTTCTCTGCCGGAGCGGGCATCATTCCCGGAGGCGGAGTGATGAACCCGCCGTCGTCTTCCGTACTCATCGCTGCCAACCTCCTTTGCACGCCCCGAAAAGCAATGTTAACTCATCTGCAACAGGAGCGCCGCGCATCCAATTGAGTTGCCTGTATTCCCTATTTTTCGGAATTCTCGCTCTTCGTCGAGACCCTTGAAGCCCAATCTCTGGCCGACCGGATGCGGTATCGGCTGACGACTCGACGCTGCGTCGTAAGGCCAGCCCGACCCGCTTCGACTGCTGCTGCCGTTGTGGACCAGGCTTCGCCACTGCGTTCAGGAGAAATCTCTTGGCCCGAAAAAACTGCGTCGTCGGTCGCGACCGCGACCGCGCGCAACATCACTGCGTGCTCGGCAAGAGCGACACCAGACGCACCCGCGCCAGCATCCATTGCCCTGCCGCTGACGCTGGCCTCAGTGTCACCACCGATCGCAGCGCCCGCCAGGGTCTGCCGCACTTGGGCATCGAGTTGTTCGGCGACCATGACTCGGGTGGCTTTCGGCGGAACGCTGTAACCCAATTCTGAGTACTGATCTACGAGCTCATCCCAGGCTCCCGCTACCTGATCGTGGGGTGCACTGGCCTCCCGACGACGGCGAGCACGGCGAGCTTTGTAGATCCCGATAATCAGCAGGGGAAAGAAGATGATGAACGCCGGGATCAGCAAGCTGAGCCCGAGGGCGTAAACCCACCCGGGAATGGAGAACGCGAGGTCGTCCTCCTCTTCTTCGCTTTCGTCAAGCTCCACGGGAGTGAGCAGATCCTCAGCGTCTGCCTCAACGCGAGGGGGCTGACGCACTTGAGGCTGTGGCTCGCTCTGAGGTTTCGGCGTTTGCTCTTGGGGAATGTCAGTTTCGTCGGGCGTGGGGTTGAAGACCACCCATCCGACATCGTCGAAGGCAACTTCGACCCAGGCGGTCACATCGTCGCCCGTGACCTCCACCGTTTCACCTTCGACAATCTCGGGAGCGAAGCCCATGACGACACGCGCCGGATAGCCGAAACTTCTCACCATGAGGGCGAAGGCCGAAGCATACTGTTCCTGATCTCCCACCATTTGGGTGCGCTCGAGCAGGTCGGTGATGCGATCGGCTCCGTGACCTGCACGCGATGCCACAGTGTCGGAGGCTCGGCCGTGGCTCAGGAACCCGGTGGTGGTGAGCGCCAGCCGTACAGCTTCGAGTTGCGAAACCGGGGTTGTCGCATTTGCCGCGTACTCCTGTGCTTTGGCGGTAACGATGTCAGGGCTTGCCCGAACCGGCGGCAACTCTACAGACGCAGTGGAAACATCAGAGAGATCTTCGAGGGAAATGACCTGTTGAATAGTGGTATCGACAGTATAAGAATCGCCCTCGTGCAGTCCCGCCGTGAGCACAGCGGTCCCCGTGGACGCGTTGTAACGGAGGCTATCGCGGGCATCCACCGCGTCGCCAGCGGTGAACTCTAGGTCGGTCGGATAGCCGATACTCGGCATCCAGACATCCGCATAGGCACCGATAGTGAAAGTGACATCGGTGCGCGTCTCTGGCGTAATGAACGACTGGCGCGGCAGCTTTCGACCGACCAAGCTAAAGGTGCCGGAACCCTCGGCACTCGACTCGGCGCCGGTAACGTTCCACAGCTTTCCGGTGAACGAGTCCAGCGTGGCCAGTCGAATGGAATCACCGGGCTTCAACCCGCTCACCGAAAAAAGCACTTCATCGGTAACTTGCTTCGTGTAATGCCGGAATCCCGCTAAAGGACTCGGGTATTGCAACGGATCGAACGGTGGCTCGATCTCATCGCGAAGCACAAAGCGTTGATCCTGCGCTGGAGCAATCCACCACCCGGCTCCCCCACCCAACAACACTGCGGCGGAGACCACGATGGCGATTCCCGCAATTTTGCGCCCACGAAGTTTGCGCGCACCGGCCTGCGCCATATTGCTGCCATCGCTGCGGCGCCACCCCAACCACACCAGCGCAATCGCAGCGAATCCCACCCCACGGACCCCAGCCTGATAGGGATCATCGGTGCCGATGAGGATGCTGGCAACATAGATCGCCAGCGGCCCCAGTAACACCACGCCGAAACGCCAGGCGGCGCGCGGCGTTCGGGTCAGCCACCGAGTTGCCAAAGTTGTCGAGACCAGCGCCACGACCCACGTAGCTACATAGGGAACAACGGTGATGTGCTGCGGTGCTTCGATCGGCGTCTGGAGAGTAACGATGTCTGCCCAGCCGTAGACGGTTCCCAGAGCGAGTGTCGACAGCGATTGAAGGCTCGGAAACACCCCGAGGAGAGCCTGCTGAGGCACAGCCAGCGCTGTGCCGCAAAGGAAGTAGGCAACGACAGCGGCGACAATTGTGGTGACGACGCTCAGGCGAAAGACACTGGCAACTACTGCCGTTGCCACTCCGACAACGAGCCCGCCGAGCGCGGGAACGAGAAAACTGTAGCCACCGAATGAGGGCTCAAACCCGACAAGGCCAATCGCGGCCAGCGCCACGACGACCCCAACGTCGGTCCATGTTCGCGCGGTAAGAGGTCTGCGCGCTGAACTGTGCTGCGCTGTACTCAACCGACCACTCCCCTCACCAGTTGTGACAGATCTTTCAGGTCACCGATCGTGATCACCGTGAGGCCCGCGACTGCAGAAATTTTAGGCTCGGCACCCTCGACAACCTTGAATGCCACTTGGCTTGTATCTTGACCAAACAATGATTGGATACTGCGAAAATCTGGGGTGCTCATCTGGGAACCTGCCACGATCATCACCACGCTGGGTGCCGGCAAACGACGCGTTTGTTCGCGGGCGAAATCGCGTACCGTCTCCAGCTGATGGCTCAGTGGTTCGATGCGGCACGACGCATCCATCATCGCTGTCACCGATTGGGTGCGCCACAGGCCCGTCTCGCTCACCACGTTCATCTGCGTTCCATCGCGGATGACTTGAGCTGCGATCGACGCTGTCACCGAGATCGCTAACTCAAACTCAGCCTCAGACGCGTAAAGATCGCCCCGGGACGCATGAATGATGGTGAGCTGCGAACGACGCGTCTCCTGAAACTGGCGCACCATAAGCTGGCCGATGCGGGCCGAGGTGCGCCAGTGCACGTACCGGCGGTCGTCACCGGGGACATAGGGCCGAAGCGCATGGAACGCAATATCGTTGTTGGTGATCTTGTTCGAAACTTGACCCTCTAAGTCACGCACCAATCCAGCGGCAGAGGGCACTAATCGCACGGTGAGCGGATGCACGAACAGGTCAACCGCATCCGCCCATTTCAGAGCGCGCCGCAGTAACCCCAGCTGATCCCCCCGCACTGACTCAGCAGGCCCCGCAACGATCACGGCACGCTTGGCGGTGGGAACCGCAAACAGTTCTTCATGCTCCGCTTTTGGCGTCATCGACGGTAGTTGAAACTCTGCGACGCCCTTACCCACGGGCAGTTCCATGCGTGTTGGAGGCAGGCTGCGAGCTCCAATGTTCGTGACCAGCATGCGGCCCAACGCGCGATCCCCGACCACTACGCGTCGCGGATTGAGCTCGACAATAACGCCGTACGACGCCCGCCCGAACAGGAAGGCGACGCTAATGATGACCGCAGCAAGAAGGACAGTGCCCAAGAACGAGAACTCTTGCCAGCCGAACACGCCGCTGAGAGTGAGGGCGAGGGCAGCTAGCCCCAAAACCACCCACCCTGCGGGAGTGACAACGGCAACTATGGGGAGGGCAGTTCGTCGCACCACACGCACTGCAGGCGCTGTGACCGCTGATATTCCCCACACGACACGGCGCACCGATCCGATCGCGCTCGCAAAACCACGCTGCACTGCCGTAGCGCGTGGCGCCGCTCCGAGAGTTGCCCGGCGCGCGCCGCTTCGCGGGGTGCGCGCCGCACGAGCACTCGGCTCTGGTGCCGCAGAAGTATCGGTAGTCATTACGTGAGGTTGTTCTTAGGCGGCGCGGTAGGTCGGTGGCTCGATATTCACCAGAATGTGGTTGACGACGTCTTCGGCCAGAACGCCCGCGAACTCCGATTCCGGATCGAGGATAACGCGGTGGGCCAGCACTGCTACTGCCAGATCACGAACATCGTCAGGGGTCGCATAGGTGCGCCCCTGAGCGATCGCCCACGTTTTGATCGCTCGCGCAAGCGCCATCGCCCCGCGCATGCTCACTCCGAGAACGACATCACGATTCTTGCGAGTAGCTTCGACGATGTCGTTCAGGTACTGCATCACTGATTCGTCGACGAACACCTCTGCAGCTAATGCCGCCATGGCCACAATCGATTCCGGCTTGATGATGGGCGAAACCAATGACGCTCGTGCTCTGGTTCCCGAGTCCATCAGCAGTGACACAGCGGTCTTGCTGTCGGGATAACCCAATGAGGTCTTGATGAGAAAACGGTCGAGTTGGGCTTCAGGCAGTTTGTACGTTCCCGCTTGCTCGACGGGGTTTTGGGTTGCGATGACAAGAAACGGTGCACCAACCGGATGACCTTCGCCGTCGATCGTGACGACACCCTCCTCCATCACTTCGAGCAGCGCGCTCTGAGTCTTCGGACTCGCCCGGTTGATCTCGTCGGCGAGAACGATCGACGCGAAGATCGGACCGTGATGAAACTCGAACTGCCCTTTCGACTGGTCAAAGATTTGAACACCGGTAACGTCTGATGGCAATAGGTCGGGCGTGAATTGGATGCGCGAAGTGGTGCCGTCGAGAGTGTTAGCGAGGGCCTTTGCGAGAACTGTCTTTCCAGTCCCAGGAAAGTCTTCGAGAAGCACGTGGCCGTCAGAGATCAAAGCGGTCAACACAAGGCGGATGACGTGGTCTTTGCCCATGATGGCTTTGTCGACATTGCTAATCAGTTTCTGAAATGCGTCGGCGAACCAGGCCGCTTGCTCTTGACTTACGGGCATTCTGAGCTGTCCTTCGATCGTTGTTCGGTGTTATCTGATGCTGAGTTATCTGGTGCTGCTAGCACTTGGGGAGGTCTTGGATGGAAACGTGAGGTCCATCGCTGCCGTCGAACTTTTCCCACACTTTGTAGAGGCCGTCGGCGTTTCCGCCATTTCCATCCCAAATCTTCCACGAGTAGGTGATCTGGGTGCCACTCGATCCCGAGTTTGTGTAGGTACTGCCGCTGTAACTTCCGCCCTCGTCGCGGACTTCCATCGTGTGGGAGCCGCTGCTCTGACCACTCCACTTGATTCCTAACAGGAAATCATCCGTTCGGGGCGTCGCGGGTACGGTGCGAGGCAGAGGTGAGAAACAGCGGGCGGTGGCGGTGTAACGATCGGACCAGCAGTTCCAGTGCCCGGCGAACTGGCACCTGCGTTGTTTTGGGCGACAACGGTGAGGGTATAGCGAGAGGCATCGGGGAGCCCGCTGGTCGTGGTGCTGGTCCCCGTGATGGTACCGCTGTCACCGTTGCTCAGTGTCCACTTGTACGTCAGGTTGTCGGTCACCGCTGCGCCTCCACCGCTGGCATTCCACGTCCATCGAATGGTGCCGGGGCTGGTGCTCTTGGTGACCGTGCCAGCGATCCCTGTGACCTGTGAAGGGACGGTCTGATTGCGTACCTGAGCTGAGTTCGAGGTGCCATCGGCGCCCCGCTTGCCTCCGGAGTTCTGGGCGTAGACGGTGAACGTGTAATTGCCCGCCGCTAGGTTGGCGGTCGTCGCTGCACTCGTTCCGGTGGTATTGCCGGACTGACCGTTACTTGACGTCCAGTAGTAGGTAGTGGTTCCGCCAGTAGCTCCCACCGCAGGCCAGGAGGCCGTGACTCGGCCACTCGGCGCCCACGGGCTTGTCACTGACGCGGTGACACTGGGCGCGACGGGAGTGCCGTAGGGCGTGATCTGGTCGCTTGTTGGCGACCACTCCCCTGCCCCGTGCTCGTTGATCGCGCGCACGCCGAAGGTATACGACGTTCCATTCTGAAGGCCCGTGATCGTGCACGGAGCACCCGCCTGGCACCCGGTGGGAAGATTTGCGACCGCCGGGGTGGTTCTCACTTCGTAACTGGTGATCGGTTTACCGTTCGTCGCGGGAGCGACAAAACGCCAGGTCGCTGACTTGTCTCCGCCAATCGCGGAGCCCGCATCCTGAGTCGGCTTCTGCACCCGGTCGGGAATGTCGCTCACGACGAGAGTGATTGTGCCATTGACCTGACGATCGACATCTGCCGTGGCATCCGCAATTGTGTAGACAACTTCGATGACACCGCTCTTGAGCGCTGCATCGGGGCGAATGGTCACCGTGGTGCCGGTGAAGCTGACTTCGGCTGGCTCCCCCGTGTTTTGCACGGTCGCCTTGACGATCTTGAGCGCTTCGCCCGTGGACTGATACGGGTTCGAGTCATTGGTCAACGGGTTTACGGTTACGGCACCGTCGCCGCGCTGGGTCTCGAGCGCGTCGGAAACTGCAACCGCGAGGGGCCGCGTCGACCCGACCACGGTCACGTTGATCGTTCCGGGCACCTCGAATTTGTCCCAGCGCAGCGTGACGCCGAGCGTCATGGTGGTTCCCTTAGGGGTATTCCTCGGCACATTGAGACTGAGCTCTGACCCGCTGAGTTTCGCGTCTAGGCCCGCGCTCGCCCCAGTGAGGTTCGAGTATTTGACCTCGTTGAGGATGTTCGGATTCTGGTGCGCGGTGGAATCGCGCAGGTCAAGCACGGTCGTCTCGCCCACTTCGACCTGAGTGTTGGGGGTGGTGAACTCGGGGGCCGTATCGCGGAATTCCGGGTCGCCAACGACAATGTTCATCCTTAGCCCGGCAGAGTTGCCCGCCGGATCATTCTTAGACGCACCGTCAGTGACCGTGAAACTTATGGATGCGGGACCGCGATAGTCGGCCGCCGGGGTGAAAGTAATGGTGTCTTTATCCACATAGTTCGACGAGCCGTCACCCTGGACTGCGCTCACTGACGTCGCTTCGGGAATCCAGGCATCGCGGCCTGAGGGAACGACGAGAATATCCGAGAGCTTCCACTCGCGAGTCTCATTCATGCCCACGTATTGAATGGGCAATTCGGGATCAACGGCGGGCGGCTCATCGAAATCTTCATCGACAGCAGCGGGGACGATAATGAACGCACGCGCGGTCAATCCATCGAGCTCGTTCGTAACGCTGTAAGTAATCGCCTGGCGGGTTTTGCCCGGCGTGACCTCAATCTCACCATTCTTCTCACCGAGAACACCGGCATCTGCGTTAGCACCTTCGAGCGCCACGACGAGATCTTCTGTTACCCCAGCCGGGTTAAACGCGTGACCATCGAAGAGATCGACCGTGACCGATTTTTTGCCGGCGATGTCTTTCGTGAGAACGCTAATGTCATCCGCGGAGGGCGGAAGGATCGGGGCATCCGGCGTCACTTGCACCAGCACGTAGCTGACGGCCGAGCCACCACGGTTGTTTTCCAACCGGTATCGCAAAGAAAAAGACTGCTCCGAGTCCGGGGCCTCGATTACCAAGAACTGCTTGCGCACAACCTCCGCCGAAATGCCGTCAGGTACATCGATGAGGTCAGGCGAGACCGAGAGCGGTGCTCCCTGCGGGTCAGAGTCGTTGTCACGAAGATCGACCTGCGCTACTCGACCCGGTCTGATCGAGATGCTGTCCGGAACGGCAATAGGGTCACGCAGTTCATCAGGCTCCGGGATGACCGCAATCTTGACATCGCCGACGCCCGTTGCGCCGAAAGCATCGACCACTTCGTAGCTGAACGCATCGGTTCCCGCCGCAGCCGACGATGCTTCATAGATGAAATAGTCCGAGCCGAATTCCTTGATCGTTCCGAGCGTGGGATTGGCCGGGAACCTGAGCAGCACGGTCGAATCGCCATCGGGGTCCACCGTGCTGAGGGGAATTTCGATGAGAATCTCGCCGCCGGCAAGCACACGAGCGACCAGAGCCGTGGGAACCGGATCTTGGTTGGCCTCGAGATTGACCGGCGTTACCGTGAACGTCGCCGTTGCCGCCGCCGTCTCACCGAACGGGTCGATAACGCGGTAATCGACAGTGTACGAACCAGGAGCGGTTGGCGCTTGAAAGCGCAATTGGTCGCGGCTCACAAAAGCTACACCGGCCGTCGGCTCCGTCACTAGTTCAGGATCAAGCGACATCGGGCTGTCATCGGGGTGGAAATCGTTGGCGAGCACATCCACAGTAATGATGTCTCCCGCGCGCACCTTGGCGGCATCGTCGACCGCTACCGGCGGTTGGTGCTTGGTGAGGGCGGGCACCGGCACAACCGTGACG
This sequence comes from Salinibacterium sp. PAMC 21357, assembly GCF_000247645.1. Classification (GTDB taxonomy): domain Bacteria; phylum Actinomycetota; class Actinomycetes; order Actinomycetales; family Microbacteriaceae; genus Rhodoglobus. The sequence goes on from NZ_AHWA01000004.1 coordinate 140,780, forward strand.
CCCGCGCTCGCCGTGCCAATCCCATCCGAAATTGTGTAGGTGAAGTTGACCTGACTGGTGAGCGCAGCCGGAGAGGTCACTCGAATGAGTGTGCTCTCGAGCAGCTCAACCACGAGACCCTTGGCGATCAACTCAGGATCGACGTCAATCGACTGAACGGCAAGAATGTTGCCGCTGGGGCTCACATCGTTAGACAACACCGAGACGGTCGTGGGTTCATCACCACGCAGGTACGCCGTATCTTTCACGGCAACGGGAGGGAGCTCGGTTGTCTCAGGGTTGGCAAGCACGTCGATCCGCACCAAGCCGACGCTGGTATTCGCCCCCGCGCTCACCGTGTACGTGAGGTAATAGATTCCTGCCTTCGACGAACTAAAGGTAATCTCGCCACGATCGCTGTTGAACGAAACGACCGCATCCTTGTCTGCCTCGTCTAATGCGACGAGTGCGAGCTGTGCCCCCGATGGCGAAAGATCATTGAGCAGCGGCTCGATGACGACAGTTTCGGTGGCGAAAACCGTTGCAAAGTCGGGAGTGCCGACTGGATTCAATGTGCCTGTAGGCTCCACCGTGACCAGCAGTTCGCCCTGCGCCGGAGTGTCGCCACCATCCGAGACTAAGAACGTAATCTCCTTCTCGCCCAACTCTGATGTTTGGTGAGTGAAGGTGACAAACCCGTCGGGTGTGAAGCGAACCAAGTCGCCAGATTTGGGTGAGGCGCCAACCAGGTAAAGGTCGTCGCCGTCGGGGTCTTTCCAATCGGCAAGCACGTTATAGCTCACCGTTTGGTTAGCTTCAACGCTGATCCCCGCTTCACGGACGCTGAAGGGAAGCTCGTTTCGGCTCGTGGGCACCACCGTCGCGGTCACCCGCGCCTGATCTGTTCCTTGGCGACCATCGTCGATCGTGTAGTTGAAGGAAATCGATCCGACAAAATCGTCGACCGGGGTGAATTGAAGGGCCCGGCCTCCATCGATGAGATCGAGGCGCCCTGTCGACTCCGCAATGCGATCAAAGGCCGAAATCACCAAGACATCGCCATCGGCGTCGGTGTCATTCTCGAGCACGGGGAACACGGTCGTGCGGCCGGGGCGAACGCCATACTCATCGTCAGCGGCGACGGGCGCGCGATTGGTGTCGGTGCGCTCGGCAAGAGTGTCTTCGAATGACTGGATAGACGACTTCTCGTCGCCCTCCTCCTCAGACTCTTGATCTTCGGGAGGGGTAACGTCTTCCCAGTTCTCGACGAGGCGCATGTTGTCGTCGACCAACCACACGTTGCCGTTCGAGAGATCGTTGAGCGCAATCACCGACTTGTTGACGCGAAACTCCAGCACGCTTCCCTGCGTCGGCTCCGGAATCTGCTGAATCTGCGGTTCACCACCGGTACAGGCAAGAACGTAGCGCTGAGCTGACGACCAGGCGCCATGAGCGCACCCGTCGAGAGCAACCGGAGCCGAAACATCCGACACTTTAGCGTTGGCATTGTCAATGTCGGCGGCAAGGTCAGTAACCGTTCCGTTGCCCAACTCAATGCGTTGAAGAGAATCGGCGGTGGCGACGAGGGCAAAATCGGGCTCGGCGCTGGATTGCTGCAAACGCAGCCCTGGCTTATCGAGCGGGTAGCGTTGCCCACTTTGGGTCACAACTTCGTTCGTCGATTGGTCAAACACCACGGCTGAATCACCAGCGGCGGCAATCTGAAACTCTCCCACCGCCGGAAAGTCTGACTTCACCGGCTCGTCAGCAATGGTTTCCACGCGGTAGAGCGCTTTATTCTTGGGCGATACAGCGATAACCACGCCATCGCGGGTCACTGTGGCCCGCCCTCCAGCGCCGAGCGCAATAAGTGGCGGATCAGAGACGTAGTTGAACTGAAGATCGCCAACAGCCGGAACGATCCAGAGATCACCCTTTGGCGACACGATGGCCAAGTTTGTTCCGCCGAATGAGACGTCCGCATCAGGAGGAACGTCGATGGCAGAAGTAACATCTGTCGTTGCCGGATCGACCGATTCGACTCGATGGGCCACGGGATCATTCATGAACAGCGCGTCGCCGTCTTGCAGCACATCGAACTGGGCACTCGAGGCGATTACCGAACCATTGAGCTCATCGATTTGACGGTTCAGTCGCCCGCCAAGCAATTGCTCGCCGTTGGTCACCCACACATCGCTTGCCGTGAGATCAACGTCAGAAACGGGAAAACCGGGGTGCAGCGCCGCCACCGTGAGAGGAACTCCCACGACCAAAGACAGCGCGAGAACGGAGGCGATATTCTTGCGACTTCGTGCAGCACCGAACGACAGCTTCACGTTGCACTTCTCCCGAACTCTGCACGGATCGCGTGCACTAGGTCACGCAACAGCTCTCGAATCACATTCCTTGAATTATCCTAGCATTTTAGGACTTCGCACAAATAAAATTGATGCTCCGGCCCTGAGTCACGAGTGGCGTCACTCAGGAAAGCACGCCTCCAACGGATTCGCGGATTCAGTCCCCGCGCGCACGATGCGTACATCGATGCACAACGTTGTCGCGGCAACATAACCATCTACCGGGATTATGCCGTCGACGGACTGGCGCACCGGCTCGCTCTCTCGCCCCACTCGTTTCCAGATGATGCGGTCATCATCCTGGCCCGAAGGATTGTCGACGGTGAAAGTAACCGTTCCCTGGGACTCCGTGGCCGAGATCAACAGTGGTGTCGGCACGCTTTCGACGACGGCCGACGTAGGAGCGGTGGAGGGAGCGGCCACTGGAGGAGTCTCGGTTGATGGCGGATTCGTGACCACCAGCGCGATGACCACGGCGGCCGTAAGCACTGCTGCCGCTGCCCCCACAATCCACGTCACGGCCTTTCGACTCGAGGACTGCGGCTGCACTTGCTCCGGTGGGGTGCTGGCACGTTGGAACTGCTCGGTTGTAACCTCCGGCATCTCCGCTGGCTTGGGCTGGCGGTGAACAACCACAGTCTCATCAGACTCAGTCCCGTTCGCCGGGGATACATGCTGCGGTGCTCCCCGAAGCTGAGTCTCATCCGCAGCGGCCGTGCCACCCCACACCGGTGCCGCTGATTCAGCTGGGGACCACCGCGGTGCCGCAGAGACGGGTTGTGCGTCAATCGTTGCTACGCCACGGGCCCTCGTTGCATCATCATCTTCGGCGCCTGAATGCGTTACCTGGTCGACAGCTAGATTCGGCACATCGACGGTTGTTGCCGCGTAGCCCAGCTCCAACTCGATTCTCTGCAAGGCTCGCGCAAAATCGAGTGCCGTCGAAAATCGCTCCTCCCGCCTGGTCGCCATCGCTTTACGCAACACAGCGACCAAACTTGCCGGAAGATCGGTGCGGGTCATCGGAGTAACGAGCCCTCGTTCGATACGACCCATCAGGTCGAGCGCGCCATTGGGCCGTCCTGCTTGTTCAAACGGGGTATGCCCAGCGAGAAGGGTATAAAGGGTCGCCGCGAGCGAGAACACGTCGGCGCGAACATCCGGATTGGGATCATCCTCGAACATCTCCGGGGGTGACCACGGCACTGACATGCCAATTGATGCCCCAGTCGTTGCTCCGCTTGCCTGCGCCAGCGATTCACTCGTGCTGGTATGAGCCGGCAGCTCATCGTCGAACGCCGACGAAATGCCGAAGTCAGTAAGCGCTGGCCACCCGTAGTCATTGGTGAGCACATTGGCAGGCTTAATATCGCGATGCAAAATTCCGGCAGCATGCGCGGTTGCCACCGCCCCCGCTACCCGCACGCCGATTCGAAGCACGTCGGTCACCGCGAGGGGTGCTGCTTTGTAACGCTCCGCGAGGCTCGGGCCAGAGCAGTACTCCATAACGAAATACGGGCGATCATCGGCGGCGACATCCGCATGAAAGATGGAGACGATGTAAGGATGCGTTGACAGTTGCGCCATGAGGTTCGCCTCGGCAACGAACGCCGCTCTCGTCGCTGGCGCGAGATCCTCTGTGAGTAATACCTTTACCGCAACACGTCGTTTTGGCAGATGCTGGTCATAGAGAAAAACGTCGCTGAATCCACCCGAGCCGAGGATTTTCACAAAGGTGAAGCCCGCAATTTCGGGAGCAACCGACGGAGCCCGCCCCATTACGCGTCCTCGCCCAAAGTCAGAGTGACGTCGCCGCCAAGATCAATCACGGTACCGACGATGACTGCGGTCGGCTCGCCCGCCCGCAATCGTTGAGACGCCTGCCCGGGAATTGCCACCAGCGTTCCATTTCGCGAATGCAAATCTGTCACGACCGCTGTGCCTCCTTCCACCACGATTTGTACATGGTTGCGGGAGATGTCTTTGTCGCCCGGAATCGTGACAAGTCGTGGGAGTGCTCCGCTGGAAACCTTGCTGACGGAAGGTGCCCGGCCGACCAAGATCGGCTGTGTGAGCATCTCGCGCGCCCCCGTCGACAGCTGGAGATAGAGACGCTGTTGTTCGGGCAGCGCTGCTTCCGTCGGAGCTGGTTTCGCTCTGCCTGCTCGTCGATCGGCCAAATCGCTCACCAAAACGGTCATTCCATCGTGGTCCCCCACTGGCGCAGGCTGTTCGACCGGGGCCTCGACGGATGCCACTTTGGGTGCTGGTGGGGTCACCGGGGTGACCGGGGTGACAATAGCGCTCGGGGCGGGAACGGGAGTCGCCACGGGCGCTGGCGGTGCGGCGGGCGGTGGCGGTGCGGCAGGCGCTGACGGTGCGGCAGGCGCTGGCGGTGCTGGCGGTGCTGGCGGAGCCACGGGTGCCACAGGTGCCGCAGGCGCCGCAGGCGCTGGCGGCGCTGGCGGCGCGGCGGGCGTTGGAAGCGCGGCGGAGGAAGCCCCCGACGAAGGTGACGGAGGATCGCTCGGCACTGCGGGAACGCTCGGCACCACGGGAACGCTCGGCGTTTGGACTGGCGCCCTTTCCGGCGATGACGCCGACGCGAGCGTGCAACTCACTCGACCTGCACGAACGACACCGGCAACAATGGGGAGAAGTTCGCCGATCGCCGCGCCATCGACTGCAATTTCGCAGGCGCTGACACTGTCAAAATGCTGTTCCGCCCAAGTGCTCACGCGTGCCCCGGTGACCGTTTCTGGCCCGTGATCCGCCGTTATGGTCACCGTAACGGGACCACGAACGATAACGCTGGCACTGCTCGAGTCAGGCGCACTTGACTCCCAGCCCACCACGGCGAACGCCGGGGTGGAAGCTAGCCCGCGAGCGCTCAGCGTTTCGACCGCAGCTTGCACTCCCTGTTCGCGATTGGCCCAGAGCGCATTGATGAGATCCGCTTCGCATGAGTCGACGAAGACGACGTGGTGTTCCCCCATAATCGCTGACCACGGGGCATCGCTTGCGGGCGCGTAGAGGTACTTCATTGCCACTGCGGTCTACTTCCTTGGTCGGGTTTGTTCGAGATACGGGGACGAGCCACGATCACCAGTGGCTTCATCGATAGCGTTGGTGCTCGTTGCCCTCGTGGCTTCGACGACAACCACGGTGACGTTGTCGGAGCCGCCTGCCGCAATCGCGGCCGCAACGAGTCGATCGGCGATACTTTCCGCTTCGGCCAGCGCGCCCCTATCAGCGAGAATTGCGGCAATGAGATCGTCATCGAGTTCTTTGGAGAGCCCATCTGAGCACGCGAGGAAGGTGTGATGAGTCCCTACCGGCAGCAGCCAAAAGTCGGGGCTAACGTCAGGATGGATGCCCAGGGCGCGAGTGATTACGTTGCGATCCGGGTGCGTGAGCGCCTCGAAATCTGTGATGTGACCGAGCTCGAGAAGCTCCTGCACTGCCGAATGGTCGACAGTAACCTGCTCCAGATTACGGCCATCCCAGTGGTAGACCCGCGAATCACCGACGTTGAATGCCATCCACCGCGGCTCTGCATCCGCACCCACGGAGACCAAGGCAACACCGGAGAGCGTTGTGCCCGACACCGCCCCATCGCTGTTCAATTCGATGACCTCGCGGTTGGCATCCGTGATTGCCTGCACGACATGTTCCGGAGTGAGCACCGCGTGGTGCCCGATGGTGCGCGCAAAGCTGTGCACTACACATTGGCTTGCACGGTCACCGAAGGAGTGGCCGCCCATCCCATCGGCCACCAGAAAGAGACGCGGAAGCACGAGAAAGCTGTCTTCGTTGATGGAACGAACGGCGCCACGATCGGATGCCGCCGAAATAGCCAAACTCAGCGGTCCGTTGGGCAGCCCTACGTCGTATTGATCAGAGATCGTCACCCTGCCCCCAAGCATTTGTCAGATCTTAACGTAGCAACGAACGGCCGAGAACGTGTAGCGGCATCATGCCGCAGAGACAGTCGACGCCAAATCGGCTAGCGGCTCAAAAAGCGAAAGCAACGCTCCGGGCTCAGTGACGGTCGCCCGAAGCACGAAGTACCCGCCGTCTACGGCAAAAGCGTAGGTAGCGCTCGATGTCAGCACCGGCTGGCTTCGGTTGACCGTGCCAGTTCGCACGCAGAACACGACGTCTAGACCTGTAGCCGCCACATTTTCTGGCAGTGTTTGATCGCCCAACGAGTCGGGCTCATTCATGCCTGCGATTTCAGCGAGGGATGATCGACCGGCAGCAGCCGCAGAAATGGTCTCTGCTTCGACGACGCGAAATTTTCTGACACCGGGTTCGAAATAGAGCAAACACCATGGAGAACTCCGGGTAGCCGCAGCCTCCACCCCCTCAATGAGCTGCTCGGTGAGGTCTAATCGGCGGTCGGGCGAGCTCATGTCATGGTCGGTGGCAAGGGCATCCACTACGGCAGCAGTCGCCCACGCTTCGCGAGTGGCGAAAATTTCTCCGGGGCCGAACTCCGGAATCCAGAGCCAGTCGCGAGGGTACCGAAGATAGACCGATGGCTGGTGGCCCTGACCGGAAATCACGTCGTGCGTCAGCGACGTGTTCCTTTGGCGCTTATTCATCAACTCGATTGCTTCACGTTGCGCACGGGATGCGACGTCACTCGGTCGTTGAGGCTCCCGCGGTGCACGGTCGCGGCTTCGTGCTGCAGCACGGTGTGGGTCAGCGCTGCTCTGCCGAAGCCCTGAATAGGCGTTCCCGACCAGCTGCCGATGTCGCACGGTAGCAATGGCAACCAGAGTGAGGGCACCGAGCGCCACCCACAGGTATTCCGGTGCGTACACATCTCCGTCGCCCAGCGATCGCAATTTCAGTACGCCAGCCTGAACAAGGGCAAAAAAGACTGCTATGCCGGAGTGAACGGCGATCGCTGCGGGGAAAGTTTCGACCGAAAGCGCACTACTGAGTTTCGATCCGGAGCTCGACTGCCACCATCGCGCCGGCTTCCAACAGACGATCATCCCGATCAGGATGACGCCAACGGCCACGACCCCCACCCAGACAGGCACAGCCCCATTCGAAAGAGTTGAAATGGTGCAGGCCGGGTCGTCGGAGCAACGATCGATTCTGGCGTCGCTCCACGTCGCAAAGGCGATCGCCGGCGCCAGTATTTTGCTGCCGAGCAAAACGAGGATCATGGCGAGCATCGTGATGGTGAGCGACCAGCCCACGGCATGCCCGATTCGCTGGCCATGCGCGGTGCGTTGTCGGGCAATACGCCGCTTGATGCTTTCTGGCGCGCCTTGAACGCTGGGCGCCCTGAAGCCGAACCCGAAGATTGCGACGATCCCGACTAACCACAACACTCCCAACCACACCAACGGAGCATCGGTCACGATCAGTGAAGCGACGCACGCCTCGTCATCGGAACAGGCCGCGATGGCGTTGGCAGGCCAGGCTGTCGAGGCGGCGACCACTCGCGACGTCGCCTCGATACCGAGGACTAAAAACATCGCGCCGAGAACCCCAAAGAACGCTCGGGTTGCCAGTGAGCGCATGAAAGACTTCCCGTTATTCTTCGTCAATGGGAAGGATCCGCGTCGGCGACAGTCGCTGCGAGATTGGCGAGTGGATCAAGAAACACGTCGAACCCTCCGGGGTCTGTGGTTTCTGCGCGTAGAGCGAAGTAGCCTCCGCGCACGGCGAATAGATAGCCAGCCTTCCAGAGGATGCCGACCGTTACCGACACTGTGGGGCCAAAGCCCATCACGACGGGGAGTCCGGTGTCGATCACGCCAGCGCTCAGAGGGTGTTCCCCGAAGGATGAAGAAACATACACGCTCGCAACGCTGCTGAGCGGTGCGCTGCCCGCTCCCCCGCCCGCAATGGTCATTGCTTCGACGGAGCGAAAGATTCCGCGGAAGGAATCGAAATAGACGTAGCATCGCTGCACCTCGCGCGCGGCGGCGTCAACAGCGATTGACGTGAGCGACTCGATAAGGTCTTGCCTGTGCGCGGCGGAAAGTCGAGTGCGCGCCACCGCGGCCATTTCAGCGGCGACCGCAGTGGCCCAGTCGCGAGGCGCACCGAAAGGGAGCCCGGGCCCACAATCGGGAATTGCGATCCAATCCGGCGGATGACTCACGAGAACACTCGGCGGCGGATGTTCGCTGGACGAATTTGCCCCACCGATGACGGCGTTACGGGAGCGTTCAGCAGCCTCGCGGAGGCGGGCATTGGGCGAACTACTCAGTGGTCGCCCCGTTCGCGCGGCTTCACGCCATTCTTCGTTGACGGCAACCAGCTTCTGGTTTGTCTCGAAGACAAGGGCGGGAGGCTCGTTCGGATCCCGCGGCCCCACTACTTTCTGATACCGATACCACGAGACTGCGGCGAGGGTGCTCGCTGCGAGGAACGCCCACAGGTATTCGGGCGCGTAGACCTCTTTACCTCGTTGTTGAACGCCCGGGGACAGCAGCAGAAAGGTCACCGCCGCCACAATCGCGTGCGGTCCGACACCGAATGGATTGACAAAAGGCGACCGTGGAGAGAAACGACGTTCTGCGGGTCCGGGCAACCACCACCGCGAGGGTTTCCGACAGATAATCATCGCCGCGGCGATCACCGCGAGCCACGCGAAGGCCGCCCCCACCGGAAGTCCGTTGCCGGGCAAGGTGGTGAGGACGCACAGCGGGTCATCCGAACAACGATCAACTTTGGCCTGAGTCCACGTCGAATTCGCGATCAGAGCGGCGATGAGGGGGCCGATAAAAAGCGCGGCGATGAATCCAAGCGACGAGTACACCAGCACCCATCCCACGGTGAGTCCGATTCGCTGATCTGCGTGTTGCTCGCGGATCGCCGCGACGCTCCCCTCAACCACGGGGAATCGTCGACTGCGAATGACGAGCGCGACAAGCCCAGCGAACCAGGCAGCACCGATCCAGATCAGTGGTGCTTCGGTCAGGATGGCGACCGTCGTGCAGGCGGGATCTCCTGAGCATTCGACGATTCGTTGTGCTGGCCAGGCAGTAGAGGAGACGACAACGTTGACTAGCCGCCACAAAGCGAGCACGGCGACAGCGGCCACCGCAATGAAGAATGCCGTCACTCCGACGATGACGTGGCGCGGTTGACCCGAAAAAGTGCCCCGATCACCTGCGGCCAACCTGGCAAATAATGTGCTCATTCATCGATCTTTCTGCTGCTGGAGAGCACTCGCTCTCGGCCACGGGCAACAGTAATCGACAGCCTAAGGATTCGTCAGCTCCCACGGTAGCAACGAATAGGCGACAGCGCTGAAACCCGGCGGTATGCTGACCAGAGCGCACCACCCTCGCGCTACCACCACTTGCCATTTTGTTTTTTGCCCACAAGGCCAACTCGCAGGAGAAGTTCATGATTACACAAACGTCAACGACGTTAGAAGCCCCCGTATCCGCCATCGAAAATGCGGATTTCACCCACGAGAACGTGCTCATTTCTACGGGCAAACGTTCCGGCCTCGTCATTAGCGTCGCCGTGCACTCCACCATCCTCGGTCAGGCTCTCGGTGGCGCTCGAATGTGGAACTACCCGCACTGGACGGATGCTGTCGCTGACTCCCTTCGCCTCTCTGCGGCGATGACGCTCAAGAACTCGGCCGCTGGCCTCAACCGCGGTGGCGGAAAATCCGTCATCCATATCCCTATGGGCGTTGCACTCACCGCTGAGCAGAAGCGTGACGCCATGCTCGACCTTGGTGATGCCATCGAAAGCCTCAACGGCACGTACATGACTGCCGAAGATGTGGGCACGAGCGCAGAGCTCATGTCGGTCGTCGCTGAACGCACCGAACATGTCTGTGGCCTTCCCGCCGATCAGGGTGGTGCCGGCGAACCCGCTGACGCCACTGCCGCTGGAGTGCACGCCAGCATCCTGGCCACTTGCGAAGCACTCTTCGGCACCCGGGATGTAGCTGGCCGTCACTTGATAATTTCTGGCCTCGGTCAGGTGGGTGGCCGTTTGGCACGCTCGCTTTCCGCCGCCGGCGCGGTGTTGACGGTCACCGATGTAAACCTCGATCGCAAATTGCTTGCGGCCGAACTCGACGCCAACTGGGTCGATGCCGATGAGGCACACAGTGTGGTTGCCGACATCTATGTTCCCTGCGGCATGGGTGGTGCACTGACCCCCCGCGTCATCCGCGAACTCAACGTCAGCGGCGTTGTCGGTGCTGCGAACAACCAGTTGGCCCAACACGATGGTGCAGAAGCTCTTGCTGAGCGCGGCATTCTTTGGGCCCCCGACTTTGTGGTGAACGGTGGCGGGGTTATCTACCTCGACATGGCGTCAGAACCGGATGCTGATGCCGATGCGATCGCGAAACGCGTCGAGGCCATCGGCGACACCGTCACCACCATCTTTCGCGATTCTGCTGCTCAGGGCATCACGACTCTGGATGCTGCGGAGCGTCTCGCTCAGTCGCGACTCGTCACTCACTAGCCCGGAGGTTTGCGCCACGAGGCGCGAAATTCACACGGCTTAACGAAACGCGCGGTGCACGCACCCTTCGAGCTACTGCTCGGGGTGCTGCACCGCGCGTTTTCTGTTGTTCGCTGCGAGTGCGCGGGTCGCGCGTTAGTTGGATCGCGCGTTAGTCGATCGCACGCAGGCCGGTCGCGTGTTAGTCGATCGAGACGCTCTCGAGCTCGCGCTTCTTGTCGCGACGCATCTTGGCCAGGCTCGCGAGCACGGCTACTGCCATCGCCGCCAAGATCACGATCAACGACGTCCACGTGCCAATCTCGGGCGCCCAGTCAACATGTTCTCCGCCATTGATGAACGGCAGTTCGTTGACGTGCAGGGCGTGGAAGAACAGCTTCACACCGATGAACCCCAGCACGAAGGCGATGCCGTAGTGCAGGTACTCGAGCTTGTCGATAAGGTCGCCAAGCAAGAAGTACAGCTGACGTAGCCCCATGAGCGCGAAGATATTGGCGGTGAACACGATGAACGGGTCGGTGGTGATTCCGAAGATTGCAGGAATCGAGTCGATCGCGAACACGAGGTCGGTAATACCGAGGGCCACGAACACGACGAGGATCGGTGTGAAGACCTTCTTGCCATCGATTGTGGTGCGCACTTTGCCACCATCGAAGTTCGGGGTGATGTTGATGTGCTTACGCAAGAAGCGGATGATTCCGCTCTCGGTTTCTTCCATGTCGTCATGGTTTTCGAACACCTGGCGAATGGCCGTGTAGAGCAGGAATGCCCCAAAGATGTAAAAGATGAAGCTGAAGTTTTCGATCAGTTGAGCGCCGAGGAGGATAAAGATTCCGCGCAGTACGAGCGCGATCAGGATGCCCACCATCAGCACTTCTTGTTGGTACTTTCGCGGCACCGAGAATCGACCCATGATGATCACGAAGACGAATAAGTTATCGATGGACAGACTGTATTCAGTGACCCAACCGGCGATGAACTGACCGGCTTGCTCCACGTCGCCAAGCAAGAACATGAGGAGCGCAAAAACAAGCGCCAAAGTGACGTAGAAACCCACCCACAGTGCGGATTCTTTGGTGCTGGGAATGTGAGGGCGCTTGTAGGCCAAGATCAGATCGGCTGTGAGAATAACCAGCAGAACCGTCATCGACGTTACTTCGAACCAAATAGGCAGAGTGGTCAAGAGAATCCATTCAAGGGTTTCGAGGCGTGGTGGGACTCGAAAGTCTCTCCCGCATCCAAAAGAATTGTGGATGCCGTTGCCCCGGAGCCACTACTGAGTGGCTCGTATTGACGAGTACAACGAGGTGGGATACTCCCCTTCGCGATCACTATGGTAACCGATTCTCGCTCGGAAGTTGTGGTGTTTCTCCCAGCTTCAGCACCGCTCGATAGATCAGCGATTGCTGTATGGTCAGTGGATGCTGACTAGTGCTTCGCGCGTTGATGTAATGAACCGACTCGGTCGAGCCATGGCCGACCCCACCCGCGCACGAATCCTCCTAGCGTTGCTAGAGAAGCCCGGCTACCCAGTGCAGCTCGCGCACGATCTCGAACTGACCCGTAGCAACGTCTCCAATCACCTCACGTGCTTGCGCGGCTGCGGACTCGTCGCTGCAACCCCCGAGGGCCGCTCGACTCGCTACGAGATCGCCGATGCTCACCTCACCCGCGCACTGACCGCCGTTGTCAACGTCGTACTCGCTGTCGACGACGGTGCCCCCTGTGCCGACGACAACTGCGATGTTCCGCTCTGCTGCTCGGCGTCTGCTTCGTCGTCGGAGCTCGACGATTCGGGCTCAACCCCCGACGTGGGCTCAACCCCCAACACGGGCTCAGGCGCAGCGTGAGCGAAGAGTGCTGCGGCACCGCGAAGCCGCAATCCGCATCACCAGTCGCAGCCGTATCCGTCTCAGCAGCATCCAGCGCCGCAGCACCCGGCGCCGCTCTAGGCGCGCAAAGTCCCGGCACGACCGACAGCACTCGCCCAAACTCTTCCTCTGACGTCGTCGAGCCGGATGGCGGCCTCGCTCCGTGGTGGCGCGATCGCGCGCTAGCCCTACCCGCACTTTCGGGAGTTCTTCTCATCGCAAGCGGGCTTGAGATAGCAGCCGGGGTGACCGGTTGGCCGGTGACGGTCACGCAAGCTGCCGGGCTCGCCGCTGGCGCCGCTACCTTTGTTCCTGGTGCGCTTCGCCGCTTAGCTCGGGGATCACTCGGGGTGGGGCTACTGATGACAATCGCAGCGGTCGGTGCCGTGCTTCTTGGTCATGTCGGCGAAGCGGCCGCCCTCGCCTTCCTCTTTTCCATCGCCGAAGCTCTCGAAGATCGAGCACTGGATCGCGCCCGTCACAGCCTGAGAGCGTTGCTCGATTTGATTCCCGCGACGGCACGTATCGAGCGCAACGGAAATGTAGTACAGGTCGTTGCCACCGAAATCGTCGTCGGAGATGTTTTTCTTGTGCGCGCCGGCGAGCGCGTCGCAACGGATGCCATTGTCGCGAGCGGGCGCAGCAGCGTCAATACCGCTGCCGTAACCGGTGAGTCGATCCCCCTGGCGGTCGATGCTGGAGACACTGTTCTCGCGGGGTCTATCAACGGTATTGGCGCACTGCGCCTCCGCGCGACCTCACCCGGCACGGATAACTCGCTGACGACGATCGTACGATTGGTCGAAGAGGCCAACGCCCGCAAGGGCAATCGGGCCCGACTAGCCGACAGAATTGCTCGCCCGCTCGTGCCTATCGTTCTCGCCATTGCCGGCGCCATTGTCGGTTTCGGCTTTCTCGTCGGAGACCCGGAACTGTGGACTGAGCGCGCGCTCGTTGTGCTCGTAGCGGCCTCCCCCTGCGCGCTCGCAATCGCAGTGCCCGTCACCGTGATTTCCGCGATCGGTGCGGCGAGCAAACTGGGCATCATCGTAAAGTCTGGCGCCGCCTTTGAACGGATGGGCAGCATCCGCACTGTCGCCTTCGACAAGACCGGCACCCTGACCCGCAACACTCCCGCCGTGGTGGCAGTCGAGACGGCGCCGGGCTTCAGCCGTGAAGATGTGTTGCGCTTTGCCGCGGCACTCGAAATGCACAGCACTCACCCCCTCGCGAGCGCCATCCTCGCTGAGCACCCGCAGCCTCCCCGCGCCCAGGACGCAACAGAGGATGCGGGCTACGGGCTCACGGGTATTGTCGACAACGCGCGCATCCGTGTCGGAAACACTCGATGGATTGATCCCGCCGAACTCTCGACTAGCGCCAGCACTCTTGCCGACAACGGGATGACGGTCGTAGCGGTGGAACGCGACGGTCAGGCCATTGGGCTGCTCGGCATTCGCGACGAACTGCGGCCGAATGCTGCGCAGGCAATCGCGCAATTGCAGTCCACGGGCATCCGCACCCTCATGCTGACGGGAGATAACCCGCGCACTGCTACCGCCCTCGCCTCCGAGGCGGGAATCAGTGATGTGCGTGCCTCGCTTCTGCCGATCGACAAGGCCCGCGCCATCGAGGAACTTGTCGCCGAGGCCCCCACGGCGATGGTCGGCGATGGCATCAACGATGCACCGGCCCTAGCCTCGGCCGATGTGGGCATTGCGATGGGCGCAACTGGTTCGGCCTCGGCCGTCGAATCAGCGGACGTCGCGTTCACGGGCAGCGACCTGAGGCTTATCCCTGTTGCCTTGCGTCATGCGCGGCGGGGCAGGCGCATCATGACGGGCAACATTGCGCTTTCGCTCGCGATCATTATCGTGCTCTTTCCGCTAGCGCTTACCGGAGTTCTCGGCTTGGCGGGTGTCGTGCTTGTGCACGAGATCGCCGAGCTGGTGGTCATCGCTAACGGGCTGCGAGCGGCGCGACTCTCCCCCAGCCTCGGGACAGTTGCCCCACTCGCGCCGCACTCGCCGCCTTCGCCTTAGGTGTACCAACTGGGTTCAGGCACCTCGTTGAGCAGCACATACTGACCAACCTCACGCTTTTTGTAAGGCGCCGGGTCGTGCAGGCTGTGGGTGCGAAGATTACGCCAATAGATGTCCAGACCGACCGAATTTGCGGATGCCCGCGCGCCCGTTAGCTCGAATACCTTCGTGGCGACTTCGAGCCCGTCTTCACTGATGCGCAGCTTGCCGGCGGCAATTCGCACCGCAATTTCTCCGCGGCGTCGCGCGGTGAGCTCGGTGCGCGGCGCATGCAGGACGGCGCTGATCTCGGCTCCAACAGAGTTGAGGAGGGCTTCATCCGCCCACAGTTTTGACTGCAACTGGCCATAGCCTTCGAGGATGTACCACTCCTCTGACGCGTGGGCTTTGTTGTCTCCGCCATATGGCCACGCACGGCTCTTGGTGCGTGTATAGGCGGAGGCATTCTCGATGGCAGCGTGAGCTATGCCGAGATAGAAGTTGGCGAACACCAGCTGGATGGCCGGAACGTTGAGGGTGCCATAGGTGAGCGGCTGAAATTCTTTGCCGACGAAACCCAGTGCCGTTGCCCAGCTGGTGCGCACACCATTGATCTGAACTGAACCCGATTCGGTGAGGCGCTGCCCAAGATTGTCCCAATCGCCATTGAAGACAATCGCGGGCTGATCAGTGGGAACGATCGCAAAGACGTGGGTGTCGGTTCCTTCGAGAATTCCCTCGAGCACGGTGAGGTCAGAGACAACGCCGCCCGTGGAGAATGACTTGTTGCCCGTGAAGATGATGTCACCGCCGTCGTCGGCCACGGTCAGATCGGAATCCCGAGGGTTGACCGCGCCACCGATGAGAAAGTTGTTCTCCGTGTACTGCTTTTCGACGGCCGCGATTTGCTCGTCAGTGCCCACCAGTCGTGCCGCCCAGGCCCAAAGGTAGTGGTAGCCCAGAAGTTGACCGATAGAGCCGTCTCCGCGGGCAATGGTGCGGATAACTTTATAAGTCGTCTCCCACGGCTGCCCACCACCACCGTGTTCGATAGGGCCGAGCAGAGTCACCAGGCCAGCGTCTTTGAGCAGTTTCACCTCGGCGCGTGGCGGCAACTTTGCGACATCTCGCTCGACGGCGTCGGCCGCGAGGATGTCAGAGACCTCCTCGGCACGCTGCAACCAGCCTTCTGGCGTGGTCGGACGGGGAACGGAGGCCCAACGGTTCTCGGTTATCGCACTGGTGACGGTGACATCAGACATGGTGTTGCTCCTTAGATGTAGACCCCCTTTTCTGGGTGGTGTGGGCTACATCCTGTGCCCGATCTCATGCAACGTCGAGTTTGTGTCGACTATGTTGCGTTGCGCTACTACTTGTTACGAATCGTGTGGATTCGTGACTAATCGCGCGGGTGTATTTTGGTGCGCATCCGCCGCCACAGCGACCGCACTCGGCGGCGGGTTCTCATCCAGAATGCCCGCGATCGAGCGCGGGCGGCGGCGTGCCGTTCAGCTTCTTGCTGCCGCTCCTGCATGAAAGCCTTCATGCCTTCCTTGTTGCGAGTCCGGACCCACTGACCGTTTCCGCCACCCATAAACATCCTCGTCACAGCCCTTCTACCTTGCAATCTCGTGCTTCCACTGTAGGCACGAGCCCGCGATTTTTGCACGCGAACGACAGACTCCGAAGACGGTTCTCGGTTAGCCTTGATCGCAACTCACTGTCAATTTTCAGCCGGAGATTTCATGAAAAAGGCCCTCTTACCCACCCTCGTCGCATTCGGCTTGTTCGCTATGGTCGCGATAGGCGTATTAATTTACGTGACGGTGAACTCGGCAGACACGAGCCCCACCGCTGACTCCCCCGACGGCACTGCAACCACACCGTCTTCTGCGGTTGCGAGCGACTCCCACTATCTAGACACAGCGGATTCGGATGCGGTGACCGTTGTCGAATTCCTCGACTTTGAGTGCAGCGCCTGTGGCCAGTTCTACCCCTACGTTGAGGCAATGCGTGAGCATTACGACGGCAAGATCAACTACGTAGTGCGCTACTTTCCCCTGCCGAATCATCCACACTCGATGGAAGCCGCTATTGCCGCCGAAGCGGCAGCGCAGCAGGGCGAGTTTGAGGCGATGTATCACAAGCTGTTCGAGACACAGGCCGAGTGGGGCTTTGCTGACGGTTCGCAATACAGCGTATTTCGCGACTATGCCGCCGACCTCGGGCTGGATCTCGAGGCTTTCGACGCCGCCATTGCAGACCCAGCAACTCAAGCCCGCGTCGAAGCAGACTTTGAGGCTGGCCAGGAACTTGGCGTCAACAGCACCCCGTCGTTCTACGTGAACGATGAACTCATTGACACTCAGCGTGTCGAGAATCTGCCAGAAGCGATAGCGGCGGCGCTGAAGTAACACGAACAGCCTCACACCCGATCCGAAGAGAGGTCAGCTGTGAGGCCGAAACCGGACCGAGGCTCCACACAAGAAGTCACGAGAATCCGGCGTTCAACCCCCTGTTTTGGGTGCCCGTTAACGACGAAAGTTCCGGTCATGTTCACACGAACATGACCGGAACTTTGCTACTGTGACCCCAGCGGGATTCGAACCCGCGTTACCGCCGTGAGAGGGCGGCGTACTAGGCCTCTGTACGATGGGGCCGTCACAACAACTACAAAAGTATGCCACAAATTTGAGGCAATATTTTCCACCACCGCCAATTCCGAACCACAGGATCATTCTTGACTGCTATCACGCGCGCCACCACCGCCCTTTTCGTTGCGACTGCGATGCTCGCAACGCTCGCGGGGTGTTCGCTGCTCTACCCGGAACTTGCTCGTGACGACAACGGCCAAGTGCTCGAACCGGCCGTCATCGGTTCCACCGAACTGTTAGTGGGAGACTGCTTCAGCTTTGTCGACGACAGCAATCTCAGCGAGGCAGAAGTCACGCCCTGCGTTACCGACCACAGCCATATTGTGATCGGCAAAGGAGAACTGACCAAACCGGAAATCACCGAAGCCGGTGGCCTGCAAAGCGCAGTCTCGTCATCCTGCTCCGAAACCTTCAGTGCCTTCAAGGAGACCGTGGCAGACGGAGTTCGGCCCGACCAAGAATTCATCATCTCTGAGCGCAGCACCGACGACGGCGCGCTAATGACCGATTACGCCTGCATAGCAACGGATGCACCCACACCCGAAGCGTAGGCGAAAGCGTTAGGCGCGCTGGTCAAGAATGTGCAGCACGCCAGGAACGATCGTGACATCGATGGGAAGCGCTGCAAAGCGCTCACCGTCGGCATACGCGGTGATCTCTTCTGACTCGATGCGGATGTGCTTTCCGCGGTACACCGTGACGCGCGGGTCGCTGAGATGCGTTCCGCTGAACACGCGCGGGAAGACACGCAAGAATGCTAACCGTGAGAGAGCTTCGACGACGAGAACGTCGGCAAGGCCGTCATCCACTAGGGCATCTGGGGTTACTTTCATCCCGCCGCCGAGCGAGACGTTGTTACCGACGCTGATGAGTGCGCCCGTCGTTTCGATGACCTTGTCGTCGATCGTGAGCTTGTATTTGATGGCCCGCAATCGCAACAGCTCAATGATCAATGCCACCGTGTAACGGCTGGGACCCTTGGGCCACGACATCAGGTTGGCGCGCTCATTGACGATTGCGTCGAATCCGGCAGACAGCACACACGCAAACCAGCGCGTTGCCGCCGTTCCAGTAGCTTCGTCGACATAGGCCACGCTGCCAGCATCGATGGCACGAGACGGTCGGCTGAGGCCGCGCACGACACTTGCGATCGCAGCTTCGGTGTCGTTGAAGGGGATGCCCAAACCGCGGGCCATATCGTTGCCCGTACCGGAGGGGATGATGCCCAACGGCACCTTCGTTTTCGCGACAAGGTTCGTGCCGAGGTTGACCATCCCATCGCCACCAACAACGAGCAGCGCATCAGGCTTCTTGCTCACCGCTTTGCGGCCGCGCTTTAGGAGCAACGCAAAGTTCGGCTCCTCAAGAGCAGTGACCTCGTGACCGAGTGCACGCAGCGCCTCAACAGCCTGAGGGCCAACATGCTTGCCTTTGCCAAAAGACGCTGTCGGATTGATCGCGACAACAAGACGCAGGGGTTTGATCGACTCCACCTGATCAGTATGTCGCACTGATCCGAATCGGATGCACCACTGGCATCACCGGTCTACGCTCGTGACATGAATATCACCAAGTATGAGCACGCGTGCCTCGTTCTTGAGCACGAAAACCAGCGACTCGTTATCGACCCTGGCGGATTCACTGAGCCACTGCCGCCGCTCAAGAACGTCACCGCCATCGTGATCACCCACCAGCACCCCGATCACTGGACCAATGAGCAACTTGCGCGCATTCGCGAGAACAATCCCGACGCGCCCATCTTTGGCCCCGCCGGTGTCGCGGCCGCTGCCAGTGACTGGAACATCACCACCGTCGTCGGCGGCGCGAGCGAAACCGCCGGTGCGTGGACGCTGGAGTTTTTTGGTGGTGAGCATGCTGTCATCCACGATTCAATTCCCGTCATTGACAACCTAGGAGTGCTCGTCAACGGCGAGTTTTGGTACGGCGGGGACTCGTTCACCGTTCCGCCGAAACCTGTCGTTAGTGCCGCGATCCCCGCCGGCGCACCGTGGCTGAAGATCAGCGAAGTTATGGATTACGTGGCTGAGTTGGCCCCAAAGCGCGCGATTCAGACGCACGATGCCGTGCTCTCCGACAAGGGACTCTCCCTCTCTGTAGCAAGAATTTCGGATGTTATGGCGGGCTACGGCGGCGAGTTCACGGTGCTGCAGCCCGGCGAATCTCTCGCGCTCTAGGGTTAACAGGAGCCTTGCTTCGCCGGCTCTAGGCATCTTCACAGTTTTTTGCAGTTGTGCATTTTTGCAGTCCCTGCAATTATTGCTTAGTGCCTGATACTCCTCCCCTCGGTCTCCGCGACCGCAAACGAATCGAAACGCGACTGCGCATCGAAACTGCTGCAGTCGAGATCGTCACAGCCGAAGGCCTAGACGGCGCCACAGTTGACATGATCAGCGAACGGGCAGACATTTCACCCCGCACCTTCTTCAACTATTTCGAGAGCAAAGAGGACGCAATCCTCGGCACTCAAGATATGGGCGAAGTGCAGCGCGCAATCGCCGCCGGTGTGGCCTCGGCCGAAACTGATGACCTGGTTGCCGCGATCGTCTCAACAATGTTCCACATCTTCGGACCAATGGCCGCCCGAACTCAACTCAAAACCCAGCGGATGGCCCTCGTCCAAGAGCACCCCCGGCTTCTGAGCCGACAGATTCACCAATTCACTCAATTGAATAGCACGATGGCCGCCGCCGTCGTTGAATTCCTCACCAAGCGAGAATCCACACTCCCCCGCGACCCAGAACACGTCGCGGAAATTGCCGTAGCTACTTGCGTCGCATCCGTTCGAATCGCCGTTAAAGAATGGATCGCTGCCGGCGCCACCGCCGACATCGACTCCATGTACCTGCGCGCGATGGGCCTAACACGAGAAACCTTGAATACCCTCACATGACAACGACAAACGAACCTCCGGTCGCCACAACTCACACCTCGACCGCGAGCGACCCCGCCGCGAAGCGCAGCATCCTGCTCCTCTTTGCTGGCCTCATGGTCACGATGTTGCTCTCCGCACTCGACCAAACAATTTTCAGCACCGCGCTGCCCACCATTGTGGGCGAGCTCGATGGCGTGAACCACATGCTGTGGGTCACGACCGCCTATATTCTGGCGGCCACCATCATGATGCCCGTGTACGGAAAGCTCGGTGACCTTATCGGTCGCAAGGGCCTATTCGTTGGCGCCATTAGCATCTTCATGATCGGTTCAGTCGTCGGCGGCCTTGCCCCCGACATGACCTGGCTCATTGTCGGCCGTGCGGTTCAGGGCCTTGGTGGCGGTGGCCTGATGATCCTCTCGCAAGCGATCATCGCCGATGTGGTGCCCGCTCGTGAGCGCGGCCGTTATATGGGGGCGATCGGTGGCGTCTTCGCTCTCGCGAGCGTTGCGGGACCGTTGCTCGGTGGCTGGTTCACCGAGTCGATCGGATGGCGTTGGGCGTTCTGGATGAACCTTCCGCTTGGCGCGTTGGCAATCCTCGCCGCCATAACCCTCTTGAAGCTTCCAAAGCATGACAACACACGCAAGCCAACGATCGATATCGCCGGAATGATTCTGTTGGCGATCACCTCGACGGCAATCGTGCTTGTCACCACGTGGGGTGGCACCCAGTACGACTGGGATTCGCTCATCATCATCGGCCTCATCGCACTCGCCGTTGTTGGCGGGTTCTCGTTCGTGATGGTGGAACGCGCCGCTCCTGAGCCGATAATGCCGCTCCACATGTTCAAGGAACGCAACTTTGTTCTGACGACAACGTCTGGCCTCATCACCGGTATCGCGATGTTCGGTGCCCTTGCCTACATGCCTACCTACTTGCAGATGGTTACCGGCGTAAATGCTACTCAGGCAGGTCTTCTGATGATCCCCATGATGGGCGCGTTGTTGGTGAGTTCGGTAACGGCTGGCCAATTGGTGAGCCGCACAGGTCGCTACAAGTGGCTGCCGCTCACGGGTTCGTTCATTGTGGCGATCGGATTAGCGCTACTTTCCACGATGACGCCCGATCTGCCCATCTGGGTGCTGTGCTCCTATCTTGCCGTGATGGGCCTCGGGCTCGGCATGAGCATGCAAATTCTGGTGCTCATTGTGCAGAACACTTTCCCGAATTCGCAGGTCGGTACGGCGACGTCATCGAACAACTACTTTCGCCAGATTGGCGCCTCGATCGGCACCGCTGTCGTCGGTAGCTTGTTTGTCGCTCGCCTCACCGAGCTGCTGGGCACGCGGCTTCCGGCTGCTGCCGCAAGCGCCACCGGTGACACGAACTCACTGACACCGGCCGCAGTGCGCGATCTTCCGGACGCTATACGGGAGATCATCGTCGGCGCGTACAACGACTCGCTAACGCCAGTGTTCCTCTACATGGTGCCGCTGGTGCTCGTGTCGGCAGTGCTTTTGATGTTCATCAAAGAAGTTCCGCTGGCTACAACGATCGACCGTGGCGACAAGAGTGAGACGCTCGATGGGCTCGGAGTCGAGGACGGCACCGATACTGAGGGTGCAACGACTGCTGCGGATGCCGAATCCCACGAATTGATCACCGTCAGCGATCAGACCGGCGCAACGTCGATCATCCGCAGTCAACCGTAGGTTGTGGTGGCGGCCACCGCACAGGTCGCCGCCACCGCCTTGCGAGGCCCGCAGCGCATCCGGCACACAACGGCCGGGAGCGCCGCGGGTCTTTTGGGCTAGTCGAGGCCGAGGTAGGCCTCGATTACTTTTTCATCGGCGAGTAGTTCATGAGCGGGGCCAGAGTGTGAGACTTCGCCGGTCTCCAACACATAACCGTAGTCAGCGGCAGCGAGTGCGCGACGGGCATTTTGTTCTACCAGGACGACTGTCGTGCCGGTCTGCCGGATCTCTTCGATCACGGTGAAGACTTCGTCGACAATCTTCGGAGCCAACCCCATCGAAGGTTCGTCGAGGAGCAGAATCTTCGGTTCGGCAATCAAAGCGCGGGCAATGGCCAGCATCTGTTGCTCTCCCCCGGATAACGCACCGGCATGCAACTTGCGTCGTTCAAACAGCACCGGGAAGCGCTCATACACTTCCGCGATTTTCGAGTGCATGGCGCTGTTGTTACGATGCCAGCCACCCAGGGTGAGATTTTCGGCGACCGTGAGCGTGCCTAAGATCTCGCGACCTTCTGGAACCTGCACCAGTCCAGCCTTCACTAGGCGATGTGCCGGCCACTTGGTGATGTCTGTGCCCTCGAAGATGATGGCTCCTTGGCGCGGGCGCAGCAATCCAGAGACGGCGTTCAGAACGGAGGTCTTTCCGGCACCATTGGCGCCGACGAGAGTAACGATGGCTCCTGTGGGTACATCGAAGGAGACATCGCGCACGGCCTCCACTCGCCCATAGTTGACCTGTAGGCCGGTGACGCTCAGGATCGGGTCGCTCATCGGTTCTCCTCCGGGGTGGTCGTGCCATCAGGAGTCGTGTCGGTAGCGGTGCCGGTGCCGGTGGGATGCTCCTGCTGCTCGCTAGTCGGATCGTCGAGCACGTGCGCCAGGTTCTCTGAGGCGAGCACGGTTGCCGCCTCGACGTCGTCGTCCGAGCCTGCCGAGCCGAGGTAGGCCTCGAGCACTCGAGGGTCCCGGGCGATGTCGCTAGGCTTTCCGGCGGCGATAACTTCACCGAAGTTCAGCACCATGATGCGATCGCAGGTGGCCAGCATCATCCTTACGTTGTGCTCGATGACGAGCACCGCGATTCCGTCGGCCGCCAGCGAACGAATGAGGTCAGACAGACTTGCCGCCTCGACGTGGTTCATTCCCGCGGCGGGCTCATCGAGCACCAAAAGTGATGGATGCGACGCTAGGGCCCGGGCGATCTCTAGCCGACGCTGGTCTCCGTACGAAAGATCCCCTGCGGCGTTGGCTGCTTTATCGCCGAGTCCGACGCGAATCAGTTGGGCGGAGGCCATCGCGACGGCTTCGCGTTCTAGGCGACGTGCCGACGGCAGGAACAATAGCCGACGAAGAAGCGTGTCTTGCGTAATGCGGTATCCGCCAACCAGCACGTTCTCGAGCGCGGAGAGTCGGTTGAAGAGCTTGATCTGCTGGAAGGTTCGCGCGACCCCGGCTTGGGCTAGGCGGTGCGCCTTCGTGCTGGGAGAGAGAGGAACGCCAAGTACTTTTCCGGTTCCCGTGGTCGGAGGAGTCAGTCCCGTCACCATGTTAACCAGGGTGGTCTTGCCTGCACCATTAGGGCCGATCAGGCCGAGGACTTCGCCAGCGTTCACGGTGAGATCTACTGACTGCACGGCGTGCACTCCGCCGTAGGACTTGCCGAGGCTGCTGAGGTTCACGAGCTCAGAGCCAGCTGCGGGCAACGGTGACAGCGTTGGCTGAAGTGACGGATTATCGAGGAGAGTCTTGGCAGATTTTCTGCGCGGGATGAGCCCCGAAAGCCCTCCCGGAAGGAAGAGAATAACGACGAGAAGCAGCACACCGGAGATCGTGGGGCGGATCCAGCCCGCATCAATACCGATCACTCGCTGCACTTCAGGGAGCACGCTAAGGAAGGCTGAGCCAAGAATCGGGCCAACAAAAAGGGTGACACCACCGACGACGGCGGTGACCAGCCCATCCACCGCAGCCGTGAACGAGAACTCGTTCGGGTCGGCGAACCGGGAGAAGTGGGCGAGAAGTACGCCATAGAGACCGGCGACAGCTCCCGCAATCACGAAGGATGCCATCCGGTAGCGCGGAACATCGATCCCCATTGTGGTGGCCGCGAGTTCGTCTTCACGAATGGCCGCAAAGGCTCGTCCCAGCCGAGACCCCGACAGGCGCCAGAACCAGTAGGCCACGACGACCAGTGCGATCCAAGCGACTCCGGGTCCGACAAGTTTTGCGAAGCTCAACCCTTGCGCGCCGTTTGTCCAGCTCTGGTTAATGAGGAAGATCCGCACCATTTCGCCGAAGGCGAGAGTGGCGATGGCCAGAAAGACCCCGCGCAACCGGATGACGGGGAGGCCAAGGATGAACGCAGCGATGGCGCCAACGAACATACCGAAGACGATGCCGATCACGAGCGGCGGGATGAACCCGAACAGCGGCTCGGAGGGCACGACGAGCGCGGAAGTGAACGCCGCCAGTGAGGCGAGTCCGACCTGGGCCAAGCTGAGCTGGCCAGCGATGAGTACGGCATAGAAGCTGTACGCGAGGATCGCTGTGAGGGCAACCAGAGTGATCAGGGATGAGTATTCTGCGAGCACGATTAGACCTCCCGCGTCTTGCGAGCGCCAAAGAGGCCCTGCGGTCGAAGGATCAGGATGAGGAAGAGGAGGCCGAACGCCACCATGTCCCGCCACGAGCTTCCGATGTAGTTCACGGCGAGCACTTCGGCGAGGCCCAGGATCAGCCCGCCGACGAGCGCCCCGGGCAGGGATCCCATTCCCCCGACGATGATCACGGCGAGGGCTTTGAGCTCGACCGCGTGGCCTATTCCGAGAGACGCGGCATTGACGTTAAGGGTGAAGAGCACTCCGGCGACGGCGCCAAGGGCCGAGGATAGAGCGAAGGTGATGCTGCTAATGCGACCGACGTTGAGGCCAAGAACAGCGGCAGCATGAGGATTTTCGGCGATGGTGCGCATGCCTCGGCCAAGCTTTGACTTGGCCACGAGCCATGTCAAGACGACCATGAGCGAAACACTGATGATCAGAATGATGACTTGGAGCAGAGAGACCGTCGCTCCGAAGATTTCTACCCGAGTGCTCGGGAATGCGTCTGCGGGAAATCGCCGGGTATCTGCGCCATAGAGCGCCTGTAGAAGGGAGAGGATGATCGCGCCGAACGCAATGGAAGAGATGAGACCCGCGAAGTGAGCATCGTGGCGACCGGCGAGCGGTCGAAAAGCGATGCGTTCGATGAGGATGCCAATCACCGCGCCGACGACAAGCACGATGGGAATGAGGAGCCAGATGGGAACCCCGAATCGGGTCACGATCTCGATACCGACGAGGGCTCCAGCGGTAAAGACTGCGGCGTGGGCTAGGTTCAGCCGGTCAAGAATGCCAAATACCAGGGTGAACCCGATCGCGAACAACGCGTAGATCGAGCCGAGAAAAATCCCGTCCAAGAAGAGTTGCATGGGTGATGTCCCTGTCTGTAGTTGCGTGCCGCCCGAAGGCGGCACGCAACGTGCATGTTTTGGCGGTGCGGTGACGTTACTTCAGGATGACGAACTGGCCGTCTTCAACGATCTGCACGAGAGCGTCGTGCTCTGCGTCGCGGTTCTCGTTGAGAGTCACGTTGCCCAGAACGGTAGGAACGTCGGTGATGTTGCCAAGGCCAGCTTGGATTCCGTCGCGCTCACCGGAACAACCCGAGCGAACGGCTTCGTCGATGATCTGCATTCCGGCGTAGGCCTGAGCTGCGAACTGGTCGGGAGCCGAGCTGTAGGCAGCGGTGAAGTCCTCGATGAACTTCACGTTCTGCTCGTTGTCCGAAGCCGAGTTCCACGCTGCACCGACGATGACGCCTTCTGCTGCTGCGCCAGCACCAGCGATGAGAGCTGGTGAGTTGAAGCCGTTTCCGCCAATGATGGGGGTGTCGATTCCGATTTCGCGGGCCTGAGTTACGAGCGGCACTGCGGCATCGATGAGGCCGGAGACGATGATCGCGTCGGCGTCAGACTGCTTCGCCTTGTTGAGCAGGGCACGGAAGTCGGTGTCTGCCTTGGAGAACGTGAGAGTTTCAGCAACCTCGACGTTTTGGTCCTCTAGAGCCGCGGCAAAAGCCTGGTATCCAGATTCAGTGAAAGCGTCGTCGTTGGCGTACATGACGACAACCTTCTTCACGCCAAGCTCGTCAACAGCCGCCTTGACGGTCTGCGGAATAACGGCATCCTCGGTGAGGGAATCGCGGAAAATGTAGTCACCGATTTCGGTGATGCCGGCGGCAGTGTTTGACACACCGAGCACAGGAACTCCGGCGTCTTGCGCGATCGGTCGGTCTGCTTGGCCGTGTTCGACAGTGTCGGGCCGATGATGACGCTGGCGCCAGCACTGATGAACGTGTCGAAAACCTGAATGGCCTGCTTGGGGTCGGTCGCGTCGTCTTCGACGGTGAGGTCATAGGTGACTCCACCAACCTCGTTGAGATTCTTGACGGCCAATTCGAGAGCGTTCTTTTGACCTTCGCCATATTGGGCTGCAGCGCCGGTGAGGCTGAATGATGCAGCGATAGGAACAGCGGAATCGATGACACATTCTGCGCCACTTCCGGTTCCGGTAAGGCCGCCGCCAGCAGCCGAATCCGTTTCTGCCGGAGCGCTACAAGCGGTGAGCACGAGCAATAGGGCTGAACCGCCGACAGCGGCAGAAAGCAGTTTTCTTTTCATATGTGGACCTCCTTGGCCAAGATGCGCAAGCTGTCTTGTGACTAGACAGACTCGACTGTGCGAGTCTATCTTTTCTCACCCCCGATCTGGCACGCCAGCACGGCCTCGCGCGCTGCCAGCGTTTCGATAAATTTTGCTGCAAGGGTTACTCCATGACTGAACTACTGATCGTGATGGTTGTTGCGCTTGTCGTGATCGCTGGCGCCACTCTCGTTGGTCCTCGACTTGGGGTGGCGTCGCCGCTTGTCTTGGTGGCGATCGGTGTCGTTTCCAGCCTTGTTGTTCCGGCATTCAGCGCGGTGGAGATCGACCCAGAACTCATTCTTCTTGGCATCTTGCCTCCGCTGCTCTATTCGGCGGCGGTGTCATTGCCGACCATGAATTTCCGGCGTGAGTTCGGCGCCATCAGCGGGCTGTCGGTCGCGCTTGTCGTGGGCACGTCACTGATTTTGGGTGTTTTTTTCATGCTCGTTATTCCCGGGCTGGGGTTTGCGTGGGGTGTGGCGCTTGGCGCAATTATTAGCCCAACGGATGCTGTTGCGGCATCCATTGTGAAGCAGACTCCGGTGTCAAAGCGGGTGGTGGCGATGCTGGACGGTGAGAGCCTGCTCAACGATGCCACCGCACTCACTCTGCTGCGGGCCGCGATTGTGGCGACTGCCGCCTCGTTCTCGTTCTGGGGAGTTGTGGCCTCGTTCACGTATTCGGTTATTGTCGCCCTCCTCATTGGCGGGGCGGTTGGTTGGCTGAACTTGGAAGTGCGTAAGCGAATCACCGATCCGACGGTCAACACCGCGCTGTCGTTCACGGTGCCGTTCATTGCTGCTATCCCCACTGAACTGCTGGGCGCTTCCGGTCTTGTCGCTGCGGTCGTTGCCGGCCTCGTGACTGGCGTTCGCGCTGCCCGCGTTCTTTCTCCGCAAAACCGTCTCTCGGATTCCCAAAACTGGCGGATGATCGAGCTGGTACTTGAGGGCGGCATCTTCTTGTTGATGGGGTTGCAGATTTCGAGCATCCTCACCGATGTGGAAAACGACGACGCCGGCATCAAAGCGTCACTGCTGATCGCGGTGGGAGCGCTCGTCATCACGGTTCTCGTGCGCGCTGCTTTTGTCGCACCGCTGTTGGCGGTACTGTCTCGTCGATCGCTGCGGCATGCCAAAATGAAGCCTCGAATGGAGGTAATTCAGGAGCGGCTGAATACCCCTCAAGAGATCTTGGATGCTCCAGAACACCCCAGTGGCCTCACCCCTACCAAGTCGGCACGCTACGTCAATCGGGTCACGTCGCTGGTGACTCGTTCTCTGGCCGATATCGAGTACTTTTTGCGTGAACCGCTCGGATGGCGTGAGGGCACCACAGTGGTGTGGGCGGGAATGCGCGGCGCTATTACGGTCGCGGCAGCCCAGTCGCTCCCTACTGACACTCCCCTGCGTTCGACGCTAGTGCTCATTGCTTTCGCGGTGGCGGCGATGTCGTTGCTGGTGCAGGGTGGCACGATCGGAGCTGTGGTTCGTCGTATCGCCCCGAAGGTTGATCAGGCGGCGGAGGATGAGCGTGCTACTGCCGAGCGCACGAGACTTTTCGCCCTGCTCAAGGCGAGCGCCGCTACGGTGCCGAAGCCTGCTTCTGCTGTTGGTGACGAGGGAGAAATCGCCGCGGTCAATGGGGATCAGCTTGACGGCGACGATCATTCGACGGCTGGCGAAGATTATGCACCTCGCCGGGCCCGCTTCGAGGCGAAGAAACAGCACCACCTCGCCGTTATCGGCGCCCAACGCACAGCACTTCTCGACGCCCGCGATAACGGAATTTTTGATGCAGATGTGCTCGAGAATGCGCTCGACAACCTTGATGCGACGCAGATTACGTTGGAGATGCGCGGCAAACCCACGACGTGAGCGCGTGGCCCTCGTATCTGAGCACAGCGTCCACGGCACGTCGACGGGTGATGACACAATCCGAACGGCTATCGAGGCAGTAGATTAAGCGGCATTGAGGGTCCATGATGTCCTCATGACGCAGCAAGCTGCACGACCAGATCGCACCCTGATTGCGATCCTTTCCATTATTGCCGCCATCGTGGTGATTGCCTTGGTGGTCGTCTTCACTCGGGGCGGGCCGACGGAGGTCGATCCCGCAACTCCTGAGGGTGTTGTGCAGTCATATTCGCTAGCTGTTGTTGATAGCGACTATTCGGCGGCACGCGATTTCTTGTCGACGGAGTTGCGTGAGAATTGCGACAGCGCCGACCTAAACACGATTCAGGGGCTGCGGATGACCGTCATTTCGTCAACCATCAACGACGACACCGCTGTGGTGCGGGTGTCGATGGAACGCAGCAGCGGTGACTTCGGCGGCTCCGGCTACGTTTCTGAGGAAGTGTTCACCCTCGTTCTCGAGGACAGATTATGGAAGATCGAGTCAACTCCGTGGGATCTGACCCTTTGCTATAACCAAGGAATAGGCGAATGACCTCAACTAGCTCGACCACCGCTCCCACACCCACACCCACGCCCAGCATGATTCCGGCGGTCGGCGGCGTGCAAACGGTGCGCCGAGTCATCACCTATCTTTTGTTGGCGACGACCGTGATTATCGCCGCGAGTGGTGTCAGCGGCCTTCTCGATCGATTGTTTTCAGCGAACCGCCTCGAGGTCAGTTTTGATAACTATGGCTTGGCGACATCGTTGGCTTCTGCCCTGATCGCTGGCCCCCTAGCCGCCGTGCTGTGGTGGTTGACCTGGCGGGACGCAACGATGACCCGCGACCGGGCATCCGTTGTCTGGCCTGTCTACCTCATGATCATGTCGACGGTGGCTTTGCTGGTGTCGACAATTTCACTCTTCTCCTGGGCGGCGGAAGCCATTGTTCATGGCTGGCAACCGTATGGGCTCGCGGTGGGCATTGTGTGGGCGCTGGTCTGGGCGTGGCATTACTGGATGTGGCGACACCCGAGCAAAGCACCAACCCGACTGCCGGGTGCGGCCCCCGCAATCGCCTCCCTTATTGGCCTGACTTACGCTGCCGGTGGTGTGGTGTGGGCTCTTGGTCAGCTCATTGATTCTGCGGTGGATGCTGCGCTCGGCTCAGTCGTGATCAGTGATCCGGTCTGGCAGCTGGTGTTGCAGGGGCTCGTGTGGGCTGCCGGTGGTGCGCTTTTGTGGTGGTGGCATTGGTTCCGTGTTGGAGTGCGGGAGCAGTCTCACGGTTTTTCGAATGTGCTGCTCGTCTTCATTGCGGGAATCGCATCAATTGCGGTGTTTGCTGCGGGCATCATGGTCGCGCTCACCGCCATTCTCGAGCTCATTACGGCGTCGTCGCAGCCTCCCGCGGTCACTCTTGAGCCTCTCGGGATCGCAATAGCCAACGCAGTCGTCGGTGCTCTCGTGTGGGTTTATCACGCTCGTGTTGTCGCCGAGCGTTCAGTTGGGGTGCGTTCAGCTACGCGGCTGGCGAGCGCCGGTGTTGCGTTGGCGTACGCGGCGTCGGGTGTTGGCGTAATGGTGAATGCGTTGCTCGCTACCTCGAGTTATTCGCTTATTGAGGGCGACATCCGCAGTCTGCTGTTGGGCGGCCTGAGCGCTCTGGTGGTGGGCGGCGTGCTGTGGTGGATGCTGTGGAAACCGCTGCAGGCGTCACTCCCTGAGCGCGTGGCGACCCCAGGTCGACGCGTCTATCTCGTCATCATTTTTGGCGTCAGCGCGTTGGTGGCGCTCATCACGTTGCTCGTGATCGGCTTCCAACTGTTCTCGTTCTTGCTTGATAGTGGCAGCGGCGAAAGCTTCGTCGAGCGTTCGCGCCAGGCCCTCGGGTTGCTTACGGCCACGCTTCTTGTTGCCGCCTACCATTTCGCGATTTGGCGAAACGATCGCCACTCTGATGTTGCCGACGAACACGTTCAGCGCATCGGTCGTGTGACGCTCGTCGCCTCGGGCGAAAGCGCCGACCTTGTCGAGGCCGTACGGGCCGCGACCGGCGCTCGAGTGTCAGTGCTCGAGCGGGCCGATGCGGTGCAGCAGCAGCCGGATGCCGCAGCCCTCGTCGCTGCGCTCGACGGTGTTGAGGCAGCTCACGTGCTAGTCGTGGCCGGGGTCAAGGGCAAGATTGCGGTAATCCGCCTCAAGGGCTGAGCGTGCGCTAGCGGAAGTTCAGCCCACCGTTGATGTCGAGCACCTGACCTGTCACATAAGACGACAGATCGGAGGCGAGAAATGCGGTGGCGCCGGCAACGTCTTCTACTGTTCCCGCGCGCCCCAACGGCACTCCCGCAATGATCCCGGGTTGCGCACTACTGGGCGTGAAGTTGTTGTGGAATGGAGTATCGCCGATGAATCCGGGCGCGAGAGCGTTGACGGTGATGTTCGACGCTGCCAGTTCTTTGGCTAGCCCACGGGTGAATCCGATGACGGCGGACTTCGCTGTGGCATAGGCAACGGCACCTGCGCCACCGCCATTCTCGGAGGCGAGCGACGACATCATGATGACGCGACCGGCGCTCGACTGCGTGAGGTACGGGATGGCCGCTCGCGAAACGAAGAACCCGCTAGTTGCGTTGACATCTATTACTTGGTGCCAGTGCTCATCGCTCATCTCGGCGATCGTGTGACGGCCCACGAGGTTGCCAGCGTTGTTGACAACGATGTCGAGGCCACCGAGAGCTTCCGCTGCAGCATCGACGACGGATGTTGCCTGAGCTGAGTCCGTGAGGTCACCCTGCACTGCAACGGATGTGCGGCCGAGAGCGACGATCTGGGCAACAACGTCAGCCGCGGCATCCTTGCTATTCGCGTAGTGCACGACAACGTCGGCGCCGGCTTGCGCAAGGCCGAGTGCTATGGCTGCGCCGATTCCTTGTCCTGATCCTGTGACGAGGGCGCGGCGTCCGGTGAGGTTAATCTGCATGGTGTCTCTTTCTCGTTTACTTCGGGAAGCGTGGGCGAATCTGTGCGCGCACGCTGGCATTTCGGTGTTCTCAAGTCTGACGAATACTTAGTGGTATATCGATATGGCGACGCTACACGATCGTGTTGTGACCAGGGCAGCCGGTGTTTCACAGCGGCGAGGTTGTGTCATGGCGCCACCACTAGAACTCCATCAATTCGGCGCGGAATCTCGGTGTAGCCCTCACGCAGTTCGTCCGGGAGTACCGTTTCGGGCGCATCCTGAAACGCGAGCGGCCTAAGAAATCGACGAATCGCGCTCACCCCAACCGAACTGTGCTGCGAGTTTGTCGACGGCCAGTTACCGCCATGATGTTGGGCCCACGACACACGCACGCCCGTGGGGAATCCGTTGAAAACGAGACGGCCAACAGTCGGTGCGATCCTTTCACTGAGCGCGCGCACAATCTGGGGCTCATCGCATCCGTGATGAATGGTGGCTGTCAACGAACCGGGCATGACATCGATGGCACGGAACACTTGCTCAAGCGCGGTGTAACGCACGACAACAAGAACCGGGCCAAAGGCTTCTTCTGCGGCGGCTGCGGTGAAATGATCCGCCTCGATTTCGAGCAACGTCGGGGTCGCGCGGATGCCCGCTTCATTGTTAGTGCCGGTAGCAAGGATTCGCGCGCCGCCCTCACCGGTGATCCGGCCGAGGATATCGGTGAGCGCACTCGAGATGCGGCTGTTCAGCAGCACCATCCCAGCAGCTGCTGAAGTTCGCGCCCTGAGGTCGCTGAGGATTGCGTCGCCGCTTGCCCCGCTCGGCAAAAGTGCAATGCCCGGCTTCGTGCAGAATTGCCCGGCGCCCAGAGTGAACGAGCCGAACAGTCCCTCTGCTATCGCCGCCGCACGCTCTTCAGCCGCGGCGGCGGTGATGACCAGCGGATTGAGGCTGCTGAGTTCACCGAAGAAGGGAATCGGGTTTTCGCGGGTCGCAATGATCTCGATCAAGGCTTCGCCCGCTCCCAGCGATCCCGTGAAACCGACCGCCGCGATGTGCGGGTCTGCCACGAGATCGCGCCCCGCTTGCGTGCCAAAAATTAGGTTGATCGTGCCGTCGGGTGCCCCGGCGCACGTGGCAGCATCCGCCAAAATTTGGAACGACAAGCGAGAAGTGAGGGGGTGCGAACTATGCGCCTTGATCACCACACTGTTGCCGGCCGCCAGTGCCGACGCCGTGTCACCACCGACCACCGAAAATGCGAAGGGAAAGTTGCTCGACCCGAACACTGCGATCGGCCCGATGGGAATAAGCATTCGACGCAGTTCCGGACCGTGACCAAGGGGAGTATCTCCCGCATGGTCGATGGTCGCCTCGAGATAGCTGCCTTCGCGCAGTGCCTCGGCGAAGAGCCGGAACTGAAACTGCGAGCGACCGAGTTCACCATTGAGACGGCCTTCGCCGAGCCCCGTTTCAGCATCTGCCACTGCCACGAGTTCGCCCCGATGCTCCTCGAGTCCGTCAGCCAACGCCTCAAGTAAACCTGCCCGCCATTGTCTACTGCCGGTTCTCAACTCGTCGAAGGCCTTCTGAGCGGATGCCGCAATGGTCGCGGTCTGCGCAGCAGAGGTCACCTCAATAGTGGTGTCTTGGGTCAGACCGGTCGTGGGATCAGTTGTTGTCAGCATGGTTCTCCGAGGTCGCTAGTTGGCTGAAAGTCGTCAGCAGGTCGAGCTGCGGTCGGCTCCAATTTGTCGCTGTAAGCATGTGGTCGCTTATGCTGACCACCATGACCCAGTCGCTCGACGCTACGTTTCCGTCTCCCCTGCCGCCGCAGGCCGACAGCCCCACGCGCACAGATCAGATCATTGATGCGCTTCGGTCGGCAATCGTTTCGGGAGCATTGGAACCCGGTCAGGTGCTCGTCGAGCGAAAGATCGCCGAGCAGCTTGGCGTCTCGAAGACCCCGGTTCGTGAAGCGTTGATCGTGTTGGAACGTTCGGGGTTGCTCGATGTTCAGGCTCGACGAATCTCGGTTCGCCGTTTGAGCTTCACCGACATCCGTCACATCTACGAAGAGCGAGTGTTGCTGGAGCCGTGGGCCATCTTGGATGCGGCGCGAAGCGGCCGAGAGTTCACCGTTGCGGGGCAAGCACTCGTCGACGCCCGCACGTTCGCGGCGGCGAATGACAACGCCTCGACCGCGTTGGCAAACCGTCGGTTTCACCGCGGAATGTACGCCAACAGCGAGAACGAGTTCATCGTGAATTCGCTCGACCGATTGCAAGATCTCACGGCTCTCGCTGTCGCGGCAGTACTCTGGGAAAACTGGCCGCGACGCGAGATCGAAGCCAACGAACATGAGGCCATCTACGCTGCGGCAAGCACCGGCGACGCGACGAGGGCTGCCCAGCTGATGAAGGACCACATCGGAGCATCCATCGATCGGGTCACTCAGCGCGAACTCGGGTTGTAACGCGTTCACGCCTAACTCGGCAAAAGTTCTTGGTAGCTCTTCAGGAGCGCCTCGTTGGGCGGATAGGTGCCACGGAGAGGGCTGCCCTCTTCTACTTTCGTCAGGATGAATTCCTCGAGCTTTTCCTGCTCGAGGGAATCTCTGGCGACTGATTCGACGAGGTGGCGCGGGATGCACACCACACCGTCTCGGTCGCCAACCATGATGTCTCCGGGATAGATCGCCACCTCAGCACACGCGATCGGAATCTGAAAGTCGACCACGTGATGCTGAGCCAGGTTGGTGGTTGGAGAAGCCCCTGCCGAGAACGTCGGCAGGTCTAGTTCTTCGAAACCGACCATGTCGCGGAACGATCCATCGCTCACGATGCCTGCTGCTCCTCGAAGCTTGAGGCGCGTTGCCAGAATATGACCGATTGAGGCGGCCCGTTTTTTGCCGCGCGCATCGATCACGAGCACTTGACCTGCTCCGACCGACTCGACACCAATGCGTTGCGGGTGGTCATAGTCCTGAAAGATTGAGGGCACATCGATGTCTTCGCGAGCAGGGATGCAGCGCATGGTGAACGCTTCCCCCAGCAGTCGTTGGCGGAAAGGATTCGAAAACTCCAGCCCCTCGAGATAGGTGTTCCGCAGTCCGCGCGCCATGAGTTGCGTGGTGATCGTCGCGGTGCTCACGATGCCCAATGCGGCGGTAGCTTCCGGACTCAAGGGGGTTCTGGGCGCCTCGGGCAGTTTCTCGAATTCACTGCGATTCGCTGAATTGTTGTGCATTCTCAAAACCCTCCATTAGGCCGACATCCGCGCTTAGTATACCAAGATACCAAGATGGCGGATGCATGGCCGCTAGGGGCTGCACCACATTACGGCCGAGGGATGGCGATGCTTGCTTCCCTGGCACCGAGCCGGGATCGCACTTCTTGAGCCGCCTCGACCAGCGCGAGCAAGATATCCGCTGGCCACCGATCGGTCGTGCGCGACGACGGCATTGTTACCGAGATTGCTGTGTTCACGTTGCCGGTGCTGCTGGTCAGGGGCACAGCGACACCGCGCGAACCGACGAGATACTCCTCGTCGTCGATGGCGTAGCCGCGCGACTTTGCCAGCGCAATTCGCTCGCGAAGGGCCGACAACTCGACCACTGTTTTGTTGATGAGCCGAGGTTCGGGGATGTTTGCGAGTCGTCGAGCTGCCTCCATCGGCTCCAGATTACTCAGTAAGGCCATGCCCGGCGCAGTCGCGTGAGCTGCCAACCGCATGCCAACGGATGAGCCAAACAACGCACCCTCACTAGAATGCTGGCTGATGGCAAAATAGGCGCTTTCTAAGCCATCCAGTCGCGCTAGCTGCACCGTCTCCCCCAGCGTCAGGGCAAGTTGGTCGAGCACTGGCTTCGCGGCGTTCGCGATGTGGTTGTGGCCGGTGTACATCTGGCCGACCTGCCACGCACGCAAGCCAAGCGAGTATTGGCGAGTTGACGGATCGTGTTCGAGCCACCCGGCCTTGTGCAAAGTATTCAACAGCCCGTGCGCGCTCGAGCGCGGCAGGTCTAGCGCAGTCAGGATGTCGGTGAAGCTGACAAAGCCCTTCGCGGCAACGAGGTCGACGATCGCCAACGCTCGATCGGCAGACTTCACGGATTGAGCGAGGGGAATCGATGACGGGAGTTGCATATTCCGGAGTTTACAGATGTGAACTCGTTGGGTCACTGTCTTGCGCTGCTGTGTCGCTACGGGCACTGGCCCACACGAAAGCAAGAAAAATTACGCGGCGCGGTCTTGTGTGGTATCTTCGGCGTTCACAGGTATGAACGTGAAATAACAACAATGATTGGTTGGATATCAATGTCGATGTCAAAAATCGCCTCTCGCGGGCTTTTTCACAAGCCTTCGCGTCGCGTCAGGGTTTCGGGACTCGCAATAGCCGTTTCGGCGGGACTTCTCGTGAGCGGTTGCGCTCAATCTGGCGACACCTCGTCCACGGATCCCGCTGCTGACAGCTCGGATAACGCGTGTGACATTTCGTCGACGTACCCCAGCGGCGCGATCGAGTTCATCGTGCCGTGGGCTGCCGGTGGAGGTACCGACAGCGTTTCTCGCTTCGTCGGAATTCAGCTGTCTGACCGTTTGGGAGTTCCCGTCAACGTGGTCAACCGTGACGGCGGTGGTGGCGTTATCGGCCACACGGCCATCGCAAACGGCAAGGCCGATGGCTCACTGATCGGCATGACAACGGTTGAGATCACGATGATGCACTGGCAGGGTCTCACTGATCTCAGCTATGAAGACATCACCCCCATCGCTCAGGTCAACTCTGACCCGTCTGGCATCACTGTCGCGGCTGACGCTCCGTGGGACACCATCGAAGAGCTTCTGGATGACGCTCGCGCGAACCCCGGAGAGATCGTCGGTTCGGGAACAGCTATTGGCGGTATTTGGGATCTGGCTCGCGCCGGAATGCTCCTTGAGGCCGGCATGGATGTCAACGACATCCGTTGGGTACCGAGCGCTGGTTCCGCCCCCGCACTTCAGGAGCTTGCCGCTGGCGGTATTGATGTAACGTTCGCCAGTCTCGCTGAGAATGCCACCATGATCGGCGCTGGCGAAGCTCGCCCGCTTGCCATCATGGGCGAAGAGCGCGACCCGAACTAC
The DNA here is from genome assembly GCF_000247645.1 of Salinibacterium sp. PAMC 21357. Taxonomy (GTDB): domain Bacteria; phylum Actinomycetota; class Actinomycetes; order Actinomycetales; family Microbacteriaceae; genus Rhodoglobus. The sequence goes on from NZ_AHWA01000004.1 coordinate 177,519, forward strand.
CCCGATGTTCCGACCCTCAAGGAAGTGGGAATCGACTTCTCTATGGGTTCATGGCGCGGCGTTTCTGGCCCCTCCGGAATGGACGAAGACATCGTTGCTGAGCTGGCCTGCCAGGTCGATGACATTGTGCAGAGCGATGAGTACATCGAATTCATGACGACCGCAGGCTTCGGCGTTGACGGTAAGGACACAGACGCGTTTACTGAGTTCATCGTCAACGAAGACGAGGCTAAGGGAACCATCATGGAAGCAGCAGGACTGACCGGATGACTTTCGACCCCGCTCCGGAGGTAGAGGAGTCGGTGGAGAAGCCTGAAAACAGCTACGACCTCGCCAGTGGCGTGGTCGTAGTTGTCTTCGGCTCGGCCATCCTTCTCGCCGTTCACGACTACCCCACACTGCCGAGCGGAGAGCTCGGCCCCTCCCTCTTCCCCGGCATTATTGGCGGGCTCATGATTCTCATGGGTGTGCTTCTTCTGGGGCGGTGGTTTAACGACCGAAAGACGGTTCGACCAGCAAAGGCGAAACCTGAAGCTGTGCACTGGCGCGGGTGGATCAACGCGTCACTCATCATCGGTGCGGTCATTTTCTATCTGCTCGTAGTCGACTTTCTCGGCTTTCTCACGACTGTCAGCATCATGACTGTCGGTCTGATCTTCAGACTGGGCGCAAAGTGGTGGGTCGCTATCGCGGCCGGCGTGCTCACAACCCTCGTGGTCTGGTTGATCTTCAACAAGGTGCTTCTCGTGCCGCTTCCTCTCGGATTCTGGGGTTAGACCATGATTGACAATCTTTCCCAAGCGTTCAGCATGGTGGCGAGCTGGGAACTGCTCTTGGTGGTGCTCGCTGCTGGTGTCTATGGAATCTTCATTGGTTCCATTCCTGGCCTCACCGCCACGCTGGCTGCCGCGCTGCTCGTTCCCTTCGCGTTCTTCCTTGACCCGCTTCCTGCTATTGCTTCTATCATCACGATGTCGGTGATGGCCATCTTCGCGGGTGACATCCCTTCAGCCCTGGTGCGGATGCCCGGCACACCGGCCAGTGCTGCTTACGTTGAAGACTCCTACCGCTTGACCCAGAACGGCCGGGGAGCCCTCGCGCTCGGAGTCGGCCTGCTGGCGTCGGCGACCGGCGGAATCTTCGGTGGGTTAGTCCTGATTTTCGCTGCACCGCAGCTAGCGAAAGTAGCACTGCTCTTCACCTCTTACGAGTACTTTTGGGTGGCGATTCTCGGCCTCACCGCCGCGGTCATCATTTCCCGCGGTTCGCAGGTTAAGGGCACCATCGCGCTTCTTATCGGATTGTTCGTCTCAACCATTGGGCTGGACATTTCGGTGGGCTTTCCCCGCTTCACGTTCGGCAGCAGTGACTTGCTCGGTGGAATCAACTTCATCCCCGCCATGATCGGCCTGTTCGGGCTGTCGCAGGTACTGCGCAACGTCATCAGCCCTCCCCCAGCAGCGCTACCGATTCGTATCGAGTCGAAGGGCTTGCTGCGCAACGCTGCGAGCACTCTGTGGAACTACAAGAAGACAGCCGTGGGCGGCAATGTCATCGGTAGCGCAATCGGCACCCTGCCGGGCGCTGGCGGAGACATCGCGGCGTGGGTTGCCTACGCGGTCACCAAGAATGGGGCGAAAGAAGGCAAGAACTTCGGCAGCGGCACGGGGCACATCCAACCCATTGTTGGTGCGAGTTCTGCCAACAATGCTGGAGTCGGATCTGCTTATATTCCGACGCTGGTATTCGGCATTCCTGGCGACACGATCACCGCGATTCTGCTTGGGGTGCTTCTCGTCAAGGGAGTCCAGCCGGGGCCGTCGCTGTTCGACAGCCAAGCTCCGTTGCTGTACTCGATTTTCATCGTTTTCATTGCAGCGAATATCTTGATGATCCCGCTCGGCTACCTCGCCATTCGCGGCAGCGGAATGTTGCTGCGGGTGCCGAACTCGGTGCTGATGCCCATCATCGTCGCGTTCTGTGTTGTGGGTTCGTTCTCGATCAACAATGGCCTGCTCGAGGTGGGCATCATGCTGATCTTTGGCATCCTGGGTTACTTGCTGGAGCAGGCGAAGTTCCCGCTCGCGCCGGTGGTGCTCGGGTTGGTTCTTGGCCCGATTGTGGAAAAGAATTTCATGCAGAGCGTGATCAAGACAGAGTGGGATCTCACGCAGTTCTTGACCCGCCCGATGAGCGCCGCGCTGATGATTCTCACGATCATCGTGCTGCTCTACCCAGTGCTGCAGAAGCTCATCGGCAGGCTGCTGCGCTACCGCAAGCCCCTGTAGACCCGAGGAGTCGGCGGCGCTAGACCCGAACAGTCGCCGACACACTCGCGAGCGAAAGAAGCCGCCTACCTGCCAGCTGGTTACTGGAGGTAGGCGGCTTTTCGTTGCCCGGAGGAGGTCGTGAGAGAAATGGATGCCGCCGCTAGCGGTCGCCAGCCGTGATGACTTCGGCTTCTTCGGTGATGCTGATTTCTGCGCCATCCGCTTTCCGTAGGCGTTTGCGACCGAGAATCACGATGAAGGTGGCGACGAGTACGGATCCGGCGGCCGCGTAGAACGGGGTTGCCGGTGAGATGGCGGCGGCAAGAATGGTGGCGGCGGGTGGGGCGATGGCTCCCCCAAGGAAGCGCACGCCCGAGTAGGCGGATGACGCTACCGAGCGCGGCAGGTCGGTGGCTTCCATAACGCATTCGGTGAGCACGGTGTTGAGTACTCCGAGCAGCATGCCGCCGACGACTATGCACACGATGAGGCCGGGGCCCGAGCCGATGAAGAGTGCCGCGGCTACGAGGTCAAGTGCGAGCAGGGGCAGCACGAGTCGCAGCACGAGCGTTCGTGGCAGGCGATGGGTGAGCAGTGGCGCGACCCAGACGGAAGTGACGGCGAGCGAGATCCCCCAGCCAAAGAAGATGAATCCGAGGGTCATGGCGCTGCCGAGGCCGAGCGGAACCAGGGCGAACGGCGTGTAGGCAAGCAGCACGAAGAACGCGATGTTGTAGAACAGCGCTGCGGCGGCGAGCACTCCGAGGGCCGGATTGGCGAGCGCTCGGAAGGGAGCGGAGAGCGGTGTTGGTGTGGGGCGCACAGCATCCGTTTTCATCACGGTGACGATGCCGATGAAGCCAATTGCCATGAGCGTTGCGGTGCCGAAGAACGGTCCGCGCCAGCTGATACCACCGAGGAGTCCACCGAGCAGGGGGCCAATCGCGATGCCGAGCCCGAGGGCGGCTTCGTAGAGGATGATCGCTGAGCTGGTGCCCCCGGATGCCGCCCCGACGATGGTGGCGAGGGCGGTCGAGATGAAGAGGGCGTTGCCGAGCCCCCAGCCGGCGCGAAAGCCGATTACCCATTCGACGTTGCCGGAGAAGCCGGCGGCGAAGGCGAAGATCACGACAAGCGCGAGGCCGACGAGCAGGGTGCGCTTGGCGCCGATGCGGCTCGAGATCCAGCTCGTGAAGAACATGGCGAGGCCGGTGATGAGGAGGTAGCTTGTGAAGAGCATCTCTGTTTCGGTGGGGGTGGCCTGCAGGTCTTCGGCGATGGCGGGCAGGATCGGATCGACGAGCCCGATGCCCATGAAGGCGATCACGGAGGCGAACGCCACCGCCCACACGGCGCGAGGTTGGTGCAGGATGCTGCTGGTGGTGCTCGCGTTGGGGTTCACGTTCGCGGGGTTCACGTTGGTGGGGTTCGCGGTTTCGGGCGTTGGAGCGCCGGTGTTGGATGCGGTAGTGCGGGTCATGATTGTCCTTCTGGTGGTGCGGTGACGGGGGCGCCCGGCGCGAGGTCGGCTGCGGCATCCGCTCGTTGGCCAATGATTTCGACGGCGCGGCGCAGCACGGCTACGTCGTCGGTGTCGAGGTCGGCGAAGAGCGGGAGCATGGCGCCGGCGAGTTCGTCGCGCCAGGCGATGAGGGCAGCCGCACCGGCGGTGGTGACGGCGATCTGGGAGGCGCGGGCGTCATCTGGATCGGCGAGGCGATTGACCCAGCCGCGTTCGGTGAGGTTGCTGACGAGCTTGGTGGCGGTCGGTTGGGCGACGCGGCTGAGTTCGGCAAGTTCGCCGAGGCGCATGGGCCCGCCGGAGTTGAGCACGCTGAGGGTGCGCCAGACTGCCGGCGACTCGGAACTGCCGGTGGCGCGCGCGGCTAACCGGGTAAGGCGTTGGTTGACCGAGACGAGGTCGCCCAGCAGCGAGAGAAGTGAGGATGGCATTCTTCCACTATACATAGCCGGGCTATGTATATGATCCGCCGCTGCAGACGCGCGACTGTGACACCGACTGCGAGCCCGCCACCGCGAGCCCCGTTATGGGGCTGATGAACATCTATCGCTTCTGGGAAAGTTAGGAAGACACCGGAGGATCACATGTCGTGGCTGCGCCTACTCATCAATCAACCACCCAAGGCGCCCCAGGCGCCAGCGGGCTGGTACGACGACGGTTCAGGCAAGAATCGCTGGTGGGATGGCACCCAGTGGAGTAACGAATTCGCTCCCAAGGATGCACCGGTCCCGCACCGCGCGCCGGAGTGGTTCAAGCCGACGCTGAGCACTTGGATCGTCGGCGCCTTTCTGGTTCTGTTCGCCTACCTAACCCTCATCTCCGCTGGCATCGCGGCCGTATTGGTTCTCGCGGCATTCTTCGGACTATTCACGGGCCTTTACGTGCTGATTAGTGGTCGTCGCTCCTGGGCGTCAGTGCCTTCGCGAAAAGCAGGTGCAATCGTCATCGCGGCGAGCCTCTTCGCCACCGTCGTTGGCGGCACGGTTGGCGCCGGCAATGCTCCGGTCGACGTGGTTGCGAATGCGGAACAAGTCACCGAAACCGCCGCTCCATCGCCGTCGCCAACCCCGTCCGCGACGCGAACTGCAAGCCCGAGCGCTTCTTTCAGTGTGGATGCTCCCGCCGATCCCGACGAAGCAACTGCACCAGCATCCGATGCCGCCGTAAGCGTTCTCGACACCTCGTTCACCGATACGACGGCGCTAGCGCTGTTGGCTACCCTGCCGATCAAGGGCAAAGCGCCGAAGACCGGGTACGCCCGAACGGCCAAGTTCGGTGCGGCGTGGTTAGACGTTGATCGCAACGGGTGCGACACTCGAAACGACATCTTGGCAAGAGACCTAAGCGCTCTTACGAAGAGCGGATCGTGCAAGGTACTCACCGGCACGCTCGTCTCGCCCTTCACCAATGCGTCGATCGATTTTCTTCGAGGAAATACGACGTCAGCGTTAGTTCAGATCGATCACGTGGTGTCGCTCTCCAACGCCTGGCAGACCGGCGCGCAGCAATTGACGCAAGAGCAACGAATCACGCTGGCGAATGATCCCATCAACCTGCTGGCAGTTGATGGCAAGTCGAACGCTCAGAAGGGTGCTGGCGATACAGCAACCTGGTTGCCGTCGAACAAGAGCTTTCGCTGCAGCTATGTCGCTGCTCAAGTTTCAGTCAAAGCTACCTACGGGCTGTGGGTGACGACGGCTGAACACGATGCGATCGTGCGGGTACTCGACTCGTGCCCCGACCAGCGCGCGCTGACCTCGTCGTTTGCTCCCGCTCCGGCCCCTGCTCCGGCGCCTGAGCCCGAACCGGTTGTCGCTGCGCCTGCGCCCGTCGCTGCGCCCGCACCGGCACCGGCACCAGCTCCTGCACCGGCCTCTGCGTATTACGCCAACTGCACGGCCGTGCGGGCCGCCGGGGCAGCACCGCTCTATGCCGGCCAGCCCGGATACGAAACACCACGGCTCGACCGCGATGGTGACGGCGTCGCCTGCGAATAGGGCAGGTCGACTCAGGCAGGCAGAACGTATGCTCAATCTATGACGCAGCTGATTGTGCTCAACACGGTGTTCGATGCCCCGATCGCTGAGGTGTGCGCGCTGTCGCTGAGTGTCAATCTGCACCTCGACTCGATGACGCACCACCGCGAAAAGGTCGTCGCGGGCCGCACCACGGGCCACTTCGTCGAGGGCGACGTCGTCACCTGGCAGGCCCGCCACTTCGGCCTACCGCTGCGCCTGACGGTGCGTATTTTTGACGTGGATGCTCCGCACAGCTTTGCGGATGAACAAGTGCGCGGCCCTTTCGCCGCCTACCACCACGAGCACCTCTTCACCGAGGTCGACGGCCGCACCCACATGCAGGATCGCCTCACCTTCGCGGCTCCCTTCGGGCCGCTCGGGCGCCTCGTAGAGAAGCTGTTCTTGCGCCGCTATATGCAGACGCTGCTCGATGAGCGTAATGCTGCGCTCGTGAAGACGCCTTAGCCGCTCAGCGAAGTTCTGCGGCGGGCCGTCGAAATTCCGTCGCCCCCAGATCATCGCGCCCGCGAGTGTCCTCCGAAAACTGAGCTCGATGCCGCCTGCAGAGCAAAGTTCACAGATACCGATAGCTCTATTCAGAACCGAACTCGAGTTCCTCCAGTGACGCCAGAGCAAGTGACGCGTACGCTCGCCCCGCGAGCATCGTTATCTGCCGCCTAGATCGCGGGTAGCGCCTTGGTCCGTTCAACTCGACATCTCCCGCGGGAGCAAAATCAAGATAAGAGTCAAGCGATGCTGCCGCGCCCCCAGGGGCAGTGAAGGCAAAGATGTTTGCGCCAGGCTGCGTTGTTCGGAGTAGTGAATACTCCTGTCGAATACCGTCCATTCCGCCGACAAAGAAGGCCGCTTGGATCGGACTTTCGAACATTCGCTCCCGCATAGTTTGAATGCTCGACTCGAGAGAACTTCCCGACGGAGTGAACGTGAAGTTGGCCCCTTCGAGAGAAACAAGTCGCTGCATCTCGTTCGTAAACCGTTGCTCAAAGAACAAGGACTGATAACAACGAATCTGAGAACCCGCGTTCAGCATGGTCGCGACGTAGAGCACAAGAGGAGTGATAGTGGGATGCCCACCGTATATGAGCGTCGCTCCAGACCGAAGCGTCGCCTCAACGACTGCCGCCGTCGCCGCCGCGATATCGGGGGGAAAAAAATCTCCCGCCTCATCACGTCTAGCAAGGGTAGGGAAGCTCGCAGACAAAAACACTAGAGAAGTCATCGCACTCTTCCCGCCAGCAGCATTACTGGCGTTGCCGCCACTTTCCGATTTCGTGAAAGCCAATGAATCAGAGAGGACCGATCCGAGTCGATATCCTCGGTCGGGTGAACTATCCACCCACGGGTCGGAGTCCGATGGGGGCGTTGCGATTCGCGTAGTTGATGCGCAATTCTGAGATCACTAGCTTCCGGCGAACGCACTGTTACGAATACAATTTCTCGCTGATCTGCCTTTTCCGCGATGAGCGCCCATTCGCCGAGCGCCTTTATCTCATAGCCGCACCGACGCAGCTCATCTCCAGCCTCAAGCATCGCGCTCTCTCTTCTAAGCGAATAAGCCGCCGCATGCCTTTGTTCGATTTCATCGACGATCCGCTCGAGCGACGTCGAAGCGAGTACATATTCAGGCGCAGAGCCCGTCACATCGGTGTCATCAAGTTGGTAGCGCGATGACGGTTCTATCGCTGGATAGAGCTCGGCCGGTCGTGTATCTGGAAGTGTCAGTGCCATCATTCCCAGTCGCCGTTGTTGAGCGAACGCGATTTCGTGTTCGACCCAAGGACTATCTGCAGCGGTCGGTGTTTCGAGAAGCAAGACGAAAGATTTTTCTGCGAGCTCACGATCAAGCCGTTGTTGGAAATCTACTCCAGGCGGAATACTGAATCTATCCAAAAATACGTCCCAGCCAACGTCGATGAGCGTTTTTCGAAGCTGATCTGCAAGCCCTGCAGCGTCAGTCTGACGATAAGAGATAAATATCCGCCTGTCGCGCTCAGTAATACCGAGAAGTCTCAGTGTTTTGCCGGCGAGAACACTCGCTGACGCATCTTGAACCCACTTCACTGCGTTGAGACCAAGCAAAGATTCAGGCAATTGCGACTGGAGCGTCCCGAGTGTCGGGTCGAACACCGGCAAAGTTGGAATGAAGTGTTGAAGGCATTTGTCGGCAGCTTGCCGGAGCGCTTCTGAAGCTGCAGCCGTCGGCCCGCCAAGAAATACGACCGCTGTAGTCGGGTCCCCCGGGCCTACGCGATTGAGCACCGTCGGGTCCTGGGAAATCTTGACTTGAAGTCTGGCGCCTCCCGATTTTCTAGCCGCAATCTCTAACTCAGATACCAGCCGACGCCGCTCAGTCTCTCTGTCCTCACCGAGAATCACGATTCGGTAGCTTCCACGAGGAATGGGCATGCGCTAGAGGCCCCGCTCTTTCGCAGCAGCCTCGATCCAATCACTCATATTGTGGTACCCGTCGTCATTCACCCAGTCGTAGACCTCAACGTGATCGCTAAGAGACTTTTTCCCGGTTCCCTGACCAAGAGTGAAGTCGTCAAATGGGTTTTTACCCGCGACGTCATAGCTCCCTCGAACATCCTTGAGGTTCCGCAGGCGAATTCCGAGCAATCCTTTTCCAGCATTCCATGACTGCTCGATTTCGTAGTTAACCCATTTGCGCCCCGCCGTCTGGGCGCCAATCAGCACTACTGTCACTCCCGCACCTCGAAGGCCTGAATCGATGAGCTGTGTCAGCGCGGCCTCACCTCGGAGTTTACTTTTCTCCCACAACGAGTGATCTACGAAGCCAGTCTCTTCCTGCAGAAAACCTGAATTACGGACGACGTTCGCGCGGAAAATATCACGCGAATAGTGAAAAGAAAAGAACACTTTCCTAGCCATTTATTGCTCCATTGCAATGTCAGCCGATGGGCCTGCCCCGCAATCGCGAGCGCCTCCCAGGCGGGGTCTTGATAGTGAATGTTTCTCTGCAACACTATCGGTGACAGCGCTTCGAGGACGTTTTTCTTTGAGAACTAGCCGTAACGGCGCGGAAAAACATGGCCCAAACGCTGTGGTGCACGGATGCCATGCGCCATCAGCAGCGTAATAGATTTTGCAGAGGTGCCCGCCGCGAGACTTGTCTCCTGCCGCGCGCCCCTGCTGGTCAGTTATTCGCTCTCGAGCAATTTCAAAGACTGGTTTATTACTGCGGTCATGACCAAATTGCACGTTCAGGTGCGGGACGGAAACGTGCTGGCTTAGCATTATGTAGTCACAAAAAATGAGGCAGATTTGCCGCCTTTTGCGTTGGCCAATTGGCCATAGTGTGCGGACTCGCTCGCCCTTCCGATACCCGGCGCTCTTGGTGTGCCGCAGCTGATTGAATTGGGTCATGAGTGAATTTCACGAGAAATGGCGGACTAGCGCGACTGGACTGCTGGTCGGCGTCCCAAGTCAGGCACTCGAGCCCTTCCGGCCGGACGATTCGCGGCCCCGCGCCCGAGGAAATCCGAGCGCGCACTGGTTCCCAAGCGACAATAATGCGTAAGGCATACCTCGAGCTTCCCGCGGGTTCACTAGCATCCGCCGGAACGGTAATGCTCGACTGGAATATTAGTGCGCGCATCGCCAACATTCACCGCAGGCAGTTGGCGTTCAATTCGCTGAACTTAGACGCCGCCGAGATGGAACGTCTGCGTGGCCTCGTGAACGATATACCTCCCGGCGCGGATATTCTAAGTGCATTCGGCGCCGCAGAACCCGAAACGCGACGCGTCCGAACAGTGTCCGATGTCAACCGATATAACCAGCGCACTGACATCGCATCGGTCTACCTATCTCGCGCACCTGACTACCTTCTTCATCTGCTCGATGGCGGTGAGAGCAGTGGTTTGGTAATCGAGTCAGAGCCGGACGGGACACCGTTCATGGCTGAGGCGCTTCGCTCTTGGTTCATGGTGTCCTACGCGGTACTCCTAAAAGCTGTCGCGATAGACCGAAAGAAACTATTTTCGCGCGTCGAGCGCATTGACGAGTTTCGGTTCTGGCTGGAACACGAGTTAGGCGTCTCAGCAAGCCGTGAAGCTTGGATCGGGTTTCTGCTTCTTGCCGGAACGGGCGAGCACCCTGGTCGTGCTCGGCGTCTTCTCAAAACTGACAAATCAGGCGACCCCCGTGATTATGCTTGGGGCGCAACTTGGGATCTTATGTATACCCGGATTCCTTCGCTATTGGCTCAGCCCCTGTTCCATGGGCCTTGGAAATTGCCAATCGTCTTCGTCACCGATGATTCCGGACTTGTCGACGCGTTAGTCAGCACCAACACTGTTGTCACCGTCGAGAACGCACACGGCGTGAATGTCAGTGGCGACAGCGTCGATATGAATGCCCTGCACGAGGATGTATGGCCAGTAGTTAGGTCGCACATCGCCCGCCAACGCGAGCACGTAATGCTTCGATCTCGAGGGATGACGACGCAAGTCCTTCGGCGAGCGACCTACCTGGCGCGAAAACTCGAAGGTGAGATTGGCGGCAGCTGAGCACGCGGCCAGCCAATGATGTCCTCATCATCTTGCGAGGCCGCGTCGCTTCCAAGGGCTATTTTGTTAGCGCAGATCCTGTTCAGTCGGGTGTCGCGCTCCCGAACTCTAGGGAAGCGGCCTGAGCCCACGGATCCTCTAAGATTTGGCACGCAGGACATCCGTCGCCCCACGGCGGCCCAGCTCGCGTCGACCTACATCCCGTGAAGCTCGCCCTGCCCGGTAATCACCTGAGGTCGATGCCAGGGCCGTTTCTTCGGAACCGTCCAGTACTCCGTCGAATCGAGCCAGACAGGCGGACGCAATAAGTCCACATTCACATCGCTATTGGGGATGACGGTGTTGTGGCGCGCGTGATCTCCGTCGGAAAATAGGTCTACGTAACGAGGACCGACCGCCCTACCAATCGACCAGTCTAAAAGCATCTCAGTGCGCGGCAACAGGTAAAGCCCACTTGAGAGTCCAACAATCGGGATTCCGTCTGGGCGTCCGGCGCGGGGCGTTTTCTCCACCGCGAGCCGAGCTATTGGATCTCGGAATGCACCGTAGAACTCGACTGCTGCCCAGAACGCAACGCCTTCTTCCCCTGGAACGAATAAGTCCAAAGTTTCCACTGTTAGATCGTCATACCGTTCGCGATATCCATTTAGCGGTTTCATGGAATTATCAACCCATGCCTCGTCATAGAGACCGTCACGGACGGCATTCGCGATCAGAACCCCAGCACGCGATAGCCCAGAAACAATTCTGCGTCGACGAGCTATCCACTCTCGACGACGCACCAAAATATAACGGACAATCTCAGTCACGAGCCACAGTAGGACACCAACTACAATTGGCGCGGCTAGGGTGTCCCACAGGTCAATCGAACTATCAGCCGTAGGAACGTGAAGTGGCCCCATCGATTATCCAAACCCTCCACGACTCGTCGTCGCACTCTACCGTGGTACTCAGCAAAGCTCTCTCAGGCGGGGAAAAAAGCCCGGCGTGAGCCGGGCTGAGCGGGAGTTGCTCCCTAGATGTTTTGCTGGGGTACCTGGACTCGAACCAAGAACAAAAGAATCAGAATCTTCCGTGTTGCCAATTACACCATACCCCACAGCGTTCAGCCGTAGCCGAACCGATTTACTACTTTAGCGCATCTTGAGAGGGTTGTGGTTCACCCCTTGACGCCATATAGGACTTGTCCTATATTCGGGGCATGTCACTACTCCATGCCGTGCTCGGTTTCGCCGCGATTCAGCCGATGACGGGCTACGAACTCGGCAAGGCGTTCTCGACCACCGCCGCACACTTTTGGCCCGCAGATCAATCACAGCTCTACCGCACCCTCCACCGCGCCGAGGCCGACGGACTCGTTGACAGCACCACCGTCGAGCAGGCGTCTCGCCCCGACCGCCGCCTCTACTCGATCCTCGAACCGGGGCGAGCGGCATTGGCGACCTGGCTGGCCTCACCGCTCGAACCCGACACCTCCCGCGAACCTTTTCTCCTGCGGCTGTTCTTCGCCGCCTCGCTCGGCACAGCGGGCGTTATCGCACTGCTCGACCAACGCCGCTCCGCTGCCATCGAACTCCTCACCACCCTCGATTCTCTCGCCGCGAGCGCACCCCCGAAACTCTCGAAAAAAGCTCTCGCCACTCAGCTGCAATACGCAACGCTCGAATCGGGACGAGCCCACGCGCACGCCGAGATCACGTGGCTCGATGAACTTCGCTCCCAACTCACCAATCCCAAGGAGTCCGCCCAGTGAACGACAAGGTCGCACGAGCGCAGTCTGCCTTCCCGCCCCCGCGCCCCGCAGCATCGCCTCCCATCCCCCGCGCCCCGCGGGTCGGCGCCACCATCGCGGCCGTGCTCTTCACGCTCGTCGCGCTCTTTCAACTCGCTGTCGTTATGGGAGCACCCCTCGGCGAATACACGCAAGGCGGGGCGAACAAAGGCACGCTCCCCACCCAGAGTCGCATCTTTGCCGGCGTCTCTACCGCCCTCGTTCTTGTGATGGCGGCAGCGATCCTCGCCCGCACCGAACGCGGCCCTCTCAGGCTCGCCCCACGGCGACTCATTACGGTGCTCGCGTGGTTCACCACCGCCTATGCGGGCGTGGGCTTCATCCTGAACCTCATCACGCCGAGCGCCGTCGAACGAGCCGTCTGGGCCCCCATCACCGCGGTGATGTTCGCCGCGTGCCTCGTCACCATGCTGAAGACGCGGAATCGCGCTGCTAAGTAATTCCTAGAGCAAGTCGCGGTTGATGACCGCGGCAACCTCAGCGCCGTCGCCCGCGGCCACGATGAGCTGCTGGGGGCCGGGCGGGGTGGCATCACCAATCGCATAGGCTCCCGCCGTGCTCGTACGGCCGGCAGCGTCCACGACGATGAGGCCCTCCGGGTCGAGCGCGAGCTGCAGTCCTGCTGCATAGTCGAGTGCGGTTTCATAGTCGGGGCGCACAAACGCGGCCTCGCGCGCAATAGTTTCGCCGTCGGCGAGAACAACTCCGGTGAGGCCGTCACGGTCGCCCGCGACATCCGCCACTTCACGACGATCCACTCGGATGCCGCGCTTAGCGAGCATCGCCTCGTCAGTCTCACTCACGTGCCCGACGCCCTGCGTGAAGACAATCAGATCGCGGCTCCACTGCGAGAGCAGCAGCGCTCGCTCGGCCAGGTCATCCGTGTGCCCAATAAGTGCAATGGGTTTATCCGCATATTCGTAGCCGTCACATTCCATGCACGAGTGGATGCTCGTGCCATAGAACGCGCGCAGCAGCGGCAACTTCGGCAGCACTTCGCGCAACCCTGTCGCGATCAGCACGGTACGGGTCGTGACCCCTCCCCCGCGATGCGTCACGGTGAAGCCCGCGCCAACGGTCGCCGAGGCGCCGCCGGCAGCATCAGCGGCAGCCGGCCCGCCAACAGCACCGAGCGGCTCAATACCCTCCACAATCGTGCGCTCGAACGAAACGTTCGGATACTGCTCAAGCTCCTCCCGCCCCATCTTGCGAAGCTCGAGAGGAGAAATACCATCGCGACTCAAAAAGCCGTGAGAGTGGAACGTCGCCGAGTTGCGGGGGCGATTGCTGTCGAGCACGAGAGTGCGTCGACGCGCCCGAGCCAAGTTCAGGGCAGCGCTGAGTCCGGCCGGTCCGCCGCCGACAATGACAACATCCCAGTCGAACAGCTCACTCATAGTTGGGCGCGCAACGCCTTCAGGCGAACCAGCGTGGACTCTTTGCCCAGCAGCTCCATCGACTCGAACAGCGGCGGGCTGATGCGGCGACCAGCGATCGCACTGCGCAACGGACCAAACGCGAGACGCGGCTTCATTTCTTTCACGTCAATAAGTTCGGCGCGCAGGGCCGCTTCGATTGCATCGTGCGTCCACGCGTCAAGATCCGTGAGCACCGCAATGGATGCATCCAAAACTTCGGGGCCTTCGGCCTTCGGCATGGCATCGGCATCAACGGTGAGTTCAGCATCCGGAGTGAACAAGAACTGCAACAGCGCCGGCGCATCGCCCAGCAACTGCATGCGCTCCTGCACGAGCGGTGCGGCAGATGTCAGAGTCGCCAGCTCAGCCTCCGTCGGCTCCGCCGAAATCACGTCAGCAGCCACGAGGTACGGCACCAGACGGCCCGCAAACTCTTCTGCCGAGAGCAGACGGATGTGGTCGCCATTCAGCGACTCCGCCTTCTTCACATCGAAACGGGCCGGGCTCGGCGTGACATTCTCCACGTCGAACGCCGCAATCATCTCTTCGGCCGAAAACACGTCGCGGTCGGGCGCAAGCGACCACCCTAGAAGCGACAGGTAGTTGAGGAGACCCTCAGGGATGAACCCGCGGTCACGGTGGTGGAAGAGGCTCGCCTCCGGGTCACGCTTGGAGAGCTTCTTGTTGCCCTCGCCCATCACGTAAGGGAGGTGACCGAAGCGCGGGATGGCATCCGTGAGGCCAATCTCGATGAGCGCCGTGTAGAGGGCGATCTGGCGCGGAGTGCTCGAGAGCAGGTCTTCACCGCGCAGCACGTGCGTGATGCCCATGAGCGCGTCATCCACCGGGTTCACGAACGTGTACAGCGGAGCACCGTTCGGGCGCACCACCACGAAGTCAGAGAACGAACCAGCGGGGAACGTGATGTCGCCGCGCACCAGGTCGTCAAAGCTCAAGTCGGAGTCCGGAACGCGCAACCGCAGCGCCGGCAGGCGACCCTCTTCTTTGTACGCCGCGATCTGCTCAGCAGTGAGGTCGCGCTCGAAGTTGTCGTAGCCCTGCTTGGGGTCGCGACCGTTGGCCACGTTGCGGGCCTCGATCTCTTCACCCGTGGCAAACGACTCGTAGAGGTGACCGGAAGCCTTCAGCTTCTCGATGACCTCAAGGTAAATGTCGGTGCGCTGCGACTGACGGTACGGCGCGTGCGGGCCACCGGTCTCCACACCTTCGTCCCAATTGAGCCCCAACCAGCTCATCGCGTCGAGAAGCTGCAGGTAGCTCTCTTCGCTATCGCGAGCAGCATCCGTATCTTCAATACGGAACACCATCTTGCCGCCCATGTGGCGCGCATACGCCCAGTTAAACAGGGCAGTACGGATCAGCCCAACGTGGGGCGTACCGGTAGGTGACGGACAAAACCGAACGCGAACGTCGGAAGCGGTTGCAGTAGAAAATGGCGCAGACATTGCCCCCATTCTATGCGAGACAAGCCGGTGTGGCAGAGGCTACCGAAAGCAGCCCCTGCGCACCCCGGTTAGCTTTCTACTTCGACGCGCGGCGCACCGGATTGCTCAGGGTGCCGATGCCCTCGATGGTGATCTCGACAGTGTCGCCATTCACGAGAGGGCCAACACCCGCCGGCGTGCCGGTGAGAATCAGATCGCCCGGCAACAGCGTGAACGCCGCCGACGCATACGCGACTTGCGCCGCCACCGAATGAATCATCTGGTCAACGGTTCCGTCTTGCTTGAGGTCACCATTCACCGTCGTGCGGATGCTCTGCGAGCCCACCACATATTCGGTCTCGATCACGGGCCCGAGGGGGCAGAACGTGTCGAAGCCTTTCGCGCGAGACCACTGGCCGTCCTTCTTCTGAAGGTCGCGAGCAGTGACGTCGTTAGCAATCGTGTAACCAAAGATCACACTGTCAGCATCTTCTAACGCGACGTTTTTGGCGATGCTGCCGATGATCACGGCAAGCTCGCCCTCAAACGCGATCTCTTCACTCTGCGGCGGCAGCATGATGGCGTCGCCGGGGCCCACCACCGAAGTGTTGGGCTTGATGAACATCATGGGAGCATCCGGAACTTCGTTGCCGAGCTCCTTGGCATGCTCGGCATAGTTGCGACCAAACGCCACAACCTTCGAGCGCGGGATGACCGGTGCCAACAGCTTGATTTCCGACAGCGGCAAGCGCTCCTCGGTGGGCTCAAAACCATTGAACATCGGGTCACCCGTGAGCACGACAATCTCGTCGCCGTCGATGATTCCGTAGCGGGCTCCGGCGCCGGCGCTGAAACGAGCTACCTTCATGCGTCAAGCCTCGTCATCCAGCCGTGCGTGTCTTCGCGACGGCCATACTGGATGTCGGTGAGCTCTTCGCGCAGCGACATCGTCAGTTCGCCAGCGGGAGCATCCGCCGACCCAATTTCAAAGCCGTCACCCTTGAGCAGAGCAATCGGGGTGATCACTGCTGCGGTGCCGCACGCGAACACCTCAGTGATGTCGCCAGACTCCACACCCTCACGCCACTCGTCGAGAGTGACACGGCGACGCTCGACCGTGTGGCCGCGGTCTTCCGCAAGCTGCAGAACGGAGTCGCGCGTGATGCCCTCAAGAATCGACTCCGACTGCGGGGTAACGAGGGTTCCGTCTTTCTTGACGAGAACCACGTTCATGCCACCCAGCTCTTCGATGTATTTGCCCTCTTCGGCATCCAAGAACAGCACCTGGGCACAGCCCTGAGCGGATGCTTCCTGCTGCGCCACGAGAGACGAGGCGTAATTGCCGCCCGTCTTTGCCGCGCCAGTTCCACCCTTGCCGGCACGCGTGTAGTGCGTGGACACCCAGATTGAGACTGGGGCAACGCCACCGGTGAAGTAGGCACCAGCGGGGCTCGCGATGACGTAGTAGTTGACCTTCTTCGCTGCGCGCACTCCAAGGAATGCCTCTTTCGCGAACATGAAGGGGCGCAGGTAGAGGCTGGTTTCGGGAGCGCTCGGCACCCAGTCGCCGTCGACGGCGACGAGCTGCTTGAGCGAGTTCACAAACTCATTCACCGGCAGTTCGGGCAGCGCCATACGGGCCGCCGAGCGCTGCATCCGAGCGCCGTTGGCTTCGGGGCGGAAGCACCAGATCGAACCGTCTTCGTGACGGAACGCCTTCAGACCCTCGAAGACTTCTTGGGCGTAGTGGAGCACAGCAGCGGCAGGGTCGAGCGCAATCGGCCCGTACGGCTGCACGCGGGGACGGTGCCAACCGCCCTGCTCCGACCAACAGATGTCGACCATGTGGTCGGTGAAGTGCACACCAAAACCGGGGTTCTCCAGAATCGCGTCGCGCTCCTCAACAGAGCGGGGTTCCTGGTTCTTCTTCACGAGGAACGACAGGGGGCGATCAGCCAAAAGATTCTTCATGCGATGTCCTTAGTGACGTACAGCCATAATGGCGGTGGGTTAATTCTGCGCTACAGCGTCGGCAATTGCACTGCCGATTTCAGACGTGGACCGTGCGGTGTCGCCACGGGCGCTGAGGTCGGCCTGCACGGCCGCCGTGACCTTGGCCGCGGCATCCGTGTGACCGGACTGTGAGAGCAGCAGTGCAATCGACAGGATTGCCGCCGTGGGATCAGCGAGTTGTTTGCCCGCAATGTCGGGCGCTGATCCGTGAACCGGCTCAAACATTGACGGGAATTCCCCGCTGGGGTTCAAGTTGCCGGAGGCGGCCAAACCGATGCCGCCGCTGATGGCCGCTGCGAGGTCTGTAAGGATGTCACCGAAAAGGTTGTCGGTGACAATAACGTCAAATCTACTCGGATTTGTGACGAGGTAAATCGTCGCCGCATCCACGTGCATGTAATCGACTTCAACCTCGGGGAACTCTGCCGCCACCCGGTCGACCGTCGTCTGCCACAAACCGCCCGCGTGCACGAGCACGTTGGTCTTGTGCACGAGGGTGACCTTCTTGCGGTCTCGCCCCATTGCATGAGCAAAAGCGAACCGAACAACGCGCTCGACTCCGAACGCCGTGTTGATCGAGACTTCGGTGGCGATCTCGTGCGGAGTGCCGACACGGATGCGCCCACCATTGCCGACGTAGGGGCCCTCGGTGCCCTCCCGCACAACGACAAAGTCGACGGCGCCCGGATTGGCCAGCGGCGACGTGACACCGGGGAAGATCGTGGTGGGGCGCAGGTTCACGTGGTGATCGAGCGCAAAACGCAGCTTGAGCAGCAGCCCACGTTCGATGATGCCTCCCGTGAGGCGAGGATCGCGCGGGTCTCCGCCAACAGCTCCGAGCAGGATCGCGTCGTGCTTCGCGAGCTCATCAATGTCGGAGTCTTCGAGAATGGTTCCCGACTCGAGGTAGTGGCTGGCTCCGAAGGGGAACTCGGTGGGGGCGACGTCGACACCCGTTGCTTTCAGAACCTTGAGGGCCTCGGCCACAACTTCGGGCCCAATACCATCACCGGGAATGACTGCAAGCTTGATCTGAGAAGGCATGTAAATACAGTACCGCTGCGCACCCAGTGTCGGCCGCAGAGCAGAGAGCGCATTGACGCCAGAATGAACCAATCTCTGATTTCTGTGAGTTTACTGATTGCGCCCTGTACGGAATTCGCTAATAATTGGTCGCATGAGTATTGGAACCGGAATTGTATTAGTTGTTATCGGCGCGATTCTTACGTTCGCGCTCGATATTCAAGTGGCAGGAGTGAACTTCGACCTCATCGGATACATCTTGATGATCGCCGGAGTTGTTGTATTCATCATCGGCCTTGTGTTGATGATGCGTAAGCGCACCTCAGTCACTACCGTGCACAACAACGACGGAGTCAATAACTCCGTCAGCGAACGTCGCACGACCACAACCCCTGACGAAATGATCTAACGACCACACGCACCAACACAGAAGGCGCGTCCCGATTCACTCGGGGCGCGCCTTCTGTGTTGCTCGCACCACGAAGGTGCGAACGAAATTGCTAAGCGTCGACGATGTCGATCGCGTGCACGTAGCGCGCGTCAATGCGCTCGGCGACAGTCGCCAGAACCTCAGCGGAGGCCTGCGAGTCGACCGTGAGCACGGAGAGGGCGTTGCCGCCTTCACTTTCACGCGCGATCTGCATGCCCGCGATGTTGATGTTGGCGTCGCCGAACTCCTTGCCGAACACGGCAACGATTCCGGTGCGGTCTTCGTACATCATCACGATGAGGTGGTCAGCTAGCGGAACCTCGATGTCGTAACCGTTGATCTCCACGATCTTCTCGAGCTGCTTGTTTCCGACCAGAGTTCCCGAAACGGAAACCTGCGAACCGTCAGCAAGCGAGCCGCGGATCGTCAGAAGGTTGCGGTATTCGGGACTCACAGCATCCGTAATCAAACGAACAGTGAGGCCACGCTGGTCAGCGAGCACCGGCGCGTTGACGTAGCTGACCGTCTCCGACACAACGTTGGTAAAGATGCCCTTGAGGGCAGCAAGCTTCAACACGTTGACATCGAATTCAACGATCTCGCCGCGAACCTCAATATCAACACTTGTGAGGGGGCTGTCAGACAGACCAGAGAAGACCTGGCCAAGCTTCTCCATGAGCGGGATGCCGGGGCGCACGCTCTGGTCGATAACGCCACCAGCCACGTTCACTGCGTCTGGCACGAGCTCGCCGCTGAGGGCAAGTCGAACCGACTTGGCTACCGAAACGCCAGCCTTCTCTTGCGCTTCAGCAGTCGACGCACCGAGGTGCGGGGTGGCAATGACATTGTCGAGGGCAAGAAGGGGCGACCCTGTTGGCGGCTCGCTCACAAACACATCGAGACCGGCACCGGCAATGCGGCGCGACTTGAGCGCCGTGTAGAGCGCGTCTTCGTCGATGAGGCCACCACGGGCAACGTTGACGATGTAGGCACTCGACTTCATGCGAGCAAACTGCTCAGTCGAAATCATGCCGGTCGTTTCCGGCGTCTTCGGCATGTGGATCGTGATGAAGTCTGAACGCTCAAGCAGCTCATCGAGCGAGACAAGCGTGACGCCCATCTGCTGTGCACGAGCGGCCGTGACGTAGGGGTCGTAAGCGATGATGCTCGTGCCGAAGGCCTGCATGCGCTCCGTGATGAGACCACCAATACGGCCGAGGCCAATGATGCCGATCGTCTTCTCGAACAGTTCAGTGCCCGAGTACTGCGAGCGCTTCCACTGCCCCTGCGCCAAAGCGTTAGACGCAGCAGGGATGTGACGCGCAAGGCTCACGATGTGCCCAACGGTCAGCTCTGCAGCCGAGATGATGTTCGAGGTGGGGGCGTTCACCACCATGACACCAGCAGCAGTAGCCGCCTTGATGTCCACATTGTCGAGCCCAACACCGGCACGCGCGATTACCTTGAGGTACGGCGCGGCGGCAAGAGCTTCGGCATCCATGTTGGTTGCTGAACGGATGAGAACGGCCTGCGCATCGGCGAGCGCAGACTTCAATGCGGCGCGGTCAGTGCCATCCACATTTCGAATCTCAAAGTCGGGCCCGAGGGCGTCAACTGTTGCGGGGGAAAGTTCTTCGGCGATCACAACGATCGGCTTAGCCACAGATCTGGTCCTTCAATTCGCGGGGACTTCGCGCTAACACAACGAAGGCTGCTTGAGTACACAACTACAGCAACTTTAGCGGCGACGGGAAGCCGCCGTTGCCATGTGACTCCTCAGTGCGACGATAGACCCATGATGGATGCCGTCGAAATCGCCCAGTGGGTGTTGCGTATCGCCCTCGCGCTCGCGTTCATCGGCATGGGCGTCAGCCACTTTGTGGCCGCGCCCGCCCGCACGATGCGGGCCATGATCCCGCCCGTTTTGCGCCAAAACTGGCTACCCTCCCCCGGCGCTCTCGTCACCATTACGGGACTCTGCGAAGTTGCTGGAGGTCTTGGTTTGTTGTGGGAACCCACCCGGTTTATTACGGGGATAGCGCTTGTTCTCTTTCTGATCGCTGTGTTTCCGGCCAATGCTTACGCTGCCGAGAATCCGAAACGCTTCGGCAAAGCAGCAACCCCGTTTTGGCCGCGGTACTTCGCGCAGCTGCTGCTGATTCTGCTCTGCCTCCTCGCCGCGATCTAGAACGCAGAATCTATATTGGGCGCCAGCACCCAACGAAACGGCAGCCCTCGTCGTCTATTTAGGTAGGAGGAAACGATGTCTAGAAAAACTATGTCTACGAGAACAATGTTCACGAGAACAACGCCCACGCTGACGGCCGGCGGGAGGCCAACACCTCTCTCCGCGTTTCGCGCGCCCAGACTTGTGAAGCTGGTCTCGATCTTTGCTGGCGGGCTACTTGCCCTCACTGCGTGCGCGGGCGCCGCATCCGATCCTGATTCTGATGAGCCCCCGATCGACAGCGGCCCCGGCTCGGGCGTCGAAGAAACGCCCGGTGACCCCATCCCGATCGAAGGCATCGATGGCACCTGGACTTTCGCGGACGGCACCGATAGCGCCGGTGGAATAACTACCGGTGATCGGGGTGCTGACAGCACAATCACTCTGACGATCTCGGGCAACAGTCTGTCGGGGCAATCGGCGTGCAACAGCTACACCGCTTCTTTCGCTGGCCAAGCGAGTGAGCTCAGCATCGGCAGCGTTGCGTCGACAAAGCGTGCGTGCGAGTCGACGCTCATGGATTTTGACTCGCGCTACTTCACCGCCCTCAGTACCGTGACTGCGGCTATTCCTACTGGCGGCAGTCTCGTGCTGCAAGGCGACGGGGTAGTTATGAACTTTTTGCCCCAGAATTCACTTCCGGAGCAATGAGTGCACGCTCCCAGAACCCCCAGTTCACGGGCAGAGTGGTGCGCCGGAGTGATTTTCAGGGCTGCTTTCAGGGTGGCGGTGGAACAATCAAATTATGGATCAGCGGTTTAGCCGCCAACTCGCGCTAACCCACTTTGGCGAGACGGCGCAAAAGAATTTGGCGCGCTCACGCGTGCTCGTTATTGGCGCGGGTGGCGTCGGAAGCACGGTCATTCCGTCACTCGCTGCTGCCGGCGTTGGCACCGTTGGGGTCATTGATGACGACCGCGTTGAGCTCTCCAATTTGCATCGCCAACACATGCACCGGCTCTTGGATGTCGGGCACAAGAAGGTGATTTCGGCAATCGAGCGGGTGGCAGATCTCAGCCCCGCCACTCAAATTGTGGCGATTGATCAGAAGCTCACGCCCGAGAACGCCCTGGCGCTCTTCGCCGACTATGACCTTGTGGTGGATGGCAGCGACAACTACCCGACCCACTATTTGTCTGCTGACGCTGCGGAGATTTCTGGCATCCCGCTGGTGTGGGGGTGGGCGTGTGAGTTTGGAGCGCAAGCCGGAGTGTCGTGGCCGGCCCGCGGCGCTGGCTTTCGTGACCTATATCCGGCACCGCCCGAACTAGCAGCGGTGGATATGAATGCTGTGCACGGCATATTTCCGGGGGCGGTCAGTGTGATTGCCTCAATCGTGACAAGCGAGGCGATCAAGATTGCCGCACAGGTGGGTTCTCCTCTCATTAACCGCTCAACGCACTACAACGCGTTCACGGGTGAGTTCTCAGAGGAACGCTATGAACGTGCCGCTGACGCGATACCGATCACGCAATTGTCGGACTATCGGGCACTGTGCGGTTATGTCGCTACCGACGAGTGGCCAACCTGCTAGTTGCGGCGTGATGCCCACAGTCGATCGGTGTTTGCCCACCGCGCTCGACTGACCGCGATGAGTCCTAGCGCGATTGCGATGATGAACGCGGCAATGCCGAGCACGTAGACGATGACTCCGCCCCATCCGTCTGGTCCGTTGGGCTGCAGGAAGGGGTAGGGGAACCAGCCGTCAATCGTTCCGCGCACGAGCGTGAATGCCAACCACGCGACCGGGTAGATGATCACAATACGCACGTCGCGCAGCCGTAACACTGGTCGCGAGGGTGACAGCATCCAGTCCACAAACAAGAACAGCGGCGCCCACACGTGAATGATTTCGTTGGGCCACTGAATGCCAATGTAGCCCTCGTCTGGCAGCCCGCGCAGCAGCACGTTATACACAACAGCAGTGACCACCGCATACGACACCACGGATGCGCGGAACACACCGAGCAGGGTCGACTCGCGTTCGCGGCGCCACACCACCAGCCCGCTCAGCGCAAGAATCACGACGTTGATCAGGCTCGACTGAATCGTGAAATAACTGAAGTATTCCTTAGCCACGAAGTCGTTGTGAATCGATTCGTCAACCACTTGCGTAGTGATACTCGCGAGCACGAGCGCTGCGACGACCAGTCGCAGCAGCCCAACAATGCGGGATGCGGCGGGGGTGCCAGAGGCCATGTCGGGCTCGGGAAATGTTGGGGAGTTGCGCTGCGCGTTCGTTGTCACTCCGACAGACTAGTCTGCAGATGCTCGATCGACGGAGGACTTCACGATGCCATTCACGGATCGCCACGGAAATGAGCTCCGCAGCCTGCCCCTGATCTACCGGCTCGATCGAGACTTTCAGGTTGCAGAGGCCTTCTGTTGGCATGATCCTCGGCCGGACGGCACGACGATTGAGATTCCGGCGCACGACCCTTCGCTTCCGCCCACCGAGGGCAACAGCACCGATTTTGCTTCCGTACCCCCATTTTTGTGGGGTCTCATTGCCAGCTACGGCAAGCAAACTCTCGCCGCGATTTTGCACGACTCGCTCACCTATCAGTCTCGGCTCGCCCCGGCTGATCAACGGCTCGCTCTGCGTCGCACTGCCGACGAAACCTTTCGTGTGGCCCTCGTCGATAGCGGCGTGCACCAGCTGCGCGCCCGCGTCATGTGGGCGGCCGTCGGCGCTGAACGTTACGTGCACCACGGCGGCGCGCTCGGGCCGTTGCTCGTCATTCAGTTGGCCCTGGGCATCCTGGCGCTCATCGGTTCAGTTGTGCTGGCTAGCCTCCTCACCCCCTGGTGGCTGCTGCTGCTGGCCGCTCCTGCTGTTGCTTCGCTCCTTTGGGGCAAGAATGCCGACCTCTTGATCACGTCGACCTATCTGGGCGCCCTTTATGCCCCGCTCGTCGCCGCCGCATTCATTGGCTCACGGCTCGAACAGCTCTTGGCAACGGTAATTTGGGTGGGCACAGGCACTCCCGGCCCGGCCCCCAAAGCTGAGCCCACGCTGCGCTGGCCCGACCACGGCACGACCCTTCCTCCGGCATAGTCAGAGTCTCGGCTGTGCCGGTCTCGGCTGTGCCGGTCTCGGCTGTGCGGCCATGCCCGCTCCGTCTTGTCGCTACCGCGTTAACGACCAACGGCCGCCCCGCGGAAGCGGAACGGCCGTCGTAGTGACTAGCGAAAGTTAGCGTGCAGCTGAACCGTCGGTGTAGTCGGAGTCTTGCTGCTTCCAAGCGAAGAGAGCACGGAGCTCCTTGCCTGTTGCTTCGATGGGGTGGTTCTGGCCCTTTTCACGCAGCGCGAGGAACTCGGGCCCGCCAGCATCCTGGTCCTTGATGAAGCGATCTGCGAAGGCACCCGACTGGATGTCGGCGAGAACAGCCTTCATGTTGTCCTTGACCGACTCGTCGATAACGCGGGGGCCGGAAACGTAGTCGCCGTACTCGGCGGTGTCAGAAACGCTCCAACGCTGCTTGGCGATGCCGCCCTCCCACATGAGGTCAACGATGAGCTTGAGCTCGTGAAGCACCTCGAAGTAGGCGATCTGCGGCTGGTAGCCAGCCTCGATGAGTGTCTCAAAGCCGTACTGAACGAGCTGCGAGGTTCCACCACAAAGAACAGCCTGCTCACCGAACAGGTCGGTCTCAGTCTCTTCGGTGAACGTGGTCTTGATGCCACCGGCGCGGAGTCCACCGATTGCCTTGGAGTACGACCAGGCCATGTCCCAGGCGGAACCGGTGGCGTCGTTCTCGACAGCAACGATGACGGGAACGCCACGGCCAGCTTCGTACTCGCGGCGAACGGTGTGACCCGGTCCCTTGGGAGCTACGAGGATAACGTCGACGTCCGAAGGAGCGTCGATGTAGCCGAAGCGGATGTTGAAGCCGTGTCCGAAGACGAGGGTGTCGCCCGCAACAAGGTTGTCCTTGATGTCGTCGGCGTAAAGGCCACGCTGGTGCTGGTCGGGAGCAAGGATGACAACAACATCAGCCCACTTGGCGGCTTCGGCGCTCGTGAGCACCTCGAAGCCGGCGTCGGTTGCCTTGGCGATGCTCTTCGAGCCCTCCTTGAGGCCAACCTTGACCTGCACACCGGAGTCGCGCAGGTTCAGCGCGTGGGCGTGGCCTTGCGAGCCGTAGCCAATGACAGCAACCTTTTTGCTCTGGATGAGCGCGAGGTCAGCGTTATCGTCGTAAAAGATCTCGGTCACAGTAGTGATTCTCCTTAGTTGGTTGTGCTGTTAGTTCTTGAAAACTCGGTCGGTGATGCTCTTCGAACCGCGGCCCATGGCCAGCAGTCCACTCTGAGCAATTTCTTTGATCCCGTAGGGTTCGAGCACTCGGAGGAATGCTTGAATCTTGCCCGAGTCCCCCGTGGTTTCAATGATGAGCGCATCGGATGCGACATCCACCACACGGGCACGGAACAGGTTTACCGCTTCGAGAATTTGTGAGCGAGTCGTGTTGTCGACGCGCACTTTGATCAAGAGGTGTTCGCGGGTAACCGACTGCTCAGGGTCGAGTTCCACGATCTTGATGACGTTGATGAGCTTGTTGAGCTGCTTGGTGACTTGCTCAAGGGGCAGCTCGTCGACATCCACCACAACGGTGATACGGGACAAGCCTTCGATTTCGCTCGATCCAACAGCCAGCGACTGGATATTGAACCCACGACGGGCGAAGAGTCCGGCGACACGGGTGAGCAGACCTGGTTTGTCTTCTACCAGCAGGGAAAGTACGTGACCCATGGCTCTACTCCTCTTCCCACTCGGGGGCGTGATCGCGGGCATATTGCACGCTTGAGTTTCCGACACCCTGCGGCACCATCGGCCACACCATTGAGTCACGGCTCACAACGAAGTCGATGACAACGGGGCGATCGTTGGTCTCAAGCGCAAGCTTGATGGCCGGGTCGATCTCTTCCTTCTTGGTGACGCGGATAGACAGGCAACCGTAGGCCTCCCCCAACTTCACGAAGTCAGGAATCATCACGGTGTCGTGACCGGTGTTGAGGTCAGTAAACGAGTGACGACCGTCGTAGAACAACGTCTGCCACTGGCGCACCATGCCGAGGCTCGAGTTATTGATGATCGCAACCTTGATCGGAATCTTGTTGATCGTGCAGGTAGCAAGTTCTTGGTTGGTCATCTGGAAGCAACCATCGCCGTCGATTGCCCACACGGGGCGATCGGGATTCGCAACCTTGGCCCCCATGGCGGCGGGAAGGCCGTAACCCATGGTTCCGGCACCACCCGAGTTGAGCCAGGAGTTAGGGCGTTCATGCTTGATGAACTGGGCAGACCACATCTGGTGTTGACCAACACCGGCGGCAAAGATGCCCTCCGGCCCCGTGATTTCACCGATGCGCTGGATAACGTACTGCGGTGAGAGCAGCCCGTCGTCTGGCTCGGTGAAGCCAAGCGGAAACTGGTTGCGCAACAAATTGAGTCGCTCCCACCACGCGGTGTAATCCGGTGTGGTCTGCTTGCTGGCTTCAGCAAATGCCGCTGTGAGATCAATGATGACGTCTTTCGCGTCACCAACGATGGGCACCTCTGCGGCACGAATCTTGCCGATTTCGGCCGGGTCGATGTCAACGTGAATGACCTTGGCGAGAGGAGCGAACTCGCTCGGCTTGCCCGTGACACGGTCGTCGAAGCGAGCTCCGAGCGAGATCAGAAGATCTGACTCTTGGATGGCGAGAACAGCAGGCACAGCGCCGTGCATTCCCGGCATCCCGAGGTTCAATTCGTTGGAGTCAGGGAACGCACCGCGAGCCATCAGCGTCGTCACGATGGGCGCACCCACGAGCGTCGCCAGCTCGAGCAGCTCTGCCGAAGCGCCGGAACGCACAACACCGCCGCCAACATAAAAGACGGGGCGCTCGGCCTCAGCCAGCATTTGCGCTGCCGCCTGAACCTGCTTGCCGTGCGCTTTCATAACCGGACGGTAACCGGGAAGGTCAACCTTGGGCGGCCAGATGAACGGGGCGGATGCCTGCTGGCAGTCTTTCGTCACGTCAACAAGCACTGGACCAGGGCGGCCCGTCGTGGC
This sequence comes from Salinibacterium sp. PAMC 21357, assembly GCF_000247645.1. Lineage (GTDB taxonomy): Bacteria > Actinomycetota > Actinomycetes > Actinomycetales > Microbacteriaceae > Rhodoglobus. The sequence continues at coordinate 204,295 of NZ_AHWA01000004.1, forward strand.
GATGTGGTACGCCGCGGCCATCGTCGCCGGGATGTCTTCTGGCTTGGTGACGAGGAACGAGTGCTTCGTAATCGGCATCGTGATGCCCGAGATGTCGACCTCTTGAAAAGCGTCGGTACCCATCGAGGTCGAGAAGACCTGCCCGGTGATCGCGAGCAGCGGAACGGAGTCCATGTGGGCATCCGCAATCGCCGTAACGAGGTTGGTCGCGCCGGGGCCAGACGTTGCAATGCAGACGCCAAGCTTCCGGACGAAGACGCATAGCCCTCAGCAGCGTGACCAGCACCCTGCTCGTGTCGGACCAAAATATGACGGATGGCGGTGGATGCCATCAGTTCGTCGTAAAAGGGCATGATGGCGCCGCCGGGCAAGCCGAAGACGTCTTTCACACCCAACTTTTCCAGACTGCGTAAAATTGCACCAGAACCGGTGAGAATATCCGGTGTAGTGCTCTTCGGCCGCGGTGCGGGTTCAGAGGACATGTGTGAATCCTTTAAGTCGAAAGGTGAGCTGACGCTAACTGGTGACCGCGCCGCGGGCGGCGGACTGCACAAGCTTCGAATACTTGGCGAGAACGCCTCGCGTGTAACGCGGAGGAAGGGGGGCCCAGCCTTTTCGGCGGGCTTCGAGCTCAGCGGAGTCGACAAGTAAGTCGAGCGAGCGAGCTGCGATATCGACCCGTATCAGATCACCATCGCGCACGAAGGCAATAGGACCTGCGTCTACTGCTTCGGGAGCTATGTGGCCGATACACAGTCCGGTTGTGCCGCCTGAGAATCGTCCGTCCGTTAAGAGTAGTACATCTTTGCCGAGTCCAGCGCCCTTAATGGCAGCCGTGATGGCGAGCATCTCGCGCATGCCAGGCCCGCCCTTGGGCCCTTCATAACGGATGACGACAACCGAGCCGGCTTCGATCGTGCCAGCGGTGAGAGCATCCAGTGCTTCGCGCTCACGCTCGAAGACGCGGGCGGGGCCCTCGAACTCGGCAACGTCGAAGCCTGCCGTCTTCACAACAGAACCCTCGGGAGCCAGCGAACCACTCAGAATCGTCAGCCCACCGGTCGGGTGAATGGGGTTATCAATCGTGCGCAGCACTTCGCCATCGAGAGGGTCAATGTCCATCTCGGCGAAGTTCTCAGCGACCGTCTTTCCTGTCACCGTGAGCGCATCTCCGTGAATAAGGCCCTCCTCCATGAGCGCCTTCATCAGCACCGGCAAGCCACCGTGACGGTCGACGTCATTCATGACGTACTTACCGAACGGCTTCAGATCGCCCAAGTGCGGCACTTTGTCACCGATGCGATTGAAGTCGTCGAGCGTAATGTCGACCTCAGCCTCATTGGCGATTGCCAAAATGTGCAGCACAACGTTGGTCGAACCACCAAGCGCCATCGCAACGGTGATTGCGTTCTCGAAGGCCTTCTTGGTCATGATGTCGCGCGAGGTAATTCCCAGACGCAGCAAGTTCACGACGGCCTCGCCCGAACGGTGGGCGAAGTAGTCGCGACGACGATCGGCGGATGCGGGGCTTGCCGAGCCAGGAAGGCTCATTCCCAGCGCTTCCGCAACGCTCGCCATCGTGTTTGCCGTGTACATCCCGCCACAGGCGCCCTCGCCAGGAGCGAAAGCACACTCGATGCGTTTAGCGTCAGCTTCGCTCATCCGGCCAGCTTTGACAGCGCCGACAGCCTCGAAGGAGTCAATGATCGTGATGTCTTTTTCGGTGCCATCGCTGAGCTTGACCCAGCCTGGAGCGATCGAACCCGCATAGAGGAAGACCGAGGCGAGGTTGAGTCGTGCCGCCGCCATGAGCATCCCAGGCAACGACTTGTCGCAACCGGCGAGCGTGACCGAGCCATCAAGGCGCTCGGCCTCCATAACGACCTCAACCGAGTCGGCAATCACTTCGCGGCTGACGAGCGAGAAGTGCATTCCCTCGTGGCCCATCGAGATACCGTCAGAGACGCTGATCGTGCCGAACTGCAGCGGGTAACCGCCGCCGGCGTGCACACCCTCTTTGGCGGCTTGAGCAAGTCGGTCAAGCGACAGGTTGCAGGGAGTGATCTCGTTCCACGAGCTCGCAATACCAATCTGGGGCTTCTCCCAGTCGGCATCTCCCATACCCACGGCGCGAAGCATTCCGCGTGACGTAGTGGCTTCAATTCCGTCGGTTACTGTGCGGGAACGTGGCTTGATATCGATCGAATTGCTCTCAGACATGATTCGAGTTTAGGGCTTTGCGAAACCTCAGTTTGCCCGAGTCGCCACTGCAGCCTCACGACGGTCGGCGAGCAGCTTCAGAAGCTCAGCGATTTCCTGTGTTCCGGCGACTCGAAGTTGAGCGGCAGAAGGCGCATCCCCCACGCGAACACCGAGATCGTGAGAGCCCAAGGCAACGATGGCGTCTTCGTCCGTCGTGTCATCGCCGGCAAAGAAAACAGCGTCGGCACCGACATAGTCACGCAACCGCTCGATCGCATCCCCCTTGTCGGCGGAGTGGATCGCAAACTCGACAACGTTCTTGCCGATGCGAGTGGTCAGGCCGGGAATTTCTGCGCCAACTTGAGCCAGCGTTTGGGCAACCAACCGCTCAGCATCCTCAATGCTCGATAACCGAACGTGCAAAGCCCGCCCGGCCGGCTTCAACTCAACCCAGGCACCCTCGGCGCTGTCGGCAAGCTCGTGCATGAGCGCGTCAAGCTTCGCTAGCGCCTTCTCGTCATCGTCGCTCATCGGCAACACCGAGTCGCCATCGTCGAGTCGATACTCGAGCCCGTGCGATCCGCCGAGAAGCACCCGGTCTCCGAGATGCGCAACATGGCCAAGGCTGTCTAGCGCTCGGCCAGAGACGAGAGCCAATCGAGTGTCGGTGAGCTCGAGCATCCGCAACAATTGCGCTTGAGCTTCAGGAAGCGCGCGGGCCTCAAGCGGGTCATCGACTTCAGGAGCCAAGGTGCCATCGAAATCAAGAGCGATCAAGAGCTGAGGGACGGAGACGAGGCGGTCGACGGCCGCCTCAATCTCTGCTGCTGTCGAGTAACTCACGGCTTGCGTACCCGCTTGCGTTCGATTGTCCACTCAACCTCTTCCGCCATTTCGAGCGGCGCGATGCGACGGTGACGGTCAGAGCGAGTGGCGGCCAAGTTCTTGAGGAACGCGTTCGACCAACGGGCAACATCGTGTTCAAGAACACGCTTGCGCATTGACCGCATCCGCGTGGCACGATCAGCCTTCGGCATGTTGATTGCCTTCATCATGGCTTCCTTCAAGCCATCAATATCGTGCGGGTTGACGAGAAGCGCCTTGCGCATCTCTTCCGAAGCACCGGCGAACTCACTCAAAATAAGCACACCATCGTTGTCGAACCGGCTCGCGGCATATTCTTTTGCTACCAAGTTCATACCGTCGCGCAGCGCCGTCACTAACAGCACATCAGCGGCCAGATACAGGGCGACCATTTCTTCCCGTGGGAACCCCTGGTGCAGGTAACTGATCGGCGAATGACTCAACGTGCTGAACTGGCCATTGATGCGGCCAACGGTTAGCTCGATCTCATCGCGCAAGTGCATGTACGCCTCAACGCGTTCACGACTCGGGCTTGCGACCTGAATGAGAGCAACGTCGCCAACTTCGATCGATCCGTTACTCAAGAGCTCGCCATACGCCTTTAAACGGTGACGGATGCCCTTGGTGTAGTCAAGGCGGTCGACCCCAAGCATGACGGTCTTGGGATTACCAAGGCCCTTACGAATATCGCGCGCCCGCTGCTGGATCGCCGGCTCACGAGCAAGCTCCTCAAAGCTGCGGGAATCAATCGAAATCGGGAACGATTTCGCCACAACGCGACGCGTCGGCTGGCCCTCAATCGTCACCTCAATAGCGGGGTTCTTGGTCGGATGGTTCGTGAGACGCCGAACGGCTGCCGAAAAGTTGGAAGCATCATCTGAGCGTTGGAAGCCAACAACGTCAGCACCGAGCATGCCCTCAATGATCTGAGTACGCCACGGCAACTGGGCAAAGATTCCATACGGCGGAAAGGGAATGTGATTGAAGAACCCGATCGTCAAATCGGGGCGTTTCTCCCGCAACATGCGCGGCACAAGCTGCAGTTGGTAGTCCTGCACCCACACCACCGCACCGTCGGCACTGATTGCGGCAGCAGCATCCGCAAACCGCTGATTGACCGCCACGTAGTCATCCCACCACTCACGGTGATAGGCCGGCGGCGCAATTACATCGTGATAAAGCGGCCAGAGTGTGTCGTTGCTGAAACCCTCGTAGTACTCCTCAATGTCTTGAGAACTGAGAGGGACAGGAACGATATGGATGCCGTCGTTGTGGAACGGCGCAACCTCGAGATCGGGCCGGCCAGCCCAACCGACCCACGCACCGTCGGCGGCTTTCATCACCGGCTCTAGCGCCGTAACGAGCCCACCGGGCGAGCGCTTCCAAGTGAGCGAGCCATCATCTTCAACGGTGCAGTCGACCGGCAGCCGGTTGGAAACGACGACGAAATCGTACTCGGAATGAGAAGAATTCTTATGTGCTTCCGTCATGCGGCAACATTACCAGCGTCTCTTGCGCCATGACCGAGGATGACATGCGGCACGCAGCACGCCTAAAAGCACCGGCCGCTCGCGTTACAGCGGCCGAGAGTCGGCCGCCGCCAGGATCATCCCTGTCGCGGCCGATTTTCGTATCCGCTTCACGGCAAGCACCGAGAGGAGAACGCTGACCACTCCCAAAGCGAGCAACGCGACGGCAGCGGTAATCGCTGGCTGGGCGCTTCCGCCAGACAAGATCACATACATTCCCTCTACCGCGTAGGTCAGGGGAAGGAACGGGCTTACTGCTTGGAACGGTGCCGCGAGAGCCTCAATCGGGTACACCCCGCCGGTTGACGTGAGTTGGATCGCCAGCAAGAACAGCGAAATCACGAGACCCCCTTTGCCGAGCGCAGCGATCAAGAAGTAGTGGAACGCAGCAAACGACAGTGCTGTCAAGATCGCGAAACCGGCCGTGGCTGGCGCAAGAGCCCAAGAGACACCCACTCCGACGTGCAGCAGCAGCACCAGCAGCACCGCCTGAATAGCCGTCAGCAGCGATGCTCTAATCAACGTCGAGGCAACGATACGACCGTCACGAGCGGTGGAGGACAACGAACGGTACGAAGGCAAGCTCAGCACCAGAAACACAGCAAGTGCGCCAAGCCAGAGTCCGAGCGGAATCAAGAATGTCGCAATTGCTTGGGCTGGTTCGGTCACGGCGTTATCGGTCGTCACTGAAAGTGTCACGGGCTCGGCGGCGATCTCAGAATTCGTGCTGGCCGCGTCAGCATCGGTCGGAGGCAGTTGAGCTGCGCCTTCGCTCAGGCCAGTGGCCAGTTCTGACGCTCCGGTCGAGAGCGCGCTGGCTCCCTCGGTAAGCGCTGGCGATCCCGCGGCGAGCTGGCTTGCTCCTGACGCACTTTGAGAGATTCCGTATTGGATGCCGCTGACGGCGGCACCGGTCTGCGACTTCAGCGTCGCCCCGCCGGCAGCCGCTTGAGCGAGCCCGTCGGTGACAGCCTGAAGGGTTCCTTTGAGTTGGGGATCGGTGAGTTGAGCCTGAATCGCAGGATTGATCGCCGCCAACGTTGAGGATAATTGGGAGACGCTAGCCGTGTAGGTGGCGACGCCGCTGGTCAGCCCTGACAACCCGCCGGCACCGTTATTGAGTTCTTGCAATCCGCTGGCTAGGGAGTCGACTCCCGCGGTATAGGTCGTGAGGCCACCAGCGAAACCGTCGGCACCAGCAGAAAGTTCTGCCGCCCCATCGGCTGCGCTGGTGAGCGCTCCCCCGAGTTCACCGATGCTGGCATAAACGCCATCGAGGTATTGCGACGTGATCGCTCGCCCAAACGTGTCGGTCATCGATTGGCCGACGACCTGCGCAACAGAGCCGGTGAGATAGCTGTGCGAGTCATCGGTTCTTATCGAAATCTGCGCTTGTGTTGGGGCGTCAGTGGAGAGGGAGAGAATCGACTCTGAGAACTCTTTCGGCACGGTGAGAATCGCGTAGACGTCTCCGTTAGCGAGAGCTGTTTCGGCGTCATCCGAGTTGGTTATGGTCCAGTCAAAGCCGTCGGCACCGGTGAGTTCGGTAACCAGTTGGCGCCCCGCAAAGACTATTTGTTCATCGCCATCGAGAGCTGTTGTGGTCTGGATCTCATCGTTGTTGACGAGCGCAACCGGAATGTTGTCGATCGAACTGTTGCCGTCGCCGATCGCCGCCACGAAGAGTCCCGTGAAGGCGAGCGGAATTACCGCGACAGCGGCAAGTCCCAGCACGGTCAGCCAACGCTTTTTGGGCAGCGCGGTGGGGTACGAAGTTCTCATCGAAGTAGTCCTTCTGGTGCATGGAGGTAGAGGTCTACGAGGATCACTTTGCGATCTCCGTGATCAATCGAGCGGGCAACGGTCACGGGAGATTCTGTGCCGAAGATGATGGTGGTTGAGGCATCCGCTAAACGTCCGACGGCGGTGAGGAAAGCGACTTCGTCATCGTCAGAAGCGAATTGGTCAAAGCGATCAAAGAACACAATCTCCGTTCCTTCCGCGAGGGCGACTGCGGCGAGCGCCACTGCTCGTTCGAGTTGCGGCAGCGCGCTGATGTTGGTCGCGGCGGTGATGCGCACAGTGTGTCTCGCCGTGACCTCCGCGAGCACCCCATCACTGCGGCGAATCCAGTCGCGAACACTGGCTGCCGTGCGCATGCTGCGGCGCAGAGGCTGCGTCATCTCTAGCCGTTCGCGCAGGATCGCTCCCATCGATGCCAAACCATCGTTATAGGGTGACCCGGCCACCTCGGCGAGCGCCACTGCCCGATTTGCTTGATCCGCATGGGAAGGAAGCGGGAAGCCGGCAACCTGCACCATGCCAGAGACCGGTGGCAGAGCTCCGGCGAGAGTTGCGCCGATTACTCGCCGATCGCGACGGTCGCCAGAAGCGATCACTACCGAACCGCGGGGAATCGCGACAGAGAGCGGGCCAAGTTGGCGCTCGGCATCCCCGACCACAAGGTATTCAGAACTCAAAGCGAGCCCCGTTTGCGTCTCAGCCCAGTCGAGCTCGTGGCGATGCTCGCGCAACTGCTCGCCCTCGATATCAACGTTAGGTAGAGCGCGGCTGAGCCAGGCCGGTAGCCACCAGGCTGCCCGACCAAAGAGGGCCATAAGGGCAGGTACCAGCGTCATCCGCACCAAGAATGCATCGAAGGCGATGCCCACGGCGAGTCCCAACGCAATGGGCTTGATGGTTCCGCTGCCTTCAGGAACGAAGGCGAAGAACACGAAGAACATGATGAGCGCTGCCGCTGTTACGACGCGCGCGCTGCTGGCAAAACCGTGCTGCACTGACGACGCAGCATCGCCGCTCTTCACAAACTCTTCACGCATTCCGGAGACCAAGAACACTTCGTAGTCCATGGCCAGCCCAAAGAGCACGGCCATGAGCAGAATCGGCATAAAACTCAGGATGGGGCCCGGATTCTCGACCCCAATGATGTCCCCAAACCAGCCCCACTGGAATACCGCAACGACAACACCGAATGAGGCCACTACAGAAAGCAAGAACCCTGCCGCTGCTTTGAGAGGCACGAGCACAGAGCGGAATACCATCATGAGCAGCAAGATCGATAGCCCGACCACAATCACGCCGAAGGGCACGAGAGCGCCGCTCAACCGGTTCGAGATATCGATTCCGACCGCGGTCGTTCCCGTAACGAAGCTCTGGATGTCGTACTTGCGTTCAATGTCCGGGGCAAGATCGCGAATCGTTTGCACGAGCGCTTTGGTCTGTTCTGAGTCTGGTGCGCTTGATGGAGTGACTTGGATGATTGCGGTGTCTAGTCCATCGTCAGGGAATCCCTGCGAAACAAAATCCACGTCGTCGAGCTTCTCGAGGTCAGCGGCAATCGACTCCAGATCCTCTTGGATGTCGACGGTTTGAGTGATGTCGAGCGCCACGACAAGAGGCCCGTTGTATCCCGGGCCAAAGCCCTCGCTCACCAGATCGTACGCTTCGCGTTGCGTGGACCCTGACGGCTCAGAGCCGCCATCCGGAAGACTCAGTTGAAGGCTTGCCGCCGGAATGGCCAGCGTTCCCAGAACGGCGACCACCGCAATCGTGGCCAACCACGGGTGACGTGTTACCCCGCGCACCCACCGAGAGCCCATCGTCTTGCTTTCCGTAGCCGACACTGTGAAGCGCCGATGAGTTCGCGAACCGACCTTCGGGATGAGCCGCGCTCCGGCCAAGCCGAGCAGCGCTGGCAAGAGAGTAGTCGCCACACCCATAGCAATGAAAACGGCAACAGCAGCGCCGATGCCCATCACGCTGAGGAAGGGAATGCCGACAACGAGCAATCCAAGCAAAGCAATGATTACCGTGACACCGGCAAAGACCACCGCACTGCCTGCGGTGCCGACAGCCATCGCCGCGGACTCTTCGGGATGCTCGCCCCTCGCCAGCTGGGCTCGATGCCGCGACACGATGAAGAGAGCATAGTCAATGCCAACCGCTAGCCCAATCATGAGCGCCAAAAGCGGCGCCGAACTCGACACCGTGGTAAACGCCGAGAGAGTAGTGATGAGCCCCATCACAATTCCGACCCCGAGCAAAGCACTCAACAACGGCATCCCGGCAGCCAGTAGCGAGCCGAAAGTGATCACGAGTACCAACGCCGCAAACACGACGCCAACAACTTCGGTGACCGTTATGCCGAACGATGTGTCCTGAAACACCTGGCCGCCAAACTCAACGCGAAGGCCAGCATCCTCACCGATCTGAGCCGTAGCGATCAGCTCTTCAAGAGTCGCCGCTGTGACCTCTGTTCCCACCCCATCAAACTGCACCCGGATGATCGCCATCGTGTGATCATCCGAGATCGCCTTACCGGCGTACTCATCGAAAGGGCTCACTGCCGAATCGATACCGTCAATGCGGTCGATTGCCGACGTGATTCGCTTGATGACGGCTTCCGAGTTCTCGACGCGAGATCCGTCTTCTTCGACAATGACCGCGGTCGCGGCGGCGCCCGCCACAGACGGGAAAACGGCCTCTAACCGATCGAGAGCAGCCTGCGACTCTGTGCCGGGAATCTCAAACGACTCTTGAGTTTCGCCGCCAAGAGCTATCCCGGCCCCTAGCGCTCCGGCCACGAGCACTATCCACACAATGAGCACACGCCACGAATGACGAAAGGAGAATCGACCAAGCCGATAGAGAAGGATTGCCACGAATGCTCCGGTTCTTGAGGTGTGCGCTAGGCGATGAAGTTCAACGCAGAAGAGGCAGTTGCTGCTGCGAAGTGCCAGTTGCTGAAAAGTCAGTTGCTGCTGATGGGGGCGAGCAGATCGCTCATGATCGAGATGAGGGCCGAGCGAGTGTCGTCGTTCGACTCGAGCGTCAGCGCCAAATTATCTGCCGTGCAGAGCATGTAGGCGGCGCCGCCGAGGGCTATTCCGAAGCGCATTTTGTCGTGGGGGTCTGCCGTGGTGGCGGAGAAGAATTCCGCGAGGTTGCGCACCGTCTTATTGGCGCGCTCAATCACCGCAAGATCGCGCAGTGACGGTCCTTGATTGATGAACATGTGCACTTCTTGGCGGTATTCAAAGAGGAAGTCCACGAACTGTTCGAGAAACTGTTGTCGATAGTCGGCCGATAGCCCGTGCCGGGCGAGTTCGGCCATGAGCGACTCGATACGGTCGACCGCCGGACCGACGGCGGCTTCCAGCAGCGCCTCTTTCGAAGTGAAGTGATAGAGCACGCTGGATTTCGAAAGACCGGCAAGCTCGGCGATTCTCTGAATCGAAGTTCCGGTGTACCCGGCCGACGCGAATTCGGTGAGCGCTATACGCTGAAGTTCCTCTTGACTAGACACCAGTTGAGACTAACTGACCGATCGGTCAGACGTTGCCCTGTCGTCGGTTTCCCAGTGGATCTCCAGCCCCAACGCAACTCGCTAGCCGCAATCAGAAACTGCCACTAGCCTTAACGTACCGATCACCGCACCACCACGGAGGAAACATGCGCAAATACCTGTTCAACGGCAGTCTCCTCAGCGCAATAGCTGGCGGCTGGAGCATTTTTCAAACCACAAAAGAGGGCCCACGTGACTGGCGCCTCATTCTCATGTGGATCAGCTGGGGCCTCACCATCGCCATCGCCGCCGGCACCATCGCCAAGCAAGCCCAAGACTCGTACGACCTGGAAAGCTAGCGTTCGTCAACCGGAGCGCGTCGTTTTTCGCGATAGCGCGCTGCCGCCTCAACAACGCCAGTAAAGAGACGCAGATCTTCTTTGGCATCCTCTTCCGGATGCCACTGCACGGCAACCCCAAAATCCACGCTCGGCATTTCAACGGCTTGAATTACTCCGTCGTCGCCGCGCCCAGACACTACGAGCCCTTCCGCTAGCTCGTCAATCGCCTGATGGTGGTAGGACTTCACGGCAACGTTTTCGTCTCCCCCGAGCAGCGACGAGAGCGTAGTGTCTGGCTCAACAGCAACGTCGTTCACCAAGAATTGCCCACCACCTGCGCTATAGCGCGTTGACCCGGTGACGTCGGGCAAATGCTGAATGATGGTACCGCCCAGAGTCACGTTGAGCACCTGTGCGCCCCGACAGATCCCCAAAAACGGGACGTTCTGCTCAATGGCTGCCCGCAAGAGGGCGTCTTCGAACGCATCGCGGTCTTTGCGCGGAACATCGGCGGTGGGATGCGCTTCTTGACCATAGCGCGCGGCGTCAACGTCTTTGCCACCGGTCAGGATCAAACCATCGAGGCCCTGGATGAGCGACGCCGCGATTTCAGAATCTACCGGCTGCGGGGGCAACAGCACAGCGATACCCCCGGCATCCGTCACTGCTTCAAAGTAGATCTTGGGCAAGAATGACGCTGGTACGTCCCACACTCCGGTTTGGGCTTGCTCGAGGTACGAAGTGAGCCCGATAACCGGACGCGATCTGGTTCCCATGCGGGTTCCTCTCCATCGAAGATCTAGAACGTTTGTTACCAAAGGATATAGGCCGACGACGGCCAATCGTGGCTTCCTGAGAGTGGTTCTCAGGAATCTGCGCTAACTTCGACGACTTACTCGTCTGTCTAACTGCATCGAAGCGGTTTCGACGAGTCTGCTGCACACCGAACCAATCCGGCTCTTTTGTCGATCACGTCTCAGTGAGCGTTGAGCCAGCACCAGATTCTTCGTTGTATTCGCAGCCATTGTCTCTGCCCCAAAAACCAAGGAACGCTGTTGAAACGATCTATTACTATGTTCGCCATTGGAGCGATCCTTATCGGCGGCACAGTACCCGCTGCAGCTATCTCGAATGCCGAGACCGACGCCGTAATCGCCAGCGCCGAGAACAGCACCTCAAGCACCACCAGTGCCGCCGCTCCCACCGCTCCCAACGCGCCGAGCGACGACATTCAGACGTTCGCGTCACCATCCGCTACCGCCGCCACGCCTGTCGTTCGAGATTCCTACCAGATTGAACAGGTAAAGCAGCAAGTTGTGATCACTGCGGCGGGCATCAAAGGAGTTCTCGAACTCTTTCCCGCAAACGGCCCCGTCAATGACGGCTTCGGCTATCGCGGAACCGAGTTCCACGGCGGAATCGACATCATGGCTCCCGAGGGATCCGCCATCCTCGCGGCATCCCCCGGAACTGTAGAAAGCGTCACCTACGGCGGCGGCTGGGGCCGCCACGTCATCATCGATCACGGCAACGGCATCAAAACCCTCTACGCCCACATGATTGAAGGCTCGCAGCTGGTTACCGCCGGCCAATGGGTCTCTGCAGGAACCCAACTCGGCTCGGTCGGCAACACCGGCTACTCAACCTTTCCGCACCTCCACTTCGAGGTCTACGTCTTTGATACCCGCGTAGACCCCGCGCCGTGGTTGCCGTAAAACTAGCTCACGGCATCCATCCGTCGTCTGACATAGATAGCGGCAGCACCGAGCAGAATCATGCTCGTTGACAGCAACCACCAGAGGGGCCCGACTCCCCCACCGCCGGTAAAGGCGAGGGTCGGCAGCCTTAAGGCAAGCGTTGGCAGGGCAGAACCGCAGTCGTCGTCTGACGGTACCGCAAACGTGAACGCTGCCGGATCGACCCAGTCGAACTCGAGCCCATTAGGCGCGACTGCCTGCGCGCTCACAGCAACCGCACCAGAATTTGCCACCGGATAGGTGCCGGCAACCATTCCCGCAACCCCGTCGACGGTGAACGTGACCAGAGCGGGGTCATACCCTGCAGCGGTGCCCAGCGTGTAGCTTCCGGCAGCCGTGCAACTAGCTTGGCTGAACGTCACAGCAGGCATCAGAAGCCCCAAAGTCACCAAATCACACTCGGGGTCAGCGGGGTCAAGCTGCGGATCGAGGGTTCCGGCGAATGTGAGCGTCGTCACGCCGGTGGAAACCCTCAGCTCTGGACCACTAGCAAACTCAGCGCCAGCATCCGCCGTCGCCGTCACGCTGTAATCGAGCGGACCCTCAGGATCGGTCACTTCTCCCCACGTGGCGTTGGCGATTGGCCCCAGGATGAGCTGTTGCGGCGCACTACATCCAGCGGTGCTGAGCGCCACCTCGGCGGTCGCCTGCGCTAACTCGATGGGCGGGCAGCTACTTTGCTCACCCTCTGTGAGATCGCGCACTTTCACTGTCGTGCGCTCACCGACCGGAACTGTTCCATAAAAGTACGTTCGGAGTGTCGTCATCGTGGCGTAGCCGTCGACCATCGCCGTGGGGCACATCACTTGCGTTGATCGCTCAACAGTCGAGGAGGCACACAGTGCGCGGTCATTGCTGGCCACGATGAACGATGGTTGCTCGACCGTGAAGCCGTCAGCGTTGCGAATGTCATCGCTGAGTTCGCTCAGCCAGGTGAGCACTGGTTGGTCTCCGTGAGCCAAGACCCAGCCCGTCGAATGCTTCTTGCTCGGCTCGAACTCGCACACAAAAACCTTTTTTGGCGGATCGCATTTGTCGTGCTCCCCCGCGGTCAGATCACGCGTGCTGTGAGTGATCGTAACGCCGGCTTGAGTCGCGCCGTAGTAAAACGTGGTCGTTGTCGTCACGTTTACGGTGCCGCCGTGCTTGTGCGGGGAGCACACCACGTCTTCGTCGACCGTCGTAACCGAACGGGAGCACAGATTCACGTCATTCTCAGCAACAACAAATGAGGGCTGGCGATCATTGAAGGCACGCGCTGCATCGAAATCGTCGGTCGCGCTGACATCGTTACCGACGGAATTGGCGCTCACCTCGATCGGCTGTTCACCTTTCTTCAGCGCATAACCAGAGGGCGAGTTCGCGCTTGAGACGAACTTGCAGACCCAGACCTTCTTATCGCCATGGTCGTTGCCGTTGCCGTTGCCCTTGTCGTTGTCTTTGTCTTTGTCTTTGTCGTCCTTTTTGCGAGATTGAGTTTCGGATGGCGCTGCTTCCACAATTGCTGTTGAAGCTGCTTCGACCGCTGGCGTTCTTTCTTCCTCCACTGGGGCCACTGCTTGGGCGGCCAGCGCAGCAGCTGCCGCTGTGGGAGTGAGGTCGGGTACGACTACGGAAGACACTGGTTTCGCAGCGACTGGCGCCGGAGCTTCATTGCCAAGCTCGCTGGGGGTGGATTCGGGAGTCGGGATGCCGCTATCGCTCAGCGATAGAGACGTGTCGGAAGAATGTGCGGGTGGCGCAACATCGTCGGCAAATGCTGGGGTGGAGACTCCGAGGAGTGCACCACCCGTGAGGGCGACACTGGCGACGGTCGCCAGAAGCTTCTTCAGGAACATGATGGGCAGCTTTCTGCAGGGGGATGGCTTTTCGGCGCATCGGCACGCAGCTGCAGAGTCGTGGCCGCCATTGGCGCACGAATGGGAGTGCGAGCGCATTTACGGGGGTAAAACGCGCCGCTGGGGTGAGATTCGGGTATCACCTTCTTCAGCACTTTCGGGGTGACCGCGGGTGACTCGGTCTAGTGCTGCTCAAAAAATACCACGACCCCCGTCGAGGGGACACTAGACGATTCTGTCTGGTCTGCTTCGTCCTTTGTGCTGACTACTGGGAGATCACGGGTGTAGCGAGGCGCTGGCTCCACGCTCGCAGTCATTGGATTCGTGACTCACCCCGCCTGTGCATCGTTTTGACGAGCGAGAATGCCATTCAGCTACGCTCAGCGCCGTGTCATTTCTCCCGAGTGCTTGGATTAGCTGGATTCACGAGTTTTGGGCGTCGCGATTTGGGGAGTTCCTCGGCAACCCGAGCGATTTAATTCCTGCCGCTATCGCCCTAGTCGCGCTAATCGTGGGCATGGTGGCCCTCGCGCGCTCCGTAAGGTTGACGCCCAAACCCGACTTGCGTCTCACGGTGTACTCCTTGGTAGACACCACGACAGCCGCGACTGACGGCGGGGCGCCCCACTACTTGCTGAATGTGAGCGTCTTGAACCGAGGCGAAGGTCTTGCCCTTGACGTTCTGGTCACCGTCAAACCTCGGTCGAGAAAGAGGCTGACCCACGAACTGGGCTCCGTCGCGACCGATGAGACTCAACGCCACCAGTTTGAGTTTCGCAACACCGAAAGAGAGCCCACCGGAAAAGTTATAGTCACCTGGAAAAACGGCAAATCTCGAGGGCTACGCGCCAAGTATTAGGCGGGCCCGTCAGTCGCGCATCGAGCCCGGCGCGACCGCATTATGCTCCCGCGAACACATCGGTTCTTCCGGAGAAAGCCACATGGCCTTTGCCGGAATAAATACTCGGTCACAGGCCATTCACTATGGTGCACCTCCCCGGACTTGAACCGGGAACCCACTGATTAAGAGTCAGTTGCTCTGCCAATTGAGCTAGAGGTGCTTGGCTTGGTTTTCCCTCTCAGGGCAACCGAGGAACAACGTTACCATGAGTTAAAGCGACTAAGGAGCACAATGACCACGGAATCCACTCGACTTGCCTCAGGCACCCCCGCCCCCGGCTTTTCTCTGCCCGATCAAGACGGAAAATCGGTGGCGTTGAGCGACTTTTCTGGCAAGAAAGTGATCCTGTATTTCTACCCGGCGGCGATGACTCCCGGATGCACGAAGCAGGCCTGTGATTTCCGCGATCAGCTTGGTTCCCTGCAGTCAGAGGGCTATGTCGTGTTGGGCGTTTCGCGTGATACTCCCGAGAAGCTCACCAAGTTCCGTGAGGTAGAAGCCCTCACCTTCCCGCTGCTCAGCGACCCAGATCACGAAGTCCACGAGGCATATGGTGCCTGGGGCGAAAAGAACCTGTACGGCAAGCAGGTCGTTGGCGTCATCCGCTCCACCTTTGTAATTGACGAAGCCGGCACGATCACTCTTCCCCTGTATGCCGTCAAAGCCACCGGTCACGTCGCCTCGCTGCGTAAAAAGCTGGGCCTCGACTAGCCTTCGTGGCGCGTGGTTGCGGCCAGTACAGGTTTCGTGAACAGCAAGACGAGCACAGCGATCGCCGGGATCAGCAAAAGCCAGCCGATATCGGGGCGCGCGAAAACGCCCTGAAAGCTGCCGATCGCCACTGAGATCTGCAACACCTGCCACACCACCGCCGCGCCACGAATCCACGCCTGACGCCTCAGAACACTTATCCCGATCACCGCCACCCACGCCGCCGCTAACGCCGTGAGAACGCTCAGTGCGATCGCGCTGGGGTACGACTGCGGCGTCTCGCTGCTCAGCTCAAATACCAGGTAACCAAGTGCGGCAAAGAGCACAGCGCTTTCAAGAAGGATTATCAGAGCGAGCACAACCACGTTCGGATGCAACTTTCTCGGTTTTTCATCTGGGACAAGTTCGTCTACCATTCGCTCCCCGTTAAATCGCTGAAAAAGCATTGCTTTGCATAAGCCGATATGCGATTCTAGTTGAGGTTGATTTCTGGCTCCCAGTGTTGCGAGCGAGACCCACTTTCTTTCTCAAGCTCGACGCCGATCAGGGCAGTTTTTTTGTGCGCTTGAGCATCGCAACACACTGTAAGGAGCAACACTATGGACTGGCGCGATAACGCTGCATGCCTCACCGCTGACCCGGAGCTTTTCTTTCCGGTAGGAAACACTGGTCCGGCCGTTGACCAGATCGAAAAAGCAAAAGCCGTCTGCGGCCGCTGCTCGGTTACTGAAATGTGCCTCCAGTACGCACTTGAGACCAACCAAGATTCCGGTGTTTGGGGTGGACTCAGTGAAGACGAGCGCCGCGCCCTCAAGCGCCGCGCAGCACGCGCACGCCGCGCGTCCTAAGATCGCACTGCCTCTTAGCCTCTAGGCGGGGCTGAGCCCCGATTCGAGCCAGCCTCAATCAGGGCACGGTCTTAAACGACCCCCCGTAGACGTCAAGCGCCATAGAGAAAACCAGCACCACGGCATGACGACGCGTGAGCTTTCAGAAGCTCCGCGTCGTTGCTGTTCTTGCTACTTAGTACGCGTCAGCCAGGTCAGCGGAATATCGATGGTTACTTCGGTCCCACTACCCATCAACGTATGCCAGTCGATGGTTCCACTCAGCTCACCCTGAATGAGGGTGCGCACGATCTGGGTGCCGAGTCCCTCGCCGACTCGTCCTTCCGCAAGCCCAACACCGTTGTCGCGAACCTGAACGGTGAGCTTGTCCTCCGTACGACGCGCATCAATCTCAACCGTGCCATCCGCGCGCCCGGCGAGACCGTGCTCAACAGCGTTCGTCACCAGTTCGGTGAGAGCCAATGCCAGCGGAGTCGCGTACTCACTCGGCAAAGCGCCAAAGCTGCCCACTGATGTGGGGTGCACCGTCGTGTTGTGGCTCGACGCAACCTCGGCAATCAACTTCAGCACGCGGTCAAACACCACATCGAAGTCGACGCTCTGGCTAAGGCCCTCAGAAAGTGTGTCGTGCACCACCGCAATTGCGGCGACTCGGCGCATAGCGTGCCCGAGTGCTTCCCGTGCGACCTCGCTGTGAGTTCTGCGCGCCTGAATTCTGAGCAGTGATGCCACCGTCTGCAAATTATTTTTTACCCGGTGGTGAATCTCACGAATCGTCGCATCTTTCGTGATGAGTTCGCGCTCTTGATGCCGCACCTCGGTCACATCGCGGCACAAGACAATCGCGCCAACACGTTCCCCACGATCGCGAATCGGAATCGCGCGCAACGACACCGTCACTCCGCGAGCCTCAATATCGGTGCGCCACGGTGCACGCCCGGTGACAACCAGCGGAAGCGACTCATCAACTTCTGGCTGCCCGGCAATGAGCGTCGTCGTTACCTCGGCGAGAGATTCTGCTTCCAGCTCCCCCGAGAACCCAATGCGGTTGAACGCCGACAACGCGTTCGGGCTGGCGAAAGTAACCAGACCATCCACATCCAAACGAATGAGACCATCGGATGCTCGGGGCGCGCCTCGACGTGGTGACGCCGGGGCGCCCATGTCAGGAAAATCGCCAACAGCGATCATGGCAAAAAGATCATTCGCACAGCCGTTGAACGTGAGTTCTTGCCGGGACGGCGTTCTGGCGTCGCCCAAGTTGGAATGGCGCGTGATGACAGCGATCGGTTTTTCAGTAGTCGCGTTGCCCGTTGCGGTAAGCCTGCGCAACACGGGAACCGCTCGAACCCTCGTGGGAGTTTCTTCGTACCAAGCGGGTGCCGCTGTATCCACAATGCGCGCCGTCTCGAACGCCTCAATGACTTGCGCTTGCCACTCAGGTTTAACTTTCTGGCCAACGAAGTCACGGTAGAAAAGGGTAGCCGAGCTGCTCGGCCGCGCGTGAGCGACCGCCACAAAAAGATCGTCGTCGCTCGGCACCCACAAAACGATGTCCGCGAAGGCCAAGTCGGCGAGCAACTGCCAGTCACCGACCAACATGTGCAGCCATTCGATATCCGCCTCGCTCGAGAGGCCCTGCTCTTGGACTAGATCGCTGAGTGTCGACACCCCTACAGATTACCCGCGCGCACGCGTCCTGCCGAACAGGGAGCGTCGAGGTGTTTGCTCGTGCACATCGGGCACCAGTCGAGAGGTGACCAGGTCCCGCACCGCAGCGCGCGCGGCAGAGCGGGGTGCGGCATCAAGTAATGTTTTGCCGCTGAGCACAGCTCCATCAAAACCGGCAAGGTCGTGCGGAACGAGAATCGGATGCTCGATGCCCCCGAACCTGGACAACGTTTGGGTCACCTGACCGTGCGGGTTCATGCCGCTCGCAGTCACCCGAACCTTGTTCATCACCACGCTAACGCTGCGCGTAGTGACTGTTTCGAGCAGGTCGACGTGGGCGCGCAAGAAGCGCGAGAGCCCCACCGGATCGGCACCGCCAACAGCAATCACGTGGTCGGCGGCACGAACGGCCGTCACCGCTGCTGCGTTGCGACGCGGCGCAAAGAGGTCGCTGGTGATTTCTTCATCATTTTCGAGACTGGAGCTGGTGTCGAGAACGGTGTAATCGACCCACTGGCGACACTGCGCGATCGTCGTGCCGACTCGTTCTGCCGAAAGCTCGGGCCACCGGCTCGGCCTCCCGATGCCCGTGAGCACCCAGAATCCGCCAACCGGCGACTCATAGCGTTGTCCGATGCGGGCCAGTTCGTCGGTGGTGAGAGTGTCGGTGCCGGCCAGGCGGCAGGCGGCCGCAAATCCCGGAGCCTCATCAAGCATCCCGAGAGCGGGAGCGACTGAGGCTCCATGAGTGTCGACATCGGCGAGCGCCACACTGTGCCCGAGGGCCGCCAGCTCAGCCGCAATGGAGATAGCAATTGATGTTCGGCCGGGCGCACCGCCGGGGCCCCAAACTGCAATCACTTGCCCCGCAGTGCTTCGCGGAGAGGCGGCAGGGGCAGAGCTCCACTGAGATTCGGCGAGCAGGGCATCTACCGCCGACCAACTGCCGCCACCATCCACAATGTCGAAAAGACCCAGATCACTCGCGTAGCGCTGTTCACGCTCGCTACTGGCGACCGCGATAAGCCGAACACCCGCCTGATCACTTGCAGCAATGAGCCGGTCAGTGAGGTACCGCGCCTCAGAAGCAACCAGGGCGATGTCGACCTGTGCCCCCGCAATTCGAGATGCTAACTCGGGAGCACTCACGGCGCGCAGCATTATTTCGTGGCCGTAATTCGCGGCGTCGAAAGCAAACTGGTCTTCAAGATTCACGGGCATTGCCAGCGCAAAAGTTGCCACCTCAGCCCCTCGCGGGAAGGTTGGCCGGAATCACCGAAAGGACATCGCCGTTAGCCATGGCCTCCAGCAGACGGGCAACTCTCGATCGTGGAACAAGCAGCTCGAGCGTGCTGCCGCGCGCAGACGAGACGAGAGAGTCATCCTCGACAAGCCGAACGACGGTGGCACCCGAGATGATCACCCCCGGAGCCCCATACCCGCCATCTTCTTCCTCGGCACTAGCCCACACATCAACGGCTGCCCCCGAGGTCACTGTCTCGGCAAGGCCGCCTTGTGGCGACACCACGACCGCCGTCAACGAAAGCCCGGCATGGCTTCCCAACGAAGAAACGGGGATCAGCTCCCCCTTGCTGATCGGCCGAGTTGCAATGAAGCCCTCATCCGGAAGGTCACCCCGCACGATGTAGAACTCGCTTGACTCGTTGAGCTTCACGCTCGTCACAACCAAATCAGAACTTGTCACTTGATCGCCGGGCGACAACGGTGATCCTGCGGCATACACCTCGATCGAATCATCAGCAGCAGCCACGAGCGAAACAACGCCAACGATAGAGGCCACAACAAGCACAATGCCGATCGCGAGGCGTGGGTCGAGAGCGAAAGCTCGTGCACGGGCTTGAGACTGGGTGCGACCGGAACGACGGCTCACAGCGCGAATTCCACGGGACGGGTGTTGATCATTGCACCATCGTTCGCCACCGCCCATAAGTGGCGCGGGAGTTATCCACATCAGCCCCATTTACAAGCGCACGAGAGCATAATCGAATCATGAACGCGACCAATCCAGCAGAGGGCCTCGGGCGATTTCTCACCCTGGCTGACACTGCCGAAGTGCTCAGCGTCTCTCCGCACGAGGTTCTCGACTTAGTGCGATCGGGCGAATTGCCCGCAATTAAAGTTGGCAGTAAAGGCCAATGGCGCATCGAGAACTCGGTGCTTGAGTCCTACATCGAGGCGCTGTATGAAGAGACGCGTCGCATGAGCTTGTGGAATCAGTCAGACATCGCCACTGTCACCGAAGTCAACTTCGGAGAACAGCGCACCCGCTAAGGCCGCACCAGCACCAGACTCGCGAAAGGCACCAGGCGGTATTCCGTCACGGCAGTTTCCCGTCGTGCTGCTCCGCGTTCATGCACCGCAATGTCGAGGTGATCGCGCCCTACACGATCGATCGTGCCATGAACCTCGCCTGAGGCCAGCAGCAAAGAGACCGCTCGCCGCCGCCGACACAGATCCCGCAAGACATAGCTCAAGCCCAATCGCTGCGAGAGGCTCGGATGCCCGCTAGCCGGCATAGTGGCCAAGCTTGGAGTGATGTGGCCTGCCCCGAGAGATATGCCCGCCACGGCCGCGAACGGAACGATGCACTGTGCTGGGCGCCCACTGTCATCGACAAGATCGGCAGACATCCAGTCTCTGCCGATGATGGCGGGGCGGATGGTGAGCCTCAGTCCCGTGACGAGTACGACGGAGATCGTGAGTGGTGATTGCTCAGAACTGCGGCTATGGAGTGACACGATTCGGTCGCGCATACTGAGCCGGCCGAGGCGGAGCCTCTCCTCTTCCGCGTCGATTTCAAGGTCATCAGCCGTAATCTCATTTTCCAGCTGACTCTCGAGATCGTCGAAAAGGTTGTCCCAGCGCATGGGGCGACCGTACCGGCGGAGGCGGCAAAACGCACAATGTTATCCACACTTGAAAAAAAATCATAGACAATTGGTCTAACTCCTGATTGAGTGTGGTCTACCCCCCAAAGGGGGTATACATCGTCGTCTTGACCTTTTACCCGGGAGATCATGAGTACCGAGCCACTCCGAAAGCTTTCGCCGAGTGTGGATACCCCTCCACAGGCGCGACCGCAATCAGGAACCCTGCCCTCCAAGATCATTCGCCCGCGCTTCGTGCCCGACGAATTCTTTGGCCACCAGCCCACCCCCAGTGCCGAGCTGCCTGATCCTGCTCCCCTTGTCGAAAATCTCACGCGTTGCGTTATCGAGGTTCTTGCGGGCGCTCGTGATCTTGAACAGATTGCGCGATGGGTGACGGATGATGTCTACCGCCACCTTCTCAAGCGCACCGTCTTATCTGCCCGTGCTCGTCGCGCAAAAGGGCAACCCGTCACTCGCCCCAGTTTCACGATGGGCTCGATTCGCCTCTGCGAGCCGCGCGATGGTGCGGTGGAAGCTGTCGTGATCGTTCGAGGTCGAGCACGTACGCGCGCTGTCGCCATACGTCTCGAAGGGCTCGACAAACGTTGGCGGGCAACCGCCATCAACGTTCTCTAGGCAACTAGGCTGCGCTCCGGAGCGGTCCAGAGCAAAGCCTGCCCGAGAACACGGCTCTTCAGGAATCAAGAGCCCGCTTAACGGCGT
Source organism: Salinibacterium sp. PAMC 21357 (assembly GCF_000247645.1). GTDB lineage: Bacteria > Actinomycetota > Actinomycetes > Actinomycetales > Microbacteriaceae > Rhodoglobus. The sequence continues at coordinate 225,876 of NZ_AHWA01000004.1, forward strand.
ATGCCCCCATCGACCGAGCGATGGGGGCATACAGCGTTGCTGAGCTCTACTTCTTACGCTTCTCCTGCGCACGACGCTGCGAGCGGTTAAGCGGAGCCTCGTCCGCACCACCCTCCGCACGCTGGCCGAAGGCGCCACGCTCGCCGCCTTGAGCATTCTGAGACTGCTGAGCCTGTTGTGGCTGCTGAGGGGCCGTCTGCTGAGCTTGACGTTGCCGCGCAGTCGCTGTTGCCGCACGCTCGACCTGGCCGCGCTCGTTGCGAACTTCGACCTCACCAGCAGCATCGGCGTTAGGTGCTGAATAGCTCAACGCCGTTGACGGAGCGCTTCCTGCTTCTAGTCCTCGTGCCTGCACTGTCGTTGACTCGCCGCCGCCGCTCACTTCGACATCAAGGTTGAAGAGGAAGCCAACAGATTCTTCACGAATCTGCCCCATCATGGTTTGGAAGAGAGCAAACCCTTCGCGCTGGTACTCAATGAGCGGGTCTCGCTGGGCCATTGCACGCAGGCCGATTCCATCCTTGAGGTAATCCATCTCATAGAGGTGGTCACGCCAGCGACGGTCGATAACGCTCAAAACAACGCGGCGCTCGAGCTCGCGGGTTGCGGTCTCTCCCAGCTGCTGTTCGCGGCGCTCGTAAGCAATCACGGCATCTGAGTGGATCTCTTTCGCAATGAACGCGCTCGTTAGCTTGCCGCGTGAACCGCCCTCAGTCAGCACCTCATCAACGGTGATACCCACGGGGTACATCGTCTTAAGTTCAGTCCAGAGAGCGTCAAAGTCCCAGTCTTCGGAGTGTCCGTCAGCCGTGTGAACATCGACGACTTCGGTGACAACATCGGCAAGGAAACGCTGAACCCGATCCTTCAAGTCGTCGCCCTCAAGGATGTGGCGGCGGTCGCCATAGATCGCTTCACGCTGGCGATTCAACACATCGTCGTACTTGAGCACGTTTTTGCGAATCTCCGCGTTGCGCGACTCCACCTGTGACTGAGCACTGCGGATGGCACGGCTGACAACCTTGGATTCGATAGCCAAGTCGTCGGGAACCGTCGAGCGCCCCATGAGTGCTTCGGCGGCGCCGCTGTTGAACAGGCGCATCAGGTCATCCTGAAGCGAAAGGTAGAAACGGCTCTCACCAGGGTCACCCTGACGTCCGGAGCGACCACGCAACTGGTTGTCGATACGACGAGATTCGTGACGCTCGGTGCCCAAGACGTAGAGGCCACCAACGTCGACGACCTTCTTGGCCTCTTTATCGACCTCTGCTTTGACGTCAGCAAACACGTCATCCCAGGCGGCTTCGTAGTCATCAGGCGTCTCAGTCGGGTTGAGTCCGCGGCTGTTCATCTCGGCAACGGCCAAGAACTCGGCGTTTCCACCGAGCATGACGTCTGTTCCACGGCCGGCCATGTTGGTAGCAACGGTCACAGAGCCCAAGCGCCCGGCTTGAGCCACGATCGCAGCCTCGCGGGCGTGGTTCTTAGCGTTCAGAACCTCGTGCTTGACACCCTTTTTAGCGAGCATCTTCGACAGCAGTTCGCTCTTCTCAACGCTGGTTGTTCCAACGAGAACGGGCTGGCCGAGCTCGTGGCGCTTAGCGATATCGGCAACAACCTGCTCGAACTTTGACTGCTCGTTCTTATAAATCAGATCCGACTGGTCGATGCGCTGCATCGGCCTGTTCGTCGGGATTGCTACGACACCAAGCTTGTAGGTTGACATGAATTCGGCGGCCTCAGTTTCGGCAGTACCGGTCATGCCCGAAAGCTTGTTGTAGAGGCGGAAGTAGTTCTGCAGAGTGACCGTCGCGAGAGTCTGGTTCTCTGCCTTTACGGCAACGCCCTCTTTAGCTTCGATTGCTTGGTGAATACCTTCGTTGTACCGACGGCCCTGAAGAATACGGCCGGTGTGCTCATCAACGATAAGCACTTCGCCGTTCATGACGACGTAGTCCTTGTCTTTTTTGAAAAGTGCGCGGGCCTTGATCGAGTTGTTCAAGAATGAAATCAGCGGAGTATTGGCCGACTCATACAGGTTGTCGATGCCGAGATAATCTTCGACCTTTTCAATGCCGGGTTCGAGAACACCGACAGTGCGCTTCTTCTCATCAACTTCGAAGTCGACCTCGGGAACAAGCTTCTTGGCGAGGTTCGAGAACTCAGTGAACCAGCGGTTCGCTTCTCCCGACGACGGCCCAGAGATAATCAGTGGGGTGCGGGCCTCATCGATGAGGATCGAGTCGACCTCGTCAACCACAGCGAAGTGGTGCCCGCGCTGAACCATGTCGCTTGCTTGCCACGCCATGTTGTCGCGAAGGTAGTCGAAGCCAAACTCATTGTTGGTTCCGTACGTGATGTCGGCGGCATACTGCTCGCGACGCTCTTGGGGGTTCTGACCCGAGACGATACATCCGGTAGTCATGCCCAGGGCGCGGAAGATGCGGCCCATAAGTTCTGATTGGTAGCTCGCGAGGTAGTCGTTCACCTAATCACGTGCACACCCTGCGCGGCAATCGCATTGAGGTACGCGGCCAGAGTCGCCACCAGAGTCTTGCCTTCACCGGTCTTCATCTCGGCGATATTGCCCAGGTGGAGCGCGGCCCCTCCCATGAGCTGAACCTCGAAGTGGCGCATACCGAGCGTGCGGCTCGCAGCTTCACGCACAGCCGCAAACGCCTCCGGCAGCAAGTCGTCGAGCGACTCACCAGCAGCGTAACGCTCGCGCAGCTCGACGGTCTCGTTCTTAAGCTCGTCATCGGTCAGCGTCTTGAAGTCTTCTTCAAGGTGATCGACTGCTTGCGCATAGCTCTTTAAGCGTCGAAGAAGTCGACCCTCGCCCACACGAAGTGCGCGTTCCAAAACATTCGCCACCGAATACTCCCATTCTTGTCGGACGGGTCCGACACTGGCACTGCTCGACGAAACGCAACCTTTAGACGCTTACGTCGCGGTAACGCGGTGCGTGCATTCAGCGCACAGCCGCGTTACCGGTTCGTAATCGTATCAAGTTCACACCAAAAACTTGGTGTACTTAGCCGTTGACGACCTTACGTTTGCGCGAACGGCCACCATCGGCCGCTTCTTCGCCCTGCTCTTCAAGGGCAATAACGCCGTAATCCCAGCCCTTGCGACGATAAACCACACTCGGACGGTCGGTCTGACTGTCAACGAAGAGGAAGAAGTCGTGACCGACCAATTCCATGTGATCCAGCGCTTCTTCAACCGTCATATGGCTCGACGGGAACACCTTGCGCCGAATAACAACGGGCGAGTAGTCGTCGTCGCCAGGCTCTGGTTCGACATTTTGCGTCGGCACAGAACCTGTGGCGACACTTTCAATCACTTCTGGACTTGCCGGAGTGATATCGACGACAGCAAACCCACCGGCACTAGCCTCACGCAACGACGTGGGGCGGTGATTTCCGCGATGAACTTTCTTGCGGTCGAGAGACTGGCGGATGCGCTCAATGAGCTTGCCCATCGCCAGATCGAAGGCAACATATTTATCCGAACCAGCAGATTCCGCTCGCACAAGCGGACCTGGTCCGATCAGCGTCAACTCGACACGATCATCTCCACTTGACCCTTTGGTTTCGTGGTGGCGGCTTACCTTAATCTCGAAGGCAATTGCCTTTTCGGCCAGGTGAGCGACCTTCTCAGACTTTTCGATCGCATACTCACGGAAACGATCCGTGACTCCTACATTTCGTCCGTTGACGGTGATTTCCACGGCGACCTCCTAGCCATCATGCGCGGCCGCCTCGTGAGGCAGCTTTTGTTGTGCGCCCTTTTCCTTACCGTAGCCCTAGGTGCTGGCATTGTCACGAGACGCTCCGGTTCTCGGAGTGAACCCGATGGTTACGGCCGCAACGACGGTGCCGCCAGCGGCACAAATGGCCCGCGAAGCCTCGTCGATGGTGGCCCCGGTAGTGAGAACATCATCGACGATTATTACGCGCGCTGAACCAAGCCAGCGTGTCGCGACGAAAGCCCCCTGCACGTTCGTGGCGCGTTGCCGGGCGCTCAGCAACTTTTGACTCGCCGTTACCTTCGTGGCGCGAAGCACTCGTTCGTGGCGAACTCCGGCGGACCGAAGCACCAACGACATCGGGTGATAGCCCCGAGTTCGAAACGCACGCTTGCTCGTCGGCACCGCCACGATGAGCACTGGCGCTTCGGTTTCCCCGCTGGCTGCGGACTCTTCGATTGCCCGGTGCAACGCCGGCAACAGGGCCCTCGCCAATGGCCGCGCCTGATCAGTGCGATGGTGGTTTTTGAACGCCAGCACAACCCTCCGCACCCTCCCCTCGTAATACAAGGCAGCAAAAACACGCACATGACGCGGAGTCGAGTGAACTGTGGGCTCCGCGACCAGACTGCGGGTGCACTCCGCACACAGGGCACGATCGTCGCTATCGCATCCAGCGCACTCCACGGGCATGAGCACTGCCCAGGCATCTCGTAATGCATCGAGCGTCTTTGCCACAAACCGTCGCAACCAACCACCATCATCGTTTTCCGGGGAAGTCATACCTCGACAGTGCACTCTCGCTCAGAACCGCGGAGCAGTCCGAGAGAGGTCCGTGGAGAGGACTTACTGTTGAACCGCCAGGTAGGAGGCGTCGAGCCCCGTACGCACCCACTCTTGGCTTCCCTGCGGCCTCCACACCTCACCATCGGCCAGAAGCCTGAGGCTGTCAGTGTTTGTTCCCGTGCTCACCAGCTGGCGCGCACCATCCACATCACCGAGGCTTTGAGTTGGTCCGCCGATACTGAACGCGGTCACCGCCACAGAATCGTCACTCGACGACAAGGTGGCTACAGTGCTTGATCCCACCCAGGAAGCATCGATCGGAGAACCAGGCAGCGCTGGCAGGACCGTTGGTTCCACCAACTGAACGGGAACGTTGCCCTGTTGCCGCACGATTCCATAGACGAGCAGTTGAGGCCCCGCCGGCGAGGCGAGATACACGAGCAATCGCGCCCCGTCACGCGAAACATCCAACGAAACAATTTCTGAATCTGCCGGCAACGATGACTGAATCGGATGCTCGGTGCCGTCTACCTCGAAGGTTGACAGCGATGCAGCGCTCCCCCGCTGGGCCGACCACACGAAGCGGAACGGGTCGAGCGACGGCGCCGCCAACTCTGGACGGTCATCGATTAGTCGCGGCTCGGCTCCCACCGTCGCGAAGTAGGCGTAGTTGTCACCGGCAAGGTAAGCGACGGAAAGTCGGTCAGCCGAGAGCACTGCGGCACTAGACGCGGCGTCTGAAACGATCGCACTGAGCTCGCTAATCTCGCTGAGACCGTCACTGGTGTTGAACCCAAAATCACTCGCCGTTCCCACCACTAGCGGGCCACTCGACGCCGGTTCGACAACGGCAGAATTCTGCCCAGAATTTGAACTCGGCAACTCTCGGCCATCAACCGTGAGCACCACAATCGGCGTGTGCAGCGTTGCAGCAAGCTGCTGCCGCATGCGCTCTCTCGCTATCGTGTCAGCCGCTAAAGCTTCGGAGCTGAGATCAACGACCACTCTGCCGCTGGTCTGGCTGCTCGCGCTGCCAACAGAAGTTGCCGCCGGAAACGCGGTAAGCACGACACCCTGCTGAAGCCACGGCGAATCCGCGGAAAGTAACGCTGTGACCGCGCGTGATTGTGAGGATTGGCGCACCGCAAACCAACGAACATCCGGAATCAAATAGGCGAAACTCGGATCGAAATAATAGAGCACCTGCTGCTCAAAACTAACCTCAAAACCGTTGCTCGACAGCACGATTCCCGGCGGCGCTGAAGAAATTCGCCATTCACCATTTTCTCGCTCAAAATCGAACGTCAGTGTCTGCGATGCCACTGAGCGCAGCTCGGCGAACACCCCACGCTCATCAATCACTGCCTGAGCGGAGAACGAATAGGTGAGCGCGTCTTGCTCAAGAGCAGGCGAGATTGTCGGAAGCTTGTCGCGCTCGCGAATTGTTGCGCTCGCCGCTGGCTTCCACACGTCACTCATCTGGCCGGTCAAGAATTCGCGCGCCACCGAATAGTCACGGCTGGGGGCACGCACCGCGTTCATGAAATCGGTCAAAATTTGCTCTTGAGTCGAACCTGCAACCGGGCCTTCGGCAACAATCTCGAACCTACCGTCAAGCTGTTCGTCGATAAGGGGGCCAGCTTCAACCTCGCTGGAGGTTGGCACCCCGACACAGCCGCTCAGGGCGGCCAGCACTGCGCCCACCACGACGAGGTAGGCAAGCTGTGATGTCTTAGCCATCTGAATCCTCCAAGCTGGGCACGTCGTCGTTCGGCGGAAGCTCTAACGGAGACGACTGAAGCTCAGCGCCACGAACGCGCGGCAACGTTACTCGGAAGCACGAGCCATTGTCGCCATCCGACCACGCCTCAAGCCAGCCACCATGCAACACCGCGTCTTCGAGAGCGATAGCCAAGCCGAGCCCCGTGCCGCCCGTGGTTCGCTGCCGCGAAGGGTCAGCTCGCCAAAAACGGTCAAACACACGCTCGAGCGCCGCCGTGCTCATTCCCACACCGTAATCTCGCACTGCAATCGCAACGGCATCCTGATCGCTATCAACCCAGATCACAATCGGCAGCCCGTCGCCATGGTCAATCGCATTGCTCACCAAATTTTGCAGAATACGACGGATACGGCGGGGGTCGACATCGGCTTCAAAATAGCCACCGGGCGCCACGAGTCGCAACTCTGAGCCCTTGCTTGCGGCCAAAGACGTCAGACTCTCGATGGCATCCTCCGCAAGGCGCACGAGGTTCGTCGGCTCGGTCTCCATATCAACCGCGCCCGCGTCGTAGCGACTCATCTCCAGCAGGTCGGCCAATAAAAGCTCGAAACGCTCCACCTGGGTGTGCAGCAGCTCTGCTGTGCGCGCCGTTGCTGGCGGAAAACTCTCACGCTGATCATAGAGAACGTCACCAGCGAGTCGGATAGTGGTGAGCGGTGTGCGCAACTCGTGAGAGACATCCGACACGAAACGTTGCTGAACTTGAGAAAGCGCAGCCAGCCGGGTGATCTGCTGCTGCATGCTCGTTGCCATGCCATTGAACGAGCGGGCCAGAGTCGCGATCACATCGTCGCCCCGCACCGGGATGCGCACCTCAAGCTCCCCCGCCGCCAAACGTTGGCTTGTTTCTGCCGCAAGCTTTACCGGTGCCACAACAAGGCGAACAACGAGATACGTGACCGCTCCGATAAGCGCGAGCAAGGCAAACCCGCCAAGCCCAAGTGTGCGCTGGACGACGACGAGAGTTTCTTGAGTGTCGCTGATGTCGTAGACGAGATACAGCTCGTACTGCGCGCCACGAATATCGAGAGTGGATCCGATGACAAGTCCCGGATGGGCCGTGTCATCGGTCGTTTGAGTAAGCGCAACCGACTGCCAATAAGTGCGCTGCTCCGTTGACGCCGCGACCGTATCTCTCAGCTCTTGTGAAATGTCCACATATGAAGCCAAGCCCTGCGACTGAACATCAGTCGGGACGCGGGCACCATCTTGGCCAGGGCTACGAAGAATCGCATAGCTTGTGCCACCGGTGCTCGACGCGACGCTCTCAATAACCCGTGCCGCATCCCCCATCATGCCGTCGAGGTCTTCGAGGCCCAACCCCTCATCGGCAGCGTCGAACACTTGCTGCCCTGCCAGCGTGGCATTCGCCGACGTACGAGTGAGCTGATCGCGACTTGCGTCAAAAAGGTTGGCGCCAAGGCTCAACGACATATAACCGGCGATGACCGTAACGGCCACCGACGACAGCAGCACAGTGATCGCCACGGTGCGCAGCTGGAGCGACGAGCGCCACAGCGAAGCGAGCCGCTGCACCACCTCGCGCCAGCCGAAATAGCGCATACCTGCTACGCGCTGCTGCCGGCGCGGTAACCAACGCCGCGGACCGTCATCACAATCTTGGGGTTGTCTGGGTCTTCTTCGACCTTCGCACGCAATCGCTGCACGTGAACATTCACCAAACGAGTATCGGCCTTGTAGTGGTAACCCCAGACCTGCTCAAGCAGCATTTCACGGGTAAAGACCTGCTCCGGCTTCATTGCCAGCGCGAGAAGCAACTCGAATTCGAGCGGCGTCAGGTTGATTTTGGTGTCGCCGCGGCGAACCTCATGGCCCGTGACATCCAATTCGACATCGCCAACAACGAGGGTTCCCGTTGCGGAATCGCTGGCAGGACGCAAACGAGTACGCACCCGGGCAACAAGCTCTTTAGGGTTGAAAGGTTTGACAACGTAATCGTCGGCGCCACTTTCGAGGCCCTTCACAACATCTGCGGTGTCACTCTTAGCGGTCAGCATGATGATCGGCACGCCAGACTCTTCACGGATGCGCGCACAAATTTCGATGCCGTCCATGCCGGGCAGCATCAAATCGAGCAGCACAAGATCGGGCGCAGCCGACTTGAATGCGTCAAGCGCTAGGGCGCCATCCTGACAAAAAAACGGTTCATAACCTTCAGTGCGTAGAACGATTCCGATCATCTCTGCCAAGGCAGTGTCGTCATCGACTACAAGAATTCGCGGGTTCACGTGTCCTCGTTACTTTCTAGCTCTCGGGCTAACAGAGTGAGAAGCTTTCGCATAAGAGTAGTCGAGTGTGAAAGCATGAGTGCGATTCAATTGGCACAGTTGGTTAATCAAAGGTGAGACGTGAGCAATAGCAATCCGTGGCAATCGCCAGATAGCAGCGGGAACAGTGGCGAATCTGGGCCCTACGCGCCGCCCGTGTTACCCCAGATTCCTGCGCAGTACGGCACGCCAGCGCCGTCATGGACCCCGCCGCCGAAACCTGGCCTTATTCCGTTGCGCCCCATGACTCTCGGCACGATACTGTCGGCTTCCCTCATGGTGTTGCGCCGCAATCCGCGCCCTATCTTTGGGCTCTCCCTGATCATCATGGGCGTCGTTACCGTTGCCTCCCTCATTTTGGTCGGCATCGTCACTTTCCTCGGGGTCGATAGAACTTTCAGCGCCACCGGTGTCGATGCCGACATCATCGAAGCCGGTGCGACAGTCGGAGTCATCCTCGCGGCACTTTTCGCCGTTTCTCTCTCGTTGGTTGGCGGCTCAATACTTCAAGGAATCGTGTCGATTGAGGTTGCGCGAGGCGCCGTTGGCGAAAAATTGCGGTTAAGCGGACTATGGGCCGCTGCCAAGGGTCGCCTGTGGGCGTTAATCGGATGGTCGGCACTCGTCGCTGTAGCGACCTTCTTCGGGATCGTCGTGTTTGCTCTAGTAGCCGCACTCTTCTTCGCCATTGGCGGCACCGCAGGCACCGTGTTCGGCGTACTTTCTGTGTTGGCAGGAATCGTCATTGGCATCGCGTTGATGGCCTGGCTTGGCACCTCACTCGCGCTCGTACCGAGTGCGCTCATGATCGAACGACTGCCGTTAGGGCGCGCCATCCGACGCTCCTGGTCGCTGGTTTCGGGAAGCTTCTGGCGCACCTTCGGTATCTTGGCGCTCATCATCGTGATCGTGCAGGTCGTGTCGAGTGTTGTCACCGCGCCCTTGAGCATCCTGGGCAGTTTTGGGGCGGTGTTGCTCAATCCCACCGGCAACGAGGCCGCTGGAACCGCCACGTTTGTCGGGCTCTACATCGTCACCATGATCTTGTCTGTGGCCATCGGTGCGATCACGATCATTATTCAATCGGCCGCCCCTGCACTGCTGTACATCGATTTGCGGATGCGCAAAGAGGGCTTCGACCTCGACCTCAGTCGGTTCGTTGAGGCTCGCAGCACCGGCGACGATTCAGTGCCAGATCCCTACGTCACCGTAGACAGCAAAGCAGCACGCGCTAGCGAGCCCGCCCCGTACGCAGCTTCATGACTTTATCGACGTTGACGTTTACCGCGCCCGCCATGATTTCTGGCTGGCTAGCTCGCGCGGTGCCCGTCGACCCGGACTCAGATCAAGCGACAGAGTGGCTAGTCAATGAGCTTTCGAAAGCTCCGTACCAGGCGGCCAAACCGACGCTTTTTGACCGCATCTCAAAGTCTTTTCTCGATTGGCTCGAATCATTGACCATCGGCGATGGCTCGGGAATCCCGCCCATCGCCTTTGTCGTGCTCATTGCCTTAGTGATCACCGGCATCATCGCCGCGATCCTCATCTACGGGATTCCTCGACTCAATCGCAAGAGCCGCCACGAAACGCTGCTCTTCGGCGAAGCCGACCACCGAACATCAGCCCAACTACGAGAAGCTGCCGAAAAGGCCGCAGCAAAAGACGACTTTTCCAGCGCTGTCGCTGATATGTTCCGCTCAATCGCCCGGGGTCTCTCCGAACGCACCCTTGTGACGATGACGCCGGGCACCACCGCACATGGCTTCGCGGTACGTGCCGCAGCAGTGCTCCCCGAATGCGGCACCGAACTCGCCATCAGCGCCGACACCTTCGATCTCATCCGCTATGGCCGCAAGTCAGCAACGCGCGCCCAATACGAACAGCTTCGCGCCCTCGAGGCACGCGTACGAGCTGCCAAGCCGAATTTAGCCGAGGCCGCACTGTGAGCGAACCGACAGTCATCACCCCGAGCATCCGGGCCACACTAACTCGTGCACTGTTCTGGATCATCGCCGCACTCTTCCTGCTCGGAGTAGCCATTGCCAGCCTTAACCTCGTAGGGACGGCCGCCGAAGGGCCACGTCTCGACCCCACGAGCCCGCGTGAATCAGGAGCCCTCGCCCTCGCCGAGGTGCTGCGGCAGCAAGGCGTCGACGTAATCGTGACAACTAGTCTCAGCGACACTCGCGATGCGCTCTCGAATTCGGGTGATAGCACCCTCTTCTACTCTGACTTTGACGGCTACCTCACCGAGGCACAGAGCGTCGACGCAGCCGGGCTCGCCCGCACCGTTATTCTCGCCGAGCCCGACGTCGCAGCCCTGCTGGCGTTGGCCCCCGAGATCGCAAACGCTGGAGCACAAGACGGAACCATAGCCGCCGACTGCTCGGCATCTCTCACCTCCAACGCGCCCCAGATCACTGCAGGCCCATCAAGCCTTCGGATTATCGAAGATGATGATGACGCTATCGGTTGCTACGGAAGTGATGATGCGGGATTCGGACTCGTCACTCTTGACCACGGCGACGCTGAACTGCTGCTGCTCGGTGCGACGGATGCACTAACCAATCGCGATATTGTCGCCGCAGACAACGCAGCCTTCGCACTTCGTATGCTCGGGCAACACGACACACTGGTTTGGTACACCCCCAGCTTCGCGGATGTCGAAGGCAGCGGTGAAGTGAAGACCTTTGATGAGCTTGCCCCCGGCTGGGTAACGCCGGCCACTTGGCTCATCATTCTCACCCTGCTGACCGCCGCGCTGTGGCAAGGGCGTCGGTTCGGACCGCTCGTCATCGAAAAGCTGCCGGTGACCGTGCGCTCTAACGAAACGATGCAGGGCCGCGCTCGACTTTATGAGAGAACAGCAGCGCGGCTCCACACTCTCGATGCTCTGCGAATCGGATCGATCCGGCGCCTCGCCACACTCTGCGGAATGGCGAAGACGGCGTCGGTCGATGATGTCATCAACCGAATTGCTCCATTGATAGGTCAGCCCGTCGCGTCTCTTCGCACACTGCTTGTCGACGTGAGCCCGACGAACGACAACGAACTACTGGAACTTTCGGATGAACTGCTCGCGCTCGAACAGCGTGTCGAGCTAGCCATCCGCCCCATCTAAGCACTCAGTACCACCGAACCCTCAGCACCACCGAGCCAGAAATAGAGAAGAATCGAGATATGACTGACGAGCAACTGCGGCACGCATTCACTCAACTCCGCACCGAAGTCGGCAAGGCCGTTGTCGGCCAAGACGCTGCGGTCACCGGGCTCACAATTGCGTTGCTCACCGGAGGGCATGTGCTTCTCGAGGGCGTACCCGGTGTCGCGAAAACGCTGCTGGTGCGTACGCTGAGCCGTGCGCTGAAACTCGATACCAAACGAGTGCAGTTCACTCCTGACCTGATGCCCGGTGATGTCACCGGATCCCTCGTTTATGACTCTAAGTCTGGCGAATTTGAGTTTCGCAAGGGGCCCGTCTTCACCAACATCTTGCTCGCGGATGAGATCAACCGCACACCGCCGAAAACCCAATCGTCGTTGCTCGAGGCGATGGAGGAACGCCAAGTTTCGGTCGATGGTCAGACGCTGAAACTTCCGGTGCCGTTCATGGTGGCCGCGACGATGAACCCCATCGAATACGAAGGCACCTACACGCTTCCCGAAGCTCAGCTCGACCGCTTTCTTCTTAAGCTCGTTCTCGATCTCCCGGAACGTGACACCGAAATCGAAGTACTCACGCGCCACGCGGCCGGGTTCAATCCCCGCGATCTCGCGGCAGCGGGTGTTACGCCAGTGCTCGACGCTTCGATGCTTGCTGCCGCCCAGGACGCTGTCGCGAAAGTGGATGCTAGCCCCGATGTGATCGCCTACGCGGTCGACCTTGCGCGCGCCACACGCCAGAGCCCTTCGGTGAAGCTCGGAGTTAGCCCGCGAGGCGCAATCGCACTGGTCTCTGCCGCTAAAGCGTGGGCCTGGCTGACGGGCGCTGACGCCATCACCCCAGACCACATCCAGAGCATGGTTTTGCCGGTCCTTCGCCACCGTCTTCAGCTTCGCCCCGAAGCTGAACTCGAAGGTGTCTCCCCTGATGTCATCTTGCGTTCGATCGTGCAGCAAGTGCAGGTACCGATCTAACAATGGCACTTTCCGGATGGTTCGTGGCCCTCGTGGCGCTCGGTATTGTTCCGATCGTCATCACGGGCGAGCCCATTGTGCTGCTGCTGTGGCTGATTTTCGTGATCGCGCTGGGGCTTATCGATATGGCGTTCGCAGTATCGGTGCGCCGATTGCGATTTGAGCGCAACTCGCCCGACCGTTTGCGGCTTGGCGAGACCACCAGCGCTCAGCTGCTCATCACTAACCCGTCACGACGTCGGCTGCGCGCCATCGTGCGCGACGGCTGGCAGCCCTCGGCCGGTGCACACACCAATCGGGTGCGCTTGTCGGTGCCGGCACACGAACGCCGTGAACTGGTGACGGTGCTCACACCACTGCGACGAGGCACCCGCGAAGCGGCCCACGTCACCGTGCGGTCCTATGGGCCTTTGCGACTTATCGCACGCCAAACGACAGTGGCGGTTTCAGGGTCTTTCACGGTGTTGCCGCCGTTCAACTCTCGCAAACATCTTCCCTCTCGCTTGGCGAGATTGCGTGAACTCGATGGCGCTACGAGCGTCATGATCCGCGGTCAAGGCACCGAATTCGACAGTCTTCGGGATTACGTTCGTGGCGATGACGTACGCTCTATCGATTGGCGAGCCACCGCGCGACGCTCGGAGCTTGTTGTTCGAACGTGGCGCCCCGAACGCGATCGTCGCGTAGTGATCGTTGTCGACAGCGGACGAACTTCGGCTGCTCGCATCGAGGACGAGCCTCGCATCGACACCGCGTTCGAAGCCGCACTGTTGCTTGCGGCCCTCGCCTCCAGCGCCGGTGACCACGTGGATTTCATCATCTACGATCGCCGAGTTCGTGCCCGCGTTCAGGGTGCCCGCGGTCCCGACCTTCTCTCTAAGATGGTCAACGGAATGGCACCGGTGCAGCCAGAACTTATCGAAATGGACTGGAGCGCGGTACCCAGCCTCGTGCGTCAAGCCACATCGCAACGAGCGCTTGTTGTGCTTGCGACCTCTGCCGAGTCTCCCGGTGCCAGCCACGGCCTGCTTGCCGTGCTTCCCCAGCTGACGACGAAGCATACGGTCGTGGTGGCCTCGGTCACCGATCCGTCGATTCTGGATGCCACTCGCGACCGTTCTACCCGTGACGCCGTGTATCAGGCTGGGGCCGCCGAACGCGCTCTTCTTGATCAGTCACGTGTAGCCACCGCGATCAACCAGCTCGGAGCCTCTGTTGTCTCGCAACGCCCCTCTGAGCTGCCTCTCGCCCTGGCTGATCACTACATTGCGTTGAAGGCTGCAGGCAAGCTCTAGAGCGGCTGCTAGCGCAGTTGTTGCCGTGTGTGACAGTGCCGTCAGCGGCTAGTTGGCAACAATGTGAGTGGCGCCCGCATCGAACTCGCTGAGGTCACCGGTATTGCCTGCGCGAGCGCTTCGCCCGCCAAGAATCCACTGATAGGCCAAGAAGCTTGCGAGCGCTATCGTGCCGATACCGATCTTGATCGGCCAAGGCCAGTCTTGGCGCGTGACATAACCCTCGATGATTCCCGAAACGAGCAGCGCAAGAATAAGCCCAATGACGATGGTGAACAGCGCTCGTCCGGCTTGGGCGAGGGATTGCGCACGACTTTTGTTTCCGGGGGCGATCCACGACCAGAAGATCATCATTCCTGTCGCACCGGCCACGAACACGGCGTAAAGCTCAAGTTGGCCGTGCGGGGCGATGTAGAGAAAGAACACGTCGAGGCGATCAAATTCGTTCATGATTGCGGCGGTGAATCCGAGTTGTTGTGCTGTGTTGAACAGCAGATAGGGCACGAAGACCCCGACGATTCCGAACGCGATGCACTGTGTGGCAAGCCATGCGTTATTGGTCCAGACGAGACTTGTGAACGACCCACCGGAGAATTCTGAGTAGTAGCCAACGAAATCGTCGCTGGCTAGCGCTTCGCGCTCAGCGGGGGTGCCGAAGCTGGCAAGGACTTGGGGGTTAGAGATCGCCCACCATGCGAACAGGAAGCCGACAAAGAACGTCGCGGCGGTTAACACGAGCGACATCCAACGCACACGATAGAGCGCTGCCGGAAGCTGAACAACAAAGAATTGAGGCAACTGGCTTAAGAAATTGACCGAAGCACCCGTGAACCTCAAACGTGCGCGGCTGAGTGTTAGCGACAAACGATCTGCCTGAACTGATTGGCCAGAACTGGTCTTCATCATCGAAAGATTTGTCGCGCCAGACTGGTAAAGGTCGATCAGTTCATCGACTTCAACACCGGAAAGTCGGTGCTGCGTCCCCAATTGGGCAAGGCGATCCCAGTCTTCGCGGTGCGCGGCTGAGTACGAGTCGAGATCCATCTGCTTAAATGATGTCATGCCCGGGACACAAATGAGCAACACTCTTACCTATGAGGACCAATCTGATGAGCTGATCACCGGTGAAGCGGTAGCTCTGGAACTCCGTTCGGCGAGTTTTGTGTTGCGAGCAGCGGGATCGATTATTGACTTTCTCGCATATGTGGCAGCCCTTGTCGGGCTCCTCATCCTCGTGAACCAGTTCACCACCGGTGCCGGCCTCGATTCTGCTCTGGGCCAAGCTCTCAGTGTCAGTGCACTCGTTCTCTGTCTTGTCGTGCTCCCAACCGCGGTAGAAACTTTTAGCCATGGCAAGTCGCTCGGCAAATTAGCGGTGGGCGCGCGAATCGTTCGCAACGATGGTGGCTCGATCGGTTTTCGCCACGCGTTCATCCGCGCGCTTCTTGGCGTGCTGGAAATCTTCATGACTGCTGGTGGCCTCGCCGCCGTCGTCGGACTGCTCAACACCCGCGCGCAACGTCTCGGGGACCTTCTCGCTGGCACCTATAGCCAATACGAACGGGTAAACAAGCTCGCAAACCCTGTCGTGCAACTCCCCGGCCAACTTATCGAATGGGCCAGAACCGCCGATGTTGCCAAAATGCCGGATGCTCTAGCCCGACGCATCTCTCACTTTTTAGTTGCCGCAAACGGCTACACCGCTACAACCCGTCGCCAGCACGCGGCCAATTTGGCGAACGAGGCCGCAACGTACGTTTCACCGCTTCCCGATGTCGAGCCCGAGATCTTTCTCTCGGCGGTGAGTGCCGTGCGGCGCGACCGCGAAACGGTAGCGCTCACTGGTGAACAGCGACGACTTGAGGCGCTCCAGCCCGCATTGACAAGCGTCCCGCGTGGTTTTCCGACTGACCGCGGTTAAGCCCGGATTAGCGCAAGCACCCGGTCGCGAATCTTCTCAAGCTGTTCGGCCGACCCTGCCTCAGCGTTCAACCGCAACAGCGGCTCCGTATTCGATGGGCGAACGTTGAACCACCAAAACGAGGCGTCATCGGCCGTGATTCCGGTGACGGTCAGACCGTCGAGCTCATCGAACTCAGCCTCTTCCGCGAATGACTCCCGGATCCGAGCTGTTGCCGCCGCCACATCCTCAACGACGGAGTTGATTTCTCCACTACTGGCGTAGGGCGAAAAGCGATCAGAGAGCACCGACAGGAGTTCGGGCTGCGAACCGAATTCGGCGAGCAAATGCATCGCCGCAAGCATCCCGTTATCCGCACCCCAAAAATCGCGGAAGTAGTAGTGCGCCGAGTGCTCGCCGCCAAAAATCGCCCCGGTCGCCGCCATCTGATCTTTGATGAGCGAATGGCCAACGTTTGTGCGCACCGGGATCGCACCAGCGGCTTCGATCGTTTCAGCCACAATGCGCGACGTGATCAAGTTATGGATGACAAAGATGTCGCCATCGGGCTGCGTAATTCGCAATCGCTGAATCTCGCGAAGAGCTACGACCGCAGCAACCGCACTCGGACTCATCGGAATTCCGCGCTCATCGACGACAAAACAGCGATCCGCGTCGCCATCGAAGGCGAGCCCAACATCGGCACCGTGTTCGAGCACCGCTTTTTGAAGGTCAACAATATTGGCTGGGTCAAGAGGGTTTGCTTCGTGATTAGGGAAAGTTCCGTCGAGCTCAAAATACAGCGGGATAATCTCGATCGGCAGTTCTGAAAGGCCGGCCGCAGTCGACAGCACGGCAGGAACAGTCAATCCACCCATGCCGTTACCGGCATCTACAACAACACGAATCGGTCGGATGCCGCTGAGATCGACAAGCTGACGCAAATAGGCGGCATAATCGGCGAGCACATCAATTTCGCGCTGCGAACCAGGCACAGCCACAGGATCAATGCCCACCTCGAGATAGGTTTGCGCACGATCGCGGATAGCCTTCAAGCCGGTCTTGAAACTAATGCCCTGAGCGCCGGCCCGGCTGAACTTGATGCCGTTGTAGGTCGCCGGGTTGTGGCTGGCGGTGAACATAGCGGCAGGGGCATCCAGACTTCCGGAGGCGAAATATGTCTCATCGGTGGAGCACAACCCGATGAGGACAACGTTTCCCCCGCGGGCGCGTGCACCGTCCGAGAATGCTGCAGCGAAACCCGGAGATGAATCACGCATGTCGTGACCGACAACGATTTCTTCGCCCGCTGCATCCACTTCATCGACAAAAGCGGCGCCGAGCGCCTCTACGACCTCGACAGTGAGTTGAGAACCGACAAGGCCGCGAACGTCGTAGGCCTTGATGAAGGGGGCGAGATCAATGGGTTTAGCTTTGCTCATGCCCCAAAACTACATGCCGAACAACCTGCCACCCCTGAGGTGCCGAGAGACGTTCGGCGTGGCGCGCACACAAATCGTAGCTGTGCGGCTCTGCGCTGTAGCTCAGCGGCCCAAGCACCGCCATTGAGTCCGCATAGACATACGTGAGAGTGGCCTCTGCTTCGGAGTTGCAGGCGACCTTGCTGCACGGGCGCTGATTCATGGTGAGCCCTAGCCTACGACTGCGCACCCACAGCAGGGCAACTGCGGCCCGTAGAATGGTCTCGTGGCTAGATCATCGAAGCGAGCACAGACCCGCTCTGTGCGCGGCAATTGGCGGGATCGTCACGGTCGCGGAATCCGAGCCGCTGTCACCGGGCCGCACTTGCCGTTATTGCGCAGCCGCCACGGCAATTTCGAACTCACGGTTGCCTCCGCCGCCCAGTTCCTGAAAGAAATGTGGCCAGAGGAACTCGCCAAAGCCCGCTTCGAAATCGGACTAATGCCCGAGAGCAGCCCTGAAGGCACCAAAGTCGCCCGCTGGAAAGTTTCCGCCAGCGAACACCGCATCATCCTGTTTCGCCTCCCTATCGAGCGCATGGCGAGACTGCACCGCGACGATGAACTGCACCGCCGAATGCTTATCGAGAGTTGCGTGTTTCGCGCTGTTGCCGAGTACCTCGGTAAAGAACCGTGGGAACTCGCGCCGAATCGCTTTCGTCACTTCTAAGTACGCACCCTTCGGTTGGAGCGCCGACTTTGCGAGGTGCGCGGTCTATCCGGGTTAAGGGAACACAGTCAACGGAGAAGAACCCGGCGTCTGCGGGTCGATCGCATACGCCGCGATAAAGCCCTTTTGTGCCTGCGTGATGCTCGCGAACGCCGGGGCGCTCAGTCCGAGCGTGTAGCTCGTGCCGTTGGTTACGGGCGCGCGCAGTACCGAATCCGGTTTGATCGTGTATTCCTCAATGTCGCCGTCGGTAGATGTCAGAGTCACGTCGATGGCATCGCTGTCAGAGTTCACAATGTTGAGCATCGCTGTCAGCCCAGCGGCGACGGTGAACTGGGTGTCTTCCTCAAGCACCGGACTCGCCGTAAACCACGCGAAGTCCGTTGCCGTGACCACGCCACCCTCAAGAAGCGCAGAGGTGGTTCGCGCAGAGGCAACGACAGGAACATCAGACTCGATCTGCAATGAGTAGGCGCCCGTTGTGAGTTCTTCAATCGGAATATCGGTGACCACACCTGCGCTCAAGTCGAGACTGAACCTGATCGGATCGGCCTCAGCCTCCGATGACGTCAAGGTCGCCGAGATTGAGGCGCTCTGCTCACCCGGAACAAACACCCGCACTGCTGCGATAAGGTCATCGGTTTCGGTACCGGTGCCGCGCAGTGCTTGCACTCCTTCGAGACTCGTTACAACGATCCCCGGGATGACCACCGATTTCGAGGGTGCCTCGGTTGCTCCCACAATCTCAACCCCACCAGCATCGAGACCTCGAACTATCGACTGCTGCAATTCAGCAGTAATCTGACCGCCGCTGCTCGTGACATGAACCACCGGCGACGTAACTCCGGGAGCAAAACCTGCCAGAGAAAGCACTCGCTGCCCATTGGGCGGAACAACGATTCCGGCTGTTCCCGCCGCAGAAACAGCACCTCGCTCATCAAAGATGTCGAGCGTTACCGTTGATGCCACTTCAGTCGGGTTTGTGAGCGAAATGAGAGTCGTACGACCAGTAGTCGTTGCGCCTCCGACTAACCAGCTATCGCCGCCGACTGCGCGACACCCTGCGGAGGTGAATCCGATGTAGTCGCCTACCGCAACAGACTGAGACTGCGCCCCGCTGAGCCGAACGAGAGTCTGAGGAGATTTCGTGTCGGGAGCAGCGCTAAGCACGAGAGGCGCAGCCAAAGGCTCAACAGCTTCGGCATCCGAAGCAGATATACGGGATTGTTCGACGGCGCCAGAAGTTGACGAGAAACGCGTGTTTGCTTCGCCGAGGGTGAAGACGGACGATGCTTCGGCCCCGGACTCATCTGACAGTCGAAGAAGCGGCCCAGGACAGGTCAGTTGTTGAGCGGTGGGAACCGGGACAACCACCGTGCTCGGTGGCTCGGAGTTCACAAACGGCACATCCAGAAACGTCGCACCGAGGATGACAGCAGCGGCCGTGCTTATTCCGACAACCCCAACCAATACTCGAGCGCCGACTCGAGCGGCCGCTTTCGCGGATACCGGTCGGCGCGTACTGGACACTGGCTCTGCAGCACCCGTGAGGTCAGCGTCGTCATCGAATTCCGTGCCCGTCGGCTCATCGGGAAGCGCCGCCGCCTCATCGTGGGTCGGGTCTGTGCCGGTCATTCGCTCGCCTCAATCACGGTAACGGCACTTTCTGCCTTCGCCGCACGCAGTCGCCTGCGTCGCGTTGTTGGGATCGCCAACAGCAAAGTGAGGCCCAAGATTATTGCCTGTCCTAGAAGAACCGCTCGGCCGAGCTGTGTGTCTGTGTTGGTCACGCCGACAGTAGTACTCGATTCGGCCACTTCCGAATAATGCCAAAGATTGCCCTGGGCAGTATCACCGATCGGGTTTAGCAAGCTATTGCCATCAAGCGCCTCGATGATCCGCTGACGCGTTGAAGCGGCATCCGGATCGGATTCTGGCGTTAGCACAATGAACGCAATTTGGAGATCGTCGAGTTCGCTAGCGATATCGAAACCGCTTCGTGATGCGATGTTTCCGGCGAGGGTAGCGCTTTGTTTTTCCGCGGCAGAAAGCTCGGTACTGGTGGCGGCAAAGGTGGATTGCTCATCGAGCCCAGAACCTCGACCGCGATGGATATCCACGGCCATGGTGGAAGGTGACGTAACGGTCAGCTGCAACGTGCCGAGCCCGTCGCGCTGAGTCGATTCTGCGGAGACGAAGGCAGGCAACAATCGACCATTGCTGGCAGAGACCGGGGCGGCACCTGAGGCGAGAGTCCATAGCGGGGCAACAGCGAGCGCCAATACGCCGATCAGCGTGAGGAACGCGGGCAACGCAGAATGACGTTCCAGACTCTCAACAGCCACAACCACTGCCCCACAGAGTCCGAGCCAATACAAGCTAAGAGCGGCACCGGCCCAAAGCACTACCGATGCCTCGCCGGCTGAACTCACTGACAGATGGGTGACGGCTACGGCCGTAACGAATCCGAGCAGCGCCAAGGAAAGCGACGGAATCGCACGTCGACTCCCCGGAACGAAGAGACTCATGAGGGCAAGCGCGGCGAAAGGAGAAAGCAAGAGAGCCACCAAGAGCGGGCCGTACTGGTCGTTCAGCCCCAGCGCCGACAAGAGCGAACTCCAACCGTTGGAGCCCGGGACTACGCTCCCGAGAGCAAGCTGCCAACCGTTCGATGCTATCCGCGCAACAGGCAGGCCCGGATCAGCAAAGATCGCCAACAGCGCGCCTCGCGACACCTGCTGAACGACCAACGGAGCGAAGAGCGCAGCTGCGGGAATCACGATCCACAGGAGACGGTGCGACGATTTCGGGCGAGCGATGATCCACGCAACGAGCGCGATAACCAGTGCAGGCACGATGCTCGGGGCCGAGGCCGCAATTGTCGCAAAAAGCAACGCCGCGATAGCGGACATCGCCCAGTTGTGAGCCGCCCGCAACACTGCGAGCACAAGCCACGGCAGCAAGATGTGCACCAGAACGGCACCCAATTGCCCTTCACCGAGCGACACCAAGAAACTGGGTGCTAGCGTCCACGCTGCTGCTGCAAGCATTGGAGCCCAGGGACGTTCAGAGATGGATGCCGCACAGAGCCAGGCGGCAAGTGCGGCCAACGGGAGCGCAACCAGATACAGCACGACAATGCTGAACGACGGATTCCAGAACGTTAGCGACCCCATCACCGCAAGAACTACAGCGAAGGGGTCTGCCGCTACTACTTGTTGGGCTAGGTCGTTCCAGCCATACCCGACGTGCGACCACAGCTCAGGGACGCTCGCAGACAGCGGCAGCAGCCCTCCCCCGGTAAGCGCGCGAACATCCACAAATCGGGAAAAGCTAATCACTCCGACAACAGCGGCGAGAAGCACAACCCACGCACCGCCGTCACCGAACAAGCGGGGATGTGCAACTTCAAACGCCGCATCCGGGGCATCACCACTGCGTTCGTGAGCGCGCAATTCGCGGAGTTCCGACCACGTGATCCTCAGCGGATTCACCGCGCCAAAACCAACCCGTTTGTTACGTCGGAGATTACGCCGAGCAGCAACAACCCCGCCGTCAAAGATTGCCGCAAAAGCGGCAGCGAGCTCTCCGATTACGGCCGTTGGCCGTTTGGCCACCAAATGTCCGAGAGAGCGAAGAATGGCTAGCGGCAGCAGAGTGAGCCAGTGCAACGGAACGGCAAAGCCGGGTGCATAAACTAAACGCCGATGAAGTTGCGCAAAACGTTGAAGACGATTGTGCGCCGCGGCAGACACGGACTTTTTGCCAAAGAGTTCTGGGCCGCCAGCGCTAGCAATGCGAGCATCGGCAACAGCGACAACGCGGTGACCAGCCAGTCGAGCCCGAACACAGAAATCTAGCGCCGCATCGACCGATGGGAGCTTGGGATCAAAACCGCCGAGCGCAGCCCATACATGGCGCCGCACCAGCATGCCTGCTCCCGCTACACCTAAAGCATCGGTTTGCACGTCGTGTTGAGCTTGATCGAGTTCGTCGTTGACGAGGCCAAGCGAGCGGCCGAGTGGCGTCAGCGATTCCCCGAAATTTGTGATGGTTGTCGGGTCGTCCCACCGCACGAGTTTGGGTCCAGCGACAGCAACTGACGGTGCAATCTCTACAGCCCCCAGGAGTGCGCTCAGCGCATTCTGATCGGGAGCGCTGTCATAACTGAGCAGCCACAGCCACTCATCTTCGGCCGCTTGCGGCGCTGCCGTCTGCAGCGCTTGAGCAATTGCGCCGCCAAACGTTCGGCGACCGTGAGCGTCGGCGATCTGGGCCGGGGCAGACGCGACCATGATCGACAGCGACTCATCACTGGAATCCGCATCAACCGCAATCACCGAATCGGGTCGACGGTGTTGTGCCGCAATCGCGGCTAGCGTGCGTGGCAGATATTTGGCGCCATTTCTGGCGACAATGACTGCTGTAACTCTCGGCTGCATTTGTTTGAGACTAAGCGCCGAGAGCACTCACGAGCACTCGACTCGCTGCGGTCGAGCGAGTCTGGGAGTTGCCCTCAACGAAAGGTCAGTAATCGTCTGTCGGCGCTGGCTAGCTTGCGCGCTTGCGCAGCTTGCGACGTTCCCGCTCGGACAGCCCACCCCAAATGCCGAATCGCTCATCGTTTTCGAGAGCGTATTCAAGGCACTGGCTGCGCACTTCACACGATGAACAAATCTTCTTCGCGTCCCGAGTCGAGCCGCCCTTTTCTGGAAAGAAAGCTTCTGGGTCCGTTTGAGCGCAAAGCGAGTCGGTCTGCCACGAGAGGGCATTGCCGTCTTCATCGGCGAGCGGTTGCCGCACACCAGGAACCCCAAGTCGTACGGGGTCGACAAACCAGTCGTCAGGAACTCCCGAGCGGTATCCGCTGTTGTCCATCTGGTCTCTCTCCCCTCCGCCTTCAATGCTTCGCATCAAATCGCGTTACATAATTACACCGGTGTAGTTCCTCAGAGTCAAGTCGCAGATCATAATTGCCTCGACCAGAACTTAAGGGTTATGGCGCGCCGTGACTTTGCTTAACTCAGCAAAGCGAGATCATGATCGACCATCGCCGCCACAATTTCATCAAACTTTACCGTTGGTGACCAATCTAGAATCCGGTGAGCCTTGCTTGCATCCCCCAGTTGTAGGGCAGCATCCCCCGAACGCAACAAACCATCTGACACGCGAACGCGCTCGGACCAGTCCTCCACACCTGCTCGAGTAAAAGCGGCGGCAACGAAATCGCGAACAGAATGCGAAATGCCTGTGGCGATCACAAAATCATCGGGCTCGGAATGCCGGGCTGTCTTGAGGAGAGCGTGGGCGTAGTCAGGCGCCCAACCCCAATCGCGCTGCGCGTCCATATTTCCGAGTTCGAGCGTCTCCTGCTTGCCTACCGAAATGCGGGCGGCAGCCGCCGTAATTTTGCGCGTGACGAAAGTCTCCGGACGTCGGGGCGACTCATGGTTGTACAAGATCACCGACGACGCCGCCACTCCCGCAGTGCGATAGGCGCCTACGAGGCCGTGTGCGTAAGCCTTAGCCGCCCCGTAAGGGCTCGTCGGCCGGATTACCGTCTGCTCGTTCTGGGGCGACTCTGTGGGCGCACCAAATATTTCGGCGCTGGAGGCCTGGACGAAGCGGATGTCGACAGCACCGCGATCATGGATCACTTTTACGGCAGCCAACATCTCTGCGACCACGGCGCCATTGAGCCTGGCAGTCAGGCCAGGATTTTGCCATGACTGGTACACAGAGCTCAGTGCAGCAAGGTTGTAAATCTCATTTGGTTCGATGTCGGCAATGAGCTCTGCGATCGCGCTACCAGTAGCGAGGTCAAGCTCGTGCGGAACAACACCAGCTGTGACGACTTCATCGGCATCACGCGTGACGCCGTGAACTTCGTAGCCTTGGGCGAGCAAGAGCTCCGCCAAGTAAGACCCATCTTGGCCAGTAACTCCGGTGATTAGCGCGCGGGTCATTGGATACCGGCAAGCTCTTTCTGCTCGGCCAGATCGGACTCAACCATCATCGCGATAAGCTCAGGAAATTTGACCTTCGGTTGCCAGCCAAGTCGCTCCTTTGCTTTTGTCGAGTCGCCCACCAATAGGTCGACTTCTGCTGGGCGCATGAAACGCTCATCCAGCTCGACGTAGCTGCTCCAGTCGTCAATACCGACAGCGGCGAATGCATGATCAAGAAGCACGCGGATGCTTTGGGTCTCCCCCGTCGAAATAACGTAATCGTCAGCATCATCCTGTTGCAGCATCAGCCACATCGCCTCAACATAGTCGCCCGCGAAACCCCAGTCGCGCTGAGCATCCAGGTTTCCCAGAGTGAGCTTGTCTTGCAAACCGAGCGAAATACGCGCGACTGCGCGACTAACTTTACGGGTAACGAATTCTGGTCCACGACGCGGAGACTCGTGGTTGAACAACACACCAGACGAAGCATGCATACCGTAGGACTCACGGTAATTAATGGTCATGTAGTGCCCGTAGACCTTGGCAACCCCATAGGGAGAGCGTGGCCACAGCAGGGTGTCTTCGTCTTGCGGCACCGTCTGCACCTTGCCAAACATTTCCGAACTCGAGGCTTGGTAGAAACGCACTTGCTGGCCGGTGGCGTCCATGTGAAGGCGCACTGCCTCGAGGGCGTTCAATACCCCCATCCCGGTAACTTCACTCGTGAGATGCGCGTTCTCCCACGAATAGGCAACGAACGAGATCGCGCCGAGGTTGTAGAACTCATCGGGCTTAGCGACGCTCATCGCCCGCATCAAACTCGAGAGGTCGGTGAGGTCGCCTGTCAATATTTCGACGTCAGGAATGACTCTCTCAAGCATTTCGCGCTTCGGGTTGTTCTGGCCGCGAATGAGCCCGTAGACTTTGTAGCCCTTCGACAGCAGCAGTTCTGCAAGGTAGAGCCCGTCTTGACCCGTAATTCCTGTGATGAATGCGCGCTTCATAATTGTCCTTCGTGCTTGCTGACTCGCTTGCGACCGGCTGGGGCGAATTTCTGAATAGATACTTCAGCGGATGCAACGCTACTGGAACTTAGGGCGCGATGCAGAGCACGGGACTGCACGGTCAACAGCGAAAACCTACTTCTCTGGCTGGGCGTCTTTTGTTCGAGTGGTCGCCACGATAAAAGCTCCTGTTTTTGCTCTGATGCGCCAGACGAATAATGCCTGGGTACACACGGATACCGTTTCGCCAATCGCGAGCCCCCACGCCCCACCCGCAGCACCATACGCTGTGCTCAGCGTCAGGATGGCTGGCACCCCAATTGCGGCAGCCAAAAGCACACTAATCATGAATTGGCGGCGCGCTCCCATGCCAACGAGAGTGATTCGGCCGAGCGAGGTTCCGAGAGCGATGCCCAGAGTCGCGACTCCAAGACCAAGTGCGGTGGGGCGGTCGATAGCAACAGCGGAGCCGAATAACGCTCCTGACAGCCACGGCCCCAGAACGGCGAAAGCTGTAAGGCCAGCGAGTCCAAGCGTGGCATGCACAATAAATGAACGACGAATCCGCTGACCAAATTCTGTGTCACCTGCCTCGACCACCCACCCCTGAAGCGCGTTGCCCAGCGCCGACACGGAGTACTGGCCGATGCGGTACAGCTTGTCGCCCGAAACGTAAGCAGCGGCCTGTGCAGTTGCCGCTGTTGCCCCAACGAAGGTGACCGCCAACGAGTTGTACGCTCCTCCCGCGACTTCCGTGGTCACTGCCGAACGGTTTGCACGAAATACGTCACGAACCGCAGCGCCGTCACTCCGCGTCAGCTCCGTGATGCCTGCTGTACGAAGAGAAAACAGACTCACGCTGAGCAGTGATGCCGCCACGAGCAATAGCGGGTACCAGAGCACATCACCGGCATTTAATACAACTACCGCCGCGATGACCGTCGCAACAATTCGTGGCGAAATCTCGTAGATGGCAATGAGGCTGGCTCGCCCTAGACCGATCATGAACCACGCGCTCGACAAACCGGTCAGACTCATCGCGACAGCCATCACTGCGGCATCCACCCGATATGCGCTTGGTGAAACTGCAGCCGCGATTCCTCCCGCGAGCACTGCGCTGGGTACCCACACGAGAAGTCGAGCCTGCACGCTCGTAGCAAGCAGTCTGGGGCGGATGCTCGGCTCAGCCAGTGCGATCAACGGGGGCCCTACGGTGTTGAAACCGAGAGCAACAATAAGCGCGAAGAAACCGCCACTGGACTGCCCAACGGCGATCGCGAGCCACGCATCAGCTCCGGCGACCCTCGCCAAAATCGGCAAGAACAAAAATGGCGTGATCAGGGACAGAAACGGCAGCCCCGCAAACCCGAGAATGCGTTTTGCGAAGCTTCCTCGCGCGGTCATAACGCCAACACTATTGCGTAGCCGCGACAAACAGCTGACCGGCTCCCCGAATCTTCAGCATGCCTTCATCCGGAGTAACAAAAACAGATTCGCCGCGGCTGAGCGCTGTCGAACCGTTAGCACCGCTGATCACAAAGTCGCCCAAAGTGCACAGCGCGATTGCAGCACTAGAGATGTCGATTGAGCAATCGCCGTCAACCGTCAGAAGTTGAAAATCGCGAATTGGGGGCGCGAGCACTTGCACGGCGCTATTGGCTCGCGTGGGGCGCAGATACGGCACCTGACTTGCGGAGAAATTGAGCACCCTCAGCAGTTCCGGAACGTCTACGTGTTTGGGGGTAAGCCCGCCGCGCAGGACATTATCTGAAGAACTCATCAATTCAATGCCAAGTCCCCCTAGATATGCATGAATATTGCCAGCAGGCAAGAACAGCGCCTCACCTTTGGCAAGAGTCACGTGGTTGAGCATAAGAGCAATAAGCACTCCCGAATCTCCGGGGTAGTGACTCGCGAGGCTACGCACGAGGGCAAACTCGTCTCCGGCAGTTTCGGCGAGCGCCGAGACCCTATCCACAAGGTTCGGCACTGGGGGTGCGGCCGAGATCAGCCATTCGAACATCGCGCGCATATCGGAGTCATCCCGCGCCAAAGTCAGCCACTCGGAAAAGAGGTCTGGCTGGGGGTTGCTGCCCGCGGCATCCATCTCGGCAAGGTGTTCAATGGATGCTCTGGTCTGGGCCATCGCACGAAATCCGCACAGCGCCTCAAAAGTGTCGCTCACTGCGACGATGAGTTCTGGCTTAGCGGATTCATCTTTATAGTTGCGGTTTGACGCCGTTATAGGGACGCCTGCCGCGTTCTCCCGGGCGAAGCCCTCCACAGCTTGCGCGGTTGTTGGATGCGCCTGGAGCGAGAGTGGGGCACCGGCCGCGAGAACTTTGAGCAAAAAGGGCAGCCTGGTGACTCCGCGACCCAGAATTTTCGCACCATCGCGCTGGATCCACTCGTTGAGATCGCCCGCACCTCCTGGCTGCACCGGGTTTACGATCACGCTGGGGCAGCCCTGGTGGGCGCCCAACCAAAGTTCAGCCTCCGGCTTTCCTGTTGGTTCTATTCCCAGCAATGCGGAGATTTCCCCGGCGGAGCCCCACGCGTAATCGCGAGGGGTATTAGTGATGCCTACAAACATTCAGTCCACTCTTCTCGAAGCGTTAGACCAAAGTACCAACCGTCTAGAAGCGACGGGTACTCACGCTTTAGGCTCGCAGTGATTTCGACAAGCAATGGAGCGAAAATTATGTCATTTGAGACCCTCAGCAGCGACTTCTACGGTTACGAGAATGCCCTCACCGATCAGGAAAAAGACACCATCCTGAAATTGCGCGCTTTTCTCGACAGAGAGGTGCGCCCGATCGCTAACGACCTCTGGGCAAAGGCGGAGTTCTTTGATCGTGATGTTGTTGTCAAGGGACTCGCCGACCTCGGACTCTTTGGGCTTCCTTGGGCCGAGACTCAGCAGTTTCCGAACTCTGCCGTGTTCCGCGGCTGGGTTGCCCTTGAGCTTGCTCGCGTCGACGCTAGCGCTGCAACTCTCGTCGGAATGCAGAACGGCCTCGTCATGGGCTCGATTGGTGTTGCCGGATCTCAAGAGCAGCGCGATGAGTGGCTGCCCAAGTTTGCGTCAGGCGAGCTACTCGGTGCTTTCGGCCTCACTGAGCCCCTCTCGGGCTCCGACACCGCCCAGGGGCTGCGGACCGTGGCACAGCGTGACGGAGACAATTGGATCATCAACGGTGCCAAGCGCTGGATCGGTAACGGTTCCATCAGCGACGTCACGATCATTTGGGCGCGCGACGAGGCAGATAACCAGGTCAAGGGCTTCATCGTTCCCACCAGCACCCCCGGCTACTCCGCTACTCGAATTGAGAATAAGCAAGCGCTGCGCATCGTGCAGAATGCCGACATTGTGCTTGAGAACGTTGTGGTGCCGGAATCGAACCGACTGCAGAAATCCACGTCGTTCCGCGACACCGCGGCCGTGTTGCGTCTCACTCGCGCCGAAGTAGCGTGGGCTGCAGTCGGAAACTCGATCGGCGCCTACGAAGCCGCCGTCAAATACACCGGCGAACGCGTGCAATTCGGCAAAACGATCAGCAGCCACCAGCTCGTTCAGGAACACCTCGCCAAGAGCCTGGGCAACATCACCGCATCGATCGGGATGGTCACGCGAGTTTCCGAAATGCTCGATGAGGGCATCCAGAAAGATGAGCACGCCGCATTGGCCAAGGAATACACGGCAAGCCGCATGCGCGAAACCGTTGCTTGGTGCCGCGAAGTGCTCGGCGGCAACGGAATCGTGCTCGACTATGGCGTAATGCGCCACTTCGCTGACGCGGAGGCGATCTACTCGTATGAAGGAACCCGAGAAATGAATACGCTCATCGTGGGTCGCGCGATCACAGGCAAGGCAGCATTCGTCTAATCTTGCGTAATGCGACTGATTGAGCACCCGACGGCGCGTGCCTGGTTTCTTGTTCTCTCGCTGCTGATTCTTTTTGGTGGAGACGCTTGGCGTTTTTCTATTGGCTGGGTCCCCTTCGGCGCCGTCGCGATCGCTATCGCCGCAACGTGTGTTGTGATCCTGGTTCAGTCACGCGACCGCTGGAGCATCGGGGGGCTGCCCTACCCCTTCGTTGTCTTCATGGCATTGGCAACAGTGTCGTTGGCGTGGTCGCAGTATCCTGCCGCCAGCGCACTGGGGCTCCTCGGAACCTGGCTCACCGTGCTGGGGGCACTGACGCTGGCAATTAGTTTCACCTGGCAGGAACTACTTGTCGGCCTCGCCCGTGTTCTGCGGATCCTGATCGCCGCATCGTTACTCTTCGAACTCATCATTGCAACCATCGTTCGCGGTCCGATATTGCCCTGGACCGCGCAGCCAGAGGTTGCATTGCCCGGCTACGACACCATCCCGAAAATGCTTTTTTGGTCGCGCAATGAACTCTTCGAAACGTTCGACGACGGTCGCATTCAGGGCATAGTCGGCAACGCCAACCACCTCGGATTTCTGGCCCTTCTTGCGCTAATCGCATTCTCCATCCAATGGGCGACGGGCAGCGTCAGCAAGCGGTGGTCGATTACCTGGATCGCGCTTTCGGTTGCGACCCTGTTCTTGACGCGTTCGGCAACGGTGACCGTAGCGCTAGCGGCTGTCGCCCTCACCGCGGTGGGGCTGCTCATTATTCGCAGTCGTCGCACTGAGCGTGCGCGCCGCTGGAGTGCCCTCGGGTTCATCGCGCTCGCTATCGGCGGCGCTGGCGGCGCTTTCGCTCTGCGCGACACGATCTTTGGTCTACTCGGTAAGCGCAGCGACCTCACCGGTCGTGCCGAGATCTGGCAGACGGTGATCGGGCTTGCAGAACAACGACCAGTATTTGGCTGGGGTTGGGTCAGCGTCTGGATGCCGTGGACTGAACCCTTCAAGGGCTTGGTAATTCGCAACGGAGTCGTGCAGGTTCAAGCGCATGACACCTGGCTCGACTTATGGCTTCAACTCGGGATTATCGGTGTCATCGTGTTTGGCGCGCTAGTGGCTTCTACTTTCGTGCGTTCATGGCTTGCTGCCGTAGACCGCCCCCGCACTGCACCTGGCATTACTGATCCGTATTCAGCGCTAAGTCTGTTACCCATCCTGATCATGGTGGCGCTAATCGTGCAGAGCATTCCCGAAAGTCGATTGATAGGCGAATACGCCCTAGCAATGCTGGTGATATTTGCCGTCAAAACTAAGAGACCAGACTGGATGGTGCGCACCCCATGATTCAGCCCCCTCCCCGCTACCGCGTTGTAATTGACACAGCCGCTGTAGTGCTTGGCTCAGCCAGAGTCTCCGCTGTTCTCTCAACCGCAACCATCGCGGTTGCTCTTTGTGCTTTGCGCTTCGTCACACGATTGGCACAGCAGGCGTGCTCGGCGTCCTCATCAGCCTTGTGATCCTTGTCGCTGCGTCACTAGCCTCCCAATGGGGCAACATTGGGTGGCGCGCACTAGTACCGATCTCATTGATCGTGTTCGTCCTTTGGGCGTGCCTCACAATCTTTTGGAGCCAGTATCAGTGGGCGTCCCTCGCCGCACTGAGCTATCTGCTCACTTTTACCGTTCTGGGGATTTACATCGCCCTCGTGCGCGACACGATTCAAATCGTGCGCACCTTTGGCGACGTCATGCGATTCGTTTTGGTTGTCTCAATCGGATTAGAGATCCTGACTGGTCTTGTCTTCGACACATCGCTGAGAGCACTTTCGATCGCAGGCAACCTCGGCACGACGGACCCCATCCAAGGAATTTTTGGTGCCCGTAATCAGCTCGGAATAATCGCGGTGATTGCACTCATAACCTTCGCCACAGAGCTTCGCACCAAATCGCTGCAACGCGGCTACGCGATTGGTTCGCTCGTGCTTGCTGGCGCTGTATTGGTGCTCTCGCAGTCTCCGCTCGCCTTTGGTACTGCCTTGGTCGTTCTCGTCGCCAGCGGAGCGCTCTACGCTCTGCGGCGAGTGCCCTCCGGACGGCGTCGCTACTGGCAGTTCGTTTTGATCGGATTTGTTGGCGCTGCAGCTGTTCTTAGCTGGCTGTCGCGGGTCGCGATCGTTGCTTCATTCGACGCAAGCGGCGATTTAGACTATCGGCTTGGGGTTTGGCGACAGTTGTGGTCTCTGGGAGAAATCCATCGCCTCGAAGGTTGGGGCTGGATCGGGCCTTGGAATGCCGACCTTGCGCCTTTTACCGCATTCGGTAACTTTGGTGGTCGAGTTCCCGGGTCCGCCCACAACGCCTATCTCGACGTGTGGTTCCAACTGGGACTTGTCGGCTTTCTCATCTTTATTGGTTTGCTCGGACTCGCTTTTATGCGATCGTGGCTGCTCGCATCTCGACGACGCAGTGTAGTTTTCGCGTGGCCTGCGCTAGTGCTGCTCGTTCTCGTGGTGAGCGCCTTTGCCGAGAGTTCCTTACTCATCGAATTTGGCTGGCTGACGTTCGTGGTGTGCTGTGTTAAGGCCGCTCGAGAGCTTAGCTGGCGGAACGCGCTCGACACCAAGGCTCAATCCTCGGTGTAGGTGAACGCGTTATATCTGGGCAGAGACTCGCTCAAAGTACTGACGGGATTCCCACGCAGATTTCACAATGTCGCTGACCGTGTAGCGCGCGCTCCAACCGGTCAGTTCACGAATGCTCTCCACGCCGCCGACAACGGCTGCTGGGTCCCCCGAGCGGCGTTCAAGCACTAATGGTTCAAGAGCACTTCCACTCACATGAAGAATAGAGTCGACCATCTCTCGAACCGATGTGCCGATCCCTGTTCCGATGTTTAGCACCGTGTTGCCTGGCTCCTTGGGCAACGCGTCAAGCACGGCCAAGTGGGCTTCAGCTACGTCGCTGACGTGAACGTAGTCCCGTACGCACGTGCCGTCGAGAGTGTCATAGTCATCGCCGAAGATAAGGGGCGCTTTGTTAGCCGCTATCTGTTCGAAGCAGATCGGGATGAGATTCAGCGCTTGAGTGTCTCCCAGCTCAGGGCTTCCTGCCCCTCCGACATTGAAATACCGGAGGCTCGCCGCCCGCAACGGCCAAGCATTGGCCGATGCTGCGACGAGCTGCTCGCCGACGAGTTTTGTCGCCCCGTAAGGATTAATGGGGTAAGTGGGGGCATCTTCAGCGATTGCTCCTGAGGCCTCGCCATACACCGCGGCAGACGATGAGAAGACTAGATTGCTCACGTGCGCCGCTTCCATGGCAAGTAGCAGTTGCGCCACGCTTCCGACGTTCTGCTCGTAATACCACGCGGGTTTCTCTACAGACTCAGCAACTTGCTTTTTACCAGCAAAATGGATGACGGAATCAATGCGGTGTTCGCGCATGAGACTCTCTAGCTGCCCAGCGGAGCCATTCGCGATATTGACCGAGACGAGGGGCAGCTCCGGAATGCGATCACGCGAACCGGTCACGAGGTCATCAACTACCAGAACGTAATCTCCGCGTTCGACCAAGAGTCGGGAAGTGTGTGCTCCGATGTAGCCTGCGCCGCCGGTGACCATAACTCTCATAACCCCAGTCTACGAGTGAGTCTCGCATTCGCCAGAATTACGGATCAGCAGGAAGGTAGGATTTAAAGCGTTAAACCTTTGTTGTCAATTCATTCTTTTAGGAGTCTCATGACTGCACCCCGCGGCTTTGTTCACGACACAGCAGACGTTGCCGATAGCGCTCTTATCTCAGAGGGGTCGAAGGTCTGGCATTACGCGCAAGTGCGCGAAGACGCCTCTCTCGGCGAGAACTGCATCGTTGGCCGCGGCGCCTATGTCGGCACCGGCGTCGAAGTCGGACCGAACTGCAAGATTCAGAATTATGCCCTGGTGTACGAGCCCGCCAAACTCGCCGCCGGCGTCTTTGTCGGGCCGGCCGTCGTGCTCACAAACGATCACTTCCCTCGCGCAATCAATGCTGATGGCACATCAAAATCAGCAGACGATTGGCACCCAGTAGGGGTCGATATACGTGAAGGAGCGTCAATCGGCGCTAGCGCGACCTGCATCGCACCGTTAGTTATCGGGCGTTGGGCTCTTGTGGGCGCTGGTTCAGTCGTCGTTAAGAACGTGCCTGATTTTGCCTTGGTTGTCGGCAGTCCCGCTAAGCGCGTTGGTTGGGTAGGCGCAGCCGGACACCCGCTCACAGAGACAGCAACCGGCGAATGGGTCTGCCCCGTAACCGATGCAAAATATCGTGAAGTCGGTCCGGAGCAATTGGTTGAAATACCCGCCGAGTAGCTCAAAACGTTGCCTCGTTGCATCAGCGGGCGACCCGCACCATTAATGTCGGTACAGAGCCTTCAGCGTCACTGACGAGCCAAGGGCCGCCGTCGTCGACGGGTGCACCCCACAGTCGCAGACTGCTGTCTCGGCGGGTGGTGAGCACTACCGACCGTCGTCGGCCGCCGTCGTCTCGTGAACGGCATCCGGGCTTTGGGCCGAAAGCAACGCAACCTTGCGTGCCAGCTCGGTGATGTCTTTTTCCGTCCGACGGAATCGGCGGTACGAGGTCGCAACAAAGCCAAGGAAAACCAGCACAGTGATATACAGCAGCAGGTCAGCACCTCGACCAACTCCCACCAAGTTGGCCGCATACGTCCATAGGCCCGGCAAGAAGACAGAGGATACCGCCGCGACCATGAACAACAGCATCAGGATGCGTTGCATCGCCTGATGCCGCGCTCCCCCACCGCGAAGCATGAAATAGCCGGCGATGAGAATAACTACTGCAGCACTTATCTGAAAAATGATCATCATGGGATTACCTAAAGACTATTTCTACGAGGATATTGACTGCATTGAGAAGGGATTGCCCCTTCTTCTTGGAGTATTCGGTGTAAACGATGTGTGTGGGAAATTCTGCCCATCTGGCTCGTGAGGCGCTGATCTGGTCGACCAGCTCAGAGGCGTGTGCCATGCGATTTTGTTCGAGACGAATATGCGAGAGCAAGTCGCGTCCAATTGCTCTCAATCCGTTGTAGCGTCAGTCAGCGCCATACCCGTCGTCGCCCTGGTGTAAGCAGCTGCCGTTCGAAGCACGAGACGTTTAGCCTTTCCCATCGACGTGCGGTTATCCAAGAAGCGCGAGCCGATAACAACATCGAGATCGCTGTTGCGAAGTTTGGCAACCATCTGTATGGCGTCGGCAACCTGGTGCTGACCGTCGGCATCGAAGGTAACAACCTCGGTCATCTTGGGGTCTAATAGCGCAAACTCAAAGCCGGTTTGCAGACTCGCGCCCTGGCCCAAATTAATCGGATGAACGACCACCGTTGCGCCGGCGGCTTGCGCGACAGCCGCGGAGTCGTCTGACGAGCCGTCATCGACACACACAATGTGAGGGAACGAATGCTTGAGTTCCTCAATGACAGTCCCGATCATGCTGCCCTCGTTGTACATCGGTACAACAACCCAAGTTCGACCCATAGTGTCAAGTTTGACACAACGAAAATCGCTGAGGAGACGATTCTGACGGTCAGGGCACTAATGCTCCCGAATTGCCGTTCGGGTTCAGCAAAACTGGGCGCGCAACGTGCCCCCTTGAGCGCGACCGAGTTAGGCAGAAACTGGGTGAAGCGCTTTCTCATCGTCGTCAACATCGGATGCAACCGCGCCAATAATCGTCATCTCGCGCGCCAAAATAGTGACCAGTCCTGCAAAGGCAAGGGAACCGACCGCCCACACAACCATGGGCGCGGGCGCTCCAGACCAAAACCACTCAACGCCGGCATTGAGGTTCCATCCTGGGACGTCGTTGCCCGTGATGTAGCGGCGCATGTTCATGTGGAGTGCCACGAGATTCGCTGCACTAAGCGCGATCACGACGGCAGTGGACTGAATGCGACCAAGGGAGAACTTCTTGCGACCCACCTGCACCACCAAGAGACCGCCTAACAATACAAGGAGCGGCAAAATGTAGCGCGGTTGAACTTGCTCCCCCACTTTGTCTCCTCCCTGAGTGAGAACGTACGTGGGCAAAGCCCAGAGTACGAAGCCCACCGAGGCAACAACGAATGCTTTGCGCCACGTCAAGACAGCGAGCCCAAGAAAGCCAACCCCGACGAAGACGGCAGTTCCCAAAAAAAGGACCGATGCCGGGATAGGAGTGTCAAACCAGCCAAGCGCCCATCCGCCGAAGGCACCCGTCCAGAGCGAAGGAGCGTTCAAGAGATTGTAGGCAAGCAAGCCGAAACCGGCCAAGCTGTCAGATGTGGTGACGGCCTGCTCCGCTGCGGGGCCAGCCTCTTGTCCGCCAAAGCCGTTGATCCCGGCGGAGGTCTGGCGCGCTGAAAAGAAGAAGGCTGCTGAAATCAGAATCATTGTCAGTGGCAATAGTGAAAGCAGCCAGAACCGCCGCGTGTTCTCAAACGCCAAAATAGCTGCGACGCCGAGAGCTCCCACCACGTAGAGGGCAGAATCCCCGCGAGAACCGGCAGCCATCAGAACAGCAACGACAACGAGAAGAGCCGAGATCCAACGCACGGTCTGGTTTCGCGCTTCGTAAAAGCTCAGCAAGGCTAGCCATGCCGATCCAACTCCCACAACAGCCCAACCGCTGGGGTTATTCGAGCTAATCAGGAAAACGCCCAGTGGCATCGTCGTTATCAGCCAGCCCCATACAAGTGCCGGTCGACGCGTGACAGGTAGGAGCACGTAGAGCGCGGTGGTTAGGGCGACAAAAAGCACCACGTTAAATAACCGCATAGCCATTACCGAGAAGTGCGCATCATCACTGACGAAGATGCTCATTACAGAGTAATAAAGCGGCGGATACGCATTGACGAAATTGCCGCGCATGGTTTCGACGAGCTCAGTTGTCTCGAAATCGAGCGTATTCTGGCACGCAGCGCTCTCTGTACTGAAAAAGGCGAAGCACGGCGATAGGAGCACTGCCTCAGGCACGAACCTCGTGGAGTCTGCCGAACCCGGTTGGCAGAAGGAGCCGTTTCCAGTCGAGCACCAGATGCTCACCAAATGGTAATCATCATCGGGCGCGGCGCCCATCGGCGAGGCGAAAGCCCAAGCCGACAGGGCGATCAATGCCAGAACCGGAGCTAGGTAGACGACGCGAAACGACGAATAAAGCGGATTCGCGACGACGCAGCGATAGGTTCAGAACGTCCGGGTACCATCCTTACAGGCTATCTCAGAGCCCACGAATGCCGTGTTGCTCAGCCGATTGGTTCGTCGCGGCAACGTCGCTCTGGGCGAGGTCCGTCTTGCGGTGTGCAGGCAGCAGCAGCGCCAGCGCTCCGGCGAAACACATCGACCCGACTATCCACGCGATGTTGGGAGTGATCAGAAGCGACCACCACCATTCACGCCCCGCGTCAAGATTAGGGCCCAACGCATCAATTCCCGTGACGTAGCGGCGAATACTGAGGTGCAGAGCAACAAACTGTGCTCCTGAAAGGGCAGCAACAATTACCCAGACTTGCGTCCGCGACAATTCGACAGACTGTGTGCGCGGGGTAAAGAACACGGCGCCGACAAAAACTACGACGAGTGGCAAGAGATAACGCGGCTGAAAGTCTTCGCCTACGTCTTTGCCCGCGAGTACAAGCAACATCACCGGCACAGCAGCGAGCGCCGCAGCCCCCAACGCCACAACAACTACTTTGCGAATAGAAGCCGCACGCGCCGCAACGAATCCCGCACCGATTAGCGCCGCCAGCGCACTCACCCACACAATTGATGGCATCGAGGTGTCTAACCATCCCAAGCCCCAGGATTGCCCAAAGACTCCCGTCCAGAGTGAGGGCACCTCCGTGAGATTAAGTACGAAACGGCGGATGAGAACGCCGAAGCTGAGCTGTTCGGTTAGCCCGCTCGTCACTACATCGACAGAACGCGAAGAACGAAAAAGAAGCGCGCAAATCGAAAAACTAGCGACGGGAAGCAGCGAAGACAGCCAAAAGCGTTGCGTACTTTCGAAAGCGAGAATCCCTGCCGCGAAGACAGCGAGAACGAAATAAATAGTGGCATCGCTGCGTGAGCCTGAGGCCATAACTGCAGAAAGGAGGAAAATCGCACCGAGCGCAACCCGCCTGCGTCCTCGTGACTCATAAAATCCGAGTAAGGCGAGCCAGCCGTAGCCAACGCCCATGATCGCCCAAGCACTGGGATTGTTCGATGACAATACGAATAGCCCGAGAGGAACCGTCGTGAGCGCCCACTGCCAGATCACAATCTGACGCCGGTTGACAGGCAGTAAGAGGCAGAGCGCTATTCCCAGACCGACGAAGAGCGCAATATTGACCAGACGCATTACGAGAACGGCGGCGTTCACGTCGGGGCCGACGAATACACTCATCGCGCCGTAGTAGACAACGGGATACCCGCCAGCGAAATTGCCACGTGCAGTTTCTTGCGTCGCTCCAGCAGCAAAATCGATACGGTTTTGGCAGCCAGCGCTCTTTTCAGCGTCGTAGGCGAAGCAGGCCGGGTCGGCGATCGCCGGAGGGACGAGTCTGGTTCCGGAATCTCCGCTAGGGGCGCAGTACTCAGAATCTCCCGTCGCACACCAAATACTGGTCAAATGGAAGTCGTCGTCAGGACTGGAGCCGACAGGCGAGGAAAGAGCCCAAGCAGCGAGCGCAGCGAACACCAAAAGAGGTGCCAAGAATGCTCCGATTCGACCGCCTGAGGGCGACAGCGCGGACCGCCGACGATTCAACATTGGTCAAAGCTAACGTGAACAAACTGTGAATGTGCTGTGAGCAAAACTTAGCTACGCAGACGTGCAAAAACTTTAGCAGCAGTCGGGCGAATTCCAGTGTGTCGAAGGTGATGCCAGGCCATCCGGATGTCGTGCCGCAGACCGTAGGGCTTGCGCGCTTTGCCCCCGAGCGCAACCCCACGACGGCGCGTTTCAGCGTGGTCAGCGGCGTGCTGCGGGTTAGCAACAAAGTTCACCAAAGGCGCGAGAGTGCGCTTCCAGTAGAAGTCTTCGCGAACGCGAGCGACGTTGCGTTTGCATTCGGCTGTGAAGTCGTCGTCGTACAGCACCCGATCGAGGGCTGCGGCTAGAGCATCCGCATCCTGAGCAGGCACGGTGAGGCCGAGTCCTTCGGCTTCAATGAGGTCGGCAAAGCTGTCGCCCTCAGTAACCACCATGGGCAAGCCCGCCCAGAGGTAGTCGAGGATGCGCGTGCGGAACGAGAACGTCGTCTCGATATGCGACATGTGGGTGCTGACGCCAGCATCCGCTTCGGTCAGATAATTTTGACGGTCGGCGTAGTCGACCCACTCTTCGTTGAAGAACACCGACGCGTTGAGCGCACCGAGCTCGGTGGCGAGGTCATGCGACTCACGCACGATTCCCATCTGGTCGACGCCCGGATGCCGGGTGCCCAGAAAGTAGAGCTTGGCCGTAGCGCGGGTTTCGGCGAGTTTCGCGACGGCGCGGATCAGAGTCTTGGGGTCGAACCAGCTGTAGACGCCGCCGCCCCAGATCATGAGCTTGTCGTCAGGGTTGATGCCCGGCAGGACGCCCTTGAGGGTGTCGCGCTCATGGGCGGGAGGCGTGCCTTCGAGCCCGAACGGCACGACGCTGAGGAGGCCTTCGAGGTGCGGGTCGTTTTCGTAAGTGGTCGGGCTGAGGCGCCCCAGTGCGGCCATTTGGCCAAAGTAGAAGAGGCGCTGTCGCTCAGAGGCGCACATGAAGAAGTCGCCGAGCGCGAGTTGCTCGTTGAGCACCTCGGTAGCGGTCGTCACGCGCAGCTCCCACGTGGCCCGGGCGAGCTCGCGGCCCTGCTCGAGCATCTCAAGGTGCATGGGGTCGTAAATATCAACGACCGTGATCTTGTCTGTCATGCGCAATGCTTCGAACTGGCGCATCGCGTGGCCTTGGAAGACCACAACGTCGCACCACTGTTCGAGCTTCGCGAAGGCGTCGTTCTCCCCCGGTGTGACGAGCGTGAGTTCGAAGGGAGCATCCACCGACTGAAGCTTGGTCGTCGTCATGAGCGTGACCTCGTTGCCCGCGTCGGCGAGCGCGAGAGCCATGTTCCACGAGCGAATCGCGGGCCCGGCCATCCGGGGACCAATGGGGTCACCCGTGATGATCAGTACTCGAGTCACTTCACTGCCGCCAACAGTCCTTCAAGGTAGACGCCGTACCCGCTCTTGACGAGAGGGGCAGCGAGGGCGGCGAGCTGGTCATCCGAAATCCAGCCAGCGCGCCACGCGATCTCTTCGATGCAGCCGATCTTGTAGCCCTGGCGGTCTTCGATCACTCGCACGAATTCAGTGGCCTGGACCATCGATTCGAAGGTTCCGGTGTCGAGCCAGGCCGTACCACGGTCAAGCACGTTGACCTGCAGCTTGCCCTGACTGAGGTAGTGCTCATTAATGGTCGAGATTTCGAGTTCACCACGAGCACTCGGAGTGATCGACTTGGCGATCTCGATAACCGAGTTGTCATAAAAATACAGGCCGGGAACCGCGTAGTTGCTCTTGGGTTCAAGCGGCTTCTCTTCAATCGACTGCGCGATGAAGTTCTCGTCGAACTCGACAACGCCGTAGGCCCGCGGGTTACGCACGTGGTAGGCGAAAATTAGCGAACCGTCGATGTCACTGTGCTGGCGCAGGTTCGACCCAAGCCCCATGCCATGGAAGATGTTGTCGCCCAAGACGAGCGCGACCTTTTCGTCGCCAATGAACTCTTCGCCAATGATGAACGCCTGAGCGAGACCATCCGGCGAGGGCTGCACGGCGTAGGACAGTTCGATGCCTAGTTCGCTGCCGTCACCCAGCAGTCGCTGGAACTGAGCTTGATCGTCAGGAGTCGTAATGATTAAGATTTCCCGGATGCCCGCGCTCATGAGCGTTGACAGAGGGTAGTAGACCATGGGCTTGTCGTAGATGGGCATGAGCTGCTTCGAGATGCCTTTGGTAATCGGCCACAAGCGTGTGCCGCTTCCACCGGCCAAAATAATTCCGCGCATTAGTTGCGTTCCTTTCGGTTCGCCTCGTAGTACTCCTTGACAACAGCGTACGACGGCAGCGAGCCACCGGCGAGGCGTTCGGCAAGGGTGGGCGCGATCTTGTCTTTGGGTGAGAGAACGAGTTCCTCGAGCTCGGGCGGGAAAACCAATCCGATCTCGGGGTCGAGCACATTGATGTCGTGTTCGGCTCCTGGCTTATACACGTCGCTCACAAGGTAGGTGAGAGTGGCATCTTCGGTGAGCGCAATGAACGCGTGACCGAGACCCTCAGCGACATAAACGGCACGGCGGTCGACAGTGTCAAGGATGACCGAGTCCCACTGACCGAAAGTCGGCGAGCCCTCGCGGATGTCGACGACGAAATCGATGCCGCGGCCATGCGTGACCGTGACATATTTGCCTTGCCCGGGAGGAACATCCGCATAGTGGATGCCCCGCACAACACCGCGCTTCGAGACCGAGGTATTGGCCTGTCGAAGGTTGAGCGGGTGCCCCACCACCTCTTCGAGTTTGTCGAAGCGGTACCACTCTAAGAAGACGCCGCGGTCGTCCGCGAATTGCTTAGGGGTGATTTCGTAGGAATCTGGCACCGAGAGTTCACGTATCTGCACACCCAGAATCTTACCCGGCGCACCTTGGCAGCTGTTCTCCCGACATCCAAGGGTGGTGCAACATAGACGGCAAAACGAAGTCTGCGTTAGTGGCACGGCATGGTTTCAGTCAACAGGCTGGAGGATGTCGCGCATAGCGTCGAGAGGTCCCCGTGAATATCGACCGTAGTTCCCCGCGAAGAACGCATGTGCCACAGCCGGAATGCGCCGCATCCGTGCTTCGGGCAAAGCATTGCGCATGTGCTCGTGATCGAGCTTCGCGCGCACACGGTTCAGTTTGTCATCACTAACGCGCGATCCGAGTCGCTGCAGCCGGTCGGCTAGCACTGTGATGTTCGCTTCGAGCCGCGCGTTGCGGGTGCGGCGAGGCTCCATCATTCGCCCAAACTTGCCCGCTAGCGTCAACTTCGTTGCACCGATCTGATTCGCGCCGTGCTGGCGGTAGTCAATCGTCGGCTGATCGATGAACCCCGTGGACCCGACCGCTGCCGCGATTACTCCCAACCATTCGTCGTGAACCCAGCTCGACGGGAATGGGGCAGCAAACTCGACCAAGCTCTGGCGAAAAACCATGCACGCTCCCGTTACGAGGTTTCGTCGCAGCAAGACCGAGAAAGCCTGGCCTGAGCGGATGCTCGCCACCTCTCGCGCGCTAACGCCGAGCGCACGCGACAGCGTGTGCCCGAGAGGAGAGCCTTCACTATCGACGAGCCGCGCATCGCTGTGGATGAGAGCAACAGCCGGATGAGCAGCAAACTCTTGCACGAACAACGCGAGTCGCCCTTGGTGCCAGACGTCATCCTGATCGCTTAATGCAATCAGCGAGCCAGAGCACGCGCGAATCGCTTGCTCGAAGTTTTTAGTTACCCCCAGCGGCGGTGTGTTTTCGAACACCGTCAGTTCTACCGCCGGGTACCGGGCCGCAATCGCGCGGGTGCGAGCGATCGTGTCATCTTTGGAGGCATCGTCTGACACCACAAGTTGGTGAGGGGCTGGTACTTGCTCAAGGATGCTGATGAGCTGTTCTTCAACGTAGCGGGCACCATTGTGCGTGCACAGAGCCACCGAAATGCGAGGGGTAGGCTCGAGCGCGCTCATTGTTCCAGCTTACGGCGCACACGAGGCCGCATTGCGCAACGCCAATCCAACTATCATTGTTGAGTTATGCCTGCCGATCTCACCCCCGGGGTGCTCCCCCTCGTCACAGTGCTTCTGGCGACCCACAACGGCCGACGCTGGCTTCCCGAACAACTGGACAGTGTTCTTGCTCAAGAGGGTGTCGAGGTTGAGATTTTTGCACGCGATGACATCTCTACAGACGGAACCGCTGAGTGGCTTACCGAGCGGGCCACCGCTGAACCACGGCTCACAGTCATCCCGAGCGACGGAGCTTCGGGTAGTGCCGCCGCTAACTTTTATCGCCTCGTCCAGCTGGCGCCGCGCGACCGCGAGTACTACGCATTCTGCGACCAAGATGACATTTGGATTCCTGCGAAGCTCGCTTCGCATGTGCGCTTGAGTACAGCCCTTGGCGCCGACGGGGTCTCCTCGAACGTGACGTCTTTCACCGCCAATGGCGAGCGCAGCCTAATCAGGAAAGACTTCCCGCAACGCCGTTTCGATTATTTGCTTGAGAGTCCTGGCCCTGGCTCGACCTTCCTCATGTCGAATCGACTTATGGAACTCACCCGCCGCTATCTCGACTCCGCCGATGCGACAAAGCCGCCGCAGTACCACGACTGGTTGTTGTACGTGCTGGCACGCGCCCATGGCTGGATATGGCACATCGATGCCGTGCCCACAGTCGAGTACCGACAACACGATGCCAACGTAATGGGAGCCAACGTCGGCGCCCGTTCCGCGTTCTCGCGACTCTCACTTGTGCGTGAGCAGTGGCATCGCGGCCAAGCTCGACTTTTGGTCCGCATCGCTCTGGGCG
Organism: Salinibacterium sp. PAMC 21357; assembly: GCF_000247645.1. GTDB lineage: Bacteria > Actinomycetota > Actinomycetes > Actinomycetales > Microbacteriaceae > Rhodoglobus. Next base: position 268,407 of record NZ_AHWA01000004.1, read on the forward strand.
TTGCTGACGAAGCACACCGCTCTGAATTGCATCGCATGCGCGAACTTGTCGATCAGCGCAGTATACGCGCTCGATTCGCGCTAGCTCGCCGTGCGTCACAACTCAGGCGACGCCCAAGAGACCAATGGATAATCGCGCTATTGATCATTGCTGGTGTGTGGTGAGCAGACAAAGCGACGTGAATGAGCAATCAGGCACAAAAAGAGAAGGTAGTTCTATGAAGATTTTTGTCGTCGGTGGTAGCGGCTTTATTGGCACCCGCCTTCTCGAAACCTTGCACGAGCAGAACCACCAATTCACCAACTTTGATCGCCAAATCTCCGCGAAATTCGCAGACCAGTCAGTCGCTGGAGATATTCGATCTACTGAAGAACTAACCGCAGCGAGCGTCGGGCACGATGCGATCATCAATCTAGCTGCAGAGCACCGCGACGATGTCTCGCCACTGAGCCTCTATACGGAGGTCAACGTCGGCGGCGCTCACGCCCTCGTAGCTGCTGCTGAAGCCAACGGCATCCGGCGCATTATCTTTACCAGCACTGTCGCCCTCTATGGTCTTGACAAGAACAATGCAGCCGAGGATTCTGTGCCTGAACCCTTCAACGAGTATGGCCGCTCGAAGCTGGCAGCCGAAGGCGTTTTCAGCGAATGGGCACATGCGGATCCCGGCCGTTCGCTTGCGATTGTGCGACCGTCGGTGGTGTTTGGCGAGGGTAACCGCGGCAACGTCTACAACTTGGCAAAGCAGGTTTCTTCTGGCCGGTTCCTCATGGTGGGCAAGGGCGAGAACAAGAAATCGATGGCGTACGTTGGCAACATCGTTGGATACATCGCGAGTCGAGTCGACGCCCCCAGCGGTGTCGAAATTCGCAACTTCGCTGACAAACCTGATCTGTCCACCAACGAGCTCATCGCGATTCTGCGCAATGAAATGAATGTGCACGCAGCGAGTACCCTGCGTCTTCCGCTGACGCTGGGGATAGCTGCTGGCTACGTTTTCGATGCTGCGGCTAAGATCACCCGACGCACTTTTCCGATCAGCGCGGTGCGCATCCGCAAGTTTGCCGCCGATACTACCGTCAATACGGACCGACTTCGTGACTCTGGCTACACCGCCACCTACAGCTTGCAGGAAGCACTCAAGCGAACGCTTGCCTCAGAATTTCCTGCCACCATCGTTGTGGTGCCCACCGCAAAATCCGCACCCAACACCGATAGGAATCCTCTATGAAACTTCTCGTGACCGGCGGCGCCGGCTTTATCGGCTCAAACTTTGTTCGCCGCACCATCGAAGACGCCTACCCCGGCCTTGCCGGAGCAGATGTTGTAGTCCTTGACGCGTTGACATACTCGGGCAACCTCGAGAACCTCGCTCCCGTCGCCGATTCCCCCCGCTACTCGTTCGTTGAGGGCGATATCCGCGATGCCGACCTTCTCGATGGGTTACTCGGCGATATCGATGCCATTGTCCATTTCGCGGCAGAGTCCCACGTCGACCGTTCGGTACGCGATGCGAGCGCATTTGTTGAAACCAACGTTCTCGGAACCCAGCGCCTGCTCGACGCCGCGCTGCGCGCCAAGACGCCGCGTTTCGTGCATGTCTCCACCGATGAGGTCTACGGCTCGATCGCCGAAGGTTCGTGGGACGAACTGCGCCCACTCGAGCCGAACTCCCCCTACTCCGCATCGAAGGCTGGCAGCGATTTGCTCGCGCGCAGCTACTTTCGCACCCACGGCCTCAACGTGTCGATCACGCGCTGTTCAAACAACTATGGGCCTTACCACTTCCCCGAGAAGCTGATCCCGCTGTTCGTAACGAACCTCATCGACGGCAAGCACGTTCCGCTGTACGGCGAGGGCAACAACATTCGCGACTGGCTGCACGTTGACGATCACTGCCGCGGAATCGCACTCGTCGTAACGGGTGGTCGCGCGGGCGAAATTTACAACATTGGCGGCGGTACCGAACTCACCAACAAGGAACTTACTCAGATGCTCCTTGACCACACGGGTACCGACTGGTCGTCTGTCGACCGCGTCGAAGACCGTCTCGGTCACGACTTGCGTTACAGCGTCGACATCTCCAAGATCAGCTCTGAGCTCGGCTATGCGCCCCAAGTACCATTCGAGACTGGGCTTGCTGAGGTTGTGCAGTGGTACCGCGACAACCGCCAGTGGTGGGAGCCGCTCAAGGACAAGGCCGCACTGTGACCCGTATTGCTGTAGTTGGCGCCGGGGGGATGCTCGGCACCGACCTAATGCACGCCCTCAACGGTCGCGACGCTACCGCGCTCACGCGCAAAGAACTTGACATCACAGACCGCCAAGCGGCCCTAGATGTTCTGGCTGGCTTCGACGTCATCATCAACGCATCCGCCTACACGCGAGTGGATGACGCAGAGTCCGACGAAGAGAACGCCCACCTCGTCAATGCGGTTGGCCCGCACAACTTGGCTCTCGCTGCGGCTGCGCACGGCTCTCGCCTTGTGCAGATCTCGACGGATTACGTCTTTGATGGCACGGCAACAGAACCGTACGCAGAGGATTCACCCCGTAACCCGGTATCGGCCTATGGCCGCACGAAAGCGGCGGGAGAGCTGCTCGTGCTCGAGCGCAACCCCGGGCGCACCGCAATTGTTCGCACCGCGTGGCTCTATGGCAAGAACGGTTCGAATTTTCCGCGCACGATGCTGAAGCTTGCTGCCAATCGGGACACCCTTGATGTGGTGAACGACCAGGCTGGGCAGCCCACGTGGACCGGTGATCTCGCAGCTCAACTGGTTGCTCTTGTCGATGCTGGCACCCCGGCAGGAATCTTCCACGGCACCAACTCAGGTCGCGCCACATGGTTCGATCTCGCACAGGCCGTATTCGTTTGTGCCGGACTCGATCCTGATAGGGTCAAGCCGACCGACAGTTCAGCTTTCCAGCGGCCAGCGCCGCGACCAAGCTTCTCTGTCCTTGGTCACCAAGCGTGGCTCGATTCGGGGATTGAACCAATGCGTGATTGGAAGCAGGCGTTGCAAGCCGCCTTTAATTCAGGAGCATTGACTGCAGAATGACCACTCTTCGCGTCATCATCGATGAGATGCTCGCGCCGACGCCCGGCAGCATCGCCCGATATTCTGAGGAAATGACGAGAGGGCTCATTGCGAGCGCGCCCAACAACTGTTTCGTAGAAGGGTTCGTGTCGGCATCGACTGAGCCTGAGTATGAACTCATCGCCGATCGCTTACCGAATTTGGCCAAGCTTCATAAGAGCGCCCTGAGCCGCCGCGAGCTTCGCGCATCGTGGCAGCACGGTTTCACTAAAGTTCCGGGCACTGGCATGCTGCACGCGACGAGTCTTCTGGCTCCCCTTCGTCGCCATGATCGTCTGAATCGCGGCGATCAGATCGTTGTAACGGTGCACGACACCATTGCTTGGACTCGCCCTGACTCTCTGGGCAGCCGTCAGGCAGCCTGGAGTCGCGCGATGCTGAAGAAGGCGGAGAAGTACGCAGACGCCGTTGTCGTTCCCAGTCACACGGTTGCTGAGCAGCTAGACGGGATTGCGAATTTCGGCGACCGTGTACGTGTCATCAGCGGCGCCGCTAGTACGAGCCTGCGGGTGCCAGACAACGTTGAGGAACGTGCAGCAGAACTCGCGCTGCCTGAGCGCTTCCTGCTCGCCATTGGCGGCCTTGAACCTCATCGCGCAATCGATCACCTCATCCGCGCTCTGCGCGACCTCGACGATGACGTAATTTTGCTGTTAGTTGGGCCAGAGCCGGACGACGAGACTATAGCGGCGTTTGTCGCCGCTGAAGGAATCAGCCCCGAGCGGGTTCGCTGCCTTGGCACTCTCAGCAACGAAGATCTCTCGGTAGCGTTCGATCATGCCGCCGCATTCGTGTACCCGAACCTCGATGTTGGTTTTGGAATGCCCGTGCTTGAGGCCCTTTCTTTCGGCATTCCGGTTGTGCACTCGGACGCCCCAGCGCTGCTTGAACTTGCCGCTGACGCTGGAGTCGTCGTAGTGCGTGAACCGGCCGAGGGCTACAGCGAAGCGCTCGCTGAAGGAATCGCACGAGTACTCAGCGACGCAGTGTTCGCCGAGCGTCTGTTCTATGCCGGCCAGGATCGCGCTCGCGCCTTCAACTGGCGCATGTCTGCCGAAAAAGTGTGGCAGCTTCACGCAGACCTTTAGGACTTTTCCCGGGTCGGGAACAGAGCTGCGAGCTATTCGGTTGTGTCGGCGATAACAGTAGGAACAATCGCCGCCGCGACTAGTTGGCGAATGTATTCGAAGTCCGGGGACTCCGGCACAACGTCATTTTCCGGCACTAACTCTAGCGAGCCGATTGGTAACGCTCGAGTCTTCGACGCAAGGTTCACGAAGTACGGCAGACTGCCTTGCGGGATGTCCGTCGTCACGACTTTAGAGCTAGCGGCCGCGATGGCTTGCACCTTGGTGAGAACGTTCGACGGAGTGAACTGTTCGATGACTGCTTGCTGCAGTTGGCGCTGGCGTTCCATTCGGTCATAGTCGGTCGTGGCGTGCCGCGAGCGCGCGTACCAGAGCGCGTGGTACCCGTCCATGACTTGCACACCGGCGGGGATCCATTCGGCCACAATCGTGAATTCGGCATCCGCATGAATAGGGACCGGCTCTGCGACATTGATACTGACTCCCCCGAGGGAATCAATCAAGTCGGAGAATCCTTGCATGTCGATGAGGGCGTAATACTGAATTTGGAGGCCCGTGATCCCTGAAACGGCATCGCGCATCGCCTCGATTCCCGGTGAGCTGCCGTTGGCGGTTGCATCGGGATACAGGTCAGGGGTGTTGAGTTTCACTTCGGTGTAGATCGAATTGAGCAGGCAGACATCGACGTCGCAGCCGCGCGCCCCGTAGCCATCGGGATATTTGTCGGCGAGCGGTGATCCGGCCGCAAACGGGGTGAGTTCCATGTTGCGCGGCAAGCCGATAAGTACTGCTTCACCGGTGTCGGCATCGATGCTGGCAACGCTAATGCTGTCAGGGCGCAGTCCGTCACGATCCACGCCAGCGTCTCCACCAAGCAGCAGGATGTTGTAGCGCCCGTCGATGGGTTCTTTCGTGGGCGCCGCGATGAAAACGTCACTGAGAAAGGAGTTTGCGGTTGTCGCAACGTAGGCGCCGTAACCGGCGGTACCGGCGACAACGACGAGAACGATGGCGCTGAAGGCAGCAACGACTGAACGACCGGCAGGTGTCGCGCGCCCAAGATTAGCGAGTCGCCAGGCGTTGACCGTGAGAATGAGCCACAAGACCGCATAGAAGGCCAGTACTAGTGCGATAGCCCAGAGCCCGATCGTGCTGCTGCCGACAGTGAGCAGGGCAACAGGAGCGGCGAACGCGAGAATAACTGCGATTACGGCGAGTGCCACGAAGAGCAAGCTCGCGACCACCCCGAAACGACCAAGCTTTCGGTTTCCCGCCAGCAGTTGGGCAGAGCCCGGTATGAGCACGTTGAGGCCAAGCAACCACCACGCGCGCCTCGTCATCGTCTCCGGTGACCGATCGGCCGGCTGGCGGAGCGAACTTGCAGCGCTCACAGGCTCGCGTTCAGTGAGGCGTTTTTGTCATCAACGAGCGCTTCGAGTTGCGCGGCATATTCGGCAAGTTTGTGAGTGAGTTCAGCATCGCCAGAGCCCAGAATGCGAGCCGCCAGAATCCCCGCATTGCGGGCCCCACCGATCGAGACGGTTGCCACCGGGATGCCGGCGGGCATTTGCACAATCGACAACAGCGAATCCATACCATCTAGGCGAGAAAGCGGAACAGGAACACCGATAACGGGAAGGGTCGTTACCGACGCCAACATTCCCGGAAGGTGCGCTGCCCCACCCGCACCAGCAATGATGACTCGAATGCCGCGGCCAGCCGCTTCTTTGCCGAACGCGATCATCTTCTCGGCACTGCGGTGCGCCGAAACAACATTTACTTCGTGGGCGATTCCGAAATCCTTGAGGGCAGCGGATGCCTCGACCATGACGTTCCAGTCAGAGTCTGATCCCATTACGACGGCTACTTGCGGTTGAGTCACGGAACCCATGGTAGGTCTCAATCCTTTAAAATGGCTGCTGCGGCACGCGCGCGGTACACGACGTCGTCGAGGTCAGCACCACTCACATTTACGTGACCGACCTTGCGCCCCGGTCGCGGAGCTTTGCCATATTCGTGAAATTTTGCGGTCGGCTGATTGGCCAAGGCGGCGGGGTAACGGTCGGCGATGGAGCCAGACGTTGGTCCTCCGAGGACGTTGATCATGACCGTCCACGGAGAGCGCGCTGCCGTCGCACCGAGGGGCAAATCGAGCACGGCTCGCAAGTGCTGTTCGAATTGACTCGTGATGGCGCCATCCATTGTCCAGTGCCCGCTGTTGTGGGGGCGCATGGCGAGCTCATTGATGAGTAGGCGGCCGTCAGAGGTTTCGAAAAGCTCGACGGCGAGAACGCCGGTCACCCCTAACTCGTCGGCGACTGTGCGCGCGATGGTGGCGGCGGCGTCCGTGAGAGCAGCGGTGAGCGAGGGGGCTGGGGCGATAACTTCGGCGCAGACTCCGTCTTGTTGTATCGACTCGACTAGCGGCCACAGCGCGACTTCGCCACTCGGACTCCGGGCGGCAAGCTGTGCCAGTTCGCGGGTAAACGACACCAGTTCCTCGGCGAGAAGTGGGCCGCCGGCCTCAAACCAGTCGGCGACGTCGCTTGATGCGGAAACGACGCGCACGCCCTTGCCGTCATAGCCGCCGCGGGGAGTCTTGACGATCACCCGGCCACCATTGGCCGCAAGAAAAGTATCGAGTTCGGCGGCGGTCGAGACACTCGCCCACTCAGGAACAGGCAGACCGAGGCGGGTAAGTTCTTGGCGCATCAGAATTTTGTCTTGCGCCACTGCCAAAGGTGCGGGGCCCGGATGCACGGCAACTCCGGCGTCAATGAGTTGAGCTAACACGTTCTGAGGCACATGTTCATGGTCGAAAGTGATCACGTCGACTCCGCGAGCAAACTCGAGAACGACGGCAGCATCCGTATAGTCACCGACCGCGGTTGCGGCCAGTGAGGCAGACATACCTTCAGACTCGGCTAGCACGCGAAGCTCTATACCGAGCTCGATTGCGCGCGGGATCATCATTCTGGCCAGCTGGCCTCCGCCAATTACGCCCACGATCGGTGGCACTAGTGACTCCTGCACTGTCTAAGATGATGCCCAGCTTCGGGCTTAGCTTGGCGGGTTAGACTTCCAACCGCCCTGACCATTCTCGTCTACTGCGGAGATCACATGCGAAAGCTGCTCGGCCAGTTTCTCCGTTTCGGAGTTGTGGGGCTCGGCGGGCTCGTGATCGATGTCACAGTATTCAACCTGTTACGGCTCACAATTCTCTCACCCGACGTGCTCCATGAGGGACCGGTGCTCGCCAAGATCATCTCGACAACTTTGGCTATCGGAGCAAACTGGGTTGGCAATCGACGCTGGACTTTCGCTACAGCGGGGCGCAGAGGTGCAACGCGCGAAGGCCTCGAGTTTGCCCTCGTTAGCGTTGCCGGAATGGGCATCGGTGTGCTGTGTCTCTGGATCTCGCACTACGTTCTCGGCTACACCTCGCTACTGGCCGACAATATTGCCACCAACGTCGTCGGACTCGCGCTTGGTGCGTTCTTTCGCTTTGCGCTCTACCGGTGGTGGGTCTTCAACCCCAGTCGCGGCATGCCCGTCGCTACACCCAGCGCAGCCGAGGTTAGCTTAGGGACGCCCGAGCGCCCGGTACGTCCAGCCGGCCTCACGCCACTGCACCGGGTTCAGGCAGTTTCGACCGTCGAGGATCGCACGCACCGAAACGACTGATTTAAGGACTACCGGGTTGATGTCGCGATACTCGCGCCACTCTGTCAGCACCAGAACAACATCTGCGTCGCGCGCCGCCTCTTCGACTGTCGCGACATAATCAAGTTCTGGGCGCAAGCGACGCGACGTTTCGATCGCCTGCGGATCGGTGGCACGCACGTGCCCGCCCAATTCGGCAAGGCGCGCAGCGACATCGAGAGCGGGGGAATCTCTCACATCGTCAGAATCGGGCTTGAAGGCGAGCCCTAACACCGCAATCTTGGCGCCGGTGATTGTTCCGCCGAGCACTTCGCGACACAGGTCAACCATGCGCTCGCGGCGGCGCAAATTTATGGCATCCACTTCGCCTAAGAAGTTCAGCGCATCTCCGGCGCCAAGTTCTGACGCCCGCGCCATGAATCCACGGATGTCTTTGGGCAGGCAACCGCCGCCAAAGCCGAGGCCAGCATTGAGAAAGCGGCGACCAATCCGTGCGTCGTAGCCGATGGCATCCGCAAGTTGCGTAACGTCTGCCCCTGTGACCTCGGCGACTTCCGCCATCGCGTTGATGAACGAAATTTTGGTGGCAAGAAAAGCGTTGGCCGCAACTTTGACCAATTCTGAGGTCGCGAAGTCGGTGATTACTCGCGGAGTGTCGTGAGCGAGCGCTCGGGCATAGACCTTGTCGAGCATCGCCACTGAATGGTCGTCGCCGGGGCGCACCCCGTAAACGAGGCGGTCAGGACTAATGGTGTCTTTTACGGCGTAGCCTTCGCGCAAAAACTCAGGGTTCCACGCCAGGTGTGCTCCGACGGCTTCGATGCCTTCGGCCAGCCGTTCCGCAGTGCCGACCGGCACGGTCGATTTACCCACTACGACGTCACCGGGCGAAAGATGAGCAACGATGCCCTCGAAGGCCGACTCGACCGCGCGCAGGTCTACCGCGTTCGAATCCTCTTGCTGCGGAGTTCCCACCGCGATGAAGTGCACCGACGCACCCCGCGCGAGGCTCATATCTGTGGTGAACGTCAATGTGCCCGCTGTGAGGGTCTCGCTCAACAACTCGGGCAATCCAGGCTCGTAGAACGGGGCTTGAGCAGACGAGAGTAGGTCAATCTTGGCTTGATCGATATCAATACCGACAACATCATGGCCAAGTTTTGCGAGAGAGGACGCATGAACAGCACCGAGGTAGCCGCATCCGATAACTGAGATCTTCACGTTTCGCACCCTATCTGATCAGAGTTAACAGAAAGTAGCGCGATGGGCCACATCTAGCGAGTGCCCCACACCGTGGTTTCGTCTGAGGCTTGAGATTCATCGCGCTGCCGCCTCATCGAGACGACGTTTTGGTTGTTCTCCATAAGGTCATGCAGCGCTGCTTGAGTGATCGAAACCGACGGGATGTCTCGCAATACGACCGGGTAGTCGTGGCCAGCGTTGATCAGGAGATCACCACTGCCGAACATCCGCTGCACCCAGTTTTGACGCACCGTAACGTCATAGCCGCGACTATGCAGCAACTCTTGCCGCACCCGGACGAAGATGCCGCTGGACAACACCACGCGGCGGGTAGTAATTGTGTAGTTTCGGGCCAGCCAAGCAAAGAAGGGCAAGAACCAGGCAATGACGATGAGCAACAGCCCAGCGGTCAGCAGGGCAAGGTTTTGCCAGTCCTCGGCAAAACTGCCAGAAAAATAGCCGAGCGCGCCGGCCGTCGCGATCAAAACGATGCCGGGAAATATTAATGCGCGCGAGTGGGAGCGAACGCGGGCGACAATCGCCTCGCGTTGAACACTCACAGTCTCATTTGGCATGAGTCATTCATACCGCAGGTGAGTGACGTCGCCAGCCGCGACGTGCTGCAAGCTGCCGTTCGCGTCATCCCTCACCACGAGCTGACCCCGGTCATCGACCGTTTCGGCTGTGCCAAAGATTGTGCCTCCGCCGGGCAGTTCCACCCTGACTCGACGCCCGATTGTTCCGCATTCTGCGCGGACGGCATCCGCGATTCCGCTGCGTGATGCATCGCACGCACCACCCAGATACTGCTCATAGAGGCCAGTAAGCTCGGTGAGATAGCTGCTGAGCGCTAGGTCAACGCCGGGTGTCACCCCCTCGAGCAATAACGATGTCGAGACGGATGTGGGCAACTCATCACTCTTAATTGTGAGGTTTAACCCTGCCCCCACAATCACGCCAGAACCATTCGGCACGAGTTCTGACAAGAGGCCGGCCACTTTCAGCCCCTCGATGTGCACGTCGTTCGGCCACTTGAGGGTGACCTCGCGATCGCTCACCAACCGACGGACGGCGCGGGCCATCGCCAGCCCGCCGATCAACGGCATCCAGGCTAGTGATTCGATTGATGCGTTCGCCGGTGCTAGTAACACCGAGACAGCGAAAGTTCTATCTGGCGGCGCGATCCACTCGCGCCCCAAGCGCCCGCGGCCCGCGGTTTGATTTGTCGTCACTAGGGCAGAGAGGTGTTGCGCTTCGCCGCGTGCCGCCTGTGCCATCAACTCTTGGTTGGTTGAGCCGACCTCGTCGACCTGCGTGAGGCGGGGAAGAATGGCGGTGCTCAATGGGAGGTGCATCGCTTCAGCGTAGAGGCAGCGGAATGTCTCTACGGTTTCCTCAATGAAACCGGTAGGAAACTTGTGGGTTCCGCCAACCACACAAGCGGCGCTCGGGTAGGTAAAGTGACACAGTGACCGAAGACAATACGACTCCAGACATGTTCACGACCGCCGGCCGGATCGCCGATCTCAAGAACCGCTATCACGAAGCCGTGACTGCCAGCGGAGACGCGGCAATCGAAAAGCAGCACGCCAAGGGCAAGATGACCGCCCGCGAGCGCATCGAACAGTTGCTCGATCATGGTTCGTTCGTCGAACTTGATGAGTTCGTTCGCCACCGCACACACGCGTTCGGTATGGAGAAGAAACGCCCTTATGGTGACGCTGTTGTGACCGGTACCGGCACGATTCACGGTCGCCAGGTTGCGGTCTACGCTCAGGACTTCACCATCTTCGGTGGTTCGCTAGGCGAGGTTGCTGGCGAGAAAATCATCAAGATCATGGACCATGCAATGAAGACGGGCGTTCCGATCATCGGAATGTTCGACTCAGGCGGGGCTCGGATCCAGGAGGGCGTCGTTGCTCTCGGCAAGTACGGCGAGATTTTCCGCCGCAACACTCAAGCTTCGGGTGTTATCCCGCAGATCTCCATCATCATGGGCCCGGCCGCCGGTGGCGCCGTGTATTCCCCCGCACTTACCGACTTCATCATCATGGTCGACAAGACCAGCCAAATGTTTGTGACCGGCCCCGACGTTATCAAGACTGTCACCGGTGAAGACGTCGGAATGGAAGAGCTCGGCGGCGCGCTCACCCACAACAAGGTTTCTGGCGTAGCCCACTACCTTGCCAGCGATGAAGCGGATGCCCTCGATTACGCCCGCACCCTCGTCGGCTTCCTGCCAGACAACAACATGTCGGATGCTCCCATCTACGAGAGCGAAGTTGAGTTGGAGATCACGGACGAGGATCGCAAGCTCAACACGATCATCCCTGACAGCCCCAACCAGCCCTATGACGTGAAGACGATCATCGAGCACATTGTCGATAACGGTGACTTCCTCGAGACGCAGCCGCTCTTCGCCCCCAACATCGTGGTCGGTTTCGGCCGCGTTGAGGGCCGCTCGGTGGGGATCGTCGCCAACCAGCCGCAGGCCATGGCCGGCACGCTGAACATCGAGGCCGGCGAGAAGGCTTCACGTTTCGTGCGCTTTTGTGACGCGTTCAGCATCCCGATTTTGACTCTCGTGGATGTCCCGGGTTACCTGCCGGGCACTGACCAGGAATGGACCGGCGTTATCCGTCGTGGCGCCAAGCTGCTTTACGCCTACGCCGAAGCAACCGTGCCTCTCGTTACGGTCATCACGCGTAAGGCGTACGGCGGGGCCTACATCGTCATGGGATCTAAGCAGCTGGGTGCCGACCTCAACTACGCGTGGCCGACGGCTGAGATCGCTGTCATGGGCGGCCAGGGTGCTGTCAATATTTTGTACCGTGGTGAGATCAAAGCCGCGGAGGCCGCTGGTGAGGATGTCGCTGCCGTGCGCACACGTCTAGCCAACGAGTACACCTACAACGTTGCGAGCCCGTTCTTGGCTGCTGAGCGCGGCGAGCTCGACGGAGTCATCGAGCCTGCCGCTACTCGAGTACAGGTAGTGAAAGCACTCCGCTCTCTTCGGACCAAACGTGCGAGCATGCCGCCCAAGAAGCACGGAAACATTCCGCTGTGACCGGCAAGCACGCCCACGAGACGCCCGACGAGCCGGCAGACATCCGCATCGTCTCCCCTAATGTCACGCCAGAAGAGATCGCCGCCGTTACCGCGGTGGTACGAGCGGCGTTGGCGGAATCAGCCGAGCTCGCTGGCCAAGATGAGTCGGCGCCGGTAAGCGCGTGGGCGCGCAGCCAGCGCCCCATTCGCACACCACTGCATCCGGGCCCGGGAGCGTGGAACGCTAGCGCACGGCGCTAAAGTTCTTCATTCCGCCGAAAGAGTGACCTTTTCGAAGTCGTACCCCAATTGCGTCACACGGAATTCGTTGAATTCCCCTGAACGACGGCGAATTTCTCATCGTTTATCGAATATTGTCCCCCGAGAGTCCCCCAAAGAACCGACTTTGCTCTTCACGTTCTTGATGCAGAATATTAAGTGCTAGGTGTCTCTCCATAGGAGTTACACCGCCAAAGGTTGGCCGACTAGGGTAAGCGGGCCAATTCTTTGGGGGCGGGTCAGGACGGTATTCGGGTTATCGTCCTGACCCGGGTTTTAGCAAAGAGCCGGAGAAGTGCTTCTTATAGCCACTCCGGCTCTTTTGCGTTTAAGTTTTAGCGCTAGACGTTCGCGGTATCGACGCGCGGAATCTCCAGCCAAATATCGACGACATCCTCTTCGAGAGAGTCCAAGCCAAGGGCACTCGATTCGCCATCATCAGCGCTGTGGAGCCCGACAACGGTCACCGCGACATCAGAGCCCTCGGGAACCGTGCGGGCAATCACTTTATCGGCGCTGGTGGACTGGATGGCGAGCGCTAGCCGATTAAGCACCCGATCAAGATCCCCATCAGAGAGATCATCAATGCCCCCCTCATCGAGCAGTGTCACGGTTGCGCCGCGACGCCGGGCGATCATCACTTGATCGCGCACAGCATCGTTGAGCAGCTTGCGACCACGGATTTCGTCTCGGATGGCGCCCTCAAGATTGAGACACTCTCGGCGCTCGTCATCGGAGAGATCGCCGTTGGTCTCTTGGATCCGCTGGAGCATTGCCAACGCCATTGTTCCCGTCTGCTCTAAACGGAACTGCCGCTCATGCACGTGAGCGTCTTGGGCTGCTTGCCAGTCGGTGGCCTCTTGTTCTGCAAGAACGAAGCGCTGGGCATCCTTAGAGGCTTTCGCTAGACCACTACTGAGCACGTGAGACACCGCAACCCAGGATGCGCTGCCGACGATTCCAAGGCTGAAGAGCCCGGCAGGGCCGACCGGACCAAGGCTGAAAGTGTGCGCGACGAGAAACCCGATTCCGAGCCAAGCGAACGTGTGCCTCCCTCGGGTAGATGTGATCGTGAGGAGGGTGCCGCTGGCCGCGACGTACCACGTGGCGTACCCAGTGCCGCCTTCACGAGTGAAGTCGAGTTCGTTCGCAACTAGCAGCGTTATTGCTACCACGGTTGCGAAGTTGAACGAGGCCATCCAGATCGGCATCCGAACTGGACCGAATGGCAGAAGGCTGATAATTGTGGCAACGCCGTACAACACCATTGCCACTAAAACGGGCCCTGAATGATTAGGGACATCTAACGTGTAGAGCCCGAGAAGAATGTGGTACGCGGAGAATAGCCCCGCCATGCCCACAATGAGGTAGCGCGGTACACCGATGTTCACAGGAGACCCTCTTCGCTATCAACCATGTTCGCTAGGTCGTCGGCATCATCGATGTATGGCCACTGAATGCACACTTCGGTTCCGGCCCCCGGCACTGAAGCTACTGCCGTGCGACCTCCAGCGTTTGATACGCGTTCGACGATGGAAACCCGCACCCCTAAGCGCTCTTGAGGAACATGATCGAGATCAAAGCCACGACCGCTGTCTGTTACCAGAACTTCGATTCCGTTGCCCTCGAGGCCGCGCACGACGACACTGCGTTTGACGTCTAATCCGCCAGCGTGCTGGAGGCTGTTTACCATTGCCTGCACCGCAGCAGAGTGCACGGCCTCAGCCGCGACCGCGGGAAGCGAACGTGCACCGACGCTCCGAACCGAGCAGGTGAAGTTTGCCGCCAACAGGTCGGCTGATGCAACAACGCGCTGCGCGAGCTCAGTAGCTTGAACCGTGGAGATGTCGTCTGGTGAGGTCGCGGCAGCTTCCGTCAAATGACCGATGGCGTTCCCTGCCATCACCGCAGCAAGCCGTTCCGCTTCGGGGTTGTAAGCACGTGCCGCTGAGATCAGTGTCGTGAGCACACTGTCGTGCACGATCGAATCAACCTGCACACGCTCCACTTCGGTTGCGTGTTGTCGAACAGCGTTGCCATAGCGCAGCAGTGCAGTGGCTTGAGCGTGGTCTACGTTGGTCGCGGCTTGGCGGAGCATGGTCACGATGATCATGATGGCGCTGCCCAAGATAAGGGCGTAGACAGCCTCGAGCAATGCGAGCTGCCAGGGTGCGCTGCCACCGACAGGCAAAGTTCGCACCACGAAATAGACGAACGGCGCCGCAAAAAGGTAGGCGGTTGCGATTACTCTGCTGAAGGCTATCGAAGCCATCGCCGTCGCAACAGTGAGCAGGTAGTTGAGCCAGTGGATTCCGTTGAAGATCTCAACACCTGGAAGCACAGTGAATGGCCAACTCAACAACGCCAGAGCGTAAACAATGGCGAACGTTCCATGGATCACCCGCACCCCACGGTTCGCGAACGACAGAATAACGACAAGAATCAGCATGCCGAAAAGGGCAGGCACAAAAACCCACAGCCACCATGGTTGCGCCTCGTGCATTTGGCTTGTGAGCCATGGCACAGTCTGAGCACCGAAAACTATCCCGCTCACCGCAACCGAGCGCGAAATTACCCGCTCAACCTGTTTACGGCTGATCGGATTGCGCGGCTGCTTTGCCGATGGCGGTTGACGCGATGCGACGAGGCTAGTGGCCATCGCCGCCTTCCGAATCCAGTCCCGGAAGAATTCCGTCTTCAACGGCGCGACGCAAAAGATCAACCTTGGTCGGGGCGGGGCGCCCAACTTCGACATACTTCACGCGGATGCGGTCAAGGTATTCCCGAGCAGTCGAGTAACCAATACCGAGTTGCTGCGCCGCAAGTTTGAGCGGCAAGCCCGAAGCATAGAGGTGAAGAATCTCACGTTCACGACGACCCAGTTGTGCTTTGGAGAAGTCGCGGTCGGCGTCGATCGCGGTAGCCCATTCGAGGTTGTTGAGAACATCGCCGCGCGCAACCGTCGCTGCCGCAGCAAGAACAGTTTTGGTAGCGGAAGACTTGGGGATAACACCAGCGGCGCCGGCGGCGAGGGCTTCACGAACACTCGCGACGCGGTCGGCAATACTGTGAACCAGAACGGCTGATCCTGTAGCTTGAACGTTCTTCACGTTGTCGGTGACCGTCGAGCCGTCGCCGAGCGAAAGGTCAAGAACAACAACATCTACTTCGCGACCATTGAGACCCTCAACGAGCTCTTTGACCGTAGCGGCGGCGAGAACGAAGTCGTAGCCTTCATCGATAAACGCGGCTTTGAGGCCTAATCGAACGGATTCGTGGTCATCGACTACAGCAACGGCGATCCCGCCATTGGCGCTTTCACTGGGCGCTGCTGTCCCGGATGGTTCTGTCTGGGCCATGTGGCGTCCTCCTGAGTTTCTGTCCCCCATCGTAGTGTGATTAAGGCAAAATCACGCTCGAATCAGGCGAACACGCGCGCTTAGTTGCGCGTGAACGTTCCCACTGCCTCTACGTGGTGGGTGTGCGGAAAGAGATCGAAGGCTCGAACCGCGCTCAAGGTGTAGCCCTGCTCGCCAAAGAATGCGACATCCCGAGCGAATGCCACCGGGTCGCACGCCACATAGATCACTTGGGCTGGCTTGGCGACCCCGACCAGTTCGACGACTTCACGTCCCGCACCTGAGCGTGGCGGATCGAGAATGATCGTGGCACGTTCGAGACGGGCGCGCTCGGTGGCGGTCGCATTGGTGACGAGTTGACGTAGCCAGCGGTCGACGCGTCCTGTCTCCGCATGGGCTCCCAACCACTCTGAGAGGTTCTTGGCGGCGTGATCGGTAGCGGAGGACTCGGCTTCAACCGTCGTGATCTTGGTTGCGGCACCGAACTTGTCTCCCACCGCTGCGGCGAAGAGACCGACACCACCGTAGAGATCCAAGTTGGATGCTGCAGGGTCAAACAATTCTGGGTTGATGGCCTCTTGCACGGCCGTCGTCAATACTTGGGCGGCGCCATGATGCACTTGCCAGAACCCGGAGTCGAGCAGCGAAAACTCGCGCTCTCCCACAATTTCGGTGATCACTTGTGGCTTTTGCTTGCCCATGATGAGGCGAACTCCCCCACTGCTGGGGTTGAGAACGTCTACGCGATCGAAGCCGTCAAAGTTTTGACTGAGCGGGGCTCCGGCCGAAAGTTCTGGGGTTGCCAACGGTAGGTCGGCAACGGAGACGACGTGGTGAGAGCGAGCCGCGAATGGGCCAACGTTGCCGTGTTCGTCGACGTGGAGGCTGACGCGGGTGCGCCATCCGAGTCCATTGCGGTCGTCGTCGCCGGGAACGGCTTCTACGAGGGGCGCGAGTGTGAGGCCAGCCATTCGTTCGAGTGATTCACTGAGAATCTGAGCTTTGAGGGCCCGCTGCTGACCGAGTTCGATGTGACCAAATTCGGCACCGCCCGCGCGATTATCGGGATCACGGTCGATGCTCGCCGCTGACCACACGTGGTCTCGGCGGTGCTCACTCGCGGTGATTACTTTCACCGTTTCTGCGCGCCAGAAGGATTTCTTTTTGTCGTCGGTTACACGCGCAAGCACTCGCTCACCGGGGATCGCGTCAGAGACGAAAACGACACGACCATCGTGACGTGCAACACTGACACCCCCGTGCGCAATGTTGGTAACGTCTACTTCGATCATTTTGCCAAGCCATTCACCCATCCCTTGAGCATAGGAGCCTTGTGCGCCTTTATCTTGCGTCCACCTCCCCAGCACGCCTCGCAACGCTTCGTGCTGCCGGTGTTGACCCGATCCTTTTGGCCTCTGGTGTCGACGAAGATGCGGTGGCAGCGGCAGCCCCTGGACCCCTTGATGGCCCCGCCCTTGTTGAGTTGTTAGCGCGAGCGAAGGCGGAAGCGGTGGTTGATTCACCAGTCAACGGGCAGCCCATTGACGGGTTCATCCTGGGGGGAGATTCGGCTTTCGAATTGGATGGCGAATTATTCGGAAAACCTCACGAGCCGGAAATTGCGCGGCAGCGTTGGCACGCGCAACGTGGCCGTACCGGAGTTTTGCACTCGGGGCATTGGCTTATCGATTACCGGGGCGGCGAGCTCCGTGGCGCGACGGGTGCCGTGTCGAGCGCGAGTGTGACGTTCGCCTCCAACATTTCGGATGCCGAAGTTGACGCCTATGTTGCGACGGGTGAGCCATTGAAGGTTGCCGGTTCATTTACCATCGACAGCCTCGGCGCTGCATTCATCGAGCGCATTGACGGAGATCCGCACGCCGTAGTCGGGCTTTCTGTTTCGCTCGTTCGTCAGCTCATGCGCGACTTAGGTGCCGAGTGGACTGATCTCTGGAACATTGATCGCCCCTCTCTGTAGGCATTCACAGTGCTTGGCGCATATTTTTGTGCGCTTCGCCCCAAGGCTTCGGCCCTTATCCCCATAAGCTAGGTCACTATGGCTCGAATTACTAAGGTGCTCATCGCCAACCGCGGTGAGATCGCCGTCCGCGTTATCCGCGCAGCTAAAGACAGTGGCATTGGTTCTGTGGCGGTGTACGCCGATCAGGATCGGGATGCTCGACACGTGAAGCTCGCTGACGAGGCTTATGCCCTCGACGGCTCGACAAGTGCGGAGACTTATCTGGTCATCGACAAAATTTTGTCGATCGCTCGCCGGTCTGGTGCTGACGCAATTCACCCCGGCTATGGCTTCTTGGCAGAGAATGCTGAGTTTGCTCGCGCCGTCATTGACGCTGGCATCATCTGGATTGGCCCTTCGCCTGAAGCCATCGAGAAGTTGGGCGATAAGGTTTCTGCGCGCCACATCGCCGAGAAGGTGGGCGCCCCTCTAGCCCCTGGCACGCTGAACCCTGTCTCGGGCGCCGAGGAAGTGCTCGACTTTGTCGACATCCATGGCCTCCCGGTTGCTATCAAGGCAGCGTTTGGCGGCGGCGGCCGTGGCCTGAAGGTTGCCCGCACTCGCGAAGAGATTCCTGAGCTATTTGATTCCGCAACGCGTGAGGCTGTTGCCGCGTTCGGTCGCGGCGAGTGCTTCGTAGAGAAGTACCTTGACCAGCCCCGTCACGTTGAAACCCAGTGCCTCGCGGATGCCCATGGCAACGTTGTGGTGATTTCGACCCGCGATTGCTCGCTGCAGCGCCGCCACCAGAAGCTCGTCGAAGAGGCGCCAGCGCCGTTCCTGAGCGACGAGCAGAACAAAGCGCTCTACGAGTCGTCGAAGGCGATTCTGCGCGAGGTGGGTTACCTCGGTGCTGGCACGTGCGAGTTCTTGGTTGCCAAAGACGGCACGATTTCGTTCCTCGAAGTAAACACCCGCCTGCAGGTTGAGCACCCCGTGTCTGAAGAAGTCACCGGCATCGACCTCGTTCGCGAGCAATTCCGAATCGCTGAGGGTGGAGTGCTCGATTACGACGACCCCATCCCGCGCGGTCACTCCTTCGAGTTCCGCATCAACGGTGAGGATGCCGGGCTCAACTTCATGCCCTCCCCCGGCCCCGTGCACGTTCTTCGCATGCCAGGCGGCCCCGGCATTCGGGTCGACAGTGGTGTTACCACTGGTGACGAGATCAGCGGTGCCTTCGATTCGCTGCTAGCCAAGCTCATCGTTACCGGCTCGAGCCGCGAGGATGCCCTAGAGCGTTCACGGCGCGCCCTTGACGAGTTCGAGGTTGCTGGACTTCCCACTGTGCTTCCGTTCCACCGCAAGATCGTGCGCGATCCTGCCTTCACGAGCGAACCATTCACGATTTACACTCGCTGGATCGAAACGGACTTCGACAACGACATCGAGCCCTGGACCGGATCGTTGGCGGACGAGACTCCCGCCGTCGCCCGCCACAACGTTGTCGTCGAGGTTGGCGGCAAGCGCGTCGAAGTGAACCTGCCATCGAAGCTCGTACCGAGTACCTCTACCGGCGCAACGTTGTCGGCCGCTCCCAAGCGTCGCGCCGCATCCAGCGTCAACACCATCACCGGTGACTCGGTGAAGGCCCCGATGCAGGCGACGATCGTGAAGGTCGCGGTTGCCGAGGGCGACAAGGTCGTCAAGGGCGACCTCATCCTCGTGCTCGAAGCAATGAAGATGGAGCAGCCACTCGTCGCCCACAAAGACGGAGTAATCGCGACGATGAACGCGAGCGTCGGTCTCACGGTGTCATCGGGGCATTTGCTTCTCAATATCGCCGACTAGGTCGCCTACGCGCATCCTGAGAAGCTCATAAGGCCGCACACCTCGTCGAAACGATGAGCGGTGCGGCCTTTATAGTGGTGGACCCTAGGAGATTTGAACTCCTGACTCCTCGATGCGAACGAGGCGCGCTACCAACTGCGCCAAGGGCCCGTACTGCAGAACCAACAATAACACTCAGTGCGAGCCGCGAAAATCGAATAGCGCGGATTCACTTCTGAGCGCGAGGGCTAGCTGGCGCGTCGACGACGAGCGAGCGCGGCGTTGAGGTCTGGTGCTCGGTCGTCAACGTCGATGATACCCATTCCCGCAAAACGGTTGGGGACGACAGGAGCTGGAGCCTCAACAGGTTTGGCCGGAGCGAGCTTGGCTTCGCGGGCCAGCTCTGCTTCTCGCGTTGCCGAGGCCATCGCCGCGGCGTTAGCGCGCAGCGCCTGCTCGGCGACTTCGGCGGCCTGGCGTAGCTCGGTATCGATTTCGCCCGCGTGACGTGCCGCAGCGAGTGCTGCTGCTGGAGCGTTGCTGCGCGTCAAGTACATAGGTTTGGGAACAGGAACCGGGGTCCAGCTGACCTTAGCGGTGACATTCTCGACGGGAGCGTCCGAGGAGAGCACTATGCGCCGCTGTGGAGCCGCCGTGCGCGTTGCGGGAGCAATATCGTCCCGTCGAGCGCGCGAGCGCTCTGCGAGCCGCGAGAGCATGCGCTTGCGCTGATTCCCGCGATCGTTGCTGTTGTGAGAACTACCCAGGCGCCGGACGCGATGGCGGCACCGGCCGCAACAATTAGTGAGAGCTGAACGCCGACAACGGCGATGCTCGCGACGAGCACCAGCGCCGTGAAAGCGCGGGTGCGGCGAAGGCGGCGAGCCGAGAGTGCAAGCACCTGCTCGCGGGTAGGAGGAACAACCGCGCGACCGACAGCGACGGGGCCTTGCAGCGCTCGCGCCTTCGTGAGCTCGGCGGCACGACGAGCAACAGCTTCGGCGCGCACCTCCTCTGGCAGCTCTGACGTTTGCGCCAGAACACGAATGGTCTGCTGCAATCGAACGGCATTGCGTTCCGTCGCCAAGTATTCGCGGTTCTTAAACCAGTTGGGAACGAGGTATACCAGCCAAAGCCCAGCGGCGAGCGCGATCATCACGCCGCCGCCGATACTGGTGAATTCCATGGCTATACGGTACGAGCATCCGCGCAAGACACGCTGTCGGCACGCGGCAGTGAAATCAAAAGATGCTGAGAATTGCCCGAGCCTATCTCGGCGGCTCGCGAAAGTGAACGCTAACGGCGACGCAGGATCAGCGGATTTGCTGCCCGCGTGCGATCCGCTGTCGGAATATGGGCGTCCTCTTCGGGAACGTCACCCGCGCGCCAGCGACGCAAGACTCCCTGAGGCAACTCTTCTACCGTGAGAGCGAAACAAAAATGGTCGCGCCAATCGCCATCGATGTGGATGAAGCGACGCCTCAGCCCTTCATACCGGAACCCCAGCTTCTCAACGACGCGCAAGCTTGGACCGTTCTCGGGACGGATGCAGATCTCCATGCGGTGCAATCCGAGCTGAAAGAAGCAGAAATCAGTAGCCAGCGCGACAGCGGTCGGCGTAAGTCCTTTGCCAGCGAAACGCTCAGAAACCCAGTAGCCGATCGTGGCGGAGGCAAGCGAGCCATAAGTGATCGATGACACGTTGAGCTGTCCGGCGATCTCACCGGCGTGCTCGATCACGAATGGTAGACCTGCTCCGACCCGAGACTGCTGCAGCAAACCCCGGATGCTCGACTTCACATCAAAAGACGACGGCCCAATCGGGCTCGTGGCCTCCCACTGGCGTAGCCAACCGCGGTTATCGCGAAGTTCGTGCTCTAACGCTCGTGCGTCTCGCACCCGAATGGGGCGAATAGTTGTGTCTCCGTCGCTGAGCGTCGGAATGCCAAACGCCACCCGCTAGTCCAGTTGTGCGCTGAACTGTTTGAGCCACGGGCGCAAGTCTGGGCCCAAATCTTCACGCTCAACCGCGAGCTGCACAATTGCCTTGATGTAGTCGAGGCGGTCACCGGTGTCATAGCGGCGGCCGCGGAACACGACACCATAGACACCGCCAGCAATATCGTTCTCTGCCATCTCTTGCAGTGCATCCGTTAGCTGGATTTCGCCGCCCTTACCAGGATCGGTGCGCTCAAGAATGTCAAAGATCTCGGGACGCAAAACATAGCGACCGATGATGGCCAGATTCGACAGGGCCGTGCCCTGAGCCGGCTTCTCAACTAATCCTGTAATACGCACAACGTCGTCATCGTCGGTGGGTTCGACCGTAGCGATGCCGTACATGTGGCTCAGGGCAGGATCAACCTCCATGAGCGCAATCACTGTGGCATTGCGCCCGGACTGCTCTTCCAACATACGAGAGAGCAATACGTCACGCTCATCGATGAGGTCGTCACCGAGCAGAACGGCGAAAGGCTCTCGCCCGACGTGCATTTTTGCGCGAAGGATAGCGTGACCGAGTCCGCGAGGATCTCCTTGGCGCACGTAGTGCATGTCAGCGAGGTCGTTCGAGAACTCGACTTTGTGCAGGCGATCAGTGTCGCCCTTTCGCTGAAGAGTTGACTCCAATTCGGTCATTCGATCGAAGTGATTCTCGAGAGCGTTCTTATTCCGCCCCGTAATCATCAACACATCAGTGAGGCCAGCGGCAACCGCCTCCTCAACGACATATTGGATCGCCGGTTTATCAACAACCGGCAACATCTCCTTCGGCATAGCTTTCGTTGCCGGAAGAAATCGTGTGCCCAGACCTGCAGCAGGAATAACCGCTTTAGTAATCTTCGTAGCCATGGGTACAGGGTAGTCGGCCAGTCTCGTAGAATGGTGAATATGACCGACGACGTCAGTCACGATAAACGTGCACTTAGGGCCGAATTACGCGAACGCCGCCGCATCTGTACCGCCAAAGAGCGGGAAGAATCTGAAGCGGGGGTGACCGCGAACCTTATCGAACTCGCTACCCGGCTTGAATCGAAATCGGTCGCCGCTTACCTCTCAACCACTGACGAACCCCAAACTCGCGGTTTTCTCCGTTGGGCTTGCGAACACGACATCAGTGTTCTGCTCCCCATCTCCCGCGCCGATGGCTTGCTCGACTGGGCACCCTATGACGGCGAAGAAGAAGACAACGACCTCATTGGAATGCCAGCTCCCACGAGTGAAGTTCTCGGCCCAATCGCCATCAACGACGTCGACCTGATCATTGTGCCCGCGGCATCTGTAGACCGCACCGGCATGCGCATGGGCTGGGGCCGCGGCTACTTCGATAAGACGCTCGGCTCCATGGAGACCAAGCCCCCCATCTACGCCGTGATCTTTGAAAGCGAATTCGTGGATGCTGTTCCTACAGAAATTCATGACCAACCTGTCAATGGCATAGTCACTCCCTCGGGAATTGTGACCATTACCGAGCACAACTAAGGATCTAGTGCCTACTTACTCTTACCGCTGCACCGAATGCGACAACGCTTTCGATATTCAGCAGTCATTCACCGATGACTCGCTTACGGTGTGCCCAACTTGCCAAGGAAAACTCCGCAAGGTGTTCTCGGCAGTCGGTGTGACCTTCAACGGCTCCGGCTTCTACCGCAACGATTCCCGCGCCACGACAAGCTCAAGCGACTCGAGTTCGTCGGGTAAATCGTCGCCAAGCAAGGGGTCTTCAGACTCGTCATCGAGCTCCTCCGGAAGCAGTTCGTCGGAGTCGGGATCATCAAGTTCGGGGGCTTCAGGCTCCGGCTCATCCGGGTCGTCCTCTGGGTCTTCCTCCGGGTCTTCCTCTGGCTCAACTTCGTCGTCTTCCTCGCCAGCCTCTTCTTCTTCGGCGGCAAAAGCGTCATAGTTGACGCATCCCCCACGAGAAGGAGCACCAAATGTTAAGCGGATTTAAGGCCTTTATTTTGCGCGGCAACGTCATTGACCTTGCCGTCGCGGTGGTCATTGGCGCTGCATTCACCGCAGTCGTCAACACGATCGTCGAGGCAGTCTTCAACCCCCTCATCGGAGCACTCTTCAATGCCGAGAACCTTGCCAAAGCACTGCCGGTAGCCATTCCCAACGCTGGCGGTGAGGATGCCGTCATCTACTTCGGCGCCGTAATCGCGGCCATCATCCAGTTCTTGCTCATCGCTGTCGTCGTGTACTTCGCAATCGTCGCGCCGATGAACTACGCGAACAAGCTTGCCAACGCTCGCAAGCCTGTCGTCGTCGAGCCAGAAGCCGGACCAACTGAAGCCGAGTTGCTTGTTCAGATCCGCGACCTTCTCGCGGTACAAAAGAGCTAGTTACTCGCCGCTACCCCGTAGCCCCCGAACTGTCGACGGGCGGCCAAGGCACTACCCCCAATGCGGAGGTTTGTCGCCCTTAAGCCGCTCGTCGTTTTCGTCAACGAGATAACGTTCCGGCTCGCCGGTGGGATGAGGGTCAGAGCCCTGAGGTGGCTCGGTTGATACCCGGCGGCGTTTGCGAGCGTGTGGTTTCGTCAGCGGCTCGTTAGCCGCATCGGCAACGTGCTCGTTATTCTGCTCACTCCGCGGAGAGCCGTCAGGGCCACTCACGAGTTACTGCTCGGGACGAGTGGTGGGGATGATCGTAATCGGCTCAGTAGTGGGTGCAGGCTCTGCTCCGAGCATCCGGGCCACCTTATCGGCAACCTGATCGGGGTCGCTGAAGAGTTCGAAAGCATGCACACGCAAGTAGTGCCAGCCGAGGCGACGCAACAACTCTGGGCGCAGGCGCAACGATTCACGCAAGCTTGACTCGTGCACCATGGCATCGGTTTCGATGGTTCCGCAACGACCGCCGCGGGAGGCAACGAGCCCCAGCTTGCCGCGGTGACCGAGAGCAACCCGTAGACCGCGCTTTTCTAGGCGACGCGCCAAATCCACGAGCATCGGATCGCTATCGTCGGGCACCGGAACTTCGGCGTAGCGGGCATCCACTTCGTCGAGCACCTCGGCCAGGGCAACAGCACCGTGCTTCATGCGACCATCGTCGAGGTCTTCTGAACGGAACGACGTCACAATCTCGAGCGAGCGACGAGCACGCGTCATAGCGACAGCGAGCAGTCGTTCTCCCCCGGGCTCACCCAAGGAACCGAAGTCAGAGAGCACGCGACCGTGCGGCGTGCGGCCGTATCCAATAGAGAAAATGACCCGGTCACGGCTTTGGGCCACAGCCTGATCGATCGTAGTAACCGTGAACGGTTCGGCACGATCGCCGATGATGACATCGAGCAATTCGGGGCGACGGCGGCTCACAGCATCCAACACTGACTGCATAACCCGCACCGAGTGCAGCGGGCTTGCCGTAATCACCATGAGCGACTCTTGCGGGCGCTTAGTGGCATGGTCCAGAACGAGTTCGACGACGCGAGAGACCTCAGCGTCAGGGCTTTCGACCGCACCAGAGTCAGGGTCGGGCATACCGACGCCGTCTTTGACGTAGCTGACGGCGAGACTGCCGTGGCCGAGGAAGCTTCCCGCCCACGGCAATGACTCAATCTGACCGTCGTAGAAACGGCGGTTGACGAGCTCAGCAAGTTCTTCGCCGCCGGGGCGGTAGCTTCGCGTCAACGTGAGAGTCGGCAGCAGGGCACTGAGACGAGCAAAGGCCGAATCTTCAACGAGAGCCTCGCGCACCTCATCATCGATCGGCGGCGGCGCATCCACAGTCGCATCGCGCACCGCGATCTCGAACGGGGTCGGCGACTGGATGACAGGGTCACCGACAACAACGACTTGCTTCGAGCGGCGGATTGCTCCGGCCACTTCTGCGATGGTCATCGCGCCGGCATCCACCAGAAACACCGTGTCGAACGGCATGGTGTCGACGACGGTATCGATCTCATAGGGCGAGGCAAGCCAGACGGGCGCGATCGTGCGCGAGAGGTGGGGCGCTGAGGTTTGCACGTCGAACGAGGTAAGGCGCTCTTTGGAGAGCGCGCGCTTGAGGGCGCTCGCTTCGTCTGGCCAATCGACAAGCCCGATCTTCCAGTTTTCCGCGATCTGCCATGACAACTGCTTGGCGTTGGCAGAGGCATGCGCTTCATCAACGAGGCGGAAGTCTGCTTCTAGCCGGTCAACAACCGAAGTGTTGGCATTGAGCAGAGCGCGATCCAGCTCGAGCATGGAATCGAGCGCTGACTTCCACCACGAAAGCTCGAGCTCCGCCGCTACCTGATCTTCAGGAACATGGCGCTTCGCCAGATCATCGATCAGAGGATTGAGTTTGAGATCGCGCAGGCTGCCCATGAGCGCCGTGCGCTCTTGCAGGTTATTGAGCACATCAGACTCGGCGGCGAGCGCCGAAACTTTGTCAATCAAGAAGGGAATCGGCAAGGCGGAGAGCTTGACGTGGGTGTCGGCGATCCCCAACGGAATGTCGAGAGCACCGAGATCTTCTGACACCTGCTGGTACGAACGCTGAACTTCGCCAATTCCGACCGGCACGGCCGGGCTAGCGCCCTCAGCCACAAAACGGTGCCACAGCACACGCTGCTTTTGGATGCGCATGAGCGCGGCATGCATGTCATTGACGCGCACACCAGGACGCACGTACTCGAGCGCAAGCTTCTTGAGCCGACGACGATTGGAATTCGTCATATCGGGAAAATCACGACGCGGTGCTGTTGCCGCAATGAGTTCCGTGATCGCCCGATCGAACACCGTCGGAACGAAACGGTCGAGAGTCTCCCGAAGATCAACGAGCAGGCGCAAATACACGCCCAACTCTTCAATGCTCTGGAAGGGACGCATCCGAGTGTTTGACACCAGACGGTTCGCGACATCCAACAGCTCAGAGAGCTGACCGTTGACGCGCTTCGCGATCTCGTGTGCCTTAAGCGCTTCGCCGCCATTGGCAAACTGCGCGCCGTACCAAGGTGAATCGCCGGGACCGTACTTGAACTCGCCAAGCTTGGCAGCAGCAATGATCACGCCGGTAGCAGAGCTACGATCCTTCGCGAGCTTCTCTACAGCCTCGCGCGACAGGCGAGCAGTCGTCGATGGCGGGGTCGGCAACAACGCCAAACGGCTGAGCTCGGAAACACAATCGAGAACCGAGACACCGAGAACATCATCGGCAACCGACATCGACCCGCGGTAGTCGAGCATGATCTTGCGCAGACGCAGCAGGGCGTCATCCACGTCTTCGATCTGAGGATGCGTGGCCTTCTCGCTGCGAGAAATTGAGCGAATGATGTCGCGACGCAGAGTGCGCGGGGCGACCGCGAGACCGGGAAGCCCAATATCGCCGAAGCGGTCAGCGATCGAATGCAGTGACGCACGACGTGGAGTCACGATAAGAACGCGCTTGTTCTGCGCAACCAGAGCACCGACCGCGTTAACGATGGTTTGCGTTCCGCCAGTACCCGGCAGGGTGCGCACCACCAGCGAGTTGCCGGCCCCAATCTGGGCGATAACGTTTTCTTGCTCGGCATCTGCATCGAGCAGCAGGTTATCGGTTTGCGGCGAGCGTTGATCGGCCGAGAGTGCCGGAACGGGAGAGTAACCCTCCTTGATGGTCCACGCTGCCGCGGTGTTACCCGCCAGCGCATCCAAGATCGGGTTCTTCAGCTCAGCAGCGTCGTCAGTCATACCCGGAGCGACATCAGCAAACGACGACACCACCAAGCGAGGACTTACCGCAAAGTTCGAGAGGTGCGAGGTGAGGCCGCGCAGGCGATCAATGACCGGGTTCGGCTTGAACGTGCCATCGGCATCCGCGAGAGCAACAAACGATTGGGAATCAAGACGCAAATGGAATTGTTCGTCGAGAGCACGAGCGAGTTCTGGATTGAGGTAGGCAGCACCGCGCAGCTTGAGCTCAAAGTCACGACCATGACGACGGATGGCGAGGGGGCGCAATAACACCGGGGCGCAGTATTCGACGTCCTCGTGGTTCCACCGCGCAATGCCGATACCCAAGTGCACCGAATCGATTCCGCGAGCCGTTGACAGCTCGAGCCCCTTCGCCGCGACGGCGCCGGCGGCGACCTTTGCCGATCGCAACGCAACATCGTCACGGATGAGGCTGGAGAGCAAGGTGCGCTTGCCGGTAATGAACTGGGCGAGGCCGCCGGGATGCGTCGTAGAGAGTTCGACGCGTGTTCGCGGCGAATCTACGAAATGCAACAGTGGCGACTGGCCACCCAGTGCGGACAATTGCGAACGCCACAGCGTCCACGTGGGCTCTGCAACGTTTCCGGCCATGATGTTCGGCTCACCAAAACTCAGCGTGTGAGGCGCTGTTACCTGAATATGGGGATGGGAGTGCTCGTTTTCACCGTCGTCGACGTTCTCGTCAACCGAATCTGGGTCAACCGAGAAGTCATCTGAAACTTTATCTGCACGCCACACACCGCCACCTTAAGCGTCTAACTGCAAAAAATGGTGCAACCACCACGAGTTTCGTCAGACTCAATGGCTGGCCGTACCCCCAGTTGTTGCGGCACACGGCCCTAGAATACGACTCATGGTGCCCTTCGATCTTCCCCTCGTAGTCGCCACTGCTGCCGTAGACGTAGCCCGCGGCACGACGATCGCCATCGTCGCGTTGCTTGTTCTTGTGCTTGTGCTTGGCGTTGCCGCGTTCGTTGTCCTCTTTCGCCGTGGGGGTGATCGTGCCAGCCGTGGCACACCCTCGCAAGCGACCCTCGAGAGCACGGCGGCCGCGTTGCTCGTGAAATTAGATGACCGGCTCCGTGAAGCCGAGCACGAGGTGGGGTTTGCGGTCGCGCAATTTGGGGTCGCGAGCGCGCGCGATTTTGGCGACGCACTCACTACGGCACGGCTGAAACTGACAGAAGCGTTTCGCCTAGGCCAGCAACGTGACACCGCGGCGAGCGATGCCGAACAACTGCGGCGAAGAAACACCCTGCAGATGGTCGCACTGTGCAACCAAGCATTGGCGAGTCTTGACCGGTTCGATAGCGAATTTGCCGAACGGCGACGAACCGAAGTGGATGCTGGGCACACGGCCAGCGCACTGCACACACGACTCGGGGTGCTTCGCGATCAACTCTCGGCGGTGCTCCTGCAGCGGGAGGAGGCGACGAAACGCTACGGTGAGGCGGTTCTCACGGTCGTGACGAAACAGCTCACTCAGGCAGAGACCTTTCTTGCCTCAGCAGAGCACGGCGTGAATGACGCCTCCCCCGAGATCAGCCCTACCGGCGTCAACGCCGTCGCCGAGCGTTTGCAGGCGGCAGCCTCGCAGCTGCACCGGGCAGACCAGCTGCTAGCGACATCCGCGATCGCATTGACCGAGTTGGGCGATGCCGAAGTGGCTGTGCGCCGACTGCGAGCTACGAGCGAGAGTGATCTTCGTGAAGCTCGGATCGCGGTGGATCGAGCCCCCGACCCCACAACGGGCGCGCAGATACTGGCGGCGATAGCTGCCGGGGAAACAGCACTCGCGGCGACGGCTGTCGATCCCAACAGTCAGCGTGACCCGTTTCGACAACTCACGCAACTGGCTGATGCCGGTGCGGAATTAGATAGTGCCCTAGCGACGGCACGCAACCAGCAGCAGCGCTTCGATCATGCGCGCGCCGCGTACCGGGGAACACTGATCGCCGCCCGCAGCCAAATCGGCGTAGTGCGGGAACTGGTCGGGCGTGGTGGAGTGAGCGCCAATGCGCGCACCCGACTAGCGGAGGCGGAGCGCCAGCTAATGATCGCCGAAGCTGAGACTGACCCAGTGGAAGCGTTAGACGCCATCCGCCGGTCGGTAACCCATGCTCGAGATGCTGACGCTCTCGCCCGCTACTAGACGCAGGATCCGCGCAGCCGTGCGCTGCCAAATCCCGATCTAGCGAAATACCAGATGGTTGCTAGTTAGGCCTTGTCGACAACAGCAAAGTTCACTGCGCCGTTCTCGCCAACTTCGGCATCCAGAGTCTTATCGCTCAAAGCGATGGCAGCGTTTTCTTCGAGAAAGACGCGCGCGCCCTCAGCCTCAATTACGGCGTCTCCTGCCTCGGGGGCAGCAACGACGGCGACCGTGAGGTTAGGGGCACCAGGTTCTCCATTGATACGGAGACCAGTGGCTTCGGTGTTGGGATCTTGTTCGACAATCGTCTTGACAACGGTGGTTGCTGTATCGGTGAGTGTGAGCATAATTTGGTCCTTCCAAGTTCAGCGAGTGAACAACCCACACTCCCTTAGTGCGGAGTGGTCGGCAACCCACAGCGCTGATTGTGAGACAACTCTCATACGCCATGGAGGGAGCAGCCAGCGTCGATTCACTCACCATCGGCCCGCAATTCGCGTACCCACCTCCAAACGAGACCCGGTAGAATTGCTCGTGGAGTGCCGGGAAGTCTGGTCGGCGATTGTGTCGGCGACCCTGCCGACAAACCTCAACGTCTGGAATTTTGTGACCACATCCACTAAGAAACTGAGCCCCCGCAAGCGTGTACGCCGGTGGGTCACCATGGAGACCACCAGTGGAATCCTGCTGATGGTAGCTGCCGCGATCGCGCTCATTTGGGCGAATTCTCCGTGGCGTGAAGGGTACGCAGCGCTCGCCGAGACTGTTGTTGGCCCCGCCGCCCTTCACCTCGACCTATCTCTTGCCACCTGGGCCGCCGATGGTCTGCTCGCGATCTTCTTCTTCGTCGTCGGCGTCGAGCTCAAGCAAGAGCTCGTGGCCGGCAGCCTGCGCAAACCCCGTGAAGCAGCCGTGCCAGTCTTCGCCGCAATCGGCGGGATGCTGTTTCCCGCATTACTGTTCGTTCTTGTGGTTGTCACGATGGGCGACACTTCCGCGCTCGGCGGTTGGGCAATCCCCACCGCAACCGACATAGCTTTCGCCTTAGCGATTCTCGCGATCTTCGGTCGCGGCCTCCCCCGCGCGCTGCGCACCTTCTTGCTCACGATGGCCGTCGTCGATGACCTCCTTGCGATCGTCATCATTGCGCTCTTCTATACCGAGAGCATCGACCTGCTTTCGCTGCTGTTCTCGTTCATCGCGATCGTGCTCTTCGCCGTTGTCGTTCGTTCACGCAAGCCGCGCTGGTGGCTACTGGTGCCGCTCGCGCTCATCGCTTGGGCATTCATGCATGACTCTGGCGTGCACGCCACGATTGCCGGCGTGGTGCTCGGATTCACCGTTCCGGCCAAACTCGTCCACGGAGAGAAAGACACCCGAACCCACGCCTTCGATGATGCGGTTCGCCCAACATCATCCGGAATCGCCTTGCCAATCTTCGCGTTCTTCGCCGCCGGAGTTTCGCTCGGTGGCGACGAGAGCGTCAGCGACGTACTGGTGCAGCCCGTCGTCGCCGCCATCATCATCGGACTGGTAGTCGGAAAGATAATCGGAGTGCTCGGCACAACAGCGCTGATCACCAAGGTGACCAAATTCCGCCTCGCCGACTCGATCGGACTACGCGACCTGTTGCCAATTGGATTCTTGACCGGAATCGGCTTCACCGTGTCTTTGCTCATCTCCGAGCTGTCGTTCCCCGACAGCGAGCACACCACCGGCGCCAAACTGGCGATTCTCATTGGCACCGCCATCGCCGCGATTCTCGCCGCAATCAGCCTGCGTTGGGATTCCCGACTCGCCCGCAAGCGTGACATGAACGAAGACGGCATCCCCGACAAGAACAAAGCACTCATCGAAGACGAAGACTAACCAGCGGGCTGCTGCACGCTGTCGAAAGGATGCACCGTGTCTGACCCATTGAGCCAACACACCGACTACGGCCAACTGCCGCTCAATGATTCAGACGTGCTCTCCGACCCTATCGAACAGTTTCGGCTGTGGTTATCGAACGCCAGCGAAGCAAACGTCTACGAACCCAACGCGATGGTGCTTTCTACTGTGGCTGCCAACAGCTCCCCCAGTAGTCGCACCGTACTCTTGCGCGCCATCGACGACGCCGGCTTCGAATTTTTCACCAACTACAGCTCCATCAAGGGCCGCGAACTCATCTCGAACCCTGCGGCAGCGCTCGTGTTCCCGTGGTACTCCATCCACCGGCAGGTACTTGTGCAAGGAATCGCCCGGCCCGTCGCCGCAGCCCTGTCAGACCAGTACTTCGCCACGCGCCCGCGAGGCAGTCAAATCGCGGCACACGCCAGCGAACAATCGCAACCCATTGCATCCCGAATGCTGCTCGAAGAGCGCGTGAGAGAGTGCGAAAGCGAGTTTGAGGGCCATGATGTGCCTCGACCGGCTGACTGGGGTGGCTTCGTCGTTGAGCCCTCCACGATCGAATTCTGGCAAGGCCGCAGCTCCCGGCTGCACGACCGCGTGCGTTTTGTGCGCTCTGCGTCAGACAGCTGGGAGCGGATGCGCCTGCAGCCGTAACGGAAGGCTCGGCTCGGCTCGGCTCGGCTCGGCAGCATCCGGCCAGCGTGCAATTCGTTAACGCCAAAAGAGGGACACGACTGCGATAACAGTCATGCCCCTCCCGAGGTTGTGGGCTCTACTCGGCCGGTACGGTTCCCCGTGCCTGCATTGCATAACCCGACTCGCCGTGGACGGCGAGGTCGATGCCGGCGATTTCTTCTTCAGAAGTAACGCGGAATCCGATGGTCTTCTGGATGACGGTCGCGATGATCCACGACATTCCGAACGAGAAGACTGCTACAGCCAAAACGCTGATCGACTGGACAACAAGCTGCCCAGCATCTCCACCAACGAGAAGTCCGGTGTCGGTGGCGAAGAAGCCGAGGTACAGCGTTCCGATGACACCAGCGACGAGGTGGAGCCCCACAACATCGAGCGAGTCATCGAAGCCGAGGTTGTACTTCAGTTCGATAGCGAGGGCACACACAGCACCAGCGATGACGCCCAAAACCAAGGTCCAGCCCGGAGTCAGGTTGGCACAGGCCGGGGTGATCGCAACCAAGCCGGCGACAACACCGGAGACAGCACCGACGGCGGTGGCCTTACCCGTGCGCAGTTTCTCCACGACGATCCAGCCGAGGATACCGGCGGCGGGAGCGGCGAGCGTGTTGAACACAATCAGGCCAGCCTCATCAGGATCGCTAGCGGCACCGGCGTTGAATCCGAACCAGCCGAACCAGAGCAGTGCCGCACCAATCAGAACCAGGGGAACATTGTGAGGCTGCGTGATGCTCTTGTTGAAGCCAACACGCTTGCCAAGGACCAGGGCGAGAGCAAGAGCAGCGGCACCAGCGTTGATGTGAACTGCGGTACCGCCGGCGTAGTCAATCACTGCCGGGAGGCCGCCGAGAATGTCTCCGAGGTTCTGGATCCACCCTCCGCCCCATACCCAAGCAGCAACGGGGAAGTAGACGAGCGTTGCCCAGACACCGGTGTAGATCATCCACGGGCCGAAGCGTGCACGGTCAGCGATGGCACCCGAGATGAGCGCAGTGGTGATGATCGCGAAAGTTCCGCCGAAGGCCACGAAGAGCAGGTCGCTACCCGCGACACCTTCTTGACCGAAGTTGCTGAACGGGTTGCCCGAGAACGACCAGACCGAACCATCGATCGAGCTCATGTTCGCGCCGATGAGGATCCAGAGAACGGCAACAAGGCCGAGAGCTCCGAAGCTCATCATCATCATGCTGACTACTGACTTCTCTTTGACGAGTCCACCGTAAAAGAATGCCAAACCGGGGGTCATAAGCAGCACTAGTGCAGTGCTAATGAGTACCCATACCACTGTATCCATCTCAACCTCTTTCGCTTTGTGCGCCCTGTGCACACGTAACTCTTTTGGCGGATTTCAGTGAGTGTCGGGTTATTCCACTCCCACCGACCCGCACGACAAAGCATTCCGTCTTAGCGTTTCGGTGGGCCCTCAGTAATGTTTCGGGGGCGTTAAACGTCACCCGTGGGTGTTACAGAAACGTTTCGCGGACCCAGAGGTATTCGGGGAACAAGCTGTCAGGCTTGCCTAGGGCGTGGGAATGCCGCCATTAGCGTTGAGTGTCTCTCCCACCACATAGCTGGATTCCGCTGAAGCCAAGAAGACATAGGCCGGCGCCATTTCAGCAGGTTGCCCCGCACGACCAAGAGGCGTGTCGTGGCCAAAGCTGCTGATCTTTTCTTGCGGTTGACCATCTGTTACCTGCAGCGGCGTCCACACCGGCCCAGGAGCGACAGCGTTCACTCGGATGCCACGTTCGGCCAATTGAGCGGCGGTCGCTTTGGTGAAGGTGTTAATCGCGGCTTTCGTCGTCGCGTAATCCACCAAGACTGGCGACGGTTTATAGGCCTGGACCGAGGTCGTGTTAATGATGCTCGATCCGGCAGGGAGATGTTCGAGCGCAGCCTTGGTTATCCAGAACATCGCATACACGTTTGTCTTCATGGTCTGGTCGAAGGCCTCGTCAGTGAGATCTTCGAGCTTCTCGCAAAAGACCTGCTTACCAGCGTTGTTCACGAGCGTATCCAGACCCCCGAGCTTCTCGGCCGCCTCAGCGACCAAGGTACGGCTCGCCTCCGCCGTGGAGATGTCGCCGGGCAATAGGTGAGCTTGTTGGCCAGCGTCGCGGACGAGCGCGGCAATGCGCTCAGCATCGCTTTGTTCACTCGGCAGATAGGAGAGTGCGACGTCAGCGCCTTCTCGGGCAAATGCAATAGCAACGGCCCCACCGATTCCGGAATCTGCGCCTGTGATGAGCGCCTTGCGCCCTGAGAGACGACCGCTACCGCGGTAGCTGTCTTCGCCGAGGTCGGCGAGAGGCATCAGCTCCGAATCAAGGCCGGGTTCCGGCTGATGTTGCTTCGGCGGAGCAACCTTGTCAAAGCGAGTAGTGGGATCTACAAAGGTGTACTGATCGTGATTCATGGTCGCTCTTTTCTCCTCAGTCGTATCGCGGTCGCGCCTCATCCACCCTAAAAAACTGCCGAGGCTAATCAGGCCGAATTCACGGAACCGTCATGCTTTTCACAGCGCGCGCGGAGAGAACGTAGAGTTGGCCTATGGATGACACTGCCCCCGCCACAACACCAACGAAGGCGACGCCGCCCGTTAAGCCTTCGATTTTCGCGGTGCGCGTCCGGCAGCTAACAACGCCGTGGTGGCGTCTCGTCTGGCTCATTGGTGGATTGGCCTGGGCCGTGGTGTTCAACATCGTGTACGTCACGACCGGTGGGACTCAAGAGTGGTGGGGCATCGTCTCCGTCATTCCCATCGCGCTGCTGCTACTCGACCTCCTGCGCATCGAACGGCTAGAGCGTGCCGCTGAGCAGAAACGGCAAGCTGAGCTCAAGAACCGAAGCTAGTCACTGGGCGGGGTCGACCCGCTGAGCTGTGCGGCTGGCAGAGCAGTGCGCCCCGCTGAGCAGTGCGCCGTATAAGGGTCAGCGCACCCCGGGGGCCAGAAGGCCGCTTTCATAGGCGAGAATCACGAGCTGCGCGCGATCGTGGACAGCGAGCTTTGTCATGATTCGATTCACGTGCGTTTTCGCCGTGTGCGGTGAGATAAAGAGGTCGTCGGCGATCTCTTGGTTCGAATGACCACGCGCAACGAGAAGCAATACTTCACGCTCGCGCTCAGTCAACTGCATCAATTTTGGTGGAACAGGCACGGCTGCTCCTGCGGTGACTAACGGCGGCAAAACGTACTTCTGGATGAGGCTGCGAGTCGCCGCCGGAGAAAGCAAAGACTCCCCGTCGTGGATTGCCCGCACGGCGCGAACGATTTCCTCGGGCTCCGAGCCCTTGCCGATGAAGCCGCTTGCTCCCGCGCGAAGCGCGGCAACGAGGTTCTCATCCTCTTCGAACGTCGTGAGAATAAGCACTTTCGTCGAGGCCAGAGCCGGGTAGGCGCAAATTGCCGCTGTGGCCGCGATGCCGTCGAGCTCGGGCATCCGAATGTCCATGATCACCACGTCGGGCTTCAGCGCGAGAGACTGTTCGACCGCATACCGACCATTCACTGCGTCGCCAATCACCTCGACGTCATCGGCGGCAGCAAGAATATCGGAGACCGCCTGGCGAATGAGAGCTTGGTCGTCAACCACGAGAACGGTGGTCATCGGGCTTCTCCTTGGGCTATGGGCAATGCTGCGGCAACACGATAGCTGCTCCCAACGAATCCGGTTTCTACGGTTCCGCGCACCGAAGTGACCCGTTCGCGAAGACCGACTAGTCCGAGACCAGTGCCGGTAGTGGCGTCGGTGGGAACCCCACCGCCCACCGCCGCTGAGGCTGCGTCGTTCTCGTTGAGATCGGTCACTCGGCTCGGATTCGTGACCACTATACGCACGGTGGCATCATCCACTTCAACCAGCACGTGTGCACGACCTTCCACTCCATACTTGTGAGCGTTAGTGAGGGCTTCTTGAATGACACGGTACGCGACGAGTGCGGTAGCGCCCGAGACGACGGATGGCTCGCCTTCGATTCGCAAGTGCACGTCGAGTCCGCTGGCTTCGAAGGTTTCGACGAGTTCTGCGAGCCCGTCAAGGCCCGGCTGTGGGAGTGAGGCGTCGGCAGGGTCATCCGAATCGGAACGAAGCATGTCCATCAGGTCGCCGATCTCGCCGAGCACGACACGAGCGGCACTGCGAATAGTGCCAAGCGATTGTTTCGCTTTCTCCGGCCGCGATTCAAGGGATGCCGACGCGACTCCGGCGCTCAAGCTGATCACCGCAATTTGATGGGCGACGACATCGTGGAGATCGCGGGCGATGCGCAGTCGTTCTTCGGTGACGCGACGCTTGGCTTCAGCCTCTTTCGATTCCTCGGCTCGCACCGCGCGATCCGTGATCGCGGCAATGAATTCGCGACGAGAGCGGGCGCCGTCGCCGGCTGCCGCCGCGAAAGCAATCGTGAAAAGGAACTGCACGACCCGCGGATCGAAGACATCGCCCAGCGCAGCCAAGAGACTGAGAATACCCATGGCAAGCATTGCAGCGAGACCGGCGATAACGGTCGTTCGCCGGGTGGTCTGGTTCGCGAGGCTGAACATTGCTACTGCGATGGCGAGCACGAGACCGGGAGCAAGAGTGCCGGCGAGCGCCCCGACTCCGTAAAAGACGATGAAACCTGCAAGAACGGGGAGGGGCCACCGATGCCGCAGCGGCAAGATTGCGGCAGGCAGCAGGGTGACGACAAGCGTGAACAGGTTTGTGGAACGAAAGCCCGTCTCGGAGAACGGGATGAACGCCGCCAGGATAATGAGTGCGCCGAGAATGCTGTTGATGACCCACGCCGGAATACGCGGCCGCACCTGCTGAACTTCAGCGCGTCGTTCGATTGCTGTGGTCATTCCCCTATTGTTGCGGTTCTGCCCGGCTACGGCATCCCCCGACAGCAGCAGTCACGCGTACTGCGATTGCGGTAGTCAGGTGTCTACCGCAGGCTGATTCGCCGGTTCGCTCGGACGAGGATGCTTGTGGTTATGAAAACGCCCATCATCCGAGTCAAGGATGTCCACAAGTCCTACGGCCGCGGCCCCAACCGTTTCGATGCCCTCAAGGGCGTCTCCTTCGACATCAACGAAGGCGAAAGCATTGCCATCATCGGCAAGAGTGGTTCTGGCAAGTCGACCCTCATGCACGTCCTCGCACTGCTCGATGCTCCGACATCCGGAAGCATTGAGCTTGAAGGCGTCGAGACGAGCACCCTCCACGGCAAGAGCCTCAACCAGGCGCGCAATAAGACGTTCGGGTTCGTGTTCCAGCAGTTCTTCCTCACCGCTAGCTCCTCGGTACTGGAGAACGTGATGTTGCCGATGAAGATTTCTGGCGTGAAGCGCAGCGAACGCAAGCAGCGCGCCCTCGCTGCCCTTGACAATTGGAAATGGCTGACAAAGCCGGTAACAAGGCAGTGAACCTGTCCGGTGGCCAGAAGCAGCGCTCGGTGATTGCTCGCGCTCTCGTCAACAACCCGCGCATCATCTTCGCTGATGAGCCCACGGGAAACCTCGACACCGTCACGGGCGCTGTTGTCGAAGACATCCTCTTCAACTTGAACCGCGAACACGGCATCACCCTCATCGTTGTCACCCACGATGAAGAGTTGGCTGCTCGCTGCGACCGCCGCCTCTATATTCGCGATGGCCTGCTCGTTAACGACACCACGGAGGTGGCCGCATGAAAACCCTCGACCTCTTCACTACCGCGGTAGCAAATACTTTCCGCTCCAAAACTCGAACGATCCTGACCATTCTGGCGATCTTCGTGGGAGCATTTACGCTCACCATCACCAACGGTTTAGGTACCGGAATCAACCAGTACATCGACGACACCGTCACCTCGATCGGCGCCGAAGATGTCATGACCGTCTCCGTGACGCCGGATGCCGACAGCGGCTTCGGCCCCGCCTCAGGGCCCACCGAATACGACCCTGATGCGGTCTCCAGCGGCGGATTCGGCCCCAACGAGGGCGGAACCGTTGTTGCGCTGACCCCCGACGATCTCGACGCGATCGCCGAAGTCGACGGTGTGCTGAGCGTGGAGGCGACCAAGTCGATCACGCCCGACTGGATCCAGTACGGCGGCGGCACCCAGTACGTCACCTCCGTCGGTGGACTCGTTACCGGCCAGAGCGTACAGCTTGCTGCCGGTGCAGAACCGGATGCTGCCTCCGACGCGTTCGAGCTCGACCTCCCTATCTCCTTCGTCGAGCCTTTGGGCTTCGCGGATGCTGATGCGGCCGTTGGCGAAACCCTCACGATCGCCATCACCGATGCCGAGCGCACCCAGCACCTCGTGGCTGCCACCATCGTGGGTGTCGCTGAAGAAAGTGTCGCCGCTCCGGGCGCTGGCGGTCTCGTCGTGAACGCTGCCCTCACCGACAGCCTCTACGACACCCAAAACATCGGCCTGCCGGATGACCAGCTGGAGCGCTACGCCGAGGCGAGCATCCGCTTCGATCCCGCCGCCACCGATGCTGACGTGACCGCGTTGAAAGACGATCTTGCGGATGCCGGTTACACCGGTACGACGGTTGCCGACCAGCTGGCACGGTGAAGACGGTCATTGATGCCATCGTTCTCGTGCTGAACGCCTTCGCCATCATCGCTCTGCTCGCCGCCAGCTTCGGAATCGTGAACACCCTGTTCATGTCGGTGCAGGAACGCACCCGTGAAATCGGTCTCATGAAGGCGATGGGAATGGGCAGCGGAAAGATCTTCGGACTCTTCAGCCTCGAAGCCGTGTTCATCGGGTTCCTCGGAAGCGCAATCGGCGCCGGAATCGGAATGCTCGCGGGAACCGCCATCAGTTCGGTGCTCTCCGGAGCGGTGCTCGCGGACCTCCCCGGATTGACCCTGATCGCGTTCGACCCGCTCTCGATCAGCGTAATCATCCTGGTCGTCATGGGCATCGCGTTCTTAGCTGGCACCCTGCCCGCGGCCCGCGCCGCTAAGGCCGACCCTGTGGAGTCTTTGC
Source organism: Salinibacterium sp. PAMC 21357 (assembly GCF_000247645.1). Classification (GTDB taxonomy): domain Bacteria; phylum Actinomycetota; class Actinomycetes; order Actinomycetales; family Microbacteriaceae; genus Rhodoglobus. The sequence continues at coordinate 307,366 of NZ_AHWA01000004.1, forward strand.
GCTACGAGTAAGGAGCGCCACCGCGAGGCCGCCGATTAGTGCGAAGCCCTGAGCAACGACGGCGATTACCTTGTCGGAGTACCAGACAGGTTCGTAGATGACGGGAAACCCGATTGCGCTCAAGTCCAAAGGAACATAAACCGATGCCACCAAGAGTGCGAGGCCGCCCGCCGCGATCACCGCAACCACTAACCCGGTCCACCAGCGGTACACCGCCAGGATCAGGACGGCCGCGAGGATATTCACCACGCCCTGGATGCGGAATAGTGCACCCTGGCTAACGAGCGAGCCGACAATGGCATCGAACGGAGTCGCTAGAACGAAGTGCACGTAGGCGTTAACCAGCAACGCGAGTGCAATCCAAATCCGCGCCGCAATACTGAAAATCTTCATGTACTTGCCCTTTCCCTCAACAACTTCCCGGAAACGCTGAAACCGGCGGGGAGCGATTCGTTCGCTCCCCGCCGGTTCATTCGTGCTGTGGTTTTACTGAATACCCTTGTTGGCTGCAATTCCGCCAGCGAGAGCTGTTGCCGTCATCGGCATGTGTCCAGCAGCTTCCTTCAGCAGTGCGAAGTAGGCAGGGTCACCGGCGATGTTGGCGTCAATTGCCGCGACGAGCGAAGTGGCGTGCATCTCGAGCTCAGCCTGCACTGCCTCAGCTGGCAGTTCAGGAACAACAGAGTTGATCAGCTGGCCGAACGACACTGCGTAGCCACCCAAGTCTGACATTGCCTGTTCGATGCCAGCCTCGTCACCGGTTGCCTTAGCGACCGCGTAGTTCACGAAGAACGGGATGTGTGAACGCCATGAGTCGAGGAAAGGCTGCTCAGCGTCGGGGTAGGCCGAGCCCACGAGGGCTGCGATCTCGACCGAGTTGCTGTCGAGTGTCTCGACTGCTCCGGCAACATCTGCCGTCGTAAGGTCGCCACCATCGGCGAGCGCCTGGTCAATTGCTGCACCGGCGAGGTAGACGTGGTCAGCGAGCAGGGCGGTTAGCGATGCACGCAATGCGGAGCCGTCGCTGTTTACGGTGTCCACGACCATCGAAGAGCTGCTCTCGTCAGTGGCGGCCGGAGCCTCTGTAGCTGCTGAGCAGCCCGTAAGTGTGAGTGCCGCTGCGAGTCCGAGACCGGTGATTGCTGTGAGTTTACGCATTGTTTCTTCTCCTTGTTGATGTTTTGTTGGTGGTGCGTCGTGTTGTGAGTTGTGTCGTGCTGGTTCTTACGGTTCGACCGTGACGGTTGCGTTCATGGTCAAGTGCGGTTGGCAGTAGTACGAGTACTCGCCGGGTTCGTCGAAGGTGTAAGAGAACGTGTCGCCCTCTTGGCCCTTGGGAGCTAGGTCGTGGTCAAAGAGGCCGTCGGGTGTTTGCGTACCGCGGAGACCCGTTGACTCGTTGACGTCACCCCAGGCTCCGGAGGTCACGGTGTGGCCGATGGTCTCGCCGTTTTGCCACGTAACCGTCGTGCCGACCTTGACGGTGAGGTCCTTCGGCATGAACTTCAGGCCGATCGTCGTAACAACGTTTTCGCCGGCTTCGACAGATTGTTCGGTCCCGCTCGTCTCAGACGGCGTCGTTGCAGACGGTTGAGAACCTGCGCATCCCGAAAGCGCAATGAGAAGTGCTGGCAAGATGAGCGCACCTGCGAGGGTGGCTTTCGGTGCCCGAAATGTTCTGGTGAGTGACATGTAGATGATTCGGTACCCAGGGCAAATTGGTTTGGTATCAATTTCTGAGCACGAAAAAACGGACCACGAGAGGGGGCTCGAAGGCAGAACCCCGCTCAGGCACACACCGCTGGACGAATTTGCCGCGCGGGCTAGCCGACGACGCGTCGCGCCCAGTGTCAATATCCCGATCTTCAACGGCATCGACACGCCGACTCCTGCGGCGCTCGGCCTCCACGCCACATTCGCGCTATTAGACGCGGGAGAGTTCGCTCCGTGGCCAGGTTGCTTCTACCGAACAAGACTCCGGGACACGATGGAATCGCTCGATTTGACTACTCGCAGCCAATCCCATCCCTGTCACGATCCAAATGGGTGCCGTAGCCGGGGTCCCCTCGGTACACAGGGGCCGCGCCGGCCGCCCGCGCGGCGGTGCAATTCTTGTAGTAGGCGCTAGGCGCGTACACGCGTGGCTGTTCAGAATAGTGCGACACGCTCTGCGTCGACGTCGCAATGGTGCCTGCGGGTATCGACTGTGAGACAACCACGCCATATCCCGACCCTGACCCAGCAATGCCCGCTTCGGTAAGCACTGCGTTCGCTGTCGCCTGGTCCAGACCGACGATGTTGGGCACTAGGAGTTCTGCGACGCACGTAATTGCGGTTCCGAGCGGTACAGGAGCGCCTGCGCCGGGAACTTGGCGCGTGACGGTTCCGCTTCCGCTGCAATCTGATTTCAGACGTGCCCCTTCGAGGCCAGCCGTCGCCGGCGTCGCGGTCGCGGTCCCGGTCGAAGATGCTCCTGGGACGTGATGCAGGCCGATGAGATTCGGCATCGGGGTACTGGGCCATTCCACATCTAAACTCACAGTCGAGCCGCAGAGCGTTGGGTGTCCGACAGCCGGTACCAGGCTTCGCACTTGCCAAGCTCTGGTCTCCAGAGCCGAGGGCAATGCCTTTCCTGAGATCAGCGCAGGATCCGGCGTGAACGTCGCGGTCACGCGGTGGCCCAGTCTACAGCCGTCAGCTGTCTGTTCGAATGCACTCAGCGCCTGACCAAGCTCGCTTCCGATCGGGGTGGGCACTGTGGTTAGCGGCACTGTGATCGCCAGGCCAACTATCGATGACGACCCATACATCGCCAATGCCCTTTGGTTTTGATTGCAGACGACCCAATCATCGCCGGGTGTCCTCTTTGCATCTGTAAGGACACCGGCAGTGACGTCGTAGGTAAATCCTGTTTCCTTCGTGAGTTGGTCCGAAATCAATGCCGCTTCGCCGCCGGAGAAATCCTTCGGCACACACCACGTCGAAAGTGTTTCGTCATGGAAGCAACTACTCTCAAGCAACTCCCGTGCTTCTGCGACCGACATACCGACCACATCAGGAACCAGTCGCTTGTCGGGCTCGACCGTCAAAGCGATGACGGTGTCGTCCGGAACAACACGCGTTCCGGCGGGAACTTTCTGCGCGGAAACCACATAACAGCTCTGGCTGATCGTCTCGTCTGGCGCTTTGCCTTCGTCTACGCCGAGCCCAAGACTCTCAAGCGCCGCAATACTCCCGGGCCACGAGGCTCCGACGAGGTCAGGGATATTGACACGCGTCGAGTCCCAAGTCGCATAGCCGCCCAAGGCGCCGGAAAGTGCGAGTACTGGCACCATCACGACAACCGGGATGAAAAGCTTCCCGCGACGGAATCGCACCCCTTGCAAGGCGGCCATAGACAGCAGCGCATCCAACCCTGCTTTATTGAAGTTTCGCAACGCCATTCTCGAAGTATGCCCTAAAACAACATCGTCACACAGTAGGCAGCGAGAAACCGTCCAGGTACGCCACCCGCCCCTCTCTGAATTGCTCTGGGAATCGTGTCCCTAGCTTTCCACTTGGGAAGCGGCCGCTTTTACCGCTGATTCGAGCTCAGCGTGTTTCGCGTGTTTGGCGTCGATCGAGGGCAGCCTAGTTGACTCTTTTGTCCTGCCCTACGAGCTAGTCACCTTGACGATGTGGAGTTTCGAGTCGCGCTGGAAGACTGCGAGGCGCTCCAAGAGCGTTCTATTCTGAGCTCCGAGCCCGCGCGGTGGCGCTGTGAAGCAGGCGGGCAGGTAGACAGTTAGGCAGTGGCAAATCTGTCACCACAACCGCAACTGAGATCGGGATAAGGCATTCGTGTGGACATAACTGGATCCGTCAAGATCAAGTGAATCAGGGGGTACCGGTCCACGGTCACAACAGCAGAAAGCGCCGAGTTGCGACGAGCTCGAAAAAGGATCCGCCTGCGCGAGTCGGAGGTCGAGATCCTCACGACGGCCCCCGTGCTTCCGGCGGAGGATAAGCCACGCCCACCGGGGTTCGTCCGTTTTCACAAATGGAAGGTGCGTCTACAGCCGCGGCGTTCAACGACACGAAACGGTTGTCGATCGCAGCCGATGCGCTTGAGGATCAGTCTGATAGCCAGAACCCCGGCGTTTCCTCGGGAAACGCGACACTGGACAATTGTGCCCCTGGAGGGATTCGAACCCCCAACCTGCTCCTTAGGACGGAGTTGCTCTTCCGTTGAGCTACAGAGGCTGGCGATACGAGTGTAGTCGAGTCGCGACCTAGAGGCCGGAGACATTCGGTTCGACGTTACGGCGCATGGCGACGGCTGCGCCGACGAACGGCGGGACCGTGACGTGCAGAGCGATTTCAGGTCGGGCTTGAGCTACTGCCCGGGTGGGTAGAGGAACGCCTCGACGGCCGTAGCAGCAAGCACGCGCTGGCTGTAAACACGGTTCACGTAGTTGTACTCTTCAAGCAAAACAGTGCCATCGGCGTTAATTGCTTTGACATAGGCAACGTGGTTGTCCCAGCCGAACCAGGCAACAGAACCCACAACGGGTGTTGCACTAACGGTCCACCCGTGGGCATCCCACGCAGATTTCCACTGCGAAGCGTTTCCACCGTTAGGGGTGAGGTCAGACCAAGCCCAACGGAAAGGAGCTGAGAACGATCCAGCATCGCGGTTCAAGCGCCACGCGACGAAGTCGGTGCATTGGCGGTAGTAATAGTTGAGGGGCGACAGGTTATAGCCTGCGGTCGCCCACGGGTAGTCGTCGCCAAGCACACGAGCACCCGATGCCGCATAAGTCGCGTTTGCTGAGGCAATTGCCGTCTGCTGGCGAATCAGAGCCAAGTCTTCGGGCGATGTCGCCTCAAAATGCTCGCGCTCGACTTCAGGAAGTGCGAGATCTGCGCTAACGGTGATCGACTGCGCGCTAGCCGGCACTACATCGGCGACCGATGTTGAGGCCACAGCAGAAACCTCTTCAGAAAGAAAACCACTCTGCCCATAAGCCGGTAAGCCAGCAACAGCAAAAAGTCCGCCGATAACGGCCATAGACGCCATAGCGCGCATCGGATTGCGACGCACCCGCTTCGGTGCCGCAAAGACGCGGGGCGCGGCGACAGAAACATTCACAGCCTTCGCTATGGGGTGCGCAAGAGCAACATCTGAACGCAAGACCGCGGCCGGAGCAATCGGAATCTCGGGCACCGCCACTGCTGCGGATGGCGTGACTGTCGACTTTGCCACCGCTGGTGCCACTACTGCAGCAGGTACAACTGCCGCAACCTGCTGCTGTGGTGCCGCAACAGCCTTAGCGACGACGTGCTTAGCCTCTGCAGCTTCGCGAGCTGCACGAGCTTCGCGGCGAGAGAGAAAGACTGGTGCATCACTGGTGGCTTCGCCCGCGGGGACGCCAGCGGCATCCGAGCTATCAGAAGGCGAGCGAGACAAACGGGAACCTAACAGTGGAGCGCAATCGAGGACTCGCTAGGGCAAACCTCGAGCAACGGGAATAATCACAACAGCATAACAGCTATGCCGCTGGCGCCAAATATTCTTCCCAATCTGGGAGTGCCCTTTCAATTCCCCTTACCAACCACGCGCTGGTGTGCGGCGGGCGCGGCTTGATCCGCAAACGCCACTGCATCTCTGCCGGAGTGCGATTGCTCTTCACGTTGTTGCAGCGCAGGCAGCACGCCACCAAGTTTTCCCACGACGCCTCTCCCCCGCGCGACCGCGGCAAGACATGGTCGATCGTGTTCGCTGCACCGCCGCAATAGCCACAACGGTGACCATCACGCCGCAAGACTCCCCGGCGTGAGACCGGCAATCTGCGTGTAGAAGGAATGCGAACGTAATTTCGCAGAATAATCACCGACGGGCGATCCCACGATCCACTTGAGCCCCACACAGGATGCTCTGAATCGGCAGCAATAATCGTTGCCTTCTGATTCAGTACGAGCACAATCGCTCGCTTGAAAGACACGACCGCGAGCGGCTCGTAGCCGGCGTTCAATACCAAAGTGCGCATTCTCATCCTCTCGAAAGAGCCTGCACGGCTTGCAGGCAATCGACTTCCTTGAGGCTCAATAAATGGGAGGCAGAAAACAAAAAGGCACCGTCGTAAGACGATGCCTAGTGATTCAGTGCGCGAAAACTGCCGCGCACAAGACTGCTGTGTCGTATGTAGAAGTGGGCACGCGCATCCACGGTTTGGATGCTGCGCCTACCTAACATGCGATTCTCCGGTTCATTCGTGAACTCCAAGGGCTATAGGCTAACCCAATTTTTCACGCATTTCGCACGCGGGCGCGCCGCAGAGAATGACAAGACGGTAACGCCCCGATGAACAGCAGTTTCAGCGAACTAGACGACGGGCTTTTCGACAAAAATGTGAACCGCTACCTCGTTGGGCAACTCAAGGCCTTCGCCGAATCCCTCAACGGTGACGGCGACATAAGAATCAGCGGCAGAAAAAGTTGCCATCTTGCCGGGCATCACACCGGCGTTGAACAGCTGCTGCAAAAGTTCAGGTTCGAACTGCACAGGTTCACCCAGTCGACGAATGCGGCCGTCAACTGGCGCGGTCGTCTGAGCCACCAACTCGACAATATTGACCATCCCCGCGCTGAAAGAGGGAGCAGCGGTGCCACCCAACTCTTCTAAACCAGGAATCGGGTTGCCGTAGGGCGACTCAGTGGGGTGATCAAGCATTTCGATGAGCTTGCGCTCAACCTGCTCGCTCATCACGTGCTCCCAGCGACAGGCTTCATCGTGAACAAGCGCCCAGTCGAGGCCGATGACGTCGGCGAGCAGTCGCTCAGCGAGGCGGTGCTTGCGCATTACATGCGTAGCGCGGCGGCGGCCCTCTTCAGTAAATTCGAGGTGACGGTCGCCTTCAACAACGACAAGGCCGTCACGTTCCATGCGGCCGATAGTTTGCGAAACGGTTGGCCCAGAGTGGCCGAGCCGTTCAGAGATGCGAGCCCGCAACGGGACGATGTTCTCTTCCTCAAGGTCGAGAATCGTGCGCAGGTACATCTCGGTGGTGTCAACGAGATCGGTCATGAAATAAGACTAGCCCGAATGGGCCAATAGAATCGTACGTATGGCAAGCCTGACGATTCCCACTGACCTCCTTCCCTCCGATGGACGATTCGGAGCTGGCCCTTCCAAAGTTCGACCGGAACAGATCGAGCACCTCGTCTCAGCCGCACGCACAATCCTCGGCACCTCCCACCGTCAGGCTCCCGTGCGTGACCTTGTAGGCCGCGTACGTGCTGGCCTCGGAGACCTCTTCCAGGTTCCCGAGGGCTACGAAGTAGTACTCGGCAATGGAGGCTCGACTGCCTTCTGGGATGCCGCAGCCTTCGCCCTCATAGAACGCCGCAGCGCCCACCTCGCCTTCGGAGAGTTCGGCTCCAAGTTCGCAAAAGCCGCCGCAGCACCCCACCTCGAATCGCCTCACGTTGTCAACGCCCCGGGCGGGTCGCTCGCTGAACTCGACGACATTAATGGCGCTGACGTATTTGCTTACCCTCAAAACGAGACCTCCACAGGAGTGATGGCGCCCGTGCGCCGCTTCGACGACAAAAACGTACTCACCGTCGTTGATGCCACAAGTGCAGCCGGCGGCATCCAGTTCGATGCCAACCAGGCCGACGTCTACTACTTCGCACCACAAAAAAACTTTGCTTCGGATGGCGGCCTCTGGATCGCCCTCTTCTCCCCCGCTGCGATCGAACGCGTCGAGCGCATCGCGGCGAGCGGGCGTTACATCCCCGAGTTCTTGTCGCTCAAGAATGCGATCGACAATTCGCGTCTCAATCAGACCCTCAACACCCCGGCGCTCAGCACGCTGCTGCTGCTCGAGAACCAGATCGACTGGATCAACGGCAACGGTGGACTCGCCTGGGCGGATGCCCGCACCCGCGAATCGTCGTCGGTGCTCTATGACTGGGCTGCTGCCAGCGACATCGCCACCCCATTCGTCACCAATCCGGAGCACCGCTCGCAGGTCATCGCGACAATCGACTTTGACGATGCGATCGACGCCGCGGCAATCTCCAAAACCCTCCGCGCGAACGGAATCGTCGACACCGACCCCTACCGCAAGCTCGGTCGCAACCAGCTGCGCGTAGCTACTTTCGTTGCCATCGAGCCGGATGACGTACGCAAGTTGGTCTCATCGATCGACTATGTGATCGCCAACAGCAACTAACCTGAGGCCATGCGTATCTGGCTGAAAGACTCGGAGCGACGGCCCGATCCTGAGCCAGTCGAGACCGATGACCGCAAAGCGATGCTCGTGGGCATTGTCGTGTGGGTCGTCGCCCTTGCCGTATTGCTGATCTTTATCGAGCCGCTTGACGCTGCCGGCAACCTGTGGTGGCTGTGGGCAGCGATCGCCGGTCTCGCGCTCGGACTAATCGGGCTGCTTTATACGCACGTGCGGCGCAAGAAAAGCTCGCGCTAATCGCGGAAACGGTTGAACGCCAGGTCGGCCGATCATCCAGGCGATTGATTTCCCAGACAGGCAATCCCTTGACATAACCGACTCGCCGAGCAGCTCGACGCTGAACGTCTGCGGTTCGTCGCGAGCTACGCGCTATTCGTCCTCGTCGTCGTCGTCGCTGTCGTCGTCATCGCTGTCGTCATCATCATCGTCGTCGTCGTCGTCAGACTCTTCGTCGTCGTCGTCAGCATCGTCGTCATCGTCAGAGTCGTCGAGGTCGTCGACGCTTACGCCTTCGTGGTCTGCGGCGCGGAACGCCCCAGAATCGTAATCGTCGTCGTCGCTGTCGTCATCGATGTCTACACCGTCGAGATCTCCCCCGTGCAGCACAGGAGAGTCGAAGAGGTCGTCATCGTCGAGGTCATCGTCTGAGTCGTCATCGCTGACCGCGTCTTCTGGGTTCGACTTCTCAGCATCCGCGGCTTCAGCAACTGCCTGGGCAGCTTTGTAGTCAGCAAGGCGTTCAGACCACGGCACCCAGTCCGGCGAAAGCAGTGCGCCCTCGGCCGGCATAAGTTCCGCTTCAAGAACCGTCGGTTCAGCGCCCTCAATGTGCGCGATGCTGACAGTCCAATTCCAGCCAGGGTAGCCACGCATGGCCGAAGCGAAGATCACCGAGACGGTGCCATCGCTTTCGACCTGCTCACCAACGAGCGCACCAATCGAAGCGTCGTCAGTGATCTCGAGGAGTGCTCCCCGAGCGAGCTTGTCGTACTGGCTATTAGGCATCTAGTTCGTCCGCTACCTTTCGCAGCATTGAGGCAATTTTGGCGCCGTGCGCCTTGTCGGGGTAGCGACCTCGCTTGAGACCGGAACCAATGCCATCCATGAGCTTCACCAGATCTTCAATGATCACGGCCATGTCATCGGCTGGCTTGCGGTTGAGTTTGCTCATGCTTGCCGGAGCATCCATGACTCGAACCGAAAGAGCTTGAGCGCCCTTTTTGCCGTCAGCAATACCGAACTCTAGGCGGGTACCCGCCTTTATCCCTGTCGTGCCAGCAGGCAGCGCAGAGGCATGCAAGAAGACCTCTTGGCCTTCATCACTCATGATGAAGCCAAAACCCTTCTCGTCATCGTAAAATTTAACCTTGCCGGTAGGCATGGGCATGCTCCTTTGTAATCGTGACTCAAGCTTAGAACGTTTGTGGGCGGGTATCCTTGTCTACGTGACAAATCATTCAACCGAACGCGACCTTCGTATCGAGCGTGTGCTCGCCTACCTCGTCGCCATTTCGATCGCACTTGCCGTGATCAGCTTTGTCACCGTAGTTGTTGCCACGGCAGCCGGTCTCAGCGATTTCGACACAGGTGCGTGGCCCGCAGTCATCACTATGCCCTACTTTGCTCTCCCGTTGGGTGTAGCTTTCATCATCACTCTTCTGGTGCTGAACGGGCGCCGCCGCCAACGTGAATACAGGAATGGCCACAATTAGTGACGCTGCTCTTCTGCTCGCAGCTCAACTGCGCGCACTAGACGATAGTCAACTCCTTCAGTTGTTGCGTGCTCGTGTGGTGCGCAGCAACTCTGTCAGCGACTTTTTTGACCTTGCGGATGCCCTGCAGCAGACGACATCACTTGAGCGCGTTTTTCGTACCCTTGACCGCCCTACGCTCGCGACTCTGGCGGTCGTTGCGGATACAAATTCGCTTACAGCAGACGAAATTGTTGCCGCGCTTGGGCGCTTTGGAACGGATGTTGTTGCGGTAAAGTCGCGCCTTGACGTGCTTGTTGGCTACGCACTGCTGATCTTCCGCGATGACCGCTACAGCGCTCCTGACGGCGTGACGGACCATTTGGCGGGGTGGCCGTTCGATGGCCTTCCCAGCACCGGTGAGCTGCTCGACACGCCTCCACCATCGACGCTCACCTCGGTTGAGCCTTCAGAGCGTGAATCTCTCGACCGCATTGCCGCCGAGAATGCGTTTTCGACAACCAATGAGGTTACTGAGCTTCTCAACCAACTGCGCATCTCCCCGGTTCGCGATCTTGCGCGGGGCGGAGTTTCACTGCCTGACTCTAAGCGGCTGGCCGTGTCGATGACGGTTCCGCTCGAGAAAATCGCCGGTCTCGTCGATATTGCTGAGCGTGCAGGTCTCGTGGCCACGACGGATGCCCAATGGATGCCCACGGCTGACGCCACAGAGTGGATGGCGCGCTCCGCAGACGAACGCTGGTTGCACCTTGCTGTGGCCTGGCATGACGGCGTCCCTGACGACATCCGCACCATCTTGTCTGACCGCACTCACAGCTTTTGGGGTGACGGGGTTGAAGACTATGTTCGTTGGCTGTTTCCGGCGGGCGTTGACTGGATGCTCGAAAAGTTGCGTCGCTATAGTCGCGATGCGCAATTGCTTGGAGTGACCGCTGAACGGCTGCCGAGCAGTGCAGGGATTGCACTTCTCACTAGCACTCCGGCGGAAGCGGCCGCGGCGATGGCTTCGCAGTTTCCCCGGGAAGTGCACCACGTTTATGTGCAGCCCGATCTGACAATCATTTCGCCCGGACCCTTGGCACCTCAATTGGATGCTCGCCTGCGGGTTATTGCCGATGTTGAAACGCGAGCTCTGGCATCCACCTATCGCATCTCGCCGTCGAGTCTTCATCATGCGATGACGCTCGGGGAAACCCTCGAGGGTATGCGCGAGTTTTTGACCGAGATTTCGCTGACCGGGGTTCCGCAGCCGGTTCAATATTTGTTGGCTGAGGCAGCATCGCGGCACGGGTTGGTGCGAGTTGGTTTGCACGGCGCGGTTGGCAGCTACATCACGTCACCCGACTCTCTTCTGTTGCAGTCGATCGCCGTCGACCCCAACTTTGGTCCGTTTGGGCTGCGTCATGAGGCCGATCGTTTGGTTTCTCGGTTTGGTGTTGAGCAACTATTTTGGGCGCTCAGCGATGCCCGGTACCCTGTTGCGGCCGAAGATCGAGACGGCAAAATCTTGTCCCTGCGTCGCGACCAGGTGAGCGAGGCCCACCCGTATGAGCCAGAGGATGCTCAGCCTGAGCAATTGCTGGCGAAGCTTCGCGCCGGTCAGGGCGGGGCCACCGGCGATGAAGATCAGGCGTGGCTTTCACGACAAATCGAGGTCGCTATTCGCAACAAACTGTTGCTGAAAGTGACGGTGAAAATGCCTGATGGTCGCGAGGTCATTTACACCCTTGAACCGTCGACAGTGGCTGCTGGCCGGATGCGCGGCCTTGACCGTGCGGCCGACATCGAACGCACTCTGCCGCTAAAGAGCATCATCGGGGTCGAGGCAACGACTGAACGCTAAGCATCCGGGCGTAGGCTAGGTCGGATGAACGCAGCTCCCGACGGACCTCTGATCGTGCAGTCTGACCGCACGGTTCTGTTAGAGGTCGCGCACCCCCTTGCCGAAGACGCGCGCCATGACTTGGCCGTGTTCGCTGAGCTGGAACGCGCCCCCGAGCACATCCACACGTACCGCATCACTCGGTTGGGGCTGTGGAATGCTCGCGCGGCCGGACACGACGCTGCTGCGATGCTTGAAACGCTCGAGAAGTATTCGAAGTTTCCGATTCCGCAGAGCGTCAGCGTTGATATCGCAGAAACTGTTGGCCGCTACGGTCGACTGGTTATCAATCGTGATGCTGATGGCGCGCTGACTCTCACTGCCACAGATCCGGCAGTGTTGCGAGAGATCACGCGCGGCAAGAAGGTGGCAAGTCTGCTTTTTGAGCGTCGCGGCGAGCACACGTTTGTGGTGCAGGCGTGGGCTCGTGGACAACTCAAGCAAGAGTTGTTGAAGCTCGGTTGGCCGGCCGAAGATAATGCTGGTTACACCCCGGGCACGCCGCATGAGATGGAGTTGGATGCTTCGGGCTGGGGCCTTCGCGAGTACCAGCAGCACGCCATCGACAATTTCTTCCACCACGGTTCTGGCGTTGTCGTGCTGCCCTGTGGTGCAGGCAAGACCCTCGTCGGTTTGGGCGCGATGGCTCAAAGCAAGACCACAACCCTGATTTTGGTGACGAATACGGTCTCTGCCCGTCAGTGGCGTGCCGAGATTTTGAAGCGCACCACCCTGACCGAAGAAGAAGTCGGAGAGTATTCGGGGCAGACAAAAGAGATCTTGCCGGTCACGATCGCGACCTACCAAATTCTTACGGCCAAGCGAAAAGGCGAATACGCTCACTTGTCGCTGCTGGATGCTCTCGACTGGGGCCTTGTCATTTATGACGAGGTGCACTTGCTGCCAGCTCCCGTCTTCAAGCTCACCGCCGACCTGCAAGCACGCCGTCGTCTCGGGCTCACGGCAACCCTCGTTCGTGAAGATGGACGCGAGGGCGATGTCTTTTCCCTCATCGGCCCCAAACGTTTCGATGCACCGTGGAAAGAGATTGAGGCCCAAGGGTTCATTTCTCCCGCCAGTTGCTACGAGGTTCGTGTCGATCTCCCCGAAAACCAGCGACTCGAATATGCGGCGTCTGCCGACGACGAACGGTACCGGCTTGCCGCTACCGCACCGGCAAAAATAGAGATTGTGCGCGCGCTCGTCAAGAAGCACGAGGGCGAACGCATCCTTGTTATCGGGCAATACCTCGACCAAATCGATGACCTTGCCGAGAAACTGAATGCTCCGAAGCTGACCGGTGCGACGCCGGTCGCTGAGCGCGAGCGGCTCTATCAAGAGTTCCGCGAGGGGATCACCAAGATATTGGTGGTCTCCAAGGTCGCCAACTTCTCGGTCGACCTGCCTGAGGCAACTGTCGCCATCCAGGTCAGCGGATCGTTTGGCTCACGCCAAGAAGAAGCTCAGCGCCTGGGCCGCCTGTTGCGCCCCAAAGAGAGCGGCCTTCCCGCCAACTTCTACACGCTCGTTGCCCGCGACACTGTTGACCAAGACTTCGCGCAAAACCGTCAACGGTTCCTTGCCGAACAGGGCTACAGCTACACGATTCTGGATGCCGCAGACCTGACGTAACGGGGATTACTTTCCACCTTGCCGTTGCCCTCTCAATTGGGGTGGATGGTCGCTGTCGCGCGGAGCTTGTGGCCACTAGGATTTGAGAGTGAATCACGTTACTGCCCGGATCGCTTCCACCGGCACCTATCTCCCTGAGCGGATCCGCACTACCGCGGAGACTGAAAAACAACTGCGAAGCCAGAATCCCACGGTGAAGCTCGCGACCGGGCTCATCCACCGCCTCACCGGCGTTGAGAGCGTTCATCTGCGGCCTGATGGCTGGCAGACTTCTGACTTGGCGGTCGCTGCTGCCCGCACGGCGCTCGAACATTCACCCGGCCCCATTGATCTCATCATTTTTTCGAGCGCGAGCCAGGATCTCATCGAGCCGGCCACTAGCCACATCGTGGCTGCGAAACTTGAGATTGATTGCCCAGTAATGGATGTCAAGAACGCTTGCAACAGCGTGCTGAATGGCATGCAGGTGGGTGCGGCACTGATCGCAACCGGCCAGTACCGGCGCGTTCTCATTGCGAGCGGTGAGACGCCCTCGCTTGGGGTGCGCTGGGATCTCGACAGTCATCAACAATTCATCCGCTCGTTTCCGGGTTACACGATGAGCGATGGTGGCGCTGCGGTGATCCTGGAGGCTGTCGAACTCGATCCGGCCGATGACGCCCCTGCAGGCATCCTCGATTCGTTGTTCGTCGCCGCGTCGAAGAATTGGTCGGTGGGAACGCTCTCGATCGGGGGCTCGATGAACCCGCGAAATGCCGAGCTCAGCTATTTCGATATCGATGGCGCTGCCCTTCAACAAGCGTTTCTCGATCTGGGTCCGCAACCGGTGCACGACATCCTCGATCGCAACGGACTCACGTGGGATGACATTGACCTAGTCGCCATTCACCAGGTGGCGTTGCCCTACCTTCCCGCCGTATTTGAACGGCTCGGCGTTGTCGAAGATAAAACGGTGATCACCGTCGCCGATCACGGCAATCTCGCCTCGGTAACCCTGCCCCTACAACTAGAGGTCGCGCGCGCGACCGGCCAAGTGAAACCTGGGAGTCTTGTGCTCATGATCGGCCTAGCTGGAGGCATCAGCCTCGGACTAATGTTGGTGCGACTGTGACCGCCCCTCGCTCTGCCCTTGCCGTGGTCGTACCGGTCTTCAACGAAGCCAAAACGATTGGGCCAACGCTCGTGGCGCTTCAGGCTCAGAGCGATACCGACTTCGATGTGGTGTTCGTGGACAATACGTCGACGGATGACTCAGCCGACGTCATCCGCGTCTTCGCCGCAACGCACAACCTCGACCGCTGGCGCGTTGTCGACGAGCCCGTTAAGGGAACGGGCGCGGCAGCAGATACCGGAATGCGCACCGCGATCGCGGGCGGCGCAACGATCCTCGGTCGCACCGATGCCGACTGCCTCCCCCGGAAAGATTGGACCGCTTCCCTTCGCCGCGCTTTGACGCCACAGAGCGAGGGTGGTCTCGGCCTCGAGCTGGTCGGCGGCGAACTTGTGCCTCGACACGACGAGGGGTTGTCACTGGCAAAACGGGTGCTGCTGCGCGGCGCCGTTGAATTAGCTGAAGCCTTTGGCCGTGTTCGCCCCAGTAACCACAACGACGACTATTTGGGGCCGTACATGATGGCCGCTGGCTGTAATGTCGGAATTTCTGCCAAGACCTACGAAGCTGCTGGCGGGTTTCCGCGTACCGCAATTGAAGACCTGCACGAAGACCGCGCGCTCGTCAACGCGGTTCGTCGCATCACGGCCTCGTATGCCCGGCGGCGTGACGTTGTCGTGTTCGGCTCGTCTCGCCGAGTGCAGGCGTGGGGTCTCAAAAACACGTTGCTCTGGTACAAAGATCATGCTTACCGCCCCGACCACGTGGACATCCGATGACGACCCACACTGCCGCTACCGCGTCACACCCGCTCGCCGCGAAGTGGGAAGAGCGCGTCATGCGCGCGGCCCATCCCGTAACATATCGCCTGCTTCGCTCGGTGCGAGCCCCAGTGCGTCGCCTGCCCGGTATCGGAGTTCTCGTTACTGACGCGACGCTACTGCGGTCGGTGCTCATGAATACGGCGACGTTTACGAAGACGGGCCCGGGAAGCTCCAGCGATCTGTGGACACCCATCCTCGGACCGTCCCTGCTGCTCAATATGGAGGGAGAAGCTCATCTCACGCTTCGTCGCAAACTTGCGCCGATCTTCGCCCCCTCCTACGTCGATTCGCTCGTCGCAGCGTCCCTTGATACGTCCGCCGCAGAACTCACCGCACGCCTCCGGTCTGGTGACGCAGTAGACATGGTGACCATCGCGCGATCGTGTGCCAGCACAATGATTTCCCAACTTGTCGGGCTCCCCCCTCGTACCGAGTCGTCGACGCCAGTATCGGATGTCGAGACCGACATATTCGACCGGGTTTCGTCGATAACCGGTTTCGTTCGGCTCTCTCGCCCGAGTCTCACAGAGCCACAGATTGCCTTCGCGCGCGGTGTTGTCGGCGAGTTGACAGCGAATGCGCGTGCTGCCTATGCCAGCGGAGACGAGTCGATGGTGCCCGGGCGGATGCGCGCTCTAGGGCTCTCAGAAGATGAAGCAATGGGTGCCGTTGCTGCGTTTGTGCTCACGGGCACCGAAACTTTGGTCTCGTACATTCCCCGCCTGGTGGCACTGCTTGCGGATTCTGGGTGGCTGGCTCGAATCGCTGCCGACCGCAGCCTCATGGAGCCGGCAATCGCCGAGGGCCTTCGGGTGACGACGCCGTCTCCCGTCATGGTCCGCAGCGCCGCCGCGGACTCCACCATTGGCAGTGTAAAAGTGCGAATGGGAGACCGCATCATTCTGGCCACATTTGCCGCCAATCGTGCCCTCGGGGCCTTTGATCCCGGGGCGAACCCCTCTGCTGCACTCAAACAGCTGTGGTTTGGTGCCGGCAGTCACTTCTGCCTTGGAGCTCCTCTTGCCATGGCGCAGATTCGGGTCGTCCTCGAGGCGGTGCTTGACGGAGTCGGCGAGAACGGAAGCCTCATCGTTCAATCACGAACACCGTCGCACCGCGTGCTCATCCCGTCATATTCCTCTCTCACCGTGAGCGCATCATGACTGAAATGACGCCAGATTCCCCCGCCTCTCCGGACATTTTGGCGGCACTGCTCAGCGCCTGCGACCGCACGCCAGACGCACCCGCCATGACCCTCGGCCGCCGCACTCTCTCCTACCGTGACCTCCGTGATCGCATTCTCGGCGTCGCACGTTCCCTGACCGACGAGGGCTTCGTTCCCGGCGATCGCGTGCTGTTCTCGGTACGGCCTGGTCTCGATGGAATCTGTTTAGCGCTCGGAGTCATTGCCGCCGGCGGCACAATCGTGTTCGCCGATCCTGGCGCTGGCGAAACAATGTTCCGAGCACGCGCAGGCCTCGCCGCCCCCAAGTGGGTTGCCGCCGAAGCGTTGCTCTATGCGGCATCCGCTGGACCGCTGTCACGTATTGCGCGGTCGCGGGGCCTTCAACTCCCCGACTACGCGTCGGTCGTACCCGATGCCCGGCACATTTTCGCTGGACCGTGGTTGCCCGGCGTTCCCCGCGGCGCTATCTCTACGCGACGGCTGCTTCGGACGAGAACAGAGGCAGCAAACGCATCGACGCCTGCGGACTCGCACTCGCACTCGCACTCGCAGCTTGCCGGGGACGCTGCCGCCGAAGCACTCGTCATTTTCACGAGTGGCACCACCGGCAACCCCAAAGCAGTCGTGCATTCACGTCGCTCCCTTGGCGCTGGCCTTGACGGATTTGCGCGCCGGGTCGGATTCATCGCCGGCGAACGCCTGCTCACCGACCAGCTCATGGTCGGCATCCCGGCGCTCATCTCGGGGGCGCACTGGGAGTTGCCGCCCGCTGGCGCAGATCCCGGAGCAAAGCCGCGTGCCTACCTGCGCCTGTTGCCGCGAGCCGATGTGCTCTTCGCCGTGCCAGCAGCGCTCGATTCAATTCTCCGGATGTTGGAGACTCGCCCCGCGCAAACACCAAATTTGCGAGCACTCCTGGTGGGCGGTGCTCCGGTGCTTCGGCCTCTGCTCAACCGTGCTCGCGCTCAACTTCCGGGCACCTCTATTTCGGCGATTTACGGCATGACCGAAGTCTTGCCCGTGGCTATCGCGGATGCTGACGAGAAGCTGGCGTGGACTGAACCCGGCGATTTCGTGGGCGAACTGATGGGCTCGGTAACCGTGCGCATTGATGCGGGGGAACTCATCGTGTCTGGCCCCGGCATCGCGCTTGCCTACCTCGGACAACCACCGCTCACGGAACTGCGCACCGGCGATCTTGCGCGCGTTGAAGGCAACAGGCTCATTCTGAGCGGCCGCAGCAAAGACATGTTTATTCGGGGAACGACCAATGTCTACCCTGGCCTCTACGAGCCCGTTATCGCTAGTATCCCGGGGGTTGAACAAGCGGCGATGGTTGGCGTTCCCGACGAGGTTGGCGATGATGCGATTGTGCTCGCAATCGTGCCCGGCCCCGGTTTCGACGAAGAAGCGCTGCGGCGTGCGCTGCCCGGGCTCATCGATGCCGCGGTGCTGCCCGACCACATCCACGTGCTTGAGGCCCTCCCCACGAGCGGCCGAAACAGCAAGCTCAACCGTGCCGCGTTGACGAAAATTGTGGTGGACGCTCTGAAATCTCCCGAGACTTCTCGCCGCGCAACGACACCGTCATGAAAGTTGCCGTCACCGGAGCGAGCGGATTCGTCGGCGGCGCTATCGCCACCGCTCTCACCGCCCGTGGGCACGACGTCCTCGGCTTTGGGCGAAGCACCAACGGGTGGAGCGGTCGCTACGAACGCTGGGATCTGACCTCCGGGGTGCGTGCACCCGAGGCGACCGCAAACCCTAACTGGCAGGCTGACGCCGTCATCCACTGCGCCGCCCTCGCGGACGATTGGGCCAGCCGCGAACAGGCATTTCGCGTCAACGTCAGCGGCACCCGCACCGTCGTGGAGAGCTTTCCGGATGCACGCATCATCCATATTTCTTCGTCGAGCGTGTACGACGCCTTCACCCCAACGGTGCACGCCACCGAAGATGCGGCGCCCCCGACCACTTGGCTCAGCACTTATTCCGAGTCGAAGGCTGCAGCAGAGCTCGAGGTCGGGTCCGCTGCCGTCATCCTGCGCCCTCACGCGGTTTATGGGCCAGGCGACACCACCCTTCTTCCTCGCATCCTCGCCGGCTTTCGCGGGCGACGACTCATACTGCCCGCGGGCGCCGCGATGCTCCACACGCTCACCCACATCGACAATCTCGTTGACGCAGCCGAACTGTCGCTCACCGGCTCGCCTGGCATTTACAACATTGGCGATGACGGCGACGTGTTGCTCTCAGAGATACTCACCGAACTGCTCGCTAAGCAGGGCCGGGCGGATGTCGCGCTCGCAAGCATCCCGTACTCCGTCGCGTGGGCTGCCGCCGCCACAATCGAGCGCCTGTACTCGGCGACCGGGCGAGGTCCTGGCTCCAGACGCGGACCACGGCTCACTCGCTATGCCGTGAGCCAACTCGGCCGCGAGCGCACCCTCGATCTCAGCGCCGCACGCCGGGAGCTCGGTTATTCCCCCCGCGCGACCACACTCGAGGGTTGCGAAGACTGGTAATTACTGCGCCGCGGGTCGCGCCCCAATCTCGCTCCCCTCTGTCCGCACTACGAACTCCGCACCCCCGCTAAGGCGGTAGGAAAGAGACACGGATTCCCCGCGCATCCGGTACCCGCTCTAGTCATGGTTCTCGCGGCCGACCTCGGCACCGCAACGCCAACAGTCCGCCGGCAACGCACTTTCGACCAAGGCTCCACACTCGGTGCAGACTCGCGGTAGCCAGCACGCGGCGTCGCCATGAGCATCCTCGCTGATACGGCGCGGAGCTCGACCGTCTCCGCCGTCGCTGCCTCCTCGGCCCGCTGCGCCATCCTGTGCATCGTCCACCTCTCTAGTGTGCGCCGTGCGCGCCACACAGTCGAGGTTCTTCATTTCGGTTTTCGCAACGCAGGCGACGCCAATACGGTGTCGGTCGCGTTGGATTGATAACGTTGGCCTCCCCGATCCTCATCTGGTACAGAGGCCCTATTCATGACACCGAATGCTGCAACTGAAAAACGTCAACCGAGCGCACCGTCGTGGAACACCTACAAGAAGTCGATCGGCGACCGCTCCGGGCTATTCCAAGCGCTGGTAGCGACTTGGCCAGTGGCTTCGGCGCTCAATGTCGGCAGCTACCTTGATCTGTCGTCTTCGACAGGAATCCCTTCTGTCACCTACGTCGAAACTGATCGTCGGGCGGCTCGATAGTTCGTTCGACCTGCTCATTGCGCTCTACACCGGGCCAGCGTGGGATCACTGCGCGCGTTATCTTAAACCCGGCGGCCTGTTCCTCGCCAATAGCAGCCATGGGGATGCCAGCCTCGCAGCCCTGGACCCGCGCGTGACGCTCGTCGGCGCGATCCACCAGCGGGCCGGGCGCTACCGGATCGACCGCGACGACCGCGCGAGCTATCTCATCCCGAAGAAACCGGAAACCGCCGACGCCGCCTTGATCCGCAGTTCTGATCGAGGCGTGGCATACACAAAGCCGGCGTTCGCGTACCTCTTTCAACTGAACGATTCTTCGCTGCAGCTGCAAGGCGCCTGACCCGGCAATACTGCTGCCAGCGAGCGTCTAGCCCTCTAGGCGAGTTCGTGCTTGGCACGGACATCGCGAATCAGACCAATTACCGCGAGTACAACGAGAAGTGTGACGCTCAGCGCCATCAGACCTAGTGAACCGAACCCCACGGAAAGGGGCCACATGGGGATGAGGCCGTCTGCGCTCCCCCAGATGGCTCCATCCGAGCGACCGATGTGTGACATCACCGCGATCGCGCCGAATGCGAGTGCGCCTAGTCCGAAGGCGAATAGTGTTCCCAAGAATGTTCGTTTCATGCGTCGCGTGCCCCTCCGCTGCCGATTCGTCCTTTCAGCGTACGCTTAAAGTTGATAACTTCTCAAGCTCACTCGTGTGGCCCAAGAAGCCGACACGCGCACGACCATCAGCCAGCGTTCAGGAAACACGCAGATACTGGGTAAATGGCTGACGGACCCAAGATTCTGATTTTGACGACGAACCCAACATTCGCGACCTCCTCACCACGAGCCTGCGCTTCGCAGGATTCGCGGTGCGTGCGGTAGGAAGCGGGGCACAGACGATCTCGGCAGTTCTTGAAGAAGAACCCGACCTCATCATCCTCGACGTGATGTTGCCCGATATGAATGGCTTCGGGGTGACCAAGCGCTTGCGCGCATCCGGCTACACCTCCCCCATCCTCTTCCTCACGGCAAAAGATGACACCGAAGACAAGATCATGGGTCTCACCGTCGGTGGCGACGACTATGTCACGAAGCCCTTTAGCCTCGACGAAATCGTGGCCCGCATCAAGGCGATCCTTCGCCGCACGATGGCCGATGACGAAGAAACGATCATCCGCGCCGGTGAACTCACCATGGACCAAGACACCCACGAGGTGAGCATCGGCAGCGAACAGATCGAACTCAGCCCCACCGAGTTCAAACTGCTGCGCTACCTCATGCTCAACCCCAACCGCGTGCTCTCGAAAGCTCAAATTCTCGACCACGTCTGGGAATACGACTTCAACGGTGACGCCGGCATCGTGGAGAGTTACATCTCCTACCTGCGTCGCAAGCTCGACATTCACACCGAAGAGCCGCTCATTCAGACGAAACGTGGTTTCGGTTACATGCTGAAAGCAGCAAAGGTCTAACTAAACCGTGTGGCCAGCGTCACCGCTTTAAGCGGTTTCGCTGGCCATAACTGTTTCCCGATTCCCAGCGACGCAAGGTACCGTTCACTATCATGCAGGAGAAGATCCCAGACGCGTGGAGCCGCATCTCGCTGCGCACGAAAGTCACTGGCGTTACCGTGTTGCTGCTCACCATGGGCCTCCTCGTCGCGGGCGTCGGCACCGCCGCCGTGTTGCGCGACTATCTACTGCAACAGACTGACGACAAGATCACCGCGGCCGCCGATGGCCTCGACGGCCGCATCCAATATTCGGGAACAACCAGAGACCCGCAGTGCAGCGTCTCTCGACTGCCCAATGACCTGTATTTTGCGGTTCTCAACCACGACGGCACCATGCGATGCAATAGCCGTGAAGAGGATGCCGCACGCCCCATTCTCGAAGGCATCACGATCGCCGAGGCCGGCACGCGTTCCGGCGCGTTCACCCTGCCCAGCACCACCCTCGGAGGCCAGTGGCGGGTCATCGCCAACCCCGCAGCAAGCACGATCGGCACAGACTTTGTCACGATCGTTATTGCCCGCGACCTGATCGATTCCAACGCCATCGTTGCTCGCTACGCCGCCATCTTTTTATTCTTCGGCCTCACTGTAGTAATCGTCGGCGGTGCTCTGACCCGATTACTCGTCACGTCGACCTTCGCGCCCCTGCGTGAAGTTGAAGCTACCGCTGCCCGTTTCGCTGATGGCGATTTCGATCAGCGACTCTCTGGGGCAACCCCCAACACCGAGGTTGGGCGCCTCAATCGCTCGCTCAACTCGATGCTTGGCCGAATTGACCGCGCCTTCGCCGACCGCGCGCGAACCATCGATCAGATGCGCCGCTTCGTTGGCGACGCGAGTCACGAACTACGCACCCCACTGGTCACGGTGCGCGGGTATGCCGAGCTCTACCGCATGGGTGCCATCACTAAGCCAGACGATGTGGCTCAGGCTATGGAACGCATCGAAAAAGAAGCCATTCGCATGGGCGGTCTTGTTGAAGACTTGCTCGAGTTGGCCCGAATTGATGAGACAAAGCCCCTCCAACTCACCGAAGTTGACCTATTGCCGCTCGCGAATGATGCCGCAATGGATGCTCGGGCATCGGCCGGTCGTACCGTGAACGTCATCAACACCCACCCCACGATTGATGCTCACCCCACAGTGGCGGTCGAACCCAGCACCGACACCACCGTGATCGACCTACCTGAGAGCTCTGACCCAGGCCCGGGCACCCCCGCTCGCGGTGTCGCTGCGCTCGCCACGGGACCGATCGCGGCCGCTGGTGCACGGCTGTCACGGTTGGCGTCGCGCAAGAAATCAGTCGCGGTTGCCAAAGCGGCGGCACGAATCACGCAGGTCGTCGCCCCGCCGAGTGATCTGCACGCCGTGGTAATGGCCGAGGAAAACAAGATTCGCCAAGTGCTCACCAACCTCGTGACGAATGCGCTCCGCTTCGCCTCCCCCGACACTCCCGTAGAGATCGGTGTTGGCGTTGACCGCGAACGCCAAGTTGCTGTGCTCTCCGTTATTGACCACGGCGAGGGCATCCCGGCTCAAATTCGCGACAAAGTTTTCGAACGATTCTGGCGTGCCGATAGCTCACGTAACCGCGATACCGGCGGCAGCGGTCTCGGCCTCGCCATCGTGGCGGCAATCGTGCACGCCCACAAGGGCACCGTTCAGGCACTTGAGACGCCAGGAGGCGGCGCGACGTTCCGAGTCGAACTTCCCCTCCTCCCCAGCTCGCCCGACGCCACAGAGGGCACTGAGAACGACTAGCCCTCCGCGGGCGCTCTTGCTGCGGCCTACCGTCGAGCTATGACTCGATACCAAGTAGATAGCGACGCCGTTCTCAGTGCCACTGGAGCGGTACAGAACTCCATCAGTAGAATCCAAGCCGAGGTTTCAGGGTTGCATGGCCAACTCACTAACCTTCAGGGGTCGTGGACCGGGCAGGCAGCAACCGCCTTCTCAACAGTTGTCACCGACTGGAAAGCAACCCAGCAGCGGGTAGAAGAAAACCTTGCCGCGATCAATCACGCGCTCACTCAGGCGGGCCAGCAGTATGCAGAGATCGAGGCCGCGAACGCGCGCCTCTTCGTGCGCTAGCGGCGGCGCAACAGGCGCTGTTAACGCCAGAATGGGCGCCTCCCGAAGGAGACGCCCATTCTGTGTACTGCGGTGAAGCTCTGTAAAGCGAGAGGACTTAGAAGTCCATGCCGCCTGACGGGTCGCCCATCGGAGCAGCGTTCTTCTCAGGCTTGTCAGCAACAACGGCTTCGGTCGTGAGGAAGAGTCCCGCGATCGACGATGCGTTAAGCAGCGCTGAGCGAGTTACTTTTACCGGGTCGTTGATGCCAGCAGCGAGCATGTCGACGTATTCGCCGGTTGCTGCGTTGAGGCCGTGACCAATGGGCAGGTTGCGGACCTTGTCAGCAACAACACCAGGCTCCATGCCTGCGTTGAGCGCGATCTGCTTGAGCGGTGCATCGATAGCAACGCGAACGATGTTCGCTCCGGTTGCTTCGTCGCCGACCAAGTCAGCCATTGCCTGGCTGTCGAACGCGATCTTGCCAGCCTGAATCAAGGCAACGCCACCACCGGCGACGATTCCCTCTTCAACAGCGGCCTTGGCGTTACGGACTGCGTCCTCAATGCGGTGCTTGCGCTCCTTGAGTTCAACCTCAGTTGCGGCACCTGCCTTGATGACTGCAACACCACCGGCGAGCTTAGCGAGACGCTCCTGGAGCTTCTCACGGTCGTAATCGCTGTCAGTGTTGTCGATCTCGGCACGGATCTGCTTGACGCGACCTGCGATCGCCTCTTCTTCACCAGCACCTTCGATGATCGTGGTCTCGTCCTTGGTGATAACGACCTTGCGGGCGCGACCGAGGAGTTCGAGAGTTGCGTTCTCCAGCTTGAGGCCGACCTCTTCTGAGATGACCTGTCCACCAGTGAGGATCGCGATGTCAGCGAGCTGAGCCTTGCGACGGTCACCGAAGCCAGGAGCCTTGACGGCAACCGACTTGAAGATGCCACGGATCTTGTTCACAACGAGAGTTGCGAGTGCTTCTCCGTCAACGTCTTCAGCAATGATGAGCAGCTGCTTGCCGCTCTGAATTACCTTGTCGACGATGGGGAGAAGATCCTTGATGTTCGAGATCTTGCCATTGACGATAAGAACGTAAGGGTCTTCGAAGACCGCTTCTTGACGCTCTTGGTCGGTCACGAAGTATGCCGAAAGGAATCCCTTGTCGAAGCGCATACCTTCAGTGAGCTCAAGCTCGGTGCCGAACGTGTTCGACTCCTCAACGGTGACAACACCTTCCTTGCCGACCTTGTCGATCGCCTCAGCGATAAGTGCACCGATCTCAGGGTCACCAGCAGAAATAGATGCAGTAGCCGCGATCTCTTCCTTGGTCTCGATCTCTTTGGAACTCGCAATGAGTGCCTCGATGACCGAGTTGGTGGCCTTTTCGATTCCGCGCTTGAGGCTGATGGGGTCTGCACCCGCAGCAACGTTGCGGAGGCCTTCGCGAACGAGAGCCTGAGCGAGAACAACAGAAGTCGTCGTACCGTCTCCGGCAACATCATCCGTCTTCTTTGCTACCTCTTTGACAAGCTCGGCACCGATCTTTTCGAACGGGTCGTCAAGCTCGATCTCCTTGGCGATGGATACACCGTCGTTCGTGATGGTGGGAGCGCCCCACTTCTTCTCGAGAACAACGTTGCGACCGCGTGGGCCGAGCGTGACCTTTACGGCGTCAGCGAGAATGTTCAGGCCGCGCTCAAGGCCGCGACGGGCCTCTTCGTTAAAAGCAATGATCTTTGCCATGTGTGTTTCTCGTCCCTCCCGGACGTCGTACAAGCGAATAAGTTGGCACTCGAACTGTGCGAGTGCCAAGGTCAAAATTAGCACTCGACAGGGGTGAGTGCAAGACAGCGCCGCGCACTCTGCGGGGCTGAAGTTTCGTCAACTGGGCGCGCTGGTGGTGGCGCTGTCGCACGTCAGTGCCGTGGCGTGCGCTTGAGTGTCGTCGGCTTCGACGGTTGCGGCTGGTGTTAACGCGGCGTGCGCGCTTGGAGGCTGGCTATTGGCCGCTGGCGAGGTAGTCGGAGCCGATCACGATGGTGAGTTGGGCTGCGGGGAATACGTCGGGTTCGACGAGGCGGATTTCTCCGATGCCGAGGGCGGCGGCGAGCCCGGAGGCTACGTCTTCGTCGGCGACGTTGCTGTAGTAGATGTAGGTGTCTTCGATATCGCGGGCCGAGGCGGGTGCGGCGCTTCCCATCGGCCAACCGGCGGCGGTGAGTTCGTCGAATACGCTGGTTTGCGCTCCCGTTTCGGGGGTTCCGTTGAGTACGTCGACGGTAAGGGCGCGCGCCGGGTCGATGGCAGCGGGGTCAGTGACGGGGGCGACAGTTTCTACCGGCGCTGGGGCTTCGACGGGTTCTTCGGGGGTTGCGAAGATGGGGATTCCGAGGTCGTCGCCGAGGTATTGGCTCAGAGCGAAGAGCCCACCGAACACGAGTACACCGGTGGCGAGAAGCGCCCAAGCAAATCCGATCCAGCCGCGACCGCGTCGTTTCGGTCCGCGGTGCGCACCGATGCGTTCGATGTCGTCGGGCGCTTCGTCGAATCGGTCTTTCGGGTAACTCGCCATTGCTTAGTCTGTCAATTCTTCGTGGTGGTCGTGGTTGGCTGTGCGAACCGTGCGGTTGCGCATCCGGTTATCTCGGTTGCGGCGCAGTCGCGAGACCAACATTGGATCGAATTTTACAGCGTCGGGTGCGTCGATTACGGCGTTAAGCATCTGATAGTAGCGCGCGCTTGAGACATGAAACTGTGAGCTGATGGCTTCTTCTTTGGATCCGACGTGACGGACCCATTCGCGTTCGAAGTCGAGGATCTGGATTGAGCGTTCGGGCAGGCTCGTCTGGGGGCGCGCTGTTGGCTCAGTTTCCGACACGTCAAGACCTCCAATATGAACGCAATTCTAGGGTGTGGTTGCTCTGTGCTTGCCGAGCCACGCGGCTCAGGGGCCCAAATCTCGAGAGTCGAGGTTAGGATTGCCTTAGTACCCGATGTTTCCGATTGGCTTTCATGCGCTTCCGACTTTTTGCCACTGCCGTGGTGTTGTCTGGTGTTCTGTTGGTGACTACCGGTTGCACTGCGGCGAGTATTGCGCAGGCTCCGACAGTCACGGTGACGGCTGATCTAGATAGTCCGTTGGCTGAATTAACGACGTTGACTACTGCCAAGGATTACAGCGGCCTTGTCCGTGCTGCTTTGCCGTCATCCGGGATTTCGGCTCCTTTGGCGGCACCGGTGCAGTCGTTGCCGACGACGGTGTTGTCGCATGATCTCAGCGGAGACACTTCTGTGACGATCGATTCGACTGATCGCGTGATCGCGATGGATATTTCGGGGTCAATTGCAGCGACAGTTGCTGGCCTGGGGTTGCTTGATTCTTTGGTAGCGCGCGATATTTCGACGACCTTCGATGAGGCCGCTGATTTACCGGTTATCACGTCGAGCGCACACACGGTAAACAATGAAGCGATTCTGGCGATGCGGCCAGATCTCATTCTGACGGATGGCTCAATCGGTCCAATTGATGTGGTGTTGCAGTTGCGCGATGCCGGTATCGCTGTGGTGTTTGTGCAGACGGAACCGTCAATTGATGGTGTTGCTGAACTGGCTCATCAGACTGCTGAGGCCTTGGGTGTTGCCGCTGCTGGCGAGGTTCTTGGCCAGCAGTTGAGTGCCGAGATTGAGGCGAAGATCGCTGAAATTGCGGGCATTGTTCCGCGTGGTGATCGTCTGCGAATGATGTTTCTCTATTTGCGGGGCACGTCGGGGGTTTATTACTTGTTTGGCCAAGAGTCGGGTTCTGACGTGCTGATTGGCGCGCTTGGCGGGGTGGATGTCGCGGCCGAAATTGGTCTCGAAGGCATGCGCCCGATGACGGATGAGGCGATGGTCGCCGCGAATCCTGACCTGATTTTGGTGATGACAGGCGGTCTCGAGAGCGTTGGTGGTGTGAGCGGACTGCTCGAAGCTCGCCCTGCGGTCGCTCTTACGGAGGCAGGCAAGAATCAGCGCTTTGTCGAGATGGATGACGGTGAGATTCTGAGCTTTGGGCCGCGTACGGTAACGGTGCTTGATGCGCTCGCACGGGCCATCTATGCGCCCGGTTCTGGGTCTTAGCGTGCTGGCTTCCGAGGAATGCGTTTGGTTCCGCGCCAGCGAGTAACGAAGAAGATGAGGCCGGCTGCCGCAGTGACCGCGCCGACGGCGATGACGACAACAGTGTTGCGTTCAAGCGTTGTCACCGCCGCGGTTGGTGCGGGCAAGCAATCGTTGGTGGCACTGAATGTCACGGTGATGGGGTCAAATTCTTCGCCAGCGGGGTAGGTGCCGAAGGCATCAGAGCCGGCTTCGGTGAGGCTTACCGGCGCGGCGGTAAGTGTTGCTTTGCCAGCGGCGACGGCAATACCGGAGGTGTCGATGGTGGCGAAATCGACGGCGTTTTCGTCGACGGGGGTTCCGTCTTGAGTTGTTCCCGAAACGTCGAATACCAGTTGGGCGGTTGTGCTGCCGTTGAAGCGTAATTCGAGTCCGCTGAGGGTGGTGTCGAGAATTCCGTCATGACCCATAAAGCGAATACTGCCGTCAAAGGCGAGAGCACCACTACCGTCGACGAGTTCACCGGCGCCTTCGCTCCAACTAAAGTTGGGGGTCTCATAGATGGCGCCGTCGCTCACCGCCCATTCGCCGTTGGCGATCGTGCCACTGATGTACGACCGAAGCGACTCTTTGACGCCCCACGTGATGGCGGCATCCGTCACTTGGCAGGTCGTTCCTTCAGCAGCGTTCGGTACGACGGCGTTCGGCACAGCATCTGTCGGCACAGCGGCGTTGCTCGTCATCGGGGTGAGCGCGATGGCTAGTGCCGTGACGATGAGTGCCGCCGGCCCGAGTACGCACACATTGAGGCGACGCATTAGCGAGCCGCGCGATACATGGACTGATGCATGATGGTGGCCTCTTCGTAGAGGTCGCCGAATGACTCGAATCCAAATTTGGCATAGAGCGGCACGATGTAGTCCTGCGCGTGCAGAAGCATCGCTTCGTTGGAAAAGTCGTCGATGATGCGTTTCATGATGATCTGCGCGAGGCCTTCACCGCGGCGATCTTCGCGTACGACTACCCGACCAATGACTCGATGGCCATCCAAGTATTCGGCTGTCTCGTTGTAGAGAACGCGGATGTAGGCGGCAACGCCGTGCTCGTCAGCGATCCAGTAATGGCCCGTGGCGTCTTCTTGATCGCGGTTGTCGAGTTCTTCTTCGTCGACTTTTTGCTCAACGAAAAATACGTCGGTGCGTAGTTTCATGATCGAGTAGAGCTCGGTTGTTGTTAATTCGCCCCAAGACTTGGCGATCACGGAATCATTAGGCACAACCACGAGTTTAATGTACTGGGCAGCGAAAGCTGACGATCTAAGGAGACCACTATGACGTACAAGGTGAATAAGACAGAAGAACAGTGGCGCGACGAGCTCGGGCTCAAGTACTCGGTGTTGCGCGAAGCTGGCACAGATCGCCCCTGGTCTGGCGCTCTTCTCGATGAAAAGCGCGAAGGTACCTACCGTTGCGGCGCGTGCAGCGCAGAACTCTTCAAGAGCGGAACGAAGTTCGATTCTGGTTCGGGATGGCCGAGCTTTTACGAAGCAATCAACCCGGACGCTGTTGAACTGCGCGAAGACCGCTCGCTCGGCATGGTGCGAACTGAAGTTCTTTGCGCAACGTGTGGCTCACACCTCGGCCACCTTTTTGACGACGCCCACCAGACTCCGACCGGTGACCGTTTCTGCTTGAACTCGAGCTCGTTGGAGTTCGACGAAAACGACTAGTTCGACAGCAGATTCTTGGGTGGTCGCTGACTCGCGAATGACGCGATCGCTACCGCAAGCAACGTAAGTACTGCACCAATCACGGTCGTTGCGGCCACCCCATCGCTGTCGGTCGGCAAGAAAAGTTCGAGCGCGAGCGCTCCTAATACCTGTCCGGCAACTGATCCGAGAACGAAAAACAGGACGCCGGTGATTGGCACCAGCACGGCGGCGACAACGATCACGACGATGCCGACGGCTCCCCCCATGTAGAGCACAGGGTCGGTGGGAAATTGGTGTCCCCAACCTCTGACGAGTCCGTAGGCGATGGTGGCGATCGAGAGCACCGTAGTGCCGACCACGAAGTTGACGTAGGTTGCGGTCAGCGGCGAGCGCGTCACTTGACGCACGTGTCCGTTAATCGCTTGTTGCCAGCCAATGCCGAATCCGGCGATTAGCGGCAAGAACACCAGCACAAATGATCCGTCGACATGCAGATCGGCGAGCCCCGAGAACAGCACAGCCCCCACTGCCACCACGGATGCCACGACACGGAGCACCGTGACAGGCCGCTTTTGCAGACTGCCGAGACCCACCCTGTCGATCACGGCGGAACTGATTGTTTGGCTCGCGACTGCGGCAACAGTGAACAGCGCGACGCCGAGCGCTGATGCCGCCAGCCCCTGTGAGAGCACAAAGAATGCGCCGAATGCGCCACCGGTGAGATACCACCATGGCAACCTTTTGCTGGTTACTTCAGTGCGGAGGGTACGGAATCCTGCCCGGGCACTGGGCACAAATGGCACGATGAGGGTGAGAATGCCCAGCCCAATTCCGAACGAAATAAGGGCGGCAAGAGTCGAGTCCTGAAGCTCAACTGCAAGCTCACCATTGATGCGTGATTGGGTCGCGATGGAGGCACCAGCGATCACCGCAGCAAAAATTCCTGCGAGTGTTCGACGGCGATTTTGACGATTGGTTCGGAGCATAGGCAAAGTCATGTCTAAAATAGGGCGTTGGCCCAAGCCTCCTTAGCTCAGCTGGCTAGAGCACCGCTCTTGTAAAGCGGGGGTCGTCGGTTCGAATCCGACAGGAGGCCCAGCAAAGAATGTCGAAGGCCGTCGGGGTTGTTTAAACCCTAGCGGCCTTCGACATTGCTGTTTAACCGGCGGATGCGCTGCTACTACGTCGGGTCGACCATCACCTTGAGGGCGGTGCGCTCATCCATCGCGGTGTAGCCGTCGGGGGTCTGCTCGAGCTTTACGGTCTGGTCGAAGACGAGGCCCGGGTTCACGGTTCCGTCGAGCACTCCGGGCAGCAGCTGCTCGATGTAGGCGCGAGCCGGGGCCACACCACCGGTGAGGGTGACGTTCTTCCCGAAGAGGCTGCGGCGTCCAACCGGGGCATCCTCGTACTGGGGAACACCGACACGGCTGATCACTCCCCCGGCGCGCACAACGCCGAGGGCCTGCTCGTAAGCAGGCATGAAACCAACGGCTTCGAGGACCGCGTGGCTGCCGGCGCCGCCGGTAAGTTCGCGCACCTGGGCGATTCCTTCTTCGCCTCGCTCGGCTACGACATCCGTGGCTCCGAATTGGATGCCAAGGTCGGTACGTGCCTTGTGGCGCCCCATGAGGATGATGCGCTCGGCGCCCATCTGCTTGGCCGAGAGGACCGCGAGCAGGCCGACAGCGCCATCGCCGATGACGGTAACGGTCTGGCCGGGAGCGACGCGAGCCTTGTAAGCGGCGTGCCAACCGGTGGCGTAGACGTCAGAGAGTGAGAGAAGCCCGGCGTACTGCGACTCGTCGACGGTGCCGGGAACCTTCACGAGAGTTCCGTCGGCGTAGGGCACGCGCACGGCTTCGGCCTGGCCGCCCGTGATGCCGCCGTTTCCCCAATAGCCGCCGTGGATGCACGAGGTCTGGAGCCCTTCGAGGCAGAACTCGCAGGTTCCGTCGGAGTAGGCGAAGGGAGCGATGACGAAGTCGCCGACCGCGAGAGTCGCAACGTCTGCCCCGAGTTCTTCGACCACGCCGATGAATTCGTGTCCGATGGGGCGAGCATCCGCATCCGCCGGCATCGAATGGAACGGGTGCAAATCGCTGCCACACACGCACGCGCGGGTGATGCGAACGACCGCGTCAGTGCTCTCGATGAGCTGGGGGTCAGGGGCGGTGATGACGCGGACATCGCCGGCGCCGTAAATGTAAGTAGCTCGCATAGCTCTATTCAACGCCTGTTTCGCTCCGTGCAACGAATCAGTCTTTGTTCAGCGAGCAGGAGTAGCACAGTTCCGGCGGCGCCGGTTCAGGCTTACTCGGCGGCCACCCACGCCGCAGCGTTCGCGGGCAGCTTGCCATCAACGAGAGCTTCTGAGCTCAGCACTACGGCTCCCGCCGGCAACTCAACCGCTGACTCCCCCATCGCGATGACCACGCGGAGGCCGTCGCTGCGCCGAGCGATTACTCGACCGTTGCCATCGATGCTCCAGTCGAGCGCCAGAGATGCCGAGGAGGATGACGACACTTCGAACTGCGCGCGAAGGGCACTTGCCTGACGGAAAAGAGCCAAGGCCGAGGTCTCGTCGAGCTCTTGCCGTTCGATCGAAAAGTCTCCCCAGGCTGGCGGTACCGGCAGCCACGGCTCGGCACCCGGGACCGGTGAAAAGCCATGCGAACCCGCGGATGCGGCATCCCACGGCAAGGGAACACGAGCCCCGTCGCGGCTCACTCCACCGTTGAACCACATCGGATCAGCACGACGAGCGACCGGAACGTCGACCTCGGGTAGCCCAAGTTCTTGACCCTGATAGATGTACACCGTTCCCGGAAGGCCCAAGAGCGCAACCACTGCGGCTCGGGCTCGCTGCTGCCCGAGCGCACCACCGCCGAATCGTGTGACAGTGCGCACAATGTCGTGGTTCTCCAGGGCCCAGCTCGGCGCCGAACCAACCGTGCGACGCACCGCTTCGAGCTGTTGCCCCACCGCCGACCATTGTTTGCCATCCCAGCCCAGTTTCGCGAACGCGAACGCGAACGTTTGGTGCAGTTCATCTGCGCGGGTGTAGCGCGCCGAACGCTCCGGTTCGAGATTGACTTCACCGACCAGCAACCGTGCCGGAGAATACTCCTCGGCGATCCTTCGCCACGAGCGGTACACCTCGTGAACGGGCTCTTGGTCCATCGCGAGCGGATTCGACCGCAAACCGTCGATCACTGCCGGCACAGTCGGCGAATCAGGCATCCCTGCCGCTTTATAGAGACCGTGCGCCACATCGACCCGAATTCCGTCGACCCCGCGGTCAAACCAGAAGCGGATGACCGCCTCGAAGTACGCGGCAACGGCCGGGTTCTCCCAATTCCAGTCGGGTTGCCCCGGAGAGAACAAGTGGAGGTACCACTGGGTGTCGACCGTCGATTCGGGGAACACTCGGTGCCAGGCTGGGCCACCAAACACACTCACCCAGTTGTTCGGCGGCGACTCCGAGTTCAGGCCGCGTCCCTCAGAGAAATGGAACATGTCACGCTCGATCGAGCCTGGTGCGGCCGCGACCGCGGCTTCGAACAGAGGATTCTCTATCGACGTGTGGTTGGGAACAATGTCCACCAACACGCGAATTCCATGGCTGTGAGCTGCAGCGAGAAGCTCATCAAAGTCAGCAAGGGAACCGAAGAGCGGATCGACATCGCAATAGTCGCTAATGTCGTAGCCCTGATCTACCTGAGGTGAGCGCTGAAACGGCGTAAGCCAGATGCCATCTATCCCGAGTGACTCCAAGTAGGGCATCCGCTCGATGATTCCGCGAAGGTCTCCGATACCGTCGCCATCGGCATCAGAGAATGACCGCGGATAAACCTCGTAGATGACGGCGCTGTTCCACCAGTCACTCACTTAGTGGCCCCCGAAGTCAGTCCCTCGACGATGCGACGTTGGAAAATGAGCACCATGATCATGAGCGGAATCGTCACGATTACGCCTGCTGCCATTTGAGCTCCGAAGGGGGCTTGAAAATCACTCGCCCCTGTGAACTTGGAGATCGCGACAGTGGCGGTTTGGATGGCGGGATCGTTCGCCATCGACAACGCGATGATGAACTCGTTCCAGCTATGGATGAACGTCAGGATGGCAGTGGTAAAGACCCCCGGTGCCGCAAGGGGCAGAAGAATCTTGGTGAACGCTTGCCATTTGGTGCAGCCATCGATCATCGCCGCTTGTTCCAGATCCTGTGGAAGCTGCTTCATAAAGGTCGTGAGGTTCCAGACCGCTAACGGGATCGCGAAGGACAGACTTGGCACGATCATCGCTTGGTAAGTATTGATCCAGCCGATATCGGTGAAGAGGCGCAGCAGCGGCACCACCACGGCGATGCCAGGGAACATTGATGTGGCGATGATGACGGCCAAAATGCCTGACTTGAACCGGAACTTGAGTCGCGCAATAGCGTAGGCAGCGAAGATGCCGAGGATGAGCGCGAGCACCGTGGTGATCCCGGCCACGATAAGGCTATTGAGCAAAGAGCGGCCAAAGTCGTTCGACGAATCGAAGACTTGGGCGTAGCTCTCGAGCGACCACGTGGTGGGCAAGAGGGTCGTGTCGAAGAGGTCATTGGTGGTGCGGAAGCTCGACACCACCATCCAATAAAACGGAGCGAGGCAGTAGATCGCGACAATCGCGATTCCGACCCAGCGAGTGACGGCAGAGCCCAGGCCCGTTGCGCGCTTGCGACGCGCGCCCGGACGCGAACGCGCTCCTGCCGCTGCGATGACGTGTTGTTCAGAGATGGTGGTCACTATCTCGTCTCCTTGTGTGCTGCGCGATACGTTTACGAGATTTTTTCTCTGCCTGCTTATCGGCATCACCGACCAGATCGGCGCCGAGCAGACGAATAAAGACATAGGCGATCAGCGCGACGTACACCAGCAGAATGATGGCGAAGGCGGATGCCGAGCCGTATTGCAGTTGGTTCGATTGGTCCCACGCGAGGATCGACAGCGTCTCGACCGAGCTCTTTCGTGGCCCGATGAGCACGAACGGAAGGTCGAACATGCGAAGCGAGTCGAGCATCCGGAACAGCACAGCGACAAGCAAAGCGGGGCGCACGAGAGGCAGAGTGATCGAAAAGAACTGCTTCCACGCGTTAGCGCCGTCGAGCTTTGCTGCTTCGTATACCTCTTCGGGAATGAGCTGCATTCCGGCGAGCACGAGAAGCCCGATGAAGGGTGCTGTCTTCCAGACTTCGGCGATCATGACTGCAGCCTGGGCAGCGAAGCCCTCAGCCGTCCACAGAATCTGAGTGTCTAGCAGTTCGTTAGCGATTCCGTTGGATTGGAAGATCCAGCGCCACAGCAAACCCGAAACTGCGGTGGGAATCGCCCACGGAATCAGAATGGCGGCGCGCAGAAACGCTCGGCCTGCAAACGCACGGTTCATCGCGACGGCGAAACCAACACCGATGAGAGTTTCTAGCGAGACGGTGACGAAGGTGAAGAAAGTGGTGTTCCACAGAGCGTTGTAGAAGCGACCCGATTCAGCACCGGCGAAGATCTCGGCATAGTTACCCAACCCGACGAAAGTCTCGCCTTCCACCACGAATCCGTTGGCGTCGAGGCCGGATTGGGCGCTGAAGAGCGACTGGTATACCGCCGATAGCAGCGGATACATGATCACCAGTAGCAGCACGATAAACGTGGGTGACAGCAGGAGCGAAGCCATTCGGCCTTCGCGCTCCACACTGCCACGCTTTCGCAGCGGCGGCCGTGAGCGGGTGACGGTCGACGGGGTTGTCGTCGATGAGGTCATAACGAAACTCTCTCTGGGATGGGGTTCGGGGTGGCCGTAGTGCGGGCCACCCCGAGGGTGTTACTAACCTGCGGTGATCGAGGCGAGCTTCTCTTGAAGGTCGCTGAGGGCATCCTGAGCCGACTTGTCGCCGTTCAAGGCTGCATAGATCTCGTCCTGGATTGCGGCCGTAGTCGCGCCGTACTGCACGACCTTGGGTCGCGGCTGTCCGTTTTCCAGCGATTCAAGCAACGTCGGGAGGTACGGGTACTGAGCCGTGACGGCATCGTCAGCGAAGAACTCGGGGAACACCGGAGCACGCGAACTGAGGGTCAAGCGCGCTTCCTGCTGTTCGCGACTCGTGAAGAACGTCACGAAGTCGAGCGCCGTGGCTTTGTTCTCAGCGAAGCTGGAAATCGCAATGTTGCGACCGCCAAGGGTGGAAACACCCAGTCCTTGCTCGCCCGGAATCGCACTGACCTCGAACTTGCCGTTGACGGCAGAAGAACCATCCGTAGCCGAAAGCGACTTGAAGATGTAGGGCCAGTTGCGAAGGAAGACGAGCTTGCCCTCCTGGAACGCCTGACGACCCTGCTCTTCTTGGAAGGTGATCGCTTCACGCGGAAT
Organism: Salinibacterium sp. PAMC 21357; assembly: GCF_000247645.1. GTDB lineage: Bacteria > Actinomycetota > Actinomycetes > Actinomycetales > Microbacteriaceae > Rhodoglobus. Next base: position 342,960 of record NZ_AHWA01000004.1, read on the forward strand.
CATTCCCGAGTCAAAACCATCAACGAGAAATTCCAAGGCGGTGAGAGCTTCCGGAGTATCGACAGTGGGGGTGCCCTCCGCATCGAAGAGTGAGCCCCCAGCGGAGTTCACTGCCTCACTGAAGTTCACAGTGAGACCCTCGTTTTTATCGAACTGGCCGGCGTAGCACGACATGCCCTCAGCTTCGGGCAGCGCGAGCACAGCATCACAGGCCGCTTCCATTTCGGCCCAGGTCTCGGGAGCCGCGTCAACACCGGCTGCGGTCAGCAGATCGCTGCGCGAGTACAGCATTGCGCCATCGGTGTAGTACGGGGCGGCATACACAACGTCGCGGTAACTCGCAGCCTCAACGGTGGCGGGAATCTCTTCGTCGAGAGGAAGCGCGTCTTCGGGCAGCGGCGCGATCCATCGGTTCGCCGCAAACTCACTCGTCCACACGACGTCGAGGTTCAACACCGAATAGCTCGAGCCTTCCACTTGCGCGTTCTGCACCATTTGCTGACGCTGCTGGTCGGCGTCGAGAGGCAGCTCGACCCAGGTCACCTGCTCGTCAGGATGCTCCGCGTTCCACGCATCGATCGTTTCTTGAGCGGCTCCAGAAGCATCCGGGCTCGAAACGTACTGAATAGGCCCACGGCCCTCAAACTCAGCCTCCGCGGCGGGGGCGGGTTCTGCTGTTTCACCAGCACAGGCGGTGAGACCCAGTGCTGCGGTCGCGGCGACTGCTAAGCCGACGAGAACCCGTCGATCACGGCGTCGTTGCATCATGACTTGCTCCTTTTTCTTGGTGGTGGGGTTGTGCGCTGTCATTCGATAAAGCGTGCGGTGCTTCCGCGTTCAATAAGTCGGTGCGGCAGGATGCGCGGAACAGGGCCACCCGACAGGCTCTCGGATGCGAGCAGTCGCTCGACCGCGAGTTCCCCCATCCGTTCGAGCGGCTGCGCGATAGTGCTCAACGCGGGGTACACGTGCAGCGAAGTGCGCGTGTTGTCGAAGCCGAGAACGGAAATATCGTCGGGAACCCGCCGCCCCATCCGCTGTAGCTCGTTCACGACCGCTGCCCCCATCTCGTCACTGAGCGCGAAAACGGCGGTGAGCTCGGCATCCCGAGCGAGAAGCCGCCCGAGAGCTGGAGGCGCAGAATCGTAAAGAGAGTTGCCTGATTCGACCAGCGGCGTGAGCTTCGCCTCGGCCATCGCGCGCACATAGCCGCGGGTTCGAACGGTGTTCACGAGAACGGATGCCGGGTCTCCCGCCAGCAGGCCGATGCGGCGGTGCCCCTGCGCAATAAGGTGGCGCGTGCCGTCATAGGCCGCAGCCTCATCGTCGATGGCAAGACTCGGAAACCGATGACCGTCGCGGATCGCGACTGACATCAACGGCACGTTCGACCCGAGCACTCGCCGCATTTCTGGCGTGACTGCCGCGGAGATCAAAATAACTCCCGCAGCACGGTAGGTGCGCAGGGTGCGGAGATAGCTCGACGCATAGGTTGAACTCGGGCCGGTGCGGCCGAGCATCACTGAGTAGCCGTGGAGTCGTGCCGCGGCTTCAACACCGCTCATGATTTCGGAGGCGAGCGCATCCGAAACTACGGGCGCCAATACGCCGATAACGGCGGTCTGCTTGGTTTTGAGTCCGCGAGCGAGGGTGTCTGGCTCGTAGTTGAGCGTGGCGATCGCCGCTTCTACTCGCTGCTGCGTTTCGGTTGAGTAGCCGACAAGGCCGTTGACTACGCGCGATACCGTCGCTGGAGACACGCCAGCGACGCGAGCGACGTCTCTGATAGTCGTCATTTGCCCCTCCTTTGGGTGCGTACTCAGCGCGGTACGTAATCGTTTGCGTTACCTACGCTGACGAGATTAGGGAAGGCCTTCTAGGTTACGCAAACGTTTACTAAACACGAGCGCGGGAGCCCAAAACGATGGGAAAGCGCTGCTGACGCTCGGCACGAGTGAACTCAGCGCGCAAGACCAGCAGCCCTCAAACCCGCAGTCGTGCGAGCGCTACAGCGTGCGCAGGCGGTGCAGGATCGCGTTGAGGGTGGTCGCCTCTTCCTCGGTGAGGCCGAGGTTCTCGGCGGCGTTCGCCTCCACAAATTGCGGCCAGACAGCGTCGATAATCGTTGCACCCTTGGTGGTGAGGATGAGAGGGTTAGCGCGACCGCGCCCTCCGGCACCGCTGAGCTCGAGCATCCCCGCCTCGACCATGCCGTCGATGACACCCGCCATGCTCTGGGGGCGCACCATCGTGGCGCGGGCGAGTTCCGCCCGGGTCATGGGGCCGTTACTGGAGAGCTGAACGAGCACGCCGAACTGCACTGCTGACAGCCCAGAGCTCTGGATGATCTCAGTCATCGTGTGCTCGATCGCCCGGGCGGCGCGCGAGAGCGTCCACGTGACGGCCGCATCAATCTCGGACTGCTCGATCTTCATCCGAAACGTACCTCTCTGCTGCGGCGGGACGGCGGAGGCCGAGCCTCGCCACGACAAGCGTACGACGCGGCCCCCGTCTGTCTAACTCCAGAGCGTGAGAATGATGCTTGCCACCACGCTGCAGATAACGAAGTACGGAGCGTTTACGAGGCCGTACAGCAACGGACGCGGGATGTTGGGGTTGATCGCGATGTTAAAGGTGTGAGCAATGAGGTAGCCCACTCCAACGATGAGGCCGAAGGCGATTCCATCGGCAAGGGACTCGACCGCGAGCGCCCGCAGCAGAACGGCGCTCGTGACAACAACGGCGAGGTTCGCGATGAGCGGGCCAACGATGAACAACGGTGGCATCGCTGCCGCTTTGCCGCCTGCGGGCGACGTGCTGCTCGGGTCTCCCAGAGCCGCGGCGTACGGCTTAGCCACAATGACCGCGAACCACAGACCTCCAAGAACGGTGAACACGATCGTGGACGCGATAACCGCGAGCCAGTTGATTTCAGTGAGTACAGCAAACATGATGCTCCTAGAGTGAGTGAGTGAGTGAGTGAAAAGAAACAGGTTCCTGCTTCTTGATAGACTCTAGAAGCAGCCGCCGACAACCCGATGCGGTCGTCGGCACCATCTCCGCTCTCCTCTCGCGCTCACTTCATTTCCCTCGAAAGAAGGCTCCACTCGTGGCCAGTTTCGCCGACAAACCCATCCTCAACGTCACCATCGCCGAGTGGACGGACTACCTCGAGAACGAGCCGTCGCTCGAGGGAGTGCGCCTGAAACTCCGCAAGAAACTATCGAAGGCCCCCGGCATCACCTGGAGCGAAGCACTCGACGTCGCTCTGTGTTTCGGGTGGATCGACGGCCAGATGGCACGCCTCGACGACGACTACACGCTGCAAGCGTTCACCCCGCGACGCAAGAACAGTCCCTGGTCTCAAGTAAATCGCGACCATGTTGCCCGGCTCATCGAGGAGGGCCAGATGCGGCCACGCGGCCTCACCGAAGTCGAGCGCGCCAAGGCAGACGGTCGTTGGGATGCTGCCTACAGCCAGAAGAACATGACGACTCCCCCAGACTTGCAGGCTGCCCTCGACGCAAACCCGGCCTCGTCGGAGTTCCACGCTAGCCTCACCCGGAGTGAGCGCTTCCAGATCTATGCGCGCCTTACCGGCATCAAGACGCCAGCCGTGCGCGCAGCCCGCATCCGAGATGTCGTGGAGAAAGGGGCGAACGGCGAACATCACTACGCGCAGCCTGCGCCCGCGCCGAAGCGGCCCTAACTGCGGGGCGAGCGGGACTCCGGCGGAATTACTTAGGCAGCTGCGCGATACGGCGATCGAGATGCTGCTGCTCGGCGGCATTCGTAGCCAGTTCGCGCGCTCGGGCGAAGGCTTTGGCCGCGGCATCCGCATCGCCGGCACGCAACAATAGCTCGGCACGAGTAGCCCAATACAGGTGATAGTTCTCAAGGCCGGTGATCTCGGCGAGCAAGCGCAGCCCCGCATCGGGGCCGTCGGCCATTGACACCGCGACGGCACGATTGAGTGCCACTACCGGCGATCCACCCGTCATGGCCAGCAGCACAGCGTAGGCGGATGCGATTGCCGGCCAGTCGGTGTCGGCGGCAGTGCGGGCGGTGGCATGGTGGCGCGCAATCACCGCTTGGGTCTGGAATGGCCCTGGCTGCAGTTGCGCCAAGGCACTACGCAGCAGCCGGTTGGCTTGCTCGATGAGTTCGCCATCCCAGCGGGTGCGATCCTGCTGCTCAAGGAGAATCAATTCGTCGCCGTGAAAACGAGTGTCGTGGCGGGCGCGAGCGTAGAGCTCCAGCGCCAATAGGCCTTCGACTTCGGGATTACCTGGGAGCAGTTCGCGCGCGGTGATCGTGAGACGAATCGCTTCTTCCACGAGGTCGATGCGGGCGCCTGCCGCACTCCCCCGGGAGAGATAGCCCTCGTTGAAAATGAGATACACAACGGTGAGCAGAGCATCGACTCTCGACGTGACGTCTTCGGGGATGCTGAGCGGGATGCCCGCGTCACGAATCTTGCGCTTCGCCCGCACGATCCGCTGCGCGAGGGTCTGTTCGGGCAGCAAAAATGCGGCGGCGATCTCGACTGTGGTGAGGCCGCCGACAAGCCGGAGGGTCAATGCCACTTGAGTGTCTCGGCTCAGTGCCGGGTGACAACAGAGCAGCAGCAACCGCAGGTGTTCGTCGCCCGAATAGTGAGCATCGTCAATCATGTCGGGCACCTCCTCGTCGTTGCCGCCGGGGCCGTCGTCACCATTGTTGTGCTCGGCGGCCGACAGAAGATCAGGGGCTGAGCGTGCGAGACGACGCGCGGCCGCAGCGTCTCGCCGCACGCGGTCGACCGCGCGATTGCGCGCCACCGTGTAGAGCCACGCGGCGGGGTTGTCAGGCACTACGGCCCAGTTCAGAGCCTCGACAAGCGCATCCTGCACCGCATCATCGGCAACCTCGAGGCCGAAGCGGTGCGTGAGAAGAGCGAGCACATGCCCACTCTCCTCACGCGCCAGGCGAGTGACCGCCTCTGAGTCGTCGAGCACGCTACGAGGGCACCACCGGGCGAACCTCGAGCGAGCCGGCCGGAATCGGAACAGCCGCGGCGAGCGCGAGCGCCTCATCCAGATCTTTGGCTTCCACAATGTAGAAGCCGCCGAGGTGCTCTTTAGTTTCCGCGAAGGGGCCATCAACGATGGTGTCACCGGCGCCATAGGCCCGACGAATCGTGGTCGCCGTCTCAACGCCCTGCAGCTGGTCTGCCGCCACATAGTGGCCGCCATCAACCAACTTCTGGTTGTAGGCCATCCAAGGCGCCATCATCTCGTCGAATCCGGGCTCTCCCGGGTTTGGGCCGTCCATGGGTTCAGAGTGAATCAGGATCATGTACTGCATGTTTTTCTCCCTAACCGATTTGTGAAATGTGGCCGAAGAGGCCAATAACAACGGACATGACGATGAGAACTGCGAGCTGATGACCCATATCGATCACAAACAGCGTCGGGGACTTCTTCTCAAAAAGATACTCGACAGCGTTTCGCGACGCGGTAAAACCGAGCCACCCAATGGATGACACAGCCAACGTGACCGCCAGAAACGAGCCGCCAAACTGGTCGTGGGCGATCGCTGCTGCAAGCGCCAGCACATTCAGCGTCATCATGTCCTTTCGGGGCCGGAATCTCCTGCCCTTCACTGACATGACGCAGCGCACGTGCCGGATCGACATGTGCGCTGCAAAAAACTTTCTGCACCCTTCGGGGCCTCCGCGACCCCCGTGCATCCGACCATCCGAAACCCTCTAGCTCGCAACTATCCGGGCACAAAAACGGGGACCCGCGCTAGGCGCGGATGGGTGTAAAAGATTGTTAGCGTTTCCTTGAGATGCTTTCGCGCGTAAACGAGGAACGATTCTTCGTGATCTCTTTGGAGACAGTCTCTTCAGACAGGAGAAGGGCAAACGATGGCTGAACGACCGCGCAAAAAACCTCGTTCGCGCGCTACTGCCGCGTCTGTCCTAGTAGCGATCTGCGGCTCATTCGTGAGTTGGCTCGTCGGTGCCATCGTCGTCAGACTCGGGCTTAATTGGGCAGATACTTTCGAGTACTCCCCCGCATCAGAGTGGCGTTACCTCGGGGTTGCTATCCTCGCTTTGACTATCGCGACCTCCGGCTCCATCGGAGGCGCACGCTTTAGCCGGCGCTTCAGGCGAGAGCGGCTGATCTCGCCGCATCTCACCCCCGCAGACCAATAAGGATTCGCCCCAGAATACCCATTGCGGCGAACGGTTCTGAACTGAGTGCAGCCGTCCAAAGTCCCGAATGACACACACAGTTCTGCGGAGGAACCTCATGTAACGAGATAGGGCCCCGATCCGTATGGATCGAGGCCCTATTTCGTGTCTAAACGATATCTATGGAACCGGTGTCGCCTCCGGAGTCGGGGTTGAACTCTCGATGAAGTTGTCACCGGCTGCTTGGGTGACAAAAGCCTGGAAGGCGGTGAGGTCTTCCACTGATCCCTCATATTTGAGTCCGTTGACCAGAATGGTGGGGGTACCGAGGACCTGGGCGATTTCGGAGTTCGGAATCGGCCCCGAGAGAGCGAGTGCCGTGGAGTTCTTTACCCACGACTTGAACGTCTCGTCCTGGATGCACTCGGTGATTGTTGGCACATTTTCGACCCCAGCGGTGTCGAGCAGTGCAACGAGTTCATCATTGCTCAATCCGCCCGTGTTTTCTTCAGGTTGGACCTCGGCCGACAACAGCAAGTTGTGGTATTTGTAAAAATCGTTAGGCGAAGAATCAGCGACGCAAGCCACAGCGTTCACCGCACGGGACGAATAGCGCTGACCCTGCGAGTAGCGATCAAGAATGGAGATCGGGTGAATCTCAAGCGTTGCTGCGCCGTTGTCAACGAGGCTCTCGATGTAATCGGAGTTCGTCTGCTCAAATGCGCCACAAATCGGGCACAGGTAGTCGACATACATCTGGATGTCGAGAACACCAGAATCTTCATCCGGAACGCTCGCGATGGGGTCAGCATCTGATGCCAGAGCATCGGTAGGCGTCGCAATGAAGCCCTGCTTCAACTGGATGCCGTTGCTGGCGAAGTTTTGCGGTCCGGGGCCCGCCGGCTGGTTCGAGTTGACCAGAACAAGAGCAATAACAGCAACGATTGCAACGAGCGCGAGGCCAACGCTGCCCTGAAGAATCACCTTGGTGCGGCGGTCTTTCTTCTTTTGCTCATCGCGCTGAACACGGGCCTTTTCACGTGCCGCTTCGCGTCGCTCGTTCTTGCTGAGTCGGCTGTCGCCGGAATTGCCGTTGCTCAATCGAACCTCATCTGCCGTATAAATCACTGTGTTGGGCACCAGTAAACGCGGCGCACTCGTCGAATTCTAGGAGAAATCTCTGGGAAATGCCCAACCACCGTGTGAAACGAGTCCGGCAGCGGACTGAACCACTCGGTCATGTGGCCCCCAAAAAGGTGCAATAATGACCCAACGCGGTTTCGATCGCTGTCCATCACTCGGATCGTCCGGCACGTACCTGCCGGTGAAGGAGAAATACAAGAACAATGGCGTCTGTAACTTTTGACAATGCAACCCGCCTCTACCCCGGATCAACGATCCCGGCTGTAGACAAGCTGAATCTTCACGTAGAAGACGGCGAATTCCTCGTACTGGTCGGCCCCTCGGGTTGCGGCAAGTCAACTAGCCTTCGCATGCTTGCTGGCCTCGAAGAGGTCAACGATGGCAGCATCCTCATCGGAGATCGCGACGTCACTGACGTTCCTCCGAAGGACCGCGACATCGCCATGGTCTTCCAGAACTACGCCCTCTACCCGCACATGACTGTTGCCGAGAACATGGGCTTCGCGCTCAAGATCGCCGGCATCAACAAGGAAGAGCGCGCAGCTCGCGTACTTGAAGCAGCAAAGCTTCTCGACCTCGAGCCTTACCTCAGCCGCAAGCCCAAGGCCCTCTCGGGCGGTCAGCGTCAGCGCGTTGCCATGGGTCGCGCTATCGTTCGCCAGCCTCAGGTGTTCCTCATGGATGAGCCGCTCTCGAACTTGGACGCCAAGTTGCGCGTTCAGACTCGTACGCAGATCGCTAGCCTTCAGCGTCGCCTCGGAGTCACCACGGTGTACGTGACTCACGACCAGACCGAAGCGCTCACCATGGGTGACCGCATCGCAGTTCTCAAGGATGGCCTCCTCCAGCAGGTTGGTACTCCTCGCGACCTGTACGAAGCACCGCAGAACATTTTCGTCGCTGGCTTCATTGGCAGCCCCGCGATGAACCTGTTCAGCGTCGACATCGTCGACGGTGGCCTTCAGTTCGGCGACACTGTTGTACACGTTGACAGCGAGACCCTTGGCGAGACTGACGCGAAAACCGTCACTATCGGTGTTCGCCCCGAGGACGTGATCATCTCGACGACTGGTAACGGACTTCGGGTTGAGGTCGACCTCGTCGAAGAGCTCGGCGCTGACGGGTACCTCTTCGGTCACGCCGAGATCAAGGGCGAACGTGTCGATATCGTCGTTCGCGTCGATGGCCGCTCACACCCGAACGCTGGCGACGAGGTCTTCTTGACCCCTGAGCCTCACCACGTTCACGTCTTCGACACCGTCACTGGCCTGCGCCTGACCAAGAAGCCTGTCGTCGCGAGCTAGTTCCCGCTTTACAATCGAGCCCGTCAACGTCGAACAATGTTCGGATGCGTTGGCGGGCTCGTTTCAGCTTAAGGAAACGTGAATGTCTGGTTCTGTCAACATCACTTCGGCCACCGCCGACCCCGCCCTACTAGATCTTCCGTGGGAGTTGCCACTCGAGCTGTGGCCCGACGACGCGATCGCCACCTTGCCCAAGGGAATCTCCCGGCACCTGGTGAGGTTTGCGAACCTCAGCGGCTACATCGTTGCTATCAAAGAGACCTCGAGTGAGCTAGCCAAGCGCGAGTATGACATGTTGCGCACTCTGCAAAAGCTTGACGTTCCGTGTGTTGACCCGCTCGCCATCATCACTAACCGCACCGCTGCCGACGGCGAAGAGCTCAAGTCAGTACTCGTTACTCGGCATTTGCGCTTCTCGCTGCCCTACCGGGCTGTCTACTCGCAGAGCTTGCGCCCCGAAACCGCTCGCCGTCTCGTTGATGCTCTCGCTGTATTGCTCGTGCGATTGCACATTGTCGGCTTCTTTTGGGGCGATGTCTCGCTCTCCAACACTCTCTTCCGCCGGGATGCCGGAGCTTTCGCCGCCTACTTGGTGGATGCTGAAACAGGTCAGCTCTATGATCGACTGTCTAACGGGCAGCGAGAGAACGATCTCGAAATCGGGCGCGTAAACATCGCTGGTGAGCTCTTCGATCTTCAGGCCGGCGGTCGTCTCTCAGAGGACATCGACCCGATCGAGATCAGCAACGGAATCCTTGCTCAATACCGAACACTATGGCAGGAACTCACCGGTTCCGAACGCTTCGACCACTCCGAGCGCTGGCGCATCAACCAGCGCGTTGAACGACTCAACGCGCTCGGATTCGACATTGAAGAACTCGCGATCAAAACCGAAGATTCGGGAACTCGGGTTCGCATCCAGCCCAAGGTAGTGGATGCCGGACACCACTCACGTCGCCTGCTGCGCCTCACCGGTCTTGACGCTCAAGAGAATCAGGCTCGTCGCCTTCTGAACGACATGGATTCATACCGTGCAGCCTTCGGCAAGCAAGACATGGACGAAGAAATGCTTGCCCATGAGTGGGCCGCGCGCGTCTTTGAGCCCGTGATCCGTGCGATTCCGAAGGAGTTGCGCGGAAAACTTGAGCCAGCCGAAATCTTCCACCAGCTGCTCGACCACCGACGCCAGCTTGCTCAAGACTCGGGCCATGACATCCCGCTCGCTGAAGCAGTCGGCAGTTACGTCGAGAACGTTTTGAGGTTCCGTCGTGACGAAGCCACCATGATCAACCCACCGACGGCGCTTTCACGGCGCCCATCACGATTCCTGATGGTGGTGTCGTGAGCCACGATGATGACGATGACGATAGCAACGACTGGCGCCTGAACGTTTAGCTCACGCTAAGAGAGCAGCTGTTCGAGCCCGCGACCGGTCACGTGCTCGAACACGAGGTTCGTTTCGGTATGCGAAACGGCAGGGTGGCTCGCCAAATAGGTGAGCATGAAATCACGCAACTCGGCCGCACTATGAGCCGCGACGTGCAAGAGGTAGTCGTCTCCGCCCCCGGTGTGAAAGAACGCCAGCACGCCGGGCCAATACGGTGCAGCACTGCGAAAGGCATCAACATCTTCTCGCACATGCTTCACGAGTTTGATGGAGATGAGCGCCTGCACGCTCATGCCGAGTTTCGCGACATCGATGTCGGCATGGAACCCGCGTAGATAGCCTTCGTCGTGCAACCGTCGTAGCCGCTGCGAAACTGTCGACTCTGCCACGCCCGCCGCCGCTGCCAGCGCCGAGCCCGACATGCGCGCGTTCGTGGCCAGGCTCGCGAGGATCGCTCGATCGATCGAGTCAATCGGCACGGTTCTTGGTTCAGTCACGGTGGCCTCCTGGCCGCAGTTTATGCGAAATGCGTCACATTTCGTGAAGATTCTGCATCAGAGTTGATTTGTCGCGAAGTTTCTGCTGATATCAGAGGATGCTGCCTCCTGATATTCGCCTCGAAACCCTTGCTGTTCACGCGGGACTGGAGGGCGTTCACGAAAGTGGCCAACACGTTCCCTCCATCGATCTCTCGACAACGAACCCCCTGCCCAACGTTGAGGAGGGCGGAGACTCCTACGAGAACCTCGCTGGCGGAAACCCCATCGTCGATGGCCACTCCGCGGTCTACCAACGTCTCTGGCAGCCGGGCGTTGCCCGCTTCGAAGACAGTCTCGCTGCGCTCGAGGGCGCCGAAGCCGCCGTTGCCTATGCCAGCGGAATGGCCGCGCTTGCTGCAGTGCTGATCTCCATCGCATCCGCCGGTCGCCCCCACGTTGTCGGTGTGCGCCCGCTGTACGGCGGAACCGACCATGTGCTCGACAACGGCCTACTCGGCACGACTGTCACCTGGGCTGACGCCGATTCAGTAGCGGAGGCCATTCAGCCCGACACTGGGCTCGTGGTCATCGAGTCCCCCGCCAACCCCACGCTCGAGCTCGTCGACATCAAGAAGATCGTCGCAGCAGCAGGCGATGTGCCTGTGCTTGTCGACAACACTTTTGCGACTCCCGTGCTGCAACGCCCGATCGAACTCGGCGCAGCCATGGTCCTTCACAGCGCCACCAAGTACCTCGGCGGACACGGCGACGTCATGGGCGGCGTTATCGCCACCAGCGAGGCGCACGCCAAGAGCCTGCGCAACGTTCGCGCTCTCACCGGTGGAGTACTCCACCCCTTCGCGGCCTACCTTCTCCACCGCGGGCTGCGCACCCTGCCCCTGCGCGTGCGGGCCCAGCAGGAGACCGCTGGCGAACTTGCCCGTCGGCTTGACGGGCATCCGGCTCTCGCTCGCGTGCTCTACCCCGGCCTTCCGGGCCAGGACCCAGCGGGGCTCATCGGAACGCAGTCTGCCGGAGCCGGTTCGCTGATCGCGCTCGACCTCGCTGGCGGCTACGACGCCGCGGCAAAGTTCACCGAATCAGTGAAGCTGATCACCCATGCGGTCTCCCTCGGCGGCATCGACACGCTCGTGCAGCATCCGGCATCACTCACCCACCGCCCAGTGGCTTCAGAGGCAAAGCCGGGAGCAGGGGTAGTGCGCATCTCGATCGGCCTCGAGCACGTCGAAGATCTCATGAACGACATCACTGCCGCGCTCGATGCTGTGACGGCTAAGTAGCCGAAGCATTACGTTTGGCGCAACACAAAGAGCCGCTGTTCCCGAGGGAACAGCGGCTCTTTGTTGCCTATCGTTCGGGCTTAAGCCCAGACTCAGCTACTTCTTTTTGCGCGCTGCTGCTCGCAACTTCGAGATTTCATAGAGTGTGACGCTCGCGGCGATACCAGCGTTGAGCGACTCAGTCGAGGCACTAATGGGGATCGAGACGATTGCGTCGCAGTTCTCGGTGACGAGCCGCGAGAGACCCTTGCCCTCGCTGCCGACCACGATCAGAACGGGCTCTTTTGCCAACGGTAACGAGGGAAGCGAAACATCGCCGTCACCATCGAGGCCGAGCACGAAAACGCCGCGCTTCTTGTATTCCTTGATCATTTGCGTGAGGTTGTTGGCCATAGCAACGGGCGTGCGTGCCGCAGCACCAGCCGAAGTCTTCCACGCGGATGCCGTCATGCCCACCGAGCGACGCTGCGGAACGATTACACCTTGGCCGCCGAACGCGGCAACCGAGCGCACAATGGCACCGAGGTTGCGGGGGTCAGTAATGCCATCCAGGGCCACGAGCAGCGGAACTTGGCCGCGCGCCTCAACCTTGTCAAGCAATTCCATGGGGTGCGCATACTCGTAGGGCGGCACCTTTAGCGCGAAGCCCTGGTGCACAGAGTCGAAACCGGCGAGGCGGTCGAGTTCTGGACGCATCACTTCGAGAACAGCAAGGTTGCGGGCCGTAGCCAGCTTCAGGATCTCTTTAACGCGGTCATCGTATTCGATGCGAGCAGCCATGTAGAGAGTCTGAGCGGGGATCTTGGCACGCAGTGCCTCAAGTACTGAATTGCGGCCTGTGACCATCTCTGACTCGTCGGCAGACTTTGCTACCCGCGACCGGCTCGGTTGACTCGGCCGTTTGCCACCCTCAGATGGCTTGCCACTGTTGCGGCGAGTCCCGCCGGCAGCTTCGTAACGCTCCGCGGCAGCCTTGCGCTTGCCAGCGGGGTGATACGGGCGATCTTCCGCTTTGGGGGTGGGCTTGCGACCTTCGAGAGCTTGACGTCCCTGGCCTCCCGAGCCAACCTGAGGGCCCTTGCTGCCCTTGCGTACAGCTCCTGCGCGGGGTTTGTTACCTGGGTTTTTCACGAGTGTTGCTCCTGTCGGAAGCGCCGAATGTTCACGGCAAGCTCCAATGCGATTCGGTCGAGTCATCCTCTACAGTGATGCCCGCCGCTGATAGTTCATCACGGATTCGGTCGGCAACAGCAAAATCTCTTGCTGACCGGGCCGTATTGCGATCCTCGATGAGCTTCTCGACCAGTGCTGAAAGTGCAGCAACAGCCGGTTCTGAACGTTCAGAACCCCATCGTGGATCTTGTGGGTTGATACCCAAGACTTGTGCCATAGCGACCACTTGCGATCGCGCGGTGGCGACTGCCGCGAGATCTCCGTCGTCGAGCGCGGCATTGCCTGCTCGAATTGTATCGTGAACAACGGCCAATGCTTGCGGCACAGCAAGATCGTCATCCATTGCTTCGCCGAATTCTTCGGGAACTTCGTTGGTGTTCGCCACATCGAAGCGAGTGTCCCGCAGTCGGCGTGCTGCTCTTTCGATGAATACTTCAAGTCGCTCAAACGCTGCCTCGGCCTCGTCGAGTGAACCATCTGTGTAATCGATGGTGGAGCGGTAGTGAGCGGCGCCAAGAAGGTAGCGCACCACAATCGGGCGAGCGGCATCTAACAGGTCACGCGCAAATACCGAGTTGCCGAGCGACTTTGACATCTTTTGGCCATTCACATTGACCATGCCGTTGTGCACCCAGTGCTTGGCAAAGTCGTCGCCGGCCGCTGTCGACTGCGCGAGCTCGTTTTCGTGATGCGGGAATCGCAAATCTAGGCCGCCACCATGGATGTCGAACGCCCCTCCCAAGTACCGGCGAGACATGGCAGAGCACTCAATGTGCCAACCCGGGCGTCCATTGCCCCAAGGCGATGACCACGAGGCCGACTCTGGCTCGGCTGGTTTACTGCCCTTCCAGAGGGCAAAGTCGCGAGGGTCTCGCTTGGAGCGGGGATCGGCATCGGCGGCGGCAACCATGTCGTCGAGCTTTTGACGCGTCAGTTCGCCATAGCTTGGCCAAGACTTGGTGTCGAAGTAGACGTCGCCCGAGTCATCCGCTGCCGCGTAGGCGTGGCCGCGTTCAATGAGCTTGCCAATGAGGTCACGCATCTCAGATATGTTGGCGGTCGCTCGTGGTTCGTAAGTTGGTGGCAGAATACCGAGTTCGTTGTAGCCCGCAGTGAATTCGAGTTCGATGCGGTATGCCAGGGCCCACCACTGTTCGGTGGAGCCCTCCGCTGCGGCATCCACTGTTTTGCTCAGGATCTTGTCGTCAATGTCGGTGACGTTGCGTACCAACGTCACGTCGAGACCGCGGTAGGTGAGCCAGCGGCGCCAAATGTCGTACACAAGGGCAGAACGTAGGTGACCGATGTGAGGCGCTGACTGCACGGTGGGGCCGCACACGTAGATCCCTACTTTTCCCGGCTCGCGGGGGTCGAGGTCAACGAGGCTGGCACTCCGAGTGTCATACAGGCGAATAGTCACTGACCAAGTTTAGCGACACCACCTGTCTATTACGTGGCCGCGGCGCTGGCCCTCACGCGTGGTGAAGAAACCGGGGCCGTTCCGCCGGCGCTGACAGTGAAAAGAGCCCCGCTGTCAGCGGCCGTGCGGAGGTGACTTACTAGGAGGAGTAGTCGTAGAAGCCTCGCCCTGAGGCGACGCCCAGGTAACCCTTGTCGATGTATTCGGTCTTTAGCCACTCGGCAAATTTCTTCGTCTTTTCGTCTCCGTGAGACATGACGTTGTACGGAGTGGTCAACCCAATGACGTCGAAGATCTGGAAAGGCCCCATCGGTGCACCAGTGGCGATCCGCCAGGTGTTGTCTACGTCAGCAGGCTCTGCGTAACCATCGGCCGCAAGCTCGGCTGCTGCGTTCAGGAATGGCACAAGCAACGAGTTAAGAACGTAGCCAGCCTTCTCCTTGTGGATCGGAACAGGCACCATGCCAATCTCTGACGCGAATTCGACCACTGTGTCGAAGACAGCAGGGTCAGTGTCGCTCGTTCCCATGACTTCGGCCGTGTTGAACTTCCAGATTTGGTTGGCGAAGTGCAGCGCAAGGAACTTGTCTGCCCGGCCTGTGGAATCCTTGATGTCACTCGGCAGCAGAGTTGACGAGTTGGTCGCGAAAATCGTGTGTTCCGGTGCGAGCTTTCCCAGCTCCGCGTAGGTGGACTTCTTGAGATCCAGAATTTCGGGAATGGCTTCGATGACCAGGTCGGCGTCCTTGACCGCGTCCGCGAGATCGCGCGAGAAACGCACACGCCCGAGGGATTCTTGGGCCTTGCCATTTTCCGCACCAGCGACACTATCTGCGACATAGGTTTCCGCGAGTCCGGCAAAGCGCGTACGCGCCTTGTCGAGAGCCTCGTCATTGATGTCGTAGGCCACGACGTCAAAGCCGCTGAATGCTGTCTGGAAAGCGATCTGTGATCCGAGCACGCCTGTGCCGAGAACTGTCACGCGCTTAATGCTTGTCATTGTGTCCTTTTACTTTCGATTTTCGGGTCTGAAGCAATCAGGCTCGCATCGGCAGCTGCTATAACAACTCCCGATAGCTGCGAGCGTACGCCTCCGTTCTTCACGTTTGCTCGGTGCCGCCTCGTTGGCGGGGATGACCGCAAACGTTGTCTCGCCGAACGAAAGTGAACCGAAAGAAATCGGGCGGAAGCTAGTCCTCCTGAGCGGCAGACGGCTCTTCTTCACGGGGGCGCCAGCCGAGTTCGCGAGAAATCGCGGTCGTCGTACTGAGGAGATCATCGATGTTCTTCACGAGCTCGTCAATATCGGCTTTTTCACGAAACGACGTTATCGAGATGGCGCCAGTAACCCGCTCGTTGTGATCCCAGACCGGAGCAGCGATGCAATTGGAAACGATGTCGAATTCGCCCTCGTCCGTCGCCCAGCCGCGTTCCTTAACCACGTCGAGTCGCTTGAGAAACTCGCTTTTGGTAGTGATGGTGTTCGGTGTGTACCCGGTGAACGTCGCATTCGCCAAGATGCGATCCCGACTGGGAATATCGAGGTTGGCCAGAATCGCTTTGCTGACGCCGGCAGTATGCAGCACCACGAACCCGCCGATTGTGGTGTTAAGGCTGATGCTCTGAACCGGCTCAATTTTGTCGACGTAGACGATATGCCCCTCTTGGGGAACAGCAAACTGAATCGTATGCTTTGTCGCCTCCGAGAGCCGAACTATATAGGGGTGCACGACGGTCCGAAGATCGAACTGATTAATAGCCGACTGGGCGAGCCCGGCAAGGCGGAATCCGACGCCGTAGCGGCCAAAGTCATCCTTGCGAACAAAGCCAGCGGCAGACATCGTTTGCAGAATCCTGAGAGCTGTCGTTCGGTGCACACCAAGCTCTGCCGCAATTTCGCGAAGCTCCCGAGGATGCTCGCTGCAGTATTCGAGGATGTCGATCGCCCTACTCACGGTCTGTGACATCGTTCACCCCATTGCATCATTCGCACACCCTGTGCATTCAGTTAGTTGTCTCTGTCACGATACCGTCGTTTGAGTATTCACCCCAACGGTGACAAGAATGTTGGCGAATCGCCGAGTATCCCCCGTAACGATGCACAACACTAGGTTGTCGCTGCGTACAAGATCGTAAAAATCGTCTCGCTCCAGTAAGTCATGGGGCACGTCACCACCGAGAATCGTCTTTACTTCGGCGCTGACCGGGCTGGCAATCGACTCTGGCGTGAGCATGCTTGTGTAGCGCTCGAACGGCACCATCTGCGTCAGCACCGCGAGCACGTCGGTAGTGAGCGGGGTACCCGCTGTGAAGTTGAGGTAGGCAACCGTGGCACGCTTGCCAGCGATCGTGGCCGCCGCAAAGTGAGCGTCTGCGATCATGATCGTCGACTTATGCCCGGCTGCTGCGAGCGCGCCCAGAATAGGCGGATGGATAATTGGTGCGCTAATCACGCGCTATCCGAAGTACTGCGCGCCGTTGACATCGAGAACGATGCCACTGACGAAGCTTGCAGACGGGCTGGCCAACCACGTAGCGGCCGAGGCGACGTCTTCGGGAGTTCCGGCACGGCCAACGGGAATTGTCGCGATAGTGGCAGCCTTTGAGGCCGCTGAGGTGAAACGGTCGTGGAATGGTGTTGCTTCGATGAATCCCGGAGCAATCGCATTCACTGTCGCGCCGCTGGCACCGAGTTCTTTCGCTAGCCCTCTGGTAAATCCGAAGATGCCCGCTTTGGTAGTTGCATAGGCCGTTGCTCCGGCATGACCACCGTTGCGACCGGCTAGCGAGGCAATATTGATGATTCGCCCGCCATCCGCGTGCATGATCGCCAGAGCGTGTCTAGTGACCAGAAAGAGGCTGTCGAGGTTTACGGCAATGACCTGGTTCCAGAGAGAGTGAGTCATCTCTGCAATGGGCGCCCGCTCTACGAGCCCGCCAACGTTATTGACGAGAATGTTGATCGCGCCGAATTCGGCACCGACTTGGGCAATTGCAGATTCGACATCTGCCTCATTGGTCGCATCAAGTCGAATAGCCAGCGGGGCATACCCCGAGGCGCTTTCCAATTCGTGCAGAAAACTGTCCTCCGGCTTGTGGGAGCGGTAGCTTAAGGCGACACGTGCTCCCTCCGCTGCTAGTCCGACAGCAATTGCGCGACCAATCCCCACGCCGCCTCCGGTTACTAAAGCCGTTGCCCCCTGCAAGATCGTTGCCATTGTGTGCTCTCTTTCTTTTTCATCGGATTGCTAACGAACAGTGCCCCGCGAGTTCGATAAGGTAACCCTGAGTGCACACACTGTGCATTCTACGCACAGAATTGGGTATTGAGGGGAACCCGATTTTGGCTTGACACCCCTCGCGGGGCGCACATAAGATGCACAATGCGTGCGTATGTTGCACAGACATAAGCGCGAATATGCTCATCAGTCAAGGAGGACCGAATGAAACACAGCATTAAACGCACCCTGGCACTCGCCATAGTCGCCGCGGTCAGTTTGTCATCATGTTCAGCGGCATCAACAGACCCCGACCGAGAGACGACGCTGACGATTTGGAACCCGCAAGACAACTGGCGTCAAACCACAGATTTCTACAAAGACAAGATCGCGGAGTTCGAAGAACAGCACCCCAACGTCACCATTAAGTACGTCGACATTCCCTACGGCCAGTACGAGGCTCGCTACACCGCTGGCTTCGCTAGCAAGAGCGATGCTCCGGACATCTTCATGGGTCAGGTTTCCTACTACGGTGGTGCGCTCGGTGTTGCCGGACAAGCTCCAGATGATCTGCAGAAGCTGTGGGAAGAGAATCTCACCCCGCTCACCGCCGGTAACTTCAAAATTGATGGCGAGTGGAGCGGCTATCCAGTTAGCTCCGACCTAGGCATGGAATTGTTCTACAACATCGACCAGTTCGTTGAAGTCGGGCTCGACCCAGAAAGCCCGCCGGAGACCTTCGAGGAGCTCCGCGAGTATGCCGACCTCCTGGCTACTCAAGACTCCGCCGGCGCCGTGACTCGCAACGGGATGGCGCTTCGCTACTCCGGAAACCCGACCGGCATCGTTGACAAGGCACTGCCCTATATCCACGCATTTGGTGGACGCCTGTACGCCGAAGATAATTCAACGGCTGACGGTTATCTCAACAGCGACGAGACCATCGCTGGCGTTCAATACATGCAAGACATGGTGACTGGCGGAGTTTCTAGCTTGCAACTCGGAACGCCCGATGACACCTTCGCCCAAGGGCTCTCGTCGATGACCTTCCGTGAGGGTTGGTACGAAGGCTGGCTCAAGCAAAACGCTCCCGAAGTTAACTTCGGAGTTGTTCCTTACCCCACCGGCGACGCCGGATATCCCAAGGTAAGCCTGCTCTTCAACTGGGGCTGGATGGTCAACGACAACAGCGCAAACAAGGATCTCGCTTGGGACTGGATGCGAGCAATCTCCGATCCGAAGCTCGACCTCGAACTCGCCAAACTTGAAGGCTATATGCCGGTGTGGGCACAGAACTTCGACGACCCCTACGTTGTCGACCGCACTGACTATATTGCCGTTCAGAAGCAGCTCGATGAAGGCGCAGGCCCGGTCTACAACGCGCCGTACACCAATCAAATCGCCACCGCAGTTGGCGCAGCGATCGAACGCGCACTCCAAGGCGCCGACGTTCGAGAGTCCCTCGAAGGGGCCGTGACCGAAGTCAATGAACTGCTCGAGCGAGGCAACTAGGTACCGCACCTAGTTCGAAAGGCTTCACACCATGACAGTCCCCACTCTTGGCAAGCAGAAGAGCTACTCTCGGCGCACCACTATTCGAGCGTTCCTCTTTCTCGCCCCCGCACTGTTCTTCGTCGTCTTGTTGTTTATCATTCCCCTGGGATACAACATTGTGATCAGCTTCTTCGACTGGTCAGTAATCGGACGACGCGAGTTCATCGGAATAGAAAACTACGTTTCCGTTGTGACGAGCGAGCGCTTCATGAACGCCGCAGGCAACACCCTGTACTTCACAGTGCTCGGTGTTCCTGCTGGCGTCATACTTGCGCTGATCGTCGCGCTCGGCTTCAACGCCTTGCTTTGGAAACGCGGATCAGGACTGATTCGGGCCTTGTACTTCGCGCCTGTGGTCGCCTCGCTCACCGCGGTAGCGTTCGTCTGGTTGTGGATCTTCAACCCCGCTTATGGGCTGGCAAACAGCATCCTCGGATTCTTCGGAATTCCCGGGCAGGACTGGCTCACGAGCGACGGCCAAGTAATCCCATCCTTGGCGATCATGTACATCTGGGCTCGCCTCGGATTCAACGTGATCATCCTGGTGGCAGGGCTCAATGGCATTGATCGTTCCTATTACGAAGCGGCCCGGCTCGATGGCGCCGGGCCGTTTCGGATGCTGTGGTCGATCACTCTGCCCCTGCTCAACAAGCAGCTAGTGCTCGTCATCAGCGTCGAAGTGATGAACGCGTTCAAGCTCTTCGAACTCCCGTTCGTCGCGACAAAAGGTGGGCCCGTCGGGTCGAGTCGATCGATGGTGATGGAAATCTATGAGCTGGCCTTCCGCCTTGACCGCTGGGGGGAAGCCGCCGTGTATGTGGTCATCTTCTTCGTCTTCTTGGTTGCGATTACTGCCATTATTCGCAAAATCTTCACAAGGGATATATCAGAATGAGCACCACATCGGTCAAGGATCGCCCAGCGACCACAACGACACTCAAGCCTGCTGCGCCCCGACGACGAAAGGGTTCCTGGCGCTCGGTTCACAATCTGAAGCAAGCAGGGATCTTTATCGCCCTTGCGCTCGGCGGCATCGTGATGACACTGCCTCTCCTTTGGGTGGCCCTATCGTCGCTTAAGGAGCCGTCGGAGATTCTTGAAGTTCCGGTGCGATGGCTGCCAGACAACTTCTTCAACTTCGACAACTACGTCGAGCTTTTCGCGCAATACAACTTCGGTCAGTACATCGCGAACTCGTTTATCGTGACCGGCATCGGCATCGTCACTAGCTTGGTGATCGCCCTTCTGGCCGCCTACGCCTTCGCGTACTATCAATTCCCCTTCAAAGAGCCCATTTTTCTCCTGGTGCTCGCGTTGTTCATGGTTCCGCAAGAGGCACTCGTGATTCCGATGTTCCTCATGGTCTCGGAAGCTGGCCTGACCAACACCTACATCGGCATGGCACTTCCTGACCTCTTTACCGTCCTTGGCGTCTACTTGCTGCGACAGTTCATGGAGGGAATCCCCTACAGCTACGTCGAGGCAGCGCGTGTTGATGGAGCCAGCGAGCTTCGGATCCTTGCGCGGGTCATCACCCCAATGGTTGCTCCGGCGATCGTAGTATTTGTGATCATCAAGTTCATGTTCACGTGGAACACATTCCTGTGGCCGCTGCTCGTGGCTCAGGACGAAGCGATGTATACCGTGACTGTCGGCCTAGTGAACTTTGCTGGCTCTGAGTTCAATCAGTGGAACTTGATCAACGCCGCGACAATGATCAGCATGATCCCCACGATCATCCTCTTCGTCACGCTCCAGCGCTTCCTCGTGAAGGGCGTCGCGCTCAGCGGCATGAAGTAATCCCACTAACGAAAAGGGCCGCACCTCACCGGTGCGGCCCTTTCTCGTTAATAGCTAGTTGTTGGCCCGCACGAGTGCGGTGGCCATCGGGCTACGCCTTCGCCACGCCCGGTGAAACCGAGAGCATCGGTCGTCGTGCCTGCGACACTCACGGGAGCACCAAGAATTCCGCTCAAGAAGGTCTCGGCTTCAGCGCGACGGCGAGAAACGATGGGATGATTGCCCACAATCTGAACCGTCACGTTGCCCACCTGGAAGCCGGCCTGGTGAACCAGACGAACTGCCTCACGCAGGAACACGTCACCGTGGGCCTCAGCGAATTGGGGATCGCTCGTACCAAAGACGCTGCCCAGATCGCCCAGGTTCGCTGCCGAGAGCAGCGCGTCGCAGATCGCATGCGATACGACGTCTCCGTCGCTGTGGCCGCGCAGACCGACTTCTTCTGGCCAGTACAACCCAGCGAGCCACAGTGGCTTGGTCTCGTCGTAGGCATGCACGTCAGTGCCGCTGCCCACTCGGATGTCGAATTCGGTCGAGGTCATAATCAATTGCTCCGCTCGGCGCAGGTCCCACTCGGTCGTAATTTTGAAACCTCGCGCATCGCCAGTAATCACGGTAACCGGATGCCCGGCTGCAGTGACGGCGGCGGCATCGTCGGTGAACTCCTCAGAAGTGCTCTCGTGGGCCGCGACAAGTTGGGCGCGCGGAAAGCCTTGAGGCGTCTGCACTGCGCTGAGGGCAGAGCGATCGACGGTATCCAAGATCTGGCCGTCAGGATCGGTGCGCTTGATGGTGTCGGTCACGGCAAGCCCGGGAAGTGCGCCGGAGCCGGAGGCGCGAACGTGAGCCACTACTGAATCGAAAATGGCGGTGGGGGTAAAGGGTCGCGCGGCATCGTGCACGAGCACGACATCCACGGAAGGCTTCAGCAACAGTAGGGCTGCAGCAACCGACTCTTGACGGGTCGAACCGCCGACGGTGACATCGATATCGCTCGCTACAGCGCCAACGGACTCGACCATCAATTGCCGCGCAGCGTCGACGTAGCCCTCCGGTGCTGTCACAATCAGCTGAACTGGTTCGGACATGGCAAGAACAGGCTCGAGGGCCCAACTCAAGATCGCCCGCCCGGCTACGGTCACGAATGCTTTCGGCTCGCGGTGACCGAGCCTAGTTCCGCTGCCGGCTGCCACGACAATGACAGCGACGCAGGGTTTCTTGTTGGTGCTCATATGCAGCGAGTTGCTCCCCAATGAAGGGCGAAGAGAAACCTCGTCGCCAAACAACCCCAGCCGATTTAGCGGCTAAGAGAAGGCCGAGTTGGCGGCTAAGAAGCAAGAACCTCGTCAAGAACGAGAGATGCCTTGTCTTCGTCAGTCTTTTCTGCGAGCGCGAGCTCGGAGATCAGAATTTGGCGAGCCTTGGCAAGCATGCGCTTTTCTCCAGCAGAGAGACCGCGGTCTTGGTCACGACGCCACAGGTCGCGAACAACTTCAACACCTTGATGACATCGCCAGAGGCAAGCTTCTCGAGGTTGGCCTTGTATCGACGCGACCAGTTGGTTGGTTCTTCAGTGAAAGGTGCACGAAGCACCTCGAACACTGCGTCGAGACCTTCGCGACCGATAACGTCGCGCACACCAACAAGGTCAACGTTCTCGGCAGGAACTTCGATCGTCAGATCGCCCTGCGTGACGTTGAGCTTGAGATAAACCTTCTCTTCGCCCTTAATGGTGCGCTTCTTCACCTCGGTGATAGTTGCGGCACCGTGGTGGGGATAAACGACAGTCTCGCCGACCTCAAACAACATGAATAGTGGTCCTCTCGAAGAAAACCCAGTTTACCACAGATAGGGCATGGTAAGGGTTGCCTAACTAAACCCTCCGGCGTGGCTATCGATAGTATGGCTCTGTGACAGTACGCAACCGCGCAGCACGCGCCGCAACCTCCGCCCTCATCGCCGGCGCTCTCCTTGTGGGCACCGCTGGTTGTTCTTTCCTCACGCCGATCGCCACGCTCAACAAGTACGACCCGAGCGATGGCATCAGCACCTCCGTTGGTGAGCTGAAGGTGCGCAACGTTCTTGCCGTCAGCAGCGAAGACAATTCGGCCGTGAGCCTCGTGATCCGATCGTCAACACGAGCTCGTCTAGCGGAAGCCTCAATCTTCAGTACGAATCTGTCGACGGCGAACGCGTAGACATCTCGAAGCCCCTCTCGGCCAACGAGGTCAAGAGCTACGGCAACACTGTCGAGGCGTCCACAATCGTGATCACTGACGCCGGCGTCGCTGCAGGCCAGCTGTTCCCGCTGTACGTTCAGTACGGCGACGAGAGCGGCAAAGAGCTGTTGGTTCCGGTCATCTCTGGCGACAACAAGATCTACGCCGACCTAGCGCCAGCTAGCGCACTCAGCGAGTAACGCTAGCTCCCGGCCGTGCACGTCGGCCGTCGCTCAGTCGCCAGTCGCTCGGCCGCTTAGTCTTCGAAGCGGTAGCCAAGTCCGCGCACTGTAACGAGCATTGTGGGCTGTGACGGTGTCTTCTCAATCTTCGAACGGATGCGCTTGATGTGCACATCCAGCGTCTTGGTATCCCCGAAGTAGTCAGCGCCCCATACTCGATCGATGAGCTGGCCCCGCGTGAGCACCCGGCCACCATTGCGCAACAACAGCTCGAGAAGTTCGAACTCTTGAGCGGCATGCTCACATCGGCGCCATCAACGGTGACCGTGTGACGCTCCACATCCATGCGCACGCTTCCGGCTTCCAGAACTGATTCGTGTTCGTCAACGTCTTCAGTGCGGCGACGAAGAACCGCGCGGATGCGAGCCAAAAGTTCACGAGTGGAATATGGCTTCGTGACATAGTCATCCGCTCCCAGCTCAAGACCGACCACGATGTCCACTTCGCTGTCTTTGGCTGTAAGCATGATGATGGGAACGTTGGAGCGGGTGCGAATTTCTCGGCACACCTCAGTGCCTGAGAGCGCGGGCAGCATGAGGTCAAGAAGAATTACGTCTGCGCCGTTGCGGTCGAACTCAGCAAGCGCCGCGAGCCCGTCTTCAGCAATTGTCGTTTCGTAGCCTTCACGCTCCAGCAAGAATGCGAGAGGTTCGCTGAGCGATGGCTCATCTTCGACAATAAGAATTCGGGTCATTACTTATCTCCAATTGCATTGGTGGCGTTGGTGTCAATTTCGGGCAGTCGAATCGTGAATGTTGAACCCTGGCCGAGCTGCGACCACACGCGAATGTCGCCACCGTGGTTTTGCACAACGTGCTTGGCGATGCTCAAACCGAGTCCGCTGCCGCCGGTGTGCCTGCTGCGCGCGGGATCGCTGCGGTAGAAGCGTTCGAAGACGCGGTCGAGTTCGTCTTCGGGAATCCCGAGTCCTTGATCGGTGACGGAGATCTCGATGGCCCCCGCCTTTCGACGGACCCCGATGCCTACCCGGGTGTTTTCGGGTGAGTACTGCACAGCGTTCGAGATGAGATTGTCGAGGGCGAGCACGAGCAGTGTTTCGTCGCCGAAGACTTCGACACCGCTTTCGCCGCCGCGCACCAGACTGACGCGACTGAGGTCGGCGACGACACGGTTCTGATCGACGGCGACCGTGAGCACGTGGTCAATGTCAACGGGTTCCGCCTCTGCTAGCCCGTCAGCGGACTGCAATCGCGAGAGCTCAATGATCTCTTGGGTGATGCGCGCAAGCCGCTGAGACTCCTTTGTGAGCCTCTTGGCGAAGCGGGTGACCTGTTCAGGCTCGTCAGAGGCGCTCACGAGCGCTTCGGCAAGCAACCCGACGGCACCGATCGGCGTTTTGAGCTCGTGACTAATATTCGCCACGAAGTCACGGCGAACACTTTCCAGGCGATAGGACTCCGTGCGATCTTCGGCCAACAAGAGAACATATCGTGTGCCGAGGCGGGCCACACGAACAAAAAGATAAATGTTGGCGTCACCAAAAGGGCCGCGCGACAGGTGCACTTCTTGAGCTATTGGCTCGCCGGTTCGTCTGACTTGGTCGACGAACTCGACCAGTTCTGGATGCACGAGCGCATGATTCCACACGAGGCCGTAGGTGAGGGCGGCGTGCGAGGCCTTCATGATGTTGTTCGAAGGGTCGAGCACGATTCCCGCAGATTCCAAGGCATCGATGACCTGATCTACGCCGTCGGGAACAGCGGAGGCGACCACGTGAGCCGCCCGCTGACCGCGTCGAGCGGCCGCATAAATGATGAGGGACATACCGCCACCGAGAATTACGCCAAAGGCGAGGGCGGCTGGCACGAGCCAAGCAGAGTCCATAGCGACTAGATTAGTAACATCTGAGGCGTCCGCTTGCCGCCGGTTCGCGACGAGTGCTCACTTCAGATAAAGTTCAGGCCGCCAACACCTGTTGTTAACCTAACGCGGGCAGGGTGGCCTAAGCCGTGCGGGCTTCGTCATGCCCGTATCGAAGGGACGTAGATAGCGTGCGCGAAGTATTTCAACAAGAACTACGCGAGGTTCAAGACCGCCTCGTCGAAATTGCCAGCCTTGTGGCGGTCTCAATTGAGAACGCCACTCAAGCATTCAATGAATCAGATGTGTCGCTCGCCGAAACGGTGATCGCAGATGACGATGAAATTGATGTCGCGGCTGCCGAACTCGACGAACTGGCGATCAACATCCTCGCTCGTCAACAACCAGTCGCCCGCGACTTGAGAATTGTGGTGAGCGCTCTGCGCATCAGCGCTTCTCTCGAGCGCATGGGTGACATGGCTGAGCACATCGCTCAGTTGGCTCGTTACCGGTTCCCCGACAAGGTGGTGCCCAAGTCTTTGCGGGGCACATTCGCCGAACTCGGTGCGCTCGATGTAGCGGTCGCCAAAAAGCTCGTCGAGCTGCTCAAGCATGAAGACGTGCGCATTGCCGAAGAGATTCGCAATGACGACGACAAGATCGACGCGCTGCACTTGAGCGTGTTCGACAAGGTGCTCGGTGAGACCTGGAAGGGTGCAGCGGTCGATACCGTGGATGCCACTCTGGCGTCGCGCTACCACGAGCGTTTTGCCGATCACGCAGTCTCCATCGCCAAGAAGGTTCAGTACTTGGCTACTGGTGACTGGGTTCCGACCGACGACTAAGCACCTCACAACTCACCGTCTCACCGCGGCGAGTTGAGGTGGCGCTCAGCAGCCACCACACAAGAAGCCCCGACGAGATTTCTCTCAGCGGGGCTTCTTGCGTGTGAGCTGACGCTCGTGAACTAGTGCGTTACTTCTTGCCCTGTGATGCCACAGCAGCCGCACCGGCTTCTGCCGCCTCGGGGTCGAGGTAGTACGCAGGCTTGATCGGCATGAAGTTGTCGTCGAGCTCGTAGACCAGGGGAATTCCGGTCGGGATGTTGAGGCTCGCGATAGCGTCATCCGAAATGCCATCAAGGTGCTTCACGAGCGCGCGCAGCGAGTTGCCGTGAGCGGTGACGAGCACAGTCTTACCTTCAGCGAGATCCTTCGTGATGTCGGATTCCCAGTAGGGCAACATGCGGTCGATGACGATCTTGAGGCTTTCAGTGCGAGGCACTTCGCCGTCGATACCAACGTAGCGACGCTCGTGGGCCTGGCTATATTCAGCGTCGTCGGCAAGCTCGGGCGGCGGAACGTCGAAGCTGCGGCGCCAGGTCATGAACTTCTCTTCGCCAAACTCTTCGAGAGTCTGGGCCTTGTCTTTGCCCTGGAGCGCACCGTAGTGACGCTCGTTGAGTCGCCAGGAGCGCTTCACGGGCAACCAGTCGAGGTCAGCGACCTGCAGCGCAATGTTTGCGGTGTGGATGGCACGCTTCAGCAGCGAAGTGTACTGAACATCGGGCTGCTTCTCGAACGCGGCGATAAGTTCGCCGGCCCGCGTTGCTTCAGCGCGGCCTTGATCGGTGAGCCCAACATCCACCCATCCTGTGAAAAGGTTTTTCTGGTTCCATTCGGAGTTGCCGTGGCGCAACAAAATCAGGGTGTGAGTCATACCTCAAGCGTACCGAGAACACGCGGCGATCGCGTGCGCGTGACGTTAACGCTTGACGGCACCGAGTCGAGGAAGGCGCGGCACGTTGGCTTCGGCTCCAGCATCTGGGGGCACGATCACTTCTTGCGCAGCCGCAATTTCCCCCACGTCGGAGGCGACTGCCAGCGTTTCGGCGGCATCTACTCCGCGTTTAACGATGGCGAGGGCGATCGGGCCGAGTTCAAAGTGGCGGGCCGATGCGGTGACAGTTCCCACAACTTTTTCGCCGAGCGACACCTCTGCGCCCGGCGCCGGCAGCGCACCCTCTGAACCGTCGAGGTGCAGCATGACGAGTCGACGTGGCGGATGACCGAGATTGTGCACTTTGGCGACAGTCTCTTGGCCGCGGTAGCAGCCCTTGTTGAGATGCACTGCTGAGCGCATCCAGTCAAGTTCGTGCGGAATGCTGCGGTCATCGACTTCGCTACTGAAGTGGGGTCGCCAGGCGGCAATGCGTAGTGCTTCGAATGCGAGCGAACCGGAGGCGGCATGACCGCTCAGGTCGGCATCGATCGCGACGAGCGATTCGCGGTAATTCCAGGAGGCACCGGGGTGGTTCTCGGCGCTCGAATACTGGTGGCCACCGCGCGTGACAGCGGCCCACGAGTCACTCCACACGAGCGGAAAACCATGAGACTCAGCTACCGGGATGGCCAAATCGCCAAAGCTGCCGATAGTGAGAAAATCGTCGCTGCGATCAGCGATTTCTACGCGAAGCATGAATCGCATGCGGTCGAGCCATGCGGCGAGAGCTTGCCGCTGAGAACCATCAACGAGCAGCCACAGCGTTTCGGAGTCATCGATTACTCGCATCGCGTGCTCGATTCGCCCATTCGGGCTCAGAAGGAGCGTCTCTGCGCTCTCCCCCGGCTGCAGTCCGCTCAACGCTTGTGATGTCAGCGAGTCAAGCCACGTGAGCCTATCGGGACCGGTGATCGTGATTACGGCACGATCAGCGAGTTCGACGACGGATTGCCCCTCAGCCAGCAAACGCTGCTCGCCGAAAGGGTTGCCGTAGTGCTCGGGAGGCTCGCCAACTGCACCCGGTCGAGAAGTAAAAGTGCTATTCGACACGAGCAAGCCGTCCTGACGCATGGTTTCGAAGGTCTTGGCCAAAGGCGGCGATATCCCACGCCCATAGCAGGTGAGCATCTACCAGTCCGTAGAGCCGTGTTGCTGCCGTGTACTCCTTAGCGCTTTCGGTGCGCATCACGGCGTCAGTTGCGAGATCGATGCGGGGGCCAGCGACCTCACCGAGATAGATTTCGCTGATGCCACCCGGATGCACGATCGACACTTCGATCTCGAACCCGCCAGAGGGCGAGCGCAAGGTTTCAACCTCCTCGGCCGTCGTATACGGCGGCGCACCTACCGAAGGTAGTAGGCCGGGGCCTGGATCGCCATCGGTCGCGGGCCGACGCAGACTCCAATAACCCGTCTCTGTCACATGAGGGGTCTGGTTCTCGTCAAGCAACCACGTATAGGAGCTGTAGTTGAGGTGAGGAAGACCGTCATGCGTAAAACTGATGCGCTGACCGAATTCGATGCTGCGCGACTCTTCACCAATGGTGTAATCAACAACACCAGTGCCCTCCCACAGGCCAATGAGCCAAGAGAGTGGGGCGAGTTCGGCGGGGCCGGAGGT
This sequence comes from Salinibacterium sp. PAMC 21357, assembly GCF_000247645.1. Lineage (GTDB taxonomy): Bacteria > Actinomycetota > Actinomycetes > Actinomycetales > Microbacteriaceae > Rhodoglobus. The sequence continues at coordinate 371,605 of NZ_AHWA01000004.1, forward strand.
GTCTAGTTCGATCACAACTCGGCGCGGTTAGCGCTGACCGCGGAACAGGTTATAGACCACAACAACCGACACGTAGCCGATCGACAGCGTCGCGAGACCCAGAAGGCCGACGAAGAAAAGCTCAAGAGCGAGAAGCATGTACTGATCCTATCTTGTGCGGCCCAAGCGCACTAAATGAAAGCGAAAATTGCTGTCGCCGCAGCCACGACAGCGAGCGACCCCACGATGCTGGCTGTCGCCCGCGCCACGAAGCGTTCTTTGCGATGAATGAGGATCTGAATGACAAACGTCAACACGACGGCACCGGCGAGAGTAATCGCGAGCCACGTTACGCGCATGTCAGCAGTCGCCAATATGCCGATAATTATTGCGCCCGCAAGACTCAACAACCACACGGGAACAACGCTCCATTTTTGCCAAGTCATACCACCATCGTAGCTAGCTCAAGCGACGCAGCACGCGTTCACGGGCTCTCGAATCGATGGGTAGAATACTTTTCACGCAGTGGGGAGGCCAAATGGCACACATCTTGATGCTTAGCTCTGCGCCCAATGCTGATCCATTGCCCGCCCTGGGCTTGCTCAGTCATATGGTCGAAGTGGTCGTTGCTGCGCCCGCAACTCTCGTTGCATCACCAACAACCGACCTCATTATTGTTGACGCCACGACAAACCTTGCCGCGGCCAAAGGTCTCTGCAATGTGCTCTACACGAGCGGCATATCTTGCCCACTCTTCGTGGTCGTGAACGATGGCGGATTCGCTGCGATCAACGACCAATGGCACCTCGACGACCTCCTCGTTGCGGCCGCTGGCCCCGCCGAAGTGGATGCCCGCATTCGTCTGGCCCTGGCTCGCCGCGAAGGTGAGAGTTCGTCATCGAAGATCCGCGCATCCGGAATCGTTATTGACGAAGCTAGCTACTCGGCAAAGGCGAAAGACCGCTCGCTCGACCTCACTTTTAAAGAGTTTGAGCTATTGCGCTTTTTGGCCTCGCACCCCACCCACGTATTCACTCGCGAGCAGCTACTCAGCGAAGTGTGGGGCTACGACTACTTCGGCGGAACCCGCACCGTTGACGTGCATGTCCGTCGCTTGCGCGCCAAACTCGGCGATCTGGAATCGCTCATTGGAACCGTGCGCAACGTCGGCTACTGCTTCAACATTGCCGAAGAAGTAGAGAAGCCGTCAACAATTTTGACTCAGAACACGGCGACAGCTGCCATCTCGGCCACTCCCGACGCCAATGACTCCGCGAGCGCAGCGGGTACGGCCACGGACACCGCTGACGCCGTCGATGCCGTGCAGCACTCGCTCGCGGGCTAGCGCACGCCAACCCTCAACAGTCCCGCGGTTTTTTGCTAAACAGCACCATTACCGGGCGAGTTAATCAGTTGTTCATCACCGAGTGGCAGGATGATCTAATGGACAACGACAGTGCGATAGCCGATCCCAGCTCCGCAACAGATTCGCTCGACGAATACGACATCGATGAATCATCAAGTGTTGACGATGGCACGTTGATCGCCGACCGATACCTCGATCGCGAACTGAGCTGGCTTGCCTTCAACCAGCGAGTGCTCGAATTGGCAGAAGACCAGTCATTGCCGCTGCTGGAGCGCGCTAACTTCTTAGCCATTTTCGCCAGCAACCTCGACGAGTTCTTCATGGTGCGGGTCGCCGGCCTCAAGCGCCGAATCGTGACCGGGCTCGCTGTGCCCACCAACACTGGCCGTGCGCCCACCGACGTTCTCGACGAACTCAGTGCTGCCGCTCACGCACTTCAGGAACGTCACGCTGCAGAATTTCGCAACAGCGTAAAGCCGGCGATGGATGCGGAGGGCATTCACATTGAAACGTGGGCCGACCTTGGCCCCGAAGACCGCGAGCGCGTTTACGAGATTTTCTCCAACCAGATTTTTCCTGTGCTCATGCCGCTGGCGGTCGACCCCGCACATCCGTTCCCGTACATCTCGGGGCTCTCGCTTAATCTTTCTATTCGAGTACGCAATCCCAAAACGAAGAAAGAAGAATTCGCGCGCCTCAAGGTACCGAGCGTTCTACCGCGCTTCATTCAGCTGCCCGACGACGGCACAGACCAGTTGCGTTATATCCCGCTCGAAGATTTGATCTCTAACCATCTCGGAGCCCTGTTTCCCGGCATGGAGATCTTGGCGCACCACGAGTTTCGCGTCACGCGCAACGAAGATGTCAACGTCGACGAAGACGAGTCAGAAAACCTCATCAAGTCGCTCGAGAAGCAGATTCTGAACCGTCGCTTCGGTCCGCCTATCCGGCTGGAGATCACCGATGACATGGATGACGTCACGCTGGGCCTGCTCGTACGCGAACTGAAGATCACCGAGCAAGAGGTGTATCGCCTACCGGCACCACTCAACCTGAGTGGGCTATTTCAGCTCACCCGCATCGATCGCCCGGCGCTCAAGTATCCGCGCCACGTGCCGATCACGAGCCCCAGCCTCATGCCGACCGAGGGCAACGAACGCGCCGATATTTTTCGCGCGATCGCGCGCAAAGACATTCTGTTGCACCACCCTTATGAGTCGTTCTCTACGAGCGTTCAGTCATTTCTCGAGCAGGCCGCAGCCGACCCTGACGTATTGGCCATCAAACAGACCCTGTATCGCACTAGCGGTGATAGCCCAATCGTCGAGGCGCTCATCGACGCGGCCGAGGCCGGCAAGGCAGTGCTCGCTCTCGTAGAGATCAAGGCACGCTTTGATGAGACCGCCAACATCTCCTGGGCTCGCAAACTCGAGAAAGCGGGGGTGCACGTCGTCTACGGCCTCGTCGGTCTCAAGACGCACTGCAAGCTCGCGCTGGTTGTGCGCCAAGAAGAGGGCAAACTGCGCCACTACGCCCACATCGGCACCGGAAACTACAACCCCAAAACCAGCCGGCTCTATGAAGATCTCGGGCTGCTGACCGCCGACGATCAGGTCGGTAAAGACCTGACACGACTGTTCAACGAACTTTCCGGCTATGCAATCGAAAAGAAGTTCAAACGACTGCTGGTTGCGCCGCGCCATCTCCGCAAGGGCCTCATCAAGCAAATCGAAGCCGAAGCGGCGAGCGCTCGCGCGGGGTTGCCATCGGGCATCCGAATCAAACTGAATTCCATGGTGGATGAGGCGATCATTGATGCCCTCTACCGGGCAAGCAATGATGGTGTTCCGATCGACATTGTGGTGCGCGGCATTTGCTCGTTGCGCCCCGGCGTTGAAGGCCTCAGCGAGAACATTCGGGTGCGGTCGGTGCTGGGGCGCTACCTCGAACATTCCCGCGTTTTCTTGTTCCACAATCAAGGTGACCCGCAGGTTTACATCGGCAGTTCCGACATGATGCACCGCAATCTTGAACGCCGCGTCGAAGCTCTCGTACGCATCGTCGAGCCTGAACACATCGCCGAACTTGAATACATCTTCGACCTTGCCGTCGACGAGACCACCTCGTCGTGGTGGCTCGATTCTGAAGGTAATTGGGTGCGCCACGGCCGTTCGGAGTCAGGGGAACCTCTCAACGACCTACAGAATGTTCTTATGAAGCGAATCACGCAACGCAAACGAGGCGGCGTGCGCCGGTGACCGCGGCGACGACCCCAGTGCTGGCCGCGGGCATTGTCTGCTGGCGAGTAGTCGACGACAAGCCCCGAGTTCTGCTTGTGCACCGCACCGTGCACAAAGATGTCTCGCTGCCGAAAGGCAAGGTAGATCCTGGCGAAACGCTGCCCGAGACTGCCGTGCGAGAGATATGGGAAGAGACCGGACTGCGCGTTGATCTCGGAGCACCGCTTGGCAAGGTTCACTACGTCTTGGCCAACGGTCGCGACAAGTACGTGCACTACTGGTCGGCTGAAGTAAATGACCACGACCTTGAGCGCGCTAAGTTCACTCCCAACGACGAAATTTCCTCGCTCGAATGGTTGCCGCTGTCGAAAGCACGCAAAAAGGTCAGCTACCAGCACGACATCGAGATCCTCGACCGCTTCGCTGCCCTCTACGAAGCCGGAAATGCGCGCACGTTCGCGATGATTGCGGTGCGTCACGGTAAAGCGGTTCCGGGAGAAACCTGGGACGGCCCCGACGCCACTCGGCCACTGATGCACCGCGGTATTGATCAGGCCGCCATCATCGCCGGCGGCATCGCGGCGTTCGCACCCGAACGCATCCTCAGCAGCACCGCAGCCCGCTGTCTTTCGACCATCGCCCCGCTGGCCGAGCGCACAGCGCTCGAGATTAAATCCACCGACGACCTCAGCCAGGATGCTTACGCTGGCAACGGCAAAGCTGTTATTGCCCTAGTTGAGAAGCGCCTCAAGAAGCAGAAAACTACCGTTCTCTGCAGCCACGGCCCGGTATTGCCTCAGATTGTCAGCGCGCTTGCCGACGCCTCCCAGACGAAACCGGATGCTCAGCTGCGCGCTGCCGCCCTGTTGAGCACCGGCGACTTCTCGGTGCTGCACTTCGCCCGAGACACCAAAAAACCTCGCCTCGTGGCGGTAGAAACCCACCAGCCCTGAGCGAAATCGGGCGAAAGTGTGGCCCAATTTGGTGATAGTTGGTCATGAGCAAAACTGCGTTCGTGCTTGGGACATCCGGTCAGATCGGCGCAGCAGCCATCCCTGCCTTGCTCCGGGACGGGTGGACGGTCCGAGCGGGCTCACGCTCAGCGCACGACTGGCCAGACTCCGTGGAAGGCGTGCTCGTCGATCGCGAGATCGACGAATCCTTTCGTGCTGCTCTTGGTCAGGGCGTGGATGTTCTCGTCGACTGCGTGGCCTACACCGCAGCTCACGCCCGTCAGATCGTGAATTCAGCCGACCGAATCGGCTCTGCCGTCGTCATCTCGAGCATCTCCGTCTATGCGGATGCTCAGGGACGCACTCTCGATGAAGCTTCTGACGAGGACAGCTTTCCGCAATTGCCTCTCCCGATCGTAGAAAGCCAAAGGAGAACTCCTGCGGGACCGACGACCTACTCAAGCCGCAAAGTCGCCATGGAGGACGTGCTTCTCAACGACGACGTTCGGGTTCCGGTAAGCGTTCTTCGGCCGGGTGCCATTTATGGGCCGGGGAGCGTTCATCCTCGAGAGCTGTGGTTTATCAAGCGCGCTCTCGATAAACGTCCGGTGCAATTACTGAATTGGGGTGGCCACAGCCAGTTTCATCGGAGTAATACCCTCAACATCGCCGAGCTTGTTCGTCTCGCCGCCAGCCGCCCCGGTCGACGCGCACTCCACGCTGTCGACGAACGCGCGCTCACGACTGCAGAAATCGCCGACATCACCAACGCCTATCTCGATCACCACCCGCTTGAGTTCATGATTCCGGGAGCATCGGAGCTCGGCGATACGCCCTGGTCGGTGCCCAAGCCGATTGTGGCCAGCACGGCTCATGCAGAAGCTGAACTTGGCTATCGTCCGGTCGCAAGCTACGCCGACACCGTACCGATCATCGTGGACCAGCTTGTTGACGAGCTCGCACGCGGCGACGTGGCGACCGCGTTTCCGACGTTTGTGCGCGCAAACGGTGAAGCTGCTTTCGATTATGAGGCAGAAGATACTTGGGTCGAATCCCACCGCACCGGTTAATTCCCGGTGAATTCGCGAGAGAATGACGTGTACGTCAGTTTCTCGAAGGGACCAAGTGAAGTTCACCCGCCTCGGCACCGTCAGCATCATCGCGATGACCACAGCACTCACGCTTTCGGCGTGCGTTCCCGCTGCACCTATCGACCCGTCGGAGCTTTCTGGCACCATTATCGGCGCTGGCGCTTCTTCACAGCAGTCAGCGCAAGAGTCATGGGTTCGCGGTTTTCAGCTTGCCAACGTGCACGCGACGGTGGAATACGACCCCATCGGTTCTGGCGGCGGACGTGACACCTTCGTGGGTGGCGGCGCCGTGTTTGCAGCGTCAGACCGTGCATTCACGGTTGAAGAAATTGCCGAAAGCGAGTTCGTTTCGTGCGTTCCCGGCACGGGCATCCTCGAGATCCCCGCCTACATCTCCCCCATAGCAATCATCTTCAACGTCGACGGCGTTGATTCCCTCGACCTCGACGCCGACACCATCGCCGCAATCTTTACGCGCGACATTAACCGCTGGGACGACACTGCAATTGCCGAGCAGAACCCCAACGTTGAGCTGCCAGACCAGCGCATCACTGCCGTGCATCGTGCAGACGACTCCGGTACCACCGCAAACTTCACGAGCTACCTCGCCGAAGCAGCGCCCGATGCTTGGGATGTCGGATCCATTGAGAAATGGCCCCTTGAATACGGCGGAGAAGCCGCACCACAGACATCCGGTGTCGTTGACGCGGTAACGAACGGAACCGGCACGATCGGTTACGCCGATGCCTCTCGCGCAGGCGATCTCGGCACAGTGGCAGTGAAGGTCGGTGACGAGTACGTCGCATATTCTCCAGAAGCTGCCGCCGCCATCGTCGATGTCTCACCCTTTGGCGACGATCGAGGCGCGACCGACTTCGCAGTAGAAATCGACCGGGCCTCAACCGCATCCGGTGTCTATCCCGTTGTGCTCATCAGCTACCTCATCGCCTGCAACGAATACGTCTCCAGCGACAAGGTAGATGTCATCCGGGGCTACCTCGATTACGTGATCAGCCCCGAAGGCCAACAAGCTGCCGCCGACGGCGCAGGCTCCGCCCCCATCTCGCAACGACTCTTCGAGAAAGCTAACGCCGCAGTCGCGGCAATTAAGTAAATACCGCTCTCACTGCTGACGAGTCAGCAACTTTCGAGGTCTTCAGTTTCATGTTGATACCGCGTTTACCTGCCGTTTACCTAACAAGGTAATGGTGGTCACTTACGCTGCTTAGGTTTTCTATTTGGGTCGCACCGGCCCACAACCTGAAATCAACATTCCGAAGGGAAAACTGTGAACTTCAAGCGTCTTGGCACCATCGGTGCCATTGCTATCGCAGGCACCATCCTCCTCTCCTCGTGCGCAGCAGCGAGCGGCACCGAAGGCGACGGCGAAGCATCTGGTTCAGACCTCACCGGCACCCTTGTTGGCGCCGGCGCATCGTCGCAGCAGTCAGCCCAAGAGGCCTGGGTTGCTGGATTCCAGACAGCCAACGAGAACGTCACTGTTGAGTACGACCCCATCGGTTCCGGTGGTGGACGCGACACGTTCATCGGTGGCGGTAGCCAGTTCGCTGGCTCAGACCGTGCATTCAAGAGCGAAGAGATTGACGAAGACAACTTCGCTTCCTGTGTTCCTGGCACCGGCATCCTCGAGATCCCGGCCTACATCTCCCCCATCGCGATCATCTTCAACATCGACGGAATTGACTCGCTCAACCTCGACGCTGACACGATCGCCGGAATCTTCAACGGCACCATCACGAACTGGAACGATGCAGCAATCGTTTCGCAGAACGATGGCGTAGAACTGCCCGACCTCGGCATCACTGCCGTCCACCGCGCAGATGACTCGGGAACGACCGCGAACTTCACCGACTACCTGTCGGCCGCAGCTCCCTCGGTCTGGACCGTCGGTTCGATCGAGACCTGGCCAACCGAGTTCGGTGGCGAAGGTGCTCCTCAGACCTCAGGTCTCGTTGACGCAGTAACCAACGGAACCGGAACCATCGGTTACGCTGACGCATCTCGCGCCGGCGACCTCGGTGTCGTCGCTGTCAAGGTTGGCGACGAGTACGTTCCGTACTCCCCCGAAGCCGCAGCAGCAATCGTTGACGCTTCGCCCTTCGCAGAAGGTCGCGGCGAGACCGACTTCGCTCTCGAGCTCGACCGCGCATCCGACGAGTCTGGCGTCTACCCGGTAGTTCTCATCAGCTACCTGATCGCCTGCAACGAATACGCCTCAAGCGAGAACGTTGACTTGGTCAAGGGTTACCTCTCCTACATCATCAGCCCCGAGGGCCAGAGCACTGCAGCAGACGCTGCAGGCTCAGCCCCCATCTCCTCGAAGCTTTTCGAGAAGGCACAGGCTGCGGTAGACGCAATCAAGTAACACTCTGAGTCTGCTTCGACCCCGTTGCTACCAGCAGCGGGGTCGGGCAGACTTTCCTCTGGGTCGCGATAATCCGCTTCCCGAAGAACCCGCACTAATCCGCACGATCCAGTCACCACGCACTAAGCCAAGCCAGGGATAAGGGATACTCGAAACATGACCTCGACCGCGGCCCGCCGTATCCGCGCGAAGCAGCGCCCCGGAGACCGCCTCTTCTCGGGGACAGCCCTCGCCGCTGGCGCGCTCATCCTCGCAATCCTCGCCGCCGTCGCTGCCTTCCTCGTTATTCAAGGAATACCGGGAATCGCTGCTGATCCCGAAAAGACAACCCTCCTTGAGGGAACCAACTTCTGGGCCTACGTTGGCCCGCTCGTCTTCGGTACCCTCTGGTCGGCAGCACTCGCGCTGCTCATGGCTGTTCCCATCGCCATCGGCATTGCTCTCTTTATCTCGCACTATGCGCCCCGCCCGCTTGCCGCAACACTCGGCTACATCATCGACTTGCTCGCGGCAGTGCCCTCGGTGGTCTTCGGCCTCTGGGGCGGCAACGTACTCGCCGTTGGAGTTCAGCCGTTCTACGCTTGGCTCGCCGAAAACTTCAGCTGGATTCCCTTCTTCGCTGGCCCCGCCTCAGGCACCGGCCGCACCATCCTCACCGCATCAATCGTGCTCGCCGTCATGGTGTTGCCGATTATCACCGCCATCTGCCGCGAAGTCTTCTTACAGACGCCAGTGCTTCACGAAGAAGCCGCCCTCGCTCTCGGTGCCACCCGCTGGGAAATGATCAAAATTGCGGTGCTGCCGTTTGGCCGCGCTGGCATCGTCTCCGGTGCGATGCTCGGACTCGGCCGCGCGCTCGGCGAGACCATGGCTGTTGCGATGGTGCTCTCCGCATCAAACGTGATCACCTTCAACGTGATCAGCTCGACAAACCCGTCCACGATTGCCGCGAACATCGCGCTGAGCTTCCCTGAGGCTTACGGCCTCAACGTCAACGTTCTTATCGCAACGGGCCTCATACTCTTCGCCATCACGCTGGTCGTCAATACGATCGCGCGCTACATCGTCAACCGCCGCAAGGAATTCTCGGGAGCGAACTGATGACTACGACAACACCAGCGCGCCCCATCGAGAACGCCTACGCCGCAGGTCAACTGCCGCGGTGGGCACCCTTAGTGATGCTCATCAGCAGCCTCGCCACCTTCGTCATCATCTTCCTGTTCGTTCAGGCAGGTCGACCGGCAAGCGAATTCAACATTGTCGGAGCCGTGCTCTTCGGAGTCGTGCTCTACGCCGTTGTGCTCACGACCGTCTCACGGCTCGTTGAAGGGCACCGTCGCGCCACAGACCGGCTCGTAACGACCCTCGTTGCCCTCGCCTTTGTCATCGCGCTGCTGCCACTCGTGTCGCTGCTGTACACGGTTGTCATCAACGGTGCGGCCCGCTTCGACATTGACTTCTTCACGCTCTCCCTACGCAACGTCGTCGGCGAAGGCGGCGGTGCGCTCCACGCCATCATCGGAACCCTCGAGATGACCCTCGCAGCAACACTCATCTCAGTGCCCATCGGATTGATGACCTCGATCTACCTGGTCGAGTACGGTCGCGGTCGTCTCGCTCAAGCAATCACCTTCTTCGTGGATGTTATGACCGGCATTCCCTCGATCGTTGCGGGCCTCTTCGCCTACTCCCTCATCGTGATGTTCTTCGGCCCTGGCGTACGCGTCGGAATCGCCGGAGCCGTTGCACTTTCCGTGCTCATGATTCCGGTGGTTGTGCGCTCCAGCGAAGAGATGCTGCGACTGGTACCCAACGAACTGCGCGAGGCCGCGTTTGCCCTCGGAGTGCCCAAGTGGCTGACCGTCACCAAAGTTGTGCTGCCGACATCCATCGCCGGAATCACCACCGGTGTGATGCTCTCGATCGCCCGTGTGATCGGTGAGACCGCGCCGCTGCTGGTCGCCGCCGGCTTCACCAACAACTTCAACTATTCGCTATTCAGCGACCGCATGCAGAGCCTGCCCGTCTTCGTCTACAGCTCCTACATTTCCCAGGGCACCGACGCCCAGGCGTACATCGATCGGGCCTGGGCCGGAGCACTCACCCTCATCCTGATCGTCATGGCACTCAATCTCTTGGCACGCATCATCGCCAAGATCTTCGCCCCCAAGACCGGTCGATAACCGAAGGAACCCTATTCGTGTCTAAGCGCATCGAAGTCAATGACCTCAACGTCTACTACAGCAAATTTCGCGCCGTAGAAGGTGTGTCGCTCACCATCGAGCCCCGCACCGTTACCGCCTTTATTGGTCCGTCTGGTTGCGGCAAGTCAACCTTCCTGCGCACCCTGAACCGCATGCACGAGGTCATCCCCGGTGCGTACGTTGAAGGTGAAGTGCTCATCGACGGCAACAACCTTTATGCGCCCGGCGTTGACCCCGTGAGCGTGCGCCGCCAGGTTGGCATGGTCTTTCAGCGGCCAAACCCGTTCCCCACCATGTCGATTCGCGATAACGTCATTGCTGGCGTGAAGCTCAACAACTCGCGCATGAGCAAGAGCGACGCCGACGACCTCGTTGAGCAATCCCTCATCGGCGCGAACCTGTGGCAAGAAGTCAAAGAGCGCCTCGATAAGCCCGGCTCTGGCCTCTCTGGTGGACAACAGCAACGACTCTGCATCGCGCGCGCCATCGCCGTGAAGCCCGATGTCGTTCTGATGGACGAGCCGTGCTCGGCCCTTGACCCCATCTCGACCCTCGCTATCGAGGACCTCATCGAGGAACTCAAGCAGGACTACACGATCGTCATCGTGACCCACAACATGCAGCAAGCCGCTCGTGTCTCAGACCGCACCGCCTTCTTCAACATCGCGGGAACCGGCCACCCAGGCAAGCTCATCGAATACGACGACACCAACACCATCTTCTCGAACCCCAGCGTGCAAGCAACCGAAGACTACGTCTCGGGCAAGTTCGGCTAACGAGCCGCCCGATGACACAGAAAAGCCCCCGCGCCAATTGGCCGGGGGCTTTACTGTTGGTGCCGTGATGTTGTTGGGCCGTGCTCTTATTGGCACTGGGCTCTACTTGGCGCCCGAATCTATTGAGCGCGGACGGCCAACTAGTACGAAGGCTGCTACGCAGTTTCGAAGACGACGATCGGGTCCGTAGTGGGCGCATCAGATCCGCCCTTAGGTTCGATCGTCACACCGATAACATCGCCAACAGCCATGTCGCCATCCAAAACTCGCCACGTAGGGCCATCTTCAGCGGCATCCATGAGGCCAGCCGGTCGCGCACCAGACTCATCGATGTACCAGAGTTCGTAGACCTGATCGGCAGAGAGCGCCTCAAGACCATCAACGATGACAACGGATGACGCGAGCTCTGCCGACCACACAAAGGTGGCCGTAGCCCCGCCAGCGACCGTCGAAACCAGACGCTGCGAATCACTGGCCGCGTTGATAGCGGCAAGCTGGTCGGCCTGTTGCGAAGCGAAGCTTGTTTGATCGAGAGAAGCGCGACCGATCGAATCGGCGACAACGCCGCCGGTAACAATCAGAGCAACTGCTGCCGCGACTGCAGCAAGAGCGGTAGCGGGGCGGGTGAACCAGCGCGCCTGAGCTTTCGTCTCGGCGCGAGACGGAACAGCCGCTGAAGCTGACTGCGCTGAGCGTGACTGCTCGGTAGATACTTCGTCAGCGAGCGAAACCGATGCGCCTAGAGGCGTCACGGGGGCGATCGGGGCAGCTGCGACATCCACACCGGGTGCTTCGTCGGCTAGCGGCTGAGCGTCGACCTCTCGAGGCAGCTGCGGCGTCTGCGCAATCATGGCCATGAGATTGGCTTTGAGGGCAGGCGGCGGGCTGACCGGGTCAATGGCCATTCCCAGCGCTACCGCAGTGTCAGAGAGCTCGGTAGTTTCGGTGCGAGTTTCGCTGGACGATGCCAGGTGCTTCTCGAACGCTTCGCGCTCTTCTGGGCTCAACGCGTTGAGGGCGTAGGCGCCAGACTGGGCGGCGAGATCGTCGTTGCGATCGCTCATGATGCCACCCCCATTTCGTCGCGTAAGCGGATCATTCCATCACGTAGTCGGGTTTTGACAGTGCCGACAGGAACCTTGAGCATGGTCGCCACCTCACTGTGGCTATAGCCGCCGTAATACGCAAGGGATACAGCTTGGCGCTGGAGTTCAGTCAGTCGGGACATGGCCTTCTCTACCCTTTCGTGTTCGAGTCGGACTTCTATGGTTTCTGAGACGTGATCGTAGTCCGGGTTGTGATCACGGATGCCGATGCGAACATCGCGGTCGCGGGACGACTGAGATGCACGCACACGGTCAACGGTGCGGCGGTGAGCCATGGTGAGAATCCAGCTGACCGCGGCGCCCCGGTTCGAGTCGAAACGGGTTGCGGTCTGCCAGATCTCTAAGAAGATTTCTTGCGTCACTTCTTCAGACTGCGAATGGTCACGCAGGAGCCTCTTGACGAGCCCAAAGACTCGGGGGGCCAGCTGGTCGTAGAGCTCGCTAAATGCGGCTTGGTCACCAGTGGCGACACGCTCGAGCAGGTCTTGCGGGGTCGAGGCAGACGCTCCCGGTTCTTCAGGAAACGCGCTGACATCAGCTTCACGAGACATAACTACCAGCATGACAGGTTCCTATGCTCCTTCATCGCAGTTCGATAGGTTCAGCAGCGAAATTTCAGGCAGTGGATGCGGAACTGATGATGGTTTTCATCAATTGCTTTCACTGGTGAGTAATTCGGCACCGCCCACCAATTGGTTTGGTTGGTTGCGAAAAGTAGCGCGCGCAGGGCAGAACTCTCGATCGTGCGCTTGTTTTTGGGCACAAAAATACCGGGCCACAGAAACGCCTCTCGGCGCGAGGCCGCTCGGAGCGGCTAATATTGGAGCCCGGGGTTACTGTGGCCCGGCGTAGAAAAGTTTAGCAAACCGCTTCCTGTGTGCGCTCTCAGCCCGCGCCAGACGTTCACCATGAGCCAAGCTTTCCGCCACGTCGTGCGATGACCTTTCGCCTACGCCCTCACTGCAATGCTCGCTGCCGACCTCCCGCAGCCCAGAGTGACCCTGTGGCCCTGCGCTGAGCCGTCTCTTGTTTCCAGTTTGTGCGGATTCCGTGACGAATAGATTGCAATACCAACGTTTTCAGCATTTTTTAGTGATTTTACGGCCCATTTGTGCAATTATCAGTCAACCCCGCAGCGTCGTGGGGCCGACCGTGTGAGTGTCGAAAATGCTAGGAGTACCTCTAATGAAGTCCAAGCCGCTACCCGCTGATCCTATGATTCGTGAGCTGATCCGCCGCGCGCAGAACTCCACGATGAATCGACGTACCTTACTTTCTGGAGCCGCCGTTGGAGCGACCGGCCTCGCTCTCGCAGCGTGCTCGACTGGACCCGACGAACTCACCGCAGCGCCAGACACCAGTGACACCAACAAGAAAATTCGTTGGGATAACTGGGCGCTCTATGTCGACATCGATGACGCTGGCGGCTATCCCACTATCGAAGCTTTCGAAGCTCAGACCGGAATTAGCGTCGAGTACACCGAAGCTGTCGACGACAACAACACCTATTACGCCAAGGTGAAGGATCAGCTCTCGCTCGGCAAGGACATCGGGGCAGATGCCGTCTGCCTCACTGACTGGATGGTCGCTCGCCTTATTCGCTTTGGGTACACCCAGAAGCTCGACCACGCGAATATGCCGAATGTGGCCAACCTCATCCCGTCGCTGCAGGATGTCGATTTCGATCCCGGCCGCGAACACAGCGTGCCCTGGCAGGGCGGTTTCGCCGGCATTGCGTGGAACAAGGAACAACTGCCCAATGGGATCAAATCTGTTAAGGATCTCTGGAGCCCGGAACTCAAGGGCCGCGTTGGCGTGCTTTCCGAAATGCGCGACACGATGGGTCTGATCATGCTCGATCAGGGTGTCGATATCGAGGGCAAGTGGGGCGACGATGAGTTCAACGCCGCGATTGATGAATTCACGAAGCAGGTCTCTGACGGCCAGATTCGCAACATCAAGGGCAACGCCTACAAAGAGGACCTCGTCAACGAAGACACCCTCGCTGCGATCGTGTGGTCTGGCGACATCGTTCAGTTGAATGCCGAGAACGGCGACAAGTGGGACTTCATCGTTCCCGAAGCTGGTGGAACTCTCTGGAACGACAATTTCATGGTGCCGATCGGTAGCGGCGCGAAGTCGAACGTCGAAGAGATGATCAACTACTACTACGACCCGGCTGTCGCTGCCGAGGTTGCCGCCTACGTGAACTACATCACCCCCGTTGTCGGAGCCAAGGAAGCTGCCGCAGCCATCGACCCCGAACTCGCTAACAACAACCTCATTTTTCCCGATGAAGAAACGCTGTCTAACGCTTACGTGTTCCGTGGGCTAGATAACTCTGAAGAGCAGAAGTACAACGCCGCTTTCCAGAGCGTGCTTCTCGGCTCAGTCTGATGGGGATTGATACTTTCGCTGAGAGCGGAGCAGATCTTGAATTGGTGGGGATTCATAAACGTTTCCCTGGCTTTACCGCTATTGAAGACCTCAACCTAACTATCCCTGCCGGGTCGTTCTTTGCCTTGCTCGGACCGTCGGGTTGCGGCAAGACAACAACGTTGCGGCTCGTGGCCGGTCTTGAGGCTCCGACTGCTGGCCGGATCCTGATCGGTGGTAAGGATGTGACTGACCAGAAGTCGTTCCAGCGCCCGGTCAACACTGTCTTTCAGAGTTATGCCCTGTTTCCGCACATGACCGTGCTGGAGAACGTCGCTTTTGGGTTGCGTCGCCGCAAGATGGCTGACCCATTGGACAAGGCACATGAGGTGTTGAGCCTCGTGGAGCTTGACCATCTCGCGAGCCGCCGCCCCCAGCAGCTTTCCGGCGGTCAACAGCAGCGGGTCGCTCTGGCTCGCGCCATCGTCAACCGTCCGGCGTTGCTGCTTCTCGATGAACCGCTGGGGGCACTCGACCTCAAACTGCGTCGCCAGATGCAACTCGAACTCAAAACTATTCAAGAGGATGTCGGCCTCACCTTCCTGCACGTCACTCACGACCAAGAGGAAGCCATGACAATGGCCGACACGATCGCGGTGATGAACAAGGGTCGCATTGAGCAAATGGGCGCCCCGCAGGAGCTCTACGAATTGCCAAGAACGTCGTTCGTCGCAAACTTTCTTGGCCAGTCGAATTTGTTCACCGGACCCGTCGTCGGCACAACAAGCACTAGCATCTCGGTCGACATTTCTGGGCAGAAAATCACCGTCCCGATCGACCGTGCACATCGCACGACCGGCGAGATCACGGTTGGCGTTCGCCCCGAGAAGCTGACTCTGCACAGCACGGAACCGGCCCACAATCCTGATGTCAACGTCATGGGCCCTGGTCGTGTTATCGACGTCTCGTTTAGCGGTGTGAGCACGCAATATTTGGTAGATGTTCCTGGCGCCGGCAACCTCATTGTTTTCGCACAGAACATGACATTCGGTTCGGATGTTCGCGAAGACGACAAGGTGTGGGTCAGCTGGACCATCGGCCACGGTTTCGGTCTCGATGACGAACCGGCTGATGCACCGCGATTCTCACCCGATCTGGACACTCGCACGATCGCAGCGCAGCATCGACTAGAAGGGGCATAGCGATGGCGTTCGCCGCATTCTCGTCATCGACTGCCCCCGCTGCAGCTGATACTTCACGCAAGAAGAGTCCGGTTGCGCTGCTTCTGCTGCTCCCCGGCATCCTCTATCTAGTTCTCTTCTTTCTGACGCCGCTGATATCGCTCTTGCTGACTTCGCTCAAAGCGCCGTCAGAGTTTGGCGACTTTGGTGAATTCAGTTACGCGTTCCGCTGGGAAAACTATGTTGACGTTGTCACCGCTTATTGGCCGCACATCATGCGTTCGTTCGGCTATGCGATTACCGCAACATTCTTTGCTCTGATCATCAGTTACCCGCTGGCGTACTTTATTGGTGTCAAAGCTCGGCGTTGGCCGCTGCTGCAGAGTCTTGCTCTGGTGTTGATTATCGCGCCGTTTTTCATCAGTTTTCTGCTGCGCACTTTGGCGTGGAAGCAGTTGTTCTCCGACGAATCATTCCTTGTGACGTCGCTCAAAGCGATATCTGTGCTTGCTCCAGATGCGCACGTCACGGGAACGGCGTTCTCCGTTATTTTCGGCCTCACCTACAACTTCATCCCCTTCATGACGTTGCCGCTCTATACGACGCTCGAGCGGCTCGATGTGCGTTACCTCGAAGCGGGTAGTGACCTTTACGCCAGCCAATTTCACGTGTTCCGTAAGGTCACGATCCCACTCTCCATGCCCGGCATCGTGGCGGGAACCCTGCTGACGTTCATCCCCGCAGCCGGCGACTACATCAACGCAAGTCGCGAGTTTCTCGGTGGCACCGGCACCCAGATGATCGGAAACGTGATCGAGGCGAACTTTCTGGTGTTGCAGAACTATCCGGCGGGAGCAGCTCTCTCCATCATTCTGATGACAGCAATCCTCGTAATCGTGAGCATCTATGTGAAGAAATCAGGAACGGAGGAGCTTCTGTGAAACTCTCCATTGGCAAGTGGGTACTGCCCGTTTACACCGCGCTTGCGCTGCTGATCTTGATGATTCCGATCGGCTACACCTTCGTCTACAGCTTTAATGACTCGCTGAAATCGAACATCACGTGGCGTGGTTTCACTTTCGACAAGTGGCTCAATGTTTGCAACGTGCAGAATGGTGCCGTCTGTGAGGCCTTCGGCAACAGCATCTTCATCGCGGTGGTGTCGACGATAGTGGCGACCACGCTCGGCACGATGATCGCCATCGCGATGGTGCGTTACCGATTCAAGTTCCGCTCGCAGCTGAGCCTGTTCCTCTTTCTCCCGATGGCGACTCCCGAGGTTGTGCTCGGTGCCGGACTCGCAGCGCAGTTCTTGTCGGTCGGCGTGCCCAAAGATATGACGACGATTATTCTGGCGCACACGATGTTCAGCATCAGCTTTGTGGTCGTTGCGGTGAAGGCTCGCGTCGCAACCCTGGATCCGGCTCTTGAGGAAGCTGGTCGCGACCTCTACGGGTCAGCGCTTCAAGTCTTTATGCGCATCACGTTCCCGCTGTTGCTTCCCGGAATTCTCGCGGCAGCACTGTTGTCATTCGCGTTGTCGTTCGACGACTTCATCATCACGAACTTCAACTCTGGCAACGTGTCAACGTTCCCGAAGTACATCTGGGTCTCAGCGGCACGAGGTATTCCCGCAGAGGCAAATGTCGTGGCGTCAGCCGTGTTCATTCTGGCGTTAGTCATTGTGGTGACAGTTCAGGTGTCTGGCGCCGCCCGCGCCAAACGTCTCGCCAAGATGAACTAGGCCCCCGCTAGTCGAGTGCGCCCGCCCGATACAGCTTGGCGCAGGTGGCGAACTCGTCTGCGGTACGCGAGTAACGGTCGGCACGAGTCGTGAGCTCGCTCGCCCGTGTCGGGTCGAGTAGCTCTTGGTCGTCGGCAATGCTTCCTGCCCCCGAGGCGAGGATGCGACTAAACGATGCTGCCCTGTCGAGGGCGACCCCAAAGTCGCCGCGGAAGAGGCCACGCAAAATTTGGTCAGCCAACTCTCTGATTTCGTCGGGCCCCGTGGGGTTGATGGCGCCGGTGACGGCAGCATCAATCGTGCGGAGGGTCTCAATGCCACGCTGAAAGAGAAGGCTTGTACCCACAGCATCCTGTTGGATAACGGCCCGCAGCAAATAGATGCGCCAGAGCGCTCCGGGGAGGCTACCGGCGCTCGATCGCGACCACAACTCGGCGATGGCATCAATGCCATGCTCGTCGGTATAGGCGACGATTCTTTCGAGCACGGCAGGATCATCCGTGTCGCGTGCACCATCTACGAGCGCGTGGGCTGTATCGTGGGCTGCGCGCATAATTTGGGCGGGATCTTGACCGCCCTCAAATGTGTCAAACTTATCTGTCGAGTACTGCGTGGGCTTGTGGAAATTTTCTGCCATGAGATCACGGTACGCTTAACATGTAGGGCCTGTAGCTCAGTTGGTAGAGCATCGGACTTTTAATCCGCGGGTCCCGGGTTCGAGTCCCGGCGGGCCCACATTTTTCTTCGCGTTCACGGTAGCTTGTTGCGATTCTTCTCCGCTGTGCGGAGCGTGCCGCGATTAGGCTCCTGAGCATGGAGTTATGGGATCTCGAGGGAACGAACTATCTCAGCATCGAGCCCATGGCTTATGAGTTTGACGATGTGCGCGTTGATTCCTACGACGCGAACTGGCTCCTGATCGATGGGCGCGCACGATGGGGCACCGAGGAGTGGAACTTTCTCGAGCCCTGCTTGCTCGTGGATGAGGCACGCAGCCTGGGCACGTGGTTGACGCGTGCTGCTCGCGGGCTTATCGAGCCGATGGAGCTGAGCGGCCACAGCGAATTGCAGCCTACGCAGGATTTTCTCGAACCGAACTTTGGATTTGGGGTCGTAAGTTTTGCGCCTGCCGCCGTCGTGCTCCGCACGTTCCTCTGGCTTGAGTCACAGCCGCCGAGCGTGACGAGCGAGCGGGAATTCTTCATGGATCTCACACTCTCCCCGAGCGACCTGCGGCTGGCAGTCGCCACGTGGGAGTCGGAGCTCACGGAGTTCCCCGCGCGCGGCTAGATCACTCACCGTCGGTGGTGCGAGGCGCTGGGCGCGTCGCACTCAACCGCACCCCGATGTGGGGACAGCGCCACGTCAGCCGCCCACGTAACCTGTCATGGTGAGGTCGACTCACCCCATGTTCGTGCCCGGTGAGGATCCAGATGACATCAGCCGACCCCCGATCGCTGCTCGCAAACGGTCTCGCAGATCTGGATGCCGTACTGCGTAACGACATCCTCGACTACGTTTTTGTCGGTGCTGACAAGCGTTTTCCGCAACGACTTCGAGAGAAGGATCGCGCCGCTTTCTCACGTACGGCGCCACTGAAACGCAGCGTTTTCTACGAAAGCCTTGAGGCTATCGATCGAGCTGACGACGAGGTCTTGGTGCGCTGGGGACGGCTCCTTGCTGTGGCGCCGAGCGAACCGTTTTATGTGCCAGAGATCATGCCCCGTTCGGTGTGGGCATTGCTGCATGATGCCCTTCTGGCTTTCGGCTTCCATCACGGAGCGCGCCGCGATTCGATTCCGCTAACGACGATCACCATCGAGCGAATCGCCGCCCTCATGAGATACGAATCGCTGAGCGACAGCGAGATCCCTCGAGCCATCATCGCGACTCTCATCGGCACCATCGACTTCAGCATTGACTATCAGCCCTCGAGACATGGCGCAATTCCCGGGATGGCCGAGTATCTGGTTGACAACCCTCTCGCTCTCGACGAGCTGCTGCCGGATTTTCGGTACGGCGCTATCTTCGAGGTGATCAGGCTGGCGTCCACCCATCCCCCACTCGCGCACCAGCGTGCAGAGCTGATAGCCACTGTCGCGACTCACGGCTACGCCAAGGTGCGGATGCCGGCGCTCGCCGTTCTGCGAGGGTTACCCGCCTCCCAGCAGCTCGCCGTTCTCGAACCGCTCCTCGAATCGTCGAGCTCCCCCCACCGCGAGAAAGTTATTTCTGCAATCGAATTCGTGCCCGACATTCCGGCAGCTATCGGAGTTCTTGAACGCGCCCTAGCGCGGAGTACGAAGGGCTCTGAAGAGATTGATCGGGCGATTCAGCGCCTCGCGATTTACGAATTGTCTGGAACACCGGAGCACATCGAAGTACCCGCGATGGTGTCTCTGACCGCGCATCCGCTTGACAGCGACGCCGTTGAATCAATTCGTTCGGCGCTCACCGAGTATCGCGCTCAGCAGAGCCGCGAGATTGAGTCCGAAATAAAGAAGCGCGACAAGTTCCTCACGAAGTATCCCGGTAATCCCTATCCGGGCACGGTTCAGCTGTTCGAAAAATTTGTTGCCGAGGCAGATGAGACGCTCGCATCGCTTCCCGAAATTGTCGACTACTTGTCGGGCCGCGGGGATCTTTCTGAACGGCGACTGCTCGCCCCGCTGAGCGCGGTAAGCCACCAGATCGTGGGCTTCGCGCCCGTCAACTGGGTGCGCCAGTCAGGCGTCGAGCATTGGGGGCGGGGAGCCAGAGCCAGCGATCACGAAGTCGATGCGCGATCTATCGCAGACATGATGATGCGCGTCGGCTACACCGCCAGCGAAGCTCACGAGGCGGTCTTTCGGGCGGCTCTGACCAATCTCGATACCGGTCCTACCCTGCGGCCCGCGCAGCTCGTCGGCTTCATGGCCGAAAATCCTCACCAGTTCGATGTGATTCTGGGGATCCAGTTCGGTGAGATCGAACAGCACTGGGGCTCTAACGACCTGCGCGCTGATGTGCTCCCGATCCTCGAAGCGTCACCCCGGTTGGCCGCCCGCTATCTGCCGGTCGTGACGGAGCTTGCGATCGGTGCAGCCAAGTCCAATCGCGCCGCCGCTCAGCGAGTGCTCGACAAGCATGGTCTCGCAGAACGCATTGCCGAAGAATCGCTTCGGGCGGGAAACGCCGATGCTCGCTCAGCCGCGGTGCTCTGGATCGAATCTCTCGGTGGCACTTGGGCTGTCGATACGCTCACTCAGCAGCTCGAACGGGAGAAGGCTGCGCCTGTTCGAGCAACGATCGTTGCCGCCCTCGAACAACTCGGCGGCGACGTCAGCGTCAAACTTGACCCTGCGGTACTCACCGCCGAGGCCACACAGGGGCTCGCAAAGGCAGTGCCCAAACAGCTGCAGTGGTTTCCCTTTGCAGAACTGCCGACCGCATCCTTTATCGATGGCACCGAAGTTCCGGCCACCGTGCTGCGCTGGTGGGTGATTCTGGGCTTCACGACAAAAGATCCGGCAGGAGCAGGGCTACTACCGCTGTATGTGCGCACTCTTACTCCGGCGAGCGCCGCTGAACTTGGCCGCTTCGTTCTCACCGCGTGGCTCGCTCGC
The DNA here is from genome assembly GCF_000247645.1 of Salinibacterium sp. PAMC 21357. Classification (GTDB taxonomy): domain Bacteria; phylum Actinomycetota; class Actinomycetes; order Actinomycetales; family Microbacteriaceae; genus Rhodoglobus. Next base: position 392,612 of record NZ_AHWA01000004.1, read on the forward strand.
GACGCGACCAAAGATGACGCCGAGTCCATGGAGCGGGCCTTCACGGCCGCCAGCCGCTATTCGAGAATCGTGCGCTCGCTCAGGCTGAATGACCCTCAGATCGACCGCGAGACTTCCACGTTCTTCGACGTCATTAAAGAAGCGTCCACCCCCGCGCTTCCTGCAGCGGGCAGCGCTGAAATCGACTATTTCGATTGGCATCGTTGGCGAGAGTCACAAAAATCACCGACCGCTACGGCGCACCGCGGCATTCTCTCGCTCGCCGGCCAGGTGCCGGGCGCTGAGCTTGCAGAAATCGTTCGTCAGTTCATGCGGCGCAAGCATCTCAAGCGGGCTCAAATTGAAGCTCTGCTCGTCGTCTTATCGCTCTCGGACGACCCAGAACCTGCCCAGCTGCTCGTCGCAACGGCGCGGCGGTATCGCACCGCTGGCATCCAAAAACGGGCCAGTGAGCTTGTTGATGACATTGCCCAACGTCACGGCTGGTCCGCCGACGAACTTGCCGACCGGATGATCCCCACGGCCGGCCTCAATAGCTCACGATCGTTCGTGCTCGACTATGGCCCGCGCTCCTTTGTGGCGCACTGTAACGCAGCCCTCAACCTGACCCTTAACACCGCCGAGGGTGAGGTGATCACAGCGCTTCCGGCGCCGCGAAAGGACGACGAGCTCGCGGGCGCGGCGAAAGCCCAGTGGGCAGCAAACAAGAAGGAGTTCGCCGCCGTCGTCACGACTCAACGTCGGAGACTGTATGACGCAATGTGTTTACGGCGTGAGTGGCGCGGCGCTGAGTGGCGCGAGCGACTGCTCGAGCATCCGATCATGGGCGTTCTGCTCTCGGGGCTTGTCTGGCACCTCGGTGACCTCACGGTGCGGCCTGATTTTGACGGAATTGTGCGAACAGTCGATGGTGAGAGTGTCGAAGTGACCTCGGATGCGCGGGTGAGTGTTGCGCATTCAACGACGCTCGATGCCACCACGATTGCTGCGTGGCGCGCGATGGCCGCGCCGGTCGGGCTTGGCTTTGATCAATTCGGCGCAACCCCGGTTGCCGTGAACGGATCGGAGTCGCGACGAGCCACCCTCGCCGGCACCGAAAGCGAATCGTTCCGGTTGCGGTCGCGCGCGAAAGCCCGAGAATGGGATCGCGGCGAGACCGGCGACGACGTGAGCTTCTTCGAATACGTGAAGCGGTTCGATACCGTCGGGTTGGAAGGAGTGCTGTCGTTCTCCGGAAGCAGCCTGCCTGAAGTGAGCATTCCGATCGAGCTGGGGGCGCTCACCATCCGCCGGATCACTCCGCGCGGCAGCGGTGGCGCAGCACAATTCTCGGAGCTGCCACCCGCACTGCTGGCCGAGCTCGTTGCCGACTACGAGTTTTTTGGTGCGGCGTAGGCGCGTCAGCATGCACAGAGCTAGCATTGCTCCCGGTCATCTAGAACGATTCACTATCGTGCCAAGCAAAGGAGCTAGCCATGACATCCTCTCCCCTTCGTATCGCCGTCACCGGTGGAAACGGCAAGCTCGGGCGGGCGACCGTCGCAGGCTTGCGTGCGGCTGGTCACACGGTGACGGTGCTCGATATGGCTGGCCCCGATCGCACCCAGTTCACCTATGTTGACCTCACCGACTATGGCCAGGTAGTGGATGCTCTCGCCGGCGTCAATGACCGTCACGAAGGTTTGGATGCCGTAGCCCACCTCGGCGCCATTCCCGCGCCAGGGCTTTGGTCAGATGCCGCCACGTTCCACAACAACATGAACGCCACCTTCAACGTGTTTCAAGCGTGCAAGCGACTCGGCATCACGACCATTGCGTATGCCTCGAGCGAGACTGTGCTCGGGCTACCGTTCGAGACTCCCCCGCCCTACATTCCCCTCGACGAGGAGTACGAAACGCGCCCCGAGTCGACGTACTCCATGGTGAAACATCTTGAGGAGGAGATGGCGCAGAAGTTTGTGCGCTGGGACCCGTCGCTCAGCATCACCGCGCTGCGCTTCTCGAACGTGATGGACCCGGCCGATTATGCCGAGTTTCCGAGCTTCGATGCGGATGCACGGCAGCGGTCGTGGAATCTGTGGGGCTACATCGATGCCCGCGACGGCGCCAACGCCATTCGTTTGGCACTGGAAACCTCCCGCCCCGGCTATGACGTCTTCAACATCTTTGCCGCCGATACCGTAATGTCACGGCCGAATGCAGAACTCGTCGCCGAGCTGTTCCCCGCTGTGGAGATTCGCGGCGAGCTCGGCATCAACACGTCGTTGACGTCGATCGACAAGGCCGAGCGGCTGCTCGGCTGGGTGCCGCAGCACAGCTGGCGGGACTAGCTCGCGCCGCTAATGGCCGCGACAATGAGGGCGGTCACTGCCGGGATGACATAGACGAAGGCAGCAACGGCGATTCCGACGGTCAGGGCTGCAGCCCAGAGCAGCCGCACTGTCCTTGCGGCGCGCACCTCATTGCTGAGCGCACGAAAGCGATCGAGGTAGGTGGGGTCGATTGCGAGATCCGCGGAGGGGTGCCAGGTGCGCGGGGTGACGGCCGCCGTAGAGATACACCTCACGGTCTTGGCCGAGAGCACCGGCGGGCGGTTTTTGAGCCAGCGAGGCAGTCGACGCGCATCCATGATGCTGACATCTTTCGGCCGTTGCTTGAAGGTGAACGATGCCGCATCGACAATCGCAATAACTGGATGAGCTTCGAGAGCGCAACCCGCCGCGACCGACAACAGCTTGGAGGCACGTTTCGCTTCATGGCGGGAGTTGCGCAGGTGGTCGGTCTTTTGCCCGTTCACCAGAAGCATGCGTTCGCCAACCCAGATTTTCTTATTGCGATGACGCTTGGTATTGACCGTGAACACTCCACCGGGGCCCACGACTACGTGGTCGATATCGCTCTCGCCAGCACCGACCGGAACCGCATGCAGTACCAACCATTCTGGGCCGAGGTGCGAAAGCAACTCCCCCACTTTTAGCTCGCCGTGTGCCCCAGAAAACCAACTTTCGGAATCCGCATGCAGGGGGCTAACACCAAAGATCTGCCTGAGCGCAGTTCGGGGCACCACATCGGCCTGCACCCGGAACAATTCGGCAATGACCGAGTACGCAGCGGGGCGGGCGGCGAGAGCTTCTGGCTGCGACGCGAGAACATCTGCACTCTCGACACTGTGGATCAAGCGTCCTTTGCCAGCTACTCCCCGAAAATGCATAAGACGAGACTAACTCGTGTCTGTGCACGCTCCCAGCCCCCAAACGGGCCACTTCGAGACCACTTGGGGCGCTCCCCCCTGTTTCGCCCCCAAATCGGGCCACAAGATTCGCAAAAACCCGCGGAATCTCGGGGCCCCGACCGCAACTTGCCGCAGGATGTTCACCCCGCATCCATACAGAAGTGTTGGACTAGACCCATGACCGGCTACGCGTCGCAGTATCCACGGCCCGACCATTTTGTGTTGCATCTCAGTGACACACATTTTTTGGCGGGAGGAGGGCGACTCTACGACTCGCTCGATAGCGAAGAGAAATTGCGGCAATTGTTTGCCGAACTCGAAGCATCCGGCTCCCGGCCCGAAGCGATTATCTTCACCGGAGATGTTGCCGACAAGGGCGATGAAGCTGCCTACCGTGAGCTTCGCGCCATCGTTGAGCCAGCCGCAGAACGCCTTGGCGCCCGTGTCGTCTGGGTCATGGGAAACCACGATAATCGCGCCAGTTTCAGCAGACACCTGCTCGATGAACCAGCCTCCGAAGCTCCCATCGACCGCGTGATCGACATCAATGGGCTGCGCATCATCTCCCTTGATTCCACCGTGATCGGTCACCACCACGGTCAGGTGACGGATGCCCAACTGCTGTGGTTGCAGAATGTTCTCGCCACCCCAGCACCCCACGGCACCATCCTCGCGATGCACCACCCGCCAGTGCCTGCCGTGCTCGACCTTGCCGTGACCGTCGAACTACGGGGCCAGAAAGATCTCGCAGCAGTAATTCGCGGCAGCGACATCCGCAGCATCATCGCCGGTCACTTGCACTACTCCACAGCGGCAACCTTCGCCGGGATTCCCGTATCGGTGGCCTCTGCGACCTGCTACACACAAGACCTCAACGTTCCCGTCGGCGGCACCCGCGGCCGCGATGGCGCCCAGTCATTCAACCTGGTGCATGTCTATGACGAAACCGTTCTGCACTCCGTCGTTCCGCTCGGCGACTATGGCAGCCTTGCGTATGTGACCCCCGAAGAAACGGCCGAGATTCTGGCGGCCGAGGGCATCACGATCGCTGCCGCTACGAACCCGCACATCATTGCGAGCGAGGATGCCGCGAGCGCCGACGTTGTCCACAGCGTCACCGCCAGCGCTGCCAGCGTCAGCACCATCGCCGCCTAGGCCACTGCAGCCTCTGGCACCGCGCCTTCTGGTGCCGCACTACTCAGTTTCGGGGAGCTCCCACGGCGCGGCGATCGGGTAGTACTCGTCGAGGAACGACCGCACGGCCGCTGCCCGATCTTCTGCCGAGAGTTCAGGAAAGCTGCCGTCGTTGAGGCAGAAGAAATCACTCGAGCGCTTGCGCAGTAGCGAGCGCATTTTGCGTAGCCCCTCTAATGAGGTTGTGTCGACGTACTTGACCTTGGCATCCGCCTGCACCATCGCCTTGCCGCTGAGCAGCGCGTAGTAGTGGTACAGCGAATTGGTGACAGAGATGTCGGTTGCCTGACGGAATGCACTCGCGCTGGTGCGCGCAAAGTCTTCGGGAAACTCTTGTTCGAGTTCCCTCATGACCGAAACTCGCAGCGGAGTCGCCGCGTGCTCGAGATGGCGAGTGATCGTTGCCCCAAACTTCTCTTGCAAGAGCCGACGGTTCACGCGGGCCGCATTTTCAAAGCCGGAGCGCTCAATACTGCTCTCACCCAACCCAATGCGGGTGCGTGCCTCAATAAATTTCGACACTCCGCCCGGAGTGAAGAACGCTGCTGGGCTCACTGAGCGACCGAAGAACATGTCGTCATTGGAGTATAAGAAGTGTTCGCTGAGACCCGGGATGTTGTGCAACTGGCTCTCGACGGCGTGCGAGTTGTGGGTCGGCAGGTCATCGTGGTTTGCGAAGAAGTCTTCGCTGCGCATCAACGTGACCCGCGGATGATCGGCCAGCCATGCCGGGCGGGGCGAGTCAGTAGCGATGTAGATGTTGCGAATCCAGGGGGCGAACAGGTGAACCGAGCGCAATGCGTACTTGAGCTCATCCAACTGCCGGAAGCGGGCCTCGGAGTCGTCACCCTCTCCAACAATAAAGTTGGCCATGCGCGCAGCGCGCGCCTTCTGCCATTCAAGTTCAGCACCATCAACCCACGAGAACACAATGTCGATATCAAAATTGATATCGCTAGCCAGTGGTTCAAACATGCCCTGCAACGTTGGCCACGACTGGCCATAGAACTCGACGGTGTCAGCTATCGCTTCAGTGCGAGGAACCCAGCGACGCATCAACGCATTGGGGTTAGGGGCAACGACCTCGTCGCGCACGTACTCCCACAGCTCGAGGCGCACACCGAAGGGCGCATCGAAACGGAGGCGGCCGGCAGGCTCAACACGCGGGCGAAACAGCATCATCGCTTTTGCCTTGATCGCAGACGTCAGAACACCATCGGCAACGAGCACCGGGCTGTCCCGAACATCCGAAGCAAACGGCTTGCCGTTCTCCTTGATGCGCGCAGGCTTCACATAGAAGGGCTCGTTTTGGCAGGCAGCAACAAGCGCAAAACCGAGCGCTTTGCGATCCTTGGCGTCGACCGCCAGCACAGGAGTTTCGCCGTCCCCCCGAACCAGAAGAAATTGGATGCCCGCATCGTCGAGCACACCGCGCAGGAAGAGCAAGTCGTCACGCACTGCCTCGCGCGGAGTGAGAGTGTCATTACTAAGCGCCAGGAGCCCGTTGTGCAAGACAACATCATCGCGGTTCACAACCGCAGGAGAAGAAACATGGTCAATCATGGGGGCCCCGTCGTTAAAGCGTGAATGAGCTGCCCAGCGACCAAAAATCGGCGAGGCGTTAGCTACTCTGAGAATACCCTGACCCACTGAGAATCGGTCGGGTACAGCAAGGTGGGCCCCGATACATGCTGCCGAGTTCGTACACCCAGACAGGCGCTAGCTTGCGCCAACCCTACGCCGATCTCCATCTTGCTCGTTGAGCGATGCTCGGTAGGCTAGATGCAAGCAATTGGAGGCTCCCATGTTTGATTTTCCGTGGTGGATCATCGGAATTCTCGCGTTCGCCGCCTACGTCGCCCTGATCGCGGTAGCGCTCACGCAGGTCTTCAATTCCACAATGCCGACCAATTCCAAGCTGCTCTGGCTGATCGTGATTCTGGTCGCGCCATTTATAGGGTCCCTAATTTGGTTCGCCGTCGGGAGAAACTCGGCGCTACTCTAGGCCCAGCCCAAGGTCCCCTCTGGGCCCAGCCCAAGAGCCCCTCTGGGCCCTGATCTAAACGATGAACCCTTCGGGCGCAGAGCCCAATAGGTCGCGCGTCGACACGATGTGGGCAAACTCACCGTGCAAGTTCACGCCGGTGATACGGGAAAGCTCGTCGGCGGTCACCTCTTCGCCGTACGGCCCGACGCGATCGAAGGTGTGGGTGGCATCCAGCACAAATTTCACGTCGTAGCCGAGATTGCCGCCTACTCGTGCCGTGGTTTCGCAGCAGTGGTTGGTGGTGATGCCACAGATTACGATCGAATTGATTGCGGACGCTCGAAGCCACGTATCGAGATCAGGGCTGCCATGAAAGCTCGAGTTCACGGATTTCGACACCAATAGCTCCGGAGTGCCAGACAGCACATCTTTGAATTGATTGCCGTCAGCGCTCGGATATAGCGGCGATGCTGGGTCTACGGAATCGTGCCGCACATAGACGATGGGCCAGCCTTCGCGTCGCCAGTGGCCAACCAGCATCCCGATGTTGGATTCGCAGGCGGGGTTGTTGCGGGCGCCCCAATACTCGGAATCGTCGAAGCCTTGTTGAACATCCACCACGATCAGTGCTGTTGTCATGACGGCCTCCTTGCCGTTGCCGTCGCTACCGAACTAGCCGACGCTTACCCCGAATAGTAGCCCGAGGAGGTAAGTCGCGGCAGCGGCGCCATAACCGATGGCGAGTTGCCGCAGCGCCCGCTTCAGTGGTGAGGCACCAGAGAGCAGACCCACGATGGCTCCCGTAATCAGTAGGGCAACGCCCACGAGGGCTGACGCAATGAACACCGCAGTGAGGCCTTCAGCACCAAACAGGTAAGGCAGCACGGGAATCACTGCGCCAGAGGCGAAGAACATGAAACTTGAGGCGGATGCTCCGACCGCTGAGCCGATGGGGTTATGGGCAATGGTGGCGGCCTGTGGTTGCGCGTCGCGCCCCGACAACACTTCGGCGGCTTGTAGCTCGGCATCTTCGCTGCTCATTCCGCGAGCGCGGTAGACGAGGGCCAATTCATTTTCGTTGACGTCAAGGTGAGTAACCGAGTCGGTCGCGATAGGGCCGTGCGCTGCAGCATTCTCAAGTTCAAGCTGGGAGCGCACAGACACGTATTCGCCGGCAGCCATCGAGAGGGCACCCGCGAGGAGTCCGGCAACCCCAGAAAGCAAGACAACGGCGTTGGGCAGGCCTGCTGCGCTCATTCCGAGCACGAGGGCAAGGTTGGAGACGAGCCCATCGTTGGCTCCGAATACGGCGGCGCGGAACGTTCCCGAGAGTCGTTGACGGCCGCGCGTAGCGAGGGCGCGCACCACTTCCTCATGCACCGCTTCGTCGGCGGCCATCGTGTCGGTCGCGTCGGCGTCATCCAGATACGGCGAACGAGACTCAGCCCGTTGGGCGAGGGCGAGCACAAAGACGGAACCAAAGCGGCGGGCCAGGAAGCCGAGCAGCCGGGTGCGGGGGTCGGTGGCTAACGGGCGGCCAGCGTGCTCGCCGAGCAGTGTTAGCCAGTGATCCTCGTGGCGCTTCTCTGCCGTGGCGAGAGCCAAAAGGATCTCGCGCTCCTCGCCTGTGCGGCGGGAGGCCAGATCACGATAGACGGCGGCTTCAGCACGTTCGGCTGCGAGATAGCGTCGCCACCGTCGAATCTCACGGGCATCGGGGCTTGTCGTCACGCGGAGAACTCGACTCCCCACGATGCCGAGAATTCGATACCCGGCTCGAGCCAGAGCAGGCCGCGGCCGGTGTTGAACGCGTTGGGTGCTGCCGTCATCGGTTCGATGGCGACAACCTGACCGATGCCGGTGAGGGTCGGAAAGTTGCGGGGCGTGAACAGCTGAACGAAGTCGAACTTGTCATCCATAGTGACGCGAATTTCGCGACCGTCTGACGCGGTGAGGCGGGCAGCAACACCGTCGACAACCTCAATACCGCCGAACGCCGTGTCGAGATCGAGCTCTCCGACGAGGCGACCACCACTGAGATCGAACCCGGTGCCGGAAACAGCGACCTCATTGGTCGGGATGTTGCGCTCATTCGATTCGAAGCGGGTGGCGGCGGTCATCGTGAGAGTCAGCTCCGCAATGGGAGTGTCGCCGATCTTGAAGAAAGGGTGCGCTCCGAGCGCGTAGGGGGCTGCGGCATCCGAAAGATTGGTGGCGGTGTGGCTGACGCGCAGGCCGCCCTCGACGAGTTCGTAGCGCACCGTGGTGTGCAGGTGAAACGGGTAGCCATGCTGCGGGAAAACCGTCGCGCCGAGCGTGACCGAGCTTTCGGTCCGTTCGATGAGCGAGTAGCCCGTGTTGCGAGCAAACCGTGGATGGCGTTGTTGCGATCGCGTTCGGTGATGTCGAGGTGTTGCGGTTCACCTTCGAGCATCCAGATGCCGTCTTCGATGCGGTTGGGCCACGGCACCAACACGATGCCGTCGGCAAAGGGTGGCATCGCCGATTCGGCGTACGATTCGACTAGATCAACGCCACCAATGCTGAATTCCCGCAATGAAGCAGCGAGCTCGGTGATCGTTGCCCGAGCCTCGCCCTGTTCGGTGGCTCGAGTAATGATGTACTGGGTTCCGGTAGGCACGCTCACCGCAATAGCTTACCGGCGCAGAGCACTGAAGAAAGAAGCAGCCATGTCAGACATTCGCGATGATGTACTCACCGACTTCGAGGCCGTGTTCGGTCACCCTGCTGCCGGCGTCTGGTCTGCCCCCGGCCGCCTCACCCTTCTGGGCACCGCAAAGAGCCCTGACACGGATGCCGAACTCGCGATTGCGATCAACCGCCGCACCGTTCTTGCCGCTGGCCCCCGCCCCGATCGCAGCGTGCGCATTGCTAGTGCTCTCGTTGACGAGCTCGTCACGGTAGAGCTTGATGAGCTTGCCACCGCCACGAGCGCAACCGGGTGGAGCCGTATTGCGCTCAACATTGTGCAAGAAGTGATGGCGACATCCGCTAATCAGAACGAACTCAGTGGGTTCGAAGTGTTCATTGACACGACGGTGCCGGTCGGCGCCGGGCTGGGTTCGTCATCGGCGCTCGAAGCCGCCTTAGCTTTGGCTTTGACCGATCTGTGGAGCCTGGGGGATCACATCGCCCTGTTGCCCGAACACCCCGATGTTGCCGCGTGCGTCTTCGCCCTCGATGACCATGCTCTGGTGCGCTTAGAGGGCGAGAGCCGCCCCGAGCCGCTCCCTCTTGACTGGCAGACTGCCGGGCTCGAACTGCTTGTCATCGATACGGATGCCCCGACCGCCGACGCCCTCGAGACGGCAATTGCGGATGACGAAGTGCGCCGCACGCTGCACACTATTACCGAAAATCAGCGGGTTCGTGACGCAGCGCTCGCCATTCGCGACGAAACTCCGCGCCTTCTTGGCGCTCTGCTCGATGCGTCACACGCCAGCCTGCGCGACGAGTACGGCATCTCTACGACAGAAATCGACCTTGCGGTAGAGACGGCAATGAGCGCCGGCGCTTTGGGGGCGCGGATGCTCGGCCGACCGTTCAGCGGAGTTGCTGTCGCCCTCGTTGACACCGACACATCATCCCGGGTGCGGGTAGCGCTCGATGGAGCTTTCGCCGAGCACGCGATGGGGCAACCCACCGTGGAGGCGTTCTCGCCCTCCCAGGGTGCCTTGCGCGATCGCTAGCTCGCCAGCTCGCCAGCTCACTAGCTGTTGATTTTTAGCACTACGGCGATTGCCAGCGCGATCGCAACTACCGTGCCAGCCCAGACCCACACTTGGGCCCACGGAAAGCGACGCTTGCGCGGGGTACGCGGGGTGACGCGTTGCGGCTGCGGTGGCCTCGGCGGCCGCTCTTCGGTCATCGCTACAGCCGTTCGGCCGCGTCGACGACGTTCTTGACGAGCATCGCGCGGGTCATCGGGCCAACACCACCGGGCATCGGCGAGAGGAATCCGGCCACTTCGGCAACGCCGGGGTCGACATCGCCTACGAGTCGGCCCTTGCCTGTTTCTTCGTTGATGACGCGGGTGATTCCGACGTCGAGCACTGCGGCGCCCGGCTTGATCCACTCGGGGCGAATGAGCCCGGCCGAGCCGACAGCAGCAATCACGATGTCGCCTTGGCGAACGTGGTTTTCGAGCTGGGTCGTACGCGAGTGAGTGAGGGTGACTGTGGCATCCAGCCCTTTACGCGTGAGCACTAGCCCAAGGGGCCGCCCGACGGTGAGCCCACGGCCAACAACCACAACATGCTTGCCGGAGATCGGAACGTTGTAGCGCTCGAGCATTTCGACGATTCCGGCCGGGGTGCACGGCAGCGGCGAATCGAGCTGCGTGCCGACGCCGAGCACGAGGCGACCGAGGTTGGTGGGGTGCAGTCCATCGGCGTCTTTGGCCGGGTCCATGAGTTCGAGCATCGCGTTCTCGTCGAGTCCGGCCGGCAGCGGCAACTGAATGATGTAGCCGGTGACGGCAGGGTTTTCGTTCAGGGCAATGATGGCTTCCCGAACTTCATCGGAGGATGCGGTAGCCGGAAGATCGACGCGAATAGATTCGATGCCCACTTCGGCACAGTCGCGGTGCTTGCCCGCAACGTAGGAACGGGATCCGGGGTCGTCGCCGACCAACAGGGTGCCAAGGCCAGGCGTGATGCCGCGAGCCCTGAGTGCGTCGACGCGAAGACGCAGTTCGTTCTTCACCGCGGTTGCCGTGGCAACACCATCAAGTTTCACTGCGGTCATCGTTTTCCGTTCCGATCGGGCCAGGGCGCTACTTGGCCAGCTACAACTGCCCTGTCTATTAAACGCTAAAGAGCCCGCCGCTGTGTTCACGCAGCTCGAATCAAGCGCTCCGAATGCTAGAGCGCGGTAACGACAGTGCGGGCAGCGAGCTGACGGGCGAGTTCAGCATCGAACGTGGCCGCTCCCGGAACAGCAGCATTGGCGGATGCCGCCCCCGAGGCCACGGCGAGCGCGGTCGCCAGCGACTGGCCCTGTGTCAACGCTACGAGCACTCCCGCGAGGTAGCTGTCACCACTGCCCACGGGGAAGAGGCCGGGCGCAGCATCGAGTTGAGCCCTCCATATTCCCGTCTCGTCGATACCGAAAGAGCCAGCGGCACCGTCGGTCACGATGACGGTACCGCCCGTTCGTGCTCGCAATCCGGCGGCGAGAACCCCAGCGCTGTCATCACGGCCGAGCAGTTCGGCGACCTCGTGGCGATTCACTTTCACTAGAGCTGGGCGCAGTTCATCCGCGAGTATTCCCAACATCGGCCCATGGGTGTCGATAGCGATAGCGTCGCCCCGGGCTGATCGCTGGGCAAGAGCTTCGCGAAGGTGCGTGGTGTCGATGCCCGCAGGGATACTTCCCGAGAGGACAGTCCAGCCCCCCGCTGGCACCGCGGCGAGTGTTGTAAAGATCCGCTCCTGTTCGTCGGCCGTCAGCACGGGGGCCGGCTCATAAAACTCGGTGAGCCCTACCCCGTCAATGGCCGTCACGCAACTGCGAGTGAGTCCGTGTACTGCCACAGTGCTGACCGTCACACCTTCGGCCGTTGCGAGCTCAGCCACGAGGGCACCGGTCTGGCCGCCCACCGGCATCACGACATGGGCATCCGTTCTCAGGCGTCGAGCGGCCCGGGCCACGTTGAGCCCTTTACCGCCGGCGGAGCGCAGAACGGTGCTCGGGCGATGTATTGCTCCGACCCTCACCTCATCGACCAGATAGGTGACGTCGAGGGCCGGACTCAGGAGCACTACCGTGATCATTCGAGGTATTCCGTCAGCAGCTCTCGGGTTGCTTGCGCCCCAGTGCCGCCTGATGCCCTCGTTGACAGCGAGCCCGCGACTGCAGCCCAGCGAACGCGGGTGGCTTCGTCTGTTACGCCGTGTGCGACGGCGGCGAGATAGCCAGCATCGAAACTGTCTCCGGCGCCGGTAGTGTCCACCACATCGAGGTGGATGCCCGGAGCCCGCACCGTCGTACCGTCGGGTGAGCGCGACCAACCGCCAGCAGCGCCATCCTTGACCACGACGCGGCAGGGAATCTCCCCCACTGCCGCGGTGATGGCATCGAGTTCGGCCCGGTTCGGCAGCAGCACATCAATCAGGGGAAGCACTTCGCCCAATCCCGCCCACTCGTTGGCCGGATCCCAATTCGTGTCAAGACTGGTGCGAATCCCCCGCCCTTTTAACTTCGCCAACAACGTGGGGAGTCCCGCCGTGAATTCCGGCATGAGAAAGGGCGAGGCGAAATGAACCCAGCGCGCCTGAGAAGACTCAACGGCGGCTAGCACCTGTTCACTCGTGAGCAGCGGTACCGTTCCGGGAAGAGTGAGGATGGCACGGTCATCCGCTGTCGACAGGATCACCGAGATGCCGGTCGGAACCTGCGGGTCGACCTGCAGTGCGGAGACATCGACTTTGGCCGCGACGAGCGCATCGCGCATCACCCGACCGAATTCATCGTCTCCAATCACAGCGACGACCGCGGTGGGCACCCCGAGCCGCGCGAGGCCGGACGCCATGATGCAGGCACTTCCCCCGAGCACGAGGTTGGCGTGCTCCAGCAGCTGCTCGACCTGCCCAAATCGTGGCACGACATCGCCGCGCACGACGAGATCAACGTTGGCGTCGCCGACGACGAGCACCGGGTACTGAGCGATCATCCGCGCAATCCTGTCATGGTCATAGTTTGAATGAACTGTTTCTGAGCGAACAAGAAGAACAAGATGAGCGGCATCGTCGCGACGACGTTCGCCGCCATCAGCAGACTCCACTGGGTGCGGCGCGTCCCTTGGAAGTTGGCAATGCCCAGCTGGAGAGTGAATGCGTTGTCATTGTTGATCGCAATGAGCGGCCACACCAGGTCGTTCCACGATCCGAGCAGAGTGAAAATGGCGAGCGTCGCGAGCGCCGGCTTAGCGAGGGGAAGAATAATGCGAATGAATATTTGCCAGCGCGTAGCGCCATCGATCCGACCCGCTTCTTCAAGCTCGCGAGGAAGCGACATGAAGAACTGGCGCATCAAAAACACCCCGAACGCGGTAGCAAGCCACGGCACAATGGCGGCTCCAAGCCCGTCGACGAGACCTAAGCGCGAGAACAGCACGTAGGTAGGGATCATGAGCAGTTGGGTGGGAATCATGATGGTGCCCAGAATGGCGAAGATTCCGAAATTTCTGCCCCGGAAGGTCAGTCGCGCAAAACCGTAGCCGGCCAATGAACAAAATACGAGGTGAGACGCGATCGCCGTGACCGAGACGATAGTGCTGTTGAGCAACCAGAGCATGATGTCGGTGTTCTGAAAGAGCGCGATAAACCCGGTGAAGTCGATCCGGGAGGGGATAAAGGGCGGCGGGTAGCTCACCAGCTCCTTGGCCGGAGATACGGATGCCATAAACATCTGGATGAAAGGCAAGAGAAAGAGCAGCGCGATTGGCGCGAGCACAAAATGCCAGCCACTCATCCGGCGTCGGCGCGGGGCTCGAGAACGAGTGACGGGGGTGATGGTTTTCTGCTCAGCCACGTTCACGGAGGGGGGCGAGTCAACTGTGGTCATCAGAATGCATCCTGTCCTCGGCGACGCGAATACAACACGACTCCGATGGTGATAACGAGAGTGAGGGCGAAGAGGGCGTAGGCCACAGCCGAGCCGTAGCCAAAGTCGAGACGGCGGAACGCTTGCTCCCAGAGGTAGTAAACGATCGTCTTGGTGGCGTCCAGCGGGCCGCCTCGCGTGGTCGTGTACACGAGGTCGAAAAGCTGGATCGCCCCGATGGTCTGCCAGATGGTGACAAAAATCGTGACGGGACGCAGCGAGGGCCACACCACGTTCCAAAAGGATTGCCACGGGTTGGCTCCATCGAGCCGAGAGGCTTCCAGAAGTTCGCCAGATACGTCTTGCAGCGCGGCGAGATAGATCACAGTCGTAAACGCTGCTTGGCCCCACAGCGACATGAGCGCGATGACGAACATCGCTTGGGTCTGGTCTTCGAGCCACCCCTGAGCAGGAAGCCCCAGAACACGCAGCACATTGTTGACCAAACCAAATTGGGGGTTGAAAAGGTAGGTAGAGAGAATTCCGGTCGCTGCCGCTGAGGCGACGAACGGAACGAAAATGGCCGTTCGATACAACCCGATGAAGCGAATTTTACGGTTGAGCGCTACCGCAAGGAAGAGGCCGGCCAATACTGACATCGGCACGAACAGTGCTGTGTAGACGCCGGTGTGCATCACAGCTGCCGCGAAGTCCTCGTCTGTGAGAAGGGCCGAATAATTATCGACACCGACATATTCGGGTTCGCTGAAGCCGTTCCAGTCCTGAAGTGACAGGATGAATGACCAGACAGCGGGAAAGAACGATAGCCCCAGTATTAAAACCGACGCCGGTGCGACGAACAGCCAACCGCTCAGGTTGTCGCCGACACGACGACGAGACCGTTGCGCGCGCTGCACACCGTGCGATCGGATGGGCGGCTTCTGCAACGATCTCGTCGTCATGATTTCCCTTACCCCGGCTGACTACTGAAGTGAATCGTTAGCTTCGGCTGCCGCTTCTTCAAGCGCAGTCTTCGGCTCGCCCTTACCCTGAAGGACTTCGGAAATGGCGTTGCCGATCGACTCGGACAATCCGACGTAACCGGCGATTGTCGGGCGAGCTTGACGCGCGTTGTCATTGTTCGCGGCCATCACATCGAGACCGGGGTACGCTGCGACCTGCTCGGCAAATGCTTCGGACTCAATCTCTGACGAACGAATCGGCAGGTTACCGAGGGCGACGTTCCAGCGTTCATCCTGCTCCGCTGAGGTCAGCCAGTTAGTGAATTCGAATGTCCAGTACTCACGGTTCTTGTCATCATGGTCGAACAACGCCCAGATATCCGGCCCGGACACTGTCTGGTGATCACCATCTCGACCGGGGAGCTGAACTACGCCGTAGTCGGTTCCTGCCACCGTGAGGTCGTACAGCTGCCACGGACCCGAGGTCATCATTCCGATGCGGTCACTTGCAAAGAGTTGCGCGAACTTGGTGTCAGTTTGGTCGAGGTAGATGCTCTTGTCGTCGATGGCCATGTCACGCAACAGAGTGAGGGCCCGAACGCCCGCGTCGGAATCGAAAGCAGCAAGTCCATCATCGTCAAGGATGTCTCCGCCCTCTTGCCACAGGTGTGGCCAGAACTGCCAAGTGGTTTCTTCTGAGCCTGACACCGAGTAGGCGTAGCCGTAGGTGTCGGTCGCCGGGTCTGTCATTTGGGCTGCAGCGTCACGGAAGTCGTCCCACGACCAGTCGTCTGTCGGGTAGGCAACGCCAGCGGCATCGAAGACGGTCTTGTTATAGATGAGAGAGAGGTGATCGACGATCGCCGGGAACCCAATTGTTTTATCCCCGGTTGGCTGCGTTGTTTGGCGCGCTGACTCCGAAAACTCGTCCCACTTGACGTCGGGATCCGCCACTTGTTCGGTGATGTCAAGAGTGCGCCCGGAGCTTTCAAGTTGGCTAGCCCACGCCCCAAATGAGTAGGAAATGTCGGGGTAACTGTTGCCGGCAAAACCGGCAGAAAGCTTCTGCAGCAGTTCCTCAGTCGACGAGGATCCGGGAGAGACGTCGATCGTCACATTGGGGTGATCTGCTTCGAACTCGGCCGCGAGGGCCTCGAGGGTCTTTTGGGCATCATCCGTTTGGCCAGTCCACCACGTCAGAGTGACATCTGCTTCGGGGTCAAGGGTTGTCGCGCCTTGACTAGCGCCACACCCCGCAAGCACAAGGGCGGCCGTGGCAGTGACCGCGATACTCGCTAAGCGCCGCGATGCTGAAGAAGAGGGTTGTCTCATTGTTTACTCCTGGATCAATTGTGCGGGTGGGATGGTGGCGTGAAGCAGCCTCAGGGGCTAGCTAGCTGAGGATGATCGAGCGCGTGAGATGACGTGGGGTGTCGGGGTTCAGGCCCCGCGCTTCGGCAAGCTCCACAGCAAGGCGCTGCGCTTGAACGAGTTCGACCAGAGGGTCGTGAGAGCCGAGAAGCACTGTCGCGCCTGTTGCCCGAATCTGCTGGGCGAGTGCCTCATCTGCTGCCCCAAACATCCACACAAGCGACCCTTCGTGGGCCACAGCCAACGGGCCGTGCCGGTAGTCGAGAAGCGGGTACGACTCTGACCACGCTTGCGCTGCTTCGCGAATCTTCAGTGCCGCCTCTTGGGCGAGCCCGTAGCTCCAATCGGTGCCGAGGTAGACGAAGTGATCGAAGTCGCTCGCGTTGACGGGAAGAGGTTCGGCGAGCGCTGCATCGAGCTTGTCGCTGAGATCGTCAACGTCGAGGCCGAACGCGGCGCGGGCGAGAAAGAGCAAAGTGGTCGGGAATCGTGTTTGTACGACAGATTCTTCATCCGCGTAGTCGAGCAGAAGAACGTCGTCAGCCAGCAGCGCAGCCGGAGAATCAGCGACGCCGGTAATGACGACGGTGCGCACTCCCTCAGGAACAGCGCCCAGAGCGTCGATCACTTCGCTGGTAGTACCCGACCGAGTGATGGCGATTACGCGGTCGTAGTCGCGCCAGACCCGCAGTTCGGAGGCATAGTTGGCGTCAGTCTCACCGAGGGCGGCGCTCTCGCGCAGCCAGGCAAAAGACTCAGCGACGAAGGCGGATGTTCCGCACCCGATCACGAGCACTCGCTCACCAGGAGCGGCAAGAAATTCTCGGGCAGTATCGGCCTGTGTGAGAGCCGTGCGCCACATTGACGGCTGGGTAGTGATTTCAGTCGCAGTGATCGACATTCGCTTTCTCCGTTTTTTTAACTTGCTGCGGGATTCCCCCTGGTCGCAAGGTGTGGTGCAATAGTGGCCTCAAAGTGATCGTTTGACAAGAAAACTGCCCAACATGATCACTTTCACTGATCGTTTTACCAAAGGAGCTCCAATGTCCGCCCATCTTCGAGATCAACTTCGCCGCCTTCCTCTCGCAGATTGGCATCCGCGAACCCAACTTTCGGCCCCCACCACGACCGTCGATCAGGCCGCCTTACCCGCCATAGACGTGCACAATCACTTGGGCCGCTGGCTGAGCGATGGCGAGTGGATGATCCCGGATGTCGCCGCTCTGGTCTCCCTCATGGACAGCACTAACGTGCAGACCATCGTGAATCTCGACGGGCTTTGGGCCGATGAAGTAACCGCCAACGTCGAGCGATACGACAACGCCTACCCGGGCCGCTTTCTCACCTTCTGCCAACTCGAATGGGCTCTGCTCGCAGAACCTGACGGCGTCGACCGCTTACGCGCCTCACTTGATGACAGCGCACGGCGAGGCGCTCGTGGGCTCAAGATCTGGAAAGACCTAGGGCTCACCATTCATGACGCTGACGGGAGCCTCATCCTGCCCGACGACCCCCGAGTGATCGACGTTGTTACGCACGCCGGCGAGCTGGCCCTGCCGGTGCTTATTCACACCGCGGACCCCCGAGCCTTCTTCGAGCCACTCGACGCCCACAACGAGCGACTCGACGAATTGCTCGAAGCCGAGGATTGGTGGTTCGGAGACACCGCTGTGCACCCCACCTTCGATCGGTTGCTTGACGCCCATGCCACGCTGGTGAGCGGCTGCCCCAGCACGACCTTCATCGGCGCTCACGCCGGCTGCGCCGCCGAGGATCTCGATCGTGTCGAACGCCTATTGGATGCGTGTTCGAACTACACGATCGATATTGGCGGACGAATGGCAGAGCTCGGGAGACAGCCACGGCGCTTCGCCGCATTGCTCGCCCGACACCCCGATCGCGTCTTGTTCGGCACCGACATCTACCCGATCACGGTCGAGCAGTATCGGTTGCACTTCCGCTTTCTCGAGACAGCTGACGAGGCCTTCGAGTACGCGCCGGGCGATCCGGTACCACCCCAGGGACGATGGACGGTGTCGGCGCTCGCGCTCGGCGGGGACATCCTGCAGGCTGTGTATCGCGACAACGCACGCCGCGTGCTCGGCCTATGAGCTAGGCGGCGCAGCCCGGTCGCTAACACCAGAGCAGGCGGCAGGGGGTAGTCCTCGGGCGCGCCCCCCGGCCTCCCCGTCTCGTTTCGTGCTTGTCAGTTTCAGACGACAGAGCACAAGTGCGCGACGAGATTCGTTACTTGCGTGCTGCCGAGCGCCGTAAATTTTCGGGGATCGACAGCATCCGGCATTCGAGCAAGCTCCGCGCGCAACGCTGCGGTGGCCGTGAGGTTGAGCACCGTGCCGATATTGACCTTGCGGATGCCCGCCTCGACCGCTCGCCGCAGCTCGTCATCGGCCACCCCTGATGACCCGTGAAGCACGAGCGGAACCGGAAGCAATCCGGCGATCGTGCGAATGAGGTCGATGTCGAGCGCCGCCGTGCGCTCCGTCATGGCGTGGGAGCTGCCTACCGCGACGGCCAGACCGTCGACGTTGGTCGCTGCGACGAACTCCTGCGCCTCGAGGGCGTCAGTGCGCACTCCCGGCGCGTGGGCGCCATCCTTGCCACCAATCTCACCGAGTTCAGCCTCAACCCACCACCCCAGAGCATGGGCGTGGTCCGCGACGGATGCCGTGAACGCGACGTTCGCTGAATACTCAAGCTTCGAGGCATCCACCATGAGAGATCGCACGCCCAAGCCGGAGCCCACCTCTAGCGCATGCTCGATGAGTTCGGCGCTCTCGAAATGGTCGAGGTGGATGCCGATCGGCACCGAAGACGCATCGGCAATCTCGCGGCAGGCGGCGAGCAACGGCTCCATCTGTCGATGAAAGTGCACCGCGTTCTCGCTGATTTGCAGCAGCACCCCAATGCCCGCGTTCTCAGCGCCCGCAACGATCGCCTCGGCCTGTTCTAGGGTGATGACGTTAAACGCTGGCACGGCGAGTTTGCCCTCGACGGCCGCCGCGACGAGTTCGCCGGCAGAAGACAGAGTCATGGCAGAATCAGCTCCGTCTGCCCGCCAAGCGACACCGGCAAAACGGCCGCGTGTGCTTCGGTCATCTCGTCGCAGAGAGCCCAGATTTGCTCGGGGGTGAGCGTCGAGATCGCGTTCGGGTCGGCGAGCAGTGCTTGGCGAACTCGATCAGAATTGCCCGTGAGTGCCGCTTCAATCGTGAGCTCGGCGACCGAGAGGTAACTGCGGTTGAGCGCCGCACCCTGGGTCGGAATCGCTCCGACAACATGGGGTGTGATTCCCGAACTGTCGACAGTTGCCGGCACCTCGACGATCGCTCCCTCGGGGAGGTTGGAAATCAATCCGCGATTGACCACGTTCACGTGCACAATTCGCTCGGCACCCGTCACGATCGAATGGATGATTTGGGGCGCATATTCAGCGGCCCCCTCTTCGAGTTCCAGATCGTCGCCCGCGGCGAGCGCCTTCTGAGCTCGTGCAAAGTCTGCGACGTTCTCTTCACTGATGCCGAGGTACTCAAGCGGCTGCAGCCGGAACTGCGCATTTGTTCGTCGGAGCGCAAGAACCACGAGAGGTACTCGGACGAGTGCTCGCTCGTTTCCGTGGGGTAATAACCTATGCGGCGGAACATCTCCACGCGCACCCGATTAAGCAGTTCAGGGTCAGCGTCAATCGCGGCACGCAGGCGTGGGTACAGGTCCTCACCGTCGAGCGACCACTCGTACAGCCACGCTTGGTGATTCACCCCAGCAGCGCGGTAGTGAGTGTCATCGAGCTTCACACCGATGAGGTCGCAGAGGTCGCTGACGGTCCAGTAGACGCTGTGGCAAAGTCCGGCAACCTTGAGGTCGGGGGCAACAACACTCAGCCACCATACGTTCATCGCCATCGGGTTCGTGTAGTTCAGGAACCACGCATCCGGGCAGAGCTCGAGCATGTCTGCGGCGATGGCGGAGAGCAGCGGGAACGTCCGCAGCGCGCGGAAGACGCCGCCAATACCGGTCGTGTCACCGATCGTTTGACGGAGTCCGTGCTTGGCCGGGATTTCGAGGTCGGTGCGGGTGGAGTCGATACCGCCGACCTGCACCATGTTGATGACGAAGTCTGCTCCGGTGAGCGCTTCGCGGCGATCGAGGGTGGACACCACGGTGACCGCACGGGCAAGTTGCGTCGAGAGCTTCGAGGCCGTTTCGGCAGCAACGCGCAGGCGTTCTGCGTCAATGTCGTGCAGCACGAGAGTGAGCTGAGGAAGGTCGTCGAAGCGCAAGAGGTCCGCAATGAGCTGGCGGGAAAATACGACGCTTCCGGCACCGATAAAGACAATGTGGGTCATGGATCGATCTTTACGTACACTGAGTGAATCGCGCAAGATAATGAGCGTAATGACCGCAAAACGATCATTATGGGTGAGCGAATTCGACTACAGGATGGATAATGGGTGGCATGGTCATCGACAACACGACACGTCACGCCGCATCCACTAAGCGCTCTACGCGCATGATCGCCATCCTCGATCTGCTCTCAGAGCGTGGGTCAGTGTCGCTGAGTGAGTTCGCAGAGACACTCTCGATCTCACCGGCCACCGTGCGGCGCGACCTTGCCGAGCTCGAATACCAACAGCTCTTGGTGCGCACCCATGGCGGCGCAACCGTCATCGAGGCCCGGCACGAGCTCCCCGTCACCTTTCGCGATTCCCAGTCGCAGGATGCCAAGAAAGCGATCGCCACTCGCATGGCGGCCCTGGTTCCCACCGGGCGGCACGCGGTCGCGTTAAGCGGCGGGTCAACTACGGCCTACGTCGCGCGCGCTCTCTCCACCCACCCTGAACTCACGATCGTGACCAACTCGCTCACGATCGCTGGGCTCGTCACGTCGTATCCGCAGCTCAAAGTCGTGATGACCGGTGGGCTTCTTCGCCCGCAGTCCCTCGAGCTTGTCGGGGTTCTCGCAGAGAACACGTTCAACGCTATTAACGTCGGCACCGCCATCCTCGGCACCGACGGCATCTCCGCTGAAGGCGGTGTCACCACTCACGATGAGACCGAAGCGCGCACGAACAACGCCATGGTGACGCACGCCCAGCGCACCGTGGTGGTGGCCGACGGTTCAAAGATCGGCCGCCTCGCCCTAGCGCGCGTCGCCGAGATCTCGAGTGTGCACACCCTCATCACCGACGCCACTGCCGACCCCGAGGAATTGGACCGCATCCGGGCGGCCGGTGTCGAGGTGCACATCATTTAACGACAAAACCCCCGCCACCGTGGTGACACGGTGACGAGGTCTTTGGCTTTACGCTGTTTCAGCCCGGTCGGGGGTTCTTTAGGCCCAGCTACCGGGGCTTTCGAGACCTTCATAAAGCGGGAAGGCATCGGCGAGCGCGCGGGCGCGAACCTGCAACGCGGCGAGATCTGCACCGGGCTTGAGGGTTTCGGCGATGATGTCGGCTACCTCGGTGAATTCGGCGTCACCGAATCCGCGGGTGGCGAGAGCTGGCGTTCCGATGCGGAGACCCGAGGTCACCATCGGCGGGCGCGGGTCGGCCGGAACGGCGTTGCGGTTGACCGTGATGTCGACGGAATGCAGCAGGTCTTCGGCTTCTTGGCCGTTGAGTTCTGACTTGCGCAGGTCAACGAGCACGAGGTGCACGTCGGTGCCTCCCGTGAGCACGTCGATGCCGAGGTCCGTCATGTCGTCGCGAACTAGGCGCTCAGCAAGGAGACGGGCTCCGCGAAGGGTGCGCTCCTGGCGGTCCTTGAACTCAGGAGTTGCCGCAAGCATGAATGCGGTCGCCTTGGCGGCAATCACGTGCATGAGGGGCCCACCCTGCTGACCGGGGAACACGTTGGAGTTGATCTTCTTGGCGATATCAACGTTGTTGGTGAGGATGAAGCCCGAACGTGGTCCACCGATTGTCTTGTGCACTGTCGACGAGACGACATCCGCAAAAGGCACCGGGTTGGGGTGCAGTCCGGCGGCAACGAGACCAGCGAAGTGAGCCATGTCTACCCAGAGAACGGCACCAACCTCATCCGCGATCGAACGGAATTCGGCGAAGTCGAGCTGACGCGAGTATGCCGACCAACCGGCGATGATGACGTGCGGCTGAACCTCGATGGCCTTGGCACGAACATCGGCCATGTCGAGAACGCCGGTCTCTTCGTTCACACCATAAGCGTGAGCTTCGTAGAGCTTGCCCGAGAAGTTGAGGCGCATACCGTGCGTGAGGTGCCCACCGTGGTCGAGCGAGAGGCCCAGGATGCGGTCGCCGGGCTTAGCGATCGCCGAGAGCACTGCAGCGTTAGCTGATGCCCCCGAGTGCGGCTGAACGTTCGCGAACGCAGAACCGAACAGGCTCTTGGCGCGGTCGATGGCGAGTTTTTCGGCGATATCCACAAATTCGCAACCGCCGTAGTAGCGGCGCCCCGGATAGCCCTCTGCATATTTGTTGGTGAGAACCGAGCCCTGTGCCTCGAGAACGGCGCGAGGAACGAAGTTCTCGCTCGCGATCATCTCGAGAGTATTGCGCTGGCGACCGAGCTCTTGAGCGAGCACTGCAGCGATCTCGGGGTCTACCTCAGAGAGAGGCGAAAGGAATGTTGACACAGATGAGCTCCTTGCGACATGGGTGGATAGGTCAAATCTACCCGGTGCTGGTCAACGTCGCGAGAACCTGCAAGAATTAGTCCTAGTTAGTTAGGATCCCTGACAAACCCTTCGCCGATCGGAAATCAATGACGACTGCCCCTGTGATGCCCGCCCCCGTGCACTTCAGCGCCGGAACAGGCCACTACGCCCTCACTGACACCACGGTCATTCAGGCCACCGGCAGTGCACAGCCCGTCGCCGAATACTTGGCCGAACTGCTTCGCCCGGCAACAGGATTCCCGCTGCCCGTTGCCGCCGCAGACACTCCAGCGACCCCAGGCTCCCCGACCATCGAGCTCACCATCGGCGACACCGCGCAGCCGACACCGGGCTACCTCCTCAGCGTCACCGAAACGCGAATCGAATTGCGAGCGGATGACGCCGCTCAGCTTTTCGCCGGAGTTCAGTCGCTGCGCCAGTTGCTTCCGCACGCGATCGAACACCACACGGTGCAGGATGTCGACTGGCTCGTTCCCTGCGTCGACATCAGTGACTACCCTCGCTTCTCCTATCGCGGCGCCATGCTCGATGTGGCTCGACATTTCTTCGATGCGACCACCGTCAAGCGCTACCTCGACCAGATGGCACTGCTCAAGCTCAACGTGCTGCACCTGCATCTGACCGATGACCAGGGCTGGCGCATCCACATCGACTCGTGGCCGAATCTGACAGCCCTCGGCGCAACCACGGCCGTCGGTGGCGGGGCCGGCGGCTTCTACACCAAGGCCGACTACACCGAGATTGTGGAATATGCGGCATCCCGCTCCATCACTGTCGTGCCCGAAATTGATGTTCCCGGCCACACCAATGCGGCGCTTGCCGCTTACCCGGAACTCAATTGCGATGACAGTGCGCCCGCGCCGTACACGGGCATCGAAGTGGGATTCAGTTCGCTCTGCATCTCCAAAGAACTGACCTATCAATTTCTGGATGACGTGTTTCGTGAAATCAGCGAGCTCACCCCGGGCCCGTACCTTCACCTCGGCGGTGACGAATCGCTCGCGACCAGCGACGAGGATTACCTCGAGTTCATCCGACGCGCGACGGCAATTGCGGCGAGCCACGGCAAGACCTTGATCGGCTGGCACGAGATGGGGCGCAGTCGCGATTTGCCCGCCGGCACCATTGGCCAGTACTGGAGCTATGTCACCCCTCGCGACGATGCCGACACACGGGTAGCCTCCTTCATCGAGCAGGGCGGCCAGATGATCATGTCTCCCGCCGACGCGATCTACCTCGATATGAAATATGCGGGTGACGAAAAACTGGGCTTGGAGTGGGCGGATGGGCCGACCACTCTCAACGACGCCTACAACTGGGACCCAGCCGCGATCGTCAGCGGAGTCAGCGACGAGCACATCCTCGGCATCGAAGCACCGCTCTGGACCGAGACAATCGACAATGTGCGCGATCTGGAATATATGGTGTTTCCGCGCATCATCGCCGCCGCCGAAATTGCGTGGTCGCCTCGCACCGCCCACGACTGGGCCGATTTCACTCGCCGTCTGGCAGACTGGTCGCCGCGGCTCGATGCCGCAGAGATCACCTACAACCGTGTCAAAGAAGTGAGCTGGCCTGAAGTGAGCCGGCCCGGAATGAGCAGCACATCGTGAACAACCACGTCATCCATTCGGCGCAACTGGTTACCGGCAGCGAGATCGTCGACGATGGCTGGGTGGCCTGGCAGAACGACACGATAGTCGCTACTGGCGCTGGCGATGAATGGCGAGCCCACACGACAAACGAGACAACAGTCACGGATGCCGCCGGCAACTTTCTCACTGCCGGTTTCGTTGACATTCACTGTCACGGCGCCAATGGTGCAGCGTTTGATGATGGCCCAGACGCGATTCGCACCGCTCTTCGGGCGCACCGGGCCACAGGCACAACCCGCTCCGTAATCTCCCTCGTCAGCGGAGACCACGCGAGCCTCGTTCGCAGCTTGGCGACAATCGCCGAACTCGCCGCCAACGACCCTCTGGTGCTGGGCAGTCATCTGGAAGGCCCCTTCCTCCACCACTCATTCAAGGGAGCCCACAGCCCCGACGCGCTGCGCAACCCCACGGCCCGCGAGATTGATGAGCTGCTTGCTGCCGCCAATGGCACGCTGCGGCAAATTACCCTTGCTCCAGAACTTGACGGGGCAAGCGAGGCGATCGCCCAACTGAGCGCCGCCGGAGTAACCGTCGCGATCGGCCACACCTCAGCCGACTACGACCAGACGCTCGCCGCGATCGATGCCGGGGCACGACTGCTCACCCACACTTTCAATGCCATGCACGGCATCCACCACCGCGAGCCCGGCCCTATTACGGCAGCGATCAGTCGAGAAGCCATGATTCTTGAGGTCATCAATGACGGCGTGCACGTGCATCCGGAGGTCGTCAAAATGTTGTTCGCGTCGGCACCGGGGCGCGTCGCGCTCGTCACCGACGCCATGGCTGCCGCGTGCTCCCATGACGGGCACTACCGACTGGGGTCGCTCGACGTCACCGTCACCGATGGCGTCGCTCGACTCAGCAATGGCGGCTCCATCGCGGGATCGACACTGACAATGGATGCCGCGGTGCGTCGAGCGGTCACCGAAGTGGGGCTCACCCTGCCGCAGGCTGCTGCCGCGGCTTCCGCTGTGCCTGCTAGAGCTATTGGGCGCTCCGGCGATCTGGGCTCTCTTGCTCCCGGATATGCCGCCGACGCCGTGCTGCTCGATGCCGACCTTAGGGTGCTGGGGGTGTGGGCTGCTGGTCACGCACTGCCGCAACTCGAGCACTCCGACGCCTAAGCAGTTCTCCTCCGACGATCGCGAACACCACGGCAACGCCGAGGATGCCGGCGTCGACGTAGGGCAGCGAGATTACGCCGTACTGATCGAGCAGAATGCCGCCGAGGAGTGCGCCGCCACCGATGCCGATGTTGAACGAGGTGGTGAGGTAGGCCGAGCCGACGTCGCGCATGCGAGGTGAGGCTAGTTGCAGGAGTCGTGTCTGCATCATGGCGGGGACGCCGCCGAAGGCCATGCCCCAGACAGCGATGACGATGAACATGATGACGGGCTCTGCGGGGAACATGCCGAGCAGTGCCGAGCAGATCGCGACAAGCGCGACGGTGACGGGGATGATGCTGCGCGGGAAGCGATCGACGAGCAGTCCGGCGAGTGCGAGGCCGACAGCCCCGGCGGCTCCGAAGATGAGCAGCACGCCGGCGACAGCGCCACCTTCGATTCCTGCCGGCCCGATCAAGTAGGGAACGATGTAGGTGTAGAAGAGGTTGTGGCCGAGCATCACGAGGGCAACCAAAATGCACACGTAGATCACGCCAGGGACCGAGCGGTCTTTGCGTAAGGGGATCGAAATTTCGCCAGTGGCGAGAGGCTGCTGGTGATCGACCGGGGGCAATATCCGCACCACCATGATCGTGAGCGCCAAAATGATGATCGCGATTACGACGAAGGCGAGCCTCCAACCGAGGGCGTGACCGAGAGCGGTACCGACGGGCACACCGAGCACGAACGCTGCGGTGGCGCCAGCGCTCGTGACAGCAACAGCGCGGCCCACCTGATGCGGGGGAACGAGGTGTGCCGAGTAGGCACCAACGACAGCCCAGAAAAGTCCATGCGAGAGTCCGCCGATAATTCTCGCGATAACGAGAACGGCGTAATTCGGTGCGGCAGCAGCCAAAAGGTTTCCGACGACGAACACCAGCAGCACGATGATCACAAGCTTCTTGCGGGGCTGATTGCGGGTGAGAGCAGCGAGCGGTGCCGTGGAGATCACGACAGTGGCCGCAAAGATTGTGATGAGCAACCCCACTTGCGACTCAGTCACCGCGAGTTCCGCAGAAATCTCCGGCAACAGACCGGTTGGCAACCATTCGCTCGTTACCGAGGTGAAGATCAGCGCTGAGAGGGTAAAGAGACCCGCCCACGGAAACGCTGGGGACGACAAAGATGCTGGTGAAGTGCGTGGCGTGCTCATGTTCGACTGAGTCTATCGCTGGCACCGGTACGCTAATTCTGTGACCACCTCAACGCACTGGATCGTAACTCTCACTTGTGACGACAAGCCCGGCATCGTTCACTCCATCAGTGGGGCCATTGTTGAGGCCGGCGGCAACATCACCGAGTCTCAACAGTTCTCAAGCGACGACACCGGTCGGTTCTTCATGAGACTCCAAGTGGAGTCGGATGCTTCGCGCACCGCTTTCGAGCAAGCTCTCGCCCCCGTGACCGAGCGGTACGCGATGGAATGGCAACTCGACATTGTGGGGCGCCCCCTGCGCACCCTGGTTCTGGCATCCAAGGCTGGACACTGCGTCAACGACCTTCTGTACCGTCAGCACGCGGGGCAACTGGCGATCGAGATGCCGCTCATTATGAGCAACCACCCCGATCTGGGTTCTCTTGCCGAGTTCTATAAGGTGCCATTTGAGTCGCACGCGGTAACGACGCCCGGCCAGAAGTTAGCCTTCGAGGACCGCATTCTCGAAGTTGTTGAGCAGCACGACATCGAACTCGTCGTGCTGGCGCGCTATATGCAGATCCTCTCCCCCGAACTGTGCGAACAGTTGAGCGGCAAGATCATCAACATCCACCACTCTTTCCTTCCCGGCTTCAAGGGCGCGAACCCCTATAAGCAGGCGCACGCTCGCGGTGTGAAGCTCATCGGCGCCACCGCTCATTTTGTGACGAGCGACCTCGACGAGGGCCCGATCATCGAGCAAAACGTGGTGCGCGTCGACCACGCCAGCACGTCAAGCGAACTCGTCTCAATCGGTCAAGATGAAGAGAGCCGCACCCTCACGCAGGCCGTGAAGTGGTTCGCCGAAGACCGCGTGCTGCTCGATGGGGCCCGCACGATCATCTTCCGCTAGGTCGGATCGCAGTGTATTGAATCGCCCGTTTCTACTGAACGATCGGCGGGATGTCGACGCCTTCGACCTCCTGAACACGTTCGATCCTCGCGCACTGCCCCACCATTCCGTAGTGACCCCTCGTGGCGCAGTACGGGCCGCAATCACCCCATCGAGCCCCAAGTTCCACATCGAGTAAGTGACCGACTCGTCAAGATCGATATCCCCAGAGCTGGATCCGGACGTCACGCCGATTGATGGCGCAACCTTGGTGAACCCGTCGGGGTACACCACGGTCACCTCGCTCCAATCACAGTCCGCCGGGGCAAGCGCAGCGAGTTCCTCGACCGTCACGCTGTCGATACCCACACAGGGCTGCAAAGCCCTGTCCTCTGGACTGATATCAATGCCCTGAGGGCTGCACCCCACCAAAGCGATCACGGCGACCAACGAGATCACAATCCCGGCGGTTCTCTTCACGATTGCGCTCTTTCTGCTCAAACTGACCACGCGGCCTCGTTCACAGGTTAACTAATTCTCACCAATTGGAGCAGTCCCCATTTCGAGTCAGCGTTCCTGCTCAAGCAAGTCGCGCAGCTTCAGCGTCGTGCGCCAATTGCGCACCGTCATCCGCTTCGAGAGGCGATTAGCGCGCAGGCGGTCGATGCGCGATTTCGCCGAGTCGACGACGGTGCGTGAGAAGTAGAGCGCGTCGGGGCCTACTGAGACAGAGTCAACCTGTTCGTTGAGTTCGGGCACGAGGATGAGTGCTTCCGCTGCGGTGAGAGGGCGTTTGAGAAACAGCACATCGCTCAGCAGCTCCGCGGAACCGTGATTGCTTGGGGCCGCCGCAACGGTCGCCGCGAACTCGTCGCGGGAGCGCACGACAGCGAGGATGTCTGCGCCCAAGCGCTCGCGCAGCATCCGCTCAATTTCGACTTCAAGCTCGCCGCTGCCCGACGCGTCTGAGGCGAACACGACGTTGCCGCTCTGAATGTAGGTGCGCACGTCCGCGAAGCCGGCATCGGTAAAGCACTCCTTAAGCGCCCCCATGCTGATCACGTTCGAGCCGCCCACATTGATGCCGCGAAGCAGCGCTACATAGTTCGTCATGAGCCAACGATGGCACGGAGTACCGTCACGAGTCATCGCCTCGCGGGTGAAGCCCGGAGCTTTAGAGCAGTCGCTCCCAGTCGAGGCGGTTCTCCCAGGAGTAGCGGTAGTATTCCGCAAACCTCAGCTCGGATGCCGCAGCCTCATCCACAATCACCGTGACGGTCGAGTGCAACTGAATTGCCGACCCCGGCAAGCTCGCCGTTACCGGACCTTCGACTGCTCCCGCGAGCGCCGCCGCCTTATTCTCGCCGAACGCCAACAGCACCAAGTGCCGTGCCCGCTGAATCGTGCCTAACCCCTGCGTGATGCAGTGGGTCGGAACGTCATCAGCCGAATCGAAGAAGCGCGCATTATCGAGCCGCGTCTGTTGGGTGAGCGTCTTCACGCGCGTGAGCGAGGCGAACGATGACCCCGGTTCGTTGAACCCGATATGCCCGGTTGAACCGATTCCGAGAATCTGCAAATCAACACCGCCAGCGGCAACAATCGCACGCTCATAATCGTCACCCGCCGTCTCGACCGGGCCGCACTCCGCCGGCACCTGCACCAGCTCGGGCGTCAACCCGAGGGGTTCAACGACTTCCCGCGTGATGACCGAGCGGTAGCTTTCGGGATGCCCGGCAGGCAATCCGACATATTCATCGAGGGCAAAACCCCGTACAGCAGAAAGATCGAGGTCGCGAGCCGCGAGCGCAGCCCACGCCGTTAAGGGCGTCGACCCGGTTGCTAGGCCGAGGACGGCATCCGGAGTTCGGCGCACGAGCGCTTCGATGAGGTCGGCGGCCACCTCGCCAGCGGCCTCTTTCGAGTCAACAATCACCACCTCAGCCACGTCACTGTCCTCTCGCTTCGCCGCTCACCATGGCAGCGCCCACCGCCGCAGCAGGAAAATCTGCCGGCAGACCATGCACACGACTACTCAACCCGATTGACGCCAAAAATGCCGAAGTGGTCTCCCAGCGCGCTAGGACAGCACGCACGTCATCGATCAGGTCACTGAGTGTGCTCACTCCCCCGCCGAGCACCACAGAGTCCACATCGACGGTCAGCACCAACAGCCGCACCGCCGACGCGACGTTCTCGACCAGACGAGCGCGAACAGCGATCGCCGCCGGATCTCCGGATGCCGCCGCCTCAAAGAGGGCGGTCGTCGGCTGATCGGAGTCTGTGGGCCACATGCGCGCGACGCCCGAACCCGAAGCCACGGTCTCGAGGCAACCCCGCTGACCGCACGGACATTCCAGCCCCTGCGGATCGATCGGCACATGCCCGATCTCACCCGCAGCCCCTCGCGAGCCGCGCCAGAGCTGACCGCCGAGCACGAGCCCCGCGGCGAGTCCAGTACCCAGATTGAGAAAGGCCATCGAATGGCTCGGGTCGGTCTCTAAGAGATGAAAAGCTCCCAGCGCTGCCGCATTCACATCGTTGTCGATGCTGACGCTGCGTCCGAGACGCGCGTCGAGCTCTCCCCCGAGGTCGAGACCATCAATGGCAAGGTTGAGCGCGTGCGAGACGCGACCACCCACGACCGTGCCGGGGATACCAATCCCGATGCTCGTGAAATCAATCGTGTAAACCCCGACTACGCCAGCCAACTCCTCGAGCGCCTGAACCGTGGATGCCACGAGCGCGTCTGGCCCAATGCCAGAACGAACCCGAATCTGCCCCGCGATCGCGCCCTGCTCGTCGATGGCAACGGCATCCGTTTTGGTCCCGCCAATATCGACGCCGACCTTATAGAGCCCAGTCACCCCTTCACCGCCCCCGAAACGAGACCGCTCGTCATGCGCCCCTGAACGATAAGGAAGAAGATGATCACCGGGATCGCCATCAGCGTTGAGCCGGCCATGATTGCCGACCAGTTGGTGGTGCCATTGGCGATCTGAAAGGTGCGCAGCCACACGGGAAGAGTCATCATTTCGGGTCGCGAGTTCACCACGAGGGCGAGCAAGAACTCATTCCACGCCTGAATGAAGCCGAAGACGCCGGTGGCAACGAGCCCCGGCGCGAGTAGCGGCAGGGTGATGCGCCAGAAAGCTCCCGACCGCGACAGTCCATCGATCATCGCCGCCTCTTCAAGCTCGACGGGCACACCGTTGACGAAGCCGCGGAGGGTCCAAATGGTGAACGGCAACACCGTCGCGACGTACACAATCGTGAGCCCCATGATCGTGTTCAGCAGCGACCAGCTATCAAGAACCCGATAGGTGGAAACGATCATCGCTTCGGCCGGAATCATCTGCACGATCAGGATTGTCAAGATGAAACCCTTGCGGCTCTTGAAGCGAAAACGAGTGACGGCAAGCGACGCCAGGAAGGCGAAGACGAGCGCAATGACCACCGTCGACACTGTTACGACCACCGAGTTGCCGAGCGCTGGCATGAACTGCGATCGGGTCGTGTCGAACAACACCGTCTCATAGTTGCGCAGCGTGAAGTTTTGCGGCCAAAAGTTGACCTCTGACCCGATGATCTCGTTGTTCGGCTGAAACGAGGTTTGCACCATCCAATAGACAGGGAAGATCGAGAATGCCGTAACCACGAGCGCGAGCGCACCCAGAATGAACTTCTTCACAGCTCTTCCTCCTTAACGCTTTGGCGAACGTAGTAGAACGAGATCGCGGTAATCACAATCACGGTAATCACCGCGATGGCACCACCGGTGCCGTACTCCCCGGTTCCGAGCGAGTTTTGGTAAATGTAGACGCCAAGCGTCGAGGTCTGATCTTTGATCCCGCCAATTCCCTGCAGCGCAAAAATCTGGGTGAAGACGCGCAGATCCCAAATGATTTGCAGAATGAAAACCACCAAGAAAATGGAACGCAGGTACGGGAAAATGATGAGCCGGAAGCGCTGCACGGCGCCCGCGCCATCCAACTGCGCCGCTTCCAGAACCTCATCAGGCACTTGAGTGAGCCCCGCATAGACCGTGAAAGCCACAAAAGGAATCGCTCCCCAGATAACGATGAGGGCTGCGACAAAGAAGAAACTGAGCGGCTCAATCAGCCACGAGTGTCCGATGTAGTCGAGCCCAAACCACCGCGTAAGCACGTAGTTCACGACGCCATAGCTGGTGTCGAACATCCACCCCCACACGATTGTGGCGGTCAGCGCTGGCATCGCCCAGGCCAGCAAAAGCCCGATCGAAAGGATGAGCCGCATGACCTTGCCAAGCTCACTCATCAGCAGTGCAATCAGGGTGCCCAACACCATGGTGCTCGTGACGCACACTGCGGCGAACGCGAAACTGCGGAACATGACCAGCCAAAACGACTGATCGGTAAGAACTTCAACGTAGTTATCGAAGCCGATAAAAGGTGATGGTGCGCCAAACACTTGCGCGCGGCCAAACTCCTGAAACGACATGATCACGAGTTGGACGAGCGGCCAACCGATCACGGCGGCGAGCACTGCGCTTGCCGGAATCAGCAAAGAATAAGGGGTGAATTGCGCGCGCGGCTTCTTTACCGCACGCTGACGGCCAGGCTGCGAAGACGCAATCCGGCGGTCACCATCGACATCGCGGGGAGCAATATCGAGGGAGGGATTCGGTGACATATGAGCTCCCGGTTAATATTGGACTGTGCCTCGAACCTTTTCCTAGGGCGATGGCAACGAAATGGGTGCTCGGTTCAGTCATGCGCGACCGAGCCGAGCACCCTTTTGCTATTACAGGTACCGTCTCCGGCACCGGCGGCTAACCGTTGAGAATGCTGTCGATCTTTGCGTCGAGATCCTTCGCTAGCGAAGTCACGTCGCCTCCCTGAGCCACCTGAACGAAGAAGTCGGTCAGCGCGCCCGATGCTTCAACGTCAGCCCACTTGGGGGATGCCGGGGTCAGCCGTGCAGCACCGGCAGCTTCAGAGATTGCCACAGCAACCTCATCCGTTCCGAGCGTGTCGGCAAGCGACAACTTGGCCGGCACTAGGCCGTTAGCACCGTAGATCGACTGGAACTCGTCGCTCAGGATGATCGCAAGTGCCTTCTTGGCGAGTTCGGGTTGAGCGGACTTTGCCGAGACCGCAATGTTTGATCCACCAGCGAACACCTGGGCTGCGCCACCGTCTTTACCGGGCATGGCGTAGACGCCGAGGTTAGCTTCTTCATCGGGGCAACCGGGAGTTTCGGCGTCGAGCGGAGCCAGAATCGACCACTTCACCCAGCTGGGGGCAGACAGTTGCAGGGTTGTTCCCTCGCAGTACCCGACCTGAGGGTTGGTTTCGTTGGCATCCTTCGGAGCCCGCGAGGCATCCGTCATCACCTCTTGCACTTGCTCAATGCCGGCAATCGATTCAGCGGACGAGAACTGCGACTTCCATTCGCCGCCCTCGAAGGTGGCAACTTCGCCACCGTTTTCCCAAATGAAAGGAAGCGCGTTGTACCAGTCCTGTCCTGGCCACCAGATTCCGGATGCGCCCGGGTTGGCATCCGCGAGCGCGACGCCATTACTGATGTACTCGTCGAGGGTAGTCGGAACGCTCAGCCCTGCCGCAGCGAGGGCATCTTTCTTGTAGAAGACCAGTCGTGAGCCCGAATAAAGCGGCGCGGCATAGAACTTATCGTCGTACGATCCTGCCTCCACGAATCCGGGAAGAAGGTCGTCGCCACCCAGAGCGTCGTAGTCAGCAGTGAGGTCGAGGAATGCGCCGCCGACGTGAACGCTGCTGCTTGGGTGTTGCCGACCTCAACGAGGTCGGGGCTGTCGCTGCCGGAGAGGTTGGTGGTGAGAAGGTCAACGAGACCACCCCACGCCTGCTCTTCGATGGTGATTGTCGATCCGGGGTTTTCTGACTCGAAAGTGTCGATCAGGTAGTCACGGGCCTCTTGCGGAGTATCCGTTCCGACCAGCCACACGCGCAGGTCGGCGGTGGCGTCTTCGCCGCTGCCGCTGTCTCCTGCTGAACAACTTGCCAGAGCTAGCGCTGCCACGACGCCAAGCGCCGCGATGCTGAGTTTCCTCACTGTGTTTCCTTTCCTAGGGCGATGGTGCCAGCGGAAAACTGGACACCTCGTGGTGCAGGGAGCTCGACTATGAGACTCCCAGTTGCGCGGAGAGCACCATCACGGCTGCGCCGCGCATGACAATGTCTTCTCCGAGCGCTGTCATCCGCACCGTCAGATCGCCGTGGAACTTGGCCATCGTTCGTGCGCGGAGTGTCTCGATGGTGGCGTGCTTAAGCGCACCCTCAAGCAGTGAGGTCGGGCCGCTCAGTACAATCTCTGAAAGATTGAGTGCACCGACAACAGGGGCAAGAGCAATGCCGAGGCGTTGCCCTGCTTCTGTCAAGACTGTGTTTCGTGCATCGTCATCGGATGCCGCAGCGATGGCCGCATCGAGCCGCGGTGTCGCCAACCAGGTTTCCAAGCACCCGGTTTTGCCGCAGGCACATTCCAAACCGCCGTCGGTACCGACAACGACGTGGCCGATTTCGCCCGCCGCGAAGGAGCTGCCGAAGAGGGGGATGCCGCCCAAGAGGAGCCCGGCACCGACACCGTGACCCACTTTAATGAGCATCATGTCGCTGGCGGCACTGCCAAAACTGTGTTCGGCCAGCGCCGCTACGTTGGCGTCATTGGCGACAACAACAGGAAGCTCGAAGCGTTCGGTGAGCATGCTTTGCAGAGGCACATCGGTCCAGCCGAGATTGGGGGCGCTCAAGACGACACCGGCGAGATCGACGACACCGGGGGAACCGATACCGACGCCGAGCACGGGGCGGGTGACGTTGGCGAGAAGGGCCTCAACGAGGGCGATGACTTTGGCCGTGGCATCCGCACCGCTACTGTCGGCGAGGGCAATTTCGTGGCGGTAGCGGATGGCTCCGTGGAGGTCCATGACGGCACCCCGAAAAGTGCTGTAGTCGCTGAGGTCGACGCCGACGAGATCGAAGGCTTCAGCGTTGAGTTCGAGCATGGTGGCGGGCTTGCCGGGGCGGCTGCCTTCGCGCTGCCCGGTCTCAACTACCAGCCCGTCAACGATGAGCTCGGCAACGAGGTCGGAGATCGTGACACGGGTGAGGCCGGTTTCGCGAGCGATGTCGGCGCGGCTCAGTTCGCCCTGGCGGTAGAGCGTTTGAATCACGAGTGATCTGTTGTGATTGCGCGCGTGCTCGGGCAGTACTTTTGCCGTTGGCCGTAGTGCTTTTCCGTTGGTGAACCCCATTGTCATGTTTGTTAGTAAACTTTACGAACTAAAGATTCGCAACCCTTGCGACGGAATTGTTACCAACCAAGTTCCGTCTCGCACAGTCCATTTCTCAGAACAACACCAGCCGTTCGTCAGGGTGACTCGGGCATACTAAACATTCACGAAAACCCAGGAGCCTCATGCGCAGCCTCACCGACAACAAGACCGCCGTCGCCATCTTTGCCGGAGTAACCCTCGTTGGCGCGCTCTCGGCCTGCTCCTCCCCCGCCACCGGCACCGACGCTCCCGTCACTGACCGCGCCGACGATGCTGCGACCGCAACCGGCGGCGACTACGCCGACGGCAGCTACACCGAAACCGGTGACTACATCTCGCCCAACGGTGCCGAGCAAGTAGAAGTCACCCTCACCCTCGCGAGCAACGTCATTACCGACGTCACCGTTGTAGGGTTCGGCGAGAGCCCCAACTCCAAGCAGTTCCAAGGCGAATTCATCGACGGAATCGCTGCTGAAGTCGTCGGCAAAAACATCGACGAGCTCTCCGTCGATAAAGTAGCTGGCTCGTCGCTCACCAGCGGCGGCTTCAATAAAGCCGTCGCTGTCATTAAGGCAGACGCTCTCGCCAACTAACACGTTCGACGCTATAGGTGCGCCCTGGCAAATCGACACGGCACTGCCCCTCAGTGCCGACGCTGACGCTGCCGTCGCCGAACGAATCGAACAGTTCGACCGAACATACTCGCGCTTTCGCGAAGACTCCCTCGTCACCGCAATAGCGCGCACCCCCGGCAGCTACCCTTTTCCCGCGGATGCTCCGCCACTGTTCGAGCTATACCGCCGGCTCTACGACGCCACCGAGGGAGCAGTAAGCCCACTCGTCGGCCGCGCCCTCGAAGAACTCGGCTACGACCGCACCTACTCGCTGCGTCCGAGCAACACCCGCACCCGCGTGCCCGAATGGCACGAAGCAATCAGCTGGAACGGCACTGAACTCACCACCCTCACCCCCGCCGTGCTCGACGTGGGAGCCGCCGGCAAGGGCTACCTCGTGGACCTTGTGACCGAAGTGCTCGCCGCCCACGGAGTCACCACCACAACAGTGGATGCGAGCGGAGATCTGCTGCACCGGGGCGAAACGCCGCTGCGGGTTGCGTTGGAACATCCACTCGACACCACCAAAGCCATCGGCGTCGTCTCGGTGCACAACCAGGCGATTTGCGCCTCAGCGCCTAACCGCCGGGCGTGGGCCGGGTTGCACCACATTCTCGATGCGCGCACCGGACTGCCCACCGACCGCATTATTGCGACGTGGCAATCGCCGCGACAGCGCTTGAGGCTGATGGGCTTGCTACCGCACTCTTCTTTGCCGAGCCAGCGACGCTGGCTCTCGAATTCAGCTTCCAGTGGGTGCGGATGTTTTCGACGGGACGCGTCGACTATTCGCCCGACCTCAATGGGGAACTATTTCTAGAAAGGTCAAGCGCATGAAGCGATGGCTAGACCGCAGACTCGGCGCAATCGCGATGCACAAGCTCGTACTCTTGTGGCTGCTCGTAATCGCCGTTGCCGCAATCGCACTGTCGTTCTTCGATCTCATCTCCCCTGACCCGATGGCGCTACTCGCCAGCCTGCCCGTCGCCGTCGTGTTCAGTTATGGTGCCAGCTGGCTCGGCGCTCGTATCGTGCGTCAGCGCGCCCACCGTGAGTCTTCGCTCATAACCGGGTTACTGGTGTTCTTCATCATGGCCCCTGGTCTTGAGCTGGAGGCGTTGTTGGGCATTGCTCTGGCGTCAACAATCGCTGCGGCATCCAAATTTCTCATCGCATTCCGCGGGCGCCATATTTTCAACCCTGCTGCTCTCGGGGCGTACGTCTTCATCTTTGCTCCGCTCGGTTTTCCGAGTTGGTGGGTGGGAACTCCCCTGCTTCAGCCGCTGATTGTGATTGCCGGGTTGCTAATTTTGTATCGCACCCAGCGCCTCGATCTCGGTCTGATCTTCGTTGTCGTCGCCGCCAGCATCCGGATCGTTCTCACCATTACCGGCGGCGGCACTCTCGTCGAGGCACTGAGTTTCACCTTCGCGTCGTCGCCACTGATTTTCTTTGTCGGGTTCATGCTGAGCGAACCCCTCACCCTGCCGCCACGGCGCTGGCAACGGTTGAGTCTTGCCGTTCTCGTTGCGCTGCTGTTCGCGATCCCTTTCTCAATCGGACCTGTCTACAGCGACCCGCTTCTTGCCCTGCTCATCGGCAACCTCGTGGCGTTCGTCTTCACTCAACGCCGCACCATCCGAATGACGCGCGTCGAAACAACTGAGATCGCCCCCGGAACGTGGCAAATCACGTTTGCCCCGCACCGCCCCATCATGTTCCGGGCTGGCCAGTACATTGAGCTTTCGCTGCCCCACAGTTCTCCAGATTTTCGCGGGGTGCGCCGCTACTTCACCATTTCCTCGGCTCCGGATGCCGGAGCTACCCTCTCGGTGACCTTCACCGCTCCAGAAAACTCGAGCAGTTTCAAGGCTGCGCTTCTCGCCCTCCCGCGGGGTTCGCAGGTCAACGCCACCGGAATTTGGGGCGACTTCGTCTTGCCCCGCAACACCGCCACACCGCTCCTCCTGGTCGCCGGGGGAATTGGAGTAACGCCCTTCGCTAGCCAAATCGCGCACGCTCATCGCCAAAGTGAGGATCGCGACATCGTTGTCGTCTACGCCTCATCCCAGATCGGACCGTTGCCGTTCGCCGCCCTCCTCACTGAGGCGGGCGTGCGCGTCGTTGTGTTCGGCCCGCAGTCGAGCATGCCGCTGCCTACCGGCTGGGAGCATGGCGGCGACGGTCGAGTCACCGGGGCTGCGCTCTCGGGTCACGTGCCCGACCTAGCCGACCGCCACGTTTATCTTTCCGGCCCGCCCGGGCTCGTAAACGATCTCAAATCAACCCTGCGCGAGAACGGTGCTCGCCGCATCCGCAGCGATTACTTTTCCGGCTACTAAGGCGCGGCGATTAGGCCCGAACGCGACGCTTGAGGTTCAGCGCCCGCAGCGCGTTGAGAATCGTGACGAGGTCAACGACTTCTTGCAGGCCGGCGCCCACTACCGCCGGAAGTGCCCCCGTCATGGCGAACAGCATGAGGCCCACACTGATGGCGATGCCAATCCAGATGCTCTGCAGCGCTATCTGCACGGTGCGCTGGCTGACTTGCACGGCCGACACGACCCGATAGAGGTCATCGACCAAAATTACGACGTCGGCCGATTCGCTCGCTGCGGTCGATCCCTTGGCACCCATCGCGATGCCGACGTCAGCGGCGCCGAGCACGGGCG
Organism: Salinibacterium sp. PAMC 21357; assembly: GCF_000247645.1. Lineage (GTDB taxonomy): Bacteria > Actinomycetota > Actinomycetes > Actinomycetales > Microbacteriaceae > Rhodoglobus. Next base: position 431,034 of record NZ_AHWA01000004.1, read on the forward strand.
CATCGTTCACGCCGTCGCCAACCATCACCACCGGGTGCGGACTCGTCGCGTGTACGAGACGTACCTTGTCTTCGGGCAGGCACTCCGCGTGCACCTCGCTGATGCGCAATTCGTCAGCAACCTTGCGCGCGGTTTCTTCGACATCGCCCGTGAGCATCAGGGTGTTCTGGATGCCCAACGCCTTCAGTTCGGTCAGAGTGCGCGCCGCTTCGGCCCGCACAGCATCGCGCAGCACAATCGCGCCGGCGTAGCGGTCATCCACCGAGACGTACACCGCAGCCTCGCCACTAGCGAGCTCAAGGCGAGTGAGTGCTGGCGCCTTCTGCGCCACGAACGCCGGTTTGCCGACGGTCACGAGTTGAGTACCGATCCGTGCTTGCACGCCGTGCGTGGCAACTTCGCGGGCATCCTGCACTTCGGGCAACACGAGCTCACGTTGCTTCGCTGCGTCAACGAGGGATGCCGCAAGTACGTGTGAGGAGTACTGCTCTGCCGCGGCGACCAACGCCAGCAACTCGTCTTTGCTCAACGAACCTTCGGGGCGAACGTCGACGACGACGGGGCGACCGCTCGTGAGCGTACCCGTCTTGTCGAACACCACAGTTTTGGCACGAGCCAGCACCTCAAGCGTGCCGGCATTTTTGACGACAACGCCGTAGGTAGAGGCGCTCGACATTCCCGCCATGAACGCTACTGGGGCCGCGATAAGCAGCGGGCACGGGGTCGCGACGACGAGCACTTCGGCAAATCGCACCGGATCGCCAGACACCAACCAGGCAATGGCGGCGAGCGCGATCGAGACGAAAGTGAAGGGTACAGCGTAGCGATCGGCCAACCGCACGATGGGCGCCTTGCTCCCCGCCGCTTCCGTCACCAGTTGCACAATGCGCTGGTACTGGCTGTCGGCTGCCCGCGCGTTCGCTTGCACCGTGACCGCTTCAGGCCCGTTCACCGATCCGCTCAACAGCACATCGCCGGTCACTTTTTCTACGGGCATGCTCTCACCGGTCAACGACGACTCATCCACCGCCGTTGCCGCCGATATCAGAACCGCATCGACGGGCACGATCTCTGAGGGGCGCACGACAAGTCGATCTCCCACCGCAATCTCCGTCGCGGGAACATCGATCAGGTCACCAGCATCCGTCACCTGATGGGCCGTCTGGGGCACGCGGCTAAGCAGCGCGTTCAACTCGCGCTTTGCCCGGCCCGCCGCAAAATCTTCGAGGGCTTCACCACCCGTGAGCATCAGCACGATCACGATACTTGCCCAGTATTCTCCGACGACCACGGTCGCGATGATCGCGGTCACCGCCAACACGTCAAGCCCAAACTCGCGGCGCAGCAGCTTCCGCACCATCGAGACTGCCTCACGCGCAGCAACCGCAAGGGCATAGAGCGAAAGAAGCCACGGCCCGACGGCGGATGCTGGCGTCCAGTACAGGGCCAAACCAACCGCTCCCACAACCACTGTCAGCGCGACAAGCGGATAGCGGCGTACTGCCGCCGCGAGAGTAGTCATGTTCTCGTTCTACTCGCATTCACGGCATCCGGCCAGCGAGTGCAGGCTCTCCTTATTTCAAACTCATCCTCAAGAATGATGTTCGATCAATCCTCAAAGTTATAGCATTGCCTCATCCAGTAACCAGATGCGTTGAGAAACGCCTGTTCTCAATACTTGAGGAGTGCACTATGCCCCGACCACATCTCGTCACCCTCGGTGTCGCACCAATCGCCTTCGCGTCCCTGTTGCTCGCGGGATGCTCGTCAACTGGCGAGAGTAATGGCGAGCTCACCTATGAGGACAGCCCGCTGTACGTCTATTCCTCCGCACTCTACGGCGGAGACAAAGAGAACGACGAGTACATTGCAGAGGCAAACGCTGCTGAGGAACTCATCGCAGTGTGCATGGCCGATGAGGGTTTTACCTATTTACCGGTGGATCAGACCGCCAATTACAGCTTTGACGACGGTGATTTTGCCGAGCGAAACACTGAGGAATGGGTAGCCGCTAATGGTTACGGCTACAACCTCACCGATGAACAGCAGGCTGCGCAGAACGAAGAAGCAGAAAGCTACGTCGACCCCAACCAAGACTACGTAATGACGCTCTCCGAGAGTGAACAGCTCGCTTACTACGAAGTGCTGCACGGGCCACAGCCCACCGAAGAAGAAATGAACGACCCCGACTTCAGCACGAACCGCTCGGTTGTTATGGCACGGCCAATTCCGAGGTTCGCGCCGGCCAAGTGTCTTCAGACCCCAAATACAAAAAGCTCATCGAGTCAATGAGCAAACTGTGGGAGGAACAGCAAGAGTCTCCCGAGATGAAGAAATTCAACGCAGAGTGGTCCTCCTGCATGGCGGACGCCGGACATCCCGACCTCGCATCGAAAGATGCCGTGTACGACTTCATGAATGCCCAAGGCGAAGAAGCGTGGGCCGAGGGTGTTGAGGAACTCAGTAAAGAAAAACGAGCTGAGCTACGTGACGTAGAAATCGATCTTGCGCTCGCCGATTTCCACTGCAGCGAAGATCTCGATTTCGAACAGAAGACGCTCGCCGCCCAGTTCAAGCTCGAAGAACAGTTCGTCGCTGAGAACAAGGCAGAACTCGACGAGATGCTCGCCGCCGCCACCCAGTCCAAGTAGATGTCAACTGAACTTTCGCCGGTCTCTCTCGAGAGCGAGAATGACCCGCCCGCTATGTCGCGCACCAGCGGGTGGAAGCGACTACTCAACAGCAACCGCGTCATCTGGGTTATGGCCGCGGTCGCCATAGTCTCTCTACTGGCCGGCGTCTTGTTGAGCAGGTTCATTGTCTCTCCTAGCCAGGCTGCCCAGAACGCGACAGCGCCTGATGCTGGCCTGATCACTGTGCCCGTTGAGAACCGTGAGCTTGCCAACGACGTCACACTTCGTGGCGATGCTAACTTCGCCGACTCAGTTGAGGTTGCTCTAGAAACAGGCGATATTGGCGGTCCCGCCGTCGTCACGGGACAAGTGCCCACAGCAGGCGCAAACTTGGACGCGCTCGCCGTAGCCCTTGAGGTTGCTGGTCGTCCCGTTATTGTGCTGCCCGGGGACCTTCCGGTGTACCGCACCCTGCGCATCGGCGTTGCCGGGCCAGATGTCGTGCAACTTAAGCAAGCACTGCGAGCCGTCGGCATCGACGGAGGAAACCCAGAGTCCAACGTGTTCGACTCGGCAACGGCGGCCGGTATTGCCGCGCTCTACAACGCGGTCGGCTACCCCGCACCTGACTCCCCGGAAGGAACTGCGGAGTCTGTGCGCTCCGCCGAAGACAGCGTACGCTCGGCCGATGAACAAGTAGCTGCTGCGCAGCGCGAGCTTTCCGCGACATCGAGCGGAGCGCCCGAATCGGTGCGCCTAGCCCAAAACAACTTAGTTCGCCAAGCGGATGTCGCGCTCAAGGCCGCGCAGAATGCAGTCCCTCTCGACCCGGCAGAGGTCGCTGACCGCGCAGCGGACTATGACATAGCCGTGGCTGCACGGGCGGAAGCACTCGCCATCCCTGACGCTGGAGCCGCTGTAGCGGCACTGAACGCCGCCCGAGCAGGAGCCGCCTCGGCGCGAGCACTGCTCACGGAAACCCGAAGCGGCACTCTCAGCTATCTTCCGTCGAGCGAAGTGCTCTATCTCAGCGGATTACCGAGACGTGTGGATGAGGTCATGGTTACTCGTGGCTCCGCCGTCGGGGCGTCCATAATGCGGGTGTCCGGTTCAAGCCTCGTCATTGCCGCGTCAGCAGCAGAGAGTGACGCCAAACTGCTCGCGGTCGGCGCTCGCGCTGTCATCTCGATGCCTGACGACAGCGAAATAGAGGCGACAGTAACAAAGGTCGAGCCGCGAGACGACGGAAAGGCGCAAGAAGGCGTGCGGTACGACGTAGTGCTTACCCCAGACGCCCTCACTCCCGAACAGTTGCAGATCCTTCAAGGCAACAACGTGCGCGTGCAGATTCCCGTCAGCTCCACCGAGGGGAAAGTGCTCGCCGTTCCTCTTGCCGCGCTCACGGCGGGTGCGGGCGGCGAATCTCGAATAGAGGTAAGTGAAGAAGACGGAAAGACGCGGCTCATCGAGGTCACGACGGGTCTCGCCGCAGAAGGTTATGTGGAGATTATCCCGGTCGAAGGCCGGCTCGATGCTGGCGCCCTAGTTGTGGTTGGCCGATGATAAGTCCCGGTGCAATCGGGCTAAGTTCCAGCGTCGAGACAGCTCCCGTTGTCGAACTTATCAATGTGACCCGGTCCTTTCCCGGTCCGCCAGAGGTGCAAGCGTTGAGAGCCGTGAATCTGCGCATCGATGCGGGTGATTACCTCTCGATCGTCGGACCGAGCGGATCGGGAAAATCGACAATGCTCAACGTGCTCGGACTGCTCGACAGGCCAAGTGTTGGCGAGTACCACCTCGACGGCCAGCTGACGAGTTTGCTGAGCGAAGATGATCGCGCCGCAGTACGTGGGGGAAGCATCGGCTTCGTTTTTCAAGCTTTTCATCTGCTGCCACACCGTTCGGTGCTTGATAACGTGCTCCTCGCAACCCTCTACAACGGGGTGCCCCGCGCCGAGCGTGAACATCGCGCGCGCGCGGCTCTCGACCGAGTAGGGCTGAACCACCGACTAAATTTTTTGCCAGGAACACTCTCCGGCGGCGAACGCCAGCGAGTCGCCGTTGCACGTGCTGTAGTCAGCTCGCCGCGATTGTTACTCGCCGACGAACCGACTGGGAATCTCGATGCGACGACATCTGGCGAAGTCATGAACCTCTTCGAAGAACTACATGCTGACGGGCTCACGCTTGTCATCATCACGCACGACGTGGCAGTTGCCGAACGCGCCCAGCGTCGTGTGCGTATCGCTGACGGCCAGCTGAGCGAGCTCGCGTGAAGCTGCAGCGTTGGTTAGCTCACCTTCCGACACGGCTCAGATTTGCACGCGCCCCAGGCAAGGCTGCGGAAGCCACGCCAAAAGCCGCGCTCGAGAACGTTGCGGTAGCGCCAGCGGTAAAACACAGCGATCGCTTCCTGGTGCAGGATCTCATAATCGAGGCGTCGTTTGGCATTGGAGCACGCCCGTCACGGCTCATCATGACCACTCTCGGCACAGTGCTCGGAATTGCGTCACTTGTCGTCACCATTGGTTTTGCACAAACCACCGCCGGTCAGATCGCGAGCCAATTCGATGCGGTCGCCGCAACCCAAGTAGTGATCGAACCCGGCAGCAGTCGCGATGCGAGAGGTAAATCGCAGTCCACCGCACGGCTGCCCTGGGACTCGGGCGAGCGCGTCGAGAGGTTAGCAGGGGTCGAACGAGCAGGGCTTATAGCGGCGGTCCCGCTCGGAGACGTCGCGATCACGGCAGTCCCGGTCAACGACCCCTCCGCGGCAGAGACTCTCAGCCCACCGCTACTAGCGACCTCAGCATCGCTCCTCGAAGCCGTACGCGGTCGGGTGGTCACCGGCCGGTATTTCGACAGCGGTCACGACACTCGGGGAGATCGGGTTGTTGTGCTCGGAGCAAATGCCGCCGAAAAGATCGGCATCAACCGCGTCGATAGCCAACCCTCGATTTTCATCGGCGATCGCTCATACACCGTGATCGGAATTATCACGGGGGTTGAACGCCGCAGCGATCTGCTCGATTCAGTCATTCTTCCGCTCGGAACTGCACGAGCAGACTTCGGTCTCCCCTCCCCAGATGAACTTCAGATTCAGATCCAAACTGGTGCAGGCGATCTCGTCGCCAGGCAGGCACCAATAGCGCTGGATCCCAACGCGCCAGAGAACTTCACGGTGCAAGCGCCGGCGACAAAGTCAGAACTTCAGGAGAGCGTGCAGGCCGACATCAACATCGTTTTTCTTATTCTGGGCGCGATCGCGCTGCTCGCCGGCGGGCTGGGCATCGCCAATGTCACGCTGCTGTCGGTCATGGAGCGTGTCGGCGAGATAGGACTTCGGCGCGCGCTCGGGGCAACGAAGCGCAACATTGCGTCGCAATTTATTGTCGAGTCTGTCGTCATCGGCCTCCTTGGCGGGTTAATCGGCTCGGCACTAGGCGTATTTGCGGTGGTGATTGTCTCGTTGACCCAGGGGTGGTCGCCGGTACTCGACATCTGGGTCGCGCTCGGTGCCGCCCTTCTTGGTGCGGTAGTCGGGCTTGTCGCCGGAGCGTATCCAGCAAATCGGGCTTCCAATATTGAGCCGATTACCGCCCTACGCGGAGGGACCTAACCGCAATATTTTTCTGAAATTCTCGCCTCGTAGGGCCCGCGTGCAGGGCACTCGACGGCTGCCGCCTTCGCCACCATTGCGGTCACCGGCAGCACGTCGAGCCGAAGCGGGGTCGGTAGGCTCGAAACCATGACTCAACGGCGCTGGCAACAGATCATGGACATACCGCTGACGATTGCGGCCATCATTTTTCTGATCGCCTACGCGTGGGAAGTAATCGCCAACCTTTCTGGCACAGCGATGCTCGTTGCCGAGGTCGTGATTGCGATTACCTGGGTCGTGTTTGTTATCGACTACCTCGTTAACCTCATCCTGGCCGAGCGGCGCTGGTTCTGGTTCAGGAAACACCTATTCGATCTGCTCGTCGTCGTGCTGCCGATGTTGCGTCCGCTGCGCCTGCTGCGCCTGGTGACACTGCTGAACGTGCTCCAAAGACGCGCGGGAACGGCCGTGCGAGGCGGGGTGCTGACGTACGCCGTCGGGTCGTCCCTGTTGCTCGTGTTCGTGGCCGGGCTCGCCATTTTGGATACCGAACGCAACGCCGACAGCACTCAGATCACCAATCTCGGCGATGGTATCTGGTGGGCCTTCGTCACGATCACGACCGTCGGCTACGGCGACATCTATCCCGCTACGACGCTCGGTCGAGTGATTGCCGCTGGCGTGATGATGGCCGGAATCGCCCTCCTTGGTGTTGTTACGGCAACCCTCGCCTCGTGGATCGTGGAACGAGTTGCGGCCCAGGACGAGCTCTCGCATGTCGCAACGCGTCGCGAAGTCACGGATCTCACGAAGCAGGTGGCTGAGCTCAAGCACGTACTCCTCGAGCATGCGACGCACATGGCCGCGTCGTCAGGGACTCCAGCACCCACATCGCCGCCGACGCCCACACCGCCGACGGAAGCATCCGACCGTGCCCGTTCGCCTCTCTAAATAGGCGGCGTGAAACGGAGGAAGCTACCGCGGCAACCGAATCTCTACCGTGCCATCCACGACTCGGCTCTCGAAGCGGGGTTGCGGACTCGTCGCTGGCCCGTGGATGACTTCACCCGTGTCGAGCGAGAACGCACTCTGGTGCCACGGGCACTCCACGCACGCGCCTCCCGGGGTGGAATCGTCACCGACGACGTAGCCGTCGTGAAGTTCGGCTCCCAAGTGGCTGCACGTGTTCGAGAGCACCGAGACGCGGTCTCCGCGACGGAAGACCACTACCTCGGTATCGGCGACAACGCGCTTCTCGAGTGAGCCATCCGCAAGCTCAGTGAGCGGCGCTAGCTGCTGCCAGCCGCTGGGGAAGTTGGCTTCGACATCCGGCGCGTGGCTGACGCCCGCTGCTTGGCGGTAGGTCATGTGCCCACCGAGATAGCCGCCGCCCGACGCGATGGCCAGTCCCGCGTAGCTCAGAACTTTGCCACTCGTGTGCCTGCCGCGGGAGCGCTGAATGAAGGATGCCGCGAAGAAGCCCGTCGCCACAATATTGACCGCGGCGTGCACGATGCCGACTCGCTGTTGCTTCTCGTCAAGCTTCGACCAGTCCGCAAAGCCTGCAACCGCCGTTCCACTTGCTCCCAGCACGCCTACTCCGACCAGTGCACGCGACGCTTGCTCGGTACCCGGCAGAATGTCGAGCACACCGGCCGAGATCCACGCTCCGAGCGGAACGTGCACGCCGAGCGGATGCACGGGGTGCCCCAACGGCACGCCGTGCAGTAAATCCCGCAACCACCGAGGGCGAAGAACGGTGTCTACGACGCCGCGCGTCTTCTCGACAGCGGGATCGAGCGCGGTCGCCTCCTCTAGGCGGTCAACGTTTCGCAGTACGGGCAGTCGTTTCATCAGAGCCTTGTTCCTCTCAGCCTGTGGTTCGTCGTGTGCTTTTTGAGAGGACTAGACGGTGACCGACTCGGAAGAACCAGTCTGAGGCTCCTCCCCAGTGATCTTCGCGGCAACCACACCGACCAGAGTCGCGACCTTGCCGGGGCTCTCCCAGTACTGCGCCGAATCAGCCTTGACGTGAATGAGCACGACCGAGGGATCCGTCTCGCCGCCCTCGAACCACACGTCGGTAAACGTGCTCCAGAGTTCCGACTTCTTCGCCTGATCGCGCACGATCTCGGCCGTGCCGGCAAGCGACAGCCACTGCCCGGAGCCGGAATAGGACACGTTCACGTGCGGGTGAGCCTGAAGCTGCTGAACGGCATCCGCGCTCTCCGAGGCAAGAAACCAGCAGTCTCCGTCGAAGTCAGCTTCCTGAACCGTCATGGGGTGGCTATGGAGAGCACCGCCAGCTTTGACCGTGGTCAGCATCGCAATGCGCGTACTTTTCATGATGGAACGGATGGTGTCGAGCTGGTCCACTGTTGCGTGCTCGTGAGTTGACATGGTCTCTCCAATTCGTCGACGGCTGCGCAGTTGTGCTGCGCTTTCGACGCTAGGCAGCAACCCTCAATGCTGGCCGAGTGCTAGCCGAGCGTTGAGTGAGAGTGACGGTGCGATTCGGCGTCCAGAGAATCGAGATCGACAGGGTGTACCTAATCCTTCTTGTTGCCCTTGTCGTCCTTGTCGTCTTTCTCGTCCTTCTTGTCATCACCTTTGCCGTTGCCGTTGCCGTTGTCGTTGTCGTTCGACGATTCATCGGCTGGAGCGGTTGTTGGAGACGGGGCAGGCAACGCCGCCGTGAGGTCGGCGCGTACGAGGTCGAGAGAAGCTTGAATTCGGGCGCTCCGCTCAGCCCCTATGGCGCCAGTCGAGGTGTTCTCGTTCAACTGTGCCTGGAGAACGTCGAGGGCCGCTAGCGCTGCCACGGGGTCACCCACCGCAGCGGCGTCAGTCACTATTGCAACCGATGATTGCAGCAGCGATGCCGCATCAGAATCGAAGTCGGGCGAGGTTGGCGCGCACGCACTCAACCACACAGCGAGCACAAAGGCGGCCCCGCCCGCAACGATGCTGTGCGGGAGACTGAGATTTCTGAGGTTCATGGCTCCACGCTTTCTTGAAGCTGCTCAAGGTGTGTTCCCAGCTGTCCAGGAACGGCCGGGTAGCTGGGCGACGCCGGAGCTGAAGGTGTTACCGACTGATTCTGAGCAGTTGACCACGCGACTCCACCAACGGTCAGCACGAGAACGGCAGCCGCCACGATACCGATGCGCTTGACGCTGTGACGACTTAGCTTGACGTCTCTTTTCGGCGCTGCCGCGGCGAATGGTGCCGCTGTGGATGATGCCACTGTGGGCGATGCCTCTGGCACAGCCCATGCTTCTGTTGCTTGCGTCTCCACCTGGGCATACGCCTTCGTGGGTTCGAGAACAGTTGACTCATTCACGCTACCCTCAGGCGGAACGAGCGAACGCGTGGGGTCACCTTCGAAGGCGTCCACCCCCTCAGAGGAGTAAGCGAGCGCCCGCAAAGTGACAGCGATGTCCATCGGAAGCGGCCGGTTTTCTGCATCCAGTGCCGTCATGGTGGCCAACAGCTTTCGCCACGCTTCGCTAAGGCCGGTCGGCACGCGGGGAGACGTGTTGAGTCGCGCACCGATTGTCTCGACTGCGCTCCCAGGAAAGGCCGTCTGACCGGTAAGGGCTTCGAGCAAGACGAGTCCGAGCGAATAGACATCGGATGGACCACGCGCTTCGCTGCCGCGTGCTTGCTCGGGACTGAGGTAGCTTGCGCTGCCGATAATGGTTCCCGTCGAGGTCATTTTCGCGCCATCGACAAGACGCGCAATCCCGAAGTCTGCAAGCTTTGAATGAAATTGGCGGTCGGGAAGGTCCGAAGTCGCCAACAAGATATTTGCTGGCTTAATGTCCCGATGCACGACGCCCCGACTATGCATGTAATGGAGTGCTTCTGCGATATCGGCACCGAGGTGCGCGACCAGCGACGACGACAAGGGAGCTGTCATCGCTTCGCGCAAGTTCGGTCCATCCACGAACTCCATGACGATAAAGACGCGGTCTGTGGCTTCAGCCGTCTCGGATGCCGCATCAAAGAGAGTGACCAACGCGTGATGGTTGAGCGAGGCGAGAGTCTCCACCTCGTTGCGCTGTCTGCGGATTTCATCAGGATTTGCCATGCCCGGCAGCATCAATTTGAGTGCGACTTCTCGCGGAAGCGACTCATCACGGGCTCGGTAGACGGAGGCCATTCCGCCGCGGCCGATCAGGCCTGTGATGCGATACCGACCACCAATTACCGTGTCGATGAGCTCATCATCCGAGCGAGAGGATGACCGTGAGCGATTGGTTGTTGCCACGCGAACCCCCTTAGATCTGGTGAGGAGAGTTTAGATGAATTCTCCGGGGGCTGAGCTCGCTTTTCCGGTCCTCATCGAATGAGCAGGAGACGTTAGCGATGAAGGGTTCCCTCTCCCCTGATCACTGCCGCATACCCTTCGCGGTAGCTCGGATAAACGAACGAGAAGCCCGTGCCTTTCAGCAGGTCATTGCGACAACGCTTGCCGCGACCTCTGCCATCGTTGGCTCCGTCTGCGCTTGTCGGCGGCACTGGTCGGTCGATACTGCGGGCGAGAAAGCTGACGACCTCGCGTTGATCGGCCGGCTCATCGTCTACTCCGAGGTAGATACTGGCGGGCGATGTGGCCATTGTCGCGAGGTGCACGATAGCCGCCGCAGCGTCATCACGATGGATCAGATTGGTGAAATAAGGGGTGAGCGCTAACGTTTCGTTCCCCGCACGAATGCGGTCGATCTGACGTGTGCGGCCCGGCCCGTAGATTCCCGCCAATCGCAGAATTGTCGAGTTAGCGACGCTTTCGAGCAGCAACACTTCGGCTTCTCGCAAGACAGTTGCCGTCGCCGAGGCGGGTTTCGCCGGCGTAGATTCATCGACCCACGAGCCATCGCTGACACCATAGACCGCGGTGGACGAGATATAGATGACCTTCGGCGCAGCAGCGCAGTCTCGCTCAATAGCGGCGGCGATGTTCCGCACGCTTTCGACGTAGGTCGCGAGATAGCCCTCGCGCGTGCGCTCATCGGGGCTGACGGCAATCATTACGACGCTGGTGTCTGAGGGAAGCGTGGGAACGTGCGCAGACAAGTCGACCGCTTGCCCCGCAATCTCGGACGGCAGCTTCTCGACTGAACGCCGCAGGCCCAGTACAGGATGCCCCAGCGCCGCAAAGCGGAGCCCCGCTTCTATGCCCAGGTCACCACATCCGGCTATGACGATGGTCACTGCTACCTCCTCACGGCGCACCGCTTGGCACGCTGTCGCGTTCTGCACGAGCAAACACTTCACAGCACCCGCCGCTCAAGAGTAGCGAGAGACAGCTGGGTGTTTTCCGGCGGGCGCGCAGACGCGGAAGGGCCCGAAAGCCGAAGCTTTCGGGCCCTTCCTGAAACCTCGTGGCGTGAACCAGTCAGTTACCGCGCGAGACGCAAATTATGCGAGGCGGGCAGCGAGGTTCTTGTCGAGTGTGTCGAGGAACTCTTCGGTGGTTTCCCACTTCTGGTCCGGTCCGACGAGCAGTGCGAGGTCCTTGGTCATGTGACCGCCCTCTACCGACTTGATGACAACGTCTTCCAGGGTCGAAGCGAACTCGATGAGCTCCTGGTTGTTGTCAAGCACACCACGGTGAGCGAGTCCACGGGTCCACGCGTAGATCGAAGCGATCGGGTTCGTGGAGGTGGGCTTGCCCTGCTGGTGCTGACGGTAGTGACGAGTCACGGTGCCGTGAGCTGCCTCTGCTTCAACAACCTTTCCGTCTGGCGTGGCCAGAACGGAGGTCATGAGACCGAGCGAGCCGAAGCCCTGAGCTACGGTGTCGGACTGAACGTCGCCGTCATAGTTCTTGCAGGCCCAGACGTAACCGCCCTCCCACTTCATGGCCGAAGCGACCATGTCATCGATGAGGCGGTGCTCGTAGGTGAGGCCGGCAGCTTCGAACTTCTCTTTGAACTCGGTCTGGAAGATCTCTTCAAAGATGTCCTTGAAGCGACCGTCGTAGGCCTTGAGGATCGTGTTCTTCGTCGAGAGGTACACGGGGTAGTTGCGCGTGAGGCCGTAGTTGAGGCTGGCACGAGCGAAGTCAACGATCGAGTCGTCGAGGTTGTACTGAACCTGAGCGATTCCATCGCCCGGGGAGTCATAGACCTCAAACTTCATGGGCTCGGAGCCGTCTTCGGGGGCGAACTCAACGGTCAGCTTCCCCTTGCCCTTGAACCGGAAGTCGGTGGCGCGGTACTGGTCGCCGAAGGCGTGACGGCCGATGATGATCGGCTTGTTCCAGCCCGGAACGAGACGCGGGATGTTCGAGATGATGATGGGCTCGCGGAAAATAACGCCGCCAAGGATGTTGCGGATGGTGCCGTTAGGGCTGCGCCACATCTTCTTGAGGCCGAATTCTTCAACACGGGCTTCGTCGGGGGTAATGGTTGCGCACTTGACGCCAACACCGTGCTTTTGGATGGCGTGAGCCGCATCAATGGTGATCTGGTCGTCGGTTGCGTCGCGGCTTTCAATGCCGAGGTCGTAGTACTCGAGGTTGACGTCAACGTAGGGGTGGATCAGGGTTTCCTTGATCCGGTGCCAAATAATACGCGTCATTTCGTCGCCGTCGAGTTCGACGACGGTGCCTTCTACCTTGATCTTGGACAAGCTTTGCTCCTTAGTTAGTGGCCTCCACCAGCTTACTCTTTTTCTTAAGTATCTCGACATCGAGATACCTTGGCGCATCTGTCTACCGCGGGTTAGCCTGTATCTATGGGTGACTTACGACTTGAAGAATTATCGGCAAGCACCATCGTTGCCGCCAACAACCTCACGCTTCGACGCGGCCAAGAGCAGTTCGTCACGCCGCCCTCCTATGCGATCGCCGATGCGTTCATCGATCCCCTCACGTCGTGGCCCCGCGTGGTCCTCGACGGCGACACGGTTGTTGGCTTCATTCGGGGCAACTTTGACCCCGAAGCTTCGCAAGAAGAATTCCGCAGCTGCATTTGGCGCGTGAGCGTCTCTGGTGATGCTCAAGGCGCCGGCGTTGGTCGGTTCGCTGTCAAAGCGCTGTGCGAAGAGGCCCGCAGTCGCGGCTTCGACCGAATCACCGCGATTTGGGAAGAGGGCGATGACGGCCCAGAACAATTCTTCCTCAAAGTCGGCTTCAGCGTTATTGGCGAGACCCAATACGGCGAGAAGCTCGGCGAGTACACCCTCTAGAGCGCCCAGCGCGCTGCCACGACTTCAACGATCCGCTCCCAGCAGATCTCACAGTCAACGTCTGATCCCGTGAACGCCATTAATGACGACTTCGTCACCCGCGTGCTGGCTGTGGTTGACGCGATTCCCGCCGGGCACGTGATGACCTATGGCGACGTGGCCGCGACGATTGGTTCCCGAGCCGCGCGAGCCGTCGGCACCGTCATGGCGCGTTATGGCTCTGACGTCACGTGGTGGCGCGTGATTCGTGCGGGCGGGCATCCACCGGTCTGTCACGAAGATCAGGCGCTCGAACACTACGAGGCCGAATCAACGCCACTGAGATGGATGCCCGACGGCAGCTATCGGGTCGATCTGAAGCTTGCGCGCTTTCGCCCCTCTGCGTAGCGCGCCAAGCCCTCATTCGCCCGAAAGCACTTCCACAAACCGCAGCACAGCAACCGCACCGGGATCGCGGTGACCAATGGTTCGTTCCTGTTGCCACGCTGCTCGCCCCCGTGCTGACTGCAGCTGAGCGGAAGCATCGACCGCGTCTCTAGCTGCGGCCGTCGCGATCGTCCCCGCGCCTGATCCTTTAGACCCGGCAAGCGCCTGAATGACAGGGTGCAAAACATCGAGGAAGGTTTTATCTCCGAGACGTGCTCCACCCTTCTCGCTCACGCGATCGAAAACTGCCTGAAGCGCGACCACGAGTTCATCGAGGCCGAGTTCACTTCGAGCTGGCATGGCATCGGCTGCGGCAAAGAGTCCTGAGCCAACCAACGCGGCAAACGTCGACGGGTTCGCTGCCGCGAAAGCGCTAGCAGCGGCACGGAGCAGTGTCGCCGCGTCAGAGTCTTCGGGCAGCTCACGGAGAGCAGCGGCAACGGCTACACTTCCTTTGGTCACCGTGATTCCGAGGTCTCCGTCGCCGAGCGCTGCATCGAGTTCACGAAGCTCTTCACCATGGGCGGACATCGCAGGCAGGCGCTCAATCAACAGCTCTCGTGCGACGCTTCGCGTGCCGGTCGTAACCGGGGCAGGGGCAAACGCCGATACTGACGCATCGACCAAGGCCGGAGCATCCGCCGCCGAGATCGTTTCGGTGGTTCCCTGTTGGAAGAACGGCGACGCTGCCGGAGCGGCAATGAGCGCCTCAAGTTCATCGTCAAGGATCATGATCGAGAGCGATGCTCCGGCCATTTCGAGGCTCGTGACATATTCGCCAACGAAGCGATGCGCGATAGTCACCCCGCGCGCTGCGAGCACGCTGTTCACCCGGCGATACATGACGTAGAGCTCTTCTAGCGGTGTCGCGCCCAAGCCATTAACGAGCACAGCAACGCGTGCACCGTCCGTCAAATTTAGTTCGCCAGCAATCCCTTCGAGAAAGCGATCGGTGATCTGATCGGCAGACTCCAGCGGACCGCGATGGGTACCTTGTTCTCCATGGATGCCGACCCCGATCTCCATCTCGCCGTCAGCGAGGTGGAATGTTGCTTCTCCCGCTGCCGGCAGAATCGTTGGCGACAGGCCGACCCCCATCGTGCGCGTGTTCTGCACGGCAGCGTTGGCGATGCGCGTAACTTCATCAAGATTCAGCAGCTGGTCGGCAGCAGCGCCGGCCACTTTGTAGACCAAGAAGAGCCCAGCCACGCCGCGGCGATCATTGGCTCTTTCCGGCGGGGCGGAGAGAAGGTCATCCGTTCCGAGGACCGTGTTGATCTGGATGCCATTAGTGCGGCACATCTCGGCGGCAATGTCGAAATTGTAGACGTCTCCCCCATAGTTGCCGTAGAGGTAGAGCAGCCCGGCGTCGGAACTAACCGCCTGCGATGCGGCATAGATTTGGGCCGACGATGGAGACGAGAACACGTTGCCAATTGCCACGGCTGAGCAGAGACCTTGACCGACGTACCCGAGAAAAAAGGGCAAGTGACCAGAGCCGCCACCGGTGACGATGCCCACCCGCCCCGTCTTCGGTGAATCTACGCGAACGAGGGTGCGATTGTCGGTCGTCGCCGGCCGAACTTGGCTGGCGTGGGCAGCAAAAATGCCCTCCATTACTTCGTCAACGAAGGCGTCTGGCTCGTTAATAATCTTGCGCATGGTCTAGTTCTCGTTGTATTCGGTGGCGAGTGACTGAATCGTGAGGAGATCAGTGTCACTAACGGGTGCGATTGCTGAACGTACCGGGCTCGCGGCAAAATCACGGGCAGCGATTCCTGCTTTGAGGTGAGTCAAACTGCCTGCACGTACCGCGATTACGGCTTGCTCAACTTTTGCTTGCCAGTGAGCGATAGCATCGGCGTCGTTGGCGATGAGAGCATCGCGGAGCTTCACGAATGGTTCGGGGTACGCCGACGATACTCCCGAGATGATGCCGTGACCACCGGATTGAATGAGCCAGCCGAAGGACACGTCGTTGCCGGAAAAGACCGCGAACCCTTCCGGCGCTGCGGCGATGAACTGCTCGACACGTTCGTCGGGTTCCCCACTGAGCTTGACCCCCGCAACACCGACCTCGACGAGTCGCGAAAGGACGCTGGGCAGTGAGTGGCTGGAGGTGCGGGCTTCGAAGAGATACGCGAAAATTTCAGCACCGTCGGCCGCGTTCACGAGACGACGGTAGTAGTCGACGACCTGGTCTTCGGGTGCTGGCTGGAAGAACGGGGTGATCGCTGCCATGCGAGTCGCTCCGACGGCCACCGCACGGCGTACGAGGTTCTCGGCCTGTCGCGCGGTGGCGGCACCGACGTGAAAGTACACGCTATCCGCTGGAAAAACGTCGAGACAGATAGAGAGGATTTCGAGACGTTCGTCATCGGTCAGCGACGGGAACTCGCCCGAAGTTCCGGCGGGGAATAGTGCGTCGACACCGTGGGCGCGTAACCACTCAACGTGTGAACGAATGCCCTCAAGGTTCAGAGTTTCGTCCGCGTTGAAGAGGGTCGGTGTGGCGGTGATGACGAGGGGGGTCAGGGGAATAGTCATGGTTCTGATCACTTTCGGAGAGAGTCGGTTGGTAACGATGTCGTAGCTTGCTGCGCCGTATTGAGTCGGGCGAGCTTTCGGCGCTTGACGCGCGCGAACAGTGCAGGGAGGGTGATCGCTGCGGCACTGATGATCAGTGTCGTCACGGCGATCGGGCTGGTCAAAATGTTCTCGATACCGCCAATTTCTAGCGCTCGCCGTAGGTTGCCTTCGGCGAGTTTGCCCAAGATCAGCCCGAGCACAACGGGTCCCGCAGGGAATCCCGTGCGCCTCAGAACCAACCCGACGAGACCGAACAGCAGCATGACTCCCACATCGAAGACGCTGTTGTTCACGGCGAAGGTTCCCACCATGCAGAACACGATGATGACGGTCCACAGGAAGGCTGGCTTGAGTTCGAGAAGTTTGGTCACGCCACGCAGCCGCACGAGGCTGAGTACCAACGTGAGAACCGTGGCGACCACCATGATTCCTGCGATCGTGTAAACAAGATCTGGGCGATTGGTAAAGAGCGCCGGCCCGGGTTGAATACCCCAGATGATGAGCGATCCAATGAGCACTGCCATCACTGAGTCTCCGGGAATACCGAGCGCCAGCGTTGTGGTGACGGAGGGACCGAGTGTTGCGTTCGAAGCAGTGTCTGTAGCAGTCAGGCCTTCGATCGAGCCTTTTCCAAACTCTTCGGGATGCTTCGATGCCTTCTTCGCTGCTGCCCACGACATGATTCCGGCAATATCACCACCCGCGGCAGGAACAGCACCGACGACAGCACCAACTCCGGATCCCACGAAGAGTGGCCTGACCATCTGGCGCAGCTCTGCGCGGTTGGGCCACCAACGCCCGAATTGGGTGATCGGAGTATATTTTTCCGCCCGATGGCTCAACATCTGGTCGAGCACATCGGCAACACCGAAAAGCCCAATAATTGCGGCGATGAAGGGGATGCCATCGCTGAGCTCCAGGATCCCGAAGGTGAAGCGTTCCGTTCCGGTAATGGGGTCGCGGCCAATGACGGCCAGTGCCAATCCAATGGCTCCGGCAATCAGCCCCTTGCCAATCTTGCCGCCAGAGACGCCAACCATCATGGTGAGCCCGAAAACAACGAGGGCAAACATCTCGGCCGGGCCAAACTGAAGCGCAATCTTTGAGAGTGGGATCGCAGCGAAGACGAGCAACAACAGCCCGGCAAACGTGCCGATTGCTGAGGCGAACGCGGATGTCGTGAGTGCTACTCCGGCCAGTCCCTTCTTCGCCATCGGATAGCCGTCGAAAGTCGTCGCGATTGACGCCGGAGTTCCGGGAGTATTCACCAGGATCGCCGGAACGCGATCGCCAAAGTTGGCGGAGACGTAGATCGTTAGGAGCACCGCCAGCCCCGGAACCGGGTCCATGGTCAAAGTAAAACTGCTGGCCAGAGCGACGGCCATTGTGGCCGTAACGCCGGGAAAGGCCCCGACGAGCATGCCTACAAGAGCACCGATCAAAATACACAGCAAGACAAAGGGGTCGGCGAGTTGTTCGAGACCAACTGTCACGGGGTTCATAGCGGCACCTTCAATAGCAGTCCGAACAGGGTGTACAGCACGCCGGTACACACGAGGGGGAAAATAACGATCGCTTTCCACCCGCGCGCGCCCAAGATGAGAACGAGTGCCACAAAGAGCAGCGCGGTTGCGATCGGGAAGGTTACGAAATACCAGACCACCGCGTACGCAGCGATTGCACCGAAGACGGCAAGTACGCGGCCGTAGCCAGTTCGCGTGGCGGGCTCCATTTCATCGGGAGCACCAGGACGCACGATGTCCTTGATGAGCACACCGGCGCTCAAGATCGCGATGAGAGCGCCGAGCGACTGCGGCCACCATCGCGGGCTGAAACTTGTCGCAATGTTGGGCTCAACGATGGACTGCGACATTACAACGACCGCGAGTCCGAAGATGAGTCCAATTGCCGGGCCTGCGAGCGGGCCGACCAGCCGGCGGAAACGAGATTCGTCACCGCCGGCCGTGGGGGCCTGCTCCGAAAGAACAGGAGCAGTCATTGTTCTACTCTGCGAAGAGCGCGCCGAATCGCTCCGACTCCGCGTTGAAGAACGTCGTAAAGTCGCTCGAGTTCTTGTAGACCGGAAGGTTGCCGGACTTGTTAATAACGGAAGTGAATTCTTCAGATTCGACGCCCGCCTTTACGGCCTCTGACAGTGCATCGCGCACAGAATCGGGCAATCCAGCGGGAGCACCGATTGCGCCCCAACCACCGATGGATACATCGAATCCGAGAGACTTAGCGGTCTCGACTCCAGGCAATGCATCGGAAGCTTCGTCATCGAAAATGGCAAGCACGCGCAGGCGACCATCCGCTGCCGCTGGAGCAGTTTCAGAGATACCGGCAATAACAGCATCGACCTGACTACCGATCGCTGCGGTAACTGCTGGAGCTCCACCGTCGAACGGAACGGGCTTCAACGAGACGCCGGCCACTTCGTTAAGCGCCGTTGTCGCTGCCTGCCAGATCGATCCTGCACCAGAGTTGGAAACGGTGATGGAATCCGGGTTAGCTTCTGCAGCATCGACGAGATCCTGCAACGTTTCATAGGGGCTGTCTGCCGGTACGGCAATCGTTGCCGGTACCGAAACGATTTGACCGAGTACATCGTAGGCGGCAGGGTCAAGGTCGTAACCCTGATACTGCAGCATTACTGATTCAACGGGGAGGTACCCAATCGAGTATCCATCGGCTGGGCGACCGGAGAGGTAGGAGAGCCCGACTGAACCGGCACCACCCGTGCGGTTCTCGACGATGATGGACTGCCCGAGGGACTCTTCCATCGCCGCGGCGAGAGTGCGAGCCGACAGGTCGGATGCACCACCAGCGGCGTAAGGAACCACAAGGGTGATCGCCTTACTCGGGTAGTCCTCGTCATCGACAACGGCAGCGTCTCTATTCGCGCAGCCAGTCAAGAGGAGAAGTGCCGCAGCTCCTGCGGCAATGGTGATGAGCTTGTTTTTCACTGTTTTCCTTTTCACATCGTTGTGGGTGGTGCGAGAGGGTGGTTAGCCGCCCGCATACTCACGGCGCACTCGAGCGCGTGAGTGGTCTAGGTGTTTCTCGAGTTCGTCGCATGCTGCGTCGAGCTCCTTTTCACGGATGAGTTGCGCGAGCACGAGATGACTGTGCAGCGCGGGTTCGAGATCGGCGTGGCCAACGTTGGCGACGAGAAGAAGTAATTCGATGGTTGGGCGATACTGAGCCCAAACATCAGAAAGGCGTCGGTGCTGAGACGCGGCGTAAAAGGCCCCGTGGAAGTGCAGGTCGGCGAGGGTGAAAGCGGCGGCGTCGACGGCGGCAACGGCGGCCTTCATGTCGACGATGACGGCGTCGAGCGATGCGTTGAGGTCGTCGGAATGCTGCACGACCGCCTCACGCAATGCCAACAGTTCTAAGGATGCGCGTAGGGAGAATAGCTCGTCGATGTCGGCGGCGGTGAGCCCGATGACTGTTGCGCTTCGCTTTCCGCTCGCTACGAGTCCTTCTTGAGTAAGCGTGCGGATGGCTTCGCGAACGGGGCCACGGCTTACCTGAAAGTCGGTAGCTAATTTCTCTTCCAGAAGCAGCGAACCATTCGGTCGCACTTGCGTCACTATTTGCCGACGGAGCTCATCAGCGACTTGGTCGCCGAGCCCGATCGGGCGTTGTGGAAGCAGAGGCTGCATCATTGGTTCCTCACTCTGTTTACAGTAAACAGTAAACGGTAAACACACAGTATCCAGATCGATCAGCCGCGTCAAGTCCGCAGTCAGACGCGCGATATCTGCTGCCCATAACTCACGCGTTAACGCAAAAACCGCCCCGATACCTGAGCATCGGGGCGGCAACGCAAACGCGCCAAATGAGCGACTAAACGAGCGAGTCTCGCCACGCAGCATGCAGTTGAGCAAACTTTCCGCTGCCCGAAATGAGATCTTGCGGAGTGCCATCTTCGATGACGCGGCCGTGTTCCATCACGAGAACGCGATCGGCAATCGCGACCGTCGAGAGGCGGTGCGCAATGATGATGGCGGTGCGATCGGAGAGCAGCGTTTGAAGGCCGGCCTGCACGAGACGCTCACTCGGAATATCCAATGACGCGGTAGCTTCATCCAAAATCAGCACTACCGGGTCAGCGATGAAGGCACGAGCAAACGACAGCAGCTGTCGTTGCCCAGCGCTCACTCGCCCTCCGCGCTTGTTCACATCGGTGTCGTAACCATTGGGCAGTGCCTCGATGAACTCGTGCGCTCCCACCGCTTTCGCGGCCTTGATGATCTCGTCGCGGGTCGCGTCGGGCTTGCCGAGCGCGATATTGTCTGCGACGTTTCCCGAGAAGAGGTACGCCTCCTGGGTGACCATCACGATTGCTCGGCGAAGGTCTTTCGGATGCAGTTTGCGTAGGTCGACTCCGTCAAGCGAAACAACTCCCTGGCTGGGATCGTAGAAACGCGAGATGAGCTTGGCGAGCGTCGATTTTCCGGCGCCGGTCGTTCCCACCATGGCGATGGTTTGTCCGGCCGGCATCTCGAGGTCGAACTTGGGCAGAATGACCTTATCGGCGTTGTACGCAAACTCGACACCGTCGAACTTCACGGTTCCTTTGGCTTTGCGCAGGTCGATCGGCGTCGTGGGGTCAGCCACGCTTGGGCGTTCTTCGAGCACACCCGAGATCTTTTCGAGCGCAGCGGCAGCCGATTGGTACGAGTTATAGAACATCGCCATTTCTTGAGCCGGAGCAAAGAATTGACGCGCATACAACAGGGCGCCGAGGAGGGCACCGATTGCGAGGTCCCCGGTCGATACCCGCAGCCCACCAATCAGCAGAATCATTGCCAAAGCAACGTTTCCGATGAATACCAATCCGGGATCAAAGATTCCGAACAGCTGGATGACGCGAGCGTTGGCATCGCGATAGTTCTCGACGAGCCCGCCGAACTCTTCACGGTTGCGCTCTTCTTTGCGGAAAGCTTTGACCGCACGGATGCCCGTCATCGTCTCCACAAACTGCACGATCAGCTTGGCTGAAGCCGTGCGCGTTTCACGGAAGTGCAATTGCGAACGCAACTGGAACCATCGCGTAAGGAACGCCAACGGGATGAGGGCACAAAACAGCACGAGGCCGCTCACCCAGTCGAGCGAGAACATCGCAATGGCAATGAACACCATGTAGAGGGCGCCCTGAACAAGCTGGTTGATGCCCGAGTCGAGCAGCTCACGGATCGCATCGAGATCGCTGGTTTGACGCGCAATGATGCGCCCAGAGGTATAGCTCTCGTGAAACTCGAGGCTCAACCGCTGGGTGTGCAGAAATACGCGTTTGCGCAGGTCGAAGAGAATCGCTTGGCTCACTCGTGCGCTCAGCACGGTGTACCAGGCGATCATTGTTGCCCCGGCGATGCCCGTAATGAGGTAGGCGGCGACGGTGAGAACGAGCGGCAAGCTATTGCCATCGATGAGGGCAGGAAGCGCCCGGTCAATGCCGAATGCGATCAACGCGGGGCCAGCAACTTGCGCTGCGGTACTCACGACGACCACGACCATCGTGAGAATAACGCGGGCACGCAGCGGAACGATTAGCGAGCCGAGCAGGTGAAGAGAACGCTGCCGAATTTGGCGGCTCTCGTCTTTCGTGTAGTCGTTGCGTTCTTCGCCAGAAGTTCCCGTCACGCTCATGAGGTGGCCTCCTGCTCTTCCTCTTCAAGGCTGGATATGACGTAACGGTAGTGACTGCTTGTCGCCAACAAGTCGGAGTGCTTTCCGACCGCGGTGACCTTGCCGTCTTCGAGCAATGCGACGCGATCGGCGAGCATCACCGTCGACGGTCGGTGCGCCACGATGAGCGCCGTGGTCGAACTGAGCACCTTGCGCAGTGCGGCTTCGACGAGGGCTTCGGTGTCGACGTCGAGGGCCGAAAGCGGATCATCGAGAACGAGAACGGCAGGTTTCGCGGCGACCGCGCGGGCAAGAGCGAGACGCTGACGCTGACCACCCGAGAGGCTGAGCCCCTCTTCACCAACGAGAGTGTCGAGCCCCGCCGGTAAGTCGTAAACAAAGTCGGCCTGAGCGATGCTGAGGGCTTCGCGCAGTTCCTCCTCGGTTGAATCTGGGCGGCCCATGAGCACGTTCTCTCGCACGCTCGAGGAAAACAGGGTGGCATCCTCAAACGCCATCGCCAGATGCCGTCGCAGCTCAACGAGCGACAGGTTGCGCACATCGACACCGTCGATGCTGATTGACCCCTCGGTGACGTCATACAGCCGGGTAGTGAGAGCGGTGATCGTCGACTTGCCCGAACCGGTGAGCCCCACGAGCGCCATCGTCTCCCCCGGCTTCACGCTCAGGTTGATGCCGTTGATGAGGTCGGGCACATTTGCGGGTGAATCGGGGTAGCGGAAGTGCACATTGGTGAACTCAAGGTGACCCTCGCTATCCGTAATTGTTTCAGGGTTTTCGGGATCAGTGATGGCGTTTTCGGAGTCCATCACTTCAAAAAAGCGGTCGGCAGCCGTTCGGGCATCGAACGTCATCGACAGCAGGAAGCCAATTGACTCCACCGGGAATCGCAAAACTGTGGCGGTGGCAAAGAACGCGACCAGATCGCCAGCGGAAATGTTTCCCTGCACGACAAGCCAGACACCGCCAAGGAGTCCCAGCGCAAACATCACATCGGGCACCAGAAGCAGCCACAGCCAGATGCCGGCAATAGCGCGAGCTTTCTCAATCTCGGTACCGCGCAGGCTCTCGGCCTGTGCCGAGAATCCGGTCAAGGCATGATTGCCCCGACCAAACGCCTTCAAGACGCGGATGCCGTGAACCGATTCTTCGACCGCGGTTGCGAGGTCGCCCGTTTGGTCCTGGCTGCGACGAGCCACAATCGAGTATTTCTTTTCGAAAACGTAGCCATAGATCCAGAGCGGAATCGAGGTCACGATAAAGATGACGCCAAGCACCCACGAGATGTTGACGAGAAAGATGAGGCCAACAACGATCGTGAGCACGTTAACGACGAGAAGTACCAGGCCAAACGACAACCACCGTCGAATGAGGTTGAGGTCGCTGACGGCACGAGACAACAGTTGACCGCTTGGCCACCGGTCGTGAAAGCTCACGGGCAAATGCTGCAGCGTCATGTAGAGCGTGTTGCGCATTCGCGCCTCAACATGCGTTCCCGGCGTGAGCACAAAGAATCGACGAAGCGCAATCATGATCGCTTCGACAACACCGAGCCCCAGCACGATGAAGAACGCCGGCCAGATTTCGGAAGAGTCGCCCGATTGCAGCGGACCGTCAACGAGGATCGCAGCACTTGCGGAATTAGCAGCGCAACGACACCCGCAGCGAGAGCCGCCGCCATGCCCAAATAGATGTGCGGCATTGCCGGTTTTGCATAGGGATAAAGTCGGCGAATTGCCGCAAAAGTGCCGACCGCTTTTACGCGCTCGGGCGGGACAGACTGTTGTGACACCGTGGTTCCTTGACGAGAAGGGATCACCACCAAAGGTGATCGAATGTTCTGCGGGTCACTTCAGTCGCGACCGTGAGCTGCCGCAATCGTCGGGGGACGCTGAGCAGACAGCTTTTTAGGATATGCCTGTCGCAGCGTATTCACAATTGCTAAACCACGATTTTTTGAAATTGACTCAATTCAGCGGAGGCGCACCGAAAGGCACGTAACGCAACCTTCCATTTTCTCGAACTCAGACACGTCAACAGTGACAACGCGGTACCCAAGGTTTTCGATGAGCGCCGCGGTCTTTGGCGCCGACGACGACATGAGCACCGCATCATCCGACAGCACAACGACAGCGGCACCCTCGGCCTCTGGCACAGCCAAGAAGCGGTCGTAGAGGTCAACGTTGTCGACCAGATCTGCGTAGCCAATAACGGTGCCATCGGGGAGCGCCGTGACGCCGCTCTTGAGGTGCAGCACCTTCTCTACCGGAACAGCAATTACCGAATAACCGAGCGGAGAAACAATTGCTCGAAGCTGGCGAATACCTTCAGCGTTGGTGCGCCCACCACGACCGACGTACACGGTAGAACCGACCTTCAGTACATCGCCGCCATCGAGCGTTCCGGGTTCGATGATCTCGTGAACTTCGAGCGCGAGCGATGAAACACTCTCACGCACAGCGTCGATCTCGCCCCGACGGCTCTCGGCACCAGGGCTCGTCAGTACAGCGACCTCACCGAACACCACGACGGTGTCTTCGATGAAGACAGAATCAGCAAGCTCATCGGCAGCAGCAACCTCTACGGTCTCAAACCCGTTAGCGCGCAAGGCCTCAACGTAGGCCTCCCACTGGGTATCTGCGAGATCAGCATCAACAGGAACACGATCGAGGTGCGTGAGCTCGCCCTCAGCCAATCGCGATGACGGTGCGCGAACCAGAGCAATCAGGCGAGTCGGCTGAACGGCACCATCGACGATTGCATCCCAAACTCGACGGCCAACAGTCAGCGCCGCCACGATGGTGACAACCACAAAGATCAGGTTTGTCCCCAAGAGTGTCGCCAGGATGAAGGCAAAGGCCTCGGCATTCAACTCGGCGCCGGTCGCGATGATTCCGAGCGCTGTGCCAGCCACCGCGGAAACAATTCCGGCCACAAGCCCAACAACGGCCGCCGTAAACCAGTAGCGGTGAATCTCCAACGCCGCGAGCAGCGAATACACCACGAAGAGCACTGCTGCCATTGGCAAGAAGTACTCGGCGATCGCCGGCAGGTTTTCGGCTGCCGCCCCGTTCGCCGTGAAGAACGCCAAACCTGTTGCGAGGTAGACGGTGCCGGCGACGGCAATTCCGGAAATAAACGCTGCGGCTAAACGCCGACCCACACTAATCATGCCCACAAACCTATCCGTCGAAATATATGCATTTGCCGTGCGCCGAAACGGCGCTGGCCACTATTAGTGGAAGAAGTGACGCTCGCCCGTGAAGTACATCGTGACGCCAGCTTCAATCGCTGCCGCAATCACTTCTTCATCACGGATCGAACCGCCGGGCTGAACAACCGCGCGCACGCCCGCATCGAGCAACAGCTGCAGCCCATCAGCGAACGGGAAGAAAGCATCACTGGCCGCAACCGAACCCGCAGCACGATCGCCGGCACGCGAAATCGCCAACTGGCACGAATCAACCCGGTTGACCTGCCCCATACCAACACCAACGGATGCTCCGCCATCGGCAAGCAAAATTGCGTTTGACTTCACTGCACGCACCGAACGCCACGCAAACTCGAGATCAGCAATGGTCGCCGCATCAGCGGGGTCGCCTGCCGCCAGCGTCCACGTGGAAGGCGCAGCGAAGTGGTTATCGAGCTCTTGCACAAGCATCCCGCCCGAAATCTGGCGAATCTCACTGCCCTCGCGGGCGTACCCCTCAGGTAACTGAAGCAAGCGAAGGTTCTTCTTCGCTTGCAAGATCTCTAGTGCTTCTGGCTCAAAGCCCGGGGCAACAACAACCTCGGTGAAGATGGGCGAAATCGACTCAGCGGCCGCCTTCGTGATGATGCCGTTCGCCGCGATCACTCCACCGTAGGCCGAGATCGGGTCGCAGGCGTGCGCCAAAACGTGAGCTTCTGCGATGGTCGCCGCGGTGGCAATTCCGCACGGGTTAGCGTGCTTGATGACCGCAACGGCGGGAGTCTCATGGTCGTAGGCGGCGCGCAGGGCGGCGTCGGCATCCACGTAGTTGTTATACGACATCTCTTTACCGCCGAGCTGGGTGGCCTGGGCGATTCCGCTTGAGCGGGCAACCCCATAGAGGCCTGCCTGCTGGTGCGAGTTCTCGCCGTAGCGCAGAACGGCAAGCTGGTCGGCGGCGACCTCGATGTGCGGCGGGAAGGCGGGGGCGGATGTCGCGGCATCCGTCTCACCGAGCAGTGCACCGGTCATGAACCACTGGGAAACCGCAGTGTCGTAGGCGGCGGTGTGGGCGAAAGCTTGTGCGGCGAGAGCGTAACGCTGCGCGAAGCTTGTGCCGTCTCCTGTGGCGGCGGCGATGATTTCGTCATAGCTGTCTGGGCTAGTGACGATCGCAACGTTGGCGTGGTTCTTGGCTGACGCGCGCACCATAGCGGGGCCACCGATGTCGATCTGCTCAACGATGTCGGCAGGTGCGGCTCCGGAAGCGACGGTCTCTACGAAGGGGTAGAGGTTGACGACAACGAGGTCGAATGCTTCGATGCCGAGTTCGGCCAGCTGCGCTTCATGGGATTCGAGGCGAAGGTCGGCGAGGATTCCGGCATGTACGGCGGGGTGCAGGGTTTTGACGCGGCCATCGAGGGATTCAGGAAACCCCGTCACTGTAGACACTTCGGTGACAGCGTGGCCAGCGGCGGCGATCGTCTTCGCAGTCGAACCGGTCGACACTAGCTCGACACCAGCTGCCGCGAGCGCGCCAGCAAGTTCACGAAGCCGCGACTTGTCACTCACCGAAATGAGGGCGCGGTGAATAGGAACAACGTCGCGTTCGCGAAAGTCTGCAGGGTTGTGGCTTGGGCCGCTCATGAGATTCAGAGTTCCTTTAGGTTGATGCGGTTGGTGGCGATGTCTTCGATCGTGCGAATAAGCAGGCGCCGCTCAACTGGTTTGATGCGGGCGTGCAAATGTTCTTCGGTGTCTCCGGGCTCGATCGCGACGCGCTCCTGCACGATGATCGGACCGCTATCGACACCGTTGTCGACCTTGATAACGCTGGCACCCGTCTCGGTTGCACCGGCGACGAGAGCATCCCGCACCGCATGCGCGCCCGGAAACTCCGGGAGATAGGCGGGATGAGTATTGATGATGTTCGGAGACAACGTCTCAACTACCCGCGGCGGCAGCAACTTCATGAAACCACTCAGGACCACAAGGTCGGCGTTCCACAACTGAATCTGCTGAAGAAGTTCGTCACCCCACTCGTCACGATTGGCAAAACTAGACAGGGGCACGGTGAAAGTGGGGATGCCGTAGTGCTCGGCATGATCTAAACCATCAGCAGCACGGTCGGCGCCGACCGCGATGACGCGAGCGGGAAAGTCGGCGCTTTCGGCCGCTTCGAGCAGGGCTGCGAGGTTAGACCCGCCCCCGGAAATCAAGACAACGAGTGTGAGCACGAACCCAGCCTAGCGCTCAGTGAACCCGTCATCCGCCCGCTCTGGGCGTGCAGAAGTCAACAAACCAAGACCGGCGGCCACGGAAAACTCAACGAACGCCCACGCAGTGACTATCCACGGCTGCGGGCCAACATCCACAAGCCGTCCCGGTCCAGCAGAACCGGCCGAAGCCCACACGAGCAAGCCGATGATTGTGGCGGCCGTTGCACCGATACCGAGCGCCACGATGGCGAGCTCCCGACGACGCAGCTCACCAGCAATGCGGGGACCCAACACGGCAGCAACCAAAAAGCCCACAATTACGGGGGCAAGTAGTCCGACGTACCCAAAAGCGAAATCGCTATTGGGTAAAGCGCCCAACACCGGGATTGCCGGAATCGGACCGAGCGATGTCGCCAATGGTGACACTGTCGAGCCGGCACCAATCGCGAACCCCGGGCCAACCAGCCACGATGCGGCCCACAAAATCATGTTCGGCAGCAGAGCAAGCTGCCCCAGAGTTACCGCAACACCGCCAAGCACCTCGGTATGAAGGGCCTCGTACAGACTGATGATTTCCGCGTACGACGTGACAATCGCGAAGGTCGTGACGATCGACGCGAGCGTGAGCAAACCGGCGGCCGCGAGCGCACCGCCCCGCAGCGACGTGGCAAGAATTGTGCGCACGTGAGCTGGCCATCCGAGAACCCATCGCCGAAGCGGACCAATGGCACGACTCCTCGCGGTGACTACTTGGCTGCCAATAAGAAGGCCAACCGCGAAAACGAGTGTCGGCAACAGAACGCCCTGCCACAAAGACGGGCGCGCAATCGGATGCAACGTCGACAGCGTCACAACAAGAGAAGCAAGACTGAACGTAAGCAGCGAAGCGAGCGTGCCCAGCATCGCGTGCGAGGTCTCCGCCACGCGGCGGCCAGCCCGCACCCCGAGCAACACCGTGAGCAGAGAAAATCCGAGCAACGCCAGGGTGATCGTCACCGGCGTGCTTGCCTCAGCCAACCCCACCGACGCCGAAACAGTTGGGTCAAGAACCACCGTGATATCGACGCCATGGCCGACCAACCAGATATCAACTGCGGCTCGCCAAAACACCGTCCAGTCAATCGCCAGACCGTAATGGATGCCCCACAAAAGCGTGAGCGGAACCAGCGGTATCGCGATACCGATCGCAACGACCAAGAGCGCCTCGAGGGAGGCAAAGAGAAGAGTGAGCTGGCGATTCATATCGAACGCGAGCGTACCCGCACTCGCGGCGGCTGCGGCTGCGGCTTACCGCAAAAGAGTGGTCTGACAGAGATCACTGGTTGTGGCGACTAGCGCTCGAGTTCGCGAAAGCCAACTCATCCAGTGATTTTGATCAATTGCGGAACGCCGAGCTGTCGTCGACCATCACGGTTTCCCTAACACCAACAACGGCCAGCCGCCTGTGGGGGCGACCAGCCGTTGTTGTAGTGCGGAAGGCGAGAGCGTCTAGAAGACGATCCACACCCAGTCGTTATGACTCGTCGAGCCCGTTACGTTGTCACCGGCGGGAGTGAATTCCGCCGTCACCTGATGGAGACCACGGTCGAGCTTCGGCAACTTCGCCGTCACCTTTCCGTTGTCGGCTTCTGTGAGAGTAACGGTGTCGACCTTCTTGCCGTCAACCTTCACTATCACCGTTCCGGTCGGAGCAGCATCCTCACCGGTGGCTACCCGGATGCTCGCACTGACGGTGTTCCACGAGAACGCAATGTGACGGCTCACCGACAGACTCACACTCGAGCTGTAGTTGATCATCACCGACTCGGAGGTCGCGCTGGCACTCGGCAGATCCTTCTTGCTGGCGGTGACGACGACCGAGATCGCCTTGCCCTCATCAGCCGAAGTGACCGTGTACTTGCGCTTGTCAGCGCCAGCAATCGCGACACCGTCTGCCTGCCACTGGTAGCTGAACTTCAGCCCGTCAACATCCCACTCCCCCGGATTTGCGGTGAGCTTCTTGCCAACGATGGGCTTGCCGGTGATCGACGGCAGCACGGTGTTCACCGGAGTACCCGGCACAACATCCTCTTGAGTGACAACCTCTAGCGCTGTCACTGCACCCGTGTCGCCGTAGCTGATGAGGCCGAGGTAACTAGTGAAGGGCGCGAGCGCCTCCCACGATGCCGTGTACGTCGCCGGTTCGCCCTGCACGCCCGAGAGCACTGCCGGGGTCAATCCGAGTGGTGCACCGGCCCCAGGAACTACCGCGAAGGTTCGTACGTCGAACGCGGTGGAGGGGTTGGCCGCATAGACCGATGCGATAACCAAGTAGGAACCGGGAGTCGGGTCCGCAAGGTTGACGCGCTCATCGGCATCACCGGTGGCTGACTGCCAGCCGGCAATAGGTGTTCCCGCATCATCGAGCAGGTACACGATCAGGTCAAGGTCGGCCGTGTCATCGATCGAGTCAAGATCGAATCGCGCATATGTCGTGCCCTCTGGCACGGTCATTGCGTACTCGAACTCGTCACCGCTGGAACCCGAACCCGAGTGATCGGCTTCGACGCCCGTGGGGTCTTCATGGAAGACTCCCGCCGTCAGACCGGTTGAACTCAGCGGGATGTCGCCGGTTCCACCAGGAGTGACAGTGACATCAACGGCGCCGTAAGTTCCGGTTCCGCTGGCGGTGGCCGGTGCCTCAATAGTGACGGGGCGCACTGCGATGGGGCTGTGCGCGACTGTGTCGCCGCTGGTCCACGTGAGTGAGCCGGTCGTGAACTGGTCGAGCGGAGCATCCGATCGACTGAAGGTCACTTCGTAGCTCTGAGTCTCACCGGCAGCACCGAAGGTCAGTGTTGATGGTGAGATGGATGCGTCGATTCCCGGTACGGAGATTGACGCCTCGAAGGTGCCCGCCTGAGTGGAGGTCACGGTACGAGTAATCGTCTCGGGTGCCGTCAGCGAACCGATGCCGATGGATGCCAAGTTGAGGTTGCTGGGATCAATGGCGACGACCGCAGGGTCGAGCACATCGTAACCAGCGCCCTCAATGTAAGACAGCCAATCGCCGATACCGTTCAGGTAGAGCAGGCCAGGTTCAAAGAACTTGGTCGGATCAATGTGTCCAGCGCCCTGAGTAAACGGATCGGTAACGGGGTTGCCGTCACCATCAACCGTGTCGTAGGCGGTGGTCATGAACGCCGACTTAATTTCGGCCGGTGTCGCGTTGGGGCGTTCGCCAAGATAGAGCGCGGCGAGTCCAGCAACGTGAGGTGAGGACATCGAGGTTCCGGACAGAAGCTGGAAGGTCGGTTCTGCACCTTCAGCGTTTGCTCCGGCGGCGAGGATTCCTACACCGGGAGCCGAGATGTCTGGTTTGACGATGTCGCTACCGTCAGCCTCTACCGGACCGCGCGACGAGAAGCCGGCGACCTGCGGTGTCGGCGGCTGGTAGGCCGTCTCATTGCCCGGTGTGAACGTTGCCGTTGCACCCTCAGTTGCCGCATAAGCGATCACTTGATCGTGGTAGCGAGCATCCAAGTGCACGGTGGGGATCACGTGGGTGTCGAGGTCTGTCGAGCTCGGCGTGACGTTCACCAAAACAACACCAATGCCACCGGCACGAGCAACCTCCGCTGACTTATCGACGCGGGCGATAACACCACGCTCACAGACCACGATCTTGCCGGTGACAAGGGCGGGGTCAAGAGTGTCTGGCATGCAGAGGTTGGGGTCGACTGCTCCGGCAAGAGCGACTGCGGTCGCATTGACGAGTTCGCCCGTCAACGGTTCCGTTGCAGAATCGAGGTCGACAGTGATGGAGGCACCCGCAAATTCTTGGCCATCGCCGAGCGTGACGGTGGCTTCGTAGTTGGGGATGGTGCTTGCAGCAACCGTGGTGATCCAGGGGGCAGCGTTGTCGAGTGTTGTCGCGCCGGGGCCGTCGTTACCAGCCGAGGCAGCAACAAAGACACCAGCAGCTGCGGCACCCAAGAATGCCTGGTCGGTCGGGGATACGGTGCTGCTGGCAGCGCCACCACCAATCGAGTAGTTGATCACGTCAACGCCATCGGCAACAGCCTGGTCGATTGCGGCTAGCAGGTCAGTGGATGCACAACCGTCGTCAGTCGTTGCAACCGGGTCAGGTCCGCTCCAGCAAACTTTGTAGGCGGCAATTTTGGCGGCGGGGGCTACTCCAGAGAAGAATCCGAGCGGGTTTCCGCCAACGGTGGCGTCAACTTCGAGGTTTCCGGCTGCCGTGCTCGCGGTGTGCGATCCGTGGCCGTCGCCGTCTCGCGGGGAAACGTATTCTCCGACGCTGGCGTCACCGAGGTTGCCGGCACCAAAGCCGTCAACGAAGTAACGGGCACTGATGACTTTCGTCGTGCAGTCGTCGGCGGTGAATTGTTCGCCCTCGATGCACGCTCCGGTGAATGTTTGGCCGTCGGCCTTCGCAAACACGGTAGCGTCTCCATCGCGGTAGGGCGCTGCCCCTGGCGAGGTGCCGAGCGGGTCGCCGGCAAAAGCGGGGTTTTCGGGGGCAAAGCCGGTGTCGAGCACGCCGACAACGATTCCCTCGCCCGCCGTCTCAGCGCCACCGATGGATGCCCAAAGTCCCTCTGCGCCTTCCAGACCGAGGAACTCTGTTGACCGCTGGGCCGCCGTAATTTTCTTCAGCTCATCGGGAACGATGGATGCCACTAGCTTGTTGGCCGAAAGCTCGGCCGCTTGGGCTGCGGTCAGATCGGCTGCGAAGCCGTTGGTCGCGAGCGTATACGAGTACTCGATGTCAGCACCGACGGATGCCGCGGCATCCTCCTGCTTCTCGGTCAAGTATTCGGTGTAGTTCTGCACTACTTGTCGGCGGGGGTTGAGTTGTTCGCCGTCTGGTGGTGTCGTCGCGTCAAAGCCGCGAACTCCACCGTCGTAGGTTGCTGCAGCCTGGTCCACCATGGTGACGATGTAACGTCCGGGGGTGAATTCAGTTTGGCCGCCGCCACCAATGGATGCTGGTGCAGCTGTGGCGCCGAGTGCGGCGCCGGTAACCAGGGAAGTGGCGACAAGTGTTGTCGCAGCCACCACCGATATGACTCTTCGAATGCTCACGAATGTTCCTATTCTTCGTTGAATGGGACTTGCTTTTAGGTAGTGCACACGTCGCTATCGGCGTGCTGGTAAAGCTGGTGGTCGGGCACTCACCAAGAGCCACTATAAGCGCGTTCTACCCCTTTACAGGGGGTCCCCCATTACCCATCGTTACCGTAACGTGACACATTGTCCGCTCTTTGGGGGACGTGGATTGCGGCGCTCTTCCGATCGTCATAAGAAACGCCTAATTTGTACGACGAAACCTCACGAGAGCCGTCGTTGCTCGCTCATACTGGAACAATGAGGACCGCTGCGATCTACGTCGAAATCGATATCGCCGCGGATATCGACACTGTCTGGCGACTCACTCAAGACACCGACGCCCACGTTCGCTGGGATCTTCGCTTCAGCCATATCTTTCCCACCGACACCCTTGATGCTGATGGCTATCGCTTTCGCTATGAACGCCGAATTCCTTTCCACACCATCACGGGGACCGGCACCAGTCGCGGCGAGATTATCCGCCCCGATGGCACGCGAACGTCGGCACTCAAGTTCACGACCAAAGACCGCCTCTCTCCGCTAGGAGATGGCCGCGGGTACTGGCGATACGTTCCGATACCGGGTGGAACGCGCTTCATCACCGGCTATGACTACGAGCCGGCCTGGGGTGCTGTTCTTGATCGCATTCTCATCCGCCCGTTTGTGGGCTGGATGACTGCGTGGAGTTTCGACAGCCTGCGACTCTGGGCCGAAAGCGACATCGAGCCGCACTCAGCACTGGCCTTCTGGAAGCCGGGCAGGCCCCGTGCGCGCAACTGCCTTCGCCTCCCGCGCCGCGGCCGGGCAATGGACGATGCACCAGCCACTCTCTCCGCCCTGGAGGCGCCATGACCTCGATGTTTGAGACCGTTCTCGGCGATGATTTCACTCGCTTGCACCCCATGCTGCAGAAACGCTTTGGCGTGAGCCTGGAGAGCGGCTACGCAGCGGTCGGCACCGGCATGATGTCGCGCATCCGCCGTGGCCCGTGGTGGACGGTTCCATTTTTGTGGATCGGATGGTTTCGCAACATCCTGACGCCGGATGTTGGCAACAATGTGCCCTTTCGCATCGAAAACTACCCCTACCGCGACCCCTTCGGCCGGGAGACCGTGACCTTCGTGCGCGAGTACACGGTGCGAGCGAAGCCGACACGATTCGACGCGACGATGACCCTGAACACGGCCGGCGACCGAATCATCGACTACCTAGGAACCCACCAGCACCTCGCGGTAGATCTCGACCTCACAGTGACCGACGATGGTTCCCTGAATTTGAAGTCGGATGCCCAACGCTTCTACGAGGGCCCGATCGCGTTCCGCTTTCCGATGCTCTTCAGCGGCCGCGCCGATCTCACGGAATCCTTCGATGACGAGACCGACGAGTTCGTGATCGCCCTCAAAATCCACAACCGCACCTTCGGCTTCCTTTTCGGTTATGCAGGCCGCTTCATGTGCGAGTTCCCCGCAGCGACCGACGCCCCCGAGCGGCTCAAGCCCGTGCGACACGAGCGGCGCGAATAACAGCAGGGCGCTTGGCCACACAACTCGACGGACCCACGCTCTTGCTTCAATGCACCATCAGTGCACTATGCTGCACTCATGGATGAACCCACCGAGCTTCTTGCGCGAACCATCGGCGCCCGCGTCAAGAACGAGCGCCACGCGCGCACGCTGACACTCGACCAACTCGCCGAGAAGGCGGGAGTAAGCCGCCGGATGCTGGTCAACGTTGAGCAGGGCGCAGCGAACCCCAGCGTCGGCACCCTGCTCCGCCTCAGCGAAGCCCTCGGCGTGAGTCTGCCCGCCCTCGTGGAGCCGCCCACGGCCCAGAAGGCGAAGGTTACGCGCGCCGGTGCTGGCGCAGCCCTCTGGACGGGAGAGAACGGTGGCCGCGGCATCCTGCTGGCCTCTAGCACATCCCCGAAGCCCTAGAACTGTGGGAGTGGACCTTCATGCCTGGCGAATCGCATTCGAGCGAACCGCACAGTGCGGGCACTCAAGAACTGCTGCACCTGCTCGAGGGTGAAATCACGATGACCGTGGCCGCCGAGACGTTCGTGCTCGGCACGGGTGATTCGATGGCATTCGCCGGCGACGAAGACCACGCCTACGAAAACACGAGCAGCACGCCCGCCCGCTTCGTTTTGTCCGTGCTCGAACCGGGTATCGGCGCGTCATCCCGAGCGGATCACTCCCATGCGTAGCGCGCGCGAGCCGCTCCCCGCGTGGTCGATGGCGGTGGCCGCCATGATGATGATCCAACTGAGCTCCGCCTTTTCGGTGGGGCTCATCGAGCAAGTCGGCGCCAGCGGAACCGCGTGGTTGCGGCTGACACTCGGCGGCCTCATCTTCTTGATCATTGCCCGCCCGCAGGTGCGTCGCATCCGTCGTCAGGATGTCGGGCCCCTTCTCGGGTTGGGTGTCGCCAGCGCGGTCATGTCAGTCGGTTTTCTGTCAGCGCTCGAACACATCCCGCTCGGCACCGCCGTGGCCATCGAGTTCTTGGGGCCGCTTGCGGTCGCCGCCATTCGAAGCGGCAGTTCCCGGATGCTCGCCTGGCCCGCCTTGGCGCTGGTCGGCGTTGTGCTGCTCACCGAACCGTGGGAGGGCGAAACGAATCTCATCGGCGTCGGTTTCGCGCTGCTCGCCGGAGTCGGCTGGGGAACCTACATTCTGCTCACCCAAAAAGTCGGCGATCGTTTCACAGGAATCAGCTCGCTCGCGATGACGATCCCCATCGCCGCCCTCATCACCACCTTCGTGGGAGCGCCCCAGGTCATCCCCGACTTCGACTGGCGCGTGCTGCCCATCGCCCTCGGCCTAGCCCTGCTCTCCCCCGTCGTGCCTTTCGTGCTTGAACTGCTCGCGCTACGCCGGATGACCCACACCGCGTTCGGAACGCTCATGTCCCTCGAACCAGCCTTCGGAGTACTCATCGGCCTGATTGTGCTGCACCAGATTCCATCCTTCGTGCAGTGGATCGGAATCGGCCTCGTCGTGCTCGCCGGAGCTGCGGCTCAACGCAGCGGCACTCGCGCGCCGGCCGATGCCGCCCCCGAGCTCGATCCCGCACCGCACGCCTAGCGCGCGGTGTGCGATCACCCGCACTCGACTGCGCACGATCACTTAAACGACAAACGCCGCTCGTCACGAGGACGAGCGGCGTTTGTACGCAGCTAAAAGCTGGTGCTACAGAGTTTCGAGAATTTCGCGCATGAGCTTGGCGGCTTCAGACGGCGTCTTGCCGACCTTCACACCAGCAGCTTCGAGAGCTTCCTTCTTGGCCTGAGCGGTTCCGGCCGAGCCAGAAACGATCGCGCCGGCGTGACCCATGGTCTTACCCTCGGGAGCTGTGAAGCCAGCAACGTAACCCACAACGGGCTTCGTGACGTGAGCCTTGATGTAGTCAGCGGCACGCTCTTCAGCGTCTCCACCGATCTCACCAATCATGACGATTGCCTTGGTCTCGGGGTCCGCCTCGAACGCGGCAAGAGCGTCGATGTGCGTCGTGCCGATGATGGGGTCTCCACCGATACCGATGGCGGTCGAGAATCCGAGGTCACGGAGTTCGTACATCATTTGGTAGGTGAGCGTTCCCGACTTGGAGACGAGACCGATCGGGCCCTTGCCGGTGATGTTCGCGGGCGTGATGCCGACGAGTGCTTCACCGGGGGTGATGATGCCGGGGCAGTTCGGACCGATGATGCGGGTCTTGTTGCCCTTCTCCTGGGCGTAAGCCCAGAACTCGGCAGAGTCACCGACGGGAACACCCTCGGTGATGATGACGAGCAGCGGCATCTCAGCGTCGATAGCTTCGATAACGGCATCCTTGGTGAAGGCCGGAGGAACGAAAGCGATCGAAACATCCGCCCCCGTCTTTTCCATGGCTTCAGCAACGGTGCCGAATACGGGCAACTCAACGTCGCCGTGGGTGACAGTGGTGCCAGCCTTGCGGGCGTTGACACCGCCAACGACCTGGGTACCGGCAGCGAGCATGAGAGCGGTGTGCTTGGTGCCCTCACCGCCGGTGATGCCCTGAACGATGACCTTGGAGTGCTTGTTGAGGAAAATTGACATGCTCGGTTCCTTACTTCGCGGCGTTGGCGAGTTCGGCAGCCTTGTCGGCGCCCTCGTCCATAGAGGCGGCTAGCGTCACGAGGGGGTGGTTCGCTTCAGCAAGAATCGCGCGACCCTCCTCGACCTTGTTGCCGTCGAGACGAACAACGAGAGGCTTGTTGGCGGAGTCACCGAGCTCGGCGAGCGCGCCCACGATTCCGTGAGCAACAGCGTCACACGCGGTGATTCCACCAAAGACGTTGACGAACACGCTCTTGACCTGAGGGTCGTTGAGAATGACGTCGAGGCCCGCGGCCATGACAGCAGCGGATGCTCCGCCACCAATGTCGAGGAAGTTGGCGGGCTTCACGTTGCCGTGGTTTTCGCCAGCGTAAGCAACGACATCCAGCGTCGACATGACGAGGCCGGCACCGTTACCGATGACACCTACTTCACCGTCGAGCTTGACGTAGTTGAGGCCGTTGGCCTTAGCCTTCGCCTCGAGGGGGTCAGCAGCGTCAGCATCTTCGAGCTCAGCGTGCGAGGGGTGACGGAAGTCTGCGTTCTCGTCGATCGAGACCTTGCCGTCGAGGGCAACGATGTCGCCGTCTTCGGTGATGACGAGAGGGTTGACCTCAACAAGAGTGGCGTCTTCACCCTTGTACACGTCGTAGAGCTTCACGAAGACAGGGGCAACCTTTTCGACGAGCTCTGCGGAGAATCCCGCAGCGGTCGCGATTTCGGTGGCCTTGGCGAGGTCGATACCCGTGAGCGGGTTGACCTCGATCTTGGCGAGAGCTTCGGGGCGCTCAACAGCAAGCACCTCAATTTCCACTCCACCTTCAACGCTGCACAGCGAAAGGTAGGAGCGGTTTGCTCGGTCGAGCAGCACGGAGAAGTAGAACTCCTGCGCGATGCGAGCACCGGCAGCAATCATTACTCGCTTGACCGTGTGGCCGTTGATGTCGAGACCAAGAATCTGCTCGGCTGCGGCGAAAGCGTCGTCGGCGTTGTGAACAACCTTGACACCACCCGCCTTGCCGCGACCGCCGGTCTTGACCTGAGCCTTGACTACAACGGTTCCACCGATTTTCTCGGCTGCTGCTTTGGCTTCTTCTGGGGTGTCGGCAATCAGGCCGGCAAGTACTGGTACGCCATACGACTCAAATACGTCTCTGGCCTGGTACTCAAATAGATCCACGCTGCTCATTCCAATCCGCGCGTAATGGTGAGTGGGGACGGCGGCGAAACGGTGCCAAATTGGTCGGCTCCAAGAGACGCGCGCCAAGGGGAAAGCCTACCGTGCCTAAGGTTGTGCGTTTTCCGATAGCGGGCTGTGCAGGGCGAAAGATCAGCAAATCTTGCGAGACTCGAACTTCTGGATACGGTTTCTCGCCGCATCCGTGCCCTCTGGTGGCTGTCTCGGGCTGCTAGCTGCGCGAGAACCGCAGCGTAACGATCTGGAATGGGCGAAGGGTCACCGACACGTCGCCTTCCTCATCGCCGTCAATCGCTGTCGGGGCAATGGCTCGCTCGAGCAGATCAGTTTGCACCACCGACCGCCATCCGAATTCTGGAGTGATCGTCGCGCGTACCCGAGACCCGAGTGATTCGTACAGACGAATAACCACGTCTCCCGAACGATCTTCGGCAAGCTTGATGGTCTCGATAACGACAGCGCTATTGCTGCAGGTGAGTAACGCAGGCACTTCGTTTGACCCCCGAACCACGCGCTCGACGACGTTGAGTCGGTAGCCCTCAGAGATCGCATCCGCAATTTCTGCACCCGCCGTGAGCGAGAACGAGAACTCATGCGTTCCCTGATCAGATTCTGGGTCAGGAAAGAGCGGTGCGCGCAACAACGAGGCCCGCACAACTGTGGAGGTGGCGCTCCCGTCTGCTCCCCCGCGCCGGATGTCGTAGCCATAGCTCGCGTCATTTGCGATCGCGACCCCGTAGCCTGGCTCGCCAACATGAACCCACCGGTGCGCCACAGTCTCGAAGCGTGCAGCATCCCACGACGTATTGGTGTGAGTCGGTCGGAAAATGTGACCAAACTGGATTTCGGAGGCTGCGCGTTCCGCATGGATGTCGAGCGGAAAGGCGAGCTTCAAGAGCTTCTGAGTTTCGTGCCAATCGACACTAACCGCGATGTCGAGGGCACCGGTTTCTGGATTGAGCCTCAGCTCTTGGGTCACTTGCGATTCACCGAACGATGCTCAATGCGAACACCAGCGCCGTCGCCTGTGAGAGCGATCGAGTCGACACTGGTGAGGTTTTTCAGGTCGCGTTTGTAACTCTCGTCAATGTCCCACGCGTCCCACTGGTTGGGGGTATCGCGGAACAATTGCAACAGGTTTCCGGGCTGGTCACGAGGGATTAGTTCGCGGCCGGCAACCAGATCGACCATCGAAATGATGAGTCCCCGAGCATCCACGGTCACTCGTGTACGTGCATCGTCGAGAACGAAACCGTCACCGCTCACCACCGGAGCAGCGATCGCCGGCGCCGATTTTCGAGCGGCACCAGAGATGCCATCGACACCGTTGCGCGCGAAAGGCCCAGAGTTGAAGACGAGTTCATCGTCTCCTTCTCCGGCAAGCTCTGCCAGAGCGTTCATCGTGACGTCGGTGAGTTCTGCTTCGACCCGCGCATAATTCGCTTCAGCCTCTTGGTGCACCCAAGCGATCGAAGAACCGGGAAGAATGTCGTGGAATTGCTGCAGCAGCACCATCTTCCACGCCGCTTCCACGGCGTCGTAGGGGTACTCCGCTCCGCGAAGAACAGCCGCCGCGGTCGCCCAGAGTTCGGCCTCGCGCAATAAGTGTTCACTTCGGCGATTGCCGCGTTTGGTCTTGGCCTGCGAAGTGAGGGTTCCGCGGTGCAGCTCGAGATAGAGCTCGCCCGACCAGACTGGTGCATCCGGATATTCGGCGTGAGCTTCACTAAAGAACTGCGCCGGTGTGGCGTGCTGGGTGCGCGGCGAACCTTCGAGGTCGCCGGTTCTGGTGACTGCCGCCAACATCTCGCGAGTCGGCCCCCCACCGCCGTCGCCCCATCCAAAGGGAAGCAGCGACGTCGTGCCCTGCCCCTTTTCTGCATACTGCCGTTCGGCACGAGCGAGTTCTTTCGCAGAAACTTCAGAAGCATACGTATCTACCGGAGGAAAGTGAGTGAAGACGCGAGTGCCATCGATGCCCTCCCACCAGAAAGTGTGATGCGGCATTGTGTTTGTTTCGTTCCAAGAAATCTTCTGGGTGAGGAACCACTTCGAGGCGGCAGCTGACACGATTTGCGGGAGCGCTGCCGAATAACCGAATGAATCCGGGAGCCACGCCTCGACCGGTTCGACACCGAACTCTTCGATAAAGAATCGCTTGCCGGCAATGAATTGACGAGCGAGCGCTTCGCCACCGGGCATATTGGTGTCTGACTCCACCCACATTCCGCCAACGGGGATAAACCGGCCGGCGGCAACCTGTGCCCTGACCCGTTCGAAAAGCTCAGGCTGCGACGCTTTCAACCACTCAAACTGCTGGGCGGATGACGCGACAAAAGTAAAGTCCGGGTCGGCATCCATGAGCGCGAGAACGTTCGAGAATGTTCGCGCAACTTTGCGGACAGTCTCCCGTGCCGGCCACAACCACGCACTATCGATGTGGGCGTTGCCGATGGCGGCGAGACGATGGGCGCTTGCATACGCCGGACTCGCAAGTACCTCGGCGAGGGCTGCCCGACCAGCAGCCGCAGTGCCAGAGATGTCGGTTGGGTCCATGGCATCCACCATGTTTCCGAGCGCACGCAAAATGTCGTGACGCCGCGGAAGAGTGTCGGGAAGTTCGGCCATGAGCCCGCGAAGGACCCGCACATCTTGCACGAGTTCCCACACGGAGGAATCCATCCATGCAAGGTCTAAACGCTTGAGCTGGTACTGCAATTCGTCGCCGGCCGTCGCCAGATCGCCAAGCGCCGTCGGCGTGAAGGCAAAGCCGGCAGCGACGTTGGGGTTCGATGCTGCCTCAAGATAGACATCGACAGCACCCTCAGCCGCGTCAACGGGGAGATAGTCGTTGTAGGGCTCGATCGCTTTCAGGATGCGGCCGTCAGGCGCATAGGCGAGACCTTCCGCCTGAAAACCCGGCAGCCCCGCGCTGAAACCAAGATCGACCACAATCTCGACTGCGGCATCTGCGGAGCGCCAGTGCGCGGGAACGCTCCCTGTCACATGGAACCAGACGGTTCCCCACGGACGCCCCCACATGCTTCCCTCGGCGAAGGGCGCGTATTGCGCCTGTCGCGCTTCGGCGAACCCGACGGGCTCCCCCGGCACGACCCAGGTCGCTATCGATAGCGGCGCCGTTTCGCGGTACACGCTCGGTAGAAGTCGTTCGTTAAAGAAGCGATCAATCCGCGCTTCACTCAGCGCTCGGTTCTCATGCATGTTGGCTCCCTAGCCCCAAACTCGAACACGGCACGATCGCCGCGCGGCCAATTTTCTGCGTCATCCTTTGACAGCCCCGGCTAAGGCAAACGATCCGCCAATGCCGCGGGAAACCACCACGTAGAGCACCATGACGGGCACTGCGTAGATGAGCGAGAACGCCGCGAGTTCCCCGTAGGCGATGGAACCGTACTGTCCGAAAAAGGTATAAATGCTGATTGCGGCCGGCTGCTTACTCGGCGAAAGCAAGAGGATGAAAGGGACGAAGAAGTTTCCCCAAGCCTGGAAGAACACGAAGATGGCGACTACCGCGATACCGGGGCGCATAAGGGGCACCACGATGGAGCCGAGCGCTCGCATCGCTGAAGCGCCGTCCATCCAGGCCGCTTCTTCGAGACTGATCGGCACAGAGTCCATGAAGTTCTTCGTCATGAAAATCGCGATGGGCAACGCTGAGGCGGCCATGAAGAGAATCGTGCCCGGCACCGAGTCGAGCAGGTTCATCTGCACAAACAAGAGGTACACCGGCACCATGATTGCCGTGATCGGAAGGCTCGTTCCGAAGAGCACCGTGTACATGAATGGTTTGTTGAAGCGTGACTGATACCGCGATAGCGGATACGCCGCCAAGAGAGCGGCGACAATCGTCACGGTGGCTGTACCGACCGAAATGATGAGGCTGTTCAGCATCGGGATAAACGTCAGTTCCGGTGTAAGTACGGCGGCAAAGTTGTCGAGCGTCACCGTCTGCGGAATCTGAGTTTGGTACGTGGCATTCGGGTCGAAAGCGGCAAGGACGAGCCACACGAGAGGAAGAAGGAAGCTCACACCCACCACGACGAGCGCCGAGTTCGCGAGAATAGCGGACATCCGTCGCTGAGGAGACGCGAGCGAAAGCGCCCTCGGCTTGCGCTTCGCCGGCCGGGGACCAGTAGTCGTTGTCATGGTCCTAGTCCTTCGAGGGGCGAGCTGCCCGAATGTAGATGATGGAGAAAATGGCCCCGATGACCAAGAG
Organism: Salinibacterium sp. PAMC 21357; assembly: GCF_000247645.1. Classification (GTDB taxonomy): domain Bacteria; phylum Actinomycetota; class Actinomycetes; order Actinomycetales; family Microbacteriaceae; genus Rhodoglobus. Next base: position 473,173 of record NZ_AHWA01000004.1, read on the forward strand.
GATCGTCGCAATAGCGGTTCCGTAGCCGATGTTGCCGAATCGGAATGCCTCTTTGTACGCGAGGATCGGCAACGTCGTGCTGTCGTTACCCGGTCCACCGGAGGTCATCACGTAGATAAGGGTGAACACCGACAGCGTCTGCAGCGTGATCAGCATCAGGTTCGTCGTTATGGTGTTTTTGATCATGGGAACGGTGACGAAAAAGAGCCTCTTAGCGCCACCCGCTCCGTCGATCATCGCCGCTTCTGAAATTTCTGGGGGAACATCGTTGAGGGCTGCTTGGTACACCAACAAGGAGAAGGCAGTACCACGCCAAAGGTTCGCCAAGATGACCGCCAACAGCGGGAAAGTGTAAAGCCAATTGGGGCCTGTCAGCCCTACGAGCGCCAAAATCTGATTGAGCGTTCCGTCTTGACTGAAGTACGCGTAACAGACGAATGCGGCAACGATCTCCGGCAGGATCCATGCCCCAACGACCGTCGAGCTGACGATGGTTGCCAGCTTCTTGTTGGCCCGCGTGACAACGAGGGCAATCCCCAGCCCGAGCACGTTCTGGGAAATGACTGCGGAGGCGAGCGTGAAAACAATCGTGATCCACAACGACTGCGGAAAGACCGGGTCATTGAAAAGCTTGACGTAATTGTCGAAGCCAATGAAGGAGCTGTTCGCTGCGTTCGCTCCGGAAAGGGCTGCGTTGGTGAGCGAACCATAAAAGGACCAGATGATGGGCCCGGCCAGGAACACCACCATGATGATGATCGCGGGAACGAGCGGAATCATCCGCACGAATCGTGAGATCTTTTTGAGGGCCGAACGGCGGCCTGAACGCTGGGGTCCGGGCCGCCGTTCGGATTGTGCACCTTGAGCCGTCGAGATCACTTCTGCAGTCACTTCTCGGGTTTCCTGTTCCGTGGTCTCGGTTCGATTCTGGGGTGCGGGTGGGGGATTACTTTTCGATCACCATGTCATCGCCAGCGATACTCGTCACGGCGGCGTCATATGACGCAGCAGCTTCAGCCGGCGACATCTTGCCGGTAATAACCGCTTCGGATGCTTTCTGAACTTCAACCGAAATTTGGTTGTAGATACTCGTTGATGGGCGGAAGTGCGTGACCTCAACGAGATCAGTTACTGCCCCAACGAACGGGTTCGCTCCGAGGTAGCTGTCATCTGCTGCGACATCTTTGCGAACGGCAATCTGAGCGTTGACGTTGTCGTACTCGAGGGCATTCTCAAAGCTCAGCGCCTGAGCCATGAAGTCGAACGCCAGCTGCGGGTTCTCGCTCTTCGATCCAACCGCCAGAGTCCAACCACCGGACATGCTCACTCCGCCCGGTGCTTGACCATCTTTAGTCGGGAACGCGGTTGCGCCCATCTCTGTGGCGTATTCGGGCCATTCGAATGATCCACCTTCGACCCAGAATGACGGGGTGTACGAACCTTCAACGGTGCCACCAAGCTTGGCGTCGGGGAACATTTCTCCGAAGACTGACTTCCAAATGTTGGGGTCAAGCGCCTGGGCTGGCGTGAGCGCCAATCCTTCGTCATAGATTGTCTTCAGGAACTCGAGCGACTCTGTGAAGCCGTCGGAACCGACAACCCACTTGTTACTCTCGGAGTCGTACAGTGCATCCCCACCGAGGTCCGTGCCGTACAGCAACTCGTAAAAGCCCTGCATGTTCGAGCCTTCGCCGGTACCGGTACCGGCGTACAGGTTGAAGGGAACAACGCTGGGATCTGAGGCCTTGATCTTGCGAGCGGCGACCAGAATGTCATCCCAGCTCTGAGGCTCCCACGGCACATCGATACCGGCATTGGTCATGACTGTCTTGTTGTACCAGATGGCACGAGTGTCGGTTCCGAGGGAGACCGAGTAAATCTTGCCGTCATCCCCGGCGCCAGCTTGCTTCGCGGCGTCAGTGAATTCGGACCAGTCTTCCCACTCGGCGACGTAGTCATCGAGAGCGAGCAAGTAGCCAGCCTCAGCATCCGATCGAACGTTGCCCTGGTCTTCGTAGAAGACGTCTGGCGCGGTCTCAGCCGAACGGTGCGACAGAGCCAACTTGGTCTTGTAGTCATCGTCGGTTGCAGCGATCGGGTCGAGCTCGACGGTGACGCCAGGGTTCGCTGCCTCAAACTCAGGCTTCACCTTGGTGAACAGATCATCAAGGGCGGTAAAGGCGTCGGTCTTGATGTACGAAACCTTGATGGTCTTCTCGGACGAATCCGACGGAGTGGACGTGCATCCGGCAATACCGAGGAGGGATCCTACGGCGATCACCGAAATCGCGACTGCTGCTCTCTTCTTCATGGTGCTCCTTTGCTCCATATAGCTGTTGAGTTCTTGGCTACCCGAGGACCAACGGCATTCAGACCACCCTTGGCACCTTGCGCTAATAGTACATCGAATAGATATATAGATGTCAAGGAGGTGACGAATACTTTTTTGCACGCCAAAAGACCCGATAAAGCCGCCCATCAGATCGCGCGAGAACCGCTAGTGAGCGATTAACAACGCCTTCGGATTCGGCGCGAGCGCGCGGTCAAGCACCAGGCAGGCCGCACCGACAGCCGCGACATCGTCGCCAACAACAGACCCGCTGAGAGTGACGCGATGAATACGGCGTGCGGCTCGGAGCTCTTCAAGCAACTCCGGAATCTTGCGCAGGTAATACTCCGAGAGCCGGGCCCAGAATGGCCCGCCAAAGACAACTCGATCGACGTCTAACACGTTCGTCACCACGGCAACCGCGCGCGAAAGCCGCACGGCTGACCGCTCGATTATCTCGACCGCAATCACGTTTCCGGCGTTGGCCGCGTCACACAGCTGCGTGAACCGTGCATCGACTGACGTGGTGTCATTACCCACCCGCGAGTCATCGAGAACGCCTAGCTCCTCAGCCTCCTGCACGAGGGCTTGCGGCATGCACGTCACCTCGATGCACCCCCGCAATCCACAGAAACAGGGCGGACCGTTCGGGTCAGTCACGATATGGCCAATCTCCCCCGCGTTTCCCGAACTCCCCCGAACCACTAAGTCGTCGACGACGAGCCCGACACCGATTCCGGTGCCAAGGTAGAAGAAGCAAAAGCTGCCGGTGCCGTTAGAACCACCAGCCCACATCTCGGCGATAGCGGCCGCCGTGACATCCTTATCCAGAATTGCCGGCAGCCCCGTAGCGTCGGCCATCGCATCCCTCAACGGAACCCGGTGCCAGCCAGTGAGGTGCGGCGGGTCCACTACGGTGCCCCGCACGCTATCAATGGGGCCCGGTGCGGCGATTCCGACCCCGGCAATCCGACTCTTTTCCACCCCAGAAGACGTAATAAGTTTGGAAACTTCGCGAACGATCTTGTTGATGATCTTCGCCGGATCGGTTTCGGTCGGAGTCGGCTTGCGCACGCGCATCACGACAGCACCGGTCAAATCAAGCATCACAAAAGTCATGACGGTGGGGTCGAGGTGCACTCCGAGCGCGTAGCGGCCCTCCGGGTTCACCACGAGCATCGTGCGCGGTTTTCCCGGACCGGTGCTCTCCTTGCCCGCTTCGAGAATGAAACCGGCATCAATGAGACGCCGACAAATATTGGAAATCGTCTGAGCCGATAGTCCTGTCGCCGGTACGAGCTGAACGCGACTGAGCCCCTTCGGTGCACGCCGAATCGCATCCAAAATCACCGACTGATTGAAATCGCCCATCGCGGGCAAATTCGTTCCCCGCCGCGACACCGAACTCGCTTGCTCCGTCATGGCACCCTTCAGCTTTCGCTCTTCCCGAGAACAATAGTCGGCAGACAGGGTGACTGACTATGTCGCTCGAGCCCCGGCGAGTGCAGAACAGGCTAGGGAACCTGCAGCGAGCCCGACTCGTGGGAACGGATCGCAGCGTCGTAAATGCGATGAGTCATTGCCGCTTCTGACGGTAGCGCACACCCGAACCGGTCTGCGAGTAGCCCCTCCCGGTCAGCCAAATATGCGGCCCACATCTGCAGAATCGAATCCGAGAACCCTGATTCAAAGTTCGCGCCCGTCACGGTCGGCCACACTGATTGACTGCCCGCTTCAACCGTTTGCCAGATTTGCTCCGTGCCGATTCCGGGCACGGCAGATCGCGTGAAGATCTGAACGGCCTTCGGGTTGCTGGTGGAGAAACGCACCCCGCCGTCCATTCCGACCGCTTCGAACTCCCACGTATTTTTCTGGCCCGGATCAATCCGCTTCATCTCCAGTGTCAGCGGAAATTCGACGTCATCATGGCGCGCCCAGGCGTGGATGACCGCGTTGTCCCAGGTGTCGCAATCCTCAAGCTCGCCCGTGGTCGCGCTCGGACGTTGGGTCACGATGTTTTGCAGCACGCCGAAGAGCCGCTCCGGTTGCCACCCCAGGCGCAGGGGAACGTGGAGTGCATGCAGCCCTAAGTCGTTCATCACGCCAGCTGCGCCACAGAACTGATTCTGTCGCTTCCAGTTCAGCGGCTTCGTTGTGTCGATATCGCTGGAGTGGAGGAAGGCATTGCGCGCTTCGATAATGCGCCCGAGCGCGCCTGAGGCAATGTAGTTGATCGCCAGCTGTGCTCCCGGATAGAACGCCATCTCACTCGAGCAACGCACGAAACTCGTGGGGTTCGCATCGATCGCGGCGACGATGGCATCAGCCGCTGCACGGTCAATTCCGAAAGGCTTCTCGGCCAGCACGCTCTTGCCTGCGTTGATGGCATCGATGTAGAGCTGTTCGTGGAGGTCGTGGCGCACGGCGATGTACAGCACATCGATCGACTCATCCTTCAGAAGGTCGTGATAGTCGGTGACCTTGCTCGAGACACTGTCAATCGCGTCGAACCATTCGAGCGCCGCCGGATTGATATCGCAGACTGCGGTGAGTCGAGGGCGAACCGGGTGATCGATCAGAGCCGGCCAGCGCTGAATCGCTGCCGCAATCTCGCGCCCCATCAGTCCGCCGCCGATGATGGCGACGTTGACAATCTTCTGGGTCATTTTTCGTCACCACCTACGAGCTCGAGGGCATCTTCGGCGCTGACGCTGTCGTGAAGCACCGCCATGAGCGCTCGGGTAATCCCCGTTGGGTTCCGGTGTTGCACGACGTTGCGGCCATAAACGATTCCCGATGCTCCTTGCTCGAGCACTGCCACTGTTCTTTCGAGCAGGGTCTTGTCGTCTACTCGGCCACCGCCGCGTACGAGTACGGGAATATCTCCCGCTACTTCGACGACGCGGTGATAGTCCTCGACGTTGTCTGTCGGGTCTGCCTTGATCAGGTCGGCACCCAGTTCGCGCGCTTGACGAACCAGCGTGCGAATCTTGTCGGTGTCGCCGTCAACCATGTATCCCCCGGCAACGGCGTTGTCTTGCATCACGAGCGGCTCGACCATGAGCGGCATTCCGTACTTCGTGGCTTCTGCTCGCAGCGCCATGATCGATTTGACGCAGGCTTCGCGAATTTCGGGCCGTCCAGGAAGCTGGATGAGATTGGCACAGACGGCAGCGGCATCCAGCCTCACCGCCTCTTCGATCGCGTTCGGCACGTGGTGGCTGAACAAGTGGGTATCGAGTGGGTTGCCATAAATGTTGGCAATGTCGGCACGCAGAACAAGCGCGGGCTTTGATTTACCTTTCACCGATTGCAGCAGTCGAGCCTGCCCCAGAGTCAGTTGGATGGCGTCAGGTCCAGCGTCGACGAGTGTTGAGATCACGTGATCCATGTTCTCGATCCCGTTGAGAAAACTTGCTTCGCCGAAGAAGCCATGGTCGACGGCGACGTCGAGAAGCCGTCCAGAGTCGGCATTGAACAATCGGTTGAGACGGTATTCAGACACTGTGGTGCAACTCCCTTACACGGCGGACGGTGGACCCGTGCGAGGAAACTCGCACTGGATTGTCCGTATCGGTCAGGCTATCGTTACTGAGACAACGTTGTCCAGAGTCGAACGATGGAGCAGTAACGATGACCAAGAGCGAGCTTCAGGATGCCTGAGCCGCGTGCGATAGTGCTCGCCGGACACATCTGCATAGACATCGCGACCGATCTGACCGACTTTGCGAGCATCCGCCCCGGCGCCCTAGTCGAAGTTGGGCGAGCAGGCTGGTCGGTTGGGGGCACGATTGCCAACACCGGCGGAACCTTGCGAGAGCTCGGAGTGCCCATTCGCATTGCTGGCGCCATTTCGGATGACGAACTCGGCCGCACCGCCCGCAGCAGCCTCGAAGCCAAAGGTATCCACGACAACGATCTTCAAACCTCAACCGCCGCTGGCACCTCCTACAGCATCGTGCTTCACTCCGCAGGCACCGACCGCAGCTTCCTGCACTACCCGGGCGCTAACGCGTTCTTTGATCCGGCCGCGGTCACCGTAACCGACGCAAGCATCGTCCACTTCGGGTATCCCTCATTGATGGCAGGAATGCTCGAGAATTCCGGCCAGCCCATCCGCGACCTGCTAAAGCGAGCACATGCAGCGGGCGCCACCACCTCGATTGATCTGGCCGTGGTCGACCCCAGCTCCAGCGTTGCCGCCCTCGATTGGACCCGGATTTTCGCCAACATCCTGCCGTCCGTCGACATCGCCAGCCCCAGCCTTGATGACCTCACGTCGGCACTCGGCATCGACGAGCCCTTCTCAAACGAGCTTGTGGAACGACTCGCCACGTCGCTCATTGAGCAGGGCGTTGCCGTAGTCGCCCTCTCCGCAGGCGCCCACGGCGTGTTCGTAAAAACTGCGCCGCCCGAACGATTGCGCCGCGGTGGACGCCTGCTTGCTGAACTCGCTGACGACTGGGGCAACTCAGAACTCTGGCAGCCACCACTGCCCCTCAAGAACTGGTCGTCAACGAACGGCGCCGGTGATGCTCTCACTGCGGGTTTTCTTTACTCACTCTGGTCAGGCCTCAGCCTTCCGGAGTCCGCCAGAACCGCGGCAGCGAGCGCCGCCATCCGAATGCAAGGTGGAGCAGCCACCACAGATGCCCTCGCCAGAATGCTCGAAACTTACCCTGCCGCTTCCCCGAACCGACTCCACGAAGGCCCTTGAGATGCTCCTCCCGTTGACGCTTACCGCGAATCAGCCTCCCGCCCGTTTTTACCGGGGCGGAGAGAAAATCGCTGCGTTCCGAGATAGCACTGGGGTGGCGGAGGTTCCTGCCGCGCGCCTCCACACTCCCGAAGACTGGGTCGCTTCTACAACCTGCCTCGCGGGTGATCCCCGTCTCGGGCTCACGGTATTACCCGATGGGCGCACACTCACCGACGCCATCCAGAGCGACCCTCTGGGCTGGCTCGGGCCAGATCATGTCGCTGCTTTCGGCTCAGACCCCAAACTGTTGGTCAAACTTTTGGATGCTGGTCAGCGGCTTCCCGTGCACATCCATCCCAACGCGGCCTTTGCTCACCAACATCTGGGGCGATCTCACGGCAAGGCGGAGGCCTGGTACATCCTGCAGGGCGGAGTCATCCATCTCGGCTTGAAAGAGGATCTCAGCCGCTCCACCCTAGAGCGACTCGTCACCACTCAAGCGGTCGACGAATTGCTCCCCCTTCTTCACGAAATCGAGGTCGCCCCCGGCGACACCGTTTTCGTGCCCGCCGGCACCCTGCACGCGATTGGAGAAGGTGTCTTTCTCGTGGAGCTTCAAGAACCGGAAGACCTCTCGATCCTGCTGGAATGGCGAGATTTCGATCTCGACGGCGAGAATGACGGGCACCTCGGGCTCGGATTCGATATCGCGCTTGATGCCGTCGATCTTCGCGGAAGCTCCCTTGCAGCAATCAGCTCGTTCCTCACGCGCGGCTACGTCGGCAATTCGCTATTCGTGCACAGCGCAGACGAGTTCTTTCATCTCGGTCGCACCATAGTGGACGGAATGGCAGAGCTCAATCCCGGATTTGCTGTCGTCGTGGCCATCGATGGCCAAGCCGCACTGCAGAGTGCGCACGGACACACGTCATCACTCTCAGCGGGCACGACAATCGTCGTTCCCCACGGTGCCGGCCCGCTTCGACTTACCGGACAGGCAGACATTCTCATCGCGCGGCCCCCGGCTACGGCACACTACCCAACCACGTTTTCGAAAGAATAGACCTCAATGAGCGAGCACACCATGACGAAATATGAGGCCGAAGTTCAGGATGCGATCGGGCGACTAGAAGCCGCAGTGCTGGCCACTGAGGGTGGCTGGTTGGCGCAGCGGTGGATTTCGCGATCGCACGACGGGGATGAGCATCCGGTCGCCATGAACATCGAAACCTACCATTTGCGTCAGGTCGGGGTGTTCGAGTCATTCTCTGTGGAAGCAGACCGCGGAATTGAGCTCGAGGTTGATCTTGACCTGCCCGAGAGCATTGGCGGCGTCTCCCTCATCGGAGAGCCCCTGCAGCTGACCATCAACTCGTTACGACCAATCGACATTTTCGTCGATGATGTTCGAGTATTTGGCGACGCCGTTCCCGTAGTGGCGTCAGGGCCGGCCCTCATCGATGTCGTGCCGAGCGTGAAAACTGGCCACAACGGGCGGATGCTGCTGCGAGTATTGCCGAGCCCTGTTCCGCTTGATGGGGACTGGGGTCGCACTGGCGTCACTGTCCAGTTCACCACGCCAGCTCTTCGGGAACGCTGGCACTCGCTCGATCTCGCACTGGCCAGATTGGAGCTAGCGCGCGAATTTGCGCAAACTGATACCGAGCGGGCATCCGTGCTCTCTCTTGCTCGCTCAATCCCCCACGATTTCTCAGACGCGGCGACCTCTGACCTCACTCGTAGCTTCGCGACACCAGAGCTGAGGGAACAGCTGGGCTGGCTCGATGCTGCACTGGCGAAGTTTCGCATCCACTGCGTTGGCCATTCGCACATCGACCTCGCCTGGCTCTGGACCTATGACGACACCCGCGAAGTGATCTTCCGGGACATGCGTAGCGTTGTCGACCTGTTTGCCGACTACCCCGAGTTTCGGTTCACGCATTCGCAAGCGCGAGCCTACGCCGAGGTTGAGGCCTCCCACCCCGAACTCTTTGCGCAACTAACCGAGCTCATTGGTCAAGGCCGCCTCGAGCCAGCAACGGTGCAGTGGGTTGAGTCAGACATCAACATCCCGAGCGGAATCGCACAGTCGAAGCAACTCACCGAAGGAGTTGAATACTCACGCAGCAAGCTCGGCGTCTCCCCGACCGTTTTGCTGGCTCCCGACACCTTCGGTCAGAACGGAAACCTTCCGCAACTGGCGCGTGCCTCCGGCGCTGAAGTGTATTATCACCACCGCGCCAACCCCGGCTTTGCCGATACCGGCAGCCACTGGCAGGCGTATTGGTGGGAGGGCGACGACGGCACTCGACTCCTTGCTGTTGGCACCGCCATCTATTTGGGACCCGTCACCGCATCGCGGCTCGCCCGCGATCTCATCACTCTCGGCGTGCGAAACAACCTGACCGAGATTTGCTATTTCTACGGAGTCGGGGACCACGGGGGCGGCCCCACTCGCGCCGATCTCGATACGATTCGCTCACTAGGTACGGCAGAAGCTTTCCCCGCTGTGCAGTGCTCAACCGTCATGGACTACGTCACTGCTCTTCTCGCAACCGAGCCAGATCTTCCCGTTTTTCGGGGAGAATCTGACCGCGTGTTCGAAGGCACCTATGTCACCAGAGTCGACTCAAAACGCATGAACCGTTCGAGTGAGAACGCGCTGGTCGAAGCGGAAACGCTCGGGGCCCTCGCGGGGATCGAAGCTCGAGAGAAAATCTCCGAAGCTTGGCGCGGAGTTCTCCATCACCAATTCCACGACATTCTTGGAGGTTCAGCCGTTGCCGCAGCGTATGCCGACCAATATCGGGATGCGGCACTAGCGGCAGACTGCGCCAGCGACATCCGCTCGCAAGCGTTCGCTGTGCTGACTTCTCCTGCTGACACCGACCACTTTGTGGCGACAAACTCCACGGGAGTAGACCGCCGCGACATCGTCACCGTTCCGCACGCGATCGCTGGTGGGCACACTGGAGTCGAGTCAGCGGGCGGTATCGCCCTGCCTGTTCAGCTCACTAACGATGGTGAGCTCGTGTTCATCGCCGAACTTGGTGCCTTCGAATCGACGACGTTCCGATTGACCGACAGCACCACCCAGACCGCCGCCGAAGCGACCGCCGAGGCCACCAAATCAGTTCAGGTCAGTCGTTCGGATGTCACGGGCATGCTCGACATCGACTCTCCGTTCTACCGCGCTCAAGTGCGTGACGACAGCGGAATCATCACGACGCTGTTCGATAAGGCAATGAATACCTTGGTGGTTGGCCGCGGCCCCAACAGTCCCGAGAGCATGCGTCAATTGAGGCCAGATCTTGGCTTCGGTGCCCTCGTACTCACTCACGAACAACCTCATCCAATGACCTCGTGGGTTATCGACGAACTCGACTCCGAACGCACTCTGCTCGGTGGCACGACCACAGCGGTTAGCGAGCACGGGGCCGTGCGCACTGTGCTGTCGACCGTGCACCACTGGGAATCGTCGACGGCATCGGTCCGCACGATTTTCTACGCCGACCTGCCTTGGATCGATTATGAGATCGCGGTCGATTGGCACGAACTCGGCGGTGCGTCCCAAGGAGTTCCTGGCCTTGCCGTCTCCTTTGGCTCGCGATTGCCCTCCCCCGAGCTCTGGGTCGAGACACCTTTCGCCGCCGTGCTGCGCGCACCAGACGGTTATCTGGGCTCGATGTTGCGCTGGGCCGACCTCGGTTCAGCCGCGGGTGGCATCGCGATTGCTAACGATTCCAAACATGGTGTGGATGCTCTGGGACCCCGACTGCGCATCCCTCTTGTTCGCAGTGCTTACGATCCTGATCCGCAGGGCGAACCAGTAGGGGTTGAGGTCACGCGTCTTCGAGTCGCTGCCCACAACGGCTCGTGGAAGCACGCAAGCGTCGTCTCGATGGCTACCGCGCTGAACACGCCGATCGTGGTGACGGCCAACGCGAAGTTAGACGCGCACGCCGCGCCCCGGCGACCACGAATCGTGTCCGGTAGCGCCGCTATCGCTGGCCTTCAGTTCGATAAATCCGACGTTCTCTTGCGACTTTATGAGCCAACCGGTGAGCCGTCAGAAGTCGTCGTCGGTGGGCTCGAAATACTGGGCAGCGTTTCCCTCTGCGATTTGCATGGGGCTCCCCTGAGCAGCCTTCATTCGGACGAGAACGGTCAGCTAGCGTTAGCGTTGCGCGGATTCGAGATAGTGACGCTGCGTGTGGCACGACTTCAGGAGACGACTCAATGAGCATTCACGCTCGCCGACCGACAATGAACGATGTTGCCGCGCACGCGGGCGTTAGCCTGAAAACGGTATCTCGGGTCGTCAACGAGATCGCGACCGTTGACCCCGAGCTTGTTTCGAAAGTTCGGGCGTCAATCGCCCAGCTGGGCTACCGGCACAACAGCTTGGCCGCGAATCTGCGGGCGGGTGATGTGTCGAAGACAATCGGGGTGATCACCGCCGATCTTTCCAACTCCTTCTATACGACACTGTCGAGCGCCATTGTGCGGGAAGCGAGCGCTCATGGTTATCAGGTCGTCATGGCAAGCTCCGAAGAGGATCCCGCCCGCGAGCGCGCCCTCGCTCTCGATCTGTGTCAGCGCCGAGTTCGCGGGCTCGTCATTGTTCCGACGAATGCACGCCACGACTATCTGCGGGAAGAAGTTGAGTTGGGCACTCCGGTAGTGTTCCTCGACCGTCCGGGGGTCGATATCAACGCAGACGAGATTCTCGCCGACAATCGCGGCGGAGCAGAACTCGCGATCGCCCATCTCATCAAGGGTGGCCATCGCCGCATAGGTTTTCTTTTCGACTCCCTTGAGATCTACACAATGGCGGAACGACTTGCCGGGGCCCGTACTGCTCTAGCGCAAGCGAACCTCGACTTTGATGATGCTCTCGTGGCGACGAACATTCACGCACCAGAAGATGCCGCGGTCGCGATTGCAGCGATGCTTGAGCTCGAGGAGCCGCCCACCGCCGTGTTGTGCGGGAACAACAGAAGCACGGTAGGAACCGTTGAAGAGATCTGGCGACGGGGTGCCGAGATCGAGGTAGCCGGATTCGATGATTTCGAAATGTCGCGGCTGCTGCCTCGCCCCGTTGCTACGGTCAGCAACGACACCATCGCGCTCGGCACTGCCGCAGCTCAACGACTGATCGCTCGGATTGAGGGCGACACCAGCGCGACGAACAGAACTTTGCTCCCCTCCCAACTAGTGAGCCGTGGCGGCTGGTCCGTTGCCCAGTAGACGGGCGATGCGGTCATCCGCTCAGCTCCGCCATGCTCGACGCTCCTAAACTGAGCCTGTGACCGATACCAGCCCCCTCAGAATCGCGGATGTCTCGGCCGACGTCGCTCTGCTGGCTGGCGGCGGTGCGGCCATTCTGTTGCAGATCGCACACCCCGCAGTTGGGCAGGCAGTTGCCGAGCACAGTGACTTTGCGCGGCGCCCGTTGGATCGCCTCAACGGCACCCTCACCTATCTCTATGTCACGGTGTATGGCACTCCCGCCGAGGCTGCAGAAGTCGCGCGCCGTGTGGGAGCGGCCCATCGCCCGGTGCGTTCCGCCAGCTATGACGCTCGTGACCCTCAGCTCCAATTGTGGGTCGCAGCCACGCTCTATGACACCGCGATGCGGGTGCGCGAGCTTGTCTTTGGCCCACTGCGCGAGGCGGATGCCGAAACGCTGCTCGCCGACTACGCCGTGATCGCGACCGCGCTTGGCGTTCCTCGCGCGCAGTGGCCCGCCGACGGAGCGGCGTTCACCGCCTACTGGAATGAGAGCGTGGCCGCGTTGCAGGTCACTGATGCCAGCCGACGGGTCGCGAAGCAGCTGCTGCATCCGACCGGCGGCCCGTGGTGGTTGCGACCAGCGATGCCCCTCGTGCGGGTGTTGACCGCAGGCTTGCTTAGTGAAGAACTGCGCATTGCTTTTGCCCTGCCGCACAAACAAGAGCGGTTTGATCGGATCATGCGGTTCGTTCGTGTGGTTTACCCACGGCTACCCCGCTGGGTGCGATTCGCGGCGCAGCGTCGATATCTGGCAGCGTTTCGTCAGCAGCAGACGAAACAGCCTGAGCAGACGTGGTCCGGGCAGTAGCCAGCTCTCCAGGTTCCGCAACATCAGCGCTAGCATCAGCAGGTGACCACTATTGATGAGCCGCCGGTGCAGCCCGTCGATTTCGCAAGCGAGCACAGCGTTGCTCTACCGGTAGAGGTGCTCGACTATACCGAGCTAGTCGAGCGCATGGGGTCCGACTATTTTGCGCACGCCCAGCGCCCGTCTTTCGAGCTGATGATCTTCGTTCGCGCCGGCACCGGAACCCACACCATCGATTTTCAACGCCACGCGCTTCACCCCGGCCGTGCGCTCTTCATACGCCCGGGTCAAGTTCAGCAGTGGCACATTGAGAACACTGTTGATGCCGTTGTTGTGGTGGCCTCCCCCGCTGCATCCAGCGCCGTCAGTTGGCTCCCCGGCGATGCTCCGTCTGCCGACCTCGGCAAGGATTCTCAGACCACCGCGCACGCTCTAGTTGCGGCGCTTGAACGCGAACAGCAGCGTTTCACCGCCGATGAGCATACGATCAAGCTCATCACCGCCCTCTTTGCTTCACTAGTCGCGCTCTTCCACCAAGCCAGCACGGGGCCCGGCCGCGGCGCACTTCCGCCGGCCTATGTCGCGTTTCGGGGCGCGATTGAGAGTGACCTTACCCGCAGCAGAAACGTGCGTGATTTTGCGGCTGGTCTCGGTTACTCCGAACGCACCATCAGTCGCGCTTGCCAGAGTGTGACCGGCCTCACCGCCAAGGCTGTGCTGGATGAGCGGCTCATGCTCGAGGCGAAACGACTTCTCGCGCACAGCGACCACACGCTCGCCAACATTTCCACCATGGTCGGATTCAGCGAACCAACCAACTTCTCCAAATTTTTCGAGCGGGTCACTGGGCAGACGCCGACAAACTTTCGACAGAGCCTACGAGATAACCTCTACCGCGGCGAGCACTGAAACTACAACCGCATTTGCCCAATGTGTCCACTGTGTCCACTTTGCACCATCGAGCGTCCTGCTCCCACCTGTCCCGGCGCCCCGTCCTCCGGCAGTCTTGACGTACGCCATTTGGCAGCACCGGCTGCCAGACAAATTCACCTCATTTCCGAGCAGCACGGCACAATCCGCGCGACAGACTCTCACCACAAGGAGCACCCCATGGGACAACGACTCGACAACGCTAAGGCCATTTACCTCGAGGGCATCCGCGACGGAAACTTCGTCGACGCCATCAATTCCTACGCTGGTCAGCGTTACACCCAACACTCCACCCCCGTTCGCGACGGCCGCGAGGGTTTCATCGCGTTCTTCGAAGACTTCACCACTCGCAACCCGATTCGCGACATCCAGATCCTGCGCGGCTTCGAAGACGGACATTATGTTTTTATACAGGCCCTGCAAAAACTCAACAACGGCGAATTCACCTACGTCACCGCGGACATCTTCGATACTGATGACGACGCGAAACTGATCGAACACTGGGACATGATTGCCGAAGTTGAGCCGACGAGCGTCAGCGGTCGCACACCGTTCGATGGCCGGACCGACGTCACCGATCTCGACAAGACAGAAATCAACAAGCGTCTCGTGTTCGACTTCGCAACAAACGTGCTCGTCGGCGGCGACCACGCCCAAGCCGCGGAGTATCTCCACGCAGACCTCGCGCAGCATGACGCGCGCATCGCTGACGGAAGAGACTCGTTCGCTGATTACGCCCGCGCCCATTCATTGTGGTACACCGAAGTTCACAACACGATCGGCTCCGGCAACTTTGTTGCCGTATTGGCCGCGAGCGAACTCGACGGCGTAGCGATTGCCGTGATCGACCTTTACCGTGTCGAGAACGGGCTCATTGTTGAACACTGGGCTGTCTCCGAAGAAATTACCCCAGAAGCAACCTGGGTGAACAGCGGCAAGTTCTAAACAGCTTTACGCCAGCACGAACTCCACGGTTCCGCTAGCAATCTCCGCGGTAACGAGCCGCGCTCGCACCGTCGAGCCGGCCGTGACCCCGCCGGCGATACGGGCGGTGATCACCGGATCAGCGATCTGGATGATGCCGCCATCAGCACGCTCAGAAACTACTGTGGCGTCGAACTCGTCTCCCACTCGCGAACTCAAGACTGCTGCCTCAATCGCATTGACGGATGCCCGCTCCAGCTGGGAGGCAAAGGAACTCGTGCGCGCCATGATTTTGGGCAGTTCGGGCAGTGCCTCGCGAACCCACTTCGGAACCCCACGACCCGAAACGATTGCCTCGCACGCGACAAGAACGAAACGATCGACGAGGCGTCGCAGCGGTGCGGTGGCATGAGCGTAAGGCGCCGCGACGGCGGCTTGAAGAGTGTCCTCAGGAAGTTCGCCGTCGAAGACCGTGTATCCGGCTCCTCGAAACAGTGACGTGGCGGCGTGAATCGCAGCGAGAGCGCGCGGGTCGCTGTGGTCGAGGGCGCGCAGATATTCGCCATAGTTCTGATCCTCAGGCCACGGGCATCCGAGGCTCGCAACTTGGCGGCGGAAGTCGGCCAGGGTCTGTTCGTCGGGGGCTGGCATGGTGCGCAAAATGCCAACCTTGCCCTCGAGCATGATGCGCGCCGCTTCCATTCCCGTCATGAGTGAGACGTGGGCGTTGTACTCTTCTACCGGCAGCGGGCTTCGGCGCTCCAGAATATAGGTGCCGTCGGTGAGCACCACTTCTTCGTCTGGCCGATTGAGGCTCGCTCCGCCGCGTTGGCGTTCTAGCTCAGCTCGTAGGCGGCCAAACTCTGGCAGCAGCGACAGTGATTCGTCTGCAAGGTCATTGTCGAGCAGATCTTGCACCTCGACGTAGTCATATTGGCGGCGGTTACGCACTTGGGCTCGCACCAGAGTTGTCGACGTTACCGCGCCAGCGGAATCCAAATCGAAGGTCCACACGAAAGCCGGGCGGGTGGCACCCGCGAGCAACGAAGCGGCATCTTCGCTGATTACAGTGGGGTGCAGCGGAACCCGCTCATCGGGCGCATACAGCGTTTGCCCGCGCTTGCGAGCCTCGGCGTCGACGGCGGAACCCGGCCACACAAAAGCGGGAACTTCGGCGATGGCATACATCACCCGAAGAGTTTCGCCGGTGCGCTCCAGATAGAGGGCCTGGTCGAGGTCGGTCGCCCCCTCCGGGTCAATTGTGGAGAACGGGATGTTGGTGAGGTCGAGCTCGGGCGGTTCGAATGCCGCAACGGCAGCCTCCGCCGCTTCCTCGACCTCGGCACTAAAATCTGTGCGCAGCTTGAGGTCGAGGCGCACTTGCACGAGCGCCGCAGCAAGCTCATCGTCGGTATCGAGCGGGCGAAGGCGCGGAACTACGAGTCGCACTTCTCCGCGCGCCATAGTGTCTGATTGGTCGTGGCTTTCAGAATCAAAGTTTCTCAATAGGAGCAATCTTGATCAGCAGACGCTTGCGCCCGGCGGTATCGAATTGAACGTCGGCGATACTCTTCGGCCCAATGCCTGTCACTTGATTCACTGTGCCATCACCAAAATCAGTGTGACGGATGCGGTCGCCCGCCGCCAGAGTCAAATCACCATTGTCCCGAACTGTGGCCGTGATGGGACTGGCCCATTCGGTTTTCGCGCGCGGTAGTGCTGGCGGCGAACCCCCGGCAGCAGCGGAGCGCAGCGAGCCAGCCCAGGAGCCTCCGCCACCGGCGCCACGACGCGAATTGAGCGATCGAGACTGTGAGCTATCCCGCGAATTCGACATGCCCGGCGACTGCTTCCACTCGATCAGATCGGCAGGGATCTCTTGCAGAAAGCGGCTCGGCATCGCCACATTGACTTCGCCGAACTGGGCACGGGTCATCGCGAGCGAGAGGAATAGGCGTTTGCGCGCACGGGTAATTCCCACGTAGAACAGTCGACGTTCCTCAGCGGGACCGCCAGGTTCGTTGGCCGACATGCGGTGCGGCAACAGGTCCTCTTCAACACCGGTCAAGAACACGGCGTCATATTCGAGGCCCTTGGCGGTGTGGAGCGTCATGAGCGAGACAGTTCCGCTCGAATCGTCCAGATCGTCGGCTGCTGCGACCAGCGAGACCTCGGTGAGGAAGTCGAGCAGTGTGCCTTCGGGATTGTTCTTGCCGAATTCCTTGGTCACCGCAATGAGTTCGTCAACGTTTTCGGCACGAGCTTCATCCTGCGGATCGAGCGAGGCCCGCAACGCCCGCACATACCCAGACCCATCGAGCAGTTCGGTGAGAATGTCGGCGGGCTTGGCCGTTTCGACCTTCGCCATGACGTCGTCAAGCAACCGTGCCAAGTCAATAATCGCCTTCGTGACCTTCGGGCCAAGCCCCAGTTCGCCCGCGCTGCGCATCGCATCGCGCAGGGTCAGACCACGGTCATCCGCCCACGCCTGCAGGGCTGACTCGGTTGCCGGGCCAATTCCGCGCTTGGGGGTGTTCATGATGCGTCGAAGAGCCAGCGGATCCGCCGGGTTGGCCACCGCAATCAGGTAACCGAACGCATCTTTGATTTCCGCGCGCTCGTAGAACTTGGTGCCACCGAGCACCCGGTAAGGCAGGGCCGCGCGAATGAAAATCTCTTCAAGCGCACGCGTCTGCGAGTTGGTGCGATAGAAAACTGCGACGTCTTTGTACGCAACGCCTTCGTCGTGAAGCTTCTGAATCTCATCCGCAATAAATTGGGCTTCGTCGTGGCCCGAATAGCCAGTGAAGCCGACGATCTTGTCGCCCTCACCGATTGTCGTGAAGAGCTTCTTATCTTTGCGGTCGAAGTTATTGGAGATCACCGCGTTAGCGGCATCCAAAATGGTCTGTGTCGAACGGTAATTCTGTTCGAGCAGGATCACTGTCGACCGCGGAAAGTCTCGCTCGAATTCGACAATATTGCGGATGTCGGCCCCGCGGAACGCATAAATCGACTGGTCGCTGTCACCAACGACCGTCAGCGACGCGGCGTCTGCGATGGAGCTATTGTCTTGCACGAGCATGCCCTGCGAAGAAGTGAATTGCTCGGGAGCTGGCGGCCGGGTCAATTCCCGGATCAGCGAATACTGGGCGTGGTTGGTGTCTTGATATTCGTCAACCAGGATGTGCTTGAAGCGGCGCTGATAGGTGGCGGCGATCTGCGGGAAGGCCCTAAACAGGTACACCGTCTGGCCAATGAGGTCGTCGAAGTCGAAGGCGTTGGCGTCGCTGAGTCCGCGCGTGTAGCGGCGGAAGATTTCAAGAAACTTCTTCTCGGCGGGGTCGCTCAGGTTGGCATCCCGCGCAAAACCGTCAACGTCGGTTAGCTCATTCTTGAGCCCTGAGATGCGGTTAGCTACTTTGCTGACGGTCAGCCCGTACATGTCGGCATCGAGCTCTTTGAGGATCCGCTTGAGCAGGGCCTTGCTGTCGGCAGAGTCATAGATGGTGAAGTTTTTGGAGAACCCAAACGCTTCGGCTTCGCGACGAAGAATGCGCACACACGCCGAGTGGAACGTCGAGATCCACATACCCTCAGCGGTGTTGCCCACGATGGCCGCTACACGTTCACGCATTTCAGCGGCGGCTTTATTCGTAAAGGTGATGGCGAGAATCTCGCTCGGCCACGCCTCGCGGGATCGCAGGAGCCCCGCGATTCGACGAGTGAGCACGCTCGTCTTTCCCGAGCCAGCACCGGCCACAATTAGCAGCGACGGGCCGCGGTATTCCACGGCCTCACGCTGGCGAGGGTTCAGCCCGTCGAGCAGGGGATCACGAACGGAATCGCCGTTGGCAGAACGGCCGGGGTCAGAGGGGTCAAAAACTGTCGTCATGGCCCCTCGACTCTACCCGCGCGCGCTGACGGCGAGGTCGGGTTGGTCGGCAAATACTCCGTCGAGGCCGGAATCCATGATCGTGCGAAATTCGCCCAACCAGTCGCCGAACTGTGCGGGTTGCTTACTCGACCGCAAGTTTTTCGGCAAGAAACGGTTCTCGGCGCGCAGCGTCCAGCAAAACACGAGCAGCCCGGCCGCGTGCGCCCGGGCGACCAGGTCATTCGTTCCGGTGAGGTTGCCGGCGAGATCTTTCGACATCAGCATTTTCTTGTCGACGCTGATTCCGTCTACTTCGCGCGCAAGCTGAGCGAGCCCGTCGGCGGTCAAATGTTCCGCATAGCTTCGAGCGCGCGCCCCAAAACGGGCAACCAAGTCTGATGGTGTTCCGCTACTTTCGAGCAAGAACACCAACTTGCCAGGAATGCCTCGATCCCGGATGCGGTGCAAAACACTCTGTTCAAAGGATTCGATGATCAGGTTGTCTGCTGTCGCCCAGCCGCTCATCTCTCGAGCAAAGAGTTCGTCGAGCGGCAAACCGATCGACTCAAAGTAGCTCGCGTGCTTGATCTCCGCGACGATTCGCAGGGAGCGCCGCTGCGCCTCCGGATGCTCGTCCACTATGGCGAGCAGATCGCGCAGTCTCAATATCGGTTCAGCATCATTGAAGGCGACATTGGCGCTGCGCACCTCTGGCAATCGTTCGCGGGCGCGCAGTGTTGCCAGCTCAGCCCAGGTGAAGTCTTCGGTGAACCACCCCGTCATTGCGGTGCCGTCGATCGTCTTCGATGTTCGGCGGTTGGCAAACTCCGGATGATCGGCAACGTTAGTTGTGCCCGAGATTTCGTTCTCGTGGCGCAACACCAATACCCCATCTCGCGTGGCAACGATGTCGGGTTCCACGGCATCCGCCCCCAGGGTAAAAGCGAGGTCGTAGGCGGCTCTGGTGTGCTCTGGGCGGTAGCCACTGGCTCCGCGGTGCCCGATCACAAGCGGGCGAATGGTGGTGCTCATTGAGTCAAGAATATGCCGAAGTGCGGCTGCGACTAATATTTAGTTATGCCCGAATGCGCGTCGTGCTCTGCACCAGTGCAGCCGAAGTGGAAATTCTGCGTCTATTGCGGTGAACCCACCTCGGCTGATGCATCGCGCCCTGCCCCGTTAGTGACGCCGCGAACGAATCCGGTAGCCATCCTCGCGCTCATCTTGGCGGCGATCGGTGGGGCTCCGGCGCTTATCTTTGGCCACGTCGCGATGCGGCAGATCAAGGAGACCGGCGAGCGGGGGCTGCTGATCGCTCGCATCTCTACGGTGCTCGGCTATATCTGGCTCGTCGTGTGGGGCATCGTGTTGTACTCGCTGCTCACTAATGGCCAGTAGCACCTCAGCGTCCGCACGGCTCTGGGAGCCAACGCGACGCCTGCCTCTCAAGTGGGGGCGCTACAACGATCGATACTTCGTCGGTCTCGTCTTGATAATCGCGGGCGCCATGCACCTTCAGGGTGCCAATAACTACACGTTGATCATCCTGCTCATTGGCACAACGTCAACGGCCGTGGGCTGGTCCATCATGCCGGCCCGGGGTTGGCGACGGATGATCGTGGTGCTGCCAACCATTAGCCAGATCTGGATCATGCTCACCGGCCCCATGTCGATGTGGACGCTCACCGTTCCCTTGCTGTGTTGGCTGATTGTGCGGCACCGACCGCTCATCTCCTATGTCGCACTCGCATTGCCTATTGCCAACGGCATCATCCTTCCTCGATTCTTCCAGGAGTATTCGTCGATGCCCCAAGCTCTCGCCATCTCAGCCGTTGTGGTGATTGCCGCCGCCTGGCTCGCACGAGCGATCGCTCACAGCGCAGTTTCGCGACGCTCAATCGCGGCATTTCCCAGCGAACTCCGGTAGTTTTGTCTCACGTCTCTACATCCCGACGCCACACCAACCAGAGGAATCATGGCACTCAATAACCCCGCTTTCTCCCGCGACGCTGCTTTCAGCTCGCGCGGCGGAATCGCCGTAGCGAACCAGGTCTCCAACCAGCAGCTCAACGACATGTACAACCAGGAGTCGGCTCCCGCCTCCAATGACGTAATGACCGTCGAAGACACGATTGCCAAGACTGTTGGCGCGTTCGCCCTGCTGCTCGTTGGCGCCGCAATTGGCTGGATCGCCGACATGCCGCTCTTGTGGATCGGTGCCGGGCTCGTTGGCTTTGTTCTCGCCCTCGTCAACATCTTCAGAAGCAGCCTTCTGGCGCCCTCGTCCTCGCTTACTCGGCAGTCGAAGGTGTCTTCGTCGGTGGCATCTCGCGTTTCTACGAGAACGCCTACGGCGGAGTCGTCACTCAGGCCGTCATTGCGACCCTCGTTGTTGTCGGCGTCACGCTCGCCCTCTTCGCGAGCGGCAAGATTCGCGCCTCGAAAAAGGCCACCAAGGTCTTTTTGATCGCCATGGTCGGCTATATGGTCTTCGCCCTCGTGAACATGGTCATGATGCTCACCGGTGCGACCGACGATGCGTTTGGCCTCCGCAGTGCTGAGATTCCGTTCCTCGGAATTCCGTTCGGGGCTGTTCTCGGTGTGCTCGTCATCATCATGGCGGCGTACTCACTAGTGCTCGACTTCGACTTCATCCAGAAGGGTGTCGCCAACGGTGCACCCCGTGTATTCGGTTGGAAAGGCACCTTCGGCATCATGGTCACCGTCGTGTGGCTGTACCTCGAAATGCTGCGCTTCTTCGCAATCTTGCGCGACTAGCTAGCCCCGTTCTGCCCATGCAGAAAGCCCCCGTCACTCCGGCAATTGCCGAGCGGCGGGGGCTTTCTCGTTAGCGGGTTATTCCCACTCAATCGTTCCCGGTGGCTTCGACGTAACGTCGAGAACTACGCGGTTTACCCCATCCACCTCGTTGGTGATGCGGTTAGAGATCTTTGCGAGCACGTCGTACGGCAGGCGTGTCCAGTCGGCCGTCATGGCATCCTCGGATGACACAGGGCGCAACACGATCGGGTGACCGTAAGTGCGGCCATCGCCCTGAACGCCGACTGAACGCACATCGGCGAGAAGTACGACGGGGCACTGCCAGATGGTGTCGTCGAGGCCTGCTGCGGTGAGTTCGGCGCGAGCAATCGCATCCGCCTTGCGCAGCAGTTCGAGACGATCGTGAGTGACTTCACCGATGATGCGGATGCCGAGGCCGGGGCCAGGGAACGGCTGGCGGCCAACAATGACCTCCGGCAGTCCCAGCTCGCGACCGATCGCGCGCACTTCGTCCTTGAACAGAGTGCGCAGCGGCTCAACGAGAGCGAACTGCAAGTCTTCGGGAAGCCCACCGACGTTGTGGTGACTCTTGATGTTCGCGGTGCCGGTTCCTCCGCCACTTTCGACGACATCCGGGTACAGCGTTCCTTGAACGAGGAACTTGACGGTGTCTTCGCTGCCCTGCGTCTCGAGCACGAGAGCTTCGGCGGCATTTTCGAAGCTACGGATGAATTCGCGGCCAATGATCTTGCGCTTGGTCTCGGGGTCGGTGACTCCGGCGAGAGCATCCATGAACTGATCGACAGCATCGACGGTGACGAGACGCACACCGGTCGAGGCAACATAGTCTTCTTCGACCTGGCGACGCTCATCCTGACGCAGCAGACCGTGGTCAACGAAGATGCAGACAAGCTGATCGCCGACGGCCTTGTGAACGATAGCGGCCGCTACAGCGGAGTCGACTCCACCAGAGAGACCACAGATCACGCGAGCGGATCCGACCTGCTCGCGAATGCGGGCAACCTGTTCGGTGATGACGTTGCCACTGTTCCAGTCGGCAGGAATACCAGCAGCATCGTGCAAGAAGTTCTCGAGAACCGTCTGGCCGAACTCGGTGTGCTTCACTTCGGGGTGCCATTGCACGCCGTAGAGACCGCGTTCCTTGCTGGCGAACGCGGCAACCGGAGTTGCCTCGCTGCTGGCCAAAACGTCAAAGCCTTCGGGGGCTTCGGTTACGGCGTCGCCGTGGCTCATCCACACCGTCTGCTTGTTTGGCTGTTCGCCAAGCAGCGAACCGCCATCGCCCTGAACGGTCATGTCGGTGGCGCCATACTCGCGCAGTCCCGTTTTAGCAACGGTGCCGCCGAGCTGGCGGGCCATCACCTGGAAGCCGTAACAAATGCCCAAGACGGGAACGCCGAGCTTGAGGATGCCGGGGTCAAGGTCGGGCGAGCCAGGCTCGTAGACGCTCGAGGGGCCACCACTCAGCACGATACCGGCCGGGTTCTTCGCCGCGATTTCTGCTGCGGTGATGGTGTGCGGAACAATCTCGCTGTACACGTTAGCTTCGCGAACGCGGCGCGCGATCAGTTGCGCGTACTGGGCGCCAAAGTCGACGACGAGAACGGGGCGAGCGTTGGTGTCTGCGGATGTGGCCGAAGAGTCGGTCATACGGAAGCCTTTGCGGAGTCAGCGCCGGCCGCTTTCGCAGCTGCAGCGGATTCAATACGGTCAAGTTTCGCGTTGACGAAACGAGGGACCTGACGCTCAAGGAAGAACGACAGCAACGGGATGACACCACCGAGGGCGATGTACAAGAACCGCAAGAACGAGAAGCGCGCTAGGCGCCAGAGCACGAAGTCGGCTGCCACGTAGAACACGTAGAGCCAGCCGTGCACGATAAGGATGATCGTCGACACGTTGATGCCCTGCACGAGCTCTTTCGGCGTCAACGTGACGAACCCTGCCGGGCCATTCAGCTCAATGTCGCCACCGAGTCCATAACGGAACACCATCATGAGGCAGAGCACGAGCAGAAAACCGCCGGTGATGATCGACGACACCTTGTAGAACGACAGGGTGCGACGAATGCGCGGAAAATCAGAAAGCCGGGGTCCGAGAGCCATAGCTCTAGTCTACGGCCGCGTCGGGCTCGCGCTCTTCGCGATCCTCTTCCCACACGTCTCGCACCAAGCGATACCAGAGGAAGACGGCGAAGCCAGCGAACACAACCCACTCGACGGCGTAAAAGACATTGAGCAGATTGAGCGAAACCTCAGTTGATGGCGGTGGAGAGTCGATCGCGTCGAGTCCGGCCGGCGCCTCAAAGCTCACGACGTAGCCACCGTAGGTTCCGGCGGGCACGTCCTGCCAGATATTGATGAGCTCGGATACTGCCAGAGCACTCCGCGATCCCATCTCGAAGTCTGACTGTTGCGGTGATTCCGTCGGCAGTAGCCGACCGGTGAAGGTCAACGTCGCTGGCGAGGCTTCGAGTTCGGCTATTGCGGATGCTGCAGCATCCATTGACGAGGCCCACCCGAGAGCAATGGCGATGCTTGCACCGCTCGGCTCAACGCCGTGACCGACGACCCAGTAGCCCATGCCGCCGGTGTTCCTTCGATCGGAAAGCACAACGTAGTCGTCCGAAATCAACTCAGCCTCAAACCGCACCGATTGGCCGGTTGTCGCCGACGCGAGAGGCTCTTGAGCGCTCGCAACCGAGTCAAGCTGAACAATCGTCTCGCTCTGCTGTTCGGTGATCTCACCGCCCTCTAGGCTCCGACTCAACTGCCACTGACCCAGAGCCGCAAAGCTCGCGGCGATGGTGAGAGACAGAATGAGGGCGCCGATCCAGCGCGGCCGGCGCGCGATTTCCCACATCGTTGCGGGAGAAGGAGCGGAATCGGCAGGTGCCGGGGGCAGGGAAACGGGCTTACTCACCCGCTAACGATATCTGGTGCTTCGAGCCGCACCCTGTCAGCGGACTCATCATCGGGCTGCAGTTGGCTGGAGATCTCAGCGTCAACTCGTTGCAAATAGCGCTCAACCTCGGTGGCGGCGCGAACGTCATCCCACCCGAGAACACCAGCCATGAGCGCCGCAGCAACGGGAGCCGCAGAGACGCCACGATCCCATGCCTCTATCGATATACGAGTGCGACGTGCCAGTACATCATCGAGGTGCATGGCACCCTCATGACTCGTGGCGTAGACAATTTCGGCCGCAATGTAGTCGTCCGCGCCGGGCAGAGCCTCGGCGAGGGCAGGATTGTGGCGCACCAGTTCGAGGACTTCTGACGCCAGGACTCCGTAGCGGTTCAAGAGGTGTTCGACTCGCGATTTGTGCACTCCGTAGGTGCGAGCGAGGACGGTTCGTTTGTTCCACGCTGCACGGTAGCCTTCGGCGCCGAGGAGCGCTACCTCTTCGGTAATGCTCGCGGGAATCTTGCCGTCGAGAGCATCGACCGCGGCATCCACCGCGTCCTTTGCCATGATGCGATAAGTCGTCCATTTGCCTCCCGCAACGACCACAAGGCCCGGAACGCTATGGGTGACGATGTGTTCGCGGCTGAGCTTAGAGGTGAGGTCGGACTCGCCGGCAAGCAGCGGCCGCAGGCCAGCGTAAACGCCTTCAACATCGTCGCGAGTCAGTGGCACGGCCAGCACTTTATTGACATGTTTGAGGAGATAGTCGATGTCGGCGGCCGTAGCAGCCGGGTGAGCTTTATCGAGATCCCAATCCGTATCCGTAGTGCCAATCAGCCAGTGGCGGCCCCACGGGATGACGAACAGAACACTTTTTTCGGTGCGGAGCAGAAGCCCTAGTTTCGATTGAAAACGATCGCGCGGAACAACGAGATGCACGCCCTTAGACGCCCGCACCTTGAATTGACCGCGCTCCCCCACCATCGCCTGCGTATCGTCGGTCCAGACGCCCGTTGCATTGACGACTTGTTTCGCGCGAATCTCGAACCGCTCGCCGGTCTCGAGATCGTGAGCCATCACTCCGACAACACGCTCACCGACCTTCACGAAATCTTCTACTCGAACTCGGCTTGCCACATGGGCGCCATAGAAGCTCGCCGTGCGCGCCAACGTCGAGACATACCGCGCGTCATCCACTTGAGCGTCATAGTAGGTAAGCCCTCCGCGGAAGGCGTCGGCACGCAAGCTTGGGGCGGCACGCAACATTTGGCCACGGGTCAAATGTCGGTGATGCGGCACTCCCGGAGGGCGACCTCCCGTGTAACTGAGGAGGTCATAGAGCAACATTCCCGCACCGATATATAGGCGTTCAACAATCGGTTTCGTTACGGGATAAAGGAACCGCACCGGCCGCACGAGATGAGGTGCGAGGCGCTGCAACAGCAGACCGCGCTCCTTGAGAGCTTCCCGAACCAACCGAAAATCGAGTTGTTCGAGATAGCGGATGCCGCCATGCACCAACTTGGACGACCGGCTCGAGGTGCCAGAGGCCCAGTCCCGCGCCTCAACCATTCCCACGGTGAGGCCACGGGTAACGGCATCCAATGCGCTACCGGTGCCGACAATGCCGCCACCAATGACGAGAATGTCGAGCTCCGTTTCTCGCAGCGCCGCAATCGCTGCGCTGCGTTGTTCAGCGCTCAACGCTGCTGCCTGAGACAGTGATGGGGCTTGCGGTTTCGATTGAGACTTTGCCATGAACAAATCCTCCAGCGTGCCGCTGATCTCTCCCTGTGAGTTACTTCACCGGAGAGCTGCCCTGTGCGTCAGCTACAGCGTGTTGTAGGGAGCGACGACAACGTCGACGCGTTGGAACTCTTTCAAGTCGGAGTAACCGGTCGTTGCCATTGAGCGACGGAGCGCACCAATGAGGTTCGACTGGCCGTTGGGGTGCGACGATGGCCCGTTGAGAATCTCAGCGAGCGGAGCAAGCTGGCCAACCTCAACACGGTTTCCGCGAGGAAGCTCCAAGTGGTGCGCCTCTTGACCCCAGTGGTAGCCGCCACCGGGAGCTTCGGTGGCGCGCGCGAGAGCGCTGCCCAGCATTACCGCGTCGGCACCGACCGCGATGGCCTTGACAATGTCACCGCTCGTGCCGAGACCGCCATCGGCGATAACGTGCACGTAGCGGCCACCCGACTCGTCCATATAATCACGGCGAGCGCCAGCAACGTCGGCAACTGCTGTTGCCATCGGAGCGTGGATGCCGAGGGCAGTGCGAGTGGTACTTGACGCTCCGCCGCCGAAGCCGACGAGCACGCCGGCCGCGCCGGTGCGCATGAGGTGCAGCGCTGCCGTGTAGGTGGCGGCGCCTCCCACGATCACGGGAACGTCGAGTTCGTAGATGAACTCCTTGAGGTTGAGGGGTTCGCTCGTCTTGGAGACGTGCTCAGCACTCACGGTTGTGCCACGGATGACGAACAGGTCGACTCCGGCATCCACCACTGTTTGGTACAGCTCTTGAGTACGCTGCGGGCTCAGGGCACCAGCAACAGGCACTCCAGCTTCGCGGATCTCGGCGAGGCGCTGAGTAACGAGCTCGGGTTTGATGGGCTCCGCGTACAGTTGCTGCATCCGTGCGGTCGCCTGGTCGGCGGGCAGCGAGCGAATTTCGGCGAGTACAGGTTCAGGGTGCTCATACCGTGTCCAGAGACCTTCAAGGTCAAGCACACCGAGGCCGCCGAGCTTGCCCATCGCGATGGCCGTTGCCGGTGACACCACGGAGTCCATGGGGGCGGCAATTACGGGGATGTCGAAGGTGTAGGCGTCGATCGTCCAATTCACCGACACATTACGAGGGTCACGCGTACGGCGCGACGGCACAATAGCGATGTCATCAAAGGAGTAGACGCGGCGAGCGCGCTTGGCGCGGCCAATCTCGAAATCATTCACCCGTCAAGACTACCCGGCCAGAGATTAGCCGTGCCCGTGCCGTGCGCGGGTGGCCACTTTCGCCTCGCTGAACTGCAGTCGACTCTATTGACAGGTATTGAACAACCGTTTAGTTTATTAAACATGCGTTCAAGATCGGATGACTCCACCACCAAAGCTCGCATCCGCGACGCCGCAATTCGGCTCATCGGGCGGAACGGGTTTGCCGCGACGAGCGCCCGTGGTGTCGCGACCGAAGCCGGAGTGAGTGCTGGCCTTGTCATCCACCACTTTGGAAGCATGCGCGAGCTCAAGGTCGCGTGTGACGATTTCATCATCACCGAGGTCACCCACCGCAAAGTCGGGATGGGCGA
The DNA here is from genome assembly GCF_000247645.1 of Salinibacterium sp. PAMC 21357. Classification (GTDB taxonomy): domain Bacteria; phylum Actinomycetota; class Actinomycetes; order Actinomycetales; family Microbacteriaceae; genus Rhodoglobus. Next base: position 501,048 of record NZ_AHWA01000004.1, read on the forward strand.
AGGCGACGTGAGCGCGGCAGTGAGCGAGTGGTACGCCGATCTGCCCACCTTCGAGCCCTGGCTTATCTACCTTGGCCGCCTCTTCACCGACGACTCAGTTGCCGGGGCAGACCTGTTCGACCGCCTCGTCGCCATGTCCCACACCATGCTCGCTGACGGAGTGGCGAGCGGAGCCATCACGCCCAGCGCCGACGAGCACGCGCGCGCCGTGCTCCTCGTTGCCCACAGCCTGTCGACCCTCACTCTGCAAAGCCACATCGCCCGCAGTCTCGGCAGCAACCAACTCAGCCTCGACAGCCTCAGCCGCATGGGCAATGCCGCCCTCGAGCTCTATTCCCACGGCATCTACACCCCCTCAACGATTCCCTCCCAGGAAGGACCAGGCTCCGGCCCCACCCATGACTTACGCCATTGAAACTCAGGCGCTGACCAAGCGTTACGGCAAAAACACTGCCCTCGACGGCGTGGATCTCGTCGTGGAAACCGGCAGCGTGTTCGGCATGATCGGCCCTAATGGTGCCGGCAAGACGACCGCGATGCGGCTACTGCTCGACATCATTCGCCCCACCTCGGGCAGTGCCACCGTGCTCGGCCAGTCCCCCATCACCGGCGGTGCTGCACTGCGCCGGGACATCGGATTCCTGCCGGGCGAACTACTCCTCGAGGGCCGCGTCACTGGCCGCTCGCTGCTCAAGCACTACGCCGAAATCAGCGGCCCTGTAGCGCCCGGCCGCATCGACGCGCTCGCTGAGCGGTTGGGACTCGACCTCACCCGCCACGTGCGCACCCTTTCCAAAGGCAACAAACAGAAGCTCGGCCTCGTGCAGGCGTTCATGCATGAGCCCAAGCTGCTCGTGCTCGACGAACCGACGAGCGGTCTCGATCCTCTCGTGCAGCAAGAGTTCCTCTCGATGGTGCGCGAAGCTCAACACAATGGCCAGACGGTGTTCCTCAGCTCTCACGTCTTGAGCGAAATCCAGAACGCTGCCGATCAGGTTGCGGTGCTGCGTAACGGCACCGTAGTGAAAGTCGGTGACGTCGCCAGCCTGCGCGCGAGCGCCGTTCGCCGAGTCGTTATTGACTTCACGGATGCCGCAGCCGACGACATCCGCACCGCCTTGCTTGCGCTACCGCAACTCGACAACCTCACCGTCGCTGATGGCGAGGTGATTCAGGTCACCGGCACGGTCGAGGGACACATCGATGCCCTCGTCAAGGCGATTGCCCCCTTCCACGTGGTCGACCTTCGCGTTGAAGAGCAAGATCTCGAATCGTCGGTTATCGACCTCTACTCGAATGAGGCAAACAAATGAGCCAGACAATGACCCGCAGTATTTTGCCGCTCACGCGTCGTAACCTCGCCGACTCGTGGCGAGGGCTACTCGGCTGGACTGCCGGCGTCGCGGGAGCGATTCTTCTCTACGTCCCCCTGTATTCCTCCTTCTCGGGCGACAACGCCGGCTTCGAAGACATCATTGGCTCACTGCCGGATGGACTTGCCAGCACTCTTGGCTTCCAAGATCTCGCCAGCGGCGCTGGCTACGTGCAGGCCACGTACCTTGGCCTGATCGGGTTCGTGCTCTTCACTATTGCGGCCACCCTGTGGAGCTCGGCGGCGATCGCGGGCGATGAAGAGTCTGGTTCGCTCGAACTGACGCTCGCCCACGGGGTTTCCCGCGTGCAGATCATGGCGGAGCGAAGCTTCGGAGTAGTCCTGCGCCTGCTGTGGTTGAGCGTCGTTTCGGCGCTGTTGATTCTCGCGCTCAACGATTCCTCCGGGATCGACCTTGAGCCTGCCCATGTAATTGGCGGATGCGTGGCGCTCTTCGGTTTGGGAGTGCTCGCGGCCAGCTTCGGGCTCGCGATCGGTGCCATCACCGGTCGTCGCAGTTTTGCCTCTGCCGCCGCAGCCGGAATCTCCTTGCTCGGGTACATCCTCAACTCGCTCGGCAACCAGAGTGCCGATGTTGACTGGCTCCACAACCTCTCGCCCTACTACTGGGCGTTCGGCAATTCTCCGTTGAGTGAGGGCGCCGACTGGGGTTCCCTCGGGCTCATCTTCGGAATTTCTGCCGTCGTGCTCGTGCTCGGAGGATTCGTCTTCAACCGTCGCGACGTGTCCGCCTAGCGGAACACGCACGGCACCCGCGCCCCAACGCAGAAGGCCTGCGGGAAGCAATTGCTCCAGCAGGCCTTCTGTGTTTTAGCTCGCTTGTTTTCTAGCGACGGTAGTTCGGTGCCTCAACGACCATCTGGATGTCGTGGGGATGCGATTCCTTCAAGCCTGCGGCGGTGATCCGCACAAACTTGCCCTTCTGCTGCAGCTCCTGAATGGTGCGTGCGCCGGTGTAGAACATCGATTGACGCAGGCCACCGAGCAACTGGTACATCACTGTGGAAACGGGTCCGCGGTAGGGAACCTGGCCTTCGATACCTTCGGGGATCAATTGGTCATCCGAGGGAACATCGGCCTGGAAGTAGCGGTCACGCGAGTATGAGGTCTTCTTGCCGCGAGTTTGCATCGCACCAAGAGAGCCCATTCCCCGGTAGGTCTTGAACTGCTTGCCGTTGAGGAAGATGAGATCGCCGGGGCTTTCGTCTGTTCCGGCAAGCAGCGAGCCGAGCATGACGGTCTCTGCGCCGGCAACCAACGCCTTCGCGATGTCACCCGAAAACTGGAGCCCGCCATCAGCGATCACGGGGATGCCGGCTTCGCGAGCAGCAAGCGATGCTTCATAGACGGCGGTGACCTGAGGCACTCCGACGCCGGCTACGACGCGGGTGGTGCAGATCGATCCAGGCCCGACGCCGACCTTGACGGCGTCTACCCCCGCGTCGATGAGCGCTTGTGCACCGGAGCGGGTCGCAACGTTTCCGCCGATGATGTCGATTGCGTCAAACGAGGGATCGGACTTCATACGACGGATGATGTCAATCACGCCAGCAGAGTCACCGTTTGCGGTGTCAACGACAATGACGTCGACGCCGGCGTCACGCAAGCGTTCTGCGCGCTCCCACGCATCGCCAAAGAATCCGATGGCCGCACCAACGCGCAGACGACCTTCGTCGTCCTTCGTGGCGTTCGGATACTGATCGGTCTTTTCGAAGTCTTTGACGGTGATGAGCCCGGTGAGAACTCCGCGGTCATCGACAAGCGGCAGCTTTTCGATTTTGTGCTTGTCAAGAAGGGCGATTGCTCCCTCTCTATCGATTCCTACGTGCCCGGTGATCAGAGGCATAGCCGTCATGACGTCCCGCACGAGGATCGAGTCCATCTCTTCTGGCTCGACGAACCGCATATCGCGGTTGGTGACGATTCCGACGAGCGTTCCGTCGTCGTCAATGACCGGAACACCGGAGATTCGGAATTGGGCGCACAGGGCATCGACCTCGGCCAAAGTGGTCTGTTGCGTAGTTGTTACCGGATTGGTAATCATGCCGGATTCGCTGCGTTTGACCTTGTCAACATAGGCCGCCTGATCGTCGATCGAAAGGTTGCGGTGAAGCACCCCAAGACCGCCATTTCGGGCCATCGCGATCGCCATACGGGCCTCGGTGACAGTGTCCATTGCCGACGAAATGAGGGGCGAAGATAGCCGAATTCTGCGGGTTAGACGTGAACTGGTGTCAGCATCGCTCGGAATCACATCAGTATGACCGGGCAAAAGCATCACATCGTCGTACGTGAGTCCGACGAAGCCGAATGGGTCAGGCTGTTCCATGTTAAATCTTCCTTGCACCAGGAGCGTGAAACCGGCGATCTTGTGTTAAATCCGCGGCCAATCAATATTAACGGGTTTCATGCCAGAACATTCCCCCGCATAATAGCTTCACCGCTTTGTACCCGACTAGCAGTTGTATGTCGGAGCCAATCGGCCGGTGTCGTCAATGCCGTCGACACATCAGAACCCGCGGGATTCTCGATTCCCGCTGGGTCCCTTTCTGGAGGTCCTGTGAACACAGCGGAATATCGCCGCACGCGACGGAAAAATAGACGAGGAGTGCTTGTAGCACTCATCGTCACTCTTTCCGCCGCGTTCTCTCTCATGTCCATGCCTGCCATGGCCGACGAAGTGAACGTCGACAAGTACGACAACAGCATCATCGGAAACGTCAAGCTCGAGAGCGTGCCTCTCGAGGGCGTACTCCTCACCATCTCTGGTGGCGGCTACGACGTTGAAGTTGAAACGGATGCTGAAGGTCAATGGAAGGTCGGAGTTCCCGACGGTGACGAGTTCAGCGTCACACTAGACGAGTCGACGCTGCCCGACGGCATCGCAGTGATCGACGAGACCGGCGCAGACGACACTCCTAACGTCAAAGAAGCGATGATCGGGCCAAGTGGCTCAACGGTGATGAACTTTTTCATCGGTCGCGGTGAACGAAATGTCACCAGCTTCTTCGACCAACTCGTCGAGCGTCTCGTCAACGGCGTCAACTTCGGGCTCATGCTCGGACTCGCTGCCATCGGCATCTCGCTCGTCTACGGAACAACGGGACTCTCCAACTTCGCGCACGCCGAGATGGTTACCTTTGGTGCGGTGATGGCCCTGATTGTGTCGGTCGACCTTGGTTGGCCGGTCTGGATTGCGATCCCGATTGCCGTACTCCTCAGCGCCGGCTTCGGCTGGTCACTCGACGCCGCCCTCTGGAGACCCCTGCGCAAGAAGGGGGTGGGAATCGTTCAGCTCATGATCGTCTCGATCGGTCTGTCGCTGGCGCTTCGCTATACCTTCCAGTACTTCCGCGGTGGCGGAACCGAGCAACTGCCCGGCTCCGACTCCCCCGACATCCCTCTCTTCGGATCGGTGTCGCTGAGCCAAACCAACATGATCAGCATGGTCGTGAGCATCGTCGTCATCGTGATCTTCGCCTGGTGGCTTGTGAAAACCAAGATTGGTAAGGCGACTCGTGCAGTCTCCGACAACCCGTCGTTGGCTGCAGCATCCGGTATCGACGTCGACCAAGTTGTTCGGGTTGTCTGGATTCTCGCTGCAGCGATGGCCGGTCTGGCCGGCGTCTTGTGGGCTTACTTCCGCCCCGGTATTCGCTGGGATATGGGAGCACAGATTCTGCTTCTCGTGTTCGCCGCCGTCACCTTGGGTGGCTTGGGCACAGCCTTCGGCGCCTTGGTCGGTTCGATCATCGTCGGAATTCTCGTAGAGACGTCTAGCCTCTTCATTCCATCCGACCTGAAGTATGTGGGCGCGCTTGTTGTGCTCATTGTCATCTTGTTGTTCAGACCGCAGGGCATCCTCGGTCGCTCTGAGAGAATAGGTTAGGGGCCGCTCATGGATTTGATACAAATTCTCTCCAACACCGGATCATCGCTGATTGCACCCGCAACGATCGGATACGCTCTCGCGGCGCTCGGTCTTGCTATGCACTTCGGCTTCACCGGTTTGCTCAACATGGGTATGGCCGCTTTCATGGCGATCGGTGCTTATGGCTACGCGATCTCTATCCTCACCTTCGGTTTCCCCTGGTGGGGCGGCATGCTCGTCGGTGTTGGAGGTTCGCTGATCTTCGCGCTTATCCTCGGTATCCCTACCCTGCGCTTACGCGGTGACTACCTGGCGATCGTGACGATTGCGGCCGCTGAAGTTGTGCGTCTGTTGTTCCTGACCACAACGTTCGACAAGTACACCGGTTCTGCCGATGGACTCAGTGGTTATCACGCGAGCTTCCGTGCGTTCAATCCGATCCCCGATGGCACCTATGGCTTCGGCCCGTGGGTCTACAACGCCAACGGCTGGTGGGTTCGCATTTTTGGAATTGTGATCCTTGCTCTGGCAGCGCTCATTCTCTGGGCCGTCATGCGCAGCCCGTGGGGCCGCGTCATTAAGGGAATCCGTGAAGATGAGGATGCCGTGCGCGCCCTCGGAAAGAATGTGTTCTCGTACAAGCTGCAGTCGCTCATGCTCGGTGGTGTATTCGGTGCGATGGGAGGAATTATTTACGCCCTCCCTGCGTCGGTGAACCCCGGTGTCTATGTGACGTCGCTGACATTCTTCGTTTACACCGCACTGCTGCTCGGTGGAGCCGCGACGATCTTCGGACCGATCATTGGGTCCGTGATCTTCTGGGGCGTTCAAACCCTGCTGAGCAACCTGCTTCCTGCCATGGTCAACATCGGTCTACTGCCGTTCATGACCACAACGCAGTCGCAGACGGTGCGTTTCATCCTTGTAGGTGTGGCGCTGATGTTGCTCGTGATCTATCGACCGCAGGGCATCCTCGGCAATAAGAAGGAGCTGACCTTTGTCAAATAACGACACCCCGGCTGCGCCGGTGCAACGCGCTAAAACGACAGGACTCCACAAGGGCGACATTGTTCCCGGAGTTGCCAAGGTCGACCCGATCATCGTCGCTGATGGTATTCGTCGAACTTTCGGCGGCCTCACCGCGGTCAACGTTGACCACGTGGAGATCCCCCGCAATGCGATCACGGCGTTGATCGGCCCTAACGGTGCCGGCAAGACAACGCTCTTCAATTTGCTGACAGGGTTCGACAAGCCAGACGAAGGCAAGTGGACGTTCAACGGTCACGCCCTCGCAGGGATGGGTGCCCACAAAGTGGCTCGCCTCGGTCAGGTTCGCACGTTCCAGCTAACAAAAGCTCTCGGGCTTTTGACGGTTCTCGAGAACATGAAACTGGGCGCAAAGGATCAGATCGGGGAGAACATCTTCCGCGGCATGATCCCGAGCCTCTGGCGCAAGCAAGAAGCCGAGATCGAAGAGCGTGCAATTGTTCTGCTCAAGAAGTTCAAGCTCGACGCTAAGTCGTCTGACTTCGCGGCCAGCCTCTCCGGTGGTCAGCGCAAGCTGCTCGAAATGGCTCGCGCCCTCATGAGCGAGCCAACCTTGGTCATGCTTGATGAGCCGATGGCTGGTGTCAACCCGGCGCTGACGCAGTCTCTGCTTGACCACATCCTCGACTTGAAGGATGAGGGCATGACTGTGCTCTTCGTTGAGCACGACATGCACATGGTCCGCCACATTGCCGACTGGGTGATCGTGATGGCTGAAGGCCAGGTAGTGGCCGAAGGCCCACCCGAGGAGGTCATGAAGAATCAAGCCGTCATCGACGCCTACCTGGGCTCGCACCAAGATGTGGACCTCGGTGTTGTTACCGGCCGCATCGAAGGTGAGCTCAACACGGCCGCGATCGATCTGGCGGCAGAAGTAGAAGACCTCGACTCCAAGATCGCCAAGCGCAAGGAGCCCCGCAAGTGAACGCAATCCCCACCGAGAATGCGGTAGTCCATGTCAAGGACCTCACCGCGGGCTACCTTCCCGGAGTAGACATCCTCAACGACTGCAATCTGGTCGCTAACCCGGGTGAGCTCATTGGAATCATCGGGCCAAACGGCGCGGGCAAGTCGACTCTGCTCAAGGCCATTTTTGGTCAGGTGCAGGTGCGCGGCGGCTCGATCACGCTCAATGGCGATGACATCACCGGGCTCAAGGCAAACAAGCTCGTGGCACGCGGCGTTGGCTTCGTGCCACAAAACAACAACGTGTTCCCCAGCTTGACCATTGAAGAAAACCTGCAGATGGGGTTGTACCAAAACCCGAAGATCTACGACGACCGCCTCGAGTTCGTGACGAGCATCTTCGGTGAGCTGAAGTCGCGCCTGAAGCAGCGCGCGGGTTCGCTCTCCGGTGGAGAGCGTCAGATGGTAGCAATGTCTCGGGCACTCATGATGGATCCGCACGTGCTGCTTCTCGACGAGCCATCCGCTGGTTTATCCCCGGTGAAGCAAGACGAAGCGTTCATCCGTGTCTCGGAGATCAACAAGGCCGGCGTCACCACGATCATGGTTGAGCAGAACGCACGTCGCTGCCTGCAGATCTGTGACCGTGGTTATGTGCTCGACCAGGGCCACGACGCCTACGAGGGAACCGGGCGTGAGCTGCTGAATGACCCTAAGGTCATCGGGCTGTACCTCGGTACTCTCGGCACCTAGCTCTACTCGCTTTACCCAACGGGCCCCGCTCAGATTCGTCTGAGCGGGGCCCGTTTGTGTTTTCAGGGTCGTGCTCATGGCTCTCAAGACCGCTGCGCGGGGTTAGGCGGCGATCTGAGCGATCGTTGTGAACCGAACCATCCACTTTTACGGATAACACACCTTGGCGCGCTTACAGAGCAATCTGACGCCGTTTCAGATTCATTAGGCGCCTCCGGTGATCGCTGAATCTGATTCAGGATGCAAGCACTCCGGCACTAGCACCCTCGGCACGGCGCCGGGAGGGCCGTGCCGAGCCCATGAGGCGCATCGCCACAGAAAGCATCGCTCTAGCAACTAAGCAGCTAGTGCGCGCGAAAAAGACCCCAACCCGAGCGGGTTGGGGTCTTTCACTGAGCAGTTACTGGCGGTTATTAGCCGTTGTAAGCGCTGTACGTGTTGTCTTCACCGTACTGGTAGATTCCGACCTTGGCCTCGGTGGGGTCACCGAGTTCGTCGAACGAGATCGGACCAGAGATGCCATCGTAGTCAGCAGTTCCGCCATCGTTGATGATCTTTGCGCAGTCAGCGAATGTGGTGCACTTCTCGCCGTTACCTGAACCACCCGATACTTCTTGAAGCTTCTCGGCGATTGCTGCAGGGTCCGTTGAACCGGCTGCGAGCGATGCGAGAGCGAGCAAGATGACCGAGTCGTAGGACTCTGCTGCATAGCTGAACTCACCGAGCTCAGGCTGTCCCGACTCGACCCAGAAGTCGTTGACCGCCGACGTGAAGTCAGCAATCGTGTCGACGCTCAGGCCGGGCAGGGTGCCCTTGGCGCCCGTGAGGGTTCCAGGAGCCAGTTCGTCACCGAAGTTGGCGAGGTTACCGTCTACGAAGTAGAGGTTCGCTGCCGGGAAGCTGCTGACAATGCTCGGAAGCATGGTCGAAACTTCTTCGAAGGTGATCAGTGCGATGGCATCAGGGTCAGCAGCAAGAACTTCTGAAATCTGAGCATCGAACGTGGTGTCACCGGTGTTGTAGGTGGGCTGTGAAACTACTTCGCCACCGGCTGCTTCGAATGCTTCCTGCGTGAACTTGGCAAGGCCGGTTCCGTAGGAGTCGTTGAGAACGATCATGCCGAGAGTCTCGTGACCGTCAGCAGCGATCAGGTTACCGAGAACCTCACCCTGAAGCACGTCGGAAGGAGCGGTACGGAAGTACAGGCCCTTGTCGTCGTACGTCGTGAATGCGGCCGAGGTGTTTGCCGGCGAGAACTGGATTACGCCAGCGCCAACAACCTGGTCAATGAACTGAAGTGAAACACCCGAGGATGCTGCACCAAGAATTGCGGAAACGTCTTCACCGAGCAGGCGAGGGATTTCAGTCTCGTATGCCTTGTTGTCGGTGTCACCGGAGTCGCCCTGAATCAGGTCGATCTGGATGCCGGCGTCTGCCTCGTTCACCTGAGCAGCTGCATACTCAGTTCCTGCGATCTCGGGCGGGCCGAGGAATGCGAGGTTACCGGTTACGGGGAGGGCCGTTCCGAGCTTCAGAGAAAGCTCACCACCGTCGGAACCAGTGGAGGTGTCTCCTTCGGACGTTGCACAGCCAGCCAGTACCAGTGCACTTGCACCGACAATTGCGAGACCGCTCAACAAGGTCCGCTTGGACCGTGATGGGGAGGCCGTAGCCTTGGCGAATACGCTCATGTTGCTCCTTGCGTTTCGAATGTGTTCAGGAATCAAATGTGGCACTGCGTTGTCACCACACTGTCAAGCTATGCCCACTCGCGACGTCTGCACAATACGTCTGTACTACAGCCTTGTAACACTCTTGAGAATCGTTACCGTACGTAGACTCTTCAGAAACGTAGATGTTACTCAGTTAATTCGGGTGTACACGTTGTCGCTACCGTACTGGTAGATCCCGATGTTGGCGTCCTGAGGATCGCCATTGTCACTAAGGGTTATCGGGCCCGAAACACCGTCGTAATCTACGGCGCCGCCGGCAAGAATAATCTCGGCAGCATCCGCGAATGTGGTGGCGATTTCGCCATCGCCACTGCCACCAGAGACTTCTTGCAACTTGCTTGAGATTCCTTTGCCCGAAGTCTTCTGAGCCGCCAATGCAGCGAGGCTTGCCAGAATCACGGCGTCGTAGCTCTCAGCTGCGTAGCTGAAATCTTTGAGATCCGGATTGATTTCTAATAGCCGATTGGTGAAATCGGAGATCGTCGAAACGTCGAGGCCGGGCTGCGTGACGACCGATCCGGTCAGACTCCCTGCGGCAAAGCCTGCACCACGTTCTCCCAATGACAGCCCGCTAAAGAAAAGCTGATCCCCGGTATAGCCAGCAGCGATGAAGGCCGTGGCAATTTTCTCCGCCTGCGTCGATCCGAGAATGGCGACAGCATCCGGTTCAGCAGCAATAGCCGCGGCGATCTGATCGTCCAGGCCAGTAGCGGCCGCGTCGATGGCTTCCTCGACAATGACTTCGCCACCACCACGCTGGAACGTTTCGCCTACCGCACGCGGCAGCAGTGGACCGCAAAGAACGTCTTCCGAAAGAATCGCAATCGAGCCGTCGATGCGTTCAGCCATCTCGGCTCCCAACGCTGAGCCCTCTAAGGCACAGGAGGGCGATGTACGCCAGTACAACTTACTGTCGTCGTAATTGGTGAAATCGGGAGAGTCGTTTGCCGGCGAAATTTGCACCACGCCAGCGTCAGTGATCTTGTCGATCACTTTCTTGGAGATACCGTTCGAGAGTCCACCGATGATTACGGTTGCGCTGGCCGCAAGTAATTCATCCGCAGCATCTTCTGGCGTAGTGCCAGAGGAATCTCCCGAGTCACGCGTCTCCACGTTCACAGTGAGCTTCACTTTGGCGTCGTTCACATCTTGAGCGGCAAGAGCGATGGCTGCAGAAACTGCGGGCCCGAACTGCTCAAGAGCACCAGACTGAGGCACTAGGGCACCAATGGTGAGGGTCAAATTTTTGGGGGCGGGGACCTCAACTGGAGCTTCTTCTGCCGAGCAGCCGCTCAACACAAGAACCGCAGCGAGCACGCCAGCGACCGCCGAGAACCCACGCCGGGCTCGCAGCGACACACGTGATACAACGGGTATGGATGTCATCACAGTCGTTCCTATCTGCCACCCAAAACAGAAAGCGGCATTGTTACGGTAGTGCTCAAACCACAAAACACGAACTCAACGACCACAAATGGGGGACAAAATATCGCCCCCAATCCGGGCGGCACCCGTTCTAGCCGACGATTGAACCGCTGTTAAAGACGAACTTGTTTTCTCCGTCGTAGGTGTAGAAACCCCAGTATCCGGGCTCAATATCGCCGTCGGGAGTGAAATTAACCGGGCCAGAGACACCGTCGTAATCAATGTCGTTGTTAGTTTTCAGCACTTCTAAACACTCAGCGAAACTCAAGCACTTAACTCCGCCCTTGGAGACGTCATACAGCGAACCGGCAACCGCTTCACTGTCATCATCCTTCGCTACGAGCGCGGCTAGTGCCGCCAGCATTGTCGCGTCATACGCTTCCATGGCATAGCGATAGCTCGACAAACTCGCGTCAGCCGTTTTGAGAGCCGCAATGAATTCGGCGGAGGGCTGCGCGCCCTCTATTACGCCGCGAACACCGCTGAGCGTGCCGTTGGGAAACGCCTGCGAGTAGTCACCGGTGTTGAGCGAGGTGAGCCACAAGTGGGCAGCCCCATAACCTCCAGCCACGAGGGCAGCAATGGCCGCGTTCGATGCCTTTGCCGAGTCATAGTTCGCCCCAACAACGACGACATCAGGCTTAGCTGCCTTGAGCTTGGCGACAATCGCATCGAAGCTGGTCGTCGATGCAGTGAAGACTTCGTCGGCCACAAGTTCGCGATCATAGTCGGCAAGCGCAGTGACGAAAGTGTCGTGAAGTGCCGAGCCCTGAGCGTCAGCGATATAGACGAACGCGATGCGCTGCCGAGTTTCTCCACCCGCCAGCGCCTCTGCGAGCGCGTAGCCTTGCTGGTCGTAGGCAGGAATCGTGCGATAGAAATAGCCATCATCGAACACGTCAGTAAGCGTTGAGAATGTCGCCGCCGGAGAAATGACGGGAATTTTTGCATCGATCGCCAAGGAGATAGTGCGCTGCGCCAGGGCCGAAGACGACGGCCCTACGACGACATCCACCTCTTTGGAGACGAGAGTCGCGAACGAGGTCTCTAGCGTGGTAGCGGACGCCTCACCAGAGTCTGCGGCAACAACCTCAACCGGTTGGCCGTTCACACCCCCGAGCGCATTGATCTCTTTAACTGCTGTCGCGACACCCGCCGCTTGCGCCGCCGCGAGGAATGAAAAAGTGCCGCTCGTGGGAAAAATTGCACCAACGCGCAATACGCCGTCACCCGAAGGAGTGATCACCGGGGTAGGCGTGGGAGTAGCAGACGCCACAACGGGCGCTGCTGTCGGTGCGGGCGAAGTGCACGCCGCCAAGGTTACGACAACCGATGCCGCAACAACCAGACGTAGAGTCGCACGAAACCTCGTCATTGAACTGCCTCTCTCGGAGCGTGAGTCTTCGGGCGACCACGAACCTTCACAGGAATACTACGGGGCGCCCGGAGCTTCAGCAGCCGAACCGAGCCGAGTACGAGAAGAGTGCCGGAAGAGATCGAACGTAAGGATCGCCAAGGCAACCCACACGATGGCGAAGCCCAACCACCGCTCCGGAGGCATCGCCTCGTGAAAAATGAAGACTCCGACGATCAGCTGCAGGATCGGCGCCAAATATTGTGCGAGCCCCATGTAGGTGAGGGGCAGCCGCCGCGCTGCCGCCGCAAACAGGATCAAAGGAATCGCGGTGATCGCGCCCAAACACAAGGTCAGCACAGTGTGGCCAGTAGTTACGGTCCCCACGGTGAGCGTGCCATTCGCGCTCAACACCAGCAGCACAATTACCGCGATCGGCGCCAAGAACGCGGTCTCGACTGCTAGGCCGCCGAGCGCATCCGCCTTGGGGCCGACGTTCTTTTTTACCAACCCGTATAGCCCAAAACTGAACGCCAATCCCAGCGCAATCCACGGGAAACTGCCATAGCCCATCGCGAGAACGAGCACAGCAACGGCACTAATACCGAGGGCAATCCACTGCAGCGGTCGCAGACGCTCACGAAGAATGAGCACACCAAGCAATACGGTGACGATCGGATTCGTGAAATAGCCCAGTGACGCCTCAACGATGTGACCATTGAGGCTCGCATAGACATAGATGAGCCAGTTGACGACCACGAGAGCGCCACCGAGTCCGAGGCTCCAGAATGTTTTACGGTCACGGATGATCGCCAGAACCCGCCCGTAGCCGCGTGTCACTAGAAGAAGAGCGGCACAAAAAACGAGCGACAGCACGATGCGCCAGGCCACTATTTCAATCGCGCCCGACTCTTTAAGAGAGAAAAACACGATCGGCATCGCGCCCCACAAGACGTAGGCCGATACGGCAAAGCCGAGGCCGCTGGGAGATACGCGGTCGGTCAAGTGAGAAGTCGTAGACACCACTAAAGTTTAGGGCTGTGAATCCTTCTCAAACGACATCCGAACAGCAAAAAAGCCCACGGCCGAGGCCCTGGGCTTTTCGCTGCCGAACGGTGAAGTTCAGCGAAGTTACGTATTCGCGTTAGCGAACTACTACAGCAAGCACATCGCGAGCCGACAAAACGAGCAGGTCGTCTCCGCCGTACTTCACTTCAGTTCCGCCGTATTTGGAATAGATAACCTTATCGCCAACGGCGATGTCGAGCGGCACGCGGTTTCCGTTGTCATCGATGCGACCGGGACCTACGGCGACTACTTCGCCCTCCTGGGGCTTCTCTTTCGCAGTGTCAGGAATGACGAGCCCAGACGCGGTGGTCTGTTCTGCATCGACCTGCTTGATAACAATGCGATCTTCGAGCGGCTTAATGGACACCGACACGTGTGACCTCTTTCTCAAGTTCTTGGGTTGGCACACTCCCTGTAGGAGTGCCAGATCAACTATACGGCTTGGTTGGCACTCGATCAACGTGAGTGCCAATACGAAGACAGATACGGATACGGATACGGTTAGAGAATGAATCAGAGCGAACTGCGCGAGCTGCTTTCGGCCGAGGGACTTCGCCTTCTCGACTCCCTGCCGACATGGCACTCCAACGACGAGATCGTGCGTACCGTCGCCGAACTGCGAAAAGCGGGACACAGCGCGGGTCTAGTCGCTGCTGTGCTCAGTCAATCAAAACTCCGCGCCAAGGCAGTGAGCAAGTTCGGCCCTTTCGCTGAGCGAATGCTCTTCACCGAGGCCGGCCTCGAACAAGCCACGCGACTCTCCGTCGCCGCCCAGCACGCCGGTCGATTCTCGAAAGCAGGAGTCAAATGGGTAGCCGACCTCGGTTGCGGAATCGGAGCAGATGCTCTCGCGATGGCGGGGCTCGACCTCTCCGTCACTGCCGTTGAGCGCGACGAAACAACCGCCGCCATTGCCAGCTTCAACCTCGCCCCGTGGAGCAATGCCCAAGTAGTCCACGGTGACGCGGAGTCAGCAGACCTCACCGGAATCGACGGAATCTATCTCGACCCGGCCCGCCGCGATGCCCGCGTGCGGCTGACCAACCCCGCCGACTGGACCCCGTCTCTTGACTTCGCTTTCGGTCTCGCCGAACGGTATCCCACGGGCATCAAACTCGGCCCCGGAATCGATCGCGATCTCATCCCCAACAATGCCGAAGCCCAGTGGATTTCTGTGGGGCGCGAAGTCGTGGAATTAGGACTGTGGTTTGGTGCTGTAGCACGCCCCGGCATCCGACGTGCGGCCTTGGTTATCGGAGAGCATGGCACCGCTGAACTCACCGCAGCCGCCGACAGCGAAGACGAAGCTGCCGGAGAACTCGGGCGATTTCTGTTCGAACCCGACGGCGCGGTCATCCGAGCCCGACTCATTGGCGATCTCGCTCGCCAACTAAATGGCCGGATGCTCGACACCTCCATCGCCTACTTCAGCGCGGATGAGGCAACGCCATCACCATTCGCGTCCTGCTTCGAAATTGTGGCGGACTTTGCTCTCGACAAGCGTTCGCTGAAGAAAGAATTGGCGACGCGAAAGATAGGAAATCTCGAGATCAAAAAACGCGGAGTCGATATCGACCCCGCAACTTTTCGAACGTCGCTCTCGCTCAAAGGCGAGAACAGCGCAACATTAATACTTACCCGCGTTGCGGGAAAACGTCGCGCGCTGCTCGCCCAGCGCGTGAACACCGCGCTAGCAAACGCGGCTAGCTAATAGCGGAAGTTGCTGTTATCTAGTTGACTGACGCCTGCCCAAAACAGGGCGACTCCAACTATCACCGCGATGATGGAAAGCAATCCGATCGCAACGCTGATGTAGCCGGTAATCAGGCCGGTAAGCCAAAATGGGCGCGCATACGGCTGCTTTTTCTGAGCGATATGGCCCAGAATAACCGCAGCAACGCCCGGCAAGAAGCCCAAAAGCATGAATGACAAAAGCACGCTCGAAATTCCGGTGACCATCGCGCCGATCGAGAGCCCCTGGGCCGGGCCAGCGGGAACGGGCGTGAACGGCGCCTGACCAGGTGTCGCTCCGCTGGCATAACCGGCCACCGGCGTACCGCTGGCAGCAGCGTACGGATCGCGATATTCTGCTGGAGCGGCCGGAGCGGACAACGGCGCTTTCGGCGTGCTAGCAGCTGCATTTTCAGAAGACGAAGCAGGGGCGACCGGTGGCGTTGGGGCCGCGCTAGAAGGAGCCGCAGCAACCGAGGCAGAGCCCCTCGACTTGGTCAAGTTTACTGATGGAGTCGACTCGGCGACCGCTGGCTTAGCGGCGGTGGTCTTAGCCGCAGTTGCCTTCGTCGCCGTGGTCTTAGCTGTCGACGTCTTCGCGGCAACAGGCGCTGCAGCGGAGGCCGCTGGCGCCGCTGTTTTCGCGGGAGAAGTTGTTGAGGTCGCGGGCTGGGCGGCTGCCGGAATGTTGGCAGCGGGCTTTTTAGTCGCTGGCTTCTTGGCCGCAGGCTTCTTGGCCGCAGGCTTCTTCGCCGACGGGGTCGCTTTTGCCTTGGGCAATTGAGAAGCCGCCGGAGTCGCGGGAGTGGAGGTCGACGGGATTGCGTCGTCTGCGTTGTTGGTAGCCATGCGCATACTTTAGCAACTGCACCTCAATGAAGGGACCCGCACAACCGTGCGGGCCCCTTCACGAAGTCGAGAGTTAGTACGAGGTTGAAGAAATGCCCGCGGCAGCGAAGCCAAAGACGGCCAGAACGGAAATTGCAACGGCAACAAAGCCGAGGTAACCGAGAACGAGACCGACAATGGCGAGTACCTTTCCCTGTTCGCCGGTCTTCTTGATCTGGCTCAGCGCGATGTGCCCAGTGATGATTCCCACGATGTGCAAAAAGAAGACCGACGTCGCGAGCGACACGATGGAGAGTACGTTCCACTTGGCAACCGGCGCGCCTACAGGCGTCGAGGCGTAAGGCGTGGGTTCTGACATGGCGAAGTGCTCCTTATATTGGTGAAACTGACAGCGGCGCGACAATATTCTCAGGCTGAGAGAACGCTGTCAATGCGGCGCGACTCGAGCCTAACGTGATTTCATGCCTGTATTTGGGTCACAGGAAGAGTCGAGTCCGCGCTGAAGTCGAGCGTCGACGGCGGCTTGCCTGCCATCACCAATTGGGCGCCCAACGCGGCGATCATTGCCCCGTTATCCGTACATAGCGACAGCGGTGGAATCCTCAACTGAATGCCCGCCTCATCGCATCGCTGCTGAGCAAGCTCTCGTACGCGTGCATTCGCTACGACGCCTCCCCCCAAGAGCAGGCGAGGTACTCCGCGATCAACGCAGGCTGCGACCGCTTTTGTTAACAGAACGTCGACTACTGCTTCACGAAAACTCGCCGCGACATCCGCGATCGAAAAGTCTGCACCAGCGTCTTGCTCACGTTCGACCCAGCGCGCCACAGCCGTCTTGAGACCGGAAAAAGAGAAGTCGTAGCGGTGGTGCTCCATGTCCTTTGCACGACTGAGCCCTCGGGGAAAACGAATAGCTCGCGGGTCTCCCCCGGTTGCTACCCGGTCGATCTGCGGCCCGCCGGGATACGGCAGCCCGAGCAGCCGGGCTACCTTGTCGAACGCTTCGCCAGCCGCATCATCGATCGTTTCGCCGAGCAATTCAACATCGGAGACCAGATTCCGCACGTGAAGCAGCGAAGTATGACCACCAGAAACGAGCAGCGCAATAGTCGGTAACTCGATCTCAGTTCCGTCGTCACGCAACACGTCAGCACCAACGTGTCCGACGAGATGGTTGACTGCATAGAGCGGTTTATCCGTGGCAACCGCGAGCGCCTTCGCTGCCGCAACGCCGACCATCAGCGCACCCGCAAGCCCAGGCCCGCTCGTGACCGCAATCGCATCAATGTCGCCTATCGCCACTCCCGCTTCGGCGAGCGCCTGCTCCAGTGCAGGCTGCATAGCCTCGAGATGGGCGCGAGCCGCGACCTCAGGAACAACCCCGCCATAGCGAGCGTGCTCATCCATCGACGACGAAATTACATTGGCGAGCAAGTGATTACCGCGAACAATACCGATGCCGGTTTCGTCACAACTTGTTTCGATTCCCAAACTAGCGGGGCTGCCGTGTTTTTCGGCAGACTCCGATTTACTGAGGCGAGCGCACTCATGCGCCCACCGCCGGAGAAAGCTTCGGCTCCGGAATAGTGAGTCGCATGACGATCGCGTCGATTCCATCGGGCTGATAGTAATTCGGGCGCACAGCAATGCGCTCAAAACCCAGCGAGTCGTACAACCGCTGCGCTGACGGGTTGTCGTCGCGAACCTCCAAGAAGAGCTCTCCAGCGCCGCGATCCCGAGCTTCAACCATGAGCGCGTGCATCAGTGCACGCCCAATCCCGTGGCGTCGAGCATCCGGTGCGACAGCAATCGTCTGGATGTCGGCCTGACCCGAACGAAACGGTGCACGCAACCCGGCATATGCCGTCACTTTTCCAGGCTCCCCCACCGGGTGGGCGATCAAGTAGTAGCCATGGTTATCGACGAGTTCAGCACTCATCATGTCTTCAGACCAAGCATCATTGGCGAACTCGCTCGACTCAATCACCATGATGGCATCGAGGTCGTTAACGGTGGCGCGGCGAAGTTGCCAGCTCATGCGGTTACTCGTTTCGGTCCGGCAGAGACACTGATGTCTGGCGAGCGCAGGTAGAGGGCTTCTTCACCGGCGAAATCCCGATTGTGGGTTTTCATGAGCTGGGCCAGAGCGGCCAGTTTCGCAGCTCGCACGGTCGGAGTTTCTCGCAGCACGTAGTGCTCGAAGTTTGGTACGTGGGCGGCGAGTTCGGCGGCTGTTGTCAACGCGGGGCCCGCGGCACGAAGCGGCAAACCTACGTCGTCCATGCCGCTATAGGTCGACCAATAGAACTCTGCGCGGCGAGCATCTGTAGCAATCAACACCGGTTCAATTTCCCCGAAAGCGATGGCGTCATGAGTAACCACGGGATAGATCGGAAGCCCGGCGCCGAAAGCGAAGGTACGCGCAGCAACGATGCCGACGCGAAGACCAGTGAACGGGCCTGGACCCATCCCCGCGACGACACCGGTGAGGTCGGTTACCGTGATTCCTGCGTCAGTCAGGCAACCGTAGATGAAGTCTCCGATCACTTCAGCGTGCTTGCGGGTGTCCGCAGAGTCGCATTCGGCGCGCACCACTCCCTGCACGTCTACGATCGCGACGCTCGTTCCCGCCGAGGTATCAATCGCTAAGAACATCAAGCCACCCCATGTCTGCCCACTTGGGGCCGAATCCGGTTACCGTCACGGTGCGCGGTTCGATTGCCTCTTCGGCGAAATCATCCTCAGCCACGTCAGCATTGCCCGCGCCCGTTGGCCGCACAATGTCAACGTTTAGCCATGACGGACTCACCCCGTCGAGCAAACCGGCACCCCACTCGACCACAACGATCGAGGTTGCGAAATCGATGTCAAGATCATCGAGCTCGACGGCGGTACTCAGGCGGTAAGCATCGATGTGAACGAGCGGTGCCAACTCAGCAATAGGTTCCTCGCGCGGGGCGTTGCTGGGTGCGCTTAAGTGCGGGTGAGTTGACCCATCCCCAGGGAAGGACGCGGATGCGGATGCGGACGCGGCAAGTCTCGGATGGGTGCGAGCGAGAACAAAGGTCGGGCTCGTGACTGTGCCGCGAATGCCGAGAGCCTCACCGATCGCCCGCGTAAGAGTGGTTTTACCGGCGCCTAGTTCCCCATTGAGAAGTACGAGGTCTCCTGCTTCGAGCTGTCGAGCAACGATAGTTCCGAGCTCAGCCATCTCTTCGGGGGAATCGATCACGAAAGTGGTCACGATTCGTACCTGCGAATTACGCGGCTGCCGATACGCGTCACGATCTCGTAGTTGATGGTTTCTGCGGCGGCGGCCCACTCGTCAACGCTCGGGACTGTGCTCGCTGTTCCTGAATCAGCTGCGGAGCCGGCCACGTTGCCGAAGAGCACCGCGCGATCGCCAATCGCCACTGGAGCATCTCCCATGTTGACCACGATCTGATCCATCGCCACCCTGCCCGCAATCTGGCCTCGAGCCCCATTGATGGTCACCGGGCCGCGGTTGGAGGCGTGACGCGGAACACCATCGCCGTAGCCCAAAGGGACAAGAGCCAGCGTTGTGTCGGACTCGCAATAGAAATCGAAACCGTACGAAACACCAACGCCCGCAAGTGCACGCTTTACCGATACCACCGGGGCACTGAGCGTCATTGCCGGAACCAAACCGAGGGCTGCGGCATCCACGTCGTCTGCGGGTGCAAGCCCAAAGGTACTGATGCCGAGTCGCACCAAGTCGAAACGTGCAGAGGCGTATTTGATCGCCCCTTCTGAGGCCGCTAGATGACGAAATTCTGGGCGCAATCCCACCGCTTCGGCCATCGCCAAGGCTGCAGAGAACTGGTCAATTTGCTGGGCGTCGTGCTCGGCGCCCGCATTGGCCAAGTGACTCCAGATGCCGCGAACGCGGATGCGGCCTGCGAGTTCGTGCGCCACCGCAGCTTCGAAGAATCGCTGCCAATCGCTCAACACGGCTCCGTTGCGGTGCAAACCCGTGTCGACTTTGAGGTGCACCCGCGCGGTCCCGGACGCCGCGGCGACTTCGCTGAGTTGTGCGATGCTGCTGATTCCGAGATCCACTTTCGCCCGCACGGCCTCGCTGAATGCTGCCCCTGGTTGATGAAGCCACGCCAAGAGCGGGGCGTCGATGCCGGCATCTCGCAACGCAAAGGCCTCGCTGAGGTCGGCGACACCCAGCCAGTGCGCACCTCCCGCGAGCGCCGCTTGTGCGCTTTCGATGGCTCCGTGGCCGTAGCCGTTCGCCTTCACAACCGCCATCACCTGGGCGGGGGCTACTAGGGCGCGCAGTGTTTCAACGTTGTGGCTGATGGCACCGGTGCTGATCGTGGCAAGTCGAAGGTCAGTCACGATGCCCTTCCGCAACGACGTACGCAATCGCGATACCCGCGTCGTGGCTCATCGACAAATGAACGGAGGTAATTCCGCGGCGGTCGGCGATGACCTTCGTCGAATTGAGCAGTTCGAACGAGGGGTTGCCGAGCGCATCAGCGATGACGCGTATGTCGTGCCAAGTAACACCGCTGGAGTCCCCCAGTGCCTTGATGAGCGCCTCTTTTGCCGCGAACCTGCCTGCCAGTGAACGGAGTGGCCGTGGCGCGCCATCCTTTAGCTGTTCGCTCTCAGAGAACAGGCGGGAGGTGAGGGTCGGAGTGCGCTGCAACGCGCGCTCGAAGCGGGCGATATCAACGACATCCACACCGATCCCCACAATCACGCTGAAACCTATTCGACGGTGACAGACTTCGCGAGGTTGCGAGGCTGGTCGACGTCGAGTCCCTTCGCTGCCGAAAGCTCCATACCGAAAATGTGCAGCGGAATGACAGCGAGCAGCGGTTCGAAGAACGAACCAGCCAAAGGAATCGGGATTACCTCATCCGCAAATGGCAAGACTGCAGCATCGCCCTTTTCGGCAATCGCAATAACGCGAGCACCACGAGCACGGATCTCTTGAATATTAGAGACAACCTTTTTGTGCAAAGAGTTGGGGTCACGAGGGCTAGGAACGATCACGAAGACAACCTGACCAGGTTCAATGAGCGCGATCGGGCCGTGCTTCAACTCTCCAGCGGCAAAGCCCTCAGCGTGAATGTACGCGAGCTCCTTGAGCTTGAGGGCACCCTCGAGGGCGATGGGATAGCCAACGTGGCGACCGAGGAAGAGCACCGACTGGGTGTCCGTCATCCAATGCGCCAGCTGCTTGATCGACTGCGAGGTAACGAGAACCTCAGAGATCTTGTCGGGCACAGCCTGTAGCTCAGCAACGTTATGGCGGATTTCGTCCTCGCTGAGCGTGCCACGCACGCCAGCAATGTGAAGGCCGATGAGGTAGAGCGCAGTGACCTGAGCGACGAAGGCCTTCGTGGATGCCACAGCAACCTCAGGGCCAGCATGCGTGTACACGACAGCGTGCGACTCGCGCGGAATCGTGGCGCCGTGCGTGTTGCACACCGAGACAACCTTCGCGCCGGACTCCATTGCGAACTTGACTGCCATGAGCGTGTCCATAGTCTCGCCGGACTGGCTTATCGAGATCACGAGCGTGCGGTCGGTCAAAATCGGGTTGCGATAGCGGAACTCGTGAGCGAGCTCCACGTCGACTGGGACACGCGCCCACGCTTCGATGGCGTACTTGCCGAGCATTCCCGCATACGCAGCAGTTCCACACGCAATAACAACAATGCGGTCGATGTTTGCGATTATTTCGTCACCGAGAGGCTCGAATTCGGTGAGCTTGACCAGCCCAT
This sequence comes from Salinibacterium sp. PAMC 21357, assembly GCF_000247645.1. GTDB lineage: Bacteria > Actinomycetota > Actinomycetes > Actinomycetales > Microbacteriaceae > Rhodoglobus. The sequence continues at coordinate 522,943 of NZ_AHWA01000004.1, forward strand.
CCTGAACGCGCCCAAGAATGGTGTTGGCTACGGCATCCGGCTCTTCGCTGATCTCTTTAGCCATAAAGCTCGACCAGCCACCCTTTTCGGAGGCCGAAGCATCCCAAGCGATGTCGAATTCTTCGAACTCGACGGCATTACCATCAAAGTCGGTGATGACAACCGTGTCGGGGCGGATCGTGACAATTTGATCCTGGCCGACAGCAACAGCGCGGCGAGTGAACTCAACAAACGCAGCAACGTCGGAGCCCAAGAAGTTTTCACCATCGCCCAAACCGATCACCAGCGGTGAGTTGCGGCGAGCGCCGACGACAACACCGGGCTGGTCTTCGTGCACGGCAAGAAGCGTAAAAGCTCCCTCGAGACGGGCGACCACGCCGCGCATTGCCGCAGTGAGGTCACCGGTCTTGTTGTATTCGCGGCCAACGAGAACTGCAGCAACCTCAGTGTCAGTTTCGCTCGTGAACGTTTCGCCATCGAGAAGCAACTCGTTTTTCAGCTCAGAGAAGTTCTCGATAATGCCGTTGTGAATGAGCGCAAGCTTGCGGTCGTTACTCAGATGTGGGTGAGCATTCACATCCGTCGGGCCACCGTGTGTTGCCCACCGAGTGTGGCCGATTCCCGTCGCCCCGTTACGCACGGGGTTTTCATCGAGATCATCGAGCAGCATCTTCAACTTGCCAGCACGCTTGCGAGTTCCCAACTTTCCGGCGTCGTCAATGATAGCGACACCAGCGGAGTCATAACCCCGGTATTCGAGACGCTTAAGACCGCCGAGGAGAACCTCAAGGCTTTGGTTGTTACCGACGTAACCAACAATTCCACACATGAAATACGAGCTTAGTTGCCCAAGCTGGGTAACCGTGCGCAGATATGATGAACACGATGCATGAAAACGGCTCCGCACACGGTCATATCTCTCCCTTTCTCGAAATCGATCGGAGCGATTGGGCTGACCTTGCGCCAAAAATGGAAGTTCCTCTCACCCAAGCGGAGCTCATAGAGCTGCGCGGGCTCGGCGATGAACTCGATCTCACCGAAGTTGCTGAGGTCTATCTCCCCCTCAGCCGCCTGCTCAACCTTTATGCCGAAAACGCGCAAAGGCTGCATGCCGCGTCCACCAAATTCTTGGGCGCGACGACCACCAGCACGCCTTTCGTAATCGGAGTCGCCGGTTCTGTGGCGGTCGGCAAGTCCACCATCGCGCGCCTCCTGCGTGAGCTCCTTTCCCGCTGGGAAGGCACTCCTCGGGTTGAGCTCATCACCACAGACGGTTTCTTGCATCCCAACGCCGAGCTTGAGCGTCGCGGCATCCTCGAAAGAAAAGGATTCCCCGAAAGCTACGACCGCCGAGCGCTCTTGCGATTTGTCAGCAAAATCAAGGCGGGTGAGCGGGAGGTACGAGCTCCGTTCTATTCCCATCTGGCGTATGACATCGTTCCCGATGCCGCCGTCACGGTGCGCAAACCCGACGTGCTCATCGTCGAGGGCCTCAACGTTTTACAGCCACCCACCACCGGCAAAAGCCTCGCCGTGAGCGATCTCTTTGACTTCACCATCTATGTGGATGCTCGCACCAGCGACATCGCGCGGTGGTACGAGGAACGTTTCCTCCGGCTGCAACGCGGCGCGTTCAGCAATCCGCGATCATACTTTCACCGCTTTGCTGACCTCGACGAGGCTGCGGCACGGGCACGCGCTCAAGAAGTGTGGAAGCGGACTAACGAGCCCAACCTCATCCAGAACGTTCGGCCAACGCGGCCACGAGCGTCGCTGATCCTGCGCAAAGACACCAACCATGCTGTGTCGAAAGTGTTGCTGCGTAGGACCTAGCGTCCGAGCTGAGCACGAACTACGGCAGCGAGGCGTTCCGCCATCTGTTGCGCGATCTCGTGGTGCTCTGCCTCAACCATCACCCGAACCATAGGTTCAGTGCCGGATGCGCGCAGGAGTACGCGCCCTGAGTCACCAAGTTCAGTCTCGACTGCCGCGACCGCGTCAGCAATCACGGTGTCGGAGCCTAGCGAGTGGTGGTCAACGCCACGAACATTCTCAAGAACTTGGGGATAGACCGTCATTACCGAAGCCAACTCAGCAAGAGTCTTTCCCGTGCGTTCCATCTCCGCTACCAAATGGAGCCCTGTGAGAATGCCGTCACCGGTGGTAGCAAATTTGGTCATGATGACATGACCAGACTGCTCGCCACCGAGCGAAAGACTGTGCTCACCGAGTGCTTCAAGCACGTAGCGGTCGCCAACCTTGGTCTCGAGCATCTTAATGTTGTGCTCAGCCATTGCGCGACGAAGCCCCAGGTTGCTCATCACTGTGGCAACCAAGGTGCGGTCCTGAAGGACGCCGCGTTCCGCCATAGACACAGCGAGAATTGCCATGATTTGATCGCCATCGACGACCTTGCCGTCTTTGTCCACGGCGAGACAACGATCGGCGTCACCGTCATGGGCGATACCGATATCGGCGCCGTGCGCGAGAACTGCAGCGGCAAGATTGTCGAGGTGCGTCGACCCCACACCCTCATTGATGTTGATCCCGTCAGGGTCAGCACCAATCACGGTCACCTTGGCTCCGGCATCCGTGAACACCTGTGGCGAGACGCCGGATGCTGCGCCGTGAGCGCAGTCGAGCACGACGTGTAGACCACCGAGCTGGTTCGGCAGAGTCGACAATAGGTGCACGACGTAACGGTCTTCAGCATCAGCAAAACGGCGGATGCGACCAACCTCAACGCCAGTGGGAGCCAGGCTCGGCGCGGCAAGAGCTGCTTCGATGCGGTCTTCGACCTCATCGGGAAGTTTGGTGCCGCCCTGACCAAAGAATTTGATTCCGTTGTCGGGGGCGGGATTGTGCGACGCGGAGATCATGACTCCGAGGTCGGCTTTAAAATCGGCAACGAGGAATGCTGCTGCCGGGGTGGGGATTACTCCGGCGTCGAAGACATCGACGCCCGAGCTCGCGAGCCCCGCGGATACTGCGGCGGAAATAAATTCGCCGGATACGCGGGGGTCGCGTGCAACAACTGCGACGGGTCGGCGGCCTGAAGCGCGCCGACCGTCAGCAACCCGACCTTGGCCCAGTACGACTGCTGCCGCCTGAGCCAGGCCGAGCGCAAGCTCGACAGTAAGATCACTGTTCGCGAGTCCACGAACACCATCTGTACCAAAAAGACGCGCCATGCGTTGCCGCTAGCAGGGAAAGCGGGTTAGCGCTTCGAGAACTGCGGAGCCTTACGGGCCTTCTTGAGTCCAGCCTTCTTACGCTCCTTGACGCGAGCGTCACGGGTAAGGAAGCCAGCCTTCTTGAGGATCGCACGGTTGTTCTCTTCGTCAATCTGGTTGAGCGAACGAGAAATACCGAGACGCAGTGCGCCGGCCTGGCCCGAGGGGCCACCACCGGTGATGCGTGCGATTACGTCGTAACCGCCGAGCAGGTCAAGAACCTTGAACGGGTCGTTGATGAGCTGCTGGTGAAGCTTGTTGGGGAAGTACTCGGCGAGCTCACGGCCGTTGACCGTTATCGTTCCCGAACCGGGAACGAGACGCACGCGGGCGATTGCCTGCTTGCGACGTCCGACGGCTGCGCCGGGAACGGTGAGAACGGGGCGAGGTGCGCTGGGCGCCTCAACTGCTGCCGACTCGGTCGTGTACGACTCGGGTGCACCCTCGGTGATTGAATCTTCGATCTTAGCCACTGTAATAAGTCCTTTTATCTTTGCTTAGTAAAGCGCGGGCGCTACTGAGCGACCTGGGTGAGGGTGTACGGAGTTGGCTGCTGAGCAGCGTGAGGGTGCTCAGTGCCGGCGTAGACCTTCAGCTTGGAGAGCTGAGCGCGACCGAGTGAGTTCTTGGGGAGCATTCCGCGGACGGCTTTTTCAACCGCACGAGTGGGGTGCTTTTCCAACATCTCGGAGTACGTGGTGGCCGTGAGCCCACCCGGGTAACCGGAGTGGCGGTAAGCCTTCTTCTTCGCGAGCTTGGAACCGGTGAGGGCAACCTTCTCAGCGTTGATGATGATGACGAAGTCACCCATGTCCATGTGAGGAGCAAAGGTGGCCTTGTGCTTTCCACGGAGCAAGATGGCTGCGTGGCTGGCGAGACGGCCGAGAACGATGTCGGCGGCGTCGATGATGACCCATTCCCGCTTGACGTCTTCGGGCTTGGGCGAATATGTACGCGTCACAATAGTGCTGCTTTCATTGATCGAGTGAGGTGTTCGTGAATCCCGCTCCGATGGTTATTTCAAACGAAACAATGCCGGTGGAGGGCTCATGATCGGATGCCGCGCTCTTATAGCGCAGACACCAAGGGTCAACTCTAGCCGAACTTTGCCGACGCGGCAAACGGCCGACTTTCGCTAATCCATTGGAGCGCGATGCGATCGCGTGAGTTCTGCCCGCGCGGCCAGACCTTCGTCTGGCGGATAGCCCACCTCAACAAGAGTGAGCCCTTTGGCCGGCATGACCTTGTACTCACTCCCCTTAGATCGCTCATCTCGAATTTCGACAGGGCGCGCGATCTCAAGCTTGCCCTGACCGACGAAAACGCCAGCGCCGACCAAAGAGCGAACCATGCTGTGGCAAAAAGCATCCGCCCGAACTTCGGCGACGATGATGCCCTCTTCGTTTCGGCGCCAACTGAAATGCTCAAGCCAGCGCACCGTCGATGCCCCTTCACGCGGTTTGCAGTACGCCGCCCAATCATGGAGACCGAGCAGCTCATTGGCCGCGACGTTCATTGCTTCGACATCGAGCGTCGCTGGATACCAGACCGTATGGTTGCGATAACGCGGATCCCGCGGCGACTCGTTGTCAGCGATCCGATACTCGTAACGGCGCCACAGTGGTGAAAAACGCGCATCAAAACCAGCAGCAGCGATCTCTGAACTAGACACGTGAATGTCTGCTTCCAACCCCGCGATGCCGTTGATTCGTCGAGCCAAAGATGCCGGGCCATCGTACCGCTTTCCGCCCATATTCCCGCGGCGCGGGCGGTCGAGGCTGTGCAGCTGCGCTTCTGTGAGATCGAGATGAGCGACCTGGCCACTCGCGTGCACGCCAGCATCCGTTCGGCCCGCCACGACGAGAGTGGGGATCACACCGAAACGGCGAAATATGACTCTAAGCGCGTCTTCGATTGTGCCCTGAACCGTGCGGAGCACCGGCTGTTTTCCCCAGCCAAAAAAATTTGTGCCATCGTACGAGATGTCCAGCCGAAGCCGAGTCTTCGAAGGATCAAGAAAATCGCTGAGTTCGGGGTCAACGATTGGCTCGGTGGCCGAATCGGCGGGTGTCAGCTGATCCATTATTCAATCCTATTTCACGAAAAAACCCCGGTCCGCACGAAGCGGAACCGGGGTTTTCTCTTACGAAGAAAGTTACTTCTCTTCTGCAGTCTCTGCAGCAGCATCCTCAGCAGGAGCCTCTACGGCTACGTCTTCAGTTGCTACTTCTTCAACGGGAGCTTCCTCGACGGCGGGCTCTTCTGCAGCGGCCTTCGGTTCTGCCTTAGCAGCGGCCTTAGGCGACTTCTTCTTAGGTGTAACGGGCTCGAGTACGAGCTCCATCTGAACCATTGAAGCGTTGTCTCCCTTGCGGAAACCAAGCTTCGTGATGCGGGTGTAGCCACCATCGCGGTTCTCAACCTGCGGTGCGATGACCGTGAAGAGTTCGTGGATGACGGTCTTGTCGCCAATGATTCCGAGCGCGCGGCGACGGTTGTGCAGGTCACCCTTCTTCGCGAACGTGATCAGACGCTCAGCAACGGGACGCAGGCGCTTGGCACGCATTTCCGTTGTCTTGATGCTCTTGTGTGTAAACAGGGCTGCGGCCAAGTTGGCGAGCATGTGGCGCTCGTGCGCCGGTCCACCGCCGAGACGCGGGCCCTTAGTAGGTGTAGGCATTTTCTAATTCTCCAGTGTCAAAGGTTCGAGCCAGTGGCTCAAGCGTTGGTCTCGTCGTCGGCGTATCCGCCGTAGAAGTGCGCGCTGTCGAATCCGGGAACGCTGTCTTTCAACGACAGTCCCATCTCAACGAGCTTGTCGCGTACTTCATCAACCGACTTCTGACCGAAGTTACGGATGTTCATGAGCTGGGTCTCGGAAAGAGCAACCAGTTCACTGACGGTGTTGATGCCTTCGCGCTTGAGGCAGTTGTAGCTGCGCACCGAAAGATCAAGATCTTCGATCGGCATGCTGAGCTCGGTCGAAAGCACGGCGTCAACCGGAGCAGGACCAATCTCAATGCCCTCAGCGGCGGTGTTGAGTTCGCGAGCGAGTCCGAACAGCTCGGTCAGCGTGCGACCGGCTGAAGCGATGGCGTCACGAGGAGTGATTGCCGACTTAGTTTCGACATCCACCACCAGGCGGTCAAAGTCAGTGCGCTCACCGGCACGAGTTGCCTCGACACGGTAAGTGACCTTGAGTACGGGCGAGTAAATCGAGTCGACCGGAATTTGGCCGGCTTCGCTGAATTCGCTGCGGTTCTGAGTTGCGGTGACGTAACCACGGCCACGCTCGATGGTCAGCTCAAGTTCAAACTTGGCCTTCTCATTGAGCGTTGCGATAACGAGCTCCGGGTTGTGAATCTCGACACCAGCAGGTGCGGAGATGTCAGCGGCGGTAACTTCGCCAGCACCCTGCTTGCGCAGGTAAGCGGTGATTGGCTCGTCGTGCTCGCTCGATACAACGAGGTTCTTGATGTTGAGAATGACCTCAGTGACATCTTCTTTTACACCGGCTACGGTGCTGAACTCGTGAAGAACTCCATCGATACGGATGCTGGTAACAGCGGCTCCGGGGATCGACGAAAGAAGGGTACGGCGGATGGAGTTTCCGAGGGTGTAACCGAAACCAGGTTCGAGCGGCTCAATGACGAACCGTGAACGGAATTCGGAGATGTTCTCCTCAGCAAGGGTGGGACGCTGTGCAATGAGCACTGGTGATTCCTTTCGGCAAAGTGTCCGCTATATGACACTTGTGGGCGACGGGTGGCTGGCCCGACGTTTTATTGAGTTGTGCGCTGGAGCTGTGAGCGAGGGCCGCGAGCGGCCCTCGCTACGACGCCAGCACTAACGAGTTGCCTCGCTAGTACGGCGTGAAACTAAACGCGACGACGCTTCGGCGGACGGCAACCATTGTGCGTCTGCGGTGTTACGTCGTTGATCGAACCCACTTCGAGGCCGGCAGCCTGCAGCGAGCGAATCGCAGTTTCGCGACCCGAACCCGGTCCCTTGACGAAAACGTCAACCTTCTTGACACCGTGCTCCTGAGCCTGGCGTGCAGCCGACTCAGCAGACATCTGTGCGGCATAAGGGGTCGACTTGCGCGAACCCTTGAAACCGACAACACCTGACGACGACCAGGCAAGAACTGCGCCGGTGGGGTCAGTGATGGTCACGATGGTGTTGTTGAACGTTGACTTGATGTGAGCCTGGCCCACTGCAACGTTCTTCTTCTCTTTACGACGCGGCTTACGAGCGGCCGATTTTGGTGCTGCCATTGTTTTCTCCTAAAACTTTGATGGCGACGACGCTGGGGTTTAACCCAGGGTCTATCGGGCCTTCTTCTTGCCGGCTACGGTGCGCTTCGGGCCCTTGCGGGTACGAGCGTTGGTCTTCGTGCGCTGTCCGTGAACGGGCAGTCCCTTGCGGTGACGGATACCCTGGTAGCTGCCGATTTCAACCTTGCGGCGAATGTCTGCTGCGACCTCACGACGGAGGTCACCTTCTACTTGGAAGTTTCCTTCGATGTAGTCACGAAGAGCGATGAGCTGGTCATCAGTCAAATCGTGAACGCGAATTTCTCCGCTGATTTGTGTGTCGGCGAGGGTTTTGAGTGCCCTCGTGCGGCCAACACCGTAAATGTAAGTCAGTGCGACCTCTACACGCTTGTCGCGTGGGATGTCGACGCCGGCTAGACGTGCCATAGTGGCTTCTCCTGTTAATGAGTGGAGGTCTGTAGCAGCACCTGTGCACCGGCCTCCAACCGGTGGTGTCCCCGTTTCTCACTTACGCAAGTGGCGGATCTGGTGTTGCTATTTAGCTATATTCAGTTATTTTTGCTGTGGTGTGTGGCGATCGCTCGCCCCACCCCTGCAGCTGTGCGATCTGCTCGCAGAAGCTTTAGCCCTGGCGTTGCTTGTGGCGCGGGTTCGACTTGCAGATGATCATGACGCGTCCGTTGCGGCGAATTACGCGGCAATGGTCGCACATGGGCTTAACGCTGGGGTTAACCTTCATTATTTTTCCTTGTGAATCGCTGTCTTCGTTCCACTAATCCTGCAAAGGAAAAGCAGACGTTACTTTCCGGCGATCTCTATTTGTAGCGGTAGGTGATGCGGCCGCGAGTCAGGTCATATGGGCTCAACTCGACAACCACACGGTCTTCCGGAAGGATTCGAATGTAGTTCTGTCGCATTTTGCCGGAGATATGAGCGAGCACTACGTGGCCGTTGGTCAACTCAACACGAAACATCGCGTTGGGCAGAGCTTCGACTACTGCTCCTTCAATCTCAATGACACCGTCTTTTTTGGCCATAGCCTCTTCGTCGCTATAAGTGGAGTTCGCTGGTCTGCGTGGATTGTGGCGAGTGGCTTTCGAGAAAACCAAGGCACGAAAAAATCGGCCCTAAACACCAAGGATCAAGCCTACGCTAATCCCGGGCGTTTCGCCAAGTTGGGGCTAAGATTGCGCCTTCACAGTTTCGACGGCATCCGCGTAGAGCGAATCGCCGTCGTGCAATCCCATCACCTGGGCCACAAAATCTTCAGCCGAAAGCGAAGAGCGCAGTTCCATCATCCGCACACTTTCGGGGTCCTCAGCCACATCAAACTGCAAGGCAGCACCGATCGCACGCAGAAGCGCACTCGGCGTTGCCCCTGTCGATGCCAATTCTTCTGCAGGGCTAATAAAGCGTTCGTTGCGCGATAGCTTGCGCAAGGGACTGCGACCGACGCGCTCGGGTGTGTCGGGCAAGTGAGGGTTGCTGAAGCGACGGATGCACTTGCTTACGTAAGTTGCGTGATCGGCAGCATCGAAGCCGTGTTTTGCGATCAACATTGAGCTGGTCTCAGCGAGCACCGCGTCAACTTCGCCGGCAACCTCGGCGATCGCTATCGCCTCTGACAATGTCTGCGCCCCGTGAACGCGACCGTGATACGCGAGCGTCGCGTGGCCAGTGTTCACGGTAAAGAGCTTGCGCTCGATGAATGGTTCAAGATCGGCCACAAAATGCACATCAGCGATCTCGGGGATGCTATCTCCGAAGGGACCGCTCTCGACCGCCCACTCAAAGAAGTCTTCAACGGTGACGTCGAGGCCCGCAGCCGGGTCTTGAGCCGGAACGATGCGATCGACAGCGGTGTTAGCGAAAATTGCTTTGGTGGCAAGAGTTTCGTCATCCACCGCCACCGCGATCTCTGATCTCAGATTGTTCGTGGCATAAAGGGCATTCTCACACGCCAAAACCTGCAACGGTGCGAGGTCTCCAGAGCGTGCCTTGATGGCTTGAGCAATAAGTGGAGCAACAAACTTGAGGATGTTAGGGCCGACAGCGGTCGTAACCATCTCGGCCGTAGCGATCTCGGCAACCACTGCCGCCTCATGGGTTGCGCTGTTCAGGGCGCGAAAGTTGTCGACGGTCCACGTGTGAGGTTCAGCCCCCACTTCGTGCACCTGATAGCTGTCGGCGGCGGCGAGGCTATCAATGAGCTCTGCCGCGACATCCGCGAAAACAATCTCGTAACCAGCCTTGTGCAGGATCAACCCGACGAAACCACGGCCAATGTTGCCGGCTCCGAAGTGCACGGCCTTCATGCGTTGTTCAATTCAGCGAGAAGAGCGAGAAGTTCGTCTTCGCCAGAAGCATCGATGAGCTTCTGAACTTCGTCATTGTCGCTAAAGATTGTGGCAACGGCTGCGAGGGTGTCCATGTGGCCACCGTCTTTGCCGGCGATGCCGACGACGAAACGGACCTCATTGCCGTCCCAATCGAGGGGATCCGCGTACCGCACGAACGAGAGCGCAGACGACAAGATCGTGTCTTTGCCCTCGTTCGTGCCGTGCGGGATGGCCAAGAAGTTACCCATGAAGGTAGAGGTCATCTCTTCACGGGCCTTCATAAAGCCAAGGTACTCGGGCGTTACCGCGCCAGCAGCAATGAGGATTTCAGCCGCCTCAGCGATTGCTTCCTCTTTGTTGCGGGCGGTGCCAGCCGCTTTGATCTGGTTTAGCTCGAGTACCTTGCTCATGATTTCTCCTGTTACTTGCTCACCATGTCGACGACTTCATCGTATTTCGGACTGTTCATGAAGTTATCAACTGAAACATGGATTGCGCCGGGAACCTTCTCGCTGGCGCGTTCCGTCAGCTGGTTCTGGGTGATGATGAGATCTTCCGAACCATCGAGGTTGGCAATCGCCTTGTTGGTGACATTGACACCTTCGATGCCGGCCTTCTTGAACTTGTTGCGCAGAACCGTGGCTCCCATCGCGCTTGATCCCATGCCAGCGTCGCAAGCGAACACAACATTCTGGATCTTCGTTGCGGTCGAGGTAGTAGCGGCAGCAGCACCAGTAGCAGCGCCAGCGGTACCGGCAGCACCAGTGTTGAGCAGGTCTCCTACTGAGCTTCCGCGACCCTTGTTTGCCTCGTTTTTGGCAACAGCAGCAGCAAGTGCGTCGTCTCCCGCAGCCATAGCCTCAAGGTCACGCTTACGGCCGGAGCGGATGATGACAGCAGCGACGGCGAACGAGACACCAGCCGAGAAAATTACCGACAGAATTACGCCGACAAAACTTCCGGGAGGAGTTTGCGCCAGAACCGCGATGATCGATCCCGGTGAGGCCGGAGCGCGGAGTCCCGACTGGAAGATGACGTTCGTGAGAACTCCAGTTGCTCCACCAGCGATTGCTGCAACCACCAGAAGCGGCTTCGCAAGAACGTAGGGGAAGTAGATCTCGTGAATACCACCGACGAACTGAATCAGAATCGCACCGGGAGCACTTGCGCGCATCAGTCCAACACCGAATACCAAGAACGCCAACAGGATTCCGAGTCCGGGGCCAGGGTTCGCTTCGATCAGGAAGAGAATCGACTGTCCCTTTTCCAGCGACTCAGAGGTTCCCAGCGGTGTGAAGACACCGTGGTTGATCGCGTTGTTGAGGAAGAGAATCTTGCCGGGCTCCACGAACACGCTAGCGAGCGGAAGCAGCTGATTATCGACGAGGAAGCCAATGATCGACTCGAGACCGTTGCTGATCGCAGTAACAATCGGTGCAATCACAAAGAAGGATGCAATTGCCATCAACATGGCCACGATTCCGGCGGAGAAGTTATCAACAAGCATCTCGAAGCCTGGGCGAATCTTGCCCGCCCACAGTGCATCAATCTTCTTCATAACCCACGCGGAGCTAGGACCAACCAGCATCGCACCGAGGAACATCGGAATACCGGCACCGACGATGACGCCAACGGTAGCGATCGTGGCAACAACGCCACCGCGCGTTCCGTAGACCATACGTCCGGCCGTGTTCGCAATGAGCAGCGGAAGCAGGTACGTGATCATCGGGCCGACAAGCCCAACGTTGACCACGTCTGGATCGGAGCTCCAACCGCCGAGTTGCTGCACCCAAGTCGCATCAATGCCGAGCAACGGCAACCATCCGGTCTGAATGAACAAAGCGGTAATGAAGCCCCACGCGATGAAGGCCGCAATATTTGGCATCACCATTCCGCTGACGAATGTGCCGAATTTTTGCACGCCTACGCGTGCACCGCCCGACTTGGCAGTAGTTGACGACGTTGTCATGGTTTTACTCCGATATCTGTGATGTTGGGATACTGCGAGGGAAGCGAACGAACACGATTAGCTTTCATCGTGATCGGTACTAAGAATTTCGGTGAGCTCAGCAATGACGGCATCGGCGCCTTCGCCTTCTGCAGCGATGGTGACTTCATCGCCGTGGCCGACACCGAGAGAAATCACGCTCAGAATGCTTGCCGCGTTGACCGACTTGTCCCCCTTCGAGATGGTGACCGCGAGACCGGATGCTGCGGCAGCCTGCGTGAAGAGCGACGCTGGCCGGGCGTGAAGCCCGTGCGAGGATGCGACGTTAAGAGTGTGTTCAGCCATGATTGCCACTTTCTGTTGTTTCCTGAGGGACAGAACCAAGAAGATCGAGCGCAACATCCGCGCCTGCGGGAGTGAAGCCCACAGCGGGCAATTGCAGCGCAATTGCGCCAATGAGTTCGGCCGCCGTTTTTGCTTGGTCAAAGAAACCAGCGACATGGGAACTCATCAGTACGAAATCCACCGAAGCCAGCGGCATCGTTAGGGCAGAAACACTGGCGGGTGTGAAGGTGTGCTCGATGCCACGCACAGCCGCTTGGCGGCGAAGTGCCTGCGCAAGAAAGGTGCTCGACGCGCCTGCACCACAAACAACCAGCACTGATGACATGTCGTCGCCTCCTCGCGAGCACCACTCGAACTTGTTCCGATCTCTATCGTGACGCGAGTGGGCCGATGACTTCCAATAGACAACATTCCGCCCCCGCGGAAGCATTCATGCGGGACAATAGAAATCTGATGCTCGATAACCATGCGCGATTGATCGAACACCTCGCCCAAGCCGAGGCGTGGGTTACCGCTGCCGAACTCGCCGACAAGCTCGGTGTCACGACCAGGAGTGTTCGCAGTTATGTCACGGCGGTTAAATCCTCCGCACTCCCCTTGGAAGTAATCGAATCCTCCACAGCGGGGTATCGGCTTCATCGAGAGAACTACGCAGAGTTTCTGCGCGGTGCATCCAATCGAGACTCTGAACGCCCCAGAGATCGGCAGTACCATCTCGTGCGCCGGCTCGGGGACTCTCCGGAGGGCGTCGATATCTTCGCGCTCGCCGAGAGCTTCTTCGTCAGCGAGTCGACGATTGAAGCCGACCTGCGAAAGATCAAGGCGGTTATTGCCGAGTCCGGACTCACACTCACGCGACGCGGGTCGCTAGTGATCCTGGCCGGCACCGAGCCCAACTTGCGGAGGCTGCTCAGCAAGATGTTCCGCCATGAAGAGACTCAAGGATTCTTGGAGCTTGAGAGTATCCAACGAGAGTTCGAGGCATCCGACCTGCGTGGCTTCAAAACGTCTTTACTCGACCTTCTCGACTCGCACGGCTATTTCGTCAATGAATACGGAATCAACCATGTGCTGTTGCACGTCGCAATCGCCGCCGACAGGACGCTGCCGACCAGCCCGCGCCTCGCTGACGCTGCGCCACAGTTCACCAATGAACTTGCGGCCCTGATCGCGAACCACTTTTCTGTGCATTTGGCGCGCGAAGAACTCAATGAGATCGAGATTCTGCTCACCACCCGCGTCATCACCAAGGCTTCCGACTCCGATGACGCTCCCGATGTGGACCTCGATCAGCTGATAGCTCGAGTACGTCAAACCGTTCGTCACGTCGGTGAGGAATATCTCATTGATCTCGATGACGACGACTTCATCATGCGCCTGTCGCTGCATGTCAGAAATCTGATCGCACGCGCTCAGGACTTGTCGTACTCGCGAAACCCAATGACGCGCTCTATTAAAACGACCTACCCGATGATCTACGAACTGGCCGTTTTCATCGCCGCCGAAGTGCAACGCAGCGAAGGCATCTCGATTCACGATGACGAGATCTCGTACATCGCTCTCCACGTTGGTTCACACTTGGAACGCCAGTCAAAACGCGAAGTTCGCCTTACGGCAGCCCTTGTGTGCCCGAACTATCACGATCTACACGTCATTCTGCGAGAACGCATCGAGGCCGTTTTGGGCACCGAGCTTCAACTCCGCATAGTCATCACGCGCACCGATGTTGACCTAGCTGAACTCACGACCGATCTGGTCCTAACGACGATCGATCTGCGGTCATTCGCTGACAACGTCGTGTTGATTCAGCCGTTTCTCACCGAGAACGACATCGAGAACATCCGCAAGACGATTGGGCGTGTGCGTCGGCAACGTCGTCGCCGTGCGCTCACCGACGAACTTCTGCGATTCTTCGATCCCGCCCTATTCCTTCGCAACTTCACCGCTCCAAGCGAAGAAGCAATGATCGAAGCCTTGGGCGTGCGGATGATCGATGCCGGTGTCATTGACCAGGGCTACATCGTTGGCGCCATCGAACGAGAGCGGATGTCGTCGACTGCCTTTACCGACTCGCTGGCAGTCCCCCATGCAATGACGATGAACGCCCACCGCACTGCGATCAGTATCGTCATTAACGAGATTCCAATGCAGTGGGGTGAGAACCGCGTAAACGTCATCGCCCTCATCGCTTTTAGCGAGGCAGGCAGAACCACGTTCCAAACGGTATTCGACCAATTCGTGACGGTGTTTTCTGACCGTGACTATGTGCAACAACTTGTTCGAAAGGCGGTCGACTTTCCGACCTTCATCGACGAGCTAGTGCGAGGGATCGAAAACTAGCGAGAAGTTGTGTCTGCCGCAGCAATGCCACGCTCAACGAGCGCCTCGGTGATTCGCTCCGTCACAGCATCGATTTCGCCAAGCGCATCGATGGTTACGAGAACATCGCGAGATGCGTAAATCTTGACGAGCGGGGCCGTCTGCTCGCTGTAGACCTCAAGCCGGTGACGGACAACCGCTTCGGTGTCGTCGCTGCGGCCCTGCTCGAGCGCGCGCTTTCGCAAGCGTGCGACCACTACTTCAGGGTCTGCTTCGAGCTCGACAACCGCGTCTAGTGCTGCACCATGGCTCGCAAGAAAGGAGTCGAGCTCCCGGACCTGATCAGTTGTTCTGGGGTACCCGTCAAGCAAGAAACCATCTTGAGCGTCAGCATCCTCAAGGCGATCGCGGATGAGCTCATTCGTCAAAGAATCCGGGACGTTGTCACCAGCGTCCATGAAGGCTTTGGCTTTCGTGCCCAGTTCGGTTCCATTCTTCACATTGCTGCGAAAGATGTCTCCGGTAGAGATGGCTGGTATGCCGTAGATCTCTGCGAGGCGCGCTGCTTGAGTGCCCTTGCCTGCACCGGGTGGGCCTATCAATAGGAGTCGAGTCAACGCAACAAACCTTCGTAATGGCGCTGCTGCAACTGCGAATCGATCTGCTTGACGGTCTCAAGACCGACACCAACGATAATCAGGATGCTTGCTCCGCCGAATGGGAAATTCTGGTTGGCTCCGATGACCACAAACGCGATCAACGGAATCATTGCCACAAGGCCGAGATAAAGCGAGCCTGGCAAAGTTACACGAGTCAGAACGTAGTCCAAGTACTCAGCGGTCGGACGACCTGCACGAATACCGGGAATGAATCCGCCGTACTTCTTCATGTTGTCGGCAACTTCTTCGGGGTTGAAAGTAATTGCAACGTAGAAGTACGTGAAGCCAACGATCAGCAGGAAATATCCGATCATGTAGATCGGGCTATCGCCGGAGACGAGGTTGTTCTGAATCCAGACGACCCACGCTGAAGGGGTCTCACCAGCTTGTGGCTGGTTGAAGTTTGCGATCAAGGCGGGCAGGTACAACAGCGACGATGCAAAGATCACGGGGATCACGCCGGCCATGTTGACCTTGATCGGGATGTAGGTGTTGTTGCCGCCGTAAGTGCGTCGGCCGACCATCCGCTTGGCGTACTGAACAGGGATGCGTCGCTGAGACTGCTCCACGAACACAACCGCGCCCATGATGAGGATTCCCATCAGCAACACAAGAACGAAGATTTCGATTCCGCTGCTGACGTAGATGCCCCAGAGCGCGCTGGGGAATGTTGCGGCGATCGAGGTGAAGATCAGCAGCGACATTCCGTTGCCGATTCCGCGCTCGGTTACGAGCTCACCCATCCACATGATGAGGCCGGTACCGGCGGTCATCGTGATGACCATAAGAAGAATCGCGTACCACGCATCGTTCGTGATGAGCTGGCTACATTCGGCAACACCGGCGGACTGGAACAGGGCGCCACTGCGAGCAACCGTGATCAACGTCGTCGACTGCAGAATTGCCAAGGCGATCGTGAGGTAACGCGTGTACTGCGTCAGAGTTGACTGGCCTGATTGGCCCTCTTTGTGAAGAGTTTCGAAGTGCGGGATGACCACGCGAAGTAGTTGCACGATGATCGATGCCGTGATGTACGGCATGATTCCGAGCGCAAATACGGAAAGTTGAAGGAGCGCCCCACCGCTGAACAGGTTGATGAGGTCGTAGAGTCCGCCACTGGACGAGTTAGCCGCGAGACACAGCTGAACGTTGCCGAAGTCGACGAACGGCGCTGGGATGAAGGATCCGAGCCTAAACAGCGCGATGATGCCTAGTGTGAACCCGATCTTCCGGCGAAGATCAGGCGTGCGGACTATCCGCGCGACAGCTTTGAACACAAGGCCTCCGATTTATCTATGTACTGCGGGCGAATGGGGAACCCCTTTACGGGATCCCCCACCCATCCTGTCTGCTTTGGTCACCGGTGTGACCAGCGCGAAACTAACGTTTTGCGCAGTGACAGTTACTGAACCGAGCCGCCGGCCGCAACGATCTTCTGCTCTGCTGAGCCGGAGACCTTGTCAACTACTACGTTCAGCTTAACCGCAATATCACCCTGACCAAGAACCTTGACCTTTTCGTTCTTACGAACGGCGCCCTTCGACACGAGATCAGCGATGGTTACATCGCCACCCTTGGGGTACAGTTCCGCGAGTTTTTCTAGGTTTACAACCTGGTACTCCACGCGGAAAGGGTTCTTGAATCCGCGCAACTTAGGTGCACGCATTACGAAGTTGATATTTCCTGCTTCGAAGCCGAGACGCATGTTGTAACGCGCCTTGGTTCCCTTGGTTCCACGACCCGCGGTCTTACCCTTCGAGCCTTCACCACGGCCGACGCGCATACGGTCTTTCTTTGCGCCTGCAGCCGGACGGAGGTGGTGCATCTTCAGGACCTGCGGGCGGCTTTCGACAGCGTCACTCGAGGACTTCTTCGTGGTCGACGCCTTAGCAGCGGTCGACTTTGCAGGAGCCTTCGTGGCGGGTGCCTTAGCCGCGGGTGCCTTGTCAGCTGCAGCCTTTGCAGGAGCAGCCTTCTTGGCAGCAGGTGCCTTCTTTGGAGTTTCTTTCTCGTCAGCCATTATCAATCTCCTCGACCTTGACAAGGTGAGCAACCGTGTTGACGTAACCACGGTTCTGCGAGTTGTCCTCGCGAATAACAACAGCACCGATGCGCTTCAGCCCGAGGCTGCGCAAAGTGTCGCGTTGATTCTGCTTCTCACTAATTTTGGACTTGATTTGGGTTACCTTCAAGCGACCAGCCATCAGACACCTGCCTTAGCTTCAGCCTCGGCGCGCAACAAGCGTGCCGGGATAACGTGTTCTGCATCGAGACCACGACGAGCGGCAACCGAGCGAGGCTCTTCGAGCTGCTTGAGTGCTGCGACCGTTGCGTGAACGATGTTGATCGTGTTCGAGGAACCGAGTGACTTGCTGAGAACGTCGTGAATTCCAGCGCACTCGAGTACGGCACGAACGGGTCCACCAGCGATAACACCAGTACCGGCAGATGCGGGACGCAGCAGAACTACGCCTGCAGCAGCCTCACCCTGAACGGAGTGGGGAATCGATGCGGCGACGCGAGGAACGCGGAAGAAGTTCTTCTTCGCCTCTTCAACGCCCTTTGAGATCGCGAGAGGAACTTCGCGAGCCTTGCCGTAACCGACACCGACCATACCGTTACCGTCACCGACGACGACGAGAGCGGTGAAGCTAAAGCGACGACCACCCTTGACGACCTTCGATACACGGTTGATGGTGACGACGCGCTCCAGGAACTGGTTCTTGTCGTTGTCGCGGCTGTTGTTTCCGCCACGGCCACCACGGTCAGGGCCACGCTCACGGCCGCCACGACGAGCCTCGCGAGGCTCGCTTGTGACGTCGGTTGCTGGGGCGTCTACGACGACCTCAGGTACGGAGATGGCGCTAGTCGCCTCAGCGGCCACGGCCTGCTCCTTGTTAGTTGTCTTGTTGTCCACGTTGTCGCTCACAGGTTCAATCCACCCTCTCGCGCTCCGTCGGCGATAGCTGCAACGCGACCTGCGTAGCGGCTTCCACCACGATCAAATACGACGGCTTCAACACCGGCGAGCTTGGCGCGTTCTGCAACCATTTCACCGATCTTGCGTGCCTTGGCGGTCTTGTCGCCATCGAACGTACGCATGTCAGATTCCATGGTCGACGCCGAAGCGACAGTGATGCCCTTGGAGTCATCGACAACCTGGACGAATACGTGACGCGCTGAACGCGTGACCACGAGACGGGGGCGCACCTCAGTGCCCACAACCTTCTTGCGGAGACGTGCGTGCCGGCGACCCTTGGCTGCCGACTTGCTCTTACCTCTGGTTCCGAGAGCCATGTCTACTTACCACTCTTTCCGGCCTTGCGACGAACGATTTCGCCGGCGTAGCGCACACCCTTGCCCTTGTAAGGCTCTGGCTTGCGCAATTTACGAATGTTGGCTGCTACTTCGCCAACCGCCTGCTTGTCGATGCCGCTGACAACTAGTTTGTTGTTTCCCTCGACCGCAAAGCTGATGCCTGCGGGCGGGTCAACGGTGATCGAGTGTGAGTACCCGAGAGCAAACTCAACTGAGCTGCCCTTTGCTGTAACGCGGTAACCAGTACCAACGACCTCGAGGCCCTTGGTGTAACCGTCGGTGACACCGACGATCTGGTTAGCGATGAGCGTACGAGTCAGGCCGTGAAGCGAACGCGATTCGCGCTCGTCGTTCGGACGGGTTACAAGAACCTGTCCCTCTTCGAGCGCAACCGCGATAGGAGCCTTGACGGTGAGAGCAAGCTCACCCTTCGGGCCCTTTACCGCAACGTTTTGTCCGTCGATGGTGATTGTGACACCAGCGGGGACGTCAATAGGAAGTCTTCCGATACGTGACATTTTGAGTTACCACACGTAAGCGAGGACTTCCCCACCTACGCCCTTCTTAGTCGCCTCTTTGTCGGTCAATAGACCAGAGGAGGTGGACAAAATGGCCACACCGAGTCCGCCAAGAACCTTGGGGATTTCGGTTGAGCGAGCGTATACACGAAGGCCGGGCTTCGAAACGCGCTTGATTCCCTTGATGGAACGCTCGCGAGTGGGGCCGTACTTGAGTTCGATCGTGAGGGTCTGGCCCACGCGAGCGTCCTCGGTGCTCCAGCTGAGGATGTATCCCTCGGCCTTGAGCATTTCGGCCAGGCGCGACTTCAGCTTGCTGTTAGGCATTGAAACGCTGTCGTGGTGCGCCGAATTGGCGTTGCGCAGTCTGGTCAGCATGTCAGCGACCGGATCTGTCATTGTCATTATGTGTTTCCTGTCTCAACTGGTTTCGGCATCCGTTACACGAATGCCGACCTGGTCGATCGGTGTTACTTGGTTAGTTAGTTGCGTTCTCTGCTGAACGGAACGGGAAGCCGAGTGCCTTCAACAGCGCGCGACCCTCTTCGTTGTTCTTTGCAGTGGTAACGATAGTGATATCGAAACCGCGAACGCGGTCAATCTTGTCCTGATCGATCTCGTGGAACATTGACTGCTCCGTGAGGCCGAACGTGTAGTTACCGTTGCCGTCGAACTGCTTGTCCGAAAGGCCACGGAAGTCGCGGATACGAGGAAGCGCGAGCGAGATCAGGCGGTCAAGGAATTCCCAAGCGCGGTCACCACGGAGGGTGACGTGTGCGCCAATGGGCTGTCCTTCACGAAGCTTGAACTGAGCAATCGACTTGCGAGCGCTCGTTACGTAGGGCTTCTGACCGGTGATCGCGGTGAGGTCCTTGACGGCCCCATCGATGATCTTTCCGTCGCGAGCTGCTTCACCAACACCAGTGTTCACGACGACCTTGACGATCCCCGGAATCTGGTGAACGTTGGTCAGGCCAAGATCCTTCTTGAGCTGTTCCGCAAGTTCAGTGCGGTACTTCTGCTTGAGGCGCGGCTGGATTTTGCCAGCAGCAGGTGCAGTCGTCGTCATTAGTCTGCGTCCTTCTCGGTTGCCGTTTCGGCATCCTTCGTCGAGGCCTTGGGCTCAGCCTTAGCTGCCTTCGACTTCTTGGTCTCTACGCGGCGCGACTTCTTGAAGAAGCGCTCGCGCGTGGTCTTTCCACGGTCATCGGTGCCGACAGTGAAGCCAACGCGAGCCGGGAGCTTGGTCTCGGGGTCAACGAGGGCGATGTTCGACACGTGAATTGGTGCCTCCATCGTCTCGATGCCACCGGTCTTGGTGCCACGCTGAGTCTGACCAACCTTGACGTGCTTGGTGACAAAGTTGACACCCTCCACGACAACGCGATCTTTTCCAGCGATCACACTGATAACGCGACCCTGCTTGCCGCGGCTTCCGCCGCGCTCTTGGGTCGGGCCGCTGATGACCTGTACGAGGTCACCCTTGCGAATCTTTGCCATAACTACAGCACCTCCGGTGCGAGAGAGATGATCTTCATGAACTTCTTGTCACGAAGCTCACGGCCGACCGGTCCGAAGATGCGGGTACCACGGGGGTCCCCACCATCGGACTTAAGGATTACGGCAGCGTTCTCATCAAACTTGATGTAAGAACCGTCTGAACGACGAGTCTGCTTGATGACGCGAACGATGACGGCCTTGACGACCTCACCCTTCTTGACGTTTCCGCCAGGGATCGCGTCTTTTACGGTTGCCACAATGACATCGCCGAGACCTGCGTAACGACGGCCTGAGCCACCGAGAACGCGAATCGTGAGGAGCTCCTTGGCGCCGGTGTTATCGGCAACCTTTACTCGGGATTCCTGCTGAAGCATTACTTAGCCTTTTCGAGGATCTCGACCAGACGCCAGCGCTTCGTGGCGCTGAGCGGACGGGTCTCGCTGATAAGTACGGAGTCACCGATGCCGGCCGTGTTGGCCTCATCGTGGACCTTCACCTTGGAGTTACGGCGGATGACCTTGCCGTACAACGGGTGCTTTACGCGGTCTTCAACGATGACAACGATGGTTTTGTCCATCTTGTCGCTCGTTACGATTCCGCGACGGGTCTTACGGTACCCACGAGCGACCTCGGCGGTCTCCGCGGTCTTGTTGTCTTCAACCTTGGCCATGACTACGCCTCCTTCGTCTCGTCGGTGGCGTCTGCTGCGGGTTCAGCCGCGGCGTCAGCCTTCTTGGTGCTGCGCTTCTTGGTTTCCTTGGCAGGAGCCTCAATAGCAGCAGGAGTTGCACGGATACCCAGCTCGCGCTCACGGATGACCGTGTAGATGCGAGCGATGTCGCGCTTGACAGCGCGAATACGTCCGTGGCTTTCCAGTTGACCCGTTGCGGCCTGGAAACGAAGGTTGAAAAGTTCTTCCTTCGCCTTCTTCAGTTCGTCAATGAGTCTTTCGTCTTCAAAAGTGTCTAGCTCGACTGGGGCTAGCTCCTTGGATCCGATCGCCATTATGCGTCGCCCTCCTCGCGCTTGATGATGCGTGCCTTGAGGGGCAGCTTGTGAATTGCACGAGTGAGTGCTTCGCGCGCAGTTGTCTCGTCCACGCCGCTGAGCTCGAAGAGCACGCGACCTGGCTTGACGTTGGCGACCCACCACTCGGGCGAACCCTTACCGGAACCCATGCGGGTTTCAGCAGGCTTCTTGGTTAGCGGGCGGTCGGGGTAGATGTTGATCCACACCTTTCCACCACGCTTGATGTGACGCGTCATAGCGATACGAGCTGCCTCAATCTGGCGGTTCGTAACGTATGCCGGCGTCAAAGCTTGAATTCCATACTCGCCAAACGACACCGTGGTTCCACCAGTAGCGTGGCCGCTACGGGAGGGGTGGTGCTGCTTGCGGTACCTGACCTTACGCGGAATCAACATTGTTATGCCTCAACTCCTGCTGCAACCGTTGCGTCAGCCTTAGGAGCTTCTGCCTTCGGTGCTTCTGCCTTAGGGGCCTCAGCCTTGGGGGCTTCAGCCTTTGGTGCGGACGAAGGGCCACCGGTACGACGACCACCACGGTCGCCACCATCGCGACGCTCTGGGCGTGACGACTTCTGGTTAGCCTGCTCGCGAGCGAGCTCCTTGTTGGTGATATCGCCCTTGTAGACCCATACCTTGACACCGATGCGACCGAAAGTCGTCTTGGCTTCATAGAAGCCGTAGTCGATGTTTGCGCGAAGCGTGTGCAGCGGTACGCGACCTTCACGGTAGTACTCTGAACGGCTCATTTCTGCGCCACCCAAACGACCCGATACCTGGATGCGAACACCCTTGACGGAACCTACGCGCTGAGCACCCTGAAGACCCTTACGCATCGCACGGCGGAAAGCCACACGAGCAGCAAGCTGCTCGGCGATTCCCTGTGCAACGAGCTGAGCTTCAGCCTCGGGGTTCTTGACCTCGAGGATGTTGAGCTGAATCTGCTTACCGGAGAGCTTTTCGAGCTCTCCACGAATACGCTCTGCTTCGGCGCCGCGGCGACCGATCACGATGCCCGGACGGGCGGTGTGAATGTCAACACGAACACGGTCACGGGTGCGCTCGATTTCAATGCGAGCGACACCTGCGCGGTCGAGGTTCGACTTGAGCAGGTTACGGATCTTTACGTCTTCTGCAACGTAATCGCTGTAACGCTGACCCACCTTGGTGCTGTCAGAGAACCAACGCGACACGTGGTCGGTGGTGATTCCCAGACGGAAACCGTAGGGGTTTACCTTCTGTCCCATTACTTCTTCCCTGCCTTGTCGGCCTTGGCTTCAACGACGTGGTCTGGCGTGGCCAGAACAATCGTGATGTGGCTGGTGCGCTTCAGAATCTGGAACGCACGGCCCTGGGCACGCGGCTGGAAACGCTTCAACGTGGCTCCATCATCGACAAACGCCTTCGAGATGATCAGATCTTGTTCGTCCAAGAAGCTGTTCGACGCATCTGCCTTGACTCGTGCGTTAGCGATTGCCGAAGCAACCAGCTTGTACACGGGCTCGCTCGCGCCCTGGGGGGCGAACTTCAAAATTGCTAGCGCTTCCTGTGCTTGCTTGCCGCGGATCATGTTGACAACGCGACGAGCCTTCATAGGGGTCACGCGGATGTGACGCACACGTGCGATCGACTCCACCATTTCTCTACCTCCTACGCCACCGCGTTAGCGGCGACGACCCTTCTTGTCGTCCTTCACGTGTCCGCGGAAGGTACGTGTCGGCGAGAACTCGCCGAGCTTGTGACCAACCATGGTTTCCGTGATGAATACCGGAATGTGCTTGCGACCATCGTGAACCGCGATCGTGTGACCCAGCATTGCTGGAACGATCATTGAGCGGCGCGACCAGGTCTTGATTACGTTCTTGCTCTTGGCTTCGTTCGCCTTGACAACCTTTTGTAGGAGGTGGTCGTCGACGAAGGGGCCCTTCTTCAGACTGCGTGGCATCTTCTGACTCTCCTACTACTTGCGCTTCTTGCCGACATTGCGGCGGCGAACGATGAGCTTGTCACTGGGCAGTTTGCGCTTACGAGTGCGCCCCTCTGCCTGGCCCCAAGGGGAAACGGGGTGACGTCCACCGGACGTCTTACCCTCACCACCACCGTGGGGGTGGTCGACGGGGTTCATGGCAACACCACGGACGGTCGGGCGAACGCCCTTCCAGCGCATGCGGCCGGCCTTACCCCAGTTGATGTTCGACTGCTCGGCGTTGCCGACCTCGCCGATCGTTGCACGGCAACGAACGTCAACGTTGCGGATTTCTCCGGAAGGCAAACGCAGCTGCGCGTAGGGGCCTTCTTTTGCAACGAGTCGAACAGATGCGCCTGCGGAGCGGGCCATCTTGGCGCCACCACCGGGGCGAAGCTCGATCATGTGAATGACCGTACCCACGGGGATGTTCTTCATCGGCAGGTTGTTGCCTGGCTTGATGTCAGCACCAGCACCCGACTCGATGATGTCGCCCTGCTTGAGCTTGTTTGGCGCAATGATGTAACGCTTGCTGCCATCAACAAAGTGAAGCAGTGCGATACGTGCAGTGCGGTTGGGGTCGTACTCGATCTCGGCAACGCGGGCGTTTACGCCGTCTTTGTCGTTGCGCTTGAAGTCGATGACGCGGTACTGGCGCTTGTGGCCACCACCAACGTGACGGCTCGTGATGCGACCTGCGTTGTTGCGGCCACCAGTCTTCGGCAGAGGGCGCAGAAGCGACTTCTCTGGGGTCGAACGGGTGATCTCAGCAAAGTCTGCAACCGAGGATCCACGGCGACCAGGCGTCGTGGGCTTGTACTTGCGAATAGCCATTAGTTTCTCCTTGGTCCTTAGCCGACAGCGGTGAAGATGTCGATAGAACCGGACTTGAGCGTGACGATGGCGCGCTTGGTGTCTTTGCGCTTTCCCATACCGAACCGAGTGCGGCGAGTCTTGCCCGTGCGGTTCAACGTGTTAACCGAATCAACCTTGACACTGAAGATCTTCTCGATAGCGAGCTTGATCTCGGTCTTGTTCGCACGGGGGTCAACCTCGAAGGTGTACTTTCCCATGTCGATCAGGTTGTAGCTCTTCTCGGAAACCACGGGAGCGATGATGATGTCGCGTGGGTCCTTGTACGTGACGGTCATGCGCTGACCTCTTCCTTGTTCGAAGACTTGGTGTTGAACGCAACGAATGCGTCGAACGCGCCCTTGGTGAACACGATGTCGTCGCTGACGACGACGTCGTAGGCGTTGAGCTGGTCGAACGTCAACACGTGAACCGCGTCGAGGTTGCGAATGCTCTTGAGGCTGGTTGCATCATCGCGCTGAAGAACAACGAGAACGTTCTTGCTCGGCGCGATGCTCGTGAGCAACGCCAAGACAGTCTTCGTCGAAGGCTTGCCTTCTACAGCGAGAGCGTCGATGACGTGAATGCGCTCACCGCGGGCCCGGTCAGACAGAGTGCCGCGAAGTGCTGCAGCAATCATCTTCTTGGGGGTGCGCTGTGAGTAGTCACGCGGGTGTGGACCGTGAACGATTCCACCACCCTTCATCTGAGGAGCACGGATCGAGCCCTGACGAGCGCGACCGGTTCCCTTCTGCTTGAACGGCTTGCGACCCGAACCCGAAACTTCACCGCGACGCAGGGTGTTGTGCGTACCCTGACGTGCTGCTGCGCGCTGAGCGACAACAACTTGGTGGATGAGGGGAACGTTGGTCTGCACGTCGAAGATCTCGGCGGGAAGCTCAACAGAATCAACCTTCTTGCCCTTGGCGTCGATGACGTCGATGGAGGTAGCCATGTGTACTACGCCCCCTTCACTGCGTTGCGGACGAAGACGATGCGACCGCGAGCTCCGGGAACGGCGCCCTTGATGAGCACGAGTCCCTTCTCAAGGTCGATCGCGTGGACGGCGAGGTTCATGACCGTTACCCGGTCACCACCCATACGACCGGCCATGCGCATGCCCTTGAAGACACGGCTGGGGGTCGACGAGGCACCAATGGAACCAGGCTTGCGGTGGTTGCGGTGCGAACCGTGGCTCGCAGAAACACCCTTGAAGTTGTGTCGCTTCATAACACCGGCGAAACCCTTACCCTTGCTCGTGCCGACAACGTCGACCTTCGAGCCTGGGGTGAAGATGTCGACTGCAAGCTCTTGGCCAACGGTGTATTCCGCGGCGTCAGGAGTGCGAATCTCGGTGATGTGACGGCGAGGCGTAACGCCTGCCTTGTCGAAGTGACCCGTAAGCGGCTTGTTGACCTTACGAGGGTCAATCTGGCCGTACGCGATCTGGACTGCGCTGTATCCATCAACCTCGAGGCTACGCAGCTGCGTAACAACGTTCGGGGTGATTTCGACAACAGTCACGGGAACGAGCTTGTTGTTCTCGTCCCAAACCTGAGTCATACCGAGCTTCTTGCCCAGCAGACCCTTAGTCGTCTTAGTTATAGACATTATTTTCCTTATCGGCTCTGTCGCTCAATAACTGCGCGAGCTAAAGCTTGATCTCGATGTTGACGTCAGCCGGCAGGTCGAGACGCATAAGCGAATCCACAGCCTTAGGCGTCGGGTCGATGATGTCGATGAGCCGCTTGTGGGTGCGCTTCTCGAAGTGCTCGCGGCTGTCCTTGTACTTGTGGGGAGAGCGGATAACCGCAATCACGTTCTTCTCGGTGGGCAGCGGCACTGGGCCTACTACCGTGGCACCCGCGCGGGTAACCGTGTCAACAATTTTGCGTGCCGACGAGTCGATGACCTCGTGGTCGTACGACTTAAGTCGAATGCGGATTTTTTGTCCCGCCATGACTGGCTCTCTTCCCTTAGTACTTTGGCTGCACTGCGGGCAACTGGGCTGTTCGACGCCGGATGTTGCCACCCGAAGAAGCTCAGCACTTCTGCTTTCGCACCACTATTTATCTGTCAAGTTCTTGCTGTCACTGCTTGTGATACCAACTCGCGAAACCGCGAGGGGAATGTGCCGGCGAGCCGGCACAAACTCTCCCCGCACCATTGCCTCTTTCAAGGAAATGTTCTTTTTCAAGAAGTTGTGGGGAGTTGGTTAAGCTTGGTTCTGCTCCCCGCGGCCTAGCTACTACACGATGTGAGAAACACGCTCTGCGTGAAACACACGTTGTGGAACTATGCACTGCCTGGGAGTGATTCGCACGCACGTGGCGGCGAAGTGTTGAACTAGAAGAGTCTGTCACATTCGGGCATTTGCTGCAACCCGGGCGTGTCGGAATTTTGAGGGTGTTTAGTGAGAGTGCTTCACAACGTCTCGCACGCCATCCACGAATACGCTTTCCACTAAGGGAACACCCGGCCGATAGGCCAAATGGCGGTAGTTCGGGGCATCAATAATTTGAGCATTTGCTCGAGCGCCAACCCGCAAATGTCCCACGTCATCGAGGCGCAAAGATCGGGCCCCACCCCAGGTCGCCGCCGTCACGGCCTCAAGAGTTGTCATCCCCATCTCTCGCACCGCCAGAGCGATGCAAAACGGGAGAGACGACGTGAAACTAGAGCCGGGATTGCAATCGCTGGCCAGAGCGACCGTCACGCCAGCGTCGAGCAGGCGCCGTCCATCCACGAACGGATGTTTCGTAGAAAACTCGACCCCTGGCAGCACACCAGCCACCGTGCTACTGCCGGCGAGCGCGTCCACATCGGCATCGCTGAGATACGTGCAATGGTCGACACTCGCAGCGCCAAGGTCAACCGCAAGCTGCACGGCCCCAGACTCCGCCAACTGCGCGCCGTGAAGACGGGCGCCAAGCCCACGAGCCTGCCCCGCAGTGATGATCGCCCTCGACTCCTCCACTGTGAAGGCACCGTTATCGCAAAAGACATCGATCCAGCGTGAATAAGGAGCACACGCGTCAAGCATCTCCCCCATGACAAGGCGAACGTACGCCGCACGGTCATCAACAAACTCCGCCGGGACAACGTGAGCGCCCAAGAACGTAGTCTCTGCCGTCAACGTCGACGCCAAACGCAGCATCCGTGCCTCATCGTGAGCCGTCAAGCCATAACCGCTCTTGATCTCGACCGTTGTTGTACCCTGCCGCCGCATCTCGGCAACCAGCGCAGTCGCATTGTCTAGGAGCTGTTCGTCGCTCGCCGCGCGCGAAAGCGCAACAGTGCGACGAATTCCGCCAGCCTCGTAACTCTCGCCTGCCATCCGCGCCTCAAACTCATCAGACCGATCGCCCGCGAACACCACATGACTGTGGCTATCAACGAAACCAGGAAGCACACAACGGCCCTGGGCATCCACTCGCGTATCGGCAGTCGGCGCATCGGCAGACGAACCCCACCAGACAACACGACCGCCCTCAAAAACGATCGCGGCATCGCTCAACTCTGGGCGCTCAACGTCATGCGTCAGCAAGAGGCCGATGTTGTCGATCACCGTGCTTGCCTGAGCCGCGCTCTTCATCGCAGCGCAGCTCCCGAAATCGCCTCGAGAACGCACAGCGCCACCAAACGAACAGTACGTTCATCCGCAGAATCAGACGCGGCATCCACCTCAACCAGATCAATTGACGACACCGAAGAATGCGCTCCAGCAAGACGCGCGGCAACGCGAAGCTCGAAGGCCGAAATACCGCCAGGAACTGACGCCGGGCACGCCGGGGTCACCGAGCGGTCGCAGACATCCACATCAAGATCGACATGGATAGGGCCGCCCCCGGAACCCGCAATCTCTAACGCTTGCGCCATGACGTCGTCCATCGGCCGCGTGCGCAAGTCGTCTCGCGTGATGACCGTAATGCCAGCATCACGCGCACGCTGCGCATACGCCAACGAATTGGCCAAAGGCTCGATGCCAATCTGCACCACACGACGCCCATCGAGACCAGCCTCGAGAAGCCGTCGAACGGGAGAACCATTAGTGACGCCATCGCGCAAGTCATAGTGCGCATCCAGCGTAATCAACCCTGCCGAACCCACCGCGTCACCCCAACGACCCAACGCCGTCGGCACCGTCGCAGCGTTGTCACCGCCCAACGCCACCACCAGATCAGCGCGCAACGCCGCAACCGCCTCGATCGCGCTGTGCTCGTGTAAATCAGGTTCACGAACGTTGCCAGCGTCCACAATGCGCAAGTCAGTCAGCGCGGCATAGCGCCGCAACATCTCCCGCACCGCATTCGGCGTCGTGTGGGCTTGCGTTGGCGACAGAGACGTGCGCGACGTCGGCATACCAATCAGCGCGACATCCGCCCACTCATCGCCGACCGGAGCAGGCCAGTCCCCCGCACGCGGCCAGAGAGGATCAGAGTTGAGCATTGTCACCTTCCGTCATCGGGATGCGCACACCCAAGTTCTCGGCGACCGCAATGGCCTCATCGTAACCAGCATCGACGTGGCGAATCACGCCCATCCCCGGATCATTCGTCAACACCCGCTCAAGCTTCTGCGCCGCCAGCTCAGTACCATCAGCAACCGTGACCTGACCGGCATGAATCGAACGCCCGATGCCGACACCCCCGCCGTGATGGATCGACACCCACGTCGCCCCTGAGGACGTATTAACCAGAGCGTTCAACAGCGGCCAGTCAGCAATCGCGTCCGACCCATCTTTCATAGCCTCAGTTTCGCGATACGGCGACGCGACCGAACCACTATCAAGGTGGTCGCGGCCGATCGCCAGCGGTGCCGCCAGCTCCCCCGACGCCACCATCTCGTTAAAGAGGAGACCAGCTTTGTCGCGCTCACCGTAACCGAGCCAGCAAATGCGCGCCGGTAGCCCTTGAAAGTGCACCCGTTCGCCAGCAAGCTTGATCCAGCGGGCCAGCGACTCGTTCTCGGGAAAGAGGTTAAGAATTGCCTTGTCAGTCTTGTGGATATCGTTCGGATCGCCGCTGAGAGCGGCCCAGCGGAACGGCCCCTTGCCCTCGGCAAACAGCGGGCGGATGTACGCCGGCACGAACCCCGGGAACGCAAACGCATCTGCATAGCCTGCCGCGAGCGCCTCAGTGCGCAAGTTGTTGCCGTAGTCGAACACCTCGGCACCCTGCCGCTGGAACCCGACCATGCCCTCAACGTGGATCGCCATAGATTCGCGCGAGCGCTGAGCGAAACCCGGATCACGACGAGCCGACTCCCAATCATCGAAATCGACTCCAAGCGGAAGGTACGCCAGTGGGTCATGGGCACTTGTCTGGTCCGTGACGATATCGATGGGTGCCCCCATCGCGAGCAACTCAGGGATTGCCGCGGCAGCATTGCCCAGGACGCCAATCGAGAGGGCCTTCTTTGCTTCGCGCGCCGCCACCGCGAGCTCAACGGCGTGACCCAGATTCTTCGCCTCGACATCCAAATAGCCGTGATCGATACGACGCGTGATGCGACTCTGATCCACATCGACACAAATTGCAACACCGTCGTTCATGGTTACGGCGAGCGGTTGGGCGCCTCCCATGCCTCCGAGGCCAGCCGTGAGGGTAATGGTGCCGGCCAAGGTTCCCCCGAAACGCTTCGCCGCGACGGCAGCAAAAGTTTCGTAAGTGCCCTGCAGGATGCCCTGAGTGCCGATGTAGATCCATGACCCGGCCGTCATCTGGCCATACATGGTGAGGCCGAGCTGCTCGAGGCGACGGAACTCATCCCAGTTAGCCCAATCTCCGACCAGGTTCGAGTTGGCGAGCAACACTCGAGGTGCCCACTCGTGGGTCTGCATGACGCCGACTGGCTTGCCCGACTGAACCAGCAGGGTCTCATCGCCCTTGAGCGTGGTGAGCGAGCGAACAATGGCGTGGTAGCTCGGCCAGTCGCGGGCGGCTTTGCCCGTGCCACCATAAACAACGAGATCTTCTGGATGCTCGGCAACCTCAGGATCGAGATTATTTTGCAACATGCGCAGCGCACCCTCCTGCTGCCAGCCCAGAGTGTTGAGGGTGCTTCCCCTGTGTGCGGTAATCATCAGTGCTCCTAGTGAAAAATGATGGTCGGTGACGGTCAGTTGCTAACGCAGGTCAGTCCCTAAGTCAGGTCAGTGACGGAGCGAGCTGCGGCAAGCAGAGCGCCAGACTGAACAAGGTCGACACTCGCGGCAATGTCGGGTGCTAGGTAGCGGTCGGGCCCTGCGCCGGGTACCCGCTCGCGGAGGGAATTGATCACAGCAGCGGATACTGGCGACGGTGATTCTCCTCGCATTTCGATCCCCCGCGCTGCCGTCAGAAGTTCGATTGCCAGCACCCGGGAGAGCCCATCGATGCTGCGCCGGAGTTTGAGCCCCGCGCTCCACCCCATCGACACGTGATCCTCCTGCATCGCGCTCGTCGGAATCGAATCGACGGATGCTGGGGCCGCCAGCCGCTTAAGCTCACTGACAATTCCCGCCTGCGTGTACTGGGCGATCATGTGGCCGGAGTCGACTCCGGGGTCGCCGGCGAGAAAAGCGTTGAGCCCACCGTTTCGGTTGCTGTCGAGAAAGCGGTCGGTGCGGCGTTCACTCATGCTGGCGACATCCGCGCTCACAATTGCGAGAAAATCGAGCGCGTACCCAACGGGCGCACCGTGGAAGTTTCCGTTGGACTCAAGACGGCCATCGAGCGTAACGACGGGATTGTCGATCGCACTGGCGAGTTCGCGCTGAGCGACCATCGTGGTGTGCTCAACAGTGTCGCGGGCGGCACCGTGCACTTGAGGTGCACAGCGAAGGGAGTAGGCGTCCTGCACCCGGGTGAAGCCGTTGCTGGCGTGCGCCGCAATGGTGCCAGAACCTGCGAGGACGGCGCGCATGTTCGCGGCAGAGCGGGACTGACCGGGATGGGGCCGAAGCTGCTGCAGGTCGTCCGCGAAAACCCGGTCAGTGCCAGCAAGCCCTTCAACGCTGAGGGCTGCAGCAAGATCGGCGGTAGTCAGAAGTGCCCGAAGATCAGTGATCGCCAGCGACAGCATGCCGAGCATCCCATCGGTGCCATTGATCAGAGCGAGGCCCTCCTTCTCGTGAAGAACGACCGGCGCAATCCCTGCTGCTCGAAGCGCTGCGGATGCTGGCAGCAATTCTCCGGCGACGCGAACGTCGCCTTCGCCCATGGCCGCTAGCGCGCAATGGGCGAGCGGTGCGAGATCGCCGGAGCACCCGAGGCTGCCGTATTCGCCCACGATGGGGGTGATGCCGGCGTTCAGCAACGCTGCATAGGTTTCGGCGACGATTGGGCGCACGCCGGTGCGGCCGGTGGCCATCGTTGACAGGCGCAGCAGCATGGTGGCCCGAACGACTTCTGCATCAATCTCGGCGCCGGAGCTGGCGGCATGGCTGCGCACGAGCGACCGCTGAAGCTGCACCCGCTGTTCGGGCGCAATGTGCTTCGTTGCCAGGGCACCGAAGCCAGTCGACACTCCGTAGTGAGGCCGCACATCGTGGGCGAGCGCGTCGATCACGGCTCGCGATGTGGCAATCGCCTCAAGGGCTCCGGGGTCAAGTTTCACGGGTGCACTGTGGCGCGCAACCGCGACAACGTTTGCGATGCTCAACGGACCAACGCCGATTGTGACGGCCGTGACGGGGGCAAGATTCATGCTCCCAGTGAACGCGTATTGGGCTTCCGACGCGAGAGCCTTTCGGGATATGGTGTCTGAAATACCAGACAGGAGCCCCGTGCCTGAGATTCCGGCCGCTCGCAACACCATGGCAGTGCTCAAGCACCTCGCATCGCGCCCCGGGCCCGTTCGCGCATCGAGCCTCGCACGCGAACTTGAGCTGCCTCGATCATCCGTCTATCAATTGCTGGCCGTCATGATCGAGGAAGGCTTTGTGGTGCACTACCCCGAAGACCAAACCTACGGGCTCAGCGCCCTCGTGGCCGAAATCGGCTCCTCAGCACTCCGCAGTGAACGACTTTCGCAACTCGCAACATCCCTCATGCACAGCCTGGCCGGTGAAGCACCAATCCCGGTCGTGGCACACCTCGCCGTACTCAGCGGGGCAGAAGTCAGTTATGCGGGGCGAGTACAAGGCAGCCGAGCCCCCACGACGGTGTCAGCGGTCGGCGTTCGGTTGCCCGCCCACCTCACGGCAACCGGGCGTGCGATGTTGGCGCAACTCACTGCTCCACAAGTGCGGGCGATCTATCCGTCACGCAACGCACTCACTCGTCGCCAAACCGCCGGCCCGCAGACTCTCACCGAACTCACTCAGCTTCTCACCACCACGCGCGAGCGTGGCTGGGCAATCGAGATTGGCGACGTCACGGCAGACTATGCGTCCGTCGGGGCCGCATCCTTCGACCGCAACGGCTACCCCTCGGCAGCCATCGGGCTGACCTTCAGAACGGATGCCGTCGGCGAGCACTGGGAGGAACTCGGTGCAGCAACCGTGGCCGCTGCGCGCGCGCTCACCTCTCGCCTTACGGGCCGTGCTGTGTAATTTGTTCGACTCGGGAAACAGCTACTTCCCGGCCACAACGACAGCAGGGCCGCACCCGAAGGTGCGGCCCTGCTGTACTAACTAGTGCTGGAGTTACGCCAGAACCTTGGTTACCTTACCGGCACCTACGGTACGTCCACCCTCACGGATGGCGAAGCCGAGGCCCTCTTCCATGGCGATGGGCTGAATAAGCTCAACGGTCATGTCAGTGGTGTCGCCAGGCATAACCATCTCGGTGCCCTCAGGCAACGTGATGACGCCGGTGACGTCGGTGGTGCGGAAGTAGAACTGCGGGCGGTAGTTCGCGTAGAACGGGTTGTGACGCCCACCCTCATCCTTTGACAGGATGTATGCGGTTCCCTCGAAGTTCGTGTGAGGAGTAACGGAACCAGGCTTAACAACAACCTGTCCACGCTCAACATCTTCACGCTTGGTTCCACGAAGAAGCAGACCACAGTTCTCGCCGGCCCATGCTTCGTCGAGCTGCTTGTGGAACATCTCGATACCAGTGACCGTGGTCTTCTGGGTCGGACGGATTCCAACAATCTCAACGTCAGAGTTGATGGCGAGAGTTCCACGCTCGGCGCGGCCCGTAACAACGGTTCCACGACCAGTGATCGTGAAGACGTCTTCAACCGGCATCAAGAACGGCTTGTCCTTGTCGCGGATGGGGTCAGGAACGTTCTCGTCAACAGCATCCATGAGGTCGAGGATGGACTGGGTCCACTTCTCGTCGCCCTCAAGCGCCTTGAGGCCCGATACGCGAACAACAGGAACGTTGTCGCCATCGAATCCCTGGCTGGAGAGAAGTTCGCGAACCTCGAGCTCAACGAGCTCAAGGATCTCTTCGTCATCAACCATGTCGGACTTGTTGAGTGCAACCATCAGGTACGGCACGCCAACCTGCTTGGCCAGAAGCACGTGCTCGCGCGTCTGAGCCATGGGACCGTCGGTCGCTGCAACCACGAGGATTGCACCGTCCATCTGAGCTGCACCAGTGATCATGTTCTTGATGTAGTCAGCGTGGCCCGGGGCGTCTACGTGTGCGTAGTGACGCTTCGGGGTCTCGTACTCAACGTGCGAGATGTTGATCGTAATTCCGCGCTGGCGTTCTTCCGGAGCAGAGTCAATTGTCGCAAAGTCACGCTGAACGTTAGTTGCCGAAGGGAACTTGTCTGCAAGAACCTTCGAGATCGCTGCGGTGAGTGTGGTCTTTCCGTGGTCAACGTGACCGATGGTTCCGATGTTTACGTGCGGCTTGGTCCGCTCGAACTTGGCCTTAGCCACTGTAGGTCCTCCTCAGGACTCGGTTGCTTCGCATCCGACGACTTTTCACGGCCGAATGTTTCGCAAGTTGGTGTGTATCTATGTTAGTTGCGCGCTGGTAGTGCGGCGATTACTCGCCCTTGTTCTTTTGAATAATCTCGTCAGCTACCGCACGGGGAACCTCAGAGTAACTGTCGAACGTCATCGAGTACACCGCGCGACCTGAAGTCTTGGACCTCAAGTCACCGACATAACCAAACATTTCCGACAGCGGTACGTGGGCGCGAACAACCTTTACGCCGGTCGCGTCCTCCATGGACTGGATCTGTCCGCGGCGACTGTTTAGGTCACCGATGACGTCTCCCATGTACTCCTCGGGAGTACGAACCTCGACCGCCATGAGCGGCTCGAGGAGAACTGGGTCAGCCTTGCGCGCTGCCTCTTTGAATGCCATCGTGCCAGCAATCTTGAACGCCATTTCTGACGAGTCAACATCGTGAGCAGCACCATCGAGGATGATTCCCTTGACGCCGACCATCGGGAATCCTGCGAGGACTCCGACACCCATTGACGCCTGGAAGCCCTGGTCGATCGATCCGATGTATTCACGAGGAATACGGCCACCGGTGACCTTGTTCACGAATTCGTAAACCTTGTCGCCAGTAACTTCCATCGGCTCGAGCGAGATCTGGACCTTTGCGAACTGACCCGATCCACCTGTCTGCTTCTTGTGGGTGTAGTCGTGCTTGTCCACAATGCGACGGATCGTTTCGCGGTACGCAACCTGCGGCTTACCAACGTTGGCTTCAACGTTGAATTCGCGCTTCATGCGGTCCACGAGGATGTCGAGGTGAAGTTCACCCATTCCCTTGATAACCGTCTGGCCAGTTTCCTGGTTCTGTTCGGTACGGAACGTGGGGTCTTCTTCAGCGAGCTTCTGAATAGCAAGACCAAGCTTTTCTTGGTCAGCCTTCGTCTTCGGCTCGATCGCTACCTCAATAACGGGCTCAGGGAACGTCATCGACTCAAGAACAACCTGGTTGTTCAGATCACACAGAGTGTCACCCGTCGTGGTGTCCTTGAGACCGATTACCGCGTAGATGTGACCGGCGGTAACGCTGTCGACAGGGATTTCCTTGTTGGCAGCCATCTGGAAGATCTTGCCGATGCGCTCCTTCTTGCCCTTAGTGGAGTTAGCTACGGCCCCACCGGAATCGAGTCGACCCGAGTACACGCGAATGTAGGTAAGGCGACCAAAGAAGGGGTGAACCGCAACCTTGAACGCGAGAGCAGCGAACGGCTCTGACGCATCAGGCTTGCGGATGATGATCTTCTCTTCATCGCGCGGGTCAGTTGCTTCCATGGGAGGCACGTCAAGCGGCGACGGGAGGTAATCGATAACAGCATCGAGCATCGGCTGAACGCCACGGTTCTTGAATGCAGAACCACAGAGAACGGGGTAGATCTCGCTGTTTACCGTGAGCTTACGAATCGCAGCTTTGATCTCAGCAACGCTGATCTCTTCGCCGGCGAAGTAGCGCTCCATGATGGCGTCATCAGTCTCAGCAACAACTTCAAGCAGAGCGGTGCGGTATTCCGCAGCCTTCTCTTTGAGGTCTTCGGGGATCTCTTCGATGGCGTACTTGGAGCCCATCTCGACGTCACCCTTTGAGTCTCCGCGCCACGTGAGTGCGCGCATCTCTACCAAGTCAACTACACCCTCGAAGGCGGACTCAAGTCCGATCGGGAGCTGCAGAACGAGGGGGCGAGCGCCGAGGCGCTTCACGATGGTGTCTACCGTGTAGTAGAAGTCCGCGCCCATCTTGTCCATCTTGTTGACGAAGCAGATGCGGGGAACGTCGTACTTGTCGGCCTGGCGCCAAACAGTCTCCGACTGTGGCTCCACACCCTCTTTACCGTCGAACACAGCGACAGCACCGTCGAGTACGCGGAGCGAACGCTCCACCTCAACTGTGAAGTCAACGTGGCCGGGGGTGTCGATGATGTTGATCTGGTTTTTGTTCCAGAAACAGGTGACAGCAGCAGACGTGATCGTGATGCCACGCTCTTGCTCCTGCTCCATCCAGTCAGTAGTCGACGCACCGTCGTGAGTTTCACCAATTTTGTGGTTTACACCCGTGTAGTAAAGGATGCGCTCAGTCGTTGTGGTCTTGCCAGCATCGATGTGAGCCATGATGCCAATGTTGCGGACCTTAGTCAGGTCGGTGAGCACGTCCTGTGCCACAGGTTCCTCCGAAAGTTTGGTTGAAAAGAATGGAACTCAATAGTGAAGCGAGTCAGACAGAGCCTGACTCGCTTCACTACGAGCAGCTACTACCAGCGGTAGTGAGCGAATGCCTTGTTAGATTCGGCCATCTTGTGGGTGTCTTCACGACGCTTTACAGCGGCGCCAAGTCCATTTGATGCATCCAAAATCTCGTTGGTGAGACGCTCAGTCATCGTCTTTTCACGACGACCCTTTGCGTAGCTCGTGAGCCAACGCAATGCGAGAGTGTTTGCACGGTGCGACTTGACCTCAACAGGAACCTGGTAGGTCGAGCCACCGACACGACGCGACTTGACCTCAAGGGTCGGGCGCACGTTGTCGAGTGCCTTCTTGAGAGTGACAACGGCGTCTTGGCCGGTCTTCTCGGTTACGCCTGCGAGTGCGCCGTAAACGATGCGCTCAGCAAGGCCCTTCTTGCCATCAAGAAGGATCTTGTTGACAAGCTGGCTGACAATGGGGGCGCCGTAAACGGGATCCGCGACTACGGGACGCTTTGGTGCTGGTCCTTTACGAGGCATTACTTCTTATCCTTCTTCGCGCCGTAGAGGCTACGAGCCTGCTTACGGTTCTTTACGGCCTGGGTGTCGAGCGCTCCACGAACGATCTTGTAGCGAACACCGGGGAGGTCCTTTACACGACCACCACGGATGAGCACCATCGAGTGCTCTTGAAGGTTGTGACCTTCTCGGGAATGTAGGCCGTGACCTCGGTACCGTTGGAAAGCTTGACACGAGCAACCTTGCGAAGAGCCGAGTTCGGCTTCTTCGGAGTCGTTGTGTAGACACGCGTGCAAACGCCGCGCTGCTGCGGGTTGGACTTAAGGGCGGGAGCCTTGGTCTTGACGACCTTCGGCGAGCGTCCCTTACGCACCAACTGCTGAATGGTGGGCACTAAATTACTCCTTGATTTTGCTGCACGGTGACAGCGTCATGATGGTTAGCATTCGAAGCTCTTCGCAGAATTTCGAGTTCATCTGGACCCACGCCCTAACCGAACTGATCGGTTGGTTTGCGGATATGCCGTGGGGGTCAGCCAGAAGACTGAACCCTGTGGTGTGAAGTGACTCACGCAAGAACCCCGCAGTAGCGGTTTGGCCGATGGCACGGTTCAAGCGCACGACAAAGCGCACACCTCAGAAAGAATAGCCCCCGGACCGGCCGGGGTCAAATGGTCACAGCGCACACGCAGCAAGCGAAACTCACTGGTGGCGGCGTAATCGTGACTAGTGCTGAGCTGCAGATTTCTCAGCGAGCTCGGCTTCCCACTGTGTGCGGGATTCGCGGTTGCGTTCGATGACCTTTCGGCCGCGCTTTGCTACAGGCGCGCCGCTCCACAGTGCCACCTCACGAGCGATAAGAGCTGCGGCAATAACGCGCGGGTCAATCAGTGCGAAAGCGAACAAACCTTGGGCCTGCTCGGGCGTATTTTCGACGATGCCGTTGGCCAAAAGGAGCACACCGACAGTACCGAAATACACCACTAGCCCGACGATGATGCTCGAAAAGACGTGTGCTGCCCAGCCTGCTCGGTTCACAATGAGCGCGATAACAATAGCGCCAAGAGCGAAGAAAGCGACGGGCACGTAGAACGCCGGCGCCTGAATGAACGAGAAATCTGTGCGGCCGGACTGCACAGCGTTGATGATGAGCACCGCGACAGCGAAGAGGACCGCAAAGATCAACGTCGACAGCAACGCAAAAAAGATACCGAAGCCTCGGTTGCCGGCGGCCTTTGGCGGCGTAGGCGCTGTGACATAAACCACGCGAGGCTCACCGGATGCCGAAGCGCTGGTCGCACCGGTAGCGGTAGCTTCTGACTCTGTGACGATCTCCGGCTCGTATTCGACCACTGGCTCAGCAAGCGGTTCCGCTTCAGCCTCGATCGTTGCGTCGTCATAGACCGGCTCGCTGGGGGCCTGGTCGGCCGCGACGGAATCGCTGTCAGCCGGGGGCAGAGGCGGCGAGGAGCCCGCCACGGGCTCTACGAGAGGCGCGGCTGCAGGAGCAGCGCCGTCGTCGGTGGCCGTCTCGTCGACGACTACAGCATCCTCAATGTTGTCGTGGTTCTGATCGAAAGAACCACGCTCTACAGATGGATCGGTCATGACTGATGCCTCCTAATGCCAGCGACTGATGAGCCTAGTCTACTGAGGCAGTTCCCAGAAATGAGAAGAACGCCACGACAGCATGCATCGTGGCGTTCTTCGCGCACTCAGGGCGCAGCATGGCGAATCTAGTTAGCGACTCCGCTCGATTCACCTGATGACGCGATTGGGGCACCGCTTGAGGCGAGGGCGTAGACAGCGCCCTCAATGCCAAGCTCATACTCTCCCGTATCCCCGCCGAGCCGTACTGCCGCGGAGCTAACCGAGAACGCTCGCTGATGCAGTTGGACATTGTTAATGAACTCGATGACTTCAGCCAAGGATCCCTTAACTTTAATGGACACCCCGACCGACACCAGCCCAGGCACCGTCTGCACTTGCGTGGAGCTCGTCGGCGTTTCCACCGGCGCTGCGGGTTCGTCAGACGCGGCAGATTCCTCGGTTTCGCCTTCTGTCGCGGGAGCTGCCGCGCCTTCAAATTCCGGCGCCAGAGCCTCAGCAACTTCCGAATAGGTCAGCTCAGTTAGCTCAACCCCGGCAGATGCGGCCAAGCTGCTGATTTGGCTGGCAAATTCCGAAGACTCTTGCGTTCCCGGTATCGCGAGCTGAGCCTTCGCGAGATCCGCGAAAAGCTGATCCGAATCTTCCGCAAGAGCCTTCAACACGGCAAGCTCAGCCTCTTTCACCTGATTTTGCGCTTCAACCGACATGAGGTCGTCATCCGATGTGGAAGCGGAGGCGAGCGCCGGCGATACACCAACGGCGTACCCCAACAGCAGGATGAGCACCACGCCGACCACACCGATTACATTCCACAGACGTGTCATTGTCATGAGCCGTTCTCCTCATCATCGGTGCCGGAGGTAGGCTCCGGAGAGTTAGTGGGCGCTGATTCGTCCGCCGGTTCGGCCTCCTCAACTACGCCGTCAAAACGGTGAAGTAGTGCCGTCTCACCAACGCGAACGATGACCGTTCCGCTAAAAGAACTTCCGTCATCGCTCTTGGTCGATATGAGAGTTGCTTGTACTACGCCGTCAACGCTGGGCAGCTCGCGCACCCAAGCATCTATCTCAGCGACTGAACCAGCTATTACTTCGAGAGAGAATGACGCTATCGACTCCGCGTCGAGCGAAGAGACCGACGGCGCGAATACCTGAAGTGGGTTCGCCGTATCGAAACTGTAGTCAGTTATCGACATACCGCTGCTGAGCTTTGAGTTGAGGCCATCGATCAAGCCCTTGACCGATACTTCGGTCGAATAAGCAAACACTCTGGCGGCTTCGGTCGAGATCAAGAGTTGATTTGCCGAGCGCACGTCGTTGTATTCGCCCTGATCGGCGGTCAACGACAGCGTTCGTGCGCGCGCGTCGTCGAGTGCGGCCTCACGTTGCAAGGAATAAATATTCGCTCCTACGGCCACGAGGATAGCCACCCCCATCGCTATCAGTGCAACGAAAATTGCTCGTGTTCGTGCACGGGCAGCAGCTTTTCGCTGGCCAATTCGGGCGGCAGCAAGTTCACGATCGGCAGGTACGCGACCGCCACCCTTATCTCGCGCCGAGCTGCAGGCTTCTTGTCACTCATACGGATACCCCCGTTACCAAACCAAGCGCCACGGACATGTCTTGAGCTTCTCCCGTGCCTCGCAAACCGCGAGCCACCGTTGCGAGCGAGAATGGATCGGGTTGTGTCGTTGGCACCTTGGTAAACTCGCCAACAGTCTCAACCAGCCCAAGAAGACGCGAACCGCCCCCGCTCATCACGATGCGATCGATCGCGCGGTTATTGCGAGCGTTCTGGAAATACTGAATCGTCGCTCGGATTGCCAACAACGTTTCGTTGACAAGTTCAAACGACACTTCGAGAGCTGGGCGTTGCTCGGGGGTGGCGCGGGCTGCAACGACGCCAACCGAACGCTTAATCGCTTCCGCGTCTCGTGCCGAAATATCGAGTCGCTGAGAGATTCCCTTGGTAATGTCAGCCCCCCCATTCGGCAAAAATCGAATGAAGTGCGGAACGTGACCCTCGAGTGCAACGAGCGTGGTGGTTGCGGCACCGATGTGAACCAACAGAGTTGTTTCCCCAGCCGACACCGGCCCCGCGAACAAACGCGTTAGGGCGAAGGCAGAAAGGTCAACGTTGACTGGCTGAACGGATGCCGCAGACGTTGCGTTCACGTTAACGAGAAGTGGCGCCTTGATCGCGGCGACAAGCATTCCCTGGAGCATAGCCCCCATCTCGCCGTCAACTTCGCTCGCCGGATAGAAATCGAGCAGGGCATCCGTCGCTGGGACAGGCAAGAGGTCTTGGACCTGAAAAGGAAGCGACTCGCGCACCTGATTGAGAGGAAGCCGCGGAACTGTGATGTCGCGCGCGAGCACTTTTGAGTTGCCGACGCCTAGAACTACGTCCCGCGTCTTGAATCCGGTCGCTGACCAGAGCTTGCGGATTGCGGCGGTAACAGTTGCGGAGTCGATGACTTCCCCGGCACGAACTGCCCCCTCCGGCAACGGAACTTCTCCAAATCGAAGAATCGTTGGACGTTGTTGGTTTGGACCATCCACTTCCACAGCACGTATCGCTGTGGAGCCGATGTCCAGCCCTATTAGTTTTTTTCCCATATTTCCCCCCCCAGACGACGATCAACTAAGACCGACAGCCACCAGATATCCGTTCCAAATTTGTGCGCCTAACGCTATGCCCAACCAGGCACCGGCGATCATCCACGGTCCGAAAGGAATCGCCGAGCGGCGACCTGCCTTTTTCACAACCAAGAGTGCAATTGCAAAAACCCCTCCAAGCAAAAACGCTGCAAAGGCTCCGACTGCGAGCGTTCCCCAGCCCAGCCAACCGAGATAAAGCCCGACGACCGCCGAGAGTTTCACATCGCCCATCCCCATCCCCCGTGGCGACACAATCGCGACGATGAAATAGAACGCGAATAACGCGAGCGCTCCGAGTACTGCACCAAACAACGCCGCCCAATTTCCCGTTCCCGCACTCGCGATAGCTAGCAAGACGAGGCCAACAACCAGCGAAGGAAGCACGATCTTATTCGGCAATGTCTGGGTGTCGAGGTCAATCAACGTCAGAGCGATCGAAATTGCTGCGAAATAAAGGAAGGCAGGAAGCGCCCACACCATGGACGTCTCAGCGCCCACTGCGGCAGCGATACCGCTGAACGCCAGCGCCGTTGCTGCTTCCACGAGAGGATAGCGCGCTGAAATTGGCTCTCCGCAGTCACGGCATTTGCCCCGCAAGATAAGCCAGCTGATGACGGGAATATTGTCGTAGGCACGGATCGCATGGTCACAGCGAGGGCATGCGCTCGGAGGTGAAGAGAGTTTTCCCCCGAGCGGCAGGCGCCACACGACAACGTTGAGGAAGGATCCCACTGCTAAGCCAAGAAGGCCCGCAAAGACGATCGCAAGAGTAGTTGCCGTCATGACGTCGGGGCACCAGCAGCGTTGTAGGCCGGTTCCACTTCAATCCACACGTCAACTCCATAGGTCGTCGTCACTGGCGACAAGAACTTGGGCGGTGCGGTGTACTTGAGTCGCGCGTCATAAACATAGTTCTTCGAATACCCGCCACCGTTGCTCGACACAATCCCACGGAACTTCTGCGCAATTGCGCCATTCACGGTAAGAACCGCATTCGCCGGAGCGTGTGCAGGATTCTGCACAAGGAAAGTGTGGGAGACAGACAGAATCGCGGCATCGATTCGACGCTCTTTGTCGCCGCTGCTGTCGTTGATGGGGCCCAGCCTCCAGCCATACCAGGACGAGTAGGAGTACTTCACGGGATTCCACACCCAAACCGCGTCGTTACCGACCAAGCCGAGCATGTCGGCTTCAGGGTCGTTGTATTTGATGTCACCAATGACGTAGACATAGTGCTCTGCGGACAATGTCGTCTGACCCTTGAGCGTGCCCTTCACGAAGAGGTCACCATCACGGCAACCGTAAGAGCTTGAAGCCCCGTACTCATCTTTCAGAGGGTATCCGAGACCGTTACCCTTTCCGCCATCTTGGCCAACGCAGGACAGCCCAGTCGGGGTTTTATCGGATGCCCAATAGTTGGGATCGGTCTTTACCGTAGGAACGTTTTGCACGTAGATAACATTCTTCGCTGGCAATGTAAACGGCGATCCTGTCGCCAGCTGAGACGCGGTACCGCATTCAGAGTTATTCTCATACCCGGAGGCGGGTGAACCCTTGATCCGCGTCTTCTTAGTCCACGGGGACTTCACCGAAATCTTCCCATCAGACTGCAAAATAATCTGGGTCGGCCCCGTGTACAAGCATCCCGGCAGGGGGACACCATCCGACTTCAGATCAGTACGGGTCTCTCGGAGATGTTCGGAGTTCGTGGCTGGCATCCCAATGTATTCCTTGAAAATAGGGCCAGTGTTGTCGCCGAATTTTTGACCGGTGCAGCTGGCACCGTATGACTGCTCAGGCGTGTAGCGAAGCGTTTTAGGCGCTACCGGCGTGTACGACGTAGTCAATGTGTCCATGAACGTTGCGTTGCAGATACGAATCGTGTCGTTGGAGTGCGCTGGGCCGTTGATCACGTCGTCGCCGCCGAAAGCGATCTCGCCGCAATTTCCGCTAATCTTGTCGCGGCCTGCCCACCAGTGCTTCACACAACTAGCCGCAACGCCCGTGTACGAAGGATCCTGCATCTCATAATCAGTGAAGTAGAGAAAATCGATGAAACCGTCCTGGTGCAAATCCGCCACTATCGAACGTGTTTCGCCCCCGACCTTGCCAGTGGAACGAATACGCACGTTACCACTCCCGGCATATTTTGAGTTGTCCACCTCATAGCGGAAGAACGAATCTCCCTTGCCTTCTGGCACTGGCTGCCAGGCCTCATTGACCTGCACGTTGAAGGCATCGTTCTTTTGTGCCACAGCCGGGAGTTTTACACTGCTCCCGGTCGAAACGCTGAAGGCAGCGGCAGGGTTACCGTACTGCATATATGAGGTATCTTCCGAGAGCCTGCTTTGGTAATCCTCGACTCCCGCATAGGCCGCTGCTAGCGATGCCGACCACTCCTCGGTCGACGCCGACTGGCGGAACCCGCCTGTAGCATAGGTCACCGCAGTTGTGACGAGCAGTCCAAGAACGACAGTAATCCCGATAACCATCGGAAGAGCTACACCGCGGTCACCCGCAAGTCGGGAACGCAATAAACGGATCATGGTTTGAATCCAATTCTGGGAACATCGAGGTTGGGTATGCCGACAGTGTTCTGGAGGGTCGCGGTTTGCGCAGCGCCCGAGGGGTCAGTTTGCACCGTCATCGAGACGGTGACAGCAATGATCTTTGAGAACGGATCGGCCTCGGTCCACAAAATCTCAGTCGGAGCACCGGGAGTGCGCACGTCCACACTCTTGAGGTAGGCAAAAACAGGGGTTCCGCTACCGGCGATTTGGCGAACTATTGTGCGTTCGGAGCTCGGAGTTCCGGACTTAAACGTATACACACCTTTGTTTTCTGCCGTAACTTCCCAACGCTTTTCTACCAGGGTGCGGTCGGCAGTAATTTCGAACATCACCTTCACTGGCTTAGGGTTCGCCGCCTGCGTGTCCAAGAATGCCGTGAGAACTACTTTTTCTGGCTTCGCTTCACTAAATACAGGGCTCAGTGCGCCGCTCGGCAACTTGAGCTGAGTGCCAGAACGGATGACTCGTGTAAGTTCATTCATCGCGACAGTCGCTGATGACGAGTTCGTAGACGCGGAACGGTCACTCGTGAACGATCTAGTGAAGCTAACAAAGATGGTCATCACCATTGCGAGCATCATCGACAGC
The DNA here is from genome assembly GCF_000247645.1 of Salinibacterium sp. PAMC 21357. GTDB lineage: Bacteria > Actinomycetota > Actinomycetes > Actinomycetales > Microbacteriaceae > Rhodoglobus. The sequence goes on from NZ_AHWA01000004.1 coordinate 567,256, forward strand.
AGAGTGATCGTGACGATGAGTTCAGCGAGCGTCACACCGCGTTCATCGCCTTGAATGCCACGAACGCGAACAAATAGGGCAGCACGAATTTTCTTCATTAGGGAGCCACCCTCGGATCCACTAGAACAGTTCCCGGAGCCGACGAGGTCCCGCCGAGGATTGGCGACAGGATGCTGACGATGGCCCCCCAGCTGCTGCCGCTCTGCTTCTCGATCTTCCAAGTTCCGTAAGGGAGTGCGATGTGGGTAGTGCTCGAAGTAAGTTTTTTGAACGCCAACGTATCGCCCTTGTCGCAGCCAGGATCTCCGGTCCCCGCCACGGCATCGATAGAAACCGCTCGAATGGTTGAGCCCGCCAACGCGGAAACATCTACGAGGCCCATCGGTACCACTGCGTCGGCATTTCCTCCAGGAACAGCAGCAGTAAACACGTTGGGTGGTGAACTGTATTTCACAACCCCAACGGTGACCTCCGGCCACAACGCTGGATTCGGCGACAGACAATATTTCGCTGGACTTGCTGGATCCTGCGGCTTCACCACGTAGGTGCCAGCGATCGTTTCGTATCCGGAACGCCACGGAAAGAGATCAACATTTCGGGTTAGGTTCGCGTTTGTGTTCGGCACGGGGCTAACGAAGGTGCCGTACGAGCTGAGCATCGTCGTTGACATATTTGTGGGAATCTGCACTTTTTCCGGCGCCGTGGCTGCGATGTAGTTGAGACGGTAATGCGCCGCTTCGTCGTAATTGAACGACAGAGATACAGATTTACCAGCGGCGACTTTTGCAAGCTTGCTTGGCGCAGTAACCTGACCATCGTCGGTAATAAAGCCTGAACGGGCGACCGTTACGTCGTAATTTCCCGGAACCACTTTGAGAATAAAGGTGCAGCCTTGCACATTTGTATTATCAATCGTGGTTGTAGGCGTCGTGGCGCCTGCTGCAGGCGTCGATGGTTTAGCGGTCACGGCTACGCCGGAGATGCCATCTCCGCCACCGCCCGTCACCGATACCAGAATGGTTCCGAGGGCTGGGTCGTTGATGCGGTTGTTCGGTGCGAGAAGAGTGTCGAAGCGCACAGGTTCTGTACCCGGCCGCATGTTGGGCCAGGTTACTTCGACGTTGATGCGTTTGTACCGCAACGCGCCACCGCCTGCGCTGCACGCTACGGTTTCGTTGCCGGCGGCGACCCAGCCGGTAGAGCGCGTGACGGTGAAATCATCGCCATTGAGAGTTTTGACATAGGTGGCGTCGAACAGCTGGAAGACATCTTCGGCGCTGCGAGCCAAGTCAATTTCTTGAGACGCGAGGTTTGCCGCGACGACCCGCGCACGGTTGTCTCGTGTGACCGTCAATACGGTTGTCAGTGACTGAAGCACGGCGAGCGAGACAATCGCGAAGATCATCATCGCCACGACTACCTCAAGAAGGCTCATTCCTGCGTCGGAGCTACGCAGTCGCTGTAGAACCTTGTGCATGATGAGCCCTTTCGTTCGGGTAGTCAGGGTTTATGGTGTTGCGTGAGATTCGGATTCTCTCGGCGGAGCGATCATTCTTCAGGGGTGAAAACGGGGCGCCGCCGCTTGGCGACACCCCGTTTGCAGACATACGTACGGCTATTAGCTAGTCGGCAACTGGTCCCGTGGTCTTACCATCGACGCTCTTATATGTCCAGGTTTGAGCGGTGTATTCGTTATGAGTGACGGAGAATTCATAGCCCGACACGCTGGTGTTTTCCACCAACAGGACCACGGAAGAAGTGTTCTTGTAGCCATTGTCTGTGAGCCCGGTCATACTAAGAGCCGCGTATGAACCGTTCGCACCAATCGCGTAAGTCTCAGCCGCAATAACCGCGTTGGCGATGTCGGACTTGACCTGCGATTCCCAAGCGCCCTGGCGCTGGTTGAGAAGAACGGGATCGCGATCGCGGCAAGGATGCCGATGATCAGAACGACTACGAGGAGCTCAACGAGAGTGAAGCCCTTCTGGTCGTTTCCGAGGTCGTTGCGCTTCGTGCGCAGTGCTTCGTGCATGCGAGTAATCATTGGTTTTCCTGTCTGTGGTTCGGATCTTGGACAGGGGCCCCCAGAAAAATGAGCTTCTCAGCCCCCCACAGAAATACTCTCAACATGTACGGCAGCTGAGAATCCCGCGAACGGGGGTAAACCGCCCGAATTACGACCCCAGTGTGAGGGGCGCCACGCGCGCAACCTACCCGTTCTGGCAGATTCCGCGTGCCAATGGCATGAACACGGACTTTAACGGCCAAACGGGGACGCAGCGACTCGGGTCGCGGCGTCCCCGTTTCGGGCTGCTAGGCGTTACTTAATCTGGTCAAAGATCGCGAAGATCGGCATGTACAACGCGATGACCATCACGCCCACGATCGAGCCAATTACACCGATCATGAGCGGTTCGATGAGCGCCGTGAGCTGCTCAGTAGTCTTGAGAACTTCGTCATCGTAAAAATCAGCAATCTTCGCGAGCATGACTTCCATCGAGCCGGCATCCTCACCAACAGCCACCATCTGAGTCACCATCGACGGAAACACGCTCTCGCGAGCCAGAGGAGCCGAGACAGATTGCCCCGACCGCACGGAGTCAGCGACGCGACGCAGAGCTTCCTCGATCACATAGTTGCCCGAGGTCTCCCCCACGATCGAGAGAGCTTGAAGGATAGGCACACCGGCCCCCAACATGGTGCCGAAGTTGCGGGTGAACCGTGAAATCGAAACTTTACGGAATAAAGGTCCAAACACCGGCATCCTGAGCTTGAAAGGATCTACTGCTTTGCGAACACGCACTGTGTGCTTGTTCTTCTTCCACCACACGGAAAAGACGACACCCGCCACGATGAGAATGGGGGCCGCAAACTTCATGCCATCCGACGCCCAGACCAGCATCTGAGTGAGCAATGGCAGCTGACCCCCTAGATCTTCAAACATCTGCTGGAAGACAGGCACGATGAAGATAAGCATTCCCACCACAGCCGCAATCGCCATGATCAGAACGACCACCGGATAGGTCAGCGCAGACTTGATCGTTCCACGAAGTTTTACTTCGCTCTCGAAGTTATTGGCGATCGATTCGAGGGCGTTATCGAGGAACCCACCCGTCTCGCCCGCACGAACTAGATGGATCATGATCGGCGGAAAAACTGTTGCATGCTTAGCGAACGCGTCAGACAACGTTCCGCCGGTCTCAACATCTTGGCGAATATCCCCTAGCGCCTTCGCCAGCGTCGTATTCTCCGTTTGTTCCGACAGAATGACGAGCGCCCGGATCAGCGACAGGCCTGCCGCAATCATCGTCGACATCTGACGGCTCATCACCGCGAGATCATCGAGACCAACGCCCTTCTGGAGAAAGGAAATATTGATCTCTTTGTTGAGCCCCGTGCCAGAACCAGCTTCAGTCACCGAAATCGGGCTGATGCCCATAGCACGTAGGCGCCCTAACACTTGATTCTCGCTCAAAGCATCGATGCGTCCCTTGACGACCTTGCCTGCCTGATTGCGAGCTTTGTACTCAAAGGCCTTCGTAGCGGATGTTGCAGCCGCCATTAGCGCGCTCCTGCCGTTGAGTTATCGCCCATCAAACGGTGCATGCCTTCCGGGTCGTGCGCCTTCGCCATCGCCGCCTCTTCAGTGATCGCACCAGACTTGGCCAGGCCAGCGAGGTGCTGGTCCATGGTGTGCATTCCGCCGCTGCGACCCGCCTGCATCGCTGAGGGGATCTGGTAGATCTTGCCCTCACGAATGAGGTTTCCGATAGCCGGAGTCATGGTGAGTACCTCAGTGGCAACCACACGCCCCTTGCCGCTGGCGCGACGCACAAGAGTCTGACAGATGATGCCCTGCAGCACAGCAGCGAGCTGGGTACGAACCTGGCCCTGCTGGTGCGGCGGGAAGACGTCGATGATGCGGTCAACGGTTTGCGCAGCATCCTGAGTGTGCAGAGTCGCAAACACGAGGTGGCCGGTCTCCGCCGCGGTAAGCGCAATCGAGATCGTTTCAAGGTCTCGAAGCTCACCAATCAGGATCACGTCGGGGTCTTGACGAAGAACGTGTTTGAGGGCTGCCGTAAACGAGTGGGTGTCACGGCCAACCTCGCGCTGGTTAACCAGCGACTTCTGGTTGCCGTGCAAAAACTCAATCGGGTCTTCGACAGTAACGATATGGTCTGCACGCGTGCGGTTGACAAGGTCGATAAGAGCGGCGAGCGTCGTGGACTTGCCGGAACCCGTTGGCCCCGTCACGAGGACGAGCCCGCGAGGCAGAGTTGCAAACTGCGAAACTGACTCCTGGATGCCCAGGTCCTTCAGCTGCTTGATCTCGGTCGGAATGATTCGGAAGGCCGCGCCCATATTGCCACGGTCCATGTAGAAGTTCACTCGAAAACGAGCGGCTTCAGAAAGTTCGAAAGCAAAGTCAAGTTCGAGAACCTCAAGGAACTGAGCTTCCTGCTTCGCATCGAGGATGCTGAAAAGTGCGTTGCGAGTGCGTTCCTTATCCCACTCTGCTGCCCCCTGCAGGGGCTGAAGACCACCGTCAACACGAATCATCGGCACGGCGCCGGACGAAATGTGGAGGTCAGATGCTCCCGTATAGACGACCTCTTTTAGAGCACTCAGAAGCTCTGGACTCGAGCCTTCCTTCGCGGTCAACTCCATCTCGGGACGTGCTTCAGCCTCTTGCTCAACGAGCTTAGGGACTGAAAGAAGCTGAGATTCGCGTGGTGCCGTAGCTTGTTCGGCCCCGAACCCGCTAGTGAAAGTCAAAAGCCCCTCGGTGACGCCCGGAGGCGGAAAGCTAGTGAAATCCTCGGTGGGAGCGTCACCATCAGGAACATCGAAAAGACGGGTCTTCACGTCTTCGGGAGCGTCTGCTTGAGCACCGGATGCTGCCGACGGGGCAGGTGCAGCTGGCGCAGCCGGAGTCGCCGGCGCGCTCGAATCGTCGAGGCTGAACGCGGTGGCGGATGCCGTTGCCTCGGCCTCTGAATCTGTGGCGTCGGAGAAATAGGGAACCTCGGCGGCGCTCGGCGATGGAGCAGGCGCCGGAGCAGGCGCCGGAGCTGGAGCCGGTGCTGCCGGCATCGATGCACCAGCCGCAGTCGTTGCTGCAGAAGTTTGAGACATTGCGCCCGCGGCCGCCTGACGGAACAACTCATCGAGCGAGTCGATCGAGGTCACCGGCTCGGTAGCCATGCGACGCGCACGTCGGCCGCCATCGGCTGCGGGATCCGCGGTCGGTGCGGACTCGGTAGGTGCGGTGGGAGCAGTGAATGCCGCCGGGGCAGCCGGCGGTGCTGCTGGCGGTGCCGCCGGTGCAGCGGGCGCGGAAACACCGCCGTTGTCATTGCTCTTGATCGAGCCCGAGGGCGGTGGAATCGTAGGCAGCGGTGACGCCGGCACGGTCGCAGCCGAAGCCGAAGGTGCCGCGCCGGTCTGCGCCCACTCGGGGAACGGCGTCGATGATGCCTGCGGGTTGCTCGGCCCCGGCACACTCGAACCCGCTGCGGGCGGCGGCGCATTCGTCGGCACGCTTTGCCCCTTCGGTGTGAACAAACTCTCGTTTACCGATTGCGACGGGATGTCGTAAATTCGCTTAGCCATAATTCCCCCAGTAATTCTTCTATGCGACGACGCGCAAAATCTCTTCGATCGACGTCAAGCCCAGTTGAGCTTTAGCCCAACCATCCATGCGCAGCGTGCGCATTCCCTGCTCGATCGCGACCCGGCTGATCTCCGCACTCGAGGAGCGCGCAACAGCGAGACGTTCAATCTCTTCGGTCACTGCCATCACTTCGTGCAGTGCGATTCGACCGCGGTATCCCGTCTTGGAACACACGGTGCAGCCAACGGGTGCGTACAAAGTCGGCATCGGACCTTCTGGGTTGAAGCCGACTTTCAAATTCACGAGGTCTTGCGGGTTGTGAGCCGCTGGTTGCTTGCAACGGTCACACAAGCGGCGCGCGAGTCGCTGAGCCACGACACAGTCGATTGCCGAACCGACCAAGAATGGCTCAATGTCCATCTCGATCAATCGCGTGATAGCCGCAGGTGCGCCGTTAGTGTGCAGGGTGCTCAACACGAGGTGACCGGTGAGCGCCGCTTCGATCGCAATCTGCGCCGTCTCTTGGTCTCGGATCTCACCGATGAGCACAACATCCGGGTCAGATCGCAGAATCGAGCGCAGCGCACTAGCGAACGTGAGGCCCGCCTTCGGGTTTACCTGCACCTGGTTGATGCCCGCCATGCGGTACTCGACCGGGTCTTCAACGGTGATGACGTTGATCTCCGGGCGAGCAACGGCGTTCAAGGTTGTGTACAGAGTGGTCGACTTACCCGAACCGGTAGGGCCAGTCACGAGAATCATGCCGTAGGGCTTGGAGTACGCCTCTTTGTAAATCGCGGCATTGTGCTCGAGCAGGTACAACTGGCTCAGATCAAGAGTCGTGTTGGAGTTGTCGAGAATACGCATAACAACTTTTTCGCCGTAGACGGTCGGCAACGTCGCGACACGAAGGTCAATTTTCTTTTGACCGTGGATGACCGAAATACGGCCATCCTGAGGCTTGCGACGCTCGGCGATGTCCATCTCGGCCATGATCTTGAGGCGTGAAATCACGCCGTTCTGAATCTGGCGAGGTGCGCGCTGCATTTCGTGCAGCACGCCATCGATGCGGTAGCGAACGCCAAGGTCGTGCTCGCCAGGCTCGATGTGAATATCGGATGCTTTGTCTTGGATGCCCTGGCTAATCAGCAGGTTCACAAAACGAACGATGGGTGCGTCGTCTTCGGTTGGCTCATTGCTCGAGGCAATGGCGACATCGGTGGATGTTGCTTCTTGCTCAAGCTCACTGCTGAGGCTGGAGAGTTCGCCGTCGGCACGGTGGAAGCGATCAAGTGCTGTCTGAAGGTCGCTGCGCTCAGCAACAACAACGCGAATCTGGCGTCCGGTGGCTGAGCGAATGTCATCGAGAGCAAAGATGTTACCGGGGTCAACCATGGCCAGAACGAGGTATCCCTCGGAGAAGGCGATGGGCAGAACCTCGTGGCGGCGGCAAATTGCCGCGGGGGCGAGGGCTACAGCTTGGTGGTCGACAGCAAAGTCAACGAGTTCAACAAACGGCACGCCAGCCTGCGCCGCACGAGCTGACGCGAGTTGTGCCGGCGATATGGTGCCACTGTCTAGTAGATTTCTGACCAGTGCTTCTTCGTCAGAGTGTGACGTTCCCACGGAATCAATGCTCTCAATAGGCATCATTCCGCGAAGAATCAGTACTTCAGCAAGTGTTGTCACGCGTGCCTCCCCCCAAGGTCTTAGCGAATTCCCACGCTAATCGAGACACATCACCACCACCAGCCCCACTTGTGAGGGGTAGTCAAGTCGTTTCAGGAAGCCCATTCGCCGCGAGTCGCAGCATTGAGTGCCAAATTAGTGTTCATTTCGACGTAAGCAGCGAATCGGGGCATTGCACATTCGTCGACGACGTCGGTGATGTCTTGCGCGTGGCGATGCGCACACGCGGCGACGGTTGACCGCGCGGCACGCAAACAGGGCTCACACGGCGCTGTTGATCGCCCGTACTCGTTCGCACAGTGTCGTTCTTCGTGAACCTCAATGGCGAGTTGCAGGGAAACCAGGTCGAGAGTCTCGACAAGCCCGTGCAGAAGATCGTGAGGCCAATGTCCACGACGGTCAAAGACGGCGAAGTCGGATGCCCGGCAAGCGACACAGCCGGTTGCTGTCGCACCGACTGGGCTGCGCCATTCTGACACCCGGCGGTACCACCGTAGGAGAGAACAATCGATGAGGTCGTTAACAGCGTGACGATTCACAAGCCCTCAGCCCTCCCCTAATTGTTGCAACGTCCCCGATATTCGCAGCACGACAGAGCCTGCACCAGTCGTTACTATCAATGACACCCGTTTGGGGGACAGACGATTTGTTCCGGTACGGTTGTCGTAGGCGGGTGGGATTCTCTCTCGTGACTGAATTCACCCTGATCCGAACGGGGCTCTATTGACCACGCACGAAACAGGTCCGCGCACCTTCCGCGTTGGTCATGTTGACGACCACGAAACAGTGCAACTGGGCTTCGGTTCGTTGCTGGCTTTGTGCGATGACCTCACGCTGGTCACCTCTGTTGCAAGCGTCCGCGATTTAGGCGATGTGGCGGATACCCTCGACGTTGTTGTTCTTGACGTGCGGCTCTCCGACGGCACGACTGTCGGGCAGAACGTCGCCTGGTTGCGCGAACAAGGAGTCAATGTGCTCGTTTTCACGGCAGCAGATAATGCCAGCGAAGTGCGTGCAGCATCACGAGCAGGTGTATTGGGGATCGTACGCAAATCCGAATCGCGCGACGTCATCATCGACGCCGTCCGTGAAGCAGCACTGGGCAATCCCGTTGTGACAACCGACTGGGCAGCAGCTCTCGATTCAGACCCCGAGCTTGCGGCCGCCAGCCTCAGCCCGAAGGAGCAAGAAGTACTGGCTCACTATGCCTCCGGCGACAAATCGATCGCGGTGGCGTACCGTGCAGGATTGTCGACGAGCACCGTCGCGGAGTACGTTCGACGCATCCGCTACAAATACGCCATGGTGGGTCGCCCCGCCCACACCAAAGTCGATCTGTATAAGAGGGCCGTCGAAGACGGGATTCTCCCTCCTCCGCATTCGTGACTAGCTACCCGCCCCGAGTGCCCTCGACTGCCAGCGCCGAACTCAGCGTCGTTCGAGTAGTCAGCGCCGTGCTGGCAGCATCTACGCTGTTCTTTTTTGTCCTAACGGTCAGTTCGCTGGCTGACCATTCTCGCTATGTGATTGCGCATTGGCAGACAGTTGCAGCGATCGCTATCTTTGGGCTGCCCTTAGTGGTGGCGGCAGCGGCCCGGTGGAGTTCGCTGCGGGCGATTCGCATCATGCACGGTGGCTACGCAATTATCTTTACCGCAGTGGTGGTGAGTTGGATTCCTGCCTTTATCAACGGGCCGATGCCGGCAGACGTTGCCCCATGGACGGTAGGCATCGTCGGGTTGAGCACCGCCTCAGCCGCCGTCGCGTGGCGGCCGCCCGTGGCGTGGGCGTTTCTCATCCTTAGCTCCCTCGGCGTTGCTCCGATTCGAATCATTGCCGACGGCGGGGCTGACGTTTCGCTCGCGCTGCAGTTTGCCTTCTTCAGTATCACCGTCTGCGCGGTTTTCACTGCTGTCGTGATGGTCGCGATGAATGCCGGCAGAGAAGTGGATGTCGCGACGGCTGCAGCCCAAAGTTCGTCGATGCGCGCTGCCGCGTTGACTGCCCGTGCCGAGGAACAGGCCCATCTCGATGCGCTCGTTCACGACGAAGTGATTGCCACAATTTTTGCGGCAGCCGGCGCGGGGCGCAGCAACTCCGAGTCCACGCGAGCGCAAGCCGCACGCACGATCGAACGTCTTCGGGAGCTTCACGAAGCCACTGCGAGTGTGCCTGAACTCATCCATTCCGACTACCTCATCCAAGGGTTGGCTACGTCGATCAACGAGACTACGGATGCCGCGAAGTTCGTCGTCACCGGCGCGCGACACGCCCCCGTCCCCTCGACTATCGCCAGCGCGCTCATCGAAGCCACTGTGGAAGCACTGAGAAACAGTGTTGTTCATGCCTCGATCGACTCGACACCGGTTGAACGGCTCGTTGATCTTCGCCTCAGCCCGGAGCGTATTGACATTACGATCACTGACGATGGCCGCGGCTTCGATCCCGCAAACGTGCCCACCCACCGGCTGGGCATCGTCGTGAGCATCTTGGGCCGCATCAATTCGCTGCCCGGAGCTCAAGCAACAGTGTGGTCTCAGCCAGGAGAGGGCACGCGCGTGCGCGTGGGGTGGCAGGAATGACAAGAGACTCCCGCAGCCCACAGAGACTACAACTCCCCGAGATCACGAGTCGCGGCGCTCACCTGCTCATCTGGATCTACTTCGTCACGATGTCAGGGTTAGCTCTGTTGGCGCTCGACGATGTCTACGTTCCCGCGATTGTGTACCTCTCGATCCTGATCTTTGGCGCGATCTGGTTGGCCCTCACTCGCGACACCAATGAGCGCGTCAGCGTTCGCGTGAGTCTGTTCGTGATCGCGGCGAGCGTGCTCACCACCCTTTTATCGTCGTGGAACGCGATCACCGGGGGTTTCTCGCAGTGGTATGTAGGTGCTGGCGCCTTAGCTATGTTCTATCTCGGCTTGCGCGGTCGCGACCTGCTGGCCTGGGTCGGCTTTGCGGCCATTGGGTTAGCAACGATTGCGTGGGGGCTGACGACCGAAGACCGCCTTGTCGAAGCCTTCGTGTTGGTCGCCCGGCAAGCACCGATCGTCTTAGTGGGGTCGCTGTTCTCCTTCGGCATGAAACGTACAAGCCGAAAACTGGAGCACGTTCATGAAGCAGACACCATTCGGGTCGCCGCTGAAGCTGCCGCTCTGGCGCGCACGGCGGAACGATCTCGTCGCCTAGCCTCGCTCGATGCCGCTGTCGGAGCTAACCTGCAGCGTATTGCCGACGGCGAAGAACTGAGCGAAGAGGACCGCGATGAACTACTTATCGCCGAAGCCCGCCTGCGCGACAGCCTGCGTGCGCGCCAACTTGACCTGCCTGAAGTTGTGGCTGCCGTTCAGCGTGCTCGGCGACGTGGCGTCGTCGTATTGCTGCTCGACGACCGTTATCCCCTCGCCCTGCCTTCGGGCGCGCTCTCTAGCGTGATTGACGCCTCTGTTCGGATGCTCGATGCTGCCCACTCTGGCACGGTCACCATTCGACTACTCCCTGCTGGCCGCCAGCTTCTCGCGACGCTGGTCGCAGACGGCGACGGGTATACCCGTGTAGAACTCGACTCAACGACGAAGGGCCCCTCGTCACAATGACGAGGGGCCCTTCGGTGGTATCACCCGAGGGTGACTCCGAGGCTACTTAGTTGTAGGTTCCCGGTGTGGAGTCATTCGAGCTGAAGCTGTCGAAGTCGACAAAGCTCAAGTCGCTCTCACTGAGGCTTGCGTCATCAGCGAAGATGCGGTTGGGGTAACGTTCGGCTTTCGCCTCTTCCGTTGCCTCGACCGATACATCGCGGTAGCGCGGCAAACCCGTACCAGCCGGGATGAGCTTACCGATGATGACGTTCTCCTTGAGTCCCATGAGCGGGTCAGACTTGCCTTCCATGGCCGCCTGCGTAAGAACGCGGGTGGTCTCCTGGAACGACGCGGCCGACAGCCACGACTCGGTAGCCAGCGAAGCCTTGGTGATACCCAAGATTTCCTGACGAGCCGATGCCGTTGCCTTACCCTCGGTGAGCACTGAACGGTTGAGGTCGTTGTACTTCGAACGATCAACCAGCTCACCAGGAAGCAGACCGGTGTCACCGTGGTCAACAACAGTCACCTTGCGGAGCATCTGACGAACGATGACCTCAATGTGCTTATCGTGAATCGGTACACCCTGTGAGCGGTAAACGCCCTGGACACCATCAACGAGGTGCTGCTGAACGGCACGGACACCGCGGACTCGAAGAACTTCCTTCGGGTCAACGTTTCCGACGTGCAGCTGCTTGCCGAGTTCTACGTGCTCGCCATCCTCGATGAGGAGGGTTGCGCGACGCAGGATCGGGTACGCGATGGGCTCGTCGCCATTGTCTGGCGTGAGGATCAGCTTGCGACTGCGGTCAGTGTCTTCGATCGTGACGCGACCAGCGGCTTCTGCGATGGGGCTTGCACCCTTAGGGGTACGAGCTTCGAAGAGTTCCGTAACGCGGGGAAGACCCTGCGTAATGTCGTCTGCCGAAGCAACACCACCAGTGTGGAAGGTACGCATGGTCAGCTGGGTACCGGGCTCACCGATCGACTGTGCGGCGATAATTCCGACAGCCTCTCCGATGTCGACGAGGAGACCCGTTGCGAGTGAGCGGCCGTAGCAGACGGCACACACACCAACAGCGGACTCACACGTGAGTACCGAACGAACCTTGATGCTGTGAACTCCAGCAGTCACCAGCTTCTCGAGCAGAACGTCTCCGACGTCGGCACCAGCCGAAGCAACGACTGTTCCCTTGTCGTCGGTGGCGTCAGCCGCGAGGCTACGTGCATAAACCGAGTTCTCAACGTTGTCGTCAAGAATCCACTTGCCGTCTGCATTCTGCACAGCGATCGGCATGTCGAGTCCCTTGCCGGTGCCACAGTTGTCTTCACGAATGATGACATCCTGCGACACGTCAACGAGTCGACGCGTGAGGTATCCGGAGTCTGCAGTACGCAGTGCGGTGTCAGCCAGTCCCTTACGAGCACCGTGAGTCGAGATGAAGTACTCGGCTACAGTCAGGCCCTCTTTATAGGAGTGGACGATCGGGCGAGGAATGATCTCACCCTTCGGGTTCGATACCAGTCCACGCATACCGGCGATCTGACGAACCTGCATCCAGTTACCACGAGCACCAGACGACACCATGCGGTTGATGTTGTTGTCAGTGCGGAAGTTGGACTGCATGGCGGTCGCTACTTCTGCGGTTGCCTTGTTCCAGATCTCGATGAGCTCCTGACGACGCTCGGCGTCGGTCGTGAGTCCCTTCTCGTACTGGCCCTGAACCTTCGCTGCGATCTTCTCGTAGCGGCCGATGATTTCCGGCTTGGTCGGCGGGGTGACGATGTCAGACAGCGCAACGGTTACACCGGAGCGAGTAGCCCAGTGGAAACCAGCATCCTTGATCGCGTCAAGAGCTGCAGCAACATCTACCTTCACGTACCGCTCAGCAAGGTCGTTGACGATAGCCGAAATCTGGCCCTTGTCAGCGAGTGCCTCAATGTACGGGTAGTCAGCCGGGAGAGCCTCGTTGAAGAGGGCACGACCGAGGGTCGTCTCCATGAGCTTGGACTGGCCCTGAACGAAGCCCTCAGGGGCATCTTCTTCAGAGAGGTACACGTTGTCGAGACGCAGACGCACCTTGGCGTTGAGGTCAAGCGAGTGCTGGTCGAACGCGAAGATCGCTTCAGCAACCGACGAGAACGCACGGCCTTCGCCAGCAACGTCTTCCTTCAGCGTCGTCAAGTGGTGCAGACCAATGATCATGTCCTGAGTAGGAAGTGTCACCGGGCGACCGTCAGACGGCTTGAGGATGTTGTTGCTTGCGAGCATCAGGATGCGAGCTTCAGCTTGCGCTTCGACCGACAACGGAAGGTGAACAGCCATCTGGTCACCGTCGAAGTCAGCGTTGAATGCAGCACAGACGAGGGGGTGAAGCTGAATAGCCTTACCCTCAACGAGCTGAGGTTCGAATGCCTGGATGCCCAAACGGTGCAGGGTAGGTGCACGGTTCAGCAGCACGGGGCGCTCGCGAATGATCTCTTCGAGTACGTCCCAAACCTGCGGACGTGCACGCTCAACCATGCGCTTGGCGCTCTTGATGTTCTGGGCGTGGCTCAAGTCGATCAGGCGCTTGATAACAAACGGCTTGAACAGCTCAAGAGCCATCTGCTTCGGGAGACCACACTGGTGCAGCTTGAGCTGCGGTCCAACGATGATCACCGAACGACCGGAATAGTCAACGCGCTTTCCGAGCAGGTTCTGGCGGAAACGACCCTGCTTACCCTTGAGCATGTCGCTCAGGGACTTGAGGGCACGGTTGCCAGTACCGGTAACGGGACGACCACGACGACCGTTGTCGAACAGTGCGTCAACGGCTTCCTGAAGCATGCGCTTCTCGTTGTTGACGATGATCTCGGGAGCACCGAGGTCAAGGAGTCGACGCAAACGGTTGTTGCGGTTGATCACACGACGGTAGAGGTCGTTGAGGTCGGAGGTCGCGAAGCGGCCACCATCCAACTGAACCATCGGGCGCAGCTCCGGAGGAATAACCGGAACAACGTCGAGCACCATTGCGGCCGGCGAGTTGCCGGTCTGCAAGAAGGAGTTGACTACGCGCAGGCGCTTGATGGCGCGGATCTTCTTCTGACCCTTACCGTTAGCGATCTGGTCGTGCAGTTCAACACTCTCGAGTGCGAGGTCGAAGGCCTGGAGGCGCTTCTTGATTGCCTCGGCACCCATGAATGCTTCGAAGTAGCTTCCGAAACGGTCCTGCAGTTCCTGGAAGACGGAATCCTCAGGCTTGAGGTCACCAATCTTGAGGCTGCGGAAATCGTCCCAGACGCGCTCGAGCTGCGAGATCTGCTCGTCAATGGACTTGCGCAGCTGAGACATTTCTTTCTCAGCAGCATCCTTGACGCGACGCTTCTGGTCGGCCTTGGCGCCCTCTTCTTCTAGAGCGGCAAGGTCTTCCTCGAACTTGGTCAAGCGGTCGGCAATGCGGGAATCGCGCTGGCCTTCAAGCGTCTTGATTTCGAGACGGATCTCGTTCTCAAGCGCAGGCATGTCAGCGTGACGGCCTTCTTCGTCAACCGAAATGATCATGTAGGCCGCGAAGTAGATGACCTTTTCGAGGTCCTTCGGTGCCATGTCAAGCAGGTAACCGAGACGGCTCGGAACACCCTTGAAGTACCAGATGTGAGTAACCGGAGCAGCAAGCTCGATGTGACCCATGCGCTCACGGCGCACAGCTGACTTGGTTACTTCAACACCACAGCGCTCACAAACGATGCCCTTAAAGCGGACACGCTTGTACTTGCCACAGGAGCACTCCCAGTCGCGCGAAGGACCGAAGATCTGTTCACCGAACAGACCATCCTTCTCCGGCTTAAGTGTGCGGTAGTTAATGGTCTCTGGCTTCTTAACCTCACCATGCGACCAGCGACGAATGTCGTCGGCGGTAGCGAGACCGATTTTGATTTCATCAAACGCGTGAACGTCGAGCAATTTATCTTCTCTCTTCGAAAGTTCTGCAGTCGGTTTCGGTCTGGTTAAATCTCGTCAACAGACGAGGACTCGAACCGGGCTGAAATATTGATGCCCAACTCTTCTGCGGCACGGAAGGCTTCGTCATCCGTGTCGCGGAGGTTGACCGTTGAACCGTCGGCCGAAAGAACTTCGACGTTGAGGCACAGCGACTGCATTTCCTTGATAAGCACCTTGAAGCTCTCGGGGATACCGGGCTCCTGGATGTTTTCGCCCTTAACGATGGCTTCGTATACCTTGACGCGACCGAGGATGTCATCCGACTTGATCGTCAGAAGCTCCTGCAGAGCGTAAGCGGCACCGTAGGCCTCGAGCGCCCAAACTTCCATCTCACCGAAGCGCTGTCCACCGAACTGAGCCTTACCACCAAGTGGCTGCTGAGTAATCATGGAGTACGGACCGGTTGAACGAGCGTGGATCTTGTCGTCAACGAGGTGGTGCAGCTTGAGGATGTACATGTAGCCGACAGATACGGGAGCCGGGAACGGCTCACCCGAACGACCATCGAACAACGGGGTCTTACCCGAAGAGTCGATGAGGCGAACGCCGTCACGAGTAGGAGTCGTGGAGTCAAGAAGACCCGCGATTTCCTCTTCGTACGCGCCGTCGAATACTGGGGTAGCAACCTTGGTGCCTGGCTCAGCTTTGTAGGCCTCGGCTGGCAGGTTCTTAGCCCACTCCGGGTTACCTTCAACTTCCCAACCCTGCTTCGCAACCCAACCGAGGTGAGTTTCCAGTACCTGACCGAAGTTCATTCGACCGGGGATACCGAGCGGGTTCAGGATGATGTCGACCGGGGTTCCATCGGCCAAGAACGGCATGTCTTCGACAGGCAGAATCTTGGAGATAACACCCTTGTTGCCGTGACGACCAGCGAGCTTGTCACCTTCGGTGATCTTGCGCTTCTGGGCGATGTACACAACAACACGCTGGTTGACGCCCGAGCCAAGCTCGTCATCGTTGTCTGCGGAGAACTCCTTGACAGCGATGATTGTGCCCTGCTCACCGTGGGGAACCTTCAGCGAGGTGTCGCGAACTTCGCGGCTCTTCTCGTTGAAGATGGCACGGAGCAAACGCTCTTCAGCCGAAAGCTCAGTCTCACCCTTAGGTGTGACCTTGCCAACGAGGATGTCGCCGGGGCGAACCTCTGCACCGATACGGATGATTCCACGCTCGTCGAGGTCAGCCAAGAGTTCTGGGCTAACGTTCGGCAGGTCGCGCGTGATCTCTTCTTTACCGAGCTTGGTGTCGCGAGCATCCACTTCATATTCTTCGATGTGGATCGACGACAGTACGTCATCCTTGACCAGATTCTGGCTCAGGATGATGGCGTCCTCGAAGTTGTGACCCTCCCACGGCATGAATGCCACGAGGAGGTTCTTTCCGAGAGCAAGCTCGCCGTTTTCGGTAGCAGGACCATCAGCGATGACCTGGCCGACCTCGACGCGCTCACCGGCACTGACAATAACGCGGTGGTTGTAGCTCGTGCCCTGGTTAGAGCGGTTGAACTTGCGCAGGAAGTAGTCCTGCGTTCCACCCTCATCAAGCTGAACAACAACGATGTCTGCAGAAACCTCAGAGACAACACCAGCCTTGAGAGCAGTGACAACGTCACCGGAGTCAATTGCGGCGAAGGTCTCCATACCGGTTCCGACAAGCGGGCTTTCACTGCGAAGCAGCGGGACAGCCTGACGCTGCATGTTGGCACCCATGAGTGCGCGGTTTGCATCGTCGTGCTCGAGGAACGGAATGATCGAGGTCGCTACCGACACCATCTGGCGCGGCGAGACATCCATGTAAGCAATGTCTTCAACGGGAACGAGGTCAACCTCGCCACCCTTCTTACGAGCAAGAACGCGAGGTTCAGCGAACTTCATGTCCTTCGTGAGGGGTGCGTTTGCCTGCGCGACGATGTAGTCATCTTCATCACTGGCAGTGAGGTAATCGATCGTGGTCGAAACGGTGCCGTCAATGAGGCGACGGTACGGGGTCTCGATGAAACCGAAAGCGTTAATACGGGCGAACGATGCGAGCGAACCAATCAGACCAATGTTGGGGCCTTCAGGAGTCTCAATCGGGCACATACGGCCGTAGTGAGAGGGGTGAACGTCTCGAACTTCAACACCAGCGCGCTCACGGCTCAAACCACCCGGGCCCAGCGCCGAAAGGCGACGCTTGTGGGTCAGTCCCGCGAGCGGGTTGTTTTGGTCCATGAACTGCGAGAGCTGTGAAGTACCGAAGAACTCCTTGATCGCGGCGACGACGGGGCGCACGTTGATCAGAGTCTGCGGGGTGATCGCTTCGATGTCCTGCGTGGTCATGCGCTCGCGAACAACACGTTCCATACGGCTGAGGCCGGTACGAACCTGGTTCTGGATGAGCTCACCAACAGCACGGATACGACGGTTGCCGAAGTGGTCGATGTCGTCAATGTCGAGACGAACGTTGACCTTCTTGCCATCGCGAACGCCCTTGACACTGGCTACGCCACTGTCGCTGACAGAAACGCTTGGTGCCGAGTTGTCGTGAAGCGAAACCATGTACTTGATGGTCGCGATGATGTCTTCAACGGTGAGCACCGACTCTTTAATGTCGGTGTCGAGACCGAGCTTGCGGTTGATCTTGTAACGACCAACCTTCGCGAGGTCGTAGCGCTTGGAGTTGAAGTAGAAGTTGTCAAGAAGCGCACGTGCGGCTTCAGCAGCAACCTGCTCGCCGGGGCGAAGCTTGCGGTAGATGTCCTTGAGCGCTTCTTCCTTGGTGAGGATGTTGTCTTTCTCCAAGGTGGCTTCGATCGACGGGAAGCCCTTGAATTCTTCAAGGATTTCTTCGCTCGAAAGGCCGAGGGCCTTCAGGAAGACCGTGACCGACTGCTTGCGCTTGCGGTCGATGCGAACGCCGACCTGGTCGCGCTTGTCGATCTCGAATTCAAGCCAAGCACCACGGCTTGGGATGATGCGAGCCGAGTAGATGTCCTTGTCAGACAGCTTCTCGGGCTGGCGGTCGAAGTACACACCAGGCGAACGGACGAGCTGCGAAACAACTACGCGCTCGGTTCCGTTGATGATGAAGGTACCGCGAGCGGTCATAAGCGGGAAGTCGCCCATGAACACGGTCTGAGTCTTGATCTCACCGGTGAGGTGGTTCATGAACTCGGCATTGACATACAGGGGAGCAGCAAAAGTCTTGCCGCGCTCCTTGCACTCATCGATGGAGTACTTGGGCTCTTCGAGCTCAGGCTCCGTAAACGACAACTGCATAGTCTCGCCGAGGTCTTCGATCGGCGAAATCTCTTCAAAGATTTCGTCGAGACCACTACGAGTTGGCAGATCGGTACGACCAGCGGCAACACCGTCAGTTACACGGTTCTTCCAGATGTCGTTTCCGACGAGCCAATCAAAGCTCTCGGTCTGCAATGCGAGCAGATCGGGAACAGTTAGCGTGTCAGTGATTTTTGCGAAAGAAAGCCGCGATGCTGAGCGGCCGTTTTTCGGGGACTTATTGGTGGACGCATCGCGCGCAGCAGCCAAGGAACAACCTCCGTGAACCCCGTCGGGTTCGTCTGTCAAGATAATTGACGGTCGGTAATGAAATGCTCACCAGAAACGCCCCGCCGCTATACTCGGGGCACCCAGCTGTCCGCAATATGACTGCTTAATTTGTCTGGGAGCGCAAGGATCTACTATAAGCCGGTTTGCCGCGCCGTGTCCACCCGAATCTTGACCAAATTGGCGATTTCGACTAGGGGTTTGCTGTGAGTCCTGAATTGCGGTTCTTGGCGGCTAGCGCTCCGAAGGCTTCCCAGATCAAACGGTGGGCATTATTCACCGTGATATCGGCGTGGTCATAGGCCGGCGCGACCTCCATAATGTCGAAACCCACGACATCCGTTTCGAGCACAATCTGGCGGATGATGCGCAGCAAATCAATGGGCGCGAAGCCGCCGGGCTCTGGCGTTCCGGTCGCCGGTGCGAAGCCGGGATCGAGTACATCGATGTCGATCGAGATGTAGACCTTGGATGCTCGGGCCTTCGCCGCTGCAATGATCTCCGGGATCATCTCCTTGACGCCACGTTCCCAAAATTCTTGCATCATGAAGTGCTTGAGACCGTTGTCGCGCATCCACTTCTGATCTTCTTCGCCTGGCCAGTAACCGCGCAGACCGACCTGCAAAAAGTTGGGGCCGGGAATCGCGCCTGATTCTATGAGGCGACGCATAGGGGTTCCGTGACTGGCGAGGTTGCCCTCGAGGATGTTCGCCGTGTCGGCATGCGCATCGAAATGGATCATCACCACATTGCCGAAACCGTGATGCTCGGCCACCGCCGTTGCTGCCGGCCACGTGATCGAGTGGTCGCCGCCGATGATGAAGGGCACAATGCCTCGACTAGCTACTTGGGAGACGCGCTCGTGAATAGCTGCCTTCGAAAGCTCCCACATGCCGTGACTTGTAATCGCATCCCCATAGTCAATGACGTCGAGGTGATCGAAGATCTCGACACCGAGATCGAGGTGGTAAGTGCCGGGGTCATAGGCACTAGCTCGCAGGGCGCGAGGACCGAAGCGTGCGCCTGGGCGGTTGGTCGTGCTGTCATCCCACGGTGCACCCACAACGGCAACATCGGGCATCCACGCATCGAGCTCTTCTGGCTCACTCAGCATCGGGCGCATCCCGAAAGTTGCGGGACCAACATAGGACTGGGCATTCAACTGTGCCTGCAAGTGAGGAGGAAGCTCACGGTTCTTATCGACCATGCTTCACCGTATCGCTCACCGTCTCGCCCACAGCGGAGGCGACACCAGCCGCCACGAGATTGTGGCAAAGTCAATGACATGGCCGAGCATCCAACAATCACCTTGAAACTCAGCGGCCACCTTGCCGAGATCGCCCCCGACCGCTGGATCGACGGCTCCTACACTCTTACTGTGGATGGCACGCCGCAATCACACGTGAACATGGATGACCCCAGCCAACTGTTCTTTGAATATGTGCAGCGCATGGGACACGTTATTGACCAGCTCACCGAATCGGGAGCCCCCATCACTGCCGTGCACCTCGGCGGCGGCGCACTAACGCTCCCCCGCTATGTCGAGGCCACCCGCCCCGGCTCGCGCCAACAAGTGGTTGAGCTGGAATCGGATCTGGTGGACTTTGTTCGCACCGAGCTTCCGTGGTCGAAGCAGGCATCCATCCGCGTTCGCCACGGTGATGCTCGTGAAGTGCTCGGCAAGTTTCCTCCCGGCCTGCGCGGTGCCGTCGATTTGCTCGTGGTTGACATCTTTAGCGGGGCCCGCACCCCCGCCCATGTCACGAGCCTGGAGTTCTACACCGAAGCGATGACGCTTCTCTCGCCAGAGGGCGTCATTGTCGTGAATGTCGCTGACGGCCCGGGGCTGGCGTTCGCTCGCAGCCAAGCGGCAACCCTCAAGCACACGGTCGGGCACGTTGCCGCGCTCGCCGAGACTCAGATCCTTAAGGGGCGCCGTTTCGGCAATATCGTGCTGATGGGGTCACCGTCAGCATTGCCCCTGCATTGGATGCCGCGGCTCTTGGCCGGCGGCCCGCACCCCTCGAAGGTGATTGCGGGCGTCGAGCTGCTCGACTTTATTGGTAGCTCACCGGTCGTAACGGACCAAACTGCGGTCAAATCACCCCCTCCAGCGAAAAGTATTTTTCAGGTCAAACCCGGCCGTAGATAGACCGTTCTATCTCCCAGAGCCACTTGTACCCCGATTTTGACGACGTGAATGGGGTACAAACCTGTCCCCCCAATTGCCATTTTCCGGCACTTTCCGCATAAAACCGGGGTATTTCGTACCCCAAACTGAATTGTCTAGTCCCCCATCGTGCGGACTCAGGTTGCCCCCCATTACTGGGGACTGTCCTCCATAGTGAGGACAGGTAGATTCATTTTAGAAGTTGAACGCGAGCCCCGAAGCTTGCGAGCACCACACAGATGCAGGAACCCGAAACCAGCACCCAGCTTCTTGAATCCCGATAACCCGAACCACAATCATCCCGGCCAGTTTGTGCTGCGCCGCGAAAGGAAATCATGAACAAGCTCGTTAAAGGCTCCATCGCAGGCGCAGCAGGAATCGCACTTCTTCTCGGTGGCGCAGGAACCCTCGCTACGTGGAACTCTTCCGCAGCTGTTACTTCAGCCGCAACAGGAATCACCGCAGGAACGTTGGAGATCACCCCAACAAGCGGTGTGAGCACCGATGGCTGGAAGGTTGGCACCCCCGGCACGGGCATCAACATCTCCACCTTCAAGATCGTTCCTGGCGACGTACTTACGTTCACCAAGACTTTCGACGTTGCAGCAGTCGGCAACAACCTCACCGCAACCGCCGCTCTCGGCACCGGAGCCATCACGGCCGCATCTGCCGCAGCTACTGGTGGACCGCTTGCTCAGGACACTGCGCTAGCCACTACGCTCACCAACAACGCGAGCTTCGCCTTCACCGTTGACGGAAGCGCTTCGCCGACAGTGACCGCAAACACCAACACCAAGAAGATTGTGGTCACCGTAACGCTCACGTACCCGAAGGGTGCAGTAACCGTTGGAAATGACTCGAAGCTCGGCGCAGTGAACCTCGGCGCTTTCGCCGTCACGCTCACTCAGAACTAGTTTTACCCGGCCGGGTGTGCGCCCTGGGGGGACGCACACCCGGCAATACTCTTTGTTAGAAACTTCTCATCGAAAGGCGGTGCACCATGAACTCTTCAACAGTTCGCAAAGTGCAACGCCTTGACATGGTTAACGGCCACGACGAAGATTCCACCTCGCCAGCGGCCGTCGCTACCGGCGGCGCAATGAAAGCGGTCAAGGTATTAGCCATTTCGCTCATCGCCGTTTCGCTCGGATTGATCGGCACCGGCGGCACCTATGCCTTCCTGAATTCATCAGCTCAAGTAACCCCCGGGCTCACTCTCACCGCCGGCACCGCCGCGCTGTCTGTTGGTTCCCAATCGCTCAGCTGGTCAAACCTCGCACCAGGAAGTGCCGTTACCGGAACCTTCACAATTACTAATACGGGTGACGTTCCCCTCACCCTTTCTGCGACAGTCGCAGCAACCATGACTCCAGCCGCCGCCGCTAACCCGTTCACCATCACGGTAGCCAACGGCGTGTGCCCTGCGTCGGGTGTCCCTTCGGGAACCCTAAACAGCACTCTTGCTGCTGGGGCAACCACTAGCGCGTGTCTCACGGTTACCCTTCCCACGAACGCGCTACCGAACGCTCAGTCTGTGAGCGCCGGGATAACGGCAACTATTTCTGGAGTCCAACCGTGAGCGCCCAGCAGCAACGCGAGTATTCGCGAGCGCCGCGCACAATGAAACGCTCCACTTTGGTATCGATCACCGCAGGTGCCGTGATCTTTTTGTCTTTGGTATCGAGCATCAGTTATGCGTCATGGACCGCATCCTCGAGTAAAACGGCGACAGCAACTGCCGGCACCGTCGCGATGACTACCGTGACGTCCGGGGGAACAGCAAGCGTCGCTAGTCTCGGTCCTTTCACTTACAACTCGACGAATTCCTCAACATCTCGGCCGATCACCGTACGCAACACAGGAAGCGTTGCAGCATCCGTCCGCAACGTAAGCATCGAAACCACAGGCTCGCTCTCGGGCGCTTTCGTCGCTGTGAAATTTTGGGCCGCAACCGGTAGCACCTGCGCCGCGGCCCCGTCGACCTCAGCCTTCGCCGTCACCACCAGCCTCAGTGACGGCACGGTATCGCTGGCGGGTCTCAACATGGTCGTTCCCGTAGCCGGATCATCGACTATCTGCGCATCGACTACTTTTACCGAAAGTTTGACAACTCAGGCCGGCACGTCACTTTCATCAACCTTCGTAGTTCGCACCCTTGCCGGCACGAGCTGGGTCGCCAATGACGCTGCGACAGTGTCGAATCGAACGTTTACCCAATCGATCGCTCAGTCCACGGTTCCCAACGCGCCGATGGCCATCAGCTGCTCTGACGTATCCAAAAACCAAGTTGTGATTACGTGGCAAGCTCCTGGCGGGTTTGCGACTCCCAACGGCGGATACAACATCTACTTCGATGGAACATTAGACAGCAACACCTCAAACACCAGCACTACCGTCGAGGGAAAATGGCTCTCGATCGACGTGACTATCCGCGCGGTAGCAGCCAACGGTACTGAGTCAGTAGATTCATCCATCATTCAGATCCGGCAATCCGGTCATGGAAATGGAATCTCATGCGAAGGCTAGTGAATCGAGCAGGCGCCGTGGCCGCCATAATTGCACTGAGCACCCTTCTGTTCGGACTACCGGCGAGCGCCGCTAACAGTGTTGGGAAGATTGAGCTCAGCGACGATGGTGTGAGCTTCTCGGCCAACTATCCCGGATCTATTTTCGACGACATCGCCAACATCGTGCCTGGTGACAGCCAGAGTGAAACCATCTACGTGCGCAACACTGGGTCCGTGGCGGGATATCTACGCATCACACTTCGCGACGTTTACTATTCAGACGCGAACTACGGCAATGCCCTGAGCGTGACGACCAGCACACCGGCGAACGCGGGCAGCGCCACGGCAATTAGTTCCGCAAGCCCTTGTCTGGTGACTCACGAAGGCACAGTAATCGCACCAGGACAGACAGTGCCCGTTGTCGCGACGCTGGCTTTGAGCAACCTGAACGGTCTGGAAGGACAGGGCGCCACAGCCGATCTTGCGCTGCGCTTCACCCTCTCTGACACGACCCCCGGCGCTCTGCTACCCACAGAATGCGGGACTGCAGGAACCACTGTTCCAGCGAACCCTCCGAGCTCTGGAACCGCCGGCGGGTCACCACTGAGCACCACTGTTTCCGGAGGATCCCCTCTCGGCTATGGCAACGCTCCCACAGCGGAATCCAGCCGCACCGCGACCTCCACATCACCGGAAGCAGCAGGTTCCGGACTAATACCGGCACTGCCCTCGACCTTCAGCCTCGACCCGAACACGTGGCGTCTCTACCAGGAGTACCTTGTACTCATTCTGGTGCTCGCAGCAATGATTGGGGCCGGGATTTCTTGGCTGATCGGCCGACGCTCACGAAGGGATGCGGAAAATGGTTGAGATGGCAGCGCGGGCCAACGCCCGCAAGACCCAGCGCTCTGACGATGAGAAGTCGAAAGGTGTGCTCTATTACCTCGGAATGGGCATCAGCGGCGGCCTTTTTGCCCTCGTCTTGCTTATCGGCGCTCTAGTTATCGTGATTCCCGCAATCGCCGGCGCGATGCCCTTGACTGTACTGACGAGTTCAATGGAACCAGGGTTGCCCCCGGGAACCCTCATCGTCGTCAAGCCGATCGAGACCAACGACATCGCCCGCGGTGATGTCATCACCTACCAAATCGAGTCGGGCAAGCCAGGCGTCATCACTCACCGCGTGACAGCCATCACAATCTCGAGCGACGGCACGCGCACCTTCACGCTGAAGGGCGACAACAACGATGTCGCCGATGACCTTCAAGTGTTGCCCGTGCAAGTACAGGGCAAACTTTGGTACAGCGTTCCGTGGATCGGCTATGTCAGCAATTTTGTGAACGGCGACAGCAAATCGTGGCTCGTTCCCGTCCTTGCCATCGGCCTCTTCATCTACGCCGGCTTCATGATCATGAGCGGAGTCATCACTGGCGCTCGCAAACGCAAGCGGGCACGGGCACGCGCCGAACGCCAAGCGGAGCGCGAAGCATCCATCGATGCCGTCACTGCCGCGGATGCCGTCGACCCGGTCGACAACCGCGTGCGCCTCGGCTGACCAACATTCGATTAGCCTTAAGAGGTGGCCGATCTTCCTCGAGTGCGCGTGTGGGCTGACGCGCTCATCCGACTGCACCTAGACGACAGTTGGCAGTTCACCTTCGACAACGCCAAAACGCGGGCGGGGCTCTGCAACTACACCCACAAACGCATCTCGGTCTCCAAATATTTAGCGGCACGCTATGAGGATGACGAAATCCACCAGGTGCTACTGCACGAAATCGCGCACGCCATGGCAGGGTCAGGCGCCGGCCATGGTGCCCGATGGAAAATCGTCGCCAAAGAGCTCGGCTATGAAGGCAAGCGCCTGCACAGCGGGGCAATCGCCGACGAGTTTGCCCCCTGGGTAGGAACCTGCCCCGCCGACCACAAGCACTACCGCTACCGCAAACCCACCCGCGTGCTCGCCTGCGGCCTGTGCTCGCGCAAGTTCAGCGCGGCAAATCGAATCGACTGGGTGCATCGCACCGTCTCGCGCCCCCGAGGGTAGCGGCGAACACGAACACGAGCGCGCCCGCTACCGCCCTCGCGGTAAGCAGCGAACCCTAGCGGTCACCAGGGTGCCCCGTAACCGGCGATAATGGTTAGGTGCATCATCCCGAAACCGCTTCCCCTATTGGCACGCCCGTAACTACATCGGCGGTTACGACGGCAAATGCGCCCGCAAGCGCTAACGCCGGCGGCAGCACTGGCCAATGGTTCACCTCCCGAACATCGCGTCAGTGGTGGTTCGATTCGGGAGCGCGCGCTCTCGACTTCGCGTACACGGGCGCGATGGGCAACAATCCCGCGTGGGAGCGGTTGACTACTCCCGCCGATCTGGCGACGTGGCTCGAGGGCCGCTTCGAAGCCTGCGATGGCACAGTGACAGATCGCGATCTCACCGATGCGAAGGGACTGCGCGAAGCAATAGCGTCAATCGCCTCTGCCCTCAGCGTGAACGACTTTGGCGATCCGAAACAGATCGACATCATCAACCTCTTTGCTGCGACACCGGATGTTCCACCGCGGTTGGCCGGAGGAAGCTTGCAGGCCGGTCGCACTCGCGTTCGCACCGGTCAAGCCCTCGCGACGATGGCGCGTGAAGCTGTTTTTCTTTTTGGTGACGAGCAGCACGAGCGGATTCGCGAGTGCGCGGCCGACGATTGCGCTCTCGTCTTCTACGACGAGTCACGCTCGAACAACCGCCGCTGGTGCTCGATGCAGCGCTGCGGAAACCGCGCAAAAGTGCGCAGCCACCGTGCCCGCAATGCGGCACGCTAACTGCGCACAATCAGTTGTCGACTAGTCGACGAACTGAACCTCTTTCCAGAAAGTGACGTAGTTGGAGAAGTCCTTGCCGACGCGCTCTGCTGCACCCGGGAGGATGTTCGGGTAGCTGAACGCACGGTCTTGGTACTGCTGGCCATTAGCGCTGACGACGAAGTACTGGCAGTCACCCTTCCACGGGCAGTGGTACGGGGTGGGGCTCTTCTCGAGCAGTTCGTGGTTCACGCTGGCCGGCGGGAAGTACCAGTTGCCCTCGATCTTGAGGAGATCTTCCTTGGGTGCTTCTGCGATGACGGTGTCGCCGATTACTGCCTTCATACTGTCCTCCAATAAGTCGATGTTGGTTCATGCCGATCACTCAGCCCAACGCTTGAGCAGCAAGCGTCATTCCCGAACGATCTCAAAACTGGCTGCACCATTGCTGGCAATCGCCGCATCAAGGGCTTCTCTGTTGGCGCCAGTGAGAAGCTGCTGGCCCGCAGTGCTTGCGGAAAGAAGGTGATTGTGCGCGGGCTTGAGGCTAGTGAACGCAGCCACAGCGGATGCCGCTTCCGGTGAAATGTAGTCAATGCCAGCATCCGCGAGCGCGTCAATGATCGCGCCGGCGGAGAGCAGATCATCGACGGCGAAGCCGCCCTCCGCGTCACCTGCCGCGATGACGGCCACGGTAAACCTGTCCCCTTTGAGTTCCTGTTGCGTGATGACCCACTCGGCGACAGCGGTGGCAGCTCCGGTTCCGGCGGTGAGAAGCGAGAAGTCTCCGTGCAGCTCAGGGGCGGGCGTCGAGGCGTCGGCGAGGGCATCCGCCCACACCACCACGTCGGAACCGGGGCTCAATGCGAGCGCCTGCGCACGGCCAAAGCCGAATCGTACTTGGTACTGGGGTTGGTTGCGGGGATCGTTCACCCTCAGAGGCTAAATCGAACCGCGCCATTGCCGGCTTTCGGTTACCGAATGTGACGTTTGAGGCTCGGGGCGGCTGGCGCTAGGCGGCGCCGGGCAGCGGCGCTAAGCAGCGGCGTCGGGCGGCTGCTGGGGGCGATCACCCGGCACCACGGCAACCTTGCCCGCGCCATGGCCAGACGCGATCTGAGCGATTGCGCCAGCAGCATCTTCGAGGCCGACAACGCGATCAATGGCGGGAACAAGTTCGCCCGACACCAACAGCGCGGCGAGGTAAGCGAGGTCTTCGGGGGTAGCAGCCGCAGTGAACTGGTGGAAGCTCGCATCAGCCCGCGCGAGCCCCAGTTTCATTCTGAGAAGGTGCGGCAAGGGCCCAAGCAGGCGGTTCGTCATCGGTCCGCTTACGGCTACATACCGCGCACCCGGCGCGAGAATGCTGCGAATCTGCGCTGCCGTTCGGTTGCCTCTTATATCCAGCGCTACGTCATACTGCCCACCCGCGGCGATAAAATCCTCGCCGCGGTAGTCGATCACGCGAGTGGCTCCCAGCCTGCGTGACTGTTCAGCGTTCTCCGCGCTGCAGACGGCGGTGATTTCCCCCGCCCCCAACGCCCGTGCAATCTGAATGGCGAAAGTGCCCACTCCTCCCGCCGCACCGTTAATCAGAACGCGGTCGCCCACTTTAATGGCGGCGTGCGTTCTCAGCGCCTGAAGGGCCGTCAGCCCGGCGACCGGCGTCGCTCCAGCAGCAACAAAATCAACGCCGGCCGGCAACAGGGCAACAATCGCCGCGTCAATGACGACATAGTCGGCGAAAGCACCGCCAGCAGATTCCCCGAAAATCGCATCCCCTACGGCGAAGCCGCTCACCCCAGCACCGACTGCTTCCACAATCCCCGCGACATCCGCCCCCGGGATCAACCGCTTAGGGGTCCGCAACCCCATGATGAGGCGCACCATCAGCGGAGTGCCACTCAGCAAACGCCAGTCCAAAGCATTGGCCGAGGATGCCATCACCCGCACGAGAAGCTTGCCCGGTGTGACATCCGGTGTCGGAAGCGACTCGATAGCCAACACATCCACGTTGCCGTAGGCACGCGCGGTGACCGCGGTCATTCGTGCAGGAACCGAACCCCCATTGCGGCCGCTGCCGGTCGCCGGGCTCTCTGGTGGGGAAACTGACATTGTTGCCTCCTGAGGTTGCCTCCAGCGTACGGGAGACCAGATTTCGTCGGGAGGCTCAAGATCCGGCGACAGAGTAGTTTTTTGCTCTGGATAACGGACAGGGAAAGGTCCAGACTGGCATCATGCGAGTACTCCTGAAGCTTGTACTAGATTGCACCCCTGACGATGCGTGGCACGCCATCCGCAGCCCGCAGGTATTTCAGGATGTGTCTGCCCCCCTCAGCCAGTTCACGTCGCTCGAGGTCGAAGGCTTTCCCGACTTGTGGTCACCCGGCGAACATCCGGTGAGCATGGCCGCGCTCGGGCGCTTTGCGGTGGGCCAGCAGATAATCGACGTGTCCTATTCCGAGAAACCGGATGGGGTGCGCATCATGCGCGACGACGGCCGCGGACTCAGCGGCCCCCTCGCTCTCATCGAACAGTGGGAACATTCCATGGCGATCAGCGAAGCACCCGGAGGCAAAACTCTCTATCGCGACCAGCTCATCTTCAGCGCCGGACTGCTCACTCCGCTGATGTGGCCCCTCTACTGGGCTTTCTGGCAGTGGCGCGCCGCGGCTCTAATACGTCTGGCTCCAACGTGGGGCGGAGTCACAACAACGCGAACTAATCTGAGCCTCTAGGGCGACGAAGAGTGTGCCGCCCCGGTGTTTATGTCGGATGGCGTGCACGAAAGGAGCCCGCGGTGCCTCGACTGCGGCGAAGCGTTACAACCGGGCGCGGCTTTACCCGGGTCACATCTGGGCGCGGATTTAGCTTCCGAGATCCCTCGGGCAGCACCGTGACCGACGGTGAAGTGAAATCGAGGTTCAGCTCCCTGGGCATCCCGCCGGCGTGGACCGACGTCTGGATCTGCCCGTACCCCAACGGGCATGTGCAGGCCACAGGGATCGATGATGCGGGCCGCCGACAGTACATCTACCATCCCGGTTGGCGCGAACGACAAGACCGAGTGAAGTTCGAGCGTGCCCTCGAACTTGCGGCAGCGCTCCCCGCCGCGCGTGCCACCGTCACTCGCACTCTGCGCAGCAGCGACGACCCCCGCTTGCGCACTCTTGCGGCAGCATTTCGGATGCTCGACACAGGCTCATTGCGCGTCGGGAGCGAACGCTATGCCGACACCCACGGCAGCCACGGTCTCTCGACGCTACTCTGCGACCACGTCACCGTGATCGGCGACCGGGTTCGGCTGTGCTTTCCGGCGAAAAGCGGCCAACAGTGGGAAAGCGAGATTGTGGATGCTGACCTCGCGGCCTTCATGCGGCGCCGGCTGCGCAGCGCACCAGATTCCTCAGTGCTGTCATGGCCCGACGGACGCGAATGGCGTGCGCTAACGGCCGTCGATATCAACGACTACGTTCGCGAACGCACCGGTGGCGAGTTCACGGCGAAGGACTTCCGCACGCTTCGCGGCACTGTGGCGGCCGCAGCAAGCCTCGCCATCAACGGCCCCGAAACTGCACAACGTGCACGCTCCCGAGCCATCCGCGAAGCAATGGAAAGCGCGGCAGAAATGCTCGGGAACACCCCCGCAATCGCGAAGAAAAGCTACGTTGATCCCCGCATCGTCGATCTCTATACCGCTGGTGAAACGATCGACCCCCGCCGGCTGGCGTCGGCCGAGACTGAAGTGCGACAGCTGCTCTCGCGCGATCCGTAGGGTGGATCGGGATGGCGCGCTCGCTCGCGGTCTCGCTGGCGGTCAGGCGGCAGCATGGGCTGCGCGTTGGGCCACGCCTTCGCCGCGCGTTTGCCAACGGTCGGGCTGCGGTTCACCTGCGTACCGCAAAGCTCGCTGTCGGGTGCGCGAGTTAGCCTGAGCCTATGACCGCTCTTCAAGTAGCCGACTGGCGCCGCCGCAACTTTGCACTCTATGCCGCTGTTCGCGAGAATCCGGATGCCGCGAGCGCCCACACCGAATGGCGAGCGGGACGAGATGAGATGTTTGCCACGCATCCAGCTTCGCCGCTCTTGCCTGAGGACCTGCGTGGGTTTAAGGGGCTGCCGTTTGAGACGTACGATCCCGACTGGCGTTTCGAGGCATCCATTGTTCCTGATGCTGGTGTTTCTGGCGAAGCCCGCCGCATGAATGTGGAGACCGGAACGGATGGCGTGGTGCCGTTTGATCTGCTGGGCACGGTCGAGATCGACCAGATTGGCTCTCTCGAAGTGTGGCGCTTGGCGTCCTATGGCGGCGGAATTTTCATTCCCGTGAAGGATGCCCTCTCTCGCGTGAAGGGCGGAACCTACGGTGGTGGCCGCTACCTTCTCGACACCGTCAAGGGCGCCGATCTCGGACCGGGCAGCACCCCCGAGTCACTCGTGCTCGACTTCAACTTTGCCTACAACCCGTCCTGCGCCTACGACCCGGCGTGGGCGTGCCCGCTCGCGCAAGCGGGCAACACTCTGGCTGGGCAAGTGCCGGTAGGCGAGCGCTACTAGGCACATCACTGCTACGCTGGGGTTACTTGCGAAACAAATATGTTTCCCTGCGTCGTAGAACGCTTCCCTCTTCTCGTCCACGTCAATCAGAAACGTGTGGCTCGTAGAAAACTTTCTCCGGCGGACTGGAGTAATCCGCGCCGAACGTAAGTTCGAGATCTGACCTGTGTGCCGCATCCGTGCGAAACGCCTGATTGGGTCGGTGTAGATCAGCACAGACTTGTTTCTGTGCGCCTCTGGTGTAACGCCCATCTGTTACTTATGCCTGAAAGGCACCATTACTTTGACTGACCACACTTTTAGCTCGCTCGGCGTACCCGCCGCGCTTGTTGCAGCACTCGAAGCCGACGGTAAGACGTCGCCCTTCCCCATCCAAGTTGACACGCTTCCCGACACCCTCGGTGGTCGCGACGTGCTCGGCCGCGGAAAGACTGGCTCGGGCAAGACCCTTGCCTTCGCTCTTCCCATGGTTGCTCGTCTCGGCGGCAAGCTCGCTGGTGGCAAGCGCCGCCCGGGTCGCCCGCTCGGACTCGTCCTTGCACCAACCCGTGAACTCGCGACACAGATCTCTGCTGTCATCGAGCCCCTCGCTGCGGCCTACGGCCTCAACACCACCACGATCTTCGGTGGCGTCAGCCAAAACCGCCAAGTTGCGGCCCTCAAGGCTGGCGTCGACATCGTCGTAGCCTGCCCCGGTCGTCTCGAAGACCTCATGAAGCAAGGCTTCGTGAACTTGGACGCCATCGAGATCACCGTGCTTGACGAGGCCGACCACATGGCCGACCTTGGCTTCCTGCCGGTTGTGACCCGCATCCTCGACAAGACGCCAAGCAACGGACAGCGCCTGCTGTTCAGTGCAACGCTCGACAACGGTGTAGACAAGCTGGTTCGCCGCTTCCTTCACAACGAAGTACTTCATTCGGTCGATGAAGCGAACTCGCACGTCTCCGCCATGACCCACCACGTTTTCGAGACCGAGAGTGTCGAATCCAAGCGTGTTCTCGTAGAGAAGCTTGCTTCGGGTACTGGCCGCCGCATCCTCTTCATGCGCACCAAGCACCACGCCAAGAAGCTTGCCCGCCAGCTCATCGACGCCGGAATCCCCGCCGTTGACCTTCACGGAAACCTCTCGCAGGTTGCCCGTGACCGCAACCTCGCCGCATTCTCCGCCGGCGACGTCAAGGTGCTTGTCGCCACCGACGTTGCAGCGCGCGGCGTGCACGTAGACAACATTGAGCTGGTCATCCACGTTGACCCGCCAGCAGAGCACAAGGCATACCTGCACCGCAGTGGCCGTACCGCTCGCGCCGGAGAAGAGGGCGACGTCGTAACGATCGTTCTTCCGACCCAGCGCAAAGACACAGCAACACTGCTGCGTAAGGCCGCCATCACGGTGACCCCGCAGCACGTCAACGCGAAGTCGGATGCCGTTATAGCGCTTGTTGGCGAAGTTGCCGAATACGTAACCCCCGCTCCCCGCGCAGCAGCACCCGTTCGTGGCCAGTCGCAGGGTGGTCGCTCGCAGGGCGCAAACGCCCAGCGCAAGCGTGTTCGTCGTGACGACAACGGCGGCGGCCGCGATGGTGGCCGTGAGGGTGCTCGCGAAGGAGCCCGCGGTGGCGCTCGTGGCGGACAGTCGCGTGACGGCCAGTCGCGTGACGGGCAGGGCCGCGATGGCCAGGCCCGTGACGGACAGTCGCGCGGCGGCAATGCTGGCAACGGCGGCCGTGGCGGACAGCAGCGCAACGATCGTCAAGGTTCAGGCCGCGGCGCAGTCGTAGCCGGTGCCGGTGCTGGCGAACAGCGCTCAACCCACCAGCCACGCCAGCAGCAGTCAGATGCCCCCACGCGTCCGCGCGGTGGCAAAGGCCGCGCCCAGGCCGGTGGCGGACCCGTTCGTGTCGGCCAGGTCGTACGACCTAACCGTCGTGCATCAAGCAGCGGACGCTAAGCCTTAGCACCACAGCTTTACCGTCTCAGGGCGGCGAATTTCACCCAGCAATGCTGGGCGGGATTCGTCGCCCTGAGGTGTTTAACCGGTATCGGCGGTTGCTCGCGGGGCTTTCGCGGCACAGGCGGCTCGAGCTCACGTGCTCACGTGCTCGCGTGCTCACGTGCTCTCGTGCTCTCGTGCTCTCGTGCTCTCGGACCATGGCATTCTGAAAATTCAGGAGATTCCGTTTCGATACGCGCCCGCCCGCCACAGCGCTGCCGAATTTCTGGGTATCCGCGCTGGGCAGCGCGAGCGGGTAAACCAAATCTCCTGAGTTTCCGGAGGCGAGTTGCGGCAGTCGATTTGCCGGAGGCGAGTTTCCGGAGGCGAGTTGCGGCAGCGTCCAGCGGCATTCCGATCCCGAGCCCAGCGTCGCCACATCACGGAAATTCAGGAGATTCGGTGTCACAGACCGGTTGATCACCGCTGGGCCCCGGATTTCCGCGGGTTCCGAATACGGGTCACCATCGTGCGAACGGTTTTTCCTGAATTTCCACGATCTGCACGAACGAGGGCGCGCCAGAAGTACTCACCAGGGAGACACGTCAGGAAACGGCCGCAGCGCGAGCTGCCCGCGCGCAAACTGGTCGACGGCGAACTTGTCGACGGCGAAAGCCCGCTGGTGCCAGCGAGGACTTACGGCAGCACGCCGACGGAGGCGAGGACTTACGGCAGCACGCCGACGGAGGCGAGGGCTGCGCGCAGCAGTGATCCGCGGCCACCCTCCATGTCGGCGGTGACCGCTTCGGATGCAGCCTCGGCTGGGCTTAACCAGGTCAATTCGAGAGCGTCTTGGCGCGGTTCGCACGTTCCCGTGACCGGGACGACGTAGGCCATCGAGACGGCGTGCTGACGAACATCCGTGTACTGGCTATCGCTTGGCCAGGGGAAATATTCGGCAACCGTGAACGGCGTCGGGTTCGCGGGCAGCAAGGGGAAGGCCATCGGGCCGAGATCTTTTTCGAGGTGGCGGAAGAGGGCGTCGCGCAGGCTCTCGCCAAACATGACCCGGCCAGAGACGAGGGTGCGAGTGATTTCGCCGTCATTGCCACGCACCAGGGTGCCGACCTCGGTGACGCGACCTAGGCCATCCACGCGCACCGGAACGGCTTCAACATAGAGCAGCGGCAGTCGCCGCCGGGTCTCCGCGAGTTCTTCCTCTGATAGCCAAGACGAGTTGGGGTCTGGTGTGCCGACGGAGCTCATGTTCCATTGTCACCCATGGTGCGGGTTTCTCGTGCGCGCAGCGGGGTACGGGATGCCAACTTAAGGATCTGTGGGTGTCACCTAGTCATCCACAGAGTCACTATCGCGCCCTCTCTGCACAGTCCTCACTGTCCACTGCCGCAGGTTCCCGACGAGTAACTAACGTTCCTGCGGTGGGCACGCGCCCACCGTGTGAAAGGAAACCATGAGCGAGCCCACATCCAGTGCTGCTGACGCGGCCGATTCTGCGAGCCACGAGTCTGCGAGCGGCGAGTCTGCGCCGACTGAGATCCCGGATGCCCCAGAACTAGCCGTTAGCGAAGGCCCTGTGACAGCGCCGGCTGTGCGCCGCAGATTGCCGGGGTGGGCTTGGGCACTCATCGTTGGGATTCCTCTGTTGCTCCTCATGGCGGTGGGGGCCTTGCTAGTTACGATCGGGCTGGCAGTTACGACGTCTCAGTCAACGGGATGTGATGGTGCCACGCCGTGTGGCGAGAGAGGCAGGTCGGCGCCGGCTCCGGCTGCTGAAAAATCTCCGTCTGAGGCCACATCCCCGGTTGACGAATTCACGACGACTTCCCGTGTCACGCTCGACGGGCATGCAGCGTTCGATGGTCAGCCCGCTTGGTCAATTGAGCTCGGCCCCTCATGGCGTGTGCATAGTTTTGATCAACAGGGCATCAACGTGTTTCGCGATGAGAAGACACGTTGCCAGCTCGTCACATCGCAGAATCTGGCCCTCGCAGACCACGGGTCTACTGGCGATTTTTGGCCCTCTGACGATCTTCTTTTGGATCAAATCGTCGACTTCACTGTCGACGATGCGGAATCGACGATTCTCGACGTCAGCTCTACTGACATTCCCATTGGCGCTGTCGGAAGTGGGTCAACGCTCGAATTTGCCGCCGCGACTATTACCCGCACCAGCCCGGCCGGCGTGCACGAGACGGTAGAAATTGTGGCACGGTCGATGCCGAATTCTGAGAGCGCATTAGTGGCCGCCCTCACGTGCGATACCGGTGTCTACGACACCTTCACGTCGCGTTATAGCGTCTTCTCCGACTCATTGGCGATAACAGCAAATCGTTAGGGCGTGCCCCGTAGGCTTTGTCTTATGCAGATTGATTCCACCGCAGTGCTCTGGTCGGCTCCCGAACGTGAAAGGGCCGGGCGACCGCTGCTCGTGTTGTTGCATGGCTATGGTTCCCACGAGGGCGATCTGTTTGCGATGGCGCCGGGACTCCCGCTTGATCCGGTGATTGCTTCGCTGCGGGCACCGATTCCTGAAAACGGCGGCTTTTCGTGGTTCCCGATCAACCTCAGCGGTGACGGTCGCCACAATGTTGAACTCGTGGATGACGCAGCCCGAGCCGTGCTTGCTTGGCTCGATGACCAGCAGTTCACCAGTGTCAGCCTCCTCGGCTTCTCGCAGGGTGCCGCCATGGCACTTCAACTTTTGCGGCTCGCCCCGGAGCGTTTCACCTGCGCCGTGGCCCTCTCCGGCTTTGTGGTGAGTGCCGAGCACTCCGGCGATGCGGCGCTCACGAGCATCCGCCCGCCCGTGTTTTGGGGTCGAGGTACCGACGATGCGGTTATCCCCGCCGTGAACATTGCGCGCACCGAAGAATGGCTTGTGGACCACACGCGTGCTGAGTCGCACATTTATGAAGGCCTCGCGCATTCGATCTCGACCGATGAGCTGAATGACCTGGTGAGCTTTCTGAACACGCACTCGTAGCGGGTCAGTGCCGCGGCCGGTCAGCACCGTGGCGGGTCAGCGCCCCGGCGGCACGCCTTCGGCGAAATCCGCAGTGCACTGTCAGTGGTTGCGACGAAGATAGAGACATGAGCGATGTGCTCGGCAAATTTTCGCCCGCCACCCGAGAGTGGTTCGAGGGCGCGTTCGATGCTGCCACCCCGGCCCAGCTCGGGGCATGGGATGCAATCTCTACCGGGTCGCATGCGCTCGTCGTTGCCCCCACCGGTTCGGGCAAGACGCTCGCCGCTTTCCTGTGGGCGATCGACCAGCTGGCATCGAGTCCGCCGCCCGCGAACCCCAAGCAGCGCACGCGCGTGCTCTACATTTCCCCGCTCAAGGCGCTCGGCGTCGACGTCGAGCGCAACTTGCGAGCTCCCCTCGTCGGCGTTACCCAAACTGCACGCCGGCTCGGGCTCGGCGAGACCGACATCACCGTGGGCGTGCGATCGGGAGACACCACCCAGCAAGACCGGCGTCTGCTCGCCCGGCTCCCTCCTGACATCCTGATCACGACTCCCGAGTCGCTCTATCTGATGCTCACCTCGGCGGCCCGCGAGACTCTCAAGAACGTCGACACCGTGATCATCGATGAGGTGCACGCCGTCGCCGCGACCAAGCGTGGCGCGCACCTGGCGCTGTCGCTGGAACGGTTGGATGCTCTGCTCGCGAAACCCGTGCAGCGCATCGGGCTCTCGGCAACCGTGCGACCGATCGAAGAAGTTGCGCGATTCTTGGGCGGCCGCGCCCCCGTGACGATCGTGCATCCGCCGTCGACCAAGACGTTCGAGTTGAGCGTTGTCGTTCCGGTGCCCGACATGACGATTCCCGGCACCGTGGCGTCGGCGCGCGGCAAAGCCAGCGGTGGCGATGGCAGTGACGAGGAGGCAACGCCCGAGTCAGCGGCATCCCTGTGGCCGCACGTTGAAGAGCGCATTGTGGATGCGATTCTCGAGCACCGCTCCACCATCGTGTTTGCGAACTCTCGGCGCCTCGCCGAGCGCCTGACGGCACGCCTCAACGAGATTTATGACGAGCGGATGAACGACGGCAGCGTCGACGGCGACGAAGCTCGCGCCCGCAGCCAAGCCAGTGCGGATGCCACGGCCTACGCCGCCCCGCAACAACCGTGGAAGCCACCCGCCGAGATGATGGCGCAGGGCGGATCCACGATGGGCGCAGCCCCGCTGCTGGCTCGCGCGCACCACGGTTCGGTCAGCAAAGACCAGCGCGCGATCATCGAAGACGATCTCAAGACCGGCGTGCTGCGCTGTGTTGTTGCGACCAGCTCGCTCGAACTCGGCATCGACATGGGTGCCGTCGACCTGGTCATTCAGGTCGAGTCGCCGCCGTCGGTCGCAAGCGGGCTGCAGCGCATTGGGCGAGCCGGGCATCAGGTCGGCGAAATCTCCAAAGGCATGCTGTTTCCGAAGCACCGCACCGACCTCATCCACACCTCTGTTGCTGTTGAGCGGATGCGCAGCGGGCAGATCGAAGCGCTCTCGGTGCCGACGAACCCGCTCGATGTGCTCGCGCAACAGACCGTCGCCGCGGTTGCTCTTGACGAGATCGACATCGAGGACTGGTTCGACACCGTGCGCCGCAGCGCGCCATTCTCGACCCTGCCGCGCAGCGCCTTCGACGCGACCCTCGACCTGCTGAGCGGGCTATACCCGAGCGACGAATTCTCGGAGCTGCGCCCGCGCGTGGTGTGGGATCGGGTTGCCGGCACCATCAGCGGCCGCCCCGGCTCGCAACGCTTGGCCGTCACCTCGGGCGGCACCATCCCCGACCGCGGCCTCTTCGGCGTGTTCATGATCGGCGGCGAAGCGGGAGCTCCCGGCCGTCGCGTCGGCGAGCTCGACGAAGAGATGGTCTACGAATCGCGCGTCGGCGACGTCTTCGCCCTCGGTACCACCAGCTGGCGCATCGAAGACATCACCCACGATCAAGTGCTCGTCTCCCCCGCCTTCGGGCAGCCTGGCCGCGTGCCGTTCTGGAAGGGCGATGGCCTCGGTCGGCCGTCGGAGCTGGGCGAAGCCATCGGGGCCTTCACTAAAGAAATCGCTACGGCATCCGCTGACGACGCGCGCACTCGGGCCGAATCGATCGGGCTCGACGAGCATGCCGTGAGCAACCTGCTCGCGCTCGTCACCGAGCAGAAGGCGGCGACGGGGCACGTTCCGAGCGACACGACTCTCGTGGTGGAGCGGTTCCGCGACGAGCTCGGCGACTGGCGCGTGATCTTGCACTCCCCGTACGGCATGCCCGTGCACGCGCCGTGGGCGTTGGCGATTACGGCGCGCATCCGCGAACAGCTGGGGGTGGATGGCGCGGCCATGGCCGGTGACGATGGCATCGTCGTGCGCATCCCCGACACCGATGCCGCCCCGCCCGGTGCCGACCTCTTTGTGTTCGACGCTGACGAGCTCGAACAGATTGTGACCGAAGAAGTGGGCGGCTCGGCCCTCTTTGCCGCGCGCTTCAGAGAGTGTGCTGCCCGCGCGCTGCTGCTGCCGCGCCGCGACCCCGGCAAGCGTTCGCCGCTGTGGCAACAACGCCAGCGTGCCTCGCAGTTGTTGGATGTCGCGCGCAAGTACCCGAGCTTTCCGATCGTGCTCGAGACCGTGCGCGAAGTGCTGCAAGACGTGTACGACCTGCCGGCGCTCACGGCGCTGACGAAGCGCATCGCCAGCCGCGGTATCCGCGTCATAGAGACCGAAACGGATGTGCCGTCGCCGTTCGCGCGCAGCCTCCTGTTCGGTTACATGGCCGCGTTCGTATACGAGGGCGATTCGCCGCTGGCCGAGCGTCGCGCTGCTGCGTTGTCGCTTGACCCGGCGCTGCTCGCCGAGCTGTTGGGGCGTGCTGAGCTGCGCGAACTGCTCGACCCCGACGTGATCGCCCAGACCGAGAATGAGCTGCAGCGACTGGTGCCAGAGCGTCATGCCCGGAATGCGGAAGGGCTCGTGGATCTGTTGCGCGTGCTCGGCCCGCAGTCCGTCGCCGAGATTGAGGCGCGCTCGCTCGTGACCGGCGCCGCTCTCGCGACCGACCTCACCGGACTCGCGAAAGCGAACCGCGTGCTCGAAGTGACCATCGCGGGCGAACGCCGTTGGGCTGTCATCGAGGATTCCGCTCGCCTGCGCGATGCCCTCGGGGTGCCGCTGCCGATCGGTGTTCCGGCCGCCTTCATCGAGCCCGTTGACGATCCCGTCGGTGACCTCGTGAGTCGCTACGCCCGCACCCACGGCCCCTTCACACTCGCGGATGCCGCTGCCCGCTTCGGTCTCGGAACCGCGGTCGTGCAGGACACCCTGCGCCGTCTCGCGGCCGACCGCCGTGTTGTTGATGGCGAGTTTCGTCCCGGAGCGAGCGGCACCGAGTGGTGTTCCGTGGATGTGCTGCGACGCCTGCGCAGCCGCTCCCTCGCGGCGCTCCGCCAGGAGGTCGAACCGGTGTCGCACGCGACGCTGGGTCGGTTCCTGCCCGCGTGGCAACACGTGTCCGCTGCCGGTGACTCACTGCGCGGGATCGACGGCCTGGCGCAGACCATCGACCAACTTGCTGGCTACTCAGCCCCGGCATCCGCGTGGGAAAACCTTATTTTGAGTGCGCGCGTACGCGACTATTCGCCCGCCTGGCTCGACGAGCTGACGACCTCGGGCGAAGTGGTCTGGGCCGGGCAGGGCGCGCTGGCGGGCAGTGATGGCTGGATCAGTTTGCACCCCGCCGCGACGGCCGCGCTGACGCTTCCGGCACCTGACCGCGACGGACTAAGCGAGCTGCAGCAGAGCATTCTCGAGGCTCTGGCCGGTGGTGGCGCGTTCTTCTTTAGGCAGCTGTCGAACCAGGTCGGCAGCACCGATGACAAGCTGCTGTTGAAGGAGCTGTGGGATTTGGTGTGGCGTTCGCTCATCACCAATGACAGTTTTGCGCCCTTGCGTGCGCATCTCGGAGGGACGCAGCGGGCAACGCGGGCTCCTCGTCCAGCGCGGGCTCGGGCCTATCGCGGGCGCGTGTCGACCGTGGCGCAAGCCGGACCGCCGAGTGCGTCCGGGCGCTGGGCGCTCCTTGAAACCGCCGAAGGTGACACGACCGTGCGCGCCAAGTCGACCGCCGAGTTGATGCTCGAACGGCACGCGGTCGTGACGCGCGGTGCTGTCGTGAGCGAGGGCATCCGCGGTGGCTTCGCCCTGACGTACCGCGTGCTGAGCGGCTTCGAAGAAACCGGCCGGGCACGCCGCGGCTACTTCATCGACGGCCTCGGTGCGGCCCAGTTCGCGACCGGCGCGACCGTGGACCGCCTGCGCGGATTCACGCGGGATCCGGATGCTGCGCCCGAGCTTCGCGCGATCACTCTCGCCGCGACTGACCCGGCGAACCCCTACGGGGCGGCGCTGGGGTGGCCGGTGGTTGGCGGCGAGGATGCTGGGGCTGAGAGCAGCGAGGATGTTGCTGCTGGCAGCGCGGGCAAGGCCGGTTCTGGCGCTGGGCTGGCTGGCGACGAAGGCTCGGATGCGTGGGCTGCAACCTCGGCATCCGCGAGTGCATCCGCGAAGTCCGCCGCTGACACCCCCAAGAAGCACCGCCCTGGCCGCAAGGCCGGCGCCGTCGTCGTGATGGTCGATGGCCATCTGGCCCTCTACTTGGAGCGCGGCGGCAAGTCTCTCCTCGCCTTCGATCTTGAGCCTGCCGTCGTGGATGCCGCGACGCGTTCGCTCACGAGCACCCTGCGCGGAACGCTGCCGAAGCTGCGCATCGAGAAGGTCAACGGCGACTTCGCCGTCGGCACCCCGGTGGGCAAAGCGCTCGTGGAGGCAGGATTCGTCGCGACACCGCAGGGGTTGAGGCTCCGTGCCTGAGGGTGACTCCGTCTATAAGGCGGCCGCCAAATTGCGGGCGGCTCTCGACGGCCAGGTTCTTACGCGCACCGACTTTCGGGTGCCCGCCTTCGCGACCCTCGACCTCAGCGGCCAGACCGTCACGAGCGTCGTGCCGCGCGGCAAGCACCTGCTGATCCGGGTTGCGCCAGCTGCCGACGCCGCGGATTCGGCAGCCGCGGGCACAGGCTCCGCAGTCGAACCGAGCGCCGGCCTCACCATCCACAGCCACCTCAAGATGGAGGGCGTCTGGCAGATTTACGGCGCCGGCGAGCGGTGGCGCAAACCCTCCTACCTGGCTCGCGGGGTGCTGAGTACGGCATCGAAGACCGCGGTAGGTTTTGAACTGGGCCTACTTGAAGTGGTACCCACGGCATCCGAAGACAGCATTGTGGGGCACCTGGGGCCCGACCTGCTCGGCCCCGATTGGGATGCGGACCTCGCGTTAGCGAATCTGCTCTCAGACCCCGAGCGGCCGGTTGCCCTCGCACTGCTCGATCAGCGGAATCTGGCCGGCCTCGGCAACGTGTTCGCGAACGAGTTGAGCTTCCTGCGCGGTGTGCGCCCGCACACTCCCATCGGCGAGATCGCCGACCCGAAACGCCTCGTCGCTCTCGGCTACAAGGCGATCATGGTGAACAAGGACCGCCCGATCCGCAATCTCACGGGCCTGCCGCGCGGCAAACCCCGCTACTGGGTGCACGGGCGGCGCGGCGAAGCGTGCCTGCGCTGCGGCACCCGCATCGAGTCGGATCAGCTCGGCACAGGCCCCACCGACACCCGCTACATGTGGTGGTGCCCGAGCTGCCAGAAGTAGCTGGTGACTGCACGCGAACAGTAGTCTCGGTGATGATCGCGGGGAACGCCCCTGCCCAGGCACGCGCTGCGATGACTGCCCGATAACCGCTGCCGCACACCGGCTCGAGTGAACACCGATGGAGGCCCAGCTGTGACTGAGGTTCTTGACCCCGCCCCGCGTCCCTACAGTTTTGGTCGCGGAGTCGCGTTCGCGTTGCTCGCGATCCCGCTGGCGGTAGCAGTGACGACGGTGCTGGCGTCGCTGGGCTTCGGATTCGCTTCAGCTTTCGCCGCG
This sequence comes from Salinibacterium sp. PAMC 21357, assembly GCF_000247645.1. Taxonomy (GTDB): domain Bacteria; phylum Actinomycetota; class Actinomycetes; order Actinomycetales; family Microbacteriaceae; genus Rhodoglobus. Next base: position 608,639 of record NZ_AHWA01000004.1, read on the forward strand.
GTCGGGATGCTCGCCGTCTTCGCGCTCTTCACGTTCGGTTCCCGCCGCAAAGCCATCAGCGGCGCCGGCTTCGCCCTGAGCACTCTGATCGGCGCTATCGCTGTGACGCTCGGGTTCATTAGCGGATACCTCGCCGCCGTCTACCGCTCCTTCATTTCGGCCGGCGACAAGGGCGGTGTGTTCGGCAGCGTCTTCGCCCGCCGGGTCGAACTCCAGCTCAGCAATAGCATTCTCGAGGCGCTAATCCCGGCGCTCCTCGTGATCGTGTTCTCAATCATCCTGGTGGTGAGCGCGGGCCGCAGTGCCCTGGCCGCTCGTCGCGAAGCTGCCGACGTTCACACCGCTGACACTGTGGATGGGTCGGGTGTTCCGGATGCTGACGCCGCCGCTCCGGCAAACGCTCCCGCCTCCGCCACTCCGCGCAGCAGCCCCGGTATTCTGCTGAATGGCGAGCCGCTCGCGACTCAGCCAGAGAAGAAGAGCCTCTGGAATCGATCAGCCGCCAAGAAGGATCAGCAGTGAAGAAACAGATCAACGTCGTCGGCGCGGTCATCGTGGGCGATGGTCTGATCCTGTGCGCGCAACGTGGGCCGGGTGGCGCTTTGCCCGGCATGTGGGAGTTTCCCGGCGGCAAGATCGAGGCCGGCGAGACTCCTCGCGATGCGCTCGCGCGAGAGATCACCGAAGAGCTTGAGTGTGAGGTGTCGGTGGGCGAGCTGATCACCACGACCACTCACGAATACGACTTCGGAATCGTCGCGCTGACCACGTTCTACTGCGGGCTGCTCTCCGGAACGCCGGTGCTGACCGAGCACGCGGAGGTGCGGTGGCTCGCACCCGCCGAACTAAGTTCGCTCGACTGGGCGCCTGCTGATATCCCTGCGGCCAAACTCATTGAGAAGGCGGCGAGCGCCTAGAGGCAACAGACCTTCGCGAACGCGAACCCTTCGGCCGAGATGCCAACTTCGGCTACGTTGACAGCTCCATCCGACTTCGAAAGCAGACCGGGCGTCGTGTAGCGTCTCGGTTAGATGGGATATTTTCGACCCTTGATCTGAAGCTAGTTGCTTATTACGCACGACGCCACCCCGCCTCAACGAAGCGATCGGAATCTACGACTCAAGAAGCTACGTTGCTGGCATCCTGAGCAATGAATGAGGGTTGAGAATGCGGGCGACGAGACCTTCGATAATTCGGACTTGAGATGACGGGGTCCCGTGGCGTAGAGGAATAATCGAAATAAGCACCCAACTACGACCCCGCGGTGTCGTTAAGTGTTCCCGCATTCGACCGCGGAGACCTTGTTGGTCCACTCGGCAAACTGAGCCAACGTACGAAACCGTTCGACGAATGTCGATCGCAATGTAAACAGCGGAATCTACGCCGGCCCACTTTTCTCCAGCAATTATGGATTGCGGGGGCACTAGGTCTTCGATGTAGCTCCTAACCCATTCACCGCCTTCACGATGCGCCGCGAAATAGTGCTCCGGCGAGAATTTATAGACCATCTCTACAACGGATCGTCTAGCGCTTCGTTGTCGGATGCGAGCGCCAATTTGCGAGCTCGAGTGATCTGATCTTCCAAAGACTGCGCCCAACCTTGGACACGGTAAACAACCTTCTGAAGTTCTCCAGCTTCGGCTGCTAGCGGCGCACCTTGCGACACGATCAGCGCTGGCGAGCCCTCATCGTTGGTCACCGAAATCTGCCCTATTACGTCGACTCTCTCCACCAGATTATTAACCTCTTGTCGAAAGACTGAAATCTGCGAATTTAGTCTGGATTGAGGGCTCTCGGGAAGTGGCCCCGGGTCGCTTGAGTCTCCGGCTACCGCCCGAAGCCCCGCGGCATCCAACAACTCACCTGATTGGATCACGGCGTCCACCGGGTCGGAGGCGCCCTTCACATTCTGAGGTAGGCGTGCGCCCCGGCCGTCGAGAATTACCTGAGCGAGCTGCGTCAATCCTGCTTCAGAGGAAATTAGCGCCTCTACGATCACATTCGGCTCGCTGATATATCCGGCTCCTCCCGCTTCCTTCTTCGTTGCGCGCTCAAGTAAGCGCCGGCCGGGCGTCCCTAAGAGATGGAATAGCGCCAACGCGGACAACTCCGCCGCGAAAGGTCGCGGCTTCTGCTCTGAAAGGCTGTCCCTCGACTCGCTCAGCTCTAGGTGCGCCAGAGCCAATAGATCTTGGATCGGCTCTCTAGAGAGTTGGACGCTATCGAGGAACCGGGGTCGAATCGCTCTGTCAAGCGCACTCCTTCGAGAATCGAAGGATGGGTCGTCGGCCTGGGTACCTGATGCTAACTCGCCTAGTCTTAATGCGAGATCTGCCGCCAGCATCGTGCGGTCGGAACGAGAGGGTGTCTGGCCGGTCAAGTCTCGCACGGCCGCATTGGTGATTCGGACGCGACGATCATTGCGCCCCGTACTCGACCTCAGCGCGGCTAACCCCAGCAGGAAGACCTCATCCGGCCTGATCGCAGCGCGTCCATCCTGCAAAGTCGTTTCGGATGAAGCGACAAACGTTGAATTAAGCCCGAAAGCAGTCGCTACCTCAGTTGCTGAAAACTCAGGAATTGGAGGCAGGTCGTCAGACGCTGCGAGAGCATCGATAGCCGCCGTCGCCTTGAGCGCATATTGGGTTCCCAAAGAAAACGGCTTGGCCGGTTCGATGTGGATGTGCCCAACTAGTTTTCTGCGAACTTGATCGAACGTCAGGTTCGCCGCCTCAGTCTGTTCCTGAAAATCAGAAAACCCAACAATGATTTGAGCTCTGAGCATTACGGATCCTCGCAAGCGAGCCCGGTCTTCGTCCGAAAGGTGCAAACCAATTTGATCGTTCGGGTCGTGCGGGTTGACGCGCAATTTGACTAACTCTTGGCGTAGCGACTGGTCCTTCGCAGGGTCAGAATACTTCCAAAGCACGTCCCGGGAGCTTATGCCCAGAGCTTTGTGTGCCCCTACTGTCCTTCCAAAGCCGTCAGTTGCGTCCAAGAAACCGACGGTGCCGTGTTCAGGACTTTCGATTCGGGCGACGGACAGAAGGCCCGGGTTTTCTATACCTCGAGATGGGATCGACTTAGCGTGGTCATTTGTGATCCAGACCGCCTCTACCTCTGAATCGAGGCGCGTCACAAACTCAGTTTCAGACTCGACATCTAACAACAACACTGGCATCTCCGTCGCGATCGATTGGTACCGCGGCGCAGGATTATTAGCACGAACTCGAGTCTCTTCAAACCGAACATTCTCGGGCGATGGCAGAATGTGCCAAGTGACCACATCCAGCTCGATGAATTTGACGGCGATAGCCCCGTACCTGCGCGTTCTGACTCTTCGTATGGCTTCTCGAATTTGGCCGAGATCGGCAGCCGCAGAAGCGATCGTGGCAGCATCGAACGCCTCTATTCCGAATGCCTCGGTCAGCTGCAAAGCAGCTGCCTCTCTGCTGCGAGGTCGCTGATCCGCAATCGCGCTGCTCATATACCCGTGCGGCGTCTGACTAAAAGCACCTTCTCCGTCAAGAGACTCAGCGGGCAGGGATTCGCTCGGTGTATTCATTTGATTTCAGCTCATTTCTAATGAAGACTCCAGCCTACGGCCGCATATGAACGTAGAAACAACCCCAGTTATGGGGCACCGACGGTTTCTCCCCCACTCCGATATTCCATCGGCCCCTAGCGCCTTCGGCGCGAAAGCGGCTAGCTCCCATGCACAAGCGATTCGGATTATCTAGGCACCGTTTCGGCGACGGAGCTAGAATTCTGTTCGTCCAGATTAGGAACTTTTCCAAATACGCGAGCCCCTTAGCCCCATCATTATTTCGAGCGTGACAGCCAGAACGTCAATCGCCTGCAGTTAGGTCATAACTATCCGCGGGCGGGAAGAGTAAGTCACGGTTTTTCGGCAACAGCTTGAACAAATAGCCCTTGTCATGAACCTTCGAGCCTTTGGACGAGATTGTGAAATCAAGCGAAATGGTGCCGTTTGATAGCGAAGGCGCCAGCTGCGCGATGATCGGTTTGCGCGTGTGTTGAACAGTTTTGAAGTGAAGGTACTCCCAGCCATCAATCTTTTTCGAACTAGCCTCAACCCAAAAAGTCTCATCGTGTTTTTCAGATAGCTTGTAGCGGAGCGTTTCCAGATCCCACACGACTACGTTCCCATCAACAGATGGCTCGTGGGCTACAGAGAGCGAGTCTTTCGTTTCGTGGACGACAAGCCGAAGCCCCTGCGAGTTAGATTTATGTCCGTCGATCTGGCAGTAGAGCTTTCTACGATCCCCTCTCTCGTAGCCGAACGCATCGAGCAGCTCACGCGAACTATGGAAGTTTGACTCGGGCCACGCGGGCGTCTTTGCAAATAGACTCGTCCTGTTCCTAGATGCACGCGAAGACTTGATCTCGATACCTTTGAAGTCCGGTTGGGAACGCGAATTCATCTCGATTCCGAGCTCAGATTCGAGGAGTCGACCAATAGCCGTCGAACCGTCGACTGGAGCTCGAATGAAGCCCTTCGCTGAAATCACACGCAACAGGGAGAGCAGCTCCCGTACATTCGAAGTCTTCTCCGATACGAAGTCTCCGAGCACATCCGCTAGCGCGGGCTCTGCCAGCATGCGTTCCGCCAATCGACCCAACGAAAGATTAACCACCCAAAACTGAGCGCGGGACCAAATCACGGCGATGATCTGGTCGTGAGCCGCGACGGACGCCAGCGAAGTGATCCACAGTCGAGGATCTCCTCTGCCATTTGCACGGTACAGACTAGTTTTCGAGCCCAGGCGGCGTCCCTGATCTCCGATGAGACTCGTCGAAATGATGCGCTTATCGATGCCCCAAGCCTGAGCGGCGTAATCGTGAATGCCAGAGGAAGCAACGAACTCGCGGAACAAGTCAGTCGCGTCCAAAATGACTTCGTTAGCTGGGTGCCAGTGATTTCGACAAGAGCATAGGGAACGTCGTACGAAGTGAGGTATGCAGCATTATCTAGTTCCTCAGGAGTTAGCTCACGCATTATTTTGCCTCTCCATGCGACGATATATCGGTTGCTACGAAACCTACCGCGCACGAGCACAGAAGAGCAAAACTCGCGTTTCCCGCTAGAGCACGTCCGCGATCATCATTCCAACCGCTAGTGAGAGAAATGGCGACACAGCATTTCCCACCTGCGAGTACTGCGGAACTTCGAATCGACGACGGAGTGATCCGGTAGTTTCTTTTCCGCGGAATTCGAAATCATCAGGGAAGCCTTGAAAACGTGCCATTTCACGCACAGTGAAAATGCGTGGCTCGCTAGGGTGCACGTAATCGTCCGGCAAAGTGACAACGGTGCGCGCGGGCTGGGACCAGTCCAGTGCCTTCTGCGAATGCTTCTTCGTCTTAAGCTCAACCATCAGGTCGAACATCGACTCTGCCGAGTCTGCAAGAAGCGCGCCGTCAGGGGCGATAGCTGGATACTTTGCGTCCGCTAACTGCAATCTGACATGCGAAGCGGCTTCCGCCGGCCCGCTGGAGAGCTGGGACAGCAATCGCGGTTGGAGTCCATTGTCTCGAAGCCACTGGTAAAGGCGGAATCGTTGAGTCGTGGATTCGCTGTGCTTGCGCGGCGACTGGTTAGGCAAATGCTCGCGTCGAACTTTCGACTTGGGGAGGCCCCAGAGCGTTCGCGTAGAAGTGGATTTGTGGAACGCCGTGGACCGACGGCTCTTGGGCGCAGGAAGCACGTCCTGCAAATCACCGATTGCATCTGCGATTGTGGGCGACTCTTTCGACGAGACAGTCGGGTTGGGCGCGAGAGCCGGCGCGGGCTCAAACTTCTCGTCGTCGGTAAATGCCGACTTCCAGAGGCGCCCCGTGGCCTTGATTCCCCGCTGCTGTGCGACATCTGAGCGCATTCCAATGATCATCAACCGGGGACGGTTTTGTGGTGCGCCGTAGTGAACAGCATTGACGGCTACGCCTTGAACTTCGTAACCCGGCTCAGTCTCACGCAAAGCCTGCTGCAATTGAACGAAAGGCGCTTCTTCATCAGGCGAGAACTTGTGGCTCATACCGACCACATTTTCGATCACCACCATTTTGGGAGCTGTGCGCTTTACAAACTCGAGGTACTCCCACGGCAGCGTATTCCGGACATCGTCTGGATTGCGGCGTCCGGCCAGAGAGAATCCTTGGCAAGGCGGCCCACCGACGACGACGTCAATTCCTGAGCTTGCGAGCCCGGCCATGGCAACTTCGTTGTCGAGCACGTCGCGAAGCGCTGAAACTGCGACTCGGTTCTGAACTTGATTTTCGATCGACGACTTAACGTATGCCTTCCAAGAATCGTCCTCAATCGATTCGTCGATGAAGTTCGCATAGAAGGTGTAAGCCGCCATGTCGGATTTTTCGACCGCAAGTTGGAGTTCTCCTCCGGAGCGTTCGATGCCCAGTGAAAGGCCGCCGCATCCGGAAAAGAGATCTACATAGTTGTACAAGGGTCCTCTTAAAAGTTTGGTGGGGGATCTTTGGTGCCGGCCCTGCTTCGAGAGTATATGTTCTCTCGCGAGGAGTCCAGGTGGGGCTCAAAGTCGCTGCAGAATTCGCGCTGTGAGGGACAAGTTACCCGGAGCCACCGTCAGTCCCTTGTTCTGTCTGACGAGCACGTATCCGATAAAAAATCTTGCTCGGCAGCGACCGACCAATGAAAAGTCAGCACCCCCTGACACACTAGCCACGTGACAGATACCCGCACTGAGGCCTTGACCGTTCTTCGCACACTTGTCGGCAATGAGACTGCCGATTTTCATGAGGGGCAGTCTGAGGCGATTGAGACGCTCGTCGATGGGCGCCGCCGTGCGCTCGTGGTGCAGCGCACCGGGTGGGGAAAGTCCGCCGTCTACTTCGTTTCCACCCTGCTCATGCGCCGGCGAGGTGCGGGCCCTACCGTGCTCGTGTCGCCACTGCTCGCGCTGATGCGTGATCAGATTGCCGCGGCATCCCGCGCCGGAGTTCGGGCCGTCGCCATCAACTCCACCAACCCCCACGAGTGGGCTGAGGTTCAGCAGCAGCTCGCCAACGACGAAGTTGATGTGCTGCTCGTCTCGCCCGAACGCCTCAACAACCCCAGCTTTCGCGACAACCAACTGCCCGCGCTGATCAACCGCATCGGGATGCTCGTCGTCGACGAAGCGCACTGCATCAGCGACTGGGGCCACGACTTTCGCCCTGACTACCGCCGCCTGCGCGAACTCATCGCCACCATGCCCACCGGCGTGCCCGTGCTCGCCACCACCGCCACCGCCAACTCTCGAGTCGTCGCCGACATCGCCGCGCAGCTCGAAGGCGGGGCAGGCGGCGGTACCGACGGCACCGCTGGCGTCGAAAGCTCCGTAAGCGCCGCGAGCGCCACCGACACAACCGCCACGGCAGGCATCGAAGTCGTCACCATCCGCGGACCCCTCGCGCGAGCATCCCTGCGCCTGGGCGTACTGAAATTGCCGGATGCCCGCGCCCGCCTCGGCTGGCTGCTAAGCCACCTCGCCGAACTGCCCGGCAGCGGCATCATCTACACGCTCACCGTCTCGGCCGCCGAAGACACCGCGCGACTGCTGCGCGACAGCGGCATGGATGTGCGCGCCTACACCGGCAAAACCGACCCGCAAGAACGCGAAGAATCCGAACAGGCGCTCAAGAACAACACCGTCAAAGCGCTCGTTGCCACCAGCGCCCTCGGCATGGGATTCGACAAGCCCGACCTCGGCTTCGTCATCCACCTCGGAGCTCCTTCTTCTCCCGTCGCGTACTACCAACAGGTCGGGCGTGCCGGGCGTGCCACCGACAACGCCGACGTGCTGCTCATGCCCGGGCCCGAAGACCGCGACATCTGGGAATACTTCGCCACCTCATCCATGCCCGACCAAGCCAACGCCGAACTCGTGATCTCCGAGCTCACTGCCGCCGCCGACTCAGGCGCCGGGCCCGTCTCCACGCCCGCGCTCGAAGCGCGCGTGAACCTGCGCCGCAGTCCCCTCGAACTGCTGCTCAAAGTGTTGGATGTCGACGGTGCCGTCGCCCGCGTGCAAGGCGGCTGGACCGCCACCGGCCAGCCCTGGAGCTACGACGCCGAACGCTACGCCGGAGTCACCGCCGCCCGCCGCGCCGAACAACAAAACATGCTCGACTACGAACAACTCCCCGCCGGCACCGAAGGCTGCCGCATGGAATTTCTGCAACGCGCCCTCGACGACAACACCGCCACCCCCTGCGGCCGCTGCGACAACTGCGCCGGCATCTGGTACCCCACCGACATCACCACGGATGCCACCAGCCGCGCCACCGCCACCCTCGACAAAGTCGGCGTCCCCATCGAACCCCGCGCCCAATGGCCCACCGGAGCCGACAAAGTCGGCGTGCCCGTGCGCGGACGCATCAACCCCGACCAACGCTCCCTCGAAGGCCGTGCCCTCGCCCGCCTCACCGACCTCGGCTGGGGCGGCACCCTGCGCACCCTCTTCGCCCCCGGCACCCCCGACGCACCAGCAAGTCCCGCGCTCGTTGCCGCCTGCGTGCGCGTACTTGCCGACTGGGGCTGGGATGAGCGACCCGTCGCCGTCATCTCGATGCCGTCACGCCGCCGACCACAACTCGTGGCATCCGTCGCCGAAGCGCTCTCCAGCGCCGGCAAGCTGCCCTACCTCGGGTCGCTCTCACTCACCGGTGATGGACCACAGGGTGAGCCCGGCGGCAATAGTGCCTACCGGTTGGCCAGCGTGTGGCAACAGTTCGAATGGGCTGGCGGCGGTGAATCCGGCAACGAGCTACCCAACGGGCCCATCCTGCTCGTCGATGACCTCGTCGACTCGCGCTGGACACTTACGATCGCCGCGAAAGCACTCCGCGAAGCCGGGGCGGATGCCGTACTCCCGTTCGCGCTAGCACTCCGCGGCTAGCGCCGCCTGGGCTCCCGGCTAACGCGGCACATAAATAATCGTGCTGGCGAGCCAACATTCGCTATCCTTGAAGTGGTTGCAACTCTGCGGAATTAGTGCGATCGGAGGTCGCCACAGTGTCAGATTTCTCCGTGAAACCCCACAACTTCGCCCTCGGCGCGTTCCTCTCAGTGCTAGCAATACCCCTCGCGATCGCCGCAGCAGCGATCATCGGCCTGCTGGGAACTGGGGTCGCGGCCGCCGTCGCCGCGATTGGCATGTTTGCCGCATTTCAACTCTTCGCCCTAGGCTCACGTGGCCCCGTCAGTCGAGGCCGCGACTTTCTGTTCGCCCTCGTCGTTGGAGCCATCGCGACAGTCCTCGGAGCACTCGCGGGACTGCTCACCGACGCCTACAGTTCCTTCGTTGCCGGCGGCGGCACCAGCGGCATCCTCGAGAACATACTCGCCGGACGCGTCGAGCTCCCCTACCCCACTCGCCCAGAAGAGGTTGCGGTTCCCCTCACCATCACCGCCGTCCTCGCCATACTCGCCGTCGTCATGAATGCGGCCAAAGCTCTCGCTGTTCACCGCGACAACATCATGGCCAAAGCCAACACTGTTGCAACATCAGCCACCACCCACCTAGAAACTTCGCGAACCGCACTGACATCATCCGCCAAGAATTCAGCGAACTCCGCCAACCGGTTCGCCAACCACGTCATGACGATCAACACCTCGTCACCGGGCATCCTGCTCAACGGCACACCACTGGGCGAACAAGGCCAGCCCAAGAAACATCTATGGCACGACTTGCGCGACATGATCTACAAAGCCATCCGGGGTTAGGCACCGCACCGCGCGGCCCAACACAACACAACACAACACGCTGGCTCAAGCGCAAGAACCCTGCCGTCAGCAGCAGTTCTCACCCCAACCTGACTTTGGAGAAATACTTAGCTATTCTGGGGAAGTATTGAAAAGGTGCTCGGTGAGAGATTCCCGCCGCACCCGCAGAGGTGATTACCGTGTCAGAGATGTACACAAACCCCGGCCCCGGAAACTACGCGACCGCAAAAGGGCGCATGTTTGAGGCCGAAGCTCAAGCCAAAGCCACCAGCGCACAAATTGGCGGCAACATCCTGCCCCGACCAATACGGCCCTACAACTACACCCGCGGAGTACTGTTCTCACTCCTGACCGTGCCGATCGCCGCCATCCTCGTTGCAGCATTCGGGCTCAATTCTCCCGCCGCCGGCGTCGCAACAACACCTTTCGCCATCGCCATAGCCTTCAGCCTTTTTGCCTACGGCTCCGGCCGCTCCCCCGTCGTGGGGCGCAACTTTCTGGTACCCAGCGGAATCGGCCTCATCACCATGATCGTGGGCATCCTTATCAGCTACCCCTACAGCCTCTACCTCTCCTTCATCTACGAAGAGCGTGCCGGAAGCATCCTGAGCCCCGCATTCGCCACCTACCTGACAACCCGGCTCAGCGAGGACTCCGGCCAGATCATCATCCCCATCACCGTGGTGTCAGTGATTGCCGCGGTTATCCTGTTCCGAAAAGCACGAGCAGCCTTAGCCAGCACCACCACACCGTGATGAGTGCCGTCAAAGACTGACCCGCCAGCACCACCAACGAACGTCTCCGACATGCCCGATCAGCCCGTCGCCCCGCCAACAAAGCCCTACAACTTTGTGCTCGGAGCACTCGCCTCAGTGCTCGCGATCCCCATCACCATTGCGATTGCCGTCATAATCGGTCAGTTCGGGTGGGACTTTGCTGGCGCAGGCGGCGGTATCGGACTGATGGTCGCGTTCGCACTCTTCGCTTCCGGATCGCACCGCGCTGTAGTTCGCGGCGCAGGCTTCGCCTTCGCCCTCCTCATCGGCACCATCGCCGCCGTTCTGGCCGTCATCGCCGGCTTCCTCTCCGCCGTGTACCACGCCTTTACCGCGGTCGGCGGCGACGGCGGATTCTTCGGAAGCGTATTCGCCGGACGAGTCACCTACCGCCTCACCGAACACCCCGTCGACCTCATAGCTCCCGCCGCGATCGCTGCGTTCATGACCATCATCCTGCTCATCAAATACTCGAGACTAGCGATCGAAGCACGAACTGCATCCCAAGAAACACGAGGTTTCGGGGCAGCCCATCGCGGCGCAGCGGTTCACCAGGCAGAGCCCCACAACGCAGAGCCCCACAATCGAGTGCCCCGCGACGCAACGGCTCTGGATGTTGCTGCTCCCGATCACACGCCGCCTGCCGCCCCTCCGGCCACCATCAACGCATCCTCCTCCGGAATCTTGCTCAACGGCAAACCTCTCAACGACCAAGAGCCGAAGAAACCTTTCTGAAAGTAACGACACCTCAAACGCCTAGGTCAATCGCGCCGCCCGAGCACAGCCCCGACGCCGCGCTATTAGTGCCGTTGCTGGGAAATGACCGCCCGGCGTTTGACTTGTGCGCTCCAGAAGCGTCTAATGGGAATACCCCTCAGGGGTATCCGGTTGGAGGGAATACTATGGTCGGTTACGTCGACAACAAAGAAGTGCTGCTCAAGCGCCTGCGTCGCGCCGAAGGGCAAGTTCGCGGCATCCACCGCATGATCGAAGAAGACACCTACTGCATCGATGTGCTCACTCAGGTGTCTGCCGCGACGAAGGCCTTGGAGTCCGTTGCCCTGGCCCTGCTCGATGACCACCTCAGCCACTGTGTCGCCGAAGCGAGCCGCGAAGGTGGCCCTGTCGCCGACGAAAAGCTTCGCGAAGCGAGTGCCGCGATCGCGCGCCTCGTTCGTTCCTAGCTCACACCCCGCACTACCCGCGGCCCGCGCCACGCACCAAATGCCCGTCGCCCGCCGCAATCGAAGGAGAAACTAATGTCAACCACCGCCGAATACCTAGTCGAGGGCATGACCTGCAGCCACTGTGTCAGCAGCGTCACCGAAGAACTCAGTGAAGTGGATGGCGTCACCGCCGTCTCCGTCGACCTCACCTCTGGCCTGCCATCGATCGTCTCTGTGACCTCCGATGCTCCCCTCGACGACGCCACCGTTGACGCCGCAATCGAGGAGGCCGGCTACACGCTCGTCAAGAGCCTCTGATGACCGCCGAACCCCTCGCATCCGGCAACATCAACCTCCTGGATGTCGAACTCGACATCACCGGAATGACCTGCGCGTCGTGCGCTGGCCGCATCGAGCGCAAGCTCAACAAACTTCCCGGCGTCGAGGCAACGGTCAATTACGCCACCGAGAAGGCTCGTGTTCGCGCCCCCGAGGGTGCCGACCCTGAGCAGTTCTTGCAGGCGGTGAAGGCTGCCGGGTATAGCGCTGTCATCCCAACCCCAATTCGCGAACGTGACGAGAACGACGACGCGAGCCCCAAGAGCGGCGATGGTGATTGGGCTTCGCAATTGTTGCGCCGCCTGCTGATCTCGACAGCGCTGGCCGTGCCCGTTGTGTTGATGTCGATGATCCCGGTGCTGCAGTTCACGAACTGGCAGTGGCTTGCTCTCACCCTCACGGCTCCCGTCGTGGTGTGGGGTGCGTGGCCGTTCCACCGTGCCGCCGCTACGAACGCGCGCCATGGTGCTGCCACGATGGACACCCTCATCAGCTTGGGCGTCACGGCCGCCTTCGGTTGGTCGCTTTACGCGCTGTTCTTCGGCACCGCTGGCGAAGCGGGGATGCACATGACCATGACGTTGTTCGGCAATCCGGATGGCGGCTCGGGCGAAATCTATCTCGAGGTCGCTGCCGCCGTGACCGTCTTTATCCTGCTCGGTAAGTACATCGAAGCGCGCGCCAGCCGCGAGTCAGGTGCCGCACTTCGCGCCCTGCTCGAGCTCGGCGCGAAGGATGCCACCGTTCTGCGCGGAACCTCTGAACAGCGCATCGCTGTCTCGTCCCTCATCGTTGGCGATCGTGTTGTCGTGCGTCCCGGCGAAAAAATTGCCAGCGACGGACTTGTTATTGAAGGCAATTCGGCCGTCGACGAAAGCATGCTCACGGGCGAATCAGTGCCCGTGGAAGTTGGACCAGACAGCCGCGTCACTGGCGCCACTCTCAACGTCGGCGGACGACTCGTCGTCGAAGTCACCCGCATTGGCAGCGACACCGAACTGGCACGCCTCGGTCGCCTCGTCGAAGAAGCGCAAACCGGCAAAGCCGACATCCAACGTCTCGCCGATCGCGTTTCGGCGATCTTCGTTCCCGTTGTGCTCGTTCTCGCCGTGGTCGCATTTGTCGGTTGGCTGATCGCCGGTGGCCCCATCGAACTCGCGTTCACGGCCGCCGTCACCACCCTCGTCATCGCGTGCCCCTGTGCGCTCGGACTCGCCACCCCCACTGCGCTTCTCGTGGGAACGGGTCGAGGCTCGCAGCTCGGCATTCTCATCAGCGGCCCTCAGGTGCTCGAACGCACCCGCTCCGTTGACACGATCGTGCTCGACAAGACCGGCACCGTCACGACCGGCGAAATGCGCCTCAGCAGCATCGAGGTGCTTGCGGGCGAAAACGAAGAGCTCGTACTAGCTCGGGCCGCCGCCGTTGAGGCCGGCTCGGAGCATCCAGTCGGCCGTGCCGTTGTTTCCGCAGCAGAACAACGCACCCTCGATCTGCCCGCCGTCACCGAATTCGCTGCCCACGCTGGCAGCGGAGTTCAGGCCACCATCGATGGCACCGTCGTGCTCGTCGGTAAGCCTGCCTGGCTCACCGCCGACCACAACCAGACAGTGTCGGATGCTGCGCTCGCGTTAGTCGAGAACGCTGAAGCCGCCGGATCCACCGCGATGGTCATCGCATGGCAAGGTCAGGCGCGCGGCGTGCTGGTTGTCGGCGACACCGTCAAGGCGAGCAGTGCGGACGCCATCGCCGAGTTCGTGCGGCTCGGCCTGCGCCCCGTGCTCCTCACCGGCGACAATGCCGGCGCTGCGGCATCCGTCGCCTCCGTTGTGGGCATCACCGACGTGCACTCGGGCATCACGCCACAGGGAAAGCTCGACGTCATCCGCAGCTTGCAAGCTGAAGGTCGCGTTGTTGCGATGGTCGGTGACGGAGTGAACGACTCGGCCGCGCTTGCCGCAGCCGACCTCGGCATTGCCATGGGTGGCGGAACGGATGCGGCCATTGCCGCCAGCGACATCACCGTCGTGAGCGGTGACCTGCTGGTCGTGGCCGACGCCGTTCGGCTTGCCAAGCGCACCCTGGGCACGATTCGCGGCAACCTCTTTTGGGCCTTCGCCTACAACGTCGCTGCCCTGCCGATCGCCATGCTCGGCCTGCTCAACCCGCTCATTGCGGGCGCAGCAATGGCGTTCTCGTCGGTGTTCGTCGTGACCAACAGCCTGCGGTTGCGCAGTTTTAAGGGCAGCACGCGCACCCTGAGCTGACTACCGGTAGCACCGGCAGTCTGTGGATACTGACGAACAACACCGACGGTGAGGGCAAACCCGGCTAAAGCGATCGCCTACTTCGGGCGCTGACGAATCTCAATCGCACCGGCCTCATCCGAAGCCTGACGCCGAGCCAGAATTAGATTGCGCGCTGTATCGCGCAACGGCAACTGCACCGTATTCTCCGCTTCAACCCCGGCGAGAAGCTGACGCAGTCGAGTGAACTCCGCATCGACTTCGATCCCCGCCACCAAGGCCAAATTGCTGATGTACAACCAAATGAGAAGGGCGAGCGCTCCCCCGAGCCAGCCATACGCCCGATCGTAATTCGCAATCGTTGAGACATAGAAACCGAAAGCCGCGGTCGCGAGACCCCACGTTACAATCGCGAACAGGGCACCCGTGCTGACCCACCGCATCCGCTCGTGTCGAACGTTAGGGGTGTAGTAGTAGAGCACCGCAATGATCATGGTGAGGATGGCGGCGAGCACCGGCCAGCGGCCGAACGACCACACCGCCACCCAGGGTTCACCGATATTCACCGCTTCACCGATAGCTGTCGCCACGTTGGTGGTGGTGAGCAACAGCACCACCACGGCGGCAAAGGCGACGAGCAAGAAAGCGGAGAGAATCAGCATGAGTCCCCGGAACTTCACAAAACGGCGACCCTCTTGAACCTCATAAACGCTATTTGCGGCGCGGCCAAAGGCGGTGGCATAGCTCGACATCGACCACACACTGAAGGCAAGACCCAGCGCGAGGGCGATGCCCGGATTGTCGATCGAGAAGAGCTGCGTTAGAGGCTCATTGAGCAAATCGGCGGTATCGGGCTTCAAAACCTCGCGCGCAAGATCAAGCACAGTGTCGGCGGCTTGCTCTTTTCCCTGAGCGATTGCGATTGCCGAAACGACGCTCAGCGAGGCGGGAAGAATCGTCAGCGCGGCGAAGAAACCCAAGGTTGCCGCAGAGTCAATTCCGCGATGCAGCATGAAGCCGTGGTACGCGCGCCGAAAGGCATAACGCCATTCCGGCCGAGGACGAACAAAAGTGCGCGCGTGCTCATCATCGGAACGCACGGTGTCAGCTGCCATACCCATATCGTAGGCGGAGCAGCACAACCGCCCGCAGCTTTAGCGGAACGCCGCGGTGTCGGTAAGGGCCCGCCCCAGCACTAGCGTGTGGATCTCGTCGGTGCCTTCGTAGGTGCGCACAGATTCCAAGTTGTTCATATGCCGCATGACCGAGAAATCGCCGGTGATTCCGTCTCCCGCGAGGATGCTGCGCGACGTGGAGGCGATGCGGATCGCCTCACGCACGTTATTGAGCTTGCCGACGCTGATCTGTTCTGGCGTGAGCGCCCCGGCATCTTTGAGTTTCGCCAAGTGCAAGGACAGAAGCATCCCTTTCTCGTATTCCACAAAGGAGTCGGCAAGTTTCAACTGCGTGAGCTGCATGGCACCGATCGGCTTGCCAAAGGCCAACCGTGTCTTCGAACGCTCGATAGCCACATCGAGACAATCCCGGGCGGCCCCCATGACACCCCACACAATTCCGTAGCGGGCATCGTTCAAACAGCGGAACGGAGCAGACAACCCGCTGGCGCCAGGCAACTGCGCCGACGCCGGAAGACGCACGTCGTCGAAGAACAAATCACACTGGATGGATGCTCGCAGAGAATGCTTGCTCTCAATGTTCTCGGCGCGAAAGCCAGGGGTGTCTGTCGGCACCACGAAGCCGCGCACACCGTCATCGGTCTGAGCCCAGATGATGGCCACATCGGCAACGCTGCCCAGCCCGATCCACCGCTTCGATCCGGTCAGCACCCAGTCGTCGCCCGATTTCGTGGCGCGAGTCAGCATGCCGGCGGGATCGCTACCGCCGGTCGGCTCGGTGAGGCCAAAGCATCCGGTCGAGGTGCCGGCGGCCAACGCGGGCAGCCACTGCTGCTTCTGTTCTTCGGAACCGAAATAGGCCAGCGCGCTCATCGCCAGCGAGCCCTGCACCGAGACGAAAGTGCGCCATGCAGTGTCGGCCGCTTCGAGTTCGTAGCAAACGAGGCCATAGCTGGTGGCGTTAGCGCCCGCCGTTCCATAGCCGGTGAGGTGCATGCCGAGCATCCCCAGTGCGCCAAGTTCTGCCACAAATTCTCGACGGAACACGGCATCTTCAAAGTCTTTTTCGATTGTCGGGCTCACGCGCTCGGCAGCGAATGTTCTGGCTTTCGCTTGCCACCCGCGCTCCTCTTCAGTGAGTAGCGCGTCGAGACCGAGCAGGTTTTCTGAAACGGAATTCGAGATCATTGTGTTCCTTTGGTGGACAGCCAGTCGGCGCCCTGATGTTGCCCGAGATCTGGCGGTACCAGTCGGTAGTGCGTGGGAGTGCGAGACAGAGTGATGGGGTTGCTGATCTGCTTGCTCGTGCGATCAGTTCCCGCGATTTCGGTGACCGTCCCGAGACCGAGACTGGTGGCGAACTCAATCGCTTGGCCGACATCATTCACGGGGCCCGCCGGGATTCCGACAGCGGTCATGGCGTCAACCCAGTGCGCAACAACCTCAGTGGTTAAGCGCTCCTGGAGGATGGCGCGCAACGGCAGGCGATTCGCGACCCGTTGCTCGTTTCGAGCAAAGCGAGGATCGTCGGCCAGTTCAGGCAATCCGAGAATCTCGCACAGCTTGACGAACTGGCCGTCGTTGCCGACCGCGATGACAAAGGGACCATCGTGAGCGTTGAACGTTTCGTAGGGCGAGATACTCGGATGCGCGTTGCCCATTCGCTGCGGTGACACTCCCGTGTTCAGCGCCGCCGATGATTGATTGACCAGGGCAGAGAGCAGTGTCGAGAGAAGATTCACTTCGACGCGCTGACCTACTCCGGTGCGATCTCGCACGCGCAGCGCCGCTTGAATACCGACGACCGCGTTTTGCCCAGTGAGCACATCAACGAGCGCTACTCCTACTTTGGTGGGTTCAGCATCCGGGTCGCCCGTAATGCTCATCAGACCGCCGACCGCCTGCACGAGCAGGTCGTAGCCGGGCAGGTGCGCCCCATCGCCAGCACCGAATCCGGTCACCGAACAGTAAACGAGTGACGGATTCTCGGCAGCAAGTTCGGCGTAGCCCAGCCCGAAGCGTTCCATTGTTCCTGGACGAAAGTTCTCGATGACCACATCGGCACTGAGCGCGAGTCGGCGGGCCTCAGCGATGCCGTCTGGCTGACGCAGATCACACACCACCGACCGCTTGTTGCGGTTAACGCTCTCAAAGTAGGTGCCGCGGCCCGAGGCATCAACCGGCGGTGTCCACGCCCGGGTGTCATCGCCCGCTGGCGACTCGATCTTAATGACATCGGCGCCTAAGTCGGCGAGCATCATTGACGCATACGGCCCTGCAAGCACCCGGGAGAAATCGGCGACGCGCACTCCCGTCAATGGGGCAGCGAGGTCAGTAGCGAGATTCTCTTGTGTCACAGCTTTCGCCGCTCTCTCAGTTGTGTTGCGCGTGAGTCAAGTATTTTTTTGCCAACGCTGGCACTAGAAGCCACAGCGCAATTGCCAGAATAGCGGCGAGAGCGCCCGCAGCGATCCCGGCTTGCCGCGCCGTGACGAGATCGTAAACAGGTTCTCGTGAATGCTGAACGTTGGGTTTATACTCTGGGCATTAGCCGCCGCATGCCGCGACGATCGGGGTTCGAGGAGGAACACCATGGGCTCGATTACTCCCTGTTTATGGTTCGACACTGTTGCTGAGGAAGCGGTTGCTTTTTACGCTGCAGCGTTCCCCGACGTGGTTGTGCACGCCACTAGTTGCTACCCCACCGAGGGTCTGGCTGATTTTCAGCAGCACCTTGCCGGCAAAGTGCTGACGATCGACTTTGAGATCGCGGGGCAGCGTTTGTTGGCGTTGAATGCTGGCGACAATTTCACCTTCAATGAATCAATCTCGTTTATGGTCAATTTCGATCCCTCTGACAATCCGAATGCGCGACAGAGTCTCGATGCGTTGTGGGAGAAGCTCATCGACGGCGGCAGTGCCCTGATGCCGCTTGGCGAGTATGGGTTCAGCAAACGCTACGGCTGGGTTCGTGACCGCTTCGGCATGCACTGGCAGCTGATTTTGACGGATCCTGAAGGCGAGCCTCGCCCAATGATCGTCCCGGCGCTGATGTTTGGCGGTCCTGCCCAGAATCGTGCTCGGGAGGCTGCGGAGTATTACGCGGCAACGTTTGATGACTCTCGATTGGCAACCGATTTTCGCTATACCGAGCAGACCGGCCCCGCCAGCCCGGGCTCGGTGATGTTTTCTGATTTCCAGTTGCGCGATCAGTGGTTTGTGGCAATGGATGCGGGCAGCACGCAAGAGGTCACTTTCTCCGAGGCGGTCTCTTTTGTGGTGCCGTGCGCCGACCAGTCGGAGCTCGACCGGTTCTGGGCTGCGCTGTCTGCGGTTCCCGCGGCCGAACAGTGTGGTTGGTGCAAAGACAAGTTCGGTGTCAGTTGGCAGATCACTCCGGTGAATATTGCGCAGCTAATGAAGCGACCGGGGGGCTACGAAAAATTGATGGAGATGAAGAAGATCGAGATCGACAAGTTCTAGCAGCCCGGCGACTGGGCGCTGGGCTAAATCTTCTCCACGGGTTGCCGCAGAATTGTGCGGAGCTTGGATGCAGCGACTTTGCGAAAGTCGTTGAAGTAGATCTCGTGGTGCTTGCCCGTCATGCGCAGTCCATGCTCCGGGATGAACTCGTTGTGCATTGTCGCGAGAGTGTCGGCTTCGTAGTCGTACGGGCCGATGTGGAGGGTCTGCACGCACAACCCTTCATTCAGGGTTTCGAAGCGAACTTTGTCGAGACCAGCGGGGTTGCTTTTCGCGGCAACGGCGGCGACAGCGTCGGCGAACATCTGATCGGTGATCCAGTCGGGGGCGAGGATCATCGCTGTCCAGTCCCACTGTGATTTATCGCGACCGGTGGTGAACGCCGCCATATCTTGGGCCCACCACAACGCTTCGAGGGGCGGCACTACATAGTCTTTGTCGAGGGCCTTGCTCGCGAATTTGAGCGTGTAGGCAACAGGGTAGAGAGCGGCAATCGCGGCGCTGTATTCGCTGTCTGCTCCGGGCGCCCCGTGGCCATCAATCATGAGGTATTGCTGGGGTGCAACATCCAGAATTCTGAAGGTGTCGTGGCTCGCTACATAGCAATCGAGAGTTTTCTTAACGTCAATCTTCATTGCTTCATCCCTTCATGGTTGTTTCGTGATGTCGGCGCTGTTTCGTGTCGCCAGCGTTGTTTCGTGTTGTCGGTCTCTGCACGCAATACGTTAGAGGTAGCCTCCCACAGCAGTGGGTTCGGGGAATGGTCAGTCGCCTAGAGTGGCTGCATGCTGATCGACGCTGCGGTACTTGCTGGCGGTCGCTCCTCTCGATTGGGCTATGTCGCGAAGGCCTCGCTTCTGGTGAACGGTCAGACCCTGCTGGAGCACACCGTTTCGGCAGCGTTGAGCGTTTCGCGTTCGTGCGTCGTTGTTGGTCCCGATGATGTAGCGCTTCGCGACGTCACGGTGCTGAGGGCGCGAGAGGATCCGCCGTTTTCTGGCCCGGCTGCCGCGCTGGCTGCCGGTGTTCGCGAACTCTCGACACGCGAGGCAAGCACCGGCACGGGCACGGGCACAGGCACGGGCACGGGCACGGGCACGGGCACGGGCACGGGCACGGGCACGATCGAGAGCGAGGCGATCCTGGTGCTCGCGTGCGACATGCCCGCTATCGGCGCTCAGGTAGCGCTACTGGTGGCTGCCCTTGCTGCTGCACCGACTGATGTGGATGGCGTCATTTCTGTTGATGAGTCTGGCTACCGCCAGCCTCTGGCCGGCCTGTACCGCTCCCGCGCACTGGTCAGCGCAGTCTCCCGCTTCACTGCTGCCGAGCTGAACGGGCTGTCGATGAAACGACTCGTCGAACCGCTCGCCCTGGAGCCGGTTGCGGCAGCGCTCGGGGCCACCGATGATGTTGATACGTGGCACGATGCGGCTCGGCTTGGCGCCACCGCCTCAACGACAGACATGACAGAAAAGCCAGAAACGACGGAAGACACACCATGACTTCAGAAGAATACGAACGCCTGAGCGCGTGGGCCACTCAGCTGAGCGTTGACCTCGCAATCGACAGCGACGAGTTTCGTGCTGCACTGAACATCGACAACATTTTGGATCTCGCCGGAGTTGCGGCCCACACCGTGATTCGGCCAGCAGCCCCGGTCACGACATTTCTCGCCGGGTATGCCGCGGGGATGGCTGCAGCGGCGGGTACTTCTCCGGCGGCGGCGATCCACAGTGCCGACGAGGTTTCGCGAACGGCCCTGGCCGCCGAGAACCAGCCCGTCACGCCGAGCCACTCCGGTAATGCTGCCGAGCCCAAACAGCCGGGTTCCCCAGCCTCCGGAACGGTAGAATCGTAACGGTGCCGCTCCCGGCCTGGTAAGGATTATTCCTGTGACATCGACAGTTCGGCCCGACCGCCAACCGCTAGTGGAGCCGGGCGAACCACTTAGCCCGTCACGACTCATTCGCTATTCTCGGCAAATCGCTAATCCGAATTTTGGTGAGATCGCCCAGCGTCGACTCGCGCAGGCCAGGGTGCTTGTCGTGGGTGCTGGCGGGTTAGGCAGCGCGACCATTCCGGCATTGGCCGCGATGGGTGTCGGCACCATCGGCGTGATCGATACGGATGACGTTGAGCTGTCGAATCTGCACCGCCAGCAAGCCCACGGCGTGGCCGACATCGGGCGAAGCAAACTCGATTCTGTTGCCGAAACAGTGGCCCGTATCGACCCCGAGATTGGGGTCATTCGCCACAACGTCTGGCTCGATTCCCACAATGCTCTCGAGCTGTTTAGCAACTACGACCTCGTGCTCGATGGCAGCGACAACTTTGTCACGCGGTACTTAGTGAATGACGCCGCTGCCCTGTCGGACATTCCTCTGGTGTGGGGAGCGATTCTGGCATACGGCGGCCAAGCGGGTGTGGCGTGGGCCGGTCATGGCCCCACCTATCGCGACCTGTTCCCCGTTCCCCCAGCCCCCGGCACCGTGCCGTCCTGTGCCGAAGGCGGAGTTTTGCCCACCGTGTGCGCCATGATCGGCGCCATCATGGGTTCCGAAACGATAAAGCTGATCACCGGGATCGGCGAACCTCTCGTCGGCAGAGTTACCACCTACGACGCACTGTCGGGCCGATTCCGCGAACTCGAATATGCGGCAAGCGATGACGTGGCTCCCATCACGGAGCTCGTTGACTACGAAGCGTTCTGCGGTCTGCGCCCCGCCCAGAACTCTTCGCACGCCGCCACCGAGGGCGACGCCGCAAACGACACCGACACCGACACCATCGATTCCCGTGAGCTCGCGGCGCTTCTCCACTCAGGCTCTCCCGTGCAGCTGATTGACGTGCGCGAGCCGTTTGAGCGCGCCATCGTCACGATTGACTCGGCAGAACTGATTCCCCTGCGCGGACTGGAAGGCCATCTCGGCGACATCCGCACCGATGTTCCGGTGGTGCTGTATTGCCACCACGGCATGCGCAGCGAGCGCGCCCTTCGCGTGCTTCAGAGCGCTGGTTTCAGCAACATTCGCCATCTCCTTGGCGGCATCGACGACTACGCGCAGGTCAGTGACCCTGCACTGACGAGGTATTGATCGTGGACACTAACGGGCGCGTCAGCCTGGCAATAATTACGGATGCCGTGATCGATGAATCGGCGATTCGACGTGCTGTGGAGTCCCCCGCGTCGGGCGCCGTTGTCGTATTTTCTGGCGTGGTGCGCAATCACGACGCTGGCCAGGAGGTGTGGTCGCTGGAGTATCAGGCCCACCCCGAAGCCCAGGCCCTTTTTGCCCAGTGCTGTGCCGAGGTGGCGGCCGAAACGGGGCTAGCGATCGCGGCGGCCCATCGGGTGGGGCTACTGGAGATTGGGGATGTCGCCCTGTCGGCGGCAGTATCCGCGGCACACCGCCGAGAAGCGTTCGATGCCTGCGAATTGCTCGTCGAACGCATCAAGTTGACGGTGCCCATTTGGAAACGTCAGAAGCTTGCGGGCGGCGCGACCGAATGGGTCGGGCTGTAACCGCAGTTCTTCAGCCGCGAGCCGTCAGCCGCGACCTAACCGCCAGCGAAGGGCGGCAAGACGTCGACGCGTGAGCCAACAACTTGCGCAGGATCACGCCGAACGACACCGTCGATGAGGAACGAGCCAGATTCGACGACGCGCTGCATGAGGGATCCATACTGTTCCACGAGCAGATTCTTGAGCGTGCCCAGAGTGGCATCGTTCTCAATCTGGAGGTGCTCTTCGTCTCGCCCAGCAGCATCGGCGGCGGCAGCGAAGTAACGGATGTGAAGGGTCATGTCAGCCACCAATGTACGACATTTCGATTCTTTTAGCGCCCGTTGATGGGCCCGTGGTTGGTCGCTGGGTGTTGAGGGAACGCAACTCTGAATAACGATCGGTGCGATCGCGCCAGATCTGCGCCATGGCAGCCGACAGTTCATCGTCGGAGCATCCGTCTCGCATCAGGGCCCGCAGATCGTGACCGGAGCTGGCGAAAAGACACGTGTACAACTTGCCGTCGACCGAGATTCGCGCCCGGGAGCAGGTGTGGCAGAACGATTGCGTGACGCTGGAGATCACGCCGATCTCGCCGCCACCATCACGGTAACGCCACCGCTGTGAGGTCTCGCCGCTGTAGTTGGGTTCGATTTCCTCTAACGGCATTTCGGCGTTGATACGGGCAACGACCTCGGCCGACGGCACAACTTCGCCGAGTTGCCAGCCGTTGGTGGTGCCGACATCCATGTATTCAATGAAGCGCAGGGTGAACGGGGTGTCTTTGAAGTGGCGGGCCATCGCGACGATGTCTTTGTCGTTGTGCCCCTTCTTGACGACCATATTTATTTTGATGGGGCCGAGCCCGGCTGCGTGAGCGGCATCCAGCCCATCCAAGATTTTTTGCACCGGAAACTTGACGTCATTCATGGCTTGGAAGGTCTCATCGTCGAGCGAATCGAGCGACACCGTTACTCGTTTCAAGCCAGCGTCTTTGAGCGCAGGGGCGAGGCGCGCTAGGGCTGAACCGTTAGTGGTGATCGCCAAATCGAGGGCGGTGCCGGCGGGAGTCCGTAGTTCAGAAAGCATCGCGATCAGCTCGGGAAGTCCCTTGCGCAGCAGCGGTTCGCCGCCTGTGAGCCGAATCTTTTCTACGCCATGAGTGGCGGCGATCGCGGCGAGCCGGGTGATTTCTTCAAAGCTCAACAATTCTTCGCGCGGCATGAACGCGTAGTCACGCCCGAAGACTTCTTTGGGCATGCAGTACACGCAGCGAAAGTTGCAGCGATCAGTGACCGAGAAGCGAATGTCATGCAGCGGCCGGCCGCGCGTGTCCACAACGTGGGGCACAATCGCGGAGGAACTCATAGCGTCACACTATCCCGCAGCCGACCCCGAAAGCTCCACGGTCGCCGCTTCGACCTGATCGCCCACGTGGATGCTCCCACGATCAAGCGGGCTGAGCCGGATGCCGAACCACGTCTTGTGATCTCGCTGGCGGTGCACCGCCAAGGTTCGAATCGGTTCTTTGCCGCGTTCCAGAGTCGAAGGCTCGATGGTGGTCATGACGCAGCGGTCGCAGATCATGGTGACCCGAAATCGAACGTCGCCGATGGTCACGTGGGTCCAGCTTTCTTCGCCGAAGGGTTCCGCGCCATCGATGATGACGTTGGGGCGAAACCTGACCATGTCTAGTGGCGGGGTTTCGGGATCAGTCCATTCGTCGAGCTGCCGCAGTGACGATTCTGTGGCCAGGAGCAGGGGGCCGCCATCCGCCAGCGACATCACCTCACCGGGCTCGCCACCATCGTCGGGATCGATCGCCCGCACGGTGGGGTCGGGTTGCCACACGAGTCTCACGTCGAGGCCGACCCGCTCGCTGAGCCAACGATTCACGTCGCCGCGAGCAGCAAGCGCGGTGCCCTGCCCGCTGTGGTCGACCGCAATGGTGTCACCGCCATCTCGCATGTCCGCGGTAACGCTGGCGCCGTCGCCATCGGAAAGCCGCACGGCAGTCTCGCTCAGAGCGCGGGCGGTCAAACCAAGCAAGTGGTTATGCTTCCGGGCGGTCAGTTTCTTTCCGTCACTATCAACGAGCCCCCAACGACGATCCTGATCGAGCCCCCACGGGTGTACGACAGCCGAATCGACGTCTTCGCCGGCAAAGGATTTCACTGGATACACTCTGAGTCGTGTCACGCGCATGCGCGAATTCTAGCAACCGCAGCAGCGTCACGAAACGGCTGATTCCACCCGCCGTGGATACACGGTGACGAAGGCCGGATCGACGGATGCCGTAACCCGATCGTCGGGAGAAATGTCGTGTTCCAATAATTCAGCTGCCGTCGCTTCGGCAACGACGGTGTCGCCACGGAACGTCACGCGGATGCCTCTGACCCCGGGCTCGAGGAGTCCGACTGTCGCGGGCCACGAGTTCGCTGCGGGGTCGTGGCCCACGCGACGTACCGTCACGGCGGATGGTGGGAACGCGACAGAAACCTCAGAACCCACGGGAGGCACTAGGTTGGCGGAGACGACACCGCTGCCATCGGGCATCCGCACCAGCTGCGGTGTTTCCACGATGCCGTGCAAAAGATTGAGGCCAACCAGCGTTGCCGCAAACAGGTTCGCCGGCTGACCGAGCACCCGGCTGACCTCACCGACATCGATGATTCGCCCGTGCTCTACGATCGCGACGCGGTCGGCTAAGACCATCGCATCCACGACGTCATGAGTGACCACAATCGTCGCCGGTAGCGCGGCACTCTGACGGTCGCTCCCGGCGGAAACGCGGGCGGTGAGACACTCCCGCAACAGCGTGCGAATGAGAGAAGCATTCTGCACATCGAGGGCCGCCATCGGCTCATCGAAGAGAAGCACGTCGGGCTCGGTCGCCAACACACGGGCAATAGCGACGCGCTGCTGTTGACCTCCCGATAGTGCGGTGGGGCGGCGATCGGCGAACGAACTCATCCCGACCGCAGCGATCCATTCCGCAGCACGGCCGCGCGCTTCGGCAGCATTCAGGCCCTGCGCTCGAAGCCCAAAAGCAACATTGTCGAGCGCGGTGAGGTGCGGGAACAGCAACGGATCTTGGCCAAGAAGCCCGATGCGGCGACGATGTGCCGGCACCACGGTCATCCGACCAGCACCAGATTTGGGCACCTCAGTGAGTACCCGTCCGTTGACCGCAATAATGCCGCCATCGGGCACCAAAAGTCCGGCGATCACGGAAAGCATCGTCGATTTTCCTGAGCCATTCGGGCCAAGCACCGCAAGAGTTTCTCCGGCAGCGACCGTGACACTCGCATCAAGATTGAATGAGCCTCGGCTCAACAGAATGTTGGCATCCAACGTCATGGGTCAGAGCTCCGGAGTCGTGCGCCAACTGCGCAGCAGGAGAAGGATGACGATGCCAACGACCACCAGCAGCAGCGAGAGAGCGATGGCAGAATCTTGACTCACTCCGGCGCCGTTGAACGCGGTGTAGATCGCGAGAGGCATCGTGCGGGTGGTGCCCGCCGCATTACCCGCGAAGAGAGCGGTTGCCCCGAATTCACCGAGGGCACGCGCGAAGCAGAGCACCGTTCCCGCGACAACGCCAGGCATGATCAGCGGCAGCGTGACCCGGCGAAATACCGTCCACCGATCAGCCCCGAGGGTCGCCGCGACCGACTCAAAACGCGTGCCCGCCGTTCGCAGCGCACCTTCAACCGAGATAACTAAAAACGGCAACGCCACGAACGACTGCGCAATGACGACGGCAGCGGTCGTGAACGGAATACGGATGCCAAACGAAAGTTCGAGCACGCTGCCGATCAGCCCGTTTCGACCAAGAAGGTAGAGCAGGGCGATGCCGCCAACCAGCGGCGGCATCACCAGGGGCAGAGTCGTGAGCGCCCGAAGCAGCCCCGCTAACCGACTCCCCGACCGGGCAATCACGAGCGCAAGGGGAATACCAACAACGAGGCACAGCACCGTGGCCGCAAGCGCAGTCTGCATCGACAGCCGCAGCGCCGACAACGCCTCCTCAGAGACAATTGCCGCGGGAACACTCGGCCAGTCGGCTCGCAGAAAAAGACCAATGATCGGCAAGATCAGCAGCGCAAACCCGACGGCAGCGGGCAGGTACAGCAGTCGCGGAATCCCCGCCCCCGGCGCGACAGCGGTGCGTCTGACGACACTCATGGTTGCGAGAATCCGTAGCTCGCGAGAATGCTCTGGCCTCGTTCGGAAAGCACAAAGTTCACGAACGCTGCGGCAATCTCCGGTTGGCGCGACTCCTCAAGAACCGCAATCGGGTACGTGTTACGGGCGAGTTCAGCACCGTCAATGGCGACGCCGCCGACAGCTCCCGCCGCGGTCAGCACATCGGTCACATAGACGAGCCCCGCATCCACTTCCCCCAACTGCACCTTCGTGAGAACAGCCTTCACGTTCTGTTCCTCCGTGACAGGAACGACCTCAATGCCGTCATGATCGAGAAGGATGCGGGATGCCGCACCGCACGGCACCACTGGCGCACAGAGCGCGAGTTGCACACCCGGTTTCTCTAGGTCTGCGAGCGCCGCAATGTCGAGTGGGTTGCCCGGCTGCACTGCAATCTGCAGCTCGTTGCTGGCGAAGAGCGTTGGCGAGCCCAACAGTTCGTCACTGAGCTGCCGCATCGTCGCCTCATCCGCTGAGGCGAAAACATCGGCCGGTGCCCCCTCGCTGATTTGAGTGGCGAGAGTGGAGGATCCGTCGAAGGAAATCGGGGCAATAGTGACGCCAGGGTTCTCGGTGCTAAACGCGTCGGCCAATTCCGTAAACGCTCCGGCGAGTGACGCTGCCGCGAAAATGGTGAGCTCACCCTGAAGTGTTCCGGCTGAAGCAACGGATGCTGGCGCCGGCGCCGTTGTCGAGCATCCGGTCACCCCCAGCACGGCCGCCACTGCCAGAATCGCGATTGTGGTCCTGAACGGGGTTCTGATCGCGGTCGCGGTCGTCGTGGTGGTCGCCGTCGTCACGCGAAGCCTGCCGCGATCGTGCCGAGCACGCCTCAACACTAGGAGTTGTCTTTCGGCGCCTCAACAATGACCATCGTCGCCTTGACGACGGCGACCGCGAGCGACCCGATTTCGAGCTTCAGATCGCGCACGGCTTCGGTCGACATGAGTGACACGATGCGGTGCGGCCCACACTGCAGCTCGACCTGCGACATGACGGTGTCGCTGAGGATGCTGGTGACCAACCCCACCATCCGGTTGCGGGCGCTGCTCGCCGACTCGGATGCCGCTGCCCGCTGTTGGGCTTGTTGCGCCCGCTCTTGGGCACGCTGCGCGAGGTCGGCGCCCTCGACTACTTGGCGCCCGGCGTCATCCAGCGAGACGGGAAGGCCGTCGGAGGCGATCCAGCGTCGCAGAGTGTCATCGCTGACCCCCAGAAGACTCGCCGCCTCACTGATCCGATATTGCGCCATGGTTCGCAGTTTATCACCGCAGATACGGATGATCGAGAGATTTTGCGCCGATTATCCGCCCGAGGATAGAGATGGCCTTTCGCTAGGCTGAGAACATGGCACACGAAACACCCGCAGAGTCCGCAACACCAGCGCCACTCCCAACACCGGCGCCACTCCCGACACCGGCCTCGCTCCCGACACCGGCCGCGATCAGCATTGAGCAACATCTGACTCGCGTTCTCGCCAGCGTGACTGCGCTGCCACCAATCTCGGTGCCGGTCGCCGAGGCGCTGAACCTCACCCTTGCCCACGATGTGCACGCCGCGGTGGATGTTCCGAATTTCGACAACTCCGCCATGGACGGTTACGCCCTCCGCCAGACCGATGCCGCCACCGCGACCGCCGAGACGCCGGTGACCCTGACGGTGGTCGCCGACCTTCCGGCAGGATCAGCAGACAACCCTCCGTTGAAGCCCGGCGAGACCGCCCGAATCATGACCGGTGCCCCGCTACCGGATGACGCTGATTGCGTCGCGCCCATCGAAGATACCGATGAGGGTGTCGATACCGTGAACATCTTTCGGGCCCCTACCGCTGCCGCCCACATCCGCCGAACGGCCACTGATGTTCGCACCGGTGACCCTGTGCTGACGGCGGGGCGGGTTCTCGGCGCCCGCGATCTGGCGGCCGCTGCAGCATCCGGAATCAGCAGGCTGTCGGTTCATCGGGCACCGCGCGTCGGCGTGCTCTCGACCGGCACAGAACTTCGCGCCCCCGGTGAACCCTTAGCCCGCGGACAGATCCATGACTCAAATTCGCTGTTGCTGGCCGCGATGATTACCGAATGCGGGGGCATCCCCGTGCAGCTGGGTTCGGTGCCCGACGACGACAACGCCCTGCGCTCGATGCTCGAAAAGCACGCTCACGTCGTGGATGCTTTCGTTACGTCGGGAGGGGTGAGCGTCGGCGCCTACGACGTCGTGAAAGCCGTGTTGGCACCGCTCGGCGTCTGGTTCGGGCCGGTGCGGATGCAGCCCGGCAAGCCCCAAGGGTTCGGCCGCTTACCTGTCACCGACGGCAGCGGCCCCGCAATTTTTGCTTTACCCGGCAACCCGGTGAGCGTCTTTGTCTCCTTCGAAACCTTCGTACGCCCCGCTCTGCTGACCCTGGCCGGGCGATCAGTCGTTGCGCGACCGACCCAGACCGCGACCGTTGCGATGGGCTGGCGAAGCCCCGCTGGCCGCGCCCAGTACATGCCCGCGATCGTGGAGCTCGACGAGGCGGGGGCCGCATCCGTTCGCCCTGCCAGTGCTGGCGGGGCTGGCTCCTACCTCGTCGCAAGCCTCGCTAATGCCAACGCGCTGGCCTTCGTGCCGGAAGACGTGACGGACGTGCGCGAAGGAGACCTGCTGGCTGTCACACTGGTGTCATGAGCGATCAGCCTTTCACGCACCTCAATTCCGCTGGCCAAGCCCGGATGGTGGATGTCACCGCCAAGACCCCGACCGTGCGTGAAGCAACGGCGGAGGGTTTCGTTCGCTGCTCCCCCGTGATCATCGAGGCGCTGCGCTCGGGCAACGCTCCCAAGGGCGACGTTCTGGCGGTCGCACGCATCGCTGGCATCCAAGCCGCGAAGCGCACCGCCGAACTCTTGCCGCTCGCGCACATCATCGGGGTGCACGGCGCGACCGTCGATCTTGAAGTGACGGATGACGGAGTCGCCGTCACCGCGACCGTGCGCACCGCCGACCGCACGGGCGTCGAAATGGAAGCCATGACCGCGGTGTCCGTTGCGGCTCTCGCAATCGTCGACATGGTCAAGGGCATGGACAAGACCGTGCAGATTGAGAACGTGCGGTTGCTCGCGAAATCCGGCGGGCGTTCTGGCGATTGGCGTCGCCCGGAGTAGGTGGCTGCGAGCACGCGCGCGCTCGCACTCGGTACTCGCACCACTCGGCGCGATGCGAAAGTCTCGAGCTAGTGATCTCCACCGTCGAGCTGCTCCAGAATGTGACCGATCAGCGGCGCGACCACCGACAGTCCCTCTTCGACCGCCTTCATTGAGCCCGGCAAATTCACGACGAGAGCATTACCCGCGATGCCGACGAGCCCACGGCTCAGCACCGCCATTTTCGTATGGCGAGCTCCCTCCCGCCGCAGTTCTTCCGCGATGCCGGGAATCTCTCGAGTGAGCACGGGCCGGGTTCCTTCGGGCGTGAGATCCCGGGGCGCCACTCCGGTTCCGCCACTCGTGATGACAATGCGGGCACCGGCGGCGAGCGCGGCCCGGATGCCGGCAGTGACTGATTCCGCGCCATCCGGAATCACTGTCAACGACACCGCATAGCCCTGCGCCGTGAGCAGCTCGACTGCGCGCGGGCCCGAGGTGTCGGCCCGCTCGCCGCGAGCGCTGCGGTCGGACACGGTGATGACGGCGGCGGGGATGAGAGCGTGATCCATACTCGCAACCGTACGGCAGGCTGCGGGCGCCCACCCGAACCATTGCCCCTAAAGGGAACGGAACAGCCTCACGAACTGAACCTCGGCATCACCCTCATTGCGATAGGAGTATGCCCCGAGCGCACGAAAAACTGTCGTAGCGCCCGAGGGCACATCGATCGCGCTGGCCGAGTCGCTCACAGAGAGGGTGCCCGACAGCACATGAATAACAGCTTCAGTGGCATCCGCATCCGGCGCCGATTCGTAACCGTGACCCGCCGTAAGCGTCCAGCGCCAGAGCTCTGAACGAGGGCGGGTGCTCGACGCGCCCAGCAGTTCTGCCGCGCTGCCGGCATCGTCTTGCCAGACGCGAGCGGGTTGGGTGAGCTCAGCGGCGGAACCATCGCCAGGAGACCCGTCGACGGGAGTGACGGCGAGCGCCAGCCCTGGAAAGTCGGTGCCGAGGGCGGTCGCGATGCGGTCGACGGTGGTGAGGCTGGGGTTGGCCTGGCCGAGCTCGATGAGGGTGAGCATCCGCCGGCTTACTCCCGCGTTGTCGGCAAGTTGTTGCACTGTCCAGCCCGTGCGCTGCCGCAGTTCGCGTATGCGCGTGCCGACGGCGGCGACCCAGGCCGGAACTGCTGCGCTCTCGTCGTTCGTCACTGTGCTCCCTTGTGCCCCGCACCCGTGATGGGTAATATATTGCGCATACCATCCAGTATCGCTGATCAGGGAGCCAGTATGACATTGCACGTCCGAACACTGAGCGAACGAGAAGCCCTCAACGCCCTCAATCTCGCCGACGCCAAGAGCGCATTGCGGTCGGCGTTCGCCGGGCTCGCGACGGGCAGCACTGTACAGCCCGCTCAAACTGTGACCGTATTCCCGGATGATCGTGGTGACTGCATCTTCTATCCCGGAGTACTCCACGACCTCGACCTCGTCGGCGTAAAGCTATCGCCCTATATCGCGCAAAAGGCCGCCGCCGGAGACTCACCCGTCACCGCCTACACCCTCCTTCTTTCTGCCAGCACCGGAGAACCCGTGCTGCTCGTCGACTCGCTCGCCCTCACAACCGCGCGCACCGCTGCCACGACCGCCCTCGCCGTTGACCATCTTGCCGCACCGGATGCCCGCCGCCTCGCCCTCATCGGTTCGGGCTCCGTTGCACTCGAGCACCTCCGGCACCTGACAGCCGACCGCGACTGGGATGCCATCACCATCTACAGCCCCTCGCTCGTGAGTGCCGCGCAGGATCCGAGCGCCGAAGATTCGACCGCCGACACTGCGGCTCGACTGGCCACCATCACCGCCATCGCACCCCACGCCACCGTCGCGAAGTCGGCCGCCGAAGCCGTTGCCGGCGCGGACGTCGTACTGCTGTGCACGTCATCCGGCCAGCCCGTCATCGACCTTGCTGACATCACCCCCGGTGCACTCATCACCTCGATCAGCACCAACTCGAAGAACGCGCACGAGATCGACCCGAGTGCCCTGGCCGAGCTCGACGTGTACTGCGACTACCGCGCGACCGCCACGGTGACGGCAGGCGAAATGATCCTCGCCGCCGAAAACGGGTGGAGCGCCGATGCCATCGTCGCCGATCTCAGCGAACTCATCGGCGGGCACTCCCCCGATACCTCGCGCACCCGCTTCTTCCGCTCTACGGGTCTCGGAATCGAAGACCTCGCCATCGCCAGCCTGCTTCGCTGACCCACAGAAACGACATCCATCATGACTACGACCGCAATCGCCACCCTCCGCGCCGCCCTCGGCGAGCAGGCTCGAGCACCGCTCGCGCTACTGCCCACGCCGATCCACCGTCTCGACAATTTCGCTCGCGCGCTCGACGGCCCCGAGCTGTGGATCAAGCGGGACGATCTCACCGGTCTGGAAGGCGGAGGTAACAAGACCCGCAAGCTTGAGTATCTGGTCGGCGACGCCATTGCCTCCGGCGCAGACATGCTCGTGACCGTCGGCGCCATTCAGTCGAACCACACCCGCCAAACTGCCGCTGCCGCCGCCCGCCACAATCTCAAATGCGCCCTTTTGCACTTCGGCTGGACCGAGGATGCCGGCCCCATTTACCGCCAGACGGGCAACATCCTGCTCAGCAGCCTGATGGGGGCCGACCTCTACCTCGATGAAACGGTTCGGCCGATCGAAGACCAAAGCCCGCTCGTCGACTTCGTGGAGAAATTGCGCAGCCAAGGTCACAAGCCGTACCTGATTCCGGGCGGAGCTTCCGAGCACCCGCTCGGCAGCCTCGGCTACATGAACGCGGCCGCCGAAATCGTCGAACAGAGTGAGGCAATCGGTGAGCGCTTCGATCACATCGTGCACTGCACCGGAAGCAGTAGCACCCAGGCTGGCCTGCTGGCGGGCTTCGCCCACCTCGGCGAGCGCTACTCCGTGATCGGTGTTGCGGACGACGACGAGACCGACATCAAACGAGAGCGCGTGCTCACCCTCGCCAATGAGGCCCTCGCGCTCGTCGGCTCCGAAGCCCGAGTCAGCCCCACCGACGTCGAGATCATTTCTGCCGACCAGAGCCTCTACGGCAAGGCCGAGCCCGAAACCTTGGAGATCATTCGTCAGCTCGCGCGAACCGAAGGCATCGTCGCCGACCCCGTCTACGAAGGAAAGGCGCTTCGTGGACTGCAGAAGCTGATCGTCGATGGTCGGTTTGCCGCCGATGCGAAAGTGCTCCTCATGCACCTCGGCGGCACTCCCGCGATCCACGCCTACGGCAACCAGTTCGGGATGCCGGTGTTCCAGCAGCCGTAGCCGCCGACGTAACCGCACTCGCCGTCCCTGCTGACAGAACTAGACTCCGAGACATGCGCGCGCCAGAATTTACGATCCGTCGAACTACCGCCGACGACTGGCGCGAGGTGCGCACACTGCGGCTCGAGATGCTCGCGGACACCCCGATCGGCTTTGCCGAGCGCCTCGATAGCGCCCGCAACGCCACGGAAGCAGACTGGCGTTTTCGAGCGGTTCGCGGTCAGAATCCGCGCGGCATCGCGATTGCGGCGATCACGACCGACGGGCGTTGGATTGGCACGATGGGAGGCTACGTCCCTGACGCCACCACGGGCCCACTCCTGGTTGGTGTGTATGTCACGCCCGACTTCCGCGGCCGCAAGGCTGGCGTGACGGATGCCCTGCTCACGACTATCGAGGAGTGGGCCGCCACCTACGGCAGCACCCTCACGCTCGGCGTGCACGAAGATAACGCGCGGGCGCGCGCTGCCTATGAGCGTCGTGGCTACGCGCTCACGCGGCACTCGGTCCCTTACATACTCGACAAGTCCCGGCGCGAACTCGAGATGATCAAGCAGCTCTAGCTCGCAGCGTGGCAGCGGATTCGGCCGTGCCGCTCCGGCGGGTGCGAGGCGAGTGTCAATGCTCGCCAGCGCGCCCCAACCGCCTAGTCACTCAGCGGCGGCGTGCGCGGCGGCGCCACCCGACGCTGCGACACCGCTTCATACGCGACGCCGATGCGCAGCAGGTCGAGGTCGGAGTACGCGGCACCGGCGAAGGTGATTCCCACGGGCATCCGGATGTCGTCCATGAGCCCCATGGGAACAGTCACGGTCGGAATGCCCAGGTGCCGAATCGCGAGATTGCCGTTCGCGACCCAGACACCGTTTCGCCAGCCGGCCGCTGCCGTGGCGGGGTTGGTGCCCATATCTGCAGCGCCCACATCGGCGACCGCGGGGAAAGCTACGGCGTCGAGCTGGAGCTCCCGCATCCACTCTTCAAGGTCGACGCGGCGGGTTTCTTCGAGACCGCGCACGCCGCTTTCGAGTTCGGGGATGTCGGTGAATGACGCGTACGGGTGGTCGCGCACCTGCGTCGGATACACCGCAATGTCGTCTTCGAACCCGTCGTAGTGATCGTGCGGAGTGCCCGGTGTCACAGGGAAGATCGTGCTGCCGTCGACACCGACGATCGTGGAGAAGTTCGGGTCGCCGTTGGCCTGCAAAAAGTCTTCCCACGCCCACGCCGACAGGTCGACGATTTCGCGCTTCAAGAACTCGGGGCTCACGAGACCGCGGGTGGCGATCGTGGGGGCGCCGGCGCGGTCGGCTTCGTAATTCGAAACGGCCGGAAAGTCGACCTCGACCACGGTGGCGCCGGCGGCTTCGAGATCGCGACGCGCTTGGTCGAACAGAGTCAGGATGCTCGGGCGGGTGTCAATCGCGGTTCCTGTCGGACCGCCGACTCCGCGCGTGCCCGAGCCCGCCTCGGTGTCGCGGTTGATGTACATCCGGGGAACGCCGAAGCGCTTTCCCGCCAACGGCAGCGCGGCCGCAGCATCAGCGGGGTCAGCCGCGGCATCCGCTGCAGCCGCCGCATCCGCAATAAGCGACAAATACGTCTCTGGTCTCCCACTCGACGCCGCCGGAATCTCGACCCACGGCTGCGAGCGCCAAAAGTCGCCCCGAGTATCCGCATCGTCGAACACGATCACGTCGAGCACGGCGAGCAGGTCGGCCATGGTGCGGGTGTGCGGCACGACGACATCCATCGTCGGCACGAGCGGCCAGTTTCCCCGAACCGAGATGACTCCGCGCGAGGGCGTGTAAGCGCACAATGCGTTGTTGGATGCCGGGGCCCGGCCGCTCGACCAGGTCTCTTCGCCGAGGCCGAAGGCGGCGAAACTCGCGGCCGTTGCGGTGCCCGATCCGTTCGACGACCCCGAGCCATAGGCGGCGGTCAGGTACTCAGCGTTGTACGGGCTCTCGGCGCGGCCGTAGACGCCGGGCTGCATTCCGCCATTGGCCATCGGGGGCATGTTGGTGAGGCCGAGGCAGATCGCTCCGGCATCGCGCAGGGCACCAATCGTGGCGGCATCCCGCATCGCCATCAGGTCGGCGAAGGCCGGGCTTCCTGCCGCAGCGGTAAGTCCGCGATGCAGGTAGCTGTCTTTGGCCGTGTACGGGATGCCGTCGAGCGGCCCGCGCAGCTGGCCGGCGGCCCGGCGTGCATCCGATTCGCGCGCTTCGGCGAGCGCCTCGGCGTTGGGCACCACGACGGCGTTGAGTAGCGGCCCGCTGCGGTCATAGCGATCAATCCGCTCGAGGTACGCAGCAACAAGCGCTTCACTCGTGAGGGTGCCCGCGGCGAGCGCTTCTTGCAATTCGGCGATGGACGCTTCTACGACGTCGAAGGTGCTCATACGATCGCTCCGGGTTCGAGCGCGGCAGCAGCATCGTCGCCGAGGCCGGGCAGCAGCGGTTGTTGTTGGGTGATGCAGTGAATGCCTCCCCCGCGCGCAAAGATCTCGCGCGAGTCGACCATACGAACATCGCGGTCGGGATAGGCGTCGCCCAGAATCTCGGCGGCACGAGCATCCGCAGCGCTGTCTCCGAAGCCGCAACCAATTACTCCCCCGTTGACGACGAGGTGGTTAACGTAGCTGTAGTCGACGAAGCCGTGGTCGTCGCGCAGCACGGCGGGCGCTGGCAGCTCGACGATCTCAAAGGCACGACCGGCGGCATCCCGCTGGCTCTCAAGGCTGGCCCGAATCTCGGCCATGACCTGGTGGTCTGGATGCTCGGGGTTGGGTTGGGCGTGCAGCAACACGCGCCCCGGCGAGGCGATCGTCGCCACAATATCGACGTGGCCGTTCGTGCCGAAGTCGTCGTAGTCGCGCGTGAGACCGCGCGGCAGCCACACCGCGTGAGTCGCGCCGATCGTGCGCAGCATTTCGCTTTCGACGCGAGCCCGGTCGGCGAGCGGATTACGGCGCGGGTCGAGCTGCACGGTGTCAGTGAGCAGCACGGTGCCCTCGCCATCGACGTGAAGCCCGCCGCCCTCGGCAACGAGAAGGGAACTCACGAGCTCGGCGCCGGTGGCCTCAGCCACTACCCGCGCAATCTTGGCCGACTGTTCCCACTCGGCCCACTCGGGAGCACCCCAGCCATTGAAGATCCAGTCGACTGCGCCGAGCACGCCGGGGCGGTGATCGTCGAGCACGAACGTGGGACCGATGTCGCGCATCCAAAACTCATCGAGCGGTGCTTCAAGCAGCTCGATGCTGCTGGCGAGCATCCGCCGGGCACGAATCATCTCGGTGGGGTCAACAACCATCGACACCGGCTCGAACTCGGCGACGACATTCGCGACATCAGCCCAGGCGGCATAGCCGAGCTCGCGTTCAGCGTCAGTCGCACCGAGCGTCTCGCCGATGCGCGGGAATGCCATCCAGGTGCGCTCGTGGGCGGCCGTTTCCGATGGCATTCTCCAGCGCATAGTTAGCCCTTCGACGCGTCAATAATGGTGGATGCCAGTCGTTTGCCCACGCGAATGGCGCCGTCAACGTGCTGGTAGCCTTCCGCCGCAAGGTCGCTGGAGCCAAACTGAATCGGGCCAACGGGTTCAAGTTGAAGTGCGCCGTAGCGGCTAAGCCCACCGAGGTCGAAGCTGGCAGCGTAGGCGCCGCGAGTCCACTCTTCCGAGGCCCAATCGCTTTCGTAATAGACGACCGGCGCGAGCGCTGCATCGCCATAAAACACGGCGAACGATTCGAGGATGCGGCGCTTGCGGTCTTCGGGAGAAAGCGCGAGAAGTTCGTCGGCCTTTTCGCTCGCGACAAATCCTACGAGGGTGCCCCGATCCTCTTCATAGTTCGTGTTGTCGTAGGCCTCGTGCACCAGCTGGTACGGGCTGAAAGCAGTGCCCGAGAGCCCCGCTTCTCGCCAGAACGGCGTCTCGTAGGTGGCGTGAACCTTGATGACCAGACCGAGCGACGAGTGCTGCTGCATCTGCTGGCGCAGGTGTGGCAGCGCCGGAACGTAGTCGATGCGGTCGTACAGGTTCGGGGGTACCGCCACAATGACGTGCTGCGCGGTGACCGTGAGTTCGTCGGTCGAGACAGTGGCCGCCGCCCCATCCCAACGGATTTCGCGCACCGGTTGGGAAAGCTGAACGACATCATCGCCGAGTGCCTGTGCCAGCAAAAGGGGAACCTGCTGCAGACCGCCGACAACGCGCTTGTCGAGAATGAAGTCGGCATCGACAAGGTTGCTGAAGCTACCGGCGCTTGCCGCCATTAACAGAGCTTGTAGCAACGAGAAAGCGTGAGCGGGTTTGGTCAGCATCGCATCGGCGACGTACAGCGCGATGTTGTCGACAGCTTCGGCATCGGCGCTCTGGCTTTCGAGCCACGCCAGGTAGGTCACGCTGTCGAACTCAGCTGCCCGCGGATGAGCCCACGGAGCTTGGAGATCGATCTCGGCGACGAGAGCGTCGAGAACATTGATCAGTCGAGTGATTTCGGCTTCTGTCTCTTTACCCACCGGGAAAATGTCACCGGTGAAGCGACGAAGCTGTCCGTCGCGAGAAACGTAAACGTTGTCGCCTTCGCGGTAGCGCGAATACGTTTCGAGGCCTAATTCGTCGAGGGTCTCGAGGAGTGCGGTTTGGTCGGGCGAGACCCACTGGCCGCCCAGCTCGAACATCTGGCCCTCGATAGAGTTCGTCCAGAGTCGCCCGCCGATGCGATCGCGCGCTTCGAGCACGACAACACTCTTGCCCGCGTTCGCGAGTTCTTTGGCTGCGGTGAGGCCGGTGGCGCCGGCCCCGACAATTACGACGTCGCGGTTGATTGTTCTCATAAGCTCTAATTTACCACCTACTCAATAAGAGTCAATACCGGCTAGACTTTTGGCATGGGAGCACGCACCGCACGACGACGCGACCCCGCTGAACGCGCGCTCGAAGTTCGAGACGCCGCCAAAACGATCGCGCTCACTCGAGGCTTAGCCGCGATCTCGCTCCGCAACCTCGCCGCCCACTGCGGCGTAACTTCCCCGCTCATCGCCCACTACGTGCCCACCATGGATGCTCTCGTCGCCAACACGTTCTCGGCTATCGCCGAGCAAGAAATCTCCGAAGTTACGCGTCACGCCCACACACCAACCGAACCGCTCGAGCAGTTTCGGGCACTTCTCGACGCCCTCGCCGACCCCAGCCGCGACAACGTCGGCGAAGTGTGGTGCGACGCCTGGAGCGTGGGGCGCAGAAACGACGCCCTCGCGGCAGCGGCTCGCGACGCCATGGACTCGTGGATCGCGCTCGCCACCGGCATCATCCAAGCCGGGCAAGAGCGGGGACAATTCGCGCCGGCGAGACCAGAACGCGCCGCCCTTGTGCTCTTTGCGCTGGTCGATGCCACCGCTTCGTACCAACTGGTGAGCTATCGGAGCCGCCTCGAGCGTGAATCGCTCGTGCGCGAAACGCTCGAAGACATTCTCAAAGTCTCGCTGCAGCCCATAGCCAATGTCGGGCCGATCAGGCCCGATGCCAGCAGCACGACCTGATCAACGGTTCTTACTGAGCGGCCGCTAAGGAACCCCTCCTTATTGGAGCCTTCTTTAGCGGCCCTCTTGAGCGGCGCGAGAGTCGGCTTCCCAAGCCGCATAAACCTCGGGGCGGCGATCGCCCAGGTAATCTGCTGAGTCGGCAACCCGACCAGATTCGGGAACGTCAACGATGAGCATCTCGGGAGCTGCCGCAGCCTGCGCAAGGCGAACGCCTTCCGGGCCAACCGCGACGCTGCCACCCAGAAAGTCGCTGACATCGCCGGTCAACGACGCATGGTTTACGTAGGCGACGTAGATTCCGTTTTCGGCGGCGCGAGCCGGCACGATAGTTTCGGCGACATAGCGCCCTCCCGCATCGATGGCGGTGGGCACGAAGAGTATTTCCGCGCCGCGACTGGCCAGAGCACGCGCTGGTTCCGCGAACTCGATGTCGTAACAAATCTGGAGGGCCACTCGTCGCCCGTGAAGGACCACGATCTCTGAGAGTGCATTCGCGGGCTGAAACACGGCGTGCTCGGATGCCGACCAGAGGTGCACTTTGGCGTACTCCACAAGCTTCTTGCCCGCGTCATCCCACAGACCGGCACGGATCTCGTAGTCAGTTTCTGAGTCGTCACCGGCTGCACTAGTAGTCGAGCGGGTGACCGCGCGCGCTGCCGGGTAGCTGCCGACGATAGCGATGCCCGACGCCCGAGCGATCGCCGCGAAACGCTCCGCAAAACCGGCAATCTTCTCGCGGGCGAGCCAAGCGCCCAATTGCTCGGGAACGTACCCCGTGGCGAACAGCTCTGGCGTGATGAGCACCTGAGCCCCCGCAGCGGCGGCGCGTTCGGCGGCGACCATCAACGCGTCAAAATTCGTGTCAGGGTTCAACGCGCTGCTCACACTTTGAAGAAGTGCGATCCTCATGTGACCTCCGCTACGGGTACTTGGCTGGTGCTACTCGGCTATTGCTCTGGGGCTACTGTTCTGTGGCTACCGCTCTGGGGCTGCGGCGATTCAGCGATTCAGCTCTCGACCTCCGGTTACGGCGTGGTCTCGTCGTCGAAGACAATAACGCGTCGACCGTTGTCCCCATCGCGCAACGCACGGAACGCATCATCCACATCGTCTAAAGCAATGTTGGCACCGATCATGCTCTCTATGGGCAACTGCCCATCGAGGTAAGCCTTAGCGATGCGCGGGAAGTCTCGCGCCGGCACAAGGCCACCATAGTTCGACCCAATGATCGTCTTGCCGTCGTATGCCAACTGAAGTGCGTCGAGCTCCACTCGCGTATTCTCCGGAGGCAACCCGACATAAACTGCACGCCCACCAGGACGGATGAGGTCAGGAAGCAGTTCCATCGTCGCAATTCGACCGATCGCTTCGAAAGCCACATTGGCTCCACCATTGGTCAGCGCGTTAATCTTCTCAACGAGATGCTCATCGCTCAAGAAACCATGAGTCGCTCCCATCAGGGCGGCCTGAGCGAGCTTCTCTTCTGAGACGTCGACCGCAATCACGGGGCTGGCCCCGGCAAGCCGCAGGGCGGCCACGATCGAGAGTCCAACGCCACCGACACCGATGACGACGGCGCTCTCACCGGCAGTGACTTTGGCGTTATTGACGACGGCTCCATACCCAGTGCCGACCGAGCATCCGATGAGACTGGCGACCGCAAAAGGAACATCATGCGGAATCGGGATCGCCGCAAATTCCGGCACGACGATGTACTCGCTCATGGCACCCACGGCGAGATACGGGTGCATCTCAACGCCATCAGAGTCGTGCCACCGCGTGGTTCCATCCGGGAGCATCGAGTCGTTGGACCGAACGAAACGGCAGGCCCAGGGAGCCCCGCTGGTGCATTCTGCACAGCGCTGGCAGGCCTGGTGCCACGCCACCACAACATGATCGCCCTCTGCGATGTTGCGAACTTCGGCACCAACCGACTCGACTACCCCGGCCGCCTCGTGCCCCATGATGGCGGGCATCGGCACATTCCACTCACCGTCTACAACGTGACGGTCCGAGCCACATACTCCCGCTGCGCGCACCTGAATGCGCACCTCGGAGGCTTTCGGATCATCCAGCTGCAAGGTTTCGACGGCAACGTGTTTTTCTACGCCGCGATAGACGGCGGCACGCACTGATCGTTTGCTCATTTGGTTCCTGCATTCTCGAAAGTGTCTTGGGCGGTGTATCCGCCACGATTTCCGCGGATGTTGAGCACCCAACTCATGAGCAGGTAGACGAGCATCGCCAGAACCACAGCGGGAACCGTTGCGGTCGTCCAGCTAAACATCGGCTGAGTTTCTAAAGTGATCGGGTTGTAGACCCAGAAATAGAACGTGGCGGATGCCGCGATAGCGATCATGGCCGCAATGTTTAGGCCGCCGTGGAACCGGAAAGGGGCTCCCGTTCCGGACGCGTACAGTGCCCGCAGCTGGATCCGCTGACGCCTCAAGAGGAAGTAGTCAGCAATGATGACGCCACAGATCGCCGCGACGAAAGCACCACTGATAATCACGAAGGTCTGGAATTGGCCGTAGAGGAAATCGGGGAAGAAGACCAAGACTGCCGGGAGGGCTAAGAATAGTGCGCACAGAACCGGCCAGCTAAAGCGCTCGAGAACGCGTCCGCTCGACTGCTTCAGGGCGAGCACTGTCGAGTAGGCGATGGCCGCCATGCTGGTTACGTTGGCAAAGCCGACGAACAACAGTGTGAGCACGCCAAGAATCGGGCCTGCCACGGGAACCATCCACGCGGTGGGGTCGGACTCACCGATGAGCAGCGCCGCTGCCATTCCAACAATCTGGGCCACGACGGTGCCGAGCAAGATTCCCAAGTAGGTGGGCCAGAGCGCACTCTTGGGGCTGCGGGTGAGGCGCGCGAGCGTGCCCATCACCGGCCACCAGGAGAGTCCGGCACCAATATTGAACTCGATAGCAATAGCGAAGTTCAGCTGGTCGTCATCGAAGGGCGCAATCGGTGGGGCCTCAAGCAACTCTTGGAAAGAGTGCTGGCTCATGAGCAGCGCCATCATGATGACGACGACAACGATCAGCCCGGGGGCGACGAACCTGTTGAGCTTGCTAATGGTGACGGGCCCACGGGAGAGCAGGTACCAGCCGGCCGCCAAAGCGAGAAGTGCGAAGGCAATCACGATCGGGCCGCCAGCAGCAAAATCGGTGCCGAAGGCCTGATTCGAGATCTGGGCGATCGCTCGACCGAACATCACACCGAGAAGGGAGGTCCACCCGGCTTCAACGAGAAGAACGATGGTGAAGACGACGATGACGACGCCGATTCCGCCGAAGACGGAGCGGAGGGTTCGGTACTGTTCAACACCGAGGCGTTGGCTCAGCACAACACTGCCGAGGGCCATCACCGACAATCCGATGCTGTTGCCGATAAGCATCGCAGCGATTCCGTCCATAAAGCCGACGAGAAGCACGGTGGAACCACCAATGAGGAACGCCCACGTCGCGATCGCGAGGCTCACGTTCACCCACGTGAAATCGGTCGCTTTCCAGACCCGCTCAGACTTGAGCAGCGGCATAGAACTGTAGGTCGCTTCGTCAGCTACCGACGCGGCAACCTTCTGCGACCGTGTCTGGGTGTCCGGCTCCGACGCGCTCATAGCAGCACCGTGAGCGCGAGAGGAAGAATGACGACTGTAGCCGCAATGGCGAGGAACACCGTTAGGGTTCGCGCGCTGAGTGGCGCGTGCACCGCGTCACCGGCCTCGTTCTTTTCGATTTCCTGGAGACGACGTTCGAGCTCGTCGCGGTTTGGGTCGGTGGTCATGAGTTCGTCCTGCTTCCTTGCATTGCGAAAATTGGGTGAGCGCTAGAGAGAGGGCCAGCGAAAACTCGCCTGACCGTACGCTTATTCGGGTTTTAGGCGGTGTTGCCTATTTGTAAACCTTTTATGTTCTTAGGAAAACTTTCGGCAAGACTACAAGTCTTTGTCTCGCCGTGTCAAAACTGCGAGAGGGCGGCAGATCTAGACGGACTTTTCTGCCCAACAGCGAAATTTGCTCAAACGGAATCACAAAAGGCGAGTGCCTGTCGCGGCCAGTGATGTCACTGGATAGCGCGGGTACTCGCCTTGTGTGGGGGAAAACTAGCGAAGATCTTCCACTGCTGCGCCCTAACGATCTACAACGTGACCAGCCTTGAGAATCAGATCGATAGAAGTCTCTGGTTCCGACAGCACCGTCACGTCGTCCAATGGGTTCTTGTTCAGCACCAGCAGGTCCGCGAAGGCACCCGGCGCGATGACCCCGACTTGACCCTCCATGCCCATCAGCTCCGCCGCCGTCAGAGTGGCTGAACGCAAGATTTCCCAGGAACTCTGCACTTGAGCCCGCACACTGAATTCCTCACTCTGGTGTTGCTGCATATCCCCGAGCAAATCTGTGCCAAAGACGACGTTGACCCCGCCCCGGGTCGCGCGCGCCAGCGCTTCTAACCCAGCGTTGAGCACAAGGTCCACCTTCTCGTGGCTTGACTCAGAGAGACCGTTCTTTACGCCGTCGATCTTGAGGCGCTGATAGGTAATGAGCGTCGGAACCAAGTAGGCATTGTTCTCGACGAATAAGGCGACACTCTCGTCGTCGATGAGATTGCCATGTTCGATGCACCTGACCCCTAGCTTGAGACCACGGTTTACGGCCCGAGCCGTGTATGCGTGCCCGGTTACGTAGCGGTTCACCGCACGCGCTTCCTCTACAACGGCAACGATTTCTTCGTCTGAGAACTGGGTCGAATCCACCCGGTCGGTCGGTGAGGCCACTCCCCCAGACAACATGATCTTTACGTGGTTGGCTCCCGTTCGCAGTTGATCTCGGGCACCCTTGCGAACAGCGTCGGCACCATCGCAGATGATGCTGATTGATGGACAGCATTGGTGGTCGTCCTGGAACGACGAGCCTGGCCCGCGCATATCGCCATGACCGCCGGTCTGAGAGAGCGCTTTGCCCCCAAAGACGACACGTGGCCCGACAAAGAGCCCTTCCTCTACGGCTTGTGCCAGACCATAATCTGCACCGGCGACGTCGCGCACGGTCGTGAATCCGCGGTGCAGCATGTCTTTCATGAGGCGCGCGGATTGTGCGGCGGCATAGTTTGGCGACCACGAGGACAATCCGCCGAGATCTGCAGTGCCCGCCATGACATGCACGTGGCCATCGATGAGCCCCGGCATCACAATCTTGCCCGCAACGTCGAGGAGCTCTTCGCCCGGAAACAGCTCTCCCGTGACGGCCGAATCGCTAACCTCAGCGATTAGCCCGTCACGGATGGCGATTGTGCGCCCGGGAAGGATCGTGCCCGTCGCTATATCGAGGACGGATGCATTAATAATGCGAAGTGAGTTCATGTGCGACATACCGCGGCTTCCATGATCGAGAATGAGTCAGTGAGAAGTATCTTGAGGTAAATCATCACAGAGTGCGACCGAAATGCAAAGTTTTTTGCAGGATTGTGAAGTGCCATGCACCAGCTCAACGATTGGTTAGAGTCGCTCACCCTTGATCGCAAGGTCAGTTCGGGCACACGTTTCGTGGTGGCCGCGATCAAAGCTGATCCGGGTGCAGCGTCTTACCTTTCGGCGCAGAAACTGGCCGATCAAGCATCAGTCAACGTTGCAACCGTAGTGAGGGCTGCCCAATTCTTGGGATTTTCAGGCTGGCCTTCGATGAAGTCAGAACTTCGCCACCGCTACCTCGCAACGATGACAAGTGAGGGGCTACTCGCCGAACATTCCACGTCAACTACGAGCCTCACCCAGGCCGCCATGGCTGCCGACTTGCGCAACTTGAATGTCATTGCGCGCTCAATCGATGAAGACCAGGTGAAACGTGTCGCCGGCATCCTTGCCAATGCCCGACGTACCGCAGTTGTTGCTACTGGCAGCTATGCAGCCCCGGGAATCCAGCTCAGTCACATGGGACAGATGATGGGCTACGACATCGAACTGCTCACATCCTCCGGCACAAGTTTGGTAAATCGCATCAAGTTATTGGGCGAAGGCGACTGTCTACTGACCTGCAATCTTTGGAGATCAAGCAAGTTCGTCCACAGTGTCGCAGAGATCGCGAAGAGTCGTGGTGCACACATCGTTGTGTTGGCGGATCGGCGTTCGTCGCTCTCCGATCTGGCTGAAGAAGCCTTCTTGGT
Source organism: Salinibacterium sp. PAMC 21357 (assembly GCF_000247645.1). Lineage (GTDB taxonomy): Bacteria > Actinomycetota > Actinomycetes > Actinomycetales > Microbacteriaceae > Rhodoglobus. The sequence continues at coordinate 653,438 of NZ_AHWA01000004.1, forward strand.
GCCCAGCGAGGGGGTAAGTTTTGTGCCCTCGATCGTGGGCGCCATCTCGGTCGTGCAGGCGATTCTCGCCGAGCTGGCAACGATAAACCCCCAGCAGACCACAGCTTCTCTTCGCGAGGTCGAAGCATTGTGGGCCGCTCTAGATTTGGTCGAACCTGTATAGATTTCTTGCATGTTACGAGCCGAAACTATTTTGCAAAAAATATTGCAAAATGTAGATTCTCTCGTCAGAATGTTGAAACCCCTACGCACGCTTCCAGGGCTGACGAAGAGAGATATACATGCAAACGACACACGTCGTCATCTTGGTGGTCTACATCGCCCTCATGATCGCGATCGGGATCTGGTTCTCCCGCTCTAAGGCAGTTAGCGATGGCGACGACTTCGTCCTGGCCGGTCGCAGCCTGCCCGCACCAGTGCTCACTGGAACGCTACTTGCCACGTTTGTAGGCTCCGGCTCAATCATCGGCGGTGCCAACTTCGTCTACAGTCACGGCCCACTTGCCGGCTTTGTTTTCTTTGGGGGCACGTTCCTCGGCATTATCTGCCTGTATTTCTTAGCGACAAAGGTTCGACGAATGTCCCATTACACGATCCCCCAGCTACTGGAGGCGCGGTTTGGAAAGCGTGTTCGGGTATTGGGGACAGTGATCGTATTAGTCGCCTATATCGGCATCACGGCCTACCAATTTACCGGTGCTGGCTATATTTTCAGCTTGATTACACCGCTATCACCGGTGCAAGGAACCATCGTGGCAGCCCTCCTGATCACCTTCCTTGCGATGGGTGGCGGGCTTAAGTCCGTCGCATGGACGGACTTCTTCTCCGCTTTCGTTGTGGCGATCGCGCTTATCGCGTCTGTCTTTTTCGTCTTCATCAACGACGTTGGCGGCTGGGGTAGCTACGTCAATCAGCTCGACCCCGCCCTGCGATCCATTACCGGCGGCCTGACATCGATTCAGATGCTGGGATTCTTCTTGCCGCTCTTCTTGCTTATTTTGGGCGACCAAAATATGCATCAGCGTCTGGCGGCGGCTAAGTCTGAGCGCGCCGCCCGCACGGCAACGATCGGCTTCTTCTTCGGGGCGATACTCATTATCGGCCCCATTATTTTGCTCGCGTCTGCATCGTCATTCCTGCAGCCTGATGTCACCGCAGACATGGCCGTGATCTCTCTCGGTGCCAACGGTTACACGCCGGCGGGCATCGGTGGCATGTTGCTGGCAGGAGCATTCGCACTCATCATCACGACCGGGTCATCGTATCTACTCTCGTGCTCCGGCAACATCGTGCACGATCTCGTGTTTCAGTTCAAACACGTCAAGGTCGACAAGAGGCGAGCACTCGTACTCGGTCGCTGGTCCGTTCTCGGCGTCGCAGTACTCGCCTATGTGATGGTGCAGTTCTTCCCCAGCGTGCTCGCCCTCCAAATGTACGCCTACACGATGTACGGGGTCTCGATCACGCCCGTGGTCTTAGCAGCTCTCTTCTGGAAGCGGGCAACTCCCGCTGGCGCCATCTCCGGAATGATCGCCGGTGGCCTAATGACAGTGATTTGGCAGCTCAGTAGCATGTCAGAGGAAATTAACGCCGTCGTAGTGTCGCTACCAGTGGCTCTCGTCGCGCTCATCGGAGTGAGTTTGGTAACCAAGAATCCGAAGGCTGACACCGAAGCGGAGCCGGCACCCACCGTCAGCACGTCGGCCTAAGCCGAGAGTCAACTCCTACTAGCGTCACAACAGACAAGATCGAGCTGAATAGGCAACATCGCGGCGAGCATGCTGGAATACAAAATGCCTCTTACTCCCTTGCAATTAAAAGGGAGTAAGAGGCATTTTTGTACCGGAAGGTTCTCAAATCAACTGGCCAGCTGAATCCTCAAGCGCATGCGCAAAGGCAGCGCATTCGGCAGCCGTCGACGACGGTATGGTGGCGCGCGGCCGGATCGCCTGATCGCCTGATCGAGCACGGCCTACTCGGTAGAGGCCCCGCTCAAGGCTCTAGATTTAACAGACTCTAGGTGCACTGTCATCGCTGCGCGTGCCGCTACCGCGTCTCCGGTTCTAAACGCTTCCAATATGCTGGTGTGCTCAGCGATTGTCTTAGCTGCGTCGCTTCCATCCTGCCAATTGAAAAACCGAAGCCGCTGAACTTGGCCACCGAGCGAGTTAAACGCAGCTAGGAGAAACTGGTTGCCGCCGTTTTCGGCAATCAATTGATGAAACAGCTCGTCGGCCTCCCAGTAGGCTCGCAACTCCGCATATGAACCACCCAGCGGAGTAGCGCGCAGGCCGTCTATCGATTTCTCGAGAGCGGTAGTCAGCTCTGCGGTGCCCCTCTGACACGCCTCTTGCGTGATCACTGATTCGATTACCAGCCGCGCATCCATCCATTCGGCTAACTCAACGGGCGTAAACAGCGGTGCTACCCGGTAGCCCTTTAGCGCGACCCTGTGCACCATTGAGGTGGCCTCGAGTCTCGTCAATGCTTCTCGAACCGGAGTCGGAGATACCCCGAGTTCGCGCGCGACTCCGTCGATGCTTATGCTCGCTCCGGCCTCACGCTCACCGTTGAGCAAGGTCTGCAGGATGGCCTCATACACGTGATCGGCGAGCACCTCCCGGACAAGTGTTTTTGACTTCGGCGTCAAGTTGTCAGGCATATTCGCATTCTATAGGTTGAACGTTGCTCGCTAAAGGGCAGCATTTCGGGCTACTTCTCGCGATGATCAGTATCGCCACTATCGCGTCCAGCGAACTTTTCCGCTAGCGACGTTTCTGGGTTCTCGATACCCAGTCCCGAGGCCCCTTTCTTGCCACGGATCAGAGCGACGATCTTGGGCCCAACCAAAAGCAGCAGAGCTGCTGTCAGGATCACGACGGCGGTCGGACTCTGCAAAATTACCGATGAATCGCCGCTTGTGAGAGCGGATGTCTGCACCAGCGCTTTCTCGAACAGCGGGCCGATAACTAGTCCGAGCACGAGTGGAGCAATCGGAAAATTCAGTCGCTTCATCAAATAGCCGATGACGCCAAATACGAGCACGACCCAAAGGCTGAATGAGTTGTTGGAGATAGCGTAGGCGCCGATGAATGACGTAAAGATGATCAGCGGATACAAGTAGCCGTAGCGCAAACGCAACAGCTGGGCGAACACTGGGGCCATGGGCAAATTCAGCACCAGAAGAAAGAACTGGCCGATAAGGAACGAGACTAGCAATCCCCACACCAGCACCGGTTGCTGTTCAAATAGCAACGGTCCTGGCGTGATGCCGTACAGCAGGAAGGCCCCCAGCAACACGGCCGTGGTGGCACCACCTGGCACCCCGAGGGTGAGCGTGGGAACGAACGCACCATTTGTGGCCGCGCTGGTGGCCGCGTCCGGTGCGGCAACGCCTTCGATTGCTCCACTACCCATCTCACTGCGGTGTTTAGAAAAACGCTTCTCGCTCCCGTAGGCCAGAAATGATGCCAGTGTCGAACCGGCTCCGGGCAAGATCCCTACGGCAAAACCGATAACCATGCCACGGAACGTTGCGGGCGTCGCGCGTCGAATGTCTTCTTTGGTCAGCAACATGTCTTTGAACCGGGCACGGATCGGGGCTGGAGCCCCCTTATCCAACTGGCTGAGCAGTTCCCCGAGAGCAAACAGTCCGATCATAACTTCGACAAACGGAATCCCAGAGAACAAGTCGACACTGCCGAACGTGTATCGAGCTACTCCTGTGCCCATGTCGATCCCGACACATGCCAAGAGCACGCCGACGGTACTCATCGCTAGCCCGAGAAGCACATTACCAGCAGCAAAGACTGAGATGGTCGCGAACCCAAACACCATAATGGCGAGGATTTCGATGGGGCCAAATCCCAATGCAATATCGGCAAAGACTTGAGAGAGAGAAAACAGCAGGAGTACCGAGACGATAGCGCTCGCGAATGAGGACACGGCGGATATCGCAAGAGCAGGACCTGCCCGTCCGTTGCGGGCCATCTGATAGCCGTCCAAGGTCGAGACGACCGAGGATGCCTCTCCGGGGGTCGCAATCAAAATTGCGGTAATCGTGGCTCCATACTGCGAACCGTGATAGATCCCGGCAAGCATGATGAGTCCGGTCAGCGGATCAAAAGCGAGAGTCAAGGGGAGCAGGATTGCCACTCCAGTCGCGGACCCCAGCCCTGGCAAAATGCCGATGACGGTTCCCAGCAGGACCCCGACGAAACACCAGATGAGGTTCTCGACCGAAAGGGCGGCTTGGAACCCGATAATCAAATTGTCGATCATTAGAGGATCCCCTCGAGAATGCCCATGGGTAGGCGGAATTGGAGAGCGACGACAAAGAGAAGATAGGCAACCACTCCGGCAGAAACCGTGATGATGATTGAAGGAATGCGGGGCATTCGCTCCACGAACATCGTCAAGACGAACACCAGAATCGTGAGAGACACGATCAGCCCTAGGAACGGAACCACGAGCAGCGTTACCGTAATCAGACCGAAGACGGTGGCAAGCTTGCGCACCGTCTTACGGCTCGGTTTGGCGGAATCCGCAGCTACGCCAGAGTCGCCGACGAGAAGCGAACCCCGCAGCGCCTCCTGCAGGATCAGGAGTACAGAGAGAATCACCAAAATCAGCCCGCTGACACGAGGCAGGAGCCCCGGCCCGACGAGCCCACGGGAGTTCGTAAAATCGAACTGGAAAGAGAAAGCGAAGAACGCTGCGCCGACCAGCGCGAGCACTGAATAGGCAACGAGAACCTCGATACGTGCGCGAGGCTTTGGCTCAGCGCTGGTCAGCGAGCTGGTCATTCTAGGAAGTGAAGTATGTCTGGATGGTGGCGTCATACTCGTCAAGGTATGTCGCAAATTCGTCACCGTAGATCTGCTTCGGGATTAGCAGGTCGGACTCAAGATAGGCCGCGTAGGCCGGATCAGTGAACGCTTCCTTGAGCTGGTCAATCCAGAAGTCACGCTCACCATCGGTGATTCCCGCGGGAGCGAGCACGCCACGCCATAAGACGACGGTTGCATCGATTCCTTGCTCCTGAGCAGTTTCAATATCGGCAAGCAACGGATCAGATTCGTAGCGCTCGGCGGAGAAAGTGCAGAGCCCCTTGAAGTCGCCGCTCTCAATGTATGGCTTAACCGCGGCCGCACTGGCTGGCGCAAAATCAATCTGTCCTCCAAGCAAACCCGTCACGACTTCCCCAGTCGATCCATACGGCACTCGGTCTGCCACAAGCCCGGCATCTTCCATGGACGAGAGCACCATGCCGTCAGGCCCGAACGTGCCGCTGATGCCCGAAAGCAGGCTGACGGAAGCACCGGCGTCGATGAGCTCGGAACACGTGTTGTACGGCGATCCGATGGGAGCTACTACCATGCGGGAGTCTTCCGCGAACAATGCGATCGGGGTGAAATCTTTGTAAGTGAATGGCACATCTACGCCCTCTTGAAGAGGAAGAGTATGCAGAGCGGTCTCGGCCACGAGCAGGTTATCCGGCTGACCCGTAAGAGCAGAGAAGTATGACCAACCCACCGCACCGCCGCCGCCTTCACGGTTCTCAACCACGGTGGAATACCCAGCCTCGTTATCGTTCAGAATCTGCGAAATGATCCGACCGGAGCGGTCGCTTCCGCCGCCGGCTGCCATTGCAACAACGATGCGATTGACCCCGCTGGCCGAGTACTCATCAGATTCGCTGTCAGCGCCCCCAGCGCTGCAACCGGCGAGCACCAAGCCCGAGGTGATGGTGATTGCTGCTAATCGAAATACTGACTTCATTGTCGTACCTTTCATTGTTCATTTGATTGGTGCTAGTTCGCTAGTGAGGCCCTAGTCAGGCCGGGGACTGCATCACCGCTGCGCTTCGAGCGAGGCCATCCTGCGTCCGGCCACGGCTACCGCCACGTCGAAGGCGTTCTGCGTGGACGCTAGGTTCACGGTGCCTGTTCCAACAATGTCGAAAGCTGTACCGTGAGCAGGCGTTGCGATCACGACAGGCAGCCCGCCCTGAACCGTCACGCCGCCCTCAAACCCGAGAAGCTTCATCGCGATCTGACCTTGGTCGTGGTACTGGGTGACGATGCCATCGAACTTGTGGCGTGCTAGAAAAATAGTGTCGGACGGGAAGGGACCGCTAGCGTCAAGACCGAGTTCTCGGGCAGTTGCTACCCCCGGGGCGATTTCGTCGATCTCTTCTCGGCCAAACAGTCCGTTCTCGCCGTTGTGCGGGTTTAGCGCAGCAACACCAATTCGAGGAGCGGCGACTCCTGAGTCGCGCAGAACATCATGGAGGAGCTGGATAGCCGCAGTTACTGCGCGAGCATTCACGCGTTCCGCGACCTCTTTCAGCGAGACGTGGGAAGTGACCCGGGCGGTCCAAAGACGGTCAAGAACGTTTAGTTCGGAGGTGGTTCCCTCGTAACTCAGCTGTTGAGCAAACCAACGCAACTCATCTTCTTGGTCCATCCCGCCCAAATGCAGGCTGGTCTTATTCAGCGGAGTGAAAACAATGGCCTCGACTTCTCCCGCGTTAGCAAGCGCCACCGCCCTGCGCAGCTGGTGCATAGCGCGACTGCCTGCAGCCTCGGAAACGACCCCCTTGAGGATAGGCTCCGTGGACTCGGTGTGATCATCGAGCAGCGTGGCAAAACCAGGCTTGGGCACATCGCTTAAAGCAACCGCAACTCCAGCGTCGTTGCACGCCGCCTCGAGTTCCGACGCAGAGGCCAAGATGTAGACCTCAGCCTTGTGAAGGTTGGCCTCTACAGCTAAGAGCATGGCGCCCAGTTCCGGCCCAACGCCCGCCGGATCTCCCAAAGTGAGCGCCAACCTGGGGCGTTTTGTGTGAGCAGCCATGAGGGAGATCTCCTTCGATCGAACGTTACGGGCGGAAGCATGATCGGGAACCAAGCTATGACCCTTTCATACTTCCTATAGCATCTACGATTGCTATTCCGCTGTCAAGCGAGCTCCGCGCGGCGAGATCATCGGCTTTCGCGCCGCCTAGAGCAATTAGTTCGTCGACGGGCAGCACGTATGGCCAATGAATCGTGTTTCCTATAGGATTATCCTGAGTCGACCCCGCCTGCCACCACCTGGCTCAGCGGCGGCATGCTTTTGACACCTGATTGCCATTGACCGCCTCACACGATTCGACGCAGATGTCCCCTATCGCGATAACGAGGAACCACCATGAATTTCACATGCTTTGAGCCAAGCAACACCGACATACTGTCGCGGCCCGCCTTCTCTCTGGCAATCGGACGCCCTCAACGCACCGCAAATTTTGCCCTGAGCTCCCCCATCAACTTTCATACCGAGCCGCGAGCCTCATGAGCCCCGACGCGCTCGTTCCCTCATCAACTGCCTCGCGCCCTCAACTCGCCGAGAGAGTGTTGGCTGCATTTCCGCCAGAGGTTCAGGTGAGCCCCGCGACGGTAGCGAACGCCGCCAACGGTCGGGTTCTCATCGTCCTCGATGACGATCCCACCGGGACCCAGTCTGTCGCAGACCTGCCGGTGTTGACGCAGTGGCAGCCTCAGGATTTTCGCTGGGCATTCGACTTGCGAGTTCCGGCGATCTACGTCCTCACCAACACTCGCGGTCTATCGGCGGACGAAGCCGCTGAGCGCAATAGACAAGTTGTTACCAACGCGACGAAAGCCTCAAAAGGCACCCCTCTAGCCTTCGTGAGCCGCGGAGACTCAACCCTGCGGGGGCATTTTCCGCTAGAAACTGATGTTATTGCTCAAACTTCACAGCGACTGAATGCGGTCAAAGTCGACGGCATCGTCATCGTGCTAGCTTTTCCCGAAGCTGGCAGGTTAACTATCGACGGCGTGCACTACATGCGCTCGTTGAGCGACGAACTCACCCCCGTAGCCGACACCGAGTTCGCTCGTGATGCGACCTTCGGCTTTTCTCACTCCCGGATAGCCGACTATGTCGACGAGAAAAGCGCGGGACGCGTTCCAGCAACTTCAGTGATCGAAATCAACCTTGCCGTCGTGCGCGCGGGGTCACTCGCGATCGCGGACGCACTGGAGGCGGCGACAGAGGGTGCCCACGTTGCTGTTGACGCCGTCACCGAGAATGACTTACGAATGCTCGCTCTCGGTCTCGCCGAGTCCGAGCGTCGCGGAAAGAACTTCGTTTATCGGGCCGGACCGCCCTTTGTGCGCGCCCGCATCGGACAAGCGGTGCGCGCCCCCCTGACTAGTGCTGAGGTGTTTGGGAAAAAAGACGTGGTGCATGGTGGCGGCCTCATCGTCGTGGGTTCACACGTCAGCACCACGACTCGACAACTGTCGCACCTCAAAGAAAACCATGCGTCCGCCTTCGTGGTGGAACTGAATGTTGAAAAGTTGCTGTCGACTCAATCTCCAGCGGAAGCCAGCGGCTACCTCGACTTAGTTGTTGATCAGATCGTAAACGCCCTGACCGATGCCGACGTCATTCTGCACACCAGCCGCACGGTCGTGAGGACCAACGACCCGACGCGAAGCTTGGAAATCGCTCGCACTGTCTCTGCGGCGGTCGTCGACGTCGTCCAACGCATCTTGGCTCGCGCCCGGCCGAGGTTCGTCATCGCCAAGGGCGGTATTACCTCGTCAGACGTAGCGACCCACGGTCTCGCAATTCGTCACGCCATCGTTCGCGGGCCGCTGCTGCCTGGGATCGTGTCAGTCTGGGAGCCCGTCGGGGGCCCCGCAATGGGAATCCCCTACGTTGTCTTCGCCGGCAACGTAGGCGACGACTACTCACTGCTCTTAGCCGTGCGCACTCTCAGCGCATTCGCGCCGGGATCATGAGAACGTGAATTTCCTCCGAGCTGCTCTCTGCCCAACTGCGCGCGAACAATGACGAAGACCAACTTGCGACTAGTAACCGATTAGCAAAAAAATAACCCGAACCCAACAATCCGTGGGTTCGGGTTATTCCGATGTCTTGCGACATCACATGGCGGTACCGGTGGTGTGTTCGTTCAGGACATAGGAAACGCATCTCTCGGGACATGGGAAACTTCTCAGCCACGATCAGAGTGTGTCCAAAGCCAAGCTCGTCATCACTGCCGTCACCCTCGAGGGTCGAACCCAAGCCGAAGTGGCCCGAACCTACGGCGTCTCAAAAGGTTGGGTGTCCAAACTCGTCGCCCGCTACCGCGCCGAGGGCGAGGCCGCGTTCGAGCCCCGCTCCAGACGACCACACAGCAACCCGAACCAAACTCCCACAACAACCATTGAGCTGATCACGACCCTGCGCAAAACCCTCGCAGCCGCAGGACTCGACGCCGGCCCAGACACCATTCGCTGGCACCTTCACCACCACCACAACGTCACCGTCTCCTCAGCAACAATCAGTCGCCACCTCACCCGTGCGGGCCTGGTGACCCCCGAGCCGAAGAAGAAACCCCGCTCCTCTTACATTCGTTTCGAAGCCGCGATGCCCAACGAAACGTGGCAATCCGACTTCACCCACTACCGCCTCGCAAACGGACACGACACCGAGATCCTGCCCTGGATTGATGACTGCACCCGCTATGCGATCCGCATCACCGCCCACACCCGCGTCACTACCTCGATCGTGCTGGCCGAGTTCCGACAAGCCACCACAACCCACGGAATCCCGGCCTCCACGCTCACCGATAACGGCATGGTCTTCACCACCCGCCTCTCCGGCCTCGGCCGCCAAGGCGGCCGCAATGCCTTCGAAACAGAACTCCGCCGCCTCCACATCACCCAGAAAAATGGCAGACCCAACCACCCCACGACCCAGGGCAAAGTCGAACGCTTCCAACAAACACTAAAGAAATGGCTTCGCGCACGATCACCCCAGCCCACCACTATCGCCGAACTGCAAACCCTGCTCGACGAGTTCACCGACGAATACAACCACCGGCGACCCCACCGCTCGCTACCTCACCAAGCAACCCCGGCCACCCTTTACTCGAGCATGCCAAAAGCCCAACCATCCGGAAGCCGCGACAACGACACCCACAACCGAATACGACACGACCGGATCGACGACTCCGGCGTCGTCACCCTGCGCATCAACTCCAGAATGCACCACATCGGCATCGGACGAACCCACGCCCGAACCCACGTAATCCTGCTCATCCAGGACCACGAAGTCAGAATCGTCAACGCCACCACAGGGGAACTTCTCCGCGAGCTCACCATCAACCCCGAACGCGACTACCAACCCCAGAAACAAAGAAAACTCCCGAACCCCTGAGGGTTCGAGAGTTTCCTATGTCTTGCGAGATCACATGGCGGTACCGGTGGGATTTGAACCCACGGTGCGCTTTCACACACACAACTTTTCGAGAGTTGCACCTTCGGCCGCTCGGACACGGTACCGGGACAGAGTTTAGTACAGATCTAGAGGCAGTGCGTTCACGGGTTCTTGCGCATCCAGTTGAGGGCATGAACGAGCAGCGCAAAACCGACAGACATGGCCCCGAGTTGAGTGAGGTACGGGGAAACCGCCTGCAGCGCCTGCACCCAGTCGAAGTTTCCGAGCGAAGGAGAATTCGAACGATAGTAGACCGCATACGTCCACACCTGGATTCCGGCACCGAATACCAGCCCGAGCACCCCCACGATCCAGAGCACCCAGATCCAGGGGTTGCGAACGAAGCTCTTGACGCGGGCATCCGGAACAATCTCGGCCAAGGAGCCAGCGTCATCCACATAGTGAGACTGCGGCGCTAATCCGTTCTGCCCCATGACGTGAGTGTCGGTTGGGGATTCCTGGCCACCATTGGACTGCGTCGTAGGGGCGAAACCAGCATCCGCGGTTCGCGTCGCCGGGGCCGGGGCTGGGGCTGGGGCACCAACACTGGCGCTAACCCCGGGAGCGGGACTGGGGGCAGGAACAGAACCCTGGCGAGGTTGCTGTTGCGGACGAGAGTATTGAGAACCTGCAACGTCATCGCGAAGGGCGTCTACGGTATTGGCCGCTCGAACGGCATCGGAGTGGGCGCCCTGTTGACCTTCGGTATAGCCGCGCTGAAAGGCCGGATCAAACCGGGGGTCAATGTTTTTGCTGCCAGTTGCCACTTTTGCTCCCTTGTTCGACTTTCCATCGTAGGGACTCGGCCCACAAAAATCGCGCATTCCTCACAAAACGCTTACGGTCAGGCTAGCCTGAGATGATCTAAGCAAGGTGGTGACCTGTCGACTATGACGCCAATGCCGCTAACGTCAGTTCGCGTGCACCATACCCCCACGGGTATAGTGTCGAGATGAGCACTACCACCACAAACTACCCCCGCCGCATCCTCGTAATCGGTGGAGTCGCCGCCGGAATGTCCTTCGCCACCCGCATGCGCCGCCGCGACGAGCACGCCGAAATCATCATCTTCGAACGCAGCGGGCACGTTTCTTTCGCCAACTGCGGCCTCGCGTACTACCTCGGTGGCGTTATCACTGACCGCGACGAACTGCTCCTCCAAACCCCGGCCAGCCTCGGCAGCCGCTTCGGCCTCGATGTTCGTGTCAACCACAACGTCACCGCCATCAACCCCGGCGAGCGCACCATCACCGTGCACAACAGCGTCGACGACACCACAAACACTGAACGTTTCGACGAACTCGTCATTGCCACTGGTGCCAGCGCCACGCTTCCGGCGATCCCCGGCAGTGAGCGGATGCTCGTGCTCCGCAACATCGAAGACGTCGATGCCCTCCACACTTCCCTTGGCGACCTCGACACCACGACCGCGAACGTAGTCGTGTTGGGTGCCGGGTACATCGGCGTGGAGATGGCCGAGAACCTCGCCAAGCGCGGCCTCAAGGTCACCCTCGTGCAGCGCCCAGCCCACGTTCTCAGCACCCTCGACTCCGAAATGGTCACCCCCATCGAAGCGCACCTGCGCGAGCATGGCGTCGACCTGCGCGTGGGTACCGAAGCTGTTGCCGTTAGTGACTCCAGCGTGAAGCTCAGCGATGGCTCAAGCGTGGCCGCTGATGTCGTTGTTGCGGCTGTTGGGGTGCGACCCGACAATGGGCTCGCAGTCCACGCGGGTCTCGCTGTGGGCGCCGCTGGCGGCATCCGCGTCACTGCTGGCTACCAGACCAGCGAGCCCCATATCTATGCGGTCGGCGATGTGGCTGAGAAGCTCGGCGCGATCAGTGGCGAGCACGAGCTCGTTGCGCTCGCTGGTCCCGCCAACCGTGACGGACGCTACCTTGCCGACACTCTCGCCGGCGATCAGGTGCACTCCAAGCCTGCTCTCGGCACCGCCATTGTCGGGGTCTTTGAGCTCACCGTCGCCAGCCTCGGCTCAACCGAGCGTGCGCTGCGGGCTGCTGGTCGCGCTATCCGCGTCATCCACACTCACCCCGTCTCGCACGCGGGCTACTACCCCGGTGCCGAGTCGCTCTCGCTCAAGCTCATCGTCGACGCCGACACCGATCTCATTCTTGGCGCCCAGGCCGTTGGCCGTGACGGTGTCGATAAGCGGATGGATGTTCTCGCCACAGCAGTGAGCGCCGGCCTTACCGCTAGCGCCCTTGCGGATCTCGAGCTCGCCTACGCACCGCAGTACGGGTCAGCCAAAGATCCCATCAATCACCTCGGGTATGTTGCCAAAAACCTGCGCGACGGCCTGAGCGCCTCGATTCAGTGGCACGAGATTGATGCGGAACTCGCGGCAGGAACCCTGCTGGTGGATGTTCGAACCGCCGCCGAATTCGGGCGCGGCGCCATCCCCCACGCTGTCAACATTCCCCTCGACGACCTTCGCAGCCGCCTGACCGAAATCGGCGACCGCCGCGTCATCGTGCACTGCCAAGTCGGCCAGCGCGGTCATACCGCCGTGCGCATCCTCACCCAACATGGCTACGACGCCGTCAACCTAGACGGCGGCTACCGCACGTGGGTAGCGGCAACCGCCTAACCCAGCAAAAACCTCATCCGGCCTCCCCACCAGCACAACGCAAAAGGATCACACAATGAACACCATCGACGCTCACGCACTTTCCGCACTGACCAACCCCATCATCATCGACGTACGCGAACCCTTCGAATACGTTTCGGGGCATGCGCCAACCGCCGACAGCATTCCCCTCGGAGAACTTGTTGCCCGGGTTGAAGAACTCGATCGCGATAACACCGTCTATGTCATCTGCGAGAGTGGCGGTCGCAGCAGCCAGGCCGTCGAATGGCTGAGCACGCAAGGCTTCGACGCCGTCAACGTCGAAGGCGGCACTTCAGGTTGGCGCAATTCCGGCCTGCCCATCACGAAAGAGAACTAGCCTTGGCTTTCTTATCCAGCATCTTCGGTAAGAAGTTCGACACCGTATCGCCAGCCGTGGCTCGCGCCCGCATCGCCTCCGGAGCGAACTTCATTGATGTGCGAACCAAAGCAGAGTTTTCCCGCGGCCACGCCACGGGAGCGCGCAACATTCCCCTCGACACCCTCGAGGCGAACGTTTCACGTCTTAACGCTGATACCGAAGTTGTCATTATTTGCCACACCGGAATGCGCTCCGCCAGCGCCGCCCGAACCCTCATGGGATTGGGATACCGCGTCGCGAATGTTCGCGGCGGAACGATTGCCTGGGACCGCTCATGAGTACCAACACAGGAACAACCGCACAGACCGACACTGATGCCAACGCTGAGGCTGGTGTCGTCACAGGGACAGGCCACGGCCACAACCCCGAATCCATGCGCAAGGTCATGAATCGTCTCAAGCGGGCAGAGGGCCAACTGCGTGCCCTCACCGAATCCATCGGCCCGGACTCCAACTGCAAGGATGTCGTTACGCAGCTCGCCGCCGTCAGCAAAGCACTTGACCGCGCTGGCTACCTAATCATCGCCAACGCTATGCAGTCCTGCGCGGTCGATGATGCGGATGGCGAAGGCAACCATGACGGCATGTCGGCCGACGACATCGAGAAACTCTTTCTGAGCCTCGCCTAGAAGGGCACTGCTCCGCGAACGTCAACGGAAGGCCGCACTAGTAACGAACCCTCGTCGTCGCCCCAGAGTGTCAGTCGCCGCACTTAGGGTTGAAGCATGGCCCGACCCGTAAGTAATTTTCGCTGCACTGAGTGCGGCTGGACAAGCATCAAATGGGTTGGTCGCTGCGGCGAATGCCAACAGTGGGGCACCGTAACCGACGCAGCCACCGGCATCACCAAACGTGTCGCTACCGTTGCGGTGTCAGGCAATAGTGGCGCGCGTTCCATCACCGAGATCGGTGCCGAATCTGTGGCCCACTGGCCCAGCGGCATCAACGAGTTCGACCGGGTGCTTGGCGGGGGCGTTGTTCCCGGTGCCGCCATTCTGTTGAGCGGCGAACCCGGTGTCGGCAAATCCACCCTGCTGCTCGAAGTGGCTTCACGCGCTGCGGCATCCGGTCAGCGGGTGCTGTACGTTACCGCTGAAGAATCCGTCAGCCAAGTGCGCTTGCGAGCTGAACGCACCAACGCCCTGCACCCCTCACTCTTTCTCGCCGCCGAAACCGATCTCGGCACCATCCTCGGGCAAATCGATCACGTCAAACCCCAACTGGTGATCGTTGACTCCGTGCAGACCGTAGCGTCCGCAGCAACGGAAGGCATCGCCGGTGGCCCCTCGCAAGTACGCGAAGTTGCCTCCACCCTGATTCGTGTCAGCAAAGATCGCAACCTTCCCGTGCTTCTCGTCGGCCATGTCACCAAAGACGGCACCATCGCTGGCCCCCGACTGCTCGAACACCTCGTGGATGTCGTGCTGCAGTTCGAAGGCGACCGCCAGACAGCCCTGCGCTTCGTTCGCGCACACAAGAACCGTTTCGGCTCCACCGACGAGGTCGGGTGTTTCGAAATGACCGGCGAAGGTATTGCCGAAGTTTCCGACCCCAGCGGCCTCTTTCTCTCCCACGCCCGCCGCCCCGTCAGCGGCACCTGCGTCACCATCGCCCTCGAAGGCCGGCGCGCACTCCCGGTGGAAGTACAAGCCCTCATCGTCAAGTCGCAAGCCCCGCAGCCACGTCGCGTCGTCAACGGCGTCGACGCGTCACGAGTTGCCATGCTGCTCGCGGTGCTGGAGCGGCGAGCCGGAATCCCGCTCTCGGGCTTCGACGTTTATGTTTCTACCGTTGGCGGCATCCGGGTCACTGAACCTGGCGCCGACCTCGCCATCGCGTTGGCTATTGCCAGCGCCTACAAAGACAAGGCTTATCCGGCAGCGATGGCCGTCGTGGGCGAGATCAGTCTTGCCGGAGAGATCCGGCCAGCCTCGTCGTCGAAGCAACGACTTGCCGAGGCGGCACGACTTGGCTTTGGCACCGTGATCGATTCCGAAGCATCCCACATTCGTGAGGCATTGCGGTTGGCGTTTGCTGGCGCCATCGACGAACGCATCGAGATCCCTGAGTTCTAGCCGTCGGGGCGCACACAGCTGGCCCCACGCCCAGCGATGCCCAGTTATGCCAAAACGCGGCCGAGCACACAGCAACGGCGGCCCGTCTAGAGACGAGCCGCCGTTGCGACAAACTTGTTGTTGGGCTGGTGTTAGCCGAACAGGGTCCAGAGGCCCCAGTCTTCTACACGCCAACTGATCCAGCCGTTTTCGCGTTGCAGGCTGACCAAGATGGAGTCGCGCTGACCGTTAGACGGCTTCACTGCACGGCAGGTGAAGTTTTCACCGATGAGCACTGGCGGCGTCGCCGGGCATTCAAGAACGATGTCAGCACCAAGCGTTGCGGCCTGTGCCTGCACCGACTGCTCAATCTGAGTACTAAAGGTTTGCGGAATCAGCGAGATAACGAGACCCGGGAGCACCAGCATGCCGATGACCAGCGAAACCACAGCACCCGCCCACGTAGCGATCGGAGCGATTCCCTTCCCGGTCTCACGCATTGTGCGGATGCCACGAATAACCAGGTAGACCGGTGCGGTGAGAAAGGCCCACGCTGCATTCGCGGGGCGTTCGTGGCCCCACACCTGCAGAAGTAGGTTGTCGTACGCGGCGAGGCCAAGAACAACAACGTAGGGTGCGAGCCACACCACGAGCAGCAGTGGCAAGTTATTGCCCAAGCCCGCATATGCGATCAAGAACATACTCGTCAGCAATTGGACGAGAGGAAGAACGGCGATGAGCCACACAGCCGGGTTATAAGTACGGTGCTGGCGAATTTCGCGCTTGGGGGCTTCTTCTTCTTCGGCGTAAGCGCTCAGCGTCGATGCACCGGGCATCGAATTAGCGTGCCCTGCCGCCGATTTAGGAAGAAGCTGAGGCTCATTGGCCTCTTGAGTAGTTTCGACGGGGGCTTCGAGCTCGCGCAGCGTCATCGCTAGCAGCGGCTGTGCACTCAGTTCGTCGTGGACGGCCGCAGTGTCGGGCTCTGGCTCGGGGCGAGTCTCAGCGAATGCGTAGTCGCCGCTGTCGCCACGCTCGCGATCTCGCTGATCGCGACGCGTCGGAAGCTCGTCCATGTCGTCGTCATAGTCGTCATCGGCAAAAGCCAACTTCGTATTCGGTTGCACGACGATGGGGGCACGGGCATCTGAGGTGTGCTCAGTCCAAGCTTGGGCATCCCACCATCGCAACTGGGGCAAGCCCAGTGGGTCTGGGTACCATCCCGCTGGCACTCCGAAACTGTTGTCTTCCACGTTGAACAGAGTAACCGTCGCACACGCGGGATAGAAAGCCCTGTTTATAACATTGATGTCTGCACTTAGCTGGATGTAACCCTAAAGAGTGCCGAATCTGGGCAATATTGGACCTTTTGGGGCCCTTTGTCCCCTGAACTGGGACGTCTACCACAGTCGGGCAGATCGAGAAAAAATTCGCGCGGTTGTGACAAAAACGATCGAATTCTCACGAAAGTGTAAGAGCATCCAGAATGTCATCGGGCGAGGCCTGCATTGTGTGCGGCCCAGCAACGTCGAACCACACTGATTCCAAAACGCCACGATTCGTCTCGAGGAAGCCACGAAGGTCGTCGGCCTGGTAGGCAACCACCTGATGATCTGTCTCGTCCGGCAACATCGCAACGTAGGTGTCCACCGACGAAAACAGCAACAGCATGTATTTGTCGGCCTCGCCCCGGCGGAACACGCGCACTTGCGCTTCGCTGCCCCCGCCGTCGTTGCTGCCCTCCGCCACGTCTGCAGCGTCACCGCTCAGCATGGGCACAATGACGCGGTCATTGCGCAGCGCTAAAGCCACGGCAACCGGGTCACCGGTTTCCAATGCTTGCGCGAGCATCGGCGAGCTAAAGTCGGCGCTCTGCGCCGCTGAGGATGAAGATTCCATGACTGATCCTGGCTAGTTCAACAAGAACTGCTTGGTGCTATCTGACTCGATGTCTCCGACGGAGACTTCGAGGTGGTAACTAGCGCCACCTGCCGACACAACGGGGCGATCAGACTCGCAGGTGTCTGCCGCTGATCGGGTGCGATCCCATTCGATTGAGCTTGACTGCACGGGCACTCCCGGCTGCAAAACTACCGAACGAGCTTCGCCATCGGTCTGGCAATGCGTTGAGTTCCAAATTTCGTCACTACCGCTAGTGACCACAAACTTTTGGATGTCGCTGCCGGCATCTACAACACACGGTTCTGTCATGGTGCTCTTCAGCGAGAACGACAATTGCGGTCGCTGACCCTCGGCGTAGCTGGTCGCATCGGTAATAGCTTCGAGCGTGAGCTTGGCCGGATCGCAAACAACTGATCCGCTAGCGTCGGTGGCCACCGGAGCACTCGACTCGGTGTCCGTCGTCTCCGACGGCGCAGTGGCGGTGGGCTCATTTGAGGCCTTGGGCCCGAAAACGATCAACAAGATGATCACGATCACGGCAAGCAACCCCAGCCCGAGGATCAAGCGTCGGCGCCAGTAGACGCTGCTTGACTGCGGGCCGACTGGATTCCGAAACGTCGACATACGGTAAGGCTAAGCGCCGCGGGCCGCTAAAGGCGCTTCAGCATGCGCGTGTTGCCGAGGGTATTGGGTTTCACACGGGAAAGATCGAGGAATTCGGCCACTCCTTCGTCGGGAGACAGCGATAGCTGAGCGAAGACAGCGGGGTCGACAAGCTCGTCGCTCACCGGTTCAAAACCGTGACGAGTGAAAAATGCGGTCTCAAAAGTGAGGCAAAAGAGTCGCTCAAGGCCGAGCGTGTGGGCGTCGTGCTCGATCTGGTCGAGTAAGGCGTGGCCGACGCCTTTCCCTAACCAATCGGATGCCACGGCCAACGTTCGCACTTCGGCAAGGTCTTGCCACATAACGTGCAGGGCACCGCATCCGATGACCTGGCCTTCAGGCGTCACGGCAACGCGAAACTCTTGCACCGCTTCGTAGAAGACGACGAGGTCTTTTCCGAGCAGGATGCGCTGGTTGACGAGCGGCTCCACGAGCCCTTGAATGACCCGAACGTCGGATGTCGTTGCCGGCCGGATAGTGAATGTGGTCACGCGCTAACGCTACCGCTCCGTGAACAACCGATCCATCACCTTCAGGGAGTCATCGAGGATGTCGGTCTGCGGATACCAGCGCCGTTCGTACTCGAGAATCCATGGCCCCGCGAAACCGATCGCGCGCAGTTTGTGAACAAATTCAGGGAGCGGCAAAGAACCCGTGCCCGGCAACACCGGTGTCAGATCTTCGAGCGAGGCGACATCTTTGAGTTGAGCCTCTCGGATCCAGCCATTCAAGTGTTCTGCCGTCTCGTCCAAAGTTTCCCCGGCGCGCAGCGGGTGAAGGAGATCCCAAATTGCTCCGTGCCGCACATGGCTGGCGCCAAACGCCTCGGTCAGTACGCGGCCAACCGCTTCACCAGACGAATGTTCATCGTGCGTTTCGAGCAGGATGCTGATGGGGGTGTCACTGATGGCGTCGGCGGCGCTCGCGAGCCTGGCGGCCAGCACCGCATCCTGCGAGCGCGGAGCGCCAGCAAAGATACGGAGCGCCGGCGCTCCAAGTGCGCCCGCGATTTCTGCGCTCCGCTGGATGTCATCGACCGCACTGTGCGCTCCGAGCTTCACATAGGTTGCAAGCCCGCTGATGGTGACGCCCGCCAGAACATCCGCTATTTCGGCGAGCTCCCGGGCAGAACTTGTTGGCGTAACAGGTTCGTCAGCAGCAACTCGAAGCTCAACCGAAGCGCCAAACGTGCGGGCGAGATCAGCGACCTCAGAAAGAGGCATCTCTGGGCAACCTAAAGTCGAGAATCCCCATTTTTCTGCACTCATGCCAGCCTCGCTATTTCTTCGACGCGCACTGAGTGGGCGAAGGGTTCGCCGTGCACATGACGCTCAAGTTCCGAAACAGCGAGGGCACCAAGTCGACTGACTTCGTTACCTAAGGCTCCGGCCAAATGCGGTGTGAGAACAACATTGGGCAGGTCGTAGAGGCATGACTCCGGGGCCGGAATCCACGGAACGGTGGTATCAATCACCGCATTGATTCGACCCTGAATCAGCTCTCTTTCGAACGCATCCTGATCGACGATGGCACCACGTGAGGTGTTGATTACTGTTGCGCCGTCGCGGAGCAGGGCAAGACGTCGCGCATCGATGGTGCCTCGTGTCTCTTCTGTTAGCGGGGCGTGCAGGCTCAGGATGTCTGATCGCTCGAGCAGATCATCCAAGCTCACCAACTCAGCGCCAATGCTTTCTGCATCGTGAGAGCTCAGGTAAGGATCGGCAACCAATACGTGAAAATCGAAGGGCTTGAGGAGCTCGATGACGCGACGACCGATCCTAGAGGCGCCCATGATGCCGACAACCCTGCCGTTGTTGCCGATATCCAAATATTCAGATTCCCAGTCAATCGCGCTTCGACGCAACCGGTATTCCCTGGTCAAATCAATGACCTTTTTACCGGAAAGCAGAATCATCGCGAGGGTGTATTCGGCGACGGGCACAGCATTCGCTGTTACCGCACTCGACACGAGAATTCCCCGCGACCAGCACGCTTCAGTGATGTGGCCCTTCACTGATCCTGCAGCGTGGATTACGGCACGAAGCTGAGGAGCTGACTCAAGCACGCTGGCATCGACGACAGGACAACCCCAGCTCGTGATCAGCAGGTCCGCATCGCGAAGTGCGATCTTGGCTGCTGCGGAGGTGAACTCGCTGAGTACAACGGCGTCATCGAGGTCGACGATTTCGTGCGCACGCGCGAGATCCGCAGGGGCGAACAGGCGCTGCGGCATGTCTTCGCTCATCGCAAGAACTGCCTTCAGTCGTTTCATGCGCGCACCTCTGGTTTGATCGGAATGTTCTGCTGAAGAGAGAGTTCGTAAATAATTGCTTGCGCAGTGAAGGCTGATGAGTAGGTGCAGGCCTGACGGAACCAGTGGCGATAAGCAATTCCGGACTGCGGGCCAATACCTACGATGCCACCCATAGCCTCATCTTTTTCGTCCCGACGCAGACGCGACCTCGACCATGCTGCCGCCGCGCGGGCAGATTCGAGATGGCGGTCCTCGCCAGTTTCAGAGTGGAGACGGTACATGAGCACTGACCAGAGCGGAGTGCCCTTGTCACTAAAGCCCACATCAGCTAGATCACGATCGAACTGGAAGGTCCAGGCGCCGTCTTCTCGTTGCCACTTCATCATGTGCTCGGCCATCTTCTTTGCCAAGTCGAGATAGCGCTCGTCACGGGTAGCTCGATGACAGGCCAAGAGCCCTTCCATTGCCCAGCCGAGCCCCCGGGTCATACTCTCTGACTCGGTGACAGCATCAGCGTCGACATAGAAGAAGCGATCCCACAGGCCGTCGTCGCGGCCTAGTCGTTCAATGAGCGGGTCCATGTAGCCACGAATGAGGTCAAGAACCTGGGGATCCCCGGTGATCCGATAGTGCTCAGCGAGTCCTTCGGTTCCGAATCCCGCCTCGTCGAGGATGCGCTCGAGCCAACGCTCGCGCTCGAAGAGCCAGTCCTGCTGGACCACACCGTAGGTCTCGATCTGCCGGGTTGCTGCGCGCGCGAGACGAGCGAGTGCTTCCGCGTACCGAGGATCCCCCGTCGCGTCGTGAAGCGACGACCAGCCCCAACCACCGAGGAAGAGTGCATCGGCGAGCGACGCGAACTTCTCTGACCCGCGGTTCGTGTGAGGCAATGGATCCCACCGTGCGATCGCGGTGTCCGCCGCCGGATGTTCCTCGCCGTCGATGAAAATGTCGAGAGTAAGTTCACCTAAACGGTTGGCGAGGGCGGCGTAGCGTTCGCGCGCACCCCGCAAACTTGGTGCAACATCGGGAGCCTCAAGAAGCACCTTGATCGCTGGCGACCATGTCCACGTCCAGTTGGGGGTGCGCCACATCCGACCGTCAAGATCGTAAAAGAGGAACAGCCCGCCGCTGAAGCGCGAGTCTGGCGACGTGTTCTCAGACGCCTCGATGAAGTCGAGGCACAGAGCAAGGTCAGTCTCAAGTTCAGAGGGCTCGTTACTAATTTTGCGTTGGACCGCACCGATATCGGTTGCCAATGCCTGAGGGTAGGGGCCGCGCGCATTGACAGCGCTGATCCCGTGTTTGCTTTCCAAGACGATCCGACCTTCGAGCGGTTCGCGAACCGATACCTCGATGCTGCCGGCCCACGCCTTGCCGAGCCACGGCACCGTCAGGGTGACCTGACCATCGTCGATTGCCGGGCGGAATTCGAGCGCAAATTCTTGATCGCCGAACTCGCTTTCCTGGGCGCCAATCGCGAGCACCCAGTTCTCCCAGTGTTCTAATTCCGATGCAGGCACTCTGCTCAATCCTGAGCTGTCGGCCTCAATGAAGCCGGTAGTGCGCCATGAATTCACGGTATGAAGGTGCGCTCCAGGTGTGCGGATGAGGGCGACTGGTTTAGTCGAGCACGCACCAAGGTCAAGGTCGATTGCCGGGTAGAACAGGTCACGGGTCTGCGTTGATGCCGCCTCGGCCCACACCAACGAAAAGTTGGCTTTCTCAACACCGCGCTGTGATTGCGGTGTCAGTGGCGACACGTCAGAATCTCGCGTGACTCGCTGGTTGCGGTCGCTTCTGATCGTCACGACAACGACTTCTTCGCCGGTTAAACCGTCGACCCGCACCGTCAGTTGGTGGTCTGCATTCGTCACGGTGGAGTGTGGTGTTAGTTCATTCATGGCTATCCCTTAAGTCCTGTAGTGGCGATGCCGTCGATAATCCGACGTTGAAAGATGAGGAAGAGAACGACAACCGGAACCAGCGCGACGCTAGACATCGCGAGCACCGGACCCCACGCAGAGGACGACGTCGAGTCAATGAACTGTCGGAGTCCGAGTGGAACCGTGTAGTTCTCCGGCGAATTGAGATAGATGAGCTGCGAGAAGAAGTCCTGATAAACCTGCACGAACGTGAGAATTGCCGTTGTGACGAGTGCAGGCGTGAGCAGAGGTACCACCACGCGCCAGAACACTCCGAACTCCGTGCAGCCGTCAACTCGCGCTGCTTCTTCCAGCTCCGGTGGTAGCCCCCTGATGAACTGCACCAGTAGGAAGATAAAGAATCCGTCAATCGCGAGGAAGTGCGGAAGGATCAAGGGAACGAAGGTATCGATGAGGCCGATGTTGGCAAAACCGATGTACTCCGAAATTAGCCGCACGTGCTTGGGGAGCATGACGGTCAACAGCACGAGAGCGAACAGGACGTTCTTACCGCGAAAGTCGAACCGTGCGAATCCGTATGCCGTGAGCGTGCAGGCGATGACGTTACCGACCACCGCTAATCCCGCGACGATTCCGGAGTTGATCAAGAAGACGCTGAATGGCACTCCCGCGCCAGCCCAACCGTCGACGTAGTTTTGCAACGTCGGTGAGGCCGTGAACGGGCTCGGATTGGAGAAGATCTCATCGGCTGGCTTGATACTGCCGCCGAGCATCCACACGACCGGATAAATGGTGATGATGGTGAGCACCACCATCATCACGTAGGTGAAGACTCTGGGTTTCGCGCGTCGTGCGCGCAGCGTGCGGGTCATGTGCGGTCCTCGTAGAACACCCAATACTTCTGGAGTGCGAAATTGACGGCTGTGACCAGTCCGACGACGATGACTAGGACCCATGCGAGTGCTGCGGCATAGCCCATGTCTAACGCCCCGAATCCTTGTTGGAACAGGTACAGCGTGATGAATAGATTGGAGTCTGCTGGGCCGCCACTGCCACCGCTGATGATGAAGGCGGGCGTGAACGCTTGAAAAGCGTTAATGAATCCCAGTACAAGGTTGAAGAAGATGACCGGTGAGAGCAGCGGAAGGGTCACGTTGCGGAACACCTGAATCCGACTCGCACCATCAAGAGCTGCCGCATCGTAGAGGCTCTCGGGGATCTGCTTGAGCCCGGCAAGGAAGATCACCATCGGGCTTCCGAACTGCCAGATGGCGAGCAGGATGACTGTGCCTAAGGAGTAGTCGGGGTTGGACACCCAGGCCGGGCCGTCAATTCCGACCAGCGCGAGCAGCCCATTGATTAGGCCATCGCCGGAGAACATCTGACGCCAGACAACGGCAATCGCGACGCTCGCCCCTAAGAGCGAGGGCAGATAGAACACTAGGCGGAAAAAGCTCAGCGCTTTCAAACCGCCCTTAAGCAACATCGCAACCGCCAACGAGGCGATTAACGTGAATGGTACCGAGAAGAGCACATAGGTGCCCGTAACTTTCATCGACTGCCAGAATCGGTCGTCGGTTGCCATGCGCTCGTAGTTGTCAAAACCAATGAAATTCGGGCGGGTTATCAGGTCGTAGTCGGTCAGCGAAAAGTACGCCGAGGCGATCAGCGGCGCAATAACCAGAAGCAGGATGCCAACAAACCAGGGCGCAAGAAAGAGCAGCCCAATGCGGCCTCGTCGAGCGGAGTAACCCTGCCCTTGCCGTGGTTTCTTGGCGCTGCCGGCGTTGGCCGCCCTCGGGGAGAGGGCAGCCAACGGATTCGCTTCGGCAATTAGCTTTTTCGACACAGCGTTACTTCTCCAGAATGGAGTTCGCTTCGGAGAAGAAATTATCTACACCCTCGCTGATTGTCAGTCGCCCGAACGAGATCTCCTCGTTGATTCGGCGCAACAACGCTTGCTGGATTTCTCCGGCGCGCGGCGGAAGCGGGGCTGGGGCTGGAGCGGCGAATTCAGCGAGCGAATCGATGTAGGTGATTCCTTTCGCCATCAGCTCCTCGTCGCTGAGCCCTGCCGCTGCGATGGCATTGAATGCAGGCGATGGGGTGACTCCCCGCGTGAAACCCAGCGCGGTGACTGCGGCTTCGTCATTGATCAAGAAATCCAAGAGCTTGCCGGTGGCTTCTTTGTGGTCAGTCGTTGCGATGATGCTGAACGAAACCCCAAATGTCGGCGCTTGCCCCGAGTTGCTCGGGTCGTCGTAGGGCATGGCCCCGAAACCAAGTTCGTTGGTGACCATTCCGCTCAGCCCGGCAAAAATGGTCACGAAACTCGCGTCTAATGCCGCGATGCCGCGAATGAGGGGTAGCCCGTCTAGATTTTCTTGAAATACCGCTTGCTCTCCGGCTGAGACTGCAGCTCCCTTGCTCCGGAGATCTCCCCAGTAGCCAAAGTGGTCAGAAAGTTGCTTTTTCGTGAACCCTAGTTCGCCACCTTCAGTAAAGAACAGGCCGCCATCTTGACGCACCCAAGTTTCGAGGAACCCACGGTAGCCACCTCCGTCTGCCGAACCCCAGTAGCCGTCAGGGGTTGCCTCGGAGATCGCGAGCGCCGTTTTCGCATAACCATCGAAGCCATCAGTGCTGTCGAATTCAATGCCGAGTTCGTTCAGCTTGGTGTTGTCGGTGAGGACGATTGGCGCGCTGAGCCCCATCGGAAGCGTCACTTGTTTGCCGTCACGCTCACCCTGCTTGAGTACTTCAGCGTCAAAGCTCGAGAGATCGAGCACTCCCGAGTCGACGAGTTCGTTGAGGTCGAGCAACACGCCTTTGTCAGCGAGAGCGGGGTAACCGTCAACGCTCATTTGCACAAGGTCAGGCGCTTTTCGGCCAGCAAGCTGGGTGGATAGTTTCTCGAAGTAGTTTTCGTAGCCGCCATATTCGGCTCCGATGGTGACATCCGGATTCTTCTTCGTGAACAGATCGAGGGCCGCCTGTGTGGCCTCGTGCCGGGTGTCATCGCCCCACCAACCGACTCTTAGCTCCGTGGTTCCTGATCCCTCACCAGATGTAGTGCAACTTGCCAACAGCGGAACCGCTGCGACTGCAAACATCCCGCCTAACACTGTCCTCCGAGACAGCGATAGGTCGGTGACTGTGTTCAATGAGTTCATGTGAATCGCCTCTTCTTTGAATGATTCCCGATACTTCACAACGGATCTGTTGCGCGAAGCTAGATCAGATGCGCTCGCAGTCTGGTCAACCGTGCCCATCAATTGGGCTCCGAACGCTAGTAAACAACCATAGTAACCGTTATCTACGATTCCGATTATTGTGGCCGAGTTCATTGTTGTCAACCCGCCATTTGCTTGAGCAATGGCGACCATTGTTCATAGTTATCGGTTACAGTGAACCTATGGAAGTGCATAGCAGCACCATTCGCGACGTTGCCCGTCTCGCCGACGTCTCTGTGGCGACTGTCTCCCGCGTGCTGGCGAATAATTACCCCGTTGCCGCCGAAACTCGCCGCCGGGTGCTCAAAGCAATCGATGAACTCAACTACGTCGCCAACACGCACGCCCGTGCGCTCGCGGGGTCAGGCAAAAAGACCGTGGCCTTCATCCTCGACAATGTGCGTGGTGCTGCCTTCGGCGATGCCGCGCATGGTGTTGAGCAAGAAGCTGCCCGTCTCGGCAGGCTCTGCATCGTGGGGAGCACCCAGGCCGATCCTGCCCGCGAGCTCGAAATGCTCCAGCTCATGAGGGAGCAACAAGCCGAAGCCGTGATTGTGATCGGCGGGGTGACAGACACCGAGGAATACCGCACCAAAATGACCGCAGTCGCTTCGGGGATGAATGCTCGGGGCGCACAATTGGTGCTCTGCGGGCGCCCTCCGCTGGGTCCGGACACCCCGGTCATTGTCGTGGAATCAGACAATGAGGGCGGCGCTTACGCGATTACCAGCTACCTTCTCGCTCAAGGCCACCGCCGAGTGCTGATGTTGGCCGCAAGTGAACACCACACAACGACAGCAGCACGAGTCAAGGGCTACCAGCGCGCTCTCGTCGACTTTGGTGGGGAGATCGACAGCACCCTGCTCGAGAACGGTAGCTTCGCTCGTTCGTATGGCTACGAACGCACCGAGGCGCGAATCGCGCGCGGCATCGATTTCACCGCAATTTTTGCCGCCAGCGATGTGGTTGCCGCTGGCGCAATGTCAGCGCTAGCGGATGCCGGCCTCGACGTACCTGGCGACATTTCGGTGGTCGGCTTTGATGACATTGCCCTTGCTAGCGATTTACGCCCACGGTTGACCACCGTGCATGTGCCTTATGAAGAACTCGGGCGCCTCGCTGTTCGCACAGCCCTCGAGGGCAATAAGCCCGATGAACACATCGTTTTGGCCACTCACGTAGTGATCCGCGATTCGGTGGCTCCGCCCCAAAAGGTCTAATACCGCGTTAACGACGAAGTGGCTGAGCCGACACCTTTCGGTGCGGCTCAGCCACTTGTCGTTAGGCGTGAGGTTTAGGCCTCGACCTCAGCTGGTTCCTTTTCGGGGAGTCCAGGCTGGCGGCTGGTGGTGAACACGAACTTGTTGTCAATGAAGTCAACGTGCACGTGGTCGCCGGCGTTGAGTTCGCCGTGCAGAATCTTCTCGCTCAGGGCATCTTCCACTTCGTGCTGCACTGCGCGACGAAGCGGTCGGGCACCGAGGGCGGGGTCAAACCCGACATCAATGAGACGCTCCTTGGCAGGAACAGTGATCTCGACGGTGAGGTCGCGATCCATCATGCGCTCCGAGAGACGCTTGATAAAGAGGTCAACGATCTGCAGCAATTCAGGCTTGTTGAGCTGCGGGAACACGATGGTCTCGTCAACACGGTTGAGGAACTCAGGCTTGAAGTGCTTCTTGAGCTCTTCAACAACCTTGCCGCGCATGCGGTCGTAGCTTGTTGCCGAGTCGCCTTCCACCTGGAAGCCCATGGGGCCAGCGGTGATGTCTTTCGTTCCCAAGTTCGTGGTCATGATGATGACGGTGTTCTTGAAGTCGATTACGCGACCCTGACCGTCGGTCAAGCGACCCTCTTCGAGGATCTGCAAGAGCGAGTTGAAGATGTCGGGGTGAGCCTTCTCGATCTCATCGAAGAGCACAACGCTGAACGGCTTGCGACGCACCTTTTCGGTGAGCTGGCCGCCCTCTTCGAATCCTACGAATCCGGGAGGGGCACCGAACAGGCGCGAAACGGTGTGCTTCTCGCCGTACTCGCTCATGTCGAGCGAGATCAGCGCGTTCTCGTCGTCGAAGAGGAACTCCGCGAGCGCCTTAGCAAGCTCGGTCTTACCCACACCGGTCGGACCGGCGAAGATAAACGAACCACTGGGACGGTTGGGGTCTTTAAGACCAGCACGGGTACGACGGATGGTCTTGGAGAGAACCGAAACGGCTTCCTCTTGACCAATGACGCGCATGTGAAGTGCCTTCTCCATGAAGATAAGGCGGCTGGACTCTTCTTCGGTGAGCTTGAACACGGGGATGCCGGTGGCTGCTGCCAGAACTTCGGCAATCAGACCTTCATCCACGATTCCGCTCGCGCCGACGTCGCCAGACTTCCACTGCTTCTCGAGACGAAGGCGCTCTCCGAGCAGCTTCTTCTCTTCGTCGCGGAGGCTTGCAGCCTTCTCGAAGTCTTGGTCTTCGATGGCGCCCTCTTTTTGGCCACGGACTTCGGCGATCTTGTCGTCGAATTCACGCAGCTCGGGGGGTGCCGAAAGGATGGAGAGTCGCAAACGTGCGCCCGCTTCATCCAGAAGGTCAATGGCCTTGTCTGGCAGGAACCGGTCGGCAACATAGCGGTCAGCAAGATTGGCCGCAGCAACGATCGCGCCGTCAGTGATCGACACCTTGTGGAAGGACTCGTAGCGGTCGCGGAGCCCCTTCAGGATGTTGATGGTGTGCGGAAGGTTAGGTTCGTGAACCTGAACCGACTGGAAGCGACGCTCAAGCGCGGCATCCTTCTCGAAGTGCTTGCGGTACTCGTCGAGAGTCGTGGCACCGATGGTCTGGAGCTCACCACGAGCAAGCAGCGGCTTGAGGATAGAGGCAGCGTCGATTGCGCCCTCAGCGGCACCAGCACCAACGAGGGTGTGGATTTCGTCAATGAAGACGATGATGTCGCCGCGAGTGCGGATCTCCTTGGTGACCTTCTTGAGGCGCTCTTCGAAGTCACCGCGGTAGCGGCTACCGGCGATGAGTGAACCGAGGTCGAGCGAGTAGAGCTGCTTGTCTTTCAGAGTCTCGGGCACGTCACCATTCACGATGGCGATAGCGAGTCCCTCGACAACAGCGGTCTTACCCACGCCAGGTTCACCGATGAGTACGGGGTTGTTCTTGCTGCGACGGGAGAGGATCTGCATAACGCGTTCCATCTCCTTCTCGCGGCCGATTACGGGGTCGAGCTTGCCGTCGCGAGCCGCCTGAGTGAGGTTGCGGCCGAACTGGTCGAGAACCTGCGAACCCTTATCGGGAGTCGCATCGTTGCCACCAACAGCGACAGCCTCTTTGCCCTGGAAGCTTCCGAGGAGCTGGATGACCTGCTGGCGAACCTTGTTGAGGTCAGCGCCGAGCTTCACGAGAACCTGAGCGGCAACGCCTTCACCTTCACGGATGAGACCCAACAGGATGTGCTCGGTGCCGATGTAGTTGTGACCAAGCTGCAGCGCTTCGCGCAGGCTCAGCTCAAGTACCTTCTTGGCACGCGGCGTAAAGGGGATGTGACCGGTCGGCTGCTGCTGACCCTGGCCAATAATGTCTTGCACTTGCTCGCGCACAGAGTCGAGTGAAATACCCAAAGACTCAAGCGCCTTTGCGGCAACACCTTCACCCTCATGGATGAGGCCAAGCAAAATGTGCTCTGTGCCGATGTAGTTGTGGTTGAGCATCTTGGCCTCTTCTTGGGCCAAGACGACTACACGACGGGCGCGGTCGGTAAATCTCTCAAACATCTCTTCACTCCTTTGATACCGCTACGAATTCGGTACCGATGTAAAGAGACTAACCAGAGAAATCGCGAAATAGTCCGCTGTTCGCCCTAGGCGTGACTGTGCTGGGCTACTGCTCAGGGATGCAGGCACCGGGGCCTGCGCCCGGCAGAAATTCTGCGCCGCCACTGAGCGCAGCATCGTAAAACGCTTGATCATCACTCGACTCGTGAATCTCGCCAGCACACACCGAAGTGTGAACCTGAAATTGCTGCTCGCCTGCAACGTATCTGACCGTGAGATTGGGCACCCCTGCGGCGAGCGCCGCGACGACCAGAGCGGCATCCCAATCCGCCGTGCGGTACTCGCGCTGGAGGATCGCAACTTCGACACTCGTTGGTGCGTCATAAAAGGGTGTGTTCCAGCTCAGCAAGACGCCTTCGGGGTACTCGTAATCAGGGCCGGGGTTCTCCGGTAGTTGCGAATAGTCCACTAGGGCGATGGTGTCGCGGATGTCGTCGAGCAGGTCAATAGTCTCGGCAGACGGAAGCGAGGGATACGACCGCATTCCCGCAAACTGCCAGATCGTCGGGTTGTTGGTCTCATCCGGTACCGCCGCAAGCGCCGCAAAGTTTTCGATGATGTGTTCGGCGGCGGCAACAGCGTCCACGTCATCCGGTGCCGTGAACGTGCGCGTATACGAACCGGTGATCGATCCCTCGGTCAACGACATCGCGAGCTCGGTGCCGACAGCTTTTTCGCTCGCCCGCCAGTACGCGAAGTCCTCAGCGAACTGTTCGTCGGAATAGCGGAAGAAGCTGCGAGTGAGCACACTGTGCGCGTTGCCCTCGATACGAAGAGTGAGCAATGGCACGGCCTCAACCAACTCCACGCTGTCGAGCGCCTCAGAGGTTATCGTCGCGATTGACCACGCATGCTCCTTGTCGAACGATTCGCTCACGGTCACCTGGAGTTGAACTTCATCCCCTGCTGGGCCATCAGCGGAGAAGTCAGATGACGCTGACTCGACCCCATCAACGCCTTCGAGCGCGGAAACCACGCTGGCGAGTTTTCGTGTCTTCTCGGCATCGGAGGCAACAATTCCCCAAGCCTGGCCTGCGTCGCCGACGAAGGAACAGCCGCCGAGCGCGACGGTGAGCAGCGAGACGGATGCAACGACAGAAGCGAGCCGCTGGGAGAGTTTCATGATTCGAACTTACTTCTGACAGCTCCCGGTCGCGCTCCCCCATGCAGGGTGCACTCGCGTGAATTAGAACTTCTGGAGACAGAGTCCGGGCGCAGCATCCGGCGCGAGTGGAGCGCCCGCGTCGCGCACTGCGTCAAAGAACTTCTCATCATCACTCGTTGTAGCGACGTTCCCCGCGCAGGCAGACGTGAGAAGGCGAAACTGGCTATTGCCAGCGATGTACTGAACGCTGACATCCGATTCTTCGCTTGCCCTGATGGCAACGTCGATGGCAGCACGCCAGTCAGGCTCGCGGAACTTGGCGCGGTTGATGCTGACTTCTGTGGCCGGCAGCACTCCGTCGGGCGGTTGCCAATACACCACAACGCCCTCAAGCGACTCGCCACCTGCCGCGGAGAGTAGCCCCTCCGCTGAATTTCCGTTCAGCGGAATGATCGTGCGGATGTCGTCGACAAGGGTAACGACGTCGACCGGCGGGAGCGTGTGAGTGGACTGGAATCCGTCTACCGCCCAAATTGTGTACGACTTGTCGACGTTGACATCGGGGACCGCGGCGAGCGCGTCAAAGTTCTCAACGAAGCGATCCATCGTGTCGACGGCGGCAACCTCGAGGGGCGAGGAAAGGAACCGCAGATAACGATCGTCACCTTGAGGGCTCAGCGACAGCTCCATCCGCAGCTCTGTGCCAATTGCCGCTTGGACCTCTTGCCAGTACGAAAAATCGCTCACGACAGCGTCATCCGAGAGGTTGAAATTTCTCTGCTCGAAGGTTCCATTGGGGGCACCGTCGGTACGCAGCGTGAGAATCACCGGCACCGTTGCTAGTTCGCTGCGATCGAAGCTGCTTCGCAGCGTCGCGGCAATTACCCTCATGCTGGCATCTGACACTACGGGGCTCACTGTCACGTCGAGAGAGATTTCGTCTCCCCATCCGTCGCTTTCGGTGGCGCTCGACGATACAGATTCAACTCCGGCAATCAACCTGACGGCATTCGCCGTGTCATTGAACGCCCGCTGTTGCACGGGGTTGAGCTGACTGACACCCGCGTTGCTTGAGGTGCCGTCGAAGAGGGTGCAGGCGCTCAGAGTGAGGGTCAGTACGGCAGCGCTCGCCACTGCAACGAAGATTCGTTGACCAAAATTCATAATTCAAGCGTACGTCTTGTTGACCCACGGGGAGAGTCGTTGAGCGAGCATTCTCAACACCACGCAGCGCGGACGCCCTTGCGCACCCCATCGATAAGCATTATGTTAACGATAATCGTTATTATCGATAAACGTTAGGATGCTCGACATGAAGAAATCGCCGCACGCGGCCAAGCGTCTCGAAGTTCTTGATGGACGAGGACTCCGCGCAATCACTTTCGGCGCGCTCTTCATCGGAGCAGTGAGCTTCATCCTGCTCATAGCTCGATCGGTGCACTTGCTCACCGCGAAGGAAATTACTGTCGACGGACTAGAGATCGCAAACTCCCGCTCCCCAGAATTCGCCGACGGAATTGCCGCCATCAGCAAAGCTGAGTACGAGTCCGTGTCGCTGGTCATCGAAGGCCTCCCAGCCGGAATCCGCGTGCTCTTGGTGTCACAGGAGACCGCAGGCGCGATGCTCGGCATTGGGCTCTCTCTCATTGTGTTCGTGCTCGGCACAAAGCTCCTCAAGAAGCGGCCCTTTGCCCGCTCCGCGACGTGGTCAGCCCTTGCAGCGAGCGTGCTC
Source organism: Salinibacterium sp. PAMC 21357 (assembly GCF_000247645.1). Taxonomy (GTDB): domain Bacteria; phylum Actinomycetota; class Actinomycetes; order Actinomycetales; family Microbacteriaceae; genus Rhodoglobus. The sequence continues at coordinate 685,402 of NZ_AHWA01000004.1, forward strand.
GTGATGGCAATCGGAATGTTGTTGCCCATGCTTCACGGCATCACGAACGCTGAAATCATCCAGTTTCTGGGAGATACCGTGCTCGCAAATGGCGACAGCGGTATCGGCGAAGAAGGCTTGCTTATCTTTGGCGTACTCATCGACTTCTCTCCCCTCGCCTGGGGCCTCGCCCTCGGCGTCGTTGCCGCCGCATTCGAATTCGGCGAGCGCCTGCAGCGCGACACCGACGGGCTTATCTAATGGCGCCAGCGGACGAGAACGAGACAACTGGCATCCGCTGTCGGCTCGATGAACTGCTCACGAAACGCGGGATGACGCTCACACGGTTGAGCGAAATCGTCGGCGTGAGCGTCGTGAATCTGTCGATCCTGAAGAACGACCGAGCCCGTGCCATCCGATTCTCGACGCTCTATGCGGTGTGTGCCGCGCTCGAATGCGAGGTCGGAGAGCTGCTCGTCACAGTGGAGTCGCCGGAGTCAGCAACCACCCCAAGCGAAAGTTAATAATTCTGTAACGTTATACATGCGCACTTTGGCCATAAGGTGTCGTTATGCACGACGCACCAGACGACTCCGCCACTCTCGACGAAATCACGCGCGCGCTCGACCTTCATATGTTGCGCATTTTGGTCGCTATCCACGACACCGGCAGCGTTTCGGCTGCTGCTCGCAAGCTCGGCTTCAGCCAACCCGCCATCACTCAGCAGCTCAAGCGCAGCGAAGCCCGCCTGAACATTGCTCTCGTCGCCCGCACTGCACGCGGCATGGAACTCACTGAGGCTGGCGCACTGCTCGCCCGGCACACTCCTCGCATCGACGCCGCCATTACCGCCGCCGCCAGCGACCTCACCGCCCACCTCGGCCTCGACCGCGGAGCTGTTCGCCTCGCGGCCTTCCCCGCCGCCGTCGCCAGCATCATTGCGCCGCTGCTGTCGCGACTCGATCGCGAGTTTCCGGGCATCCACGTTGAATTCAGCGAAGCCGAACCGGATGCCGCCCTCGGCGCCGTTGCCGACGGCAGCGCCGACATCGCCCTCGACTATCGCTACGCCAGCGACCACACGATCACCTCTAGCTCGCACACAAGCCCGGAGGGACTACGCTCGCGCTTCCTACTGTCAGAGAATGTGCTCGCGATAGTTCCGCGCTCGGTTGCCGACAAGCTTGGCACCACCGCGAGCGTCGTAGCGCTGCTCCCTTTCACCTGGGTCGGGGGCCCGGCGACGTGCACCACGCAACTCGTCAGCGTCGCGACTGCCCTCGGCGAGAAGCCCACCTTGCGGCACGACGTGACGACCACCGGCGCAGCACTCGCGCTCGTGGCATCCGGAATCGGCGTGACGTTCCTGTCAGAACTCGCCATTGCCACCACCACCCTGCCCGACGGCGTTGTCGCCCTCGAGCTGCAGCCCAAACTTCGTCGACGCATCTATGCGACAACGCTCGACGACTCCGCCGACACCCCCAGCATCGCCGTAGCCCTCCGGTTGCTCGCCATGCGCGAGGTGGCCCGGAAAACCAGCAGTGACCGCGCGGCACTGTCACAGCACTCGCACCTCCAACGCGCGAAATTTGCATCCTCTCCCTTTACCCCTCCTGTAACGCTCACCGAAAGGCATGAACTTCGCATGAGAACCATCAATCCCACCCTGGCGAAGGGGGCCAAAGCGTCGACGGTTGCCGTTGCCGCCTCAGCCCTATTGCTCGCCGGCTGTGCCGGCCCCACCGCGAACACCGGTGACGGCAACATCGACACCATCACGGTTGCTCTGCCCGGATCACTCTCGAGCCTCTATGTGGGCGCCGAGAGCGGCATCCTGAACTACTACATCGCCTCCATCACTCAAGAAGGCCTCGTCTCGATCGATGCTGACGGCGCCCTGCAGCCCGGCCTCGCCGAGTCGTGGGACCAGCCGGATGACGTGACCTACGTTTACGAACTGCGCGACGATGCTCAGTTCCAAGACGGCACCCCGGTGACCGCCGACGACGTCGTGTTCAGCCTCGAGCAGGCGCGCGACGAAACCAGCTCGCCCGGCCTCTCGTACTACCTGGGTGGCGTCGACACCGTCGAGAAGACCGGCGACCTTGAGGTCACCGTCACGCTCTCTGCCCCCGACGCAGCCTTCGCCGCCAACATGAGCACCGGTGGCGCCGCCTTCATCACTTCGAAGAAGTTCTGGGAAGAAAACAACGGCGAAGTGGGCACCAGCAGCGCCCTGCTGCTCGGCTCAGGCCCCTACAAGGTCACCGAGTTCGTTCCCGACTCCCATGTGAACTTCGAACGCGTCGACACCTGGTGGGGCGACCTTCCCGAGGTGAAGAACATCAACGTGAAGTTCATTCCGGATGAGGGCACTCGTCTTCTTGCCGCCCAGTCTGGCGACATCGACGTGGCCTTCAACGTGCCGCTCGCGCAGTCGACCCAGTGGGAAGACCTCGACAACATGCGCGTCGATTACGTGAACGACCTCTCCTATGTCGGCATGTACTTCAACACCGCCCTCGAGCCGTTCAACGACCCGAAGGTGCGTGAAGCCTTCGCCCATAGCGTTGACCGCACCACGATTGTCGACAAGCTGCTGCGCGGCCACGGCGAAGTAGCCACTGCCATCGCCACTCCCGAGTCGCTCGGAAGCGTCTACAGCGCCGATGATGCTCGTGACCTGCTCGCGAGCATCCCGCAGTACGACTTCGACCTTGACGCCGCAGCGGCAGCCCTTGCGGCCTCCGATCACCCGGATGGTTTCGAGACCGACATCCTGTTCCCTTCCACTGGGCCGCAGCTCGGAACCGCCGCTCAGTCACTCGCCGAGAACCTTTCCAAGATCGGCGTCACGCTGAACGTGCGTGAAGTGCCCATCGAGGAATGGCTCGCGAGCCTCGAGCAAGACAGCAGCTACGGCGTTGGCCTCATGTGGTACTTCTCCACCCTGGGCGACCCGGCAGAGGTATCGACCTACATGCTCGGTGACTACAACATCTCGAACTACGAGAACCCCGAAGTGCTCTCGCTGTTCGAGCGTGTGGGCGCCGAGACGGACCCGAGTGCCCGCATCGACCTCCTCATCGAGGCCGAAACGCTTCAGGCAGAAGACGTCATCAGCGTTCCGCTCTGGTGGGGACAATCCGCCACCGCGTTCTCGAAGGACATCGACATGGCGAGCTACAGCTCATTCGCGTTCATCTCCGCGTGGCCGACCCTGCTCACCCCCGCTGGATAATCTGTGACAACCACCCCGATTGCACGCGCATCACAAGCTCGGTCCCTGGGCCGCATGCTTGTGGTGCGCGTGCTCGGCACCCTCGCAATTCTGTTGGTGCTCTCCATCATCGTGTTCTCGATGCTGCATCTCGCCCCCGGCGACATCGTCAAGAACCTGCTCGGTAACCGAGCGTCCTCGCCCGAAGCGATTGCCGCCATCCGCGCGCAATACAACCTCGATCAGCCGCTGTATATGCAGTACTTGATCTGGTTGGGCAACGCCCTCACCGGTGACTTCGGGCAGTCAATCCGCCTGCAAGATTCGGTCTCGAACGTGATCGGCTCGCGCCTCGGAATCACTGCCGCGCTCAGTGGACTCGCGTTTCTGCTCGCGCTCGTCGTGGCCGTTCCCCTCGGCGTTCAGAGCGCCGTTCGTTCGGGAAGCTGGATCGACCGCTTCGCTACCGGCTTCGGCATCGTCGGCCTCAGTGCGCCCACCTTCGCCGTCGGCCTCCTCCTGCTCTACGTCTTCGCGTTCTATGTGCCGATCTTTCCGGTCTACGGAGCGGGCGATGGCGGCCTCGACACCCTCTGGCATCTCGTGCTGCCCGCCGTTACTCTGGCGCTCGGGCTCGGCGCGATCATCCTCAAACTCACCCGCACGGCGATGCTGCGCGAACTCGAGACCGACTACGTGACCTTTGGTCGCGCGCGCGGCCTACCCGACCGCCAAGTGCACCTGATCGCTTTGCGCAACGCCGCCATCCCGATCGTCACCGGCGCGAGCCTCGTGCTGACCTTTCTGGTCGGCGGCACCGTTCTCGCTGAAACCACGTTCGCGTTGCCCGGACTCGGCACACTGTTGCAAGGCTCCGTGCTGTTCAAGGACATCGCCGTCGTTCAAGCGCTGACCCTCTTGGTGGCCGTGACGATTGCGACAATCGCCTTGCTCGCCGACCTCGCGTATATCTTCCTCGACCCCCGCATCCGCGCCAAGGAGAGTGCTCAGTGAGCAGCACCGAAGCTATCGTCTTAGCGAAACTTCCACGGTCGCGCCGCCGGCATCCGCTGGCCGTCTGGTTGTCGCTCGCCTTGCTCGGCGTCGTCACCTTCTTGGTGCTCTTCGGAAACCTGATTGCTCCGGATGCCACAGCCCAGTCGATCCTCGATTCACTCCTGCCGCCGGGCAGCCCTGGTCACCTTCTCGGCACCGACGAACTCGGTCGTGACGTGCTTGCTCTGACGATCGCGGGAGCGGCATCCGCCCTCGTTGGTCCGGTGTGTGTTGCGCTCGGGTCGATGGTTCTCGGCATTCTGCTCGGCACCGTGTCTGGTTACCTTCGCGGCCCAATCGACTTCATCATTGGCCGCTGGACCGACCTGCTGTTCTCGCTGCCGCTGCTGCTGGCCGCGATCGTGGTCGCGGGCGTCTTCGGTGCTGGCTACTGGATGACCGTGCTGCTGTTGATTCTGCTGTTCTCGCCCTCGGACATCCGCATTGTGCGCGCTGGGGTCATGGAGCAGGCCGCGCGACCGTTCGTGGAGGCAGCGCAAATGCTGTCGCTCTCCAAGGCGCGCATCATGTTCACGCAGGTGCTCCCGAACGTGTGGTCGCTCATCATCACCAACTCGATGCTCAATGTGGCCTTCGCGCTCGTCGCCTTCTCGTCGCTGTCGTTTTTGGGCGTCGGCGTCGCTCCCGGCACCGCCGACTGGGGCCGCCAACTTACCGACGGTCGCGCGATCATGATCGACAACCCTGCTGCTGTTCTTGTGCCGGCACTGCTCATCATCGGTGTCGCCTCGGCGGCCAACCTCGTCGGCGACTGGCTCGGCCAACGATTGACCCGGACGGGACGCTCATGACCGCCCAAGTATCCGTCACCGCGCTCACGATCGACGGGCCAGCTGGCGTCGTTGTCGCTCCCTTCGACTTCTCGATAGCGCCAGGTGAAACCCTTGCCCTCATCGGCGAATCGGGCTCGGGCAAGACTCTCTCCGCCAAAGCCATCGCGGGGCTCCTACCCGCTGGCTTCACCGCGCGGGGCACCATCGCGCTGTCGAGTGCCACCATCGAACTGCCGTCAACGGATGCCGTGTGGCGTGCGACCCGAGGTCGCCGCATCTCGCTGCTGCTGCAAGATCCGTTCACGAGCCTGAGCCCCGTACACCGCTGCGGCACCCAAATCGGGATGACGATCGATGCCGCGAGCGCGACCCGCCTCAGCCGCGACGAACGCACCGCCCGCATCACGCGAAGCCTCGCCGAAGTGAACCTGCCCGCGGATGTCGCGCGCGCCTACCCGCACGAACTCTCCGGCGGAATGCGTCAACGGGTTGCGATCGCGGCGGCCCTCGCCACCGACCCCGAACTGCTCATTGCTGACGAGCCAACTACGGCTCTCGATGCGAGCAACCAGGGCGAGATTCTCGACCTGCTTCGCGGGCTCCAAGAGAAGCGCGGCATGGCTGCCCTACTCATCTCGCACGACCTCGGCATGGTGCGCGGGCGAGCGGAGCACGTGCTCGTGATGCGCCACGGCGAGATCGTGGAACGCGGGGTGACGAGCTCCGTGCTCAACGCCCCAAGCCACCCCTACACTCGGGCGCTGATCGACGCCGACCCCTCGCTCACCGATCGTTCGGCTCGGGTCGTGCGGGGGGCATCCGGTGCTGGCGTTTCCGGTTCAGCCGAGGCGAAGGCGACCGGCACTACTGCGGACAGCACGACTGTGAGCGTCGACGCGACCGCCGACCTCGTCGTCGCGACCGCCGTCACGAAGAGTTTCGGCGATAAGACGGTGCTGCACGGTGTGAGCATCACGGTCGGCCGCGGTGAAACCGTGGGGGTAGTCGGCGAGAGTGGATCGGGCAAGACCACGATCGCCCGCTGTATCGCGGGCCTCGAACGCGAGTCCAGCGGCGTCATCGAGTTCGAGGGGGTCGCCTTGGCGCCCGGTCGTGCATCACGAACGCCGAAGCAAATGCAGATCGTGTTCCAGGACCCGTACTCGTCGTTGAACCCGATGATCAGTGTTGGTCGATCACTGAAGCTCGCGCTGCGGGTGGCGGGGCGTCCGGCCTCCGACTTGAATGGTCTTCTGCAATTGGTCGAGTTGCCCGCCGATTTCGCGAGCAAGCGTCCAGCCGAGCTCTCGGGCGGGCAGCGGCAACGCATCGCCATCGCACGCGCGTTGGCCGTTCAGCCGCAGCTTCTCATTTGTGACGAATCGGTATCTGCTCTCGACGTTTCGGTGCAGAAGCAGATCCTCGATCTGCTCGCAAAACTGCGGGTTGATCTTGGGCTCTCGATCCTGTTCATCTCCCATGACCTTGCCGTTGTGCGTCAGCTCGCCGACCGCGTGTATGTGCTGCGCAATGGCAACGTTGTGGAATCGGGCCAGTGCCACGATGTGCTGACCTCTCCCCAACATCCGTATACCCAATCCCTCGTCGCGGCCTCAATTCACGAAGCAGCTCCGCACTGATCTGGGCGCCACAAGCCCCCAAGATCGTCAGAAAGGACCCCGTGGAGACTTCCACTCACACCGTCGAGCAGTTCGCCCCGGCAGACGCTCCCGCTTCACTTCTTAGTGCCCTCGGCAACGAGCGCGCCGAATTCTGGCAGGTCGATCGCGAACCGTACATTCCCCAAATTTGGATGCTCCTCTCCCCGCACGGCACTGCCGCCGCCCTCACCTCAGGCCGCCCGAACACGCGCTACACGAAGCTCGTCGACCTCTGGTCTGACACTGGTAGCGCAGCAGAACTACTGGTGGACGAGATCGTTGCCGCGTCCCAGCGTCGCGGTGACGCCTGCGTGAAATGGCAGCTCGCGACGGAGGCTCAACTGCCCGGCTTCGCTCGCGCGCTCGGCTTCAGTGAAATGCGCGAGCCCATCTCCTCGGCCGATGGCACTCGCGATGTGCACGGTTTCGTCTTATGGCACGCTGAATGGCCGCACCCTCAACTGCGCTATTACGGGCAAACCACCCTGTTCACGTGTGGTGCGGTGGCGGCGATGACGGCGCTCACTCAGCTCGGGCTCGATCCCTTCGATTCAAGTGCTGACGCGGATGCCCGTGAGCGCGAACTCGCTTTCTGGCGTGCCGCGACGAACTTTCCCGCCTGCGAACCGATCGGCCTTGCCGTTGCCGTGCACGACGCGGTTGCCTCAGCCGTTACGTCTCCTTCAGCGCCCGTCGACGGTGCCATGCCCGGCACTCTGCCCGTGCGTCTCGAACTCCACCTCGACACCACCGAACCGACACTCCTCGAAACCTACGAGGGTGAAGAGCGTGTGTTTCGGGAGCAGCTGCAGGCGCAGTCGCGGGCCGAAGCGGCGAGCCGCGGCATCCAACAGCACACTGCCCCGCTGTCAATTAAACAGATCGTGCAGCGTGTTTCTGAGGGCGAGCTTGCGATTCTGTTGATCGAAGAAGAACCCATGCACGACGCCTCGACACCACACTGGGTTGTCGCTCACGCGGTGCAGGGCGACACTGTGCTGCTCAACGATCCGTGGATCACTGCTGAGCAGGGCGAGACCTGGGTCGACTCTCACGATCTGCCTGTTTCGATCGCGGTGCTCGATCAAATGTCTGCCTTCGGCGACCCCGCTTATCGTGGCGTGATTTTTGTGGCACGCTAGCTCTCAATAACGTGAGGAGCGGTCGTGAGCAACCCTGAAGAGAACCCCGCTGAAGTGCTGTGCGAGACCCAAGCCGGTACGGGCGTGCAGTTGCTTGGCCCTCGTGACGTTCCGTTGGGAGGGCCACGGGCGATGACCGTGCGCCGCACTCTTCCCCAGCGCTCGCGATCACTTATTGGCGGGTGGTGTTTCGTTGATCACTACGGTCCAGACACAACGCGCATGGTCGTTCCGCCGCATCCGCACACGGGATTGCAGACCGTCAGCTGGCTCTTCGCTGGCGACATCGAGCACCGCGATAGTGTCGGCAGTGTCGCCACCGTGCGGCCCGGTGAGCTGAACTTGATGACCGCCGGGCGCGGCATCTCCCATTCAGAGATCTCCCCCAGCACGCCAACGCGATTGCATGGTGCCCAACTCTGGGTGGCGTTGCCAGATTCGGCCCGCAACACCGAACCCGGTTTCGAAAGCTACGCGCCAACGCCCTTCACCCTCCAGGGCGCAACCGTGAGCGTTTTCATCGGTGAACTTACCGGGGTGAGCTCGCCCGCCCGAGTCTTCTCCCCGCTCCTCGGCGCTCAAATTGATGTGCCCGCTGGCACCACCCTTACGGTGCCCATCAATCCCACGTTCGAACATGGTGTTCTCGTGGATGCTGGCGAGATCACCGTCGAGCACGTCACGACCCCGCCCAATCACCTGGCGTACCTCTCTCCCGGCGCAACTGAACTTGTGATTATGGCGACAACGGATGCTCGCCTTTTGCTGCTCGGTGGCGAACCGCTTGGCGAGTCCATCGTCATGTGGTGGAACTTCATTGGGCGCAGTCACGAAGAGATCGTGGAGTTTCGAGCCCAATGGCAGCGCGAGGTCATTGAGGGCAATGACCCGAACGGCCGTTTCGGCACGGTACCCGGCAGCGACAAGGCTCCGCTTCCTGCACCAGAACTGCCGACGGTTCGGCTGAAGCCGCGCGACTAGTTGCAACGACCTTTGCGGTCTAGAGTGCGCCGCACGAATCGAGATCGTCAACCGCAGTGGCCCTCAACACGAGAGCCTCATCAGGGTGCAGAATCGGCAGCTGAAGCCCCACCGATCCAAGCACTGCGCCCGACAGCGCGAGCTCGCCGTCGTGCCACCAAGCTGGCGCAGTGCCCGGATAGGTTGCCGCTACCGCGCCTACATCTACGGGGCTGATGCAGTACAGGCGGTGCGGGTCAAGTCCCGGCAAACGCCGGGCGGTCGGTACAGAATCGGTAGGGGTAGTGAGGTTGGTCACCCAGAACACGGCGTCGTCCGCATTAGCGGAGACGATTCCTGTGACGAGCGGGTCGGTGCCGATCTCGCTGCGAACAACCCGTCCCGAGTGGATCAGCCCGCGAAGCGAACGGTAGACGTCCGCCCACGCGCGCAGCGCATCCTTCTCCTCGTCGGTGGTATTTGTGAGATCCCACTCGATACCGGAGTGCCCCATGAGCGCCGTTGCGAGCCGAAAACTCAACGAGAGCGAACGTCCTGAAGTATGGGCCGGCGAGGAGCCAACATGCGACCCCAGATATTCAAAGGGCACGAGTAGGTTTGTCCAGCGCATGATCGAGAAACGGTCGTGCGCGTCATTAGTGTCGGAGGGCCACACCCGCTGAACGCGCTCCAGAACTCCGGCATCCACTCGGGCACCGCCCGAGGCGCACGACTCGATCTCAACGTGCGGGTAGCGGTCGCGAAGCTCATCCATGAGCAGGTAGGTGGCTCGCACGTGGCGGTGCACTGAACCGCCGAGCAAGTCACGGTTCATGTCCCACTTGAGATAGCTGATGGCGTACTCGTCAAGCAATGCGGCGATTGCCTCGCGCACATATTCCCGGGCGGCTGGGTTGTCGAGGTCGAGCACGTATTGGTTGCGCCACGACTTCGGTAGCGGCCGGTCATCGTCCCGCAGAATCCACTCCGGATGCTCTCGCGCCAGAGCGGAGTCGAGAGACAGCATCTCGGGCTCCACCCACAACCCGAATTGCATCCCACTGGCGGTAACCCGGTCTACGAGAGGAGCTAGACCCTCAGGCCAGGAGGCCGCATCGACGGTCCAGTCACCGAGCGCGCGCTTGTCATCGGTGCGGTTGGTCATCCAGCCGTCATCGAGCACGAAACGTTCGACGCCCACCTCCGCGGCAGCGTCGGCGAGTGCCGCCAACTGCTCGAAGTTGTGGTCGAAATAGACGGCCTCCCACGTGTTCAGGGTGAGAGGACGCGGGGTCGACGGATGCGCGGGCAGATCACGGAACCACGAATGAAAACGATCGCTCACTCCATCGAGGCCGGCATCCGACCAGGCAGCGTACGTCCACGGCGTTTCGTAGCTGTCGCCTGTTGCGAGCCGCACTTCGCCGGGCGCGAGCAGTTCGGCGGCGCCCATCGTGGTGAAGCCAAGTGCGGTGCGATCGATCCACACTCTCGTATCGCCACTGGTACCGAGGTGCAGAGCCCAGACCTCACCGTGGCGGAAACCAAAGCCGGGTGTGCCCGCCACCGTGAGATAAGAGTCATCGTGACCGCGGCGGCCGTGACGCGATTCGCGCAGCCACGTGCCGTAGTCGATGGCGGAGCGCTGGGGTTGGCGTTCGGCCGCCCAGATTCCGCTGAAGTCGAGTCGCTCGCGCGCTACGGGCGCGAGCGGAAGAATGGTGGCCAGCGACGAGAGCTCGAAGGTCTCGGTGGCAGTGTTCGTGAGCTGCGAGCGGCTGCGCAGCACTCCGGCAGCAGTCAGCTCGAAGTCGATCGTCAGGCGCAACGTCGCGACAGTCGCGCCCACCGCGTCCGCACCCGCATCCGCATCCGCATCCGCATCCGCATCCGCATCGATCAGCGTGATCGAAACACGGCGAGGCTCCGGATGCTCGATGCCCTCTATTCGCAGCGCCGGCCGGCGCACTCGCGCGCCGCGCGCGTCGTTGCCCCGTTCAGCAGAGGAGCGATCATGGCGGCCCTCAAGCCCGGGAAGGCCACTCCAGCCTTCGGCGAGCAACGGAACAATGCTCAGCCGGAAGGGTTCGTCGATGGAACTCGGCCCGAGGGCACGCTCGCGTGAATCTGCCAGCGCCGCTAGTTGTGTGGCGGAGAGTTCTCCGAGGTCTGCACCCCAGTGCGTGATCGACGGCACGCCCGTGCCGCGAGCATCCAGCACGAAGCTGGTGCCCGCGGCACGGAGGTGAACGATGTCGTTCGTGTTATTCGTTGACAGCAATCGCGGCAGCCTTCATGGCGTCGATTGTCTTCTGCTGACCTGTCTTCAGAGCATCCGTGAGGGTGCTTGAACCAGAGATCGCGCCAGAGAATCCGTCGGCAACGTCGGTGTATACCTGCGTCATCGTCGGGCCCCACGTGAAGTCAGGGTTGACTTCTGCGCCAGCAGCGGCGAAGACGTCATAGATGTTCTGTCCGCCGAAGAAGTCGAGACCTTCGGAGAAGGCCGGCAGGTCGCCACCGGTCTTCGTTGCGGGGTAGATGTTCGCCGTTGCGTTCATGCTAGCGAGGGCCTCAGGGTCAGTGTTCAACCAGAGAGCGAACTGTGCGGCCTCGTAGGGGTGTTCGCTTCCCTTGAGAACTGCGGTGCTCGATCCGCCCCAGTTGCCGGCAGCAGAGTCGCCTTCGGTCCACTGCGGCATCGGAGCGACAGCCCAGTTGCCGGCGGTGTCAGGTGCACCACTCGTGATGGAGTTTGCACCCCACACTGCGGAAACCCAGCTCCAGACTTCACCGGAGTTGTAGCCGTTGTTCCATTCGTCGGTCCAGGCCGGGAGCGTAGCGACGAGGTCGTCGTCAAGCAGTCCCTGCCAGTAGTCGGCGACCATGGTCGACTCGGGCGAGTCGAGGGTTACGTCCCACGCTTCACCGTCGTTCTTGAACCATTGGCCGTCAGCTTGCCAGACGAGACCGGCGAAAGCGTTGATGTCACTCTGCGAGAAGTTGGTGATGTAGCCACCCTCTGCACGGATCGTCTTCGCTGCCTCAGCGTATTCGTCCCACGTAGTCGGGATGGCGATGCCAGCCTGCTCGAAAAGGTCAGCGCGGTAGAACAGCGCCTCGGGACCGGTGTCCTGCGGGATTGCATAGACAGCGTCGTCTTCACCGAACGTGACCTGGCTCCAGGTCCAGTCGATGAAGTCGTCCTGAGCATCCATAACTCCAGCACATTCGGCGATGTTCACTACACCGTCTTGTACGCGGAAGTTGGGCAGGGCGTCGTACTCAATCTGACCGAGGTCGGGCGCGTTGCCAGCTTCGATCTGGTTGAAGAAGTTCTTGTACGTGCCACCAAGACCATTGGGACCGGTCTGAACCTTGACCTGGATGTCGGGGTTCTTTTCGTTCCAGATTGCGGCAGCGTCTTCCATGCCGGGCAACCAGGTCGTGAAGTCGAGTGTTACGGGGCCGTCAGACGGAGTACAGCCGGCGGCGTCAGTGCCACCATCTGTGCCGGTGCCGGATGAGCATGCAGAGAGTGCGAGCACGGAGACGAGCATCAGTGCTCCTCCGGCGCGAGCTATGCGATTAGCCATGCGATTACCTTCCTAGTGATTCTTCGTGGTGATTCTTCGTAGTGATTGTTCGTGGTGCGGGTGTTCGCTCGGAGTAAGCCGAGAGATCTTGGGCGCTATTACTTGAGCGCGCCCGTTCCTAGCCCACTGCGCCAGAAGCGCTGCAGGCTGAGGAAAGCGATGATGAGCGGGATGATCGACAACAGTGCGCCGATGACACGTAGGCCCGGATCTCGGGGATCTGGTTGACCTGGCTGTTCCAGATGTAGAGACCAAGAGTCACCGGGAACAGTTTTTCGTCGCGCAGCATGATGAGCGGCAGAAAGAAGTTGTTCCAGATTGTGACGAATTGGAACAGGAAGATCGTGACCATTGCCGGGGTCATAAGCCGAGTCGCGACCGTGAAGAACGTGCGAATCTCTCCGGAACCATCGATGCGGGCCGCTTCAACAAGTTCATCCGGAACACTTGAGGTCGCGTAGATGCGAGCGAGGTAAACACCGAACGGGCTAACAATGCTCGGCAAAAACACCGACCAGAATGTGTTGGTTGCCCCAACCTGGCTGAAGACCAAGAACAGCGGAAGCGCGAGCGCTGTTGCGGGAACTAGCACACCACCCAGCACAACGTTGAAGAGCGTTTCGCGGCCAGGGAACGAGTACTTAGCGAGCGCGTAGCCCATCATCGTGGCGAAAAGCGTCGCGACCGCGGCACCAGCACCGGCGTAAAGGATGCTGTTGAGCATCCACTGGAAGAAGAGTCCGTCACGGTAGTTCGCCAGATTGACGATGTTCTCAATGAGGTTGAAGTCTGCGAACCACAGTGGAGCTGATGACGTGAAATCGCCGCGGTCTTTCGTCGCCGCCACAAACAACCACCAGATCGGAACGAGGAAGTAGAAGGTGCAGATTGCCATGACGAGCATGGCGCCCGAGCGCGAGAAGAGGCTTTCGCGAGGTCCTTGGTGCTTCTTCGTCGCCGAAGTTGTGGGGGCACTCATCAGTCAGCCTTTCGCTGGGTGAACTTGAGCACGGTGAACGAGAGCGCAAAGGTGAAGAGCGCGAGCACCACAGAGAATGCTGCAGCCAGGTTCACGTTCGGCACTGACGCTGTCGAGTAGATGAGTAAGTTCGGGGTGAAGGTGCTGGTGACGGCCGAAGTGAAACTCTTGAAAACTTGAGGTTCGGCGAGCAGTTGCAGCGTTCCGATGATCGAGAAGATCGCCGTGAGAGTGATAGCGGGAGTGATCAGCGGGATCTTGATCGACCACGCGATTCGGGCCTGCGACGCACCATCGAGGCGAGCCGCTTCATAGATCTCGCTCGGGATCGCCAGCAGCGCCGAATAGATGATGATCATGTTGTAGCCCACGAACACCCAGGTCACTACGTTGGCAATTGACCAGAGCACGAGGTCGGCGCCCAAGAAGTTGATCTCTTTCGTGATCGCGGTAAACGGCGACAGGTTGGGTGAGTACAGGAAGCCCCACATGACTGCCGCGATTACACCGGGCACAGCGTACGGCGCGAAGAATGCAAGCCGGAAGAAGCGTTTGCCTCGCACGAGAGGTGAGTCCAGGAGCAAGGCGAGCAGCAGCGCGAGTCCGAGCATGACCGGGACTTGAACAACGCCGAAGCCAAGAACGCGAAGAATGGATGCCCAGAACGCATCATCTTGGAACACCCGGGCGTACTGCACGAACCCGCCAAAGACTTCCGTCGGTTTGCCAAAGGTGCCGTCACGTTCGACCGTCAACAGCGACTGATAGATCGCCACAATGATCGGCACAATGTAGAACAGCCCGAACAGCACCGAGAATGGGGCGATGAAGAAAAGCACGGCTGCACGGTTCTTCGTGGCCTTTTTCTTGAGGCGCGGCTTCTGGATCACCGCCTTGGCTGGCGCGGCGGGCGTGGCAATGTCTGTAGTCATCGCGTGGCTCCTTCTTCAACAGTCAAGCGGATGACTCGAACGCCACCGGCAGGAACAGTCACCGAACCGGTGACCGTAGTTTCCGTCAACAATTCTGCGCCGTCAGCGGGGAAAGTAATTTCGTTCGCGCTGTGGTTGATCACAAAACGAAAACGAGTTGAGTCATCAGAACGCGTGACCACCTCAACGCCAGCCGGGAGATCGAGCTGTTCGACACCGGCCTCGTCGAGAGCGCGACCCATCAGGTCCGCAAAACTTGGTTCGTCGAGCGCGGTAGCCACATACCAGGCAGCCCCCGAACCGAAGGTGTTGCGCGTGATCGCCGGCCCACCAATCATGGGGCCACTCGCGAACTCGGCAACGACATCCGCGGTGGTCGGTCGAACATGTTCGGCCCACGTTGTTGCGAATCCGCCGTCATTGAGCACAAGTTTTGTCTCAGGCATGACCGGGAAGAATTGTTCTGTCCACGCGCCGAGTAGTTCGTGGAAGGCTCCGGGAGGTGTCTCGCCGGTCGAGTCCATGCGGATGCCGTCAGTCTCGTCAACGATGCCCGAGAAGAACGTAACAACAGCTACGCCGCCGCCCGCAACGAATTGGGTGATGACGTCGACGCTGTGATCGTCGACGAGGTACAGGCTCGGCACAACGACAAGTTTGTAGTCGTCGAGTGGTGCTCCGGGGGCGACGACGTCGACGGTGACACCGTTGGCGCGCAACGCCTCATAGGCGGCATGTACTTGGGACAGGTAACGAACGTCAGACGATGGCAGCGAGTCGCCCTCAGCTGCCCACCATGCTTCCCAGCTGAACACGAGTGCGACGGAAGCCTCGACCCGAGTGCCCGCGAGAGACTCGAGCGCGTGGAGTTTCGCACCCAGGTCGAGGGTCTCACGCCAAAGGGAAGTGTCAGTGCCGGCGTGAGGAAGAAGCGCCGAGTGGAATTTCTCGGCACCGTGTCGTGACGCACGCCACTGGAAGAAGCAGACAGTATCTGCACCCCGAGCAACGTGAGTCAACGTATTGCGCAGCATTTCGCCCGGTTGCTTGGCAAGGTTGTACGGTTGCCAGCTCACTGCACTGCTGGCCTGCTCCATGAGAATCCAGGGCTCGCCCTGTGCCAGACCGCGAGTGAGGTCTGCGGCAAAGGACAGCTCGCTGACCGGATGCGGCAGCCGGTGATCAAGGTAGTGATCGTTGGCGATGACATCCATCTCGCTCGCCCACTGCCAGTAATTTTGGCTGCGGATATGAGCGGTGACCATGAAGTTTGTGGTGACTGGGATGCTGCTTACCGAGCGGAGCAGTGCTGCTTCGCCGCGGTAGTAGTCGAGCAGCTCGTCGGAGCTAAACCGTGAGAAGTCGATTCGCTGGGCGGGGTTCGCCGAGGAGAGAACGGTGCGCGGTGGAAGAATTTCGTTCCAGTCGCTGTAGCGCTGGCTCCAGAATGCGGTGCCCCACGCTTCGTTGAGCGCGTCGATTGTGGAATACCGGGCACGAAGCCAGATTCGGAACGCGGCAGCGGAGGTGTCGCAGTAGCAGTGCGCATTGTGGCATCCGAGTTCATTCGAAACGTGCCACATCGCGAGGGCCGGGTGGCTGCTGTAGCGCTCGGCAACTTTCTCCACGAGACCGAGAGCTGCGGAGCGGAACTCCGGTGAACTCGGGCACCAGCCTTGGCGACCACCCTGCCAGCGGCGGGTGCCGTCGGCGGCAGTGGGCAAAATGTCTGGGTGGGCGGTGGTGAGCCAGGCGGGCGGCGACGAGGTGCCTGTTCCGAGGTTTACGCGGATGCCCGCAGAGTGCAGTAGATCCATGATCGCGTCGAGGCGATCGAAGGCGTACTCGCCGGCGCGAGGCTCGATCTCGGCCCAACCGAAGATGTTGATCGCGACGAGAGTGACCCCGGCCTCTTGCATGAGGGCAACATCCTGCTGCCAGACTTCTTCTGACCACTGCTCGGGGTTGTAGTCACACCCGAGAACGAGGGATTCGGGTGACCAGCTCGCGACGCGATCTGCGCGGGGTGTGGTCACTCGTGCCTCCTTTGGCCTCAGACTCTGTCGCTCGTGCGCGGAGTCATTTATTCTGCAAACACTTTCTGTGAACGTGCACAGAAGGCGACCCAAAAGAATCGATGTGATTTTCTGGGAGCGTGCACAGACTAAGCGAAGATCGATTGAAGTGTCAACCTCTCGGCGTGTCTGTGAACGTGAACAGTCCCGGAAAGTCGGGCCGACCGGTCACCCCCGCTACCGATAGCATGGGGTCATGGCAAGACAAGGCACCCGACCGCGCCGCGCAACAATCTTTGATGTTGCCGCTGAGGCGAACGTCTCACGGGGCACCGTCTCGCGAATGCTCAATGGCGAACCCTACGTTTCGGACTCTGCCCGTGACGCTATCGAAAAAGCCATCGCCAAAGTCGGCTACGTGCGCAATATGGCCGCCCGCAACCTGGCAACGCAGCGATCAAAAGCCATCGCCCTCATCGTTC
Organism: Salinibacterium sp. PAMC 21357; assembly: GCF_000247645.1. Lineage (GTDB taxonomy): Bacteria > Actinomycetota > Actinomycetes > Actinomycetales > Microbacteriaceae > Rhodoglobus. Next base: position 702,221 of record NZ_AHWA01000004.1, read on the forward strand.
ACGAACCCCACTCGGTGTTTCTCGAAGACCCCAACATCGGCGCCATTCTGCTCGGCACCAACGAGCGCCTCTCTGAAGCCGACTACCAGCTCGTCTGCCTCATCATCGGCTCCGACCGCGATAGCGCCCGCATCGCCGACTATCTCCGCGGCGGTTTCGTTGACGGAGCCGTCATCGTCTCCGCACGCGAACACGACCCCATCGCTGACGCCATCGCCCACATCGGGCTCCCCGCCGTCTTCGTCGGGCACCCCGAGAGCGCGCCCGACATGCACTACGTCGGCATCGATAACCGCAGTGCTGCCCGCGATATCACTCGCGCACTACTCGCGACCGGTCGCAAGCGCGTTGGCATGATTGCCGCGGCCCTCGATCGCGACTCTGGTAGCGAACGTCTCGCCGGATTTCGGGATGCCATGGGTGACGATTTCGACGAGAACCTTGTCGTCGATTTTCCGCTCTACTCTCGCAACAGCGGCGTCGAGGGAATGAAAACCCTTCTCGAGCGCGCTGGCGACATCGATGGAATCTTTGCCGCATCCGACGCCGTGGCCGCTGGCGCTATGGATGTGCTGCGGCAGAGCGGCCGCTCAGTGCCGGGCGACGTCGGCATTGTTGGCTTCGACGATAGCGACTGGGCTCTTCGTTGCCAGCCCCAACTCTCGACGGTGCGTCAGCCAGCCGACCTACTGGGGCGTGAGGCGGCATCCATGGTTCTTGAACTGGTCAACGGTGTGACCCCAGAAACGCCCGGCCGCATCTTGCCCACCGAGATCAAGCTACGCGGTTCAGCCTAAGACTGGATCGTCGAGTCGACGCGAGGGGCGACCTTGGCGCGCTCTTCAGCTTCGATCTTCGCGTAGCTGTTTCGCTCGGTGCGGTCAGAACGCATGATCGCGGCCATCACGAACCAGAAAATGAGCCCAACAGCGACTGTGGGCACGACGGAGAAGATCGCGTTCGACCAGAATTCTTGAGGCACGTCTTCAGCCTAACCGTTAGCGAAGGTGACTATAGCGATGAGGATGACAAGTCCCACGAGAGTCACAGTCATGATGAGTCGAGATGATTTGCGGTCCACTACTGTGCCTTCACGAGAACGCCAACAAGGCCCGTAATCACCATGAACAGTCCAGCACCGGCTACCAGCACCCAGAGTGCGATGCGCATGGGCGTGATTGTCGACTTCGGGCGTGCGCTGTGCGCGTCGGCCGACTCGGGCACGTCTGGCGTCTCAGGCACGTCTGGCGTCTCAGGTTCAGTCATGGTTGCTACTTCACCAGCGGAAACAGAATCGTTTCGCGAATTCCGAGCCCGGTGATCGCCATCAGCAGACGGTCAACGCCGACACCGATTCCACCGCTTGGCGGCATGCCGTGCTCAAGGGCGCGAATGAAGTCTTCGTCGAGGCGCATTGCTTCAACATCGCCCTGGCTGGCCAAGAGTGCTTGCTCAACAAAACGTTCGCGCTGGATGACCGGGTCAACGAGCTCGGAATAGCCGGTGGCCAGCTCGAACCCACGGATGTAGAGATCCCACTTCTCCACAACACCCTCGATGGTGCGGTGGTCGCGCACGAGCGGACTCGTGTCGACCGGAAAGTCCATGACGAAGGTCGGACGGTCGAGGCCTGGCTTGACGTAGTGCTCCCAGAGCTCTTCAACATACTTACCGTGGGTCGGCTGCGTGACACTGATGTCGACCGCATCCGCCAGCGTCTTCAATTCATCGGCAGAGGTCTGCGGGGTGATACTGAGCCCGGCCGCCTCATTGAGCGAGTCGTACATCGAAATGCGTGCCCAGTCACCGCCGAGGTCATACTCGGTGCCGTCAGACAGCGTGACGAGGGTGGAACCGGTGACCGCAATCGCCGAATTCTGCACTAGTTCTTGAGTGAGGTCGGCCATCTGGTTGTAGTCGCCATAAGCCTGGTAGGCCTCGACCATGGCAAACTCGGGCGAATGCGTTGAGTCAGCGCCCTCGTTGCGAAAGTTGCGGTTAATTTCGAATACGCGCTCGATGCCACCGACAACGGCGCGCTTCAAGAACAGTTCGGGCGCAATGCGCAGATACAGTTCGGTATCGAACGCGTTGGAGTGTGTGACGAAGGGACGAGCGGATGCCCCACCGTGCATCGTCTGCAGCATCGGCGTTTCAACTTCAAGGTATTCGTGCGCGGCAAAGGTTGCGCGCAGGCTGGCGTTGACCTTGGCGCGGGCCCGCACGGTAAAGCGTGCCTGCTCGCGAACGATGAGGTCGAGGTAGCGGCTACGAACGCGCTGTTCGTCGCTCAAATCTGAGTGCAAGTTGGGCAGCGGCAAGACGGCCTTTGCGGCGATCTTCCATTCCTTGACCATGACCGAAAGCTCGCCACGGCGGCTTGAAATTACTTCACCACTGACAAAGAGGTGGTCACCGAGGTCAACGAGCTCTTTCCACTGCGCGAGGGCGTCTTCGCCGACTTCGCCGAGAGAAACCATGACTTGGATGCGTGCGCCATCGCCAGCCTGAAGCGAAGCGAAGCACAGCTTGCCCGTGTTGCGAAGGTGCACAATGCGACCGGCGAGACCAACAACATCGCCGGTAGTCGAGTCTGCTTCAAGCTCGGGATACTTGGCTCGCACCGCAGGAATGCTCGTCGTAATTGCGACACCGACGGGGTAAGCCTCAGCACCCGAATCGATGAGTCGCTGACGCTTCTCAAGCCGAACAGCTTTCTGTTCAGAAACTTCGGCTTCGGTGGGCTCAGGAGCGTTAGCGGCGTCATTCACGCCCTCAATCGTAGCCGGGATGCTGTCACCCTGTTGGCCGGGGATCGCTTCGCCACTTCGGGCACGCAACTCTGTCTCCACCAGCCCTTTGTGTCCGGCAGAATTGAGCCATGATCATCCGGAGTCTCGTATCTACTGATTTCACGGCAGCGGCCGCCCTGTGGGAATCTGCTGGCCTAACGAGACCATGGAACTCTCCCTCGGACGACTTACAGCGCGCCCTCGAGGGGCCGACATCGACGATTCTCGGCGGGTTCGACCACCAAACGTTGCTCGGAACAGTCATGACAGGACACGACGGCCACCGCGGTTGGGGTACGAAGACGCCGACGTTCGCGTGTTAGCGAAGTGGTTGCGCTGACCGCCTCCAGCGGCACGGGCGAAACTGCGCAATAGTTTCAGCGCAGCACACTGTCGACTGCAGTTACCCGACGTAGAGCGATGAATTGTCGATCAGGCGCGTGTCACCGACGCGGGCCGCAACGATTGCTGTGGCAGGGCCACGGAAGCCATCGGGAACCGGCGTGAAGGTCTCGGTGTCGACGACCGAGAAGTAGTCGAGCTCGGCCCGGGACTCCCCCATGAGAGCCCCCTGCGCTGCCGCGATGACAGCATCGAGGCCACTATCGGCGGCCGAGGTTGCCGCTTTCAGAGCGGTAGACAGGATGGTGGCTGCTTCACGCTGGCTGGCATCCAAGAACTGATTGCGGCTCGAAAGGGCCAGGCCGTCTTCCTCGCGAACAGTTTCGATGATTTCCATGCGCACCGGGATGTTGAGGTCGGTGATCATGCGACGAACGAGGAACAGCTGCTGGGCATCCTTTTGACCGAAAGTGACGAACTGTGGGGTGGTGATCGCGAGCAGTTTTGCGACAACCGTGAGTACACCGTCGAAGTGGCCGGCACGGGATTTGCCCTCGAAGGTGGTGCCGATGTGGCCGGCCGAGATCGTGGTGGCGGATGCCCCCGTCGGGTACATCTCCTCAACACTCGGAGCGAAGACGTAGGGCACCCCGAGTTCGCCGAGCATGTCGAGGTCTTCATCCATGGTGCGCGGATACTTGTCGAGATCTTCGTTCACACCGAACTGGGTGGGGTTCACAAAAATCGACACAATGCGCACATCAGCAAGCTCAGCGGCACGCTCAACATGAGCTGCGTGCCCCGCGTGCAAAGCGCCCAACGTCGGGATGAGCGCAATGGAGCGACCAGCGCCACGCTCGTGGGCGACGACATCGCGCATACCGGCGACCGTCTCAATTACTTGCGGGCGGGGGTGTGAGCTCACGAGGGATCCTCCTGTGAATGGGGACTCGAATCGGGGTCGAACGAGGAAAGGTCGATCGTAGTCGCAGTTGCGCCCGCGAGCGCACTTTCGACAGAGGAACGCAGCAGCGGGCCCAAGATACGGGCGGGATTTTCCACGCCAACGCTCTCGAGCAAGCCCAGGGATTGCCCCACGATCGCTGTGGAAAAACTTGTTGCCGTGCTGACCGCTTCGGCCCAAGCCGCGCGCTCACTTTCGGCGATCACCACTGGCTCAGCACCCATCTCCACGACAAGAGCCTGAGCGATCGGCAACACCGGTGTCGGCGCGCTGACGGCGCAATACGCCTCATGCAGGCGGATGAGATCGAGACTCGTGCCCGTGAACACCATGGCCGGATGAACAGCCAACGGAATCGCGCCAGCAGCCAACGCTGGAGCGAGCGCACTATAGCCAAGCCCCGGTGCCGTATGCAGCACGAGTTGCCCCGGTTGCCACACGCCGGCAGCGGCAAGGCCCTTGGCAAATGATTCGATCTCCGCCTCCGGAACCGCCAAAATCACCAACTCGCTTCGCTCCACCAAGGTCGGGATGTCGAGCACGGGAACGTCAGGCAAAATTGCGCTCGCGCGCTCCAAATTTCGCTCGGATGTGGCCGCAATGCCGACGATCGCGTGACCGGCACCGGCGAGGGCAGCCCCCAGAATAGGCCCCACTTTGCCGGCGCCAATAATGCCGATCCCCAGCCGACCCGCAGCCTGCGCCACTAGCGGGTTTCCTCTGAGGAGGACTCGGAATCGGAATCGGCGGAGTCGGAATCGGCCGAGTCGATCGAGGTCTCGCGCGTGCTCGCAGTGCTCGCTCCGCCAGCGACACTGACACTCGCACTGGCACTCGCACTGGCACTGGCACTGGCACTGGCACTCGCACTCCGCCACCGGTGACTGGTGTCGACGCTGGCGGACTGCACTGCGGTACGGGAAACTTCGTTGAAGAAATCGATGACGTCGCTGCGTTCCATGGCGCCGATTGTCGCCGAGATGGGGCCGGCGACGGTGTGCACGCGCAATTCCGCGAGCCCCATGCGGCGCAGCAGCGGACCTTCATTCATGCTGACACCCTGCATGCGCGCTTGAGGCACCAGCACGAGCGAACGCCAGATCGCGCCCTTACGCAGCGCTACAGCATCCGAAATCATGACGAAGCCGTTGCGGCGCCACGAGAACCAGCGCAGCGCTCTGGCCCGCTTAGGCGACGTCACATAGGCGTCATCGTGGGCACCGGCGGCAAGGCCGGCTTCGAGCAACTCTTGTGATTCGGCATCAGCGAGGCTCGGCAGAATCAGTTGCAGCACCCGGTGCACATCGTTCATATCGCCAACCGGCAATAGCGTTGTTTTCGCTGTCTCGCTGCTTGAGCTTGAGGCCTGCGATGCGGTGTTGATCTTGATTTCCCACCAACCGGCGGGGCGCCACAACAGCGGTTGCGATACCTCTACAGCGTGGATGCGCCCGGGAGGCAACGTCTCATTCGTGGTCGACAGCAGTCCGTACCCCACCCGAATACCGTCGCTGGTTGACGCGATCGAGTAACGCAGCGATTTGGTCAGTCGAGAGAGCAGATAACCGCCAAGACCGAGCACTCCGGGCAAGAATGCGAGCAACCAGCCAAATTGGCCAGTGATAGCGATCGTGACGATGATACCAATTGCGGCCAGAACGGCGATTATGGTGGCTTCGCTCAACACAATCGATCCGATTAGTCGCGGCAAACGGATGCGCACAATCGACTCGGGCGGTGCCGCATTCGGGTCAAGTTCTGGGGCGAGAAACTCGTTAACGCGCGACTCAACGAGCCCGACGTGTTCGCCTTCGCGCACGCCCCCACCGTTGGCTTCGGCGACCGCTGCCGCTTCGGCGGCACGGGTTCCTGAGGCAAGTTGAAGAATGGCGAGTCGCAGGTCGTCGGCACCGCGAGAGCCCAGATACGACAGCTCGACGTTGGCGTCTTGGCCCGCGACATTCACTTCGAGTTTCGCTGCCCCAAAGAGGCGAGCGATAACAGGGCGCGAAATATTGATGCCCTGGATGCGATCGAGGCGGCCACGACGGTTGGTGCGGAACAGGATGCCGCTGCGAACCTCAACAAGTTCATCCGTAATGCGGAAGGTGTGCATCCGCCACGAAAAGTAGAACCCCAAGACGCTGAGAACGAGCACGGCGACCACGATGAGCACTGCCGGAATAAGGAACCCGGATTCTGCCAAACGAGTGAACGGATCGAACTCATTGCGTGCATTGAAAAGGTTGTCGATAAAGAAGTCGCGGGCGTTCACGAGAATCACACCGATGATCGCTATGAGCGCGATGCCTCCCCGCAGCAACGGGGTCGCGGGGTGCAGTCGGTGCCACTCACCGTCGGCAAGACGAAGGGTCGCCGTCGGCAACGCCGCAACACTCGGCGCCGCAGCACCGCCCGCCACAATCTCGGGCGCCACAGTCGGTTCGTTATCGGCCTGCTCGTCGTTGTTGAGCTCGCTCACAGCCCAGCCCTACGGCTCTCGGCCAGCGCAACGAGTGTGTCTCTCAACTCCTCGGCGTCCTGCTCGGGCAAGCCAGGAATGACGACACCGGTGGATGCCGCAGCTGTCACAAATTTGAGTTCGCTCAAGCCGACAGCACGGTCAAGGGGGCCGCGGTTGATGTCAACGAGTTGCATACGGCCATAGGGCACAGCAACTACGCGACGGAACATCAGTCCGCGTCGAAACACGAGGTCATCGGCGCGCAACATGTAGCCGATGGCGCGCACCCGTCGTGGGGTGAGCAGAATATTGATGAGAAAGATGATGGCGAGCGAAATGGGGATCGCTGCTAGCCACGAAATGCTGGTCACGAAGGTGGGAATCGAGGTTGCTGCCGTCGTTATGAGCCCAAAAATAATGAGGCCAACGACCTCGACGACGACGTACTTGCGGGAAACTCCACGCCACTCAGTGTCAGGTAGGTCCAGTCGCTCGGTCACGCTGCTCCTTGGGGATCCATCGAATTCTGCGACGACGAATTGTCATCATCGGGCGGAACCGTACACAAATGTTCGGCAATGAGTCCCGCGATCAGCAACCCTATCGCGCCACCCGAAACGAGAAAAGCAGTCGTAATCGAGCCTGCCCCCGGCGAGACCGTGCGACTCAGCAGATAGAACGCGATGGCGAGAGCACCACCGCCAAGGAGCGCCCCCGAGAAACTGGACGCCTTCGCTAGCGCCACAACGCGCAGCGCATAGAACGGGTTGACGCGGGCGCGCCTCAGCCCATGCGAGTAGCGGTAGATGGGCACGGCAAGCACCACAACAACGACGGCGATTACGAACAGCGAGATCGCGAGAAAGACGGAGGGGATCACAATAGGGCGACCGGATGCTGTCAAGATAACTTCGAGCAGCCAGCCCGTCGCCGCGCCGCCGACCGCGAGCGCGATCAGGTGCAGCGGCGAGGTGCGGCTCACCACAGCGGCTCCGCTTCGAACTCGGTGGCGTCATTCGCGATGCCGGCGAGCAGCTCGGCCGCGCTGCCGACTCCTGGCACGGTGGCGCCGGGGTCGAGTTGCAGCCACGGCACCAGAACAAAGGCTCGTTCTGCCGCACGCGGGTGCGGAATCGACAACAGGTCGTCATCCACCAGCAGGTGGGCAAACGTCACAATGTCGATGTCGAGAGTGCGGTCACCCCAGCGCTCTTCGCGCACCCGGCCATGCTCGGTTTCGATGCGCTGCAGTTGCGCAAGCAGGGCGTGGGGCTCGAGCGCGCTGCGTGCTAGCACCACGGCGTTGAGGTATGACGGTGCCGAGTGATCGATTCCGGCGAGCTTCAACGCTGGTGTTTGTACGAGGCTGGATGCCGCCTCCACCGTCACTCCTTCGATGAGCGAAATAGCGTGCACCGCTTTGCGCAGTGTCGATTCCCGATCGCCAAGGTTGCTGCCGAGCGCGAGCACGACCGGCAATTCGACGCGTAGTCGTTGGTGGCGAGTCATGAGAGTCGTTGCGGTTCGACGCTGAAGCCAGCCGTGTGGTTGGGGGCGGTGCGGTGACGGGTGATCGTGACCGACACGTCATCGAAGGGAACAGTGATCGGGGCTGACGGCTTGTGAAGGGTGATCTTGGTACTGACGGCGGCTTCGTGGGCAAGCACAACCGCAGCGATGCGTTCCGCGACTGTCTCAATGAGGTCGACCGGGTTCGATTCAACGGCGGAAACGATCTCTTCAGCGAGCTCGCCGTAGTGAATGGTGCGGCCCAGTTCGTCGGTGCGCGCGGCGTCTGCCAGGTCGAGGTAAACCGTCGCATCGATGACGAAGACCTGGCCGTCGCGACGTTCATGATCGAAGACACCGTGGAATGCGGTGGCGCGCAACCCGGTGAGGGTCAATTCGTCTAGCGCTGGGTTCATCGTTTCTTCCCCTTTTGCATCTCTGTGTACAGAGAAAGTGCTACCTGAGTTGAGGGCACATCGTGCACTCGAACGCCCCACACGCCCTGTTGGGCGGCGATGGTGCTGATGATTGCGGTGGCCAGATCACGTTCGCTGGTTGGCGCATCTGCCGGCCCAAGTTTGCCGAGGAAGCGTTTGCGTGATGCCCCGATGAGAAGGGGATAGCCGAGAGTTGACAGCTCCTCGAGCCGGGCAAGTAGCGACCAATTGTGGCGAGCGCTCTTGGCGAAACCTAGTCCAGGGTCGAGCACAATTCGGTCGGGATTAATGCCCCACACCATCATCTCGGCGAGACGGTCTCGAAGCTCGGCACGCACATCCGCGACAACGTCGTCGTACGTCGCCAAATTGGCCATCTCGGTGCTGTGCCCGCGCCAATGCATCGCAATATAGTGCAGGTCAGTCTCAGCAACAACGCGGTACATCTGAGGGTCGGCAAGGCCTCCAGAGACGTCATTGATGATGGATGCTCCGGCCTGCGCCGCGGCGAGAGCCGTGCCGGCGTTCATCGTGTCGATGCTCACGCTAACGCCTTCTGAGACCAGCGCGGCAATGACAGGAATTACGCGCTCTTGCTCCTGAGCTGGCGGAACGCGCACGGCGCCGGGGCGAGTTGATTCGCCGCCAACATCCACCACATCGGCACCCTGATTGCGAAGCGTGATGCCGTGGGCAATCGCCCGATCGACGTGCTCAAACTGGCCGCCGTCGCTAAAGGAATCGGGGGTTACGTTGAGAATACCCATCACCCGGGGAACCGGAACTTGGGGCCTTCTACGCATTGCCGCCTCGACCAATGAGCGCCATCACTTCGGCGCGCTCAACGGGGTTGCTCAGTACTCCGCGCGAAGCGAGAGTGACTGTTGAGCTGGAGGTTTGACGTGGTCCGCGTGCGGACACGCAACCGTGCACCGCGTCAATAACGACGAGCACTCCGCGAGGCGAAAGCCCTTCGTCGATGGCGTCGGCAATCTCTTCGGTGAGCCGCTCTTGCAGTTGAGCGCGTGCCGCAATCGTTTCGACGACTCTGGCCAAGTTACCGAGCCCGATGATGCGTTCATCGGGCACATAAGCCACATGGGCCACCCCAAGAAACGGCAACAAGTGGTGTTCACACATCGAACGAAATTCGATGTCGCGCAACAGCACCAGCTCGCCGGTTTGGTCGGCATTGGCAGTGAATTCGATACTGTCGGCCAAGTGGTCGATCGCGTCCACGTTGTTGCCGGCGAAGAACTCGGAGTACGCCTCGGCGACCCGGCGAGGGGTGGCGGTGAGGCCAGCCCGTGCCGGGTCTTCGCCGACGGCATCCAAAATTTCGGCTACCGCAGCTTCAATGCGAGCGACGTCGATCGACACTGGAGCGCCTAGGCCGTCGCGACGCCTGGCGACTTGCGTGGCCGTGGCGCGCGTGCCGGCTTTGGCGGTGTTCCGTCATCGCTGTCGGTTGCTTCGGTCGCGACGGCGCGCTTCTTGGGCACCTTCACGGGAGGTAGCTGCGAGACGGGGCGCGCGTCGCTCGAGAGCCACTGGGGGCGCTCAGGCAATTTGGTGATGCCCTTAAAGATCGTCTCAAGCTCATTGTGATCGAGAGTCTCTTTTTCGAGCAGTTCGAGTGCCAGCTTGTCGAGCACCTTGCGGTTTTCGTTCAGCACCTGCCACGCCTCATCGTGAGCTTGGTCGATCAGAACGCGAACTTCTTCGTCGATGATCTTGGCGAGCTCGTCAGAGTATTCGCGCGTTGCGCCCATATCGCGGCCCATGAAGGGCTCTCCCGAGCCGGTGCCGAGCTTGACGGAACCGATTCGGGCGCTCATGCCATATTCGGTCACCATGCGGCGAGCAATGGAGGTTGCCTTTTCGATGTCGTTCGAGGCACCAGTGGTTGGATCGTGGAACACGATCTCTTCCGCAACGCGGCCACCCATGGCGTAAGCAAGCTGATCAAGCAACTCGTTGCGCGTCACGGAGTACTTGTCTTCGAGCGGCATGACCATCGTGTAACCGAGGGCACGACCGCGAGGAAGTATGGTGATCTTCGTGACGGGGTCAGTGTTGCGCATCGAGGCAGCAGCCACCGCGTGACCGCCCTCGTGGTACGCCGTGATCAGCTTCTCTTTGTCGTTCATCAGACGCGAGCGACGCTGCGGGCCGGCCATCACACGGTCGACGGCCTCGTCGAGGGCACGGTTGTCGATGAGCTGCGCGTTAGAGCGCGCCGTCAACAATGCTGCTTCGTTGAGAACGTTGGCGAGGTCTGCACCAGTGAAACCAGGAGTCTTGCGAGCAAGCACTTCAAGGTCAACGCTTTCGGCCATGGGCTTGCCCTTGCCGTGAACTTCGAGGATCTGCTTACGACCCTGCATGTCAGGAGCATCAACACCGATCTGGCGGTCGAAACGACCGGGGCGAAGAAGCGCAGGGTCAAGAACGTCCGGACGGTTAGTAGCAGCGATCAGGATGACGTTGGCGTTCACATCGAAGCCGTCCATCTCGACCAGCAACTGGTTAAGAGTTTGCTCGCGCTCATCATTACCGCCACCGATTCCGGCACCACGGTGACGACCAACAGCATCGATCTCGTCAATGAAGATGATCGCGGGAGCATTTTGCTTGGCCTGCTCGAAGAGGTCGCGAACGCGGCTTGCACCGACACCGACGAACATCTCTACGAAGTCAGAACCAGAGATTGTGTAGAACGGTACGCCAGCTTCACCCGCGGTGGCCTTGGCCAACAGGGTCTTACCAGTTCCGGGAGGTCCGTACAGCAGCACGCCCTTCGGGATGCGAGCACCAACAGCCAAGAACTTGGCCGGCTCCTTCAGGAAGTCTTTGATTTCTTCAAGCTCTTCAATGGCCTCGTCGGCACCAGCAACATCCGCAAAGGTGGCCTGGGGGGAGTCTTTACCCACGAGCTTCGCCTTCGACTTGCCAAACTGCATGACCTTGCCGCCGCCACCCTGCATCCGGCTGAAGATGAAGAAGAAGATGACACCGATGATGAGGAACGGCAGCATGATCGAGAGGAACGAGACGAAGAAGTTCTCCTGTGGGACCTTGTCGTTGAACTCCTTGACGTCGGCACCATTGATCGCCGAAACGATCTCAGTGCCGCGCGGGGCAACGTAGTAGAACTGCACCTTCGTGCCGTTGTCACCGCTGGCCTTCGAGAGCTCGAGGTCAACGCGCTGTTCGCCGTCAATGATCGTGGCTGACGTCACCGTCGATCCCTGAAGAAGGTCGAGACCCTCTTGAGTAGTGACCTCTTTGAAGCCCTCGCCCAGCAATAGGCTCGCGGCAATCGATACTGCGGCGATTCCGATGATTATGTACGGAATCGGGCCGCGAAAAATGCGCTTAAAATCCATGATGTTCCGAGCCGTGCGGCTCAGTACCTCTCTCTGAAGAAACGTGATGCAAGGTTACCGTTATCGCGCTGCAAGAGGACTGCGTGTTTTCCCTCGGCGTAATGCGTTCGAGGGGTGCATTGCCGTCGCCGTCTGCCGCCCTGCGGATGCTGCGAGCGCGAGCCCGTGAAGTGTTAGTCGTTTTCGGTGGTCACCGCGAAGGTTTGCACGCGCGGTGGTAGCTCCGGGCTCATCAAGATGTGGCATTTGATGCGCCCCCGTTCGCCATCGATTGTCCAGTTGGTGACCGCAGGGGTATCGCTGAGCGTGCGCGGAATCTCTGTGAGCGGCGCACCCGTCAGCGGGCCAACATCGGCAATCGCTTTCGCAATCCCCGCAATGCGCTCCTCATAGGGAACATCAAGCGCAAGATTCACTGCCGCGCTGGCCTCAGCCGTTGAGGTATCCCAGTTGCGGATGAGACCGTCGAACACGTCACGCGCAGCCAAAGTTTCGGGCCACGCCGGCGCCGGAGTGGTCAACTCGCCGTAGGCGTTGAGTGCGGCCTGCAAAGCCTGAGTCGCGGGGATCGAGGATGCCGCGAAGGTGCCATTCTCGAACGCCACAATGCCGAGCCCCGTGGGGGCGTGCCACCGCATGTGGGCGCTGTATCCGGGGTAGCCGCCCGAGTGCGACACGATCTTCGTCGTGCCCTCATCCACGAACAGGCCATAGCCATAACCGTGAACGGTTGGCTCCGAGAACTCGGCAACCTTCGACGTGCCCTCTGGCACCACACGCTGAATCTGCTGCAGTTCACGACGGCTGGCGGAAGACAAAGGTCCGTCTGAGGTGTCCTCCGGGTCGAGGGCACCAGCGAGCCACAGCGACCAGCGCACCAGGTCGGTCGCGGTTGAAAATAGGCCACCCATGGCCGAAAAAACTCCGGGCAGAGTGAAGGGCTGAACCTGCCACTCGCCATTCGCGAGCCGGTAACCGAGAGCGATATCGGCATCCGGATCTTCATCAAATCGCGTCGAGGTGAGGCCAAGCGGTTCGAGAATCTCGGCGGTCATTGCTTCGAGATAGCTGCGACCAGTGACTTCGGCGATCACTTCATTGAGCAACGCATAACCAAGGTTCGAGTATTCGAAACGGGTGCCCGGCGTTGTCGAATATCGGATTCCCGTGGCCACGAACTCGTCGAGCTCGGCGCGGGTCATCTCCTCCATGCGGTCGCCCCACGGGTTGTCGGTGGGGAACCCCGCCGACATTGTCATGAGCTGACGCACGCTCGGCGTAACGGGAGCGGCCTCGGGAGCAAGAGGCTTAAACGCCGGCACAAAGTCAGTGATCGGCGCATCGAGGTTGAGCTGCCCACGATCGCGCAACATCAGCAGCATGGTGCACGTAAAACTCTTGGTGCACGAGGCGATGCGGAACACCGTGTCACGGTCGGGAGCAGTCTCGTCGCCAAGAACCTTCTCGCCAAAACCGCGCTCCAAGACAATGCCATCCGGGCCAAACACCGCGAAAAATGTTCCCGGAGTCTTCTGCTCGGCTACCCGATTCTCAAACAGACCAACAATCTCGTCAGTCGCCTGATCAATCGCTGCTTGTGCCCTCACTGCCGCCAACCCTAGGAGTAGACGTGAGGGGCGAGCACAGCAACGCCGCGCAGGTTGCGGTACTTCTCGGCATAGTCGAGTCCGTAACCGACAACGAAGGCGTTGGGGATGTCGAAACCGACATAACGCACGTCAACCTCGACCTTGGCGGCATCCGGCTTGCGCAGCAGGGTGCAAATTTCGACAGATTCGGCACCGCGGCTGCGCAAGTTGCCCTGCAACCACGAGAGCGTAAGACCCGAGTCGATAATGTCTTCCACGATCAGAACCCTGCGGCCCTGAAGGTCAGTGTCGAGGTCTTTCAGAATGCGAACAACACCGGAGGACTGCGTGCCAGCGCCATACGAGGAGACGGCCATCCAGTCCATCTCGAGAGGCAGGGTCAGTTCGCGTGCCAGATCAGCCATCACCATGACGGCACCGCGCAGCACTCCGACGAGCAGCACTTTCTCGCCGGCGTAGTCGATCTCGATCTGACGCGCCATGACGGCGATCCTCTCGTGGATCTCTTCCTGGGTCAGAAGGACCTCGCTGAGGTCTCCTTCGACATCGCTAAACTGCATCGCGTTCCTCACTGTGGGCCGAAAAGTGGAGAAGGTTCTCTCGTCGTTCAACCCTAACGCCGGGAACGTGGATCGGTCCCTGCCCCCTCCAGTCCGTCACGAGCCTTGCGATCTCCAACGTGTGGGTACGACTGAGCGAGACATGGAACTCGCTGGCCACCGCCAACCTAATCAAACGCTGGCGAAGAGCGGCAGGATTCGCGGCGAGCGCGCCCACCGGCAACGAGATTCCGGCTTCAGAAATATCGGCCAAATCTTCCGCCATTTCTTCCGCAAAGTGGTCAAGCGCTTCGGCATCTTCCCGAGCCTGATCGGCGGTTCGCACCAAAGCATCGCGGATGCCGGGGCCGAGTTCCTTTTCGAGCAACGGCAATACGGTCTGCCGAACCCGCACTCGCGCATACGAGGTATCGAGGTTGTGCGGGTCATTCCACGCCACGATTCCGGAGTCTGTGCAGAACTGCACGGTGGAGTTTCGCGGCACCGTCAGCAGCGGCCGTAAGTACTGGCCAGTGTCTGACGCCATGCCCTTGAGGCTGCCAGCGCCACTGCCGCGAGCGAGGCCCAGCAGCACCGTTTCGGCCTGATCGTCGAGGGTGTGCCCGAGCAGCACGCGGATCGCACCGTGCTCGGCCGCAGCAGCTGCGAGTGCCGCGTAGCGCGCGTCACGGGCCGCAGACTCGGGGCCTCCAGCGTCACCGACGAGAACCGAGCGAATGTCGACGGGGTCGAGGCCTAGGTCGCGAGCCTGCTGGGCTGCGGCGGCTGCGACATCCGCTGACCCGTCTTGAATGTTGTGATTGACGATCACGGCGCCAGCTCGCATGCCTGCCTTGGACGCCTCGAAGGCGGTTGCCGCCGCCAGCGCGAGAGAGTCAGGGCCGCCGCTGAGAGCGACAAGTATGACCGGTTCCACGCTTGTTCCTGAGTCGGATGCTGCACCACCATTTGCGGCGCCAACCACCCGTCTAGCGGGCAGAGAGGCAAGCGCAGTGCGCACAGCACGCCGCACATCAGCAATTGCGGGAGTAAGACGGGGCCGTCTGTCGGAGTGCATCCAGTAACGTTATTGCAGCAACCCCACATTTTTCTTAGGAGCAGCTCCATGGCCGCATACGACGTTGTCGTTGAGATTCCGCGCGGAAGCCGGAACAAGTACGAAGTTGACCACGAAACTGGTCGCGTTTTTCTCGACCGTTATCTTTTCACGACGTTCGCTTACCCCACCGATTACGGCTTCTTCGAGAACACTCTCGGCCTCGACGGTGACCCGGTAGACGCACTCATTCTGCTCGACGCCCCCACCTTCCCCGGTGTTGGCATCTCGGTTCGCCCCGTTGCCGTGCTCAACATGAGCGACGACGGCGGCATCGACTCGAAGGTCATCTGTGTTCAGGCCAAGGACCCGCGCTGGTCGCACATCCAAGACCTGGGCGACGTTCCTGAGTTCACGCGCAAAGAAATCGAGCACTTTTTCGAGCACTACAAAGACCTCGAGCCCGGCAAGTGGGTCAAGATCGACGGCTGGGGCGACGCCGCAGAAGCCGAAGCGATCGTTATCGCTGGCTTCGAGAAGCTCAAGGCCGAAGGCCACTAGGCTCCGAAACCCTCAGGTTTCTCAACCGCTTCGGTGGTGCAACGGGTCGCGCAACGCTGAGCGTGCGCGGCCCGTTTACGTTCAATGGCGGATGCTCCAGAGCATCCGCCATTGGCGTTTAAGAGTGAATCGCGCCCGCCCCGATCGGGCAGATTCGAGATAGGTCGGAGTTAGCCGAGGCCGACGCCCTTGCCCGACATGAACGACACCGGGTTCGTGGTGTCCCAACCGTTGGGGCGACCTCGAAGTGGAGGTGGCATCCGCTGGAGTTTCCCGTCGAGCCGACACTGGCAATTCTGGTCCCGACACCCACACTCTGACCGTACGAGACGTTGATACCGCCGTCAATGATGTGACCGTAGGCGGTGCGCACTCCACCAGCGTGTTCGATGATGATGTAGTTGCCGTAGCCGCCATTCCAGCCATAGCCGGCGTACACGACGGTTCCGCTTGAGGCCGCGTAGATCGGCGATCCACAGCCAGCGCCGATGTCGGTTCCCTTATGGAAGCTTGAGCCGTAATTCGAGCTGTACCCGTAAACCGAGGTGATGTAGCCATAAGCCGGCTTCGTCCAGCCATTGGCGGTCGAGGAGCCCGACCCGCCATTGGACCCACCGTTTTGAGCTGCGGCAGCGGCAGCGGCGGCAGCTGCAGCACGTTCCGCGGCAGCGGCAGCTGCTGCGGCAGCAGCACGTTCCGCTTCACGCTGCACGACCCCAGCTCGGTAGTCAGCTTCGGTGATGACGCGCTCGGCGGTGAGGGCAGCGAGCTGTGCATCGAACTCGGCTTTGCGCTCCTGCTGCTCGGCCACCGCGTTCTCCGCCGCCGCCGCCGCTGCCTGAGCTTCCTCAAACGCTTTCTCGGCCGCGATCTTCAAAACTTCCAACTCTGCCCGGGCCACTTCTGCGGCATCCGACAGCGACTGAGCGGTGTTTCGCGCCTGTACTGCGCGATCGAAGAGGGCCGAAGTCTGCTGGGAGATCTTCGACGACATGCCCAAGTTGTAGAGCAGGGCGTCGGCATCTTGGGAATTGGCGAGGAGGCTTGTGGTGACGTCTCCGCCACCGGCACGCACGAGACGCGACGCTAGTTCAGCGATTCGCTTTTCAGCGTCGTCCGCTTCGGTGCTTGCAACATCCGCTTGCTCTTGCAGAGTTTGGGTCTGCGCGGACTTCGCTTGGTACTTGGTATCGACTTCTTGCCACAGGTTGCCTTTTTCTTCGGCATCCTTTTGAGTGGCGACGGCCTGAGCTTCGAGTTGAATCAACGCGGCCCTGATGCGCTCAACTACCTTCTGGGTCGCCGCCTCGTTGTTGCGCGCTTGAGTTACTTCGGCCCAGGTGGGGTACTCATCGGCGAACGCCGCCTGGCTGGTTCCCGCAACAACGCTGACACCGACCACAAGGCTGAGTGCCGCGACGAAACCGACTGCCCGGAAATATAGTGAGCGACGCTTGTGCTGTGCTGCGGTCCCCCGACTCGCATGCATGACCTTCAATTGTTCCCCTAAACATTGTTGAGCGCCGACTAATGGCCACTAGTCACACGAATAACATTGACCACACTAACAACATGCGGCCCAAAAGTCTCAACCTTGCATTGAATGCGTTTTTCGGTCGGTTCACCGCAGAGTGATGCGGATCTCCCCAGCCAGACGCGGGGTACCCGAGCGCCAGATAAGAACGTGGGTCTGATTCGCGAGGATTTCCTCGGCCGCAGCGATCCCCCAGGGGTTCCGCTTAGGCCTGAGGCCTTAGCCGAGTTGAATACCTTGGCCCGCCATGAACGGCACCGGGTTCGTCGTGTCCCAACCGTTGGGGCGCACTTCAAAGTGAAGATGGCAACCGGTGGAATTGCCCGTCGAGCCCACGCTGGCAATCTTGGTCCCGACCGAGACACCTTGGCCAGAGGAAACCTGAATTCCGCCGTCGACGATGTGCCCATATGCGGTACGCACTCCACCAGCGTGCTCGATGATGATGTAGTTTCCGTAGCCCCCATTCCAGCCATAGCCGGCATAGACCACGGTTCCACTCGACGCCGCGTAGATGCCAGCCCCACAACCAGCGCCGAGATCAGTTCCCTTGTGGAAGCTGGAACCGTAGTTAGAGCTGTAGCCGTATACCGAAGTGATATACCCACCGGCCGGGCGAGCCCAGCCACTCAGACTAATTTCCCCTGCGTCCAAGTTTGGCACCTGGGCTGCCGCAGCCGCAGCCGCGCGGGCCGCTTCACGTTCGCGCACCCCAGCCAAATAACTTGCTTCGGTTGCCTCACGCGCAGAAGTCAACGCAGCGAGCTGTTCGTCGAACTCGATCTTGCGCTCCTGTTGCTCCGCGAGAGCTTCTTCTGCGGCCTGGGCTGCAGCCTGAGCTACGGCGAAAGCATCTTCAGCGGCAATTTTGAGAACCTCAAGTTCAGCCCGGGCAACCTCAGCGGCATCACTCAGCGACTGCGCCGTGTTGCGAGCCTGAACGGCACGATCGAACAGAGCGGATGTCTGCTGAGAAATCTTCGACGACATCCCCAAGTTGTAGAGCAATGAGTCTGCGTCTTGGGAGTTAGCCAAAAGGTTGGTGGTCACGTCGCCGCCACCGGCGCGCACGAGCCGCGCGGCAAGCTCGCTAATGCGCTTTTCCGCTTCATCGGCTTCGGCGCTTGCGGCATCCGCTTGCTCCTGCAGGGTGGCGGTCTGAGTGGCCTTAGCTTGGTACTTCGTATCAGCTTCTTGCCACAGGTTGCCTTTCTCTTCGGCCTCTTTCTGGGCGGCCGCGGCGTCAGCCTCAAGCTGAACAAGTGCCGCCGTGATGCGCTCTATCACCAGTTTGGTCGCAGCCTCATTGTTGCGGGCTTCGGTGACGTCGCTCCACGTGGGGTAGTCATCGGCGAATGCAGCCTGGCTCGTGCCCCCAACCACGCTGACGCCGACAACGAGACTGAGCAAGGCGGCGAAACCAATTACGCGGAAAACGAGGGAGCGCAACGCTCGGGTTGCCGTGGTTCTGCGACTCGCATGCATGACCTTCATTGTTCCCCTTGGCATTAAAGTCTCAACCACTTACTGAACGTAGTATCAGACACCTCGAAAGTCGGGTACATTTAAGCCTGTTGGAAAAAGCGGTTCGAGAAATATCAAGCAGTTTGCTTCTCAGTTTGGTAAATCACGAAACGCACCGTATGCTTTTCCCTCGGTAGCTAAGAAGTTCTGTGACTTCGAGGCCCCATCGTTTAGTGGCCTAGGACACCGCCCTTTCACGGCGGCAGCACGGGTTCGAATCCCGTTGGGGTCACCAGACACACCACAGAATTAAATAGCTAGGCCCTGTAGCGCAGTTGGTTAGCGCGCCGCCCTGTCACGGCGGAGGTCGCCGGTTCAAGTCCGGTCAGGGTCGCAAACAGAAAGCCTCTTCGCAAGGAGGGGCTTTTTCTGTAGCAAGGGGAAACCTTTGCGAGTAAGAGGAAACTCTTACGGCTCTGTAGCTCAGTTGGTAGAGCGCACGACTGAAAATTGTGAGGTCACGGGATCGACGCCCGTCGGAGCCACTTGACCCTTTCCCGGGCTTCTACCGGGCGAGGGTCATTTTTTTGCCCTCTGGCTGCGTATCTTCTCCAGCGGGCCCCGGCACACCCGCCTCGCCCGGCACGCCCGCCTCGCCCAGCACGCCCGGCACGCCCGCCTCGCAAATCCTCCCTCATGGCGCATAACTCGCGGCTCGCGGCTCGCGGCTCGTCTTCTGGGAAATTCAGGAGATTTGAGCGCCGTGGAGTTGTGACGTCCCAGTTCATGGGGATCGCGCAGCGCTGAGGCGAGAATCTCCTGAGTTTCCGAGGGTTGCAGGGAGCTTGCCGGCACGAAGTGACTCCGCACCGGCTAGGGCAACGGCTACGGAGTCGCGACCTCGAAGGTGTTGCACACATTCGGGCCACCATTGAGCCCCGTCATGAACCACTCTTGACGCTTCTCGCTCGACCCATGCGTCCATGACTCCGGCGTGACCTGCCCCTGAGTGGCCTCCTGAATACGGTCGTCGCCGACCGCAGATGCCGCACTCAGTGCATCCTGAATTTGCGCCTCCGTCACGGGATCCAGGAAGACAACACCGTCATCGTTAGTGATGGTGGATGCCGCCCCCACCCATGCGCCGGCGAAGCAGTCTGCCTGCAGCTCTAAACGCACTGAGTCTGACGACGGACCAGTGGACTGCCGGTCGAGACCTTCCATGATCCCTGTCGAATTTTGGATGTGGTGACCCCACTCGTGGGCGACGACATACATCTCGGCGAGTGGTCCACCCGTCGAGCCGAATCGGCTGCGGAGGTCATCATAAAAAGCAGTGTCGACGTAGATGAGCTCATCGGCTGGGCAGTAGAACGGTCCGGTAGCACTGCTAGCGCCGCCGCATCCGGTGCCCACCTGACCGGTAAAGAGCACAACGTTAGTGGTGCGGTAGACCTGACCGAGTGCTGGAAGCTCGCTCTCCCAATACGTATCGAGAGAGTCAGCTGCGGCCGCAATCCGGCAATCGATGCTGCTGTTGGCGGCCTCGCCCGTGTCACACCCCGACAGCGGCTCTCCCTGCTGCTGCTCGCCACCGCCCGTGGCACCACCGTCAACGAACCCCGTCAGATCGACTCCGAGAATTTGGGAGACGATGATGAGGCCAATGACCAGCAAGCTTCCGCCGCCGCCAACAGCGATGCCAGTATTGCGGCCTCGACGCGAGACCTTGTTTGGATTGATTCGAGCGTTGTCGTTGAACGTCATAGTGAGAATTTACTACTGGCATCCGCGCCCCACGCGGCCAGACGCTCCGGTATCCTTAGGGAATGAACGCCATCTCTGTTGTCACCTTTCTCGGCAAGCTCGCACTCATCACAACGGGCGTGGTTGTTGCTCTCACCGGTCTCGCTCTGTTGCTGAACCTTGTCGTGCCGAGCCTGCTCTCCGGCTTCACTAGCTAAAAAAGCTCCGCTGCGCGCTCAGCATTCCTGAGCGGCACACAATTTTCAGCGATTCTTCGGTCAACTCCGTCTCAGGAGTTCTAGGCTTACAGCCAACCGAGGGAGATCGTGATGCGGGAATCCAGAGATGTTGTTAGGCAAATTACTGTCGCTGCGAGCGCGACGTTCGCTCTGATCGGAGCATTCGTAGGGTCGGGCGCCTACGGCGGCACCCCGGTGCAAGATGTTGCGGGAGGCGCCCTCAGCGCCGACGCCACCGTCATCGCCCCGGCCGGTTCCGCATTCACCATCTGGAGCATCATCTACTTCGGCCTCGTGGCGTACGCCGTGTGGCAGATGTTGCCGAAACAGACCAGCACCGAACTGCATCGCCGCGTTGGCTACTGGGTTGCGGCATCCCTCGTGCTCAATGCCGCCTGGATTCTCTCCATCCAATTCGACATGCTTGCCCTTAGCGTTCCCGTGATCATCCTGCTGCTCATCGTGCTCATTCGGGCCTATCTGATTACGGTGCGACTGCCTGCCGCCGGAGCGATCGACGCAATCATCACCGATGGCACCGTCGGTCTCTACCTAGGTTGGGTCTGCGTCGCGACCGCCGCCAACATTGCGGCGTGGCTTAATGCCATTGAGTTCGACGGGTTCGGCATCTCTCAAGATGTGTGGGGCGTTGCCGTTGTTTTCGTCGCCGGTGCCGTCGGAATTGCCCTCGCCGCACGCGGACGCACGCACTTCGCCCCGTCGCTCTCGCTGAGCTGGGGGCTGGCGTGGGTTGCCGTTGCGCGCCTCAGCGGTGATCTAATTTCCCAGCCCACCGCTGTTGCCGCACTCATTGCGGTTGCCGCGATCCTTGTGAGTGCCGCCGTCTTCGCTATTGCACGACTTCGCGCCGAACAGACCGCCTAGTGAACGTCGCCCGCGCCTCACGCAAGCGCTGGTTGGGCCTTCTCTTCATCAGCATTGCCGTCGCGCTCATCATCGTTGACTCCACCATTGTCAACGTCGCGATCCCCTCCGTTGTCGAAGAACTTGATCTCAATTCGACTCAGGTTCAGTGGGTACAAGAGAGCTACACGCTCGTCTTCGCCTCGCTGCTTCTTGTCTTCGGTACTCTCGCTGACCGCTATGGCCGCCGACGAGTGCTCCTCATCGGTGTCGCGATCTTCGCGCTCTCGTCGATCCTCGCCGCGACGGCGGCGACCGGCGAATTACTGATCGCCTCGCGGCTGGTGCAGGGCATCGGCGGGGCGATGATCTTGCCCGCCTCACTCTCTACGATCAATGCCACCTTCCGCGGGCGTGAACGCGCTATCGCCTTCGCTGTCTGGGGTTCAACGATCGGCGGGATGGCTGCCGTCGGTCCCCTGCTTGGCGGCTGGCTCACCACCTACTACTCCTGGCGTTGGGCTTTCGGCATCAACGTTCCCCTCGGCGTAATCATCGTCATCGGCATCCTGATCTTCACGATCGAATCGAAGGAGCCTTCAGCTCAGCGACGAGTGGATGTTGTCGGCGCCGCCCTCTCGGTCGTGCTGTTCGCGTCGCTCGTTTTCGCCCTCATCGAGGGCCGCAGTTATGGCTGGTTCTTCAGCGACCTCCCGCCCGCCTTCTGGACCTGGAATGTCTCGCCCATCCCGTTCGTGTTCGCTCTCGCGATCTTGACGGGAATCCTCTTTGTGCGGTGGGGTTTCGCTCGCGAACGCGCAGGCAAGTCGACGATGCTCGCCTTTGGGCTGCTGCGCATTGCGTCATTCCGCAACGGCAATATCGCCGCAATGATTGTCTCGCTTGGTGAGTTCGGCATCATCCTGTCACTGCCGTTGTGGCTGCAGAACGTGCTCGGCTACGACGCCCTGCAGACGGGTTTCGTCATCCTTGCGCTAGCTATTGGTTCATTCGTGGCGAGTGGATTCGCGGGAGCCTTTGGCAACAAGGTCACCCCGGTCACGATCGTGCGATTCGGTATCGGTGCCGAGATTGTCGGCGTACTGATCGTCGCGTTCAACTTGAGCCCGGATGCCGCGTGGTGGAACATCGCCCCGGGGCTCTTCGTCTACGGCTTCGGCGTCGGGCTCGCGACGGCTCAACTCACGAGCGTTGTGCTGAGGGATGTGCCGCTCAGCCAGTCCGGTCAGGGCTCGGGAACTCAGAGCACTGCTCGCCAAGTCGGCTCAGCCCTCGGCATCGCCATCCTGGGAACCGTACTCTTCGCGAGCCTCGGCAGCGGCCTCAACGCGAAACTCGAGACCCGCACCGAAATCCCCGATTCTGCGCGCACCGCGATCGTTCACCTCGTCGTTGACTCGGCAGGCACCGGCATCAGCACCCTCGACACCAAGTACCCGGACGCCGCAGCCGACGCCCGTCAAGCCTTCACCAACTCGACGCGGTATTCCGCCTTCGCGGCCGCCGGGTTCCTAGCGATCGGATTTATCGCCAGCCTCCGTCTAGACGGCTCACGCCGTGGTGACGACGACACGGAGGACGCTGGCGGCAACCAATCGGACGCGTTATCGGGGAAACCAGCCGACTAGACCTAACTGACGAAGCGGGGATGGTGCGAGCATTCGCGCGGTCAGCAGTCGACGACAGCTCACAAACAGAACAGGCTGCCGCCCCACACTGTGCGGGGCGGCAGCCTGTTCTGTAGATCAGCGCTGTTAGCGGCGCTTCGTCTTTTTCAAGTCCTTCTCGTGCACGGGCTCTTCGCCCGAAGCACGGCGCGCGGCGTAGTAGTCGCGTGCTTCGTTCTGGCGCTTCGCTTCAATGCCGGAGGCAATCGGTGCCCGCACCAGCTCGTCGGTCAGACCGAACGCGGCTACGAGATCCAGAGCCTGCGGACGCAAGCGCGGCAGCAGACGGTCATCGATGTAGTCGGTGATGGCCTGCGCGCGGTTGGTGGAGATCCGACCGTGCATGAGGTACCAGGCGAGGTTCTTCTCGATGAGCGAGAAGCCGAAGAGGTCACGCAACCAGGTCATGACCTGAGCAGTGTCCTTATCTTCGATCTTCTCGATAGCGCGAGTGAACGCCTCCCACTGCAGCAGCTCACCGTGCGCGTACGCAGTCAGGATGAGCTGGTTCTGGTGACTATTGAAGAGAGCGGCAGCCTCAGCCTGCGGAAGCTTGCTCGCCGGACGCAACTTGCTCGCGACATCCGCCACCATCGTTTCAACACGATCAGTGAGCAACTGGCGCTGCGAGTCGGTGTCGCGAACGTAGCCAATCGAGCGGGCGGTGGAACCGAAGTCCACGACGTTCTGCGCGAAGCGGCGAAGACCCGTGCGGTTGACGGCAGCCTCGCTAACCTGATCGGCAACGTAGTGAGCCATGGCGCCAACATCCGCCCCCGCAAACTTGCGCGAGTAGTCGGTGAGCAAGCGTTTTGCCACCAGTTGGAGGAGCACGTTGTTGTCGCCCTCGAAGGTGACGTACACGTCCAGGTCGGCGCGCATCTGCGTGAGACGGTTCTCGGCCATAAAGCCAGAACCACCACAGGCCTCGCGAGACTCCTGCAGAATGTCGAGCGCAGCCCAGGTGCTGAGCGGCTTGAGCGCCGCCGCGATCGTTTCGAGGTCTTGACGGTCAGCATCGGTGTCGGTGCGGCCCGAGAAAACGCCGTCGAACTTGTCGAGGAACTCCTCGTGCGCGAACGACATCGCGTAGGTCTGAGCCAGGCGCGGCAGCAGTCGACGCTGGTGACGCTGGTAGTCCAGAATCACTTCTTCGTTCGTGTTGCTGGCCGCCGTGAACTGGCGACGCTCCGCGCCGTACTTGATCGCGATGTTGAGGGCCAGCTTGCTCGCGAGCACTGCGGCACCATCAAGCGAAACACGCCCCTGAACGAGCGTGCCGAGCATCGTGAAGAAGCGACGACCGGGGCTGTCGATGTCGGAAGCGTAGTCACCGTTCTCGTCAACGTTGCCGTAGCGGTTGAGGAGGTTGGTGCGAGGAACGCGAACGTGGTCGAAGTGAAGGCGACCGTTGTCGATACCGTTCAGACCACCCTTGAGGCCGTCATCTTCGGTCGAGATTCCGGGAAGTGTTCCGTTGTCGTCGCGCAGCGGAACGTAGAACGCGTGAACGCCGTGGTTGACATCTTTCGTGATCAGCTGCGCAAAAACAGTTGCCGCCTTGCCGTGGAGCGCGGCGTTGCCGAGGTATTCCTTCCACGCCGCGCGGAACGGGGTGTTGATGACGAACTCATCGGTGTCGGGGTCGTAGGTCGCCGTCGTGGCGATGCTCGCGACATCCGATCCGTGTCCGATCTCGGTCATCGCGAACGCGCCGGGAGTCTTGAGGCTCATGATGTCGGGCAGCCACTTGTCGTGGTGCTCCTTGGTACCGAGGTGCACCACGGCGGAACCGAAGAGGCCCCATTGCACGCCCGACTTGATCTGCAGCGACGGGTCAGCGAGCACGGTCTCTTCGAACGCGGCAATGTTTCCGCCGTGATTGTCGTCGCCGCCGAGGTCAACCGGGAATGCCCGGTGAACCGCGTTGTTGTCGACCAGCAGTGAGAGCTGGTGCAGAACTCGCTCGCGGTGGTCTTCCATCGAGAGTCCATCAACGCGGTGGAACTCGGGGTTCGACATCAGCGTGCGGGACTCTTTGCGCTCCTTCGCCCACTTGCCCAAAAGGTACTCGCCCAACCATTCGACATCGATGGCGGGGGTTTCGGGGGCAACCGCTGTTGTCGCAGCAGGGGCGGAACTTGCGGCCTTGTTGGCGGGGGTGGATGACTCCGGCGCCGACTCGGTCGCCGTGTGGTCGTGAACCTGGGTCATGGCTATCTCGATTCGTCAAAGTTCGGTAATCACACGCTACGACCGGTGCGCGCGGGGGCCAAGTGGGTCGTGCACCGTCAACCAAGTGGATGCCCACCCGCAGCGTCCCTTTGTAAGAAACCGCAAAACAGCCGCCGTAGCGTTGTGGGATGTACTGTGCTCGGGCGTGGAATGGGAGGAGGGAATCTTTGTTCAGGAGACGTTGTTGGCCTCCGTGAAAGGATGTAACTATGTCGACTATCACTCTCACCTCAGAAGACTTTGGCCAGACGGTCACCAAAGAAGGAATCACGCTCGTAGACTTTTGGGCCGAATGGTGCGGCCCCTGTAAGCAGTTCGGGCCCATCTTTGAAACCGCCAGCGAAACCCACCCCGACATCACGTTCGGAAAAGTAGACACCGAAGCTCAGCAAGAACTTGCTGGCGCCGCAGGTATCACGTCTATCCCCACCCTCATGGCATTCCGTGACGGCGTGCTCGTGTTCTCCCAGCCCGGAGCACTCCCGGCACCCGCTCTTGAGCAGGTCATCGAGGGCGTCAAGAACCTCGACATGGTTGAGGTTCACAAGCAGGTTGCTGAACAGCAGGCTGCAGCAGAAGCTGGCGAAGTGCCAGCAGAACCCGCCAACTAGTTAGTTAGCTGGCACGCAACTCCCGCAGACCACAAAAGGCCCCGCCGACGTTTTCGTCGGCGGGGCCTTTTTCTGTGTTGCGTGACGCGATGCGATTCGCGCTCTGTTGCGGCTAGTTCAGCGCACGAGCAATCGCATCGACAAAGTCGTCGATTCCCCACGGCAGCGAGAGCGCCGTGGGTGGCGAGACCGAAGCGACGAGTGATGCACCGTTGACGGCGACCAGTCCGCCATTAGCCACAGCGGGGATGCTCTGAGCGTAGGGCTGCGTGGCGAAAGTGTCGCCCACTTCTTGAGTCTCGGCGTAGGCAATCAGTAGATCGCTGTCGAGCTCATCGAGCTTCTCGTAGCTCAGTGTGTAGAAGAAGGTGGAGTCGCCGTTCGCGAGAGCATCGACCGCGGGAGCGTTCTCGAGGCCGAGGTCGAGGAGGAACTCCACTCGGGGGTCGGCGGGCTTGTAGACGTAGAAGGTTCCGCCGACATCGAAGGTCGCAGCAATGGTCTTGCCTTCGAACTCGGGGTGCTCGGCTGCCTTTTCGGCAACGAGAGCGTCAATGTTGGCGAGCACCTCATCCGCAGCATCCGCCTTACCGAGCGCTGCACCTGTGGTGCTGATGACGTCGCGCCAGGGCGTGCTCCACGGCAGCTCGGGGTAGGCGACGACCGGCGCAATCTCGCTGAGCAGGTCGTACTGTTCTTCGGTGATTCCCGAGTACGTCGCGAGGATCAGGTCAGGGGCAGCTTCTGCGATCTGCTCGTAGGCCGGAGCATCCGTAGTGGCAGGGAAGATTATCGGGTCATCGCCACCGAGCTCGGTGAGAGCATCCGCAGCCCACGGCAGAACGCCGTTCTCGTCGCCACCATAGTTCTGAGCCTCCATGCCGACGGGCACGACCCCGAGAGCCAGAACGGCATCGCCGCTGCCCCATCCCAAGGTGAGAACGCGTTGCGGCTCGGACTCGATAACGGTCTCACCAAAGGCGTGCTCGATGGTGACTGGGAAAGCGTCGGACGCTGCGGTGGCACCGGCATCGCCTTCAGAGCTCGAGGTGGCGCAACCGCTCAGCGCAATGAGGGCAGCAGTGGCCGCAGCGAAGACGGCAAGGCGGGGACGGCGTGACATTGATCTCCTAGACAGAACGCGAAATGAAAACACTCGTGCAGCCGTTTCCGGTGCATAGTAAGGATAGGCTTACCTTACTCAATTGCGCAAGCCTAATACCTGCGTATGAGCCTCGGATCCACGGAGGGGAGCTAGGCGCGCCCAATAGGGATGACCATGGGCGAATGCGACACCGGGTCGGCGATGATCTGCGCCTCGAGTCCGAAGGCTTCGCGCATCCGCTCGGCGGTGACGACCTGGGCGGGCGCACCCTCGGCGAGAATCTTCCCCTCCCCCATCAACACCATGTGATCGGCATAGCGCGCAGCCAAATTCAATTCGTGCAACACCATGACGATGGTGGTTCCACGCTCGCGGTTGAGGTCGGCCAACACATCAAGAGCATCGAGTTGGTGACGCACATCCAAGAACGTGGTCGGCTCGTCGAGCAGCAGAATGTCTGGATCCTGGCTTAACGCCATCGCAATCCATACCCGTTGCCGCTGCCCTCCCGAGAGCTCCTCGATGCGCCGCGATGCCAACTGGGCCGTGTCCGTCGCGGCCAGCGCCAGCTCGACCGCCGCGTCATCCGCCGGCGACCACTGCTGAAACCAGCCCTGATGCGGGTAGCGCCCGCGGGCGACCAAATCGCGAACGGTGATGCCCTCTGGGGCTATCGGCGACTGCGGCAAGATACCGACAACCTTCGCCACCTCTTTCGACGCCACCGAATGGATGTCTCGCCCATCGAGCATCACATGACCAGAGGCTGGTCGCAGCAACCGCGACAGTCCACGCAGCAGTGTCGACTTGCCGCAGGCATTGGCCCCGACAATCACGGTGATCTTGCCGTCCGGAATCGCCAAGCTCACGTTCGACACAATGTCGCGGCCGCCGTAGTTGAGTGTCACATTGTCGGCGCGCAGCTCGTGCGCGGGCCGGGCTGGTGTGATGGCGGACGGCTGATCGGGGCGCTGCTTCACGATGCACGTCCTTCGCGGTTGGTGGTGGAGATGAGCCACAGCAGGTAGGGTGCGCCCACGATTCCGGTGACAATGCCGGTGGGCACTTGGGTTCCGGTGGTGAGGAGGTGCTGCGCGACGAAGTCAGCGCCAAGTACGAGAACAATCGCGACGAGAGCGCTCGGCACCAGCGCGAGGCCTCCCCCGCGCATCAGGCGCCGAGCGATCGGTGCGGAGACGAACGCGACAAAGGCGAGCGGTCCGACGAGGGCTGTCGCGATGGCCACGAGAGCAACCGCGACCACGATGAGGGCTAGCCGCGAGCGCTGAACTGAGACGCCGAGACCGGCGGCAAGATCATCGCCGAGCTGCAGCATCCGGAGCTTGGAGGCAAGCAAGAAAACGGCAGGAAGCAGCACGGCGAGAGAGACGGCAATGATGAGGATGTCGCCCCAGCTGGCACCGCCAAGCCCACCGACCATCCAGACGAGGGCTTGCTGCGCATCGCGCACGTCACCCCGAGTGATGAGGTAACCGATCACGGATTGCGCCATGAAAGCGATGCCGACGCCGATGAGTACGAAGCGCATGCCGTTCATGCCCGAGCGCCACGACAGCAGATAGATCGTGAACGCGACAACGAGCGCACCCATGAGTGCGGAGAGGGAGACGATGACACCTGTTGCGCCGAACACGAGCAGGCTCAGCACGGCAGCCACACTGGCACCGCCGCTGATGCCGATGATGTCGGGGCTCGCGAGCGCATTGCGCAGGAGACTTTGGAAGAGCGCGCCCGAGAGCCCGAACGCCACGGCGACGAGCACCGCGAGCAGCACGCGCGGAAGCCGCAACTTGAAGACGATGAACTGATCAGACGACGTGCCGCCACCGAACAGCGTCGCGAGCAGATCGGGCAGCGTAAGCGTATATGCCCCAACCGCAATACTGACGAGCGCGAGAGCCACAGCGAGGACAACGAGCCCGATAATGATGCGCAGAGTACGAGCCGGCAGTGGGTTTCGGGAGGCTCGGCCGTCGCGCTCGCCAGCTCTCGCGGTTCGACCCCGCAGCGCGCTCACAGCCCGGCCAACTTCACTCGGCGCACAAGGGCGATCATGACGGGGGCACCGATGATGGCCACGACGAGCCCTGCTTCGAGTTCCGAGGGTGAGACGACGAGGCGGCCAACAATGTCGGCGATGAGCAAGAGGCTCGGGCCGACGATCGCAGAGACCGCGATGATCCAGCGGTAGTCCGGGCCGGTAAAGGGGCGCACGATGTGTGGGACCACGAGGCCGACAAAGACGATCGGGCCAGCGAGCGCAGTGGCCGATCCACAGAGCAGCACGACGGCTCCGGCGGCGACCGCCCGAGCAACGTACACCCGCTGACCGAGGCCACGAGCGAGGTCATCTCCGAGGGCGACGAGGTTGAGCATCCGCCCCGAAATGATGGCGAGGATCGCGCCCGCGACGACGAAACCAATTGTGAGGCGCGCGGCTTCGAGATCGCGGCTCGCGAGGGACCCGACCGACCAGAAGCGGAAGGTGTTGAGGGTGTCGGTGTCGGAGATCAAAACCAGAGAGATCACGGAGGTGATGCCGGCGGTGACGGCGGTTCCGGCGAGTACAAGCTTGACCGGGGTGGCCCCTTCGCGGCCCAGGGAGCCGATCGCGTAGACGATGCTCGCGGCCGCCGCAGCTCCTGCGAAGGCGAACCAGATGTAGCCGGTGGGATTCGTGATCGAGAGCACACTGATCGCGAAGACAACCGCGAGTGAGGCGCCGGCGTTAACGCCGAGGAGCCCGGGGTCGGCAAGCGGGTTGCGGGTGACGCCCTGCATGACGGCTCCAGCGACGCCGAGAGACAGCCCGGCGAGCAGGCCGACGATCGTGCGCGGCAATCGCAGTTCACGGATCACGAGTTGGTCGTTGTTGCCCGCCTCGGGATCAAAGAGTGCTTGCCAGATTTGCGAAAACTCAACGCCGCGAGCACCGAGCGCGAGACTCAGCACGAGCACAATCGCGAGTAACACGAAGGCTGCACCGAGGGTGATCCAACGCTGGGTACGGAGGCTCAGCGTCGTGCGCGAAACCGGAGCAGTCTGGGTCATGGGCGGGTGCGGCAGTGGGGCCTATTGCGCTTCGGACTTGCCAAGACGCCAGTACCCCATGAACGCAACCTGCTTACGGTCAACACCGGTCTCGCTCACAAGAAAACGGCGAAGCAGTTTGATCACGCACGCCTCGGCGGCAAGCCAGGCGTAGAAGTGGGTTCCGGATGCTTCACCTGGCGAATCCCAGAGGAGCTCCGTATCGACGTCGATGTCGCCGAGCGGTTGTGCGGTCGGCGCGAGCGCGGGCAACACGAGTGACGCGTTGGCTTGCGTCCACGCCCGCACGGCGGGGTCGAGCACAGAGCCTGCGGGCTGCTCGCCGCGCGGGAGCCACGTGACGTGGCAATTGCTCGAGAGGTTCAGCGGCGGCTGGTCTGCGGCATCCGGAATCTCGACGAAGGCATGAGCTTGAACGCTGGGGTCAAGGCGCTCGAGGATGCTGCAGATGGCAGGCGCGGATGTTTCGTCACCGGCAAGCAGCACGGTGCGCGCGGGACCGGGATGCCAGTCAATGCCGATGCCGGATTGGATACTCGCCGCATCGGGACCGACGATGATGACGCCGTCACCGGCCGCTGCGTTCGCGAGCCACTGCCCTGCAGGGCCATTGGCGCCATGGAAGACCATGTCGACGTCGATCTCGCGGAGCTCGGGACGCACGGCACGAATCGTGTAAGTGCGGAACGGGTTGCGCGCCTCGTCGGGCAGCGCGCGCCAGCGGGCGTACCAGGTGCCCTCGGCGATGGTCTGCGGATCGTTCGCGCCGATGTCGCTCAGTCCAATGCCCGGCAGCGGAAAAACGATCTTGATTCGCTGGTCGAAACCATCGGTGCCGAAGGCCTCAAACTCGGTGCCCGTGAAGGTGACGCGCCTAAAGTGAGGCGAAAGTTCGCGGATGCTTTCTACCCGTGCTGCGAATGGTCGATAGCCCGGGCGGGCGTCCTTCACGATCTCGCGCTCTAAGGTAAGCATTGCCTAAGTATGGCATACCTAACCTGAAGCGAAAAGGGGCGGTTTTCTAGAATTTCTCGCCCCGCTACGGACTTGTTGATGCTTCTGCCGCTCGCTGCGGCCCAGCGGCCAGCGTAGCTTCGCGACGCTTCTGCCGGCGTCGATCGCGCTTGCTACGCGAGAGCGGAAACTTAGCGTCAAGGTGCGGATCGAGATACAGCCGTTGGAGTGCAATAAGGATGAGTACTCCACCAGCCCAATAGGCCGGGATGATCGCCGAGCCCAGCTGACCGCCCGTTGCGCCGAGTAGCGTAACCACCACACCAACGCCGATGAAGAGGAACAGCCAGCCACTACGGATCCTGTCGCGCGCAGTCTGCTGATCCTGAACCCTCGATTCAAAAGAGTCAACGCGGCCGTTGAGCTCATCGCTCTCAATCGTCGCGAAAAGATCCCGAACTGGCACCCCTAATGCGTCCGCGACAAGCGACAGAGTTTCAAGGCTCGCGTCGCTTCCTGCCTCAAGCCGCTGGATGGTTCGAATCCCAACGCCACACTCGTCGGCGAGTTTCTCTTGGGTCCAGCCGCGCTCTCTGCGGAGGGCGACTATGCGCGTTTCATTCATGTGACCAATACTCCTTGACCTGATGGATGCTGGCTACGCCACTCTCCCGCCAGTCTCGCGCCACCCATCCGCCAGCAGCACGCCAGCCACACGACACGTTGCCACCAATGGCCCGACAACAACTCGTCGACACCGAAGACTTCTAAAACTCAGGCGGCCCGTCGTACGGAGCGTCGTCATCCGAGTAAAACGGGATGTCGTTGTCGTCGCCAGGAACCGACGCTGCTGCGGCTGCCGAAGGGCGAGCGGCAGGCCGCGAAGCAGCGGGTCGTGACGAAGCAGCTCGCGAAGCGGCGGGCCGCGATTGGCGCGCGGGTGCGACCTTCGCGGACGCAACGGCAGGCGCCGCAGCGAACGCTGGAGTCGCGTCATCCGTCGCCGCAACACTCGGCGCCTCAACGGGCTCCCCCGCAACGACAGTAAGCACAGCGGCACCATACGTCTCGAGCTTTTTCTCGCCAACACCGCTGATCTCTGAGAGCTCAGCCAACGACTCGGGCTTGGTGACGGCAATGCCGCGCAGAGTGGCATCCGCGAACACGACGTAGGCGGGAACGCCGTTCTCGCGCGCAATCTCCGAACGCCACGTGCGCAAGTTCTCGAACAGATCGGTCGCCGAGGCGGGCAGGTCGGTCATGACCTTGCGCTTAGCGGCACCGCCGCTGGCACCCGAACCGCGGGCCTTGCGCGGCGCTTCCTTGCGCAGCTTCACGGTGCGGTCGCCACTCAACACCGACGCGCTTTCGGGTGTGATCGCGAGCGTGCCGTACTCCCCCTGCACCGTGAGTAGCGATTGCGCGAGTAGTTGCCGCACGACCGAGCGCCAGTCTTGCTCCGAGACATCCGAACCAATTCCGAACGTGGCGAGATCGTCGTGACGTTGCTGCGTCACCCGCGGCGTGGTCTTGCCGATGAGGATGTCGACCAGGTGCCCAGCGCCAAACTTCTGGTTGCGCTCGCGCTCCAATCGCACAATGGTGGACATCAGTTTCTGGGCCGCGACCGTGCCATCCCACGACTCGGGAGGAGACAGGCAAGTGTCGCAGTTGCCGCACGCGGTCGATTCTTGGCCGAAGTAACCGAGCAACTGCACGCGACGACACTCCACGGTTTCGCAGAGCGCGAGCATCGCATCGAGGTGAGCGCTCAGGTTGCGACGGTGAGCCAGGTCGCCACCCGACTGATCGATCATGCGGCGCTGCTGCATGACATCCTGCAGGCCGTAGGCCAACCACGCGGTCGCAGGCAGACCGTCACGACCGGCACGACCCGTTTCTTGGTAATAACCCTCGACGCTCTTGGGCAGATCGAGGTGCGCCACGAAGCGCACGTCGGGCTTATCGATGCCCATGCCGAAGGCGATCGTTGCGACCATCACCATGCCCTCTTCGCGCAAGAAGCGGCTCTGGTTGCTGGCCCGCACCCGCGAGTCGAGCCCCGCGTGATACGGCAGCGCGGGAATACCGTTTTCGACCAAGAACTGCGCGGTCTTCTCGACCGAGGCCCGCGAGAGGCAGTACACGATTCCAGCATCGCCCGAGTGCTCGGTGTTCAGCAGCGTAAGCAGTTGCTGCAGCGGCTGCGCCTTCGCTTCAATGCGATATTGGATGTTGGGCCGGTCAAAACTAGAAACATACTGCGTTGCGTCAGTGAGCTTCAGTCGCTGGGCGATCTCTTTGCGAGTGGCTTCGGTCGCGGTGGCCGTGAGCGCAATGCGCGGGACGCTCGGCCACAGGTCATGCAGTACATCGAGCTGCAGATAGTCGGGGCGAAAGTCGTGACCCCACTGCGCTACACAGTGCGCTTCGTCGATCGCGAAGAGCCCGATCTGGCCCTGCTTGAGCAGCGACACGGTGGACGAGACGCGGAGGCGCTCGGGCGCGAGGTAGAGAAGATCCAGCTCACCAGCCCGGTACGCGTTTTCGACGCGAGTGCGCTCATCGGCAGACTGGGTGGAGTTGAGAAACTCGGCACGCGCGCCGACGGCGGCCAGGGCATCCACTTGGTCTTGCATCAAAGCGATTAGCGGAGAAATCACAACGCCGGTGCCCTCGCGAACAAGCGCGGGGATCTGGTAACACAGCGACTTGCCTCCACCGGTGGGCATGAGCACAAGTGCGTCGCCACCGCGAACGATCGTGTCGATAATCTCGCCTTGCTGCCCCCGGAACGAGTCGTAACCGAACGTGGACTCAAGAACAGACTGGGCAGACACCATGCCGAGAAGTCTAGGCGCAGCCACTCTCATTCAGCCGCGAGAGGCTGTCTTCTGTGGACACCCCGAGAGCATTACCCCTTTGTGGAACCCGCGAGCAGACCGCGCACGAAGTAGCGCTGGAGAGCGAAGAACACAAGCAGCGGTACGAGGATCGAAATGAAGGCGCCGGCGGTGAGCAGGTTCCAGTCTTGACCACGGCTACCGGTGATCTCTGCCAACAGTTTTGTCATGGGCGCGACTCGTCCGTCGGCAAACACCAGCGCCACGAGCAGGTCGTTCCACACCCACAAAAATTGGAAGATCGCGAAGGATGCAATCGCCGGCATCGTGAGCGGAAGCACGATGCGAAAGAACACTTGACCGTGACCCGCGCCATCCACCCGTGCTGCTTCGATCAGCTCGGAAGGGATCTCGGAGACGAAGTTGTGCAGCAGGAAAATCGCGAGCGGAAGCGCGAAAATCGTGTGCGCAATCCATACTTGCGAGTAGGAATTTGAGGCATTCAGGCTGGAGAAGAGCTCGATGTCACCAATGGAAAGTCCACGAGAGAACAGGCTCAGCAATGGAACGAGCGCCATCTGCAGCGGAACGATCTGCAGCGCGAACACTCCGATAAAGATCCAGTTGCGCCCCGGGAACTTGATCCACGCGAAAGCGTAAGCGGCAAGGCTCGCGATCACGAGGGGGAAGATCGTGGCTGGCAGCGTGATGGCGATCGAGTTGATGAACGCCCCCGCAAGGTTGAGCGTGCTGTTTCCCGCCGCCAATACCTCGGTGTAGTTATTGAGGGTGAAGCCGGGGTTCTGGAAGATCGTCCACCAGCCGTTGCGCAGGATCTCCTCCGGCGGGCGAAGGGATGACACAAACAGCCCGAAGGTTGGCGTCGTCCACAGCACGGCAATGACGAGCGCCGCGATGGTTGCTCCGCGACTCGTGAGGCGCTTCTTGGTGCGCTTGGCTGCGCCGTTCTTTTCACCGCGAGCCAATTGCTTCTTAGTGTTCTTGTCGATGGGCATTTTGGCGGGCACTGTCGCGGTCATCGGATCTCCCTCTGCTTAGCGATCTGTCTCGCGTTGTACACAACAATGGGCAGCACCATCACGAACAGCACTACCGCGAATGCGGCAGACCTACCGACCTCGAAGCCTTGCCATTGTGAGTACATTTCGTTGGCGATCACGCTCGTCTCGTTTGCGCCGGCGGTCATCGTGCGAACGATGTCGAACACCTTGAGCGAAGCGATGGAGATCGTCGTCAACACAACAACGAGTGAGCTGCGGATGCCCGGCACGGTGACATTGGTAAAGCGCTGCCAGGCGTTGGTTCCGTCGAGTTCCGCAGCCTCGAGCTGTTCGGCCGGGACGCCCTTGATCGCTGCCGACAGAATCACCATGGCAAAACCGGTTTGAATCCAGATGAGCACAACGATCAGAAAGAAGGTGTTCCATGGCGAGTTCGAGATCCAGTCGACCGGTTGGCCGCCCATCCACACCACGACCTGATTGAGCAACCCGATTTGTTCTTGGTCGGCTGGGCGCACGGCGTAAACGAACCGCCAGATGATGCTCGCGCCGACGAAGGAGATGGCCATCGGCATGAAGACGAGCACTTTGAAGACTTTCTCGCCGCGCGACTTATCGATGAAGACGGCATAGGCGAGACCGAAAATGGTAGAGACCGTGGGAACAATCAAGACCCAGACCACCGTGTTGAGAACGGTGCGGATGCCCGTGTCTTGAGTGAAGATCCAGATGAAGTTTTCGAGACCAACGAATCGTGTGCCGCGGCTATTCATGAACGCTTGGATGGTGGTCTGGATGGTCGGGTAGATGAGGCCAACGGCGAGGAGGAAAATCGCGGGACTCATAAACCCGATGAGCTGGAAGAGATAGCCAGCGCCCTGCTTCGATCGGTAGTCGAGGAGGAAGAAGAGCCCACCGAAAACGGCCGCCGCCCCTGCTGCCCAGTACACCGAACCAAGCGCTAAGAAAATGAGACCCGGAATAAGCACGCACGCGGCGGCGCGGATGATCGTGTACTTGCGGCCGCTGCGGGGAGCGATCTCGATGAAGAAGATCAGCAGGGCAATCACGGCAAAGAATGCCAGAAGCACGAGCGGGATTTGCGCAAGCGCGGGAAGCGTGGAAATCCACGCGAGAAAAGCTGACATTAGCGACCTTTCGAGTGCATCACTGGACTCTTCACTTCACTGGCATTTCTGCTGATTCGACTCTACCGAGGAGTCGGCACGAGCGGGAGAAAAGAAAGCATGGGCTGGAGGCAAAAGCGTCCAGCCCACGCTCACCGTTGAACAGTGTTACTCAGACGGCCAAGAGGCGTCGATGGTTGAGAGCACGTCTTCTGTTGACTTGCCGTTGATCCAGTCGACCATGCCGGTCCAGAACGATCCAGCACCAACAACACCCGGCATGAGGTCGGAGGCGTCAAAGCGGAACGTCGTGTCTGGGTCCTGCAGAATCGTGATGGCTTCCTGCAGGATGGGGCTGCTCGCGTTTGCGGGGTCAAGACCGCTGTTGGCGCTCAGCACGCCGCCCAACTTCACTCGGGTATTTGCCCATTCGGCGCTCGACAGATACTCCTGCACGGCGATGGTGTCTTCGTCGTTCGAGAAGGCACCAACGATTTCGCCGCCACCGGTGACAGCGTTTCCGCCGGCTTCGGTGGATGGAGTTACGAAGGCCCAAATGTCAGCGTCTGGGCCGACCGTGGCGTTACCGTTCTTGGGGTCTTGGATGAACCCGTCGAAGAATGATGCCTGGTGGTGGAGCGCACAACTTCCGTCACCGAGGGCGCGAGCCGCATCGCCAAAGGGGGTGCTGTTGATTGACTTCACGTCACCGAACCCGGCGTTGACAAACTCCGGGTTGAGGAGGATGTCACCGACTGAATCGAAGGCCGCGACGATCGCGGGGTCGCTGAACGGAATCTCGTGGGACACCCACTGGTCGTAAACTTCTGGTCCGGCTTCGCGAAGCACGAGGTCTTCGACCCAGTCCGTTCCGGGCCAACCTGTTGCTGCATCCGAACCGAATCCGGCACACCACGGCGCGGTTCCGGTGGTGTCGGCGATTGTCTGCGTGAGCGTGAGCATTTCGTCCCAGGTCTCAGGCACTTCAACACCCCACTCAGTAAATTGTGCGGGTGAATACCAAACGAAACCCTTCAGGCTGGCCATAAGAGGTGCGCCGTAGAGAACGCCGTCGGTGGTGCCGTAGCCGGCCCAGTCTTCTGACCAGAACTCGTCTACGTTTGCTTGCACACCCTCGGGAGCTGCCTGAATGTAGTCGCGGGATGCGAGGTCTGCGATCAGGCCAGGCTGCGGGAAGATTGCGATATCAGGAGCGTTGCCGCCCTGCGCCCGGATGCTGATTTGAGCTTCGAACTCCTTGCTCGATTCGTACTGGATATCGATGCCATTGGCCTCTTCCCAGTCGGCCCAGGACTCTTCGAGCAGTTCAGCTTCGGTGTCGGCGATGGTGCCGTAGATCGTTACTACACCATCAGCGTCGCCAGCGTCACCGGGGCCTTCGGCACCGGATCCTGACGCGCAACCGCTCAGAACCATGGTTGCGACGCCAAGGGTAGCGATGGGCAGAAGCGCCCGTCGAAAGTGGTGGGAAATCATACAAATCCTCCTCGTCGAGGTTTTGCCCGCAGGCCGAGCAGCATGCGGGGGAACAACTGCAGCTCATGAACCCGCTCCCTGATTGCAGTTCAGGAGAGCGTGTTCATAACTCACGCTAGGCCACCGTGAGATATTTGTGCAAGCGCTTGCGCTACAGATCTGTCTACCGAAACCCGAATGAGACCAAGCGCGCATGATCTTGTTGCACCTGCGAACGTTTTAGGCAAATTTGATTGATCCACTTTCGACGTGTTCACTGGGATTATGGAACAAGGATTAATCATCGACTGGACTCAAATGCCCACCTACAACACGATCATGGCGGTGGCCGCGGGAGCCGGCCTTCTCAGCCTGGTCTTGTTCGCCCGACGCCTTATGGCAGGCGGTGAGGTGGAGTTCCGCGGGTATGCGGTCAACTTCGGAGTGCTCGGTGTGATCCTCACAGCCACCGGCGCACACATGACCCTGACGTGGCCCTTCGCTGCCTACTTTCCGTTCGACAACATCATCTTCGGAGAGCCGAGCCTCGCATTCGGGGTTCTCTTGCTCGCCGCCTGTTTCGTGTTGTGGAACCGCGCTCCCGCACTCGAAGAGTCAAAGGATGCTGCTCGCGCCGTAGCCCGCACCGCTGAGCCACTCGGCGTGCTCATCTTTGGTCTCGGCCTCGCCCTCGTAGCAATTGCCTTCGCTGGCGTAATCTTCCAGCTCTTCGTTGCGCCACCAGAGGAGCCCATTTCGGGCTACTTCTCGAAGTGGCCCTTTGTTGAGATCATCTTCATGTCTGGGCTTTTTGCCCTGGTCGGGCTTGGCGCACTGCTCTTCCCGTTCGCCACTCGCAACTTTGCCGTTCGCAGCACCCCCACGAAGGTTCAGTGGGTCACCGGCGTCGCGCTCGCTCTTGGTGGAATCGCGTTCTTGCTCTTCGGCGCCCTCAACTTCTTCACCCACATCGGCCTCATCGTCAACACGATGGGCTAACACTCCACTGGTTAGATGTAGATGGCAGGGTCCGTGTAGTTGAAGTTCTCTTTCGAGACTTTACTTCCACGCTTGGGTCGCGCCACGGCGGGTGCTCCGACGAGCAAAGAATCGGCCGGTGCATCCGCCACCACCACGGCGCCAGCGCCGACAACAGAGCCTGATCCAACGGTGATGTTGCCAAGGATTGCCGCCCCAGCGCCCACGACAATGTCGTTGCCGAGAGTGGGGTGGCGCTTGCCACCCTGAGCGCTCGTGCCACCGAGAGTGACTCCGTGGTAAATCAACACGTCATCGCCAACAATGGCCGTTTCGCCGATGACGACGCCTGAGCCGTGGTCGATAATCACGCGATGGCCGAGCTGGGCGGCGGGATGAATCTCGACGCCGGTCAGAAAGCGAACAAACTGAGAAACCACGCGAGCGAGGAAGAACGCTCGCACGCCCCACAACCAGTGAGTGAAGCGGTAGCCCCAGACGGCGTGCATTCCCGAATACGTCAGCCAAATCTCGAATGCTCCTCGTGCTGCGGGGTCGCGCTGACGTACAGCGGCGATATCTTCACGGGTTCGAGGAAACAATAGGGCTATCCGTCAGTTCAGGGGTGGCAGTTTTCGAAGAATTGTGACGTGCTGCGCGCGATGGGGGCAACACGTCACAAGCGAGGCGTCTTAGTCGACGAGGTCTTCGTAAAGAAGAGTCGACAGGTAACGCTCGCCGAAGCTTGCGATGATAACAACGATGGTCTTGCCAGCGTTCTCGGGACGCTTAGCCAACTCGAGGGCGGCGTGCACGGTTGCTCCCGAGGAGATCCCCGCAAGGATGCCCTCTTCTGCAGCGAGGCGGCGAGCCATCGTGACGGACTGCGTGATGTTGACGTCGAGAACCTCGTCGTACACATCGCGGTCAAGAATCTCGGGCACGAAGTTGGCGCCGATTCCCTGAATCTTGTGGGGGCCGGGAGCTCCGCCGTTGAGGATGGCGGACTCTTCGGGCTCAACCGCAACAACCTTGATCTCAGGGTTTTGCTCCTTGAGGAAAGAACCAGCACCGGTGATCGTTCCGCCGGTTCCGATTCCGGCAACGAAGATGTCGACGGCACCGTCGGTGTCGGCCCAGATCTCGGGGCCCGTAGTTGCACGGTGGATGGCGGGGTTTGCTGCGTTGGCGAACTGCCGAGCCGCAACAGCACCCTCAGTGTTTGCGACGATTTCGTCGGCCTTCTCGACGGCGCCGCGCATGCCTTCCCCGGCAGGAGTCAAGACGAGCTCTGCGCCGAACGCGCGAAGCAACATGCGGCGTTCCTTGCTCATGCTCTCGGGCATGGTGAGCACAACGCGGTAGCCGCGGGCTGCACCGACCATGGCGAGGGCGATGCCAGTGTTTCCACTGGTGCCTTCAACGATGGTTCCGCCGGGCTTCAACACGCCAGCTTTCTCGGCAGCATCGATAATCGCGACACCGATACGGTCCTTCACACTGGCGGAGGGGTTCTGGAATTCGAGCTTCGCGAGCACCGTAGCGCCAGCACCGTCTGTGACGGAGTTGAGCTGAACCAGCGGAGTGTTACCGACGAGTTCGGTGATGTTCTTATAGATACGACTAGCCATGGTTCAGGGGTTCCTTCGCAGGTTGGAGATCGATGGGAGCTTGCTCACCATAGTTAGTAGCACTCAGCACACCAAATTTATTTCATCAAGCTGGGTAATAAACGAAAAAGGGGCGAGGGGCCATGCGGCCCCCGCCCCTCTCGGTGCAATTCTTGGTGCCCCCTAGAGAAAACTAGGAGCGCGTGCGCACCCTTCGGTACGGGTGGGTATCGACCTTGGTAGTGAAGCCGGTGATCACATCTTCGTACGACGAGTTTTTGCGTGCCGCCGCGATCATTGTGCGTCCGGTCCGCGCCGCTCCGCGGAGATTCATGGGGCGACCAGCGATGCCGAGCAGCAGCAGCCCCCAGTCAGGCAGGAGCGAGAGAATCGCGTCTTGAACGACGATTCCTGTCCAGACTTTAAGCGGGTTGCCGCGTAGGTTGGGCTTGCGCATGCTCTGAGTAAGTTCCGCAGCGGGCAGCGTGAGCGCCATCCAGCTCTTTTGTTCGTCGATGTACGAGTCAAGCTCAGCCCGCGTTGAAGCAATCTTTTCTGGGTCAATTCCGACGAGGCGTGCTGCCGCATGCTGTTCAAGTACGAAGGTGTCCTGCTCAGCTTTAGTGAGCTCTGGACCGAATGCGTCGGCACCACGGAGCACACCCCACACGATCGTATTGTGCGTCCAAATGAGCCACGATTCGTTCTCCGCCGAAATCGTTTCGCCGGTAGCCGGATCGGTCCATTTGGCATGAGCGTGCATCTGGCGCACCGAAGCTCCTGCGGCATCCGCGTGGGCACGGTCTCCAAAGATGGTGGTGTCGATGTATCGACCGGTGCGCTCGGCACGCCCAACCGGGTCCGCTGCGTTGCCACTCACCGCATCGAACAGCCGCATCATGTTCGGGTTCAACGACTGCAGCAGAATTGCGGCAACACCGCCAAGCTTCGAGGAAGGATCAGCGAACAGCTTCCAACTGATGCTCTCTGGCCCAAAGTAACCGTCATCAGCCCGAGGCGTGTCTTTGGGGCTGGGCTTGGCGTCTGCGTTCGTCATTGAAAATTTGCCCTTTGGGTCATTGGTTAGTGGCGTTCGGGTCATCGTTTACCGGATCCTGAGCCCACCTTATGTTCTCCGCATCGCAGCGAGGGGCAACGCGCAGCAGTCGCTCCGAACACTTTAGGCAGACTGGACCGAACACTTCCGCCAGTTTCCCGCGGGCACACGTTGGGGCGGCGTGCGAACACGCCGCCCCAACCCGAGAAGTTTCTGAACTGCCCGGCGGTGTCTTTAGAAGACGAACACCAATCTCGGCCAGCTTGAGCTCGACTCGACTTGGTCGTTACCCGAATACTGCACCGTGATGAAGTGGATGCCGCGGCTCAGTTTCGGCAGCTGCACCGATGCCTTGCCCTTGTTATCCACTGCGGATGTCGCCACAGCGGTGCGACCGTCGAACACAGTCACGTCACCCGCCGTAGTGCCATCCTTGCCAACGGTGACTTTCGAGTCGACCGTGATCGATCGGTTGCCCCACACGAACCAGGAGGAGAGGCTCGAGCGAACACTCGAGGAGATCTTCTCTACGGTTTGTGCGTCAGACTCAGCCACGCCATCGGAGTAGCCATCCTTGCTGGCCGTGACTTGCACGCTCAGCTCGGTGCCGATGTCCTCGGTCGTGATGCGGTAGCGGCTGTCAGTCGCATCAGCGATCGGCTCACCATCGCGCAGCCACTGGTAGCTGTAGTCAGGTGACTTCACGCTCCAGTTGCCATGCGTTGCCTTGACCGTCTTGCCAACCTGCACGTTGCCTCGGATGCCCGGAGCCTTCGTGTTCTCGATGGCCTCAGCCGTGGTGACGACCTCAATCGGTACGACAATCGCGGTGTCCGTTCCCGGAACCGTGACGGTCAACGCGAGCGTGCCCGCAGCCGTACCGGCCGGAATCGTGACGGTCACTGATGCGCGACCCTGCTCATCCGTGGTGTCGACAATGGTGCGGTCGATCGTTGCTGAACCGAGCACCGTTCCGTCAGCCGAAACCTCGACCGTGGTGGCGTCTGAGCCGCCACGGCTGAAGGTAAGCGACGACAGGTCGAGCGTGACGTCATCTCCGGGGTTGTAGCCGTCTGCATCCGGAGCCGAAACAACAGCACCAATGGCGCGCTGCTCGAGCGGCGGGTCAGCGACCGTGTTCGCTTCGAACCACTCGACCATTGACTGCAGGTCGACGCGGCCGCTGTC
The DNA here is from genome assembly GCF_000247645.1 of Salinibacterium sp. PAMC 21357. GTDB lineage: Bacteria > Actinomycetota > Actinomycetes > Actinomycetales > Microbacteriaceae > Rhodoglobus. The sequence goes on from NZ_AHWA01000004.1 coordinate 744,698, forward strand.
GGCGCGGTTGGTTCCCTCAGCAAGAGTGGCGAAGTTGTCGCCACCGGCTGCGAGGAAGGAGTTAGCGACCACCTTGTAGGTGGCTGCGACATCCACGGCAACACCGTTGAGGTACATCGCGGTCACTCGCTCGCCCTGGGCTGCGGTGGGGTCGTAGGAGTACGTCAACCCTTCCGAAATGCCGAGCTTGAGGAACGGACGCTGTGCACCAGCCGGCTGCCACTGCTCTTCGAGCACCGACTTGATTTGCGCACCCGTCAACGACATCGTCGTGAGCGTGTTGCCGAAGGGCTGCACGTTCGCAGCCTCGCGGTACGTGACGTTTCCGTCAGGGTCGCTCGCACTCGACGACTCGTAGACGAGGTCCGTGCGCAAACCGCCGGGGTTCATGAAGGCGATCTCTGCACCCGAATCTGATGCTGCCCAGAGCTGAACATCAGCAACAAAGTTGCCGAGGGTCGACTCTCCACCGCGGTTCTCAGGGAATGGAGTTCCGTCGACCGGAGTCTGCACTGCACGGAACATGCTGTCGGAGATCTCTCCGACCTTGGCGTTACCAAGCTCGGCTGCCGCCGCAGTAGCGGCATCAACGATGGCCTGCACCGCGAGATCTGGCTCGAAGCCGACAATCGGTAGAACCTCGGCGCTGAAGGAGATAATCTCCTGCGTTGCCGGGTCGACCGTGAGGTCGAAGTGACCGTAGTTGGCGCCGTATTGTCCAGCTGAAACGACCAAACGAGGGCGGTCCATACCGGGCACCGTGACTTCGTGGTCGTAGGCGAGGTGAGTGTGACCCGAGACAATCGCTTCAACCTTCGGGCTCAGGCCCGTGACGATCTGGCCAAAGGCCGAGTCGTCGGTCGATGCCGAAATATCGACGGATGCCGCACCTTCGTGAACGAGCAGAACGAGAACATCTGCTTCGCCGTTGGCGTCATTACCGTCGGTGAGGTAGTCCGCAACGCGGTCAACCTCGGTCACGATGCTGCGAATTTCCAGCGAGGCGATGCCAGCGGGGCTGACCAACTCGTTGAGGTCTTCGGTAACAGCACCGATGAAGCCGACGGTCACGCCATCGAACTCCTGCAGGAAGTACTCGTCGTAGGCTGGAGCGTTGGTGTCCCGGTCGTAGAGGTTCGCTGCAAGGTACGGCCAGTCGGCGGCATCCAGGATGCGGTCGTCAACATCGGCACGACCCTGATCGAATTCGTGGTTACCGATGAGCTCGTGTCGAGCCCGATTTCGTTGAGCACGTCGATCGTGGGCTGGTCGTTCTGGATGAACGAGGTGAAGGTAGTTGCACCAACAAAGTCGCCAGCACCAACAAACGTGGTGTTGGGGTTCAGTGCTTCCCAGTAGTTCACCATTCCGCCGAGCTGAGCTGCGCCGGGAACTCCGCCGCCTGCTTCGATTCGACCGTGGAAGTCGTTCGTCGTGAGAATTTCGATCTCAACCGGCACCGCTTCGGTGCTGAGGCCAATGCTGATCGGGTCGTGGTCGCTCGAACGGAACACGGTGCCCGCTTCGGTTGCCCCGAAGGCATAGCCACGATCGCCCCACTCAGGCGAATTGATGTTCCAGACAGCGGCATTAGTGACGTTGTCGGCAAGCGACGGCGAAACAATGATGTGGTCGAGCGAGCCCAATTCACCATCAAACGTGTAGGTGTACTGGTCACCGGTCAGCGCTGCGAGGGTGTCAACGTAGCCCGCCGAAGTGAAGACCTGAACCGGATCTTCTTCAGAGTAGGCATTAAAGTCACCGACGAGCACAACCTGGTCACTCTTGGCGGGATCGGCTGAGATCGAGTCAACGAGAGCCTTGACGGCGTTGGCCTGCTCAACACGCTCGGTGTTGAAAAAACCTTGACCATCAGTTGGTTCGGTGCCGGATCCGCCCTTCGACTTGAAGTGGTTAGCGACCACCGTAATCAGTTCGCCGTTCGACTCAAAAGTTTGAGCGATCGGCTCGCGCGCGATGTCCCACACCGTCTCATCAACCTGCGTGAAGCTATCGCCTACCGGAGTAGCTGCAGCCGGCTTGAAGATGATCGCGTTTGTGATGAAGTCGGTGATGACTGCATCGTTCAGGTCTGCTGGCGTGCGAACGTAGTCCCACGTTCCCGCACCGGCAGCCGCGTTGAGCGCACCGACGAGATCCATGAGCGCTTCGTCGAGTTCTCCGCGCAGTTTGACCGAGTTCTCGATCTCCATGAGACCAACAACATCCGCGTCGAGCGAGTTGATTGCTGCGACGATTTTCGACTGCTGGATAGCGAATTCTTCAGAGGTGTCAGCACCGCGAGCATCCGGATCTTCACTCGTCAGTGTTGTGAAGTAGTTGTAGACGTTGAAGGCCGAAACCTTGAAGTCTCCACCGACGACAGGAGCCGACTCTTCGCGCGGGTTCGTCGGCGCGAACGTTGGACGATACTCTGCCGGGCTCGAGTCGTTTATCGCGATCGTCGGTTGCAAACGCCAGTCATCAAAGCCGTAGCTCAGAATGTAAGGGTTCGCCGGGAAATCAACGGTGTCGCCGTTGCGAACAACAGTGTCAGCCGAGAAATACGGCTGCTCACCCGGGTGCGACCCGTTGGAAATTTGGATGCTATAGCCATCATCGAGGAAGATGCGGCTGGCACGGTTGGCGGCGGCGATCGCATTAGCGGCGTCTCCGGCATCCGTGGTTTCGGTGCTCTTGACTGCTAGCTCACTCGGGCTGAGCCAGAGGGTGCCGAAGTTGTAGAGCTGGTGGCTCGAGCTGACGAGGTAGTCACCGGTGGGGGCGACGAGCATCGACTCGAGGGATTCGCGGTCGTTGCCGACAACGCTCGCATCGAGAGCGGATGCCTGAACCAGATCAGCCGGGTCGAGGTTCGCCGCTGCGGTGACAAGTTCAACCGTGGCTGGCGTTGCGCCTGCACCGAGCTGGGTTTGGCCGAAGCGCTCATCGACAGGACCTGTTGCCGTGACTTTGTCACCGAGAGCAACGGGTGGGTTCTCGTTGTTGAGGTAGAGGAAGATTCCATCGGAAGCGCCGGGGGTAGCGTCGTTAGCCCCACCCGATCCGGGAGTCTGGATGACAATGCCGCGGTAGCCAGAGGCCCCACGGTAGTCAGCGGTAACGACACCTTCTACGGTTACAGTCGAGCCCGCCATTGGGCTCGATGCTGTTGTGCCTTGAACTTCGGCGATGGTCGCCGTTACATCGGCTGCGAATGCGGCCGGAGCGGTAAGCGTAGCCAGCGCGATGGCACAGGAGGTGGCAATAGCCCCTACTGAGAATCGCGTCGACCTGCTGCGGTGATTATGCATAGCGGGCAGTCCCCTCGAGAATTGTGAAATCTGCGGTCTACCCCCTTAACAGGGGTATCTGAGACGATAGCCCTGCTCACAGCCCATTCCAAGGGTTTAAATCAATTGCTCATCTGCGCGTAACCCATTGTTATTGTGCGCATTTTCCGGCTGGTGCGTGCTGGCTCAGTGAGCGGCCGACCGCGCAAAAGCATGCGCGCGGGCCGCCAAAGAACGCGACAGGCGGCCAAAAAGTTCCAGACTGGCCTGTCCCGGCCAGTCAGCCGGCAACGCCGAATTCGGCAAACCCGGATCGAGGTACGGAATAACCCGCCACTGATCCAGAGCAAGAATGTACCGGGCAAACGCCTCAGAGTCGGTCGCAGCCGGGCCAACCTGGGCAGAGTGCTGATCAAGAAAACGATCATGCAGATTACGCAGACGATCCAGATCCCACCACTGGGACACGGCATCCACCAAGGGACGATTCGCCTCAGGGCGACCCGCGATAAAGAGAGTGGCGCAGTCCCGCAAATCAAGATCATCGAGAATGACGAGCACCTCATCCTTGAGCACTGCAGGACAAATCCAGAGCCCGGTCGCGACCGTGCCGCACCCGATCCAGCCCAGCCGACGACGCAACTGGTGGCGGGCATCCCGGCGCGACTCCGGGATGGAAAACGAAATCAGACACCACTGGTCATCTTCACGCTGCTGCCGAAAGTTGAAAATACGGCGGTCACCACTCTCAAGCATCGGCACCGCTTCTTCATTGACGCGATAGCCGTGATGCCCATCGACCGCCTCAGGGATCAGCAGACCCTTTGACTTGACCCGAGCTATCGCGCTGCGAGCGCCATTAGCAGGAACTCCCAGCGCCTCCATGATGCGCACGAGATGCGCCGACGAGATCCAACCCCCCAACTGACGCAGCTGCGAACCGACAAAGGTGCGCAGCAGTGACGTGGCACTGCCGGGGCGAGAGTCGAAGTCATCCAGAATCACAGTCGGCTACTTCACAAGTTGAGCGTGAATGGCCTCAATGCCCAGCTGGACTTCAGCGTACGTGGTGCTGAGCGGCGACAGCCCGAGACGGATGCCGTTGGGCCTCCGAAAATCAGGAATGATCCCCTGCTTCCATAGCGCCGCATTCACTTCTGCGAAGCTTTCGTGGTCGATCGTGACGTGGCTGCCCCGTTCGTCAGCATTGCGCGGCGAGCTCACCGTGACACCAAGCGGAGTCAGCAGTTCGTCGACAAGCTCGAGCGCATATTCGGTCATCGCGACAGACTTGGCCCGAATTGCTGGAATGCCCGCCTGCTCAATGAGGCCGAGCATGTCTTGCATCGCGAGCGATCCCACGATCGACGGCGTGCCACTGATGAAGCGCCGGATGCCGTGATGCGGCGCGTACCCTGGCCCCATTTCAAAGGGACTGCTGCTGCCCATCCACCCCTGTATTGGTTGGGTCATGCTCTCGATGTGTTCTGAGCGCACATACCCGAAGGCTGGAGAGCCGGGCCCGCCGTTGAGGTATTTGTAGGTGCAGCCAGCGGCGAGGTCAACGCCCCACTCGTCGAGTTGGGTGTCGACGACTCCGGCGGAGTGGCACAGGTCCCACAGCACGAGGGCCCCGGCGTCGTGGGCGATGGCCGTGATACCGGGCATATCGGCGAGGTAGCCGGAACGGTAGGCGACGTGGCTGATCACGACGAGGGCGGTGTTTTCGGTAAGGGCGGCTTGTACTGCGTTGGCGGTGACTCCCCCCTCGATGGGTGGGTCGATCCAGCGCAGGGTCTTGCCTAGTTCGGCGGCGATGCCTTCAACGATGTAGCGATCGGTAGGAAAGTTGCCGGTGTCGATGACGATTTCGCTGCGGTCGGGGCGGGCGGTGAGTGCGGCCCGAATGAGTTTGTAAAGGACCACCGTGGTGGAATCTCCGATAAAGGTTTGGCCGGGCGCAGCACCGAGAGTGGCGGCACCGAGACGGTCACCGAGAGTGAGAGGCAGGTCGTACCAGGACTCATCCCAACCACGGATGAGGCGCCCGCCCCACTGTTCGTCGACGAATTCGGCGAGGCGAGCCGCACTCGCGATGGTCGGACGACCGAGCGAGTTGCCATCGAGATACGCCCGCACTTCTGGCGAACGCACAAACTTGGCAGGGAAGGCAGCGAGCGAGTCGGCGCCATCGAGGGACTCTGCGGCATTAACGCTGGTATCGGTCATGAGATATCTCTCCACTGAATCGGGATCGGGGTGGTTTCAAGCGAAACGCCGACATCAGTCACCTCAGTGTTCTGGGTTACCGAGTCAGCAAATTGGGGATTCAACAGTTCGCGCGCGGTCACGACTGTTGCGCTCATCAGCCACGTGGCGAGGTCGGTATCGACTCGCGGAACTGTCGGCAGATAACTCACGGTGCTACCAAAGCTAGGCAGGCAGAGCGCCCTCAATAGCGAATCGTTTCGCACTCCCGCATCCTGAAGGGCTGACAGCTCGCGCCCATTTAGCCCGAGAGGCAGATCGCCATTACCCATATCGGTGCCGTAACGCACAGTTCCCCCGGCGCAGTGAAAGCGGCGCAGGTTATCACTGGCGATCTCAAAGTCGTGGCCGCGCTGACCATAACCATGGATGTCGAGGGTACTGATCCACGAGTGGCGTCCCGCCAAAAAACGAGAGTTTGGCTGCGCCATCTTCTCGATCAGGGAATCATCGAGCCGCTCAGTCCACGGCGTGTGCGCCAAACGATCGACGCCAGCGGCGAAGGCGCGCTGCGTTTGCCCAGCCCCCTGCACGTGGGCAACAACTTCGCGCCCCCGACTGTGCGCGTATTCCACCAGTGCACTCAATGTTTCGTCATCAATCACTGGGCCATCATCAGCGTTCAGCGCAACTTTGATCATGCTGGCGCCGGCCTGAATTTGCTCAGCGACCGCCGCCATCGCCTGCTCGTCCGTCGACACCTCGCACACCGCAAGATTCACGGCCCACGCACGGTTCACCGGATAGCCACCGGGAGCCGCAATAAATGCTCCCGCGAAATTTAGGGCAGCAACAGCGTCATCGGCGCCCCACTCCGCCAAACGCCCCGGGTCACCGCCCAAATCGTCAACCGCAGCAAGACCACCAGCGACAAGAGCGCGCGGCTCGATCAGCCCGAGATGCACGTGCGAGTCGCGAAAGCCCGGAAGTAGCACTCCCGGAAGACGGCGGGCGGTCAGCGCAGCGTCATCCGCAATCGCTCGAATGCCGTGGATGCTGACGCGCACGGTTGCCGGACCGTGCCATTCGCGCATCCAATAGGCATCGACCCGGTAGTCGTGAGTGGGGGCGGCCTCAGGGTTTGACGCGGCGGCGCTAGCGGCTGCTGGGGTCTCGGGTTCGCTCACGAGCGGCCGATCTCGGTGCGCACGGCGAAGAGTTCAGGAAAGAAAGTGAGGTCGAGGGCTTTCTGGAGAAAGCCGACACCGCTGGATCCGCCGGTGCCGCGCTTCATGCCGATGATGCGCATGACTGTTTTCATGTGCCGGAAGCGCCACAGTTGAAAGTTGTCTTCGAGATCAACGAACTCTTCGCAGGCTTCGTAGGCGAGCCAGTGTTCGCTCTCGTTGTCGTAAATGTGGCGGAAAGTCTCGATGAGCTCGTCATTTTGCTCGTAGCCGCGTGTGACATCACGGTTGAGTACCGCATCCGGAATCTTGTAACCGTGGCGGCTGAGGTAGCGCAAGAACTCGTCATAGACGCTCGGCTCGGCCAGCAACTTACTGAGCAGGGCGTGAGCTTCGGGGTGCGATTCGAAGACTTTGAGCATGCCCGCGTTCTTGTTGCCGAGCAGAAACTCGACCGCTCGGTATTGATATGACTGGAACCCGGATGAGCTACCCAGATAGTCGCGGAACTGCGAGTACTCACTCGGGGTCAGCGTCGCGAGCACCGACCACTGTTCGGTGAGGGTGCGCTGGATGTGCTTGACGCGGGCAATGCGCTTGAGCGCAATAGAGAGGTTGTCGCTCGCCATCAAATCGCGGGCCGAGGTCAGTTCGTGAATCACGAGTTTGAGCCACAGCTCGGTGGTCTGATGCTGGATAATGAACAGCATCTCGTCGTGATGCTCAGGTGTGCTTTGCGGAGTCTGGGCGCTCAACAGGGTGTCGAGTTCTAGGTACGCGCCGTACGACATCCGCTTACTGAAGTCGGTGACGATCTCATCTTCAATGGCACGTTCGTTGTGAGTATCCGACATGCCGATACCCTATTGCACTATTGCGACGACCGCCACACTTCTGTTCGATTCGGGACGCACTGGCGTGGCTCTCGCGCACACGAGCATGCGCGAACGGCCACTTGAGCAACGCGCACCCGACCTCTATACGCGGGCTCTACTCAGCATCTGCGCTTTCTGCAGTCCGATCTTCGCCGACCGCACGAACACTGCGAACGCTGTCTTCAAGCGCGGCGTCTTCGAGAGCGCCGCCTTCGACTGCACTGTCGCGCGCGGCGTCAGCCTCCACCTGGTCTCTCTTACCCTGCTGCTTTTCGCTCGCGGAAGCTTCGGTAGCACCATCCATCATCGGCTGGTCTTGAGTTTCATCATGAGAAGTCATGATCGAACATTACGACCGGTCCCTGACAAAGCTCCGCGACAGAATCCCCAAAAAAGTGACGTCGACAGCACTTGCGCCCGGTTGTTGCAGACCGAGCGCGGCAACCACGGATAATGGCTGAGTGATCGCCGATGACTTTCTGACCGACTTGGCCGCCCTTCCTGCGACTCCCGCCCGCGAGCGCTACCTCGCTTTCGTCGCTGCCGGAGGAGCGGATGCCCTCAAGCGAGACGGCGGTCCCGAACACGTCACCGCCTCCTGCTTCGTGTTCTCCCCCGACTATGAGAACGTGCTGTTGTGCTTTCACCGCAAGGGGCAGTTCTGGGTGCAGTTCGGTGGCCACCTCGAACCCCAGGATGCGTCAGTCGCGGATGCCGCCCTGCGCGAAGCACGCGAGGAGTCCGGCATCACCGACCTCACCCTGCGCTCGGACGCCATCGTCGATCTCGACCGCCACGAGTTGCACGGCGGCTTCGCGTGCGCCGCCCACTGGGATGTCGGTTTCCTCGCTTTCGCCGCCCCGGATGTCGAGGTTGCGGTCAGCGACGAAAGCGAAGCCGTCCGCTGGTTTCCCACCAATGCGCTGCCTGCCGAGGTGCCCGACGGCTTCGCGGAGCGCCTTGCCGCTACCCTGACGACGTTGCGTGCCACGCAACAAGCTGAGACGGAAAACATGTGGCCTCGGCATCAGAAAGCGAAATCAACCGATGATTAACAACCGAGCCATGCAGTCGATCGCGCGACAGACCATGGACATCGCGCGCCAGAATATCCGCGCCGGCCACACCCTCGCATCAGTGCGACAACTCTGCGAAGACACCCTGCGGGAGTTAGGCGCCGACTCCTTTTGGTACTGGGGAATCGGAGCCCTTGTGTTGTGCGGGGAAGACACCATCAGCTCGGTGTCCGGGCGCGAATACACCACAGCCGACCGTGTCATCCGAGACGAAGAGATCATCACGATCGACCTGAGTCCACAGCGCGGTGGTTTCTGGGGCGACTTCGCACGCACGATCATCGTGGAGAACGGTTCGGCTATCGAGGATGCGCGGCTTGCGACTCGCGAGGAATGGCGCGAAGGAGTGCTCGCCGAAGCCCAGCTGCATAGCGACCTGATCGAAGTCGCAAGACCTTCCATGACTTTCGAAGAACTTCACGGCGAGATGAACTCGCGCATTCGCGAGTTGGGATTCGAGAATCTCGACTTTCTCGGCAACGTCGGCCACTCCATCCAACGCCGGAGCGCCGATCGCATCTACCTAGAGAAGGGCAACGCCGCACGGATTGGTGACACAGCTCTCTTCACGTTCGAGCCTCACATCCGTCGCCCCGGAGGTCTCGACGGTTTCAAGCACGAAAATATTTACTACTTCACGAACGACCGGCTAGTGGAGCTGTAGCGTCGCTGTCGGCTTCGGCATCGGCATCGGCTCGCCGAGTCGCTCGTCGCTTGCGCTTCTCATTTGCAGCCGCAAGAGCCTTGCGGGCGAGGGCATTCGCTTTGGCGCTAGCTTTCGTCGCTGGTTCAAATTCGGTACCGAGAAGGGCCAACCCACCAATAGCGACGAGAGAGCCGGGCCCAGGCAGCGGGATCAGCACCACACCGAGTGCAACGGTCGTTCCGCCCACGACACCAACGGTGGTGCGATAAACACGGTTCGCCGTGGGGTTCTTGCGGATCGCGTCACGCGTTCCGTGCGCTGCGGAGCTAGTGGCGTGCCCCAGCGCTGAACCCGCGCGTGCGGCGAGTGATGGTTTCTCGTTCATGCTGCGATTCTACGAGAGAGCGGTCGCTCACGAAACGAGGCGGCTCGCGGCGAGGCGATTGAGTGAGACGTTCTGTTCGGCGGCCTCGATCACGAGCCGACGGTGCGATTCAGGAGTCACGCGCACCATGAATTTTCCCGAGTAGGTTCGGTCCGCGATTGCTCGTGGTGGGGTCTCACCCGTTTCGAGCATGTCCTCGAGTACGCTTTTCGCCAAGTTTCTAATGCCGGCAAAGGCGCCATCTGAAAGGTGATCGAGCCAGGATAGAGATGGCATTTCTGCCACCGTTCCCACGAATGCTTCATCTTCTGGAGACCATCGCACGCGGTAGGTGTAGTGCTCCGCACTCGAAGTATTCACAGCTCTTCTCCCTCCAATTTCGCAATCGCCGCCAATTTTTAGTATCACTATTGATACTACACACGCCGAAACTTTTCCACACCCAATGAACGCAGAAAGCCCCAGCTGCCGACCACGTGAGTGGGGCGACCGAGGCTTTCTTATGCTCGAGTGAGCTGCGCGCTAGTTACAGCGCAGCCAGCTTGTCGATGAACGTGTCACCAGGCGCTACGTCGACCGACTCTGCGTCGATCTCGGCGCGACCAAGCAGTTCGTCCATCTTGCGACGACGGTTGCGCGGGATGAGCGTGACAACGGTTCCCGCCTTGCCGGCGCGACCGGTGCGGCCAGAACGGTGCAGGTACGTCTTGTATTCCTCGGGAGCGTCAGCCTGAATAACGAGACTGATGTCATCCACGTGGATGCCGCGGGCTGCAACGTCGGTCGCGACGAGCACGTTGACCTTGCCGCTCGTGAGCATCTGCAGATTGCGGGTACGACGTGACTGGTTGAGGTCACCGTGAAGGCTCGTGGCCGGAGTGCCGCCCATGCTCAAGAATTCAGCCATCTCTTCAGCGAATGCACGCGTGCGGGTGAAGACGAGAGTCTTGCCCGTGCCTGCAGAGAGCTGCTTGATGATGGCGCGCTTGTCGCGCTGTTCGATGAGGAGAACCTTGTGGTCGATCGTCGAAGAAGCCTGGTCTTCACCAGCAACCTCGTGTACGGCCGGGTCAACCAGGAACTCCTTGACGAGAGTGGCAACACCCTTGTCGAGGGTTGCCGAGAACAGCAACTTCTGGCCGCCTTCGCTGGTTTCACGCAGGATGCGTTGAACGGGCTCAAGGAACCCGAGGTCGCACATGTGGTCTGCTTCGTCGAGAACAGTAACCTTCACCTGGCTGAGGTCGAGGCGACCCTGCTCGATGAGGTCTTCAATGCGACCCGGGGTGGCGATGATGACATCGACGCCACGGGTGAGGGCTGCAACCTGCTTGTACTGAGGAACGCCACCCACGATGGTCGTGGTGAACAGACCAACGCTGCGAGCGATGGGCTGAATGGTGCGATCGATCTGCTGAGCAAGCTCGCGGGTCGGAGCCAGGATGAGGGCGCGCGGCTTGCGGCCCATCTGACGGTCCTTGCCACCATTGTTTTCCATGAGGCGCTCAACGAGGGGCGCACCGAAAGCAATGGTCTTGCCCGATCCGGTCTTTCCGCGGCCAAGAACATCCTTGCCGGCGAGAACGTCGGGGATGGTTGCTGCCTGGATGGGGAACGGCGACTCTGCACCCATGGATGCGAGCTGACGCGAAATGTTTGAACCGATGCCGAGGTCGATGAAGGACTTGCCTTCAACGTCGCTGGCGGTAACGGCCTTCGCTACGAGACGCTCAAGAACAACGTCTTCCTGTTGCGAGTGCGACGACTTACCGTCACGGGCCGGGTAGTACGCGCTCTCGCGCGGCTCGGAACGCTGCGCGCGGTCGTTGTACGACGGGCGCTCTGAACGGCCACCGGCATTGCGGTCGCTGTACGAGGGACGCTCGGTTCGCTCGGTGCGCTGAGCGCGATCGTTGTAGGCGGGACGCTCGGTGCGCTGCGGGCGGTCGTTGTAGGCCGGACGCTCAGTGCGCTGGGCACGGTCGTTGTAGGCCGGACGCTCCGTTCGACCAGCGGATGCACCACGGTCGTTGTACGAGGGACGCTCTGAACGGCCACCGGAGTTGCGGTCGCTGTACGAGGGGCGTTCGCTGCGGCCAGCGTTGCCGCCACGGTCGGGACGGTCACCATACGAAGGACGCTCTGAACGGCCACCGGCATTGCGGTCATTGTACGAAGGGCGCTCGGTGCGACCGCTCGAATTGTGATCGTTGTAGGAGGGACGCTCGGTACGGCCGCCTGCGTTGCGATCGTTGTACGAGGGACGCTCTGAACGGCCACCGGAGTTACGGTCGCTGTACGAAGGGCGTTCGCTGCGACCAGCGTTACCCCCACGGTCAGGACGGTCACCATACGAAGGACGCTCTGAACGGCCGGCGTAACCGCCGCGCTCGGGACGTGAATCGCGCTGGGGACGATCGCCGTAGCCACCGCGCTCGGGGCGCGAGTCGCGCTGCGGGCGGTCGTTGCGGTCGTTGCTCGACGGACGGCCTCCACGCTCAGGGCGGTCACCGTAGGAGGGACGCTCGCTGCTGCGCTGGGGGCGGTCGCCATAAGCACCGCGTTCGTTGCGCTGCGGGCGGTCGCCGTAGGCGGGACGATCGTTGCGGTCGCCGTTTTCGGGGCGTCCGCCACGGGCAGGCTTTTCGCGAGGAGTCCAGTCGGGGCGACGCTCGTCGCGTCCGCCACGAGCTCCACCAGTGTTGCGGTCGCCGGTGCGTGCGGCACGGTCATCGGCACTCCAGCGACGCTTGGGCGCTTCGCCCTGGTCGGGGCGGAATCCGCGGTGACCTTCGCTGCGTGCTCCGCTGCCACCTTTAGGGGCAGACTTGAAGTTTTTTCCGCCACGGCCCGTGGCAGGTTTATTGAAATTAGGCATTGTACTTTCCGGGTTATTCGTAGATGGAACACATCTAGTGCGTGGAGCACGCGCGCACGCCAACGCTCACCATTTAATTAGCGAGAAACCGATTAGCTAGATACCTACTAGGTGTCTTCTAATTAGCTTGAGCGTTCGTGCGCTGCACTTCTGAACCCGGGCAGTCTTTGACCGAGGCCGTCACATACATTCGTGTGATTGTCACCAGCTGGATTGGCTGGCAAACCGGCCCGCAAGACTTACAAACCCATACGCGAGATTTCGCGCTGTCTTGAGCCGACCTATCTACGATACCCGATCGAGGCTGCAATAGCGAGGATCGACGGATGCCGCAGCCCTGTCTCTAGACGTTGTGGTCGTAGGGAAGGTTGCGATCCGGCCCCGGCTCGGGAGGAAGCGTCTTTTCATCACGACGCCCCAACCACTTGTGGTGGTCGCGTAATCCAGCGGCGACAGCAGCCCGAATGAGCCAGTAAGCGAGGTACGCACCGACCAGGATCGCCACCAAGAGCATTGCGATCGAGAGGAAAAAGTACGGGGAATTGCCGAGCATAAGCTCTCCGTTTCTATTTGAGGCGTGAATTCACTGCGAACTGCAGCGCAAACGTATCGATCTGATCTCCGACTGGGGCAAGCCACTCGCCCACTTCGCGGAGCATCTCTTCTGGTGTCACCAACCGCACCGCGTTCTGGGGATCGGTCGTGATCGTGAGCGGAGCATCCGCAAGTCGGTGCACAACAGCCCACGAACGAATCGCCAACTGGGGACGATCGGCTGCGTGACGCTGCGCGGCAATCGCAGTGGTCACATTGATGAGTTCATCAATCTTGCCGTCGCGCACAACCCGGCCCCACGCATCCAACACATACTGGCCTGGTGCCCACAGCAGGGAGTCAATGAGCGCGACATGATTGCCGGCGACAACCGCGTGACCGATGTGCGCAGTGCGCGAACCCGGGATCGAGATGCCGTGAACGATCGTGACGCCCGGCATAAGAAGAAGCTGTTCCAGCAGGGGTGCACTGAGGCGTTCGGCAACGGCGAGGCGACGCTCGAGCTCACCCGAATTCTCGTTAAGCACAACGGGTTCGCCCGCAAAATAGCGCTCGCGCTGCCCGTTGGGGAATACCGTCTGGCTCGCGGTCACAACATTTGCGCGCCAGTGCGCAAAACTGCTGACCTGCGTGTTCACTTTCGTCCACACCACAATCGCGAGGACCACAAACACCACTCCAGCAATGAGCAGGTTCAGGTTGCCCCACTGCGGAATGGTCGTGAATTCGGATGCCAGATCCGGATTCAGGAAGACAACTACACCTCCGGCAGCCAGCCCAAGAATCGCGCTAACGGCAAAGAAAAGGAACACGAACCCCGCAACGGAGACTGCAGTATTCAGCCGAGCCAAAGTGACGGCGATCAGCACAATGACGAGGTCGGCGGTGATGACACCGAGAATCAGTTGTTTACCCAATTGGGTTGCGGGAGCAGCGAGGTACTCGCCAAGGTAGAGCGCGATGCCGCCGACGGCAACAACGAGAAACAGCGCAAACAGCACGTGAGTTATGACCGTAAGGGGTGCGAGTGTGGGCGGCATTTTCGGCCAGACCGTCGCGTGGTCAGCCCACCGCTTCTGCGCCCACGCGAACTGTTCGGCGCGAACACTCGGCAGTGGAATCGACCGCCCGATTGTGTCGTTTTCCCCAGCAGTATTCATGACAGAAGCTCCATTTCCCCCGGGCCAGCCTAGGGCATCCGAGGGACCGGGCGGTCAAAATTGGAGTCGACTTAGGATGAGTAAATGAGCGCACCCCTGACGATCGAAGAATTCTGGCACGAATGCCGTTCCACAATCCAGGGATTGCCCGAGGCGATCCCTGAAGCGTGGGCGTTCGGCGCAACACCCGCTCACGCAGATGGCCTTCTCGATCTGGTACTTGCTGGCACGAAGACCGCAACCGCTTCATCTCTCTGGGATTATGAGCACGCAGGCGACCCCGTCCCCGAGGTCGGTTGGCTGAACATCATCCTCGACGGGAGCGGAGTTCCCCGTGCGCTGTTGGAGACGACCGCGATCGACCTCGTCCCGTTCGATGAGGTTACCGAGTCCCACGCGTTCGCCGAGGGCGAAGGCGATCGAAGCCTTTCGCATTGGCGTGAAGTTCACGAGCGATACTGGCGTGAGCACTCCGAGGGCCCAAAGGGTTTTGAGCCTGACATGCCCGTCGTCTGTGAACGGCTGCGCCTCTTGCACAGTGGATCGCGCTCAGAGTAGAGAGGATGCTCGGAGCGCTCGAACCGAGCCAATCAGAAATCGCTACTCCGCGGTTGCTACCGGCCGCACCTCGCGGCCAGCTTCTTTCGCTGCGCGACGACTCTTGCGGTCGGTGCCCGCTGCTTTGCGATCTTCGCGACGTTCCTTGGCACCCTCTACGAGGTAGTAGAGAACGGGGAGCACCACAAGGGTCAGCAGGGTCGATGAAACAAGGCCACCAATCACGATGATTGCGAGGGGCTGCGAAATGAAACCACCCTCGCCCGTGAGGCCAATGCCGAGCGGAAGCAGCGCGAAGATTGTCGCCGCCGCCGTCATCAGGATCGGGCGAAGTCGACGCGACGAGCCCTCAATGATGGCTTCGCGAGCACGCATGCCTTTCACCCGGTACTGGTTGATGAGGTCGACAAGCACGATCGCGTTCGTCACGACGATACCGATCAGCATGAGCACACCAATCAACGAAGCGACGCCGAGGGGGATGCCCGAAATGACCTGGAGCGCGATCGCACCGGTTGCCGCAAACGGCACCGAAACGAGCAAGAGCAGCGGTTGGCGCAGGCTCTTGAAGGTCGCAACCATCACAACGTAAACGATCAGAATCGCGATCAGTAGGGCAAGTCCGAGTTGCTGGAACGCATCCGACTGCTCTGTTGCCACGCCACCCAACGATGCTGATGCACCAGCCGGCAGATCAGCTTCATCAACAGCGGCAGCAACCAGAGCGGATGCCGTACCCACGTCGTCGCTGCTCGGCGTCACGCTGAGAGTCGCACTGCGCACTCCCTTCACCGAGGTGATGCTCGCTGGTCCATCTTCGACGTCGACGGTGGCAACATCCGTGAGAGGAACAAGACCGGCGGCGCTCGGAATTTGGAAGTCGCGCAACTCTTGAATCGTGACCGGCGCGATCTCGTTCAGGATGTAGATCGACAGAGTCGCTTCATCAATGACTGCGCTGCCAACAGCGCTGGGGTTCATCGCCCCGGCCACAATTCCTCCGACAGCGATTTCACTGAGACCGAGGGCGGCGGCTTTGTCTCGATCAACCGTGATCGAGATGAACGGCTGCTGCTCCGAGAGGTTGCTTGTGGCTTCGGCAACCACATCGAGGTCGCGCACCTGCTCGAGCAGGGCATCCGATGCTTCGCGCAGTTCGGAATCGCTTGTTGCGGTGATGTTGATCTCGATGTCACTCGATGCAAAACCACTGGATGCCGAAGCGAGAGTGACTTCGCCAGCATCGTCAATAGTGGCGACAGCGTCACGCACGGCCTCTTGCAGCTTGACCTGGTCGACCTCGGGGTCGGTGGTGAGCGAGAAGGTGCTAGCTCCTCCGCCCGAGAATGCGGCGCGCAATGAACCGCCACTGGAACCGATAGACAGCTGCACCGTGTCGACACCGTCGAGGTCTATGAGCACTTCTTCGACCTTCTTGGCCGCTTCATCGCGAGCTTCGAGGCTTGCGCCGAGGGGCAACGTTTGGCTAACGGTAAGGGTATTTTGGCCGCTGTCACCAATGAAGTTGGTCTTCATGAAAGGAACGAGCGCAACAGTTCCGCCGAGCAGAAGTACCGCGGTGAGAAGGGTGGCTACGGGGCGCTTGAGCGTCCATTTGATTACCGGCAGGTAGCCGCGTTGCAGCGCAGTGATTTTCTCTTCTTGAGGAAGGCCAACAGCGTGAGCGTGCTCGACGGCGTCTTCGGTGTGACGCGGCACCGCCTTGTTGCCCAAAAACCAGTACGCCAGCACCGGCACGATTGTCAGCGAAACGAACAGCGAGGCGGCGAGGGCAATCGCGGTCGTGAGCGCGAACGGCCGGAACAGTTCACCGGTGACATCGCCAACCAGCGCGAGCGGCAAGAACACCGCAATCGTCGTGACCGTGGATGCCGTAATTGCGCCGGCGACCTCTTTAACCGCGGTCTGGATGGCCTGCAGCTTCGGCTCACCCATCGTCACGTGTCTCTTGATGTTCTCAATGACGACGATGGAGTCATCCACCACTCGACCAATAGAAATCGTGAGCGCGCCGAGGGTGATGATGTTGAGCGTGTAGCCCGAAACCTGCATCCCGATGAAAGTGATGAGCACGGAGGCGGGGATTGAGATCGCGGTAACCAGCGTCGAGCGAATCGACAGCAGGAACACCAGGATCACGATGACGGCAAAGACGAGTCCAAGCAGGCCCTCGGTCGTGAGGCTGTTGATCGATTCCTGAATGAAGGGCGCCTGATCGAAGACGACGGTGAACTTCGTGTTGCTACCGAGCGCACTCTCGAGCTCGGGAATCAGATCATTGACGGCCTGTGACACCGAAACCGTGTTGCCGGCAGGACTCTTGGTGATTGCGATCGTGAGAGCATTTTGGCCATCAACGCGCGATATGCCTGTCTCCGGATCAGAAATCACTTCAACGGTAGCGACATCGCTGAGGGTGACGACTTCAGTGTTCGTTCCCCCGATCAGCGGCAAGGCGTTAATCGCGTCGACAGACGTGATGCGGTTGCCCGCCTGCACCGTGAGAGTTTGGCCGTCTTCGGTGATTTCACCGGCGGGCAGCAGCACACCGTTGTCATCGAGCGCCGCGCGGATTTCTTGGTTGCTCAGCCCGTTGGCAAAGAGTTTCTCAGGATCAGGAGTGATGACCACACGCTGAGTTGACGTGCCCAGCAGGCTGGCGTCACTAACGCCATCCACCTTCTTGAGGTCAACGAGAGTGGATGCTTCGAGCTTGCGCGACAGTTCGAGAGCGTCGAGATCACTCGAGACCGCAATCTGCACGACGGGCAGATCGGTGAAGTTGAAAGTGAAAACTTGAGTGTCAGCGGATTCGGGCAGCTGACCCGAGATGCGGTTGATGGCGAGCTGAATCTTCTGCTCAGCAGTCGCAATGTTGGTGCCGTAGTCGAATGACGCCGAGATGTTGGAGAAGTTCGAGTTGGAGGTTGCCGTTGTTGACTCGAGACCGGGTACACCCTGGATGGCCGCTTCGATCGGCGCAGAAACATCCTTATCAACAACCGCCGGCGATGCCCCCGGGTAGGTCGAGACAATGAAAATTTGTGGCAGCGAGAGCGAAGGGATGAGCTCTTGCTTGAGCGACGTCAGCGCCACTCCACCAAAAATTCCGATGACGATCGTGACGAGCGCAATGAGGGCTCGGTTGCGCAGAGAGAAGACGGAGAGCAGGTGCACGAGGTAACTTTCGTTGCTGTGAAAAGTGGGTGCAGTGAAAAATCCACATACTGGTTGAGCTAATTCTCGCAGGATGCACCAAGGTGTGCGTACTCTCGCGAGATTATTTGTGCGCTAAACGACGTTGGCGAGTTCACTGCTTGCTGGCGAGAACGGATGCCGCATCACGGTCGACCAGGCGGCGGCGAGCGCCGAGACCCCCTGTTCCAATTCGGCAGCATTTCCGCTGAAGGGAATGCGCAGGAATCGCTCAAACGCCCCGTCCATGCCGAAGCGCGGACCGGCCGCAATGACGACCCCTTCGTTACGGGCGGCCAAAACGAGTTGCGAGCTGACGGGTTGACCGAGGCCAACCCACGCGGTCATTCCGCCGGGAGTGTGCGGCATGTGCCAACTGGGCAGTTTCTCAGCGAGCAGAGAGGAGAGGTGCTCGCGGCCGGCGCGCAGTGACGTGCGCCGGTCCTCCAGAATCGACGGGAAGTCTTTGAGCACGTTGGTGACGACGAGCTGTTCGAGCAGCGGGGTGCCGAGGTCGCCAGCCGAGCGGGCACGAACCAGTTGACGGATGGTGGCGTGGTCGGCGCGGATCCAACCGGTGCGCAGCCCGCCCCACACTGTTTTTCCCACCGACCCCACCGAGATGGCATTGCCATGAGCGGCGAAGGGAAGGCGGTTGCCGGTGCCATCGAGATTAAGTTCGGCCATGGTTTCGTCGGCGATCACTGCCGTGCCGTGGCTGGCAGCAAGTTCGAGCAACTTTCCGCGCAGTTCATCGGGCATCGACTGGCCAGTGGGGTTGTGAAAGTCGGGCATAAGGTACGCCAGCGACGGGCTCGTGCGTTGGATGGCCTGCTCGACGGCGAGCGCATCCCAGCCCGTTTCGGTCGAAACACCGACCGGCACGAGTCGAGCCCCGGCAGCCCGCAGAGCATCGAGGGCGTGCGGGTAGCTCGGGTTCTCCATGAGCGCACGGTCACCGCGAGACATGAGGGTGCGGGAGATAAGAGCGATTGCGTGCTGGGCACCAAGCGTGACCATGATCTGGTCAGGACTCGTCGGCAAGCCCCGATCGGCATAACGCTGGGCGATAGCTTCACGCAGCACCGGGATTCCGACCGGGTCGAAGCCTGACTCCCCCAGATAAGCCGGAAGCTGCTCGGCCGCGAGGCGAGACGCTGCGATCACTTCGGGTGCTGCCGACATTGTTGACTTGCTGAAGTCGAGCATCTGCGGCGCCGCAGAGTCCGGGATCAGGGTGGAGCGGTGCGGCAACTGCGCCACACTGCCCGACCCGCGCGTGCTCTCAACGTAGCCACCATCGCGCAGCGACGAGTATGCCGCCGTCACGGTGGTGCGGCTCACCCCCAGAGCAAGAGCCAATTCGCGCTCGGCCGGCAAGCGCGTTGAGGTCAGGATGCGGCCATCCATAATAAGGAGCCGGATGCGCTCGGCCACAGCAACATAGGCCGACGATGCCGCAGCGGGCCGCCATTCCCCCATCATGACAACCAGTGCGCGTGCAGAAAGGCTATTCATGAGGCCAGAATACCCGGATTGGCCTCTTGTTCAGAGTCCAATTACGTAATTGGATATCTTTATGACTCCCCGCATCATCATGGCTCGCCGTGTAGCCCAGCTCGCTGCTGGCCTTCTTCTTTACGGCTTCGCCATAGCGCTCATGATTCGCGCCGAAATCGGAGTCGCCCCCTGGGATGTGCTCGGTCAGGGCGTCTCCCTGACGACTGGCCTCCCCTTTGGCCTCGTCACCAACATTGTTGGACTGGTTGTTCTGCTCTTGTGGATCCCGATCCGCCAGAAACCGGGAATTGGCACCGTCTTCAACGTCGCTGTCGTCGGCCCGAGCGCGCAGCTCGGGCTCTGGCTGCTGCCGGAAATCGAAGGCCTGCTGCCCCGCATCCTGCTCTTCGTCGCGGGTCTACTCCTGCTCGGCGTGGCCACCGGCCTCTACCTCGGTGCCCGCTTCGGCCCGGGACCACGCGATGGCCTGATGACCGGCATCCACCGCAAATATGGCGGCAAGATCTGGGTCGTTCGCAGCACCATTGAACTTGTGGTGCTGACTATCGGCGCAGTTCTCGGCGGAAACTTGGGCTGGGGCACGCTGGCGTTCGCGCTACTGATCGGCCCGATTGTGCACTTCACGATTCCGCGGCTGATGGTTCCGGCAGCGCTCACCCCCACCGCCGAAAGCGCGACCGTAGCGGCGGGCTAAAACTATTCGGCGAACTGCACCGGAACGTAGACATCCTGTACTCGGTCGTTGAGCGCAGTGTGGTCGTTGCGGGTGAAGATGCCGCACTTGTTATTGATACAGTCAGCGTCTTCGCCGAGCGGGTCACCCAACTCGAGATAGGCGGTGAAGGTGCCGGTGGCGGTGTCGTCATAACTGCGAGCGCCAAAAAGCCGCCACGCCCAGTCGGCATTGACCCAGTTACTCGGGGCCCACTGCACGGTGCCCTCGGCAACATTTTCTTGCTGCTGGCTGGGCACGCCACCGACGCACGGCCCCGGCTTGTCGGCGGGGGACTGCGGGATGACGCACACGGCAACGTAAACACCTTGCGTTCCGTCATAGCCGGTTCCCGTCACGACTACTCGCTCATCGCGAACGAGCGCCTCGGTGTCGATGGGTTCGCCGTTTTCGCCAGAGACACTGAGGGTGCGGGTTCGGCCGTCATCCCCCTCAGCGGTGACGGACTGCGGCCATTCTCCGTCGACAAGTTGCTGGCTCGACTGCCCGGCGCTCTCGTGACTGAGGATCGGCACGATAATGATGGCGATCGGCACGAGCAGAACCACCACAACGATGAGCACAATCCACGGCCAACGACGGCGGCGCGCAGCAGTTCGGGTCATGGCTTCAGTCTAGGACTGCGCGGGTCGGATGACGCGGAGCATCCACCCATTGCCCTAGGGTGATCGTGTACGCAGCACCCGCTTGAGCATTGGCACACGAAAGGCAGCAGATGATTCGTGAACTCGCTGCCGTAGCGGTCGGGGGCGCCGTCGGCACCGGACTACGTTTCTCGCTCGACCTTGCGTTCGCCACGGCTGATGGACTCTTTCCGGTCTCCACCCTGATCGCCAACATTCTGGGCAGCTTCGTTCTCGCGCTTGTGGTCGCCGAGCTATGGGCACCATCGCCCACGTGGGCTCGCGCGGGACTGGGCGCCGGACTGCTCGGCTCGTTCACGACGTTCTCCGCCCTCGCGGTCGCCGCTGTTCATCTCATCGGGGCAGACCAGTGGGTCCCCGCGCTCATCTATGTCACCGCGACTCTGGTGCTCGGTCTTGCGGCTGCCGCCTTCGGGCTCTATCTAGGGCGCGCTCGGCAGAGCCGTCCTGACCTGGTGAACGAATGACGGCCGGCGTCGTTTTCGCGATCCTCGGTGCCGGTGCCGCGGGAGCAGTGCTGCGGTATTTGACTTCGCGGGCGTTTGCGTCGCGTCCGGGTTTTCCGTGGGCTGTGCTCGTCGTCAACGCCATCGGCTCCGCGCTCGGCGGAACCCTTGCCGGACTCGCTCACCTCGGCACGATCGATGCGAATCTTGAGATCATCCTGTTGACCGGGCTGTGCGGCGGCCTCACCACCTTCAGCACCCTGAGCGTCGAGACAATGCAGAACGTCACCGTGAAGCGGATGCGCGTTGCTGTCCTTAGCGTGCTCGCCAACCTCGCGATCGGCATCGGCATCGCAGCCGCAACGTATTTCGGGCTGATCGAGCTCGCGTCCTAAAGGGCGCTGCGTGCGCGCTGATTCGCTGAAGCGGCGCGGCCCGAGCGTTGAGGCACCATGGCCTTGAGCTCTTAGACCGAGCGGGCGGCAGCAATAAACTCGCGGATGCGCGCCACATCTTTCACGCCGCGACTCGCTTCAACGCCGCTCGACACATCCACCCCGCCAGGCTGAAGCTCGCGCACGAGCTCGGCAACGTTGACCGGGGTGAGCCCGCCGGCGAGGATCCAGGACTCGGGCAGAGCTGTGCCCTCGAGGAGTGCGGGATCGAACGTTGCCCCCGCACCGGGCTCGACGGCGTCGATGAGAAGCCGATCATCCGCTCGCAGTTTTCCGGCACGACTGCGGCGGCGATAGTCCTCGACAGAGATCGCCCGAATCGTGCCGAAGCCCTCGGCGCGAAGCCGATCGAAATCCGCATCACCTTCGTCCCCGTGAAGTTGCACGGTGGCGACGCCGGCCCGGCGAGCAGTGTCGAGCACCTCGTCGAGGGGCTGGTTGCGAAAGACTCCCACGGTCTCAATCTGCGGCGGCAGCGCCTGCGCGAGCGCACGCGCTCGGTCGGGAGTGACGAATCGCGGGCTGCAGGGAGCGAAAACGAACCCGACCGCGTCAGCACCTGCATCGGCTACCGCCGCAGCGGCATCCGGCGTACTGATGCCGCAGATCTTTACGAAAAGTCGATTCACTGTGTCTCACTAACGAACGGGACCACGGCCACGATCACTATCGCCCGTTTTTCATCGCCTGAATCTTGCTCAGGGTGGCGATGACCTGGCGGGCGATCATCCGCCCCGCTCGATTTGCACCGATGGTGGATGCTTGAGGGCCATAGCCCGCGAAGAAGACGCGGGGATCCTTCCAGGCGATGCCCTGCCCAACCGAAATCCCGCCCTCTTTTTCGCGCAGCTTGAGGGGAGCAAGGTGGCGAAGTTCTGGGCGGAACCCGGTCGACCAAATGATGGAATCCGCGGGCTGGAAGGCGCCGTCTTTCCAGCGCACGCCGTCTGGCTCGATGCTGGAGAACATGGGCCGCGGCGTCAGCACACCACGTTCGATACCGGCCTGGATGCGGCGGGTGCGAGGAACGCCGGTGCCGCTGACAATGCTGGGAAGCGCTCGCCCCGCCCGCGCGGCCTCATCCTGCATCTGCACCGCTTCTTTGCGCGCTTCGAGGTTGAGCCCGCCGTCTTCGAGAAAATCGATGGGGCGTCGGCTAACCCAGGTGAGGTTGCTGGCAAGATTTTCGAGTTCAAGCAAGAACCCGATTGCCGAGGTTCCGCCGCCGACCACGACAACGCTCTGGTCGATGAATTCGCGAGCGCTCTTATATTCGCTCGTGTGAAGGTGTCGACCCTCGAACGATTTGAGGCCCGGGTACCAAGGAATAAAGGGTGCACCCCACGTGCCTGTCGCGTTGACGACCGTGGTGGTGGTGACCGATTTCGTTTCTTCGCCATCGAGAGTGAACGTCACCCTGAGGTGTTCGCCCTCGTTTTCGACCGCAATGACGTCAGCGTTGCGCACCACTTGAAAACCGTAATGGTTTTCGTATTCGCGGTAATAGTCGGCGACAACTTTTTTGGCGGGCATGTGCTTGTCAGCGGTTTCAAAACTCAAGCCCAGCTCATCGAGGCCCGGAAGATCGTTGATGCGATGGGCCGAACCGATGCGCAGCGCCTCCCACCGAAATTGCCACGCACCACCCGTGTTGGGGCCCCGATCAAGCAAAACGAAGTCGTTGCCCGGATCGAGCCCGAGGCGCCGCAAATAGAAGGCAACAGAGAGGCCCGCTTGGCCAGCGCCAATAACGACAACAGAGGTGTCGGTGTCGGTGGTGGATGTCACGGGCTAACGTTACCCGTGAACAGCCAACCTGTGCATGCCCCAAGAAAACATAAGTAACCGTCGTGCTAAACTGTGGGTTAGTTTTCATCCATCCCTGTTCGCTCGTTCGCTGGCCACCGTCAGTGCACCGGGACAGAAGTATGAGGGGGTCTCGCATGGGACGCGGCCGTCAGAAGGCAAAGCACACCAAGGTTGCTCGGGATTTGAAGTACTTCAGCCCAGACACCAATTACGGTGCGCTTGCTCGAGAATTGAGTGGGTCAGAGAGCGCAGCTCCTGTCTCCGAAGATAGTGAGAAGTGGCCTGAGTACTCCGCTGAGAGTACCGCTAGCCACCAGTACGATGTCGACGATGACGAAGAAGACGACGAGGAAACTCGCAGCGCTTAACAGCCGCCTTCACCGCCCACGTTGCTTCGCAGCAATACAGTTTCTGCACCACAGTCGAACGCCCAGCCCTCTTCGGGGCCGGGCGTTCGGCTTTTTTGCGTTGCGCTTCGTCGCGTTGCGTAGCGCTGCAGCGCACATTGTTGGTATTAGCTTTCGCGACTCCACTGGATGAGCGATGGCACAGCGTCTTCAGCGAATCGTTCGTAGTCGTCTGCCGTGTTGTAGGCGTGAGCGGCAAGGCGCACGTAGCCGGTGTTGCGCCAGCTAGTGATCTGCGTTACAAAGCCGAGCTCATCGCCGATTCTGTCGCGAAGCTCGCCGGCCGCCGTCGCCGTGGCGCCGAGCGTGCCGGGGAGGCGCAACAGACGCATTCCCGGAGCAGTCATTCCAACATCGACCCGTGATTCTTCGCCAGAGGCAGCATCGAGGGCATCCGCAACGATCTCGGTGGAGTAGTCGAGAAGTGACGAGATGTAGGCGCGGATCGCGTGCCAGCCGATGCGCTCCTCGAGCCCTGTTACGGCATCCACAGTGGCAAATAGGGCGTGTAATCCATCGTGCCTTGGTCATCGAAGCGGCCAGGAAATGGCTCATCCATTCCCCAGGAGTCGATCAGCGGATAGAGGTTCTTGGCGAACTTCTTCTCGGCGACCAGCACGGCCGTGCCGCGAAATCCGCACGCCCACTTATGCAAGTTTCCGACCCAGGCGGACGCCGCACCCCCTTCTGCCGGGCGAGCCTGCACTCCGGGAGCGTGGGCTGCATCCACCAGCAACGGCACCCCGTGCTTCTGGGCGAGTTCGGCGAGCGCCGCGACCGGAAAGTTCCGGGCGGTGACAGAACTTGTGGAGTCAATCACTAGCCCCGCCGGTTTCTTTGCGAGCGCTTTGCCCAGAACGGCCAGCACCTCGTCTGAGGTGGCATCGAGTTCCACGGGCACAGTGCGCACTTTGGCGCCGTGCTGGCGGGCTTCGCGCTTGGCAGAGAATGACACCGCACCGTAGGCATGGTCGGTGACGATAATTTCATCTCCGGCGCCGAGACCGAGTGCACGGATGGAGGCGGTCATTCCGGCGCTGGCGTTGGGAACGAAACCGAAACTGTCGGCATCTACCCCGATGAATTCGGCAAGCTCGGTGCGAGCTTGTGCGACACGCGCTGGGGCAGCCATGAACCAGCGTTGCGGGGCACCTTCGGCTTCTTGCAGGTAGGCCATGCGACGAAGTTGGGCGAAAACGGGAACCGCACCGTAGGAGCCGTGGTTGATGTGGCGCCAGCGAGAGTTGAGACTCCAGAGTGCCGCCGCGGGCGAGCCGTCGCGCGCTTCCAGCGGCTCCGGGCGGGCCGGCTGCTCGGAGTCCGGGTGTTCGAGGTCCGGCTGCTCGGAGTCCTCGCGATCACCGTGTTGTTCGGCTGCCTCCCTCTGCTCAGCCCCGGCATTGCTGGCGTCTGTGTCTGAATCGTTGTGCTCATCAGGTTGTGGGGACTGCTCGTCGTGGTTGACGTCTACCGAAAGATCGGGCTTCTTAGTTGCCATAGCGCCCATTCAAGCGCACGCCACCACCATTAAGCCGTTTGGCGCCCTGTCGCGAGGAAATCTGCTCGCTCTAGAGGGGATTCTCAACAGGGTCCGCAGAGGCGGCGACCTCACCAGACGGGGTGTGGCGCTGGCGCCGCCTGCGACCAAGAACACCGGTCGTGATCGCGACACCGAGGAGCAGCATCACACCCCCAACGATTTCGATGGTCGTCGGCACCTCGCCGAGTGCCAACCAGGCGGTCGTCATGCCGACCGGGGGAACGAGCATCGTGAAGGGAACGACGGCGGAGGCTGCGTGCCGGGCGAGCAACGTGTTCCAGATGCCGTACCCGACCAGGCTGGCGAGCCACGCGGTGTAGAGAGTTGAGAGGAGCTGCGGCACGGTGAGGTGCGTGAGGGCGAAGCCGACAGCATCCGCCCCATTGATCACGAAGGCGAGGCCCAACATCGGGATGGGCACGACCAGAGCCGACCAGACCGTGAGCGACAGCCCGGCCAAAGGTGAGAACGTGGAGCCGATGCGCCCGACGCGGCGTGCGATCACGTTGCCGATCGCCCAGGACGCGGCGGCGGCGAGCGTCACGAAGAAAGCGAGAACGGGCGTTTCTACCCCGCGCCCGCTTCCGACGACGACCAGTCCTGCGGCGCCGAGCGCGACTCCGACCAGTTGACTGCGAGTGGGAGTTTCGCGCAGCGCGAGGGCGGCGAATACCACCGTCAGAACCACCTGCGCTTGCAACACGAGCGAGGCAAGGCCGGGCGGCATCCCGATTGCGAGTGCCGTGTACAGCAGGCCGAACTGCCCGAGGCTCATGAATGACCCAATGAGTACTACGTCGCGAAACCGTGACTTGGGCCGCGGTACGAAGAAGATCGCGGGAACGATCACCACCATGAAGCGCAGCGCCAGAAACAGCGTCGGAGGCATGCCTTCGAGGCCAACGTCGATCACGACGAAATTGAGGCCCCAAATGACGGCGACGAGCACTGCGGCGAGGATGGAACGAAGGGGCATAGTGTCAACGCCTCAGAACAACGTCAGGATCATGGGTGGTGGGCACTGCGGGCACCCACCGAGAGCAGCGCTAGTTCGCGTACGAACCGCTCAGACGAACAGCGCCACCGTTGACGCCCTTGGCACCCTGTTCGAAGCCGGTGAAATCGCGAGCGGCCATGGAGACTCGACCGACTTCCCACGAGGGGATGCCGTCGGCGGTGAGGGCGGCGATGGTGGCGTCGGCAGCATCCGCGGCCACGATCGCGATCATGCCGATCCCGAGGTTCCAGGTTCCTTCGGCACTTTCGAGGCTGGAACCAGCCAGGTCAGACAGCACGCGGAACACGGTGGGCGGCGACCAGGTCGAGCGCTCAACTTCAACCCACGAGCCGACAGGCAGCACGCGCGCGAGGTTAGCGGCGATGCCACCACCGGTGACGTGGCTGAGCGAGTGCACAGCACCGGGCTGGGCGTCGAGCAGGTTGAGCAGCGGCATTGTGTAGAGGCGGGTCGGCTCGAGGAGCACTTCGCCGACAACTCCACCGAGTTCGTTGAGGTGGTCGCTGTAGCCGACCTTGTTGTTGGCCAGAATGTGGCGAACAAGCGAGAAACCGTTCGAGTGGATGCCCGAGGACTCCATCGCGATCACCACATCGCCATCGGCCACGAGGTGCGGGCCCAGCTGCGATCCGGCTTCGACCACACCAGTTGCCGCACCGGCTACGTCGTAATCGTCTGGCCCGAGAAGACCGGGGTGTTCTGCCGTTTCGCCGCCGACCAGCGCGGTGCCGGTAGCCGAGCATCCACGAGCAATGCCCGCAACGATGTCAGCGATGCGCGAGGGAACGACCTTGCCGCACGCAATGTAGTCCGTCATGAAGAGGGGCTTGGCGCCGACCACGATGATGTCGTCAACCACCATGCCGACGAGGTCTTGGCCGATCGTGTCGTGCTTGTCGAGAGCCTGAGCGATCGCAACCTTCGTGCCCACGCCATCCGTCGACGTGGCCATCAGCGGGTGCGTGTAGTCCTTGAGGAACGAGGCGTCATAGAGGCCTGCGAAGCCGCCGAACCCTCCCACAACGTTGGGCCCATGAGTGGCACTGACGGCCGCCTTCATGAGTTCGACGGCACGGTCGCCAGCGGCGGTGTCAACACCGGCTGCGGCATAGCTGGAAGAAGAGTTCTCGGTCACGGCTCCAGCGTACCGGTCTGCGGGTTGCCGCACGCAGCAGCAGAACGGCCGGATGTGAGAAGCTAGACCGTACTCACACCGGGTACGCGCTCTACGACCTCAGGGAGCCACGCGAAAGCATGTGCGGCATTGTCGGTATCGTCTCTTCTCAACCCGTCAACCAGCAAGTTTATGACGCTCTGCTGCTTCTGCAGCACCGCGGTCAAGACTCCACGGGTATCGCCACTTCCGACGGCAGCACTCTGCACTTGCAGAAGGCCAATGGCCAAGTTCGTGAGGCGTACCGCACTCGCGATATGCGCAACCTCGTCGGAACCTCGGGCCTCGGCCACGTGCGTTACGCCACCAAGGGCAATGCCTTCAATGAGAATGAAGCGCAGCCGTTCTATGTGAACGCGCCCTACGGCATCATCCTCGTTCACAACGGCAACCTCACGAACACGCAGCAGCTCACCGACGAACTGTTCCGCATCGACCGCCGTCACCTCAACACCACGAGTGACACCGAACTGCTCGTGAATGTTCTCGCCAACGAACTTCAAGAGCAGGTCTCGGGAAACGACCTCGACCCCGAGCAAGTTTTCACCGCCATCTCGCGCGTGCACGACCGCGTCGAGGGCTCCTACGCCGCGATCGCACTGATCGCCGGGCACGGCTTGCTCGCCTTTCGCGACCCCTACGGCATCCGCCCGCTCGTATTGGGCCGCCGCCAGACTGGCTTGGTCGGTAACGAGTGGATCGTGGCATCCGAATCTCTCGTGCTCGAAAGTGCCGGCTACGAACTGGTGCGGGATGTTGAGCCCGGCGAAGCGATCTTCATTACGCCCGATGGCGAAATGTTCTCCAAGCAGTGCGCCAAAGCACCGGTGCTGATTCCGTGCTCGTTCGAATACGTCTACCTGGCTCGCCCCGACTCGATCATGAACGGCATCTCCGTTTACGAAGCTCGTCTGCGTTTGGGCAACAAGCTCGCCGACACGATCGCCAAGTACACCCCCATGGGCGACATCGACGTAGTGATGCCCATCCCGGATTCGTCACGCCCCGCCGCCATGCAGGTTGCGCAGAAGCTCGGCGTTGAATACCGCGAAGGTTTCTACAAGAACCGCTACGTCGGTCGCACCTTCATCATGCCCGGCCAGGCCGAGCGCAAGAAGAGCGTGAAGCAGAAGCTGAACGCGATGGGCACCGAGTTCAAGGGCAAGAACATCCTGATTGTGGATGACTCCATCGTGCGGGGCACCACCTCGAAAGAGATCGTGCAGATGGCGCGCGAAGCCGGTGCCAACAAGGTCACCTTCACGTCGGCCGCCCCACCAGTGCGCTACCCCCACGTGTACGGCATCAACATGCCGAGCCGTGCCGAGCTCGTTGCCCACGGTCGCAAGATTCCCGAGATCGCCATGGAAATGGGTGCTGACGCCCTCATCTACCAAGAGGTCGCCGACATGCAAGCCGCGATCGTCGAGGGATCAAACGTGACAGCGCTCGAAATGAGCTGCTTCACCGGCGAATACATCTCCGGCAACATCACGCCCGAATACCTCGACTGGCTCGAAAAAAGCCAACTGAGCTAGCACCGCTGCGGCTCGGGCCGCGGTGACATAGCCGCCGACCGAGCTAGTTCTCGAGGGTGCCTTCGTAGGCTTCTGGCTCGACAGTTTCGTGTTCGACCGTTGCCGCACGTGCGCGACGAATTGAGACACGGTCAAGGATGAGCACGACGAGTGCCCCCAGCGCGACACCAGCGGGAACGCCAAAAAGACTGAAGTAGCCGAAGAGTGCCCCGAACCCGACAACGGGGTCGACCGGGAATGACATCGTGAGAATGAACGTCACGATCGCCCCAACGCCACCACCGATGATCAGGAACGGCCCGAACTTGGGGGCGCGGCGAATTCTTACGTCGCCAGACTCCACCGAGCTAATGAGCGCGGGTGAGCGAAGCTGGGCGGCCTGGGGCTGCGCGGCATGCTCAGCCTGCTCGGCCTGCGAAATCTGCTGCTCAGGCTGCTGCGGTTCGGATGCCGCTGGCTCGTGTTCTGGCGTAATACTCACGGGACTATTCTCTCCCACGTCAGCGGCAAGTATTCGCTGAGGTCGGCACGCGACCCCGAGGCGCTGATATCTCCGGAGTCGAGGGCCTCGGCCCACTCTCGCGTTCCGGTGGCCAGCGCAATCCAGGTGGCGGCATCCATCTCAACAACATTGGGCGGGGTGCCGCGGGTGTGGTTGGGCCCTTCGATAGCTTGAACGGCGCCGTAGGGCGGAACCCGCACCTCGACGGAGTTGCCTTCGGCATCGCGCCCCAATACCTGCAAGAGGTAGCGAACTGCGGTGGCCGTCGCATCGCGATCGGCTCGACCATCGTTAACCATTCGGATGCTTGCTTCGCCAGCAATTGCGGCAATCTTCAGCTGCGCCATACCTAAACGCTAGCAAGGAACACTGAACGCTTGGTTAGGCTGTGCTTGTGCGAATTCTTGTTCTTGGATCCGGTGCCCGCGAGCACGCCATCGTTACGTCTCTTCTCAGCGAGGAGGAGGCGCACGAAATAACGGCTGCGCCCGGCAACGCCGGCATTGCGTCAGTCGTTGAGACGGTGGCGCTCGACCCCACACGCGGAAGCGTTGTGACCGAGTACGCCCTCGACAACGACATTGAGTTGGTCATCATCGGGCCAGAGGCTCCGCTCGTTGCTGGGGTTGCTGATGATCTGCGCCGCCGCGGCATTGCCGTGTTCGGCCCGGGCAAGGCTGCCGCTGCACTTGAGGGCAGCAAGACGTTTGCGAAGCGCATCATGGATGCCGCCAACGTGCCGACGGGTCGTGCCCACCGGGCGGGCTCGATGGAAGAGGCCCTCGAGGCTCTCGACGAGTTCGGTGCCCCTTATGTCGTGAAGGCCGATGGTCTGGCGGCAGGTAAGGGCGTTCTCGTGACGGGCGACCGCAATGCGGCCGTCGACCACGCGAAGTATTGGCTGGGCCAGGGCAGCGTGCTTATCGAAGAATACCTCGCGGGTGAAGAGGTTTCTCTCTTCTTGCTCAGCGATGGCCACAACGTTGTTCCGCTCTCACCGGCGCAGGATTACAAGCTTGCCTATGACGGCGACAACGGCCCCAACACTGGCGGAATGGGTGCCTACTCCCCGCTCAATTGGCTGCCAGACAACTTTGTTGATGAAGTGATCGACACCATCGCGATCCCCACGATCCGTCAGCTCGCTGCGGAACAAACCCCTTTTATCGGCCTCCTCTACTGCGGGCTCATTGTCACGAAGGACGGCATCCGCGTTATCGAGTTCAACGCCCGTTTCGGTGACCCCGAGACTCAGGTTGTCTTGCCTCGCCTCGTGACGCCGCTGAGCTCGCTGCTCTATGCGGCCGCTACCGGCGGTCTGCCCGACCATGCAACGCCCGTCTTCACCGACGATGTTGCAGTGACGGTTGTGCTGGCCAGCGAGGGCTACCCCGAGAACCCAAAGATTGGTCGCCCCATTACTGGTTTGGATGCGGCACTCGCCGTTCCCGGAATCACTATCGCCCATGCGGCCACCGCCAAAAAGGGGGATGAGTTTGTCGCTACTGGCGGACGCGTGCTCAGCGTTGTCGCCACCGGCGCAACTTTCGCCATCGCCCGCGAACGCGCCTATGAAGCACTCGGCCACATCACGCTTGAGGGCGGCCATTACCGCACCGATATCGCACTTCGTGTTGCCCAGTGAGTGACACCGTGAACGACGCTGCTGGTGCGGATGCTGGGTCGGGTGCGGCTGCGGATGCTGCTGTGAACGATGCCGCGAGCGCCTGGACGTTGACGTATTCCGGAAAAGTCCGCGATCTGTATGTCCGGGCCGACGAGCCACAGCTTGTACTCATGGTTGCCAGTGATCGGGTCAGCGCGTTTGACCATGTGCTTGAGCCGGGCATCCCCGGCAAGGGTGCTTTACTGACGCAGTTGAGCAAGTGGTGGTTCGCGCAGTTGTCGGACATGCCCAATCATTTGGCGGATGCCGCTGGCGGCGTGAATCTCGACGTAGAGGCCCCCGCGGAACTCGCAGACCGGTCGATGATTGTGAAGCGGCTAGAGATGTATCCGGTGGAGTGCGTCGTTCGCGGCTACCTGTCGGGCAGTGGCTGGCTGGAGTATCAGGAATCGCAGAGCGTGTGCGGAATCGCGCTGCCCGCAGGTTTGAGCGATGGCGACCGCCTGCCCGATCCCATTTACACGCCGGCGTGGAAAGCGCCAATGGGTGAGCACGACGAGAACATCAGCTTTGAGCGCACCGTCGAACTCGTCGGTGCTGAGGTTGCAACTGCGCTTCGGGATGCTTCGCTCGACATCTTCGCCAGGGCCTCCGCCATTGCAGAAACTCGTGGCGTGATTCTCGCTGACACCAAGTTCGAGTTCGGCGCTGACCCCGAGACCGGTGCTCTTGTGCTGGCCGACGAGGTTCTGACGAGCGACTCGAGTCGTTACTGGGATGCCGAACTCTATGCCGCCGGCGGCCCTAGCCGGCTGGCAAGTTTCGACAAGCAAATCGTGCGCAACTGGCTTATCGAGAACTGGGACAAGCAGGGCGTTCCGCCCGAGCTGCCGGCCGAGATCGTCGAGCAGACAGCTGCGCGCTATCGCGAGTTGATTGAGCGGCTTACGGCGTAGTTGAGCGATACTGACGATAAAGTCGGGCCATGGGCAAACTCTTCGACAGCATTGACGACAGCCTGAAAACGTGGGTTGAAGCGCAACCATTGTGGTTCGTTTCCACTGCCCCGCTCTCGACTGACGGCCACGTCAACATGTCACCGCGGGGCCACGATTCGTTTTCGGTGCTGGGCCCCAATTCTGTGGGGTGGGTCGACTACACGGGCAGTGGAGTCGAGACTATTGCGCACCTGCGAGAAAACGGCCGCGTCTGCGTCATGTTCCTGTCATTCGAGGAGCGGCCCCGCATCGTGCGGTTTCACGGCACCGGGAGCGTCCATCTTCCCGGTGATGCAACCTTCGACGATGTCGTGGCGCGACATCCGGAACACCCCAGCACCCGTGCCGTAATCACCGTCGACGTCACGAGAATTAGCGACTCCTGCGGATGGGGAGTGCCCCTCATGCAGATGACCGGCGAACGCGATCTTCTCCGACTGCAAGCAGAGAAAAAGGGGCCGGCGGGACTGGCTGATTATCGTGCTGAGAAAAACACTCTGAGCATCGATGGGCTTCCGGGGCTCGCCTCGTAGGTGCTCTCGTAGGCGTTCGCGCCCACGGCGTTAGGTGTCGACAGGCCCCGCTGGCGTGATCGGAGTTCGCCACGATCATCGCGAGGCGGAACGGCGGATTATGCGGAAGGCGCTGATCTAGCCGTGAAATGAAGCAGGCCCCTGATCCCTCAGGGGCCGCGCCCGGTAGCCGGAGCATCCGGGTGGTTGTGACTCGATGCTAGTCCGCGCGGCTACCCCGCGCGAGCCTTAGAGCGCAGGCAATCGCAGCAGCATCGTGTCGGAGTCACCGGAGCGACCGACCACCTGAAACCCGAGTCGCGAATACAACGAGCGGGCGTGGTTGCCATCTTCCACGCTCAGGCTGATGCCGGCCACGCCTCTCGCTGTGGCTTCCGCGAGGAGTTGCTCGAGAAGCCCCGAGCCGACGCCTTGGCCGCGAAATCCCTCGAACGTCGTGATGCTCAGCTCGGGGATGGCCGCATCGACGAAACCGTAGCCGGGGTGCTCTGCGGAAAAGAAGACCAGCCAGGCGACGGCGCGGGTGACACCGTCAGCTTCATCCAGCATCCCGAAGTCGGTTCCGCTCGGGAAGCCAGAATAGTAGTGCGCGAGTTCTGCTGACTGGTCGAGGTCGTCGAAGCTGAAACGCGGCCCACACCAGTTCATGTTGGCCAGCGTTGCCTCTCTCAGAAGCGGTCGGTCAGCTTCAGTCAGGAGGCGGGTCGGCATTCGCCCAGTGTAGGACGCTGACACTCGGCTTGCCACGACGAGGACCCGAGAAAGCACAGCTTTTTACTTAGGTTGACGTTGGCGACTTGATGCGCTTGTGCCGAGGGTCGTGCCACAGTACTCACACGACGACCGTCCTTCGCGACCCAGTGCCTGCCGACGCCGGCGCTCTCGCTCAATTGCATGTCGCGAGCTGGCGGGAAGCGTATTCGCACCTGCTGCCGGAGGACTTCTTCACCGCCGAGTTTCTGGCCAAGCGACAGAAGATGTGGGATCACATTCTCAATAGTCCGAGCGAGGAGTTGAGCATCCAGCTCGCTGAGCACGCTGGCTCGATCATCGGATTCGCCTGCGTTCAGCGCACCACCTCGACCAAACAAACCGGGTCATCGGACGATACCGAATTTAACGCGATCTATGTCTTGGAAGCACACCATGGCAGCGGCGTGGGCCAGGCCTTGCTCGACGCGACCTTGGGCCACTCTCCCGCATCACTCTGGGTAGCCAAGAACAATCCTCGCGCTGAAGCCTTTTACCGCTGCAATGGCTTCGAGCTCAATGGAGCTGAAGACATCGACCCTGCGACGCCCCTGTTCATCGGCGTTCGGACGGTGCGCTAGCGTCACGGGCATCCGATCTTAAAGGCGGCCCGTGACGCTTCGGCATTAGCGCAGAGCGGTGATCCCGAAGGTGGCGAGCACACCGAAGGCGACGCCCCAGATGATGATCGAGATGATTTGCCACTGGATCACGGCGTTGCGCGAAGCACCGAATGAAACCATCGCCGCCGAGGTGATCTGGCTGGGCAGCAGGGTTTGGCCGAGAAGGCTGACTCCGACAACCCCGTAGCGGTCGAAACGCTCGCGCAGTTTCTGGCGACGCGGCGTTTCCGGCTTGGGCTCACGACCCGCCGCCACCTTGGCGCGAACCCGGTGGGCGACGAACACGAAGATCAGCATCGAGATCACGTTTCCGACGATCGCAGCGATGATCGCCACGACCGGATTCACGCCGGCGACAATCCCGATCACCGAGCCGCCATACGACTCCACGTACGGGATCGCCGCGATCAACATCACGCCCACCCACTGCAGCAGTTCGGGGAGTCCAGAAGTGAAAGAGGTGAAAGCGTCGTACATGAGGTGCCTTTCGTGAGGTGATGACGTGAATCGCCCGGCTCGTCATCGGCTGGGGTGCCGGGGATGATTCAATCTTCGCTGCGGCTGACGCGGCCCGGCAGTGTCGCCGTGTCACGGCATCCGCAGCACTTTCGCACCCGCGACCATGACAAATGTCACTGCTCTACGCTGGAGGCCATGCCTGCCTCGACTGCCCTTGCGCCTGTTCGCGGAGTGCGCGCCACTTGGAACTACACGCTCGGCTCTATTGTGTTCTTCTACGTCGTCTTGAACGCGGTCGTGGTGCTAAATCTGTTGGCGGTTCTCGCGCTCAACCGCTCACCGGTCGACGCGCTTCTTATCGCGCTCACTCTGGTTGCGGCTGCGGCCCAGATACGCGGATGCTGGTTCCTGCGCACGGGTCGCGGAGAGGGCATCCCGAACGCTGTCTGGCTGATTACGTTGGTGGCGCCCGCCGCTGCAGTGTGGGCGATAGGGCTTTTCCGGCCTGAGGTCGGGTTCTTGGCAGCAGTTCCGCTCTGGATGGCCGCCTGCGTGATCGCGCCTCTCTTTCCTCGACGCCAACGCTGGAGCCTCTTGGCGGGCGGGCTCGCAGTATCGATCGCCCACCCCGTGCTCGCGGCCGCCATTTTTGGCAACCCCGTCAGCGCCGAATCGACTGCCGATGCCTGGCTCGTGCTTTTCTACGGGCTACTCCTGCCACTCATGGTGCTGTCTGGCCTCTGGTGGTGGGATGTCGTTGTCACCCTCGACCGCCTGCGCACGAGTGCCGCCGCCCTTGCGGTCGCCGAGGAACGACTACGTTTCGCCTCTGACCTGCACGACATTCAGGGGCATCATTTGCAGGTAATTGCGCTCAAGTCTGAGTTGGCCGAACGGATGCTCGCCATCGACCCTGAAGCCGCCCGCGAACACATTCATGAGACGCGGATGATCGCCAAGCAGGCCATGGAAGAGACTCGCTCACTCGTGGCCGGGTATCGAGAAGTCGAGCTCGGCAACGAGTTGGAGAACGCGCGCGAAGTACTGACCGCAGCAGGCGCCGCGTGCGAGCTCCGCGTCGGCGAGCTGCCAGCGCACGCCGATGCGCGCCGCGTGCTCGGGTTGGTCGTGCGAGAAGCAACCACGAACATCCTGCGTCACAGCGAAGCGACTCAGGTGTCGATTCACCTCGACGCCACTGACACAGAAAGCACTCTCGCGATCAGCAACGACGCAGTGCAGAGCGGTGTCTCGTCGAGCGGTACTCCCGGCAGCGGGCTCGCCGGCTTGCGGGATCGGGTTGCCGCGCTTGAGGGCGAACTTGTGGCCGCGGTTGACCCCAGCGGAGAACGCTTCGAGTTGAGCGTGCGGATTCCGGCCCGTGCGGGAGCAGAGGCATGAGCGAGGCTGGCATGAGCGAAATTGGCGTGACTGAAACCCCAGCCCCGGCCCGCGTCATCCGCCTCCTGATCGCCGACGACGAGCATCTCATTCGCGGCGCCCTCAGCGCGCTGCTGAATCTTGAGCCCGACATCGAGGTCGTCGCGAGCGTCGACAACGGTGTGGCCGCGGCCGAGCAAGCCCTTGAGCTGCAACCGGATGTCTGCCTGCTCGATCTCGAAATGCCCCAGGCCGACGGGATTGAGGCGGCCACGCGCATCCTCTCGACCGTCGCGACGAAGGTGGTTATCGTGACCCGTCACGCGCGCCCCGGTGTGCTGCGTCGCGCTCTCGCCGCGCGCGTCTCAGGCTTCGTTCCCAAGTCGACGCCTGCCGAAGATTTGGCCACCGTGATTCGGGATGTCGTGGCCGGCAAACGCTACATCGATGCCGAAATAGCGGCGACAGCCCTCACCGCCGAACGCTGCCCCCTCACCGACCGCGAACTAGACGCTCTGCGGTTCAGCCGCTCCACGATGAGCGTGCAAGAGATCGCCGACGCACTGCACCTCGCACCCGGGACTGTGCGCAACTATCTGTCCTCGGCGATGACGAAGCTCGACGCGCAGTCACGGCACGACGCCGCCGACAAGGCCTGGCAGCAGGGGTGGATTTAGCGGGGTTCCTCGGCGGCAGGGGCGACCTCTGAACGCGAGAACGTGAGCGCCCAGGACTGCTCGCCCTGGGCGGTCTCGACCCAGCCATCCGCTTCGATCTCGTGGCGAAGCTTCGCCAAGGTCTCCGCCATGCGGGGCGCGTAAGCGGCATCCGGGTTCATCGGATCGAACATGTGATTCGACGAGAACGAGCCACTCGTATAGCGGGTTTCGCCGCCGACGCGACCGATAAAGCGCAGCGTTTGGTTCGGGACACCGGTGCTGAGCGTGGTGAGCATACGTGCCAAGCCGGAGATCTCTACTTCCTCGATCTCGATCTGAAGCGACTCGCGCTGTGGGCTCATGAGTCCCATAGTGCGCCTGAAGTGCGCCTTTGTAAACGGGGTCAGCGAGGGAACTCAGAGGTAGAGCTATCTGTAGCCGTAAGTGAAGTGCCCGGCGTAGCGGAACCAATCACCGAGCAGCGGGGTGGTGAGCCGGACATCCACGTGCTGACGGCTATCGGCCCACGATTCGGCGACCGTGACGGTGGCGAGTGCGGGGATGCGGAGGCGCAGGCCAGCGAGGTGAAGCCACTGGCGGCCGGAACGCAACTGCATGCGGCCATCTGTGACGGTGAGCACCATGCGCACTTCGAACCCACCTTGCCGACCAAGAAAGTCGTGCAGGTGACCGTCGACGACGCGCATCTCATCCTGGAGAACACGGTCACGACCAGCGAAGTGGAAGGTGCGCACGGCGCCAAGGGCACCATCCGCAGTAGGCGTATTGACGACGTCAAAGGGCACATCGCGGGCATATTCCGGAAATAGGATGCGTTGCCACGCCATAAACGCCAGCACGGGTTTCAGGATGCGCAGCGGCGAGCCGGCAATCTCGAACAACCCGCTGCCGACGCCGACGCGCTGACCGCCGTCGAAGTAGGGGCGAAGCTCCGGTGCTAGCTCGTCGAGTTCGGCGCCGAGCACGCGCCGGTAGACCGAGGCGCTCACGATTTCGCCGGCGATCCGGCCGGGCGGGCGGCGGATTCCGGTTGCTCGCGCAACGAACTTACGCACCGCGAGAGGAGATCCCCCAGCATCGCTTGCTCGCCTGCGTTGAGGGTTAGCTTCATCCGGTCTTCCACTTCTTTGACTGCCGCGCTGGCGGCGGCCAGCTGACGTCGACCACTGGCGGTGAGCTCAACCGGGAGCACCCGACCAGCGACAGGCCGTTCGGGGCGGGTGACGAAACCGTCGCGCTCGAGAGCTTGCAGCAGCACGTTCATCGCTTGGCGCGTAACGAAGGCCCCGCGGGCAAGTTCAGAGTTTGAGAGGCCGGGGCGTTGGGCCAACAGTTCGAGGCAGGAGTAGTGCGTGATGTTCATCCCGAGCGGACGCAGCACCGCTTCCATCGCAGACCGCAGAGCGCTGGAGGCCTCCTTGAGGAGGTACCCCAGCGAGGTTTCGAGATCGATTCCGGCCGACTGTTGCGTCATGTCAATATTCTGACATAGAGTGTGCGGTGTCAACTAATTGACATGCACCCAAGGAGAACAATGACCACCGCATTCGGCCCCGGCTTCATCTCACTTCAGGTTCGCGATCTTGACGCCGCCGGCGCCTTCTACGAAAAGTATCTCGGTCTGACCCGCCAGCTAGGCCCGCCCCATGCGATCGTTTTCGGCACCACCCCGGCC
This sequence comes from Salinibacterium sp. PAMC 21357, assembly GCF_000247645.1. Lineage (GTDB taxonomy): Bacteria > Actinomycetota > Actinomycetes > Actinomycetales > Microbacteriaceae > Rhodoglobus. The sequence goes on from NZ_AHWA01000004.1 coordinate 783,247, forward strand.
GCATTCGCCGTGCGTTCTGCCGCCCCCGGCGTTGACCTCGACTCCGTCACGCAGCTCGGGCTGGGTGTCGGCATCTGGATGCACGCTGCCGACGCCCAAGGCATCCACGACACCCTCGCTGCCGACGGTGTCACGATCACCTCGCCTCCCGTCGACGGCCCGTTCGGTCGCACCTTCACGTTCGCCGACCTCGACGGCTACAACATCACGCTGCACGACCGCGCCTAGCGGGCAGGGGCGCGGCAGAACACCGAGCTCCGCCCCCCCTCCCCTCCCCAACGAATTCACCGACGCTCTGAAACTGAGCGACCCTTGCTTATCAAATTCCGGCGTGATTCAATCGTAAGCATGTATCTCCTTGGCTGGGCCTTAGCGATCGTGGGCGCCGCACTGCTCCTCTGGTCGATCGCTGCAACTGTCCGCTCAAATAGCACCACGCGCATCCCCTACTGGACACGTCCAGAAGTGATCCCTCGAGGCTCGCTCATCACGCGCAGCCTGGGCGTCGGGTTGATCATCTTCGGGGTCGTCATCACGATATCGCCGGGCGGCTATTGGATTTCCGCCCTCGTGGTCCTCCTGTTTCTTCCGGGCCTCATCATGATCCCTTTGCACAATCGCAGGGTTGCTCGAAGTTATCCCCAGTGAAGGGCGAACCCATGGGCCATGGCCCGTATGAAGAGTTTCAGGCGGTGGCTTCCCACTGGGATCTCGTTGGATTGCACAGTGAGCTCTCCGCGATCCTTGAGGCCGCACCAGACGACCTGCGCCCTGCCGTGCCCTCACGGCTACGGCATGCGCTGCACTGGTTTCTTGAGTCTTACGGCACCGAGCCGATCGATACGGATAACTGCAACTGAGTTTCTCGCTATAGCTACTCGCCCGGGCGAATATGCACACGCGCGCTTCCCCGTTGCTGGGCGCAGTTATTGCTACAGCGTCGGATCGACTGGCACTAGGAGCGAGCAGCTACGAGACCTGCACCCCAACACGGTGCCAGCCCTCGGCACCGTCGGGTACGACGGGCACGGGGTCTCCCGATTGGGTAGTGCCGCCTGCATCCGTCGCGCGTGATTCGATGATGTGGCTGCCACTGGTGGCTTCCCACGGGTACACCCACTGCACCCACGTGTCGGCGGAGATTGCGGTCGCCAGCTCGGCAGCCTGCCACTCGCCGCCGTCGATGCGAACTTCGACGCCGGTGATTCCCGTGTGCGGAGCCCAGGCGACACCCGCGACAGCGACGCTGCCTGCCGTGACCGTGGCACTTGAGCTCGGCACGTCGATGCGTGACTGAGTCTTGACGGGGCCCTTGGCCGACCAACCACGGTCAGTCCAGTAGGCGGTGGCGTCGGCGAAACGTGTGACTTGCATTTCAACAACCCATTTGGTCGCCGACACGTAGCCATAGAGACCGGGAACGACCATCCGCACCGGAAAGCCGTGCTGTTGCGGAAGCGGTTCGCCGTTCATCCCGACCGCCAGAATGCTCTCGCGATTCTCGTCTTGCAGCGCTTCGAGCGGCGTGCTCGCGGTGAAGCCATCGATGCTGCGCGAAAGCACCATGTCGGCGCCGGCCAGCGGCTTCGCCTTCGCCAGCAGATCCCGGATGGGGTAGCCGAGCCACATCGCGTTGCCCACGAGGTTGCCGCCGACCACGTTCGATACGCACGAGAGCGTTGCGGCGGTCTCGACGAGGGGAAGTTCGAGCAGTTCGGCGAACGAAATTTCGATCTCGTTCTCGACCATTCCGGTGATGCGCAGTCGCCACTCCTCCGCATCGACGTTAGGAACGACGAGGGCGGTATCGATGCGGTAGAAGTTGGAGTTCGGAGTGATGACGGATGAGATACCGGGCACATCGAGACTCGCGCCGGCCGGAATGGGTGGGGCGGCAACCGCGGGCGCGGGCAACTTCAGCGCTGTGCGAACTGCGTCGACGACGGAAGCGCTGGCGTTGACGACGCGGGCGCCGACTCCCACGAGCACCGCACCAGCGGAGGCGACGCCGACGATGCGCAGAAAGTCACGTCGCGAGGCGGCCGGCACACGAGTGGGAGTGGCGGATGACCGTTGGGCGCTAGCAGCGCGCGCGGCCGCTGCTGTTCCGGCGGGCGTCGTGGCCGGTGCGACCGGGGCAGAAATCACCCAGCGGCGCAACCGAATCATCGTGATGCGCAACACGAGTACACCAGCAACCACTCCGAGAACGGTGGGCATTGGCCAGCTTGCGGACGCTTGGGCGCGGGTCGTGACCGCGATCGTCGCGACGACGCCGATGAAGACGAGCAGGATGACACCCCAGCTGGGCCGCGCATACTCCACGAGGCCAACTGCCACAGCAAGAATGAGCACCAAGAGCCCCACGCAGAGCAACAGCACGATCTTGTCGTTGGTGCCGAAGAGCGCGATCGTGAGGTCTTTCAGCCACGCCGGTGCGAGGTCGATCACGAGCGAGCCGACGGCAAGCACTGGGCTGCTGGCGGGCGAGATGAATACGGCGAAGAACTCGGCAACGGCGAGCACGACGGCGGCGCTGAGCACGCCCAGAAGAGCCGACCAGTTGCGGATGCGTTTGACGCTGAGGGCGGCGGGCGGTGCAGTCTTCGTCGCGGAGGTCACAGGCGAATCGCTTCTTCCTTAGTAAGACGAGAGACCGTAGGTCTAGACGCCGGGCTGGAGTTCACCCCTCCATTTCCAGAACCGCGGAAACGGGAGGTCTAACCCAGAGTAGACGCGGCGCCTGTGCGCACGGCGGTGCGGTTCGAAATGAGTCAAACACGTAAGATGTGTCAGTTTTACTTGACAACAGCCCAGCGTCAAGTGAAACTGACACCATGGAATCAGTGAATCTGGGCGAACAACTCCGCACCGCTAGCTCCGCGACCGGACTGCGTGCCGTCGGGGCTCTTCACCGCCTCGCGGAACACGTCGAAGCGACCCATGTTGCGCAGGCCCGCCGCGACGGCTGGTCGTGGGAGCAAATTGGCGATGCACTCGGCGTCACGCGACAGTCCGTCCACCTCAAATACGGAAAGCAGGGACACAATGTTTGAGAAGTTGGCACAATCTGCGAGAACCACCGTCGAGGATGCCCGGCACGAGGCAGCGCGGCGGGGCGACCGGCGCCTCGGCACCGACCACCTTCTGCTGGCTCTGCTGCACGAAGAGGAGCTCGCTCGAGCCGTTGGAGTCGACGCTGCGAGCGCCGCGGAAGCCGCGAATGAGCTTGACCGAGAGGCCCTGACGGCGATCGGGCTCGACCTCGGCACGTTCCGCCCGACGGCACACGCCGCCGCGTCGAAACGAGTCCCCCTGACCGCCGGCGCTAAAGCCGTTCTTCAAGAGACTCTCGTCCGCGCCGCCGCCGAAAAGGCGCGAACAGTGACGTCGCGCCACATCTTGCTCGCGCTGCTCGACCGCCGCGAGCCTGACTCGGCGGCTGCCCTGCTCACCGCGCTGGCAGTTGACCGCCAAGCTACACGCGACCGACTGAGCACTCTCGGTTAGCATCGGCCTACGATGGCGGGATGGTCTCTCCTCTCCCTCCTTCCGCTCGGCCGCTCGATGAGGTCGAGAATTCCCTTGTCGAACTTGCGCGCCAGACCATCGACGCGACCACGGATGCCGGGCCAGGCGAAGACGGAATCCACACGATGGGCGCGGCGGTGCGAGCATCTGATGGCCGCACTTTCACGGGAGTGAACCTGTTCCACTTCACCGGCGGCCCCTGTGCCGAACTCGTCGCACTGGGCGCCGCTCGCGCTGGCGGGGCGACCAGGGTGACGCACATTGTGGCCGTCGGCAATCATGGCCGTGGCGTCAAAAGCCCGTGCGGCCGCGACCGACAAATTCTCGCCGACCACTACAGCGACGTGCGCGTGATTGTGCCCACGCCGCAAGGGGTCATGAGCGTGCTGGCGGCAGAGCTGCTGCCACTGAGCTTCGACTACACAGCGGAGCAGAGCTCATGAGCACCGACCACAACAATGTCGCCAAAAACTCTGGCGGTGTGGATGCCGAGCTCGACCGCATTTTTGCCGCACGCGACCGCGACGACATGGCACCGACAATCAGCGCATTGCTTCCGCTGCGCGAACAACACCCCCATAACCCGCGAGTGCTGTACGAGCTTGCAGGCGCTTACGACACGGCGGGCGACGAGACTGCAGCCGTTGACCTCTATGAGCGAGCCATGGCGGCTGGTCTCGACGGGGACATCCGCCGCCGTTGTTACCTGCAATATGGCAGCACCCTGCGCAACCTCGAACGAATCGACGAGTCGGTTGCCGTGTTTGCGCGCGCCCGGCAAGAGTTTCCGCAGTCGGTATCGCTTGGCGTTTTCGAAGCGCTGACATTTCATGCTGCCGGGCGTCCGAGCGCAGCATTGGCGAGCGCCCTCTCCCTCCTCGCAGAACATCTTCACAGCGATGAAATCGAACGCTACAAGCCAGCAATTCGCGGCAACGCCGAATATTTGGCCTCACTCGACGAGACTGAAACACACGCTGTCCGCGGTCGCCCCGACCTTCCCGCGACGCAAGTGACCGTCCGCCCCATGACCACGAGCGAGTTCGACGCGTGGCAGCACGCAACAACGGCAGAGTTCGCCGCCGAGCAAGTCGCAATCGGGCGCTGGCCGCTCGAAGGTTCGGTCGAGCGGGCGATCGCAGACAACGCCTCACTCCTGCCGCACGGCATCAGCACTCCGCGCATGCTGTTCCTGCAGGGAACGGATGCCGACGGCGCAACGGTGGGGCACGCGTGGGTCAGCCTCGACCACCCGCAAGGGTCACCCGACTTGGCCTATCTGTTCGACATCCAAGTGGTGGAAGAGCGCCGCGGAGCGGGCTTTGGTCGCGCGCTTCTGGCTGCGGTCGAAGCTGCTGTGTTGGATGCTGGGGTGCCAGCACTCGAGCTGAACGTGTTCGGGCACAACACCCCGGCAGTCTCGCTGTATGGGTCTTCGGGCTACTCCGTCACCACGCAGCAGATGCGCAAGACCCTTCGGTCGTAATATACGAACCCGCCCGACCTGGTCGCTTTCACAGCGACCGCCTAGCGCACAGTTGCCGATCGGCGTTGCATGAGCACACTAACCAGCACAGCGACTGCTGCCGCGACCATGAGCGGCGGCACGACAATTTCTGGCATCGTCGCTGCTTGCCGAAGTACCCCGAGCCCGGCGCTGGCCATCTCTGGGAGGTCGTTTGCATACACCCGACTCCCGGCGGCATGGCTGATGGCCGTTGTTAGGGCCGGCACGATCCAGAGCAATCCGAAGCTGACGAGCACAGCGATTACGCGCCCCACCGAGCGGATGCCGCACCATCCCACCGCAAGCCCGACCAGGATGGCCGGAACCCACCGCAGTACACTCGCCGCCCAGCGCCGAAAGTCTCCTACCGCCCCAAACTGCTGGTTGGTGAGCGGATGCGCGAGCTCACCCAACCACGGCGCCAACGCGACCGCGGCCATCGCGTAGCCGATCAGCGCGCCCGCATGGGGAGCCCGAGCGATCAACCAAAACACGGCAATCCCCACCAGCATCGCGAGTACCGCAACCCCGGTAACCGCCGCGAGGTAGAACGTTGCCGCACTACGATCTTGCAGCCCGCCCTGCACGACAACATAGGTTTGCACGATCGCGCCAAGTTGCACCACGATGAGCGAGAGGAACATCACCAGAACACCGCGCCGCGGCATCCGGGATCGCAACAGGCGTGCGAGAAGCCCGGCGACCGCAGCCCCAACCACCATCAGCCCAATCTCGGTGGTCAACGCATATTGGCTGAACGGCAGCAACACGAACGGCATTTCATCAGGCGCTGTCTCGAGCGCCCACAAGTTTTGGAGCGGTAGACGCAAGCCCTGAAGCAGCCACGGCAGCAGGCCGACAAGAGCCGCGCCCACACCGAGGAGGGCGCTCATCCACACAGTCAATCGACGACTAGCGGATGACTCACCCGCCGTCGCCGCAGAACGATCCACCTCCGCAGCCCTCGTCATTGTGTCTGGCTGCTCGGCCGGGATTTCGCTCGCATTGTCGTCCACAACGGTCAGTCTATGAACGTGTACCGCAAGACGGAAGGGCACCGGTGAGAAATCTTCGACACAGCGCAGGGTGGCCAACGCGGCACATTCACAGGGAGGAATAGTGCGTGCCGGTCGATGTTGACGTTGATACGACCGACAGAAAGAGATCTGCTGTGAACTTGTTTTCCCCCACGACCCTCGGCGAGCTGAACCTCACCAACCGATTGGTGATGGCACCGCTCACTCGCACCCGCTCGGGACAAGCCGGCGTTCCCGGCCCGATGGTCGTCGAGCACTACGCCCAACGCGCCTCGCTCGGTCTGATTGTGTCCGAAGGCACCTACCCAAGCCATGCCGGGCAGGGCTTCCCCGGTCAGCCCGGACTGGTCGAGCCTGAGCAGCTCGAGGGCTGGACTCACGTCACCGACGCGGTGCACGCGGCGGGCGGCCAGATCGTCGCGCAAGTGATGCACGCCGGGCGAGTAACCCACGAAGCCACCAACGGCGGACACACTGTGGTCGCCCCGAGCGCGATTGCGATCAACGGCGAAACTCGTACCTACGATGGCAAGCAGCCGTACCCGGTTCCTCATGCGCTCACCGATGACGAGCTCACCGGCGTAATCGACGAGTTCGTGACTGCCTCGCGTAAGGCCGTCGCGGCAGGCTTCGACGGCGTAGAGCTTCACTCCGCCAACGGCTACCTGTTGCACGAGTTTCTTTCTCCGGCCTCCAACCAGCGCGAGGGCCAGTACGGCGGCTCGCCCGAAAACCGCGCTCGCTTCGTGATCGAAGTCGCCACCGCGGTCGCCGAGGCGATCGGTGCCGGCCGCGTTGGCCTGCGCATTTCGCCGCAACACAACATCCAAGACGCCCTAGAAACAGACGATGCCGATGCCCTCGCGACCTACGGCGCGCTGGTCGACGGCCTTGCCCCACTAGGGCTTGCGTACCTCAGCGTGCTGAACGCCGACCCCACCGGTGCCTTCGTGCAAGAGCTGCGCGCCCGCTTCGGCGGACCGGTGCTGCTCAACAGCGGCTTCCAACAGATGACGACTCGGGATGAGGCCCTCAGCCTGGTACGCGACGGTCACGCCGAGGGTGTCGTCGTGGGCCGCCCGGCCATCGCAAACCCTGACCTGGCCTACCGCTGGCAAGAAGACCTGCCGTTGAACAGCCCCGATGCCAGCACCTTCTACGGCGCCGGCCCCGAGGGCTACACGGACTACCCGACCTTCGAGCCGAGCTAGCGCGTCACTAGAGCGGCCAGCTGCGAATGACGTTTCTGGCGTCTTGATGTCACCTGGCCGCTCAAATGTACCAAGTGCGTGCTACATTGAATGTACTTCACCACTAGTACATTTATTCTTTACGGAGCCGCCACAATGCCCGATCTCGTCGCACTCATCTGGTTCAGTTTCCGCTCCATCATCATCGGTCTGGCACTAGCAGTTGTGTGGTGGCTGGCACGAGGACGCAAAAGCCGGCTGCCCGCCGGACTGACCGCTGCAGTCACGATGACTGCGACTTCACTGGCCCTGGCCAGCATCCTCTATTTGAATGCGGCCATTGGATTCTCTGTCCTCCGACCCCCGCTGTCGGAGCATCTTCCGCTGTGGGTATTCGAGATGCGCATCCTCTGGGCTCTCGCGATTGGAATCCTCGCCGTCGCACTCCTCGCCATCCCTATCGGAGCCCACACCCCGCGCGGTCACGCAAGCCTCACCCGGCGAACACCGTTCAGCTTCGGGCGCCGGCGGTGGTTCGCTGGCATCACGACAATTGTCGGCACTATCGTCACCGTTTCTGCACTGGCCGGCGCGGCATCCGAACCAGACGAAGAGGGCCTCTGGCGGAATTACACCGTCGATGCCGGGAGCTCAATCTCGTTCGGAACCCGCATCTACGGCTGGTACTACTCGGTGCCTGCGTTGATACTTCTCGCCGCTCTTATCGCGGTCATAATCGTCGCACTCTGGCTCATCGCCCGACCTTCGCTCAGCACCAACCACGACGATGACGTGCGGATACGTCACCTCAGAACCCGGAATATCCTCGCAATCGCGAGCGGAGCTCTCCTGATTCACCTCGGCTCGATATTCACATCCCTATCAAATACAGCGCTGCTGCGGGGCGGAGCGGATATTGGCGAAAGTGGCTGGGGCTCGTGGACGACCCCCTTCGCCGCGATGCAGCCAGCTCTTCTCTATGTCGGCCTAGCCATAGCGGCCCTCGGTTATGCACTGTGGTTCGGCGTGCTGCTTTCCGCTGCACTCACACGCCGTGCACGCGCAGACACCGATCAATCATGATGATTAGTCTGGCGGGATCAGCCCCCGCCGCCGACCAGATAAGCGATCAAATACGCGGCCTTATTGCTGCCGGAACCCTGGCAGCGGGCGAGAGAATCCCCTCGGTTCGACAGCTCGCAAAAGACCTCGGTGTTGCCCCCGGAACGGTCGCGAAAGCCTACAAAGCCCTCGAATCTGAAGGACACCTTCGTACCCACACCGGAGGAGGAACCCGCGTCAGCGCAACGGCGTCGGCCACACCCCTCGCCGTTGTCGAAGCCGCCCGCATCCTCGCCGATACCAGCCTTCGTAGCGGTGTTGACCTCGAAGAAACCACGCGGGTCCTGCGTGCGATCTGGGCCTCGCAGCGAAAAGACAACTAGGTTCGTCCGCTAGCTGCTGAACGGATCCAACCCGGTCGCCTGCACCGCGACGGCCCAAAGCTTCTCGGCCGCAGCAGGGTCAACCGCCCACTGCTTGGCACCACCGGTCGTCATATCGGCGTGGTCATCCGCGACGATGCCCTTGATGGAGCAGTCTTCGCAGTACGCGCCACCACGGTCGACGAGTTCGGGAGCCGTTGCCGCCCAGAGCCCCGTCGATGCGCCCTCGGCCGGCGTCTTGAAGAGCGGGTTCGGGTTGCCGTCTTCGTCGATCCACTGGCGAGCAAGAAGTTCTTCGCGCGGCATGTTGCGCTGCAGGTCAGTCATGATGCCACCCGGGTGCACCGAGTACGCGTGGATGCCGCGGCCGGCCAGGCGAGCATCCAGAGCAACAGCGAACAGGGCATCCGCTGTCTTCGACTGGCCATAGGCAACCCAGGGCTCGTAGTCGGTGGAGTCAAAGTTGATGTCGTCGAAGTTCACGGGCGAACGCCAGTGGCCAACGGACGAGTACGACACGATTCGCGCGCCATCCTGCAGCAGGGTTTCGAGACCGGCGACGAGCGCGAAGTGTCCGAGGAGGTTGGTGCCGAATTGCATGTCCCAGCCCTGAGCGGTGCGCGTTTCGGGGGTCGCCATGACGGCGGCGGCGTTGATCACGAGGTCGACGGGGGTGCCGGCGTCGCGCATCCCGGCGGTGAACGCGGCGACAGAGTCGAGGTCGCTAAGGTCCATCGCTTCGATCTGAACGCCAGCAACACCGGCGAGCACTTCGGCGGCCTTCTCAGGGCGACGGGCAGGAACGATCACGGTCATCCCGGCTTCGGCTAGCGCCTTCACGGTTTCGTAGCCAAGCCCCGAGTAACCACCGGTGACGACAGCGGTCTTGCGGGCGAGATCGAAGCCGGCAATCACTTCGGATGCCGTGCTGCGGTAGCCGAAGTTCGATTCGAGGGGCTGCTGGCGGGCGGTCATTTCTTCGAGGGAGATCATGGTTAGGACTCTAAGAGTTGGAGTGCACTCTAGGTCAAGCTGCTCGGGAGACTCACAGCCACGCAGATGCCCGAGCTAGCGTGCAGACCGAAAAGGCGTTCCTGCTTACGCCGCAACCACCTTCAGCGGCAGTGACGATAGCCCTTTGAGAGTGTTGTGGAGATACGGAACTGGCTCGCCACCACGTTCGATCCTCTTCACCCGCGTCGCAAAAGTCGTGAGCAACACGTCCATTTCGAGACGCGAGATGGGTTGCCCAACACACTGATGGATGCCCATACCGAACGCCAAGTGACCGCCAGCCTGACGCGTCATCTGATACTCGTGCGCATCCTCGCCCCACTGAGCAGGATCGCGATTCGCTGCCCCCGGAAAAACGAGCACTTTCTGGCCTTCGTCGAGCTCAAGGCCGTGAAATTCGGTCGCTCGCGACGTAGTTCGATAGAACGACTGGAACGGTGACTCGAAGCGCAGCGCTTCATCGATTGCGAACTTCATGAGCGACGGCTTCTCGTGCACGGCCTGCCACGCCCCTGCGCTCCCGCTGAGGCAGCGAAGCGTATTTCCGATCGCGAGCGCCGTCGTGTCTAGACCAGCCGAAAGCAAGGCCCGCACCAGCAGGGCCGCCTGGTCGCTGGTGATCGCTCCGGCATCCGCATGCTCCCAGATTTTTGAGCCGAGACCATCGGTGCTCAGATTTTCGCGCGCACAGTTCGCCATCACCCAGTCGCGGGTGCCATCGCCCTTCGCGAAGTACTCGCGATAGCGATCATCCTCTGGCCCGAAAGCGCTAAAGTTCATTGCACCGTGCGGCAGCAGGTTCTCCATGCGGCCCTCGCGCGGGATGCCGACAGCATCCCCGAAAGCGCGAATGGGAAAGACTTCGGCGACGTCGGTGATCGCATCGAACTCGCCCTGGGCGATAAGCCCATCAAGCAATTCGTCGGCAAACTCTTGGAACCCAGCGCGCAGGGATCGCACACCCCGCGGCGAAATGACATCGACCATCGCCGCCCGCATCGGCCCATGAATCGGCGGATCAGATTCGAGGATGCCCTGCGGTCGCCACGCGGGTTCCTTATGCAGGTTCTTGGGGCCAACACCAGCACCGTTGATGAAGGTTTCGTGATCGACGAGGATGTCGCGAACTTCAGTGTGCCGGGTGAACGCGAGCACGTCGTACCGCTCCAGCCAGACGGCAGGGCCAGCCGCGCGCATCCGCTCAAAGAGTGAATACGGGTTAGCGAGGTTCTCATCCGAGTACGGGTCGTCGCTGAATGAAGAAATGGCAGACATCGAGGCTCCTCTGGCTCACTACGAAGAATTTGACGGTATCGTTCAGTGCAAATCACTGCCACTGTAGTTCTCACACAGTGAGACAGCTGTTTGTAGGGCAGGGAACGTCGGCGCAATGATGAGTCGACGCTCGAAGGGAGAAACACTGTCATGGATTCGTCCCTCGAGCGCGGGCTCGCGCTGCTGAGTGAGATCGCGGCGTCAGGAGACCACACCGCGCACACCCTCGCTGCCTCGGTCGGGCTCCCCACGAGCACCACCTACCGATATCTCCGCACGCTCCGCGACACCGGCTACGTGCGAGAAGCCCAAGGCCGCTACGAACCAGGGCGCGAACTGCTGGCCCTCACCGGCCGCCACAGTGCGCAGTCCGCCCTCGCCGAAGTCGGCCCGGCAGTGCTGAGCAGCATCGTCGACACCCTCGGCGAGACCGCTGTAATGATCGTGCGGGTCGGCACGCAAGCACTGTGTCTGCGAAAGTCCGAACCAGACAAAGCCCTCAAATACACCTTCGCCGTAAACCAACTGCTGCCGCTGCACGCCGGCGCCGGCCAGCGAGTCCTCTTGGCGTGGGCCCCCGAAACCGTGATCGAGCGGGTTCTGGCGAGCGAGCGTGAGCACTACACCGATAACACCCTCACTACGGCGCAACTGCACCACACCATCCAAAGTGTGCGGCAGACCGGCTGGGCTGTCTCTCGTGGAGAATACGAAGCCGGATCCGTCTCGGTCGCCGTGCCGGTGATGTTTCACGGCGAGGCCGTGTGCTCGCTCGATGTCGCCGGCCCCGAATCCCGCTGCGGCGACAAAGGCTGGGTGCCTCGAGCTCTCTCCGTGCTGCAAGCAGCGGCCGCTGACCTCACCGACGCTCTCGAAAATTGGACAACATCCTCCTCGAAGAAAGGGACCTCATGACCGCGAAACCAGTTCTGTTAATCGGCGACGGGGCCGCCACCCTCACTGATCTGATCGACGTGGCACGCGACCGCCGACGCGTTGCCTTCGCCCCTGAGGTGGCCGAGCGCATGGCACCCAGCCGCGACTGGATCGAAGGCATCATTGGCGGCATGGAGGCCGGCAAAGACACCCCACCGATCTACAGCATCAACACCGGCTTCGGCTCCCTGGCCGGTCGCCAAGCTTTCGAAGACCCCGCGGATGCCGCTGAACTGAGTCGCCGTCTGATACTGGCGGATGCCGCGGGCGTGGGTCGCAACGTCGACGAAGAGGTCGTGCGCGCCACCATCTTCATTCGCATCGTGAGCTTGACCCGGGGATACTCCGGAGTGCAGTTCGCCATCGTGCAGGGCCTCATCGACATGCTCAATAAGGACGTTTTCCCGGCAGTTCCGGAGTACGGATCCTTGGGCGCCAGCGGTGATCTCATCCCCCTCGCCCACATCGCGATCGTGCTCACCGCGCCACCGAACATTGACGGCAAACCCGTCGACGACGACCCGCTCGACTCCGGCGAAGCGTTTATCGACGGCCGCATCGTGAGTGGCGTTGAAGCGATGGCGCACGCAGGCATCCCGCGCATCCCGATATCTGCCAAGGATGGTTTGGCGCTCTTGAACGGCACCTCATTCTCGGCAGCGCAGGCAGCCTTGGCCCTCTGGGATGCGCAAGTGCTGCTGGACACCGCCACGATTACCGCCGTCATGTCAATTGAGGCATTGCGCGGTTTCGGCGACGCTTTCATCGCCGAACTGCATGACGCTCGAGGCCAGAAGGGCCAAATTGCGATCGCTTCGCGCATCCGCCAACTGCTGAGCGACAGCACCTTTGTCACCGGCGATCGCGACAGCAATCCGGACCGCCAACCACCGCAAGACGCCTACTCGCTGCGGTGCGTTCCGCAAGTATTCGGGCCGGTGAAAGACACGCTCGACTTCGTGGGCGGAATCATCGAAACCGAGATCAACGCGGCCACCGATAACCCCCTCATCATTCCCGAGTTGCCGTCGAGCAGAAGCCTGAAGGCAGTATCGGGCGGCAACTTCCACGCCGAATATCTCGCGTTCGCCGCCGACTTCCTCTCGATTGTGGTGACTGAAATCGGCAACATCACCGAACGACGACTGTTCCGCCTCGATGACGGGACTCTCAACCGTGGCCTTCCGGACATGCTCGTCGCGAGCGAAAAAGTTGGGCTCGACTGCGGCTTCATGCTGCCGCAGTATCTGGCCGCCGCTCTCGTCTCGGATTGCAAGACGCTCGCACATCCCGACAGCGTCGACTCGATCCCCACGAGCGCGAATCAAGAAGACCACGTCTCCATGGCCAACAACGCCGGCCGCCACGCTCGAACCATCGTCAGCAACATCCAGCAAGTGGTCGCCATTGAACTTCTCATGGCCACTCAGGCCCTCGAACTGCGAGAAATCGAGCGAGAGGGAACCGGCCAAACGATGGGGACGGCCAGCCGTGCCGCCGTCGCCCTCGTGCGCGGCACTCCCGCGAGCGACGGCCGCCCCAACGGTCACGTGACGAAGGATGCGGTGCTGTATCCCCGCATCCGTGCCGTCGCCGAACTCGTGACCAGCGGTGCCGTGATCCGTGCTGCGGATGCCGCCCTCAGCGCCCCCAACGGTGTCGAAGCCGAGACTGACGCCGAGACCACGACCGAGCCTAGAACAGGGTCAGACACCGGGGCCGCGAAATGAGCATCGAACTTCGCGTACTCGCCCGCGACACCGTTGCCAACAGGGTTGACGCGTTCACCCTTGGCCGGCCCGACGGCGGAACGCTTCCCGCCTGGACCCCTGGTTCACACATCGATCTCACGCTGCCCGGCGGCCTGATCCGACAGTATTCGCTGTGCTCCAATCCGGCCGACTCTCACACGTGGAGGGTTGCCGTTCTTCATGAGCCGGAGGGACGAGGTGGGTCGGTAGCGGCGCACAAACACCTGCAGGTCGGTGCGCGCGTTCACGCTGACGGGCCGCGCGACAACTTCGGCTTCGTGACGGCATCCGCCGAAACGGCAACGGCAGCAGCAGCAGCAGCAGGACCCGACTTGCTCTTCATCGCGGGAGGGATTGGCATCACCCCGATCCTGCCCATGGTGCGAGCAGCCGACGCCGCGGGGGCGAACTGGCGTTTGCTCTACCTCGGACGCTCCCACGAATCGATGGGTTTCCTCGACGAACTTGCTACCTTCAGCGACCGGGTGACAGTGCATCCCGGTCTAGATCGTGGGCGAATCGACTTGGCCAACGCCGTCGATTCCACCGGGCTCCTCACTCCCCAGATCTTTGCCTGCGGGCCCGAGCGACTGCTCGACGCCGTGATTGCGTGCTGCCCAGCCGAATTGCTTCACATCGAACGATTCACCGGAAACGGAACCGGAGCCGAAAGCACCGACACCGCTTTCGTCGTTGAAACCAACGACGGCACCGAGATCGCGGTAGGCGCCGACGAAACGATTCTGGCGGCAATGACGCGCTGCGGAGTGCCTGCCCTCAACTCCTGCCAAGAAGGCATTTGTGGAACCTGCGAGACCGTCGTGCTCGGCGGAGTGCCCCTCCATCGCGACGAAGTGCTCAGCGACGAAGAACGCGAGAGCAATGAAACCATGATGATTTGCGTGTCCCGCAGCGTCGGTGAGCGCCTCGTTCTCGACCTATGATCCGGTGGCGCGTCGACATCCGCGACGGAATACCCGCCGTGGTCGCACGGTTGCACAACTCATGACCGACCTGCTCGCGCCAGATACCGCCATGGGCGCAGTGACGCTCAGCGTTGCCAACTTGGACGCCCTCACCGCGTATTACCGGGATGCCGTGGCGCTGACAGTGCTGAGAGAGTCTTCTGACACCGTCGTCCTCGGTCGCGGCACCACGCCCGTCGTGATCCTCAAGCATTCGCCCGCGCTCAAGCATGCGAGCCCCCGCGATGCCGGACTCTTTCACACCGCCATCCTGTTCGACACTGAAGAAGCGCTGGCGGCAGCCGTCTACTCGGTGGCCACTCGCTACCCGAAGACGTTCACGGGCAGCGCCGACCATCTCGTGAGCAAGGCCTTCTACTTCACCGACCCCGAGGGCAACGGCGTTGAACTGTACTGGGATCGCGACCGCACCCAGTGGAGCTGGACTCACGGCGCCGTCGAAATGGCCACCCTCTTTCTCGACCCGAACGGCTTCCTTCAAGAGAACCTCACCGAAGCAGCCGTCGAGCAGCCCGTCATCGGTGGCGCCCGCGTCGGTCACGTGCACCTGCAAGTCGGCGACGTGAAGACTGCGCGCGAGTTCTACGTCAACCAACTCGGCTTCGAAGCCACCACCGAAATCCCCGGCAGCGCCGTATTCGTGAGCGCCGGCGGCTACCACCACCACATGGCCATGAACACGTGGAACTCGAGCGGTGCCGGTCCGCGGCTGCCCGCCCTCGGCCTCGCCCAAGTCGACATTGCGGTGCCGAGCGCCGACGATCTCGGCGCGCTTGGCGAACGGATGACGCACCACGGCATCCCGCTACGAAACGATGGCCGAACCCTCACTTTCGAAGACCCGTGGGCCAACACGATTCACGTGACGACCGCCGCACATTAGGGCGGCAGCAAGCGCCAAAAACAGTGCTTGCCAAGGCGCGAATCGAGGCGCACACTATCTTGCATGGATGCCGATCCAGTAACCACGAATCCGGAACACTACTCAGTGGTGTTCGAGAATGACCGCGTACGAGTGCTTGAGTACATCGATGCGGCCGGCGACAAGACGACACCGCACGAGCATCCCGACAGTGTGATGATCACCCTCAGCGATTTTCAGCGTCGCCTCCATGCGGAGGGCAACTTCCGTGATGTCGATCTGCCCGCGGGCAAAGCCATGTGGCTCGCAGCTCAGCGTCATGCCGGCGAGAACATTGGGGAGACCCCGACGCACGTTATTTTCGTCGAACTCAAAGACGCCACGCGTGAAAAGTCGACGTCAGGATGGTTGGGCCCGGCCCAACTCGCGCCTTAGCCGCCGAGGAGTTCGTCAATCTCGCGGATGATCGGCCACGCACACTCTTCAGAGTTGGAAAGCACAACAACGTCGAGATCAGCCTCAAGGTAGTGGCGAACGATTCCGGATGCTCCGGGCCCAACACCGTCAGCGAAATAGCTGCGCACGGTGCCATCTTCGTTCATGTCGAACTCAAGCCCGAAGCCATACCAAGTCTCTTCGTCGTACTTCACCTGTGGGGTGAGAAACTCTTCCGTGAACTCCGCGTTGAGCAGTTCACCATTGCGCAGAGCCTGGATAAAGCGAACCAGATCGGCCGCGGTGACATGGGCGCCGCTGTCGGGAAGCCCGATAGGCGGTGCGCTGTAGATGTTGGAAACCCAGCGACCGTCAATGAAGTCCCAGCCTTCCGCAACGCGTGGCGCAGCATCCCGGCGGTCATAGAAACCAGAATCGATCATGCCGGCAGGCGTGAAAACATCATCAAAGACCAACTGGCGGTACTTCTCTTCGGTGACTTTCTCAAGGGCTAGGCCCGCGAGAACATAACCGGCGTTGCTGTACACGCACTCGACTCCGGGCTCGGCCAGAGATTCTTTGTTGATGAACAGCGGCAATTGATCGGCCGGTTCCATGATCGTGTAGGTGGGGAACTCGGACCAGAGGGCGGCGTAGCTTTCGCCCTCTTCTTCATCCACATCATCCGCAATGCCGCTCGTGTGCGTCAGCACATGCAAGAGCGTGACGGCCGGGTCAATCTCCGACTCGGCCAAATCAACGTAATGGTGAATGGAGGTCTCAAGATCGAGCTCGCCCTTCGATACCTGCTGCAACACGGCAACACTCGTGAAGAGCTTCGTAATCGCGTTCGAATCGAAACGGGTGTCTGCCGTGTTCATCACATCCCAGCGATGGCTAGCCTTGCCCATGACGGCTTCAAAAATCGTGGCATTGCCGCGCTTGATTAAGACGGTGCCAGAGAAGTCGTTTTGCTCAAGAAAATCATTGAGCTCGGTGGTGTCCATAGGGCGAGCCTACCGACTGTCACTGACCAAAGGCAGCATGGATGTCGGAGCCGGTTTCAGTCGGTTACTCCACACGCTCACAGCGAACAGGGCGCGTTCTC
Source organism: Salinibacterium sp. PAMC 21357 (assembly GCF_000247645.1). Taxonomy (GTDB): domain Bacteria; phylum Actinomycetota; class Actinomycetes; order Actinomycetales; family Microbacteriaceae; genus Rhodoglobus. The sequence goes on from NZ_AHWA01000004.1 coordinate 800,324, forward strand.
GGAATAGTCATCAGCTACCGACAGTTCAACGGATACATGACTACTTCTCTAGACACCCACACCAACTTCGTCGCCGGCACTTGGGACATCGATCCCACCCACTCGACCGTCTCCTTCGCTGTCAAGCACCTCATGATTAGCAAGGTCCGCGGCACCTTCGACGGTTTCAGCGGCACCATCGTCACGTCGGAGAACGCGGCAGAGAACCAGGTCAACGCCTCCATCGACATGGCAACCATCAACACCAACCAGGCTGACCGTGACGGCCACCTGCGCACCAACGACTTCTTCAACGTAGAGGAATTCCCCACAGCAAACTTCACGTCTACCTCGGTCAAGATCGACGGCGACGACATGACTGTCGACGGCGAGCTCACTCTCCGCGGCGTCACCAAGCCCGTTACCCTCAAAGGCGAATTCGGCGGCATCGCCACCAGCCCGTACGGCCAGACCATGGCGGCGGCGAGCGTCAGCACCGTCATCAACCGCACCGACTTCGGCATCAACTACAACGCAGCGCTCGAGACTGGCGGCGTGCTGCTCGGCGAGAACGTGACCCTTACGCTCGAGATTGAGGCTGCACTTCAGCAGTAGCATCACCCCTTCGAATCACTGACGAGGCCTCTCTGCGCACTGCGCAGGGAGGCCTTTGTCATGACGTGCCAGCTGCAGTGTCGAGCAACATTTTCTCGGCTGCAGCAACGGCGGCGCTCCGCCACACCACAAGCGCGGCCGCTGCAACGATGAGCACCAAAATTCCGGCACCCCACGCGAGCCCCGCGTAGCCGACCTGCGCGAGAATTGGTCCGGCAAATCCTCCACCGAGCGCACCAGCAAGGCTCATGATCGTGTCGCTGCGGCCCTGAATTCGCAGCTTCGTTTTTCCGGTCGCGAGATCAGCGACGAGCGCAGAACCACCAACGGTCGATGCACTCCAGCCGAGGCCAAGCAAGACCAACCCGACGGTGACCGCCGAGTTACTCAGTTGCCCCAGCGCAACCACAAGCACGGCGGCCGCAAAGAACACCTGCCCAATGAGGATGGTGGGGATGCGGCCGAAACGGTCACTGGCCCATCCGAAGACCGGCGACAGCGCGTACATTCCCGCGATGTGCAGGCTGATGGTGAAGCCGATGATCGTGAGACTTGCTCCCTGATGGCTCAGGTGCACCGGCGTCATCGCCATGATCGAGACCATCACCGCATGGCTGATCGCAATGGCAGCGATCGCAAAGACGAGCGGGCCACGACCGCGCACGATTCCGGCATCCGCGACAGCAGCAGGTTCAACCGGGCGTTGGGCGGCGAGCGTCAGCGGATCAGGTCGCAGCACGACAAGGTACAGAGCCATGGCCGCGAGTTGGGCGGCAATCGCGAACACAAACGATCCCGTATTGGTCGGCAGCGACAGCCATTGGGCAACCGCTTCGCCGGGGCCGACGAGGTTGGGGCCAGCAACGGCACCGATTGTGGTGGACCAGACAACGAGGGACAGGTCACGTCCCCGATGTTCGGGAGCCGCAACATCCGTCGCCGCAAAGCGCGCCTGAAGGCCGACCGCGGTGCCGACACCGAGCATCGCGAAACCCAGAATGAGCAGCGGGAAGAATGCGACGCCCACCGCGATCACCGTGATGAGGGATCCACCCGCGGCAATGCCGGCGCCGAGCGCCAGTGCCGGTCGTCGACCCCAGCGGGCCGCTAGTCGAGCAAGGGGAATCGACACAAGTGCTGCACCGAGTGTGCTGGATGTTGCCGCTGCTCCCGAGAGCGTCTCGCCACCCAGATCGGCGGCCAAGATCGCACCGACCGCAACCGTTGCTCCCAGCCCGAGACCGGCGAGCACTTGGCCCGCGACCAACGTTCTGACGATGCGGGTTTGCACTGCACGATCGATGTCCATGAGTACAGTCTGGCGCACCACTAGCCTCCGCTAGACTGGAGGCAATCCGCCCGCGCGAAATCATGGAGTGATTCGGTGCCAATTATTGTCGTCGAGGTAATGCCTAAGGCTGAAATCCTCGATCCTCAGGGTAAGGCCGTAGCCGGCGCCCTCGTCCGTCTCGACAAGAGCGAGTTCAGCGCGGTGCGCATCGGTAAGCGTTTTGAGCTCACCGTTGAAGGCCCGATCACTGATGAGCTGCTGGCTGAGGCCCGCGAGATCGCCAACGATCTTCTCGCCAACACGGTTATCGAAGATGTTATTTATGTCGGCGAGGCTCGCCCCGCCGACGACGCTCAGGGCGCATAGTGCGCGTCGGAGTCATCACCTTTCCGGGTTCGCTCGACGACCGAGACGCTCAGCGTGCGGTCAAGCTGGGTGGCGGTGAGCCGGTAGCCCTGTGGCACGGCGACCACGACCTCAAGAACGTGGATGCCATCGTTCTGCCCGGTGGTTTTAGCTACGGCGACTACCTTCGTGCCGGCGCGATCGCAGCGCACTCACCCATCATGAGCGAGGTCATCACGGCCGCCAACGCCGGAATGCCCGTTCTCGGCATCTGCAACGGTTTCCAGATCTTGGTGGAAGCCCACCTGCTGCCCGGCGGTCTCGTGCGTAACGATCACGGTGACTTTGTCTGCCGCGACCAGAAGCTGCGCGTCGAGAACGTCAACACCGCGTGGAGCAACGATTTCAAAGAGGGCGAAGAGATCATCATCCCGTTGAAAAACGGCGAGGGTGGCTACATCGCCGACCAAGACACGCTCGATCGTCTTGAGGGTGAAGGCCAGGTCGTGTTCCGCTACCTTGAGGTCAACCCCAACGGGTCAGCGAACGACATTGCCGGCATCTCAAATGCGCGCGGCAACGTCGTGGGGCTTATGCCTCATCCCGAGCACGCGACCGAAGCTGGCTTTGGGCCAGACACTCGCGCCGCAATGCGTTCGGGCACCGACGGCCTCACGTTCTTCACGAGCGCGATCAGCTCGTTGATGGCCAACGCCTAATACTGAAAGTTCAGCCCCATGTTTGCGACCCCCAAGTCACTGTTCCGCGTTTTGGCGTTCGCTGAGGCGGTGACCTGGACTCTGCTCATCACGGGCCTCATCTTGCGCGCTACGGCGGGGCTGGATGTTGCGGTGTCGATCGGTGGGGCCATTCACGGTTTCGTGTTCCTCGCCTACGGTGCCACCGCCGTGTTGCTGACGGTGAACCAGCGTTGGAGCGTCGGCACCGCCGTGCTCACCATCGGTAGCGCCGTCGTTCCCTATGCGACGATCCCTGTTGAGTTGTGGCTTGCCCGCTCGGGTCGTCTCACGGGCGGCTGGCGCAAGGAAGCATCCGATCATCCGCGTGATGCGGGTTGGGTTGACCGCACAATGCGGTGGGCCCTCAATCACCCGGTCCTGCTCGCCAGCGTGATCGTTGCGGCTGTCGTCGTGCTCTACGTTGTGCTGATCACGCTTGGCCCTCCCGGCGGCGGCGAGTAGCGATCTAGCTTTGCGCGGCCAGCTGCCGCGAACGGTGCCCGCGTTTTACAGCAGGAAGAACGGGATGACTCCCGGGTTACGCGCGTGCACGATGACGAGAAACACGACGGCGTCAAACAGTAGGTGCACGCTCAAAACGTAGACGAGCGATTTGGTCGTCGAGTAAATCCAGCCCTGCAGCAGGGCGAACGGAATCGTCAGCAGCGGCCCCCACGATTGATAACCGAGTTCCCACAGGAACGACACGAAGATCACCATTTGCAGCAGGTTTGCCTGCCACACCGGAAAGTGTCTCCGGAAGAGCACGAAGACGGTGAGGATGAAGAACAATTCATCCCACGTGCCGACAGCGTTCACTCCGACAAATAGCCGACCGATTTCGTCGGGCGTCGTGACAATGGGCCAGTTGAGGTACACACCGCTAGTGATGAAGTAAAAAGGCAGGATAAGCCAGCCGAGAAAGAGCACGAGAAACAGGTAGCCCCACTGAACACGGTTCCACGGCCAACCGCCCCGCCAGCGAAAACGGATGAGGCGATCCTTGAACACAAAACGTGACAGTGCGTAAGGCACGGCCACGGCCGCAGCCAGCACGAAACCGAGCAGGAAGAAGTTGCCCCAGCTGATGTCAGCGGCCACCGAAATGGTCGAGACGATGACCATGCCTGTGGCAATGAGGAACAGATCTTTCGCTAAGCCCTCAGTGAGTTTGCGGCTGTCGGTGAACCAGGCTGCGGCGAGCGCCAGCGCCACCACGACATAGCCGAGCAGCGGCATCCGCAGGGAGAACAGAAGAACCGCTGACCCGCTCAATAGCGCTGCGGGAACGAGGCCCCAACTTCGTGAGCTGAGGGGAATTTTGGGTGCAGCGCTATCGAGTGCGGGCATCGTTGTGGTTCCTAGTCGGTGGAAGTGCGCTTGGCGGTGGAGGCCTGCGCTTCGTCGGCATCGGTTTCTTCTGGGCCAACCAGGTTCTCGGGAACATTTTCTTGAACCGGAATTGCTCCTGTGAACTCTTGGCGACGCGCTTCTGCTTCAGCGCTACCGCTGAACAGCCCTCGCTCTTGAGGATCAATAGAGGTTCGACCGCGCGGCCGGGCTTCGTTTTCCACCATGAGCACGCGAGTGCGGGGCAGGGCCGCAGGGTTCTTCTGCTGCAACCAGCCGACCATCTCTTCGCGAACGAGAGTGCGGAGATCCCACTGCGCGCCAGAGTCTGCCGCACTGATCAGTACGCGGACGCGCACGAAGCCACCCGTGGCATCCACGACTTGGATGTTGGCGGTGCGGCCATCCCACAGTTCGGAGTCGGCAACGATCTTTTTGAGCTGCGCCCGCATCTGATCGATGTTGACGTGCCAGTCAAGATCGAAGTTGATCTCGCCAAGCAGTTCTGTGGCGTTGCGGGTCCAGTTCTGGAATGGCGTAGTCGTGAAGTAGGTGGAAGGCAGCACGAGGCGGCGCTGATCCCAGATGCTCACGACAATATAGGTGAGGGTGATTTCTTCAATGCGGCCCCACTCACCATCGGCAATGACGACGTCATCCACGCGGATGGCGTCGCTGAAGGCGAGCTGCATTCCCGCGAACACGTTAGCGAGGGCTGATTGCGCGGCGATACCGGCGACAACGCTGACGAGGCCAGCGGACGCCAGCACACTCGCCCCGAGCGCTTCTGCTCCGGGGAGCGTCAACAGAATGGCACCGATTGTGACAATGATGATGACCGCTCCGAGGACGCGACGAATCAGCTGAATCTGGGTGCGGATGCGGCGGGCAGCCCGGTTGTCGGGAACATCTGTGGGATAACGAGTGAGCGTTCGATTGAGCAGCAGGTTGATCACAGCGATCAGTAACCAGCCGCTGACGGCGATCACGAGCACGAGGATTACCCCATCGATAACGTCGCGCAGACTCTCAACGGGGAGCGTAATCGAGATCGCAGCCCACACCGCGAGGAGAGCCATCAGCACGCGCAAGCGCTGACGAACCGGTCCCAAAGTTTGATACACCCCTGGCCGAAGCCGCGCGATACCGCGAACAATGAGAGAGATCACCCCGACAGCGATGACGACTGCGACAAGCGCAATCGCTACAGCGACGGCAAGACCCAGCCACGATACCCATTCAAACAATCGAGTGATTTCCTTTCATTGACGTTGTGCCAGCCTACGGGCACTTTCCTTGATGGCGCCTGCCGTGATTAACTAAGGCGATTCGAGAGGGGTGCAATGAGCGAGGCAGCAACTCACAGTGCACGACGCAGCTCTCTGCGCCGGTGGACGGCAACCATTCGCGAATCGATCGCCACGGAGCTGTGGCCACTACCAACCCTGTTCATCATCGTTGCGGTTGCTCTGGGGATAGCGCTGCCCCTGATCGATCGCGCCGTCGATTCGTCGCTTGCCCCCGGCTTTGAACGCGTTCTTTTCGCTGGCGGGCCGGAGGCTGCACGAGCGGTGCTCTCTGCCGTTGCTGGATCATTGATCACGGCAACCTCGCTGACCTTCTCCCTGACCGTTGTTGCATTACAACTGGCCAGCAGCCAAGCCTCACCGCGCGTGCTCCGCACCTTCCTCAAAGATCCAACGGTGCATTGGACTCTCGCCGTTTTCGTCGGAACTTTTGCGTACTCCTTGACAGTGCTGCGCACGATTCAAGATGGCTCCGACACTTTCGATCCTGTTGTGCCTCGACTGGCCGTCACTCTTGCATCCTTATTGACTCTCGCTAGCGTTGTCATGCTCGTACTGTTCTTGGCGCATCTGGCCCGGCAACTGCGCATTGAAACAACGATGCGTCAGGTTTATTTGGAGACCAGCGGCACGATCAACCTAGTGGCCTCCACTATGGCGGTCGGCCGCACAGAGCTTCCCGAGTGGCCACCAGTCGAACGCATCGAATTCAGCTTGGCCACACGGTCGGGGTTCATCCGGTCCACCGATCGTTCGCGGCTACTCACGACTGCCATCAAGCACGACATCGTGGTGCGCGAAGAACACACCGTCGGGCACCACGTCGTCAGCAAAACCCCCGTCGCGCGATGGTGGCCTCGCGACCCGATGCGGCATCTGGATGACGAAGAGCGCGACACCATCAACCGTGCGATCGCGGGCGCGGTTGACCTTGCGTATGAACGCACGGCCAGCCAAGATATCGGTTTTGGCATCCGGCAACTCGTCGACATTACTGCCCGCGCGCTGTCGCCAGGGGTCAACGACCCGACGACCGCGGTACACACCCTCGGTCACATTTCGGCGACGCTCTGTTCGCTCGCTGAGTTGCCCATCCAATCGATGGGGCTCACCGACGATGACGATCTCGTTCGGGTCATCATCAAGCCCCACGACTTCGTGAGCCTGCTCGACCTCGCTATGACCCAGCCGCGCCGCTATGGCGCGAGCGACCCCGGAGTAGTGGAGCGCCTGTTCCAGCTACTGCAAGAGGTCGGTTACCGCGCAGAACGAAGCGAGCAATCGGAGGCGGTGCTTCAGCAGATCGATCGGTTGGAGGCATCCGTCGCTGCGGAGGCCTACGATTTTGTCGAGCGTGAACGCTTCGAGAAGTTCGCGGAGGCTGCCCGCGCCGCGACCGAACATCACCGTTGGCTGTGAGCGTCGCGCACCGAAAAAGAGCGGGGCGCGGCAAGTTGTGAAGTGGTTGCCTCGACTATCATTTCCCCATGTCGCCGACCTCTTCTTCACACCTCCGCACTGCCGGAGCAGAGCGGGTACTGATTTTGTCCGCCGGGGTCGGATCGGGGCATAACAGCGCGGCTGCAGCAGTGCGCCAAGCCTGTGCGGCGCGCACCGATATCACTGAAGTGCAAGTGCTCGACGTTTTGGAGGTCAGCAGCGCCCTTTACCGCGACGTGTTGGGCAAGGGGTACTTTGTTCTCGCGAAGGGCTTACCGTGGCTCCTCGACTGGGCTTACGACGTCAGCGACGCACCATTTTGGCGCCGAGGACCGATCGACCCCTGGACGCAGGCCAACTCTCTTCCCGTGATTCGGGCGATCAAACGCTTTCAGCCCACCGCGATCGTCAGCACACACTTCCTTCCCGCCCAACTCATGTCCACGCTCCTCATGCGCGGAGCCATCGATGCCAAAACAGCGGTTGTGACAACCGACTACGACCCTCAAGGCCTCTGGTTGACCAGCGCATTCCACTCGTTCAACGTGGCGCGAGAGGAAGGGAAGGTTGAACTGATGGCGCTCGGCCTGCCACCTGACCGTGTGGCCGCAACCGGCATTCCGATCAGCTCATATTCGGATGCCGAAGCCGACCGCGTTACCCATGACGTGCCCCACATCTTGATTTCTGCCGGCGCTGCGGGCGGGGACTACGCCGTCGCTGCAGTACGACAGACGCTGCACATGCGCTCGGCATTTACCGCGACCGTCGTGTGCGGGCACAACGACGAGACCCGCACGAGCATTGAGCAGCTCGTCGGCACTGACGAGCGCTTCCAGGTGCTGGGCTTTACAACAGAAATGCCATCACTACTGCAGAATGCCGATCTTTTCGTCGGCAAACCGGGCGGACTAACGGCGTCCGAATGCATGGCGGCGGGGCTTCCTATGGTGCTGGTGAACCCCATCCCGGGTCAAGAAGTTCGCAACGGTGACTACCTGATGGAGCAGGGTGCTGCTGTTCGCTGCAACAACGTCACGACCCTCGGCTGGAAAGTGGACCAGATTTTGCGCGAGCCCGGCCGCCTCCAACGGATGCAAGCAGCAGCGAAGAGCATCGGGCGACCGGATGCCGCGGCAGACGTTCTTACCGGCCTGCTCGATGGCCCGCGCCGCCCGATCGTCGTGACCCGCGACGCTCAAAAAGCTATTCTTGCCGCCAGCGAAAAACGAATGGTGGCGAGCGATCTGCGGGGAGATTCCGCGCTGGTGCGGCTGACTGATCCCACCGACAACAGCACGGTGGCACTCCTGAAAGCAGATGAGCTGGAAGACCTGCAGAAGCGGTACGCGTCGGCTGAGGGAGAGTTGCTGCTCAGACCCGACCAGACGCTCGCTTCACTTCGGTGGGAGGGCCGCCGCCTGATTCGGGCCGTGCTGCGCGACGACGATTCGCTGCGTGTTCGCATTGACGCGCTTCCGCACGCGTAGCCAGTGCAGCCAGCGCCGCGAGCGCAGTCGCAGCCCCAGCCCCAGCCGTCATCCGCTAATTAGAGGTAAGGCGCAACGGCACTGCGCCAGCCCAGTGCGACGGACTGTGCTGAGCGGCGAGCAGCGCCCATTCGCCTGACCGCGGGTGCCACTGTCGGGTGATTGGATCCCGCTGCAACGTCGGCCCCGCATCGAGGGTGATCCGCACTGTCGTGCTCGCCCCGCGCTTCACCGTCACTTTCTGAAAGCCCACTAGCTGAGCTATCGGATGCCCGGCCGACAGATCGGCAGCGTAGAGCTGCACCACAGTGGAGCCGTCACCGTCGCCCGTATTGGTCACGAGAACGCGGGCGGTGCCGCCGGTGTCATCGAAAGTATGGTCAAGAAGTTCGTGGGACATGGTGGTGTAGCCCAACCCGAATCCGAAGGGGAATGCGGGAGCCGTGCCGTTGCCATCGAGGTAGCGCTGGCCCCATTTGTCGTCGTACACAACGGCTTTCGCTGCGCTGTCGAACGGGGGCAGATGCGCCGCGTCACGCGGAACAACAAACGGCAACCGACCTCCGGGCTCGGTCTCTCCCGTGAGTACACTCGCGAGCGCATGCCCGCCTTCCATGCCGCCGTACCAGGCGAGAACGAGCGCGGGAACACGATCCTGCCAGGCGTCAGTCACGATCGCGCTGCCGCCGATCAGCACCACAACGGTGCGCGGGTTAGCCGCGGTAACGGCGCGAATGAGGCTGGCGTCGGAGGGACGAAGCTCGAGCGAGTTTCGATCTCCACCACGCACGAAGCGCGCTGCCAAGTGCGCCAGCCCGATGAAGAGACGGCGAGACAGTCCGGAGTTGAAAGCGCGACCGAGGATGCCCACGTCAACTCCCCCGGTGACAACCGACTCTCCCTCGTCGTGTTGGTCGAGCCCCACAACAACCACGGCGATATCTGCCTCGGCGGCGAGCGCCACAGCAGCACTCTCGTTCTCTCCGGTGTTGGTCGTGACCTGTGCCTCTGGTAACGCGTCGCGTAGTCCGCGAAGCGGTGAAACAGTGGATGGTGGCCTCACCCGCGACGAGCCATGGTCGCCCAAGTTGTCTTCGTCAGCAAGCCGCCCAATGACGGCGACTCGCCGGGTGCCCGGGGCCAACGGCAGCAGCGGCGCCCCGCCAACGGCCTCGTTCTTGAGCAGCACGATTGACTCAGTCGCGGCCTGAAAGGCAAGGGCCCGGTGTGGGGCAGAGGCAACGACAGCCGCCGCCGGCTCCTGCTGCTCGCGCGTGGCCGCATGCAGAATGCTGGTGCGCAGGATGCGGTGGGCAGACTCCAGCACGGTCGCGCGGTCAAGCTGACCGCTGCGTAACGCGGCCGGCAATGCGCGCGCCCGCAGCATCCGCAGCGGCATTTCGATATCCATACCGGCCTGCAGGCTGACGACTGCATCGTGAGTGCCGAACACCCAGTCGCTCGTCACGAAGCCGGTGAAGCCCCACTCGTCTCGCAGCACATCGGTGAGCAGGGCGCGGTTAACGTCCATGTATTCGCCGCGCACTCGGTTGTAGGCGCTCATTATCGAGTCGGCTCCGGCATCGACCGTCGCTTTGAAATGGGGCAAATACACTTCGTGCAGGGCGTGATCGTCGACGGCGACATCCACTTCGAAGCGTTCGTTCTCCATGGAGTTGAGCGCGAAATGCTTCACACACGCCATCGTGTGCACCCGAACGCCGCGGGTGAGGGCCGAGCCCATCTGACCGACGAGTACCGGATCTTCGCCGTAGCATTCCTGCGCGCGGCCCCAGGCCGGATGCCGCAGCAGGTTCACGCACACCGACGCCGAGTAGTTGGCGCCCCGCGCGCGAGTCTCGGCACCGATGGCCACCCCGACGCGCTCCTCAAGGTCCGGATCCCACGTTGCTGCCCGCGCCATTGTCACGGGGAACGCTGTAGCCGCGCCGATCACGACGCCGCGAGCACCGTCGCTGAACCGGATGCCGGGGATGCCGAGCCGCGCTACCGCACCGGCCACGAAGGGTCGCCGCCCGAGAAGCGCAGGGATGAAGGGCAGGAGTCGCCGGGGAGAGTCACCGTCGAGCAGTCCGAGCAGTTCTTTGTCTGTTAGCAGGCCGCTGAGTCGGGCTGAGGCTTCATCCGCATCGATTGTGCCGGCGCGAACAGCAACCACCGCTTCCTCGAAGGCGTGAGTCGAAGCCCTCAATACAACGGGTTCGGCTACGACGCTATTTGGTTCTTCGCCACCGCGCTGCCCACCGCCGTTCGCATTCATCATGCTTCGAATTCTGCACCCTGTAGCTGTGTTCACCCACCATGGCAGGCAGGTAGACCGCTTGCTGCACCCCCACACTGGGGGCCGAGACCATTGGGTTAACTGAGAGAACTTCGTTATGTTTGTATCAACCCGTGACGCATCGTTGCGCTTCTTTCATGTTTGGATCTCCTCTTTGCCTTTAGCCCCCCGCACGCCGTCCCGTTCACTTCGACTATTTGCAGGAGCGGCCGTCGCTGCCGTCATGCTTGCCGGCTGCACAGGCCAGGGCAGTTCTGCGGATGCACTGCAGAAGGCCTGCGTTGACACCACCGCCTCGGCAATCAAGCTCATTGACGCCGGCGACTCGTGCGGTGCCGGTTTCGTCGAGGCAGTCTTCACAACCGAAGCTGCCATTGACGGCGCTGACGGCGAAGACGGGGAGAACGGCGCTGATGGCGCTGACGGGCTCAATGGCGCGACGGGCGCAACGGGACTCACCGGAGCCAACGGAGGTACCGCGCTCAGAGGACCGGCGGGAGCCACTGGCGCGGCGGGTGCAGACGGCACTGATGGTACCGATGGTACTGACGGTGCTACAGGACTCACCGGAGCGACCGGCCCCATCGGCCTCACCGGAGCCACAGGCCCCACCGGCGCAACGGGCACCAACGGCGTTGACGGCCCGGCCGGCCCGCAGGGGCCTCAGGGTGACGCGGGCCCAACAGGCGAAACGGGAGCTGCCGGCCCAACCGGGGCAACAGGAGCTGCCGGCGCAACCGGGGCGACCGGCGCAACCGGCAATTCCGCTCTCTCCTACAGCTTCGGAAGCAACATTAATCGCGCGGGTGATGGCAAAACCTACGACTGCGTTCTGGGCACCCTTTCATTGACAGCGACCGGCAGCGCCGGTGACGGCATCGTGGCCGATGGGCGTGAACTGTTAATTACAAACAACACTGCCCTCTTCTCGCTTCTAGGGACTACCTACGGCGGCAATGGCCGAACCACCTTCAACATTCCCGACATGAGCGCGGTCACGCCTAACAACATGACGTGGACACTCTGCCACCTAGGAATCTTCCCGAGTCGCGACTAATCACCGCTAGCAGCGTCGTCGACACTTGGCGAGCTCCGGGCGACGCGCAGACTAGAATTCTGACGTGGAAGACACTTACGAACTCGAACTCCGTAGCGTTCCCTTTGAGCACGCCGACTCGGTCATGCTGCGTTCCGCGCAGCGTGCCGAGCTCACTGCACGCTATGGAACCGAAGACAGCGAACCTGGGGTAAAGCCCAATGCTGACTCCGTAGTGGTGTTCCTCATTGCATACGCTGATGGCATTCCAGCGGGCTGTGGCGGGCTCCGTCAGGTCGATGATGAGACGTTCGAGATCAAGCGCATGTATGTCACGCCGGCACAGCGCGGCACGGGGATAGCGATCGCGGTATTGAAGGGCCTCGAGGAGTGGGCTCGCGCTCAATCAGCAACGACTCTCGCGCTCGAAACCGGCGACGCTCAACCGGATGCGATGCGTTTCTATGAGCGCGAGGGCTATACCCGCGTCGAGAACTTCGGTTACTACGCCGGCGAGCCACTGAGCGTCTGCTACTCCAAGGCGCTCTAGCTCGGCTCAGAAGCAAGATTGGTCGCCGCACTGCGCGTGGCAGGCGCGACGCTGATGCGCTCTAGGCTTAGTCAGTGCTCGCTCTCGTTGCTCTCTCCGTTGTCGTCGGAGCACTCTCTCAACGGATAACGGGAATGGGCTTCGCGCTCGTGTCGTCTCCCCTGGTGGTAATTCTGCTCGGGCCCTTCGATGGCGTGATGGTGGTGAACCTTTGCGGCGTTATCTCATCACTGATCATCATGTCGCGAGTGTGGCGACACATCGAGTGGCGTACGCTCGCCTGGCTCGCGATTCCTGCCGTTCTCGCCATCATTCCCGGCTCACTGTTGGTAACCCGGCTTCCCGGGGCAGTGATGCAGCTCGGCGTCGGCGTGCTCGTGATTTCTGCCCTCACGGCGACACTGCTCATCACGCGTGCGGAACACATTGTCCCGGCACGGCCAACAGCAATTGTGGCGGGTGCCGCATCCGGATTTATGAACACGGCGGCGGGCGTTGGTGGCCCAGCTCTCAGTATCTACGCGGTCATCATGCGGTGGCCGCAAGTGAACTTCGCCGCCACCCTGCAGCCCTATTTCGTTATTGTCGGCACCGCCTCACTCATCACTAAGACGATCTTTTCTGGCGGCAAGCTTCCTGAGTTGGATGCCCTGAGCTGGATCATCATCGTGGCGTCGCTGCTCGTCGGGCTTGTCTTCGGCGAGGTGCTCAATAAGCATGTGAGCCACCGCGTCGCTCGGATCGCTGTAATCATCGTTGCCTACATTGGCGGCACGGTTGCTGTCATTGACGGGGCTCTCGCTCTCGCGCACTAACGCTCGACCGCAAAGGGCTCCTTTGTCGGCGCGTAACGCTTGACGCGTTAACGACCGGATGCCCGACCCCAACATTCGGGGCCGGGCATCCGGTGTTCTGCTGTTCGCTAGCGCGAGGCGCTCACTGCGGTGAGCGAGGCGACGCTAGTTGGCGGGGCCAACTCCGACGGGGTCAGCTTCTTCGTTGGAAGTGTCGCCATCGCCGGGAACGGTCTTGCGGAGCGTGGCGCCGAGTTCGGCATCCACGCTGCCCCAGTACCAGTAGAAACGCTCGAGGATCTCGGGGATCGTGATGCCACGGCCCTGTCCGGTGAGAGTTTCAATGAAGCGAGCCTTCGACTCTGCGGTGAAGACGTCGCGGTAGAGCGTTCCGGCCTGGCCGAAGTCGTCGTCTTCGGAGTGCAGGGTTGCGGCTGCGCGAAGCAGTTCGCCGTCGGTTGCCCAGCCACCTTCGCCGGCAAGCTCGGGCTGCGCTGCTGGTCCACCGAACGAGTTCGGTGCGTACGTGCGAGCGGCTGCGTCACCGATCTTGTAGTTCATGGAACCTTCGTGCTGGTAGTTGCGCGCTTCGGAGGCGTGCGGCTGGTTCACCGGCAGCTGGTTGTAGTTGGTCCCGATGCGGTTGCGTTGGGCATCCGGGTAGGAGAACACCCGCGCCATCAGCATCTTGTCTGGGCTGATGTCGGTGCCGGGAACCATGTTCGACGGCGAGAACGCTGACTGCTCGATCTGCGCGAAGAAGTTCTCCGGGTTGCGGTTGAGCGTGAAGTGGCCAACCGGAATCAGCGGGTAGTCCTTGTGTGACCACGTCTTGGTGAGGTCGAAGGGGTTGAAGCGGTAGGTCTTGGCTTCTTCGTAGGGCATGACCTGCACGGAGACATCCCAGGTGGGGTAGTCGCCATCGGCGATGGCGTTGAAGAGGTCGCGACGGTAGTAGTCAGCGTCTTCTCCGGCGATGCGCTCAGCTTCGGCAGCTTCCATCAGTTCAACACCCTGGCGGGACTTGAAGTGGTACTGCACCCAGAAGCGTTCGCCTTCAGCGTTGATCCACTGGTAGGTGTGCGAGCTGTAGCCATTGACGTGACGCCATGACTTGCTGAGACCGCGGTCACCCATGAGGTACGTGACCTGGTGGGCGCTTTCGGGCGAGAGGGTCCAGAAGTCCCACTGCATGTCACCGTCACGAAGACCGGAGTCGCCGAGGCGCTTCTGCGAGTGGATGAAGTCGGGGAACTTCATGCCATCACGAATGAAGAAGACGGGGGTGTTGTTTCCGACGATGTCGAGGTTTCCCTCGGTGGTGTAGAAACGCAGTGCGAAGCCGCGCACGTCGCGCCAGGTGTCGGGCGAACCCTGCTCACCGGCGACGGACGAGAACCGCAGAATCGTTTCGCTCGTCGCACCCTTCTGGAAGACGGCGGCCTTCGTGAACTGCGATACGTCTTCTGTGACGACGAACTCACCAAATGCTCCGCCACCCTTGGCGTGGGGGTTGCGCTCCGGCACCCGCTCGCGGTTGAACGCGGCGAGCTTCTCGACCAGAAAACGGTCGTGGAGTGCAATTACGCCATCAGGACCTGTCGTGAGCGAATGTTCGTCGCTCGCAATTGGTGCGCCGGCCTGGGTTGTCGTGGGTTCTGTCACGATGTCTCCTTTGTGTGGGTGGAATTATTGGCGAATTGAAGTTCGGATGACAGCGTAGACAGCACTGTCTGTTTTCTTTAGTCTGCACTCGTTTGTGTGAGAGCGGTCTGGCAATCGGGGCAAACACCCCAAAAATTCACTTCGGCGACCTGCACGGTGAAACCGCCGGCATCGGATGGGGTGAGGCACGGCGCGTGACCCACAACGCAGTCCACGTCGCGCACGGCACCACATTCGGTGCACACGATGTGGTGATGGTTGTCGCCAGTGCGGCGTTCATAGAGAGCGGATGACCCTGCCGGTTCGATCTTGCGCAGCAAGCCCGCCGTCGTCAGCGCCGCCAGCACTCCATACACGGCCTGGAGGGAGGTGCCGGGCACGCTCGGCAGCACAGCCCCGAAGATCGTGTCGGCATCGGAGTGCGGGATGTCAGTGAGGGCGGTCAGCACAGCGACGCGGGGCTCGGTCACTTTCAGACCGGCCTCTCGCAGAGTGTCGGCGAGCGCCGCATCCGTCACTGTTTCCATGGGTATGAGGCTAGCAGTTGTTTTGAATAACTCAAGACAACTTGTGGTGCAGTGACTAAACATCGTCGACCGCGCATAGCATCGAAGTTGAAAGTGTCAATGGGAAAAGGCGCCGAACGCGCTACATCTACGATGTCGACCAACGGCGCAGTTGGACAGCACCATAAGGAGGGAAAAGACTAGGACTTTTGGCTTCCGGAATTTCTATTGAATAATGCGCGGACCAGCGTGGATACTGGGCATCGCAGCGAAAATCGCGCACCAAATTCGTTGCAGCGACCCGCTGCAGGCGGCAGGGTCCCGAAATTGACATGTCCGCTAATCGCCGTTTGCGCGCGACGGGGTGGCTCAACACGTAAGCCTCTCGACGCGGCTACGCCTGAGCGCCGGCTTGGGGCAAGCGCTCTCAGACTACTGAAGACCGACTCAATCCACTATCTGACGCTCCTAGGCTTGCCTGGGGCGATCCTGGGCCTCCGGATCACGACCATCTTCGTTCGAAATTAGACCGTAGGGCGGCTCATCGGAGCTTTGCGAGTAGCGAACTACGACGTGCTGGTCGGCCATCGACGGTGGCTGGTTATCGACGACAATAACCTGCGCTCCTGGGTGCTTAGCGAGCCAACTCTCGACGTGGCGGTAAATATTCTCCACAATGTTGCGACGGCTAGTGGTTATTAGCCGGCCAATCTCGGCATCCTCCTCGTCCGCGACTTGATCGGGTGCAGCGGGGATAGCGACTGATCCAGGGACGAGGTTCTTTTGGGGGCTGTCCACGATAACGAACCCGGGATGGCCAGAGCCTTGCTCGAATGCCAACTCGAATAGTGCAAGTTCCCAAGCGAGTGCGATGAGCGTCATGGCCCCAGACGAACCAACCTTGTCATAGCGGCGCCCTCGAACGAACGGCACAAGGTTCCTGTCTACATGCACGAGATCGATCTTCGGATAGCCGAAGTCTTTGAGAATGCGGAAGAGGCGTTCCCCGATGCGAGCGATGGTCGCATCGCGAGGAGTGGCGCTCCTCAGATATTCCGCCTTGCGCGCCCTCGCTTCCTTAAGAGCGGCTGACGCTTGTAGGAGCTCGACTTCTTTTTGGCGCAGCTGCAGCAGCATTTGACGCGCTCGGAGCATCGTTTTCAGCTCTACGCGAGTGTCTCCGAGTGCCCGCTGGATTTCATCACGCTGTGCCAAATAGGGCGAAATGACGTCGCCGGATACCCGGTCCAGCGCCGCTTGCGCCGCTCGTACCTCATCGTTAGCGGCGCTCAGGTCTCTCCTGAGTTGGTCGCCTTCTGCGCGCACCTCCTGAAAGAACTTGAGTAGTTGATTCAGACGGCGCACAAGATTTCGTCGCTCCGCGCTGAGGTCAGGAGCGCTCTCGCCATCAGAGACATCCGAAGTCAGATGGGAGTTACACAACGAGCACACGTTGTCTACAATTTTGGGCGAGGATTGCAGCTCGCTCTGACATGCCGGGCATGTCAACACGGATAGCGAATCGAAGAGGTTAAGGGACTCCGCAACCAAGTCAAGCCGTCGGATCTCATCGGCATACTGAGCGCGGAGGGGTTCAAGACGACGCGCAAGTGTGTCGCGGTCTCGCAACTCAGCTTGGATACGTCGTGCTTGCGTTTCGCTGCGAGCATAGCTAGCGCGCAATTCGAGGGTGAAGTCACCACGGGCAGAAATATCACTGTCAATGACAAGCTTCTGAACGTTCAGTTCGGCTACCCGGACTCTGAGCCGGTCTGACTCGGGCTCGATCTCCTCAATAGTGGTGAGCCCTGCATCGGTCATAAAAGCTCGAAGCGTCTGAATAGCTCGCGCGAGCTCCCTTTCCTCCGAACCAAGTTCCTCCACGGCGCGAGACAGAATTGACTGTTCGTTGTCCGAGACGCCAAACAGTATGTTCACAACCTGGTTGAGCTTGATGGAGCGGTGTGGCTGTCTTTCATATGCAAGGTCGCCGTTATCGAGCCTTCTGTTGGTGAGGAACCAGAGCGGCTGTAGGTCCCTGAAGCTCAGCACGCTGGTTTTCGACTCTGCCTGAGACGGCGACTGGTCCAAGCGGAGTCCGCTGAGACCACATAGCTGCAGGAGATAGTGCGACAGTGACTCTGTGTCGGCAGGATCAGAAGTGAAAGACCGAACTGGCGTGCCAGACATTGACTCGAGGTCGCCCGTGTAGAGGTAGGCCCTCGTCGTCGTCGCCCCTAGCGCTCTCTCGATGACGTAACGTACCCGGCTCGCTTCGCCTGGTATTGTGACGTCGATAGCAAGCTGGGCGGATCGTACGTTCGCCATCACCTCATCGTGTTCGGGATGCTCTTTCGCTCCGAGGCACCAATCAACGAACTCCAGCACGGTGGTTTTTCCGGTGCTAATTTCGCCGGCGATAATCGCCAGCGGCCGATCCCACTCGTCATCCATAACATCTGCGAAATCGACGCGGTACGAATGCTGTGGGCCAACCAAGCGGAGAGCTCGTAAGTTGAACGCGGGAAATCTCGTTATGGGCATCGTGGGTTCCTAGAAAAGTATGTCTCGTGATGCGAGCATGGAGGCTTCAATCTCGAGCTCGTCGATGTTCGGGGTGTCGATTAGGTCAAAGAGCACCGGGTCCACCCGAAGCCAGGTTTCGAGCTGCTCTCGCATCTTCGTTGAAGAAAGTTTCATTACGATCGGTGCAACGGTCGCAACGCTGAGACGGTATGCATCGGCGTATACAGAACACAGGCTTTCCGCTGACTGCTGCCCCAGTTCCGTGACCGCAAAGACTCGCTGCCCCTCGCTGGCAGAGAGTTCCACCAGCCCGAAAGAGACCAGCCTGGCAATGTCCGAAGCAACTCGCTCCCGCCGAGAAACGTAGCGCTGGCCTGGTGAGGCGTAGTTGATTGAGTGGCGCCCAAAGCCTTGCAGCCGCAGCTGACTGGACGCAGGAGACTCCGCGTCTAACACTAGGAACGGGTTCGCGGATAGGAATTCGATCATCGAAAGACGCTCCATGTCCAGCTTGCGTCCTTGAGCTCGAGCGCCTACTAGAACGAGGATGATCTGGGCCATGCGGAAGGCTGGTACTGACTCCGCACGTAGCGTCGATGCTGCGTTGTCATTGGGGTCACTTTCAACGCTCATGGGTTTTCCCCAACCCGGTCCTCGCTGTCCGAACCGGAAGCACTTTTTGGGCTCTGCGTGTGGTGGGCATTCGCGACATCACGCCAGTCCCGAACCCATCCCGCGCGACCATTGTCGATGGTTTGATGGAGCAAACCTACGCCGTGCAGGACGTGCGCTCTTAGGCTCGCGGCCTCCAATGCATGACTTGTCTCGATGATTCCGAGCACCTCACCGTAAAGCTTGGGAAAGCGTCGGTCCGTCGACATCTGACATGCCGTATTGAAGGCTGTCGACCAGGTTGATGAAACCCGCACACGCCATGTTGAGAGCGCCGAGACTTCGAGCTGGATCCCCTTGTCCGTGACCTCGCGCTCCAAAATCTCAGCATTGAAAAACGCTTCCCGGGCAGCGAAGGTCTCTGGCAAGCCTGCTTCGTCCATCTGGCGCACAAAGAGCGCATCGTCGTACACGTTGTTCTCGGGAAGCTCTTCCAGCCCGCGAGGCTCTTCGGGTTCAACGGCTGTGAGCTGCAGCGGAAAAAGAGGCGAAAAGTAATGGTTACGAACATCTGTGGCGGCCTGTGCTTGGAGTCGTCGCCGCAGCCACCCTTGGGTCGCGAGGCCCACAGTGAGCGTGTCCGCCTTCGACACCCTCGTTTTCCACCCATCCCACCATGTGAGCATCGGGCCGTCCAGCTCACAAGGAATGCAGAGCGTCCAGGATGCAATTTGGTAGCCGTTGTCCCGAGCGGCCTTCTGCGCCGAATTGTACGATTTTCGAACATCGCCCTGCTGCGTCGTCGCAAATCCATCGATGAAGTACTTCGACTGCCAGATATGGACTTTACCGCCTGCTTCTAGGTCCCCGATGTAGGCATCGATACCCCAATCGCCCGGATTCGCTTGAACCTCTCGTACATCGGGGTGGACGATCCCGACGATATCCGCAACAAGTCGTTCGAATGCGTCGCGCGCACCAGCGGAGCCACCGAACCTTGTTTCGAGGAATCGGAAGTCGATGTCACCGGTGCCCACCACAGAAATTTGATCTGACAACCGGCCTCCAAGCCCCGTCCGTAGGGTCAGCATATCCTCGACCCGTGCTACCGCGTATCCCGCAGCAGGGCTTGAGCCGACCTCATATCGGCCAGCGTACTCACGAACTAGCTACGGTGTTTCACTGGCGCGCCGCGGAGCGTGAGTAGGTTTAGTTAGCTGAATGGCGGCTCCAGCTACGACCATCTATCTGCGCGATCCTCGACTGTTCCGAAAACTTCAGCACAGTCACGTGCGCGCTTTAGCCCCCGAAGAAGTCAGGTGATCGCCCGATCCCGTTGCGAGCAGCGCGCTGGCTCCGCATGTTGTAGCGACGAGGACAGACGACATCCACGTTCGAGGCATGGTTGAGATTTACCGCACCCTGCGAGACAGATCGGGCTCGCTACCACGGCTCCCTCAAGTGGGAAAAGAAGTGTTCGGCGCGCTAATTCCAGTTCAGTCCGCGAACGCACGCATCGAGTGCGACCTTAAATAACTCTCGGCTGCGGCGATCACGGCAGTCGGCGTCGAAGGGTCGAACACGCGCAGGAGTGAGTAGCGAAAAGTGTACGGATCGAGGCCGCTTATGGTGAATTCGTGGCTCTCATCACGGCCGGAGACACTTAGGAG
Source organism: Salinibacterium sp. PAMC 21357 (assembly GCF_000247645.1). Taxonomy (GTDB): domain Bacteria; phylum Actinomycetota; class Actinomycetes; order Actinomycetales; family Microbacteriaceae; genus Rhodoglobus. Next base: position 820,542 of record NZ_AHWA01000004.1, read on the forward strand.
CGATGACAAACTTTGCCATCGAGCGTAAAGTGAAGGAATGGCAACGATGAATGTGTCCCTCCCTGACGCTTTGAAGCAGTTCGTTGAAGAACAGGTAAGTGAGCACGGGTACGGCACGAGTAGCGAGTTCGTGCGCAACTTGATCCGGCATGAGCATGCTCGCACGCAACTGCGTGCACTCGTCGTGGAGGGGATGACGTCGGGGCCAGGATCCGATCTCGATGATGCGTACTTCCACCAACTTCGTGAGCGAATCAACAACCACAGCGTTGACACCCCGTGACGTCCCGCCGCGTCGTCACGACCAGACGCGCCAGTGAGGATATCGACTCTGCTGTGGAGCACTACTTGGCAGAGGGCGCCGCTGACGCCGCACTGGCGTTTGTTGATGCGCTGGAGAAGGCGCGCGACCTACTCGGGTCGCAACCGTCGATCGGGTCGCCGCGGTTCGCCGTCGAGCTAGGTATGCCGGAGCTTCGAGGGCTTGCGTTGCAAAAGTTCCCCTACGTCGCGTTTTACACAGCTGACTCCGATGCGGTGCGCATCCACCGCATCCTTCACACTCGGCGCGATATCCCCGCTGAACTCTCCGATCTATGACGCGACGCGCGCACAGATAACGGATGCACGGGGCAAGCCAACGCTACGAACCCAACTTGTCTGAGGTGTAGAGTTGCGAGGCGGACAAATACGGCGATCGGAGCACCTGCATGGCATCAGCAGTGCAACACGGTCGGCTCGCCGCGCAGGCAGCCGAAGCGCTACTCGGGCGCATCCGTGCTGGCGAATGGGCCCTGGGGCACAAGCTGCCGGGCGAGACGACGCTGGCCGCCGAGATCGGGGTCGGGCGCTCAACGCTGCGGGAGGCCATCCGTGAACTCGCTGGCAAAGGCGTGCTCGAAAGCCGTCAAGGCTCCGGTGTCTTCGTGATGTCGACCGACATTGCCGAGGATTGGGATGTCGTGCTGCGCCGAGTGTCCGTCGCATCCGTCCTCGAAGCTCGGGTTGCCATCGAGGCCGAAGCCGCCGCTCTCGCGGCACATCGACGCACACCCTCAGACTTGCGAGCGATGCGCCGAGCGCTCGCCCGCCGCTCGGGCTCACACCACTCGGCCGAAGAATTCGCGGACGTCGACATGGCGCTTCACCGGCAAGTCGTCGCGGCATCCCACAATGAAGTGCTGCTCGAACTGTTCGACGGCTTCGTGCCGCGAGTGCGCGTAGCGATGATCGAGATGCTGAAGCTGCGGCCCATCCACGACTACAAAGCAGACCAAGCCGCCCACGCCGCTCTCGTCGAAGCGATCGCCGAGCGAGACCCGGCCGCCGCGGCCGAGTGCAGTCGGGCGCACCTCACCGGCGTGCATCGAGCTCTCTCATGAACAACAGCACTCTGATCAGCGAAAGCACCCTCGTGAACGAAAGCGTCCCAGTGAGCCCTAATGCCTCCGAGCGCGGCACCCCCATCGTCGTCGAGCTACGCGGCGTCACCTTTCGCCGCGGCGAGCGCACCATCCTCCACGAGGTCGATCTCACCGTGCGCGCGGGCGAACACTGGGCACTGCTCGGGCCCAATGGCGCCGGCAAAAGCACCATCCTTGGCTTCGTTGGCGCCTCAACGCACCCCACCTCCGGAACCGTGGACATCCTCGGGCAACGCCTCGGCCGGGTCGAGCTGCAGGCGCTGCGTCGCTCGATCGGGCACGTCAACCCGCGTCATCCGCTTCACGCACCCCTCACGATTCGAGATGTCGTACTCACCGGCCTCATCGGATCCCTCGAGATTCCCGCGCGCTGGGATCCCACCGCGCTGCAGGCGAACCGCGCGACAGAACTGATTGAACAGATGGGCCTGGCGGGCAAGGAAGCCCACCGCTGGCCGACCCTGTCGCAAGGAGAACGCGGCCGAGCCCTCATCGCGCGCGCACTGATCGCCGAACCCGACTTGCTGCTCCTCGATGAACCCAGCACCGGACTGGATGTCGCGGCGCGCGAGCAACTCCTCGAAACCGTCGATGGGCTCACCCACAATTTTCCGCGCCTGGCCTCGATTCTCGTGACGCATCACCTCGAAGAGCTGCCCTCCACGACATCCCATGCCGCCTTAATTGCAGACGGCCGGATCTCGCAGGCCGGGCCAGCCGAACAGGTGCTGACCACCGAGAACGTCACGACCGCCTTCGCGCATCCGATCCGCGTCGGCCAACATGACGGCCGCTGGTTCGCACTGCCGGGCCGCAAGCGATCTCTCGATCTCGCCTCGGCGTGACCCCAACGGCCGCCCCGAAGAAGCCCCGCAACATCCAACACCGTGACGAATATCGATTGTCGTTTACTTTCTTAGATGGAAAGTAATACACTCAACCAGATGGAAAGCGAAACCCGCAGCAAAGACGACCACGACGCAAAAGCCCAGCTGGATCTCATAACCGCAGACCGGCAGGCGCTCGCCCGGCGCGTGGCCCAGCATCCGTGGTGGCACACCCTCGCCTCCGCCGCGATCACCGCGGTGATCGTTGCCGCGCCGTTGTCGGGCAGCATGTGGATCGTGACTCTCATTAGCGTCCTCGCCATCAGCGCCTCCACCGCGCTCGACAAAGAGTGCGAAAAGAGGATGGGCGTTTCGATCATGAAGCCCGTGGGGCCCAAGAGCCTCGCGGTCGTGATTGTGCTCGTGACGGTCGAAGTCGCGCTATTCGGCGCATCCGTCGGCATCATGTTTGCCGAGCTCTCCGGATCGATCGCCGTGAACTCAGCGCTAGCTGCGGTCGTCATGATCGTCGGGCTCCGGATGCTCAGCCGCACTATGGCGCAGGAAATTCGTCATGGCCGCTGAACCTCGGTTTGACGAGTCAATTCACGCGTCCACCCGACTTCGTTTGTGCGCGGTTCTTCGCCCCCTGGACTCCGCCGAGTTTCACATTCTGACCGACATTTTGGGGATGAGCGAAGCGAGTCTCTCCAAGACAATCCGCAACCTGGTGGAGCTCGGCTACGCCACGACATCCAAACAAACTTCGCCGCAGCGCGACGACAGTCGACTCACGACAACAGTGCAGCTCACGCCCGCCGGCAAGACGGCATTTGACGGGCATCTCGCCGCGATCTCGGCGCTGGCCAACACGGACTAATCACGCGTTTGGTTGCGGCGGTGCTCTGCTCAGGCAGCCGCGCGAAGCCGAGTGATGCGAGACCGGATCCGGTGGTCGAGATCCTCGAACTCGTCGAGCACATCGGTGACGGCGTAAACGCGGTCACGCTTGCGATTCGTTACCTCAGCGATGATTCGGGACTCCTGGAGTTGCTCAATTGCCCGATACACCGCCCGATCCGCAAGTCCCGTGTGCTCGATCAGCTGCTCAACTGTGAAAACCGGCAAGCCCACCAATACGTCGAGCAGGCTATCGGCGGCGCTCCCGGTGCGTACACCAACCTCTTTCCGCCATGCATCGGAGTACAGAATGAACGATCTGGCAGTTCCGCGCGCCTCGCGCGCAGCGACCTCCACACACAGCGCGACATCAGTGATGATAGCTTCGGCATCTCCCGTCCGGTAGGTGGTGAGCAGACGGAAGTAGTGGTCGGTGTCGGCGGCCAGCGCCGACGCCACCGGCAGCACCGTGGCCGGTGTCACGCCTCGCCTTCGCAGCACGGCGCCGATGAGGGCACGGCCGATGCGGCCGTTGCCATCCGTAAAGGGGTGGATACTCTCAAATTGCGCATGCACGATCGCGGCCTGAGCAATGGGGTCAATGTCGTCTCGGTTCGCAAAGGTCACAAGGTCAGCGAGATAGTCCGGCACGAATTCGGGCGGCGGCGGAACGTAGAGCGCGTCACGCGGAGAAAAGTGGGATCCACCAATCCAGTTCTGCACGTCGCGCACGCGGCCGGCGTGACTGTGTTCTTCGGGGTCTTCCCGCATCAGCAGTCTGTGCGCATTAAGGATCTCGTCGAGGTTGATGGTCGTTTCAGATGCGCTGATGAGTGCAGTGATGGCGCGGCCAGCAGAAACCATTGACACCGCGGACGAATTCTCCTTCACACCACCGAGGGCCCGCGCGAACGCGGTGGTGCTGGCTTCAACCTGCTCGATGCGAGAGGAGGCGACGGACTCCATACGGATCAAGAAGCCCGCCAGCGGCTGCAGAACATCGCCGGCGACACGCTCAAGCTCCTCCGTCTCGTATCGAGCACGGAGGAGCTCCCGTGGAGGTGCCGGCGGAACCGCAAGGGCCGCGATGTGTGGAGGCAACGCCACAGTAATCTCCGAAAGGGTACGGTCCTCACGGGGACCGCGTCTGCCGGTGGCGTGCCAGGCGACCGTGCGGTATTCGTGCTTCGGCCATACGGTCACGAGCTACTCCTGTCGCCATCGGGCTGGGCAATGACACTTATCATTCATTTCTGACATTAGCAGATGTTTTAGCGTCGGATTCGTGAATAGTCCCAACCTCAGCCCGTGGCCGCCCTCTAGGTGGCACACAGACAATGGGGGCGTCACACTCGTCGGGGGGCTCGCTCATCGCCGCAGCTGGGGCGACGTCGCGCGGATGCCGCCAAGACGGTGTCAGCCGGCGCAGAGGCGTGCGGTCCAGTCATCCATCCGCGCGCGGAGGGTGCTCTCAGTGAGGTCGCTGTAGCCGACACCGAGATAGTTGGGGGCCCAGGTTTCAACGCGCGAGGCCGACCGCGCGGCAGCCACCAGGTCCCACGAATGGATGTCGGGCAGGGAGTACCCCGATTCACGCTCGTATTCAGCGAGAAAATGATCTGCGGCATCGCTGGATCCGAGGAGCACGAGGTCGAGTCGGCACCATGACACATCCAAGCCGCGTGGAGCGCTGCGAGCGCCCGACCAATCGACGACACCGGTGAGCATGTCACTCTTCCACAGGGCATTGCCGCACCAGAAATCGTAGTGAGTGAGAACGTGCTCGGACAGGTCGAGTTGCTGCCACGCTGTGCGCCCGCGAGTCTCTATCTCACTGTCGCCGTGCGGGGTTTCCCACGACAGGGCACGGAGGCCGACGTTGTCGAGTTGGTGGATCTGCGCCAACGCGGCCGCCATTTGCTCGGCAACCCTGCGCAGCGGCACGTCGGGTGAGGGCGGGCCGCCGGCGACCACTGACGTGACGAGGAACGGGCGATCACCAAACTGCCCCGTAGCGACGAGCCGCGGCACGCGATCGCCTAGCGGGGCGACCCGGTCGAGGATGTGCGGCTCGTGCGCGACCGCATCGTCCATCGGCGGGAACACTCTGACGACATACTCGGTGGTCGAGTCCGTGACCACAAGCGTCGTCGCGTGCTGTCCGCCAGCCAGCTGTCGGACGAGCGAGATCGTGCGACCCAGCGCATCTGACACCGCGGCGATAACGCCATCCAACTCCACGACCGTCACGTTATTCCTGTTCGATTTCCGAGCTGGGGGCAGACAGCGCGGAGGCCCGGCGCTGGTCGCGGAGCGTTGCCAGAAGAGCGGCCGGCACGCCGGGGTCATCCACGGTGATCGCGAACTGTTTTCCGCCGATGGTGGTCACGACCAAGCCGGGACCCGTGCGGAGAATGAGCGCAGACTTTCCGGGCAAGACCCGGTACCCCCATCCGCCCCACTCTTTCGGCGTGATCTCGGCAGCATCAACGGTGTCGATCTCGTCAAGACGGATGCGTTTCAGCGGCACCCGCAGCAGCTCGGAAACGACTCGCAAGCCTCGCCAATCTGCGGTCACTCGGTAGCGGCTCAACGAAAGCAGCACCACAGCGGTGACGGCGATTGTAACGAGCACGACCGCCGAGTCGGCGACGTCATTGGCGGCTGCCGCGATCCAGAAGAAAACGATTCCCGCCGCGGCCAGCGCTACCGCGACCCACAAGAAGAGCCGTGCGGTGACAACGCGTGACCATGCACCACCCTCGTCGGGGCCCAGCGTTGTCCGCTCCTCCACGTCGCTCGAGGTGAGGCGCGACTTGGGGAGGACCAAGAAAGGGAGGAGGCCGTAGGCGTAAGACACGAAGCCGAGAACCAGCCACGGTCCCTGTACCACCTCGTACGGGTCGCCGGCTTGCATCGTGAGGTAGGCGGAGACCAACCACGTTTGCGCTCCGATGCCTGCGGGGAGTCCGGCGATCAAGAAACCATAGCGCCGCGTGGAGGCCAGAAGGCTGGGCCAGACGCCAATGACCACGCTGGCTACTGCCGCGGAGCCGGTCAGCGCCACTGCCAGCGTGAGGAATTGCATCGCACCCATCACGCCATCGGCGGGGCCTGTGCCCGACCAATGAGAGGCAAGCTCGGGTGGCAGCTGATTTCGCCACAGGGCAAACGAACCGAGAACAGCCGCGAGAGGAACGAACATAATGACAACAGCGGCGGCTCTGCGCGCGGTTGAACGTGGAGCGGTTATCTCGGTCATTGTGGTTCCGATCGGTTGATCAAGTGGATGACTTCGGCCCGGGTCATTCCCAGATTGCGCGCTTCTGTCATGAGCTGCTCGGCGAGTTCAGTGACGCGCGACAAACCGGTCAGGGCATCCTTTCGAATGAAGGCGCCTCTGCCCTGACGCATCTCGAGAAGGCCTTCGTTTCGCAACTCCGTATAGGCGCGCAACACGGTGTGCATGTTCACTTGAAGCGCCTTGGCGAGGTCTCGCGCTGGAGGCAAGCGTTCGCCGGGAGCCAACTCGCCAGCGGCGACGCTCGAACGGACCTGTTGCGCAATCTGCTGAGTCAACGGCAGCGGCGATGCGCGGTCGACTCGGAACAACATAGGAACATTGTAATAGAACAATGTGCTCGATCGCGTCTTTCGCCACAGATCGAGGCACGGCGGATGCTGACAGGATGCCCGCCCGTCATGCACCGGTTAGGTGGAGTAAATTCGAGATGATTGATCCAGAACAAAACTCGCACTCCCGACACTGGAGATCCGTTGCCCGTCATCGCACACCTCAGCGACCCTCACCTTGACCTTTCTGAGGGCCGCGCTCGCCGCCTCAGGGCCGTGCTCGATCAAGTCGCGGAATTAGCCTTCGTGGATGCCCTGCTGGTCAGTGGTGATCTGGCGGATCACGGATTTGCAGAAGAGTACGCTCAGTTTTTCGGCCTACTTCCGCACTCACTGCCCACTCTCGTTCTGCCAGGGAATCACGATCTTTCAGCGCCAATGCTTGCGGCGCTAGACGTGGCTGGACACGTCGCAACACTCAATGGCGTCCTCGATATTGGCGGCCTACGGCTAGTGAGTCTCGACTCGCATCTTGATGGGAGAGACGATGGCCTCATCTCCGGTGAAGCGCGGGAATGGGCGCGCAACCAGATTGCCACCGCTCCCGGCAAGGTAATCCTCGCCCTGCATCATCCGCCCGTCTCCATCGGACATCACCTCGCGGACGAGTTGTACAGCCTGCGCAACCCCGAAACTGTCTCAGATCTCGTGTTAGAAAGTGATCACGTCATCGGCATCTTCACCGGGCACGTTCATGCAGCACTGGCCACTACTTTTGCCGGAGTTCCCCTTGTGGGAGCCCCCGGAATCGTGTCAACTATGCGTTTGGGAAGCAAGACCGACCCGATCGCCGATCCAACCGCGATGCCCGGATTCGCACTCCACACTATTGATAACGACACGATTCGAACTGTCTTCCATTACCTCAGTCCCTCCGCGCTGTGAACTTGGTTCTGCTGGCGCTGACAGCACTGCCATTTGTCATAAGCCCCGGCGCAAGTTTCACCCTCACCGTCAACGCGGCAATCGCTGGCGATAAGCGCGCTGGCATCCGAGTCTGGATGGGCACAGCACTTGGTATTGCCGTCATCGCCTTTGCTTTCGGCGTCAGCGGCCTCGGAGCACTCCTCACGAGTGACCCCGCGATAGTGGCAACCGTGGGGATGATCGGCGGTGCAGTCCTCATCCTCATTGGAGTGTTGGCGTTCGTGCGAGCTATCCGATCCTGGGGCCAGCCCGCGAGCCCACCCCCGCCCGCCGCGAGACTTCTGGTGTGGTCTTTCATCGCAGTGATCACCAACGCCAAAGCATTGAGTCTTTACGCAGTGGTGATTCCCGCCCTCACCCGCTCAGGCCTAAACGGGCTTTCGCTTTATCTGACCTTCGCGATTATTCATATCGGAATGCTGCTGATCTGGCTGATCGCTGTCAGCAGTGCAATACGAGCGGTCCCTTCGCTGGGGCGTTCCCCGCACCCTCGAGGGATCCTGCTAGTCGTCTCGGCAGGAGTGTTATTGATTCTGGGAGTCCTCATGGTGGTCGGCGCCATCGCTTAGCCCGAGCGTGCAAGCCAACATTCGGCATCCTTGATCGGGTCGGCTTCGGGCTAGCCGACCGCGGGCAAAAAACCGCCGAACCACAGGCCACGTCGCGAGCCCAAGTGAGATGCTAGTCGCGTGAGTGCATCCGCGAATCGTGAGCACACTGCGATTGCGGTGCGCCCTTATACCGAGCTGGATGCTGCCAGCACGTTGGCGATTTTCATCGCCGCGGCGACTGAAACGGCATCCGCTGACTACACCGTCAAGCAGACGGAAGCCTGGGCGGATATCGATGCGCGGGACCTGCAGTCGTGGGGCCGCGCGATGGCGGCGCGGAACAGTTTCGTCGCCACCATCGATGACGAGGTCGCAGGGTTCTCCGATGTGAGCGCCACCGGATACATCGACATGATGTTCGTCGCGCCACGTTTTCTGCGACGAGGGGTTGCGCGGCGGCTCCTCGAACACGCAGAGGCCTTGGCGCGCAAAGCCGGAGCGCGTGCACTGACAGCCGACGTGAGCATCACAGCCCGGCCGTTCTTCGAACGCTTCGGATTCGTCGTCACTTCAGAGCAGCATCCAGTTAAACGCGGCGTTGAGCTCACGAACTTCGCAATGAGCAAGGACTGCATTGAGCCCGCGAGCCGTAGGTCATAGAAGGTAACCTGCGAGCGAACGGCGATTCAACTCCCGCGAGACTCAACGCGCTCAGAGACCGGTGGCCTAAGAACCAAGAAGTTGAGAGACTGTCTTCTATGGGACGCAGCAGCTTGCTTGCGAAGAGCGAAAGGCTAGAGACTTGGGCGACTACCGTAGACCGCCGATCGACGCGCACGTGTTCCTCGACGGCCAAGGGCAAGCAATCACGTACGGTAACCGCTGGACTGCGGGACCACCGGACGATACCTACTCGGTAGAGACACATCCGGAGAGGTTTGCACCACTCCACACCGTTGCCGACGCGCTCATCGACTACCTCTGCGGCACCTTCGACGTCGTGGTCGAAGACAGCGAGGCAGTAGCGGCCGACCTCATGCATCCGCCATATAACGACGTGGTGCGAGCCGTGCGAATTCGGCCGAACGACCCCTCGTGCGCAACTCTGACCTTCGTGCTCACGGCGTATCCTGCCGTCTACCTGCACGCTGGATTGCTCAACGACTTTCCGTACCCGGTCTGCGGCTGTGACGCGTGCGACTCGACTTGGGCGGCAGAAGCCGACGACCTTGAACGGCAGGTGTTCGCTGTAGTCGCCGGCCAGTACCGCGAGAGCGTTGAGCGCAGACAAAGCAGGCCGTGGGTCAGCTACGCCCTCACCTGTTCCAACGGCAAGAGCAGTGGCGGCGGAACCGTCGCAGACGGCATCCCTCTGGAGCGAGTGAGGGCGGCCACGCCCATCCTCCGCACGCTCCCCGATGGCTGGGCCGCGTGGCCTCGGGCAGAGAGTTTAACTATTGGCCCACAACCCTGAGCCCTGCGGGCCGTGATTCCTCTAAGGTATGAAACGGACGATCACTCGACTTAGTACAGGGGAATTCACATGGCCTATATCCGCGAGCGCGGCTTATTTCGACACCTGAGCAGCACGCCGACGGCCCATATCGTTCACCTCAGGAAGGGCAAGATCGCCCACGAGGGTGTCGGTCTCGCGTTCAACTTTCGTGCGCTGACCGCCGCGATCAGCGAGGTGCCCACCGCCGAGAACGAGTTACCGCTGGTCTTCCACGCGCGCACGATCGACTTTCAGGATGTCGCAGTCGGCGCCACCATCACCTACCGGTATGCAGATCCCAGCCTTGCTGCGCGCCGCATCGACTTCGCCATCGACACCCAGACCGGTCAGTGGATCTCAGACCCGCTCGCGCAGGTCGCCTCGCGCATTACCGAGCTCGCCCAGCAGTATGCGTTGGAGAGCATCGCCACGATGAAGCTCCTCGACCTGTTGGCTGCGGGGCTGCCGACGGTGCGCCAGGCGATGACTGACGGGCTTGCTGCAGACAAGCGTCTTGCGGAGACATCCATTCTCGTCATCGGCGTTCGCGTCGTGAGCATCCGGCCCCAGGCCGAACTCGCTTCTGCTCTCGAGACGCCCGTGCGCGAGCAAGTACAGCAGGATGCGGACAAAGCGACCTTCGAGCGTCGCGCCGTGGCCGTCGAGCGCGAACGCGCCATCGCCGAGAATGAGTTGCAGAGCAAGATCGAGCTCGCCAAACGTGAGGAACTTCTCGTCGGCCAGGAGGGCGCGAACGCGCTGAAGCGAGCGACCGAATCCGCAGCATCCGAGAAGGTGAAATCGGAGAGCGCCGCCGACAGCGTTCGAGTCAGAGGGGCCGCGGCGGCCGAGGCAGAGAAGGCGCGACTCGCGTCGTACGAAGGGGTGGAAACTGGCGTTCTGCTTGCACTCGCTGCTAAGTCTCTGGCGGAGCACCTGCCGCAGATCGGCACCGTAAACCTGTCGCCTGACGTTCTGACCCAAGCGTTGAGCCGCATCGCAGGCACGCAGAAGGACTAGCGATGGCGCTCGCGCCCCGCGTCGTTCTTGTTCATCGGCGCACGGAATACACCGAACTTCTCCAGCGGCACTCCACTGCAGGGCAAGCCGAGTTCTTTCTCACGTCGCGCGGTCGCAGCATCGAGGAGGTTCGAGAGCGGCACGAAGTGCTCGCTTCGGCGCTGACTTCGGTCTCGAACGCGCTGCCGGCCGAGCTGCGGCAAGCACGGGTCGAGCGCGCTGATCTCGACCGTTACCCGTTTTCGCCCGAAGACATCGTGGTGATCATCGGGCAAGATGGGCTCGTCGCGAACGTCGCCAAGTACCTCACCGGGCAACCAGTGATCGGCATCGACCCCGAACCCTCACGCAACTCGGGCGCGCTCGTAAGGTTCGCCCCCTCGGATGCCGTAGAGCTCATCCAAGCGACCATCCATCGCCGCCTGCAATTCAGTCAGCGCACCATGGTCGAAGGTGTGCTCGACGACGGGCAGCGGCTCGTGGCACTCAACGAGTTGTACTTCGGCAACCGCGGCCATCAATCGGCGCGGTATGCGATTACCCTCCCCAACGGCGCGCGCGAAGAGCAATCCTCCTCCGGCATCATCATTGCCACCGGAACGGGAAGCACCGGATGGTCAACCTCCATCGCCTCGGATCGGTTCTTGACCGCCGAGCTTCCGCCGGCGGGCTCCGACCACTTGCGCTGGTACATCCGCGAGGCCTGGCCATCGCCCTCCACCGGCCGCTCCCTCACCGACGGAACTCTCACCAGCACCGAGCGCCTCGAAGTCGTTGTTCAGTCCGACACTCTCGTTCTCTTCGGTGACGGCATCGAAGCAGACCATCTCTCCGTCGGCTGGGGACAGAAGCTGACCCTGAAGACGAGCAGCCGCACCCTCAACCTCGCGTAGCCGACGTCGGCATTCTTCGTGAGGGCTGCGACGTCGGCGGTCTCCGTCATTTCCGTGATCTCCGCAGAAAGCAGCCGATAATATTGCACAATGACCGGACCTGAGGGCGCTTTAGGGGTGGTGCTCGAAACGATGTCCTGGGTCGGCCTCGTCCCCGGCATCCCGCTGCTCCTCTTCGGGTGGATCTTTGCTCTGCGGGCCTGCAATGGGTCGCGACCAGTGCCGAGGTTTTCGAGGCCGGAGGCTTTCAGGGCTTCCGCTGGTCCGATAGCGATGACAGGCAGCACTCCATCCTTCACGAGCCGTCTGAAGCTCCCATCATGGATGTCGGCACTCAAGTCGCTCTGTATTACGACCAGTGCCATCCCTCTCGGTGGAGTCTCGCGCGGCCCCGCCGCACGAACGGCGCCACCCTCATCGGCTCAATTCTCACCGGAATCGGCCTTCTGAGCGTCGTTGCGGGATTCGCGCTTATGGCTTTCTGAGGCTGCGAAGTATCCGACCCCGCGGCGTCGATGGCGCTCACTGCATCCGCAGGAATGGGCGATCGCCTCTTTCACGTCAGACCCGTTCACAGGGACGGGCCGTTAGTGAAGACTGCCTATGCGTAGTGAGTGTCCGAAGTCTGCAGCCTCCGGACCGTTCTTCCGCGCCTGCGGTGCGGGCTACCCCAGTTGGGCGTCAGCGTACGTGGCCATGGCGTCGCGGTAGTACTCCGCTAGTCCAGGGGCGATCTCCTCGTAGGTGCTGCGGAATCGTGCATCGTCGACATACATCTGACCCAGATTTTTGAATGCCTCCGCCGTTGGGGTCCACATGCGACAGATCGCCCGATAGGCGGCATCCACCTCGGCTTGCACCGCAGCAGCGCCTCCATCCACGCCGGCGGCCATGAACTCGGCCATTCGGATCATTGCCGCCGTTTGCTCGCGTTGCATCCGCTCGGTGTCCGTGGCGCTGAGCGTATCCGTGAACTGCTTGGCCTGCTCCCACTGCTGAGGCCAATTCTCGCGGGCCTCAGCGTCGTACCGAGTTGAGTCGAAGCCTTCGAAGAGGTTCTCCGGCCGATTGATTTTCGTCATTCCTTCTCGTCCTTTCTCACTGGTGAGTTCATCGATCGTGCGGGCGACGGTGGCCGCGACTCGCCCCAGTCGCTCCTGCTCGCGCAAGAGCTGCTGATGGTGGCCCTGCAGCATCCGGATCGGATTCTCCTGCCGATCCAAGATCTTTCGAATCTCGCTCAGCCCGAGGTCCAGTTCCCGCAGCACCAATATCTGCTGCAGCCGAAGCAGGTCCGCTTGTTCGTAGAAGCGGTAGCCGTTGCTGGCAGTTCCTGCTGGTGGCAACAGGCCAATATCGTCGTAGTGACGAAGCGTCCGCGAACTCACCTTGGACATTCGAGCGACCTCAGCAATTGACCAAGACACGTGGATACCTCCTGCGCTTCACTCTGAACTCAGCCGGTCTTTCCGGCTACCACAGACGTTAGATGTTGACGCTGCGTCAATGTCAACACCAGCATCCAGACTCCGAATGCCCCCGAGTGCACTCGCACGAGCAAGACGGCGAGCGGACGCTGGCGTGACGGGCTGCCGCCCCGCTTGGCCAAGCGCGACACCAACCCCAGCCTAGGTAGACTGGAGGCGGCCGGCGTGAGCACCCCGGCATCCACCATCTTCTGGGAGAAGCCCCTCGTGACTGACGTCTCAACCAATTCCCGCCAGCATGTTGCCGACACGGTGTCGAACGCCGCCGCAACTCCCGAGAAAGAGCAGCCTTACGGCGCCCTCGGCCTCAAGCCTGACGAGTACGCGAAGATCCGCGAGATTCTGGGCCGCCGCCCCACCAGTGGTGAGCTCGCCATGTACTCCGTCATGTGGAGCGAGCACTGCTCTACAAGTCCTCCAAGAACTACCTTCGCCAGTTTGGCAAGAAGGTCAGCGAGAACATGACCAAGAACCTCATGGTTGGCATGGGCGAAAACGCTGGCGTCATTGATGTCGGCGAAGGCTGGGCTGTGACCTTCAAGATCGAAAGCCACAACCATCCCAGCTACATCGAACCCTTCCAAGGCGCTGCAACCGGTGTCGGTGGAATTGTTCGCGACATCATTTCCATGGGTGCTCGCCCCGTTGCTGTGATGGATGCGCTCCGCTTCGGCGCCATCGACAATCCAGACACCGCCCGCGTTGCTAAGGGTGTCGTCTCGGGCATCAGCTTCTACGGCAACTGCCTCGGCCTGCCCAACATCGGCGGCGAAACCTACTTCGACTCCGTCTACCAAGCCAACCCGCTCGTCAACGCACTCGCCGTGGGAGTGCTGCGCCACGAAGACCTGCACCTGGCTAACGCTCGCGGTGTGGGCAACAAGGTTGTGCTGTTCGGTGCCCGCACCGGTGGCGATGGCATCGGCGGAGCATCCATCCTCGCCTCCGATTCCTTTTCCGAAGGCGGCCCGACCAAGCGCCCTGCCGTTCAGGTCGGCGACCCCTTCGCCGAGAAGGTGCTCATCGAGTGCTGCCTCGAACTCTTCCAGGGTGACCTCGTTGAAGGCATCCAAGACCTCGGCGCTGCCGGCATCAGCTGCGCAACAAGCGAGCTCGCCTCCAACGGTGACGGTGGCATGTTCATCGAACTCGAGAAGGTTCTGCTGCGCGACCCCACCCTCACGGCAGAAGAGATTCTGATGTCCGAGAGCCAAGAACGCATGATGGCGATCGTGAAGCCCGAGAAGCTCGAAGGCTTCCTCAAGGTTGTTGAGAAGTGGGATGTCGAAACCAGTGTGCTCGGTGAAGTCACCGACACCGGCCGCCTCATCATCAACTGGCACGACGAAGAGATCGTGAACGTCGAGCCGCGCACCGTCGCCATCGATGGCCCCGTCTACGACCGCCCCGTTGCGTACCCGAAGTGGATCGATAAGCTTCAGGCCGACAGCGCCTCGAGCCTCGCTCGCCCCAAGGACGGCATCGAGCTGCGCGACCAAATGCTGCAGCTGCTCGCGAGCCCCAACCTTACCGACAAGAGCTGGATCACTAACCAGTACGACCGCTACGTGCTCGGCAACACCGCTTTGAGCTTCCCGGATGACGCCGGCATGGTGCGCATCGACGAAGAGAGCGGTCTCGGCTTCTCGGTCGCGACCGACGCCAATGGTCGCTTCTGCCAGCTCGATCCCTACGCCGGAGCCCAGATTGCTCTCGCCGAAGCATTCCGCAACGTTGCCGCCACCGGCGCCAACCCCGTTGCGGTTAGTGACTGCCTCAACTTTGGTAGCCCCGAGAACCCCGAAGTGATGTGGCAGTTTAGCCGCGCCGTTGAAGGTCTCGCCGACGGTTGCCTCGAGATGGAAATCCCTGTCACCGGCGGAAACGTCTCGTTCTATAACCAGACCGGCGATGTGCCCATCCACCCGACCCCCGTGGTGGCGGTGCTCGGTCTGATCCGTGACGTTGCTGAGCGCATCCCGAGCGGCTGGCAAGACGAAGGCAACAACATTTACCTGCTCGGCACCACCAAGGTCGAATTGGATGGTTCAGCCTGGGCCGGCACCATCCACGACCACCTCGGTGGCCTGCCACCCACAGTTGATCTCGCCGCCGAGCGCCGCCTCGCCGACCTCATCAAGGCCGGCAACGAGCAAAACATCATCGCCAGCGCGCACGACCTCGCCGATGGCGGACTCGCTCAGACTCTCGCGGAATCCGTCATGCGCTTCGGCGTTGGCGCTCGCGTGTGGCTCGGCGAACTGCTGGAACGCGACGGAATCGACGCCGCCACTGCACTCTTCAGCGAATCGACCGGTCGCATGATCGTCTCGATCCCTCGCGAAGACGACGTGAAGTTCCGCGGACTCTGCGAAGGCCGCAACTACCCCGCCGTGCGCATCGGAGTCACGGATGCTGCGGCACCCGCCCTCGAAATTCAGGACCAGTTCACGCTGACCCTCGAAGAGCTGCTCACGGCGCACCGCGGAACGCTCGTGGAGGCGTTCGGCGCCTAATCCTTGCGGCGTCGGCGGCAGCTAAGGGTTGTCGCCGACGAGCATCACCCGCGGCACCGAGTCGACGAGTAGTCGCGTGTACTCGTGTTGTGGCTGAGTAAGTAGATCGATTGTCGCTGCCGCTTCGACGATCTCGCCTGCCCGCATCACGACGCTGCGCTCACAAACTCTGCGAACAACCGCAAGGTCGTGACTGATGAACAGGATTGTGAGCCCCCGCTGCTCGCGGATGTCCGAAATCACGTCAAGCACCTGGGCCTGAACCGATACATCCAGGGCACTCGTCGCCTCATCCATCACCAGCAGACTGGGCTCGATGGCGAGAGCACGAGCAATAGCGACCCTCTGCCGCTGACCACCAGAGAGCGTTCGCGGCAGTGCCTCGGCCTGCGTCGTTGCCAGTCCGACACTCTCGAGCAAGGCCAGCGATTGGTCTCGAATGTCTGCCATCCGGAGTCGTGGATGGTGCAGGTGTAGCGCATCCTCTACCGCCTGGCTTGCTGTCATCCGCGGATCCAGTGAGAGGTACGGATCTTGGAACACCATCTGCACCCGACGCGCACGATCTAGCCGATCGACACGTTTACGAGGCCGCCCCTTCAGCGTATGGCCATCGATTGCAATCGTTCCGGCGTCTGCCCTTTCAAGCCCCACGATCATGCGGGCCAGAGTCGACTTTCCTGAACCTGACTCCCCCACAACGCCGAGAGCATCTCCCTGACGAATCTCGAGCGTCACATTGTTCAGAGCGTGCACCGACTCACGGCCACGCGCGCGATAGGTTTTCGTGAGGTCGCGCACCTCCAACACTGCTGGCCCTGACGTGGTCGAGGGCGAGGCGGATGCTTCACCGGGCTGCACGGTGATCGTCGGGGTCGCCGCAACAAGACGGCGAGCGTACGCGGTCTCAGGGTGGAGAAAGATGTGGCGCGCGAGACCCTCTTCTTCAACCCGACCCTCGTTCATCACATAAACCCGGTCGCACAACGATGCCGCAAGGTTCAGGTCGTGAGTGATGAACAGCAACCCCATTGAACGTTTGTCTCGCTGCTCGGCAAGCACTTGCAAGATTTGCGCTTGGGTAGTGACGTCGAGAGCTGTGGTCGGTTCGTCGCATACCAATAGCCGTGGCGAACCGGCGAGCGCGCCAGCGATCATCACGCGCTGCAGCATGCCGCCCGAAAGCTCGTGCGGATACTGGCGGAGATGGTCCAGTGGTCTCGGCATGTCAACTGCGGCGAGTACCTCGATGGCGCGTTCCCGAGCGCGCGCAGCAGGCCAGCCTTCACCGAGCCGGAGAGCCTCGGTGAGATGATCTCCTATCGTGCGCATCGGATTGATGCCGGCCCGGGGATCCTGGAAAACCATCGCCGCGGTCGAGCGGCGAAGCGCCAGCAGTTGCTTGGGCCTCATTGTGAGCACATCGGCGCCCTCGACGAGCACCTCTCCGGACGTCGCCGCGCGCGACGGCAGCAGTCCGAGCACGGACTGTGCGGTCAGTGACTTGCCGGAGCCAGACTCGCCCACGAGAGCCACTGTCTCCCCGACGCCGACCGTGAGATCGATGCCGTGGAGGAGGCGTTTTCCGGTGGGAAGGTCGAGGGTAAGTCCGGAAATCTCTAAGAGTGTCATTCGAATGTTCCCCCGCCGATTCGCTCAGAGATCTCTTCGCCGATCACGTTGACGGCGACCACCACGATGACGACGGCGATGGCGGGAATCAGTGCCGGCAAAAAGTGTCCGCCCACCAGTCCGGCTTGAGATTCGTTGATCATCGCGCCCCAGTCCGCCGTCGGCGCCTGCACTCCAAGTCCCAGAAAGGAGAGCCCGGCCAACTCCGCGAGAACATAGCCGAAGTTCAGCGTCGATTGGGCACCGACGGTGGGCACCACATTCGGAAGTACGCGCCGAAGCGCGATCCAGCCACCCGAGAAACCTTGCACTCGATAGGCCGAGACATAGGGACGTGCGCGTTCCGAGATCACCAGCGAGCGGGTCAGTCGAGCGACGAACGGAGCGTAAGCGATACTCATGGCAATGACCGGCGCCACCAGTCCCTTGCCGAAGAGCGCGCAGCCAAGATCGCCACCAACAGGGCAGGAAACGAGAGCACCACATCGAGCAGACGACCGATTGCGGCGTCGATCCAGCCGCCGCGCCATCCGGCCACGAGCCCTAAGAGGATGCCGAGGATCGTCGAGGCGATCACGACGATCAGTGGCGCAAGCAACGCCGTTCGCGCACCGTAGATGATGCGACTCAACGTGTCTCGACCGAGCGCATCGGTGCCAAGCCAGTGGGCGAGGGTGGCGTCACCGTAGATAGCGCCGAAGTCGAGTTGATCGGGGTCATAGGGTGCCACCAGCGGTGCGAAGATCGCCGCGAGCGTGAACACACCGAGCACGACAACGCTGATCATCCAGCTCACCGAGACTCGGCGACGACGCGTCGACCTCATTACTTTCAGCGCCAGTGTTGGTGTTGGCCTACTCATCGCCCTGCCTCTCCTGCTGCCGCGCGCGGATCAATCAAGGGTTGAAGCAGATCGACGATGGCATTGACGACGACGAACGCTGCAACAACGAGCAGCACGATCGCTTGCACAACGGGGAAGTCGAGACGGTTCACCGATTGCACGAGGAGCGATCCGACGCCAGCGATTCCAAAGGCCGACTCGACAATGGCGGTGGACACCAGAAGCCCGGCGATCAGCAGGCCACTGACCGTGAAGATGGGGCCGAGCGCGTTGCGGAACACGTGACGCCGAACGACGGTGAGGGGCCGAAGTCCTCGGCTTGTTGCGACCTGAACATGCTCGCGGCCGAGCTGTTCAACCATCGACATGCGGGTGATCTTGCCAATAAGCACCATGAACGAGATCGCCATCGCGACGGACGGCAAGATCAGATGGTGAATGGTGTCGAAGAAACCGTCGCCCGACCCGAAGGCTGGGAACCAGTTGAGTTGAACAGCGAAGACAGCAATGAGAACAATAGCGCCGACAAACGGTGGGATCGCGCCGAGCGCGGTGAGAACAGTAAGGATCAATCGATCGGGTAGCCGCCCACGATTCAGGGCCGCGATCGTTCCGGCCACGATCCCCGTGACAAGAATCATTACGGCAGCCAGAGCGACCAGCCCGAGCGTTACCGGCAAGCGGTCCCCGATCACGGACGTCACCGCGTCCCGATACTGCAGCGATCGCCCAAAGTCGCCCTGAAAAATGCCGCCGATCCATTGCAGGTACTGTTCCCACGGCGGCAGGTTCAGACCGAACTGTTCGGTGATGGAAGCGATGGCTTCTGGGGAGGGTTGGCGACCCCGCAAGAGAAAACTTACGGGGTCACCAGGAACCAGGAAACGGGAGAAGAAAATCAGGGCAGACGCAAGAACCAGCGTCAGTGTGAGTGACCCCAGCTTGCCCGCGACCCGACGGATGATCACGCTAGCGCGCGCCGATCGTTGCTGCCCAAGGGAAGTAGAGCATTGCGATAGAGGGAGCGACGCCGGTTACGCGCTCACCGAGGTAGACGCTGATCGGAGCCTCGTAGAGCGGCATCCACGGCAACTCTTGGTTGGCAATCTTCTGCAACTCTGCGGAATAGGTTGCACGCTCTTCTGGATCAGCCGCCGCAACACCCTCATCCACTAGCGAGTCATACTCAGCGTTGGAGTAATTGCCGTAGTTGGGAAACTGTCCCGTCTGCAGTACAGCGAACATTTCAAGCGGGTCAGGGGTGGAGAGGTACCAGGCCGTGAAGAACACGTCTGCACCCTCCCGAGCACTCGGGTCAAAGAAGAGCGTCGAGTACGCTTCCGGGGTCACCGTGTCGATCGTCGCCTCAAGCCCAATCGACTGCGCTGCTGCTGCCGTCGCCTGAGCAACAATGGCGAATTCGGCACCGATGGGGGCCGTGCGAATCACAATTTCTTCGCCAGCGACACCAGCGTCCTCGATAAGCTTCTTCGCCGCTTCGACGTCGTACGGGTAGTCATCAAGCCCGGAGAATGCTTCCGCAATGGTGTCGGCACTTGCCTCGCCCCAGACGGACTCTGTCGTCAGCGCGTTGGTAACCGTTCCGTAGCCATTCTGGGCGGCATCCACAATTCCTTGGCGATCTAGGGCCATCATGAGCGCCTTACGAACATTCACATCACCCAGTGGGCCAGCGAGGTCGCTGACGATCAGACTCGAGACGCTGGTGTTGAGACCAAAGTACAGATCACCGGATGACGACTGCAGCGAGCTGTACGCCTCGGCAGGGATGAGCCATCCGCCGTCTACTTGACCGGAAGTGAGGGCATTCACTCGGGCGTTCGGATCGTTCATGAATAGGATCTCGACCTCCGCAGCTTTCGCCCGCAAGGCTTGATCCCAGTAGTCGTCGTAGCGAGTGAGCGTCACTGATTCTCCCGACTTCCAGGACGTCAGCTCAAATGGGCCGGTGCAATTCACGAGTCCGGTGGAGTTTCCGTAATCCCGCCCGAGTTCGTCTAGGGTGGCAGCCGACTCGATTGCACCCGCGGCACCACTCATCCCGTAGTTGAATTGGGAATCTGGGCTAGCGAGGGTAACAGTGACCTCCAGCGGACCAGTCGCCTCGATTGCGGCGACGTTCTGATAGATCGAGTACCAGGACGATCCGATGTCGGGGTTGAGGTGGCGCAGCATCGAGGCGACCGCATCGTCGGCAGTGAGTGGTGACCCGTCGTGGAAGGTCACATCGTCTCGGAGTGAGTAGACCCAGGTCACCGGGTCTGGGTTCGCGTAGGAGGACGCGAGCGAAGGAGAGATACTGAAGTCTGGGTTGAGTCGCAGCAGCGAGTCACAGACATTCGAGAGAACCTGGTTGTCCGCGTAGTCAAACGCATAGGCGTAGTCCAGCGAATAGGGCTCTGCGTACGAGACCCAGGTGAAGGAATCAATGTCGCCAGCCGGCGCGGGAGTTTGGGCCGTGAGCTCGAACGAGACCGATCCGGTTGAACCAGTGTCTGCCGCTGGCGCAGAGCACGAGGTCAGCGCCAGCGCGGCGGCGAGAGCGATCGTGGGTATTACGGTGAGCTGTGTTCTGGGTAGTGACATGTCATGCTCCTCTATGGGGTGCTTGCGGTCAGTTTTTGGCGTAAACCTCGACGCCGTTGATCCACGTCGATACGACGCTGCTGCGATAGATCTGGTCGCTCGGGACGTCGAAGGGGTTCGGCTCGATAACGACGAGATTGGCGCGGTATCCGGCGGCAATGGAACCGGTGTCGTGTTCGCGATGATTCACGTATGCCGATCCGGACGTGTAGGCCGCGAAGGCCGTCGCGAGGTCGAGGCGTTGATGCTCACCAGCGAGGGGCTCGTTGTCAGACTCCGGCACAACACGATTAACAGCCATATGGATGCCCTCAATCGGGTCTGCACTCGACACGGGCCAGTCGCTGCCGGCCGCTAGTTTTGCATTGTGGCGAAGCAGATCCCCGAACGGATACTGTCGCATCGCCAAGTCCTTCTTCATGAACGGGAGGGTCAGTTCGTCGAGCTGTGTTTCGTGGCACGCCCACAGCGGTTGAAGGTTGGCCACGGCATCCAGCGTTTCGAATCGAGCCGTATCGCTCTCAGATACGACCTGAAGGTGGGCAAGGTGATGGCGTCCGTCGGTCGCACCGTTGGCGTCCCGTGCCGTTTCGAGCGCGTCGAGCGCCTCCCGGACCGCGCGATCGCCCAGCGCGTGGAAGTGCACCTGGAACCCCTCACGGTCGAGTTCGGTCACGTAGTTGTTGAGGAGTTCGGGCTTAATGAACGAGAGCCCGGAGTTTGCGGTGTCGTGCCCGTGAGCATCGAGGTACGGGTCATTCATGGCCGCAGTGAAGTTTTCCGCTACACCATCGACCATGATTTTGACGGTTCCCAGTTGCAGCAGATCAGTTCCGAGCGCTGCTATTTCAGCGCGACGCTCCACCATTTCGGAAACCTGCTCGCCGCCCCGTTCTCGTTCCCACCACTGCGCGCCAACAACGTGGGCCAGGAGTGTTCCCTCTTCGAGGGCCCGACGGTACGCGGGGAGATTGCTGGGCAGGGTTGGCACTTTGTCGCCGATCATCGCGTCTTGCCACCCCGTGATGCCGAGCTTCAGAAGCTCGTCCTGCGCTCGAAGAAGTCCCGCGTAGGCGAGATCGTCGTCTACTTCTGGAACCACCGAGATGAACGAATTGCCGGCGCCCTCGTGGAAGGTGCCAGCGGGGTACCCGTCGGCTTCGCGCTCAATGCGACCGTCAGCCGGATCAGGAGTGGATGCGTCGAGTCCTGCCGCGCGAATGGCTGCGCTGCTTGCCCACACGCTGTGGTGATCACGACTACTCAGCAGCACGGGCCGTTCACCAATCACGTCGTCGAGAAGCTGGCGCGCTGGAGACCCATTGGCGAAGTGGTCCATTGACCAGCCTCCGCCCGTTATCCACCCTTCGGGGTTCTCGGCCGCATACGCGGCGATCATAGCGAGGGTGTCGGCTGCGTCGACTGCTTCGGTGAGCGTGCATTGGAGCAGCTCAACTCCGGCGCCCACCGGGTGGATGTGAGCGTCTTGAAATCCGGGAGCTAGGAGGCCGCCGTTGAGTTCCACAGTTGTGGTGTTATCGCCCCGATAGAGCTCGAGCGTGTCCGTAGGCACGATGTCGACGATGCGACCGCCCGTAATCAGCACGGCCTTTCCCACCACTGGCTGTCCGCTGCCAGTAAAAATTTGGCCACCGGTCAGAATTACGTCTGCTTTGCCCACCGAGCACATCCCTAGGTCGTCGAACGGTTGTGGAGATGCTAGAGCGAAATCAACAGCGTTGTCAACACCGATGACAAATTGGCTGACCGCCGATAGGATGAGAACGTGGACACCACAACATCAGCCAGAGAAGACAAGTCGAAACGCCTCGATCGAGCCATCCTCGTCAAAGCGGGGCTCGAAATCGCTGCGCGACCTCATACCAACACCGTCTCCGTGCGCGCGCTCGGAACGGAGCTCGGGGTAGACCCGACCGCGATCTATCGCCACTTCGCAAGTAAAGACGACCTGATGCGTGCGTTGCTCGACGAGCTGCAGTCGACAACACTGAACCGAGTCTCCACGGGGTCGGATTGGCGCCAAAGACTTCGCGACCTCGCCTCGGCCACACTCGAAACTGGCCTTGAGCATCCTGCCATTGCGCTAGAAGCCACCGTCCTTACGACGAACGGGCCCGCAGAAATCGAGAGTATCGAGTTTATTCTCGCGGCACTCTCAGAGGCGGGGCTAGAAGGCACCGCTTTGGTGCACCATTACGCGCTCTACTCGTCTTACGTGCTCTCCGAAGTCGCCGGAATCGCCCGCGGGCGATCGGTGAGCGGCGCAGCAGCGCCTCAATCGGATTCGTGGTTCGACGGCCCGCTACTGGTTGACCCCCTGAAGCACGTTCACATTGCGGCCGTCGCCAGTGAACTTCGAAAATTGCGTGACAGCGATATCTTCACGCTCGGCGTTGACCTCATTCTGGACTCCGTTGCACGAACTGCCGCCAACGAGACCACTTCACCATGAAGGTCATCATCGCTGGCGCAGGAATTGGCGGCCTCGCCACCGCCCTCTCGCTACACGATGCCGGGATCACCGACCTCACCATTTACGAGGCCGTGGCCGAGTTGCGTCCGCTCGGAGTGGGGATCAATCTCCTGCCCCATGCCGTTCGCGAGCTGACCGAATTGGGCCTCGGCGACAAACTCGCCGAGCTCGGCGTGCCCACGAGCACGCTCAGCTACTACAACTGCTTTGGTCACCCCATCTGGTCAGAACCGCGCGGACGAGCCGCCGGCTATGACTGGCCCCAGTACTCGGTACACCGGGGCGAGCTTCAGATGCTGCTGCGCGATGCGGTCAGCGAACGGCTGCCCGGCGCGATTGTTCTCGGCTCAGCGGTCAGTGGAACCAACGCGAATGACGAGAAGCAATCCGTGCGAATTCGCACCCGAAACGGTGAGGAGCGAGTCGAAAGCGCGGATGTTGTGATCGCAGCAGACGGCATCCACAGTGCCGTGCGCAAGCAGCGCTATCCCGACGAGGGCGCACCCGTGTGGAACGGTCTCATGCTCTGGCGCGGCACCGCCCGCGTGACACCGTTTCTCGATGGACGATCGATGTTTATGGCGGGAGACGGGCGACAGAAATTTGTTGCCTATCCGCTCTCCGAAGCCGATTCTGACGGCCTCGCGCGCATCAACTTCATCGCCGAGAGGCGTCTTGACGACGATAATCCGGGACTCAACGACTGGAACCGAACAGTCGATAAACAGCAGATTGTCGACCTTTTTCGGGAGTGGAAATTCGACTGGATCGACATTCCTGCGCTCATTGATTCCGCCGATGAGGTGCTCGAATATCCGATGGTAGACCGTGACCCCGTCGACCGCTGGACCTTCGAACGACAAACATTGCTCGGCGACGCCGCGCATGCGATGTACCCGATTGGCTCAAATGGCGCATCGCAAGCGATCATTGACGCCCGCACTATCGCTTACCGCCTTGCCACCGCCAATTCCATCGAAACTGCGCTGCAGGCGTACGAGAACGACCGGCTCCCGACCACCACGAGAATCACGCTCAGCAACAGGTCCCTTGGCCCCGAACGAGTGATGCAACTCGCGTACGAGCGGGCGCCCGCTGGCTTCACCAACATCCACGATGTCGTCTCCGCCGCCGAACTGGCTGCCATCGCTGACGAATATAAGCGCGCCGCCGGGTTCAACCCCCAGCTCCTCAACGAACGTCCCACGTTTTCCGTATCCAACCGTTAGTTTCTGAGCCCAACGGCTAGTTACTGCGCCCAACGACCAGGAGGCCCCCGTGACACTCACCCCCACCGAACCTGGCCTTGAAGCCACCTTCGACGTCACGGTCCGTGTCGGGCAGGTCGCCGACTATGGGACCACGCGCACCGGAAATCGTCGGGTAATCGACATCATTGGAGGCGAGATCACGGGTTCTATCGACGCGACGATCCTGCCCGGCGGTGCCGACTGGCAACTCGTTCGGCCAGACGGCACTATCGATATCGACGGCCGCTATTCCGCCAAGACGTCGAAAGGCGGATTGATCTACATTACGGTGTCTGGGGTGCGAAGCGGCGCACCCGAAACTCTTGAGGCACTGCTTCGCGGCGAAGCCGTCGACCCTTCCGATTACTACTTTCGGACATCGTTGACACTCGAGACGTCGGCCCCCGAGCTTGCCCATCTTGAACAGTCGCTCTTCATCGCGTCGTGCGTGCGGGAAGCCGACACGGTGCGCTATCGGGCGTACCGTGTGACGTAGGTCTAGCTTCCGTTAGCCCGCGCGACACCAACGAAGACGGGCACCACGCATGCAACTCATCAAAAGGATCTACGGCGAAGCAACTGCCGCTTTGGCCGTTCTGGTGATCGCGTTAGTCGTCGTTCGCGCAATCGTTGAGTCGCAGCCGTGGTGGCTTGCCGCCGCCCTGCCGTGGGCTGCTTACGCGCTCTACTTGGCTCTGTTGATGACGCGCCTTGTGATCGTGCAGCGCCGGCATCCGTGGGTGCAGCTGTCGATTGCTGTCGTTGGCATTGCTGTTTCGGTTCTAGCCGGACCGTTCGCGGTGCTTGTCGCCGCGCTCGGCCTCGCCGTCATCCTGGGCTACAACTACTGGTACTCGGTGCAGCACGTCTCGACCAAGCCGGTGCGCGTCGACGAGCCGCTGCCTCTGTTCCCGCTCACCACCGTGGATGGCGACGTCGTCGACAGCAGCCTGCTCACGCACCAACCACACGTGATTATGTTCATTCGCGGCAACTGGTGCCCGTTCTGCATGGCCCAGGTGGCCCAGATCGCCGACCAGTATCGCGAACTCGATCGACGCGGTGTCGCCGTTGCGATCATCAGCCCGCAAAAGCCCGAAGACACTGTTGAGCTGTCGCAACGCTTCGACATCCCCGTCAGCTTCTACATCGATGCGGATGGCGCGGCTGCCGCCGTACTTGACCTCGTGCAGTCCGGCGGCACCCCGGTCATGTTCAGCGCCGGAGGCCAAGCCAATGGCGACACCGTCGTACCGACCGTCATCATCACCGACCACACCGGAACCGTGCTCTGGGCCGAGCAAACCGATAACCATCGGGTGCGGCCAGAACCGACAACGTTCCTTGACGTGCTCGATCAGCACGGCATCCGCGCACGCTAGGTGCAACTCTCAGGGACGTTGTGAACGGCGTGGCTTGAGTTAATGGGCGAGGACACCTCCGGTATCGATATGGGTTGTCGCGCTCACGCGATTTCAGGAGGCCCTCGTGTCCCGCGCTGACGCTTGGGTCTGCTGAAAGTTTGGTTGACTCCTGTCCGCTTCGCGCGAGGGTGGCGCCGGAGCCGCCGGGTTGAGGCTACACAGCAGTTCATGAAAGGCTCGGTCCACGCGGGCGACGTCGGCGGTGGCGTCAAGGTCCATCATCAGCCCTCGGATGACCGAGAGGACCATCGTCGATGACCCGGACCGGCCGATGGACGCCAGGCCAACCTCGAGGGGACCCAGCCAGTCGGTAGTGGCCAGCCGCCGGAAGCCCGGCCAGAGAGAGCGCTCCCTCTGCTCGCGCAACTGCCCGAACATTCGAAGGAACGGCTCTCCGTCCGGGCCGGTCATACTCCCCCATGCCCTCCCGAGCGTCTCCGTGTAGTCCTCGCCTGGCACCACCCGCAAGAGTTTCTCGAAGCTCGCGAGCTGACGCTGCCTGGCCCGGCGGAGTACCGCGACGAATAATTCGTCTCTGGTACCAAAGTGATAGAGCAGCATGCGCGCGGACACCCCCGACGCTTGCACGAATGGCTCAAGGCGATCAGGAAGACCAAATGCCAGAGCGTGGTCGGTGCACCGATCGAGGAGTTGGTCCGCGATCTCCGGCTGCGGATGTCGTCCCATGCCCTGATCCTTTCACGTAACGATCGCTACGTATACCGTTAAAGATGGCCACCCGTTAAGTAAGGAGAAACATATGGACGTCATTTTTGTGCACGGTGCCCTGGTGCGAGATGGAGCATGGTGGTGGCGTGAGACCGCCGAGCTCCTCCATGAGCGAACCGGGGTCTTGAGTCGAGCGGTGGCCTTGCCATCGTGCGGCGAGACGACTCCGGATGAGACTGCCGGTGGACTCCTCGCAGACGCCGCGGCTCTTCGACGCGAGCTCGATCGGGTCGACGCTGCAATCGTGGTCGGTCATTCTTACGGCGGAACGGTCATCGCTGAAGCCGGGTACCACCCATCCGTGTCAAACCTGCTGTACATCTCGTCGTATCTTCCGGACGTGGGGCAGTCGCAGGGCTCGATCATGAGCGGGGAGCCCAACCCAGTTGCTGTAGCCCAGCTCAGCGCCGGGCTGATTGGCGTTGCCGGATACGATGTCTCGTCCTTCGGCGAACGATTCTTGCAGGATGCGGAGCGTTCCGCTCAGGAGGAAGCGTGGAGCCGCGTGGCCGCCCAAGGCGTCGGAGCGTTCGCAACGCCCACATCGCAAGCAGGATGGGAAGGGATCGACTCTACCTACCTGATCTGCGGCGACGACCGCAGCACGTCACTCGAACTGCAACGCTTCCACGCCGCCCGGGCGACACACTCCGTCGAGCTTCCGACGGGGCACCATCCGTTCATCTCCCGACCTGACCTCGTTGTTGCGGAACTCGAGGTGATCCTCGCCCAGAATCAGGCCTGAGCCTGCAGGTCTCGTGAACCGAAGTGCTACGACTCGTCGTTCCGGGGAGTTGCCACTAGGCGTCAGCGGCAGCCGAGTTCGAGTTCGAGTTCGAGTTCGAATCCAGTCGAACGGGCACCCCGAGCTCTAACGACTTGGTTGCGGCAAGAGCAACTTCTAACGCCACTAGCGCAGACAAAGTCGGGCAGAATCCCGGCTCGACCTCGCGGGCAACGCAATCGAGAAAGTACTCGAGCTGTCGCGCGTAAGGATCCTCGGCTGCCAAAGAAAATCGAGAGTCATGCGCCACCGCCGAGAGCGAATAGCGCGACACTGCTGACGACCCCGAGGATGCGGCCGCGTACTCGTATTGCGCGAAACCTCCCGTGCCGACGACCTCGACAGAGCTGCGAAATGGCGCACCGCTGGACAGGTCGGCGTAGCTCAGCACTTGGCCGATGCCGCCGTCACGGTACGTGATTGTCGTCTCCACCGGGCCCGAAGCGTTTCGTGCACCGGGCACAGACGGCCCCGTTGCGGACACTTCGACGGGGTCACCGAGAAGCAGATTCATTTGGTCGAAGTCGTGGATACCGAAGTCGACAAGCATGCCGCCAGCTTCGGCAAAGTCTCGCAGCCAGTCTGCCCAGTCGGGTTTGCTGCTGAGTCGAGTGGCCCGCGCTGACAATAGTCGGCCGAGTTTTCCGGCGGCGACATCGTCGGCAAGCTGCCGGTAGCCGTCAAAGAACCGCACTACTTGCGCCACCATGAACACTTTTCCGCTGCGCTGAGCCTCATCGCGGATAGCGCGGGCGTCATCCATCGCCAACGCAATGGGCTTCTCCAGCAGAACGTTTTTGCCGGCCCGCAATGCGCTCACCGCCAGCTCGCGATGCGTCCCGGTAGGAGTGCAGATCGACACCACATCAATCTCGGGATCGTCGAGCACAACCTCAAAGTCGCTGATGACGGATGCCGCCGGTGCCGCTTCCGCCTCACCCCCGGCGGTGCGCGAAACAACATACCGAATCTGCTCGCCCCGGCCGAGGGATTCCAGAGCGCGAGCGTGGGTTGAGCCCATCGCGCCACGGCCAACGATCGCGATCCCTGTCATGGTTTCCTTTCGGCAATCAGACTAGAGCGGCACTCGTTCGGCATCGCGCACCCAGCTGTCGGCCACTTCGAGGCGGCCCACTTTTGCGAACGCGAGGAGGGCAGCGCCGATTCGTCCCGCATCGCCACCAAGGCTGGAGAGTACGACTTCTGGGGCGTCGCGCCAGGCGAGGTTTTCCTGCAGGTGCCGGGTTACGGGTTCAAGAAGCGCGGAACCGGCCTGCGAGAATCCTCCCCCGAGAACGATGACTCCCGGGTCGAGCAGGAGCGTGACCGTCGCGAGCCCCTGTGCCAAAGCTCGGGTGGCGTCCTCCCACACCGCATCTGCGTCGGGGTCAGTTCCGAGTCGAGCAACGATGTCGCGCGATGACCGCGTTCGCCCGGAGCGGGCAGCATAGCGGCGGGCAACACCCGCACCAGAGACATACACTTCGAGGCAGCCGCGCTGGCCACACGTGCACAGTTCGCCACCCTGAACGATCGGGATGTGTCCGATTTCGCCGGCAGCTCCGAGCGCTCCCCGGATCGGCCCGGTGGCAGAAACTAGCGCCGCCGCCATCCCGGTGCCGATCGGGATGAGGGTGAAATCCTCAATGCCTTTAGCGGCACCGAGGCGGCTTTCGGCCAGCCCTGCGGCGCGCACATCGTGCCCGACAGCAACAGGGATGCTGAGTTTGCTTTGCAGTTCAGCGAGCAGCGGCACGTTTCGCCAGTTCAGATTTGAGGCATAAGTGACGACCCCGGCAATCTCGTCGACCATGCCCGGAGTGACGACTCCAGCGGCGACGACCCGGCGCGAGTGGCTCACTGCGTCATCCAACAGTTCTGCGATTACCGACAGCAGTGCTTCGATGATTCCCTCGGCGGGAGTCGGTTGCGTTCTCGTCGCTACCGTCTCCCCCGTCGCCGAAACAAGCGAACCCTTTAGTGCGGTGCCACCAAGATCAATGGCAACAACGACATCCGGCAACTCGGTCTCGGTCGCAATGTTCATAGCGGTGCCACCGCAGCGTGCATTTCGCGAACCAGTTCTGGCGAGGTTACGGTGCGGCTTCCGCTGTCGTACAGGGCGGATGCTCCGCCTTGATAGCCGTTGCTCGCAATCTCGACGGGTGCCCGAAAGTGAAGTTCGGTGACGCCCGTGCGGCTCAAAATCTCTTGAGCGTTGTGCGCCCGAACGCCGCCGCCCGCAAGAATGGTGATGCGTTCGCCCGCCTGCTCCACAAGGGCGGCCATAACGTCGGCACCTTCGAGAACGCTTGACGCTCCGCCTGAGGTCAGCACTCGCGCGATGCCCACCGCGATGAGCGTTTCTAGCGCCGCCGAGTGGTCGACGACGAGGTCAAACGCTTTATGGAATGTCACCGGATGCACGTCCGCTGCTTCGACGAGCGCTGCCGTTGCTGCGCTATCCACCGTTCCCTCCGGGGTGAGGGCGCCGATGACGAAGCCTAGAGTGACACCTTCACCGCGAGGCAGGTCCCGCATCGAATGGATATCGGCAACCATCGCGTCGACTTCAGCCGGCGAGTACACGAAGTCCCCACCACGTTGGCGAATCAGCACCATCACGGTCATCGATGTCAGCGAGGCGAGCACCGAAGACACCGTGCCGAGGCTGGGCGTTATGCCGCCAGTATCGAGAGCTGCGCACAGCTCAATACGGTGAGCTCCGGCCTTTTCAGCATCGAGAGCTCCGCCAATATCGTCAAGGCACACCTCGAGAATCGTCACGTTATGCTCGCGCTGCTGTGATGGCACTACGAAGGTCGGCACCGATTTCAATCTGGCCGACTGGCTTTCCGCCGCCGAGCACAGGCACGTGAGCAAACCGGGCGGCCGCTTCGGTGTCGTAGCCGAGCGAGTCAAGAACAGCGAGTGCGATCACGGTGGTGGCCCGCGGGCTGCCGTCGATGATCTTCATCGAGACTGCAGCACCATCGCTTGTAGCCACTCCGATAACACCCTCAGCGCCGCCCTTCGAGAGCGCACCGGGCATGTTCACCATGAGTTCGCTGTTCGCGTGACCGCTGCCTCCGACATAGAAGGGGTTCTCGCGCATTGCCGCAGCGACCCGACCTGCGGGCGACTCAGGGTCGGCGAGTACGAGCGCCCGGAACGACGCCGCGACTCCGCGCACGGTCGTTCCGAAGAGGGGAGCCCCGCATCCGTCAACGGCGGTATGCGTAGCGACAACGCCGGTCATTTCGGCCATTGTCTTTTGCACTTGCTGCTGCAGTGGGTGCGACGGCTCTAGGTAGTCGGCGGTCGACCAGCCGTTGACAGAGCAGGCGAGCAGCATTGCGGCGTGCTTGCCCGAGCAGTTCATCCGCAGACGGTTGCGGCCTTCGCCCTCGCGAATCATCCGCTCAAAAGTTTCTTCGTCTTCGGGGCGGTCGACGGGGCATCCGAGGGCATGCTCACCGAGCCCAGCCCGCTCAAGAATGGCGGAGACAATGGCGACGTGGGCATCTTCTCCCGTGTGGCTACCGGCGGCGATCGCCAGCTCTGGCCCCGAAAGTTCAGCACCGGCAACGAGACAGGCCATCGCTTGCAACGGTTTAACAGTCGACCGTGGCAACACTTCAACATCGGGCTCGCCAAGTTCTAGGGCAACGCTTCCGTCGGCAGCGAAAGCGAGAAGTGAACCAAAATGACGGCTCTCGATCATGCCTGAACGCCGGATGATAGCGAGTTCGGAGAGAGGGCCAGCGGTGAGATCAGACATGGGGTGCTTTCTGTGGTGATTGCCCACCGGGGGTGGGAAGGGGCAGTGCCATCGTGGCGCTGGCGATAGTGGTGCGGCGACGACCAGGCTTCTTCTGCAGTCGCGAGGCTAGCCCCGAAAGGCTTCCGTTGACCAGCAAATAGATGATTGTCACTACGAGATAGGTCTGAATGAGTAGATGGTTGAAGCTCGACAGAACTTGACCGCGGTAAAGAAGCTCGGTGAAAGCCACGATGAAGCCGAGCGAGGTGTCTTTCATGAGGCTGACCAGTTGCGTGATCAGCGACGGGGTGACGTTGCGCACAGCCTGCGGCAAAACCACTAGTCGCATGACCTGGCTGCTGCGGAGCCCCAGGCTGAAGGCAGCTTCGGCTTGACCACGCGGCAAGCTCAGGATGCCCGCCCGAACGATTTCGGCGAAGACTGCGGCGTTGGCGAGCGTGAGGGGGATAGCAAGTTTCCAGAGCACCGGAAAGTTGATTCCCAACTGGGGAAGCCCGAAAAGCATCAGGTAGATCAGCAGCAGCACCGGCACGGTGCGGGCGATCTCGATGTAGCCAGCGCAGAGCCAGCTCAACCAGCGAACTTTGCTGACCCGGCCAAGAGCGAGGAGAGTTCCGAAACTGGCGCCCAGAATGGCGACAATTGCTGCGGCTTGGAGGGTGCCGAGGAGGCCGACGCCCAGATACTTCCAGATTGCGAGGTCAAGGAAGGGGGTCCACTTATCGGCGTCGAGCTGGCCCCTGCTGCCGAACTGCCAGAGTCCGGCACCAATGACGCCCGCAATGATGAGGGCGCTGATGATCGAACCAATGATGATGCGGCGGCGACCGCGCGGGCCGGGAACCTCGTAGAGGTAGGAGGCGACGTTGGT
This sequence comes from Salinibacterium sp. PAMC 21357, assembly GCF_000247645.1. Lineage (GTDB taxonomy): Bacteria > Actinomycetota > Actinomycetes > Actinomycetales > Microbacteriaceae > Rhodoglobus. The sequence continues at coordinate 852,634 of NZ_AHWA01000004.1, forward strand.
GTTAGGAGTACTCATCGGAGGATCGCCACCTTACGTTCGATTCGGCCGGCTGCGAGGCCGATCGCGAGAGCAATCAGCATGTAGGCGAGACCGGCGCCCGTGAAGATTTCAATGGGCTGCGCATAAACAAGGTTGATCTTGTTGACGCGAGACGTCAGCTCAACGACGCCGACGACCGCTGCCAGAGCGGTGTTCATGGCGAGCGCGATCATGACGTTGCCGAGGGGTTGAACGACGGCACGAAGCGACTGCGGGATCACGATCAAGCGCAGGCTTTGCCACAGGGTAAGACCGAGCGCACGGCTTGCTTCGATCTGACCGACCGAGACCGTGTTGATCCCGCTGCGCACCGCTTCGGCAACATAGGCAGCCTCGTAGACGGTGAGCACGATGATCGCTGTCGGCAGAAGCGGGAGGATGAGCCCCGCATCCGGAAGCGCAAAGACGGCGAGGAGGAGCAACGCCAAGAGCGGAACGTTGATGAAGAATTGCACGTACAGGAATGCCGCCCGCCGGAGGATTGGGATGGGGCTCACTCGAGCCACCGTCACAAGCACTCCGAGAATCAGGGACCCAACGCCGGCGACGAGCACCATAAGGAGCGTTGTGCCGATTGCGTCGAGGAGAAGCCCTGCGTTCTCCGTGAAAATTTCCATCTGTTATCTCCTGGCGTTGCTCCGCGCTCGTTAGGAGCCGGGAACCGATCCGATGGTCGGCGGCGTCGGGATTTCAGACTCGACGACGGTTCCGAGGCTGTAGGTCCAAGCCTGGCCCCACTGTCCGCCGTCTTGGATTTCAAGCAACCAGTTGTTGATGAAGTCCTTGAATTCGGTGTCGCCGAAGCCCAGACCGATGCCGTACGGCTCAGCAGTGAACGGCTGGCCAACAACCTTGAGGTCGGAGTTCGCTGCAGCGTTGCTGGCGAGCAGGGTGTAGTCCTGAACGTAAGCGTCGCCACGGCCCTGGAGGAGTGCCTGAACTGCCTGCGGGTCGGTTGCGAAGTCAACGAGCTCTGCGGTTGGCTGCTCTTCGGGAACGGCAAGAACGGCCGGAGTGTTGGCGCCAACGATGACGGTCTTACCGCCGAGGTCGTCGATGCCCTTGATCTCGTCGTTATCGGCCTTCACCGCAACGGCGAGTCCCGAGCTGAAGTACGGTCCAGCGAACGTGATCTGCTCGGCACGCTCTTCAGTGATCGTGTAGGTGTTGAAGACAACGTCAACGGTGCCGTTTTGCAGCAGTGCTTCACGAGTCTCGGATGCCGGGGGCACAATTTCAACGCTGGGCTCACCGAAGATGTAAACCGAGAGCAGCTGCGCGAGGTACGCGTCGAAGCCGGCAACGTCATCCGGGTTGGCGGGGTCCTGCTGAGAAAGCAGGGGTGCATCGAGAGCTTCGCCGACGATGAGAGTTCCGCGTTCGCGGATCTTCTCCATGGTCGAGCCGGCGGTGAAGAGGGCGTCGTCAGCAACGGGCGCACCGGCGAGCATCGCCTGAACGTCGGTCACGTCTGCGGCATCGTCGCCACCGGGAACGTTGCTGGACGAGTCTGTGGAGCAAGCGCTGAGGGCCAGCGCCGTCACCGCGACGGCAGCGCCGAAGACGGCAACCCGTCGGCGTGAGGATCCTAATGTGAACATGTGATTCCTTTTCTCTCGTGGTTGATGGTGCGTCTGTGCGGGTTGTGCGGGTGAAAAGTTAGTGAGCGAGGATCGACGCCAAGAATGTGCGCGCTCGCTCAGACTCGGGGTGGTCGAAGAACTCGGCTGGCGTGTTTTCTTCGACGATCTGACCGGCATCCATGAAGACGACGCGATGGGCGGCTCTGCGAGCGAAGCCCATCTCGTGGGTGACGACGACCATCGTCATTCCTTCAGCGGCAAGTGACGTCATCACTTCAAGTACCTCGCCGACCATTTCGGGGTCGAGGGCCGAGGTCGGCTCATCGAAGAGCATCACTTTGGGGTGCATGGCGAGGGCGCGGGCGATGGCCGCACGCTGCTGCTGCCCGCCCGAGAGCTGAGCGGGGAACTGATCGGCCTTGTCTGCGATGCCGACCCGAGCGAGCAGTTCGAGAGCTTCGCGCTTGGCGTCGGCCTTCGTCATCTTGAGCACGTTGATCGGGGCGAGAGTGATGTTCTCAAGGATGCTGAGGTGCGCGAAAAGGTTGAAGGATTGGAAGACCATTCCGACTTCGGAACGCAGCTGGGCCAGTTGGGCACCTTCGACGGGCAGCGGCTTGCCGTCGAGGGCAATCTGACCGGAATCGATCGTTTCGAGTCGGTTGATGGTGCGGCAGAGGGTGGATTTGCCAGAACCGGAGGGACCAACGACCACAACGACTTCGCGCTCGGCGACCTCAAGGTTGATGTTCTGCAGAACGTGCAGAGGGCCGTAGTGCTTGTCGACGGCTCGCAGGCTCACCATCGCGGGCGTGGCCGCCTGTGTCTGGGGCTTGTCGCTCTCGCTCATCAGTTCACTCCTTGCATGCGCCGGTGCATCTTTTTCGGGGGTATAGCTGGGCCCGCCTTCGGGTGGTGTTGAGCGTACTAACTTTTTGTGTTGTGTGCAATTTTGGTGGCACTTAGTCCAATAATGCACTAACCTGACTCAGTACACTCGTACGCAACCCGATCTGATTGGTTCCGATGCCGAAGCCCGCCACACCAGCACCGTCCAGCACGGCTGGCTCCCCCGGCGGCATCCTCACTCTCGTTCGCAACGGGCGGGCAGCCTCACGCGCAGAAGTCGCCCGCGCCACCGGCCTCTCCCCCACAACAGTCGCTCTCCGCGTCGAGCTCCTCATCGAGGCCGGCTACCTTCGCGAAGCCGGAAACGGCGACTCCCACGGCGGTCGTCGACCACGCCAACTCGAGGTGGACCCCAGCGGTGGTCTCATCGTGGGCGTCGACCTCGGCGCACGCCACGCATCATTCGGTCTCTTCGACATGCGCGCCCAACTCGTGGCAGAACATCACGTCGACATTGATATCGCCGAAGGGCCGGAGGTGCTCCTGCCGTGGGTGGCCGCGCAAGCGCAGAACCTTGCAAGCCATCACGCCGAAGCCGGGCAAAAGCTCATCGGAATCGGAATCGGGCTGCCTGGCCCCGTCAACCACCCCACGGGCTTCCTCATCTCGCCCTCGCGAATGCCCGGCTGGGATGGGCTCGACGTTTCGGTCGAACTCAGCAAACTCAGCGGAGTACCCACCGTTGTCGACAACGACGCCAACCTCATGGCCCTCGGTGAGCACATCGTCCGCGGCGAAGACGTTGACGACTTTGTTTTCATCAAGGCAGGCTCCAGTATCGGTGGCGGCGTCATCTTTGGCGGCGAGCTGCACCACGGCCATCACGGAATGGCCGGCGACATCAGCCACGTCACCGCGCACGGTGCCCCAGCAACACCCTGCTCGTGTGGCAGAAACGGATGCCTCGACGCTGTTGCAGGAGGCGCAGCGATCGTCGCCAATTTGCAAGCAGCCTCAGTGGATGTCGCCGACACCCCCCAAGTACTTGAACTGGCCAGAAACGGCCACCCCCTCGCCACCCAAATGCTGCGCGAAGCGGGCATCCGCACCGGCACCGTCTTGGCAACAGTGGTCAATTTCTCCAACCCCCAACGCATTGTGCTCGGCGGCAACTTGAGCGAAGCCGGCGCGTTCGTCGGCGGCGTGAAGTCAGCGATCTACACCGAGTGCCTCCCGCTCGCCACCGACGGGCTCGAAATCGACGTCAGTCAAGCCAAAGAACGCGGTGGCATCATCGGCGCAGCTCGCGTCGTGCTTGACCGAATCCTCGACGCCGACACCGTCACAGCAGACGTCGCACCATGAGCGCGTACTCGACAGCTTCAGCCTCGACGGCCGTGTCGCCCTCGTCACTGGAGCAAACCGGGGAATCGGCCGCGCCCTTGCCCAAGCCCTCGGCGAAGCAGGTGCAACAGTCGCCGTCACCGCGCGAACCCCCAGCGATGCGGATGCCGCCGCCCACCAGCTAGAAGAACTTGGAATCCGCGCGCTCGGCATCACCCTCGATGTCACTAGCATTGAGTCCGTAGACGCCGCCATTGAGCGCGTTACGAGCACGCTCGGTCGTCTCGATATTCTCATCAACAACGCCGGAATCAGCATCGGCGGCGCAGCCTTCGACACCCCCGATAGTGTCTGGCGCGACGTCATTGCCACCAACCTCGACGGTGTCTGGCACTGCAGCCGAGCAGCAGGCAAATACATGGCCGCCCATGGTGGCGGCACCATCGTAAACGTTGGTTCCATGTCAGCCGAGATTGTGAACCAGCCACGATGGCAAGCATCCTATTTAGCGTCGAAGGCCGCAGTGCATCAGCTCACTAAAGCGTTGGCTGCCGAGTGGGCCCCTCACGGCATCCGCGTGAATGCCATTGCCCCCGGCTACATTCTCACCGAAGCATCCCCCGTAGATCAGCCCGAGTATCAGGCCAGTTGCGTCGAACCTGCCGCCCTCAAACGCTACGGACTGCCTTCAGAACTGGGGCCGGTGACCGTGCTGCTCGCCAGCGACGCCTCCAGTTTCATGACGGGCTCAATTGTCACCATCGACGGCGGCTACACCCTGTTCTAACCGCGCGCCCCTTCCCCTTTGCATCCACCCCACGCCAGTTCTGAGGAGTTACCCATGGCCGAAGTCGTCATTGTTGAAAGCCGCGAGCATGCCGGTTCACTTACCGCGAGCGCGATCCGTTCACTGATCAGCAGCAAGCCGGATGCCGTGCTCGGTCTTGCCACCGGATCAACTCCCTTGCCCGTCTACGAGGCTCTCGCACACGCGTTGCGCGAGGAACCTCTCGATATTTCCGCCGTGCGCGGCTTCGCCCTCGATGAGTACGTCGGTCTGCCCGCAGGCCACCCAGAAAGCTACCGTGCCGTCATCACTCGTGAAGTAGTCGAGCCTCTCGGTCTGAACCCCGAACTGGTGCGACTACCCGGCGATGCGAGCGCCTCCATCGAAACCGCCGGCAGTGACTATGAGCGCGACATCATTGAGGCCGGCGGCATCGACCTTCAGCTTCTCGGAATCGGCAGCACCGGCCACATCGGCTTCAACGAACCCGGATCGTCATTCGCCTCACTGACCCGCATCAAAACCCTCACCGAGCGCACGCGCCAAGACAACGCGCGCTTCTTTGACAGCGTTGACGAGGTTCCGCGTCACTGTCTCACTCAAGGGTTGGGCACGATCATGCGCGCTCGGCACCTAGTTCTTCTCGCGTTCGGCGAAGGCAAGGCCAGCGCAATCGCGGCCGCCGTTGAAGGGCCCCTCACTGCGAGCCAGCCCGGCAGCGCCATTCAGCTGCACCCCCACGTCACCGTCATTGTGGACGAAGCTGCCGCATCCCAGCTACAGAATGCCGACTACTACCGCTACACGTGGGCCAATCGGCCCGCCTGGCAGAACATCTAGCGTGCACCGACGGCGGAGCTAATCCGCGTCCGCTGTAAGTGCCGCGCTGGCTGTCCCGACCGAGTTGGCCACGCCGACGGCGTTGAAACGCAATCGCGTGGTGTCGGCGGCGAGCTCCGCGAGCCACTCGGGGGACGCCGAGACCGGGAACACCGTCACCGGTCGGACCGACCTCACCCCAGCGCGCTGCACCATCAGGCCGTAAACCACAGCCGCGACGCCCTGCCGCTGCACGACAACCGTTCGCGTCGTGCGGGAGACACCCGCGGCATCCGGTGCGGTGATGGCGGTGTGCACGGCAAGTGCGTCGGCTGGCGGATCAGTGAGTACGGGAATGATGGTGCGCGCGACTCGACTCAGCAGCGATTCGGTGCCCGCCCACGGCGTGAACGCGTCGGGCGCGAGGCCGAACGCGGTGGCCAACTCGGCGGTGATCCAGCGATCTCGTTTGAGCCCGTAGGGGGTGGATGCCGTCGAAAGCAGGTAGCCGTAGCAGTGCAGCAGGCCGGCGTTTCCGATTGGCCAGTGCGCCTCAAGCCCCGCAAGCTCGTGCAGCACCTCGAACAGTTCGCAGGAGATGACGGGCTCGCCGGTGTTCTCGTCGATGGCGGTTGAGAGAGCCCAGTCAGCGAAGCGGCTCGCTTCACTATCGGCCCGAACCTGGTCGCTAAGCCAGGGCAATTCGCCGGAAATGATGGCGTGAATGCGCGCTCGCGAAGCCTCTTGCCTTCCGGCAGCTTCGGCGATACTGCGAGCGCTCGTGTCGAGTTCGGCGAGGGTTAGGTGCTGTTCGGCCACGCCTTGATCGTAGGCTCGACTGCGGCTGTCCCGGAAATGATTTACCTGCCGTTCACCCGAAATGGCCCAAACGTCATTGTGGCCCTTATATCTTGGACGCAATGTCCACCGCAGCTACTCACCCCCGCACCCGCACCCTCGTCTTCGACTTCGACGGCACGGTCGCCCTCGGCAACGGGCCGATCATCGCCTACGCCCGGGCCATCGCCAGCGACCTCACGCCGAGAGCGTCCGAAAAGTTTCTGCGCGACGTCGATATTGCGCTCTTGCGGGAGCCCGGGCATTCATTCTCAGACGCCGCTGACGGTTACGAACTGGTGCGTCTCGTGTCAGAAACGCTGCCCCTTGCACCGGATGCTCACAACGCCGCCTACCTCGCGAGCCGCCAACTTCTTGCCACCGACTCAGCACCTGTCGCCGCGCCCGAGGGTCTTGCCGACTTTTTGAAGGCCGCCCGCGAGCACGCCACGATCATTCTCGCCACCAACGCCCCCGATATCCGCATCGCTGAAACTCTCGACACTCTCGGCATCAGCGAGTACTTCGACCACGTCTACACCGGGCTCGGCAAACCCGCTGGTCTTGAAGCAGTGCTCGATGAATGGATGCCCTCCGGCCCGCTGCTCAGCATCGGAGACATTTGGGCAAACGACCTAGAGCCCGCCTTTCGCCGCGGAGCTGCCACCGCCTTCCTGTCTGACATCCCTCATCCGCACGCCGACTTCACGGCCGCGACCCTCGGCGAACTGTACGAGGCCTTCAACTCCTGGCTTCACGGAACCCACCGCGAAGAACAGGCCGTACGACCCTAAACCGCACTACGGCACCACCCGCACGACACCACCAGCTCATTGAAAGGAAAACCCCGTGATTACCCTCAGCAAAAATTCTCGCCGCGCACTCGTTGTCGGCGTTGCACTCACCGCGACCGCTCTCACACTTTCCGCTTGCAGTACGAGTGCCGCGTCCAGCGAAGGCACCGAAAGCTCCGACCCGACGTCGCTCGTTCTCGCCTTGGTTCCCTCGCAAGACCAGGGAGAACTTGTTACCACCGCAGCGCCGCTCACCGACTACCTGACCGAGGCTCTCGGCATGGAGGTCACGGGTGTTGTGTCGAAGGACTACCAGGCCGCGGTTGAAGCAATGGGTGCCGACCAGGCGCAGATTGGCTTCTTGCCGTCGCTGCAGTTGTGGCAAGCCAACGACATGTACGACGCGAGTGTTGTGTTGCAAACCGAGCGCAATGGCAACATCACCTACCCCGCTCAGTTGATGACGAACAATCCCGACAAGTACTGCGACGACGAGCCCGTTGAGCGCGACGGCAAGCTGTTCTGCAACGGTGCTGACGCACTCGCCGGCCCTGCTGGCCTCGACAGCATCAACAAGATTGACAAGGGAACCAGCGTTGCTGTTCTCGGCCCAGGCTCACCCGCTGGCTACATCTACCCGATCCTCGCTCTGCAAGAAGCGGGAATCGACACCGATAACGACATCAACCAGGTTCCGGTTACGGCAAACGATGCCAGCGTGCTCGCTGTCTACAACGGTGATGCCGAAGTTGGTTTCAGCTTCTGGGATGCCCGCGACATCGTCATGAAGGATGTTCCGGATGTCGGCCAAAAGGTTGTTGTCTTTGCACTGAGCGAAGAGATCCCCAACGATGGTGTCGCTCTCACGAGCAGTCTGTCTCCTGAGCTTCAGCAGAAGATCACGGATGCGCTCGCGGATTACTCGAACACCGAAGAGGGTTCCGAAATTCTGCAGTCGATCTACTCGATCACTAAGCTCGCCCCCGCAAATCCCGACTCGCTCGGTGTTGTCGCCCGGGCCGCCGAGAAGCTTGGTCTTCAGTAATTGAGCATTCCCGCACCCAGCGCAGCGGCCGGAGCCACCACTCCGGCCGCTGCGTCGTGGGCAATCAGCATGCGCGATCTGACCGTGCGCTACGGCAACGGTGTGACCGCGCTCAAGAATGTCTCCCTCGATATCGCAGCCGGCGAGATGGTCTCCGTCGTTGGGCTGTCTGGTTCCGGCAAGTCGAGCCTGATTCGCACCATCAACGGGTTGGTTCCGGTGACGTCTGGCTCGCTCACGGTCGGCAATCGCGACCTCGCGACGACTCGTGGCCGCGACTTGCGCGCTCTGCGCGGCGGCATTGGCATGATCTTCCAGAGCTTCAACCTGGCTGGGCGCGCGAGCGTTCTCGACAACGTGCTCGTCGGGCGCCTCGCTCACACTCCGACCTGGCGTACCCTGCTCGGCCTGCACCGCCCCGCCGAGAAGCAGCTCGCGTTCGAAGCGCTCGAGAGCGTGGGTATTTTGGGCAAGTGTTGGGATCGCGCCTCCAGCCTCTCGGGTGGCCAGCAGCAACGCGTGGCCATCGCTCGGGCGCTCACGCAACAGCCGCAACTGATGCTCGCCGACGAGCCGGTCGCGAGCCTCGACCCGCCGACGGCCCACGCCGTGATGAACGACCTGCGCCGTATCAACCGCACCCTCGGCATCACCGTCATCACGAACGTGCACCTGATGGATCTTGCCCGCACTTATACGACGCGGATGATCGGCCTCCGCGCTGGCGAGGTTGTCTACGACGGCCCCGCGGCGAGCGCCACCGATGCCGACTTTGAGGCCATCTACGGGCGCAGCATTGCGCCGGAGGATGTGCTAGGCGAATGACAACCGCAGCACCCTCTCCCGGTCCCGCCGGGACATCCGCCCCCGCAACAGCGCTCACGCTGATCATTCCACCGCGCCCGCGGGGCCGCTGGAAGCCGTGGGTTGCCGTGGCCGTGGTGCTCGTGATCACGCTGATTACCTTCAGCCCCCAGTGGGGCATCGCGTTCTCGTTTGAGGCGATTGCCCGCAATTGGCAAAATGGTGCCGGCAAGATCGCGCTACTCTTGGTGCCCGATTGGTCGTTCTTTCCCCGCACCATTCCACCGCTGATCGAGACACTGCAGATGGCCGTGATCGCTACCGCAATGGGCGCCATTATTTCGCTGCCGTTGAGTTTGTGGGCAGCCCGACTCACGAACCCGCACCCGGTGCTGCGTGGAGTCGTGCGCACAGTGTTGAACATTGTGCGGGCAGTGCCGGAGCTTCTCTACGCTGCGATTCTGGTCGCGATGGTCGGGGTGGGTGCCCTGCCGGGCATCATCGCCCTCGTGCTCTTCAACGTCGGCATCATCGTGAAGCTCGTGTCGGAAGCAATCGAAAGCAACGATGCAGGCCCGCTCGAAGCCGCTCGCGCTGCTGGTGGAACCGGCGCTCAAGTCAACCGCGCCGCTGCCCTGCCCGACGTCTGGCCGGCGTTTGCGAACCAGAGCCTCTACGTTCTCGAACTCAATGTGCGAGCCTCCACCGTGCTCGGCCTCGTCGGCGCCGGTGGGCTTGGCCTGCTGATCGACGCCGTGCGCACCTTCTACCGCTACGACCAGCTATCCCTCATCATTCTGGAGATTCTGGTGGTGGTCGTCGTCATAGACGTGATCTCGTCAACGATTCGAAAGAGGCTCGTATGACGCTCCTTGCTCCCCCGCGGCCGCGCCGCACCCTGCGGAACGCTCTCTGGCTGGCGACCACCACGGTCGTGATCGCCGCCTTCTGGTCTGTCGACATTCAGTGGGCTCGCATTCTCGATCTTCCCGCCGAGATCGCCCGCTACACCTGGTTGATGTTTTCCAGCCCCGACTGGTCGAAGCTGCCCGAAGCACTGCTGCAAACGTGGCGCTCGGTAGCGATGGCGTGGGTCGGCACCGTGATTGCGATCATCTTGGCAACCCCGTTGAGTTTCGTGGCCGCCCGCGACTTCGGACCCGCCCCGGTTCGTGCTGTGCTGCGCGTCGGGTTCGCCCTCATTCGTGCGGTGCCCGAAATCATCATCGCGATCGTGATCCTCTCGGTCACGGGGCTCACTCCCCTCACCGGGGCCATCGCGCTCGGCATCAACGGCATCGGCACCCTCGGCAAGTGGGGCTACGAGTCCATCGAGGGCGTTCCCCGTGGCCCGATTGAGTCAACGCGCGCGGCGGGTGGCTCCTGGTCTCAAGTTGTGCGCTGGGGAGTGTGGCCCTCGGCCAGCCCCGAGTTCATGTCGTTCTGGCTGTACCGCTTCGAGATCAATGTTCGCTCGTCGGCCGTGCTCGGTTTGATCGGCGTTGGCGGCATTGGTGACATGCTTACCTCCTACACTCAGTACCGAGAATGGTCGACTGTCGGGATGCTGCTGATTGTCGTCGTGATTGTCACGATGGCCATCGATGCTATTTCTGGTCGCATCCGCCGCCGCATCACCGAAGGAGCACGCCTGGCATGAGTTGGACCGGAAACTCCGACGCCTCCCCCACCGCGCGTATCGCGACGGTGCGCAACGCGCTCGTTCCCAGTGAAGATAAGTTCATTCAGTTGTTGCTCGATGATCCAGCAGCCGCGGTAGAAAACACGGCTCAAGAAATCGCGGACCGGGCTGGTGTTGCTCGGTCCACCGTCATCCGCGCCTGCCAGCGTCTTGGCTACCGGGGTTACCCGCAGTTGCGGGTTGCCCTCACTCGCGAGCTTGCCCAGACCGAAGCTCGCGAGGTCACTTACGAGAAGGGTGCGCTTGGCCGCATCCGCGCCGAAGTGGATGCCCTCGCCGCCGCCCTTCCCCACATCACAGCCGCGCTCGATAGTGACGGCGTCGATGACGCGGTGACTCGCATCGCCACCGCTCGCCGCCTGCTCGTGATCGCTAACGGACTCTCCTCTGCCCAAGCCAGTGATCTCGCCATGCGTCTCACCGCTATTGGCCGGCCGTCAGAGTATGTGGCGGACGCCATCGGCCAGCAGATTGCCGCCCGCGGCCTTGCTCCCGACGATGCCTGTGTGGTGATCAGTGGCAGTGGCGCTAACGAGTCGACGCTGCGTTCCGCTCGCGCTGTTCGTGCCTCGGGAGCCCACCTCATTGCGGTGACCTCGTTTGCGCAGTCGCCGCTAGTGGAACTCGCCGACAACGCGCTCGTGATTGCGCCAGCGACGGGATCGTTCCGCCACGAACTGGAACACACCTCGCGGGTGTCGCACACGATTCTGCTGGAGTCGCTCGTGGGGCTCGTCGCCTCAGAATTGGGCGAGACTGCCGATCAGACACGGGCGCTCGTGCTTGATGTGCTGAGCGACAACCTCAGCGAATAGCGTCGGAGCGCCGGTTAGTTACCAGCGTCTGGCTCGCTGCCGGAGGCCAGCTGTTCGTGGTGGTGAATAACCTCAGCGACGACAAAGTTGAACCACTTCTCAGCAAAAGCCGGGTCGAGGTGTGACTCTTCAGCGAGCAGCTTGAGGCGTGCGATCTGGTCGCGTTCACGATTCGGGTCTGACGCGGGAAGACCCTTGGTGGCTTTCAGCCGGCCGACCTGCTGCGTGTATTTGAAGCGCTCGGCGAGCATGTGGACGAGGGCGGCATCAATGTTGTCGATGCTGCGGCGGGCACCCAAAAGTTGCTCGCGCACTTCGGGGTCGACGTTGTCATTGTGGGCCTGATCTGCTGCTGCCATACATCGACTGTAGAGCGTGTGGAGGCTGCGCGTTTGCCACATGAAGCTCCGACTGCCGGGTGAAGGTGGAAGACTGGAACGCATGAACGATCGCGCAGGCACGACAGCTCAGGCATCCGACCTCATTGATGTGAACGAACTCGTAACGGCGTATTACGCGCTGGTTCCGGATGTTTCGATCGCTGAGCAGCGCGTTGTGTTCGGCACGAGCGGCCATCGTGGCTCCTCGCTCGATACTGCCTTCAACGAAGTGCACATCGCTGCCGTCACGCAGGCGATCGTGGAATATCGGGTGTCGCAGGGCATCACCGGGCCGCTGTTTATCGGTCGAGACACTCATGCGCTGTCTCAGCCAGCTGAGACCACCGCCCTTGAGGTGCTTGCCGCCAATGGGGTGCACGCGCTGAAGGATGAGTTCGATGACTACGTTCCCACCCCGGCGCTGAGTCACGCCATCATCGCCTATAACGCTGCTGGCCATGATGACCTGGCCGACGGCATCATCATCACCCCCAGCCACAATCCGCCCCGCGATGGCGGCTTCAAGTACAACCCGCCGCACGGCGGTCCGGCCGATAGCGACGCCACCGGGTGGATCGCCGACCGAGCAAACGCGATCATCGCCGACAGCAGCCACGATGTGAAATGGGGCACTACTGTCGGCGCCGAGTACACGCCTGTGGGCCGCTATGACTTCCGCGGACACTACGTTGACGACCTCAAGAACATCATCGACATGGATGCGATTCGCACGGCAGGGATCCGCATTGGCGCCGACCCTCTTGGTGGTGCGAGCGTTAACTACTGGAAGCTGATCGCCGAAAAGTACGCTCTTGATCTGACCGTGGTGAATCCTCTCGTTGATCCGACGTGGTCGTTCATGACCCTGGATTGGGACGGCAAGATTCGCATGGACCCGTCGTCGAAATCCGCGATGGCTTCGGTCGTTGCTCGTCGCGACGAGTTCGACATCCTCACCGGCAACGACGCCGACGCTGATCGCCACGGCATTGTCACCCCCGACGGTGGCCTCATGAATCCCAACCACTACTTGGCTGTCGCGATCCAGTACCTCTACACGCACCGCGAGGGGTGGAACCCGGATGCCGCTATCGGCAAGACGCTCGTCTCCAGTTCGATGATCGACCGGGTTGCTGTCGCGCTGGGCCGCGACCTGTGGGAGGTGCCGGTTGGCTTCAAGTGGTTCGTTCCCGGCCTCGTTGATGGCTCAGTCGCGTTCGGTGGCGAGGAAAGTGCTGGAGCAAGTTTTCTGCGCAAGGACGGCTCGACCTGGACGACCGACAAAGACGGCATCCTGCTCGCGCTTCTCGCAAGTGAGATTCTGGCGGTCACCGGCAAAACCCCATCCGTTCTCTACGCCGAGCTGGTCGAAGAGTTCGGCGACCCCGCCTATGAACGAGTGGATGCCGTAGCCACGAAGGAGCAGAAAGCGAAGCTGGGCAAGCTGAGCGGTGCTGCAATCGCGGCGACCGAACTCGCGGGTGACCCGATCACGGCAAAGCTCTCGGAGGCACCGGGCAACGGCGCATCGATCGGCGGCGTGAAGGTGACGACTGAGTTTGCGTGGTTCGCTGCACGCCCGAGTGGCACCGAAGATGTGTACAAAATCTACGGCGAATCGTTCAAGGGCGCTGAGCACCTGCGTCAGGTGCAGGCTGAAGCGAAACTAATCGTGGATGCGGCGCTGAACGGCTAACGCTCGCAGGCACGACGGCACGACGGCCCGGCAGCCCGGCAGCCCGGCAGCCGAGCTATCGTGTGGCGACCGCGCTGGTTACGGGATGCTCCAGAAGTGCCCGGTTGCTCCCGGGTGATCCACGGTGATGGTTTCGTCGAGGTCGCGGTAGTTGGTGTCGAGGTTGTGGCCGACCATTTTAACGGTGGTTACGCCGTCGACGGTCGAGACTGACGACACCACTTGGATGTGGTCGAGGTAGTCGTTGTCGTTCCAGTCGAAGACGACAAGGTCGCCGACTTTGGCTTGATCGCGCTGGTCGAAACTCAACTGGGTTGCTCCGAGTTCGGGGTTCGAGAGCAGCCAGTTCTCCATGGTGGGCACGTAACCCCACGCGCCGCTCCAGTCTGCAGCAGCGTCGTAGTTGAACCAGTCGGAGGTCATCGTCCACCCGCGCATGAGCAGCGATTGGCTGGCGAAGTTGGCGCAGTCGCCACCGACCGGGTTGAGGTTGCCGTATTCGGCGATGTTGTAGTCCTGCCAGTGCGCGAGCAGGTATTGCATCTGGCTGTCTACGGGGGTGGATGCCGCATAGGTGTATTCGAGCGGTGTCACAGCGGGCACAACCTCGACATCCGCCATCACTTCAACGGCCACTGTTGAGGGCTGAAAATCTAGGGCTGAGGGCACAGTGGCGGTCAGGGTTTCGCTGTCAGTAACTACAACGTTGGTGGCGGGGATGCCTCCGAAGGTGACCGCGGTTACGTCATCGAGGGCCGCACCCTTGATCTCGATGGATTCGCCGCCGACGAGCGTGCCCGTCACGGCACTGACAGCCTGAACCTCGGGGGTTACCGGCTCGACTTCTGCAACACTCTCGTCGATCGTCGCTGCGGGTTCTGTCACCGGGGCGGCCACGATCACAAAGGCGGTAATGGCCGCGACGACGCCGAGGGCGGCCGCACCAACGCCGATCCGGCGGATGAGGAATGGAGAAAGCATTGTCTCAGTTTCTCAGATGACGCTGATTGATGGGTCAGAAACCAACACATCCGGTCTAATTCATAGGAATTGGTTACTTCAGCGCAGCGTGCGTTCGCGCCGCGCCCCGTGGCCACTTCAGTCGGCCCTGCGCCAAAAGCACCCCGATGATCACGAGCACTGCACCAACAGGCTCATGCCACGACATGGTCTCTTTGAGGATGACGAAGCCGAGGATGACCCCGATCACGGGCGTGATGTAGGTGACGGTTGAGGTGCGGGTTGGCCCCCACTCGGCGAGTACGCGGTAGTTCCAGACGTAGGCCATGCCGGTGCCGAGCACTCCAAGGGCGAGCAGGCTCGCGACGACCGGCAGTGTGAGGTTCACCGGGCCTACGGCGATGAGTGGCGTGAGCAGAATGTAGATGACGGCGGCGATACCGATGTTCATGGTGGCGGAGGTAACGCCGGCAATTTTGTAGGGCGCCACAAACTTGCGTTGGTAGCTCATCGCGGCGCCGTAACAGAGCGCTGCGCCGAGGCAGGCAAGTTGCCCGAGCAGGCTGCCGCTGATGTCGCCCGCCTGCCAAGGCGCGATGATGACCAGCACCCCGAAAATTCCGAGGGTGACTCCAGCAATCTGCGAGCGCGTCAGCTTTTCGACCCGGAATACGAGCGTCGCAAAGATGGCCGTCATGATGGGGGTTGTTGCGTTGTAGATGCTGGCAAGGCCCGAGCTCACATACTGTTCGGCCCACGCAAACAGCAGGTACGGGAACACGGCGAAGAGAAACGCGAGCACTGTGAAGTGCGCCCAGACGATGGGCTTGCGTGGCAGCTTGCGGCGACTGACCGTGAACACGATGACGAGCGCGATGGCGCCGAGCACCGCCCGACTCCAGGCGACCTGCCCAAAGCTCACTCCATCCAGCGCTATTTTGATGAAGAGAAAGCTTGAGCCCCACACGAGGCCGGCTGCGGCAAAGCGCAGCGTCGTACCGAGATTGGATGTCGAATCATGCTTCTCGACGCGACCAGCGTCAGCAACGGGGGCGCTCACGCGCGGGGCTCCCGCTCGGCAGCGTCACGGGAGGTCGCGTCGGGCGCCGCAGCAGCATCGGTTGCCGCATCCCGGTCGGTCGCCGCACTAGCGCTGGGCGCCCCAGCCTGCGCAAGGCGCGCGAGTAGCCCGGCCTTCACGACCGGCCAGTCGCTGTCGATCACGGAATACCGCGCGGTGTCGCGCCACGAGCCGTCGGCCCGAAGAAGATGCTTACGCTCTATGCCCTCAAAGGTGGCACCAAGCTTGAGGATGGCGGCGCGCGAACGGGCATTGATGGAGTCCGCTTGGAGCCGCACCCGGTTGTAGCCGCTGTCGAACGCGAAGCCAAGGAGCAAAAGTTTTGCCTCGGGGTTGACCGCGGTGCCCCAGACGTTCGGTGCGTAGGCGGTCCAGCCGATGTGCGCGTTGGCGTTGGCTTCGTCGAGGTCGCCGATGGTGCTGACGCCCACGAGACGCCCCGCGTCGGGGCCGGAGCTCAAGCGGATGGCGAACGGCATCCGGTCGGCGTAACCGAGGTAGCCGGCGCGCATCCAGTCAATGAAGGATGCTTCGTTAGCGGGCAACCCAGCAGGGCCGCGACCATAGCCGCCGGCGAACACTTCGGGCACGCCGAGGGCGGGCCAGAGATCAGCGAGGTGCTCTTCGGTCAGAGGTTCGACACTGACGAAGGTCCCCTGAAGGATGCGGGGCTGCGGGCGCGTTACGGTCACCTACAAATACTCCCACTCCGCGGAGCCCGCCCACCCGCGGTTTTCGGACTTTCACCCACCGATTGCTGACGTTCAGTCCAGCAATCCCTGATTGGCTACTGGGGTTCGGAGGATCCGCCCACCGAACGACCAGACTCACGCTGCTCCGCTTCCGCTCGACGAGCGCCGACGACGACCAGAATCACTCCGGTCAGGGCCAGACCGATGTTCACGCCGAAGTAGATGAAGCTCTCTGTCCCGCCAGCGCTGATTACCGAGTACGAAACAACCGTGCCGGCGAGCGCGACAAAAACGGCCACGAGGCCCACCACCGTCACCGTGCCCAAACCCTTGCTGGGCTTCATCGAGCGCAGCCCGATTGCGAGCGTGAAGGCCGCAAATCCAATCAAGGCCAGCGGGAGAAGAATGAGGGCGAGCGAATCGCCAATGATGCCGTCCCGCCGCCATGAGAGCGAGAGGAAGAGCAGTAGCAACATCGCGGCAGATCCATACTGGAGATACTTGATGATTACTCCTCTCGGCGGTGTGATCGACCGTATCAGCCGATCCTGAATGGGCGCAGCACGCATCCCCCCGGCTGCTCGCCCCGCCGCCAACGCAGAAGCGGCACGCTCCGAATGCCTCCGGTGCGTGCCGCTTGAGTGCGAACTGAGTGCGAACTGAGTGTCGAGGCTTAGTCGACGAGGTCGTGACGAACGATGATCTCGTCGCGGCCGGGGCCAACGCCGATTGCTGACATGCGGGCGCCGCTCATCTTCTCGATGGCGAGCACGTAGTCTTGCGCGTTCTTCGGGAGGTCCTCGAAGGTGCGGGCACCGGTGATGTCTTCGGTCCAGCCGGGGAACTCTTCGTAGATCGGCACGGCGTGGTGAAAGTCTGACTGCGAGACGGGCATTTCATCGTGACGCGTGCCGTCAACGTCGTAAGCGACACAGACAGGAATCGTCGCCAGGCCGGTGAGCACGTCGAGCTTGGTGAGAACGAAGTCGGTGACACCGTTGACGCGCGCCGTGTAGCGGGCGATGGGGGCGTCGTACCAACCACAGCGGCGCGGGCGCCCGGTGGTGGTGCCGAATTCGAATCCGTTGGAGCGCAAGAACTCGCCCGACTCATCGTGCAGTTCGGTCGGGAACGGCCCGGCACCCACGCGAGTTGTGTAAGCCTTGACGATTCCGATGATGCGCTCGAGGCGGTTGGGGGCAACGCCCGAACCGGTCGCCGCGCCACCCGAGGTGGAGTTGGATGACGTGACGAACGGGTACGTACCGTGGTCAACATCCAACATCGTGGCCTGGCCACCCTCGAAGAGCACGATCTCGCCCTTGTCGAGTGCCTGGTTCAGCAGCAGACCGGTGTCGGCGACCATGGGGCGCAGACGGTCGGCATAGCTGAGCAGCTCGGTGACGATCTCTTCAACCTCGATCGCGCGACGGTTGTAGACCTTCACGAGCAAGTGGTTCTTCTGGTCGAGAGCGCCCTCAACCTTTTGGCGAAGAATGTTCTCGTCAAAGAGGTCTTGAACGCGGATGCCGACGCGGTTGATCTTGTCGGCATACGCCGGACCAATTCCGCGGCCGGTCGTACCGATCTGACGCTTGCCGAGGAAGCGTTCCGTCACCTTGTCGAGGGTGCGGTGGTAGTTGGTGATGATGTGCGCGTTGGCGCTCACCAGCAGCTTGGAGACGTCGACTCCGCGGGCGATGAGAGCGTCGAGCTCCTCGAAAAGCACCTCGGGGTCGATAACGACACCGTTGGAGATGATCGGGGTGACACCCTCGGTGAGGATGCCTGACGGTAGGAGGTGCAGCGCATACTTTTCGTTGCCGATGACGACGGTGTGCCCGGCGTTGTTACCGCCATTGAACTTCACGACGTAGTCGATGCGGCTACCGAGGAGGTCGGTTGCTTTTCCCTTGCCCTCGTCGCCCCATTGGGCGCCGATGATCACGATTGCTGGCATAGTGGATCCCTTCGAAAATGTGGGGGGATTACACCTCAGTCTACCCGAGAGCAGAGTTTTGCTTGTCGTAGCGATTTCTTGCGTGGCGCGGGTTGCTGGGCGGGGCTCGCTGGGGACTCCGTGAGAATCGCCGTAGCCTCTCGCCAGCGTCGGTGGTGCGTGTCAGCATGAAGCATGTTCCGGATGTCGCACACCCCCGTTTCCCCCGCTGAATCGCCCCGCGCCCTCTGCGCGATCGTGCCCCCGTTCTTGCTGTCGCGCATCGCGACGCTCGACGATCCCCGCTTCGAACGAGCCGCCCATGCCGCGCAGCGATCGCTCACCGATATCGGGCACGATCATCTCGATCATGGCCGCCACGAGCACACGTTGCCGCCGCGATCGCTCCGCCCCGACCAGACGGCGGTGGCGCGCGGCACTGTCAGCCGGGCGATTTCGGATGCGCAGACCGGCGAGACACTGCCGGGCGTGCTCGTACGGTCAGAGGGCGAGCCCGAGACGGGCGACGCCTCCGTCTCCGAAGCGTATGACGGCCTCGGCCACACCTTCGCCCTCTTCTGGGAGGTGTTCGAGCGAGACTCGATCGACGACCGCTCCTCACCGCTCGAGGCAACCGTGCACTTTGGCGCGCTCTACGACAATGCCTTCTGGGATGGCAGCCGCATGGTGTTCGGCGACGGTGACGGTGAGATCTTTACCGGCTTCACTGGATCGCTGAGCGTTATCGGCCACGAACTTGCGCACGGGGTCACGGAGTTCACGGCTGGCCTCGTTTACCGCGGCCAGAGTGGAGCCCTCAACGAGCATGTCTCTGATGTCTTCGGTGCCCTCGTAGAGCAATACGCCGGGGGCCAGACCGCAGCAGAAGCATCCTGGCTGGTGGGGGAAGGTATCTTCACCGACGAGGTCGAGGGCAATGCCCTTCGTTCCCTCAAGGCTCCGGGCACCGCCTACGACGACGATGTGCTCGGCAAAGATCCGCAGCCAGCGCACTGGGACGACTTCATCGTCACGCAAGAAGACAACGGTGGCGTGCACCTCAACTCGGGCATCCCCAATCGCGCCTTCTGGAGCGCCGCCGACACCCTCGGCGGTTTCGCGTGGGAGCGGGCCGGGCAGATCTGGTTCGATACCCTCACGAATGGTTCACTCACACCCCGCAGCGAGTTCAGCGAGTTCGCTGCCGCCACCATCGCGGCTGCGGTTGCGCGCTTCGGTGACGGCTCTGAGGAGCAGCGTGCGGTCGAGGAGGGGTGGGCACTCGTCGGGGTAGTGCCAGCTGCGGCCTGACACCAGCAGGTTCCACGCTTTCGCGGGGATAGACCCCTTCTCCTACCCTGTTCGCCCGCACGGCAACGGGATAACATGCACCTGTGAAGGTACAGGTGTGGCGAAGCGGCGGCCTCCTCGGTCGACGCGTGGAGTGGACTGTCGTCGTCGACGAGCAGCCGGACCCCGACCAGTGGTATCTGCTCATTGCCGAGATCCCGTGGAACGAGCATCCGACCGAGAACACGATGCCCGACCGCTACACCTACGAAATTCATTGCGAGCCGCACGAAGCGGTCATTCCCGAGCAGCAGCTCGTCGGACCGTGGCGCGAATTGGTCGATCGCGTGCGCGAGGCCGACGCCAGCCCGCGACGCCCGCAGCCCACGCCCGAGCCCAAGCCCACGCCCTCCTCACAGCCCGAGCCCACGCCCACGTCACAGCAAGAGCCCATGCCAGCGCCCAAGCCCGAGATCGAGTGCGATTAGAGCTGCTTACGGCACCTAGTTGCACCTTTCAGCTCTGAGTGCAGGTCAGCTGGTTTGCGAGACCGCCGACAGAATGACGGTCGCGAGATCGCGCGGTCGGCTCCACATAGGCCAGTGTCCCGTGGGGAGGTCGATGATGTCGACATGTTCGAGGTTGGCGACCTCGGCAAACATAGGGTGACCATCCTCGACGAGTGCCAACACTTGCTCGCTCGAGATAGAGCAGCACACCAAGGTCGTCGGGATGCTGTGGCGGGCGCTGTTCACGAGCTCGACGGGTCCACGAATCACCGAGGCCGGTTGCGGGACAGCCCTCGCCCGGAATCGCTCGAGGTCGTCGGAGCTCAGGCCTTCGAGGCTTGCCTGCTGTCCGAGGGCATCGAACGACGGTAATGGGAGCTCTTCGAGCTCTTCGGGAAAGTCAGGGGCGAACACGCTGCCGTCCGCTACGGGGCCAGAATCGACCCACACCACTCGGGAGACAAGCTCGGGGTACCGATCGAGGACAAGACTCACGGGGGCGTTCGCACCGCTGTGTGCGACGAGGATCGCAGGCTGATCGCCCTGTTGCGCGATGACTTCTCGGATCGCTACGGCCTGGTCGTCAAGAGTCTTCGCCGCGCGGTTGGTGTCGTCTCCGTCGAGACCAGGCAGAGTCATCGGGACTACGCGAGCGTGGTGGGCCTTAAGGTGTTCGAGGGTTTCGTCCCATGCCCATGCTCCCAGCCAATGGCCGGCGATGAGAACGATGGTCGGACTGCTCACAGTAGTTGTCATGGGGCTACCCTCTCAGCAGAGATGGACAGAAGTGTGTCACTATTGATGTCATGAATTTGCGGAGGCCTGAATTGTGAGACGCGCCGAACGTCTTCATGCCCTGTCCGAAATGTTGCGTCGCAGCGGTGCGCGCGGCGTCTCTGCTGAACGATTGGCGCGAGAGTTCGAGGTATCAGTGCGGACCGTCAAACGAGACCTCGATGCGCTGGAGAACAGCGGCGCGCCAATCTGGTCTCGCCCGGGCCCGGGTGGCGGATATGGGCTGGCGAAAGGCGCGTCATTACCGCCCGTCACCCTCTCCCCGACGCAGGCGGTGGCGCTCATGGCCGCGGTGTCCTCGGCACCCGATGCTCCCTACTCGGATCTCGCTGCGGCGGGCATTCGGAAGATCATGGAGGTCCTCGACCCCAGAACCCGAGCGCGAGCCGACGAACTGGCACAACGCATCTGGGTCAACGCGCCTCCTGCTTCCTCGCGCGCGGTCAGGTCAGCACTCGAAGAGGCGATGGCGGAGCAACGGGTGGTTCGCATCCGCTACACATCAGGAAACGGCACCACGACAATTCGTGACGTCGAACCTGTGCTGTTCGCTTCCACGAGCGGCCGGTGGTACCTAATCGGGTGGTGCCGTCTGCGCGACGCGATGCGATGGTTCTCCGCGTCACGCATCGAGCGGGCCAGCGTCACCACTCTGCCCTGCAGCGGCCACACCATCCACGAAGTCGGAGAACCCCCCGAGGACGCCAGACCAGTACACAACGGAGGCGAGTGACTGCCTCGATTTTATCTTCGGTCAGTACACCTAGTACCCGTGCACGCAGGCCGTGATCGTGCTCGTCATCGTTCCCTTGATGGCGGTGGCCCGGCCGGAAGTGATGGCGTAGGAATCGGCGGGCGGGTAGTACGACGTCGGCGACGTTATGTACTGATAGCCCGATGACGGCGACGGTGACCAACCGACATAGTTGACCGTCTTGCCCGCGCTTAGGATGCGGTTCTTCGCCGCAGCGAGGTCCACTGTTGCTTGCCAGCCGAAGAAGAAGGGGTTGGCTTGCAGATCGGCGACCTTGCCCGTCGCGGTGACAGCGACACAGGCTCGAGTGTCAGTCCACGTTGTGTGCGCCTGCTCCACCGAGTAGTAACTCGTGGCTCCCGGAGCGGCGATCGGCGTATTGCTCACACAGATCGTGATGGTGAGCTGCTGCACTTCGGTGATGAGGCGATTGTTGTACGACTCGTTCCAATTCGAACTTCCAGAACCAGCACCGGTAATCACCAGAGTGTTCGGCGTCTGAGTCGTCGTGGAGAAGGAAGCCTGAGTCGACCCTCGGGAGTAGATCCCGTCAGAGCCGGTTCGACCGTTGAAGGGCGGCAACGTCATGTTGGCGTGCAGCTCCCAGGCAGCGGGGGTTGCACTCGTTCCGCGAACGCTCACGTCGACGCAGAAACTTGAACTCGTCGGAGATGCGGGGATGTCCCAGACCGTTGAGTCAAGCGCGGTGGAGGTGTTGCCCGGCACGATCACGAGAGAACTTGGAGTCGGAGCGGCGTTTGCCCACGTGCCCGTTGACGCTTCCGCAACAAAAACGGCGGGGTCGGTCCACGCCGCAACAGTCTCCTTGGGCGCTGTCGCCGTTGACGTCGCAAACATCACAATGGTCGCGACAATTGCAACCACTGCGAGAAGAACTCTTTTCATCACTGCTCTACTCCCTCAACCACGCTGGAGAGACCAGCCTGCGCCGACTCGCCATCGCCATCGCCATCGCCATCGCCATCGCCATCAGCATCTTCAGCACGAAGAGTGCGCGAACTCGTCGGCAACACCGTCAGAACAATCGACGCGACGATCGCGATTCCGAGCGGGATTCCGATCAGCGGCGAACCGAGCACGGTCAGCGTTGCCCCTACTCGCGGCAGAGTGATCATCGGATGCAGCACGGTGTCGCCGAGCGCATACGTGTAGGTTTCAGCATCCGGGGCGTCATTGTCGTCGCCCTGCATCTCGAAAGACACCGTGTCGCCGTCGGCGGCCACATCGATGATGCGGTGAGTGATGAGATTGCCCGTAATAGTGGAGGGCAGGCTCGCCACATCGCCGACCTGCAGCTCGTCGACAGGAACAGGAAAAGCAATAAGCAGATCACCCGTGCGGATCGCGGGCTGCATCGATTCCGACACCACTACGAGAGGCTGAATCACACCGAAGGCGTTCGCAATCCACAAGATTCCGGTCACGGCACCAATCGCGGCCATGATCCACAACAGTCCATCGCCGGCTGCGCGGAGAACTTTCGCGGTGCGCACTAGGGCACGTCCGTAGTACCGCTGAACACGATCTGCACGGCGCCCGAGGAGAGCCCCTGAGACGAGGTCGACCACTGGGCGGGAGTCGTGACGACAACGTCTAACGGCAGGGTCGCATTGGCAGCGAGAACTGTCGCTGTGAAGGCGGCGCTACTCGTGCGAACCTCGAGGGTCGCAGGCGTTGAACCACCGAAAACGCTGTTGCTGGTGACGGCAAGAGGCTGAAGCGAGACATTCAGCGGCAGATCGCCGCCGTTGCGAACGCAGATGCGGACCGTTCGTTTCTGATCGGGCAGCAGCGCCGCGAACTCTCCCGAAGCCAGCGTGATGACGACACCACCACCGGCAGTATCTGCTTCGACGTAGGGCGATCCTGCGCTGGTCGAACAGATTCCGTTCACCGCCAACGCGCCATACAACTCGATGGATGCCGCTTTGGCGCTCGCGGTGAGCGTGGTCTGGGCCGTCCATGATGCGCTCGTAGCGGCAGCACCGATACCGATCAGAGCCACGCTGGCGAGCGCCAGCCGGATGATCGTTGAGGCCTTTCGAGCATTCGGCTCAAGCGACGGAGACATGACGTTCCTCAGAAAATTCAGGCGCCCACGATTCATCTAAGTGAGCACTCCGGCCACGTTATCTTCTGCCTCAAGAAAACTACCTATTCTCAGCGCCATCTGCCGCGAACTGGGGGTGACATGCTCGCTCACACGCCGTGGAATCGAACTCCCCGAACACTAATGGGGCAGGGTTACCTCAGCGGGTCGAAGGCAGTCAGCAGCGGATGCTTGTCGCCGCCGGTGATCGAGTCGGCGAGCATCCGCCCCGTTAGCGGCCCGAGGGTAACTCCCCACATGCCGTGACCGCCCGCAACGTGAACGCGCGGCGAGCGCGTGCCACCGACCAGCGGCAAACCATCGGGAGTGCAGGGGCGCGAGCCGACCCACTCTTCTTCGCGGGCCTCCCAGTCGACGCCGTCGAACAGGGGGCTAGCCGCGTTGACGATGGTCTGGATGCGGCGAGAATCGGCGGGCGCATCGGCTGACCGAAATTCCATCATGCCTCCCACGCGCAGCCGATCGCCGAGGGGTGTGCAGGCTACGCGCTGGGCGGGCAGGTAGATCGGGTGCGTCGGAATCACGGGCGGCTTCACACTGAAGCTGTAGCCGCGACCTGACTGCACGACTTGACGCACGCCGAACTGGCGGGCGAGGTCGCCGAGCCAGGTTCCGGTAGCAATAACAACTTCGTTGCTGAGCACTGCATTCTGGCCCTCAACGTCGACGGCAACTCCGGCAGCACCGAGGTCGCGGATGCCGGTTGCTTTCGCACCCTCCACGATCGTGGCGCCGCGAGCGCGCACGGATGCCGCCAGCACCTGCATGAACGAGGGCGGGTTGATGAAGCGCTGGCCGTCTACGCGCAGCCCATGCGTCACGAGCTTCGAGAGACTCGGCTCGAACTCGCGCAGCTCGTCACCGGTGATCTTCTCAAAGCTCACGTGACCGCCTCCGGCCGCGACCTCATCGAACTCGTGGGTGATGACTTGGCGGTCGGCCTCGTTCGTGAAGGCAGCAAGGAAGGGCTCGGCGTGCTTGAGCGCGGCGGAGACTCCGCCCTCTTCCATCCGGTCGAACGAGTCGAGACTCCATTTGTTGATCTCGGCAAACGTGACCATGTTGCGGCGCCACATCTTGGGCGTCGAGTGGCGCGCGAACCCGGCAAGGAAGCGCAGCAGGGTCGTATTCGCCGCAAAAGGAACATAGACAGGAGACGTCGGGTCAATCACCGCTTTGATGCCGACCTTGAAGATCGACGGCTCCGGCAGCGGAAGAGTCAGAGCGGGAGCCACCCAGCCGGCGTTGCCCAACGACGCACCGGCGGCAACGCCCGTGCGGTCGAGAACCGTGACCTCAATGCCACGCTCCTGCAGGAACCAGGCGGTGCACAGCCCAACGATTCCGGCGCCAATAATGGTGACTTTCGCGGGCTGAGTCATAGATCCCTACTTCGTAAAGCTGACGTGCTGAGCTGTGAACTCAGCGTTCAGACTCCACGATACTCATGACCTCGCAAGCATGAGCACCGTTAGTAGAAATGCACCGTGTCGACGATGTTACGCAGGGGACGACCATCCAGAAAAGCGCTCGCATTTCGAGCGAAGAGTCGCGCGATCTGTTCCTCTTGCGCGTAGGTCAACGCGGCAGTGTGGGGGCTCAACAGCACGTTATCCATCTCCCAGAGCGGGCTCGACGCCACCAAAGGTTCTGTTTCTACGACGTCGAGGGCCGCAAAACCGACACGACCATCAGAAAGCGCAATGATCAAAGCCTGTTCGTCGATCACGCTGCCGCGCCCCACGTTGACCAGGGTGACCCCGGGTTTGACCATCGTGAGAAATTCGGTGTCGACAAGTTTCTCGGTGTGAGGGGTCCCCGGCAAAGACACCACTATTCCGTCTGCGCGTTGGATCGCCGCCGGGAGGTCGCGCGGTGCGATTATCTCGGCAACGCCGGGAACTCTCTCGCCGCGGCGACTCATCCCGAGCACATGGGCACCGAGCGCGCTCAACTTTTCTGCCAGTGCGGATCCGATTCCGCCCAGTCCGAGGAGCAGTATCGTTTGGTCGCTGAGCTGCGCCATCGGCCACCGTTCGCTCCACTCGCGCGCCTGGCGCTGCCGAAGGAGGCGAGGGAGCGATTTGTTGGCCGCCAACAGCCCGAACAATGCGAACTCCGCCAGCGGCCCTCCATGCACTCCCGCTGAGGTGGTGAATGTAACCCGATCGAGTTCCTGCCGCGTGAAGCCTGCTTCTCGAATCTGGGCTCCGCCGCCCGCCGCCATGGTCTGCACCCAACGAAGACCGCCATTCTGCTGCACCACCTCTTTCAGCAGGGGGGTCGACAGATCGGGGATTCCGTAGAGGGCGTCAGCAGAGTTGAGCAGTTTCATGAACTGCGACTGCCGGTGAGTGGTGCGGCTAAAGTCAGGATCGCCCGCGTAGTCCGCGGTAAATCGCATCGGGGGCAACAACGACTGATCGCGAATCAGGTGAACGCGAGGTTCCAACGATTCGATCAACGCGCACAGATCTTCGCTGAGTGGCGTCGCCACCCCAACTCTTAACATCTCTCCGGCAACTCCCACTCGAACCTACTCCTCTGGTTGTGCCGTTTAGCCCGGGAGGCGTCTGGCGAATGTGCTCGAACCTGGCTGGTGGCGAACGTGCGGAAACCCGGCGATCAGGCTGGTGGACGCAACTCGTAGCGTTCGATCTCGGCGACCTTTTCTGCGGAGGCACTCGACGAGTCGAAGGTGTAGCCGAGCCACTCCCGCGCAAGGCGTCGCGCAAGCTCGAGCCCCACCACGCGCTGACCGAAGCACAGCACTGGGCGTTGTTCGACAAGACGCTTCGCTCCACCGAGAAAGAATCGTGGGCTGTCACCGCACGGATTCCTTCCACTTTGTTCGCGGCGATGGCAACGCCAAGACCAGTGCCACACACGAGGAGCGCACGGTCTGCTTCGCCAGCGGCGACTAGGCGAGCGGCATCCACCGCAATGTGCGGATACGCCGTCGATTCGCTTTCCGAAACTCCGACGTCGACGACGGAAGCTACTCGCGGATCTGCTTCGAGATCCGCTCTAAGGATCTCTTTGTACTCAAATCCGGCGTCGTCGCTACCGATTACGACGCGGATCAGTGGGGTCTCAGTGCTCATGAATCTGCCTTCCAGGCTGTGCGAGGTTGAGCGAGTGCTCCAACAATCAACGCGAATGAGGTTGCGCCAGCGTCGGGTGTTCCGATGCTCCGCTCGGCGAGTGGTCGAGCCCGGCCCTTCTTGGGCGTCAGGCTCTCTGTGGCTGCTGCCGCTAGGGTCGCAGCATCGGCAGCACTGCTCCACGCGGCAGCGAGCTCCTCACCGCGGTCCACTTCGCGCTTGAGAGTGTGGATGAACGGCACGAGCGCGTCGACAAAAGTCTTGTCGCCCACTTGAGCGCCACCCAACTGCTGGATCGCGCCGAGGAACGCTTCGGCAGCGGCGGTTACGACAGCGGCGTCGTACTCGTGACGGTCGTCGCCAATCGCTTCCGCTGCGGCTTCAAGGCCCGCACCCCAGAGAACTCCGGAAGTTCCGCCGGCGCGGGTGGCCCACTCGCGCCCTGCTTGGCGAAGGTTCCACGCGATGCCGCCCGACATTGAGTTGTCGACGATTCCCGCTGCAGCGTCAATGCCCTTGACCATTCCCCGTCCGTGATCGCCGTCACCCGCGACCGCATCGATGTCGCCCAACTCGATAGCGTTGTCGTGCACGACAGCACGAACGGTCGAGACCGCCGCCACGAGCAGCGGCATTAGCGCCCGCGATGCTTCGGTGGAGTCTGGCGCGGAAGCCTGAGCGATCGATGCCGCTCCCGGCTCGACCGGGGTCAGCTTCTCGAGGCCAGCGCTGATCTTCCGATAGGCCGGGGTGTAAGCGTCAGCCGTCCAGGCGCGCTCGAGTTCTTCGTCGAGCCACATCAGCGTGAGCGAACAGCCGCCCATGTCGAGACTCGTCACGAGTTCGCCGACCTCAACGCCAACTACAGCGAGACCAGCATCGCTGACCAAGCGCGAAAGAGCCTTCCACAGCACGAAGAGTTCTTCATACTTCGTCGTTCCCAACCCGTTGAGGATGACAGCGACGCGAGTCGAATCCCCGGCAGGCCGGTTGCTGAGAACACCGTCGAAAAGCAGCTGAGCCAATTCGTCGGCGGTGAGCCGCGCGACGTCGCGCACCCCTGGTTCGCCATGGATTCCTAGCCCGACACTCACCAAACCTGAGGGGATGGAGAACAGCGGATCGGAGGAACCGGGCATAGTGCATCCAGAGAATGCAACGCCGAGTGAGCGAGTGGAGTCATTTGCGGCTCGGCCGAGACGCTCAACCTCGTCTAGCGAGAGCCCTTCTGCGGCAGCAGCGCCCATCACTTTGAAGACCGTAAAGTCGCCGGCAATTCCCCGGCGTTGATCTGCTTCGGGCGACGAACCCACATCATCGGTGACAAGCACGATGCGCGTATCGATGCCTTCGCTGCGCAACCGCTCAGCCGCGATTCCAAAGTTCATCACGTCTCCGGCGTAGTTGCCGAAGCTGAGAACCACACCGCGGCCCTCGTTAGCAGCCTTGGCTACCGAATACACCTGTGCGGCCGAGGGGGAGGTGAAGATGTTGCCGACTACGGCACCGGTGGCGAAGCCGGGACCGACGAGGCCGGCGAACGCGGGATAGTGACCCGATCCGCCTCCGATTACAACAGCAACCTTGGGCTCACCGCGGCGATGGGCAACCACACCACCGGGTACGGCGGAGAGCCGATCGGCGTAGAGCTCTACGAAGCCATCAAGGGCATCCTCGGCAAAATCTGAGGGTTCGTTGAAGATGACGGTCATTTGTCGCTCGCAGCAAAAAGAGTGCTGATGATGGAGTCGTCTTCTGCAGCGAGTCCCGCTGCTTCGCCCAGGCGATACAGCTGCTCCGCTGCGCTCGCCAACGGAACGCTGACTTTCTGCTCGCGGGCGACGTCGCCGACGATACCCATGTCTTTGCCGATCACGTCGAGTCGCGAACGCAACGGCGGGGTCTCTCCGCGCAACTGCTGCGCAATGCGAGGGCCACGGTCAGCGAACATGAACGACGCGGCAGCGCCAGCGCCGAGAACGTCAATAACCATGTCGAGGTCAAGACCGAGCTGATGCGCCAGTGCAAGGGCTTCTGCCGCAGCGGCAGTGTGGATGCCGCACAGAAGCTGATTGACCGCCTTAAGCTGCTGGCCTTGGCCAACTTTGTCGCCCACGACGCACACGGTCGAACCGAGCGCATCGAGTACGGGCTGGGTTACCGACCGTGCCTCAGGAGAGCCGCCGACCATGATGAGAAGGTCTCCTGTTTCTGCGCGAACCGGGCCGCCGGAAAGGGCGGCGTCTACGCAGAGGATGCCCCGTGCTTCTAGAAGGTCTGCAGCGCGCACCAGGGCGGTTTCGCCGACCGTCGATGTAATGACCACGACTGA
Source organism: Salinibacterium sp. PAMC 21357 (assembly GCF_000247645.1). GTDB lineage: Bacteria > Actinomycetota > Actinomycetes > Actinomycetales > Microbacteriaceae > Rhodoglobus. The sequence goes on from NZ_AHWA01000004.1 coordinate 881,715, forward strand.
TCCGGGCGCTAGCCCGTCCACGACTCCGCCGGTTCCAAATAATGCCGACTGAAGCTGCGCAGCATCGCGAACGATCAGCACGACGACGTCGGCACCATCCGCTGCCTGTTCGAGTGACGACGCTGGCGTAGCCCCGGCAGCGGCGGCTTTCTCAAGCGCAACAGGGTTGATGTCGTACACCTTCACGTCGAAAGACTTCGTCAAGTGGGTCGCCATCGGCAGGCCCATCGCGCCGAGGCCGATTACCGTCACATGTGTCATTTTCAGCTCTCCAGTCCGCGCACGGCGGTGCGTGCTTCTCCGAGTGCAACCGCAATCATGCGTCGCACGTAGTCTGCGTTGCGTGCCGCGACAGACAAGCCATCGCCGCCGTAGTGCTCGACACAGAACGGTGCCGCGAAGCCCGCAGCGATCGCCGCAGCGATGGCGGCCCGGTAGTTCATCGAGCCAAACTCCATGGGCGCCGGCACCGTTGTGACGAAGCCACGCTCGCGATCTTCGTCGCGGAAGTAGTTCTTGACGTGCCAGTAGTTAGACACCGGTGCGCAGCGCGCGCTTGCTTCGAGAAAGTCCTCGATATCGCGATGCAACCGGTACATGTTGCCAAGGTCGGGGTTAAGGCCGACGTTGGAAAGCCCCACCGACTCGACGAGTCGAAGGCCGCCATCGACAGTGCCGATCAGCGTGTCTTCATACATCTCCAGCGAGACCGCGATTCCGAGGTCGGCGGCGTGCTTGCCGAGTTCGCGGATGCGCGTGGTCGCGAGATCCCAGGTCGCATCGTCTTGATCGTCAACCGGCCCGGGTTCGGTCCAGAACCACTGCGAAGTCTTTTGTCCGGGCAAGAGTGGCCGGTGCAGCCCGAAGCTCACCAACGGGATGCCGAGGCTGGCTGCCGCGTCGAGGGTGCGGTGGCTGTAGGCGAGATTGTCGTCGCCAGCCACTGGGTCGATCACGCTTCGGCGTATTGCTGAGATCGCAATAGGTCGAAGGTGAGCTTCTGCAATAACGGCCGACAGTTCCTCGAGTCGTTCCGACGAAAGATCGCCCGCCTGCACCCAGTTGTCAGTGACATCGACGCTATCGATACCTTCGAATGCGACCTGCGCGAGCTGATCGAACCACGCCTCGGGGCGAGCGTCGTGGCTCGCCGCGAAGGGAAGCATCGCAGCGGCGATTGGCCACGACGCGCTCGAGGCGTACGCCGATTCTCCTGATGAATTGTCGCTCATTTTCCGAATCCCGCCGTCAAGCCTGCAACGAGCTGTCGACGCCCGAAGATGTACAAGGTCAGGATCGGGATCATCGACATGACCACTGCGGCCATGATCCCGGGCACGTCCACCGTAAGTTCGCTCTGAAAGCTCCAGAGCGCGAGCGGAAGAACCCGCACGGATGGGCTTTGCGTGAGCACCAGTGGAAAGAGAAAACCGTTCCACACGCCCAGAGCGTTATAGATGCCGACCGTAATCAGAGCTGGGCGCGACAGTGGCAGCACAAGCTTCCACAACATCATCCAGTCTGTAGCTCCTTCGAGACGCATCGACTCGAACAGCTCACCGGGGATGTCCCGGAGAAAGTTCACCAGGATGACGACGGTGATCGGAATCGCGAAGGCGGCTGAAGGAATGATCAGCGCCAGCAAAGTGTCGTAAAGCCCCAGCTGAGAAAGCATGTAGAAGATAGGGATGATTGCCGCTTGGAGCGGAACGGCGAGGCCGAGCAACACCAGCGAAAATGCAGTCCGCGACACGACGTGGGTATTTCGCGCAATTGTGTACGCCGCCAGGAGCGAGACGAATACCGCGATGATGACGGCCGCAATCGTCACGATCACCGAGTTGGTGAAGTAGCCGAAGAATCCCGAGTCGAAGACCTTGGCGTAGTTGCCGAGCGTCGGCTCGGAGGGAAGCGACAACGGAGCGTCGGAGAAGAAAGTAGTGCTGCTGCGGAAACTGGTGGTCAGAACCCAATAGAGAGGGATGACAACGATAATCAGCCAGAGCGCGCCACCCAGACCGCCAGGAATGTTGGTGTGCTTACTGAAGAGCGATGGCCACCGGCGCACTGGTGCAGGCTTCACCGGCGGTGCTGTAGTTGGTGGTGCAGCGACCCGCACGGGATCCACTGAAGTGGTGGTACTCATCACATTCCCTCCTGTTGACTCTTCATTTTCGAGAACCCGCTCCAGCGCGTGAGCGCAAGCGAGAGCGCTAGGCCAATCAGCACGAGAACAGTGGCGATCACACTCGCCTTACCCATCTCTGCTGAGCGGAACCCGGTGAGGTACATGTGGAGCGGCAGAATGCGCGTCGCGTATCCCGGTCCTCCGGCTGTCATCACGAAGATGAGGTCAAAGTAGGTCAACGATCCCACCATGATCAGCGTGGATGACGTCACGATGGTGTACTTCAGCTGCGGAACGGTGATCGTGAAGAACTGCATTATTCTGCCAGCGCCGTCGATTGACGCCGCCTCATAAAGCGAGGCGGGGATCTGACGCACACCGCCCTGGTACAGCAGCGTGTGAAGAGGAACGAAGTGCCACGCGATGACCAGAATCACCATGATGAGCACCGTGTTCTTGTCTCCGAGCCAGTTATGGGCGAGCCATCCGAAGCCGTCTTGCGTGGAGAGTCCGAAGTTTGGGTCGAGCAGGTTCTTGTAGGCGAGCGCTACCGCCGCAGACGAGAGCAGAAGTGGGACAAAGAAGATGAGTCCAGCGAAGGATCGGAATCCTCCCGAGCGCGCGATCCACACTCCGAGAAGCATGCTGATCGGGCCCTGAACGAGCAGGCTGCCGAACATTACGGCGAACGTGATGCCGAGTGTCGTGTAGGTCACGGGGTCGGTGACGAACCAGAGCCAGTTGTCGGCGCCAAGCCACTGCGGTGTGCCGAGCCCGCTCCACTGCGTGAACGACAGAACTACTGCCCCCAGCAACGGCAGGATGGCGAAGCCGCCGAACAGTAGCGCTGCGGGAAGAAGGAACCAGAGCGACGGCCCTCCTGCCCGTTGTCTGGCGGCGAGAGCCGCCCCACGACGGGGAGCACGAATGCTCCCCGTCGTGGTTTTTACGGTAGTCACTTGATTGTCGCGTTCATGAGCTGAATGAATTCGTCGGCGTCGATTTCCTGCAGGAACACTCGGTCGAGTTGCACTGTGAGCTCGGCTCCCTGAGCAGGCGAAAGTGCCTGATCCCAGGAGAGTTGGAAGTTCGCAGCGTCATCCGACAGATCGAAAACGAACGACTGGAAGTCGGCGTCATCGCGCTCGTCAATCAGCTTTTTCGCGTCGCTGACACCGGGAACGGCGGAGCGTTCGAGAACCTCACCAATGTAGGTGTCGTTCATCACTTCGGTCGCCAGGAAGTCAGTAACAGTCGCTTTATGCGCGTCTGACGCCGCTGAGGATACCGACCAGTAGTTCGACGGGTTACCGACGAGGTCAGTGGTGTCTCCCGAGCCTGAGCCAACAGTCGGGAAGGTGACGTATCCCAGATCGCCACTGTCGACGAAATCAGGGGCCTTGGTCTGGATGTTGGAGTAAGCCTGAGAAAGAGCGACCATCATTGCAGCCTTGCCGGTGTAGAGCAGAGCATCCGCAGCTCCGCTCCCGTAGTCGAGTGCGGCAAAGTCTGAGTTGAATCCATCGGCCTTAACGAGGTCCTGAATCATGTCGACCGATTCCGCGATGGCGGGATCGGACCAGGCGTCAGGCTCGTTGGCAACAATCGCGTCGAAGACCTCGGGGCCACCGATGCGATCGACCAGGTACGAGATGTACGGCAGTTGCGGCCATTTGCTCGCTCCAGCCAACGCGATCGGCGCGACGCCGGCGTCGTTGAAGACGGGAACGAGATCCATGAGGTCGTCCCATGATTCGGGAGGGGTCGCTCCTACTTCTTCGAATACGGCCTTGTTGTACAGGATGACAACGGGCTGGATGTTGTTGATGGCAGCGCCATAGACCGCGTCATCGAAGGTGGCGTTATCGTTCACGGCATCGAGGTAACGGTCGGTGATCTCGGGATCGTCGATGGGATCGATGTAGCCGGCGTCAACGTAGCCCTCGAGCACTCCGCCGCCCCAGCCAAACATCAAGTCGGGCCCTTGACCCGCTCCGAGAGCAATGCGGAGCTTGTCGGAGTAGCCGTCGTTGCCGAACATCTGAAGTTCGATTTGTCGGTCGGGGTTGGTTTCGTTCCAACGATCGACCGCGGCTTCATATGAGGCTGACTGTCCGCCCTCGACGCCCCAGACGACCGCAGCCGAAGAGTCGCCGTCACCACCGGAGCCGCTGCATCCGGTGAGCGCGAGAACCCCCGCTGTAAGTACCGCAACGCCAGTCATAAATCTTTGTTTTTTGGCCCGCAACATATGTGTCCCAATTCTCTTCGTTGAGTTGTTTCTCGAAAATGTTTCGAAGCACTTTCGGTGTCTCGAGAGTCACACTATGGCGAAAATACGGGTGCTGTCAAATATATGTTGCGGAGCACAGCAAATTTATGTTCAGGAATTATTGAAAGTTTTCGAGTTCTTGGATAGTCTTTCGATCTCGAGACTAGGAGCACCATGGAAAGCACGAAAGCACAGCGTCCAACGCTGAACGACGTCGCGCAGCATGCCGGCGTCTCTATCGCTACCGCGTCGAAAGCGCTCAACGGGCGCAGCGACGTGGCAGCTTCCACGCGTGCCCGAATCGAAGCCGCCATCGAAGCGACCGGCTACGGCGCCGGTCGCCCTCGGGGCGCTGCCGCAGCGCCGACGATCGAATTTCTCGTCGACAAACTCACCAGTCCTTACGCGATGGAGATTTTGCGCGGCGTCACCCTCGCTGCCGAAGAGGCTGGAATCGATGTTGTCGTCGGCCGTTTTCGACCCAGCCCCCACAAGTCGGATCAGGATGTGATTCGCCGCCTCAATCGATCGGGGCGCGTGGGGGCCATCATCCTCACGGTCGATATGTCAGAGGCTACCCATCAAGCGATCTCTCGATCAGCTTTCCCGATCGTACTCATCGACCCTCTGCGCATGGACGAGTCGTCGGTTGCTTCGGTCGGCTCCACCAACTGGATCGGGGGCCGCAGCGCGACGGAGCACCTCATTGGCCTCGGCCACAGAAACATTGCGATCATTGGCGGCCCGGCGGAATCCCTCAGCGCCCGCGCCCGCGTCGATGGCTTTCGGTCCGCAGCGGATGCAGCAGGGCTGACTATCCCCGGCGATTTCATCACCCACACGAGCTTCGATCACGATGCCGCCGAGCTCATCGCCCACGAGCTGCTGAGTCGCACCGATCGCCCCACTGCCATTGTTGCCTCGAGTGATGCGCAGGCGATGGGGGTGCTGGAAGCTGCGCGCCAGCTAGACATCCGCGTGCCCGAGCACCTGAGCCTTGTTGGCTATGACGACACCTATGTGGCGTCGTGGGCGAATCCTCCGCTGACCTGTGTTTACCAGCCGTTGCAGGATATCGGCAGGGTGGCTCTTCGCACCGTGCAACAGCTTTCCGCGGGTGAGCATCTCGACTCTCATCACATCGAACTCGCTACCCGACTCGTCGTCCGTGAATCAACGGCACCGCCTTCAGACAGGAACCACTCTTGACGACCTCCTCCCTTTCTTCCCCCCACGCTGCGGCTTGGCATGACACCTCTCTCTCTGACGAGCAGCGCGCAACCGCGGCACTGGAGGAGATGACGCTCGAAGAAAAGGTCGCGCAACTCGTCGGCTATTGGTTTGACAAGCGTGGCGCTGGCGAAGTCGTTGCCCCGATGCAAGACACTCTCGGTGCCACCCGCCCGCCGTTCGATCAGGTTGCCCCTCTTGGGCTCGGTCACTTCACCCGCGTCATTGGCACTGAGCCCGGAACGGTCTCCGAAGTCACAGAACGGCTGAAGGAAAAGCAGCAACTGGTCGTGGATGCTTCGCGACTCGGCATCCCCGTTATTGCCCACGAAGAATGCCTCACGGGAGTCAACTCATTGGGGGCGACGGTCTACCCGGCTCCGCTCGCGTGGGGAGCAACCTTCGATCCCGCTCTCGCCAAAAAGGTGGGCGAAACGATCGGCGCCGACCTTCGGGCTCTCGGGATACATCAGGGCCTCTCACCGGTGCTGGATGTCGTGCGCGACTACCGCTGGGGCCGCGTTGAGGAAACGATCGGCGAGGACCCCGTTCTCGTGGCCGCCGTCGGTTCTGCGTACACCAGCGGTTTGGAAGCCAGTGGCCTCATCGCCACATTGAAGCACTTTGTGGCATATTCGGCGTCTGCCTCGGGGCGTAATCACGCCCCCGTCTCGGCGGGTCCGCGTGAGATCGCCGATGTCATGCTGGTGCCGTTCGAGCTCGCCGTGCGTGACAGCGGCGTGCGCTCAGTAATGAACTCCTACAGCGATATCGACGGCGTTCCCATTGCCGCCGATCGGGCGCTCCTCACCGGGCTCCTTCGCGACGAGTGGGGTTTCACCGGAACAGTCATCTCTGACTACTGGGCCATCGCCTTCCTCGCCAGCGCCCACGGGGTTGCCGCTGACGCCGCTTCTGCTGGCGCGTTGTCGCTCGCGGCCGGCATGGATGTCGAACTCCCCAACGGTATGTGCTTCCCTCCCCTCGTCGAAGCGGTGCGCTCAGGAAAGATGGACGAAGCTCTTGTCGATCGCGCGGTTCATCGCGTGCTCCTGCAGAAGGCACAGCTGGGTCTCCTCGACGAAAACCCCGAAACGGGCGGTCGGGTCATCGATCTCGACTCCGCTGACAACCGAGCGCTCGCTCGCACTGTGGCAGAAGCATCCATCGTGCTATTGCGCAATGATGACGACGTTCTGCCCCTCGCTCCCGAATTCTCGGGTCGCATCGCCGTACTCGGCCCGATGGCCGCTGATCCACGAACGCTGCTCGGCTGCTACTCGTACCCCGTGCATGTTCTGCCGCGCTACCCGCAATTCGGACTGGGCATCGAGGTTCCGTCGTTCCTCGAGGCACTGAGTGCCGAGTTCCCCCAGGCGACCGTCACTCACGAGGCTGGCGCCAGCATTCTCGGGCCGGAGACGGGCGACCTCGAGCGAGCTATCGAACTGGCCAAAGACGCCGACCTCGTCATCTTGACCGTGGGCGACCTGCCCGGAATGTTCGGTCGCGGAACCTCTGGTGAGGGATGCGACGCCGTCGATCTCGCGCTCCCCGGCACGCAGGCAGCACTCGTAAATGCGGTGCTCGACACCGGAGCGTCAGTGATTCTGGTCACCAACAGCGGACGCCCCTACGCCTTCACGTACGGTGACCGCGTGCGCACTGCGGTTCAGTCGTTCATCCCGGGCGAGGAAGGCGCTGGCGCCATCGTCGGCGTGCTCAGCGGGCGCGTGAACCCCGGCGGAAAGCTTCCCGTACAGATTCCGCACACGACCGGTGGTGGGCAGCACCTTTACCTAGGTGCACCACTCACCCGCACGATCGATAAGATCTCCAACCAGTCCACCTCACCGGCATTCGCCTTCGGCCACGGGCTCAGCTACACCACGTTTTCCCTCTCGTCGGCGGTGCTCGCCGACGAGTCCGTTGACATCGACGGCACGACCACAGTGTCGGTTGACGTGAAAAATACTGGCGCGGTCGCCGGCTCCGAGACCGTGCAGGTCTATCTCTCCGACCCCGTCGCCAGCGTGGCTCGCCCCGTTCAGAAACTCGTCGGCTTCGCGCGCGTTGCGCTTGAACCGAACGAATCGGCGCACATCACGTTCACGATTAGCCCGGAGCTCAGCGCGTACACGGGCATCGATCTGAAGCGCATCGTCGAGCCGGGCGAGCTGATTTTCAGCGTGGGAACGTCAAGCGCCGCTGTAATGGACGGGCTGTCGCTCGCCGTCACCGGCGAATCGCGAGTCGCCGGACACCACCGAATGATCATCTCCCCCGTCGACGTAGTCGTCGGAGGCTAACGGCATCGAGCGGTGGGCTCGCGGCACGCTCGCGCTCAGCTCAGCTCAGCTAAGTTGAGGGCGAGATCGAGCGGCGCGAGCCTACTTCGTGAAGCTGACGTGCTGGGTGATCCAGTTGTGCATCGCAACGGCAGCCGCGGCTGATGCGTTGATCGATCGGGTCGAACCGAACTGGCTGATCTCCACGATATCCGTGGCGGCGTCGATGGCTTCGGGCGAAAGCCCGGGGCCCTCTTGCCCGAAGAGCAGCACGCAGCGCTTCGGCATCTCGAACGTCTCGATGATGACGCTGCCGGGCACGTTATCGATCGCAATGATCGGCAGGTCGTTGGCTTCGGTCCACTCCACGAAGGCCGCGACATCCGGGTGATGCAGCACGTGCTGGTAGCGGTCAGTGACCATGGCGCCGCGTTTGTTCCAGCGCCGCCGCCCAATGATGTGCACGGTGTCGGCACCGAACGCGTTGGCGCTGCGCACGATGGAACCGATGTTCATGTCGTGCTGCCAGTTCTCGATGGCAACGTGGAACGGATGACGTGTCACGTCGAGATCGGCAACGATCGCTTCCATGTTCCAGTAGCGATACCGGTCGACGACGTTGCGGCTATCGCCGCGTTCGAGCAGGGCAGGATCGTAGTGGGCATCGGTGGGCAGTTCGCCCCGCCAGGGCCCCACGCCGTTGGTCGACAGTTCGACGCTGGGGTTCGGTTCAGTCACCGTTCCACGATACTCGTCACAGGTCACGCCGGAGTACCGTCGCGCCGTCGTACCGGTTGACGCGACGGCCACGTCCTCGAAGCCGCTAGGCGCAGTGCCTATGCCGCCTAGCTTTCGTAGCGCTCGACCCGAAGCACGCAGCTGAGTTCATCTTCAGCAACCGGGATCGCGATGGTCCAGTCTGCTGAGGCGCCAGGCTCGGTGACGTCAACATCCACTTGAGTGAGGGCACGGGTGTCATTGGCACCGTTGAGCAGCGACACGTAAATGCGGTAGGTCACAGCGGTGTCAGTCGAGTTGATGACGCTGCCCGAAACAGTCCACTCGTCTCCAGCCCGTTCGCACACGTCGACGGTGGAGTCGGCGAGAGCACCCTGAAGGTTCTCTCCCGTTCCGGGAGCATCCTGAATATCGGTGATGCCGGGAGTCTGTTCGGCAGCAGCGGAGCTTTCCGTCGGCTCGGGCTGTGCCTCGGTGCCGTTGTTTGTGCACCCCGCCAGCGTGAGCGCGAGGATCGCCAAAGGAACAGTGGTGGCGACTAGTCGTGTGCGGAGCTTCATGATTCTTCCTGTCGTTGTCTTCTGCGTGCGAGCAGGATCAGCGCGAGGCCGGCGAGCAGTGTGCCCAACCCGGTTGCGAGCGTTCCTCGGGGGTCTGACCCAGTGTAAGAGAGTGCCTTGGTCGGTAGCTGCAAACTCGTTTGCGCGGTAGCGAAGACCGGGTCACCCGAGTTGATTTCGGTGCTCGTGACCGTCGCGGTCTCGAACAGCAGCGTTCCGGCATCGCTTTCGCGGATGACGTAGGTCGCCGTTGCCGTGATCGACTGCCCCGGAGCAAGCACTCCGACTGCGCCCGGCCACGCGCCATAGCGCAGAGCTGAGAGCCCGATGCGAGGATCGGCGATCGACACATTCGTGAGGGGCAACGTTCCCGTGTTTGTGGCCACGTACGTGAAGGTCACGACATCACCCGGGAAGCCCTGTTGGCCGGCCGCCAGTGCTCCCGAGAGCGTCAGTGCGATTGCCGGCACGTTCGGGATTGGCAGCACATTCGTTGCCGATTCTGGCGCGATCGCGCCCGATGGCGCGTTGGCGTCAACGGTGGCAACGTTGGTGGTTTGTTCGACATCCACATCAGCCTGAGTGATCGCGTAGGTCGCTGTTGCCACGACCTTCTGCCCCGGAGCCAATTCGCCCGGTGTACCAGGCCAGGTGTAGCTCAGCGGCGAAATGCCCGTTTTGAGATCGCTGATCACTACAGCGGTGAGGGTGACGTTACCGGTGTTGACGACCTCGATACGGTAGTTCACCGTGGCACCCTGCTGGGCGAACGTCGCGAACGAGCTTGTCTTGGCGATGGTCATTGACGGGTTCTCGACAATCGGTGTTGAGCCGAGAGCGGCATCGGAGACGAGAGCCCCTACGACCGGCGTGCCCGTGGTCGATGCTTCGGAGCTAATCGAGCCAGCATCCACATCGGCCTGTGTGAGCACATAGGCCGCCGTTGCGGTTGCCGATTCGCCCGGCGCCAGAACGCCAGTCGCCTTCGGCCACACGATCGTGATCCCGCTGAGACGGAGTTGATCGTCGGAGACAGTCACACCGTTGAGCGTGACGTCACCGTTGTTCGTGACCACGAAACTGAACTGCACGGTGTCGCCCGCCTTGCCCGTGGCGCCCGCCGCCAGCACCTGCGACTTCGTAATGTCGATGACCGGTGTTCCCAGTGCGGTTGGTGTGACCACAGTGTTCGAGGCGTCTCGGATGTTGTCGCCAGCCGGGTTCTTCGAGGTTACGCTGGCCGTGTTCGAGGTCGAACCAGCATCGAAGTCTGCCTGGGTCACTTGGTAGCTGCCCGTCGCCGTGACGGACTGTCCCGGCGCCAAGGTTCCGGATGCCGCCGGCCAAGTGCCATAGACGACAGCTGCTTCGCCAAGCTTCGGGTCTGCCACCGCAACTCCGGTCACCGTGTTTTGGCCGGTGTTCTGCACCGTAAAGGTGTAATCGATCCACGATCCAATAACCGCAGAGCCGCCGCCGCGAACAGCACCCGTCTTGCCGATATCAATACTCGATAGAGCTTGGATGAGCGGCACCACGGTCACCGCAGAATCTGAGTCGACGGCGGTTGCGGCTGGAGAGTTGCCCTCTCCGGTCGCGACGTTGCGCACTTCGCCAGCGTCGACATCCGCTTGGTCAACAAGGCGCGTTGCCGTGATCGTAACGACTTCTCCGGGAGCGAGAACGCCCGGTGTTGCCGGGGTCGGCCACGTGTAGACAAAGTCGGTGAGGCCCGGAATGGTATTCGCGAGCGTCACGCCGTTGAGAGTGACATTTCCGTTGTTGGCGATTCGGAAGCTGTAGTTCATGCCGTCGCCGAGCACTCCGGTTGCGCCCGTTGCGAGCGCTGCCGTGTGAGTGGTCACGATCGACGGGGTGGCCGACTCGGTCGGGTTGTTGACCGTGTTCGAAACGCCACGAACTTCGTCGCCATTGGGCGCAGTTCCGACGGCGGTTGCCGTGTTCTCTACCGTGCCCTTATCAACGTCGGCCTGAGTGACCGTGTACACGACCGAACCGATGGCTTGCTCGTTCGGGCCGAGAATACCGGTCGCCGACGGGAACTTGAGGTCGGAAGGCACTACATCGATCAGCTGGTCAATGACTCCGACGAGACGCAGGGTCACGTTTCCGGTGTTCTTCACGATGAAGCTGTAGGTGATTTTTGAGCCGACTTCGCCCGAACCAGAAGTCATGACGCCCGATTTCTCGGCCGTGATGCTGGGACTGGATGCTGCCGTCACTTCGCGGTCAACACTCGAGTTCGCCGTGATGACGTCGCCGCCGGGCGTCACACCGCGGGCGGATGCCGTGTTGTCGATGTAACCGCGGTCCACGTCATCCTGTTCGATGGCATAGGTGGCGCTGGCAGTTGCCTTTTCACCCGGGGCGAGCACGCCGGCGTTGACCGGCCAGACGATCGAGTTGATCGAGACGTTGTCGATGCTGTCAGCAATCGTCACCGTGCGCAGCGTGACGTTGCTGAGGTTGGTGACAACAATCGTGTAGTTGACAGTGTCACCGGGACCGTTGTCGCCGGCCACCGCCAACTCACTTGATTTCGTGACCTGCAGCAGTCCGGCAGCAGCCAGCGCGACGGTTGCCGGAGCAGTGGCTGTCGCTGCGGCGCCGACGGAAGGGGTACCCGTTCCGGTGACGACACTCGATACTGCACCGGTGTCGATATCGGTCTGAGTCAGTACTTGCACCCGAACGGCCGTGACGATGTCACCGGGAGCGAGTTCACCCGCGGTTCCCGGCCAGCTGTAGTCCCCAGCCGGAAGCGAACCGAGGAAGTCGCTCAACTCAACGCCAGTCAGCGTCACGTTGCTGGAGCTCGTGAAGGTGTAGTTCCAGGTGACCGTGTCTCCGACAACCGCGGGGCCGGCGTTCGTCAAAGCGCCAACGTTAGTGACCGAGACCACAACATTCGGGGCTTCAGTGGGCACCTGCGTCGTGTTCGAGACCGCCGCGATGGGGTCGCCGCGCACCGGGGTTGCCGTGGCACTCGCGGTGTTTTCTACATAGCCGCGGTCGACATCCGTCTGACGGATGAGGTAGCTCGCTGTAGCGGTAACCGTGTCGTTGGGGGCAAGAGTTTCCGTCGAGGTCGGCCACTGCACGTCCGGCGTGGTCATTCCGGGCAGCAGGTCGGCGACCGCGATCGAGCCGATCGTCACGTTGCCGGTGTTGCGAACCTCGAACGAGAAGTTGACGGTGTCGCCCAGCGCGTTGTCGCCAACAACGGCAACCTCGCCCGATTTCACGACAGTCATGCTCGGTTGCGCCTCAATGGTGGGAATCCGAACTCGGTTAGGGGTTGCCGGGACCCAAATGGCGCCCGGCGCGTAGGCACCGACAGAGGCGACGCTTTCGATATAGCCGCGGTCGATATCCACCTGTGTGAGCTGAATCGACGCTACGCCGACGACGGTCGACCCCACGGGCACCGTTTGCGGCGATGAGGGGATTGGCCATTCGATATCGGGGTTGGTCAGCCCGCCGGGCTCATCGACCAACATGCCGCCGGTGAGCGTGACGTTTCCGGTGTTGGTGGCTTCGAGCCGGTAGTCGACCCAATCTCCCACCTGGCCGAGAGCGGCATCCCGAAGTTCGCCCCAGAGGAAGGCTTCGAGCGCACCCTGTGCGGCGATCGGAACCGTTGCGGACGCAGTCTGAGTGAGAGCCGTCCCCGACGGCGCTATCGCGTCACCACGCACCGTATTGATCGCGGCACCCGTGTCGATGTCAGTTTGAGTGAGCGAGTAGGTTGCGGTTGCCGTCACGATCTCGCCGGGCTCAAGGGTGCCCGCGGTGGCCGTGGGCCAAGAGAATGTCAGGGCGGATACCGTGCTCACGCCGTCGACGAGATCAACGCCGGTCAGAGTCTGGTTTCCGGTGTTCTTCAGCGTAAAGCTGTAGTTCACCGTGTCGTCGGCGAATCCTGTCGAACCGGGTTCCAGGGCTCCACTCTTAGTGACGAGGATGCCCGGGGCGGCGGTGGCCGTCGCGGTCGATCGGGTCGCTTCGTCGCTCACTACGGCCACGCCAGTCGGTGAAAGACCGTCGGCTGTTACCGTATTGTCGACCCGGCCAAGGTTCACATCAGCTTGAGTTATCGCATAGGTAGCAGTAGCTGTGGCGCTCTCACCGGGAGCGAGCACGCCGTTCTCGCCGGGCCACTTAACCAACGGTTCACTAAGCCCGATCAGCGGATCGTCAATCATGACTGAAGCCACCGTGACGTTTCCGGTGTTCGTCACCGCAAAGGTGTAGGTGACGATGCTGCCCACATCAGCGGGAGCGGCAGCGCTCGATGTCTTAGTTACGGCAAGCCCCGGAGCAGGCAGCTCAACTGTAGTGAGCGTCACCGGCGAGCTCACCGAGATGGTGTCGCCGACCGGGGGCTTACCGCTGGCGGTCGCCACATTAGAAACACTGCCGCGGTCTACATCGGCCTGAGTAATGGTGTAATTCGCGGTGGCGGTGACGATATCGCCCGGCGCCAGCACCTTGGGAGTTCCTGGCCACACGAATGCGAGGTCATTGACCCCGGCCAACGCATCGACGAGATCAACGAGCGACAGCGTCACGTTTCCCGTGTTCTCGACGGAGAATGCGTAATCGATGACATCGCCAGCAGCGCCATCAGCGCGGAAAGCGCCGCTCTTGGTAACAGCCATGCCCGGTTGCGAAGCCAGCACCACCGATGCCGTCGCCGGGTTACTGACGGGGTCGCCGCGAGGCGGTGTTCCTGAACCAACGGCACTGTTTGCCACGGCGCCAGCATCGATCTGCGCCTGCGTCAGCAGCGAGGTCGCCGTCGCCGTCACGACATCCCCCGGAGCGAGCACGCCGTCGGCCGCCGGCCAGTCGTAGACCAAAGGCGCAACCATCGCGAGACCGTCGGTGATCTCCACCGCGGTGAGCGTGACGTTGCCAGTGTTCGTCAACGTAAAGCTCCAGTTGACCTCATCATCGATATCGGCCCGGGCAGGATCCGCCAAGACACCACTCTTGGTCAACTCGAGCTCGGCACGAATCGTGTCTGTCGGCACAGTGCTCGGCTCAGAATCATCCGCCACCGCAGTATCGAAGGGGTCGAGACCGGCGGCGCTGGCGATATTCACTACCGCACCGGCATCCACATCAGTCTGGGTAATGTCATAGGTTGCTGTTGCCGTGGCACGTTGCCCCGGAGCCAGAACACCCGGTGTTGCCGGCGTGGGCCACACAATCGTGATGTCAGCAGCATCAATCAGGTCGTCGTTCAACGTGACGGAATCGATCGTGACATTGCCCGAGTTAAGAATCTCGAACCCATACGCGATGGAGTCTGCTTCGCTGGCCGTCCCTGTCGGTGTTCCCGTTTTGGTGACGGTCAAGTTCGGCGCGGCGAGCACCGTCGGCACGATGACCTCGTTCGAGTCCTGTTCTACCAGAACTCCCTTAGGTGTTTTCGCCGAAACATCCGCAATGTTCGCGATGAATCCTCGATCGACGTCCACCTGCGTCAGGGTGTAAATGGCGATCCCCGACACCGACTCACCCGGGGGGATAACGCCCTGTTCTGCCGGAACCGGCCAAGTAATCGACTGCACAATCAGGCCATCGAGCGGGTCGACGAGCACGCCGCTGTTGAGCGTCACATTGCCCTTGTTGGTGACAACGAGGCGATACTCGATAACGTCTCCGACGGCTCCGACGCCGTTATCGCGGATGCTGGCGGACTTCAGCAGCGTCAGCAGCGCAGTCGGCGGAATGGTGACGGATGCTGTTGCCACATTCTCAATGTCCGTACCGGCGGGAGTTGTTCCCGTAGCTTTCACGGTGTTGCCGACCACACCCGCGTCGACATCGGCTTGCGTGAGCGTGTAGCTCGCCACAGCGGTCACCACTTGGCCGGGCGCGAGTTCGCCATCAGTCGCCGTCGGCCACGAGTAAACCAGGTCCGTCACGGTGGGAGTGAGGTCCGTCAACGTGACGTTAGCGAGCGTGACGTTTCCTGTGTTCTTGACGGTGAACGAATAGTTAATGACATCGCCCGTGAATCCGGTATCTCCCGGCGCGAGCTCGCCACTCTTGGTAACGGCAAGCGTCTCGACAGCAGCGACCGTCTCAACTACGACCGGGCCCACCGTCTTGCTCCGTGGTCCGAGAGGCGATTGGGAATCGACACGTGCAGTGTTTTCGACAGAGCCACGATCAATGTCAGCTTGCGTTATCGCATGCGTCGCTGTTGCCGTTGCGATAGCACCCGGAACCAGAACCTTGTCGGCTCCCGGCCAGGAGTACACGATCGCCGAAAGCCCATCGAGGGCGTCCGTGATCGCCACGCCCGTGAGAGTGGTGTTTCCGGTGTTCTGCAGAGTGAAGTTGTAGTGCACGAGAGCACCCAGAGTTGCGCCATCCGGCGTCGCCCCGGTTTTGTCGATCGTGACGGATGCCGTGCGAGCGGTCGTGGGGTTGACGGCGGGGTCAGAGTATTCGAAGTACTCTGCGCCGCTCGGCGTCGCTCCCCGCGCTTGAGCGACGTTGGTGACAGATCCGGCGTCAACGTCGGTTTGAGTGATGGTGTAGCTGGCGGTTGCGGTCGCGACGTCACCCGGGGTAAGCACGCGGTCGACACCCGGCCACACGATCGCTGGAGCGCTGACACCCGCTAGCGAGTCGACGAGCACGACGCCGGAGAGTGTCACGTTTCCCGAGTTAGTGATCGTGAATTCGTAGTCGATGACATCGCCGACGGCACCGTCTTGCAGGCCGAGCGAACCGACCTTGGTCACGGTGAAGTTAGGGGCAGCTTCCAGCGGCAGCGTTGCAGCAGCCGGCTGCACGACAGCGGTACCGGTAGGAGGCAATCCCGTCGCGTTGATGCTGTTAGCCAGCGAACCAGAGTCAATGTCGCTCTGCAACAGTGTGTACGTTGCGGTGGCGTCAACCACGTCACCGGGGTTGAGCAGACCGTCTGTTGCCGTCGGCCAGTCTCCGAACGACACGTTAGAGAGACCGGGAAGCTGATCGATGATGTTCACCCCGGTCAGCGTGACGGTCCCGTTGTTGGTGACGGTGAAGCTGTAGTTGACGGTGTCGCCTTCAACTCCGGAAGCTCCCGGCGCGAGGGCCGCACTCTTGGTGGCCGCCAGCGATGACCTTGCCGGGGCGGTAGGAGTAACGACGGCCGGTGAGTTGTAGCTAACCGCAGCACCCTGCGCTGCCGTGCCACTCGCCGTTGCCGTGTTAACGACCTCACCGTTGTTGAGATCGGTCTGGGTGATGAGGTAGGTCGAGGGGCCGGTGGCTGTGACGCTTTGGCCGGGAGACAGAGCGTGGGCGGTGTTCGCGACATCCCAGTCAAGAGCGAGGTCTGAGCCGCTGATAAGAGGATCGTTCAGAGTGACGTCGGAGATCGTCACGTTTCCGTTGTTGGTGACCGTGAAGGTGTACGCGATCTCGTCTCCGAGAGCTCCCGCCCCGCTTACGGTCGCAGCTTTAGCTACGGTCAGCAGCGGAGCCGGGCGCACGGTATCGATGACGACCGCGTTCGTTTCGCCAAGGACCTCGAGGTTGTTAGGCGTGAATGCCTTAATGTGCGCCTGATTAGGGCGCGAGCCCGCGTCGACGTCAGCTTGAGTGATGGTGTACCACGCCGTGCCCGTGACCGACTGCCCTACGAGCAGAGTCCCAGGATTTGCGGGGTCGGGCCAGGCGATCGCCAGATCCTGAATATCCTCCAAGCCGTCAATGAGCGCGCCGCCGTGCAGCGTGACATTTCCGGAGTTGGTCGCCGTGACGGAGTAGTCGATGATGTCGCCAACCGCACCAATGCCGGGAGAACGCAGCGTGCCGGTCTTGATTGCGCTGAGGCTTGCGTTGGGCTCGACCACGATTGTCGCCGAGGCCTCAAGAGATTTGATCGAGGCAGCTCCCAGTGGCGGGACACCGCTGGCAACAACCGTGTTCATTACCGAGCCGGTATCTACATCAACCTGGCTGATTTGGTACGTCGCCGTGGCCGTAGCGCGCTGACCGGGCGCAAGCTGCCCGGCGGTTCCGCCCGCAGGCCACGTGTACACGATGTCTGACAGCGAAGGCATGGCATCCGCGAGCGCGACGCCCGTCAAGGTCACATTGCCCGAGTTGATGATCTCGAACGAGTACACAATCTTGTCAAGAGCTTGACCGGTTGCTCCCGGCGCGAGCGCGCCGCTCTTTGTCACCGCGATCTTGGGGTTTTTCAGGATGAGAGTCGTGACGACAGCGTCAGATGGGTCGCTGACGTCACTGCCGTCGCGGGCGGAGAGTCCTGATCCGGTCGCGGTGTTACTGACTGAGCCGGCATCCACGTCGGCCTGGGTAATGGTGTAACTCGTGGTCGCGGTAATCGCATCGCCGGGAGCGAGCTCGCCGTCAACACCCGAGGGCCATGCGCCGTACGCCAGTGGGCTCAGACCAACGAGAGTGTTGTCTTCGATTTCTGTGCCGGTGACCGTCACGTTGCCAGAGTTCGTCACGACAATCGTGTAGTCGATAGTGTCGCCGACTGCTCCGGTGCCATTGCGCTGAGCGGTTTTAGTTGTCGTGAGGCTAGGGTCAGCCGCCACCGCCGTAACTTGCGCGGTGTTGGAATCTTGATTGACGAGAACACCCTTCGGCGTTGTCGCTGTGACGGTCGCATCGTTGTCCACAACGCCACGATCAATGTCGTCCTGAGTCAAGACATAGGTTGCTGTTGCCGTCACGGAATCTGCCGGGCTGAGTGTGCGGTCGGGGTTGCTACCCCAGCTGCCGTAGCTGATCTCCGATACTCCATCGAGCGCGTCGTCGATACTGATGGCGCTCAGGGTGACGTTTCCGGTGTTGGTCACGGTGAAGGTGAATTCAACAGTGTCATTGACACTGCGCCCGCTGGGAATGCTGTTCACACTCTTGACGAACGACATTCCGGGATCGGGCAGCAGCGGCACGGTCGCGGCCGTCGTGGCGCGGGTAACCGCACCCCGCGGTGGGTTGCCAGAAACTGTGACCGTGTTCACGACGGAACCAGAATCGACATCGCTCTGCGACACGGTCGTCACGGCGGCCGTCGCGGTCACCACATCACTGGGATTCAGTTGGCCGATAACGCCACTCGGCCATACAGCAACAACGGGGGTTATGCCCGGCAAGGAATCTGCGAAAGTCACGCCGGTGAGCGTCACGTTTCCGAGGTTAGTGGCGGTGAAGCCCCACGTGATGTCGTCGTTTGCCTCGCTGGCCGGCGAACCGGTCTTGACAATTGAGAGGCGCGAATCGACGGCTTCCGTGGCAACCGAAGCCGATGCTACGGCGCTGGTCACTTCGACATCCCCGACAGTGTCACCCGACGCCGTCACGGTGTTGAGAACCGCGCCGGCATCAACGTCTTGCTGCGTAATCACATAGTCAACCGAGACTGACGTGGTCTCGTCTCGGGCCAGAGTGGTCACCGGCAAGACAGGGGTCGCGGTGCCGAGCATGGTGTCAGTGAGTGCGACACCGTCGAGCGTGACGTCGCCAGTATTGGTGACCGTGAACGTGTACGAGATGACGTCATCCAGGCCGTTGGCGTTGAGTGCAGTCACGGCAGTTTTGGAGACAGTAAGTTCGGGACGGTTGGCACTGGTTGCGACAGTCACCTCGCCCGAGCTCGCCGCAACCTGCCGCTCGACATCCGGCGTCAGGGCGGTGACGTCGGCCGTGTTCTTCACAGAACCGCGGTCGAAGTCAGTCTGCAGAATCACATAGTCGGCGGTGGCCGTCGCGAATTGTCCAGGGGCGAGTTCATTGTCAGCGTCGGGCCAATCGTAGGAGACAGTCCCAAGCCCCGCGAGGGTGTCGTTCAGCACAATTCCTGTGAGGGTCTGGTTTCCGGTGTTGCGGATGATCATCGTGAAGGTGATGGTCTCGCCAACGGTACCGTCACCATTCACTACCGCTGTCTTGCTCACGGTGATGCGCGGAGTTGCCGCAATGGGGACGACTGCGCTGCTCTCCGGGGCAACGTAGCTTTCCGCAGCCGCAGCCGGAGTCGCGTTGAGAGTCGCCGTATTCGCAACGCTGCCGGAGTCGACATCCGTTTGCGTGAGCGTGTACTCGGCAGTC
The DNA here is from genome assembly GCF_000247645.1 of Salinibacterium sp. PAMC 21357. GTDB lineage: Bacteria > Actinomycetota > Actinomycetes > Actinomycetales > Microbacteriaceae > Rhodoglobus. The sequence continues at coordinate 901,053 of NZ_AHWA01000004.1, forward strand.
GCAGTAACCGTTTGGCCGGGCTGCAGTTGGTTATCAGCACCGGGCCACGAGTAGTTGATCGCGCCAAGGTTCGGCAGTGTGTCGCCGATTGTCACCGTGTTGAGGGTGATATTTCCTGTGTTCTTTGCTGTGAACGTATAGGTGATCTTGTCGCCCTTGACGCCGAGAGCTCCGGCGTTCAGAGTTCCCGTTTTGGAGATCGTTGCCAGCGGCGCCGGCGCAACAGTGGGCGTCACCACAGCGTCCGAGGGGTCGGTGACTACGACTGCCGTGGGAGATGTCCCCGAGGCGCTTGCGGTATTGGTGACGTTGCCCGCATTGACGTCGGCTTGCTTGAGCGTGTACTTGCCCGTCGCCACCACTTGAGTGTTGGGCTGCAGCGTTCCGGTTACTCCGCCGGGCCAGGCACCGTAGGCCAGCACGCCGAGTAGCGGATCAGCGGCGGACACCGCGGTGAGCGTCACATTGCCGGTGTTACGCACGGTAATCGTGTACGTGATGACATCGCCAACGGCTCCGGCCCCTGCGAGGCTGGCCGTTTTGGTCGTGAGAATTGCCGGCGCCCGCGGGGTTGTCGCAACCGCGACTGCAGGCGATGATGCTGTGGCGTCAGCGCCGACCGGCGGCTTTCCCGACACCGTTGCCGTGTTGTTCACGACAGCAGCGTTCTGATCAGACTGCCGGATGACGTAGTCAGCGGTGGCAGTAATGGACTCGCCCGGCGCGAGACGGCCAGCGGTTCCGCCTGTCCACGTGCCATAGGTGATGGTGCCTAGGCCCGCATGGGGGTCCTTGACGGTGACACCGGTGAGCGTGACGTTTCCGGTGTTCGTTGCGGTGAAGGTATAGCGAATGGTGTCGCCTACGGCGCCAGTGCCCGGCGCGACGACAGCGGCACTTTTGGCGAGCGTCAGAGTGGCGTTCGAGGCGAGCGGCAGAGTCGCTGACGCTGTTGACGATGCGGAGGATACGCGGGGCAGCGTTCCGCGCCCAGTAGCGGTGTTCGATACCGCTCCCGCATCAATATCAGTCTGCGTGAGGGTATAGGTCGCCGTCGCGGACACGCTCTGGTTGGGCTTAAGCGTGAACTCAGCGCCCGGCCACGTGCCATAACTTACGGCAGAAATCTGCGGCAGCGAGTCCGTCACGCTCACCGAAGTCAGGGTCACGTTTCCGGTGTTCGTCAGAGTCAGATTCCACGTGACGATATCACCAGCTACGCCCCGTGCCCCCGAGGCAAGGGCGCCCGACTTGGTGGTCGCTATCTTGGGGTTCGCTGCAACCGTCGGCGTGACGAGTTGCGGCGATGCCGCAGTGACGGCAGCACCGGTCGGTGGATTACCCGACGCTGTCGCCGTGTTTTTGATCGAGCCAGCGTCGACATCCGCCAGCGTGATGGTGTAATTCGCGGTGCCCGTAACAGTGTCACCCGGGTTGAGCTGGCCAGCAACGCCGCCAGACCACGTGTAGCTCGGTACTCCAACACCGAAGAGTGGATCGGTGAGGGTCACTCCCGTGAGCGTCACGTTTCCGGTATTCGTTGCCGTGAATGTGTAATTGACGACGTCACCGACAGCACCGGTTCCGTTGACCACAGCACTCTTCACCGTGGCGAGCCCCGGAGCTGCCGCAACGGTAGGAACGACCGCTTCAGCAGACTGCGCGGTTGCGTTATCGCCCGACGGCGGCGTGCCGGATGCCGTGGCGGTGTTGCGGACCGAACCGCGGTTCACGTCGGACTGCTTGATTGTATAGGTTGCTGTCGCCGTCACCTGGGTGTTTGGTTTCAGAGTGTTGGCTACTCCGCCTGGCCAGGTACCAAAGGTAACGGTGCCGAGTCCGGTCAATGTGTCGGTGATGCCGACTCCGGTTAATGTGACGTTGCCGGTGTTGCGAACGACGAACGAGAAGGTCACAGTGTCACCCACGCGCCCGGTGCCTGCTGTGACGGCCCCCGACTTAGAAACGGTAAGCACAGCGCTCGAGGCGAGAGGCACAGTCGAGATCGCCTGAACAGCGTCAACGGTGCCGCGCGCGGCGGTTCCCGAACCCGTGGCGATGTTCGGGCGTGAGCCGGAGTCAACGTCTTCTTGCTTCACGGTGTAAGTGGCTGTTGCCGTGACTTGGGTTCCCGGGGTCAGAGTTTTATCTACCGCGGTCGGCCAAGCGCCGAACGAAATCGACGAGAGATCGGCCAGTGGATCCACAATGGTCGCATCAGAAATCGTCACGTTGCCGGTATTACGCAGCACGAAGGTATACGTGATGACCTCGCCGGCGCGAGCCGTTGAGCCTGAAGGCAAAGCCCCAGACTTCGTCAGCGACAGTAGCGGGGCTGCAGCAACGGTAGTGGTAACCACGTTGTCGGAATCATCCGTTACAGCGACAGCGCCCGGTGCGATGCCATCCGCTGTAGCCGTGTTCTGAATGTTTCCGCGATCAACATCAGCTTGCTTCACTGTGTAGCTGGCTTGTGCCGTCGCTGTTTGGCCCGGCGCCAGCCGCTGAGCAACGCCCGGCCAGGTGATCACGGGAGCGGACAGCCCGGCGAGAGTATCGGTGAGCGTCACACCGGTGAGCGTCTGGTTTCCCGTGTTCACGATCGTGATGGTGTACGTGATCGCGTCACCAAGTTTGGCCCCGGCGGTGGCACTGGCCGACTTTGTCGTCGTGAGTTGTGGTGCCGCTGTGATCGTGGCAACGGCAGCGGTTGACGGGCCAGAGGTCGCCGTTACATTGGTCGGCGTCTTGCCCGAAACGGTCGCCGTGTTCGACACAGATCCAGCATCTACGTCAGCTTGCTTGACCGTATACGTTGCGGTTGCCGTTGCGGTCTGGCCCGGAGCCACCCGCCCGGCTGTTGCTGTCGGCCAGGAGTAGACCGGCGCGTTGAGCCCGACCAAAGAGTCGTTAAGGACAACGCCGGTCATGGTGACGTTGCCGGGGTTGGTAATGGAGAACGTGAACGTGATCGTGCTGCCGACTCCGCCGGTGCCCGACGTCACCGAACCAGCCTTCGACACGGCGAGTGCACCATTCGGAGCTACCACGATGGTCTCGGGGTCGCTCGCAGTGACCGCACCACCGGTCGGTGGAGTGCCTCGTGTCGTCGCGTTGTTAGCGACTGAACCCGCGTCGATATCCGTTTGCTTGAGAACGTAGCTCGCGGTTGCCGTGACCTGAGTGTTCGGCGCAAGGGTTCCGACCGTTCCGCTGGGGAACGTGCCAAAGCTGATGAGCGAGAGCTGCGGCAGGGGGTCGGTCACGGTGATCCCGGTGAGGGTCACGTTGCCGGTGTTTCGAACGACGAAGTTGTAGTTGATGACGTCGCCAACGACGCCCGTGGCACCAGCGGCTAGGGCACCATCCTTTGTCAGGGAGATGGTTCGAATCGGCGCAATTGTGGGCGTCGTGATTTGCAGCGAAGGATCAGAGACTTGGGTGGCCCCGAAGCTGCCGCTCGAGGTTGCGGTGTTCTTGACCGAACCGGCGTCGACATCTTTCTGAGTGATCAGATAGGTCGCGGTGGCGGTGACTTGAGCTCCCGGCTGCAGCGTTTCGGCCACAGAATCGGGCCAGGTGCCGTAGCTGAGCGGCGTGAGGCCATCGAGGAGATCAACAATCTTCACCCCGGTGAGGGTGACGTTACCGATGTTCTTCGCGATAAATGAGTAGGTGATCGTGTCGCCAACAGCACCGGTGCCGCTAACGCTTGCCGATTTGATGGTGTCGATTGCGGGTGACGCCGCGACAGTCGGCACGATTGCTTGCGGCGAGATCGCCGAGGTCCGTGGCCCCGTCGGCGGGAGGGCGGATGCAGTTGCTGTGTTCTTTACAGAACCAGCATTCACATCAGCCTGACGAATTGTGTACGTAGCGGTAGCGGTGACTTGAGTGTTCGGCGCGAGAGTTCCCACCGTGCCGCTGGGGAACGTGCCGAACGACACTGCGGAAAGGCCAACGAGAGTGTCGTCAATTTTTACATCGGTGACGGTGACGTTACCGGTGTTGCGAACGACGAAGGAGAAGGTGACCGTATCGCCAACCGAACCATTTCCGGTCGTGACTGCTCCCGACTTTGACACAGTCAGCGCAGGGCCTGAGGTGATCGGCACGGTCGCCGAGTTAGCGCTGGAGACGGCCGCGCCGGTGGGCGGAGTGCCTGATCCGGTTGCGACGTTGGAGACCGATCCGGCATCCACATCGGTCTGCTTCAACGGATACGTGGCCGTGGCCGTAACCGACTCGCCCGGTTTCAGCGTCTGGGCCACGCCAGAGGGCCACGTTCCGTAGGTCAAGCCTGACAAACCGATCAGCGTGTCAGTAGCGCCCACTGACGTGAGGGTGACGTTTCCGGAGTTCGTGAGCTTGATGCTGAAGTTCACCGTGTCGCCAACGCGCCCCGTCGCACCCGGCGCGAGCGTGCCGGTCTTCAGGGTGGTGATGACGGGGTTGGCTGTTGCCGTCGCAAGAGTGATTTCGTCGGACGGATCGGAGACCGAAACGCCAGCATGCGTTCCGCTACCGGTCGCAGTGTTCTTGACCGATCCAGCATCGACGTCGGATTGCTTGATCGTGTACGTCGCCAGCGCGGTTACCGATTGACCGGGGGCGAGAGTTCCGCTTGCTCCGGGCCAGGTATAGGCCAGTGCGGAGAGGCCACTGTGGAGGTCAGCAATCGTGACGCCTGTCAGCGTGACATTGCCGAGGTTCTGCACGCGGAAGGAGTAGGTGACAACGTCGCCAACCGCTCCCGTACCGGCGCCGGCGTAGGCGGCAGTTTTGGTAGTTTCGAGTGCTCGATTTTGGGCGATCGTCGGAACAACGGACTGGGTCGACGGCTTCGACACGGTGGCACCGGCAGGCGTTTTCGCGGTGGCGGTTACCGTGTCTTGACCGATCCCGCATCCACATCAGACTGCTTGACGGTGTACGTCGCCGTTGCGGTGGCGGTCTGCCCCGGCGTCAGCACTCCGCTGGCTCCCGGCCACGCGACCACAATCGCTGAGAGTCCCGAGAGTGGGTCGGCGAGCGCGACCTGACTGAGGGTCAGGTTTCCCTCGTTCTTGACCGTGAAGGTGTACGTGATGATCGATCCGACACCGCCCGTACCGGAAGTGACAGTTCCGACTTTGGTGACAGCCATCGTCGTGTTGGGGGCGATTGGCACTGTCGCGGGGGCCGTGCGAGTCACGTTCGCACCCGTGGGCGGCTTACCAACGGCGGTCGCCGTGTTGACTACCGCCCCGGAGTCGACATCGCTTTGCTTGAGAGTGTAAGTCGCGGTCGCGGTGACGGACTGTCCCGGTGCCAGAGTGCCGTTTGTTCCACTCGGCCAGGTTCCGTAGGTGATCCCCGAAGCATTCACGAGCGGATCGGAAATCGCCGCCGCCGTGAGCGTGACGTTACCGTTGTTGGTCATCACGAACGAATAGTTCACCGTGTTGCCCACCGACGATCCTGCCGCGAGCGCGCCGCTCTTGGTCAACGAGACCGAAGGCACCCGGGTCTGCAACGCCACATCGACCTGCGGTGATGGCGCGGTAACTACCGTTCCATTTGGCGAGGTTCCTGTCGTGGATGCGGTGTTACGCACACGACCGCTGTCGACATCCGCTTGACGAACTGTGTAAGTCGCCGTGGCGGTGACTGTTTGGCCGGGGGCGAGCACGCCGACGGCGCCTGGCCACGAGTGCGAGATGCCACTGAGCAGCGGCAAAGGGTCAGTGATCAGAACGCCACTGAGGGTGACGTTTCCGGTGTTCTTCGCCGTGAACGCGTAGGTGACTGTCGAGCCGACCGCTCCAGTGCCCGACACCGTTCCTGCTTTTGTGGTGACCAGAGCGGGCGATTGCGGGGTTGTCGCCAGAGCGACCTCATTGCTCAGGCTCGTCACAGCAACGTTTTTGGGCGTTCTGGCGGTGACCTTTGCTTGGTTGACGATCTTGCCGGCATCGACGTCGGTCTGCTTGACGACGTAGGTCGCGGTCGCTGTCGCGGTCTGGCCGGGGTTGAGGCGCCCGCTGACCCCCGGCCACGTCACGTTCAAGCCAACCAAGCCCGTCAACGGGTCAGTGAGCACAACCGAGGTGAGAGTCACGTTTCCGTTGTTCTTTACGGAGAACGCGTAGTTCACGGTGTCCCCAACATTGCCAACGCCGGCGCCGGCGTACGTTGCCGACTTGGTGGTCGTGAGCAGAGCATTCACGGGGATTGTCGCCACGTTGCTTGCCGAGGCTACGGGCTTCACGCCACCGTCAGCATCGATGCCCGTTGCACTCGCGGTGTTCGGAACAGAGCCAGAGTCCACATCAGTTTGAGTGAGCGTATACGTGCCCGTTCCGACGGCAGAGGCACCGGGCGCCAATGCCCGCGCAACTCCCGTTGGCCACGTCATGACAATGTTCGATGGCGTCAGAAGTGGGTCAGTGACGGTGACGGCGGTGAGAGGAGAGTCGCCGTTGTTCTTCACTGTGAAGGTGTAGTTGAGGATGTCGCCGACGCGACCGGTTGCGCCACCAGCGAGCGCGCTCGTCTTCGTCAGAGCGAGCGAGGAGAGCAGCACCCGTGTTGAGTCGCTGCCTGTGGCAGAGTTCGCCCCGACCACTGTCGATGCTGAGGCGGTAGCTGTTGAGTCGTAGCTAGCGGTCGTCGGGCCATTCGCTGTACAGGTGTAGGTGTATGACTGCAGCGGAGCCAAAGTGACTCCGGTGAGAGCGCGGGCACAGTTCGTTTGGTCGTCCGCAATGGTGATGTTCTGCAAAGTTCCGACGCCGGAGTTGGTGACGGTGATGGTGAAGGTCGCCACTTCGGATGCTGTACGCGATTGCTGGTCAAGCGTTCCGTCATACGTTTTCGAGACGTTGATGCCCGCACTCGGCACCGACAGAATGACGTTGCGGAGCAAGTACGAATCGCCACTCGTGCTCATGCGGAGATTCACCGAAGTGTCGCCGGACTGCACGTTGGGCAGGCTTACCGACGCGACATCGACGCTCTGGTTAGTGAACGGCCCGGTGTCGCTCAGGGCCGTGTAGCGAACGGAGCCCTCGCCTCTGCCGATTCCGATATTGTTCGTGTCGCCTGCGCTATTGGGAAGTTGCGTGAAAGCACCGTTACCGCGCGAGTATTCGGCCTTGTCACCCTGGATGACCCGGTCGCCCTCGAACAGTGTGTAGCCAGCGCGGGTTCCTGTCTCTACGGCACTGAACCCGTTAAACGCAACCGTAAGGGGAGCCTCAGCGGCCGTGAGGCGCACGTGGCCCTCATAGAAAATGATCCGGTGCGGTGCTGAAGCGAGGTTGGTGGGAATGTAAATGCCGTAGTCGTAGACAACGGTGAGGCTCCAGCCCGCGTAACACCCTGCACCCTGTGGGGTCCAAATGTCACCAGCCGAGACCAAAAGCGGTGTTCCCGTTGCCGCCCCAGCGAAGGCGCTCGTGACATCAGCACTGGCGCTGTAATACAGCGCTGAGACGGTGCCGGTGGGATCCTCGAGCACACTCGCGGGCGCTACAGGAGTAACCGCGCCTGCTGTGCCGACCTTGATCTTCGCCGCCTGGGTGCGATAACCGGTGGCGGAGCCCGCGGGCATAGTTACGGTGCCACGGTTAGAGTTCGGCACCGTGCAGGTATTTTGGGTGGTGCCCGTGTACGTACCGGTATTAGCACTCCAGCTCAGGAATGCCTTTTTGACCGATGCTCCGGAGGGAATCGTGATGTTGGCGGAGCTCGAGTTTGTGGTGAATCCCGTAACCGTGTTCGAGTTCTGCAGGTAGAAGTTGTCGTTAGCCGTGTTGCTGTTCCCGTTCGACGCGGAGTGCAAATCGGTACAGTTGCCAATACCGTTGAAGTACGCGCCCAAACACTCGAGAACGCCGTTGCCCGCCATGACGAAGTCACCATTGACGGTGGTCTGATAGTTCGGCGAAGTGCCGGCGTTCGTGCCCCACTGCACGACAGCTGCTTCAGCCGGAGCACTGGGAAGAACGGTGATCCCGGTAACGAGAAGACCAAAAGTCACCGCGGTGGCAATCGCCCGCATCAACGAAAATCGCCCTCGCGATCGCGGTCGCTCAGATTGAGCGTCGTCGTTGTACACAGCTTTCTCCCCCGGGTTATCTGGCAACTTTGCGGTTCAACGCATCGATGCCGATTTGCCCTTCGGGTGAGCTAGTCACCTACAACCATAAGCTGGATGTTGAATGTTTGCACGAGTTCCTCAGGAACTCGTGCTCTGTGCTCCACCCCAAACCGTGGGTGGAATGGTCTGTTGCGGCGCGTAACCCGCCAGCGCCACACGTCAATGCTCGGAGGCTGTTAATCTCACATCATGCACACGCCCTGGCAGCCAACCGGCCCCGACCTCGTAATGCACGGCGATAACCTCCCGGCGATCCGTGCGCTACCCGACGAAAGCTTTCGGCTTATCTACATCGACCCCCCGTTCAATACCGGCCGCACTCAGTCGCGCCAAGTCGTAGAAACCAAACGCTCGACCGAGGGAACCCGTGTCGGTTTCGGTGGCAATACATACGAGACCATCAAGGGCGCGCTCTACTCGTACGACGACAGGTTCGCCGACTATTGGGAGTTTCTCGAACCTCGCCTGCAGGAGGCGTGGCGACTGCTAGACGATCGAGGCACCCTCTACTTGCACCTTGACTATCGCGAAGTGCACTACGCCAAGGTCGCGCTCGATGCGCTCTTTGGCCGCGACAGCTTTCTCAACGAGATCATTTGGGCCTACGACTACGGGGCCCGCGCCACCAAAAAATGGCCATCGAAGCACGACACGATTCTGGTCTACGTGAAGAATCCCAAAAACTATTACTTCAACAACGAAGAAGTCGACCGCGAACCCTATATGGCCCCCGGGCTCGTCACTCCGGAGAAAGCTGCCAGAGGCAAGCTGCCAACGGACGTCTGGTGGCACACGATCGTTTCCCCCACGGGCAAAGAGAAGACGGGCTATGCCACCCAGAAACCCGTGGGCATCCTGCGTCGCATTATTCAAGCCTCAAGCCAGCCCGGCGACTGGGTGCTCGACTTCTTTGCCGGCAGCGGCACGACAGGAGCAGTCGCTCAATCGTTGAACCGACGCGTTGTGCTGGTTGAGCAGAACCCCGCCGCTATCGAAATCATCACTACGCGTCTTTCGAGCGAGACGGTGTTCGCTAACATGAGCGCATGATCAATCGCAGCGAAATCGAATGCTGGCTTACCGACATGGATGGCGTACTCGTCCACGAAAATCACCCGGTTCCTGGCGCCGCTGAGCTTTTGCAGCAGTGGCGAGACGAAGGCAAGCCCTATCTGGTGCTCACCAACAACTCGATTTTCACTCCGCGCGACCTCAGCGCACGACTCAAAGCGTCAGGACTTGACGTTCCTGAAGAGTCAATCTGGACTTCGGCACTCGCGACGGCAGATTTCTTGAAAGAACAGATTCCGGGCGGTAGCGCTTTCGTGATCGGTGAAGCCGGCCTCACAACTGCCCTGCACGAAGCCGGCTTCATCATGACGGAAACCAAGCCTGATTACGTAGTGATCGGGGAGACCCGCAACTACTCCTTCGAGTCGATTACCAAAGCAATCCGACTCATCGGCAATGGCAGCCGGTTTATCGCCACCAACCCCGACGCCACTGGCCCCAGCGCAGAAGGCCCCATGCCGGCTACCGGTGCGGTTGCGGCACTCATCACGAAGGCCACGGGCCGCGAGCCCTACATTGTCGGCAAGCCCAACCCGATGATGTTCCGCTCGGCGCTCAACAAAATAGGCGCCCACAGCGAGACGACGGGAATGATCGGCGACCGCATGGATACCGACATAGTTGCTGGCATCGAAGCCGGACTACACACGGTGCTCGTGCTGACCGGTATCAGCGATCAGAAAGAGATCGACCGTTACCCCTTCCGCCCGCACGAAGTGCTCAATAGCGTCGCCGACCTTCTCAACAAATAGATAGGCGGGTGACGACGGCGTCGGCCCGAAGCGCTGCTCGCGGGCTATTCGCCGTCGACCTCTGCTGCAGCTTGCGGTTGTGCCACTGATTCCGTAAGCGCATCATCACCACTTCGAGTCACAAAGCAGTAGTACTCACGCTGACCCGCTTCCCACTTGCTGGCATTCGGAGCAAAGCTCGCCACCACTTCGAGGTCGGCGAAGCTCTTGGCGGCAACGAAGTTGATGACCGTGTCTGTAGAACAGAGTGCCAAAGTGCGCTCGGTCAACCCATCGAGTTCCGGGAAAGGCGCAGAGACCGCATCATCGAACTCACCACGCACAAGAAGCTGGGCGGCGTGCGGCTGGGCGCACTCAATAACCGTGTATTCGTCTTGCCAAGCCGACTCGAAGGGATCGAGGCACTCGCCGCCAAGAAGCTCATCCCAGGCATACGTTCCTACTGGCAGCGGACCAACAGCCGGAGCCGAGCTCGCCGTATCGGTGGGAACAGGAGTAGCCACCGCAACAGGGGTCACGGCCTCACCGATCTTGGTGCCGCCCAAGAAGAGAGCCGTCAGAGCCAGCGCCGCCACAAGACCGGCAGCAATGGAAATCGCAATGAGCTGACCGCGCGGAATCGGCGCGCGCGGCGCTTGAGCCTCACGCGGTCGACTAATGACAGCGGGAACAAGAGCGCCACGCAGCGGCTCCTCCTCGTACTCCACAAACTGCTCGTCGCCGAAGAGCGCCCCGACAGCGTCATGGTCCACAGATTCGTCTTCTGGTCCGGCAGCCGAGACCGGATGCGCAGCAATAACTTCCGTCGCACCCTCGAGCGCAGGGTCTACCGCTGCGGGCATCCGAAGTTCACGTCGTGTCGGCAAATCGGCAGCGTTCATCGCTTCGGTCGGCGGACCACTGGCGCTGCCAGGAGGGATGTCCGCAACATCCATCAGCCCGGTCGGCAGATCGGCGACATCCATTGCCCCGGTGGGTAGGTCGGCAACATCCATCAACCCCGTCGGCAGATCGGCAACATCCATCAGCCCCGTGGGAAGGTCGACCGCAGAAAGCGCCTCGGTCGGCGGGGGCTCAGCGATGGATGGCTCAGAATCTGGCAGTACAAGATCGGGCAACTCACGATCTGACGGCTCAGTGGGCTGGGCAGATTCAGCGCCGGGTTGGGCGGATTCAGCGTCCGGTTGCTCGTCGGCCGCGGGATCACTGTCGAGCGGGGGCAGCTTGAGTAGCCCAGCCTCTGCAGCAGCAGCCTCGCTCGGTAGCAGCCCCCAATTGAAAGCGGGCGCGCGGGCGGCCTGCTCGTCGTCAGAGCCAGAAGAGTTGTTGCCGTTACTCACGGAGTCAAGCCCAGATCACCAAGCCCGATGGCAGAGAAATACGGGTAACCGGCAGCCTCGATTCGCTCCTTGGCTCCCGTGTCACGATCAACCACCACGGCAACCCCGGCGATGATCGCACCAACCTTTTCGAGCGCTTCGATGGCCGCAAGTGGTGAGCCGCCCGTCGTCGACGTATCTTCGAGCACAATCACGCGCTTGCCCTCAAGCTCAGGGCCCTCGACCTGACGGCCACGGCCGTGATCCTTGGGCTCCTTGCGCACGACGAAAGCGTCATAGTGTGCGCCGCGCGCGGCACCCTGGTGCAAAATCGCGGCGGCAACAGGGTCAGCTCCCATCGTCATCCCCCCAACGGCGGTGATGTCCGGGATGTCGGCGATCAGGTCAAGCATCACTTGGCCGATCAGCGGGGCAACCCGGTGGTCAAGGCTTACGCGACGCAAATCGACGTAGTAGCTTGCTTGCTTTCCACTGGTCAGAGTGAAGTCACCGTGAAATACGGCGTCGGCGGAAATGTAGTCAATGAGCTGCTGCTTGGCGTCGGTCACGAGTCCAGAATACCCATGTGCTGCTCACCGCTAGAGGACAGCGTCGCCAAAGATCAACAGGGCGCCCGAAATTATCACGCCAATAAAGCCAAGCGTTGAGACAATTACGGCGTTTCTGCGGTCTAAACGATCCGCTGCTGCTGCGGCAACCGTCTCTTCATCAAGAAGGGCGGATTGCTGGCGCATGATCTGACTTTATGTCGCCCACCAGCCGCTGTCGTGGCCCAGTAAGGGGGGGTTCACCTATTAGCGTTGAGTCATGCGCATTGCCACCTGGAACGTGAACTCAATCCGAACCCGCGTCAGTCGCGTCGTTGACTGGATGCTTCGAGAAGACATCGACGTTCTGGCAATGCAAGAGATTAAGTGCAAGCCCGAACAGTTTCCGCTTGAGGCCTTCACCGATGCTGGCTACGAGGTTGAGCTTCACGGTCTCAGTCAGTGGAATGGTGTTGCTTTTGCGAGCCGCCTGCCGATGGATGACGTGACAATCGGTTTCGATACCCAACCCGGGTTCGGCAAGGCCCTCGATGACGGCACGGTGCCCATCGAGGCGCGCGCTATTGGCGTCACCGTTGAGGGTGCCCGACTGTGGAGTTTGTATGTACCCAACGGCCGCGAACTCGATAACCCGCACTACCCGTACAAACTGGAGTGGCTCGCCAATTTGGCAACTCAGACCACGAAGTGGCTTGAGGAGAACCCCGAGCAACCACTAGCGCTCATGGGCGATTTCAACATTGCGCCCCTAGACATTGACGTGTGGGATATCGCGGCCTTCGAGGGCAAGACGCATGTGAGCGAACCCGAGCGCGAGGCTTTTCGCGCCTTCGAAACTGCAGGCCTCATCGATGCGCTGCGCAGTCGCGGTATTGAGGGCTACACCTATTGGGATTACCAGCGGTTGCGGTTTCCCCGCAACGAGGGCTTGCGTATCGACTTCATCATGGGTTCGCCGGCCTTCGACGAGCTTGTTACGGAAGCATCGATCGAGCGAGAAGAGCGCAAGGGCGATGGCCCAAGTGACCACGTTCCCGTTGTCGTCGAACTCGCTATCGCCACCGAGAATGATGACGATCGGCCGATGTTCCTCTAACGGCTAACAGATAGTGGCGGGGCGATAGCGGCGGGCAGGATGGCGCCGTCAGTTGCCCGGCGCCACCCAATTCTGCAGCTCTGTTCTACTCAGCTCCCGGCTGCATCCGCGTCACCACAAGCGCATTGCCGTCGGATGCCAACGCCACGAGCACGGTGTCTCCGTCGCGAATATCTCCGGCCAGGAGTGCTTTAGCAAGTCGGTCGTCGATCTCGCGCTGCATGAGCCGGCGCAGGGGACGCGCACCATAGATGGGGTCATAGCCACGCTCAGAAAGCCACGTGCGAGCGTCCGGAGTCACCGCCAAGTGGAGGCGACGGTCGGTCAGGCGCTTGCCGAGACGATCAATATCGAGCTCAACAATTTGGCTCAGATCGTCGGTCGACAACGGCTGGAACACCACGATGTCGTCGAGCCGGTTGATGAACTCTGGCTTGAACGACTTGCGCACCAGGTCATTCACGGCTTCCTTGCGGGCCTCCCACGGCAGCGCCTGTTCGGTAATGAACTGGCTGCCCAAGTTGCTCGTCAGAATCAGAATCACGTTGCGGAAATCAACGGTGCGACCCTGGCCGTCGGTGAGACGCCCATCGTCGAGCACCTGCAAGAGAATGTCGAAGACTTCTGGATGAGCTTTCTCAACCTCGTCGAGCAAGATCACCGAATACGGCCGGCGTCGCACAGCCTCAGTCAGCTGGCCTCCCTGCTCGAAACCGATGTAGCCGGGAGGGGCACCGACGAGACGCGAGACGGAGAACTTCTCGCCGTACTCACTCATGTCGATGCGAACAAGAGCTTTCTCGTCGTTGAAGAGGTACTGGGCGAGCGCCTTGGCCAGCTCAGTTTTTCCGACGCCGGTGGGGCCGAGGAACAAGAACGAACCGGTGGGGCGGTCGGGATCGGAAATTCCGGCCCGCGTGCGGCGCACAGCTTCAGAGACGGCCTGCACTGCTTCCTTCTGGCCAATGAGACGCTTGCCGAGCTCCGCTTCGAGGTGAAGCAGTTTTTCGGTTTCGCCCTCGGTGAGGCGGTCGACGGGGATGCCCGTCCAGGCGGCAACGACGGCGGCGATGTCTTCCTCGGTGACCTGATCGTTGACCATTCGGGGGCCGGCCGGTTCGTTGCTTTCGGCCGTCGCTATGGCATCCACGATCGCGGGGATCGTCTCGTAGTTGAGTTTGGAGGCCTTCTGGTAGAGCCCGTCACGCATAGCGCGGTCGAGTTCAATTCGTGCATCGTTGAGACGCGTCTTGAGGTCGCCGACGCCCGTGAGGCTGGCCTTCTCAATCTTCCATCGCGCTTCGAGTTCGTTCAGTTGTTTCTCTTGAATAACGAGGTCTTCGCGCAGTTTCGCTAACCGCGCTTTCGAAGCGTCGTCTTTCTCTTTCTTCAGAGCGAGCTCTTCGATGCGCAGCCGATCGACGGCACGCTTCAGCTGGTCGATTTCAACGGGCGATGAGTCAATCTCCATCTTGAGGTGGCTCGCGGCCTCGTCGATCAAGTCAATGGCCTTGTCGGGAAGTTTGCGACCGGAGATGTAGCGGTTGCTGAGTGTCGCCGCTGCGACGAGAGCTGAGTCGGCGATGGCGACCTTGTGGTGAGCCTCGTAACGTTCTTTGAGACCACGCAAAATGGCGACAGTGTCTTCGACGGATGGCTCCCCAACGAACACTTGCTGAAAGCGCCGTTCGAGCGCGGCATCTTTCTCAATGTACTGACGGTATTCGTCGAGAGTCGTTGCTCCGATCAGGCGCAGCTCGCCGCGGGCCAGCATCGGTTTGAGCATGTTGGAGGCGGCGACTGATCCTTCGCCACCGCCAGCGCCCATGAGGGTGTGAAGTTCGTCGATGAAGGTGATGACTTCACCGTCAGACTCTTTGATCTCTTTGAGCACGGCTTTGAGGCGTTCTTCGAATTCACCGCGGTATTTTGCCCCGGCAACGAGAGCGGCGAGGTCGAGCGAGATGAGTTGCTTGCCTTTGAGGGAGTCGGCGACGTCGCCTGCGATGATCCGCTGGGCGAGGCCTTCAACGACTGCCGTCTTTCCGACGCCGGGCTCACCGATAAGCACCGGGTTGTTTTTGGTGCGCCGGGTGAGCACTTGGCTGACGCGGCGAATTTCAGCATCACGGCCGATTACGGGGTCGAGCTTGCCGCTGCGCGCGATCTCGGTGAGATTAACGCCGTACTTTTCGAGAGCACTTTCTTGCTCTTCGTCAGTACCAGGGGCACCTTGCATGTTTGCCATTGCAAACCCTCCACAAAAGTTGAGTTGAGACGACTCAAGTTTATACCCGCGACGACGCACGTGGCTAGGGCCCTTCACTCCTCAAGGATCAGCAACTCGATCAGCACAAGGTTGCTCAACCACTAGTTATGTGATTCTGTTAGCTGCGTGGAAAGTCATTCAGAAAATGAGCATGGCCCAACAGCTGCGCGCGAAGCGCTCGAAGCGCTCAGCAGTGACCGGGGCCGGATCGGCGACCGAGTGACAGCGGAAACGTTTTGGGCTGCGCCCTCTCAAGGTTTGGGCGCAGCGTTCATTATCGGCGCCCCGGCGGCCGGGCTGGCAGGGGCATGGTGGCCCATCATCCTAGGCCTGGGAATCTTCATCGGCGTTGAGCTGCTCTTTCGTCAGCGCAGCGGCCTCAGCATTACCCTTCCCGCCGGCCCTCGCGGAATCTGGTTGCTGGTTGCCCTGACAGTCATCGTCACCGGCTCGTTCGTCACCAGCATAATCTTCGCCCTCTTCGGTCTGACCGGATGGGTCATTGCCGTTGCGGCAGTTGCCGGCGTTATGACCACGTTCATCGTTATGGCGTATGACCGCACCTTTGCTGCCGAGGTGCGTCTTGCGGGTTAGGCCCCTCTTCGACGAAGCGATCCATGCCCCAACCCGGCTGCGTCTCTGTGCGATGCTGCGCCCCCTCGACGAAGCAGACTTCGCGGCGATCGCCGCAACGCTCGAGCTCAGTGAGGCAAACCTTTCGAAGACCCTGAGAAACCTCGCCGAAATCGGCTACATCATCACCAGCAAGCAGGCCTCCCCGCTTCGGACGGACGCGCGCCAGACGACTACGGTCGCACTCACTACGCAGGGTCGCCGTGCTTTCGACGGGCATCTCGCCGCGCTGCACGCGATGGCGGCGGGTATCAGCACGGAGCCACTCCCGGAGAAGTGAGAGAATTTACTAGTGAACGCCGATTCCCGAGACGATCTCCAGTCCTTTCAAGTGAATCTCACGGGGGTCGTCGACCTTCTGAGCAAGCACATCTACTCCAGTCCTCGCGTGTATTCCGCGAGCTACTGCAGAACGGGCGCGACGCCCTGGCCGCGCGAGCAGAGTTCGAGGGCGCTGTCGCGAGCCGCGGCATCCGCATCACTCCGCTCAGTGAACACAACGACACCTTTCGGTTTCAGGATGACGGAATCGGGCTCACCGCTGACGAGATGACCGAGCTGTTGTCGACCGTGGGCCGATCATCCAAGCGCGACATCTTTGACCTGCCGCGCAGCGACTACCTGGGCCAGTTCGGTATCGGATTGCTCAGCTGCTTCATGGTGGCCGACCAGATTGTGATTCAGTCACGCTCCGCTCGCGGCTCAGCCCCGGTCGAATGGATCGGCAATAGCGACGGCACCTTCAGTGTGCGCGAGTTGGAGGGCGACCTGCCTATCGGCACCACCGTCTCGCTCACGCCGCGCTTTGATCAGCACGACCTGCTCGGCACCACCACGGTGCTAGCGCTCGCAACAACCTTCGCCGAGTTCTTGCCCGTGGGCGTGCGTGTTGATCTGCCCGGCGGCGGCAGTGAGACCGTGACGCACGCGGCGCCGTTCATCGATCCGCACACGGCGTCGCCGGTTGAGGTGCTGGCCTATGGCCGCCAAGTGCTCGGTGCAGAGCCTTTTGCCGCGATCCCGCTAAGCGTTCCGGGCACGAATACGACCGGTGTTGCCTACGTCTTGCCAAGTTCACCCCCGCCGGGAGCCCGCCAAGCTAACCGCGTTTATCTGGGCCGGATGCTGCTCAGCGAAAACGTGGACGCCCTGCTTCCCGACTGGGCGTTCTTTGTGCGCGTGGTGCTGAACAGCACCGCACTCACCCCCACCGCCAGCCGCGAATCGCTCGTCGACGACGACATTCTCGAGCACACCCGTTCAGCGATCGGCACGACGCTGCGCCAGTGGGTGCTGCAACTGGCCGCGCGCAATCCGGGCCAGCTCAGCGACTTCGTGAACCTGCATTCGCTCGCGCTCAAGTCACTCGTCATTCACGACGAAGAGCTGGCCACGTTCATCACCCCGTGGCTGAGTGTAGAAACGACGCTCGGGCGCATGACCATCGAGACTCTCACTCGCGACCACAAGGCGCTGCGATACGCCGAAACGGTTGATGAGTTCCGCCAGATTGCCAGCATTGCGAGCGCGGACCGCCCCGTGATCAACGGCGGCTACGTCTACGACACTGAGATTGCCCGCCTGCTGCCGTCGATCGTTGACGGCCTCACCGTCGACCGCGTGAGTGTGCTCGACGAGCTCGACTTCTTAGAAGTGCCGCCCCTGGATGCCCGCACCGCTGTCGCTCGCCTCGAAGACCGTGCCAGCGCCGTGCTCATCGACGCAAACTGCTCGGTGATCGTCCGCAGCATGCCGAGCGCCGATGTGACCGGGCTTTACCTAGCCGACCCCGAAGTGCTGCGCTCGATCGACCGTCGTTCGGCCCGCGAAGTAAGTAAGCCCGGCCTGTGGCAGAACGTTCTCGGCAAGATCGACGCCTTCGCCGAGGAACGCCTCGCGAGCGACGGCATCAGTACAAGCCTTGCGCGCCTCTGCCTCAACTGGAACAATCCCGTCGTCGTCACTCTGTCAACACTGCGCGACGACGCCGTTTTCTCCCGCACCATCCAACTGCTCTACGTGCAGGCTCTCCTCACGAGCCAACGCCCCCTCGGCGTGCGCGACCGCGCCATGATGACCAATTCCCTGTCAGACCTCATCGCCATGAGTGTGAAACTCGGCGACGACCTCCCCGAAGGAACCTCCCTATGAGTGTGGCCCGCATCCATGAACTGTTCGCCGAGATCGACGGCATGGCATTCGGCGCCGAGGAACGCGCGCGCGTTGATGAGGCAATCGCTCTAGCGATCGACATCGGTGACGAAGAACTCGAATACCAGGCACGGATTCGGCAGACGGCATCCGCCAATATGCTCGGCGACACTGAGACTTTGCTCTCATCGTTTGCCTGGTGCTTGGCCAAACACGACGACGATCCCGTGCGTTTTCCGGATGGGATTGGTAACGACGGTGCCAGCCTCATGTGGCAGTTCAAGTGGATTGCCAGCACGCTCGCGAGCTCGCCCATCTTCGGCACCGCAGACATTGATGCGGCGCTCGCCGACATGGAAGCGCACTATCGTGCGGGCGGTCTTGGCATGAGCGGTGTTCTCAACTCGCAGTTCTCCGCGGCGTGGGCACTCGGTGATCTTGAACGCGCAGAACAATTGCGGGCGACTCTCGCCATCACTCCCCGTGACGACTACAGCCACTGTGACGCCTGCGTGCGCAGCGACGGCAGCGGCTTCTTGGCCGAGCTCGGCCGAAACGACGAAGCCATCAATCTTGTCGATGAGCTCATCGCGGGTGGCTTTCAGTGCGGCGACGAACCAGAAAATGCCCTTTCTCGCGCCCTGCTCCCGTACTTGCGCGCTGGCCGCCTCGATGATGCTCGCGCGGCCCACTTTCGTAGTTACGCCCTAGCGCGCGACAACGCCGACAACCTCAGCATCATCGCCAACCACCTCATCTTTTGCGCCGTCACCGGCAACGAAGCGCGCGGGCTCTCGATGCTCGAACGCCACCTCTCCTGGTTCGTGCACGACCAGCTCAACGCCTCAGGCCAATTCGCTGGCCTAGTGGCCGCGGGGGTGCTGCTCGACGCCGTCACCACTGCCGGCTTCGGCGGGCAGACAGTGCGCGGCGCCGAGAGCCGAGAACTCCAGAGGCTCTTCGGAGAAAACGACGGCGCCTGGACTGCCGAGCAACTCGCCACCGCCGTCTGGAGTGCTGCGCGCCGCCTCGGTGACCAGTTCGACCAGCGGGCAGGCAATGACTACCGGGCCCGCAGCCTCCAGAAGGCCAAAGAATTGGCTAACGAGAGCTACCCGCTAAGCCTCACGAGTGAAACGCTGGGGCGCCCAGCCGCGACCGACCCCGAGCCGACGGATGCCGCCGGCTGGCTCGAGCGGGCGAAGGAACTGTTGGCCATCGGCTGGCTCGCCGGCGGCCTGTCCGCCGCGCACATGGCCGCGCAGCTGGCCCAGGGCACCGAGCGTGCTGAGGCGCTCAGCCCGCTGATCGCGGCGCTCGTCGCGAGTGGAGAATTGGCGGAGGCCGAAGCGCTGCTGACTGAACGCGTCCCGCTGCTTCGCGAGCGTGGGAATGACGGCGACGAGGCTCAAGCGTCGCTCGAAGAGCTTCTGGGGTTGGCCTTGTTCGGCCGGGGTAGCGACGATGATCTCACTGCCTTGCGGGTAGCCGCTCAGGTGGCGGGCGAGCTCGCGCCGGCGCAGGTTGCTGACATCGAAATCTCTCTTCTTGGCCTTCTCGTTCGGGGCGAGGAACTCGACATTGAGGCCGCAACCGCTCTGGCCATGCGCGCTCTCGAGCATGCGACAGCGGGCGATTCACCCCGCGCGCGCGTTGCCGCTCTACGCTACCTCGCTGATATCGCGGCTAGCACTGACGACGCCGATACCGCCGTCAGCTACCTCAACACTCTCGAAAGCATCACGAGCAACCGCGGCAATCTCGCCCAGGCGCACTCCCTGCGCGCCCGCCTTCACGGCAGCGCCGGCGAGTTCACCGAAGGCGCTCAGCAGGCGGATGCCGCGGCCGCGCTCACGCACACGATCGGCGCCGCCGGCCCGCTGCACGACATCACCGTTCTCGCAGGCCGCCTGTACGACGAGGCAGAAGAGTTTGCGGCTGCCGCCAGCCGCTTCCGCCTCGCCGTGCGGTATGCCGAACGCCTTGAGATCGACACGGTCGGAGTGCGGTACGCACTCGGCCGGGCGCTTGTGCGCGGCGAGGAAGCGCCAGAAGGCATCGACATTCTCGCGAGACTGTATGAAGAAGAAACCGCAGCCGATGCTGCGCCCGGCAGCCGCGGCGAAACCCTCTACTGGCTCGGTCACGGCTACGTCGAAGCCGACGAACTCAGCTCGGCCGTGGGCACGTGGGAGAAGGCGGTCGAGCTGTATCTCGAATCCGGCGATACCCAGAGCGCCGCTCGCACCCTCGCCGACAGTGCTGGCCTGCACGCGCAGTACAACGACCACGAGTCGGCAGCGGCACTGCTGACTGCCGCGGTCGAGCACGCGCGAGCCACCCCCGACAACCTGAACCTGCTCGTGCGCGTGCTGCACCACTCGGGGAGGGCCCTCACCGAATCGGGCAACGCCGAAGGGCTCGACGCCCTCGACGAAGTGCTCGCGCTCGCCACCGAGCACGGCGCCGATTGGTTGCACGCCGACGTCTCGGATTCCAAAGCCCGAGCGCTCGCCAGCCTCGGCAGAGCCAAAGAAGCAGTCGCTCTGGCGCTGACGGCATCCGATGAATACCGCGCAACGGGCGACTCGATGTCGGCGGCGAACTGCGAACGCTTCGTCGGGAATGTGTTGGCTGGTGAAGACCGTCACGATGAAGCCGTCACCGTGTTGCAGTCGGTCATTGAGCAGGCTGCCGGTCACGAACAGTTGCGCACTCTGGCCGCGTTCGAGCTGGCCGACAGCCTCGACAAGCTGGGGCGGACGGCGGATGCTGCTGCCGCCCGCGCAATTGCCGAGGGCGCAAGCTAGCCGCTGATCGTTTCTCCGCCGCGGCGCGTTATCCGCGGCGCGTTATCCGCGCCGCGGCGAACTGCTCTACCCCGCGAAGGCGGGGAGTGCGCTTTGAGCAGAGGTCGCGATAATTGACAGATGGCTTTCGCTCTTTCTGACATCGACGCTCCCACCGAGGGCCAACAGTGGTTACTGCGCGCTGAAGAGCTGTTCACCGCCGACGTTTTCGCCCCGGCCTTAAGCGCCGCGCTTCACGCGGTGCACCTCACCGCGGGAGCAGTGCGCGTCACCGCGCTCGGGATCGTTACCGCGTGCTGCGTGCGTTTGGGTCAGCTGGAGACCGCAGAATCAGTGGCACTCCAACGTCACACGCTGCTGCTCGAACTGGACAAGCCCCTCGAAGCGGCCAGCCAATCCCGCATGGGATTGGCGTTCTTTGGCCGCGCAGAACCCTACGACCTCGCCGCGCTCGAACGCGAAACGATGAACGCTGATCAGCTCCCGCCGCGACTTCACTCGCTGGCCCTGCTCGCTCTCGCCGATGCATTAGGCCGCCAGCCGGTGCGCGACAAGGAGCGCATCCATTCCACCGCAGGCCTCGCGTACCTTCAGGCGAATGCGGCCGATGACCCCGGCTCGATCCAGTTTTTCGCCGCCCGTCATCTGATGCAGATCGCGGTTTCCGACGGAAATAGTGAGCGGATGCTCGAGTACAGCACCATGCTTCTCGCTGCGGCGCGCAATCGAACCGCCGAGGCAGAAGCTCAGAGTTTTTCGGCGATGGCCCTCTCGAGCGTCGGCCGACCGGACGAAGCCTTGCGTGCCGCCACCCGAGCCATCGAACTCTACAACGCCGTCGATCTTCCCGACCGGCTGTACCACACGACCATTCTTGGAGGTCGGATGGCGGTGGATGCTCAGGAGCGAGCGATCGCTCTCGGGCGGTTCCGCGACGCCATCGAGCTGGCTCACGAACTCGACATCGACGACACGGAAGCACGCAAAGCAGTGGCGAACATGCTTGTGATGACCGACAGCCACCCCGAAGCGATCGCCATGCTCGCGGAGATTTACAACCACGAGACCACCAACGGCGCACCGGCAGCGGCTCGAGCTGAGAGCCTCGAGTTCATGGCGCACTCGTTCGCCGCGACTGAACAACTGGATTCCGCCATCCAAGTGTGGACGATGGCCGCCAGTCTCTACACCGAAGCTCGCGCGCTCGATGACGCCGCCCGCGCCACTCGCAGCGTGGCCGGCATCCACACCGCCCGCAATGACCACGAGTCGGCGCGTGCAGCCTTGATGATCGCCGCGGCTGCCGTGCGTGAATCGCAGGGTGACGGGGTCATTTACCTCGGAGTGCTGCACGACCTCGGCACGGCTCAAGCCAGCCTGGGCGACCGCAGTGCGCTGGCCACATTCGCCGAAGTCGAGGCCGACACGATCGCGAATCAGGCACCCTGGATGACGGCGGCAACGCTTGCTGCCAAGGCTCGCGCCCTGCACGTTCTCGGTGACGCTGAGGATGCCGTCGACCAGGCTACGAAGGCAGCCGCCGCGTTGCGCGCGGCCAACGACCCGAGCGGTGCGCTGCGAATCGAACGTTTTGCCGCTCAGGTTCTCGCTGAACTCGGGCGCCCTAAAGACGCCATCAAGCTGCTCAAAACAGTCGGGAAGAACGCCCGCGGCGACGCCGAAATGCTCGCCGGCGTGAACCGCGAACTCGCGGACTGTTATGACGCTGTGGGAAAGAAAAGGCGAGCCACAGGCACACGTTCCCTCGCGGGAGACGCATAGCCGTAGCTCGCCTGTTCGACTCTGGATTTCTGGCGCTCAGCGGCAGTGAGCCTGCCGCTGAGCGTGCGAACCGGTTACGGGCGCTTGACCAGCTTGCGGTTCATGAACTCGTCGATGCCGTGGGCACCGAGTTCGCGACCGGTGCCGGAGTTCTTGACTCCGCCGAAGGGCAGCTCGGGAGCATCCGCGCCAACCTCGTTGATGTACACCATGCCCGCGTCGATGCCGTCGGCAATGCGGTCAGCTTGGTCGGCATCCGTAGTGAAGACGTAAGAGCCGAGCCCGAACGGTGTTGCATTGGCCAACTCGATGGCTTCTTCTTCGCTAGCCACGCGGTGCAGCTGGGCGACCGGACCGAAGAACTCCACCGTGTAGGCCGGGTTCTCGGGGCTGATGTTTTCGAGCACGGCGGGCGCAAACTTGGTTCCGTCGCGCTTGCCTGTTCCCACCCGCAGCGTGGCTCCGGCGGCGACTGCCTCAGCAACCTGTTCTTCCAAGTTCTTGGCGGCATCCACTGAACAGAGCGGGCCGAGCTCGGTGCCCTCTTCCATCGGGTCACCGACGGTGATGGCGCCCATTGCGCTGCTGAACTTTTCGGCGAATTCTTCGTAGAGCGAGTCGATGATGACGAAGCGCTTGGCGCCGTTGCAAGCCTGCCCGTTGTTGTCGACGCGGGCCGCGACAGCCGCCTCAACGGTGGCATCCATGTCGTCGGTCGACATCAGGATGAACGGGTCAGACCCGCCCAATTCGAGCACGCTCTTCTTGAGGTTTGCCCCGGCGGCGGCACCGACGATGGCGCCGGCACGTTCGGAGCCGGTGAGGGAGATTCCTTGGATGCGCGGGTCTTCGACGAGCTTCGCGATTTGGTCGTTATCGGCGAGCACATTTTGGTACCCACCGATGGGCAGGCCGGCCTCGTGAATGAGCGCTTCCAGCATGGCGGATGACTCGGGGCACTGCTGCGCCGGCTTCACCAAAACGGGGTTGCCGAGCACGATGCTGGGGCCAGCAAAACGGGCGATCTGGTAGATCGGAAAGTTCCACGGCATGATGCCCAAGATGGGACCGATAGGGCTCTTGCGGATCCACGCGGTACCAGCGCCGGCGGGAATTTGTTCGTCGGCAAGGAACTCTTCAGCGTTGTCGGCGAAGTAGCGAAAAATGTCGGCCGAGAACTCAACTTCACCGACTGCTTGGGCGAGCGGCTTGCCCATTTCACGAACGATAATTTCGCCGAATTCTGCGGAACGTTCGGCCAAAAGATCGGCGATGCGGGTGACGATGGCTGCGCGCTCTTTTACCTGATCACGGTTCATTCCGCCCGCATACTCAGAGTGCGCCGCGGCGACAATCTGCTCAATAACTTCGTCGCTGGCAGCGGGGTGCGCTGTGCCCTCTTCGCCAGTGTAGGGATTGATCAATTGGAAGGTCTTCATGAGAGGCTCCTCGCTGCTCGAAAATGACCGGCGACGCCGCCGAGATTCGTTCGTAGGCTACATGCGAATTCCTGTGATGTGGAAGTCAACATTTTTTGGACCGAAATTCTGGGACCTCGGCTAGGACTTTTCATTGAGGTCAATTGCCGCCAACATTGCCCACAATTCTGCACGCCCCTGGAAAGTATCGAGGCCCAAATTTGTGAGCTCGGCGAGCCGCTGCATCCGCGTCTTGAGACCGTGCCGATGGATGCCCAGCTCGCGGGCCGCGGGATCCCACTGGCCGTTGTGTCGCAGCCACACTTGGGCGAACCGCAGGAGCCCCAAACCTTCAACGGAATCGATGACGCTCGCGAGGCGGGCGTGCGCAATATCGGCCACCGAACTTGAGGCGAGAAGCCCGAAGAAGCTTTCTCCAACGAGGCTGTCGAACTCGGTGACGCTGCCGGGGGGAGCCGCCTCGAGCGACCGCACGGCCTGGGTGATGCCCACCGTCAATTCGGCCCAGCCAACTTCGGACGAGAGGCCGACGGTGAGTTCGTTGATCCGAAAAAAGCGACGTTCGGCAGCGAGTTGACTTGCATCGATGAGCACTAGCAAGTGTCGACCATCCGCGACCGCAAAAAATCGGCTGTCTGCTCGGGCTGCGCGCCGCTCCAGAACATCGCGCACACTCGCGTTGGTTTCGCTCAAGTTCAGGGCGGCTACGGCAAAACGATTTTTCGGAAGCTCAATGCCCGCGACGCGCACCGCCCGCCGCACGCTGTCGACCCTGCCGTCTTTGAGCAGTTGAAAAAGTTGCTCCAGAATCGCGCGATGGCCTACTCGCAGATTTTCGGTTTGCTCGAGCGAAACCTCGGCGAGCGCCGCCAGCACGGTCATCACTGACCGATCAAGGTCGCCGAATTCGCTGCCGCGCGACCACGCGACGGCGCCACACAGTTGCCCGCTTGGCCCCAGCGTTTGCACGATGCGGTGTTCGTCGGGAACATCGTCAACGACCCGGGCTCGTCGGGCGCGGGCCAGAAGCGTGTTCACGGAAGCGCGGATGTCTGGCGGGCACTCTGGCACGGAGCTTTCGCTGCGATTGCTCACAACTTCACCATCAGCATCGAAGATCCACGCTTGGCATTCGAGGTGTTCGGCGGCGCGAGTGGTCGCTGCGCTTAGCCGCCCTTTGCCAACCGCGGCGCGAGCAATGTCGTTCTGGGCAGCGAGGGCGCGGTCAAACTCGGCTCGCGCTTGTTCGGCTTCGTTGTCGGCGACGAGACGACTAATGGCGATGAACGGGATTCTGTACGGAACTTCGAACAGGGGAAGGCCGATCACGGCGCAGGCACTGATGAGTTCTTCGGGTACTCCGTGGGCGATGACTTCGGTTCCGAATCCGAGGGCCGCGACCCCGGCGGCGGCGAGGCGCGCGACGTACGCGACAAAGTCAGGGGCGGGGTTGTCGACGAACTGGCGGCCGGTCGTGAGAAGCAGCTGGCCGTCAGCCAAGAACGGGGTCGGGTCGTCAAGGTCAGAGTTGTGAACCCAGTTCACCGAGCGGTCGAAAGTCTTTCGCGGGGTGAGCGCTCGCAACGCCAATTGCGGCGTTTCGATGATGTCCCAAATCGGTGTTGGCATACTGAAACCTCCTGATGCCATTCTGTCACTTCTTTAGGTTCAGAATGCCATTGTGCGTCTATTGCTCTCGGCGGTTGCGCACTACGTTGAACCAAACGAATTCTTCACAGATTGGATCGGTGGCCATGACTACTTCCGCACTCGCCCCTACGGCCCCGGTCGGCGGCCCCTCGCTTCCGCAAAAGCGCGACCTCGTCACCGCAATTCCCGGACCACGCTCGCAGGCACTGCTTGAGCGCAAGAAGCAGTCCGTCGCGGCAGCAATCGGCATCACCCTTCCGGTCTTCGTCGAAGCAGCCGGGGGAGGCGTCGTTCGCGACGTCGACGGCAACACCCTCATCGACTTTGGCTCAGGCATCGCCGTGACCGGTGTAGGCAACTCGGCACCCGCCGTTGTCGAAGCCGTCACCGCACAGGTCGCCCAGTTCACGCACACCTGCTTCATGGTCACCGGCTACGAAAGCTACATCGAGGTCGCCGAGAAGCTCAACGAGATCACCCCCGGCACGCACGAAAAGCGCACCGCGCTCTTCAACTCCGGCGCCGAAGCCGTGGAGAACGCGATCAAGATCGCCCGCTACTTCACCGGCAAGCAGGCCGTTGTGGCCTTCGACCACGCGTACCACGGCCGCACCAACCTCACGATGGGCCTTACCGCCAAGTCGATGCCCTACAAGAGCGGCTTCGGACCCTTCGCCTCAGAGCTCTACCGCGCCCCCATGTCGTACCCGTTCCGCGATGGTGGAATCAGCGGCGAAGAAGCAGCAGCCCGCGCCATCCTGATGATCGAAAAGCAGATCGGCGCCAACAACCTCGCCGCCCTCATCATCGAGCCCATCCAGGGCGAGGGTGGCTTCATTGAGCCCGCTCCCGGATTCCTCCCCGCCCTCAGCGCCTGGGCAACCGCCAACGGCGTGATCTTCATCGCTGACGAAGTGCAGACCGGCTTCGCCCGCACGGGAGACCTCTTCGCTTCTAACCACGAGAACCTCGTTCCCGACATCATGGTCACCGCCAAGGGCATCGCCGGCGGTCTCCCGCTTTCGGCCGTCACCGGCCGCGCCGATGTCATGGATGCCGCCCACGTCGGCGGACTCGGCGGAACCTACGGCGGAAACCCCATCGCCTGCGCCGCAGCACTCGCCACCATCCGCACCTTCGAAGAGTCAGGCGCGATCGACCGTGCCCGCGAAATTGGAACCATCTTCCGCGGCCGCCTCAACGGACTCCGCGCCGGAGACCCCCGCATCGGAGACGTACGAGGCCGCGGCGCCATGATCGCCATGGAACTCATCGACCCCGCCACGAAAGAGCCCGACGCGGCCCTCACCTCGAAGGTTGCGGCTGCAGCGCACGCCGCCGGCGTTGTCTTGCTGACCTGTGGAACCTATGGCAACGTCATCCGCTTCCTCCCGCCGCTCTCGATCTCTGACGAGCTCATCGCTGACGGACTCAACGTCGTTCGCGACGCTCTCGCCAGCGCGTAACTCACCGCTCACCGCTCACTCAAGCTCAGCCTCCACTCAGCCCAACTCCACGCAGCACCAAGCCGAAGTTCAGCTACCGCTGTTTGACTAGCGTCGCCGTTTTCATCAACCTGAAAGGTGCACCCCGCATGACTAACTCCACCGAAACCCAGCTTCTCGAAGCCGTTCCGAACCAGCTTTTCATCGGCGGTGAGTGGGTCGCGGCTTCCGGCGACAAGACGCTCGACGTGACTGACCCCGCCACTGGCAAGGTCATTCGCAGCATTTCGGATGCTTCGGCTGAAGACGGAATGCGGGCGCTCGACGCAGCGGTTGCTGCCCAGGATTCGTGGGCAGCAACACCAGCTCGGGTGCGTGGCGAGATTCTGCGCCGCACTTTCGATCTTGTTCAGAAGCACAGCGACGACATCGCTCTGCTGATGACTATGGAGATGGGCAAGCCGCTCGCCGAAGCAAAGGGCGAAGTTGGTTACGGTGGCGAGTTCTTGCGCTGGTTCAGTGAAGAAGCTGTGCGCATTTCGGGCAGCTTCGGCAACACGCCAGAGGGCACCGGCCGCATGATCGTTTCGCAGCGTCCGGTGGGACCCAGCTTCTTGATCACGCCGTGGAACTTTCCTCTCGCAATGGCGACCCGCAAGATTGCGCCAGCACTTGCTGCCGGCTGCACGGTTGTCGTGAAGCCCGCTGCTCTCACCCCGCTCACCACACTGTTCTTGACGAAGCTGTTCGTAGAAGCCGGCCTCCCCGCTGGTGTGCTCAACGTCGTCACTACTTCGAGTTCGTCCGCCGTGTCTGAACCGATCATCGCTGACCCGCGTCTTCGCAAGTTGTCGTTCACCGGTTCAACTCCTGTCGGCCGGACCCTCATCAAGCAGGCCTCGGAGAATGTCTTGCGCACGTCGATGGAACTTGGCGGCAACGCCCCGTTCGTTGTCTTCGACGACGCTGACCTCGACAAGGCCGTAGATGGTGCGATGGCGGCGAAGTTCCGCAACATCGGCCAGGCCTGCACCGCTGCCAACCGTTTCATCGTGCACAGCTCGGTTGCCGCCGAATTTGCCGAGAAAATCGCGGCTCGCGTCGCTGACCTCAAGATCGGTCGTGGCACAGAAGATGGCATCAACATCGGCCCGCTCATCAATGACAAGGCTGTCGACAAGGCAGACGAGCTAGTTCAGGATGCCGTCAAGCGCGGCGCGACTCTCGTGGCCGGCGGCAAGCGCGTTGATGGCGATGGAAGCTTCTATGAGCCCACCGTCGTCACCGGTGTTCTCGCTGGCAGCGACATCCTGCGGGAAGAAATCTTCGGACCGGTCGTCTCCATCGTCGAGTTCACCGACGAAGCCGACGCCGTGAAGATCGCTAACGACACCGAATATGGCCTGATCTCCTATGTCTTCACCGAGAGCCTTGCTCGCGGAAACCGGATGATCGACGCCCTCGACACCGGCATGATGGGCCTTAACGTTGGCGTCATCTCCAACGCAGCCGCCCCCTTCGGTGGCGTCAAGCAGTCGGGTATCGGTCGCGAAGGCGGCTCGGAAGGCATCCACGAGTACCTCTCCACTAAGTACACGATGGTGCCGAATAGCTAATGTGCGATTGCATCCCGTCAACACAGATAGAGGAATGCCCTCTGTGCGTTGACGAGCCCCACATCACGCGCGGCTACAACTAGATTCCCGTGAGCGAGTGGCCCCACTAGTGCCGGGGCTGCTCGCTTTCTGGGTTAAGGGTGGCCGCAGGGCGCTCGGCTACGCTTGAGGATCCGCCGCACACGTTGTTTGCGGTGCCGCGCCACCGAAAGAGCCCCCCATGTCTGAGCACTTGTTCGCCACTCTGCGACGTTGGCCCGACGTGGAAGCCCCTAACCTTTTCGCGGTGGATGCCAGCGATCGGCTCATTCTTGATGAGGCCGCTCCGCAGTTGGCCGATATCCAGCCCGGCGAGCTCGTCGTGATGGGCGACAACTATGGGGCGCTCACACTCGGGGCGGTTTCGTTGCACGACTGCCGCGGCATCCGCGTGTTTCAGGATTCCTTGGTCTCGGAGCTGGCGCTGGCTGAGAACGCGGGCGATCTTGCCCCGCACTACACGTCACACACCTTGGGCGCGGAATTGCTGTCGGGCGCCCGTCTGGTGCTGATGCAACTGCCGCGCAGCCTGGCCGAGTTGGATGAGTGGGCTCAGGCCATTGCCCGCTTCGCGTCGCCTGACGTGGTCGTGATTTCGGGCGGCCGCATCAAGCACATGACCTTGGCTATGAATGAGGTGCTGGCGCGTTCCTTCGACGATGTGAACGCCGGTCGTGCTCGCCAGAAGTCGCGCACGCTCACGTCGTTGGGCCCGCGACGTGACGGTACCGAGGCTCGCTATCCGACGACGTCGGTGCTGCGCGAACCCGAGCTTCCCGTCGATGAGCTGACGGTCAGCGCCCACGGCGGCGCTTTCGCCGGGGCCACCCTCGACATCGGTACCCGTTTTCTCATGACGTTCCTACCCGAGATGAAGCCGGATGCTGCTACCGCCGTCGACCTCGGCAGCGGCACCGGAGTGCTCGCCGTTTCACTCGCCCTGGCCCGCCCCGACCTGCACGTGGTTGCCGTTGACCAGTCCATTGCTGCCGTGGCATCGACCCGCGAAACGGCCGACGCGAACGGAGTCGGGGCCCGCGTTGAGGCCGCGCGCGAAGACGCTCTCGCCGAACGGCCGACGGCCAGTGCTGATCTGATTGTGTGCAATCCGCCGTTTCACACCGGCGCCACCGTGCATGCGGGCGTTGCATTGCGGATGCTGGCTGACGCCCGCCGCGTGCTCAAACCCGGCGGCGAACTGTGGGTCGTCTTCAACACCCACCTCGGATACCGCGACTACCTGAACCGCACCGTCGGCCCCACCCGCCAGGCGGGATGCAACAGCAAGTTCACGGTGACGGTGTCGGTGCGCGAATAGCTTTTTAGGTGGGCTAGCTAACGCCCCACTCTGAACGCACGGCGCTGAGTGCATCGTCGAGGGTGAGCGACTGGCTGCGAGCCGCCTTCACGAATCGAGTGGCGGCACGCTGCACCCCGCTGCTGACTGTTTGGTCGTCACGAACGCGGGTGCCTGTAGCGCGATTCGTCTCGATGAGCCCAGCGGATTCGAGCTCTGTGTAGGCACGAGCCACGGTTCCGGTGGCGACGCGCAGGTCTCCGGCTAGTTGACGAATCGAGGGGAGCCGCTGACCAGCGCCCAGTTCGCCCACTCTAATCTGGTCGGTAAGTTGAGATCGGATCTGTTCGAACGGGGGCACCGGGCTTTCGGCGTCAACGGTGATCATGCTCGCTCCGCCGCTGGGGCGGCACCCTCAGAGGATTGCACCGTCAGACGCAACGTCAACGCGGTAGAAGCTGCCGCGGCAAGAAAAACTAGCCCCGAGATCGCCAGTACAGCACCGAGCACCTGCAAGCTGACACCGATCGCGAGCTCTGGCTGACGGAAGGTAGCACTGAATGTGTCGCCCGCCGCTGTGTAGGTTGTCGCCACGTTGCGCGTCGCCTGACCGGCGATGAAGGCGGTGCCGCCGAAATAGAGAAGCAAGGCGCTCGTGCTGAGCTTGGTTATCACCAGAGTTGACCCCGCTCGCCACTGCCGATCAAGCTCGGCAAAGCCTTCGATCGGGAGGGATTGAGTAGCCGAGACACGGCTCAGCGCCAGCAGGGTAGACACCGCGAGCACGACGGTTACTGCAATCAAGGGAACACCATAGAACCAGCCCGGGTATGGGCTTGCGGTGGAACTCGTCGTTGCCTCGGCGACAGTGATGACTCTCAAGAGACCGTTCTCATCAGCACTTGCGGTGAGCCCTGTTCCCACCAGCATTACGACGAACGCGGCCGCAATAACCACCGGGAGCACGAACACCCAGCGCGGGCCGAATGACCCGGATACCGCCTGCTAAGGTCAGCGCTATTTTGTGCAGGCTGAGGAATTCGGAGCGGCGTACTCGCAGCGAAAAGCAGGAGTCCTCCACTCACTGCTAGTCCGGGCGCGATCGCAACCGGGATTCCGAGAAATTGAGGATCAGCGATTCCCGCCGAGGCTATCGCGAGAAAGAGGATGACCGCGAAAACGACCGCGACAACCGCGCGCCGCTGAGCGTGACTCGCCACATTCGCTGCCAACCGATCGCGTTCAGGGTTCGCCACTTCGTCTTTGGCGGCCGGTCGATACCGGGCCGCACTGATCATTCGAACAACTAAAGGCACGACGAAAACCGCGGCGATGAAGAGCGCAAGTGCGAAGGAGAGGGAGATCACGGCAACACCTTTCGTGTAGTGCTTAATTGATACACCGGCATCCACCTGTGTGTCAAGTGGTCAATACACATGCATCCGTTTCACCGCGGCTTCGTGCTCGTCATAGCGATCGTTGAGCTCGTTCATCCCTTCTCCAAAGTTCAGCGCGGTGTGGCACGAGGACGCAGTTTGGGATGTCGGCACCGACATCTTCAGCGGACGACAAGAGATCTTGGACGCCGTTGCACGCCAGTGGGAGACCTTCCGAAATATGCAGCACTGGACTTCCAACTCCCGCTACGACATCGACGGCGATCACGCGACTGGCGAGCACGACGTCGCCGCCCTCACCACGCTCGCGGATGGCTCCTCTGTGTTAAACGGCGGCCGCTATCTCGACGAATTCGAGCGACGCGACGGCGTCTGGGCTTCACGAAACGCACTGCAAGCGTTCTGACAACCGTCACTCTTTCTCCCCCGGACCAGGCGAAGCCTCCGGCCTAAGCTGAAGATCATGAGCAATGAAATCGGCGATGCGTATTCGCTGCGGGCGCCGGAATACGTCGAGAGGTTCGGATCGATGGATGCCGTGCATCCCGAAGATCGCGAATTTGTCGAGACGTGGGCTCGCAGTATCGCGCCCCGCGGCATCGTCATTGACGCCGGTTGCGGCCCAGGCCAATGGACGAGCTTTCTCGTCGAGCTGGGGCTCTCGGCCCGCGGTATCGACTTGGTGCCCGAGTTCATCGAACGCGCTCAGCGCACCTATCCCGGAATCGACTTCGCAACCGGATCGCTCAACGCACTCGAAGTGCCGGACGAGTCGCTCGATGCAGTGCTCGCCTGGTTCTCTGTAATCCATCACGAGCCCGCCGACATCCAGATCCCGCTCCAAGAATTTCGCCGCGCACTTCACCCCGGCGGCACACTGCTCATCGGGTTCTTCGAAGGCCCCGTTGTTGAACCGTTCGCGCACGCTGTAGCTCCGGCATACCGCTGGCCAGTGGATGCACTCAGCAAGGAGCTACGTTCGGCGGGCTTCGAGGTCGATACTGCGCAGGTCAGACGGTCGCCGGGCGAGCGGCCTCAAGCCGCTCTCGTCGCACGGTTCCGCCAGATTCACTGACCGCACCCACGCAGGCGAAACTCGCCACGCCGCGATCACAGCGGCAGCGATCTCCGAGACTATTCCCGCGACCGCAGAGACTGCTGTTTGCGCCTTCGCGAACGCCGAGCGTTGTCATAGAAAACGAACGACCACACCGGGATGACAGAGAGGAGTCCCCACCAATCACCCGTGGCTCCGCCCGCAATGTGGATAACACTGTACGCGACCAACACGACGATCGACCCGAAGAACCAGACCCCCACCCACCATGGCGACAGGTAGTTCTTGAGCGTTTGCTTCGCACTTGCCATGCTGCCCTCCAGATCACGAGCACTGAGACATACTGCGCACGCTAACGCCGCAATAATGAGAAAAAGAATGCCCAGACTCACCAAGAGATCGGATGCTGAGCTCGCGAGAATTGGAGCCGATCCGCCGCCCTCGGGCACACAAAACAGGCCGGGTGGCACCAGGCTCCGCACAATCTCCGCACTCTGACTAAGCCCTGCTCTGCCGAAAGATTCGGCACACGCCCGCTCCACATCATCGGGGTAAACCATCAGTGTGACTCCGAACACCCACAGGGGAAGCCCCAGCGCTGCGCCCACACCGAGAATTCCCGCGCCCGTCGTGCGCGCGGTGCGAGCGCCCTCGTCGGACACGCCCGCGATCAATGCCACCACGGCGATCAAACACAGCAGAGCGAAGAGCGCAAACATCGCATAGCTGCCGATGTGACTCGCGATGAGTGCGGCCGCAAAGACAATCGCTTCGATGCCAAGCAGGGCGAACTGCAGCTGCGAGCTACCGCGGGTGTGGAATCGCACTGTGAATCTCGCCTCCCAGTCTGGAGCATCATCCTAATCTGAATTTGAGCACCTTTCACCTATTCAAGGGCTCCGTTGCTAAGGTCGAGGCATGGTTGAATCCGCCACTTCGAACCGCGCGAGACGCGCCCTCGGGCTACTCGGCGCGAGGCTGGCGCTCGTCGGCCTCGCAACCGTGCTGGTCTGGATGCTCGCCCGCGGCTTCGATCCGAGTGCGGAGTTCCCGCCCTCACCGATGCTGCTCTCGCTCTCGCTGCTGCCGGTCAATCTGCTCTCGTTGTGGCTCGTGATCCGCCTGCTGCACGCGGACGGCCAAACACTCCGCGGCCTGTTCGCGCCTCGGCGCGGAGTCGGGCTCTTCGCCGACATCGGGTGGGCGCTGCTCTGGATTGCCGTGCTCTACATCCCATTCGTCGCAACGATCATCGGCACGATGTGGATCCTGCACGGGACGAAC
Organism: Salinibacterium sp. PAMC 21357; assembly: GCF_000247645.1. Lineage (GTDB taxonomy): Bacteria > Actinomycetota > Actinomycetes > Actinomycetales > Microbacteriaceae > Rhodoglobus. The sequence goes on from NZ_AHWA01000004.1 coordinate 934,872, forward strand.
ACGTTCACCGCCTTCGAAACCGTCTTTGTTAACCCGGTGCCGCATCCGTCACGTCACCCGTCTGGGCACTCGTGTTCGGGATCGTCGCCGTGATCACCTTCGCCCCGCTCAATGCCCCCGCCGAGGAGGCCGTGTATCGCGGCTACGCGCTCTCTCGGCTCAGCGGAATCTGGCCACGGTCGCTCGCGATCGCCGCCTGCTCCGTAGTCTTCGGATTGCAGCATGCGTTCTTCGCGCCGACCGTCGACGCCATGATCGTCTACGTTGTGGCCTTCACCGTGTGGGGCATCGGCTCATCGCTGATCGCTCAGAAACAGAAGCGGCTCATGCCCATCGCGATCGCGCACTTTGTAGTGAACCTGATGACGAGTTCGCCCGCCGTCATTTTTCCCGCTTTGCAGGTGGCGGGCGTCATCCCCGCGTGACTGGCGTTAACGCACCGAGAGGAATCGCCCCCTGGTTCCGCCAAAATTTGCTTCAGTTAGGAATCTCAATAACCGCCTCTCGAGGCCCACCACACCGCGCTGTTCCTCCGACTCGAACCCAGTCAACCTCGATACTGTCCTCCGAGATAACCTCGCCCGCTGCATCTCGCAGGCGATATTCAACCACCGGCTGGCCTCCAACGAAGGTGGCATTCCACCCTCTGGCACTGTCGCCGTCTAGCCTGACGACTCCAGTATCCACAAAAGGCACGGGCGACGTTTCTGCGGGCTGAACATCACCTTGCGGCGGCAGACCCGGTTCGCAATCTTCGCCATCGCACAGCTCAAGGCTGACACCCACCCGAGGCTCCGAAAGGGTTATCGTCGCCACACTCGAGTAGCCGACGGCGCTGCACACCGTCCCCATGCCAGCGCATCCCGCGAGCGCGACACTCATCAGAACCATCGTGAATACTGCGAGGGGTGAACGCATTCTGCGACCTTTCTGTTGCGGAGGAGTCTGGGCGAAGCTATTCCGCGGGCTCGTAGATGGTGATCGTGCCACCGGTGAGCCCCGACTTGAGACAGTCGGCGATTCGTTCCGCATCGGTTTCGCCTGATTCTTGGGTAAGCGTCCACACGTAGCGACTTGATGGGGCGTCCGCACTCATGATGCCGTCGGCAATCGAGCCATCGTCTCCGCAGTCGCCGACATCTCCCTCCGGATACTGAACCCCCACCTGCCAAAAGTCGTCGGTCGTGGGTTGCCGGCTGAACTCGCTGTTGTCGTCTGCGGGCGGAGCATCACCGCAGCCCGCTAGCGTGACCGTAAGAAGTGGCACGGCAACAAACGTGAGCAGCACGGCTGCCAGTTTTCGACTCTGAGACTTCATCGTTGATCACTCCTTCTTCCCACCGCATTCCCCCGCTCGAACATTCACGGAAGGAAAGTGTAAAGTAATCATCACTTTCCCGGCCAGTGGGCGCAAGACCTCATCCATTCGAAAGCGGGCGAACATGATCCGAAACAAGCGGCTTCGGTGGCTTGCCATGATTGTGGCCGCAGCGATAGCGGTCGGCGCGCTTGTGACGCTAGCGATTACAGGCCAGCTCAGTTTCCTTGGCGGAGCCGACGCAACGTCATCCTCAAACACCCAGGGGAATGCCGTTACTCCACCGAGAGGCGGCAAGATCGCGTTCGCCTCGGTCTGGTTCGACAGTGAATTCACCAGCTCGGACTCGTACCCTTTCGAGACTCTACTAACGTCGAACGGTCTAGAACCGAACGCGGTGCGATTCGTTCTCAGCGGCTCAAACGGGTGGGATTTCTGGGTTGGCCGTACTGACACAACACTGTGTCTTCTTGCGGCACATTCCGCCGACTCAACGGGCACGATCAACTGTTCCAACTTTGCGGATTTCGCCGCCCGAGGCATCGATTTGAGCCTGAATGATCTCGAAGCTCACTGGGATGGCGGTTGGGTGACGACCGATCCACCAACGCCAGACGAACCCCGCGTTCCGGCCGCTCCGGGCGCCGGCAGCGGAGATGTAACAGCCGCAAATTCTTGGTTCGCAGAACCTCCGGAGCCGAGCGACGAGTTTCCCTATCCGGGCAACTTAGTGACGCAGGATGTTGATGTGAGTCAGGTCAGACTCGCTGAGACCCAAAATGTTCCGTGGGCCAAAATCTGGGTCGCGCAGCAGAGCACGACTGGCTACTGCTTGATCGCAACGACAGACCGCGAGGGATACCTGAGCCAGGTGAATTGTGCCACTCTCGACGAGTTCCGCACATCCGGTCTCAGCATTGCCGCACCGGGGATCGCCGCCTACTGGGATGGCAACGAGGTTTTAGCAACTCGATAACAGGACAGCTCCGCGGCGCGACGATGAGCCGCCCTGTCTTGACCGCCGCTAGAGCTTCACCGCACGCCATAAGCTACCAGCAGTCTCATCCATACCCAAGGCTATTGCCTTAGCCTCAGATATAATAGCTCCATGGCGCATAACGAGCACGAGGTGAACCACACTGAACCGGCCTGGCCCGCCGTCACGTACGAGTCCCGACCGTGGTCACGCTCGGATGACGAAGTCGGATCACGCCGACAAGTCCGCGCCGCCCGCGGCCCCTACAACGCAGCCGTGCCAGCGTTCATCGCGCAACTGTCCCCAAATCTTCCGTCGGCTCTGATCGCGCTAGCGGATGACGTCGGCCGTGAACTGACCCGGTTCGACACCCAAGTCGGAATATTGGCGGCGCCGTTCTCCTCGATTCTGCTGCGCTCAGAGAGTGCCTCGAGCTCTGAAGTGGAGAACCTCACCTCCAGCGCCAAGCAGGTCGCTATGGCCGAAATCGGCGATTCTTCATCCGGGAACGCCGAGTTGGTCGTGAGCAACGTTGCGGCGATGAGGGCTGCAATCGATCTGGCAGATGACCTCGATCCAGCGGCAATTCTCACGATGCACCGGGCCCTGCTCGAGAAATCGAACCCCGACATCGTCGGATCTTGGCGAAGCGATCAAGTCTGGATCGGTGGCGGCTCGCTCTCTCCCCACAACGCAGATTTCGTTCCGCCTCACCATGATCGTGTGCCCGCACTCATGGACGACGTCATGCACTTTTCGCGACGCACCGATCTTCCAGTGATTGCTCAGCTTGCCATCGCTCACGCCCAGTTCGAGACCATTCATCCGTTCCCTGACGGCAACGGCCGAACTGGCCGCGCCCTCATCCAAGGAATGCTTCGGGCCGGCGGCGTCACCACCAACATCACCGTCCCCGTCTCCGCTGGACTGCTCGGAGACACCGAAGGATACTTTCGCGCGTTGAGCGCGTATCGCCGCGGTGATATCGCAACCATTGTCGAGACCATGTGCGAAGCCGCATTCGCCGCGATCAACTATGGCCGCCTGCTCGAACGCCAGATCGTCGACATCGCTGCCCTCTGGGATCACGCCATTCAGGCCCGCAGTGATTCCTCGGTGCACCGAGTAAAAAACCTGCTCCTGCGCCAACCAGTAATCACGGTCGCCATAGTCGCGCGCGAGCTAGGCGTCAGCGAGTCAGCCGCCGACACTTCAATTGCCAAACTGGTCGAAGCGGGCATCCTGCTGCAATCAACCACTGGCCGGCGCAACAGACACTGGCAAGCCACAGAAGTGTTGAACGCTCTGGATGAGTTTGGCGCTCGGGCCCGTCGCAAACGAGCAGGGCGTTGAGCTTTGTGCGCTTGCCGGATTGTGAGGTGCGGGCCCGTCAGTCCGGGCCCTCTAATCCTCCAGAAAAGTATCGATCGCTCGCCTGAACGCTAGGGGTTGCTCAACCCACGGATAGTGCCCGCTGCGCTCGATCACTTCGGCGACCCCAGACGGAAAAAGGCCTGCGAGGGCGACTACAGGCGCGAGGCCAGTGAGGCAGTCCTCGGCGCCGGCGAGCACGAGCACGGGCGCCTCGATATCTCCCAACCGCAGGGCAAGGTTAGTTGGCGGGCTAACGCTGAAATACGCTTTCGCCGCCGCCAGATTCCAGCCGCCGACGAGGGCGTGAGCCTGTTCCTCCGCACCCCAATTCGCATACCCCGCGGGCGCTGTTTGCTGCTGCCACGCGTTGTAACCGGCATCGTCCGTTACTAGCGGACCTGCAGCTAGTGCGGCGAAAGCTGATTCGAAAACCAGGTCTCCCTGTCGTTTCTGGCTGAGAACGTCGGCATCGGATGCTTCGCCGACGAGATAAGTCGCCGGAGGGGTGATCAGCACCATCCGCGCAAGGGTTGGCGCGAACTGCGCAGCGTAGGCGATCGCCAATCTTGTCCCGGCTGAATGAGCTGCAAGGACCAGCCGCTCGAGACCCAGATGAATACGCAGGCGTTCGATGTCCTCGGCTTGATTCCAATACGAACCACGCTGTTCCACAACGGGCATTGCCGTGCGGCCCACACCTCTGAGGTGGGGAACGATCAGTTGGTGCCTCTCGCCGAGTCCGGCAAGATCGCCAAGATAACTGGGATGACGCGCGGCTCCTCCGGCGAGGAGAATAATCGGTTCCGTCTCGCCGCCCACAACGTCGTAGTGAAGTGTCGCCCCGTCGGAGCCTTCATAGCTTGGCATTACTTGACGGTACACGGCGCTATCGAAGCGGCGGCGATGCTGCGGATCTCACTTCGCCTGAAGTTCCTCTGTTCAGCCCCGAAAAAGGCGGGCCGGATGCCGCAGCACCCGACCCGCCCTAATCACTTCAATTCAGATCGTCAGACCTTACTTCTCCCAGCCCATGTTCTCAACGGGCTGCACTCCGAAGAGGTCCAACCCAACGTAGGGCTCGGGGGTGAGGTTTGCGAGTCCTTCCTTGACGGTCCAGATTTCGGGGCCGTTGTACATCGGAAAGATGCCCCAGGTTTCAGCGAAGATCTCTGCTTCAAGCTCCATTGCCTTAAGGGTTTGCGCCTTAGGGTCGGTGATCGATTCAAGCTGCTCGTGGATCATCGTGTCGATCTCCGGAGTTCCCGTTCCCGAGAGGTTAAGCCCGCTGTCAGAGCAGTACAGCTGGCAGAACCAGGCCGGGCCGAACGGGTCAGAGGCAGTGAAGCGTAGCGAGAAGATGTCCCAGTTCTTCGTGGAGTAGTCAGTCGAGAAGTCCTGAGGCGAGCGTGTATCGATCGTCACATCGAAACCCGCAGCCTTCAGCTGCTGCTGCAATGCCTTGGCGCTGGCCTCTTGCACGGGGTCGTCGCTAAAGATCGGGTAGGTCACTGCAAGGTCGACGCCATCCTTTGCGCGGATTCCGTCGTCACCCTCAACCCAGCCTGCTTCGTCGAGCAGTGCCTTAGCAGCGTCGAGATCGAACTTGTAGCCGGCCTCCTCGAGCGCGTTAACGTAATCGGGTTGGAAGGCGTACAGCGTGAACGAACCGGCAGGATCCTCTTCGTAGTTCAAACCGTTCCACACGACCTTCTTCTGCTGGTCGATATCAATCGCCATGAAGAATGCCTTGCGAACATTGATGTCCTGGAATTGGGGCTTGTCGGCGTCAACCTGCAGAAGCGTGTTCGCCGTCTGCTGAGCACGGTAGGTGACGACGCCATCCATGTCCTTCACCTGCTCGAGGCGGTCCTTGGTGTTGGTGCTCGCCATGTCGATTTCGCCATTCTTGAAAGCGTTGATCGATGCTGCGCTATCCAGCTGACGGAAGGTCACCTTGTCGAGCAGCGGCGTCTCGCCCCACCAGTTCTCGTTCGGCTCCAGAATTACGATTCCACCGTTGATGTCAAAAGTGGTGATCTTGTAGGGTCCGGCGCCCCAATCAGCGTGAGGTTCCTCGATGAAGCCCTCATTGAACATCTCCGGGGTGTTCACCATGGGGTTGAGCACACTGGTGAAGACCATCTGGGGCCACGCAAATTCCCCCATGAAAGTGACAACAACCTGCTTGTCTGTGTCGCCCTTCGTTACCGACTCGATCTCTTTGTAACCGTCGGTCGCATTGGGGCTGTAGCCCTCTTCGTAGGAGCGGTTGGCGATCCATGTCGCTTCGAACGCAGTCCAGTCAATGGGCGCACCATCATTCCAGACAGCATCGTCATTGATCGTGAAGTTCACAACGGTTTTGCCGTCGACGGTGCCGTACTCCCACTCGTCGAGGTACGCGTCATTCTTATAGGGAGTGCCGTCCTCCTCCATCAGCAGAATTTGTGGCGTGTACCACGCCGCTAGTCGAGCCGTGTTTGCGCTGGCGTCACCGTTGAAGGGGTTCATCTGCGGGGTGATCTCCGTGATCGGGAACACCACCTCGCCACCCTGTTGCAGGTTCTCGCGTGGCTGCGGATTGTAGTCCGCGGCCGATACCGAGATGATTTCTTCGGCATCATTGCCGGAACCGCTTCCCGCGGTGCAACCGCTGATGCCGAGGGTGAGAACACCGCCGAGGGCGATAATTCCGAGCAGTTTTCTGTGGTGATACATACCGTTCCTTACTCTGTGGGGTGAATGGGGGAAAAGTTGCGGTGTTTGTTCGCTCTACCTGAAGTGACAGGCGTTGCGATGCCCGCCCTCTGGCCCGGTTAACGGCGGCACTTCACCGAGACAGCGAGCTTGATTCTCAGGCGACAGCGTCGTGAAGAGCTGGCACCGGCTGGCAAAGGAACAGCCGGTGACCTGATCGGAGGCGCTCGCCAGATCACCCGTGAGCACGATGCGTTCGCGATTGCGCTCGATGTCCGGATCGGGGATGGGAATCGCCGAGAGCAACGCCTGCGTGTAGGGGTGCTGCGGGTTTTCGAAGATTTCGTCGACGCTGCCATGCTCCACGAAAGCGCCGAGATACATGACGGCCACCCGATCGGCGATGTGCCGCACAACAGAGAGGTCGTGAGCCACGAAAAGGTACGAGAGGCCGAGCTTGGCCTTGAGCTCGTCGAGCAAATTGATAACGCCAGCCTGAATCGAGACGTCGAGCGCCGAGACCGGTTCATCCAGCACCACAACTTTGGGGTTGGTCGCCAAGGCGCGAGCGATGCCGATGCGCTGGCGTTGACCTCCCGAGAATGCAGACGGAAAACGGTTGCTGTGCGAGGGGTCGAGCCCAACCAAGTCCATCAGCTCATCGACCCGCGTGTCCGTCTCAACAATCTTGGTTCCGATCGCCCGCAACGGTTCGGCGATGATATCGGCCACCGTCATCCGCGGGTCGAGGGCTCCCATCGGGTCTTGAAAGACGATTTGGATGTCACGGCGCAGCGTGCGCTCGGCTTGCCCTCCACGAACATCCGCAACACTGGTGCCGCCGATCAGGATGTCGCCATCATCCTGTTGCACCAGATCCATGATCTGCAGCAGGGTTGTGGTCTTGCCACACCCCGATTCACCGACTATCGCCAGCGTCTCGCCTTCACGGATATCAAACGATATTCCGCGGATGGCCTGCACCTCACCCACCTTGCGTTTGAGGAAGGCCCCCTTCATGAGAGGGAACGTCTTAGCAAGTTGCGCACTTCGAGCGTTGTTGGTCGGTCTTCGCGCGGGATGGCCGCCAACGCGCTCTCCGGAATGGGCGGCAGCGGGAACACCGGGCGCCCGTCAATCAGGCCGCCGTCAGTGATCTCGTGGGAACGGATACAAGCGGCCTGATGTTCACCCACCGAACCATTGCCGACATCTACGAGATCGGGTTCGCTCGTGTGACAGGCCTCAATCGCGATCGGGCAGCGTGACGCGAACGGGCAGGCGTTCGGAAGATTAATGAGTAGCGGCGGATTTCCCTTGATCGGAACGAGCGGTTGTTTCTCAGCCTTGTCGACCCGCGGGATCGCGCCGAGGAGACCAATGGAGTACGGCATCCGCGTGCGATGAAAGAGCTCATGAACTGGAGCCTTCTCGACAGGCTTGCCCGCATACATCACGAGCACATCATCTGCCGTCTTCGCCACGACACCCATATCGTGAGTGATCATGATGACGGCTGCCCCCGTCTCCGCCTGAGCTTTGGAGATCAAGTCAAGGATTTGAGCCTGGATCGTCACATCGAGAGCAGTGGTCGGCTCGTCGGCAATGATCAGTTTCGGCTTATTGGCCATCGCGATCGCGATCACCACCCGCTGGCGCATCCCTCCCGAAAACTCGTGCGGGAAAGATTTCATACGCTGTTCGGGATCGGGGATCCCTACCGTTTCTAGCAGTTGCACCGCCCGGGCCCATGCTTCGCGCTTCGAGAGTGCGCGATGAACAGTGAGTGCCTCAATAAGCTGAGCCCCAATGCTGAACACGGGGGTGAGCGACGACAACGGGTCTTGAAAGATCATCACCAGCCCGTTGCCGCGGATCGCGGAGAGCTGCTTGTCAGACTTGCCCAACAGCTCTTGGCCGTCGAAGATAATCGAGCCGGAGATCCGAACGTTCTCGTCGAGCAGCCCCATGATCGCCAGAGACGTAACGGACTTGCCGGATCCGGATTCCCCAACAATGCCGAGGGTGCGACCCGCTTCGAGGTCGAACGAGATTCCCCGCACCGCATCGACGGTGCCTGTCTCCGAAGCAAAACTCACTCGCAGATCGCGGACTGAAAGTAATGGGTTCGTCATGCTCGCCCTCCCGCGGCCGAAGTGGGGTCGAGTGCATCGCGCAGGCCGTCAGCGATCAGTGCCATCGAGACGGTCAGTAACGTCAGCGCGGCAGCAGGAAAATAGAACAACCACGGTGCGCTAGTGATGGTGTTCGCTCCGGAGCCGATCAGCGAACCGAGCGAGACATCCGGAATTTTGACGCCGAATCCCAGAAATGACAGCCCCGTCTCGATCATCACCGCAGCCACCACTCCCAGAGTGAAGTTGATCACCAGAAGCGAGCCAATGTTGGGCAGCATGTGTCGCAGCACGATCTTCATTCCGGGGACCCCCATGTAGCGCGCAGCGTGCACATATTCGCGTTCGCGCAGCGAAAGCGCCATCGTCCAGATGACACGAGCGGGGAAGAACCAGCCGATGAGGATCATGATGAGCGAAATAGTGCGCCAGTCGCCGCCCGAGTCGTTCGAGAACATCGCAAGAAGCAGAAACGTTGGCACGACCATCAAGAAATGGATGAGCAGCAGGGTGAATCGCTCGAACATTCCACCGAAATACGCGGCCGCTGTGCCGACCACCGCCGAGATCGCGGTGGTTCCCACGGATACTGCGAGGGCGATCATGAGAGAGCGTTGCAGACCGATCGAGACTTGAGCGAACGTGTCGTTACCTGCGCTCGTGGTGCCAAACCAGTGATCTCCGTTTGGCGGCTCACCGAGGCTAAGAAAGTCGAGCTCGGTATGGTCGAAGCGCGCGATCAGTGGCGCGATAAGCGCGAACAGCACGAGGACCGCGAAGATCACTAGTCCCGCAACGGCCGGACGGTTGCGACGAAAACGCCGCGAGTAGAGGTGCCACTTCGACATCCGTTTTCTGGGCAAACGGAGCGCCGTGGTGTCTGGCCCGACGGCGGGTTGGATTGAATCTTTGGGCATGTCAGCTCACCCGCACTCTCGGGTCGAGAACAACGACGGCGATGTCGGCAAGCAATGCCCCGATCGCAGTGAGAACCGCCCCGAACGCGGCGATCGCCACGGTTCCGTGGATGTCGTTCTTTGAAATGGTTTCGAGAAAGTAGCGGCCCATGCCATTCCACCCGAAGATCGATTCGGTCAGGATCGCGCCCATAAAGACGGTCGGGATGGTGAAGGCGACCTGGGTAGCAACCGGAATGAGCGAGGTGCGCAATGCGTGCTTGCGGATTGCCTGCGCCTTGGTCAGTCCCTTCGCGCGCGCAGTGCGAACGTAATCGGCGTTGATGTTGTCAAGCAACAGCGAGCGCTGAAGAAAATGGGTGCCAGCGTAGCCGATGATCACGAGTGCCACAGTGGGCAGGATCAGGTGCTGCAGCGCATCGATGATGATGGGAAAGAACCCCGTGACGTTCGGACTCGCCGAGCCCGTGACGAAGAACACCGTCGTTCCCACCATTTTGTTGAAGCTGATCGCCAGCAGCACGATCCCCAGAGCCGCCACAACAATATTGATGTTCATCGTGATGATCGAGGTGGCCTGACCGATGCGGTCGGCTAGCTTGTACTGTCTCGACGCGGTGTAGACGCCGAGGGCAATGCCCAGGATAGTGGTGATAATCGTGGCACCCAGCACGAGCTCGGCGCTCACCCACATGCGATACGCCACCTGCTCGTTCACCGACTGGCCGACGGGGCTTACTCCCCAGTCCCAGCGGAAGACGATGCCAGAGAGCCAGTTCCACCAGCGCTCAAAAAGCGGCACGGTATCGCTGAGATTGCGTGGTTGCAGCAGCTGGACGATCTGAGCTTCTGATAGCGGTGGTCGACGGCCAACGTAGTTATTGCGCGGGTCAAGGAAGCCCCAGGCGAGAAAGTACGTCAAATTGGTGGCGACGACGATCATGAGCATCCAGCCGGCAAAGCGGCGAAGTAAATACCTGATCAAGAGGTTGTCTTTCTCGTTCGAAAGCGCATGTCAGGATCGCCGACACTACGCTGCGTCAACCTTCAGCCTATAACGGTGCTTTCGTCATTTTCACAAGTCTTTTTAATCTGTGGAAAACTTTTTCACACCTGCTTCGGACGAGCTGACAAAGTTCGCCGAAAGGTCGATCCACGGAAGTTCCGCTTCACCGCGGCTATCAGCATCGGCTATGAGGCCGCTCGCCTAGACCCACCGCGACGAGCAGTGTGAGAATGCTTTTATGAGCAGAATGCGTAAGCCGCGGCGGCCTGATGTCACGTCAGTCGAACTGATCGGCGGCGCCGAAGCGCTCACTATGGAACTCCACCGCTATGACCAACGCTGGGAGAGCTTCTATCTCCAGCACCGACGACTGATTGTGGAGGCGTGCACGACGGGGGAGATCAGCATCCATCACATTGGCTCGACTTCTGTTCCCGGGCTGGCAGCGAAGCCGATCATTGACATCGTGGTCACCGTCGACGACATCACCGCGGAAGAGGACTATTTGGATGCCCTCGTGAACGCCGGGTATGAACTGCGCGTCCGAGAACCAGGACATCGTCTCGTGCGCACAACCGCACGCGATGTGCATGTGCATGTCTTCGAACACGATGACCCTGCCGTCGGCGACTACCTTCTCTTTCGCGATCGCCTCCGATCCGATGCCCAAGACCGCGCCCTTTACGAGAACACCAAGAGGATCTTGCTCAGCCAGCAGTGGGATGACATGAACGACTATGCCGATGCCAAGACTGACGTCATTATGGCCATCAAGGGACGAGCTCGGGCGACGCGTGGTCACTAATTCCCGCGGTGAGCCCATGGCAGATGCCGTGCTTACGTCCCGATCCCTACTCCCGGGAGAACGCCGAAGCACGCGCAATCTGCTCGGGCGTCAGCGTGATGCCGGTGTAGCGAACGAACTGCGCCGCGGCTTGGAGTGCGATGACTTCGGCGCCCGTGATGACGAGTTTTCCGGCATCCCGAGCAGCCCGAATCAGTGGAGTTTCGGCCGGGAATGCCACCACATCGAACACCGTCTGCGCGGCGCGAACGGTGTCGGGCGAGAACGAGAGTTCGTCGGCGGAATCTCCCGCCATCCCGAGCGGGGTCACGTTGACGATCACCGCGTGGCCCGGCTGCGGGTCGACGCTCACGGCACGGTAGCCATACTTCGTGGCGATTGCTTCGCCCGCCGCGACGTTGCGCGCGAGCACGGTGACGTCAGCAAAGCCGGCACCGTGGAAGGCGGCGACGACCGCTTTGGCCATGCCTCCCGATCCGCGAACCAGCACCGACAGCGTCGGGTCGAGCTGGTGGCGTGCGATCAGGTCGGCGACCGCTTCATAGTCGGTGTTGGATGCCGTAAGCACGCCATCGTTGTTCACGATCGTGTTCACCGACTCGATCGCTGCGGCCGAGTGCTCGACGACATCCACGAGCTCAAGCACGGCCTCTTTGAATGGCATCGACACGGAACAGCCCCGGATGCCCAGGCCGCGGACTCCGGCGATGGCATCCTCAATGTTGCTCGTCGTGAAGGCTTTGTAGATGAAGTTCAGGCCGAGTTCTTCGTAGAGGAAGTTGTGAAACCGCGTACCGAGGTTGGAGGGCCGGGCGGCCAGCGAGATGCACAGCGTCATGTCTTTGTTCAGGATCGGCATTGACCCATTATCGTGGCCAATGTTTTGGGGCGCGCTGCTCGTTCGACGAACTTGGACACGACAGCGAAATTGACAGCGAAGTTAGTATGCGCGCATACTATATCCATGCCTCTTGTCAGCGAGTACTCACGCCCGTGCACCTCCTTGCCCGGGGCGGTATTTGCTCGTTGGGCAGAACCTCGCTCGTGGCCCGAGTGGGATCCAGAAGTCCGTCACGTGGAGTTTGGCTCCGCCGCAGCGATGGGAGCACGGGGCAGATTGACGCCGTCCAGCGGGCCCGCGCTCCGGTTCTCCATCACCGACCTCCTGCCGAACGAACTGTTCACCAATACGAGCGCGCTACCGGGCGCGCGCCTCGAATTTGAACACAAGGTCACGGCATCGGAGAAAGGTTCCGTCGTCACGGTGGCGATTCGAACTCGCGGACCGCTCGCGAAACTCTGGTCGCGCCTACTGAAGAAGCCGATGTCGGGCGCGGCACAGTCAAGTGTCGACGGGCTGATCGGGCATTTGGAGCGCCAAGCATGAGCGGGTGGCTTGGTGTTGTCTCGGCCGCTCACGTGCGGCGCGGCATCCACCTTGGAATTGCCCAAATCAGCCATGGCAAACGCGGGCCGCTTGCTCGCATGAAGGCCGGCGATACCCTCGTCTACTACTCTCCTGTTGAATCGCTCGGAGACGTCATTCCGCTTCGCGAGTTCACTGCCATCGGCGTTATCGCCGATGACGAAATTTGGGAGGCAGACGAAGGCTCGTTTAGGCTATTCCGGCGTCGCATCAAATACCTCTCCCTGCGCCCCGTTCCACTGACAGACGTGCGTGACAGGCTTCATCTCACGGCGGAGCCAAACTGGGGATACCAGCTCAGGCGCGGACTCGTTCCGCTCGACGAGCACGATCTCGACATCATCCGTGAAAGCGTGATCCAATGACCGAATCGCTCGAGACAATGCATCCGGATCCCACCACCAGCCTTGGCCTGGCGCTCTGGCAAGTGACGAACCAGTGGCAGCGCCAGGTACGCGCCACCCTAAAGCCTTACGACTTGACCCAGGTGCAATTCGCGCTGTTGGCATCCCTTACGTGGCTTGGAAACGCCGCCCCCGTCACCCAGCATGCTCTTGCCGAGCAGGCCGGCACAGATCCCATGATGACGTCCCAGGTCCTTCGCAATCTGGAGTCAAAGGGTTACGTCACCCGATCCCCGCACCCCTCCGACGGCCGCGCGATGGTAGTCGCGGTTACCAAGGAAGGCGCGGCGCTCGCCAACCGTGCAACCCCCGCAGTCGAAGCCGCCGACAACGACTACTTCGGTGCGCTCGATCCCCAGCTTCGCTCATCATTCTTGAGAAGCCTGCACGAGCTGGCGGACCGGTAGGGGTGAGCCCTGCAATTCGCAGTGATGGCGTCACCGCGGTGCGCTACTTTCGACAGGTTAGCGTGATCGAGCACAGTTCCGCGCCCTAGGTTTTTATCGCTGGGTAGGCGAAACCTAGGTCGACCGTTCTGTGAGGTGCACATTAACAACGTCACCTATCTGCTTGCCGACCAGTTTTCTCAGCGCGGCATTCAACGAGAGGAAGTGACCGTTCTCACCTGAGGGCATCAGGGTCGCGCTGAACGAATGGCCGTCCATCGTGCCGGAGACTTTCACCGGATTGCCTGTGCCGAGAAGCGCCTTCGAGTCAGGCATGAACACGACCGTCCATGACGCGGGCATAGCCGGATGGACAAGTGGGCCTGCGAAATGGAGATCGAGCGCGCGGTTTGTCATGACCAGATCCTGCCCACGAAGTTTGCAAGTTCAGAGGCCATAGAGGCAGGCTCCCATTCATGTTGGGCCCCCGGCACTCTCTTCCATTCGGCGCCGGGGATAGCAGCGACGATCGACTCGGCTGCCGGAACCATTACCTCGTCGTAGCTCTGCTCGCCCACGAGTGCGATTACCGGTACACGGATCGGAGTAAACAGTTCGGCGAGGGAAGCCGATTCCGCCCAGGCCAGCGAGTCCGCATCGGCTTGGAGACTGCCCGCTTGGTCGATCATTGCCGGGATACTCTTCACGATTTCTAAGATTTCTGGTGGCATGTCTGCCATATAGAGATTCAGTGCACCCTCAAGGTCGTTGTCCCCGATGAGTCCCCGCAAAGAGTCAGCAAGCTCACGAGAGCCGCCGTTTGGCGGAGCCAGCGGCGTCTCCCACAGCGCCAGCCCAGCAACGGGCAGACCGCTCGCGGCAGCGTAGAGCGCGAGTGAGCCGCCGGAAGAGTGCCCGCACAGCACGACGCCATCTCCGGCTGAATCGACAGCCTCGATCAAGGCCGCGAGGGCGAGCATCTCCCGCTCGAGGCCGAGGGGGCCAGCCACCATGCTCTCGCCTCGGCCAAGCCGATCGTAGACGACTGCTTTCACGCCATAGTGGCCGAGCAATTCTGCCGTCTCCGTCGTCGTGAAATCAATCTCGCGCCACGGCCCTGCTCCGGCCACGAAGATGACGATCGGACCGTCGCCGTAACGGTCGAACGCTACCCGGTCGCCCGCGGCTGTTTCAACGAATTCCGTCACGATGACTCCTCAGCAAACTCATTAGACTGGACTGACTAGTTCTTGATTTATAAACTAGACTGTCCAGTACCAGCCGTCAAGAGCAGGAAAGGCGAATTCAATGAAGGACGAGCCACTTCCCCGATCACAGCAGAAACGCAACGCAATCGTGCGTGCTGCTGAAGAGCTCTTCTTGCGGGATGGCTATCTCGGCACCAGCATGGATGAGCTGGCACAGCTTTCCGGTGTGTCAAAGCAAACAGTGTACAAACACTTCGGCAGCAAGGAAGCGTTGTTTGTCGAGCTGGTCACGTCAATGACGGCCGGCGCCGGCGGCGGGATCGAAGGCCCGGAGAATCTACCTACGGTCGCGAGCGAGGTCTGGCCGTATCTTGAGCGTCATGCAATCGACGAGCTCACGATCGTCTTGACCCCTCGGCTTCTGCGGCTTCGTCGACTGGTGATAGGCGAGGTGGGTCGTTTTCCGGCTCTAGCCACTGCACTTTACGAGAACGGGCCGCTCCGCGAGATTCACTCGCTATCGGAGACCTTTTCGACACTGGCTGAGCGGAAGCTGCTCGTGATTTCGGATCCACTCCAGTCGGCGGCGACCTTCAATTGGCTCGTCATGGGCGCTCCGGTCAACGAGGCCATGTTGTTGGGTGATGACGCAGTCGCGGATCCTGAGAGACTCCACCGTCATGCCAAGGAAGCAGTCCGCGTTTTCCTGGCCTCCCACCGCTAAAGGCTCGACGAGCGCAGGCCCATCTATCAGTCGCTCCGTGCGGCTCCCTTCCTGAGTTAGGAGCGAGGCGGCGCTTCACCTTCACGCAGCATGTGTATATGTACCCTTGTTGTTACGTACCGAGCAGGGTACGCTCAACTTATGGATCTCACGCTTCACGCTCTCGCCGACGAGAACCGGCGACGAATCGTCGAGAGATTACGCGAAGGCCCCGCAACGGTGAATGAACTCGCCGAACTGTTGCCTATTGCCAGACCCGGGGTTTCTCGACACCTGCGAGTGTTGCGCTCGGCAGGACTCGTGACCGTTGTCGCAGACGCACAGTTTCGCATCTACCATCTGGACCCAGGGCCGCTAGAGCTTCTGGATGCCTGGCTCCACGACTATCGAGCACAGTGGACGCAGCGACTGGATGCACTGCAAACCGAAATTGCGAGAGGGAATCGCGCTCGGCCTCCCGCGCAACGAGCAGAAACCAAGAAGGAGGCATCATGATCCACATTCCCGTGCAAGGCCAGACACGAATTGTCGAGGGCACGGGCGTCGTCGAAGTGAGCACAGTCTTTGCGACGTCGGCGGACGACCTGTGGGAAGCGATCACGGAACCCAACCGTCTAGCACGCTGGTTCGGTGAAGTCTCGCCTCGCCGCGGCACTGAGGACACGTACGAGGCTTCCTTGGTTACCGGATGGGCTGGCACCATCAACGTTACCCAGTGCGAACGCCCTCAACTTATCGAGCTAACGCTTCACGACGATGAACCATCGATGACAACGGTCAGAGCCACGCTTGAGCCTGAAGGGGAAGGCACCCGGTTGACCATCGAGGAAAAAGGGTTGCCCATGGAGAATCTGACTCCCTACGTCGCCGGATGGCACGCACAAATCGACCAGCTCCACGCGATGCTCGCGGGCGATCCAACTGTCGAGTGGCGTCCGCGCTGGGAAGAACTCTGTGCCGAGTCGCAGCAATCGTGAATTGAAAGCTTTGGGATCGCGAACGCAACTCTGGAGCCGGTGAGACATGACTTATCCCGCAAACAGTATCGAGCAGTCGGTGCAGGGACGAAGAAGGCCGTCTCGCGTGGGGCGAGCGACTCTACCCGGATTCCTTGATCATCGCCGCCGATGACAATCTCTTCCGAAAGCTATCACGCGACCCGCGCCTCGACACTATCTCGGTCATCGGCGACCGAGACCTCCTTCCTCCGAGTTCTGGGGACTAGCCCCAAAACGCTAGCCCGCGAGCAGCTTCTCCATGTCGTCGAAGAACGCGTTGTAGCCGGCCGTGACCGCAGCCTTACCCTCCTCGTCGAAGCCCTGGCCCGACTGGACCATCGTCATCTCGGTGCCACCGTTGACCGCCACAATGTCTACCGTGACGGGGTCACCAGCGGGCTCGGAAGGCTCATCGGTGAGAGTGAGAGCGAGTCTCGTGGGGCGGTCTACTTCGGTGTACTCACCCGCCCAGTACTTGAGGTTGCCGTCGGGAAGGTGCATGGTCGCCGTCCATGTGCCACCGACACGGACATCCATTTCAACGTCCACGACACTGAGCGCGGCCGTGCCGAACCATATTGCGAAGGATGCAGGTGTCGTCCAAGCGTCAAAGACCTGCTCTGGCGTCGCGGCGAAGGTGCGGGTGATGCTGACGGGATTGCTCATGAGGATTCTCCTTCTCCTGAATGGCGATTTCACCTCATTACAGGGTCGAAATCTATTGTCGATGGACTCCGGATGTTGCACAATAGCGAGATGCAATACCTACTGTCAGTTATCCACGACTCAACCAGCTTGGCCACCGCAGCCGAAATGGCCGCAATCGACGTTTTCAATGACCGACTTCACGCAGAGGGTCAGTGGATATTCGCCGGCGGTCTGGAGTTCCCCACAGCCACCACCGCCGCCGTCATCGACAACCGCGGCGAGACGGCGGTGCTGAGCGAAGGCCCGCTGCACTCATCGAAAGAATTCGTTGCTGGCTTCTGGATTGTCACGGCTCTTGATCTCGACGCAGCGCACGCCCTCGCCGCCGAGGGTTCACAGGCTTGTAATCGAAAGATCGAGGTTCGCCCGTTCCTTTGAGCGGAAATTGCTTCGTGAAGCAGCGGTTCGCGATGCCACCTGACCGTCGCCCCACGATTGATTGACTGAATCGGTGAACTTATGGTTGACGCATGACTGCCAGCCCTCAACGTCCCTGGAACTTCGGATTTACGCTCCTGCTGATGGCATCTTCTATCGGCCTTGTCTCGACCCTCTTTGACCTTCAACTCTGGGCGAAAGCCGCCGTTGTCTTTGCCATTATCGCTTGCGTATTCTTCGGCTTGAGGTTGCTGTTCAGAAGAAAGGGCGACTGAGGGGGCGTCGCTTTGTGCAGCCAAAGTGTTGCATCCGCGCGCCTTCATCCGCCGTGCGAGACTGTGGCCATGCGAACTCACGCCGTGCTCCTGATCGCTCTTTCTCTTCTGCTCAGCGGGTGCAGCTTGCTCGGTTTCGAGCCCTCCCCGACGACCACATACACCGACGAGACAGGCGCCGAAGTCACCGTGGACTGGGTCAACTACCCTGCGTACGAAGGAATCGACGGAGAAAAACTGATCGGGTTTCCGGATCAGGCCGAACTGGAGCCCGCCGCACGTGAACTGGTCGAGCAGCTGCGAGTGGCGATCGTCGACTCTTCCGGGCTCGCCATGACTTCCAGCGAACCCGAATCGGACTGGTTCGGCGACAAGAACTGGTATCCGCAGTCAGGCAATGGCTACGGCGGAGAGTCAATGCTCACTACCGTCAACTGCGCGACTTCACCTCAGACAGCGCCCCTGAGCCGAGCGAGTGGCAGCGGGTTCTCGACGCTGCCAGCCAAGTCACGCAGGATGCGGGCCTCGGGAAGTTCATCCTCGACGATGTACCCGAATGGTGCGCCGACACCGGTGACGAGTGCTGGCGGTGGACCGGAACTGCGACCGACGGCGTTCAATGGGTTTTCATCAAAATCGACGATGGCGCATTAGATCCGACGGGCGATTCCGCGAAGGACTCTAAGGAATTCGATTGGCCTGTGGCCAGCATCAGCTTCAGCTACGGAGCCACGGTTGTGCGCACCGGGCAGAGGGATGAGTACGCTGACGCGCTCAACCCGTTCCTCGGCCTGGAACAACCCCCAGCTACGTCTTCCGACTAACGAGCAAGTTTGGCGGTGGCGAGATCAGGGTTAGGTCCCGCTATTTTGCCGTCATTTCACCGGCCGCGTCGCGAACAATCCGGAATTGGACTTGCGCGTGGTCTTGCCCCGAGGCGAGCTACCCGCCTCTGAATGACGATGCCTGAGCGCACTAGTTCACTAAGCGTCACTCACTTCTTCTCACGCTGTGCGTCACGAGACGTCGCACTAATGCCATAGAAGTATCAGCGAGAGCGCATAACTGATACTTCTATGGCATTAGCGGGGGCACGTTCCGCAGAAAAGCTAGCTGCGCTACGCTCGCGTGAGAAGCCAATCGTGAACTTAATTCAAGCAATCGGGCAATACCTAGTGTGACTAGCGATAACGAGATCATCCGGAGGTCGTGGGATAACCCTGCGGTCTTTGCCGAGATGTACGACCGCCATGCGACATCCGTCTATCGGTATGCGGCACGGCGAGCGGGCGTCGACACTGCGGATGACATCATGGCCGAGACTTTCTTGGTCGCTTTTGAGCGGCGCAACCGCTTTGATAGCGCCTTCGAGAGTGCTCTGCCGTGGCTGCTCGGGATCGCAACAGTGCTGATCCGCAAACAGCGGGGGTCGGAAGCGCGGTTCTTGCGCGCGGTCGTCGCCTCGGGGCCTCCAGCGATGGTCGTCGAGAATCACGATGATCGCCTCGACGCCGACCTCTCGATTCGGGCTCTGGCAGGGGCGATTCGCAAACTGCCTGCTCGCGACCGGGATGCACTGTTGCTGTATGCGTGGGGCGACCTCGACTATGAGGGCGTCGCACTCGCCTTGAACATTCCCGTCGGGACTGTTCGGTCACGTCTCAATCGCGCGCGGCGAGTGCTGCGCCTATCCGCTGGCATCGCGCCAGCGAAGGAGGTGGATCGTGGACGAACTTCAACTGCTCCGATCGTTCGGTAAAAATGTCGCCGATCCGTCGGTAGACGCTCTCAGCCGAGGCCGCAGAGGTCTCGTGGAACACATTGGACTACAGCCAGCAATCGCTAAGCCCAACTCGAAGAAGCGCTTTGCGTTCTTCGGCGGCACCACCGCCCTCGCCGCTGGCGCACTCGTGGCGACTCTTGTGTTCACCGACGTGCTCGGCTTGGCCGGCTGGCGAGGTGGCGCGGATGCTGCTGCCGCATCCGCCCTCAGCGATGCTGCGGCTGCTGCCATTGAGAATTCCGACCCAGTCGTGGGCCCCGGCCAGTATCTGAAGATCGATACCGAGGCCGTCTTTACGGGAGGTGTACAAACAGCGGAGTGGGAGCACTTTGCCTACCTCGGAACCCAAGACTCGCAGATGTACATTCCTGCCGACGACGCAGACGATTGGGTTCTCGTAACCGAACCGCGAGCAGCGATCAAGGTCTTCGGCGAGGGTTTCGAAGAGGAGGCACAGGAGTCTGCCCGGGCAGGCTTTGAGGAAGAGCAAATCAGTCGGGCGCCGTATGGCAGTTTCGATAATTCGAAACCTCGAGACTGGAGGCTAGATGATCTGCCGCGCGACCCTCAGCAGCTGCTCAATTACATTTACCGGGTTACTGCCGGTCATGGCGTGAGTGCGGACGGGCAAGCGTTCGACTTTATCTCTACAACGCTGCGTACTGGAGTGGTTCCCGCCGAGCTTCGTGCGGCGCTCTATCTGGCCGCAGCCGGAATCCCGGGCGTCGAGATTACCGACGAGGCGGCGACCTTGAACGGCCGCACCGGAGTCGCCTTCGGGCGCGAAGAAAAAGACGGCTTTCTTCATGAAATTATCATCGACCCGGAAACGGGGCTCCTCATCGGCGAGCGCACTGTCCAGCTTTTCGATAGCAAAATGGACCTGGTTTTTGCCGGAGAAGTTGTCGGGTGGACAGCTGTCACCACAACCGTTGTCGATGCGGCGCCAGCAGGCGGATCACTGTGCGGAAACGGCGGCGAGCCAGTGAACGGCTTCGGCAGCGGTCAGTGCAGTGACCCCAACAGGCCGCGCACTGACTGACTCTTCCCCGAACCTCAGGCCTGCCAATTTCGGCGGCTTGCCCGCACGAAGAGCACGACACCGACGATCGGAAGCACGAGGTAGGGGATCAGGATGATGAGGTGCCACCCACCCAACCCCAAACCGGGAGTTACAGCATTCCGCGCCTCGGTTGCGGGAGATGACTGCATCGCAATGACGATCGCGTTGGCAGTTGCGAGGATGAGGGTTACCGCCAGCGGAGCCAGCCAGGCGACGATCTTCTCCCGCCGCGACCATGCCATCGAGAACGACATCAGCACCAACCCGACAAGTGGCCCGATAATCGGAACCACAAAGGTACCGACGATGATTAGCAACGCAGCGGTGATGGGAAGGGCTCGACTCGGCGCAGGCTGCGGTTGCGGAGGCGCGGCTGTCGGTGATTCGCTCGGCCGCGGATCGCTCTCGGTGGCCGCCGCCGCTTCGGCCGCAATGAACGTGGGATCGCCCAAGTCGGCAATCCGCGCTGCGGCGGCTGCGGCATCCAGCCCGTCGAGTTCTTCCCGAATACCCGCCACCATCTCTGCTCGCACATCGGGCCGCACGCCAGACATGCTCGCCTCGAGTTGCACGAGGTAGTCGCGCGTAATTTGCGGAGTCGTGTCGTTCATTCGGGGTCCTTTCCTACGAACGTGAATACGGTTGCGGCGAAGGGCTCCCACTGAAGCCGGAATGTCTCGAGTTGGGATGAGCCCTGCGGGGTCAATCGGTAGTACTTGCGAACCGGCCCGGAAGCGGACGCTTCGTCGTAGCTCGTCACGAGACCTTGGGTGCGCAGCCGCGAAAGCATGGGATAGAGCGTGCCGATGCTGGCGATTAGTTGAGCGGCGACAAGCTTTTCCGAAAGCTGCCAGCCATACATCGGCTCACGCGCGAGCAGACCGAGCACACAGAACTCGACCACTCCCTTGCGAAGCTGAGTGCCCACATCCGCTGTCATGCATTACAGGCTAGCCTGCATTGCACGCTAGATCAAGGATGTGCCGCCAGTTTCGAGCACTTGTCATTTCTTGCCGCGGGGCGCACGATAAGACCATGCACTTCACCGGCGTCATCCCCGCAGACGCACCCGACCCGCGCATGCAGCACGAGGAGCTGGTCAAGCAGATGCCAATTCCGGTGATCGGCCTAGTCGCACAATCGTCCGTGCAGGCAACCTCTCTCGCGGTGAACTCGGCCACCGACAGCGCAGGCTTTTCCGCCATGAGCGTGAGCGTCTCAGCGACGCTGTGGCGCAACCCTACGGACAAAACCGATCCGGTGAACCTTGAAATCCTCGACGAACATACCCGTCGCGCGATCGAGGAAGTTCCACCCTGGCCACGACCCGCCTGGCTGATCGAGCAGGTCAAAAGCATGCGGTACCCCTCACTATGGGAAGCCGTGCAAACGCACTGGCACCGTGATGAATCGGAGTTCACTGATGTCGGCGCCCTCCTCACCCAACACGCCAATTACATCCTGATGAATCAGTTCCAGAAAGAGCTTGGGCTTGATGAGCAGCACGGCGAGCGACGCGCTCCGATGCCAGAACGAAGAATCACTCGACCCACCACCGTGGTTATCGATGGACGAATAGTGGATGGCGTTGAGATCGCGACCGATCCGCTCATTTACGCCGTGGGGGCTACCCTCCCGAGCGGTGGCGTTGTCACTGCGGTCTTCCCCCGCCAGCACCTTCCCTTCATCACCGCGGAATTCGCAACGCGGGACCAGCCGAAACGAGACTCATGAGGAACCGCACACGGTTGGCCCCGGCCGCGCTAGTGCTTCTGGCTACGACAGCAGTCTTGACTGCGTGCAGTAGTGGAGGCAGCGAGGGCATCTCCATCCTCAATGAAAGCTCGAGCGAGGTGATCATCACTACCGGCACGGAAGAACTCGTTATCGCAGCAGAAGGCGCAACGGTCCTTCTCGGCGTCGACTGTATTCCGGATGATGTGCGCGCCACGTTCGCGTCGGGCGCGACGGAAACGATTGCTGGCCCCATCTGCTCTGATCAAGAGCTCTTCATCCCCAGCGGCGAGACCGAGACGATGGAAGTCCGACCTGCCCAGCAGTGAGGGCGACGTCAGCCAACGCCCACTGTCGATGACCGCGCCTAGGATGCTGGAATGAGTACCCTGAACTTGCGCACAGCGACCCGCGACGACATCCCGGCGCTGCTGACGCTCGTCACCTCGGCGTATCGCGGCGAAGAGAGCCGGGCCGGTTGGACGAGCGAAGCTGACCTGATCGAGGGTGCACGCTTGGATGCCGCAGCCCTGGAAGCAGACCTCGCTCGACCGCGGTCGAGGATCCTGCTCGCCGAGCGGGGCGACCAACTCGTCGCCTGCGCGCACGTTGCCGATGACCACGGGAAAGGCTACTTCGGGATGTTCTCGGTCGACCCGAATCAGCAAGGCGCCGGGGTTGGCAAGCTGGTGCTCGCGGAAGCCGAAGCGTTCGCGGCTCGCGAGTGGGGCGTGAGCGTGATGCAGATGACGGTGATCGATGTGCGCGAGGAACTCATCGCCTTCTATGAACGACGCGGGTACGTGCGCACCGGCATTACGAAGCCCTTCCCCTACGGCGAAGAGCGGTTCGGGATCCCCCAGCGTGACGACCTGCAGTTCGAGGTTCTCACAAAGTCACTCGACCCGATCGGAGCGCCCGCCTAAGCCGTGAGCACAGGGCAGAAACCGCGCGATTGACCGTACTTCATACCGCTGGCGCGACTACGAAGCAGCTGTCACCGAATCGCACTGAGGCTCGAGGGTGGCCTTGATCTTGCCGCTGACCGAAGCCAGGGCATCCTGCTCCTCGCGGGTCAGCAGGTCGAAGAAGTGCGTGCGCACAAACTCTAGGTAACCGGATGATGCCTGCCGCACCGCTTCGAGACCGTCGGCGGTGATCTGCACGTCGAGACCGCGAGCATCCGAGGGGCAACTCTTGCGTTCCAGCAGGCCGCGGGTCTCCATGCGCTTGAGCAGGTGAGAGAGGCGGCTGCGGTCCCAGCCGAGCGAGAGGCCCAAGTCGCGGGCGCGAATGAGAATGTCGGACTGCTGGGCGTGCTCGGCAAGCGCCGTGAGCACCACGTGCTCCGGACCGGAGAGCTGAGCATCCTGAACCAACTGCCTGTCGAGAGACGACGCCAGCTGCTGTGTTGCGCTCACGAAACCACGCCACACGGCGTTCTCGCGGTCATCCATTTCCTGTGCGTTCGTCATCACAGCCTCTTTTCATCGCTCGCAAGATTTAGTTTGACACTTTATTGTTGATATGACAACATCTTTAGTGACACGTCAACAAAATTCGTCCTAAGGGGATACAGCATGACCAAGATTGCGATCATCACGGGTGCTAGCCGCCCGGGCAGCGTCAACCAGTCCGTCGCCGAATGGGTTCTCGCCCAGGTTTCGACCCGAGACGACGCCGAGTTCGAAATCGTCAACATCGCCGACTTCGACCTCCCGATGCTCGACGAGCCCTACCCCGCCGCGTACCAGAACTACCAAAACGACCACACCAAAGCGTGGTCAGCCAAGATTAGCGAATTCGACGGCTTCATCTTCGTTGCCCACGAATACAACCACAGCGCCGGACCAGTTCTCGTGAACGCCCTCTCGTACCTCAACGCCGAGTTCAACAACAAGGCAGCCGGCTTCGTCTCCTACGGCTCCATGGGCGGCGTTCGCGCCGTCGAGCACCTGCGCGGAATCCTCTCCGAACTGCAAGTAGCTCACGTGCAGCGCTCCGTCATGTTCTCGCTGTTCACTGACTTCGAAAACTTCACCGTCTTCGCCCCGACCGAGCAAAACGCTGGCACGCTGGCACCCATGGTCGACCAGCTCACCGCGTGGACGCGCGGCTTGGCAACCGTGCGCACCGAGCAGCTGGCCACCGCCGCAGCCTAATTACGCGCATACCCCTCGAACGGCTTCCCGGAATATCCGGGGAGCCGTTTCGGCGTTCGGGGGGATGCGCTATTTGCCTCGCGCCGGATCCCGCCACATTGTGTTAACCGCCGGCAACCCCGGCGCTACAGGAACACTGCCGTGCATCCTGAATCCCGCTGCCTCATAGCGTCGGTCATTGGCACCGTTGCTGGACTCTAGATAAGTTCCCATTCCTTGAGCATCTGCCTGCGCTACGACACCAGCGAGCAGCGCCATCCCGATTCCGTTCCCGCGTGCCTGATCTTGAACGCCGAGCATGGAAATGTAGAGGTGCGGAGTATCGACAGGGCGAGCGTGCTCGAAGCGTTCGAAGAGACCGTTTACTGCCTCGGCGTGATCTCCGAGAAAACCACGAAGAACGGACGGAAACCGTTCCGCATCCGAATCGGACATTTCATTGACGCCGGGGCCAAACGCCGTCACGACCGCTCCGCAACCCGCGGTGAGCCAGGCGGCCTTATTCGCAATGGCGTGGGCGACGGTCATCCGAAAGACAGTTGCGTGCTGCGCAGCACGCAACTGGGGATCGGGAAACGCCCAAGACCACACCGGGTCCTTGTCGAACGCCTCCACGAGAGTGCCCACGACACCGGACAAATCTTCCAGCGCCGCAAGACGCATTGACACCCCCTCGTTGGATCCCAACGAATTCGCCTGAACACCCGTCGTCGCCATACGAAGAGCATACGGCGGCTCGCCTTACGCGTTCGAGATACGGAGCGATGCTTTCTCGCCGACGCCTGAATTATTCCGCGATGATCTCCAGCGCGACGCCCTCGCAAGCGGTGCGCGGCAGCTCGGCGAGCGCGCCGCCACGCACAGCATCGCCGGTAGCGTGACGCGGATCCGTCGAGATCACAACGCGACCGACACTGTTCACGAGGGTAACTTTGTCGCCCAATTCGGCGAGCTTCGGCAGCAGTTGGCGCTCAACAGAATCGATGAGCAAATCGAGGCCGGCGACGCCGACGAACGTGCCGTCAATGTGCACGGGAGCGGCGATCGTGATCGTGTATTCGTCGCTGCAAAGGTAATCGACGTAGGGCCCAGCAACGTGACCGCGACCGGTCTCCATCGGCACGCGGAACCACTCGAGTTCGCTGTAATCGATGTGCTCTTTGTTCACCGATTGCGCGGCCAAAAGCAGGCGTTTGGGGTCATCGCCCTGCCACCACGAGAGATGGTTTCGCTCATCCGTCAGCAGTCCAACGGCCGCAATAAAACCGGCACCGTAGACGTGAACCTCGGGAAGCGACACCGTCGCGAGAGCGTGTGGTTCAACCAGCGCATCAAGCTGCTGAGACGAGAGCGCGCCGAGGTTTCCGGATGCCGCGAGCTCGGTGCCGAGCAGGGCTGCGGTGGCTTCGAGACTGGCAATCGGGGCGCTGAAATAGTGCGAGACGATGGCTGCCGCGCGAGCTGCTGTGCTCGTCGTCGTTGCTGTCGTCATCGTTGCGCTGCGCTCTGGCTGGTTATCATCGGGTGCCGCCTACTCTGACTGATCCTGTTCGTGGCATCTTATGCACCAGATGCCCTGCACCGCTAGTTCAGCGCGATTGGGACTGCAGATCAATGAGGGCATCGATCACGGCATCGACCATGCGTTCGGTAGCCGCAACGGCTTCGTGATCATCGCCCGCCTCGACGGCATTTACGACGCTCAGCAGCAGGGCATGTTGGGCGCTGCGCGATGTCTCGTTCGCATCAACGAGGCGCAGCAGGGGAGACATTTCCGCCTGCAATCGCATCTGTTCGCGAGTGAGCCGAGCCGACTGGCTGAGGGCAACAAGTTCGATCTGCGCATCGTCGAGGGTTCTTCGCCACTGTTCAAGATCTGACTCATCGAGGCGATCTAATCGCGAACGCACCTGCTGTACCTCCGACGGCACCGCCCGCCGCGCGGCGAGACGAACGCACGCTGCGGTGATGGCCGCATAGTGGGCGCCCAGGTCACGAAGAGCGACGCGGGATGTTGCCGCCAAAGCGGTGCGCGCGTGGGCGACCGGGTCAGCAGAATCTGCGACGAAGCTGCCGCCATTGCGCCCGCGACGTGTCACGACGAGGCCCTGACTGCGCAACGCGAGGAGCGATTCGCGCACGGTCGTCGGGGCTACCCCAAAGCTGCGGGCGAGGTCATATTCCGACGGGAGACGCTCACCGGCACGCAGGTGGCCACCCGTGATTGCGCTCGCGAGTCGACGTTCAACGAGTTCAGCTCGACCGGCATCACCAATGGATTGAAAGAGTGCGCCCTGCAGCCTGCCGGGCCGCGCGGCATCGCGAGAGCGTGCGGTGTCATCGCCGACCACCGCACTATTTCGCGGCGTTTTCGCCGAGTCGGTCGAGTGCATTGCTCAATTCTCGCACTGATCACCTGAGCCATTGCCTATTTGTGACGATTTGGACACACGCTTGAAATATGAACTCTGGTTCTATAGGTTTAGATCCACTCAGAGATCAATGTCGTTCCAAGGAGTCCTTCGTGCACGCGTCCGCCCAGCAAGCCCCGTCCGAATCGGACTCCCTCACAGCGCCCGGTGCCGTAACCCTCTCTGGTGTCTCGAAAAAATTCGGCGACTTCACCGCCGTTGAATCCCTCAACCTCGACGTCAAACCGGGGGAGTTCCTCTCGATGCTCGGCCCCTCCGGATCAGGCAAGACCACCGTGCTGCGGATGATCGCAGGCTTTGAGAACGTCACGAGCGGCAGCATCCACCTCAGCGGAACTGACGTGACCGCCGTTCCCCCGCATGCGCGCCAGGTCAACACGGTATTTCAGGACTACGCGCTCTTCCCACACTTGACGATTGCCGAGAACGTGGGCTACGGCCTGCGGGTTGCCGGAGTCAGCCGCGCCGAACGCGCAACGCAAGTGGGGGTAGCCCTCGAGCAAGTTCGCCTCTCAGCCGTGGCCGACCGCCTGCCACACCAGCTCTCGGGTGGCCAACGCCAGCGCATCGCTCTGGCTCGCGCGCTCATCCTGCGCCCCCAAGTGCTGCTGCTCGATGAGCCGCTCGGCGCCCTCGACAAGCAACTGCGCGAAGAAATGCAGATCGAGCTCAAACAGATTCAGCGCGAAGTCGGCATCACGTTCATTTTCGTCACCCACGACCAAGAAGAAGCCCTCACGCTGAGCGACCGCGTCGCCGTCTTCAACAACGGCCGCGTCGAACAGGTCGGCACCGCCCGTGAAGTTTACGAATTCCCGGCCACCGAATTCGTCGCCAAGTTTCTCGGACTCTCCAACCTCATCCCCGCCGAACTGTCTGCGGATGGCGCGCAATCGAGCGTGCGCCCCGAACGTGTGCGCCTGCTCACCGCCGACACCGCGGCGAGCGCCGGAGCCGTCTCCCTGCTCGGCACGGTGTCAGAAACCGTCTACACCGGACCAACCACACGCTTTCTCGTCGACACCGAATCGGGTGTTCGCGTGATCGCCGAACGAGCCAACGACCATCACCCCTCCGCCGAATCCGCCTTCGCGCGCGGCGACCGGGTGCGCGTCGAATGGACCACCGATCACGCCTCGCGCATCGGCTAACAGATCACCCCCGCAGCACCGGCGCTTTCGGCACAACCGGACCAGCCGCATCCTCACCAGCAACACCTTCAGCACACGCAGCACACGCAGCACACGCACTCACCATTCACCTAAAGGAGTCACCATGAGATCCAAAATCATGACCGGCGCAGCGTTTCTCGCTGTTGCCGCTCTCGCCCTCACCGGCTGTTCGGCGGCAACCGACAGCACCGCAACCGGTGGGCTTTCCATCGACGTGCCCGACATCCCCATGCTCGAAGAGTTGGGCGAGATGGAAAGCGAAGTCAACATTGTCGCGTGGAGCGGTTTTGTTGAGCCAGCCTGGTCCGACGAGTTCACTGCAGAAACCGGATGCACGGTCAACCGTCGCGTTGCTGGCACCAGTGACGAGATGGTTCAGCTCATGCGCACCGGTGACTACGACATCGTCTCCGCTTCGGGCGATGCAAGCCTTCGTCTCATCGCCGGTGGCGACGTTCAGCCCATCAACCTCGACCTCGTTCCCAACTTCGGTGACGACATCGTTGAGGGCATGAAGGGTCAGATCTATGACACCATCAACGGCAAATCGTATGGAGTTCCGATTGGCCGCGGCGCCAACATCCTGCAGTACAACAGCGATGTTGTGACCGAAGAACCTACGAGCTGGGATGTTGCGTGGGAAGCTGACAGCCCCTACGCGGGACAGATTATCGCGTACGACGCACCGATCTACATTGCTGACGCCGCTGTATATCTGATGGCTCACGAGCCTGACCTTGGCATCACCAACCCGTACGCACTCGACCAGACTCAGCTTGATGCTGCGATCGATCTGCTCCAGCAGCAGAACAAGATCGTCTCCGAGTACTGGGCAGATCCTGCCGCTCAGATCACTTCGTTCGCCGGCGGCACCACTGCGCTCGGCACCTCGTGGGAGATTCTGCGCAAGCTCACCGATGATGACAAGTTCAAGAGCGTTCTTCCTGAAGAGGGTTCGACCGGTTGGTCGGATGCCTGGATGATCGCCGCCGAGTCGCAGTCGCCGAACTGCGCCTACGCCTGGGTCGACTACACCAGCGCCGCTGAGGTCAACGGCGCTATCGCTACCAACTTCGGTATGGCTCCTGCCAACGCTGCCTTCTGCGAGACGAGCGACGAAGCCGCAGCACACTGCGAGTACTTCAACGCCACCGACGAAGAGTACTTCAGCAACGTCTGGTTCTGGACCACCCCCATCGAGCAGTGCATCGATGGTCGCACTGACGTCACCTGCACGAACTTCCAGCAGTGGACGGATGCCTGGCTCTCCGTAAAAGGCTAGCTAGCTAAAAGGGGTGGGCCTCACCAACCCACCCCTCATCCTCTCTTCTTCAGCACCCATCGATCGGACTCCCATGAATCGCCGCGCGCAACTCTCGGCACTGCTGGCGCTGCCTATGCTGTGGCTCATCGGCATCTACATCTTCTCGCTCGTCATGCTTCTCGTGACGGCGTTCTGGGTGACCGACCCGTTCACCTCCAAGGTGAAGCCGGGCTTCACCCTCCGCAACTTTGAGCAGATCATCGCGAACCCCGCCTACGCCTCGACGTCGATTCGCACTCTCGGGATCGCCCTCGCGGTGACCGTGTTGAGCATCCTGATCTCGGTTCCGCTCGGCATCTTCATGGCCAAAGTTGCCTCGCCCAAGCTGCGCGCCATTCTGGCCGTCGCGATCACCCTCCCGCTCTGGGCTGGCTACCTCGTAAAGATTCTGGCCATGCGCATCACCTTCACCGAAGAAGGCTTCTTCAACTCGATGCTCGGCCCGCTCGGCATCAGCGGCCCCGGCTTCAGCATCGTCACCGTCGTGCTGACGCTCACCTATCTGTGGCTGCCGTACATGGCAGTGCCGGTCTACACCGCGATCCGCCAGCTGCCGCCCAACCTGTTCGACGCTTCGTCTGACCTAGGCGCAGGTGCCGGATTCACGATCCGCACCGTCGTTCTCCCTCTCATTAAGCCCGCGATCATTGCCGGCTCCATCTTCACGTTCTCGCTCAGCCTCGGTGACTACATCGCCGCCAAGTTCGTGGGTGGATCGACTCAAATGATCGGAAGCATCATCGCCTCAAACATCAACCTCAACCCTCCGATCGCCGCCGCGTTCTCGCTTGTGCCGATCGCGTTTGTTGTCATCTACCTCGTCAGTATCCAGCGCACTGGCGCACTGGAACGGATGTGATACCGCCATGTTGAGACTTTCCCTCGGCGCCAAGTTCACCCTCGGCACTATCGTCGCGATCTCCCTCGCGTTCATGTACATCCCCCTGTTTTTGGTGGTCATCAACTCCTTCAGCGCCGCGCGCCTGTCGAGCTGGCCGATTACCGAGTTCTCCACAATCTGGTGGGAGAAGGCATTCGTGAGCGAACCCATCCGGGCTGCTCTGCTCAACTCGGTGATCGTCGGCCTCGGCGCGACGGTGATTGCGCTCATCTTGGGCACGCTCGTGGCCTTCGCCCTGCAGCGCTATACCTTCTTCGGCAAGCAGACCGTGAACCTGCTCGTCGTGCTGCCGATCGCCCTGCCCGGCATCGTGACCGGTGTTGCCCTCAACAACACCTACAACCAGGTGCTTGAACCGATCGGCATCGAGGTCGGATACTTCGGCATGATCATCGCCCACGGCACCTTCTGCATCGTCATGGTCTTCAACAATGTGCTCGCCCGTTTGCGCCGCATCAACCCCAGCATCGAGGAAGCCTCCCGCGACCTCGGAGCAACCCCGCTGCAGACGTTCCGGCTCGTGACGTTCCCGCAGTTCCGCAGCGCCTTCGTTGCCGGTGCGATTCTCGCGTTCGCGCTGAGCTTCGACGAGGTTGTTGTCACGATCTTCACGGCCCCGCCCGGTGTCGACACCCTGCCGCTCTGGATCATGAACCAAATGGCACGACCCAACGAGGCATCCCTCGTCAACGTCGTCGCGACCGTCGTGATTCTCGCCTCGTTCATTCCCGTGTGGGTCTCGCAGCGCTTGGCCCGCGGAGCCGACGAACGCGAATAGCGGAGGTCGGGCGCGGGCGGGCGCGGCGCGGCGCGAGCCTGCCGGTCAGCTCTGCGAGCGCGTGCGCACCGTCACGACCTGCGCTGCAACGATGGCAGCCGCGACCACCGCAGCCACGGTCACCGTAAAGAGGTCGCTCTGAATCTTGAGAACCGCAAACGGGATCAGGATGGCGAGATCCAGCACGATGGTCAGCACCGGAAGCCAGATTCGCGCCTCAATCTTGGCCCGCAGTCGGCGGATGACACCCCACTGCACTGCCATATCCATCGTCAAGTAGAGGAAGACGCCCATCGACGCGATCTGGCTGAGATCGAGAAACACGGTGACGAGAATGGCGAGGCCCGCAGTGATGACCATGGGCTGATGCGGAACCGACTTCGGCAACGATGGAGCCTGCTTCATCTCCTGCAGCATCCCGTAGAGCCGCGACACTGAGTACAAACTCGCGAGCAGCCCCGAGAGCGTCGCCACCACAGCGATCGCGACGGTAATGCCGACACCCCACGCGCCGAAGAAGGGCTCCGCCGCTTGTGCCAAAGCGTAGTTGCGAGCATCCACAGCTCCGCTCGCACCGATGCTCGAACTCACGGACACCGTGATCAGCAAGTACAAGAAGGTGCAGATCGCCAACGAAATGAGGATGGACCGGGCGATGTTTCTTTTCGGGTCACGAATGTCGTCACCCTGATTAGTGATGGTGGTGAAGCCCTTATAGGCGAGAACGCACAACGTAGTGCCCGCTAGGACCCCAACAATATTGATTGGGTCACCAGAAGATTTCGCCGAAAAGCCGTCACCGGCCGCCGCGACGCCAATCAGGCCCGCAATAGCGAGCACGGCGATCCCGATGATCTTGGCGACTGCGGTGATTGTCGCCGAGCGTTCGACCATGGTGTTGCCAATGAAGTTCACAATCGCGGCAGTGACGATTGCGGCAACGCCCAAGATAGGAACCAGAATCACAGAATCTTGCAGCCCGAAAGGCCGCAGCAGGTAGGTGCCGAAGGTGCGCGCCAACAGGCTCTCTGCCACCACCATCGAGACGTACATGAATAGCGAGAACGAGCCGGCGGCGACTCCAGGCCCGTAAGCGTCCTTCAGTAACATCGCGATCCCGCCCGAGGAGGGATTCACGCTGGAGTAGCGAACGTAGGAGTACGAGCTGATGGCGGCAACGATTGCGCCAAGTAAGAAGGCGAGCGGGAAGAAGTCTCCGGCGAATTCTGCGACCTGACCGACGAGAGCAAAGATTCCCGCGCCGATCATCACTCCCGTGCCCAACGACACTGAGCCCATGAGCGAAATTTTGTCTGTACGTGGAGCCATGCGATTTCCTTCCGCTCCCAACCCTAATAAGCAATACACGACGGCAAGGGTCCGCCGCCCACAGACGGCGGACCCCATGCCATTACAGAGAGCTAATGATGTCCTGCATGATGGTGATCTCGGCGGCTTGAGCATCGATAATCTTTTGAGCAAGCGCTACAGCATCTGCATTTTGCCCCTCATCGATTTCCGTCTCAGCCATCTCGATCGCGCCTTCGTGGTGGACGATCATTTGCTCGAGGAACAAGCGGGAGGCGTCATCGCCGTTGGCAGCGTCAAGCTCAGACATGTCGGAGCCACTCATCATTCCGTCACCGTGGTCCATGCCACCCATATCGTCTGCCATATCGAGACCCCAGTCCTCAAGCCACGCGTTCATGAGCTCGATTTCAGGGCCTTGGGCTGCCTTGATCTCTTGAGCGAGTGTGATGACACGCTCGTCGATACCGTCCTTCTCAAGCACCATGTCAGCCATCTCCACTGCTTGCTCGTGGTGGGGAATCATCATTGCGGTGAACATGACATCCGCGTTGTTCGCATCAGCGATCGATACCGAATCGGTGGGCGACGGGTCGGGGCTTTGACCAGATTCTGTCTCAGCGTTTGCACACCCCGAGAGCGTCAGCAGTGCAGTCAGGGCAATTGCGGCGGTCGCCGCGAAACGAATTTTCATCTCTAAAGTTCTCCAAATTAATCACTAATAAGCGCGTGACCAGAGCGGCCCGCGTAAGGCGCGTCTAAGCTGAGCCGACAGTGCGCCTCTTAAGTGCGACTAATGCAGAGAGTTATGAGATTAGGACGTGGCGGTACCACCCGCGCCCATCGCGGGAACGGCACAGCAACCATCAACCGCTGCTCAACGTATTGGCCCCAACCGCGCACCAGCCTGGGCGCTGCGAGGAGAAGCGAGACAGTGAGAAGCGCAAGCACACACCACATAAGAACCATTGATGCGTCGTCGCCACAGCCCACACAATCTGGGCTCGAGACGACGGAGGCGATCATGGTCGAATGCTCAGCGGTGCTACTGCCGGTCGACATCGCCGCCGACATCCCCATGTCGGAATGCGACGTGGGCGAGACCAGCGAATGCATTGCCACGATGCCGGTAATGAGTGCCAGCGCGAGGCACGCCATAGCGACAAGCTGCCACGCCACTCGCAGAAGGCGCGGAACAACGGAGTCTGCGCGTCGTGGCGGCGCAGTCTCGACGCGACGACTATCGCGTTCCACGCTGATTGCTGTCATTGCTCTTATTCTTCTGAAGGTGCGGGCTTCCGGCTACCCTCTACCGATCCTTGTCCATCTGCCTGTGCGACTACCGAGACATTATCGACGCGGGACAGTCACCCACGCAACCATATTCCGTCCACTAGACGATAGACGATCCGGTGGTGTTTTCGGTCCGATGATCCTTGCCAGAACTCGACGTGCTCAGCCTTCAGTCGCCACAGAACCCAGCCGTCTGGGTCAGCATTCTCCCGCGCTGCCGCATCTCGCAATGCAAAGTCAGCGTCGCTATCGGCTCGGCTTGCTTCTACTACCGGTCCTCTCACCCGTATGGCGCGCACAAGCGGTTGCCACCAGAAGTTGAGCGCTGCGGCAGGATGCGCGGCAAGTTGGATCCCTTTAGCGCTGGCTCGGGGGCCAGCGAATGCCCAGCCCCGATCATCCACATCCTTGAGGATGAGGGTTCTCGCATCGGGAGTGCCCTCAGCATCCACGGTAGCGAGAGTCATCGCCAATGGTTCCTCCACCGAGGCTTCGAGCGCGCCGTCGAGCCACTCATAAAAGAGAGTCGCCGGGTCTGCGGGCAGCGCCGCTCGGTCAAGGGCGGGACTTGTGCCCGAGAGTGTGGGGATCGCCCGCAGCTTTGCGGCCGTGTCGCTCGTCATAACATTAGAATGCCACGTTTCACGCCAATTCTGCTGTCAGCACCGCGTCGTAAATCTCCATCGCCTCAGCGATTTCGGCGGGCGTGACAACGCACGGTGGCAATACGTGGATGCGGTTTTCTGACACAAAGGGCAGCAGCCCGCGCTCCACCAGGCCAGCACGAATGCGCCCCATCGTCGCGGCCGCAACGGGTTCGCGCGTGCCCCGGTCAGTGACGAGTTCCAGGGCCCAGAACACTCCGCGACCGCGCACCTCGCCGATCGACGGATGACGCTCGGCGAGCGCGTGCAGTGCTGGCCCGAGGTGGTTCTCCGAGATATCACGCACGTGCTCAAGAATGCCTTCGGAGGCAATGGTGTCGAGCGAGGCCACAATGGTGGCGGCAGCGAGCGGATGCCCCGAATACGTCAATCCACCCGGGAACACCCGGTCGTTGAAGAAGGCTGCAATCGGGTCGTCGATAATCACACCGCCGACGGGAACATAGCCCGAGTTCACGCCCTTGGCGAAGGTGATGAGGTCGGGCCGCACGTCGAAGGCGTCGAACGCAAACCACTCACCGGTGCGCCCAAAGCCACACATCACTTCGTCGAAGATCAGCAGGATGCCGTGCTGATCACACAGTTGGCGAACCCCGGCGAGGTAGCCGGCCGGTGGCAACAGGATGCCCGGAGTTCCCGGCACCGGTTCGAGCAGCACCGCCGCAATCGACTCGGCGCCCTCCGCTTCAATCACTCGCCGCAAATGCTGCAGCGCCCGTTCGCTCTCTTGCTCGGGCGTCGTCGCCCAGAACTCGGAGCGATACAGATACGGCCCGAAGAAGTGCACGTGCCCGCGCGCGAACTCGTTCGGGATGCGGCGCGGATCACCCGTGGCCACGATGCTGCTGCCGGTGTTGCCGTGATACGACCGGTATGCCGAAAGAATCTTGTCGCGCCCGGTGTAGAGCCGCGCCATCCGCATCGCATTCTCGTTGGCGTCTGAGCCGCCGTTCGTAAAGAACACGCGATTGAAGCCCTCGGGTGCAATCGCTGCCAGACGTTTGGCTGCCTCACCACGGGTCACGTTGGCCGTCGGCGGTGAGATCGTCGCGAGCAGCTGAGACTGCACCCGGATAGCTTCGAGCAGGGCCGGATGCTGGTGCCCCAGATTCACGTTGACGTGCTGGCTAGAGAAGTCGAGATATTCATTTCCGGCGTGATCCCAGACGCGGGTGCCGAGCCCACTCTTGATGCTCACGGCGGCAGCATGCGCGGGAGTCTGCGCCGACCACGAATGAAAGATGTGGGCCTGATCTAGTTCGAGCGCGTAGGCGTCGAGGTCTCGGGAATCGTGCTCGGTCATGACGCTGGCCCTTCAGAGTGAATACGCGGTGCTGATGTGAAACGGGTACTGCGAGCGAAAGTGGTGCTGCACGTGACGCGGTGCCGACGTGAAACGCGTGCTGCGAGTGAAACTCGTGGCGCAAGAAAACGAATGCCGCCCTCACGAGCGTAAGGGCGGCATCCGACTAACGATTATTCAGTGCGACTAGTTGCCGCCCTCAAGGAGGGTGACGTCGATCGGGCTAAAGTCGGCACCGGTGGTGTCGACACCGTCTGCCTCGAGTTCTTCGAGTGCCTTCATGATCCAGTCGTTCGACCAGGCGGCTGCCGGCGGTGCCTCGGTGATGGGGCTCGCGCCTGTTTCGTTGACAGCGCTGATGGCACCCTCAACCGTGCGGTCCCAGGCGGCTTCGTCGATAACACCGATGCCGTTGTCGGCCGGCCAGATCAGCTTGTTGGTTTCGTTGACCATCCACAGTTCGTGGCTGGGGCCCCAACCGGAACCGGCAGCAACAGTACCCTCGGCAGCAGACTCGGGGTTCTCAGCCGAGTAGATCCAGCCCTTGACGACAGCCTTGAGGAAGGCAACCGTGGTGTCCTGGTAATCCTCGTCGCTGTCAAGACGCTCAGTGTCGGCCCAGATTGCGTCCTGGAGCATCGCGCCAACCGTGTCTTCGTAGCTGATGACGTTAAAGTCTTCAGGCTGGTACAGCTCACCAGTGTCTGGATCGGTCGACTCAAGTAGCTGAGCGTACTCGTTGTAGGTCATCGCCTGAGCTGCATCGATGTCGCCCTGCAAGAAGGCGTTCATGTTGAAGTCCTGCGTGATGATCTGCACAGTCGACGAGTCGAGTCCTTCAGCAGCCATGGCCGCGAAGATTTCCCACTCGTTTCCGAAGCCCCAGGAACCGATCTTCTTGCCCTCGAAGTCGGCGACCGAGTCAATCCCCGAGTCGGCCCACGAGACCTGAAGCGTGCCCGACGTTTGGAAAATCTGCGCGATGTTGGTGAGGTTAGCGCCCTGCTCAATCGAGCCGAGAACCTTCGGAACCCAGGCAACGGCATAGTCGACGTCGCCGTTGGCGAGAGCGTCTTGCGGAACGATGTCGCCGCCCGACGGGATGATCTCTACGTCAAGGCCCTCTTCTTCAAAGAAGCCCTGATCGGCTGCGGCAAAGTAACCGGCGAACTGTCCCTGTGGGAGCATTGGAGCTGGAGCTTCACTTCGGTGAGGCCGTCAGCGGATTCCGAGGAACCGCTGTCACCCCCATCGCCCGTGGAGCATGCTGCGAGGAGAACCGCTGCCGTTACGGCAAACGCTCCGGCCGCAAGGGTGCGGCGTTTGGTGAACTTCATGTCAGACCTTCCAGATTCACGGTGCAAGTGGATACTGCTGGTAGAGCTGGTGGAGCTTGTTGTTATCGAGAACCTCCCGTCGGAACACGCCGCAGCACGAGTCGTTCTAGTGCGAGCGTCGCAAGATAGAAGAGCAGGCCGAGAGCAATGGATGCCCCCACATAGGCCCAGGCTCGGGAGTAGGCACTCGAAGCGGCCGAGGTCGCGATCAAGCTACCGAGACCTCCGCGCGGTCCGCCGAAGTATTCGGCAACAAGGGCCGAAATTACGGCAAGCGATGAGGCGATGCGAATGCCGGTCAGGATGAACGGGCGCGCGGTTGGCAGTGTGAGCGAGCGCAACATCTGCCCCGAGTTCGCCGCATAGGCCTTCATGAGGTCACGGTGCACCGGCTTAGTTTGGCGAAAGCCGCGCAGCGTGTTGATGAAGATCGGCACGAACGAGGCGATCGCGGCAATGGCTTGACGACCGAACTGGCTGTCGGCCCCGAACATCGAGTTGAGCACGGGAGCGAGAGCAACGATGGGCACAACGGCGAGGGCTGCAACGATGGGGGCACTCATCTGATCGGCGATTCGCCACCGGGCTGCAATCGCTGCGAGCACGATGCCGACCAGCGAACCGACGAGCAGCCCGAGCAGGCTGTTGGTTCCGGTGAGCACTGTCGCCGAGACGACCGCAGGCCAGAACTCGACAAGTTCGGCCACGATGGAGGTGGGGCTTGGCAGCAGGTAATCATCGACCCCGCCAACGGTGACGAGCAGTTGCCAGATGCCGAGAACGAGCAGCCCGAACGAGATCGGTGCCACAATGCGCAGCGTCGATTCTGTTCTGGGACTCCACCCTTTGCTCCGACGTGCCCCCGTTCCTGACCGGCCGTTGACGATGGCGTTTGCTGATGTGGCTGTCATCGGGTGTCCACTCCCCGCGCCCCGCGCGGTTCGTCTGCGGTGCCATCCGCTGCTCCGCCGTGCAGCGCTTCGCGTACTTCTGTGACCATTTCGAAGAAGGATGACTCTTCACGCAAGTTATCGGAGCGGTCCTCGCGACCAGCAACTGCATTCAGTCGCATGGGCACGATCTGGCTAATTCGGCCAGGGCGAGGCGACATGACGACGACGCGGTCGGAGAGGAACACGGCTTCGGGAATCGAGTGCGTCACGAACACAACAGCAGCTCCGGTGTCGGCGGCAATGCGCACGAGATCGGTTTGCATCTTCTCGCGAGTCATTTCGTCGAGCGCACCGAACGGCTCATCCATCAGCAACAGTCGCGGCTGTTCGGCCAACGATCGCGCAATGGCTACCCGCTGCTGCATTCCGCCCGAGAGCTGGTCGGGAAACCGGTCGGCGAATTCTGTGAGACCAACCATGTCGAGCAGGTCGGCGACGCGAGCGCGACGAGCTGCGGATGCCACACCGTGCAATTCGAGCGGAAGCGCAACGTTCGCCGCCACCGTTCGCCACGGCAGCAAACCGGCCTGTTGGAACGCGATGCCGTAATCCTGGTCGAGTCGCGCCTGGGTTGTGGTCTTGCCGAACACGGTTAGCTCGCCAGAAGTCGGGTCATCGAGGTCAGCGATGAGTCTCATGAGTGTTGACTTGCCACAGCCCGATGGGCCGATCAGGGAGACGAATTCCCCAGCCGAGACCGTGAGATCGATTGCTTCGAGGGCGTGGACCACACCGGTCGCGGTCTGAAACTGCTTGTTGACTCCGCGCACCGACACTGCCGCAGCATCCATATCGCCTGCTGTCCGTTGCGCCTCAGTTAGTGCTGCGCTGTTTAGGATCTGGTCGCTCATGCGGCCTCCTCTGTTCGTCGGTAGTCCTTGAGAATGATGCCGAGCAATGCCACCGAACCGGCCGCGACCAGTCCGAGAATGATGGCGCCGAAGATGGGTCCCCACGCTTTCTCAGGGTCACCGGATGCTTGGCCGGCAAATTGGATGAGCAGGCGACCGATGCCACCTTGAAGCCCGGTCGATACTTCAGCAACAACCGCGCCGATGACCGCATTCGCGGCTCCGAGTCGCAGGGCCGGCAAGAGGTACGGCACCGCAGCGGGAAAGCGCAGTTTTTTGAGCGTCGACCAATAGCCGGAGGCATAGGTCTCGAAGAGTTCCACGTGGATGCGGTCAGGAGACTGCAACCCTTTGAGCGCACCAACGGTGATCGGGAAGAACGCGAGGTAGCTCGCGATGAGCGCGACCGACATCCAGTCTTGCCATTCAAAGCTGCCGATCTCGACGCGTGATCCCCAACTCTTCACGACAGGCGCAAAGGCAATGAGGGGAACGGTTTGGCTGATCACGATCCACGGCAGCAGGCCGAATTCGGCCAGTCGCCAGCGCTGCATGAGCAGAGCAAAGCCGACTCCAACGACGACTCCAACGGCCCACCCTGCCGCGGCGATGCCGAGAGTGAGGAGTGCCGCAAGGGCTACGACAGCCCAGAGTGGAAGCGCACCGTCGGCTCGCGTTACGGGCTCGGCAAGTCGCACCATCATGTCCCACAGGTGAGGCATGGCCAGGTCGGTGGTTCGCGGAAGTACTCGAAGTTCGCCGATGAGCACGCCGTTGTCTGGACCGAAGAACTTGTAGCCCTCCCAGAGCAGCGCGATCGAAACGACCCCGGCGATTCCCCAGAGGAAACCGGCCAGTAGCCGAGAGCGAGCCGGGTTGGCGACCGCGCCCGACGGTTTCTCGAGGCGGACGGCAACCTCCCCACGCTTATCGTTTCGGGTTGCCGTCATGTGCTTAGGCCTTCGCCGTCACGGTTTCGGTGAGAGCCGGGATTACCGTCTCGCCGTAGACCCGCATGGTCTCTTCTTTGTTGTCGTGCTGCAGGTAGCCGGCGAACTGATCGACACCAAGCTCGCGCAGTTTTTCGAGCTTCTCGATGTGCTGCTCAGCGGTTCCCATGATGCAGAACCGGTCGACGATCTCGTCGGGCACAAAGGCCGCGTGCGTGTTGCCCGCTTGGCCGTGCTGGTTGTAGTCGTAGCCTTCGCGCTTCTCGATGTAGTCGGTGAGGGCCTTCGGTACGTCTCCATCAGAGCCGTACTTCTTGACGATGTCGGCGACGTGGTTTCCCACCATTCCGCCGAACCAGCGGCACTGGTCGCGCATGTGCTCGATGTCGTCACCGATGTACATCGGCGCTGCGACACAGAACTTGATCGACATCGGGTCTCGCCCGACAGCCTCAGCAGCGTCGCGCACCTTCTTGATCATCCAGGCAGCAATGTCGAGGTCAGCGAGCTGCAGGATGAAGCCATCTCCGACTTCACCGGTGAGCTTGAGGGCCAGCGGGCCGTAGGCCGCAACCCACATCTCAAGCTCTGAGCCTTTGCTCCACGGCAACTGCAACTGTGCTCCGCCATATTCGACCGAACGCGAGTTCGCGAGTTCGCGGATGACGTGAATCGACTCCCGCAGATCCTTCAACGTCGTGGGCTTGCCGTTAGTCACGCGCACCGCCGAGTCGCCGCGGCCAATGCCACAAACGGTGCGGTTGCCGTACATCTCGTTGAGGGTGGCGTACGTGGAGGCCGTGACCGTCCAATCACGGGTGGCCGGGTTGGTCACCATCGGTCCGACGATTACCTTGCGGGTCTCGGCCAAGATCTGGCTGTAGATCACATAGGGCTCTTGCCACAGGATGTGCGAATCGAAGGTCCAGACGTAGGTGAAGCCGTGCGCCTCCGCGAGCTTCGCGAGTTGAACGGTTCGTGCTGACGGCGGGTTGGTCTGAAGTACTGCTCCGAAGTCCATGGGGCTCCTCATTCGTGGTGGAAGGTCGGGAAAGTGCGGCGTCCGCTGGAGGTTAGCCAGCGGATGCCGCAGCGGAACCGGTTAGGTCAGGTACTGAGTGAGGCCGCGCTTCATGAAGCGGCCATCGCCCTTCGTTCCGAGATATTGATCGCCATCGACAATGACCTTGCCGCGCGAGATGACGGTGTCAACATGACCGTCGATCTCGAAGCCTTCCCAGGCAGCGTGGTCCATGTTCATGTGGTGCTTCTTGCCGGTGGGGTTGCCGTTATCGTCAATCGGCATACCGATCGACGTGTGGCCCTGCGGGTCGTAGATGACGATGTCGGCGTCGGCTCCGGGCTGGATGACACCCTTGCGTCCG
This sequence comes from Salinibacterium sp. PAMC 21357, assembly GCF_000247645.1. Lineage (GTDB taxonomy): Bacteria > Actinomycetota > Actinomycetes > Actinomycetales > Microbacteriaceae > Rhodoglobus. The sequence continues at coordinate 976,001 of NZ_AHWA01000004.1, forward strand.
TAGATACCGAACATACGAGCGGGGGTGGTGCTCGTCAGTTCAACCCATCGCTCGAGCGTGAGCTCGCCGGTGACAACACCTTGATACATGAGGTCCATGCGGTGTTCGACGGTTCCCATGCCGTTGGGGATCTTGCGGAAGTCCGCAAGGCCCAACTCTTTTTGGTCCTTCATGCAGAACGGGCAGTGGTCGGTGGAGACCATCTGCACATCGTTGGTGCGCAGCGACTGCCACATGGCATCCTGATGACCCTCTTCGCGCGAACGAAGCGGAGTCGAGCACACCCACTTGGCGCCTTCGAAGTGACCGTACTGCTCACTCTGCGCGCCGAGCTGTTCTTCGAGGCTCAAGTAGAGGTACTGCGGGCACGTCTCAGCGAAGACATTCTGACCACGGTCACGAGCGGTGGCGATCTGTTCGACCGCTTGCTTCGCACTGACGTGAACGATGTAGAGCGGGGCGCCGGTGAGCTTCGCGAGCATGATTGCTCGGTGAGTGGCTTCCTCTTCCATCTCCCAGGCACGAGCAACACCGTGATAGTACGGGTCGGTCTTGCCCTGCTCCACGAGCTGCTCGGCAAGGACGTCGATGACCGGGCCGTTCTCGGCGTGCATCATCGTCATCAAGCCGGTGTCGCGAGAGACCTGCATTGCCTTGAGGATCTGTGCGTCATCCGAGTAGAAAACGCCCGGATACGCCATGAACATCTTGAAGCTTGTGATGCCCTCGTCTGGCAGCTTCTCCATCGCCTTCAGCGACTCCGGAGTGACGTCGCCAACAATCTGGTGAAAGCCGTAGTCGATCGCGCAGTTGCCCGAGGCTTTGCCGTGCCATGCAGCGAGTGAATCTTGGATGCGCTCGCCAAAAGTCTGCACTGCGAAGTCGATGATCGAGGTCGTGCCGCCCCACGCCGCAGCGCGAGTGCCCGTCTCGAAGGTGTCGATTGCCGCGGTGCCGCCGAAGGGCAGCTCCATGTGCGTGTGGGCGTCGATGCCACCAGGAATGACGTACTTTCCCGTGGCATCAATGACCTTGTCGACGGATGCCGCAATGTCGGTTCCAAAAAGCGTGCTGCCGGGTGACAGCACAGCCTTGATTACTTCGCCGTCGATCAGTACGTCAGCGGGGGCGCGCCCCGTTGAGCTGACAACTGTTCCGCCGGAAATGAGAGTGGTGGCCATGATTCGCTCCTCTGCGATGTCGTGTGCCTACTGTTCCCCAGGCGCCAAGACAGCCTGGGGCTGACGTTGTTGCTTACTTAGGGATCGACAGGTAGGCGTCGGGGCGACGGTCGCGGTAGAACTGCCAGTCGTCGCGCATCTCCTGCACGAGGTCCATGTCGAGGTCGCGAATCATGATCTCTTCGTCGGTGCCCGAGCCACGCTCGCCGACGAAGTTTCCGCGGGGGTCGATGACCTGGCTGGTGCCGTAGAAGTCAACGGCTTCGTCGCCGTACTCGTTGTCTTCGAGGCCGACACGGTTGGGCTGAAGCACGAAGTAGCCATTGGCCACTGCTGCTGCGGGGCCTTCAACCTCCCACAGGCGGTTGGAGAGCCCGGGCTTCGTAGCGTTGGGGTTGAAGACAATTTCTGCACCGTTGAGGCCGAGCTCGCGCCATCCCTCAGGGAAGTGGCGGTCGTAACAAATGTGAACGCCAACCTTGCCGACGGCGGTGTTGAACATCGGGAACCCGAGGTTGCCGGGGGTGAAGTAGAACTTCTCCCAGAACTTGTCGAGGTGAGGAATGTGATGCTTGCGGTATGAACCGAGGTTCGTGCCATCCGAATCGACAACGACGGCGGTGTTGTAGTAAACACCCGTCATTGCTTCTTCGTAGATCGGCAGAATCATGACCATGTCGAGCTCTTTAGCGAGCGCCTGAAAACGCTTAACGATCGGGCCATCAACGGGCTCGGCGTAGCGGTAATACTTCTTGTCTTGAGTGATTCCGAAGTAAGGGCCGTAAAAAAGCTCCTGGAAGCAGATGATCTGGGCGCCTTGATCCTTAGCATCACGAGCGAACTGCTCGTGCTTCTGAATCATCGACTCCTTGTCGCCTGTCCAAGTGGTCTGAGTGATTGCTGCGCGAACTGTCGTCATGGTGCCTCCTGCGTTATCGGCGTCGTTGCCTTCAGCGATGAGCTGAGAGAATGACGCGCGAACGGGAACTATCCCCGTTCGTTCATTCTCCAACCCCATCGTTTCCATCGTGTGTTGCATAGATGACGTTGTGGTTACTCATCATGTCCCTGTCTGCACGAAGAGGCAATGCTCATTTGTGCTGATGAGACCATATTGGCCAAAATTGTTTATGCAATTGCACAATAATTCGCCAAATGATTAGGACGAACCCTCTGAAGTCCAGACCGGGCGTGCCTGAAACGAACGAACGCGCAGTGGCTGCTGTGCCGCCGCAAACACCGTAGTCACCGCGCTCGCGTACATCACCGAGTCCGGCGCACGATCCGCCAGCCCCTCAAAACCGGCCGCCGCGAGCAGCCCATCCTGTAGGTGGACCACTTCAGCAGGCTGCAGCGGCCACGGCTCGTGGAGATTGCGACAGTAGATCGTGCGTCCACCGTGAGTCTCGTGAAAACCCCAGCGCGCCGTCAAAAACCGCGCAAGAGGGTCAGCCGCGAGCGCAACACTGGCGGCCCGATCGTCGATCGGTCGCACAATGATGTGGGACGCGGCATCCGGTCGACCGTACCGTCGAGTTTTATAAGCGATCTGCCCGTCACGCTGCCCGATCTTCATCGATGCCCACTGGTAGGGCAAGCCAAACGCGGCGCGCGCGGTGAGCACCGGAATCAAGTGCGAGGCCTCGAGCGAGAGAAAAACCACACCTCGGCGACCGTCAGCATCGATCGAATACAGCCGCACGTTGACCTCGGGAAAATCACCGAGCCACGGGATGCTTGGCCCACCAAAAAAGGAACTTTGCGACATCTGAAACGCGATGAGTCCGACCCACGTGCTGCCGTCGATCGTGTCAGGACGGCACCCGGCAGGCAGGTGCGGAGCGACGATAGCGGGATCGACTTTCCAGTGCAGAAACGTGACTTCGCTCCAGCGCTGCCGCAGAACGGCGGAGCTGGTCAGGGGAGGCGCTTCAGCGGGAATCATCGCACTAGTGACATCAGCGGGGCAGTTGGTTGTCGCGTTTAGTGAAGGGGCGCCACAACACGACCTGGTCGGTGCGTTCGCCTCTAGTTCCGGCTCTCAGCGAGATAACTTCGCCGGCGGCACCGGCCGCAAATACCCGTCGGCCGGGCTTGGCGAGCAGTTCATCCGCCAGCGCAGCCTCTAGCTCATGCACTCGCGAACTCAACTCGGCCACCCGATTTTCAAGATCGAGAATGCGTTTGATGCCTTCAAGGTTGAGGCCTTCAGCGCCGAGCGCGGCAATCTCTCGCAACTGCATCACATCGCGCATGGAATAGCGCCGCGACCGACCGCTGGTTCTCGTGGGAGACACGAGACCCAGACGGTCGTACTGTCGCAGCGTCTGCGGATGCATGCCCGCCAGCTCTGCCGCGACGGCAATAGCAAAAGCGGGCGTGGACTCATCCATTGGTGCTACCTCCTGGCTTTAGCCATCAGGTCATCCCGCGGGTTTTCCGCGGGCATTGCTGACGTAAACGCTTCAAGGTGCTCACGGGCGGAGTCAGGGATATGGCTCGGCACTGCCACTTGAACTTCGGCGAGCAGATCTCCGGTCGCTTTTGTCGTGGCAACGCCGCGGCCTTTGACGCGCAACACGCGCCCGCTGGGAGTTCCGGCGGCAACCTTCAGCTTCACCGGCGCACCATTTAAGGTGGGAACCTCAATAGTGGCGCCGAGTACAGCCTCGGCAAAGGTCACCGGAACAAGAACGCGCAAGTTAATGCCGTCACGCTCAAATACCGGATGCTTGCGAACCGTTACCGTCAAAACCAGATCTCCGGCTTCCCCGCCGTTCGGACTCGGCTCCCCTTTAGCCTTGAGACGGATCTTTTGCCCGTCGCTGACTCCTGCAGGAATCTTGACGTTCATCGGACGACCGCCGGCCGGCTGCAGTTTGATCGTTTCGCCATTGATCGCGGTAACGAAATCAAGCGTGGTGTTCGCGGCTAAGTCGCGGCCCTTCGCGGGGCCCCCACGAAAACCGGGACCGCCGCCAGGACCAGCCTGGCCACCGAACATGCCACCGAGGAGGTCCTCAAAGCTGGCACCCTGCTGCCCGCCGCCGTAGCGCTGACCAGCACCGCCGCCAGCTCCGCCACCGAACATGCCACCGAAGACATCCTCGAAGCCGCCAGCTTGACCGCCTTGGCCGCCCGCTTGAAAGCGAGCACCGGAACCCATAGCTCGAACCTGATCGTATTCTTTACGCTGTTCAGGATCGGAAAGCACCGAGTGCGCTTCACTAATTTCTTTGAAGCGCGACTCGGCTTTCGGATTATCCGGATTGGAGTCCGGATGAAACTGGCGCGCGAGTTTACGATAGGTCTTTTTTAGTTCAGGGGCCGAGATATCTTTCGATACCCCGAGCACCTTGTAGAAGTCCTTATCGAACCAATCTTGGCTAGCCACTACACGCCACCCCCGGCTTATTCAGTGGGGCCAGAGACAGCAACCTTCGCGGCACGCACAACGCGCTCACCAAGAATGTAGCCAGGCTCGATCACGTCAGCAATCGTGTTCTCGGTTGCCTCCGGATCGTTCAGGTGCACAACGGCTTCGTGGAAAGCAGGATCAAAACGCTCACCCTTCTCACCAATCTTGCGCATACCGAATCGCTCGAAACTCGACTTAATCTTCTGAGACACCAAAGCCAATGGCGTTCCTTCGACGAGATCGCCGTGCTTGTCAGCACGATCGAGGTCATCGAGGGCCGGCAGCATTGAGCGCACCACATCAGCGATGACAGCTTCACGGTTGGCAACCCGATCACGCTCAACGCGCGTGCGGAAGTTCACCAGCTCAGCCTGAGCTCGCAACATCTGATCGCGCATCTCGGCAACGAGGTCGCGGCTGGCGTCATCGAGAAGCTTCTGATCTTCCGGGCTCAACGCCGACTCCTCACCATCGTCACTCGCTTCGTCATCGATCAGGGCGTCGACCGTTTCGTCGACAGCTTCCGTGCCGTCAGCGGGTTGCCCCTCGGCTGCCGCAGAGTTCTCTGCAGCAGCCGAGTCGGCAGCACCGGCGTCGCCAGCATCTGGTTCGCCGTGATTTCGTCGCGGTTCTTGTTTTTGTCAGCCATCTACTTCTTGTCCGTGTCAGCTTCGTCTTCGTCAACGACTTCGGCGTCAACGATGTCTTCATCTGAGTTCTCGCCGGCGGGAGCTTCGGCGCCTTCTGCAGCGGCCTCAGGGTTTTCTTCCTGGTGCTTGTAGATTGCTTCGCCGAGCTTCTGCTGGCTTTCGCTCAGCTTGTCGAAGGCAGTCTTGACCGCTTCTTCGTCATCGCTGGCCAGTGCCGAGTTGAGCGCGTCAACGTCGGCCTGGACCTCGGTCTTGACGTCTTCTGGCAGCTTCTCAGCGTTGTCGGTGATGAGCTTTCCGGTGGAGTACGCGAGCTGCTCGGCGTTGTTGCGAACTTCAGCTGCCTCACGGCGGGCCTTGTCTTCTGCAGCGTGCTCTTCGCCCTCGCGGACCATGCGCTCGATGTCGTCCTTCGAGAGGCTTGAACCGCCCGTGATAACCATCGACTGCTCCTTGCCAGTGCCCTTGTCCTTGGCGGACACGTGCACGATGCCGTTGGCGTCGATGTCGAAGGTGACTTCTACCTGCGGGATGCCACGAGGCGCCGGCGCGATACCGGTGAGCTCGAACGTTCCAAGGTTCTTGTTGTCGCGAGTGAACTCACGCTCACCCTGGAAGACCTGAATCGACACGGAAGGCTGGTTGTCATCCGCCGTGGTGAAGGTCTCGCTTCGCTTGGTGGGGATGGCCGTGTTGCGGTCGATGAGCTTGGTCATCATTCCGCCCTTGGTCTCGATACCGAGGCTCAACGGGGTGACGTCGATGAGCAGAACGTCCTTGCGCTCGCCCTTCAACACGCCAGCCTGGAGTGCAGCGCCAACGGCTACGACCTCATCAGGGTTGACGCCCTTGTTGGGCTCCTTGCCACCGGTGAGCTTCTTGACGAGCTCAACAACGGCGGGCATACGAGTCGATCCACCCACGAGTACAACGTGCGACACGTCGGAAAGCTTCACGCCTGCCTCCTTGATGACGTCGTTGAAGGGCTTCGCTACGCGCTGAAGCAGATCGGCGGTCAGTTCTTCGAACTTGGCGCGCGAGAGGCTCTCGTCGAGGTTGGCAGGGCCGTTCTCGGTGAGCGACAGGTACGGGAGCTGGATGCTCGTCGACATCTGCGACGAGAGTTCTTTCTTAGCCTGCTCGGCAGCTTCCTTGAGGCGCTGCTTAGCGATCTTGTCTCCCGAGACGTCGACACCGGTCGAGTCCTTGAAGCGCTGGATCAGGTAGTCAACGACACGGGCATCCCAGTCGTCACCACCGAGGCGGTTGTCACCCGAGGTCGACTTGACCTGAATGGTGGAGAAGTCGTCGTCTTTGCCTACTTCGAGCAGCGAGACGTCGAACGTTCCGCCACCGAGGTCGAAGACCAGAATGAGTTCGTCTTCTTTACCCTTGTCGAGGCCGTATGCGAGTGCTGCAGCGGTGGGCTCGTTGATGATGCGCAGAACGTTGAGGCCCGCGATCTCACCGGCTTCCTTCGTTGCTTGACGCTCAGCGTCGTTGAAGTAGGCGGGAACGGTGATTACTGCGTCAGTGACGTCTTCACCCAGGTACTGTTCGGCGTCGCGCTTGAGCTTGGCAAGCGTGCGAGCGGAGATTTCCTGCGGGGTGTACTTCTTGTCGTCGATGGCGACGGTCCAGTCAGTACCAATGTGGCGCTTGACGGATGCGATGGTGCGGTCAACGTTGGTGACGGCCTGGCGCTTTGCGGTTTCACCAACGAGGACTTCGCCATCCTTGGTGAATGCGACGACGGAGGGCGTGGTGCGCATTCCCTCGGCGTTTGCGATGACGGTGGGTTCTCCACCTTCGAGAACGGAAACAACTGAGTTAGTGGTTCCGAGGTCAATACCTACTGCTCGAGCCATGTGCTCTTACTCCTTTAAGCGTTTGGGTGTGCGAACTTGAGTCGCGTTGTATCAAGTTTGCGCTTGTGATCGCCCAGAGTCAAGTTACGTAGCTGAAAGTTGAGTGGGAGTGACTCAACTATTTCCTTTGCTGCGATTGTTTCCCGCGCACCGCTACTCTGTTCGCATGACGGACAAGACACCCGACAACGATGTGCCCATGAAGCCTGCTGTTCCTCGCGTTGCGAATACGCGGGCGATCGGCACGGTAGGGCAAGGACTGATAGCGGAGACGACTATCCCCAAGAGTCGGGTTCGTGCCTGGGCGCTGTGGGACTGGGGCTCGGCCGCGTTCAACGCCGTCGTCACCACCTTCGTCTTCAGCACCTACCTCGCCAGTGGATTATTCATCGATCCTGAAATTCTCGCTGCCGCTGGAGACGACACCAAGAACCCGGCGCTGGTTCTCGCGAAGGCGAGTAATACGACAGTGATCTCGGGCGCGCTCACCATCGCTGGGGTGCTTGTCGCTGTTCTTGCACCCATATTGGGACAGCGATCGGATGGCTCTGGTCGCCGCAAACTGTGGCTCGCCATCAATACCGGGCTAGTCGTGCTCGCTATGGCTGCGATGTTCTTCGTCGTACCGGTGCCCTCGTACATTTACCTCGGGGCCGCCCTCCTTGCCGCCGGCAACATCTTCTTCGAATTCGCGAGCGTCAACTACAACGCGATGCTCGTACAGGTCTCGACGCCCAAGACCGTGGGTAGAGTCTCGGGCTTCGGCTGGGGAATGGGCTACATCGGTGGCATCGTGCTGCTGATCATCCTGCTCGTGCTGTTTATTCAGAATTTCGGTAGCGAAACAGGCAACGGTCTCCTGAACGTGCCGTTTGGTGCTGATGGTGGCGCCCTCGATGTGCGCTTCGCCATTCTCGCGTCAGCCGCATGGTTCGCGATTTTTGCGATCCCTGTGCTGATCGCCGTGCCCGAGATTCCCGCTGGCGCCCGCGAAAACCGAGTTAGCTTCTTTGCCAGCTACGCCAAGCTCTTCGGCACCATCAAAACTCTGGCCAAGAAGAGCCCCCAAGTGCTCATGTTCTTGCTCGCGAGCGCTGTCTTCCGTGACGGTCTCGCCGCCGTGTTCACGTTCGGTGCCATCATCGCAGCTCAGGTCTTCGGGTTCAGCCCCAGCGAGGTCATCTATTTCGCCGTGGCGGCGAACCTTGTTGCCGGCATTGGAACCTTTATTGGCGGATGGCTCGACGACAAGCTCGGCGCCAAGAACGTGATCATCGGCTCACTGATCGGTCTCGTCCTCGCGGGCCTCGCAGTGCTCTTCGTCGGCGATGCTCAGACCGGGTTCTGGATCGCAGGCCTCTTCCTGACACTCTTCGTCGGGCCGGTGCAGGCAGCAAGCCGCAGCTTCCTTGCCCGCATCACCCCTGTCGGTCGCGAGGGAGAAATCTTCGGCCTCTATGCCACAACCGGTCGCGCCGTGAGCTTCTTGGCCCCCGGCCTATTCACCCTCTTCGTGACGCTCACGGGCGACACCCGCTTCGGCATCATCGGAATTGTGATCGTGCTGCTCGCGGGGCTTGTACTGATGCTGCCGGTTAAGGCAAGGCAGTCAGTGATCGACTAGGTCGGGATCACCGCTGAAGGCGATGAAAGCTCTGACGCGCCAGCGGGCGTTAACTTAGAGTTTGTCGGTGGGGCCCGAAAACCACTGGTGCGTGTGAGCAGGGCAGTGGATGCTTGGCTCATGACAGAAATCAACCCCACTCTCCCGACCGCCCGTGCCGAACTGCTCCGCTCCCTCCACGTGCCCGGAAATCCCCTCATTGTTTCTAACGTGTGGGATGCGATCACCGCCCGGATCGTTGCCGAAGCACCAGGAGTGCGCGCCCTCGCTACCGCCAGCCATGCCATCAGCTTCGCGCACGGAGTCTCCGACGGCGAAGGCCTTACCGTGGATCAGGCATTGGAGGCGGCATCCGTCATCTGCAACGCCGTCGAGATCCCCGTCTCGGTCGACTTCGAAAAGGGCTACGCCGCGGATGCCGCGGGCGTGCAAGCAAACGTCGAACGTTTGATCGCGGCCGGAGCAGCGGGGCTGAACATCGAAGACAGCGCGGGCCCAGCCAAAGCTCCCCTCTTCGACATCAGCCAAGCGACTGCTCGCGTTGCCGCAGTGCGTGCGGCCGGCAACGCTACGGGAGTACCGATCGCCATTAACGCCCGCGTCGACGTACTGGCCGGTGGCGGCGAATGGGATGACATGATCGCGCGCGCCAACTCTTACCTCGCTGCGGGTGCCGATTGCATCTTCGTTCTCGGGCTCGCCAATGAGCAGATGGTCGCGCAAGCGATCGCCCAGATCAATGGGCCGATCTCCGTAATTGGTGGCGCAGGTTACGTTCCGCTGAAAACGCTCGCAGAAGTAGGGGTCGCCCGCATCAGCTTCGGGCCGCGCACGCTAGGGCTCACCCTCTCGCACCTGCAGGCAGCCGCCACCCAACTCACCGCACTCGGCGACTACCCCGAAGAACTCGGCTTCGTGTACTGAACTAGTTCTGGCGAAGAGGAGTAATGTCAGGTCATGGACACGCAACAGCCCATCAGTTACTGGGTGAAGCTCGTCGACCGAACCATTGACGACCTCTTCGCCACCACCCTTGAAGAGCACGGAATCACCCGACGACAATGGCAACTGCTCAATGTGCTGTCGAAAGGTGCCGCCGGTGTCGAACTTCTCGACATTGAAATTGCACCGTTTCTTGACCGCGCCAACAGCACACTGCCGCCGACGCAGGGTTTGCACACAACCTCGCTTGAATCTCTCACTGAACTCGTTGAGAGTGACTGGCTCACCACCGATGGCGCTCTCTACAACCTCACCGCTCGCGGTCGCACCGTAGTCGAACGCCTCACCGCCGTGATCGCCAACGAGCGCGAAAAAGCAACCGCTGGCGTGACCTCCGAGCAATACGAGACCACCGTCAGCGTGCTCGAAACGATGGCGCGCAACCTTAGCGCTCGGGCCGCTGGCGGAGCCAGTAGCTGAACCAGCGGCGTTCGATAGTTCAGGCTCGACAATGCCGGCCCGGCGAACACGCGACGCACGCACGCACGCACGCACGCCTAGCGAATCAGCGCCCACCAGATGAGCAGCATCGTCACGAAGAACCCGGTGACGAAATTGAGGGCGAGGAAGTTTCGCCAGCCGCGATTGGCGGACTCAGCAGCGACATCCGTAATGTTCCAGAATGGCGCGCACATCGCCACATAGGGCAGCACCAGTATCGCTGCGAGCGGCCCCGGCCACGCCGAGAAGAGTAAGAGCACGCCGCCGGCTAGGTAGGCGAGCACCGCAAACCGCGTTGTCGCCCGAGCGCCAATAACGGTGCCAATCGAAGAGATGTCAGCCGCGCGGTCGGCGAGTACATCTTGCACGGCACCAAAGGCGTGCGAGGCGATGCCCCAGAGGAAGAAAGCACCAAGCACCGCCCAGAGCTGCGGCGTGAATACAGCGCCTGCAAGAACGAGCGCGTAGATTGCGGGCGACACAAAGTGGGTGCTTGAGGTGAGCGAGTCGAGAAACGGGCGCTCTTTGAAGCGCAGGCCTTTCACCGAGTAAGCGACGACGGCAAACATGCTGATGGCGAGCACGAGCCACGAGAGAGGGTTGCCGACGATCACGAGATAGATCAGGAACGGAATAGTCGTGACGGCGGCCGCGATGAGCGTTGGCCGGTGCATCCGCGGGTCAAGAAGCGCGCCCTCAACACCACCCTTGCGCGGGTTGCGCAGGTCGGACTCGTAGTCGAACACGTCGTTGATGCCGTACATCGCCAGGTTGTAGGGCACCAGAAAGAAGATCGTGCCGAGCACGAACGTGAGGTCGATCGCTCCAGCGGTCAGATAGTACGCCGCCGCGAAGGGAAAGGCCGTGTTGACCCAGCTCAGGGGACGCGACGAGAGAAAGAGATCCTTAAGCACGGTTATCCTCCGAAGCGGGGCGGATGTCGGGGCTGGCAGAAGTACGTTTGCCCAGCAGCGTCCACAGGCAGGGCAGCGCAACGACAGCCGCGACCGCGTACGCGAAGTCTTCAAGCGGGGCAACACCGATGAAGGCACCGCTGATCGCATCCGGGCTGTAGCCAACAAGGCCCACCGAGATCATCACGTTGTCGAAGACGGCGGTCATAACCAACAGAATGCCCGTCGTGATGGCGATGGCTCGCCAGCGCGGTGCACGGTGCGTAGCCACAGCAGCGACCGCGAGCAGTGCAACGATCGCCAAGAAGACGGCATTCAACAACCAATACGTCATGCGTGACTCCCGTCGGAGTTAGCGCGATGTCGAGCCGCCGTGCCCGCCGACGCCGACGCCGACGCCGACGCTGACGCTGACGCTGACGCCCGCAGGCTGGAGCGAGTAAGCGCACCGTAGACGTTCATCGTGAGATAACAGAGCAGCGTCAGAAAGAAGACTTCTTCGACAGGAACCTCTGGCGCGATAAGCAATCCGGTCATGAAGTCGGTTTCTCCCCGAAAAAAGATTCCCAAGCCCACACCGAAGAGATCCCACACGAGGAAGAAAACTACGCCAGCCGCCAACACGATCGCGGCCCGTCGAGCATCCCGCCAGAAAAACAGAGAGAAACGACGATCAAGCACCACCATGCCGGTCAGCGAAATCAGCAGCGCGAGAAGGTAAAGAATGATCATGGCCACGGCCGCGGTTCAGGTATCACCAGCGGGGTGAGTGGCTCGGGCAATGGGCCGGGAGAGGTATCGCCCCGCAGTCGTTTGACCAACACTTCCGCGCTGATGAGGCACATCGGCAAACCAATGCCCGGGATGGTCGACCCACCCACGTAATAGAGCCCCTCGACTTTTTTGCTCACGTTGCCAGCGCGGAAAAAGGCACTCTGTTTGAGAGTGTGTGCCGGGCCAAGGGCGGTACCGCGCCAGGCGTTCAGATCATCGGCAAAGTTGCCGGGGCCGACAGTGCGGCGCACCGTCACTCGCTCCGCAAAATCGGGGATGCCTGTCCACTCGCCGATCTGCGCAATCACCTTATCGGCGAGAGTTTCAATGCGGGTATCGCCGTCGCCGTCAACATCGCCGCGACCGATTGAGGGGTCGGCAGGAATCGGAACCAACACGAAGACGTTTTCGAATCCCTCCGGAGCGACATTCGGGTCAACACCACTCGGCTTGCAAATGTAGAGCGATGCCGGCTCGGGCACACGTGGCGAATCACCAAAGATGGCCTCGAAGCCCTCTTGCCAATCCTTCATGAACAACAGCGTGTGGTGCTCAAGTTCAGGAAGCTCGCCCTTGACGCCCAAATACAACAGCAGAGCACTCGGCCCCGGTGTCTTTTGTTGCCAATACGACGCCGGGTACGTCTGCTCGGCAGCCTCCAGCAGCTGGGTCTCGGTGTGATGCAAATCGGCGGCCGAAACCACCGTGTCTGCGCCAACAAAGTGAAGCGCACCGCTGGCATCGACGTACTCAACTCCGGTGGCAACCCCATCGACCGTGACAATGCGGGTGACCTTGGCGTTGGTACGAATCGTGACGCCAGCATCCGCAGCAATATCGGCGATGCTCTCAATCACTCGCGTAAATCCGCCCATGGGATACAGCACACCATCAGCCAAATCGAGGTGGCTCATGAGGTGGTACATGCTCGGCGTCAAGTACGGCGACGACCCGAGAAACACTGCTGGATAACCCAAAACCTTGCGCAGGCGGTCATCTTTCACCGTGCGCGCAACCAGGCGCGAGAGCGGTTCAATGAGCAACCGGATGAAGCGGGCAGCCTTAGCGAGAACCTCTTTCGTCGCGCTCGTGCGCAGATCGGCAAAGGTCGTGTACAAAAAGAACCGCTTCGCGAGTTCATAGGTTTCTTCGGCAGACTTGAGGTACTTTCTCATGCGAACGGCCGAGCCAGGCTCGATGCTTTCGAACAGGGCAAGATTCTCGCCCAGATCTGTCGAAATATCGATCGGGTCAGTCTCGCCCTCGAAATACACCCGGTAACCGGGATCGAGGGTTACGAGAGAGAGCTGCTCTTCAGCACTCGTGCCCATGAGCTTGTAGAAGTGGTCGAAGACCTCCGGCATGAGATACCACGACGGCCCGGTGTCGAAACGAAAACCATCATGCTCCCAAGACCCGGCACGACCGCCCACGGCAGGCAAGCCCTCAAGGAGCGTGACCGTGTGACCCTCTTTAGCCAGCAAAGAGGCACTCGCGAGCCCCGCAATACCGCCACCAATAACAACAACGTCACTCATTCGCGAGGACCCACCCCAATCGCGGCGGCCGCAGCCAACCTCAGCTTCACAACATTAGGAACGCGCACCCGAGTGCGCACCAATTCACTCGCCGGAGTCGCCCGGATGCGCTTCGAGAGCTGAGCAAAAAGGGCATGCGCGAGCGCAACGGCCTTCTTGCTGCTCGCCGGCAGCTCTGAGCCAATCGCGGCATCCCGCAGATCGGCATCGAGATCATCGAGCAGGCGCACTTTCTCTTCTTCCGTGAAAGTGGCCACGTCGATGCCCGGGAAGTAGCTTCGGCCGAGAGTTTCAAAATCATCGGCAAGGTCACGCAAAAAGTTGACCTTCTGGAAGGCGGCGCCCAGAGCGCGTGCGCCGTGCTCGAGCTTGGCGCGCTGCTCATCGCCGACATCATGGCCGTGCAAAAACGCGCACAAACACATGAGACCAACGACTTCGGCTGAGCCATAAACGTAACGCTCAAAGCTGGCCTGATCGTGCACCTTTTGGCTGAGATCCATGCGCATCGACTCAAAAAAGGGGGCCGTCAACTCAGCACCGAATGACACTTCGCGGGCGGTCAAGGCGAAAGCGTGCACGACGAGATTCGAACTGAAACCGTGCTCCATGGCATTCTCAGTCTCGCGCTCGAGTTCATTGAGCTGGCGCGTGGTGGCAATCAGGTCAAGCCCCGCCTCCTCTGCACCGCCATCGACGATTTCATCGGCAATGCGCACGAGGGCATAAATGTTCTCAACGTGCTGGCGAACCTCTACCCCCAAGAGTCGGGAGGCGGCAGAAAACGACGTGGAATAGCTGCGAATAACGATGCTGGCGGCATCCTCAGCCACACGATCGTAAAGCTTCAAGCGGGAACTCACGCGCGCACACTTTCCGTCGCCACAGACTCATTAGTTAGGCTGGCGGTAGGCCGACACAAGAGGTGCGGCATTTCGATTCGTTCCACCTAGGCAGACTATCGCGAACATGACTGAAACCCCTGAGCAGGTCGTACTTCTCTCTGATACCGGAGAACACATTGGCGTCGCGGATAAAGCACTCGTGCACACCACCGACACTGCGTTGCACCTCGCATTTTCCTGCCACGTCTACAACGCAGACGGCGCCGTGCTCGTCACGCGCCGGGCCCTCTCAAAGCTCACCTGGCCCGGCGTCTGGACCAACTCGTTCTGCGGACATCCCGCTCCCGGCGAAGACATGGCCGACGCGATCATCCGCCGTGCTCGCTACGAACTCGGCATCACCATCCGCGACGTTCAACTCGTCTTGCCCGACTTTCGCTACCGCGCCGTCGACTCCTCCGGCATCGTCGAGAACGAGATCTGCCCCGTCTACCGTGCAGTGACGACGGATGCCGCAGCCCCGAACCCCGCCGAGGTCGCCGAATTCGAGTGGGTTGACCCTCAATCGCTGCACACCGCCGTGGCCGCAACACCGTTCGCGTTTAGCCCGTGGCTCGGCTGGCAGTTGGAGCAGCTAAAGCAGCCCGACGCTCAGGCCTAGCCGCACAAACACTAACCCCCGAGCGAACCCGCATCATTCGCGCGCACGTCGGTGCGGTGAAAGTTTTGAAAACTGCGACTTGCCGTGGGGCCACGCTGGCCTTGATAGCGCGAACCGTACTGCCCAGAGCCATAGGGCGATTCCACCGGTGAGGTGGTCTTGATGAAGCAGAGCTGCCCAATTTTCATACCGGGCCACAGCTTGATCGGCAGCGTTGCCACGTTGCTGAGTTCGAGAGTGACGTGACCCGAGAATCCGGGATCAACGAAACCTGCGGTGGAGTGAGTGAGCAGGCCAAGTCGCCCGAGCGAGCTTTTGCCCTCAAGGCGGGCGGCGACGTCATCGGGCAAAGTCACGAGCTCGAAAGTGGAACCGAGCACAAATTCACCGGGGTGAAGAATGAACGGCTGGTCGGCATCCACTTCCATCAGGTGAGTGAGATCTGGCTGGTCAACTGCCGGGTCAATGAACGGGTACTTGTGGTTGTCGAAGAGGCGAAAGAAGCGGTCGAGCCGCACATCAACACTCGACGGTTGCACCATGTCGAGATCGAGCGGGTCGAGGCCAATACGGCCAGTGGCAAGTTCGGCCCGGATGTCGCGATCACTGAGAAGCATGGCCTAAGACTAGCTAAATCCGTGCTCAAAAGAGCCTTGCCCTACGATTGGGGCATGTCGACTACAACTCGTTTGGTCGTGCTAGGCGCTGTCAACCAGTTCCAGCCAGTTCACGGCTACTTCCTCCGCCGTGAACTGATGACCTGGCACATCGACGAATGGGCCAATATTCAGCCCGGCTCGATCTATAACGCCCTCCGTTCACTCAAAAACGATGGCTACCTGGCCGAGAACGGTACGGAAACCGCCGGAAACCGCCCCGAGCGCACGACCTATCGCATTACTGAAGCCGGCAAAGGCGAACTGCTCCGGATGCTGCGCGACTCCCTCTGGACCGTTCACGTTTTTGACACCAAACCAGTGATGGTGCTCACGTCATTTATGTACGCACTGACTCGAGAAGAAGTGCTTGCCGGGCTCGAACACCGCATCACCGAAATCGACACTCGCGTTGCCAGCAATACCTACCGCATCGCCGATGTCGCAAACTCGACCTCAACGCCCAGCTACGTCCGCGAAATTTTCGAACTCGCGACCGCGCGCCTGCGCGCAGAACAACAATGGGCCCGCGAAGTCAGCGAACGCATTCGCTCCGGCTCCTACGTCTTTGCCGGTGAAGAAAACCACAACCCCGCTCGCATCACTACCGGCTAGGTCTCTGTCTGTGCGCCGTGGCGCTGTTGCTCCACCACAGCACGCGGTTTCGAACGACGGCGAGAAGCGAGATAAGCACGACCCCCATGAAACACAGCAGCGTGATGCTGGCCCACGTCACCGGCAGATTGGCCTGCGCTGCAGCAATAGTCACGAGAGATCCGAGACCAGCCTGCTGGCCGGCCGCGACAAACTCGGCGACAGCCGCACCAACGATCGCGAGCGGAAGAGCAATGCGAAGGCCCGCGAAAACGTACGGCATCGACCCCATGAAGCGAAGGTCGCGAAAGATCTCCCAGCGGCTGGCATGCAGTGTCTTCAGTACATCGAGAGCACGATCATCCACATCACGAAGCCCGGCAAGCGAGTTGACGAGCATCGGGAAGAAAACGACAAGGGCCGTAACAATGAATTTGGGCATCATGCCGAAGCCGAATGCCACCACCAGCGCCGGGGCGATTGCGACAATCGGAGTGACCATGACGACGACGACCAGCGGCATGATGGCGCGCTCCATGATCTGAAACTCGGCCATGATGATCGCCAAAACAAACCCCGCCACAATGCCCGCGGTAGCCCCCACGACGACCTCGAGCCCCGTAACGAGCATGTTCGCCCAGTACACGTCGGCATCCGTGATGAGACTTAGCCCCACCTGATCGAGCGTGGGGATCACGTAAGGGTTCGCCATCGCCGTGACCTGCCAGAGCACCGCAGCAATGCCAAACGTGACGACCGCGGGAGCCCAGCTCGACCAGCGGAGATTGCGTGACTTAGGCACTCTTATGTCCCATCACTTCGCGCAACGTTTCCCGCACGTGACCCTCAAGGTCGCGGAATTCATCAGTGGCGTACAGCTCAGTAGTCCGCGGTCGGGGCAGCGGAACATTAATGATCTCGGCGAAATGTCCCGGATGCGCCCCCATAACAACGATGCGGTCAGAAAGCATGATCGCCTCGGGAACCGAGTGGGTCACAAACATGACCGCCTTACGGTTGGACTGCCAAAAGTCGAGCAGACCCATTCGCTGCGCATCACGAGTCAGCTCATCGAGCGCTGAGAAGGGCTCATCCATGAGCAGCACGCTGGGATCAAAAACAAACGCCCGAGCGATCGCCACCCGCTGCTGCATGCCTCCTGACAGCTGCCCCGGATATTTGTCGAGCGCCGCACCCAACCCGAACGACTCCAAAACTTCTTGAGGGTCGCGCAGGTTGCGATTCGCATTCGCCTTCGGATTCACCCTCATCGGTAAGCGCACATTGTCGAGCACCGTGCGCCACGGCAGCAGCGCCGGAGACTGAGGAACAAGACCGATCTTCTTCTGTTTCGTGGCAGCTTCCACGGTCATCCCGTCAATCATCACGGTGCCCCCATCTATCGGAAGCAGACCCGCAACAGCCTTCAGCAGCGTCGACTTTCCGCAACCACTCGGGCCGATCACCGAGACAAACTCGCCCATCTTGATCGACAAACTCAATTTGTCGAGCACCAGCGTGCGCGCCCCCTCCGGCCCAAAGCTCTTGGAGATGTTCTCAAGATGAACCCCAGCGTGTAGCTGTGCGGTATCCACAGTTTCTCCTTGTGGTGGTACCGGATGCTGCGCCGGGTGGAGAGGGGCGGCATCCGAATCGAGTAGGGGCGTTGGGTTAGGGCGTTGGGTTAGGGGCGTTGGGTTAGGGGCCCGGCCAGATCAGTTCACCATCGGCGTAGAGATCAGCGACGAGTGTTTCATCCATCATGTCGGTGATGGCCGGCAAGTTGTCAACGTTGCCGAACTGCTTGACGAGTTCGTATTCTGCCTTCCAATCGGCCACCGTTTGGGTTCCCGGGAGCCCACTGTTGCTGTCTTTCACCCACTGCGATTCAACGTTCCACGTGCGCTCAAGCTGATCCCTCGAAAAGACGGAACCTTGACCGTTATCGTCGGCGAGCTGCGCGAGGACGTCGAGGCACTCATCAGCGCTATCGAGACAGAACTGCAAGGCGTGCAACGACGCACGCATGAAATCCGCCGCCACTTCACGGTTATCGGCGAGAAACTCAGAGTTGACCTCCATGACGTTATAGGTGCCCTCAACACCAACGTCAGAGGGAAAGAACTCGGTGAACGGTAACCCCTGGGCGCGAAGGCTCTCGGGCTGGTTCGAGGCATAACCAACGATGGCGTCGACCTGTCCGCGCGTGACCACAGTGGGGTCGTAGTTGGTCATCTTGATTAGTTCGACCTTGCTGACATCGACGTCAGCGGCATCCAACATGGCGGAGGCGATCGGGGTCAGGTTGATGAAGTAACCGAGCGAACCGCCTTCGAGATCCTTGAGGCTCTTAATCTTCTCGTTGGCGAAGATCGAGAACGGCGGGGTGTTGCCGTAGGTGGCCACGGCGGTCAAGTTCTTGCTGTTTGCTGCGGCCAGCATCACATCGGAGGCGGAACCGAGAGCGGTGAACTCCGCTTGGCCCGAGGAGACGAGCTGTTGCCCATTTGCTCCCGAAGCGTTGATCTCGACGTCGAGGCACAGATCGTCAAAGTAGCCGAGTTCATCGGCGAGGAAGACGTCGAGCTGGCCGGCGCTGGCCGAGAAGCCGTAGCCAGAGATATAGGTGATGGTTCCGGCAGCGGCATTGCGATCGCAGGCTTCCTGAGAATCAGGAGGTCACCTGCATCAGGCGTGGATTCTGGTGCTGGTGCCGCGCAGGCGGAAACGGTGAGCGTTGCCACCACCAGTGCTGCGATACCGAAACCCCGCCGCTTCAGGGGAGTAAGAGGGGTGATCACGTAGATCCAACTTCCTTGTCTGCGCTTGGGGCACACCAATAACCCCATTATGCCGTGAGTCGAGGTCTCGTCTGGGCGCCAGAAACGGGATTAGTACGTGCGCGTAGGGTTTGCGAGACGCACAGAATCGAGCGCGTCATTGGCGACATTGACACTGAGCTGAAGGCTTGTTCCGGAGGAATGAATCCACAAATCACCAGTGAGATAGTGAGTATCGGCTTTAGAACCAAGCTCAGTTTCAGCTTCTAGTTCGAGTGTGGTGAGACCGCCGGTAGTAACGCCCAAGAAACCCGCGGCGAGAAGCGCAGCCTTGAGATTCGCGGCATCCGTTGCCGAAATGTCGGTTACGGCAAGGCTAAAGCCTCCGTCAGAATTAGGAATCCCCCACACGCAATTCTTAGCAATTGACGCGTTGGTTGCTGCCGCCGCAATTTCGGGCAACTCGTAACCCGACAGCGGCACTGCGTTAGCGTCTCCGAGCGCCTGAGTTTCCGTGGAGAACAAACTCTTCGCGGTGGCCAAAGGCAGCATCGTGTCACACCCCGGAATGATGAGGGGATCTGGCGTGGGCACCGGAGTAGACGTCGGTGACGCCGAAACAGTCAGGGTGCTAGAAGGACTCGGCGATGAGCTCACAGTGCTCGACGGAACACAGCCCGCAAGCGCCAACACAGTGACCATCGCGGATGCCGCGGCCACCGCCGAACGCACATGCTGCCGACGAGCGATCCCCAAGTTCTCGCAGCGTTTACTCCCCATAGGTGAAGAGTAGCCGCGCTACGTGCACTGCGGAAGAGAGTATTTCTTACTCCGGCGAACCGCGCCGGAGACCTACCCGATCAACCCGAGTCACTAGTACCCGCGGGTGGGACTACGCCGACTGGCGCGCAAGCTGGCCGAGAGCATCCATGTCTTGAATGATGACGCGAGCGCGCCCCTGACGAATGATGCCCCGGCTGGCTAGATCTGACATTGCTTTGCTGGTGGATTCTCGCGTCGCTCCGAGAAGGCCCGCGAGTTGGTCGTGGCTGAGGCGGATCGTGGGATTAGCAAAGCGCGGTGTGCGCGATGCCTCCGCCAATCGAAGAAGGGTGCTGCAGACGCGCGATTGCAGCGGTCGCAGGGCGAGATCGGTGAGGCGTTCCTCAAGGCGAACTACTTGTTGGCCGAGGTGGCGCGAAATGCGGATGGCGATGCGCGGGTCGGCGAGTAGGTACCGTTCGACATCCGCGGTGTTGAGGAGACAGATTTCGACGTTGTCGATGGCTTCGGCGTAGTTGTCGTACATGCGCTGGCCGACCATCATCATTTCGCCGAACACCGCGCCGGGTTCGAGAATGGCCATCGTGAGCGCTTTGCCATCTTCGGTGACGCGGAAAATGCGGATGCGGCCCTTTTTCAGGATGAAGAGCGCGGTGACGGGCTGGCTTTGGCTAAAGACCAACTCGCCGAGCGAGTACGAACGAGAGGGCGCCATCTGATCCATTTGCGCGATCTCGGCAGGCGAGAGATCCGCAAAAAGGTCGACCTCGCTCAGGCAACTAAACGAACCGTTGTCAATCGGCATCAGTGGTTCAGGATCCCTTCGCTGCGGCGACCACGGGCGATCGCTCGCCAGCGGGGCTGAGGCGACCTGATTGCCGCACGAATCCATCATGACATGGTCACTTGAGAGTTCCCGTGACCGCCTGAATGTGCCCACCGCGACGACTTGCCTGCCTCACATTGTCCGCACGTTGAGTAAGCCACTTCCACGGGTGCGCCTCAATATCGGCACCGCCCATGCGGCACGCGAGGCGCGCGAGCGGGGTGAAGATTCGTGCTGCCCCTACTGGTCGCTGCATATCGACGATCCCGACGCGGCCGCCGGGAGCGAGTAGCCGCTCTGCTTCTGCCAGCACCTCGGGGTGGCTGCCCATCACGCTAAGGGCGTAGGCGGAGAACACCGCATCGATCGTCGGCACCGCACCATCAACGGCGAGGTCCGCGGCCGACATTTTCGTGGCATCCGCCTGCAGCACGCGCACGTTCGACCAGCCTTTGCGTGCCGCACGCTTGGCGGCGACCTGAAGCATTTGGGCGCTCGCGTCGATACCGATCACTTGGCCCGTCGGACCAACCGCGGTGACGAGCAGCTCGAAACTGAGGCCCGTGCCGCAGCCGAGGTCCACAACGGTGTCTCCCGGGCGCAAACCCATGAGTTCGATACCGGCAACACGACCTGAACGATAGACCGCCCATTCGCCCGACATCGCATCGTAAAACTGCGTGCCGAAGCGGTACTTCTTCCAGGCCATGTCGACTTCCTAGCGGTATTCGGGGTTGGCTTCGAAGCCGAAGTGCTCGCCGTCGTTCCACGCCTTGCGCGTGTTTCCGTAGGCGGGGATACCGCCGGCGTTCTTGAGAATGGATGCCAGGTGCATGAGGTTCCACGACATGAAGGTCGTGTTGCGGTTAGTGAAGTCGTTCTCGAGACCGCCGGAGCCCTCGTCGAGGTAGCTGGGGCCTGGACCGATTTCGCCAAGCCAGCCAGCATCCGCTGCAGGAGGGATGACGTAACCAATGTGCTGAAGGCTGTAGAGAACGGACATGGCGGAGTGCTTCACGCCATCCTCATTGCCGGTGAAGAGCGCGCCGCCGACCTTGCCATAGAAGACGTACTGGCCCTTGTCGTTGAACTCGCCGCTCATCGCGTAGAGACGCTCGATGAGCATCCGGGTGACGGAGGAGTTGTCGCCGAGCCAGATCGGTCCGCCGATGACGAGGATGTCTGCCGCTTCAATGAGGGGCCAGACTTCGTCCATCCAAGCGTCCTTCTCCCAGCCGTGCTCGCGCATGTCCGGGTAGACGCCGATGGCGATGTCGTGGTCAACGAAGCGCACGTTGTCGACCTGCACTCCGGCACTGCGCATCAGCCGGATGCTCGAATCCATGAGGCCCTGAGTGTGGCTCATCTCCGGGCTCTTCTTGAGCGTGCAGTTGATGAAGACGGCCTTGAGCCCGTCGTAACGGGGAGCGTCGGCGGGAACAGAATTCTCGATAGTTTCGGTAGCCATGACCCGATGTTACGGGCGAGCCCTGCCTGCGAACTGTGACCTAGCGTACGGTTCGCTGAACCTGGCCCTGCTAAACATGACTGGGCGCAAACGCCCTCTCGAAAGGAACACGCATGCCCGCTCAGTGGGATCTCATCGTCATCGGCTCCGGCAGCGCCGGAATTGTCGCCAGCAAGACCGCCGCCCGTTTTGGAGCGCGCGTGCTGCTTGTCGAACGACACCGCCTCGGTGGGGACTGCTTGTGGACCGGCTGCGTGCCCTCCAAGTCACTTATTGCCGCCGCTCATGCCGCCCACGTCTCGCGCACCTCGGAACACTTCGGCGTCACCGCCGAGAACGTGACCGTCGATTTCGCTCGCGCCATGGGCCACGTTCAGGACGCTATCGCCACGATCGAACCCCACGATTCGGCCGAAGCTTTTGCTGAGTTCGGCATCGAAGTTGCCCACGGGGATGCTCGCTTCACCGGTCGCCACTCGCTGGAGATCGACGGCACACCGCACACCTTCGTGCAGGCCGTTATCGCGACGGGCACGGTGCCGCGCATCCCGACCTTCCCCGGCACCGAGAGCATCCAGATGCTCACGAGCGACAGCATTTGGGAGCTCGACGAACTGCCCAGGCGGCTCGTTGTTCTCGGTGGCGGCGCGATCAGCAGTGAGCTTGGTCAAGCGATGGGCCGCCTTGGATCTGACGTAACGATCGTGAACCGCAGCAGCCGCATTCTTCCCGATGAAGAGGAGCGCGCGAGCAAACTACTTCAGGCCGCGTTCGACCGCGACGGCCTCACCCTGCTGCACAACCGCAGTGCCGTTGAGGTCGTGTCCAGCGATGGCCTCAGTGGCGAACTCGTTCTTGATGATGGCACCCGCGTGCCCTTCGATCGCCTGCTCGCCGCTATCGGTCGCACCCCCAACCTCGACACCCTCTCTCCCGAAACGGCCGGCGTTGCCGTCTCCGATCAGGGCTACATTGACGTGGATGCCTCACTGCGCACCACCAATAAGCACATTTGGTCGGCGGGGGACGTCGCCGGGCTGCCAAAGTTCAGCCACGTTGCTGGCGTGAGCGGAAGCGTTGTCGGCACCAACGCCATCCTCGGATTGCGCCGCAAGTTCAACGAGCAGGTCGTGCCGCGAGTGACGTTCACCTCGCCCGAGATCGCCGCCGCTGGCCTCACCGCAGCGGATGCTGTGGAAGGCAAACACCGCGTCTTCACCGGCGAACACGGCGCAACCGACCGCGCCATCACCGAAGGCGACGATGACGGCTTCGCCCAAATCGTTGTCGACTCGCGCGGACGCGTTCTCGGCGGCACCATCGTCGGCCCGCGCGCCGGAGAAAGCCTCGGCGAACTGACGGTTGCCGTGAGCGCGAAGCTCTCCACGAGCACCCTGGCGAGCGCCACTCACGCCTACCCGACGTTCACCGATGCGCTGTGGAATGCCGCAATTGCGGACGTGCAGTACCGACTGAAGAGCGGTGTCGTGAAGTCGGGCATCCAAATTCTCGTTCGAATTCGGCGGGCGCTGTTGGGCACGCCGCGCGACTAGCGCTGGCAAGCCCCGCGTCCAGCGTCGTCGCGCTAACGCAGCAAGCGGTAGCCGACGATCATGCGCTGGGCAGCGCTGACGAGAACCACGAGGCTCCACCCGAGCGCGATCTGCCAAGCGAAAAAGGGTAGCGCGAGCCAGAGGGTGTGCACGAAGACGGTCTCGCCGCCCTCGGCGATCCGACCGAGAAAGAACAGCGAGCGGTTGTCGCCGTCTGACAGGGTGCGTCCGGTGCGCTCGGCGATCGACGAGAACGCCAAGAACGCGGCACCGTTGATGTAATAGGCAAACATGACTAACAGGAACGGCCACCACGGAGCATCGAAGGCCGTCGTCGCGCCGATGGCGAGCCCCACAACTGTGGCGCCGTAGACCACAAAGTCAGCAGTGATGTCGAGAAAGCCGCCCGCTTCGCTCGCCGTGGCGGCACGAGGGGCGGATGCCGCATCAAGCCGGCGACGAGCCAGCGTTCCGTCAAGACCGTCGAGCACTCGCGAGAGCAACCAGGCCACCAGAGCCCAAGCCCAGAGCTGGGTTGCGGCGAGCGCCGCACTAGCCAACCCGAGGACGAGTCCGGCGATAGTAAGACGGTCAGGGGTGATCCAGGGCACGTCGACAACGGAGGCCATCGCGTTGAGAGGTTTGCTGACCGCTCGACGCAGCTGGACATCCAGCATCGCTAGTTTTTCTCTACGGTGACGTTAACCTCGGCGGGCGTCGCGAGTACCGGACTCTCTCCGGCAGCAGCTGCAGCAGCTGCAGCATCTTTCTTACGCAGTCGACCAGCAACGATGCCGCCGCCGATGGTGAGCACGCCGAGGGCGCCGAGGGCGATGAAGAAGCCACTGTTGAGCTCAGCCCCGTAAGCGCCGACGGCGACGAAGGCCATCGTGCCGGGGATGATGCCGACGGCGGTGCCGATCATGTAGTCGCGAACGCGCACCGCTGTGAGGCCTGCGGCGTAGTTGATGACGGTGAAGGGGATGAGGGGGATGAGGCGCAGGGCGATCATGGAGAGCAAGCCACGCTTTCGGAGCATCTCGTCGACGGCGCGAACCTTGCCGCCGGTGTACTGCTCAACAGCGTCGCGCCCCAGCAGGCGGCCAATCCAGAAGGAGAGAGCTGCCCCGATAACGGCACCTACGAGCACCAGCAGGGTGCCGATCCACAATCCCCACGCGAGCCCAGCCGCAATACTGATCACGGCTTTAGGCGCTGGAGTCAGAGTTAGCACGGCGTAGGCAACGATGAAGATCACAGCACCAAGCAGTCCCGCCCCCTCGGCCCACCCTTGGATTTCTTCAACGCTGGGAATCTCAACCGTGAACGCCACAACGACGATTGCTACGAGAAAGACGACGAACGCGCCCGCTTTCCAGAGCGCTGTGGCGCGGTTCTTTTTCATTTGGCCAATGCTATGTCGGAGCTATGAAGTCCGTCTGTGATGTGGCTTACTGAGCGACGAAGTCGTTCGCACTTAGTCTTAGAGTTCGCTGCGCTGGGTGCGTGGCGCTTCCTCTTTCCTCGACTGTCAAGGAGCACGTGCGTGCCGATTCGCCATCCGTTTCGCCCTCAACGCTCCACGACCGCTCATCGCCGCCTCCTTCCGGTGCTGGCTACCGCTGCACTTACTGCGTTGGCCTTGAGCGCGTGCTCAGCGCCGACGAACACTCCTCGCGGCCCTGAGTTCTTCGATTGGTCTGACGTGCAGGTCGCGGCTGACGGCCAGACCGTGAAGCTATGGATGTGGGGCGGCGACGATCAGGGCAATGCCTACGTCGACGACGTGTTGGCTCCGGCCGCGGCAGCGCAGGGAGTCACACTCGAACGAGTACCCATTGCCGACACGAAGGATGCCCTGAACCGGGTCTTCACCGAGCTGCAGGCGGGCCGCAATGCGGATGGCGCTGTCGACCTCGTCTGGATTAATGGCGACAACTTCCGCACCGGTAAGCAGGCGGATGCGTGGTTCTGCGACTGGACCGGACTCCTCCCCAACATGAACTTTGTCTCCGACACCGACCCGCTGCTCACGGAAGACTTCGGAACCCCCGTTGAGGGCTGCGAAGCCCCCTGGCACAAAGCGCAATTCTCCTTTGTCTACAACTCGGCCACGGTGCCAAACCCACCGACCACAGTCGAGGGCATCCTCGACTGGGCCGAAGCCAACCCCGGTCGCTTCACTTACCCGGCGGCCCCCGATTTCACCGGCTCCGCTTTCTTGCGGTCTGTTCTTTACAGCGAGTCCGGTAGCCACGAAAACGTGCCCTCGGTCTACAGCGATGAGGCCTTCGACGAACTGTCTCCGGCCCTGTTCGACCGTCTCAAAGCCCTCGCTCCTTCACTCTGGCGTGAAGGCAGCACGTACCCCGCGACATCCGAACAGCTCACGAAGCTGTTTGCCGACGGCGAGATCGACATGATGATGACCTACGGGCCAGCCACTCTCACCGCCCTCGTCGAGAACGGCACCCTGCCCGAGACGACGCGAGTGCTGACCGTCGACGACGGAACGCTCGGCAACGCCAGCTTCTTTGGCATCCCGAGAACTCCGGCAACATCGCCGGCGCCATGGTCGTCGCCAACGAAGCGCTCTCGGTTAAACAGCAAGTCGCCAAGGCTGACCCTGCCGTGTGGGGCCAGTTCACGGTTCTTGATTTGGATGCTCTCTCCGCCGCTGATCGTGCCCTCTTCGATGCACTGCCACAATCACCGGTGGTGCCGAGTTTTGACATGCTGTCACGCAATGCCAACCCGGAGCTTTCGGCCGAGTGGGTTCCCGCCCTCGACGAGGCCTGGCGCACCCGGATCGCCGCGGGTCAATGACAGCAGCGCCGTCGGTCACGCCACCGAGGCAGGGGTCTGTCTCCGAGTCGGCGAGACCCGCGCGGCAGGGACGGCCGGTTCGACCGCGCCGACGTCAACTGCGCGCGGGACTGCTCGTGCTGCCCGCGGTCATCCCCGTCGCCTTCGTGGTGATCGGTGGAGTGGGAACGACGCTGCTTCAGAGCCTCGGCCTGATGCCTCTTGTTGGCGCCGCCGAGCTCAGCACCGCAGCGTTCGACGACACCGACGAGCTGCTCACCTCGGCCCTGCTCTCGCTGTCGATCGCGGTGGTCTCCACGGCAATCGCCGCCGTCGTCGGTTTCTTCACAGCGGTACTGATCATTTCGGGCAACTGGGGCGGTCGCATCGTCGGCGTTCTCGGCGCTGCAGCGGTGACAGTTCCGCATCTCGTCGGGGCAGCGACCGTGGGGCTGCTGCTCTCCGATTCCGGCGTCCTTGCTCGACTGCTCGGGGTGTCGCCCGAAGCCTGGCCCGCGCTTGTCGCCGGCCCAACCTGGTTCGCCGTCGTTGCCGAATATGCTTGGAAAGAATCAGCGTTCATCGCGCTCATCATCGTCGGCACCCTCGCGACTCGCATCACGTCGTACGACGAAACCGCCGCGGTGCTCGGTGCGCGGCGGCCGGCGCGATTGCGACTCGTACTTTTTCCGCTGGCGGCGCCGTCACTGCTGGTGGCATCCGCTATCGCCTTCGCTTATACGCTCGGCTCCTATGAAGTGGCGTGGATGCTCGGCAAGACTTATCCCGAACCGCTCTCGGTCATGGCGCTGCGCCTCTTCAATTCCGCCAGCTTGACCGCCCGCCCGGAGGCCGCCGCCATCGGCGTCATCACTGTCGTACTCACGGCCGTCGTTGTGGCCGCCGCGATGCTCGGTCTGCGTCGAATGCGGGCGTGGCGATGACTCTTTCCACTAGCAACGTTGACGTCGAGCGCGCGCACCGCGACCAGCTCGAACGCCGGATGCCGGGCGACGCCGGCCGCCCTCTCTCGCAATCGCGCGGAGTGATGCGCACGGCACGCATCCTCTCGACCGTGCTCATGTCGCTATGGTTCGCGCTGCCGTTTTTGCCGCTCGTGCTGTGGTCGTTTGCGAACTCGTGGTCGGCTCCCGACCTGCTGCCGATGCAGTTGGGCACGGATGGTCTCACTGCCGCCCTCGCGAACGGTGCTGTCGCTGCCTTTGGTGAATCGCTGCTGCTCTCGCTCATCGTCGCAGCCATCGCGACTCCGGTCGGAGCGATGGCCGCCCGTGCGCTCTCCCGCCGCACCCTGCCGTTCGGTCGACTCGTGAGCGTGTTGCTCTTCTCGCCCGTTCTGCTGCCGCCATTCGCCGCGGTTCTCGGCATCAACGTGGTGCTGTTGCGCGCGTGGGTGCCGCCCGAGCTTGGCGTGATTCTCGTGCTCGTGGTCGTCGCAATCCCGTACACGACGTTCTCGATGCGGGTCGCGTATGCCGCCTACGACGACGGCTTTGACGAAGCAGCCCGCACGCTCGGCGCCACCTCCCGGTTCGCGCTGTGGCGCATTCACCTTCCCCTTATTGCTCCCGCGCTGGCCCGCTCCGCGTTTTTGGCGTTCTTGGTGGGGTGGAGCGATTACCTCGTCACCCTCGTGGTGGGTGGCGGGCAGCTCATCACCTTGCCGCTGATCATTGCGTCCAGCGCATCCGGAATCGGTAACGAATCGAGCGTGGCTGTGTTGTCACTCTCCGCGGTGATTCCACCGCTCATCCTTCTCGCGTTCGTGTCGCGTGCCCGCAACCTCAACCCAGGGAAAAAGTCATGATCCCCACATCGGCAGCCACAGATTCGATGACCGCTGCATCGGCGGCTCCTGAATCGACGACCTCGGCGATTACCCTCACGGCCGTCACGAAGACGTACTCGGCCGCATCGCCGGCCGCACTGCAGGGCGTGAACCTCGATATTCTGCCCGGCACAAGCACCGCCATCGTCGGGCCGAGCGGCTCGGGCAAGAGCACGATTCTGCGCATCATTGCGGGCCTTGAGGATGCCAATGGCGGTCGCGTGCGCTTGGCCGGTCGGGATGTCACAGCATTGCTGCCCGAAGAGCGCGGCATTGCGATGGTCTTTCAACGCCCGCTGCTCTTCCCCCATTTGACGGTGCTCGACAACGTCGCCTTCGCCGATCGTGCCGCGGGTCTCAGCCGCGCTCACGCCCGCGAACGGGCGCGCGAACACCTTGAACTCGTGCACATGGCGGAGTTCGGCGGGCGCTCACCGCACTCGCTCTCGGGAGGCCAGCAGCAACGCGTGGCCGTCGCCCGCGCTCTCGCCGCCAAGCCATCGGTGCTGCTGCTCGACGAACCGTTCAGCGCCCTCGACCTTGGCCTCAAAGACGATATGCACGCGATGATCGCCGAGATTCGCCAGGCCGTGAATCCAACCATCCTCTTCGTCACGCATGACCGGGATGAGGCCAGCGCCATGGCCGAACGCATCGTCGTGCTCGAGAACGGCCAGCTGCTGCAACACGACACCGTCGATCACGTCTTTCATCGCCCCGCCTCCCTCGCGGTCGCCCGGCTACTCGGCGGTAAGAACGCCTTTGCCGGCACGATCGAGAACGACGTGCACCATTCCGCGTTGGGCGCTGTCGCGCTCGATGGAGACGTTGTCTCCGGCCCCGCCACGCTCGTCTTCCGCCACGAAGCTGTCACCGCAACACTGCGCCAACTCACCAGCGGGGCGGATGCTGTGGCTCTCGCCACGCGTCATGCCGACGCCGCTGCCTGCCAACGTTCCGGCCCGCGGGCGCTGCACGGTGTCGTCACGGCCATCGTTCAGCGGGGCCCGCGCCGCGAAGTAATCGTGCGGGTCGCAGATGCTGACGTGCACGGCGAGGCAGCCCCCGGGCATCCGCTCGCGGTCGGCGATCTCGTCACGGTGAGCCTGCCGTGTGAAGCGCTCTGGGCTGTGCCCGCGTAGCCGAGCAATCGCGGGGCAGAACAATCGCAGAGCGGAACAATCGCGGAGACGTCGCAAGCGCTGAGGCCGGGCAAGCGCTAAATGCCGCGCCGCCGCGCATCCATCACGGCTAGGCCTGCTCTGGCGCAACCTGCGCTGCAGCAGGTGGCGCGGTTGGGGCGTCGCTTGCGGCATCGTCGTCGTGACCATCTTTGCGGAGGCGGTGCGCAATGAGGACCCCACCAATCGTGAGAACGCCGAGTGCACCAAGTGCGATGTAGAGCCCGCTGTCGAGGTCTGCCCCGTACGCCCCGACGGCAACGTAGGCGAGGGTTCCCGGGATAATTCCGATGACAGTACCGAGCGCGTAGTCCCGGATGCGCACCGCGGTCAGCCCTGCCGCGTAGTTAATGAGCGTGAAGGGGAGCACCGGAATCAGTCGCAACGCAATCACGGAGAGCAGACCGCGGCGCTGCAACATGTCGTCGACAGCGCGCACTCGCCCACCGGTGAAATGTTCGACCGCATCCCGGCCCAGGATTCTGCCAAGCCAGAACGAGAGAGCCGCACCAATTAGTGCACTGATCAACACGATAAGAGTGCCGATCCACATTCCCCAGGCAACCCCGCCAGCGACGCTCAGCACGCCCTTCGGAACCGGAGTCAGAGTGAGCAGCGCATAGCCGATCACGAAGATGGCAATCCCGAGAGTTCCTGCACTCTGGGTTAGCTCGTGGATCTCATCCGCCGAAGGAATCTGCACAGTAAACGCCAGAATCACGATCGTCACGAGAATAATGCCAAGCACGCCAGCGCGCCACAGAGTAGAGGTGCGGGTCTTTGTCATTAGGCCAATGTTACGTCTCCCACGGCTTCTCGCAGTGTGATGTGTCAGCATAACCAGATGGTCTATGCCGCTAATGAATCCCGCTACGAACCGATGCCGTACCGCCGAGTAGGTCGCAGTGGCCTGAAACTGCCAGCAGTCTCGCTCGGGCTGTGGCAAAACTTTGGCGACGACAAGCCGATCGCCAACCAGCGTGCCATTCTTCGCCGGGCCTTCGATCTCGGCGTCACCCACTTTGACCTCGCAAATAACTACGGCCCGCCCGCCGGTTCTGCTGAGTCGAACTTTGGCCAGATTCTGCGCGAAGATTTCTTGCCGTACCGCGACGAGATGATCATCTCCAGCAAGGCCGGCTACGACATGTGGCCGGGCCCCTACGGTGTGATGGGTTCGCGCAAATACTTGCTCGCGAGCCTTGACCAGTCGCTGAACCGACTTGGCCTCGACTATGTCGATATCTTTTACTCCCACCGCGCCGACCCCGACACTCCTCTCGAGGAGACGATGGGCGCCCTGCATACCGCAGTGACGTCGGGTCGCGCACTCTATGCGGGTATCTCAAGCTATTCGCCAGAGCTCACGCGCGAAGCGGTGCGCATCATGAACGATCTCGGAACACCCTTGGTTATTCACCAGCCCTCCTACTCCATGTTCAATCGCTGGGTCGAAGACGGATTGCTCGACACCGTCGACGAACTCGGCTTGGGCGTTATCGCTTTCTCCCCACTCGCCCAGGGTCTGCTGACTGACCGCTACCTTGGCGAGATTCCTGCCGACTCCCGCGCCGCTAAGGGTGGCTCGCTCAAGTCGGGAATGATCAACAATGAAACTCTCGGTCGCGTGAAGGCCCTCAACGACATCGCTGCCGGTCGCGGGCAGTCCCTCGCGCAACTCGCCATCTCGTGGGCGCTGCGCAATGAGCGCGTCACCTCTGCTCTCATCGGCGCTTCGAGTGTAAGCCAGCTTGAGCAGAACCTCGCTGCGGTTCAGAACCTCGAATTCGAGCCCGCCGAGTTGGCAGCGATCGACGAACACGCCAAAGATGCCGACATCAACCTGTGGGCGGCATCGAGCGCGGTTTCCTAAGCGGCACAGCGGTCGACGGTTCTGTGTGCCACTTCACAGACACCGATAGCTGGATCCTTCTACCCTTGGCGAACACCACGCCAGGGCCGGGAGTCAGCTCATGAAGAAGCAAACAACAGCAATCATGATCACCAGCGCTGTGGTGGGAAT
Source organism: Salinibacterium sp. PAMC 21357 (assembly GCF_000247645.1). GTDB lineage: Bacteria > Actinomycetota > Actinomycetes > Actinomycetales > Microbacteriaceae > Rhodoglobus. The sequence goes on from NZ_AHWA01000004.1 coordinate 1,007,435, forward strand.
CGGCGCCATCATCGCTGGCATCGCTCTGAGCGCAAGCAACACCAGCGCGCCGAGCAGTTCATCCGAAACGACAGACTCTTCACCGAACACCGCCAACATTCCGCTCTTCCTTGAACAGGGCTTTGCTTCCACTGACTGGTCGCAGGCAGACCCTGCGATCAGCCAAGCACTCAGCGGCGGCCCGCCAAAAGATGGAATCCCGGCGATCGATGAGCCCCGCTTTGAGCCAGTCGCCAACTTCGAGCATCCGGATGACGTGCTCGCCATTCTGGTTCAGGGCGACACTGAGACCAAGGCGTACCCCTACAACATCTTGGTCTGGCACGAAATCGTGAACGACACAATCGACGGTTCACCAATCGCCGTTAGTTTCTGCCCGCTCTGCGGCAGCGCCGCCGTCTATGACAGCGTGCTGCCTAAGGGCACCGTTACTACGTTTGGGGTCAGCGGCGGACTTCTCGAGAGCAACATGATCATGTTCGATCGCGAAACCGAGACACTCTGGCAGCAGAGCACCGGCAAGGCGTTGGCTGGAGAGCACTACCCCAGCGAACTCGAATTGCGCAGTTTCCAACTGCTCAGTCTCGGAGAGATCAAGGACCGCTATCCGCAAGCCCTGGTGCTCAGCGAAGCCACTGGGCACACGCGCGACTACGCCAACAACCCTTACGCCGGGTATGACGACAGCGAAAGCTTCTACTTCGTGCCGAGCCGGGTAGATGACCGCTACCCCGCTAAAGAGATCTTCGTAGCCTTCACCGTGGGTGACATCGCCGTAGCGGCCCCGTGGTTGAAGCTCGAAGACGGTGAGAGCTACGACGCGACGATTGCTGACGAGACGGTCTCCCTAGAGCAAACCGACGGCGAACTGCACATAGCCGGGCCGGATGGGGCGGAGATCCCGTTCTACTTCGAAATGTGGTTCAGCTGGGCCGTGCAGAACGACGGCGGTCAGGTGTTCGATCCCACGCGGTAGTTCCGGCAAGCGACAGCGTTCGCAGGTCGCTCGCTTAGCTCGAATCGTTCGCGCGCTTCGAGTCCCGCTCGTCCTTCGCGGTCTCGTCGAAGACCTGAGGATCGCCGTTGCCCCCGCCAGACGCTTGCAAGAAGCTCTGCGCAACATTTGCCGCCGTAGCGCCGAGGCGATAGAGGAACACCGTGAGCTTGGACATGCTGCCAGCCTAGACGCATAACCGAGGAAGAATCCATTCGTCGCGTAGCACGTCAGCGCGCGGCCCTTCGCGCCCTCTAATGTCTAGTCGTCAGTGGCCGGGGTCATCGCCGAGATGATTTCGTAGGCGACATGGGATGCGGCCACGGCGGTGATCTGGGCATGGTCGTAAGCGGGGGCGACTTCGACAACGTCGGCTCCGACGATGTTGACGTTGCGTAGTGCACGCAGCATCGCGAGCAGTTCGCGGCTGGTCATTCCGCCGGCCTCGGGAGTTCCGGTGCCGGGCGCGTGGGCGGGGTCGAGCACATCGATGTCGACCGAAACGTAGACGGGGCGATCACCGAGGCGGGCGAGCGTCCGCTCAATTGCACTCTGCAACCCTTCGGTCTCAAGCTCAGCGCTAGAGATGATTGCAAAGCCGAGGCGTTCGTCATCACGAAGGTCATCGCGCGAATATAGCGGACCGCGGATGCCCACGTGCATGCTCGCGTGCATGTCGATGAGGCCTTCTTCTGAGGCGCGACGGAACGGGGTACCGTGCGTTATCGGGGCACCAAAGTAGGTGTCCCAGGTGTCGAGGTGCGCATCAAAGTGCAGCACCGCGATGGGCCCGTGCTTCTCAGCAACCACCCGCAACAGGGGCAGTGCGATGGTGTGGTCTCCACCGATAGTGACGAGGCGCTTGCCATCGGCGCTGAGTTCGGTTGCGGCTTGCTGAATCTGGGCGACAGCCTCGCTGAGGTCAAAGGGGTTGGCAGAAATATCGCCAGCATCCACGACCTGTTGGGTGCTGAACGGGGTGACATCTTGCGCAGGATTATAGGGGCGAAGCAGGCGTGAGGCTTCGCGTACGTGCGCTGGTCCGAAGCGGGCGCCTGGTCGGTAGCTGACGCCGCTGTCGAAGGGGATTCCGACGACCGCGATATCGGCACGCGGTACGTCTTCGATTCGCGGCAAGCGGGCAAATGTCGCGATGCCGGCGTAGCGCGGTGCAATGCTGGCGTCGGCGGGGCCGATTGGTTCGGTGCGTTCAGTCATGGAGGCCGCTTCCCTGCGTTGGTCCGAATGAGATACTGATGCGAAACATAAAGTGCATATTAGGCAACAAAGTTGTGACCGAGTCTGCCCGCATCCACCGCGCCTGTCAAGATAGAGAAGAATTCACCTCCACCTAAGGAACTTCATGCGTCCCGTGCATCCCACGCCATCCGAGAACCGCGTTCGAGTCGGTGCACGCCTGCGTTCAAGCCGCCGTACCCAAGGGCTCACCATCGAACAGCTGGCAGCGGCAACCAACCTAACTAAAGGGTTTATCAGCCGGGTGGAACGCGACGAAACCTCCCCGAGCGTCGCAACCCTGCTCACCATCTGCGAGGTGTTGTCCCTGCCCATCGGTGCACTATTTGAAGCCGCCGAAACGGAATTCGTTGCCCTCGCCGATGCCCCGCTGATCAACATGGGCGGCCGGGGCGCAATCGAACGCATGGTCACGCCACGCGGTCAACCAAAGATTCAGATGCTGCGGTCAACGCTGCAGCCTGGGGCCGACGGCGGAGACAAGCTCTACACCGTCAACTGCGACGTCGAGGTGGTGCACGTCATCAGCGGAAATTTCGAAATCCAGTTCACCGACCGCACTGTCGCGCTCGCCGCCGGCGACACCATCACCTTTCCTGGCCGTGAGCTTCACAACTGGAAAAACGCCGGAACCGTGGATGCCGAAGTGCTGTGGACTCTCGTGCCCGCAGCCTGGAGCGGCGCAGTTTAGGCTGCGCCCAATTCAGCTGAAATCTCGTTCGCAACACTCTGAAGCAGAGCTAAGTGTGACTTCAAGACAGTGAGGTCGGCCGCCATGCGGATAGCGGTGATCGAAATTGCCCCGACGACCCCGCCCGCACTAAGAATCGGCACAGCAATGCAGTTCACAAAGTCTTCGAACTCGCCGTCATCAACCGCCCAGCCCCGGGCGCTAACCAGCGTCAGCTCAACGTCGAGCTCAGCCCGTGTCGCTAGCGTGTTGCCGGTGAATTTCTCCCACACGGCACCGTTCAGCACCGCATCCCTCTCGTTAGAGGGCAGTTCAGCCAAGATCGCCTTGCCGACCCCACTGCAATACGGGCGAACGGCGCTGCCGATGCGCGAGTACATGCGCACCCCGCTCGTGTCTTCGACCTTGTCGACATAGACGATGCTGTGATCGACAATGGCGGCAAGATGGATGGTGTTGCCGACAGTGCGATGAAGCTGAACAAGACGATCGTGCGCGATCTCTTTCAGGTCTAGGCTCTCGGCCGCCAGATGAGACAGCGCCATCAAGTGCAAGCCGAGAACATACTGGCCGCTCTTGCGTTTGCGCAGGTACCCCACATCTTCGAGCGATTGCACTTCGCGAAACATCGTAGAGCGGTGAACGTCGAACTCTTCGGCAAGCTCACTCACGCTGGCCGGGCGTCGGGCTACTGAATCGATAATGCGCGCTGCGCGCCGAACACTCTGCGACATTGAGCCTCCCACTGTTGCACTATATGCAACAGTGTTGCACAGATTGCGCACATGGTCGATAGTGGGGAGGTGCAGTCCAAAAAACAGCCTGAGATCATCACAATCGGCGAGACGATGGTGCTCATCACGCCCACGGTCGCCGAGCCGCTCGAGACCGCCGAACTGTTCCGCCTTGAAACGGGCGGCGCTGAATCGAACGTCGCCGTGCACCTCTCCGCCCTGGGTCACCATGCGGCGTGGGCGAGCCGCCTGGGCACGGACGCGTTCGGGCGTCGCGTCGAACGCCAATTACGAGAGCGCGGCGTCGATACGAGCCTCGTGAAATTCAGCGAGGATGCCCCCACCGGCTTCTACTTCAAAGACCCCGGCAACGGCGTCATTTACTATCGTGCCGGGTCTGCCGCATCAGCAATGACCCCTGATGATCTTGCGGATGTTCCCTTCGAACAGGCGACCATTACGCACATCTCCGGAATTACCCCCTCGCTTTCGACAACCTGCAACGCCCTCATCGAGGCCGTGCTCGACCGTGCCGAAAATAGCAAAACAACAGTGAGCTTCGACGTTAACTACCGCGCGGCCCTCTGGCCCGTCGCCGAAGCGGCACCGATACTGCTCGCCCTAGCCCAACGCGCCAACATCGTGCTCGTCGGTCTCGATGAGGCCGAAGTGCTCTGGGGCACAACGACGCCAGACGAAGTTCGGGCCCTGCTCGGCAGCCCGGAGTTCTTGGTCATCAAAGACGGCGACGTCGGGGCCACCGAATTCACCGCAGAAGGCCACGTCTTCGTGCCCGCCCACAAAGTTAATGTCGTGGAAGCTGTCGGCGCCGGAGATGCTTTCGCCGCCGGCTACCTCAGTGGCTACCTCACCGGGCGCACTGCCGAGCAACGCCTCAGCCTCGGCCATGACCGCGCGGCCCTCGTGCTGACATCCACGACCGACCTTCCGACGCTCTAGTTCCTCCCCTCACCGCTCACTCGTACGCTCCTGAAAGGCTCTCCTCATGGCTCAGATCTCCAACGAATCCCTCGACCAGCTCTTCGACGGTCAGCCCCTCATGGCGATCCTTCGCGGCTTCGGCGTTGAACGCAGCGTTGCGCTCGCGCGCACAGCGTGGGAGCTCGGCATCGACTCTGTAGAGGTACCGATCCAGTCCGACGTAGACGTTGAGGCTCTGCGCGCCGTTGTCGCAGCGGGCAAAGATCTCGGCAAGTCCGTCGGCGCCGGAACCGTCGTCACTCTCGATCACGTGCGCCAAGCTGCGGATGCGGGAGCGGCGTTCACCGTCAGCCCCGGCTTCGACCTCGACGTCGTTCGAGCCTCCCTCGAAGCGGGCATGCCCCCACTGCCCGGAGTCGCCACCGCGACTGAAGTGCAGACGGCGCAGAGCGCAGGCCTCACCTGGGTGAAGGCGTTCCCGGCATCCCTCTTGGGCACGAGCTGGTTCGGTGCCCTGGCTGGGCCGTTCCCCGCGATGCGCTTTGTTGCCACCGGAGGAATGGATGCCGGCAACGCCGGCGAATACCTCAACGCTGGCGCAAAGGTCGTTGCGGTCGGTTCGGCCCTCGCCGACGAAACCCAGCTGCCGCGACTCGCCGAACTGCTCGCCGCGCGCGGCTAAGCAGCCGGGCACTCAGCGACACTCCCCGCATATGGCCCGGCGCCTAGCGACTAGCGCCCCGCGATCTCCACGGGTTGCAGGGTCGCGCTTTTCGGCTCGCGGTTGTCGCCCGAGGATCGCCCCGTGAGGCGACGGCCGATCCACGGGAGCACGTATTCACGCCAGTACGCCGCGTTGCGGGGGCGGGCGTCATCCGCTGGTCCATGGTCAGCAGCAAAGTCAGGCACCGGAATTTCGAGCGCCGACAACACATTGCTGGCAACCCGGGCATGGCCGCGTGCATTGAGGTGCAGTTTGTCGATCGACCAATAGCGCAGCTCGGCAAGCTCACGATCGGCCCAGTTATTCACGAACGTCACGTTGTCTTTCGACGCGCGCGACATCACTTCTTGCGCCAAACGATCACCCCGGGTCGACATGAGCGCACCAAACGGCAAGTGCCTGCTCGGGTTGCCACCGCTGAGCAACAGAACGTGGATGCCGCTGGCCGTCGCCGTGTCGACTGCGGCGAGTAGCTGGTCGGTGATCGATTCCAGCGACACTTTGGGGCGCATGATGTCGTTTCCGCCACCGTTAATGCTCATCAGCTCAGGCCGGAGGGCCACCGCTGCGGCTAGCTGGCCTCCAGCGATGGGCGCGAGCAGACGCCCGCGAATCGCGAGGTTCGCGTAAGTGACAGGGGTTGGCGACGCAAGGGCGAGCCCCAGGGCCACCTGATCTGCCCAACCGCGCACACGACCATCCGGCAATTCATCTCCGACACCCTCGGTGAAACTGTCACCGATAGCGACATAGCTGGCGAACTGGTGAGTCATGCGGTTTCTACTTTCCGAATGGAGAATCGGGGCGGCGCCAGATAACAACGAGCGCGGTGGCGATGGGGCCGAAGATGAGCGCGAGCAGAAACCAGGTCCAGCGCCCGCGCCGTTTCATTTCCGCCAGCCCGGCGGTCACTATCGCGAGAGAAATCCAGCCCCAGAAGGCCACGAAGAATACTTGAGCGTCGATCACCCTGCCAGCCTACGCCCGAGACGTGGAGCGCCGACCACGCGCTGGAGTGTAGCCCCGGGCTGGCCGGCGCAGTCTCGACAAGAGCACGCCGCTGCGAGGTTGTGTTGCTAAAGCGCCTTCACTGCATCAACAACATCGGACGGTTCGGCCCGAAGCTTGTAGTCGGCCTTGACGAAAGCAAAGGCGATCGTGCCGTCTTGCTTAATCACATAGGTTGCGGGCAGTGGCAGCTGCCATCCGGTCGCGCCGTTGGACTTGACGAGGTCGTAACCTGATTTCTCGTAAAACTCTTTAGTGCGGTCGTCTACCGGGTGAAGCAGGCCGAAGCCGTTAATGGCCTCAAGCTCGCCATCCGACAGCACCGGGAATTCTAGATTGTGCTTCTCTTCGAGAGAGAGTGATTCGTCGGGGGTTTGCGGCGAGATCGCCACGAGGGTTGCCCCAGCGGCACGGAACTCGGGCAGCATCTCTTGCAAAGCCTTGAGCTCGATGTTGCAGTAGGGGCACCACGAGCCGCGGTAGAACGCGATAGCAACGGGGCCGTTTTCCAGCAGTTCGCTGAGTCGCACGGTATTGCCTGCTGCATCGGGCAGTGCGAAGTCGGGAGCAGTGTCGCCGACTTTCAACGCGTTGTTGACGATGCCCGCCTTCTCGACTTCAGTCACCGAGTTCGTGAGGGTCGCACTGTCTTCGGCAGACTTTGTTGCCGCGCTGTTGTCGGCTCGTTCTTTGAGTTGCTGGGTGAGATTCAAGGCGCTCCTGATCGTCGAGGATTCCTGGTTCGAGCATTCACTACTCCGCGGATCACTTCTCCGCGGCCGCACTACAAGCAAACCAGTGACCACTTCACACTATTCCGAGCGGGTTGACGGTAGCTGGGCGCCCGCCGCTAATGGCGCAGTCCGATTCGCGCGAGCTGTCGGACTTAGCGTTCGTTGCCGTCGAGAGGGAATCGCTGGTTGCCGGGGTGTCCCGAGATTGCCACCGGCCCCGTTCACGATCCGACTTCTCTACTGAGCACTTACGCCTGCACGAGAGTTCCACCTCTCATGACGCACATCAGCGACGGGTTTGCCCTCACAACTGTCCCGACGGTAGTTGTAAGGACGATTGTGGTCTGGAGACGGTCGGAGGCAGCGCGACGTTTCGTACGGTTTGGCATGGCTAATAGGCGCCAACGGGGCGAACGAGAACCTTGAAAGTGCGCCACATGATGACCAGATCCCCGACTACTGACCAGTTTTCAACGTAGTAGAGATCGAGACGCATGCTGTCTTCCCAGTTCAGATCGGAACGGCCGTTGATCTGCCACATTCCCGTCAAACCCGGTTTGATGTACATCCTTCGGTTTACGGCACCCTCATAGGCGCTCACTTCGCTTGGTAGCGGTGGGCGGGGACCGACCAAACTCATCTCGCCTTTCAGCACGTTCCAGATTTGTGGCAGCTCATCGAGTGAATACTTTCGGATGAAGCGCCCAAAAGGGGTAACCCGTGGATCATTTTTGAGCTTGAAAAGCACCCCGGATCCTTCGTTTTGTTCGACGAGTCCTGCAAGCTTTATCGAGGCATCCGAGACCATCGAACGAAACTTGAACATTCGGAACGTTTCCAAGTTTCGTCCGACCCGAACCTGACTAAAGAAGGATTCTCCTGGGCTGTCCAATCGAACAGCTAACGCGAGAAAGAGAAAGAGTGGCGAGAGCACGATGAGTGCGATCGCGGAAACAACGATATCGAGGCCACGCTTGACCACGTGCTTTCCCCCGTCAAACTGGGGAATCTCAACATGGATAAGAGGGAGGCCCTCCACCGGCCGAAAGTGGATGCGCGGCCCGGCGACATTGGCGAGCCGCGAGGCAAGAATCAACTCTGCGGCCGTGCCCTCAAGCTCCCAAGCTAAATTGCGGATGAAATCATTGCCACAACCGTGGTCGCCAGCGACGATAACAGCGTCGGCGCCGAGCTCGGCAGCGGTCTCTGCCACTTGACGGGCACCAAACTCGTAGCGTGCTGACGAACCGGGCTTGGCGGAGCCTTCCGCGTCGGGTTCTGCCAGCACCCCCACAACGGCGAATGCCGCAATCAGGTTTCCTTTGATTTTTGACACTACGTAGTCGACTTCGGTTCTCGTTCCCACAATCACCGCACGCGACAGTGCTCGCCCGAGTCGACGTTGTCGAGTGAGCCAGCGCCGCCACAACCAGCGACTGACTAGAAGCACGATCACGCCGCCCGCAATCGTGAGCACCGCCCATTTGCCCGGGTAGCCTGCTTCGACGATCAAGAGCGTGACGGATAGCAGTCCAAACGTGACCATGCTCGCCGTAATAAGCAGCTTGTACTCATCGGCCCCCGTACCGATGACCCGGCGATCCCGCGTGTGAAAGATCTGCAGGAGTACAAGCCAGATCGCTGCGATACCGATCACGCCAAGCCACATCAGAGGACTGATGGCGAGAAGAAACTGCGGGATGCGGTTCACGTCGGCCCTGGTGAGAAGCGCAACGATCATGGTGAGTGCGATGATCCACGCGTCGGTGATGAGCAACTTTTTCTCGTAGGCGCGTGCCCAAACTAGACCGGACTCAGGGTGCCGGGCGGCTGTGGAGCGTTGCTGGAATTCAGTGGCACCCACTAACCGCAGGTGATTGCGCTCGCGAGCGGGTTGGCGCAGCGAAGGCAACTTTCGCAGTTCACTCATCGCTCGACTTTCGAGAGAAACACGGGCGATCTGAGGGGGTAAATCTCAGGATGGTTGGTCGCAAAGTTGTTTCGGAGATATCGAAAAACACGTGCATCGGGATCACGACATTTCGGGTGTCGGCCTTGCTATAGATCTCTTCGGGGCGCACGGCGGGGGCGGGCGCAGGGGGAGGCGGGCGGGTATGCACGCACTGGCGGGGCGGGTGATGGTGCTTGCTCTGTTTGTTGCTGGCCCCCAATGAGGGGGTAGTCAGTGAAGTTACCCCCACAACCCTTGTGCGGTACACCCCCCGTTAGGGGGTCATGCGGCGTGTCGCATTGACGCAACACGGGCATCTTGAGTAGGTGTAGACCGAAACCAGCACCCCGAAATATCTAGCGTCGTGTCCATTGAGACCGTCGTCATCGCCGCCCGAATGGAGACTGACGCGACGATCACTCACCCGGCGTTATCCCGGCAATCACCCCGTTCTGCCCCGGAATTACGGGGATCTGCGGGCACTGTGAATCCTTATGCCGAAGCTGTGCGCGCCGCCGTCAGCCAATAGCTTCCTTCGGGAAACGAGAACTCAGCAAGCGATGACTCGTGCATCTGAGCCGAGTACCCCGGCGCCATCGGAACGCGATACGCGCCGTTCTCAACAATGCACGGATCCACGAAGTGTTCATGCAAGTGGTCTACAAATTCCGTGACTCTGTTCTCGAGAGTTCCCGACACGGCAACGTAGTCAAAGATCGACAGATGCTGCACAAGCTCGCACAGCCCAACACCACCAGCGTGCGGGCAGACCGGAACGCCAAACTTTTTGGCCATCAAATACACGGCGATGATTTCGTTGGGCCCAGCAAGTCGAGCTGAATCGAGTTGGCAGAAGTCGATCGCTTCGGCTTGGAACATCTGCTTGAAGAGCACACGATTCATTCCGTGCTCCCCCGTTGCGACACCGATCGGGGCAACCGCCTTGCGGATCGCAGCGTGGCCAAGCACGTCATCCGGGCTCGTCGGCTCTTCAATCCACAGCGGGTCAAACTCGGCGAGCGCCTTCACCCAATCGATGGCCTCGTTGACGTCCCACACCTGATTGGCGTCGATCATGAGCTTCGCATCGTCACCGATAACTTCGCGAGCGATGCGGCAGCGGCGGATGTCTTCCTCAAGATTCGCGCCGACCTTCAGTTTGATGTGGCGGTAGCCGGCATCCACCGCCTCCTGGCAGAGCCTGCGCAGCTTCTCGTCGGAGTAACCCAACCAACCAGCACTCGTCGTGTAGCAGGGGTAGCCGGTCTCGGTGAGCTCGGCGATGCGCTGTTCTTTCGTGGGAGCAAGCTCGCGCAGCATTGCGACGGCTTCCTCTTTAGTGATGGCATCAGTGAGGTACTGAAAGTCAGCGGTGTCAACAAGTTCTTCGGGCGTCATGTCCGTGAGGAGACGCCACAGGGGCTTGTTGGCGCGACGCGCAGCGAGGTCCCACACGGCATTCATCACGGCGGCCATCGCCAAGTGCTCGACGCCCTTTTCTGGTCCAAGCCAGCGCAACTGCGAATCAGACTTCAGCTCGCGGTAAATGCCACCGAGGTCGCCGACAATCTCATCGACATCCCGACCAACAAGAGGCGCCGCCCGCTGTTCAGCAGTGAGCGCACAGATGTCATTCCCTCGACCAATCGTGAAAGTGAAGCCGTAGCCCGCGACGCCCTCTTCGTCAGTGCGGAGTACAACATAGGCGGCCGAGTAGTCGCCATCCTTGTTCATGGCGTCTGAGCCGTCGGCGGTGAGCGACGTCGGAAAGCGCACGTCGTAGACGTCAATGCTGGTGATAGTAGTCATGCTGAAGAGTTCTCCTTGCTCAGAACTGAAATGTAGAAATGAGGCGCTGGTGATGCGCTGTCGATGCTCGCTCTAGTTAGTCAACGTGGAAGACCTCGGGTAGCTCTTTCCACCATTCGCCTTCGGCTCGATCATCCAGAGGCTGCTGCAGTGGCTCTTGCAGGGCCCACCAGCGCTGGGTCTCGGGGTCAGCAGCGATGGCTGCCTGATCGGCTTCGTAGTCGTCACCCGTGTATTCGAAGTACGAGAACAGCAGGTCACCGTGGCGATAGATCGAATAGTTGTGGATGTTGCTTGCCGCGAGACGTTCAAGGATCGTCGGCCAGACGGCGGCGTGGTATCGCTCGTACTCGTCGCGGTTCTCGGGTGGGAGGCCGATAACTTGGGCTACTCGTTTCATGGTTATCCCTTCACCGCGCCAACGGTTTGTCCCCGCATCAAGAACCGCTGGGCCGTGAGGAACACGATCAGCAGCGGGATCATGGAGATGAACGTAGCGAGCGCGAGTTGGGGCATGTAGAGCTTCACGTCGAGGCCGGCGGCCACTGTTGCGTTGAACAGTGGGCTGGCTCCGATGAGCTCTTGGATGCCGATCGAGATGGTTTTGTTCTCTTGGTTGGAGGTCAGCAGCGCCAAGGGGAGGAAGAAGTTTGTCCAGTTGGCCACGAACGAGAAGAACGCGACGAGGGCGATGACTTGCTTCGAGATGGGCAGTGCCACGTAGAAGAAGGTGGATATCTCGCTGAGGCCATCGATGCGGGCTGCTTCTACTAGCTCTTGCGGCATGGTCGTCATGAAGTGGATATAGACGAGGTAGGTGCCGAAGGGGAAGAAGCCCATGATGACGGCGACCGGCCAGAGCTGGCCGACGGCGCCGATAGCGTTCACTTCGAGGAACAGCGGGATAACGAGAACGGTGTTCGGCATCACCATGGCAAGCAGGGTGGCGAAGAGCAGCACCTTGCGGCCGCGGAATCGCAGTCGCGATAGTGCGTACCCTGCCGGCAGCGCTGCAACGAGGGCGAGCACTCCGCCCACGACGGCGATCACGAGGGAGTTTCCTACCCAGCGGGTGAAGAGCCCACCATCGCCGGGCCCGAAGCCATTGATCTGGCTCCAACTGAACACGACGTTATCCCAGGAGACTCCGCCGAGGCCCAGAAAACCATCGGTTCCTGCGAGCACACCTTCTTGACTGCGGAAGGCCATCGCGATGAACCCAATGATGGGCAGGATGAAGGCGGCAGCAACGATCACCATGACGGTGATACGGGCGATACGACCTACGGTCCAGTGTTTGGCGCCGACGACGCCGGGAGCGTTGTTGCTCATCGCTTCTTCTCCTTTTCGTCGCCGAAGAGTCCGCTCTTCATCACGATGACGACTCCAATGCTGAGGGTGATTACGAGCAGAATGATGGAGAGTGCTGCTGCGGCGGGGAAGTTTCGGTTAGTGAACGCGAAGGCGTAACCCAGCTGGGTTGGGGCCCACTCGCCGGCTATCGCACCGGAGGAAATCTGGCGCAGCAGGTAGGGCTCGAGGAAGAGCTGGAAACCGTAGGCGAGGTTCATGAGGGCGGCATAGCCGATCCAGGGGCGGATGAGCGGAAGCTTGATGTGCCAGGCCAGGTCCCACGCGCTCGCGCCGTCGATCTTGGCAGCTTCAAAGATTTCGTCGGGGATGCCGTTGAGCCCACCGTTGACGACGATGATCCAGGTTCCGACACCTTGGAAGAACAACATCCCGGTGAGGATCATCGGCATGTTGCCGTCGGTGACGATCTCTTTCAGCGACCCGAATCCGACTTCTTGCCAGAGGGGAGCGAGCGGTGACTGGGTGGGGTGAAGGAGGTAAACCCAGAGCACGAAGTTGGCGATTCCGCTCAACGCTCCCGGAATGAAGTAGAAGAAGCGCATGGTGTCGCCGAAACGGCCGGGGCTGGCATGAACCAGTAACGCCAAGCCGACGATTCCGACCATCATGAGCGGCAACCACACGATCATGACGGAGAAGATGTTGATGAACGTTCCGGAGAACCGATAGTCGGTAATTACCGTGATGAACGAGTCAAAGCCGCCGAATCCGCTGGTGGGGTCGACGAGTGTTGGAGCTTTTTGCAGGGCGATCCAGAAGGCATAGCCGATGGGGATGGCGGCGGCAACGAGAAGCAGCGCGAGGTAGGGGGAAAGCAGAATCCAGGCGCCACGGGCTTCTGCGTGGCGTGTGCGGTGACGCCGCGGGGTAGCGGATGCACGGGGACCGGTAGCCGGTGGCTCCGTGCCTTTCGTGGCTAGCGTTGAGCTGCTCATGTGTTCCTCGCCTATGAGTTGGGGAGCGGAACAGAGTGTGGGGGCCTCAAGGTTCTGAAACCCCCACACCTACTGTGCCTAGCTGGTTACTTTTATTCGGCGGTGACCGTGTAGCCGACCGAGTTGGCCCGGTTCACGAGCTCTTCTCCGAAGGTACCGAGGGCATCACTCATCGAGCCGTTAGCGATCAGCGTGGGGCTGACTGTTTCGGTCCAGGCTGCACCGGTGTCGTAGAGCATGTAGGAGTACGGCGCTACTGCTGCGGCCGCATCCTTGAATGCTTGCTGAACGGATTCAACGTCGGCGAAGTAGCCATCTTCAGCAAGCTTGTCGAGCCAAGCATCCTGGATCGGGCCATAGCCGGGAAGACCGGTTGACAGGTCAACCTGCCAGGCCGGGTCAGTCGCGACGAAGGTTGCGAAGGTCAGCGTGTTCTCAAGCTGCTTTCCCGTGATGTGTGAGGAAACGCCCCAGAGGCCGCCACCTTCGTTACCGGCGGTCGGGCTTGATTCGCCTTCCCATGTCAACGGTGCGCTTGCACTCATCTGCTCGGCCGGGATCTTCCAGGTGTCGCGGAAGAGGTAGTTACCCCACCAGACTGCACCGGGGCTCATCACGAGGTTGACTCCAGCTGCTGCGGCGTCACCATCGAAGATGCCCTGAGTGGTGAGGGCGCCACCGTCATACATCTGCGTGAGCAGTTCGTTGGCACGAACACAGTTCGGGTCATCGAGGTTGATGTGAACTTCCGACTCGGAGAGGCGATCGTTCGTGGGGCAGTCCGCAGCCTGAAGGTAGCGGTTCACGGCATACGCGTCGCCGAGGAATCCGCTGATCTTGTCGGGGTGCTCTGCAGCGATCTGTACGGCGAGCTCGCCATAGCCTTCCCACGTGGTGGGCAGCGTGTAGCCGTTCTCGTCGAAGAATGCCTTGTTGTACCAGAACACGTCGGGAGCAGCATCGTTGCGGAGGCAACGAATCTGGCCATCAATGTCACAGAACGAGAGCACTGCGGGGTCGTAGCCATCGATGACGTCGGGGAGCAGCTCGGTGAGGTCTGCCGCGTAGTTGCTGGCAGCGCCAGTCGCCCACGCGATGTCGTCGTTGGAGGGGAAGAAGATGGCGTCGGGCCATCCCGAACCGGCGGAGTCGAAGTTAGCGAAAGCCTGCTTGACCGTCTGGCCGCCGACCGTGCCGTCGATTTGTACGACGTCGATCTCGATCTCGGGGTGGGCTTCTTGGAAAGCTTCTGCGGCGGGAACGCGGGGCGGGTCGACCCACACCGTGATTTTTCCACCCGAGTCAGTCTGCTCGGCGGCGGTGTCGCCACCGCCTGCAGAGCAACCGGATAGAACGAGTGCAGCGGCGGAAATTATCGCCACTCCTGCACTGGCGGAAAGGAACCTCTTGGTCTTCATTGACACTCCTTGGTGAGTTACTACTGCGTCGTAGTGGAGAGACGCGAGGCGCTGGAACGGCTCGGTTTCTCCGGTGCTCAAACGTTATACCAACCTCGGAAGTTGTGCAAACGTTTGATCAAAGGTTTTTCAACTGTGACATTGCGGCACCCACGGGGCGTGGCTGAGTGGGGCTACCGGCCAATGCGGGCGGGATCAATGCCATAAAACTCTGCGGCGGTACGGCCAAGAAGCTGCTCGCGGGCCGCGGCATCCACACTCTCAAAGAGAGGTGCCAAGCCATTCCAGACCCGCGTATAGCCGCCGGCCAACACCGAAATAGGCCAGTCGCCGCCATACATCAGCCTCTTCGGCCCGAAGACTTCGAGCGCCCGATCAAAGAACGGCCGCACATATTCGGTGGTCCACTGCTGCGGGTCGCCCTCCGCCGCATAGAGCCCGCTGATCTTCGCGTACACATTGGGGTTCTGGGCTGCCTCGGCAATCGCCGACCACCAGGGTTCATGATCGGCGCGACCAATCGGCGGCTTGCCCAAATGATCAATAACCATGCGAAGTTCCGGATGTCGCTTCGACAGTTCCGGAATCAGCGCAAGGTGCTCCGGAAGCACCGCGACCACATCGAAAGTGAGACCAGCGCGCTCCAGCACCGTAAGCCCCTCATCAACGTTGGGCCGCAGCAACCACTCCGGATCTTCCTGATTGTGGATCAGAGTGCGCACCCCAACCATGCGGGTGTCTCCCTGCCAGGATTCGATCGTGCGCGCTGCCTGCTCCGGCCGATCGATCGGCGCGTACCCGACGATCGCGGCCACTTCGTGATTGGCGGCCGCCGACTCCATCATCAAGCGGGTGTCATCGAAGTTGTCGGCAGACTGCACCTGCACCGTGTAGTCGATGCCAGCATCCCGCAGCTCGGGCATGAGGTGATCGAGTGTCATCACTCGATTGATGGGGGCGAGCGACTCGTCGAGCCAGTCATAGTGAGCCCGGTTGGGATCCCAAATGTGCTGGTGGGCGTCGATGATGGGAAAAGCCACAGTATGTTCCTCTCGCAGGTGGCCAGTTTAGAGAATGCCGTGCCGTTCCCACACGGTGCGCAAAGAATCTCCGGAGAGCAATTCTGCGAGAACCGTCGATTCATTGGATGCCCGGGTACGGGCCCTCGTGAGCACTTCCTCTTCGTGCGCCTGCGGAATTACGACGGCTCCGTCATCATCGGCCATCACCAAGTCACCGGGGGCAATGCGAACGCCGCCAAGTTCGACGACGACGTCGGATGCAATCACGCGCATCCGGGCTCGGAAGTCGATGGGGCGACGCGAGCGTGAGAACGACGGAAAGCCGAGTTCGGCGATCTTGTCGGTGTCGCGCAGGTTACCGTCGGTGATGACTCCGGAGGCCTTCGCGCCCAGCGCCGCAGCGCTGAAAAGTTCTCCCCAGAAGCCAGAATCGTTGCTGTTGTCCGTGGCGATCACAATCATTTGGCCAGCGCCGATGCCATCAATGAAGTCGATCGACTCCCTGTAGGGGTCATCGAGATCTGACTCGAGAGCGGGAGCAAAACGCACAGTGCGGGCGCGACCGAAAGCGCGCGATCCCGGCGTGATGGGTGCCAATCGTTGCGTCAACACTTGATTGCGCAGGCCCGATTCGTCACACGAGTCGCTGAGAATCGCGGTCGTGAGGCGCTCATCGCCGGGCAGCGGCGTGAAGCCTGAGTCGTTGGCTGCGGCACCGGCGGCGTTAGCGGATGACATGGCCACCTCCGGGGCTGAAGGGGAACTGCGCTTCGATTTCGGGAGTCAGCTGGATGCCGAGGCCGGGAGCCGTCGGAGCCACAATTCCGCCGTCCTTGAATTCAACCTCTTCCACCCGCATTGCTTCGCGCAACGGGTTGGGCAGGGTGCAGTACTCGAAGAGTTCCACGTATGGGTTCGCGAGCACGGTGTGCAGGTTGGCGGCGAACGTAACGCCGCTGCCCCACACGTGGGGCACGGTCTTCACGCCGGTGGCATGAGCGAGCTCGGCGACCTGGGCGAAAGCCTTCGGGCCTCCCACGAAAGTGACGTCGGGCTGAGCAACGTCGAGCGCGTTGGCGTCGAGCAGTTGCGCGAAATCCCGCACGGTTCCGTTGGATTCGACACCGGAGATCGGCACGTTCACGGCGGCACGCACGGCGGCGTAGCCAGCCACGTCATCCGCCTGGCAGGGTTCTTCGTACCAGCGGGCTCCGAGTTCGGCAGCCTTGTGGCCGACACGAATTGCTTCGTCGACGGGCCACGGGTCAGAGGCGCAGGCCTGCACGGCGTCGATGACGAACTGCACGCCCTCGGGCAGCAGTGCGGTCACGTGATCGAGCAGCTTGATGGTGGTGTCTGGATCGGTCATGGCGCGGAACTTTACGGTGCCAAATCCGGCTTCGATCTGAGCCGCGGCCCAATCGGAAACCTCGCCAAACGTGGTACCGAGGCCGCCACTGGCGTACGACTCGATCCAGTCGCGCTTGAGGCCACCGAGCACCTCGTAGGCGGGAACGCCGAGGCGCTTGCCGACGGCATCCACGGCCGCGGTTTCGATTGCTCCGGCAACACCGTTAAGCATTCCGCCCCGCGCCCAGAAGGCGGTGTATGCGCGGAGGTGGTCAGCGACGTCGAGGGGGTGAGCGAACTCGTGGTCGAGAACGTAGGGGCGGAAGGCATCCACGATTCCGGGCACGGCGGCGGCGGCCATGATGCCCGCTCCCGCTTCCCCGATTCCGGTGGTTCCATCAGAGAGGGTTACTTCGACGAGGGCGGCATCCCACGACCAAATGGTGCCACCTACCCACGTCAGTTCTTCCCCGGGCTGATACCGGTGCGAAAGCAACACTGCGCGCACGGCGGTAATGGTTAGGGCTGTGTCCTTGAGTCCCATGTGAAGGGCGCCTCGTTTCTACTAGCGAGCGATAGTGGTTACGGTATCTGATCAATCGTTTGATCACAAGCGCGTTAGACCGCATCCGTGCAAGCGCACTGTCAGCCCGCGGGCGCGCTGGAGATTCGCGCGGCAGCTTCGAGGTCGGCCCAGAGCCCCTCGGGCATCGCCGTTTCGTAACGCTCAATGTTTGACTGAACCTGATCGCCACCGCGAGCGCCGACCACAACGGAGACGACCGCCGGATGCCGCAGCACGTATGCGATAGCAGCCTCCGGCAGCGTGACGCCGTGGGCTTCACACGCGTCGGCCACACGATTGGCCTGCTCGAGAATTGCGGGAGGAACAGGCCCGTAGTCGAAGGTTGCGTCAGGGCTCGGACGATTTCGACCGAGTAGCCCGGAGTTGTAGACGCCAGCAACGACGATGCCGACGTTGCGTTCGAGAGCGAGCGGCATCAGGTCGGTGAGCGCTTCGCCGTCGATGAGGGTGAAGCGTCCGGCGCACATCACGAGGTCGATGTCCGCGCGGCGAATCAGCTCTGCAAGGGGCGCCGACGCTTTCATCCCCGCACCGACCGCCTTCACAAGACCCTGCTCGCGCAACTCAATGAGCGCACCAATTCCCTCAGTGGACGCCTGCTCAAAGTGGTCATCGGGGTCGTGCAGGTACAGCACATCGAAGTGGTCGAGCCCGGTACGGGCGAGAGATTCTTCGACCGACCGAAGGATTCCGTCGCGACTGAAATCCCATTGGCGTTTGGTGACGGCGGGAACGGCGAAACCTTCGTCATCCATCCGATCTTCTCCGCCAGGATTGGGCACAATGAGCTTGCCGACCTTGCTCGAGATCACGTACTCGTCGCGCGGGTGAGTGCGCAGTTGTTCGCCCAGGCGACGCTCGGAGAGGCCGAGACCGTAGTGTGGTGCGGTGTCGAAGTAGCGCACTCCGGCATCCCAGGCCGCGGCCATGCCCTCGTCGACTTCGGCGTCCGTAGTCTCACGATAGAGATTGCCCAGCTGGGCAGCACCGAGGCCGATCTCTGTCAGTTCAAGTCCGCGCTGAGTTGATCTGGTCTTCACTGTTGGTTTCTCCAGGGAGTTTTAGCGCGCGGGTGGCGCAGTTGATTCGCGCACGATCAGCTCGGGTGCTGGATCGGCAATGACACGGTCTTCGGCTGTGCCCGAGTTGATGATTTCCCACAGGCTGGCCATGGCGGCGCGGCCCAGTTCATAAAGCGGCAGGCGAACGCAGGTGAGTGGCGGCCACGCAATTTCAGCCGTCCAGGTGTCGTGCATCGCGACGATCGACATGTCTTCAGGAACGCGGATGCCCAACCGTCGTGCCTCAGAGAGCACACCGTGCGCTGCGTTGATGTTCGCGACGACGACCGCAGTGGGCGGGGTCGACAGCTCGGCCATGGCATCCAGAGCCTGAGCGCCTTGCTTGGGGTAGTAGCCAAAGTCGGTGACGAGTTCGGGTTCAACGGTGAGCTTCGCCGCCGCCATCGCTTCGAGGAAGCCGGCGAGACGACGCTGGCCCGACTCCGATGTCGGCACACCACCGGCATAGCCGATGCGGGTGTGGCCCAGTTCAATGAGGTGCTCGGTCGCCAGGCGCATCCCGGCCTCATCTTCAACGCGAACGGAACCACCCTTGCCCGGGTTGATCGTGTTGATCGAGATCACGGGCAAGCCGCTGTCGGTCACCGTGCGCAGATCGTCACCGCTCAGGTGGTCGCCGAACTGCACAAGAACACCATCGACCCGCCCCTCGCCCATGAGGCGCGGGATGGACTCTTCGCCCTCAGGCAACCGTTCGGTGCTCGCGATCAGCACCATGTAATCCTTGGTTCTGGCTTCCTCTTCGACACCGCGCATGAGCTCGGCGAAGATGGCGTTCGTGACGCCGGGCACGACAAGGCCAACCGCGTGCGTGCGCGATGACTTGAGCGCCCGCGCCGTGAAGTTGGGCCGGTAGTTGAGCTCTTTCGCGGCATCGTGAATGCGCTGCCGGGTTGCCACGCTCACCCGCACGCCCGGCTTTTCGCTCAGCACTCGCGAGACCGCCGACACCGAGACTCCGGCGCGGGTTGCAACATCACTCAAGGTAGCCATGGTTGCCAGTGTATTCGGGCAATTACTCGCTGGTACGTCGATTGACCAGATAAAGGTGAGTAAGAACCATCACAGTGTCACCGTGTTGGTTGGTTACCGTCACCAGCTCGTGCAGGTAGCCCGCCTCCTTCGGTCGCTTCGCGTGCAACGACATCTCGTTGATCTCTGCCGTCACCCGAATCGTGTCGCCGATGAAAACAGGGCGGATGAAACGGATGCGGTCGTACCCATAACTCATGGCCTGCGGGTTGATGTCGCCCGCTGTCATTCCCACCGCGACGGAGAGGATGAGCGTGCCGTGGGCGATGCGCTGACCGGCGGGCTGTGTTGCCATCCATTCGGCATCCATGTGGTGCGGAAAGAAGTCGCCGGTCTGGCCGGCGTGCAGCACGATGTCGGCTTCGGTGATGGTGCGGCCGACGGTTTCGCGGCGCTCCCCTACTTCGTGGTCTTCGTACCAGCGGTCTTTCGTGAGCATCAGCGCACCAGCCATTCTGCGACGCCCGCATCGAGGCGTTCGCGTAGTTCAGCGATTGTGATTTCGCCCAGAAGGGCTGAGGTCACGAGCGGGGAGACCGCATTCTGTAGTTCGATGTAGGTCGCGAAGCGGGGGCGCATGTAGGCGCCTTCGAGCGTTGCGCGCGTGCCGGTGAAGAAGTCGAGGCTGTCGGCGTTGGTGCGAGCGCTTTCCCACGCGATCGCATTGCCGGGCTGGCCGCCACCGTCGTAATACGAGCTCTCTTGCACGTCGCCCGAGGCGAGCCAGAAGGCGTGCGCGATCGCGGCATCCATGACCTGGCTGCGCGACGAGACCGCGATTCCGGCCCCACCGAGCAGCGAACCGGCAAGGCCGCGCGTCGAGCTCGGGATGTCGATGTACTGCACCCGGTTCGACCGGTAGCCGGCACGCGAATAGTTCGTGTAGCCAAAGAGCAATGGAGAGTACGCGAAGGTGTCGCTCTCGGCGAGCACATCAGCGACCTGGATCGGGTTGAAGCCGGCGTTGTCAGCGGGCACCAAGCGGGCCAGGCGCGTGAGCAACTCCATCGAACGCGTCAGCACGTCTTCGGAGAGGAAGACGCCGGGCGTCGCCATCGGGTCTTCGCCCAGTCCCGCGGCGATCGTGATGAGGCTCGAGTACGCGTCAACCGGCTTGAACGGCCAGAGTACCCGGCCTTCTTCGGCGAGCGCGATCACCTCGGGCCAGGTGCGGGGCGGTGCCTCAAGAAGGTCGGGACGGTACGCGGCAACCTGCGCGGCAGCATCGAGCGCGAGGCCCCACTGCTGGCCAAGGTGTTGGTACGACTCGTGCGAACGGCCCACCGACTGCGTTGCCAGCGTGGCCAACTCGGCGTCAAAGCCGCGCCCGTTCAGCGGCGTGAAGAGCTTGTCTTCTGCCGCAACCGGAATGTGTGGATGATCGATCACGAGCAGGTCGTACTGCTCAACCAGACTCTCCAGATCTTGGTCGGCAAAAGCCTGCAGTGAGCGGTACTCCCACTGCACCTCAACATCGGGAGCCACCGAGCGATACGCTTCGGCGGCCTTCACGACGCTGCCGTAGCCGCGCTCGTGCTCCCAGGTCATTCCTCGGATGATGGTCGGGCTCATGCTGAGGCCTCCTGGGTTGCGGTTGCGGCGGGAGCGGTGCCGGCAGCACCGCCGGCAGCAGCAGCGGCAGCGCGCGACGGGAACTCGGCCCGCACGCTGTCGTTGTCTTCTCCGAGAGTCGGGGCCGCTTTAGTGCTCGTGAGAATCTGGCCGTCGACGCGGATGGGGCTGCGGGTGGTCAACAGGTCGTTGCCTCCGCGGCTGACGGGCTGCGTCATCCGAATCGCTTCGAACCCACCCGAGGCCAGCAGTTCGTCGAGCGTGAGCACGGGAGCGCACCACACGTCGCCGGCATCGAGAATGTCGAGCCACTGCTGGGTGGTGCCGGTCGCGAAGTGCGCGGCGAGAATCTCTTCGACATACTCTTGGCGATCCCAGGCGAGCTGCGGGTCGAGCATGGCGCTGAGTTCTGCAATGCCGAGCAGGTCGCCCAATTTCGGCAGCGGATTCATGGCCATCGCGATGTAACCATCAGTGGTGGGATACGTGCCGTAGGGCGCCGCCAAGAAGGCGTGCGCCGAGTGTTCTCCGTGGCGCTGCACCGTGATGCTGTCGTCGTTGAGCTTGGTGCTGAGCAGCTCGAACTGCAGGTCGAGCATCGCTTCGAGCAGGCTGGTCTGCACGAGGCCGCCCTTGCCGGTGCGGAACTTGCGCACGAGAAGCGCGGTGACTCCCTGGGCGATGTGGCAGCTCATCAGGTGGTCGGCGATCGAGAGCCCTACCGGCACGGGGCCGTCGGTCTTCGAGCCGTTGAGCCACGGGATGCCCGACATCGACTGAGCGAGCAGGTCTTGCCCCGGGCGATCCTTCCACGGGCCCTCTTCGCCGTAGCCGGTCGCGCTGGCGTAGACGATTCCGGGGTTGATGGCGCGCACGGATTCAAAGTCGAGCCCGATGCGCTCCATTACGCCGGGGCGGAAGTTCTGGATGATCACGTCGGCACGTTCGACGAGCTCTTTCACGTAGGCGAGGTCGTCGGCGACCTTGAGGTCAGCGGTGATCGACTCCTTGTTGCGGTTCATCGCGTGGAACGAAACAGTGTCGCCGTCGAACTCGCGACCGGCGAACGCGAGGGTGCGACCGATGTCTCCCGTGCCGGGGCGTTCGATCTTGATGACGCGGGCTCCGAGGTCGGCGAGACGCATGGCGGCAACCGGTCCGGCCAAGAATTGGCTGAAGTCCAGAACGAGGATTCCCTCGAGGGGGCGGTCCAGTGGCGCAGACTCCGTTGGTGCGCCGTGGTGGTCAGTCATTGCTGTTCAGCCTTCTGTAGATACTCGTGAACAATCGTTTGATCATGCTAGTATGACGCAGAAATAGGCGCAAGGGAAACAGTGCTTCAGACGGGCCGCATTCCGGCATCCGGCTCACACTCGACCCGCGCGCACCACTAATCGCAAAGGAGCACACCAGTGCTGAGCGTGAATTATGTAGGCGAGCAACGCCTTGAGGTCAAAGAGTACGAACCGAAGCCTCCGGCCGCCGGCGAAGTTCAAATTGCGGTCGCCTACAACGGGTTGTGCGGCACCGATATGCACATCCTGCACGGCAACATGGACGCCCGCGTGCAAATGCCTTTGACCTTTGGTCACGAGATGAGCGGCACCATTTCCGCTCTCGGCAATGGCGTTGACGGCTGGAACGTCGGAGACCACGTCACGGTCATGCCGCTCTGGTGGGACAACACCTGCCCCGCCTGCCTCGCCGGCAACCAGCACATCTGCCAGAACCTCGACTTCATCGGCATTGACTCCCCCGGCGCCTTGCAGGGCAAGTGGAATGTTCCCGCCGAAACGCTCGTTGCGTTGCCGCCCGAGCTGCGCCTCGATCACGCCGCGCTCGTCGAGCCCACCGCTGTTGCCGTGCACGATGTGCGCCGTTCGGGGCTGAAGCCCGGCGATAAGGCCGTGATTATCGGTGGCGGCCCCATCGGTGTTCTCATTGCTTCAGTCGCTCGCGAGTTTGGCGCCGAAGTTGCCGTCATCGAAATCGATGCTGCCCGCCGTGCCCAAATCGACGCCCTCGGCTTCACGACCCTCAGCCCCCTCGAAGTTGACCAGGTGGCCTGGGTCAACGAGTGGACCGCGGATGCCGGTGCCGACGTGGTCTTCGAAGTTTCGGGTGCTGCGGCTGCCGTGCTCGGCGCGACCGACCTCGCGAAGGTGCGCGGAACCCTCGTGGTTGTCGCCATCCACCCCACGCCTCGCGAGATCAACCTGCAGCGCGTCTTCTGGCGCGAACTCACGATTATGGGAGCGCGCGTCTACCAGCGCACCGACTTCGAAAAGGCCATCGAACTGCTGGATGGCGGCGTCATCCCGGCTGATCTGTTGATCACGCGCATTGTGCCGCTCTCGCAAACCAGCGAAGCTTTCGCTGACCTTGCCGCGGGCAAAGCGATGAAAATTCTCGTGGATGTCGCGGGCCAAAAGTGAGCACGACAGAGAAAGGTAACCCCTTGAACGGCATGTTTGACCTCACCGGAACCACCGCGGTCGTCACCGGCGCCCGTCGCGGAATCGGCTTCGCCATGGCCGAGGCACTCGCCGCCGCCGGCGCGAACATCATCGGCATCAGCGCCACGATCGAAGCTTCGGGTAGCGACATCGAGAAGGCGGTCACCTCGTATGGCCGTACTTTCGAGGGCATCGCGTGCGACTTCGCCGACCCGGATGCCGTCGCCGCGTTGGGCGAGACCCTATCGACCCGCAACGTCGACATCCTCGTCAACAACGCCGGAACCATCGAGCGCGCCCCCGCCGTCGACCACCCCACCGAGCTGTGGGATCGGGTCATCCAGGTGAACCTGTCGAGCCAGTTCACGCTCACGCAGGCCATCGCCCGCTCGATGATTGAGCGCGGTCGCGGCAAGATCATCTTCACGGCATCGCTACTCAGCTTCCAGGGCGGCATCAACGTTCCCGGCTACACGGCAGCAAAGTCGGGCATCGCCGGGCTCACGAAGGCACTCTCGAATGAGTGGGCGGGCAAGGGCATCACCGTGAACGCGATCGCCCCCGGCTACATCGCGACCGACAACACCCAGGCGCTGCAAGACGACCCCGACCGCTCGAAGGCGATCCTCGACCGCATCCCCGCCGGTCGTTGGGGCGTCGGTAGCGACCTCGCGGGTGCCACCGTGTTCCTCGCGTCGCGCTCCTCCGACTACGTCTCGGGCGCGATCCTCAATGTGGATGGCGGCTGGCTCGGCCGCTAGTTCTCCCCCAGCAGACTGTTGGCATCCATCCTCGTCGATGGGTGCCAACAGTTGTTTTTGCGTACGCCCAAAACGTGCGGCGGCACCTGAGCCAGCAATTACTTGTGCTGCTTTGTGGGATCGTTTGAGGAACACTTTCGAGGCTTCGATCCGGACAAGCTTTACGAGATCCCCAAAGCGCGTTAATCGGGCCTACAGATCTCTCGAGAGCAGCTAGAGTAATCCCGTTTGTGGATCCTCCAACGGAGACAGCGCAGCATCTGGAATTCACGAAGAGCGAAGCTGGTCAATGCTCAGTCGGACGTGTTATGGTCCTACTAATAGTTCCCCTCGGGGGTCATTCAGGTTCAAAAATCTGCGCGACCGGTCGAGGGGCCTTTTTTTTGGAGTAAAGTCCGGAACGTGAGCAAAGTATCTCTTTCCATTGCGGGCCAACGTGAGCAGCTCTTGGAATTGGGACTTCTCGATTCGAACGGTTCACTGGAACACGCGCTCTACGACCACGGATACTTCCGACTTTCGGGATACTTCCGCTACTTTCAAATCGATCCGAAGAAAGGGAGGAACGGATTCGCGCATGGCGCCGACTTCTCCGAAATTTACGAGATCTACAAGATGGACGCCAAGCTTCGCAACTTACTACTCGAAGGTTTGGCCGAAGTGGAAGTGGCGCTCAGGTCTGTGCTCACTACGGTGCTCTGCCAACCGGGCAAGCCAGGCAATGAGTATCTCGTTGAAAGCACATACGAGCACAGGTTCAACAAAAAGGGCGATGACCTTCGGGCTATCCTCCTAAGCGACATCGACAAGGATATTAAGCGGTCAAAAGAACCTCACGTCGTTCATTACCGGCAGGGCCCAACTGATGTGCCACTTTGGGTGGCAACGGAGGCATTGTCTTTCGGCGCCGTTTCGCGAATTCACAGTCTGCTAGCAAGCAAGAATCGCGCGGATGCGATTGCGGGCAGATTCAAATATGACGGCGGCATCACTAGAAACTTCGCTTCGAATATGCGGGCGACTGTAGTCTTCCGCAACCTTTGCGCCCACCACGGTCGACTTTGGAACCGCCAGTTCACTGAAGTCGCACCTACTGCTTTTTCTGGTCTCCATGAGCAAGGTTTAGTGGCGTACAACTACACCGAAACCGCATGGGGGTTCATCGCCGTCTTGAATCATATGGTCGCAGCCGTACGCGGCGATAACACTTTCAAACAAAAGATTGATTCCCTCGTCCCACGCTCGGGCGCTTATTGGGACGGACTAGTGAGCCCAAACGCGACATAGGAGCATGCAGACCGCCAGACACCGTGAATGAGCTTTCAGTTTGTCGCCATCAGACTGAACGTCATAGTGGCAGCCCTTCAGCGGGAAATCACACCGTGCTGGGGGTTGGGGCTCCGCCGCCAGGCTGCTGCCCGCAGGTAGCTATCGCGCTGCAGGTCTTCCACTGGATCGATGAGATGGTGTTTTCGTCGGCGTCTGGCTTCGACACTACTTATTTGTCACCTCCTCATCTCATAGAGTGTGTGCCCTCTTGCGTCATGCAGGTCACGTCTCTTGTACTTCTACATCGATTTCTCGTCAGATTAAACGGAGCTGCCGTCAGCGAAAAATCGCCAAGCGCGCCGAAACCGGCGAGCCCAGCCGGCTGTCACAGACAAGCCCAACCCGCACGAACGATGTCAAGCTCTCTGTTTGTGAGTGAGGCTCGCCCCACTCATACGAAGCGGTTATCGAACAGAGCGACAGAAATTATCGCGGTTATGGAGAACTGAGCAATTCTTTGTGTCACTATTTGGCTATGAGCCACTTTGGGTACATATATACCGCGCTAAGAAAACTTTGCGTCGTTAGACACCTAAGTGAGGTGCCTGACGATCTTGCGGAACAGCTACGACGACAGGGAAGAAACTCCCTTCTCACTGAACAAAGCCAAGCAGCGAGGGCCAGCATGCTCCGCACGAGAGCTGCCCAGCGGTGGAAGAGTTTTTTCACCCTGGTGACGATCTCAGTTCTCGCCATTCTTGTGAGTCTCGGGCCGAACCTCTTCTCTGGGGATGGCAGCATTGAAGAGAGATACGATGACATCGCCAATTTGGTCGCTTTGCTTTTCATATTCGTCTCGGTTAGTTCGACGTTGCTTATGGTGCTTTTCGCATCGGCGCCCCAGAACCAGCGAAATTCGATACGAGGCTCGTTAGCGGTAGTAGCCATAATTTTTGGGATGTTGCTGAACAGTTCGGGTTCCATTTCGTGCGCAACTGCGCTTGTCGGAGTTCTCAGCATTCTGCTCACAATTGGAGCAGACTTTTTCACCCCCAAGAGCATTTGAACGATGAGAAAAGCCTGCATGACGCTGGCCTTCAGGCATCGAGAATGTAGTTAATTCAAAAGAACCCTCGTCAACTCGCGGTGGAGCGGACCGGATCGGTCGGTGACGTTGGGCTATTGAACGCCATCTGGTGCAGCAGCAGTTTTATAGGAGAGCGATCGGTGGAAGCAGACGTCCCGAGCACCAGTGCAAAAGTTTGGCCGGCACCGGAATTGCCTACGGAGGCACAAGCCGGTTTGCAGCTTCTACAGCGCGGCTTCCGAACGCGGGAAGCCCTAGAAGATCGTGTCGATGCTCTAACCGTTACGTTTGGTTCCGCTCTTGCTGCAGACCGTGACACCGCTCCATATAACGCTGTCCCCGATATGGTTCAGAACGCGCTCAATAATGCCCTTGATCACCTACACGCCCTGCAGGTGAGCGTAGCGGAGAGCGGAGGGAAGCTGCTTGCAATGTCCTCGTTCACGTTAATTCGAAGCGCCTACGAGGCGCTAGGGACTGGGTTGTGGATCTTGCAACCAGAATCGAGCGATCAGCGACTGCTGCGTTCAAGACAGCTGCTTCGCTCTAACCGCCTTCAACTTCAAAACATGCAATATGAGTCTGGGAAATCCGATCCTGGTTTCGAACGCGTGGAAGCCACTCTCCAGCGCCAGCTGGATTCGTTACCCTCGCTCGCTAACCCATCAGTCAAGAAATTGAGCAGCGTTACGATCCGACTTCGCGAAATCGCCGACTTGGTTCCAGAGTTGAAAGTCCCACCTCTGATCCTCTGGCAGAAAGCTAGTGGTATTGCTCACAACAACACTTACATGATGACTGCTGTACTCGAGAAGGAGAAAATCGAGCTTCCTGACGGAAGCCCTAACGCGTACCGAGTTTCATCTAGCTTTGGAATGGTTGCCTTCTACTATGACTCAGCACTAAAAATGCTTGAAGCTCTTTTGGGTCTGTATGACCAACGGAACAGAGTTTGACGAATCAACTGGCAACCAAGGTCCCCCCTTATCGACAGTTCGGGAGGACAGTCGTTCAGAATTTTTAATACTGCTCAGGCGGGTTCCGGACGTCGAGGTGAGGCCTCGGTAGCAAAAGGATCGTTTTGTGAGATAGCTATCGTCGCTCTCTCCAGCGGGCAATCAGACTCGGGGTGCCGATTTGGCACCTAGCGCTACGGAGAGCGTAAGAGGCGCAGTCCCCGGCTATATCGCGACCGGCAACACCCAGGCATTGCAAGGCGATCCTCGACCGCATCCCGGCCGGCCGTTGGGGCGTCGGTAGCGACCTCGCGGGTGCCACCGTGTTCCTCGCCTCGCGCTCCTCCGACTACGTCTCGGGCGCCATCCTCAACGTGGACGGCGGCTGGCTCGGCCGCTAGTTCTCCCCCAGCAGACTGTTGGCATCCATCCTCGTCGGTGGGTGCCAACAGTTGTTTCTGGAGATGCCGAGAACGTGCCGTGATGCACCCCTCGCGCGACCGAACTGTTTGTCTTGGCGTCTTCGAAGAGTGCTTCTGTGTTCAGAGCTTGTTATAGACCTCACGACGGTGTGCAACCTCAACGATGAGGATGAGAATCTGATCGTCGTCGATAGTTGTGAGGATGCGGTAGTCACCGACTCGATAACGCCAGAACTCCTCGTTCACGAGCTTTTTGCCGAGCAACCGCGGGTTGTCGAGGCGCGCAAGTTTTTGTTCAAGAAAGCCACGGATGCGCTTCGCTGCTGTGGGGTCGACTTTTGTAACCTGCTTCGCTGCCTTCGGGGTGAATCTGATCGCGTAGCTCACGCAGGCCAGACCACGTCAGCAAGGTCGATCGCATCGTCATTGGACTGAGTGAATTCCTCGAGTGCATCTTTTGCCAGGAGGTAATCTTCGTTCTCGTCCAGATATTGCGTCAATGCCTCGGTCGCATAGAAAGTTTTCGACCGGCCAGTGCGCGCAGACAAGTTCTGCAGGCGATGCTCCGTCTCATCGTCAACGCGAAGATTGATTTGCGGCATGGAATCCTCCTCTGGATGCTATACAAATATAGCATTATCTAGTGCAATGAGTACCGCTTCAGCAGGTCACCGGCCGTTAATCGCAACGGCGTTCGCTTGGCTGCCGGGTCGAGCTCGCGCTTATCGAGCCTAGAATCGCGTAATGGATTCATTCGAAGTCGAGATTCGGGGTGAGTTGTTCCGAATCAGCGAGCGAATTCAACCGGGCGGAGCAATGAGTTACGACTTAAATTGGCTCAACGGTCCAGCCGGAGGAACGTACGGTTTCACTGTGGCTCGATCTTCTGCTCAGATCACCGCAAGCGAACTGGTCGCTGAAGCGCGTGGGTTTATTGAAGCTTTCTACGGACCCGGCGGCATCGGAGAGACAGACTTCCCGACCCACACACCGGCCAATGCGGAGCAGAACGACGGATAAGACTGCGACATCGATGTCCGGCTGCTCTGTCGACTCAACATCAGAAAGAGCAGACCTCCAGCCAACAAGCACCTGAGCGGGGGCGGCTCATCATGGCTGCCAGCCACCCTCGGCGCGGATAGCTGAGGTGATTCGTAGGCTGATGTTGTGCAGCTGCCGGGTTTGCGTCGGCGTCAGGGTGTCGAAGACGAGGCGGCTCACGAGGTCAACGTGGCCGGGGGTTGCCTGTTCGACCTTCTCTCTGCCGCCATCCGTCAAGCTTGCAAGCGTGTATCTGCCATCGCTGGGGTCGGGAACACGGCATACCCAGTTTTTGGTCTCTAGCCGCGCAACCGCCCGCGAAAGGCGCGACAGCGAGCTGTTCGAATAGGTAGCGAGCGTGCTCATCCGGAGGGTGCAGTCAGCGGCGTCCGAGAGCGCGAACATGATGCCGTATTCGAAGTGCGTGAGATCGGAGTCGCGCTGCATCTGGGAATCGAGGGCTGCTGGCAGCCACTCGAGAAGCGTCGCCAACGCCGCCCAGGTCTCGAGCTTTTCATCGTCGAAAGCTGGCGCGGGGCTGAGATCTGTCATGGCTAAAGATTAGCTGAAATTGGGGGCAATCGCCCTAATTTGACTTTACTGAGAAAGTCAATCAGGATCAGCTTTACTTGCTTGGGAAAGTTAAACGGGCTCGTCGTTACCCCTAGAGAGCAGGAGAAATTATGGATATGCAACTCAGCGGCAAGAAGGCGTTCATTAGCGGATCGACTCAAGGAATCGGCTACGCGATTGCCCAGGCGATGCTCGCTGAGGGTGTTGACGTGACGATTAATGGGCGGAGCGAAGCCAAGCTTCACGAAGCAGTTGCCCAGCTCCGAGCATCCGAGCCGGGTGGAACCGTCTCCGGAATCGTCGCCGACCTCAGTGACGCCACTGCGACCGAGAACCTACCCGAGCAGCTAGGCGACATCGACATTCTGGTGAACAATGTCGGGCTCTTTGAGCTGTCGCCCTTCCACGACATTCCCGACTCAGAGTGGCAACACTATTTCGAGGTGAACGTCATGAGTGGCGTGCGGCTCTCGCGGCACGCACTGGGCGGCATGATCGCAAAAAACTGGGGTCGGATCATATTTATCGGCAGCGAGTCGGGAGTGAACATCCCGGCGGACATGGTCCACTACGGTCTCACTAAGGCGGCAAACCTCGCCCTGAGCAACGGACTCTCGAAGCTCACACGCGGCACAAACGTGACGGTCAACACGATCCTCGGAGGACCAACCTATTCCGACGGGGTGGCAAACGCCGTCAACGAGATCGCTGCCGCACAGGCGATCTCTGCAGACGACATGAAAGCGGCAATAATCGGCGGCAACACAACCTCTCTTCTCCAGAGGTTCATCGACCCCACTGAGATTGCCAACCTTGCTCTTTACCTAGCCAGCCCCCGGTCTTCAGCAACAAACGGGGCGGCCGTTCGCGCAGATGGTGGAGTTCTCACCACACTGATCTAACAGGGCCTCGTAAAGCTGGGCCCCCTGTCGCCGGTCGAGGATTATCCGGCACCAGGCGAGTGGCAGTGTGATTTCGCACGCAGCCCCGAGCTTCACGCCACTCGCGTGACCGCGTCAGCCGCCGGCGTTATGCCTGCGCCGCCGGAATCACCGAGAAGTTGTCGCGGAACAGCCCCTGCGGGTCAACACGCGCTTTGATGTCGCGAAGACGCGAGAGTGTCGGCGGCGGGAAGGCATCGTGGATTCGTTCGGGGTCGAGCGATGTTTCGAAGCTCAAGTAGGTTCCGCTGAGGAACGGCTTCACCTTGGCCCACTCTTTGGCGAGGCGTTCGGCGTTGGAGCTGCCCGCACTGATCGCGAAGTTTGCTGACCGATGGGCGTAGGCCGTGGCATCCGCCGCAACATCTGAGACAGCACCGCCGACGCAGCGAATCTGGATGAACGTGCTGGCCCCGCTTTCGACGAAGCGCGCCAACGCCTCGGCAACGTCAGGCGTGAGGTGCTCGATCAGGCCGGATGCAGAAACGGGTTCGCCCCGCCCGGAATGTGGTGCCGGGCTGGCATTGCCCATCAGCGCGCTGTACGGCAGAAGCTGAACGGATTGGCTGGTGAGGGGTGCAATTTCGGCGAGCGGCTGCAGGCGGTTCAGGATGGTGTCGGGCTCGTCTGACGCCACAGCACCCAAGACGTTGACGCCTACGTACGGTGCGGAGTTTTGGCGCACAATCGCAAGCTCGGTGGTGAGGTCGCGGGGAGCTTTCTCCATCGCAGCACCCCACCGTTCGAGCAGCTCCGGCATGTTTCCGGGGTCGAAACCCAGCTGGGCGAATCCGATGTCGGCGACTTCTTCCACCACAAAGTCGAAGCTGACAACGATTCCCATGTTGGCGCCGGCACCGCGGATGGCCCAGAACAGATCCGGGTTCTCTCCCGCGCTGGTGTGCACGAGCGAGCCATCGGCCAACACGATGTCGGCGGCGATGAGGTGGTCGATCGTGAGCCCCTGCTGGCGTGCGAGCCAGCCGACGCCGCCCGCCGTCGCGAGCCCGCCCACCCCTACCCCGCCGTAGTCGCCAGAACTCAAAGCCCAGCCTTCGTCGCCCAAGACGGTCGCGACGTCAGACCACCGGGCACCCGGCCCGATGCGTACGGTCTTCGCTTCGCGGTCGAGAATCTCGATCGAGTTCAGTTCTTTGAGATCGATGACCAGTCCGCCATCGTTGGTGCTTCGGCCGCTGATACCGTGGCCTCCGCTACGCACAGCAAGCTCAAGATGGCGATGAGTGCGAGCGAACTCGACGCTCTCGACAACCTCCTCCACAGTGCTGGGCTGCAACACCAGCCCCGGGGAACCGCCGCGCATGTAGGTGGATTTCACACTGGAAAAGTTGTAATCACCGGGTTCAATGGCGCGCACACCCTCAGGCGCGGCGTCATAATCAATCCCGCTTCGCCGCGCTGCCACCGCTGCGGCGCTCTTAACTTCGGCCGGCGCAAGGCCCGAGCGGGCGCGCTCCGACGCGACCAATTCGCGTACCGCAGGCATCACTTCTTCGGCGAAGAGTTGCAAGACCATTGCGCTGTCGTTAGCGAGAATGAACGTGCTCGCGCCGTCTTCTAACGCCAGCGTTGCAAGCTGCTCAGCCCAGCCATCCAGACCAGTCTGAGGAACGGTGATGTTGGCGAGCCGGCGAATTTCGCGAGGATCGCGGCCGGCCGACACTGCCGCCTTGTCGATGGTGGCGTTGCCACGCGCGAAATCTCCGGGCTGGAGATACCCCAGCGACGGCAGCCAGCCATTGGCTTTGCGACCAATGAGGCGCAGGCCGCGCGGTTTGAGAGCGCCAATCCAGATCGGAATATCGTGGGCTGCGAGCGGTCCGCGTTGGGCACCGCGAACGCTGTGCACGGAGCCATCCAAGCGCAAAAGTTGCCGATTTCCGGCATCCCAGATTCCCCGCATAATGTCGATCGCCTCTTCGAGTGCGGTGATCGATTCTCCGGGAGTGAGCCGCGGAACGCCCATGGCGACCACAGCATCCCAGAACGCTCCCGCCCCCAACGCCATGTCGATGCGCCCGCCCGACAGAAGGTCGAGGCTGCTCGCCGCTCGCGCCGCGACAGCGGGATTACGCAACGGAACATTCATGACGTTCGGCGCAATGTGAATGCGGTCAGTTCTCGCCGCAACATACGAGATCAAGGTCCAGGTATCGAGGAACGAGGGTTGGTAAGGGTGGTCCTGAAAGGTGACGAGATCGAAGCCCAAAGACTCCACGAGCTGCGCCGTTTCGACGGGTGCTTGCGGCGATGCATTCGCGGGTGTCACAAATGCGCCGAATTTCAACGGATGACCGTAGTCCATGAGGGCTCCAATTCTGAGGTAAAGATTTTAGGCAGAGAGGCAGTACGCCGGGTGTTCGACCGAGGCCAACATCCGCGGCGCACTGCCGCAACAGGGTTCGGTTAGAACATTCCGTGACCGTTGACGGGGCTGATCGCGGCCGTGATGGGCTGCAGAACATCCCAGTGCTCGAGGGCAACGCCGTCGGCATCCATCTTCCAAATGTCGACGCCGGCCACGCCCAGGTCGTCAGCGTCATCGTTGTACAGGTTGAGGAAGTTGACGTGGGCCCACACCCAGTCGCCAGAAGCAATGATGCGGTGGATGACGACGCGCGCGTTCTGACGCTGAGCCGTCAGCGCGGCGAAGGTGGCACCGAGTCCGGCAGCGCCATCCGGCAGCAGCGGGTTGTGCTGAATGTACTCGTCGGCGACGAGGTTGTTTGCCGCCTCAACCGAGTTCTTCTGGTTGATGGCTTGCTCATAGAAGTCGATGAGGTTGTTCTTGTTACGAACGGCACGCTCGTCAGTGAGGTCTACTGCTTCAATCATGATCTGTTTCCTTTTCTATTGGTGGGGTGAGTTGGGATGGGATGGGTTAGGTGGGTTACGCAAGAGTGAGACGCAGGGCGTCTTGCTCTTCGGCCGTAGAGGTTCGAAGAAACTGCACGAGCTGCGCAGCGTCGTCACCGATCGTGGCGGTGCTGGGGGCAGGGGTGCGTTCGGCGATGTCAACAACTTCGACTGCGGCGGCCGCCGAAGTGAGGCCCTTCGCTTGGTCGTCGTTGAACCCAGCCGCAAAACGGGCAAGAGCTTCGCCGTAGAGCTCGCGCTGGGCATCGGTGAGAGAGTTCGTGAGTTCGCCGAGGAGAGCGGCCGATTTGGCGGGGCCTCCCGTGAGCATGCTGCCGGGCTGAATAATCGTGACTTCAACCCCGAAGCGGTGAAGTTCGGTGCGGTAGGCCTTCATCAGCGCTTCAACGGCGATCTTGGAGGCAGCGGATGGCGCGTTGAACGCCATCGGGAATGCGGCCGAAATGGTGCTGATCTGAACAATTCGTCCCTGAGCTGCACGCAGCTGCGGCAGGAACGCGTTGACGACAGTGAGCGGCGCGAAGGTGTTGACTTCGAATTCTTGGCGAATCGCGTCAAGAGGCACAAGCTCAAGCGGGCCTGGGGTCAGGATGCCCGCGTTGTTGATAAGCAGGTTGACCTTTCCCCCGGACTTGGCCGCGACGTTCTCGGCCCAGGTACGCACGACATCAGGGTTCGTGATGTCAACGCGGGAGAGAACAATGCGCGGGTTGCCGCTTGCCGGCTCACTGCTGAGCGTCGTTCCGTACACGGTGTAGCCCTTCGCTGCGAGCTCCTCGGCAATGTCTTTGCCGAGCCCGCTCGCCGCGCCCGTTACTACCGCGGTCGCGCTTTCGTGTTCGTTCATGGTCTCGCCTTTACCGATCTCGAGCCTGTCGCTCGGTGAGAATTTACTTGACTGGGCAACTATAACACTTACTTGCTTGATCAAGTACAATTGCGTTATGGCTCACCACAACAACGGCATGACCCGCGACGAAAAGGCTCTAATGCAGGCACTCTCGCGGGCGATTAGCGTCGTTCCGCGCGTGCTCGACGCCGACCTTCAGCGCGACCAGCAGTTGCCTCTCACCGACTACTTCGCCCTCACCTACCTCTCTGAGGCAGAAGGCCAGCGCCTGCGCATCAACGAAGTCGCCACCCGGCTATCGATGACCATCAGCGGTGCGACTCGCACCGTGAACCGCCTCGAAGCCCTCGAGTTTGTCGCCCGAGAGCGCTCCGCTAGCGACGGTCGGGGCGCGGATGTCGTACTCACCGACGTCGGCCTGAAACGCCTCAAAGCGGCCTGGCCCAGCCACCGCGACAGCGCCCGTCGGCGCGTGCTCGACCGTCTCGACGCGAACGAACTCGCGGTCCTCACAAAGGCACTGAACAGCATCGGCGCAGAACCCGACGATTTCGATTCCGCGGACTGCCCTCCCCAATCCTGAAACCACCCTGGCGACGACATCACGGTGACGCCACAGCGACGTCGACGCCGAAGCGCTACCGACGCCGAAGCGCGCGCACTGTGAGAGCTCGGCTGCTGGTCAGTCCTTGGCGATAACCGCTTCGGGCCGCAGGTCGAGCCGGCGCAGCAGCTGAGCGTTGGCGGCAACGACCACGGTCGAGGCCGACATCAGTAGCGCGCCAACCGAGATGGGCAGCACGAAGCCGATGGGGGCGAGCACGCCAGCGGCGAGCGGCACAGCGAGGAGGTTGTAGCCGGCAGCCCACCACAGGTTTTGGCGCATCTTGCCGTAGCTGCGGCGCGAGAGTTCGATCACGGCAAGCACTGAGCGCGGGTCGTCACTGGCGAGCACGACGCCAGCGGAAGCAATCGCTACGTCAGTTCCGGCGCCGATCGCGATTCCGACATCCGCCTGGGCAAGCGCTGGCGCATCGTTCACGCCGTCACCGACCATGGCAACGGTGCCGCCTGCCTTCTGCAGTTCGGCGACCTTGCTCGCTTTGTCTTCTGGATGCACGCCCGAGAACACCCGGTCGATGCCGAGTTCGGCGGCCACCGACTGTGCCACAGCATCCGCGTCTCCGGTGATCATCACCACGGTGATGCCGCGATCGTGGAGTGCATCGACAGCCTGGCGGGAGTCTTCGCGCACTTCATCCGCGAGACCGATCGCACCAATCACGTGCCCGTCCGCGAGCACGTGCAGAATGATTGCGCCCTCAGCCGCCCACGTCGTGGTCACCTCGACCGCGGTTTGGTCGTGCTGGCGGAGCATGCTTGGCCCACCAACGCTGATCGTGGAACCGTCGACAGTCGCTTCGACCCCCACGCCGCTCGACGAGCTGAATTGTGAGGCTGTCGCCCGGTCGAGTTTGCGATCTTTCGCTGCCGTCACAATGGCCTTGGCCAGCGGATGCTCGCTGTCGAACTCTGCGGCGGCAGCGAGCCGAATCACCTCATCGTCACTCGCATCGCCGACAGCCACAACGTGCGTGACAGCGGGCTCGCCCTTGGTGAGGGTGCCAGTCTTGTCGAACAACACAGTGTCAACCTTGCGCATGGTTTCAAGAGCGAGACGATCCTTGATGAGCACCCCGGCGCGAGCAGCACGCTCGGTAGAAATCGAGACGACAAGCGGAATCGCAAGACCCAAAGCATGCGGGCACGCGATCACAAGCACGGTGATCGTGCGCACGATTGCATCATCAGGGCTACCTACGAGCGTCCAGACGGTGGCCGTGATCGCGGCAGCACCGAGCGCGAACCAGAACAGCCATCCCGCGGCGGTATCGGCAATACGCTGGGCGGGCGACGACGAGTTTTGAGCCGTTTCTACGAGCCTGGTGATGCCGGCGAGCGCCGTGTCTTCACCGATCGCGGTGACCTTCACCCGGATCGAGTTATCGGTCGCAACGGTTCCCGCAACGACGCGGTCTCCCACGGCCCGCTCAACCGGCTGCGACTCTCCGGTGATCATCGACTCATCCAACTCCGCCGAACCGTCAATCACTTCGCCGTCGGCGGGTACTCGCCCACCGGGGCGAACGATCACGACGTCTCCAACAACGAGGTCAGCCGGGTGCACCGAGACGAAGTTGTCGCCCTCAACTTTCTCCGCTTCATCCGGAAGCAACGCCGCCAGAGAATCGAGAGCACTCGAAGTTTGGGCGAGCGAACGCATCTCGACCCAGTGGCCGAGCAACATGACGACGAGCAGTAGCGCGAGCTCCCACCAGAAGTCGAGTTCGTGAGCAATAAGCCCCAGGGTGGATGCCCAGGAGGCGACAAACGCGACCGTGATGGCCATAGAGATCAGCAGCATCATTCCCGGCTTGCGGGCTTTCAGCTCGGAAGCACCCCCCGTGAGGAAGGGCTTGCCTCCCCAGACGAACATGACGGTGCCGAGCACCGGGGAGATCCACTGCACGAACACGTTCTCGGGCAGGGTGTAGCCGAGAATCTGGGCGAACATCATGCTGAAGCCGGCAACCGGGATCGCCAGGACGAGCATGATCCAGAACAGCCGGCGGAATTGTGCGACGTGGTCTGCATGACCAGAGTGGCCAGAGTGCTGCTGGGGAGAGGTTTGCGTGTTGTGCTCGGTCATTCCATCCATGAGCGCCACGTTATACCCCTATGGGGTATATATTCAACCCACGATCTCCAACTCCCAGCTACCGTAGACCCGTGACTACTTTCAGCGCAGAAATCGTGTCCGCCGTCCTCGCCCACATGAATAGCGACCACAACGATGACAATCTGCTCATCGTGCGTGCGTTTGCGGAATCCGCCGCTATCTCAGCGGCCATGGTGTCGCTCGACGGCACCGAGGGCACGTGGCAGTATTCGGATGACGACGGCATCGAACACCATGTGACCGTGCCGTGGAGCACTCCGATCAGCGAGCGTGCGGAGATCCGCCACGAAATCGTGAAGCTCTACGATGCTGCGTGCGAAAAGTTGGGTGTCGAAGCTCGCCCGCACAGCTAACGATGCGGTAATCCTCGTCCACAAGTTCACCTCTTTGTGCCCCTAGCCAAACCATCTGGGTGAGGAGTACGAATAAGAGTCAACAGCGCGAGCATCGTGTTCGCGCGGAGGAGGCACTTCAATGACTACATCACCTAACCGCCTGCTGGGAGTTATCTTCGGCGCGGTCTACATTCTTGTCGGGTTGCTCGGCTTCACCGTCACCAACGGCGTTGGCTTCTTTGCAACCGAGGGTGGACTCCTGCTCGGGCTATTCGAAGTGAACATCTTCCATAACGTTGCCCACCTCCTCATCGGTGCAGCACTGCTGCTGGCAGGAATTTCCAACAAGCGCGCCGCACGCACCGCCAACTCCACCGTCGGCTTCGCCTACCTCGCCCTCGGCTTTGCCGGCTTGCTGCTCGTGGGCACCTCGCTCAACATCCTGGCCCTCAACGCCGCCGACAACGTGCTGCACTTTGCCAGCGCTGTTGTTCTGCTCGCCGTTGGCCTCGGCGCCGACAAGCGCGCAACCGGCGTTAGCGCCTAACCCGCCGCGGCTGACATCCGATTACCGGTTCGCCAGCCGCCACCGCGCCTCCCCGCGCCACACCCCTGGGCAGCTCAGCAGCCCCATCTTCAGCACCGAGAGGAGAACCAACATGTCCGCTATCACCCGAACTTGGATCGCGTTTGCCGCAGTAGGCGCCGGCCTGATTCATGTTGCGCTAGTAATTGGTTCCCCTCTCGCGCTGGCGATACCGCTCGGCCTTCTCGGCATAGTCGAATTTGGCTGGGGTGTCTTTGCGTTCACTCGCGAGCAGTTGCCAACGCCGCGTGCCGCTATTGTCGTTGCGGTGGCTCCACTCGTTGCCTGGGGCCTGCTGGTCGGCGCGGCATCCAGTCTTCAGATCCCCGCTCTTGCCTCATTAATGGATGTCGTGCCCTGGGGCATTGCCGCAATCTTCCAACTATTCGTCGCCACGTCGATCTCGCTACAGGCGCGTCGCATCCGCGAGGGGCGACAACGGGCAAGCACGGCGCCCGGTGCGGCTCGCTACCTGACGGCCCTCATGCTTGGCGCTCTCGCGGTTTCTGCCCTGACAACTCCTGCTCTCGCCGCCACCGAGGCCGGCATTTACGCTCAGCCCCATGGCGAACACGATGGTTCATTCACTCCTCAAAGGGACTCGCCAGCCGGTGACGTTCCCGAAGTCGTGTTCGACGTTCCGAGCCACACCGGTCACTAGGTCACGTGATCGCTTCGCCTAGCTGCGCACCGAACGCAAGGTCACTAGCGTGATTGTGATGGCCACTGCCATGAGGCCGACGGCGACCCAGGACGTCGTGACGACTCCTGTGTCAAAGGCGTGACGCGCGGTGTCTAAGAGTTGCCCACCGAGCCCATTCGGCAGGGTGGACGCCACCTCGACGGCACCGCCCAGAGTCTCGCGCGCTGCCGTCGCATCCGCTTCGGTCAACCCGTCCGGGATAACGATAGACGACCGGTACGAGGCGGTGAGGATGCTGCCGAGTACGGCAGTTCCCAGCACGGCGCCCAATTCGTAGGCTGTTTCAGAGACGCCGGATGCCGCCCCAGCTTTGTCGGGGGGAACGCTCGAGATGATGAGATCGTTCGACAGGGTTTCGGCGGAGCCGATTCCGGCACCGAGCACACAGAACGCCACGATGTAGCTCAGCACTGTCGCGTCGCTTCCGATCAGCGCGATCGAAGCGTAGGCGAGTAGCGAGAGAAACAGGCCGCCGGCCATGAGATAGCCGGGGCGCACATACCGTACGAGCGGTACAACCCCGAGACCGGCGAGGATGATCACCACGATGCCCGGGGTGAGGGCAACTGCTGCGTCGAAGGGACTGAGCCCCACGACAAGCTGCAGGTGTTGGGTGAGAAAGAACAGAAGTCCCAAGAGCGAGAAGACGCTGACCAGGTTCACCAGAACCGCGCCGGAGAACGAGGGAACCCGGAACAGGTTCATGTCGAGCATGGGGTTGGGTTGGGCGAGCAGTCGACGCACGAAGTACACCCCCGCGAGAGCGGCAACGATGAGCAGCACTATGGGGAGCACGCCGATGCCCTCTGTGGCGATAACTTTGATCGCATAGACCGCAGGCCCAAGGGTGAAGATCGACAGCACGATGCTGCCGAAGTCGAATGGTCCGGGGGCTGGATCTTTCGATTCGGCGATGAGCAGGGGCGCGAAGATCAGCAGCGGAAGCAGGAAGGGCACAGCAACGAGAAACACCGATCCCCACCAGAAGTGCTCAAGAAGCACACCACCGACGAGGGGACCGATTGCAGAACCGGCCGAAAAGCCCGCGGCCCAAATAGCGATAGCGAGGCGGCGCTGCCGACGATCGCCAAACAGCGAGCGCAGCAGCGAAAGAGTCGATGGCATGAGCATGGCGCCGAAGACTCCGAGGAACACCCGCGCGATGATGAGCGAGGTCGCATCAGGGGCAAAAGCGGCAAGCACGGAAACGATTCCGAAACCGGATGCCCCAATCAACAGCATCCGGCGGCGGCCAAAGCGATCGCCGAGATTACCCATGCCCACGAGCAGCGCTGCGAGCACCAGGGGATAAACGTCGACAATCCAGAGTTGCGCCACCGCACTCGGCCGCAAGTCTCTGGCGATACTCGGCAGCGCAAAGCTCAGCACCGTGTTATCGATAGAGACAAGAAGTGTCGGCAACATCAGCACGCCAAGGGCGAACCATTGCTTGGTCGTCGCTAAGACGCGGGGCTGGTCAGTCGTACTCACTAGCTCACGATACAGTCCCGCCGAACACCCAACTTTTGGATGATGCAGTGTCAGCAGCCCTCCCACTAGAGTGAGGGTCACCTAACTCACTTCGCTAGGAGAATCCAGTGGCTGTTATTCCTTTCTCGCAGGCCCTTCGCGAGCGCACGTGGTCAAGCCACGGCGATAGCGAAGGTGCCGATTTCATGAAAGATCTCATGACGGGCAAAGGCAGCCGCGATGACTACATCGCTTTGGTCGCCCAGCACTACTTCATCTACGAAGCAATCGAAGCTGCCGCAGATCACTTCGCGAATGACCCCGTAGCCGCGCCATTCATCACTTCGCAGCTGACTCGCCTGCCCGCCATCGAAGCCGACCTCGAGTTTCTTCTCGGGGCCGACTGGCGTGACCAGATCGCCCCGCTTCCGACCGCGGCAGCGTATGCCGCCCGCGTCCGCGAGATCGCCGCCCAAGACTGGGCTGGCGGGTTTATCGCCCACCACTACACTCGCTACCTCGGCGACCTTTCGGGTGGGCAGGTCATCCGCACTCTTATGCAGCGCCAGTTCGGTTTTGAAACCAACGGCGTCGGTTTCTACCTGTTTGATCAGATTGCGAAGCCCAAAGAGTTCAAGAGCACCTACCGCGATCAACTCGATGCTGTGCAGTGGGATGACGCCGAACGTGAGCGCGTCATCAACGAAGTCTTGACAGCCTACAAGTTCAACACCGACCTTTTCATCGACCTGTCACGCGCAAAGGCTGCCGCCTAACCAGCCTCAACCTGGGCGCGCAAGGTGTCGAGCGTCTCCAAAATTTCGATCGAAACATCGAGTGGATGCTCCGGCGCCTCGGTTCGGCCAGCCGCAATGTGATGTGCGATCGCCGTCGTCTGAAACGCGAGCCCCTCGCGGCCACGCAATCCGGTGCCATCGGTGAACTCCGTGCGCTCTTCGTCACGCACAACGGCGAACCCGTGGGGCGCGTAAAAGGGGGTGCGCACCTCAACGCGAGCCCGAGTGCCGTTGATGCGGGCCTCCGTGGGGGTGTCGGCGAGCATTGTCGTGTGCAAAACCGATTGGGCGCCACTGGCGTGCCCAAGAATCATCGCTGCTTGGCCATCAACGCCGCTCGCGAGCATCCGCCCTGTCGCCGCCAGCGAATTGGGGGCACCGAGGGCGAACCGGGAAAACCACACCGGATAGATTCCGATGTCGCGAAGTGAGCCGCCACCCATCGCTGGGTCGAATACCGGCTGGCCAGCAGGATCGCCAAAATTTGCCCCGAAATCGGCGGTCACAATTTTTAGGTCGCCAAGGTCTCCGGCGGCGAGGAGTTGAGCGATTATGGTCGTCTGCGGCAAGAACCTGGTCCACATCGCCTCCATCGCAAAGACTCCGGCCGCCCGCGCAGCGGCAACAATCACCTGCGCATCGGCGGCATCGATGCCGAGAGGCTTTTCGATCAGCACATGCTTGCCCGCGGCGATCGCCAGCAAGGCCAAAGGGCGATGAAATACGTTCGGGGCAGCGATATAAATGATGTCCACTGCTGGATCTGCCGCAAGCTGCTCATAGCTTCCGTAGCTTCGCTCGATGCCGTTCTTCTGCGCGAATTCGGCAGCTCGCTCAGCGGACCGAGACGCTACCGCCACAACCCGCTGGTCAGTGTGAGCGTGCATTGCTGCCACCCAATCGGTAGCGATACCGCCCGGAGCGAGCACCCCCCAGTTCAGCAGTGGCCCGCCACGAAGGGGCGCAGCAGTCGATTCAGGCAGAATCACGATAGTTCTCTTCCCAGATAGATCGAATCGGTACCGCTAGCGAGCTCAACGAAGCCCAAGTGGCGATAAAACGCGATTGCATTGTGGTTGTCTTCTCCGACCCCCAAATGGATGCCCGGCACACCGCGAGCGCGCAGCTCATCAAATAGCTTCTCGAGCAGTGCACGCCCCAATCCTTTACCTTGCACGCGCGGCAGCAGATCGATGTGAAGGTGGGCGGGGTAACGCTCGGCCACGGCATCCGGGGCGCGCACGGGTGAGTGAAGGTGGGCGATTAGCTCGTCGTCAAGCGTTGCACTGTCGGTCGGAGGATATTGTTCGCGGAGCGCTGGCCACCACTGCCGCTCTTGCCACTCTTCGAACTGGTGGGTGTCGGCAGCGCCGAGCACATAGCCAGCTACTCCCTGTTCGTCCACGATGACGAAGGCGAGATCAGGGTGCCCCACGAGATAGGGGCCAACATAAATGTGACCCAGCAGATCGGGATTGGCATAAAGCGCGCTGCCATCGGCACCGGCGTCGGCGGTCTGGAGACAGACTCGATAGGTTCCGGGAAGGTCTTGCGGTCCAGCCAGACGGATATGGGTCATAGTTTCACCATATAGCGCCCGTCAAGTGGTCTCTTCCCATTGTCACGCTACGATGTCAGAGTGGTCTAAGGCGGCTCGCTACCAGTGCCGCCTTCTCACGGAATCCATAGATATCCGGGGCACTTTTGGGTATCACGGTTCAGTAAGCAGCACCGCTATTGGTCTAACCAGACCTTTACCGAGTGCCCATAAATGGGCTCTAATGTGAAGGTGACAGTCGTCGTGGAATCAACCAGACACACACTCAGAGCGCGCCTACGAGAATTAGTCGCGTCAACCGAGGTGGGCAAGAGCCTGCCGAGCGAGCGAGACCTCAGCGCCCAATGGGGCGTCGCCAGAATGACAATCCGCCGCGCAGTCGACGC
Source organism: Salinibacterium sp. PAMC 21357 (assembly GCF_000247645.1). Lineage (GTDB taxonomy): Bacteria > Actinomycetota > Actinomycetes > Actinomycetales > Microbacteriaceae > Rhodoglobus. The sequence continues at coordinate 1,050,479 of NZ_AHWA01000004.1, forward strand.
TCTCGTCGCCGAAGGGCTCGTTGAGCGCCGCCATGGCTCCGGCACCTATGTCACTCCCCAACCGTTCGTTCGCCTGCTCGGACTCACCTCGTTCTCGCAAGACATGCGCGACCGTGGGCTCGAGCCCAGCGCGCGGTTGCTTGCCTACCGCGTCGCGCCCGCCGATTCCGCGATCGCCACCCAATTGCACATCTCCCCCGGCGATCAGGTCGTCAGTTTCACCAGATTGCGTTTAGGGGGCGGCGAAGCAATGGCGGTCGAGACTGTCTGGATTCCTCAGGCGCTCGTCCCCGGCATCAATGGCAGTGACCTCGGTGGTTCGCTCTACGAACTACTCAGCTCCCGCTACCGCATTGTGCCCGGCGCCGCCAACGTCTCGATCGAACCGGTGCTGCCCGACCAGCGTGTGCGCGAACTGCTCACGATCGCCGCTGATCAGGCGTGCTTGCGCATCCGCATGGTCGACTCGGATGCGCGCGGCAACATCATCATGATCGCCAACTGTTTCTACCGCGGCGACAAATACCAACTCACCGCCCAAGTGTCTGGCGCGGCTTTTACTCCCGAACAAGCAAGGAAAAGTTGATGCTTACCGTTCTCGGCGTTGATGGCGGGCAGTCCGGCATCCGGGTTAAAAGCACCGCGCAACCGGGAACGGTCGAGGTCGATGGAGTCAGCCGGCTTGAGGGCGACACTGTGCGTTCCGTCTTCAATGCTGTCGCAAGCGCCTGGAGTCATGGCCATTTCGAGCCAGTCGACCGCGTCGTCATGGGTCTGACGACATCCCCCGCCGATGCCGCTGCCGCGTCGAGACTTGGCGCCCTGGTTGCAGCAACTACTGGTGCGCGCGAGGTGTGGGTGGCGGATGACACTGTTACTTCGCACGCTGGCGCACTTTCGGGCGAGCCCGGCGTCTCTCTCATCACCGGAACCGGCGTCGGGTGTCTTGCCCTGAAGGCCGACGGCGAATCACGAGTTATTGATGGCCACGGCTACCTCCTCGGTGACGCCGGCGGTGGTTTCTGGATCGGCAGCCGCGGGGTGTCAGCCGTGCTCAAGCAGCTTGACGGTCGCGGCGAAACCACCATGCTCACCGAGCGTGCCGAGAATCAATTTGCCGGTCTCCACAATCTTGCCGCCCGCATTCACAGCGTGCGTCGCCCTGTCAATCGCGTTTCGCAGTTCGCCCGTGATGTGCTGACCGCCGCGGTCGAAGGGGACGCCGTCGCAAACAAGATCGTCGATGGTGCCGCCCGTGAGTTGTTCGAGACTGCTCGCGTTGGGCTGAACTGGGTTGGCCAAGATGCCCCGCTCGCGCTCGGCGGAAAACTGCTCGGTCACAACACTGTTCTCTTTGCCAGACTCGTCGAGCTTCTGGCGGCGGAGGGTTTGTCGTTCCGTCCAGCGGATGCCTCCGCTCTCGACGGTGCACTGCTGCTGGGCGCTGGCGAGACCAACAGCATCTATCGCAGTCTTATCCATATCTGGAAAGAAGAGCCATCATCGTGACGACCACCCCGAATGCCCTCGATTTGGAGTCACCTGCCGATCGCTTTCTCTCGCATGCAATCGAACTGATTGAACGCCTCCGCACCGACGAAGCAGCGAATATCGTTGCGGCGGCCAGACTCATCGCCAATACCCTCATCGCCAAGCGCACCGTTCACGTCTTCGGCACTGGTCACTCCCACATGATGGCGGAAGAGCTCTTCTACCGTGCCGGTGGGCTCGTCAATGTTCGTCCGTTGCTCTTCGACGGGCTCATGCTGCACTCGAGCGCACCGCTCAGCACCTCGCTGGAGCGTCTGCCTGGCTTGGCCGCGGCACTGCTCGGTGACCACCCCATTTCTGCGGGAGACGTTCTGATCGTTGCCTCGAATTCGGGAAGCAACGCCGTGACGTCGGAGCTCGTGCAGCTCGTCATCGCTAACGGCGTTCCGGTTATTGCCCTCACGAGTCTCAATCATGCAACGTCGTCTTCCGCTCGCCCTACGGCTTTCCCTAGACTGCATGAGTTAGCCACTGTTGTTATTGATAACGGTGGTCGCGTCGGGGATGCCGCGGTAGACATCAGCGGGATCGACAAGCCGGTGTCTGCGACCTCGACAGTAATCGGGTCAGCGATTCTCAATGCAGTAATGGCCGAAGCTATTCAGTTGGCCGTAAATGAGGGCGTGATTCCCGACGTTTACGAAAGCAGCAATACCAGCAGTGGCGATGCCACGAATCATAAATTCACCACAAGGGAGGCGGTTGTATGACAGCCGTCTTCGAGCGCGATGTTCCCTCCACCTCACCCTTTGCCGTCCGAGGCGTGATTGAGGGATTCTATGGCTCCCCGTGGAGTCACGCGCAACGAGTCGACCTCATCAGCTTTCTCGCCGAACGGGGCATGAACACTTTCGTCTATTCCCCCAAAGACGACCCCCTCGTTCGCCACGACTGGCGCAGTCCCTACGCTGGGGCAGAACTCGCTCGAATGTCTGAACTGATCGCCCGCTGCGCCGAACACGGCATGACATTCCTGTATTGCCTGTCTCCCGGCCTCACGATCAAATATTCCAGCAGCGACGATTTACGGATGCTGCTGGCCAAGTTCGCCGCCGTTGGCGAATTGGGCGTCACCAGTTTCGGGTTGCTCCTCGACGACATTCCTGCTCGATTGCAGCATCCTGAAGACATCGCCACCTTCTCTGATTTAGTGGATGCGCATCAGTCGCTCATCGGTGGAGTCTTCTCGCAGTTCAGCAGCGACACGCACCTCACGGTCTGCCCCACGCAATATTGGGGTTACGGCACCGAGGAATACATCAGCCGCTTGGGCCGCGCCCTTGATCCCCGCATTGATCTGTTCTGGACGGGCCGCGCGATCTGCTCCCCCACTCTCGATCTTGCTGACGCCGCCGCTTTTGCTCGATCGACCGGTCGGCCGGCCACCTATTGGGATAACTACCCCGTGAACGACGTGGCGATGGGCCATGAACTCCACATTGGCCCGTACCAGGGCCGCGACCCGCAGCTGTTCCGCTTCTCGACGGGCATTATTGCTAACGGCATGCAACTTTTTGAGTCATCCAAGATCCCGTTCGCCACCATCGCTGACTATTTGCGCGATCCCGAAGGTTACGATGCCGAGGCGAGCTGGAAACAGGCGATTATGGATGTCGTCGGGCCAGAAAACGCCGCAGACTTCACCGTGTTTGCTGACACTGTTCGATTCTCATGCCTCTCGGCCGACGATGCTCCCGAGCTCGCTGAGGCCCTCGAGCGCTTCACTTTTGAGCTGGAGTACGGTGATCGCGTGAGCGCCGCCGCCGAGCTTGTGCAGCGTGCCGAGTCAATGGTGCAGGCGGCCGATCGCCTTCTGGATGGTCCGGTCAGCAACCCGGCGCTCATTGCCGAGGTTCGCCCGTGGCTGAAGTCATTCCGTTTGGGGTCTCAAGCGCTCGTTGAGGTTGCCACGCTGGCCACCGTGGACCGCCTCGATACCGACGGCCCCACTGTTCTTCGCCCGTTCCTTGAGGGCTTACGAAATGCTCGTCGCCGCGTGTTCGGCGATCTGCTCGATATGACTTTGGCGGAGCTTGTCGCCGCCGAGGGCTCACCACCCGCAACACCCGCTAGTGCATCACCCCTAAGCGCATCCATCACAGCAAAGGAATGATCATGACCGATAGGCGAAAAGTAACCACTGGCGCCGTTGCTGCCCTGAGCGCGACCGCGCTGATTCTCACGGGCTGCAGTGCCGGTGGCGGCAGTTCTGACGACAACGTTTTACGCGTTGCGATGGGTTCCCCCGGCGAGGCTCAGATTCGTGTCTGGGATGACGTCGCTGCCCAGTTTGAGGCAGCGAACCCCGATGTCACCGTTGAGATGAACTACCAGAACGACGACCTGTACCAAACGATTGGCCTCCCCAATCTGCTGAATGGTCGCAATGCTCCGGACATCTATTTTGAGTGGGCTGGTGCTCGACTTGAGCAGCGCGCCGCTGATGGTTTTGCCGCTGACCTCACTGAGGCTGTCACGACCGGCCCCATCGCTGGCCTCTTCGATGACGAGGTCTTCAGTTCGTTGACGGTCGATGATGCCGTCGTCATGGTTCCTCATGCTGCCGACGTCACGAACGTGCTCTGGTACAACGAAGATATCTTTGCCGAGAACGGGCTGACCCCGCCAACCACGTGGGATGAGTTGCTTGCCACGTGCGATGCTCTCGATGCAGAAGGCATCATTCCCATCGCATCGGGCAATAAAGACCTCTGGGCTGCCGGTAACTGGCTCGCCCACTTGACTTCGCGCGTAGTCGGCGAAGACGTTTACAGTTCAGCGCTTTCGGGCGAGACCGACTTCGATACTCCGGAGTGGGTTGAAGCCTTCGGTTATGTCAAAGAACTCGCCGACCACAATTGTGTGAACGAGAGCGCGAACGCTGTTGACGACAATGAGGGCGCCCAGCTCTTCTTCCAGGGCAAAGCAGCGATGCACGCTATCGGTTCGTGGCTTGTGAGCTGGGCAATCGATGAGGCGCCCGGGCTCAACTTTGACTACGTGAACCTTCCGAGCATGCCCGGTAAGGGAAACCAAGACAGCGTTATCGGCGTTGTGACGGGCTACGTTGTGAACGCCAAGAGCAGCAATCAAGATCTTGCGGCAGAGTTCCTGGCCTTGCTCAATAGCGACGAGAACGTTCAGGCCTTCATCGGTGCTGAACTCACCCCGATGGCTCTGTCCGCCTCCGACGGCGAAGAGGTCGACTCGCGCAGCGCCAAGCTCCTCGACATGCTCGAGACGGCTCCCGCGATCGTTCTCCCGCCCGACAATGGTTACGACCTTGAGACCGCCAACGCACTGTATGCGGCCCTGGCCGAAGTGCTCGGTGGCCAGAGCAGCCCTGAGGATGCCGTTGCCGGTATCGATAACAAGCTGAGCTAACTTCTTTCCCGATAGTTAGCCACTTTCGCTGACCGCCCGTCCACCCGAGATCGGGCGGTCAGCTTCATTCTTGAGAGGGCGCCAAGCCGATGAAGCCCAACCGCAGGGTCACCCCGTACCTGTTCTTGGTTCCTGCCATGGCAGTCTTCGGCTTTGCGGTTCTCTTTCCGGTAGTGATGACCTTTGCTTATAGCTTTACCGAGTGGAATGGCTACGGAACGATGCAGTTTGTCGGTCTCGACAACTACATCGAGGCCGCAAATGATGTGCTGTTTCGCGACTCATTCCTCCATGTAGTTCTCTATATCGCGGCGACGATTCTGCTTGAGGTTGCTGTCGGTTTGGTGCTGGCGGGGCTGGTTAGTGTGAAGCGTCGCGGCTCGCTCTGGTTTCGGGTGGCGATCTTCACCCCCGTGATGCTGCCCATGGTTGTCGTTGCGGTGCTGTGGGCTTTCGTTTACAACAACGACTTTGGTTTGCTCAACGCGGCCCTCGTGAACTTTGGTCTCGAAGATCTTCAACGCGTCTGGCTTGGTGACCCGGCAACCGCACTCCTCGCGGTGAGTGTGGTCTCGGGCTGGGTCTATGCCGGTTTTTACATGACTATCTTTTACGCCGCCTTTAGCCAAGTGCCCACCGAGGTGATCGAGGCTGCTCGCCTCGATGGTGCCGGCGAATGGCAGCTATTTCGGCGTATCAAGGTGCCGATGATCCGCAACGCGATTACTGTCTCCTTGCTGCTGTGCATCACGGGCGGTTTTCAAGGTTTCGATCTTTTCTATGTGATGACAAATGGTGGACCGTATGGGGCCACCGAGATCCCGACCACTTATCTCGTGAAGTCGGTATTCACTTTCGGGAATGTTGGCTACGGTTCGGCAATGGCTATGGTGCTCACAGCAGTCGTCGTCGCGCTGGGTTTGGTCTTCGCGAGGGTCAATCGCGAGAAGCCCGAGAAGGTGAACGCATGAGCACCCGCACCGCACAACGCTTAACGGTAGGCCGCATTCCTGGACTGCTCTTCACGCTCGCACTAGTAGTCATTGCTGTCGTGTTTTTCTTTCCGATGCTCTGGATGGTGTTCTCCAGTTTCAAATCGAACTCGGCGATTTTCTCCACCCCCTTCGCTCTTCCCACCGAGATCGACTTCGGTCGCTGGGCTGAAGCGTGGGAGGTCGGGCACATCGGCCAGTACGCCCTCAATAGTGCGATCGTGACCGGGGCTTCCGTGTTCGGCATCCTACTTTTAGGGGCTGCGGCAGCATTCGCCTTCAGTCGCTACCGCTTCCGTGGCCGTAACCTTCTCATGGGGTTACTGGCTCTTGGCCTGTTATTGCCGTTGCAGTCGTACTTCATCGCGCAGTCAACGCTGTTCACCCAACTGGCCATCACTGACACCCGCTGGGCGCTCATCATCCCTTACACGGCCATGGGGCTGCCGCTCGCGGTGTACCTTCTCAAGGTCTATCTGGATGCCGTGCCCGACGAACTCTTCGAGGCCGCCCGCATCGATGGTGCTGGCGACCTTCGCGTGTTCGGGTCGATCGCCTTGCCCCTGCTGCGCCCCGGTCTCGCGACCGTCGCAATCTTCTCGGCCCTGTCGAGCTGGAACGAGTTCTTGCTCGCCCTGCTCTACATTCAGGATGACGCCCTCAAGACGATCCCGACCGGGCTACTCGCATTCTCGAGCCGGTATGTGACCGACTACGGCTTACTATTCTCCGCGCTGTCGATCGTGACATTACCGATGATCATCATCTACATCGTGTTCAACAAGCAGATCGTCGATGGCATCACCGCCGGAAGCGTCAAATAACGCTAAGAGCCCCGCGCTAAGTTTCGATGCGCGCTACGCCTCGATGGCGGGAATCGGCTGGGTGCGCGACATGAAGCGCACAACATTCTCGTCAACGATGATGTCACTCGGGCGAAGCGGGCGACTCAAGTACAGGCCCTCAAGCTTGCTGATGCGGCTGAGCGCAACATAGGTTTGTCCGGGAGCGAAGGAGCGCGATCCGAGGTCAACAATCGCGCTGTCGTAGGTCTTGCCTTGCGACTTGTGAATCGTGACGGCCCACGCCAGTCTCAGCGGAAACTGCGTGAACTCAGCGATTACGTCTTTACGCAGCGCTTTAGTGCGTGCCGAGTAAGAGTATTTGAACTTTTCCCACACCGCCGGCTTTACTTCGTAGTCGCGGCCGTCGACTTCTACCCACACCGTTGCCGCGATCTTGGTCACAGTGCCGACGCTGCCGTTGACCCAGCGTTGGGTTCCGCCCTCGTTAGTGTCATTGCGCAGAAACATCACTTGCGCGCCGACCTTCAGGTCGAGGGCATCATCCGCAGGGTAGGAGCGCCCACCAAATTCTCCAGAGATTTCTGCCTTCGCTGTCAGTACCTTGCCGGGCAGGCGCGCAAGCTCGGTGGCATTGATGCGAGTGACGGCACTGTTTGTGGTGGCGAGCGTGATCGTTCCGTCGTTCGGTGCCGGCCGAGCACCGACCGCATTGAGCCGTTCAGCAATCTCTGCCGTCACGCCGTTGTGGCGCACGGCGTTCAACATGTACTTGAATTCACCCTCATGCTGGCGGTGGATGCTCGTCAGTTCATAAATCGTCAGGTCAGTCTGCTCCCACACTAGAGCGTCAAAGAACCACATCGAACGGTAGCGGTCTTCAAAGTAGGCCCGCTCATCCGGATCACCGGGCACGGGAGCCAACTGGTACGGATCCCCGAAGAGCACCACTTGAACGCCGCCAAAGGGTTCGTTCTTGCGTTGGCGTGCTTGGCGCAAGCTGCGGTCAATGGCATCAAGCAGGTCAGCGTTGACCATCGATACTTCGTCGATCACGAGAGTTTCGATGGTGTTGAGCAGTTTGCGCAGGGGAGGGTTCTGTTCAAGCTCGTGGTCGGCGATGACCCCGATGGGAAGGCGGAACAGGGAATGGATGGTCTGGCCGCCAACATTGAGAGCCGCAACGCCCGTTGGAGCACAAATGACTATCTGCTTTGAGGTGTTCTGCGAAAGGTGATTAAGCAGCGTAGATTTTCCGGTGCCAGCGCGCCCCGTAACAAAGAGGTTGTCGCTCGTCGTCTCGATCGCAGCGAAGACTGCTGCTTGCTCCGGCGACAGGGTGATTTTTGACACGCAATCACCCTAATGCGGCTGAGGGCAGCTCTCGGTCTACTTCCCCAGTTTCGTGCCGTGAGATATCTTTCACGTCAGCGGTTTAGGATGTGTGAATGCGTCGCGAGCTTGTTACCTGGTCTATCGTGCTCGGGCTGATCATTGCCGCCTTCGCGACAACCGTGGTCGTGCTCAATTCGACAATCTATAGCGCGACCGGTTTTACACGCAGCTATCTGGGCGCTCTCGCTCGCCACGACCTCGATTCTGCACTAAAAATTGCCGACATCCATGTGCCAGCAGAATCCGGCGCCTCCTCCGATGATGGCGCCGGCGCAACCCCGATCGATACGACGGGTGCCGGTTCGATGCTGCTGGCTGGTTCGCACGATCTGCTGCGACCGTCTGCTCTCAGCACGATCGAAGACATCGCCGTTGTCGACCGTGTGAAGAACGCGGACGGCTCCGAGACCGTCACGTTCGATTTCGAGCTGGATGGCCGCTCTGCACAATCAGCGTTCACCGTTACTCGCGCGGGAACCAACTTCGGCGTGTTCGCTGACTGGGATTTTGTTACAGCTCCCCTCTCCATCGTTCGCCTCACGGTGCTCAATTCTCCTGAGTTCACCGCGAACGGCTCCGATTTTGTGACTCCGGTGCAAAATACGCCGGCGCCGTATGTGGTGCTGACGCCCAGCAGCTTTGATATCGCCCACTCATCCACTTTTCTAGAAGCAGAACCGATCGTCGTCTCGGCGACTGAACCCGGTGCCACAGTGCGCGCGCGTCTCGATATCGTGCCCAACAAGCACATGACCGCCCAGGTGCAGCGTGAAATCGGCGTTTCCCTCGATGAGTGCGCCACTCAAGTAGTTTTGCTCCCCACCGGATGCCCCTTCGGTCAGCCCATGGCCAATCGCATCGTGACAACTCCTGAGTGGAGTATTGCTGCATACCCGCCCGTGGCGCTGCAGCCCGGCTCGGAGCCATCGACCTGGTTGATGCCTCCGACGGATGCGGCAGCCCATTTGCTTGTCGACGTGCGCTCGATCTTCGATGGCTCCGTTTCGACCTTCGACGAGGATGTTGCCTTCAGCGCGAGCTACCTCGTGAAGATCTTGCCCAACGACAAGCTGCTGATCACCGAGCAGTACCCCAACTAGTCGCCGCGCAACCCTCACTAACGACGCTGAGCGAGCATCTCGTTGTAGGCGTCGAGTTCGGCATCCCCGTCACGTTCCGCTTTGCGGTCGTAGCGCACAGAGTCACGCCCATCGCTCCGGCGCCACATGATGGCCACGGCAATCGCTAGGGCAATCGTGGGGATCTCGCCGACGCTCCAGGCAATTCCGCCACCGATGCGTTGGTCTTGGAGAGCGCTCACTCCGGTGTCCCAGCCCATCGCGCCATACCAGTCGGCGAGCAGCAATCCTGTTCCGGTCATCAGACCAAGACCGAAGAAGGCGTGGAATGCCATGGTGCCCAAGAGAATCAGCAACCGGATGGGAAAGGCTGGTCGGTGGGGCGAGGGGTCGATACCGATCAGCGATTGCACAAACAGGTAGCCAGCACCTAAGAAGTGGACGATCATCCACTCGTGCCCGACATGATCGGTCGTCGCCCAGCGGAACAGCGGCGTGTAGTAGAACACCCACAGCGAGAACACGAAGATTCCGGCAGCAACCAGCGGATGCCCGATGATCGCCATGTACCGGGAGTGAACGATGAGCAGAATCCACTCGCGCGCGCCGCGACTGCCATCGGTGCGCTTCGCGACCGCACGCAATGCCAAGGTAATGGGAGCGCCGGGCACGAGCAGCACCGGGATCATCATTCCCAAAGTCATGTGCCCGAGCATGTGCATCGAGAACAGGTAGCCCTCGTAGACATTCACGCCACCGTTGGTGATGTAGAACAGCAGCAACATGCCGGCAATCCAGAAAACGGTGCGGTGGATGGGCCAACTGTCACCGCGCTTATGCAGGCGCCACACGCCGGCGAGGTAGAAGAAGATGGCGAAGCCGCAAATCAACACCCAGATGAGGTCGAAGCTCCAGAGGCTAAAGAGGCTGCTGGCTGACACTGGCGGCGGCAAGGGGGAGCCGGTGAGGTACGCGGCGGGGGAAGAATCCGGGATGTCGGCGGCCACGGTCTCGGGTACCGGAGTGGGGGTCGCCGCGAGGGCGGCGGCGGCGCCGGACGCAAGCCCCATGAACGCGAGCTCAGCGGAGACGATCCACCAGAACCATCCGCGACTCTTGTTCTGGTTCGATTCCAGTCGACCGATCGCATAGTTGCGGTAGATGGCACCGAAGAGGCCCAACATGATGAGCGCGAACACTTTGACCAACACAAGGAGCCCGTACGGCGAGAGCAGGTTTCCGAGGTTCTCGACCCGAATTTCGGCACTCACGTAACCAGAGACTGCCACCACGATGAAGCTGATGAGGGCCACAGTCGAGTAGCGGCGCAGCACCAGAGTCAACCGGTTCTTGGTGAGCGTGGACTGAGCGATCGCGATCGCGAGCAATCCGCCCAACCAGAGGGCGGCAAAAAGCAGGTGCAAGAAGATCGCGCTTGTTGCGGCGTCATGGTCTTCGGTTCCACCGCTGTGCCCCTGAAGGGCCATGGGGACGAGGCCCGCAATTGCGAGGATGAGAACGAACGCGAGCCCCGTGGGGTTGCGCACGGCAAAACACAGCACCGTCACCGCCGCCCCTATGAGCACCGTCGCCAACCACGCTTGACCAAGTTCGGTAACGGTCAGAAAGCTCGCCAGAACGTCGCCAAAGGCGCTTGAGAAGTCAATGGGCTGGTTGCGCACCGCCAAAAAAGTGAAAAACCCGGTAAAAGCGGATGCCACTGCCCACAGTCCGGCACCAGCTGCAGCAAAGTCGAGCGTGAGCGAGAACTCCTCACGCTTCGGCGACATCGCAAAAATCGCGAGCATAAGCCCGCCAATGGTGGCCGCCAACCCGAGGTTCACAAAAAGTTTCGAGATCGGAAGACCCCAGCGAACCACTGCCCCCGGGTCTAGCAGAATGGGCGCTTCTGCTCCGCCGCCGAACCGGAGCCCCACAACGACGACGACGAAGGCGACAACCAGCAGCAGGGCGGGTCCGGCTATCCGGCTGAATCGAAGCACCCTCCCAGAGTAGTCGCCGCTAAATGGGAGGACACCCACCTTAGCTTTCTTGAAACGGTACTTAACAGGGTTCGGCGACGAGAGCGAGCGCGGTTTGTGGCTCGGTCAACGCTTCACGACGATTCGGGTTCGTGAGAAAGAAGTGGATGACTTCCGCGACGACGCTCGGGTCGGAGCCGACGAGGAGCGGCGCGACATCGTGCAGGTTCTCGTCTCGTTCGACGATCTGAGCGATCTTCGCAGTACCGGCGGCCCCGGCACCGAACCGCACCTCGACCAACTGACCCCAGGGCAGAAAGATCTCTTCTGCGCCTCGCCACCAGCGCAGCCCCTCTTGGCTCAGTCCAAGACCTCGCGGAATACGAAACTTTCTGAGCAGATAGACGAGAGCTGCCCCACCGCCTACCAACAAGGTCCAGCCTCCTACCCGCCCGCCGATGGCTAGCGAGATCGGTTCAACGTTTCGGGCATATTGCGCCCACACAATCACCGCACCGGAAAGAGCGATCAGGAGCGTTCCCAGGATGGGAAAAATCCAGGTACGAGCCTTCGAAACGAAACGAAGAGGTGTCGATGTTGCTATCCGAATCTTGTTGGGAACAGCATTCGTCCACAAGCTCACAAGGAACGGGATCACACACAGCAGCCCTACCGTGAGCAACAGCATCACCAGCCGGTACAGCGGCGAGAACGACGCGAACGCAAAGAGTGCAACGAGAGCCGGCAGGAGAACGAGAAAAGGAAGCAGCAGCATGAGCTGCACAGTTGTGGGTCTAGCCCGCTCATAAGCATCAGATCGATCGAGCTGTGGATCTGTAACCCGAGCCCGGAGCCGTTGCGTGCGCCTAAACCAAAAAGTCTTGCTCGCCACGACCCACTTCGCCTTATGCCCAGAATTTGTGCATTCGTCGAATAAAAGCGGACCGCTGACGAGGCCCTTCTTGTGCTCGGCCCAACACGGCCAGCAACCGGCACGAATGTTCAAACAAGGTCGAGTACGGGCACAACAAAAAAGGGCGACATCCCGAAGGATGTCGCCCTTTTTAAAGTTACTGCTTAGCCCTTGGCTGCTGCCTTGAGCTTGCTGCCTGCGCTGAGCTTTACGCCATTGCTGGCCTTGACTGGATTGCTTCACCCGTCTGCGGGTTGCGGCCGGTACGAGCCTCGCGGAATGTCTGCTCTGCAGCCATCCAACCTGGGATCGAAACCTTAACTCCGTTGCCGACCGATTCGGACAGCACGGCGAAGAAAGCGTCTACGACGCCGGATACGGCAGCCTGGCTTTGGCCAGACTGTGCGGCAACCGCCGCTACGAATTCAGTACGGTTTAGCGACTTGTCAGCCATAGTGGTCCTCCTCGGGACGTTGTGCAGTTAGTTGTTCCCGAACGTTAGAAAACGTCGGAACCGCTTGGAATCTACCAGCTTGACTTGGTAATTCCGGGCAACTCGCCCCGGTGAGCCATTTCACGGAAGCGAACACGGGAAACACCAAACTGGCTGAGGTATCCACGGGGACGTCCATCGATGGCGTCGCGACCGCGTACGCGGATCGGCGAAGCATCGCGGGGAAGCTTCTGAAGTCCGAGGCGTGCAGCCTCGCGTGACTCGTCAGTTCCTGCTGGGTCGACGAGAGCCTTCTTCAGCTCGAGACGACGTGTGGCGTAACGCGCAACGATGACCTTGCGCTGTTCGTTCTTTGCAATCTTGCTCTTCTTAGCCATGTTTAGCGCTCCTCGCGGAATTCAACGTGCTTGCGAACCACTGGGTCGTACTTCTTCAGTACGAGGCGGTCGGGGTTGTTGCGACGGTTCTTGCGTGTCACATAGGTGTAGCCCGTTCCAGCAGTTGAACGAAGCTTGATGATCGGACGTACGTCCTGTGCCTTTGCCATTAGATTTTCTCCCCACGTGCAAGGAGGTCCTTGACAACGGATTCGATGCCACGGGCGTCAATTACCTTGATGCCCTTTGCGGACAACTGAAGGGTTACCTTGCGGCGAAGCGACGGTACGTAGTACGTCTTCTTCTGGATGTTTGGATCGAAACGACGCTTCGTGCGACGGTGCGAGTGCGAGATAGCGTGTCCGAAGCCGGGAATGGCGCCGGTCACTTGGCAGGTTGCTGCCATGGTCATACTCCTGTTCTAGTTACCGTAAGGACTAAGCCTTACCCAAGATCACTTGTCGGCACACACACTGCATTCTTCTCAGAGCTGCGATTGTGAAACCGCTGCCTCAATCAGTGTGGGATGTGAGTGCGAGAGTGGAAGAAACCACTCGATCAACGGTATATGTTACGTGCTAGAGCACGTCGGGCACAACCCGAAAACATCCACGATGTGGTGCGGCTGAGTAAAACCATGCTCGGCGGCCACACTTTTGGCCCACTGTTCTACGGCATCCGCCTTGATTTCAACGGTGGTGCCGCACTCACGGCAGATCAGATGATGATGGTGCGAGTCGGGCGTGCAGGCCCGAAACAGGCTTTCGCCGTCTTGCTGTAGCGAGTCGGCATCACCGGCGCCGGCCAGGTCGGCCAGGGCGCGATAGACCGTCGCCAAGCCAATAGAACTACCGGCATCGCGCAACGCACCATGCAGTGCTTGGGCGCTCACGAAACCCTCTGACTCAGTCAGAGCATCCCGCACCGCTTCGCGCTGCCATGTGTTGCGTTTCATAGTTGCCATTCTAACTTTTGCCAACCGTGCTGACAGCCGTCAACGGCGCCGCGGATGCTCGGCCTCCGGAACGGCCACGGCCCCGCCGCGCACCAATAACCCGGCACACCAGGTAGATCACGAACGAAATCGTGGTGATGTAAGGACTAATCGGCAAGGAGCCACCGAGGGCGAGCAAGACTCCGCCCGTCGCCGCCACAAAGCCAAAGATCATGCTGAGTACGGGAACCATTCTGGGCGATGACGAGACGCGCATCGCAGCCGCCGCCGGAGTCACGAGCAGCGCCATCACGAGCAGCGCACCAATAATTTGCACCGCAACCGCGACCATAAGCCCGAGCAACACCATGAAGCCGAGCGAAAGCAATCGCGAGGGCACACCGCGTGCCGCAGCGACCTCAGGGTCGAGACTGTCGAACGTGAGCGGACGCCACACAAAAAACAACGCAACCAGCACGACAACGCTGATGCCGATCAACAGGCCGAGCTGTTCACCATCCACCGAAATAATTTGACCGGTGAGGAGCCCGAACTTGTTACCGCTGCGTCCCGGGTAGAGCGCCAAAAACAGGATGCCCAACCCCATACCGAACGGCATGAGCACGCCAATAATCGAGTTCCGGTCGCGAGCCTTAGCCCCGAGCATCCCGATCAATATGGCGGCAATGAGGGAGCCGGCGATGGAACCCGCCACCACGTTGACACCAAACAACAGCGCAGCCGCAGCGCCAGCAAACGACAACTCACTGATGCCGTGCACCGCAAATGCCATGTCGCGCTGCATCACAAACACACCAATGAGACCCCCAGCAATGCCCAGCACTGCGGCAGCAATGAGCGAGAAGCGCACAAGGGTCAATAATTCGCCGTAGTCATTGAACCCTGCGATCTGGCTCCAGAAATCGTCGAAAGTCATGCGATCTCCTCGTCATGGTGGTGATCGCCGTGCGGGGTGCCCGCAACAATTACGCGGCCGCCGACACGCACAACCTCGACCGGGGTGCCATAGAGCGCGGTGAGCACATCGCTGCGCAGCACCTCATCCGGCGTGCCGATCATGAACTTTCCGCCAGCCAAATACAGGATGCGGTCGACCATGCCCAGCACCGGGTTCACATCGTGAGTCACAAATACCACCGCAGTATTGTGCTCGCGTCGGCGCCGATCGATCAGCTCAGAAACCCCGCGCTGGTGCTGCAAATCGAGGCTCAGTAGAGGTTCGTCGCAGAGCAACAGCACCGGGTCATCCGCCAACGACTGAGCAACCCGCAAACGCTGTTGCTCACCGCCCGAAAGTGACCCGAGGGGCTGGCTGGCATAGTCGCTCGCACCAACATCAGCGATCAACGCGTCGACCCGCACCCTGACGCTGTGGGGGAGAGTCGGCACACCAAAACGGTGCCCGTTTACCCCGAGCGTCACTAGGTCGCGGCCACGCAGGGGAGTGCCTGGCGCCGCAATCTTCTGCTGCGGGATGTACCCGATGCACCGATCTCCCCGACGAACCGGATGCCCGGCCACCGCGAGTGTGCCGGAATCCAGCTTCTGCTGGCCCAAGATCGCTTTCAGCAGACTCGACTTGCCCGAACCATTCGAGCCAAGCACGGCCACAAACTCGCCGGGTGCAACATCAAGATTCAGGCCAGACCACAGCGTGCGATTGCCAAAACCGAGAGCGCCGTCGCGGATGCTCAGCACTGGTGCGGCGGTCACGCCGTTACCCGATTCATTCGGCAAGAGCGGCTGCGAGAGCATCTAGGTTTGTCGACATCCATTCGACGTAGTGCGACCCTTCGGGCAACGTCTCGGTAAATGACACCACAGGCACACCCTGTTCAGCGGCAGTCAGGCGCACCCGCTCAGTTTCGGGGCTCGCTGTCTGTTCGTTGTAGGCCAGCAGCGCGGCCTTGCCCGATTCGATCAGTTCGAGAACGTCTCGGAGTGCTGTCGGCGGAACATCACTGCCCTCTTCAATGGCCTCAGTGAAGTCGGTGGGGGTGATGTTGTTCAGGCCGACAGCCTCAAGCAGGTAAACGGCAACGGGTTCCGTGACAGCGGCGCCGCGATCAGCTGCGAGTTCAGAAATTTGAGTTGCTTGAGTTTCTAGGCCGTCGAGGTCGCCCAAGAAGGCGGAGAGATTCGCATCGAATTCGTCACTCAGCGATGGCTCGAGGTCGGTTAGTTCGTCGGAGAGGTGCTCAGCGATGTGCTCCATCGCGTGAAAGCTGTACCAGACGTGTTCGTTGAAGCCTTCGATGTGATCGTGGCCGTCGTCGGTGGTGTGATCATCATCATGATCATGTTCGGCGTCGTCGTCGAGCAGTCCTGAAGCATCGACCGCCGTAACGAGAACGGCGGATGCACCGGACGATTCGTAGAGCGCTTCAGCGAACGGGTCATAACCGCCGCCGTTGAGGACGACGAGATCGGCGCGCGAGACCGCGAGTTGATCGCGCGCTGAGCTTTCGTAGCTGTGGGGGTCTTGGGCAGCATTGTCGATCAGGCTGGTGACGGTCACGGCGTCGCCACCAAGGATCGAGACAAGATCGCCGTACACGCTTGTTGAGGCGACGACGTTGATCGTTCCGTCATCTTCGACCGTCGTGGGTGCTGAGCAACCAGCGAGAGTGAGCGCAGAAACGGCGAGCAAAGCTCCCGTCGTGAGAGTGCGCGAGTGGGTGTTGGTGCGGGTAAAGCGAGACATCTAAATGTCCTTCTAAGGCCGAAGCCGGTAGTGGTAATGAGATTCGTTATCAACAGCATACAGGAACACTCCCGGACTCCCCGACAAAACCCACAACCAATAACCGCTGGAACGGTAGTCATGACCGCTACCCACGAAAATCCAGACCGGGCGTGAAAGCCACTCCGGTCTAGATTTTCGACATTCGAGCGCGTGCCGTTAGAACTGGGCGATCAGACGCTCAAGAGACTCCGCGTATTTAGCCTGGAGCTCCGTTGATAGCCCACGCCCGCCCGTCGAGAGCACGATGGCCCCATCAGGGGAAAAGTGATAGCCCTGTTCCTCGAGCGTCAGATCGCTCGCTTCGATTTCTGCCAGCAATGTCGCGTTGTCGGCCGGAGTCTCATAGGTGATGATTACCACCTCGTCTGAGCTGTAAAACTGCTTGCAGTCTCCGACGAAGAAATTACCTCCGCAGTATGTTGCTGTCAGGTCTTCTGGATTCGTGACGGAAAGCTCGTCCCAGCGGAAATTCTTAGCGATGTACTCAGCCGAAGTTACAGACAGGGCCGTTACCCGGGGCGGAGAAGTCTCCAGCACGGTTGGTTCTGGATACGGAATCCAGCTTGTGCAGCCCGACAGGAGTACGAGGAGGGCTGCTGAGACTGCTGAAGCCGCGAGTTTCTGGATTTTCATATACTGACCTTATTTCATTTTGAGGATATGCCAGTGTTTCTCGGAGTGCAGGCTTGAGAACATCCGCTCTCCGCCAGCACAGCCGGCTCCTCATTACGATTGAGCGCAACAAGTATCGCGCGGCACCGTTCAATCATGAAGGTTTCGCCATATAGGGAGAGTCATGTCGACACATCGTGAGAACTGGGCCGGCAACCTGACCTACAGCGCCGAGGCGATACTGCAGCCGAAGGATGTCCACGAGCTTCAAGACCTCGTCGCGCGCTGGCCCCGTGTGCGAGCGCTCGGCACCCGGCACTCCTTTACCGACATCGTCGACACCCCCGGCGCCCTCATCTCGCTCGCGAACATTGCTCCGGAGATCAGGATTGACCCCGCAGCAATGGCCGTCAGCGTTACCGGCGGCACCAGCTTCGGCATCCTGATCAATGAACTCGAAAAACACGGCTTCGCCCTCCAGAACACCGGGTCGCTGCCGCACATCTCGGTGGCTGGCGCGACCGCAACAGGCACACATGGCTCCGGCGATGGCAACGGCATCCTCTCGACCGCCATCGCTGCCGTGGAACTCGTGACGGCAGACGGCACACTCGTCACGATTGACCGCACCAGCGATCACCTCCCCGCTATTGCCGTTGGTCTCGGCGCGTTCGGAATAATCTCGCGCGTCACCCTCGATATCGAACCGACGTACCGCGTGCGCCAAGATGTCTACCGTTTCGCGCCGTGGGAGACCGTGCTTGAGCAACTAGATGAGGTCATGGCCAGCGCCTACAGCGTCAGCCTTCTCGCCGACTTCGCGAGTCCCACCGTCCTGCAGATTTGGCTGAAGACTCGACTCGACAACGGCGATGATGTCGACCTTGCCCCCACCCTGTTCGGCGGTGTCTGGTACGACGACTCTGATGAGCTCGCCCCCGAAAATGTGAATCAACGCGCGAGCGTGCCCGGCCCGTGGTCAGAGCGGATGCCGCACTTTCGGCTTGACGGTCAGCCCTCTAACGGCGGCGACGAGTTGCAAAGCGAGTACTACGTCGCACGCGAAGACGGAGTCGCTGCCGTGGAAGTGCTGAGAACTCTCGGCGCCCAAATCTCACCCCACCTGCTGATCTCGGAGATCCGCACCGCTGCTGCTGACTCGCTCTGGATGAGCCCCGCCTACGAACGCGATGTGCTCTGCATCGGCTTCACGTGGGCGAAACATCCGGTCGAGGTTGCGGCACTACTGCCGGTGATCGAGAAGGCTCTCGCCCCATTCGCAGCACGGCAGCACTGGGGAAAACTCTTTCACTATGGCGCCGATGTGATCCGCGAACGCTTCTCCCGCAGCGGCGACTTTCTCACACTGCAGAGTGACTACGACCCGACGGGTAAGTTCTGGAATCCGTTCCTAGAACGCAGCCTCGGGCGCTAATGAGTCATCGGCCTGAGTTGGATGCTCCGTCCGGTCACTCCGAGATTGGTTGGTCGGCCTTCTCCGGCTCGCCAACCTCGGCTGCATCATCGGCAATTACGTCGGGCACATCACCTTTTTCGTTCCATGTTTTCATGATCGCCCAGCCCACCGCCGCGATCGGCACCGAGAGAACCGCACCCACGATTCCGCCCAGCACTGTTCCCACCGTCAAAGCCACCAAAATAACGAGCG
The DNA here is from genome assembly GCF_000247645.1 of Salinibacterium sp. PAMC 21357. Lineage (GTDB taxonomy): Bacteria > Actinomycetota > Actinomycetes > Actinomycetales > Microbacteriaceae > Rhodoglobus. Next base: position 1,069,391 of record NZ_AHWA01000004.1, read on the forward strand.
GGTGAATGCTCAACGATTGCGCCATCACTACGGGCTGAAGAAGGTTGCCCTCCAGCTGGTTGACGAGCACCACAATGCCCAAAACGATCAGGGCAACAACCCAGCCATTTGTTACGAGCGCGACAAGAGCAGCCAGAATTCCCGCGACTGTCGCCCCAACGAGCGGGATAAACGCGCCCAAGAACACGATGACGGCTAGCGGTAGGGCGAGCGGAACCTGAAGAATCAGCAAACCACCACCGATACCGATGGCGTCGACCGCGGCAACAATCGCCGTTCCCCGCACATAGCCACCGAGGGTGCGCACCGCCGTTAGTCCGATTCGGTGGCCGCGCGCACGGCGAATGCCGTGCAGAGGACGCAAGAAGAACTCCCAAATCTGATCGCCGTCTTTGAGGAAGAAGAACAGAATGACAACGCCAAGAAGCAAACCGGTAACAATTTGTGCCGCGGCGGAAACTCCTTGAATCGCCCCCAGTCCGAACGACGCGCTGGTAAAGAAGTCGAGAGCTGCGTTCCACGCCTCGTCAAGCGCGTCCTGATCGATCGGGAATGGCCCATCGAGCGCGAAATTCTTGAGCTGATCGAAGCCGTCGGTCGCTGATGTCGCGAGCTCTGACCACTGCCCGCGCACAGCGAAAACAATTGCCGTTACGAGGCCACCAAACACGACAATGCCACCGAGCAGTGTGCTCCAGGCGGCAAGCATCCGGCCCGCCCCGCGCCGTCGCACCCACATAACTAAGGGACTAGCGGCGGCAGCGAGAATCAACGCAATGAGAACAGGGATCACTACAAGTTTGAGCTGAGTGAGACCGAAAATCGTCACTGAGGCCAGCGTCAACAGAAGCAGCACTTGAAGGGCGCGCGTCGACCACGTGCCCAAGCGATCGGTCCAAATCTCACGCAGGCCGACACGTTCAGTCGACGGAGAAGAAGAGGAACCAGAAACAGGCGAATTAGTCGACGCACTCATCTGGCCAGACTAACCCTGGCCGCCGTCTTCCTTGTGTTAACTTTGCAAAACAAGACGTGTCGTGTCGCCGATTGGTAGGGTCGGCCTAGCGCCTAGCTGGTAGTGTCTTGGGTCACGCTGGGGTGCTCAACGAAGCCCCACCCAACGCCACGAAGCAGTGGATGAAGGGCTCAGGTAACTGGCATCATGACTCACGAAATCGTGGATACCCGATACAGACAGTACTCTGACGCGCTTCATTCTGCCGTGACTACCGATGAGGTTATTACTGCCTACCTCAAGACGGTAGGCAACGTGATTCCTGCGGCGGCACACGGCGTTTATGAGCTAGACACCGCGAGCCATTCGGTGATCAGCTCCCGATCAAATCTGCGCGGTGACTGGCTCGATCGATACGAAGAGTTCGGGCGGCAAGATGATCCCGTTCTGCAGTTCGTGCTGAAGCAGGGCCGCCCTGTTGACTCGTCTCGTCTCGACGCCAATGACGAGTGGGAATCATCCGGTGCTCGCAAGGCCCTCCGCTTTCGCGGCCTTGCCCACTCCTTAGAAGCGCCGGTCGTCGTTTCTGGCGTTTTCTTCGGAACGATTAACCTTGCCCGCCCGGAAGAATTCCCCGCATTTTCTTCCGCCGAACTCCAGACAGCGAGCCTCGTCAGTGAACAGCTGGCAATCGCCTTGGAACGAGCGCTGCGCCACGAGACAACCGGTCGTCGAGTGTCGACCTTGGAGCGAACGCTTGACCGATTGGGTCAAGCAGTAATCGTGACAAATCTCGAAGGCCAGGTGCTCTACCAAAACCGCACAGCACGCCACGATTGGGGCGTCGAAGTAGATATCGAGGGTTCGCCCCTTCCCGGCGCCACCGCCGACGCGATTTTTACAGCGATGAGCGAATTTCGTGGATTGGGAAAACGAGTATCCGTGCGCGATTTGGAAGACAAAACGCTGAACCGGCGTGCCGTCATGAAGTCCTACCGGCTCGCTGACAGCGAAGACACCGCGGTCTCGCTAATCTTTCCCTACGCTGACGGCCCAGCGGCCAGACAGCTTCCGGTGTGGGACGTACTCACGCGCCGCGAGCAAGAGATCGCCCAACTCGTCAGCGAGGGTCTCACCACCAAGCAAATTTCCGTTCGCGCGTTCATCAGCGAGAACACGACTAAGCAACATCTGAAGCGCATCTTCGTCAAGACTGGCGTAAGTTCACGCGCTGAACTCATTCAACTCATCTGGACCTCAGGTCACGCTGACCCCCGAGCCTGAGCAGTTCGAGACCCCGTGGGAGGTCTCGTGCCGCTAGCGGAGCCCGGGCCGATGAGAGCCCGGGCCACCGTCACGCAGCAAACAGAATCAGATCAGGCCACACGATAAACGCGGTGATTGCCGCTGCGTAAGTGACGAAGTATGGTGCAACGCCGCGGAACGTGTCGATGATCGAAATGTCTGGATCGATCCCCGTCACAATGAACGCATTCACCCCAATGGGCGGGGTAACGGCCCCCAGCGTCGTCACAAGCGTCACAATAATTGTCGACCACACCAGGTCGTACCCGAGGGCCGATAGCAGCGGGAAAAACAACGGGATGCTAATGACTAAGAATCCCAGACCGTCCATGAGCGCTCCACCAAGAAGGTAGATCACAATGACAATCAAAAGCACCACTACGGGTGCAACAGGCAGCGCTTGAACCGAGTCCGCGAGCTCGAACGGCATGCGTGTCAGCGTCAGGAAGCGGCCGAATACGACGGCCCCAATCACGAGCAGCACTACGAACGAACTAATCCGCAGAGTCTCCGTAATAGAGCGTCGGAAGGCTGCCCAGGTGAGAGAGCGTGTCGCTACGGCGATCAGCACCGCTCCTGCCGCTCCAACACCGGCGGCCTCGGTCGGCGTAAACCACCCGATGAACATTCCCACCACCGCGAACAGGAAGATCACGACGATCTCCACTGCGCCGCCAAGCGATCGGAACCTTTCGCCCCAGGTCGCCTTCGGACCAGCAGGACCAAGTTCCGGCTTTCGCCACGCAATAAAGAGGGCGGTCAGCACCAGCAGGACCCCGATAAGCACACCGGGGAACAGCGCGGCCCGAAAGAGGGTGGTGATCGACTGCTCCGACTGCACGGCAATGATGATCAACGCCGTCGACGGCGGAATTAGGATGCCGAGCGTTCCACCGATGGCAACGGTACCGCCGGCATACTTCTTGTCGTAGCCGTAGCGTTTCATTTCCGGGATGGCGATCGCGCCCATGGTGGCAGTCGCTGCGGAGTTAGAACCAGAGACCGCAGAGAACGCTGCGCTGGCGGCAACCGTTGTTGCCGCAACCCCGCCCGGCAGGTGACCCAGCCATTTATAGGCAGAGTTAAAGAGTTCGTGCTCATCCCGGAGTTGAAGATCACTTGGCCCATAAAAATAAACAGGGGGATGACCACCATGCTGTACGACGCCGTCTGTCGGTAGACGTCAGACGCGATGAGCTGCATTGCCGCGTTTGGGCCAGCGAAGAGGAACATTCCGCCCAAGCCGACGGCCAAAAGCGAGAACGAGATGGGCATCCGCAAAAAAATTAGGACGAGGAGGACAACAATGCTGAGCACTGCCAAGGCGATCGGGGTCATCGTTTCTCTTCCTGACGTGTTGAGGCGATCCACGCCTGAATAATCCGCACGAAATCACGGATAAGCGCGAGCACAACGACACCGAAACCAAACATAAGAACGAAAACCCAGGGCCAGGTCGGAGCTTTGAGAAGCTCCGTAGTCGAACCGGTCTTGGTCTGCGCCAACCCGTAACCCCACAGTGCGTACATGACGACAAGAAAGACGACGATCGAAAGCAGCGTTATTACGGCTTCGACTACTCGTTGAGTCGGCTTGTTGAAGCGTGAAGTAAGAAGGTCAATTGAGACGTGTGCTTTCGCGATCTGGCCATCGCCGAAGCTCAGCCCGAGAACGGCAACGCTAAGCAGCCCCATCAATTCGTACGTTACGGCGATCGGGGTTCCCATGAGCCGCAAAATGATGGCGCTGACCAGCAGCACAACAACTATAAGGAGCGCGACCCCGGCGACCGCAGCGGAAGTCCGCGCGATCGCCGGGATTACGCGAGGGAGGAAATCCCTCATCGCGCGGCGTTTTCAGCCGCAAGCTCACGCATGCGAGCGAGCACGCCTTCAGAGTCGAAGTACGAGTCAGCGTTCTTCTTCACCCACTGATCAGCCTGACCCTCGAGGATTTGATCCCATTCGGCGCGTGTGGCGTCGTCAACGTCAACGATCTCCACACCATGCTCATCCTTGGCAAAGTCGATCGCTGCCTGAATGGAGTCGTCGTGGCCCTGCGAGGCGAAGAGCATCATTTCTTCGCGCAGCTCACCGATGACGGTTTTCACGTTCTCAGGGAGAGCATCAAAGCGGTCTTTATCCATGACCGCGACAAAGCTGTTCGAGGTCCAAACGGGTAGTCAGAGACATAGCCGATTGACTCGGCGAGACCGAAGTCTTTCATGACCTCCCGTGACGACATGTAGCCCTGGACTACGCCGGTGTTCAACGCCTCCGAAACTTCTGCCATCGACATTCCGATTGGTGCCGCTCCGAGTTCTTCCAACACAGGGACGTTGGCGCCAGCAGCACGTAAGGAGACACCAGAGAGGTCATCCTCGGACACGATGGCCGTCTTGGTCTGCAAATACGAGGCCTCTGTCGTGAATGCGGTTATTACCTCATAACCATCGAATTCTTCTGGCTCATACTCATCGAGGAGCTGCAGGAAGGTCCGCGATGAAGTCTCTGCGCTGTCCATCCCGATCGGTACGTTCATGACTGAGGAGAACGGGAAGCGCCCGGTGTCATAGGCCGGTGAGTCCAACCCGATGTCCACGACGCCCTCGGTCACCCCGTCGAAAATGTCGCCAGAGCTGAGGAGGGTTCCTCCGACGAACAGCTCGACCTCAACCTGCCCATCAGTGCGCTCGCTGATCTGGTCTGCCCACTCTTGCATCTGCACTGCGGGGAACGACGCAGCCGGCGCAAAGAATGCGTAGCTGAGGGTGATCGGCTCGTCGCCCGAGGCCTCTCCGGCTTCTGCCGTGCATCCCGTGAGCACAAGAGCGCCCGCTACTAGAGCAGCGAGGCCCGTGAATCGATAGCTATTTTTGAGCATAAGTTTTCCTCATCGTTGAGATCTATATGTCTGTGAAGGAGTAGCCGCTTAGTCCACTCAGTTCGAGCGAATTTTTTCGGCGCTTGGCTGTCGATATTCGAGAAGTGCTTGGTTTTTTGAAAACGATCACGCTGAGTGAGGGGTAATTCTCACCTCTAATGTTCGTCTTCATTGACAACCAAATATCGAGTTCGTTCGTCAATCAGGCTATTGGTGAGCACTAGCCGCTCGCGTCACCCGAGTGGGTAGAATCGTTTATTCGCTACCCCTAGTAGGGGTAGCGAGCCTGGCCGTGGTTGACCGAGATCCACTGTTGCGTTGTCAATTCGTCGATAGTTGCTTGACCACTCAGTCGCCCCATACCGGAGTGCCTTTCACCCCCGAAAGGCACTAGTGGCTCATCCGCAATGGTCGAGTCGTTAATGTGAATCATTCCGGTGTTGATGCGTTTTGCGATGCTCATGCCCAGAGCAAGATCGCGGGTGTGAAGCGCGCCACTGAGACCGTAGTTCGTGCTGTTAGCGATCTCGATGGCCTGATCATCCGATTCGAACTCCATAAACACAATGACGGGGCCGAAGAGTTCCTCTTGAGCCACATCGTCGGTCATGGTTACGCTGTCGAGCACGACCGGGCCCAAGACGTTACCGACGGTTTCCCCCCGAAATAGCGCGGTGGCTCCGTTAGCAAGCGCGGCGTCAATGCGGGTCTGCAGGTTCTGCACCTCGCGCTGGTTGATGAGCGGCCCGATAATCGTGGCGGGATCCGCCGGATCTCCAGTCTTCAGCGTCGACACTTTTTTCACAAACTTCTCTCGAAACTCTCGAGCGACCGCTGAGTGCACGAGAACCTTATTCGCCGACATGCAAATCTGACCTTGATGGGTGAAACGACTAAAGACAGCCGATTCCACCGCATAGTCAATGTCTGCATCCTCGCGCACGATGAAGACGTTGTTACCACCAAGTTCAAGAATGACCTTCTTGAAATTGCGAGCGCACACCTCGGCAACGTGGCGTCCCACCGGAGCAGACCCCGTGAATACGTGTGCACGGGGTACCGGGTGCTCTAGGAAATAATCACCAATCTCCGGGATCTCAGTGACGGTGACGTTGAAAAGACCCGGCGGGAGACCCGCTTCCTCAAAGATGTCGGCCATGATGGTTCCGCCAGTTATCGGGGTCTCTTCGTGCGGCTTCAAGACCACACCATTACCCGTCGACAGCGCCGCTACAACGGGCTTGAGGCCCAGAAAGAATGGGAAGTTGAAAGGACTAATGATTCCCACAACACCGAGCGCCTTGCGGTAAACGAAATTCTCCGTGTCTGGCACTGGTGACGGAATGATGCTGCCATGAATCTTGAACGCGGTAGTCGCCGCATCCTTGATGGCTTCTACAACCAATCCGATCTCGAAGGCTGCTTTCAGCGCAGTGCCGCCCACCTCCTGAATAATCAGGTCCGCGATCTCGTCATGACGCCGCGTCACTATTTCAGCAGCCTTCTCGAAGACACCGCGGCGAGCGTGGGCCGTCATTTTCTCCCACGCCGGTTGTGCGGCCTGAGCTGCCTCATACGCCTCATCGATGTCTTGCTTCGAGGCGATGCTGAACGATCCGATTTCGTCATTGTTGAACGGGTTAGTCACGACCAATTGCTTGCCGGTGGCGCCGTCACGCCATTCGCCGCCGATGTACTGTTTCGTGAGCTTGGTGAGATCCATCAAGAACTACCTTTCGTGGGTGAGCGAGTTCTGCGGATTCAATCACCAGCGCTACTGAGATCAGCCCTGCTTAATTGGCCCTGCAGCCAGACGGGGCGAGGCTGGGACGGGCAATCGTACCCGCCACAGCCTCGGTCGCATTTTCTAGATGCGGTGGAGGAACCAGTCGCCTAGTCGTGCTCCTGCTACCGACATGTAGTCGTAGCTGCAGTGCAATGAGCCAGCTCCGTCATAGATATCTACTGTGACATCGTCGGAGGTCAGCGCCGCAACAAAGCGTTCCGCTCCCTTGATATCCATGATGATGTCGGCGGTGCCGTGCATCACGTAGACAGGGATCTTCAACTTGTCGGCGATGCCGTCGAGAGTGAACTCGGCGAGCTTAGTGCGTGCCTCAGCGTCATCTTTCGAACCCGTCAACCACTGCAACTGCTTCTGAAGCGGCGGGTAGAACTCGTAGAAGTCAGTCAGAATGCTCCACGTACCGCACCACGCGGCGACAGCCTTGATGCGTGGCTCGAAGGCCGCAGCTCGCGGCGCGTAGTATCCACCGAAGCTCACTCCCGCGAGACCGAAACGATCTGCGTCGACATCGCTACGCTTCTCAAGGAAGTCGAGGATTGCCGCAACCGGTACCTCGTAATCGGGGCGGCTGTACATTTCCTTGAAACGCAAGGAGCTTCCGCGACCAGGGGTATCCACCATTACGACGTTCATGCCACGCGCGGGGAACTCCGTTCCACCGAGAGAGTAAAGCTCTTCGGCCCACGAGTCGGCTCCGCCGAGGAAAAGTACCGTTGGACGGGCTTCGCCGGAGTTATCCGGGCGCACGATGTAGCCCTCCATCTCCTGACCCTCGAAAGGAACGGCGATAGGTTCGATCAGTCCGCCCGAGAGCTCTGCTGCCTTTTGGAAGTTTTTCTTACCCTCGGTGTAGGCCACCGTGCGGCGAGGATCGAACGAGTCGAGGAAGAATTCCGAGTGACGCCAGTAGCTCATCGACCGGTGGAATGCACGACGGGCAGTCGTGTTTTCGCCACGCTCCAGTGCTGCAGCGCCCTCCGCGGCGGCGTCGGTCGCCGTGCGAGTCCATTCACGCTGCCAGACCTCTGGATCAGTAGTCTCCGTGCCGATCCGGCCTGCGGTGCGCGCACACTCAAAGAGGTCCGCCCCGCCGACCGCAACCTGCGAGAGTAACCGCATAGTCTGCAGCGACCAATCCTCGTCCTGGGGGAACAACTCGATTAGCGACAGTGCATCGCCGTTGTTGCTAGTAGACATTCTCAATCTCCTTCAGTGTTTTCTTGCAGTTCATGGTGATCTAACGTGCCGCCGTGAGCGAAGCCTCGACAGCTTCATCCCACGGTGTACGGTTCTGAATCGCGACCTTGTACTTCGCGAGCTGGCGGGGAGAACCAATGCAGACAGCACCGATAAGCACCCCATCGCGCCCAAAGGTCGCGACGAGCTTGTCATCGGTCATCGTCTCGATGTTGGTCTGGTCCGCCCCAGTGGTGCGACCAACGAAACGCATCTTGGTATCGAACTGATCAGTCCAAAAGTAAGGAACCGACGCGAAAGGATCACGGTTACCCAAAAGGGTGGATGCCGCATGGCGACCTTGATCAACAGCGTTCGTCCAATGCTCAACGCGCATCTGCTCGCCGAAAATTGGGTTTCGCCAATTGACGATGTCTCCCGCCGCGACAACGTTTGGCAGGGACGTCTTCAAATCTGGGGTGCAGGCAACACCGTTCGAAAGCTCGATCCCGCTGTTGGCCAACCACTCCACCGCTGGGGTTGAACCGACACCAGCAACCACGATGTCTGCCTTGATTACGTTTCCATTTTTTAGGGTAACCACAGCGCCGTCGACGCCCCACTCAATTGCTTCGAGCGCGCTACCGCACCTCACGTCCACGCCATTGCGTTCGTGTAAACCTTGATACCACTGCCCAACGTCACCGACGAAAACTCGCGAGAGCGGTGCCGGACCGCGCGCAATCACCGTGACATCGAGTCCCTGCGCGCGGGCGGCGGCAGCGACTTCGAGGCCAATAAACCCACCACCGACAAGCACCAAGTGCTTTCCCGGCGCAAACTCTGCCCTTAACCTGACGGCGTCCTCCATGGAATGAAGTACATGCAGTCGGGGGTCGCCGTGCGCAACAGACAATTCACGCACCGACGAACCAGTCGCAAGAACCAGGCCGTCGTACTCAAGCTCTGAGTCGTCAGCTAGAACAACGCGTTGCGTAGCCGAGTCGAGACGACGAGCCGGATTTGCGAGTGCAACAGTGACTCCGTTCTGCTCGTACCAATCAGTCGGCTTCAGCAGAAGTTTCTCGGGAGCCATGTCCTCGAGGAGCATTTGCTTCGATAGCGGTGGCCGGTCATATGGCAAGCTTTCTTCAGCAGAGACCAGTGTCAGCTCCCCGTTGAAGCCGTGCTCGCGGAGAGCCTCAGCGGCATTTACTCCCGCCAAAGACCCCCCGACGACCACGATGCGATCCATTAGAGATCCTCGACCACGATGGCTCGCGCCGGACACCCGCGCACTGACGCATCAGCTTGATTTCGGAGTGCTTCATCGTGCTCGTCTCCTCCAAGAATGATGGCCTTATTAGTGTCATCATCAATGTCGAAAAGTGCCGGTGCTTCGATGAGGCAGTTGGCATAGCCTTGGCAAAGGTCTAGATCGACCGTAACTTTAAACGCCATTGACTTCATCCTTTCGTGCGGGTAGCGGTGCGGTTAGTGCCCCGGGGATTCGAGGTGCTCAATCGGCGGCGTGACCTCTGCTGCGCGAGCAGCCTGAGGTGTGTTTCGGCTGCGCAGCGTGCGCACGATACCGCCAGTGATGACGGCAGAGATTCCGGGAATATCGCCCACAGATAATGCCCCGAGGGCATCGTCTCTGGTCGAACCCCAGGGGGCGTCGAGCACCACGATGTCGGCGGCCCGGCCCACGGCGATGAAGCCAGCCGGGAGATCCCACACATTCGCGTTATTGCCCGTCGCTGCGGCCCAGACCATGCCCGGATCGACATCCGACAGTGATGAGAGTTCGGCGACCGTCTTCATCACGCCAAGCGGCATGACGCCAGTACCCGTCGGAGTATCCGAACCGATAACCACACGATCAAACACGTTTTTCTCAACGGCCCGATTGATCACGCGAACGGCTGCGCGAATGTTGCCCGCTTGCACAAGCTGCAGTGCCATATCCGTCTCATCCATGATCCGGTCAACGCCGTCTTCTGCGAGCGAAGTTGGTCCACCATTAATGTGGCCGCAAACATGTGGGGCAAGAAGCATCAGGTGCTCTGGCGTAATCGGCTTGCTGCCCGGAATGCTGGCGCCGCCCGAGTGGCTCATTACAGTAATGCCGTACTGCTTAGCCCAGGTCACTTGCGCCAAGCCATCGGCCGGATCGCTGTAGCGACCGAAGCCGAACTTTGCGAGATGTACGCCAGCCTCCTGCAGCTCAGCGAAGTCCTTCTCCTGCAATGTCGGTTCCAACACCACAGCTCCCGCATGAACAGTCATGCCGTTGGGATGGAAATTGTCGAAACATTCCTTAGCGGCGATCGCGAGGGCCTTCACCCCGGAGGCCGTACTTGGGCGACCTGGTGCGTGAATCTCGCCTGGCGATACAACGCTGGTGATTCCACCGTGAACGTAGCTCGCAAGAAAGTCGACCGTCTTTTGGCGCGGCGTGTAATCGCCAAGAACAACATGGCAATGCGAATCAATTAGGCCGGGAGCAACCGTCGTTCCCACCGCGTCGACAACGTACTTCGATGCGTCGACTTCGGCCTGCAAGTTGGCCTGCATTCCGACGGCCGTAATCTTGCCATCGCGAACAACGATGGTGTCAGCATCCGCAATAATCGGCGCACGCCAGTCACCAGAGAGAATCGTTCCGGCACCGATTACGGCTAGCGACCCGTTCATCGGTGCTTCTCCTGAGCTTCAGCGATCGACATGCCACCAACACGGGCATTAATCCGGCCACGGTTAGTCACAGCAGCAATCACCACGAGCTCGTCGGCATGGGGAGCATCCGGTACTCGAACTTCCATCGAGTCGTAGTGCGAGCGAACCCACACGTCGTCTTTGTACGCCGTGGGCACGTCGATGACGGTACCGGCGACCGCAGGCTTCGTTACTGAAGTGATCCACGCAGCACCTCCACCGATTGCTTCGCGGAAGGCATTGCCGAAAATCGAGGTAAGCGCGGCATTGACGTGCTCTTGCTCCCCAGAGGTTCCCACGAGGCCAGCTTTGCCGTAGCTTTCGACGGGAGCCCCGAGCAGCTGCAGTGCCTGCTCCCCGAGCATCGTTCCGATCTCCGTTGATGCCTCGACCAGAGCCGAGAGGTCTTCAACGTATCCCTGACCGGCAAACGGGTTCTTAATTACGGCGCACACAGCGACCTTGCGCACCGGGCCACCCGCATCAGTGTTACCCGCAGAAGAACGAGTCTCCTCGATTTGCGAAAACACCTTACGGATCTGGATCAGATTCTCAGTCATTTCATTCCTCAATTTCTGGTTAGAACTTTGGGGACCGGGCCCCCGAATAGGTTGCGGGTTTCTGGTGCGGGCGAGAGCGGCACGAACTAAAGGCGTCGACCGCCGTCAGTGCGGATCACGACGCCGGTGACAACGCGAGCATCGACAGGATCGGCGAGAAAGCGGTAGGCCCCGCTGTGGTCTTCCGGCATCGCAGTGATACCCAACAATGTGCCAGCGGCAATCCGTTCATCTCGGCCGTCAACTTTGTCGGCGGTCATGGTCTGCCCGAGAGAGGAGAGGCCACCAAACTTGGTGCCACCGGTTCCTCCCGGCGCAACCCCATTGACTCGGATGACGGGAGCGAGTTCTGCTGCAAGGTGGTCGACGATTCCGCGCAGAGCCCATTTCGAGCTGCCGTAGAGAACTCCGCCGCCGATCGCGTTAAAGGCGGATTCCGAGAGCGTCAGTGTGATCGAGCCGCACGCTTCCCGAAGAGCCGGAACCGCAATGTTTGCGGCAAGGAGCGTTGCGCGAACATTAATGCGCCAAATCTCGTCAGCAGCATCAATTAGTTCTGCTGGTGAGAGGTCGCTTACGCGAGAGTAGTTATCGAAGGCGCCTACTCCGCAGGTGAGGTTGTGCAACTTGCCGTTCTCATCCACTGCAGCTTCGACCGCACCGGTGAGCACGGCCGGATCAGTGGCGTCGCCCACGATGGTGCGGATTCGGCCGCCCGAGGCTTCGCGGACCGCGTCCGCGCCGGCTGCTGAACGGTTAAGCACCGTGACGATCGCACCCTCACGGTCATATCGTTCGGCGGCGGCACGGGCGATACCTGACCCGCCACCGGTGACGAGAATATGCATCCCGGCAAGGGAGTCGCTCATGCGCCAGGGGTCCGAGCCAAGAGTTCAGTGATGAACTCAGGCTCTTGATAGCTGAGAACGTCGAGAGCCACTGCGTCGAAACGCACGCTGGTTCCGCGGCGCGGAGACCACAACTCGAGGCGCATACCATTGCGGGTCGAAATCTTGCGCACGACAACATCTGCAAACTCGTTCGCGATGACGATGGGTCCGACGTTTCCGCCGTCCTGGGGAAACTCGAAAACTTCGCCCTCGTCGGGGTTCTCCGCCTGAGGCCGAGGATTCGATTCAGTCATGATGTGCTCCGATCAGATGAAGATGGACAGGTTGTGCGCGTTGATGATTGCTTGGTCGATTGCTGCCCAACGGCGGGCAATCTGATAGCTGTCGCCAACACGGCGCACAAGGTCCTTCCGGAAAACCGACACAAAGTTCGGCTCGATGCTGTCGCCGCGACTGCGGTAGATCAGGCAGTAGGAGGTGACCTCGTACTCACCAGCTTTTTCGCTGTCGTCGATAAGAACATTCGTCACGTAGTGACGTGTTCGTGACGGTGGTTGTTCTGCCCACGCGAAGTCAGTTTCTAGACGCCGAACGCGAACCTCTAGGGTCTGCTTGTTGTCCTGAAAGATCCGACCGGTGGGAGAAAGCTCCCATTCGGCAAGTCCTTCACGCACGACACGCAACGGCACGTCATAGGTAATGTCTTCAGCGAGAAAGTCGAGCCAATCGCGAAACCGACGTTCGTCGACCGCTAATGCTTCGCGAGAGATGAATTCTTTAATGTCCTCTTGAATCGAGCGATCGACGGTGCTCAGAGCAGTCATGATCAAGCCTCCCCGAGGAGGTAGTCAGCCCAGCGGCCCCAAAGGTTTCGGAAGTTGGAGTCGTTGACGTACGGCTTGACTACGTGGCCGGGGCCGCGGAAGTCTTCGTCGCGCTGAGTTTCCATTCCCATGAGGTACGGGAACTCGATGTCCTTTGCGGCCGATGACTTTGCCATGCGAGTGACTCGAGCCAGTTCTCCAAGTCGTCCTGCTCGAAGGTTCCTGCTTGCGCGAAAGTCAGCGTGTACGCCTGGTACGCCGCTTCCTTATATTCATCAGACGCATCCTTCGGCACAAGACACCACGAGTACATCTCGCACTTGCCTGGGCCGATGGGGTGGTAAAGCCGCATGGTGACGAAACGCACACCGGTCTCGCCCGGGATCAGGCTAAACGGCTGCATTAGGAATGAGAGGTTGGGGAACACTGTTCCCACGGCAGTTCGGGCGTTGCTAAATACTTCGACCTGGTCGGGCGTCAGGCTTTTCTTGATTTCCTCGGTGAGGTCATCCGGAAAACCAGCAAATGGCGTAAACCCGGGAGTGTGGCCGAGTCCGATTCCGTGTCCCTTGCCCGTGATGCTCGCCGCCCAGCCTTGGCTGTGCGTCGCGCCGGAGGAGGGGAAGTAGCCAAGGTTGAACCCAAACTGATGGGCCACCGGCGTGTGGTAGCCGTCGCCCGCAAAGTTCTCGGCTGCGATTTTCCAGTCAGTCTCGGTGATCCAGTGGTCTGGTGGGCCGTGAACTTCGCTGCCGTTCGGGCCCTGCTTGAGATAGAGGTCGAGGTAGAACTGGAACCCACCAAGGTATTCGTCGAGCGACGAAGCGTCCTCGTTGAATGTGCCGAACACCAATCCTCATAGGTTTCGACACGTGCCTTAATGAGGCCCCAGTCCTTCCTCTTTAACTTGCCTTCGTAACCTTCAGCTAGGTAGGGCACTCCGATGAGCTCACCAGAGTTCTTGTAAACCCATCCGTGATAGGAGCATCGGAAGTGCGAGGCGTTGCCCATCTCCGATTTGCACATCATGTTTCCGCGGTGACGGCACATGTTGAGATTCGCGTGGATCTCGCCCTGTTCATCACGCGCGACAATCAGATTGTTGTTCCCGATGTAGCGAGTGACATAGTCACCCGGCTTCGGAATCTCCGACTCGTGAGCAAGAAACGTCCAGGCTTGGCCGAAGAGTTTCTCTTGCTCAAGATCGAATATCTCCTGATCGTTGAACACATACGCGGGAAAGCGACCCTGCTCGATACCGTCTCGGATGTCGCGTAGGCGAGCTTTCATGTCCGGATTCTCTGACTGCGTTGTCATGATGACCTAACTGATTTTGTGGTGGTTATTCGCTACTTGTTGCGGGCGCCCATACGCGCTTCGATTTCGGTGATGATCTGCTTGTAACGCTCGACGTGCTCGAAGGTGCTGTCCCAGTGCTTCTGCGGAACGAGGTCTTCGGTGTAAGGAACGCGGCTCTTACCAACGTGGATGTAGCCGGCTTCGTTGACGCGAATCTTTTCGAGGGGGATGTTGTACTTGGCGAACTCGAAGAAGTCCTGCCCAACGATGAAGGGCTCATGGGCCCAGCGCAGACGCTCGGTGAGCCAGCGTGCATCGTCCACACGGCCCTGCTGCAAAGCGTCACGCAGGTGCAGAACGGGGTCCGGACCCATCGCGGTCGTTGACGACCAGGCCATACCGACGAGGTCTTCGCCATACATTTCCCAAGCGGGGAACCAGTCAGTCTCGATCGGCATAAGCGGGAAGCGGGTTCCGGTGTGAGCCATGTCGTTGTGGTACCGGAAGCCAACTGATGCGCCACCGGCGTACTTCACGGCAACTACCTGCGGCAGTTCGATGAGGGTGCGGTAGACGGAGCGAGGAATGATTCCGCCGAAAGCTGCTGTGTTGTCGTAAACAACCATTGCCATCTCAGGCACAGCCTCGGCTACATCGCGGTAGAACTTCTCCATAACAGGGGCAACCATTTCGCCCCACATTGGACGGCCAAGAAGGGTGCCGGTAGCACCAAGCTCAGAGAGGAAGCGCGTGCGCGCGATTGTCTCGCGAGTGCTCAGCGTGGTTGCGCCGACGAAAATCGGAAAGTCAGGGTTAATCGAGTGGGCGGTCTGTACGGCACACTCCGCGAATGCCTTCCACTCGTCGAGTGTCAGCGTTGCCATCTCGCCGAGGGTTCCGTTGAGCGCAATCGCGTCTACGCCGTCTGTGATGAGCGCCTTGATCATGCGCTCGGTCTCAACGAGGTCTACGGTGTCCTGTGCTTCTACTAGCTCAGCACCAGGAAGAGCCGGGGTAGGAGGATAGGACATGACGCCTCGCATGTCGCGACCTGTAACTTTAGGAAGCTTGCTCATACTGTTTTCTCTTTTCGTAGAAGCCAGCCGCGAACAGACGCGACTGGCGGTAACTGGGTGGAACTGATTACAGGTGAAGGCCGGGAGTCGCGGCCGCTACGGCCGTTCCTGTCAACCACTCGGGAACTGGTTCGTAGGCGAGCACTTCGAACGGAGCGCCGATCGCGCCCGCCGCAGCGATCCAGGTGCGCACTTCGTGAGCGCCATTCCCGGCAGCATCGATCTCTTGCGGGGAATAATTCTTGAGCTGCTCCGGGTCGCCACTTTCGATACGGGCGATGAAGTCACGGTCGAACTCTTCATTCACGGTGCCGGATTCAGGAAGTCCGACCCAGTGGGAGAGCCCGCCCGTTCCGATGACGACGACGCGCTCAACCTCGTTTTGGGCCTCGATTGCGTGGCGGACCATGACGCCAAAGTCGTAACAGCGTTTAGCCGTCGGCCATGGCGGGTTTACGCCATTGACGATGATCGGAACGAGGGGGTACTTGGACTCTGGATCCAGGTGCTTGAGCGGTACGCAGAAGTTTTCGTCGAACGCGAGACCACCCTCGACGAGCGCGGGATCGAACTCGTTGGTGAGCGCGAACTCGTAGATGTGCCGCCCGAGCTTTCCGTTGCCGGGATAGTCGTGTTGCGGAACGTTGAGGAACTGAGACATCTCGGCCGTAACCGGGCCCAGGTAGGAATCTGCCGTCGCGATCGCGAATGCGGGCAGGTTACTGAAGTTGAAGTTGGTGAAGTGCTCCACTGAGATCGCAACGATCGCGTCTGGCTTCAGCGCATCGATCCGACGTCGAGCCTCGGCGAAAGCGTTCTCAATCGCCTCGCGCTTTCGTGGCTCTGCACGCTCTGGCCATCCAGTCACTCCTGGAGAGTGGGATGCTGTGAACGCCCCGACAATTTTACCCATCAGTTCTTCCCCTCACGGATCTGCTCGTAATAGCTCTCGCGGCTCACCTGCAGTTGCAGGGCGCAGAAATAAATCAGATAGGGGTTAGCCCCGATCTCGTGGAGCTTCTTGAAGTCGAGAGTCAGCATCGCTTCGCGTGCATCGCCCTCGAGGCTGTATTCATCGAGTACTAATGACGGAGTGGAGCGGAAGCGCTTTGCAAGATCGGGATCCTTACGGATCTCCCACAGCAATTTGTGCAGACTGTACATTTGCTTGCCTCTCTCGATCACCCGTCATGGCTTCTTTGCCTCAATGGAGATGACCTCGGATACGACTCCGGATCACCTGAATCCTACGAAGACCCTGTCCTTCTTCGCGTCACCCGTCTGGGGCATCTGTGGCGATTGGGAAGAGTTTTCGGTTGTTCTCACTTGCGCAGTTTCCGTAGCCAATAAATGGTTGCGGGTTCCTGTTGTGAAGTCACACTACACAGATTGTCGACAAAACAACACCAGTATTTTTAAAAACCGCTATTCGACCCCGGCGCCCACTCAGCGCACTCATCCGTAGAGGTCCCCCTATATTTACTGTATTTTGGGACCGAAACGTCCGAATTTCTACTCGCGCGACCCGGCGCCAAATCGCGACAACCGTCACCCCTGCAGGGTTCTTCGCATATTTTGTCGACATTCACTGTCTTCGATTGACTCGGATGTCTCCTCCTCGACAGCCGCCTCTCGATATGCTCGACTCCGAGCATCCACACCTCTCGCACGATCCACGCCGACTCCGGAGAACCCCATGCCGCCAGACGAGTTCACGGTCACCACTGACTCAGTCATTGATATTCGCGACGCCCTCAAACAGGCCATCGCAAACGGCGAATACGCGCCAGGAGTCAAGCTCGTTGAGCGAGAGCTCACCCAGCGTTACGGCATCGGCCGCACCGGCGTTCGAGACGCCATCCGCCACCTCGCCGCCCAAGGCATCATTGAACTCACCGAAAATCGTGGTGCCCGGGTGAGCGAGTTGAGCTACGCCGAGGCCATCGATATGTACCAAGTACGCGGCGTACTCGAGGGACTGGCCGGTGAGCTCTTTGCTGTGCGGGGCTCAGCAGAAGAGAAAATGCAATTTGCTGAATCTCTGGAACCCGTGCGGAACGCCATCGAGGCATCCGACATCACGAGCGCGCTCATCGCAAGTGACATTTACTACGGGCATCTCCTGCGTGGTGCCCGCAACGCAGAGCTACACGAGATCATCGAACAACTGCACGTGCGCATCAACCAGATCCGTCGCGTCTCGCTCTCCGTTGAGTCGCAGGCCAAGCCCACAATCGACGCTCTCCAAAAGATCGTCAACGCGGTACTCGCCGGTGACCCCACCGACGCTCGGAACGCCTGCATCGATCACGTCAAAGCCTCCGCTGCCGCGACCCTGCCGGCCATGGCCCGAACGCTCTAAATTCAGCCCAAGTTTCGGTCGACGCCTGACAGGCCACAGATGCCCCAACCGGGTGACGCGGCACCGCCCCGCGAGTTCGTAGGATTCAGAGGTGACGTGATTATCGCACCGATTCCATCTGGGAAGCCCTGGCATTAGGGCTTCCCTTCGTGGGATTTTCGCACGATCGCTTCGGCACCGCCCATCATCGAGTGATCCTAGTGGCGAGAGGAGATCTGATGCAGTTTCATCAAGACGGCTACGTTTCAGGCGACCCGCGTATCCACGTTGCGTCCACAATCGGAGACGAACGTCCGCACGAAATTCCGGACAACGTCGATGTCCTCATCGTCGGTACAGGCCCGGCAGGAATGATCGCCGCCGCGCAGCTCTCCCAGTTTCCAAACGTCACCACGAGAATCGTGGAGCAACGAGCCGGGAGGCTCGAAATCGGGCAAGCTGACGGAATCCAGCCACGCAGCGTTGAGACATTTCATGCCTTCGGGTTCGCGCAACAGATAATCCAAGAGGCGTACCAGCGATCTGAAACGTGTTTCTGGAAGCCAGACCCCGCCGATCCTACGCGGATCACTCGCGCTGCAGTCACCCCCGATGACGATAAATCCATCAGCGAATTTCCGCGCCTCACCGTCAATCAAGCACGTGTGCTCGACTATTTTGCCGAGGTGGCCGCCAACTCACCGACCCGCGTCGCTCCAGACTGCGGAACCGAGTTCATCGACTTAGAGATCGCGAGCGAAGGTGTCTACCCCGTTGCCGTCACCCTCAGAACCGTCGCAGGCGAGGAGCGCGTCATCCACGCAAAGTATGTCCTCGGTGCTGACGGTGCACGCAGCAAGGTGCGGGCAGCAATCGGCTGCGTCTCCTCGGGCGAGCGAGCGAACCACGCGTGGGGTGTGATCGATGCCTTGGCCGTTACCGATTTCCCCGACATCCGTTCGAAGTGCACCATCCAATCAGATGCCGGCAATATTCTGCTCATCCCGCGTGAAGGTGGGTATCTATTTCGCATGTACGTCGACCTCGGAGCGGTAGCTAATGACAACGACGGTGCGGTGCGCCGCACGACAGCGAACCAGATCGTCGCGAAAGCAAATGAGATCCTTCACCCCTATGTTCTCGACGTGAAAGAAGTTGCTTGGCACAGCGTCTATGAGGTTGGCCATCGAGTAACGGATCGTTTCGACGACGTTCCCTTAGCTGAAGTCGGCACCCGCGCGCCACGCGTCTTCATCGCCGGTGACGCCTGCCACACCCACAGCGCAAAGGCAGGACAGGGGATGAACGTATCGATGCAGGATGGCTGGAATAACGCCTGGAAGCTCGGTCATGTGCTGGAAGGGCGCAGCCCGCAGAGCTTGTTGGCGACATACTCCGTTGAACGCCATCAGGTCGCCCACGACCTGATCGACTTTGACCGTACATGGTCAACAATGCTCGCTAAAAAGCCTGAAGAGTTCGAGAGCACCTCGGAACTAGAAGACTTCTACGTTCGGACGGGTGAATTTCCCGCAGGATTCCTGACTCAGTACACGGAGTCACTTCTTACCGATAACGCAGATCATCAAGAATTGGCGTCAGGATTTGCACTTGGTAAGCGCTTCAAATCAGCCATGGTCACGCGTGTCTGTGACGGAAATCCCCTTCACCTTGGCCATCAAGCAACCGCCGATGGGCGTTGGCGCATTTATGTCTTTGCCGACGCCGCGCCAGCAGTAGCCCTCGACGGTGCCCCGTCGGTGGGTTCCTTTGCGGTCGATAACTTTGCGCGCTGGTTGGCAGATTCGGCAGATTCGCCGTTGTCTGCACCCCCGGATGGCCCCGGTACAGGGGCACGGTTCCACGTCAACGTGATCTACCCGGCCTCGCACCGCGCAGTCGACGTCAGTGCGGTTCCGGCGGTGTTCAGACCCCTGGTTGGCCCGTTCTCTCTGATCAATTATGAAAACATCTATGCACTCAACGCCGCCGAAAATATTTTTGAGCAGCGCGGAATTTCGCGCGCCGGCGTTGTTGTTGTCGTTCGGCCTGACCAGTACGTGTCACTGATAGCCCCACTTGCTGACGCAGCCGATCAGCTCACAGCATTCTTTCGACCACTCCTGGCCACCTGAGGTGCGCGAGGCCGATTTCTAGTGGCCTACGAAGTCTTGCGCCGCCCACTCGCCAACAATGGTGGGATCGATCACGACGTCCAGCAGGAGCGGACCATCGCGGTGCCCATCCCAGTCCTTGATGACATCGAGCTCGTCGAGCGTGTGCACGGTCACTACTCGTGCGCCCGAGCCAGAGGTGAGCGCCCCGATATCCGTGTCTGCGAATCGCACAAGGTCGACGTGAGGATCATCGGCGCCGAAATGATGAACTTCGGCCCCATAGGCTCCATCGTTGTAAATCACGATCACGATCGGCAGGTTGAGTCGAACAATCGTCTCGAGTTCTGAGATTCCCATGAGGAAGCCGCCATCGCCAGACGCCAACACGACTGTGCGATCAGGCCGCCCAATTGCGGCGCCAACGGCGGATCCCATCCCAAGTCCGATCGACTGAAAACCTGCGCTTGAGAAGACGAAACCTGCAGAATCAGGAATGCTGAGTCCGCGAACGGGCCAGCCAATGAAATGACCACCGTCGACGACCAGCGTCCGTTCGCGAGGCAACAGTGTCTCGAGGCGGGCTGTAACTTCGCCCGGATGAAGTGGGCGTCCGGCTGCAGTGGCGTAAGCAGGAGCGTCAGCCGCGAGATTTCGTTGTTCCGATTGCGAGAGACCAGCCCCCTCACGACGTTGTGTGGGCAAGAGTTCCAGAAGCGCGGCGACTGTTTCCCGCGCATCGCCCAACACCGCGACGTCGGCGTAGGCACTGGCGTGAAGGCCGGGCAACTCTGAGTCGACCTGAATCACCGTTGGTTTGTTATCAAACAACGTTCCGGCCCGTGTTGTCCAGGTGGTCAACGATGCTCCCACCACGAGAACCACGTCGGCGGCGTGCACCTGCGCCACAGTCGCGTCCGCGGAGAACCCCCCACAGATCCCCAGAAGTCGATCATTTCCCGTAAAGAGACCGTGAGCCATCGCTGACGTGCACAGTTTGGCATCCAAAATTTCGGCAAGATCTGCCAATACAGCTTCTGCCCCAGAAAGTAATGCACCGCGGCCGGCAAGAATCACGGGGCGTTCTGCTCTCGAAAGTTGTGCGGCGATTGACGCCAAAGCCGCAGCCGGTGGAACCACACGGGGACGATCCCGCAGGGGCGGGATCAACGATGAGTCGAATTCAACCATCGTCTCTTGCACGTCGATAGGTACCGCCAGAACGATCGGGCGACGTTCATCCTTCGCACGTTGCAGCACTGCGGCCACATCCTCGACTGCCGTCTCGGGAGACCTAATGGTCTCGTAGCCGGCACCTACTGACTCAACGAGAGCTTGTTGATCGATGAGAAAATTCGAGCGACGGGTACTCGCCGACGTCGCCCCAGAAATCACGACCAGCGGAACGCGCGACTTCACTGCTTCACCCAAAGCCGTTACCGTATTCGACAACCCCGGCCCCTGATGAACGCTCGCGGCCGCAATTTCGCCGGTCGTACGCCAGAGCGCATCCGCCATGGATACAGCGGCACTTTCATGACGGGCCGGTACGAAGCGGGCGCCGACCGACTTAAGCGCTGCCGTCGGCAAATAGTTTCCGCTGCCAACAACCCCGAACACGGTACCGACACCTTGCGCCCGGAGGACACTGCCGATCACGGTTGCCACTGTCACAATGTCCGACATGAAATTTCTCCTCATCGTGCAGCCAAACGCGCCAAGCTGCGATTCACCGAAAACGCGTGCATAAGCGCCCCTGTTCTTGTCAAGCGCAAGGCGTCACGGCATTGGTCAACACAACCGGGCACCCTTGCCCGCAGCGGCAAACGTGCTCGGAGCGCGGCCTAAACACAGCTCGCGATCCTCACAAATTTTCCGCGACAGCTTCGAAGGCGCTGCGGCCGCAAGTGTCGTTGCACGACACAAATCGCCGCATTGCCTCTAAAGAAATAACTGACATCGAACTAACGAGTCACGCCTAATTTTACGAGAAGGGCGAAAATCTCGTGTCACCCACTTGAGCTATTTCGGTCCGCAATATCGCACTCAGCCTGATCGTTCACGGGCGCATACAACACCAACAGAGCATGCTGCGTAACGCCGTCGGGTAACGCTCTCGAGCAAAGCTGCGATGTTAGTCCAGCAGCAGTGCTGGCTCTTCGAGCACACTCGCAAGGTCGGCAACGAACCGGCTCGCGACATCCCCATCAACGATGCGGTGGTCGAAGCTCGCGCTCACCGTCGTGACGTAGCGCGCCCGAACTTCGCCATCGACAACCCACGGCTTCAGCTTGATTGACCCCAAAGCCACAATTGCGGCCTCACCCGGGTTGATGATGGGCGTTCCGGTGTCCATGCCATACGAACCGATGTTGGTAATTGTGATCGTGCCGTTCGACATTTCGGCGGGCTGCGTCTTGCCATCACGGGCCGTGAGGGTGAGCTGTTCGAGAGATTTCGCAAGCTCGAGGAGGCTCAACTCTTGAACGTCCTTGACGTTCGGCACGATGAGTCCGCGCGGCGTTGCTGCCGCGATCCCCAAGTTCACGTAGTGGTGAACGACAATCTCTTTATCGGCCCAGCTTGAGTTCACGGTCGGGTTGCGGCGCACCGCCCAGCTCACGGCCTTCGCCATGATCAACAGCGGGCTCACGCGCACACCGGCAAAGTCGGTGGAGTTTTTCAAACGCTTCACGAACTCCATGGTTCGCGTGGCATCCACATCGGTGAAGACGCTCACGTGCGGCGCCGTAAACGCGCTGTGAACCATCGCCTTGGCGATCGCCTTACGAACACCCTTAACGGGGATGCGCTCTTCCCGCTCGTCTCCCCATTCGGGGGTTTCGATATTGCGGAAAACACTCGCCTGCGAAGCGTGGCGGATCACATCTTCCCGAGTGGTCTCTCCCGCCAAACCTGTGGCGACAACTTCAGCAAGCTCGACGCCCAAATCTTTTGCAAGCTTGCGGATCGGTGGCTTGGCAATGATGGGGCTTGCGAAGGCTGCGGGCACGGATGCCGGGCGCGGCTTCGATGGAGCCGTTACGGCCGCGTCACTCTTCGCCGGCTGCGCACCCTTGCGACGACGCGAGCTCACGTGCCCGCCCGTGCCGTAGCCCACGAGCACGGCGCCAGGCTTGTCATCGTCGTTGGCAATGGTGGATGCCGTGTCGGCTACAGCAGCAGCAGCGTCATCCGCAGCACTGCTTTCTGCACCAACATCGGACATCATCCCGTGGCTTTCATCTTCACCAGAGCCCGGGGCTGTCAACTCAACCGAGCCACCAACAGACTGCACACTGATGATCGGGGTCCCAACCTCAACAGTCGAACCCTCCGCGACCAGCAGCTTCTGAACGGTGCCCGCAAAGGGTGATGGCAGTTCAACGAGCGACTTAGCGGTCTCGATCTCCACCAGAACCTGGTTCACGACGATTTCGTCGCCGGGCGCAACTTTCCAGGAGACGATCTCGGCTTCAGTTAGCCCCTCGCCCACATCGGGGAGAGGAAATTCAGATACGGCCACGAGGGCCTCCTTCGTCAGTAGGCCAATGCCCGGTCAACAGCATCCAAAATGCGGTCAACACTGGGCAAGTACACGGATTCCAGCTTGGCAGGAGGGAACGGGGTGTCATAACCACTCACTCGCAGCACAGGTGCTTCGAGCGAGTAGAACGCACGCTCGGCTACCGTAGCGGCAACCTCCGAGCCCACGCTGACATTCCCTGGTGCCTCTTGAACAACGACAACTCGACCAGTTTTTTGGGCGGATGCCACAATCGGGTCATAGTCGATGGGGGAGAGCGATCGCAGGTCAACGACCTCAATGCTCGTGCCTTCCTCGGCGGCGAGCTCTGCGGCTTGCAACAGCATCGACACAATCGCGCCGTGACCAACGAGGGTCACTTCGGTGCCCTCGCGCACCACGCGGCTGGAGTGAGTGGCGATGCCTGCCGACTCGCGGTCGACCTCACCCTTCTGCCAGTAACGCGATTTAGGTTCGAAGAACATTACCGGGTCATTGCTGGCGATGGCTTCTTGAATCATCCAATAGGCATCGTGCGGGGTTGCGGGGCTCAGTAGACGAAGTCCGGCAGAGTGCGCGAAATACGCCTCCGGGCTTTCCTGGTGGTGCTCGACCGCACCGATGTGGCCGCCATAAGGAACGCGAATCACCACGGGCATCGTCAGCGTTCCCTCGTGGCGTGCCGTCAGCTTGGCCAGTTGAGAAGTGATCTGGTCGAATCCGGGAAAAATGAAGCCGTCGAACTGGATCTCGCACACCGGGCGAAACCCACCCATAGCAAGACCGATCGCAGTGCCGACAATCCCTGATTCAGCAAGGGGAGTGTCGAGCACTCGCTTGTCACCGAATTCGGCCTGAAGTCCCTCGGTCACGCGAAAGACTCCGCCGAGCGGCCCGATGTCTTCTCCCATGAGGAGAACACGACTGTTACTGCGCATCGCGGCGCGCAGACCCTCATTGAGGGCCTTGGCCATCGTCATCGTCTCAGTCATTAGTTGCCCTCTTCAAACGATGCTTCAAAGTCGGCGAGCGCTTGACGCTGCTCATCCATTACCGGGTGCGGGTCGGAATAGACGTGGTCGAAGAGCGTGGAGGTGGCCGGCACCGGCAACTCAGTGATGCGCTTGCGGATGTCGGCAGCGAGGTCGTCACCCTCGACCGCGATTTCGTCGAAGAACGCTTGGCTCGCACCGCGCGCCCGTAGGTAGGTGTCGAAGCGGGTGATGGGGTCGCGTTGCGCCCAAAATTCGAGCTCGCTGTTGTCGCGGTACTTCGAGGGGTCATCGCTCGTCGTGTGGGCACCCATGCGATACGTGAGGGCCTCTATGAAGCGAGGGCCTGCACCGGAGCGGGCGGCATCCAAATTAGCTTGGGTCACCGCGAAGCTCGCGAGAACATCGTTGCCATCGATTTGTACGCTCGGGATGCCGAAGCCTTCGCCGCGCAAATAGAGCGGTGTCCGCGATTGACGCGACACGGGCACTGAAATAGCCCAGTGGTTGTTCTGCAAGAAGAATACCTGCGGGGTCTGGTAGCTGGCGGCGAAAACCATCGCTTCGCTCACATCGCCCTGACTTGTCGAGCCATCGCCGAAGTAGACCATGACGGCGGCATCCTTTTCGGGATCACCGGTGCCGGAAAGTCCGTCGAGGTTGAGGCCCATGGCGTATCCGGTTCCGTGCAGCGTCTGCGACCCGATCACCAGGGTGTAGAGGTGAAAGTTGTCGTGCTCTTTCGGATCCCAACCACCGTGGCTGAGGCCACGGAACATCGAGAGGATCGTGATGGGGTCGACCCCACGCATGAGAGCAATGACGTGCTCACGATAAGAAGGAAAGAGGTGGTCCTGAGGCTTAGCCGCTCGGGCCGAACCCACCTGGGCAGCCTCTTGGCCGTGGCTCGGAACCCAGAGAGCAAGCTGGCCTTGACGCTGCAGGTTCGCTGCCTCAATGTCGAAGCGGCGCATCACCACCATGTGGCGGTGAAATTCCTGAAGAGCGTCGTCACTGAGCTTGTCTACATACGGGAGGTACTGTTCGCTGGCATCGCTATGAACGAGCGTGCCCTCGGGAGACAGCAGCTGAACCGTCGCGGCGGTATAAGACATTCGACTAATCTAACGCGGCCAGCGTTAGTTCGTTTCCCCTGAAGCGACAACCTCTTGCGCTGCCCTTAGGAGTTTCTCCACAGATTCCTCTTCGCCAACACTCACACGGAGGCCGTCGCCGAGAGCGCGAACAACGATCCCGTTGGTGCGAAAAACGTCTGCAGCCCAATTGGTTGCTGACCCAGTGGGCAACCACACGAAGTTTCCGCTTGGCGCCGGCACTTCCCACCCTTGGTTTGTGAGCCCCGCGACGATGCGGTCACGAACTCCCGTTATTCGTCTGACACGCTGCAACAATTCATCTTCATGTTCGAGGGATGCGAGGGCAGCTTTCTGAGCGAGTTCTGTCACCGAGAGCGGGATTGCTACCGCTCGGGCCGCATCCATCACATATTCGGGGCCGATTGCGTACCCAATGCGCAGGCCGGCGAGCCCGTAGGCCTTAGAGAAAGTTCGCAGCAGTACGAGGTTGGGGTATTTGCCGATGAGGGCTTCTCCGCGCACCGCATCGGGGTCGGTCACAAATTCGCGATAGGCCTCGTCGAGAACGACAAGCACGTTTTCGGGAACTTCCGCCATGAAGTCGCGGAATTCGTCGTCCGTGACCACGGTGCTGGTGGGGTTGTTCGGGCTGCAGACAATGACCACTCGGGTGGACGCCGTGATGGCGGCGAGGATGGCGGCAAGATCGTGACGGTGGTCGGCCAAATTCGCGACCGGCACACTCGTGGCGCCAGCCGACGAGACCAGCAGCGGGTACGCCTCGAAGCTGCGCCAGGCATAGACAACTTCGTCACTGCGGGCTGCGGCCGCACTGATGAGTTGGGCAAGCACCGCTACAGATCCGGCACCAACTTGCACGCCGTCAACGGTCACGCCAAAGCGTGCGGCGAGCTGAGTGCGCAGCTCGTGAGCGGAGGCATCCGGGTAACGATTGATGCTGTCGGTGGAGAGTTTTGCCAACACCGAGGGCAACGGTTCAAAGGGATTCTCATTCGACGACAGTTTGAACTCATCAGCAGAAGCTGGCGCGCCCTGCCGGTAGGGCGCGATGGCAGCAATTTCGGGGCGAAGTTGTACGCGGTTGGTGGTCACTGACCCAGCCTAGAGCCGACTGGCCGCGACAGTGCTTCGTTCGATTGACGAATTTCGTTGGGGGCTGGCGCAGCATTCTGGACAACCATTGTCGCTGAGCATTGCGGGCCGACAAATCTGGGGTGCATAGTTGAACCATGAGAATCATCGTGCGCTTGCTGATCAACGCCCTTGCCCTGTGGCTTACTACGGTGATTGTTGCCGGTGTGCAGCTGGTTCCCTTCTCTCCGGGCGGAACTCTTGAGATTGTCTTGACCTTCCTCATCGTCGCTGCCGTCTTCGGAATTGTGAACGGTGTTCTCGGAAACCTGATTCGTATTGTTGCGTTCCCGCTTTATGTCCTCACTCTTGGCCTTCTTGCTCTGGTCGTGAACGGTTTGCTTCTGCTGTTGGTCAGTTGGATCTCGAGCCTGTTCGGGTTTGGTCTCGTCGTCAATGGTTTCTGGTGGGGAGTGCTCGGTGCTCTCGTGCTGGGTCTCATCAGCTGGTTCATCGGCATTCTGGTTCGCCCCATTGTGGGCAAGAAGAATTAGCCCAACCCTCAGTTGGGGCTGCGCTTTCTTACGGCAGCACTCGCTTGTATTCGTATGAGGTAACAGTTGCCGCTGTTGCACCGTTGCTCCGTTCTCCCAGGCGTCTCGTCGCGCTCTGGATTTCTTCGCTGTCTGATTCATCCATGAGGCGCGCGGTCTCGGCGTACTCACCGAGTTGATGTGCCGGCACGGGCTGGTTCTCGGGCAAGCTTCGCCCTTCGAAGGCGCGCCTCTCCACCGTGAGCGCGTCCCTGTTGTTTTGCAGCCCTCCCGATGCCGGGACTAGATCGTCGGTGTGCTCAATAACTATCACCGGCACATTCGGGGGGAGAGGAATTTGTCCGATAGGGCCTCCAATCGTGAAGACCCCGGTGGTGTTGTACTCACCGGAACCCGCGAGCCGCGCTGCCGTGGCCGCACCTTGGGAGTACCCGGTGAAACCGACTGAACTTTCACTAGTGACTCCGGCGTCGCGCATCGCTGCCTCAACGGCGGCCACCGAACCCCCGTCGGACCCCGCCGCATTTGAAACGTTGCTCGTGAAGTCCCACGGTTCCTCGCTACCCGAGAAGGCAAAGTCTTGGGTTCCCGCAACGTAGACCTCAAAATGTTCCTCGCCTCCCGGAAGTATGTATTTCTCTATTCGAATCTGTTCGGGGTGCTCTGCGGTCGGCTGCGGGATTCGGCTGACACGTTCGCTATTGGACTGTGGTGCAGTCACCGCCACTGGCGCTGTCTTACTCACCTGCGTTACCGGCGTTTCGGTTAGAACTCCCCCGAGGCTGGCCGCTCGCTGAAGGAACCCGGCCGAGGTGCCCAACCCAATCAATCCGGCGTCGCTCAGCGCTGACACGACGTTCGGGGGGAGCCCCACGACGCCGGCGAAAAACTCGTCGGCTGACATGACCCCGTGCCGCAGTGCCAACACGAAGGCTGGGTCACTCATGAGCTTGTTCAACGCTGCTGATAGCTGCTCGGTAGTGGGAGCAGGTTTGTTCTGACCGCCGAGGAGGTAAGCCGCAAGGCCAATACCGGCCAAGAGAGGAAGCGCCGGCCCCGTGGTGAGCACGAACGCTGCCGCCCAAGCGGGGAAGAGAAAACCCAGCAGCGCTGCGGCGTTCGCCGAGAGCTTGCTCATGGCCGCTTCGGTCAAGGCTTCCATCCAGCCATATGTTTGCGCCGCATAACGAACGAGCCCGCTCAACTCCTCCGCCCTCTGGGCAATTGTCTGGAGGTCGACGTAAGCGCAATCGAGATCGACCTCGACGAGAGCAGCACCGGAGGGGATGCCCCACGACTCCATTTGCTGAACGGTGAGCCGGTCATCCACCATTCGAATGGAGCCAGCAATTTCTCGAGTCATGTCGGCGGCCCGCTGCAATTCGCTTGCGCTACTGAGAATTTCGTCTGTGGCAATCGAAGAGCTGCCGCCGCCTGAGACGATGAGTTCATCCGACATGGGCACTCATCTGGTTGGCGGCGTTCGTCGTTCGGCTCTCGATGCTGTCGATGAGTGCGCGTGCTCGCGCAAGATCGCGGTGCAGTTCAAGTACCCCCTCGGTGAATCGCTCGTGAGCCGGGCCACGCCAGTCGATGCGCTCAATCGGCAGCAGGGCCCGCACATAACGCAGCCGTTCATTAATTATTCGGAGTTGTTGCGCTTGAAATTGGAGTGCGAGCTGGGCTGTCGCATCGAGGGGTGTGATCACTGGTCGCCTTTCGACATCACAACTCTGGCCAAACAGCAGCACGCTCACGGGTGACCGGCAGGTATCGGGGAAGCAAATCCGTGGACCACCTCTGTTGAGGAGTCGAAACTGCGACACAATGAAGCATGACCTTCGAGCGTGCATTCTTCGACTCGACTACGTTCAAAATCTGTTTCGTCTGCACCGGCAACATTTGCCGCTCTCCGATGGCAGAAGCCGTCTTCACCGACCTCGTTGCTCAAGCCGGTCTCGACAACCGCATCTCAGTCACCTCCGCTGGCACCGGCGACTGGCACGTCGGCGAGGCGGCTGACAACCGCACCATCACTGCCCTCGCAGCACGCGGCTACAATGGGTCTGGGCATCGCGCCCGCCAGTTCGACCCCGAATGGTTCAGCAGACTCGACCTCATCGTCGCGTTTGATCGAGGACAGGAACGAATTCTGCGCACATGGGCGCCCAACGATCAAGACAGATCGAAAGTGCAGCCCATGTTGAGCTTTGACAGCGAACTCGCTCCTCTCGTCGATGTGCCTGACCCCTATTATTCGGATGCCGCACTCTTCGATCATGTCCTCGGCATGATCGAGAAGGCCTGCGGTTCGTTATTTCGCCAGATCACGCCAGGAATTACGGCACCAACCGTCAACAACTAGGGAGCCCCATGAGCCCGTTGCCCGTTCAACCACTGAGCCCCCTCGATGGCCGCTACCGCCCCGCCGTGTCGGCGCTGGGGGAGCACCTCTCCGAGGCAGGCCTCAACCGGGCCCGCGTGCACGTTGAAGTCGAATGGCTGATCTTCCTCACGGGCAAGAGCCTCTTCGGCTCGAGCCCGATGAGCGTTGATCAGGTCGCTGCGTTGCGTGCCTTCGCTACCGATTTCGGCCAAGAGCAGATCGATGAACTCGCTCGCCTCGAAGCCACCACCCGCCACGACGTCAAAGCAGTCGAGTACCTGGTGCGCGCCAAGCTCGACGAGCTGGGCCTCACCGCGATCGCTGAACTCACTCACTTCGCGGCCACGAGCGAAGACATAAACAACCTCTCTTACGCGCTCACCATCTCGGATGCCGTACGCGAAGTCTGGCTGCCCAAGTTCCGTACTGTGCTCGCTGCGCTTCGCACGCAGTCTGAGCTCATGCGCGATAACGCGATGCTCGCTCACACCCACGGTCAGCCGGCGACGCCGACCACCATGGGCAAGGAGTTTGCGGTCTTCGTGTACCGGCTCGACCGCATCCTGACTCGCATCGAAGGCATCAGCTACCTCGGCAAGTTCAGCGGAGCCACCGGCACGTTTGCCGCCCACCTCGCTGCAGACCCCGAGCAGAACTGGCCAGCCCTTTCGAAGGAGTTCGTGGAATCCCTCGGGCTCGACTGGAACCCGCTGACCACGCAAATTGAATCGCACGACTGGCAAGTGGAGCTGTACCAAGCCACAAGTCACGCCAACCGCGTGCTGCACAACCTCTGCACCGACGTGTGGTCGTACATTTCGATGGGCTACTTCCGCCAGATTCCGCAGGCGGGCGCAACCGGTTCGTCGACAATGCCGCACAAGATCAACCCGATCCGCTTCGAAAACGCTGAGGCCAACCTCGAGCTCTCGAGCGCTCTTCTGGAGTCGCTCGCTCAGACTCTCGTGACCTCACGACTCCAGCGCGACCTCACCGACTCCACGACGCAGCGCAACGTGGGTGTCGCCTACGGTCACTCGCTGCTCGCTCTCGACAACATCGAGCGCGGCCTCAAGGAGATCGCCCTTGACCCGGTGGCTCTCGACGCTGATCTCGACAGCAACTGGGAGATCCTCGGCGAGGCCATCCAGACGGTCATCCGTGCCGAGGTTACCGCGGGCCGCAGCACCATCAGCGACCCCTACGCGATCCTCAAGGAACTCACGCGCGGCAAGCGCATCAACTCCGTCGACCTCACCGAGTTCATCTCGGGCCTCGACATTGGTGCGGATGCCAAGGCACGTTTGCAGGCGCTCACTCCGGCCACCTATGTCGGCCTTGCGAGCTCGCTCGTCGACTACCTCGGTGACACCAAGTAGTTCGCGCTCTACGGCGAGCAACTCACGCTAAACACAGGGTCGGTCTCCTCACGGAGGCCGGCCCTTTGTGTTTCGCGCCGTGCCGTGCCGCGCGGCGCCGTGCCTTCACGGAAATTCAGGAGATCTCGCTGCCGCAATCGCCGCGACCCTGACAACTCGTACCGTTTTCGCGCCTCGTCGCCCCAGCGCTGGTGAATCTCCTGAATTTCCGTGAGACCAGCCGAATCGACGCGCCGAGCCCCGACCGCTCGCCGTCTCGGCGCTAGTAGTACACAGCGAGGGCACCGTTGGGCCCGTCGATGACCTGCACCGGAGTATCGAAGATCCGAGTGAGCACAGTGTCGGTCAAGATCTCAGCGGGCGTGCCGAATTC
Organism: Salinibacterium sp. PAMC 21357; assembly: GCF_000247645.1. GTDB lineage: Bacteria > Actinomycetota > Actinomycetes > Actinomycetales > Microbacteriaceae > Rhodoglobus. The sequence continues at coordinate 1,100,699 of NZ_AHWA01000004.1, forward strand.
GGTGACCTGGCCGTCCTTGACGGCGCAAATGTGGTCGGCGTAGTGCCCCGCAAAGTTGATGTCGTGAAGCACGATGATGATGGTGCGGCCGAGCTCTTGGGCAGCGCGCTTCAGGTGGCGCATCATCTGCACCGAGTGCTTCATGTCGAGGTTGTTGAGGGGCTCATCGAGCAGCACGTATTCGGTGTCTTGCGCGAGCACCATGGCAACGTAGGCGCGTTGGCGCTGTCCGCCTGAGAGCTCGTCGAGGTAGCGGTCTTGCAGGCCTTCAAGGTTCAGAAAGGTGATGGAGTTGTTGATCGCCACCTCATCCGCTTCGGTCAGTCGGCCGTGCGAATACGGGAAGCGGCTGAACCCCACGAGCTGACGCACCGTGAGGCGGGCGATGAAATGGTTCTCTTGCCGCAGGATCGCGATGATCTTGGCGAGGTCTTTCGACTTGGTCTTCGCGACGTCGTAGCCCGCGACTTCGATGTGGCCCGAGTCGATCCCGAGCAGGCGGCCGATCATGGTCAGCAGGGTGGATTTTCCCGCACCGTTCGGACCCACCAGCGCGGTGATGCCGCCCTCGGGGATCGTGAGGTCGACCGGCCCAATAGTGATTTCGTGGCCATAGCTTTTGCCCACGTTGTTCAGGGTGATCACAGTCGCCCCTTTCTCAGAATGACGATGAGGAAGACGGTTCCTCCGACAAGTTCAACGATGATCGACACCACTCCTTGCGCGTAGAACAGGTTCTTCATCACGAAGTACGCGCCGCCTAAGACCACGAATCCGGCCAACACCGCGATCGGGAAGATGTGGCGATGGTCGTAGGTGTCCGCGAATTGGTAGGCGAGCGTGGCGACCAAGAATCCAAAGAAGGTCATCGGGCCGACAAGCGAAGTAGAAACGGCCATGAGAATCGAGACGAAGAACAGCACGCGCATGATCTCGAACCGGTAGCTGATTCCTAGGTTGGTGGCGGTGTCCGAACCCAGCGCAATGATGTTGAGGCGCCGGCCTTGCGAGAGCAGCACGGTGCCGGCCACCAGGCAGAGCACGAGCGAGATCGGCAGGTAGCTGGCATCCGCATTGGAGATGGAACCGAACAGGCGGGCCGTCAGAATGTCGAACTCACTGGGCGTGAGCAGGCGCTGCATGAACGTCGACACCGCTCCAAGACCGCCCCCGATGACGATGCCCACGAGCAGCATGATCTGCAGGTTGCCGTACTTTCCCGAAAGCAACCAGCCGTACAGCAGCAGCGAAAGCCCCACCATCAGCGCGATCTGAAGCAAGAACTGGGGGAGACCCTGTAGCGCGACGATGCCGCTGATGCCCAAGAAGTACACCGCAGAGGTCTGCACCGCCACATACAGCGACTCGAAGCCCATGATGGATGGCGTGAGAATCCGGTTGTTCGTCACCGTCTGAAAACTCACGGTCGCAATCGCCTGACAGAAGGCCACGACCGCAATCACGATCACGTTGGTGGCGCGCAGCTCAGCGATGAGCCAGAACCCTTCGGTGCCCACCGGCATCGGGTTGTTCCAGGCAAGCAAGCCGAAGCCTATCGCCACAGCAAGCACGCTCAGGATGCTGAGGAGCGTCCAGTAGCGGCGACGCGCCCGTGCTGTGGGGAAGGGCCCCGTCACGCCGGGGGAGCCAGACGCCGTCTTTGCGGCTTTCGCGGGCTTCGGCTTTTTAGGCGCCTTCGAGAGCTTCGACAGCTTTACGAACTTGGGTTTCTTCGGGCTCTGAAGACTAGTCTCCGAGTTTGCCGCCGACCCGACCGCGGCGACAGGCGTCTCCTGCGCATCCACGGGGCTATGCACGACGGCGCTGCTTCAACAGGAGGGCAATGAAGACGATCGCGCCCACGACGCCCAAGATGAGCGAGACGGGAACTTCGAACGGCATGATGATCGTGCGGCCGACGATGTCGCACACCGTCACGATCGCGATGCCCAGCAGGCAGACCCAGGGCAGGTTGCTGCGCAGATCGTCGCCACGGAACATCGACACGATGTTGGGAACGATCAGTCCCAGGAACGGCAGATTGCCCACGACAACGGTCACGACTCCGGTCGCGATTGCGATGAGCGCGGTGCCGATCAGCAGGATCTGGTTGTAGTTCACGCCGATATTCGTCGCTACATCTTGGCCCAGTCCGGCGACCGTGAGCCGATCGGCGAAGATGAAAATCGCGATTACGACGAGCACGACGATCCAGAGTGGCTCGTACTGCCCGCGCATCACCGAGGTGAAGCTCCCGGCGAACCACACAGAGAGACTCTGAAGCATGTCGGTCGAGAGGGCAATGTAGGTGGAGATGGCGCCGACCACCGAGCCGAGCATGATGCCGACAATTGGCACAATCAGCGAGGAACGCAGCGTGACGCGGCGCAAGAAGAGAAAGAACACCCCGGTGCCGATGAAGGCGGCCACAACCGCACCGCCCATGCGGGCGAGGATGCTGGCTCCCGGGAAGAGGATCATGACGGTCAGCAGCCCGAGACCTGCCCACTCGGTGGTGCCCGTCGTGGTCGGTTCCACGAAACGGTTTTGCGTTAGCAGCTGCATGACCAAGCCGCTCATGGCCATCGCGGCGCCCGCGAGCACCAGGGCGATCGTTCGCGGAACGCGCGTGATGCCGAACATTCTTTGGCCGTCATCCGCCCCAAAAATGTCGTAGACACCGGTGAAGAGGGAGGCGATCAGCAGCAGAACAACACTCACCGTCGCGAGCAGGAGTTTCCAGTCGAAGAGGGTGGTCGTGTTGGCGGGCCGCCGTCGGGCCAGTGTTGACGTCATCCGTGAGTGAGGGTTTCTGATTGAAGGCCAGAACCGTTCGGTGCTGAAGTTCGCCCGGGGGCACGCTTCAGCACCGAACGGCGTGAGTAACGCTAGTTCTTGGCTTCTAGCGCGTCAGCGAGTGCGTTGAAGAACTCGGTGTACGTCTGGATGCCTTCGTTCGTGTACGTGTCAGCCGGCATGTATACGAGGTTGCTTTCCTTCACCGCAGTGACGCCCGAGAGTGCTTCGGAGTTCTCAAGAACTTCGCTGCCCTGCACGTAGGTGGGGTCGTCGGCGAGAATCGCGGCGTCGCGGTCCATAACGAGAATCCAGTCGGGGTTGGAGTCAGCGATTGCCTCTACCGAGATGTCGTCACCCTGGTGGTCTTCGCTGCTCTCGGCAACATCGAGTGCGGCTGTGAAGTCAAAGATGTCGAATACCGGGCCGAGTGTGCGACCGACGCTGGGAGCGGAGTAACCGATCTCGCCACCCGACGTGATGACGGCCATGACCGAGTCGTCTCCGTTGTAGGCAGCGTTCACGCGCTCAATTGCAGCATCGAAGTCAGCGTTGATCTGTTCGGCTTCAGCCTGCTTGCCGAAGATCTCACCGAGAATCGTGGTCTGGCGCTTGAGTTCGTCATCAAAGGGCTCGCCCTCGCGAGGGTCGAGCGAGACAATTACGGCGTCGGGAACAAGCTTGGCGAAATCGTCGTAGTACTGCGTAAAGCGCTGACCATTAATAATGACATCGGGCTGAACGGCGACGACAGACTCAAGATCAGGTTCGCTGTGGTTTCCCAAGTCGATGATTGAGTCGTCCTGAGTGTAAGAAATCGTGCTGGGCATCAGTGCCACGGCGGCGGCGCTCAGTTCAATATCCCACGACGCCAACGTTTCAAAGGTGCGGTTGTCGGTGGCGACAACCGATGTCAGTGGGGTGGTGATGGTGTGCGTGCCGTTGTTGTCCTCGAACTGCACAGTAGCGGTCGCTCCGCCAGCTTCTGAGTCTGCAGCTTCGGGTGCGGCGGTGCTGCAGGCAGTGAGGGCTAGTGCCAGCATGCCAATAAGCGCTCCGTAGCGTGTACGTGAGTGATTCATGATGTCCTTTGTTAGTCCGGGCGACCAAGTGCGGTCAGGCAGAAAAATGCAACATCCGCTGCAGCGGATGTTGCTTAGGTAAGGCTACCCTTAATTCCCGACAGAGGTCAATGAGTCGTCACCGGTCACAAAGCCGTTGATGTCCCCGCGACCAGGAACCACTCAACGGTTCTCGTACTGTTTTTGGGCGCGCTAATGCGAGAAAGAAATCAGCGACGAACCCCTCGCCCGCGCAGAATAGCGAACTCGAGGAGATTCTCACGCGAGCCTAGTGAGCGGCGTCGCGATCCTGTTCATCCATATCGAGCAGTTCGTCTTTGTCGGGTCGTGTAGCGAGCACGAGCATCGCAATGACAACGAGCGAGACGATAAAGGCCACTCCCGCAAAAATGAGGCCGATCATGAGGTCCCGGGTCGACATGAAGACGACCAGACCGGCGAACGCGCCAAAGATTGCAGAGAGGCCGAGAATCTCGGCTGGGCGCGTGCGATCACGCTTATTGGGGGAATCCACCTAATCCTCTTTCTGTTGCATGGCTGCGGCAGCCACGACCTGATCTTTGTTGCTCCACTTAAGTGAGAGTGCAGCGATCACCAAATACACGCCAAGAATGGCCCAATAGGCCCCAAGAAGCCCGACCACCACAATGGACGCCGTCAATTCTCGATCTATTCCGTCCGGGCCGGTGTACGGCTGGCTGAATCCTGGCGGCACGAGCAACACGACTAGGGCGAGTAATGCGGTCAGCGATCCGACGAATACCCAGTCTCGCGAAGAGGCGTCTCGACCGCGGCTGCGTAGCCCAAGATAAAGCTCAATGAAGCCCGTGATTGCGGCAAAGGCGGTGAGCAGGAAAACAAAGTATGCCTGCCCACCACTGCTCGCCACGAACGCGGCGACGGCAGTTGCGAGAGTGACCGCGCCCTGGGTGATCGTCATCGTGCGCGCAATGCCGCGCTGCGGCGACAACAGACTCGAGGTGAGAAGCACGGACCCGGAAACGAGCGCGAAGCTTGCCAGCGTGACAAGGCCGAGCCGTGCGGAATGGTCGGCCGAGAACGTCACGGCGATGGCCACAGCAATGGCCGGAATAGCGCGGGCGAGCGGCACGTACCACGCAGTGGATGCCGGCAGCGGCTCAGCGTGAGCACTAGTCAAGCGATCGCCTTCTTTCTGAACGAGCGGTTACCTCTAGTGTAAGCCGCCCGCCTCCAAGGAAGTTCGTGATGACCGTGATTCGCTGCCGCTATCGGCACCGGCAACGCATCCAAACGCGCCCCGCTCGCCGAATCGAAACGCTAAGACCCCGGCGGCAGGTCGACGAAGCGCGAGAAGTGACCGTGGAAGCCCACGGTGACGGTGCGAGTCGGTCCGTTACGGTGCTTGGCAATGATCAGGTCGGCCTCACCAGCGCGGGGGCTGTCTGCTTCGTACGCGCTTTCGCGGTGAAGCAGAATCACCATGTCGGCGTCTTGCTCGAGCGATCCCGATTCACGAAGGTCGGAGAGGGCCGGTTTCTTGTCTGCACGCTGTTCAGGTCCACGGTTCAGCTGAGAGATGGCAATGACGGGAACTTCAAGCTCTTTGGCGAGCAGCTTGAGCGCTCGCGAGAACTCACTGACCTCTTGCTGCCGCGATTCAACTTTCTTACCGCTCGTCATGAGCTGCAGGTAGTCGATGATGACCATGCGTAGGCCGACCTTCTGCTTGAGCCGGCGGCACTTGGCGCGAATCTCGACCAAGGTCATGTTGGGGCTGTCATCGATATACAGCGGAGCATCATTGATACGGCCACGCGTCTGAGCGATCGTGGTCCAGTCGTTGGCGTGCACCGAACCCTTACGCATGTGCTGCAGCGGAACGCTGGCTTCTGCCGACAGCAGTCGCATGGCGATTTCGCTTCGACCCATTTCAAGCGAGAACACAATCGACGGCAGATCATGGTGAATGGATGCTGCGCGAGCGAAGTCCAAACCCAGCGTCGACTTACCAATAGCGGGTCGCGCGGCCAAAATGATCAGCTGACCGGGGTGTAGCCCGTTGGTGAGTTCATCGAGCTCAGCGAATCCGGTGGGAACACCGATCATCTGCCCGTCGCGGCCGCGGGCCGCTTCGATTTCGTCGATGGCACTTTCAACGGCCGTAGTGAGCGGCACGTAGTCTTCGGTTTCAACGCCGCCTGTTACGGAGTAGATCTCCGCCTGGGCATTGTTGACGAGGTCAAGAACTTCTCCCTCGCTGGCGTAGCCCATCTGCACAATGCGGGTTCCGGCTTCGACGAGGCGACGCAGCACCGCCTTTTCTGTGACGATGTTGGCGTAGAAGCCAGCATTCGCTGCGGTCGGAACGATGCCGGTGAGCGTGTGCAGGTATTCGATGCCGCCAGCTCGTGACAATTCACCAGTCTTGGTGAGTTCGTCAGTAACCGCAATCACGTCGGTGGGTTCACCGTGCGAGTAGAGAGTGAGCACGGCGTTGAAGATCGTTTCGTGCTTGGGAACGTAGAAGTCACCGCCACGAACGGTTTCGATGACGTCAGCTACGGCATCTTTGCTGAGCAGCATGCCACCGATCGCGCTCTGTTCCGCGAGAAGATCGTGCGGGGGTACGCGGTCGCCGCGTGAGCCGCGCGATTCGCCGGATTGACGTTCGTCACCGGCCAGACCCAAGTGCGCTATGGACATACGTTTCCTCCTAGTGGGGCAGCCCTAGTTATACGGGTAACCCCCGACACTCGGGCAGGCTCCACACCGGGACCTGCTTCAAGGCTGCTTCACAATACGAAGCGCGGTCAACAACCCACAACTGGGGTTGTGGATAGGCCTGTGCACAACTCCGGCGAAACGCCGCAAGTATTGTGAGCAACCTGTGGAAACAACTGTGGAAACTGACCCCGGTATTTTAGCTAAAGGTACTCTGACCTGCATTTTCTAAATCCACACACAGTGTGTAGAAACATGTCTAAAGTCTGGCTTGAGGGTTCCGCATTTTTCCTAAATGCTGTGCACAAAACTCTTGACAACGGGGCTTAAAACACAAGGACGACGAGCCAATTGGCTCGTCGTCCTTGCAGTAACTCAGTTACTTGCTAGCAACAACCTGGAGCGTGATCGTCGCAACGATGTCGTCACGCAGACGAATCGTAGCTTCGTGGTCACCAACAACCTTGATGGGGCTAGTGATCTCGATCTTGCGCTTGTCGATGTCGCCAAGACCAGCCGCAATGACAGCTTCTGCCACGTGTGAAGGCTTGACCGAACCGAACAGTCGTCCACCCTGACCAGCGGTCACGGTGAGCTTGACCTTGGTCGCCTGGAGGCGAGCCTTGAGGTCCTGCGCTTCTTCGAGAGTGGCGTGCTCACGTGAAACGCGTGCTGCCTTGATTGACTCGACCTGCTTTTCGCCACCGCGAGTCCACGCCACGGCAAAGCCCTGGGGGATGAGGTAGTTGCGAGCGAAGCCGTTCTTTACGTCGACGACGTCACCGGGAGTACCGAGACCGGTCACTTCGTGAGTGAGAATGAGCTTTGACATTTCGGTGGCTCCTTAACGGCCTGCGCCGGCGTAGGGCAGCAATGCCATCTCACGGGCGTTCTTGACGGCCGTGGCGATGAGACGCTGCTCCTGAACGGAAACACCGGTGATGCGACGGGCGCGGATCTTTCCACGCTCGGAGATGAATTTACGAAGCGTAGCGACATCCTTGTAGTCGATGACGCCTACGCGGATCGACTTAGCTGGTGCGGCGTTCTTGCCGTCCTTGCCTTTGCGGATGGGCTTGCGGCGGTCGCCGCTGCTCTTTCCTGCCATGAGTGTTACTTCTTTCTGTAATTAAGGCTGAGCGTCGAGTGCCTAGAAGGGCGTCTCGTCGGAGTAATTGCCGGGAGTGTTCCATACGTCGCCAGATGCTGCGGGAGCGCTTGCGGCCCAGGGCTCGTCTTTCGACTGCCCGCCGCCTTGCTGTCCGCCACCGTTTTGCTGAGCTGCACGAGGAGCTGAGCTGTCACGGGGTGCACGGGTGATCTGCGCGGTTGCATAGCGGAGGCTGGGGCCGACTTCATCGACCTCAAGTTCCATGCTCGTGCGCTTTTCGCCCTCTTTGGTTTCGTAGGAGCGCTGACGGAGGCGGCCCTGCGCAATAACGCGGCTGCCCTTTGTCAGTGTTCCCGCCACGTGCTCGGCGAATTCACGCCAGCACGAAGCGCGGAGAAACAGGGCTTCTCCGTCTTTCCACTCGTTCGATGCTCGATCGAAGGTGCGCGGCGTTGAGGCAATGGTGAAGTTAGCCACGGCAAGTCCACCCTGCGTGTACCGCAGTTCTGGATCTGCCGTGAGGTTACCCACGACCGTTATGACTGTCTCGCCGGCCACGACTACTCTGCTTCCGCTTCAGCCTTGGCTGCTTCGACAGGAGCCTCGGTTGCAGCAGCAGGAGCCTTCGCTTCTTCGGCCGGGGCCTTAGTTGCAGGGGCAGGGGTTTTGGTTGCAGCAGGAGTCTTTGCTGGAGCGGCAGCCTTGCGGGCAGCCTTCTCTTCAGCAATCTTCTTGGCGGCAGCTACCTGCGCGAACCCAGCTTCTGCACGCAGCACCTTGGTGCGCATGACAGCTTCGCTGAGTGAGAGTTGGCGGTCGAGCTCGTCTGTCGACTTGCTCTCTGCGGTGAAGTTAACGACGGCGTAGATGCCTTCGGTCTTCTTGTTGATCTCGTAGGCCAAACGACGGCGACCCCAAATATCGATGTTATCGATGGTGCCACCGTCATTGCGGATGACATTGAGGAACTTGTCGAGACTGGGAGCCACGGTGCGTTCGTCGATCTCTGGATCGAGGATGACCATGAGTTCGTACTGATGCGTCACAAACCCACCTCCTTCGGACTTAAACGGTTACAGACGGTCTGTAACAGGAGGGTGTTGACGTTCATCTCACCACCTAAAGGTAGTTAGACAACCTGCCTAGTGTAGTTCGAAGACGGGTCAATACTCAAGGCGAACTTCAGTGAGCGGCGTTCTCGCGCTCGGTCCACCATGCTCGCAGTCGTTTTTCGGCTTCCTGCTCGCCGAGCGGACCTTCATCGAGACGCAGTTCAAGCAAGAAAGAGTAGGCCTCACCCACATCGCGGCTGGGCTTCAGCCCCAAAATCGCCATAATTTGCTCACCATCGAGGTCAGGACGCACAGCCGCAATTCCCTCAGCCTCGGCAATCGCAGCGATTCGATCCTCAAGATCGTCGTAGGCGAACGCCAAGCGGTCGGCCTTGCGAACGTTACGGGTCGTAACATCTGCCCGGGTAATGATGTGCAGCCGCTCGAGCTGATCACCCGCATCCCGAACATAACGACGCACTGCCGAATCTGTCCAGGAGCCCTCGGTGTACCCGAAGAAACGCAAGTGCAGTTCAACAAGGCGCGCCACCGACGTGATGGTCTCTTTGTCAAAGCGCAATGCGCGCAGCCTCTTAGTTGCAAGTTTCGCGCCCACAACATCGTGGTGATGGAAAGTGACGACGCCGCCGCGTTCAATCTTGCGCGTCGACGGCTTGCCAATGTCATGGAGCAGCGCCGCTAGACGCAAAATGAGGTCAGGGCCCTCAATACCGGGGCGGCTTTTCTCCAAGTCGATCGCCTGCCGCAAGACTGTGAGCGAATGCTCGTACACATCTTTATGGTGAGCGTGCTCATCCACTTCAAGCTTCAACGCCGGAATCTCGGGCAAAACGTGCTCGGCAAGCCCCGTTTCGACCAGTAGGCGGATGCCCGGCACCGGGTCATCCGTCTTCAATAGCTTCGTGAGCTCATCGCTCACGCGCTCAACACTCACGATGTCGATTCGGGGTGCTAGCTCAGCCATTGCGCGAACGGTCTCGGGGGAGACCGTGAAACCTAGCTGCGAGGTAAATCGTGCGGCCCGCATCATCCGCAAGGGGTCATCACCAAACGACACCTCTGGCGAACCGGGCGTAGTGAGGGTTTTGCTGAGCAGGTGCTCGACACCGTTCCACGGATCTACCAGAACACGCTCGGGCAAACGCAACGCCATCGCATTAACGCTGAAGTCCCGCCGTTCAAGATCTTTTTCTAAGGAATCGCCGAACGCCACGATGGGCTTTCGCGTAGCGCCGTCGTAGCTGTCGGCGCGGTACGTCGTGATCTCTACCGTTTCACCGTCGATTCGCGCCGCAATGGTTCCGAAGTCGCGCCCGATATCCCACTGAGCATCAGAAATCGGCTTAACCAAACGCATGATGTCATCGGGGGTGGCGTTGGTCGCAAAATCTAGATCTGAAACTGCGCGCCCCAGAAACGCATCGCGCACGGGACCACCGACAAGTGCGAGTTCGAAACCATCGGCGGCGAATCGTGCGGCTAGGGTGGCTACTGGTTTAGAGTCGGCAAGCTTTGCAAGGCTCTCAATTGCGTCGGCGACACTCTCCATAGTGCGACTAGTTTCTCACGACACCGAGAGCAATTTGCGCGAATTATCCTCAGGCGCCCATCATTCAGGCAAGGACGAATAAACTCACATCATGCTGGCCAAGCGAGAGGACGGGGGTGAACCTTGCCTATAAGAGTCTTCAGCGCCGCTGTCGCGCTCGGTATTGGCTTGGCCCTCGCCGCCAGCGGAGCCAGTGCCGCGCCGTTCAACGATGTCACTCCCGCACTCACCACAGCCTCGGCAGCCACTCAAGTTTCCGTAATCGCGCCCCTCACCGTGCCGACAGGTAGCGGCGGGCTCATCAACGCCGAGATGCTCAGCGAGTACACCGACTCTTCAGGATTGCTCACTCGTCAACTGGATGCCGTAGCCGGCAAGTCCGTCACGGTGGCGATAGATCCGATGATTCTGGCCTCCATTCGCGTGCTCGGCACGAGTGCGCCGGAGTCTGCGCGCACCTGGTTAGAGCGACTTTCGCTCATCAGTAACGAAATTGTTCCTCTCCCGTACGCGAATTCCGATCCGACATTGGTTTCCCAGTCGTCGCAGGCAACCGTCCTTGCTCCGATTAGCTTCGATTTTGCCCTCAATTCGGCGAATTTCGCGGTAGCGGGTGAACCGAGCTCGAGCCCGACTGCTGATCCCATTGATGTCGGGGCCGACGCTGTTCCGGCGTTCCCGACGACTGAAGATTTGCTCGCGTGGGACTACACGATCGAGGGGTTTGTGCGTCCCCGCGTGAACAGCGTTGTCTCTACGGATCCCGCAGTGTTTCTCGAGAGCGGGTTCAGCACTATGGTGCTGTCGTCGACGAATGTTTCACGGGATGCTGGCGCCGGTTCAGTTGCGACAATCGATGGAATGACGGCGCTGATTTCGGATGCGTCAGCCTCCGCGGCCATGGATGAAGCGCTGGGTTCCACAGTGGGTCGCGATATTTCTGACTCAGAAACGGCACTGTCGTCTGCCGTACTCTCGGCCGGCTCCGCTCAATCAGCGGAAACGGCATCCGTTCTCATCATGATCGATCATTCGCTTGAGCTCAGTGCCGCGCGGCTGGATTCTGCTCTCGCGAGCCTCGCTGCAAGTCCTTCGATCACGCTTGTTCCCCTCACTACTCTGGCTGCGGCACCAGCGGCGACCGCCACCATCGCCGATATGCCCCAGGATGCCTCCCGTCTTGCCGAAGTCGAGCGTCTTCTGCTTGCCGCCCAAGAAGAACGCAGTTTTTTCACGATCGCTACCGATCCTGAATTGCTCATCGCCCAGCGTCGGTTGGCTCTGCTCGATGCCTTAGGAGCTATTGCGACGGAAGACCCCGTGGACTGGCTTAGTGCGGTCAATGGCTTTCTAGTTGACTCACGAGATTTCACGTCGTCGGTCGTCGTTGTTGAATCGAGCAACTTTCTCTTTTTGGCCGACAAGAGCTTCTTGCCGATCTCGGTAAACAACAACCTCAATCAAGCGGTGACGGTCTTCATCACGGTCAAACCACGCACGGCGCTTCTCGCAGTAGGAGACAGTCGAGTCGAGCTGCAGATTGCAGCGAACTCTCAAGCTAAGGGCAACATCCCCGTGCAAGCGCTCTCTAACGGAATGGTGGATGTCGAGATCAGCCTCACCAGCACCACCGGTCTCGCCATCGGGGCAAGCACCCTGAGCGAAGTCAATGTTCAAGCCGGCTGGGAGACCCCCATCGTTCTCGGGTTGGGTGCTCTCGTTGTGGTGATCTTCAGCGTTGGTTTCGTCCGCAGCATTTGCGACGTCGAAAGCCCGTCAATGACTAATCAGGCTGGCCCTGAGGTGGGTCCCCAACCCAGCGGCAGCCCCGCGGCGGCCACCCTCCCCACCCAGAAGACCTCAACTATCGGTCGCGCGAGCGCACTACTGGCATCAGGAACCTTCGTTTCTCGCATTTTGGGCTTCATCAGTGCGATGGTCCTCGCCCGCACTCTTGGGCTAGTCGGAACTGGCGATACTTACGCCATTGCCAACCAACTCCCTAAAGCGGTTTACGCCATCGTGGCCGGGGGAATTCTGAGCGCCGTGATCGTTCCGCAGATCGTGCGGGCCGCTCTCCACAAAGATGGTGGGCAGAAGTTCATCAACCGCTTGGTGACGCTTGGCATCGTCATCTTTCTCATCATCACCGTCGCGGCAACGTTCAGCGCGCCGCTCCTGGTTCAGGTTTACGCACGAGCGAGCGAGAATTTCGGGCCTGCGGAGTTCGCGCTAGCTACGGCTTTTGCCTACTGGTGCCTCCCGCAGATTCTTTTTTATGCCCTGTATTCATTGCTCGGCGAAGTGCTCAATGCTCGGGGTAAGTTCGGGCCATTCACGTGGGCTCCTGTCGCTAACAACGTGGTGATGCTGACCGGGCTCCTCGTGTTCCAGCTTCTCTTTGGCGATGTCACTCGTTTCGCCTCGGAGGATTGGACCGGGCAGATGGTCGCCGTTCTGGCGGGTGGCGCCACGCTTGGCGTCGCCGTTCAGGCAGCACTTTTGGCTTTTTTCTGGCATCGGGCCGGGCTCCGGTATCGTCCTGAGTTCCGCTGGCGCGGTGTCGGTCTTGGCACCGCAGGTAAGGCTGCCGCCTGGACGTTCGGCATGATTCTCGTCACACAGGTCGGTGGCGCTATCGGCACTCAGATTGCGAGCCTTGCCTCGAATGTTGCCGCCTCGGTCTTCGTAATCACCACGGCGTGGTTGATTTTCATGCTCCCGCATTCGGTCATCTCTGTGTCGATCGGAATGGCCTACTTCACACGGATGAGCGGCCATGCTCGTGATGGAAACCTCACCGCGATGCGCGACGATGTCTCGGCTGCCTTGCGGTCCATCCTGATGTTGCTGATGTTCGCCGCCGTTGGACTGATGGTCATCGCTTTTCCGTTCAGCGCACTCTTTGCGACCACCTACGACGAACTGAACTCTCTAGCGATAGTGCTTGTGCTTTATCTTGTCGGCCTCGTGCCGTTCAGCATCATGTACGTCTTGCAGAGAGTGTTTTACGCGTTCGAGGACACACGTACGCCGTTTATCCTGCAGACCATTCAAGTGGTTCTTTATGTTGCTGGAGCGCTTTTCGTCTCAACATTCCCTCTTGACCGCATTGCGATGGGTCTAGCGGCAATGATCAGCATCGCGGGCACCATTCAAACGATTATCGCGCTGATCGTTGTGCGCAAGCGGGTTCCCGGGTTCCGCCTTCTTCCCCTCGTGCTCCGCGCGCTGTGGTTCTTGGCGGCAATGATTCCTGCCGCTGCGGCGGGCTTTGGCATCCTCACACTGCTGGGCGGATTTGGGGAGAGCTCCTTCGTCGTCTCTGGCTTCCTCGGTGCTTTCGTTTCCATCGCGCTAGCGGGCACTGGAATGCTCATCGTTTATGCCGCAACGCTGGCGCTCACTAAGAACGACGAGTTCTTCGCCTTCGTGCGGCCGATTCTGTCGCGTCTCCGCCGGCGCTAGTCTCACCTAAAGTTCACCCCTTGTTCACTTTCAGGCGAACCAAAGTCGTAGGGCTACGAACATTATGTAGCTAGCCCCGCACGCCCCGGCCGGTCGGAATACTCCGTCGCTAGGATGTGTTGAACCGGGTAATAACGATCCCAAGGAGACACGAAACAGTGCGTCAAGTCATCATCATCGGATCCGGCCCCGCCGGTTACACCGCCGCGATCTATGCAGCGCGCGCAAACCTCGCGCCGTTGGTGATCGCTAGCTCTGTCGAGGCTGGTGGCGAGCTCATGAAGACCACCGAGATCGAGAACTACCCCGGGTTTGCCGCGGGTATTCAGGGCCCAGACCTCATGCTCGAAATGCAAAAGCAGGCCGAGCGGTTTGGCACCGAGGTTGTGCTCGATGACGTTACCGATCTTCAGCTCGATGGGCAGATGAAAAAGGTCACGCTAGGCAACGGTGATGTGCACGAAGCTCTCTCGATCGTTTTCGCGACAGGTTCTGCCTACCGCAAACTTGGCCTTCCCGATGAGGAACGCCTCAGCGGTTATGGAGTCTCGTGGTGCGCAACCTGTGACGGTTTCTTCTTCCGCAAGAAGACGATCGCAGTCGTTGGTGGCGGCGATTCCGCCATGGAAGAGGCGACCTTCCTTACGAAGTTTGCCGACAAGGTTTACGTTATTCACCGCAAGGATGAGTTGCGTGCCTCGAAGGCCATGCAGGAGCGCGCTTTCAGCGATCCTAAGATCGAATTCGTGTGGAACTCTGCTGTAACCGGCATCACCGGTTCCGAGCTTGTCGACGGCATCGACCTCACCGACACAGTCACTGGTGCCACTTCTCACCTCGACGTGAGCGGTCTCTTCATTGCGATCGGCGCCGACCCCCGCACCCACCTCGTGCACGGTCAGCTCGACATCAACCCAGACGGAACGGTTGTCGTGGATGGTCGTTCCTCACGCACCAACATCACTGGCGTATTTGCCGCCGGCGACGTCATCGATCCCACCTACCGCCAAGCCGTAACGGCCGCCGGTTCCGGCACCGTTGCCGCTCTCGACGCCGAGCACTACCTGGCGTCACTTCCCCGCGAACTTGTCGCTGGGGCCGTCCAACCGGCACGGGTCGAAGAAGTAGAAGAAAAGCCCAACGAAGAAGCCGCCTAACCCCTATATTTCCACCGAACAAAGGAACACAGAATGTCTGCAGCAACAGAAGTAACAGACGCAAACTTCGAAGAACTCGTCATCAACTCAAAGGACACCATCATGGTCGACTTCTGGGCTGAATGGTGTGGCCCGTGTCGCCAGGTTGGTCCGATCCTTGATCAGATCGCCAGCGAGAATGCCGACAAGATCAAGATCGTCAAGCTCAACGTTGACGACAACCCCCAGATGGCGATGAAGTACCAGATCACCTCGATCCCGGCCATGAAGGTCTTCCGCGGTGGCGAGGTCGTCAAGACCGTCATCGGTGCAAAGCCGAAGCCCGCGCTTGAGTCTGACCTCGCAGAGTTCCTGGCCTAAAGCCACTTTGCGCTCGAAAGCCTCCGGCATCCACTATTTGGTGGGTGTGCGGAGGCTTTCGTAGTTAACGCCGGTGAGGCGCTCTGATTCGGTCCACAATTTGGCAGCGTCAATCTCAGAGTGCGAGGCGGGGTTCGATTCGACCAACACAGGGGCGCCACGGTACTCCTTGCGCCCAGAGGGGCCAAAGTAGTCGCCGCCGGTGACGTTCGGGTCTGTCGCGGCACGCAGCGACGGCTGAGCGCCCTGCTTGGGGGTTTGGATGCCCAGAAAGACTAGTTTCTTTAGCGGACGCAGGTACCAGCGGTCGAACATGTGGTCGGCAAGTCCAGTGCCTGCGGTTCCCGGATGCGCGGCTACCGCCATTGCGTCTACTCCTGCAGCCTCGAAACGGCGTTGCAGCTCGTAGGTAAACAGCAAGTTGGCAAGCTTTGAGCGGCCGTAGGCAGCGCGGGGTGTGTATGAGCCGTTCTGAAACATCAGATTGCCAAACTCCATGAATCCCCAGCGGTGTGCCACGCTCGAGAGGCTCACGACGCGGGCGCCTGGAGTGGCAGCAATGACGTCGAGGAGGCGTCCGGTGAGAGCAAAGTGTCCGAGGTGGTTGGTGCCGAGCTGGGATTCGAAACCGTCGATCGTGAGCTGCGCATCCGTCATCATGATTCCGGCATTGTTGATCAGCAGATCGAGTCGAGAGTGTTTGCTGTGAAATTCGTCACTGAATCGACGGATCGATTCGAGATCGGCCAGATCGAGGAGCATCGTTTCGAGTGAAACCTCGCCAAGTTCGCCCAGAAGTCGGGTCGCCGCCGTCTCGGCTTTGGCTGCCGAGCGCATTGTCATCACTACGTGGGCGCCAGCTTTGAGCAGCGCGCGGCTCGTCTCGAAGCCCAATCCGGAGTTTGCCCCGGTAACGATCGCTACTGTGCCGGTGAGGTCTCCGATGTCGGATTCAGACCAGTCGCTGCGAGCGTTCATAAGAGTCCTTCTTTTCGGGTCGGGGTAGCGGCAGTTGTGGAGCGTCCGCACCTTTTTCGGGAGGGGAACTTTCGCGCTTTTCTGAGGTCGCTAGGGCACTGCGAGTACTTACATTCCAGCATGAATTGCTATGGATCACATTTGAAGCAGTTCGGAGCCACCTCCCGCACGGATTGCCCGCGTCATTTCGCGATGATCGCTCAGTTTCGGGTCGCAACCACGGAACGCCTATTGTTTAAAGTCAACCGAACGGGATTGCCCATGACAACACAGCCAAACAACCTTGACCAGTGGTTCAACCACTACGCAGACCGGGCCTCTGGGCTTGCGGCCTCCGAAGTTCGAGCGTTGTTCGCCGTGGCTTCACGCCCCGAAGTTGTTTCCCTGGCTGGCGGCATGCCGTATGTCTCAGCACTACCCCAAGATCTCATCACCGAGTCAATTGACCGCGTGATGCGTGATCGCGGTCCCGCGGCCCTGCAGTACGGGTCGGGCCAGGGGTTGCCTGCCCTTCGCGAGCAGATCCTCGAGGTCATGGCCCTTGAGGGCATTCGTGCCAGCGTGGATGACGTCGTTGTCACCACCGGCTCGCAGCATGCTCTTGAGCTCGTAACGAAGCTGTTTATCAACCCCGGCGATGTCGTCATCGCTGAAGGTCCGAGCTACGTCACCGCAATGGTGGTCTTCAAGTCTTTTCAGGCTGAGATTTCCCACGTTGAGATGGATGAATTCGGGCTAGTTCCTGACTCTCTCCGGGCCCATATCGCCTCACTTCGCGCTGCCGGCAAAACGATTAAATTTCTGTACACCGTTCCGACCTTCAGTAATCCTGCGGGAGTGACACTCAGCTGGGAACGTCGGCTCGAGGTGCTCGAAATTGCCCGGGAGAACGGCATTTTGGTCCTTGAAGACAACCCATACGGGCTGTTGTACTTCGATGGGCCTCCACCGCATGCGATGCGCTCGGTCGAAGAGGAGGGTGTCATCTATCTCGGCACGTTCTCAAAGACGCTCGCTCCAGGATTTCGGGTTGGTTGGGTGCTTGCGCCTCACGCCATCCGAGAGAAACTCATTTTGGCGAACGAGGCTGCGGTGCTGTCGCCAAGTTCGTTTACGCAGAACATCATTAGTGAGTACATGAATGTCGCCGACTGGAAGGGTCAGATCGACACCTTCCGCGGTGTCTATCGCGAGCGTCGCGATGCCATGCTCGATGCGCTCGATGACTACCTGCCTGACCTGGAATGGACAGTGCCCAATGGCGGCTTCTATATCTGGGTCACGTTGCCACCAAACCTCGATTCCAAGGCAATGCTGCCCCGCGCGGTCAAGGAATTGGTCGCCTACACGCCCGGAACTGCCTTCTTCGCCGACGGAAACGGGCGTAGCAACATGCGGCTGTCGTTCTGCTATCCGACCCCTGATTTCATCCGCGAAGGCATCCGTCGATTGTCTACCGTGATTAATGGCGAGCTCGAATTGCTCAATACTTTCTCGCAGACGGCACCGCTAACGATTGCGCCTCCCGCGTCGTCGATGATCAACCCTCCCGCCAATCTCAGCTAGGACACCATGAACGCTTCACCCACTCGCGTACTTGTTCTCGCCGGCGGAATCTCCCACGAGCGTGACGTTTCGCTCCGTTCAGGGCGACGCGTGGCCGATGGTTTGCGCGCTCAAGGCAAACATGTCGAACTTCGGGATCCGGATGCAAGCTTGCTTCCGTATTTGCGCGACAGTAAGCCAGACGTGGTGTGGCCTGCACTGCATGGCGCAAGTGGCGAAGATGGTGCTTTGCGCGGCCTGCTCGACCTCATTGGGATTCCCTACGTTGGATCGCGTGCCAACGCAGCACGCCTGGCGTGGGATAAGCCGACCGCCAAAGCTCTTGTGTCTCGGGTTGGTGTGCACACGCCGCTCTCAATCGCGTTGTCGCGGGATTCGTTCCGCGAACTGGGAGCCCACAGCATTCTGGATGAACTTGCTGATGAGCTATCGGGGGAGCTGGTCGTCAAGCCAGCTCAGGGCGGATCGGCCCAAGGTGTCTCGATTGTCACCGACCGTTCAGACCTCCCCAGTGCGATGGTGAACGCGTACAACTATTGCGATGTTGCACTTATCGAACAGCGCATTACCGGTGTTGAAATTGCGATCGGCATACTCGATAGCGGCATGGGCCCTGTCGCGTTGCCCGCAGTGGAGATCGCGCCTGTGGCCGGTGCTTACACTTTTGAGGCTCGTTATAATGCTGGTCAGACCCTCTTTTACACTCCGGCCCGCATCGCCGCGAAAGAAGCAGAACGTGCAGCAGAGGCCGCGTTGGCTGCTCATTCCCAGCTCGGGCTGCGCCACCTTTCCCGCGTAGATATGATCGTGGATGGCGCGGGAACGCCATGGTTCCTCGAAGCAAATGTGCTTCCCGGACTCACCGAAACATCAATCTTGCCTCAGGCGCTTGTTGCCGCCGGCCACGATTTGGGTTGGGTCTATGCCGCTCTCGCCGAATCCGCGATCGAAGGCCCGTAACTCTCCGACGACATTTCACGGGTTGGAGTGGCCGGCTTTGGCCTCCTGGTCGACACCCCTGCGAGAACAATCTCGTCTCTTCGTCGCTCCGAGATGACCAGCGATACTGGGCCATCCACAGGCTCTTCCCAACAACAGGAGCCTCGGATGGCTGCCGTTAAAACGAGAGCCGTTGACGGCACCTTTTCCATGGAAAACGCCAGTTTTAGCCCATTTCTTCACTCGGCTGTCGAAAAACCCGAGAATGAAAGTGTCCGCTCGCTCTGGACACCGCTGCTAGACGACTGATCCATGCTTATCGGCGCGGTGCAGCATCGCGCTTGCGAGGGGGAGTGGCGGCTTCCGCGCACCTCGGTGCCGGCACATATTCGAGTCGCTTTTCGCCATCCATGCTCGACCGCTGCTGTTTCACGTGAAACATGTCATACCGCGCGGGTCAGAGATTCGCCAACATCACATGGCAGCCTCAGCGTTTCACGTGAAACCTACGGACCGCCGCGATGCCGTCGTCGCAATCCTCGCCTGTTCGGACCTCGATGTTTCACGTGAAACTACATTCGCGCAAGAGCTACGTGCAGTGCGCGAGACAGGAACCGGAATCCGCTGAAAAAGGTGCCCGCGCACAACCGACAGCGACAACGCGCGCCGCGTAACCCCAGCTTACGGAATCTTGGCTCAGATTGCCCTAGTGAGAACGCCTTGCTAGGGGATAGCTTATTCCGGATCCCCGGATTGAGGCTCCTACCTCGGAATATCCGGAGTGTAGATCGGGACTAACTTCGTGCTACTCGTCGTTTTCAGACGGCAGCGCCGCACTCGATGAGTCGGCTCACAGTCTTCAAGTGTGCTCGCTCGCACCTCAGAAGCTCTTCTTCATTGGGGACACCGCCACCCAATGAGAATATTGGGAACGTCTTGGAACGGGGAGTGTCGGAGCGCGCGCAACGCTAGCGATAGTCGGATTGAACCTCAAGCCGACTGTGAGTGAGTTCCTACTCACGGCTCACGGCTCACGGCTCTCAGAACTCAGAACTCAGAACTCAGAAAAATCTAGCTGATGTTTCACGTGAAACGGCAGAGAGGAGATTGTTCGTCCCGTCGACCCTTCTCAAGCCAGCGGACTAGTTTCACGTGAAACATGGGTCCCAGCATTTGACGCTGGCGCTTCGGAGCGGCGTGCGCGTACAGATTCGAGGCTAGCGATTGAAGCCTGTGTCGCCGAGCTCTTCGAGAATACGATTCAAATCGGCAACAGTCGCGAAGTCGATAATAACCTGACCCTTGCTTGCGCCGAGCGACACCTTGACGCGGGTGTTGAGACGATCAGCCAAACGCTCGGCGATTTCGTCGAGAGGCCCCTGCTTCTTGCCACGCGAAGGTTTTACCCTCGCCGGTTTCGTCGAGAGGGAGCCGGCTGCAGCCTCAGCCGAGCGTACAGAAAGCTCCTCATTGACGATTTTGTCAGCCAAACGCTCCATTCCTTCGGCGTCAGGAAGCGATAGGAGCGCTCGAGCGTGCCCAGCGGTCAGAACTCCAGCCGCTACGCGGCGCTGAACGCTTTCTGGAAGGCGCAAAAGGCGCAATGTGTTCGTAATTTGGGGTCGAGAACGCCCGATTCGCTCCGCAAGCTGCTCTTGGGTGATTCCAAAGTCAGCCAGAAGCTGCTGATAGGCCGACGCTTCCTCGAGCGGGTTGAGGTTCGCGCGGTGAAGGTTCTCCAAAAGAGCATCACGCAGCATGTCCTCATCAGCAGTGCTCTTGATCACCGCGGGGATCGTTGCGAGCCCTAAGTGCTTACTCGCACGCAACCGACGCTCACCCATAATGAGCTCATACTGCGGCTCACCATCAGCAGCACCCGCTAGAGGCCGAACAACGATGGGCTGGAGAACACCGATCTCGCGAATAGAGACTATGAGCTCTGAGAGCTCTTCTTCGCGAAACTCGGTTCGAGGTTGACGCGAGTTCGGCACGATGTCGAGGGGGGAGAGGCTTGCGAGTCGCGCGCCTGGAACCGAACGCAGTTTGTCAGTCGAGATCTCTCCACCAGGGAAAAACACGTCGACGGGACGCTCGGCGTTTTCGTCCGACGCCGGGATAAGCGCGCCGATGCCGCGGCCAAGTCCGGTGCGTTTTGGTGCTGCCATTATTGGGGTGCTCCTCGGTGTGCGATTTCCGCGGCCGCTTCCAGATAGGAAAGCGAGCCCGGAGAATTCTGGTCATAGCTGATAACAGTCTGCCCGTAGCTGGGGGCCTCAGAAATCCGTACAGAACGAGGAATCACCGTGGTCAAAACCTGCTTGGGAAAGTGTTCGCGCACATCGTCGACCACTTGATTAGCAAGATTGGTTCGAGAGTCGTACATCGTCATAAGGATGGTCGAGACTCGAAGCTTTGGGTTGAGGTGGCGCTCAATGAGTTTGATGTTGTTAAGCAACTGGCTCAAACCTTCAAGAGCGTAATACTCACATTGAATAGGGATCAAAACTTCTTGCGCGGCGACGAAAGCGTTAATCGTAAGAAGACCGAGGGACGGCGGGCAGTCGATGAAGACATAGTGATAGGCGTCAGGGGAATCCTGAAGAAACTGATCAAGAGAAGAACGTAACCGTTGCTCGCGCGCGACCAACGAGACAAGCTCGATCTCGGCGCCGGCAAGGTGGATCGTCGCTGGTACGCAGTACAGTGCCTCAAATTCCGGGCTCTTCTGTATTACATCTGCCATCGGGACATCATTAATAATGACGTCATAGACGCTTGGTGTTTCAGAACGATGCTCCACACCGAGCGCAGTCGACGCGTTTCCTTGAGGATCTAGGTCAATGACGAGAACACGAGCTCCCGTTCGAGCTAGAGCCGCTGCGAGATTCACCGTAGAAGTAGTCTTTCCGACACCACCCTTTTGGTTTGCAACCGTGAAGACACGTGTTCGATCGGGGAGGGGGAGCGTGGCTGAGGCCACAGCCTTGCGCCGGCGCGTCAGTTCTGCGATCTCCCGCGCAAGCGGCGTGGTCTGGTCGAACGATTTTGACTGTTCGGTGACTTCGCGTTCGGGATGTTTCACGTGAAACTTTCTTTCTGGTGGCGCAAAAAAGGGGCAAGTAGAGTGACGGTCGAACTCGTGGCCGAATCAGTACACTCTAGCCCGAAACACCCTAGTGATCTCTGGGGTTATTCCTTCACCTAGAACTAGCGACTCAACATCACGGAGCCCCGCCTTGCGAATCGCTTTAGATGCAGCTTCGATCTCTTCGTCGATGCGAGCACCCTTCATGAACACCATCTCTCCACCAGGAGCCAATAAATGTTCGGTGGTGGGGATCAGCTTTGAGAGAGCAGTTACCGCTCGCGCTGTCATCTGCGTCAAGGCTTCCGCGTACGGTGCATCCTGAGACCGGGATCTATCAACGACAACGTTCGTTAAACCAAGTCTGGCGGCCTCAGCTTGCAGCCAGTCAACGCGACGTTCCATGGGTTCAATGAGTACGAAGTTCACATCGGGGCGCGCGATTGCCAAGACAATTCCCGGTAATCCCGCACCACTGCCAATATCGCCGACTAGTCCGGGCCTAAGCAGGGGAGCGACGAGCACACAGTTCACAATATGGCGTGACCACAGTCGCGGAACCTCGAGAGGACCAATAAGTCCCAACTCTTCTCCACGAAGTGCAAGGCTATTTGTGTACTGCCGCGCGAGATCGATGCGGTCGCCGAAAAGCACCGCGGCGATCTCAGGCTCGGACTCGAGCCCCAACTCTTCGGTCAATGTTTCACGTGAAACTATGCGCGCGTGATGACGGTGTGACGGTCGCGGCCCTCGCCACTTGACTGAGATACGAAACCACGCTCAGCCACAACGTCATGAACAAGCTTGCGCTCGTAAGAGGACATGGGGGGGAGTGATGCAGAATCGGCACCGGCTTCAATCCGCTCGACGGCTGTGTCAACCAGCTTCGAGAGTTCCGCCGCACGAGCTTCACGCGATCCACCAATATCGAGGATAAGACGGGAGAAAGCACCAGTCTTGTTCTGGATCGCGATGCGGGTGAGCTCCTGAAGAGCGGTAACAGTATCGGGGCGAGACAACAACCGAAGGTTCGTGTCTTCACTCGACGTCACTGAGACGTAGGCGCGACCCGCACGGGCATCAATTTCAATATCGCCGTCAAGATCAGCGATATCGAGCAGCTCCTCGATATAGTCCGCTGCGATATCGCCTTCTTCTTCCAACTGAGCAGAAGTGCGGTCTTCGCGATCGTCAACAGGAGTGGTCTCAACTGCTGCGGTGTCTGTGTCAGAAACGTTCGTCATTTCTTCTTTCCCTGCTTCTTCTTTGCACGGTTCTTGCTTACGGGTTGATCGCGCTGCGGATTCTTAGGCTCTTCAATGACGATGGTTCCCGAGTCCGACTCGGGCGCCTCCTCAATGATTCCCTTGCGTTGGTTGCGCTTTGCAAGACGAGCCTCGCGAGCCAGCGCCGCTTCACTGCCGGGCGTAGGCATGTTTCGAATGACGAGGAACTGCTGACCCATGGTCCAGAAGTTCGATACGAGCCAATAGAACATCACGCCCAGGGGGAAGGTGAACCCCGAGAAAGCGAACACAAGCGGGAGCATATAAAGCATGATCCGCTGTTGGCGATACATCGGGCTTGCCTTCATCTCAGCCGACTGGTTCTTCGACATGATCTGAAGTTGAGTGATGAACTTGACCCGGTCATAAGAATGACCATGATGACCGCTGTTACGATCACGGGAACATTGCCGTCTGCGGTGCTGATAGCTAAGTGCAGGGGAGCGATATCGAAGAGCGACGAGGTGCCGAAGGACTCGGATAAATCTGCACTGAGCAGTCCTACTCCCGCTGCATGATCCTCGAGCTGTGCTTCGCGAAGTACTGAAAACAGGCCGAAGAAAATCGGCATCTGAAGAAGGAGGGGGAGACAAGAACTAAACGGATTAGTTCCCGCGTTCTTATACATCGCCATTGTCTCGCGAGACATGGCCTCACGAGAGAACTGGTCCTTCTTGCCTTTGTACTTGTCTTGAATCTTCTTGAGCTGCGGAGCGACTTCCATCATGCGTCGCTGGCTCTTGATCTGACGAACAAAGACGGGGATTAGTGCTGCACGAACCACGAGGACAAGGCCCACGATCGACAGCACCCAAGTGAGACCAGCATCACCGTCCATGCCAACAAAACTCAGCAGCGAATGGAACGCAACGAGAATTGCTTCGATCACCCACTTGATTGGCCACAACAGCGTGCCAAAGAAAGCAAAAAGATCCATGTGGTGGTTAGCCCCTTTCGTGGCTTGCGGCTATAACAAAGCCAAACCTGGTGATCTGGTAGCGGTCGTGCCGGCGAGCCGGAATGTCATCGATGCCGCCCTCTGCCCACGGGTGGCAGCGAACTAGACGTCGAGATCCAAGCCACACACCACGAATTACTCCGTGCTGCTGAATAGCTTGAAGCGTGTAGTAAGAACACGATGGGTAATACCGACAGACGTCACCGTAGAGCGGTGACATCACTGCGCGATAAACACGAAGGATCAATACACAAAGATTGCGTGGAAGAAGCATCACGAACGTAACGAGAGGTTTCATACCTTCACCACGATGCGATCAATCCCTTCAGCGATCTCCGCGAGTAGCGTAGTCGATTCAGCCTGCGCCGAACCTGCCAGCGCACGAATCACAATGTCCGAATTAACGGAAACATTGGGAAGAAGTTGCGCGGCAACGGCGCGAAGCCGACGACGAACCTTGTTACGTACTACTGCGTTGCCCACCGCTTTAGAAACAATGAATCCAAAACGTACGCCACTCGATCGCTCGTTGCTCACAATGTGAACAACGCAGTGCGGTGCTGAATAACGACGTCCCCGACGAACAGCCAAACGAAAGTCGCTCGGATGAGTTACGCGGTTCGCCTTAGACAGCACCGGACGAGATTACGCGGAGAGTTCGGTGCGTCCCTTGCGACGACGAGCGCCGAGGATCGCGCGGCCTGCACGGGTGCGCATACGCAAACGGAAACCATGAACCTTCGCGCGGCGACGGTTGTTTGGCTGAAAAGTTCTCTTGCTCATAGCTATATCTCCAAGGCCCAGCTCTGGCGGCCGGGAAGAATTGGTAGGCCCAAGGGCCAGAAGTCAACTGATTAAAACTACGGCGTTAAACGGGTGCGGTCAAACCGCACTTTCTGCAACGGCGCATTATCCACAAAGAGTACATCGTTATTGGTAACGACATGCTGTGGACAACTAAGGTGAGAGTCAGTGCATAACGGCGTCAGAAGTCCAGTAAATCAGCGAGAATAGCTGTTCTCAACAGTGGATAAGCCTGTGAGTAAATAGCGTCAAGGGATGGTAAAAGAATGTCGGAAACACCCGACCCGACTAACGAACTGTGGCACGAGGTTCTGGCACATCTCACTGGAGACGAGCGCATTACGCCGCAACTCCAAGGTTTTATGAGCCTGGTTGAGCCAAAAGGAGTCATGGCTGGCACGCTCTATCTTGAGGTGCCTAACGAATTAACGCGCGGAATGCTGGAACAGCGACTCCGCCAGCCACTCCTCGATGCCATCGGCCAATTGAGCAGTGACCACGGGATCAATAACTTCGCCACGGTCGTGAACCCCGATATCCAGCAAGATGCACTTTCTCAAGAAGTTCCTCGAACCGAGCAGCCATATATTGAGCCGACTCCACCCAAGGCAGCAGACCAGTCGCCCTCGCGACGCAGTGATTCACGGCTCAATCCGAAATACAGTTTCGATAATTTCGTTATTGGTGGATCCAACAGATTCGCTCACGCTGCAGCGGTCGCCGTCGCCGAAGCGCCGGCGAAGGCCTACAACCCACTCTTTATTTACGGTGGATCCGGTCTCGGCAAGACTCACCTTTTGCACGCGATCGGCCACTACGCCGAGAGCCTCTACCCCGGAATCCGGGTTCGTTACGTTAGCTCGGAAGAATTCACGAACGACTTCATCAACTCGATCGCGAACAACCGCGCCTCAGTCTTCCAGTCGCGATACCGCGAAATAGACATTCTGCTCATCGACGATATCCAATTCCTTCAGGGCAAAGATTCCACACAAGAAGCGTTCTTCCACACCTTCAACACCCTGCACGATCACAACAAGCAGGTTGTGATCACCAGGATTTGCCTCCAAAACACCTCACCGGGTTTGAGGATCGGATGCGCTCGCGCTTCGAATGGGGCCTGATTACCGACGTGCAGGCGCCAGATCTCGAAACGCGCATCGCTATTTTGCGCAAGAAGGCTCAGAGCGAGAAAATGCAGGTCGGTAACGACATCCTCGAATTCATGGCTTCGAAGGTCTCGTCGAATATCCGCGAGCTCGAAGGAACCCTCATCCGAGTGACTGCCTTCGCGAGTCTCAATCGCACCGAGGTCGATATGGCATTGGTCCAAACGGTGCTGAAGGACCTCATCACTCTTGACGAAGACAACGTCATCGCACCGGTCGACATCATCAATCACACCGCTGACTACTTCAAGCTCACGGTCGACGACCTCTATGGCTCGTCTCGATCCCAGGCCATAGCTACAGCACGCCAGATTGCTATGTATCTCTGCCGGGAACTGACAAACCTGTCGCTGCCGAAAATCGGCCAGCTCTTTGGTAACCGCGATCACACCACGGTGATGTACGCGAATAAGAAGATCACCGAGCTCATGAAAGAACGTCGCTCGATCTATAACCAAGTCACAGAGCTCACGAGTCGGATTAAACAGAACCAACGATTCAGCCAAAAATAGGTTTTCCCACTTGGGGATAACTTGGGGATAACCTTCCCAACTCGCCGGAAAGATTGTTGATCACCAGAATCATTCTGTGGAATTACAAATTCTTGTCATTCGAGTTTCCCGTCGAGAGTGAACATTTCTCCACCGCTCGTCAACAACTCACACGGTTGTAGTTTCCCGTAGTTACAAGAAATCAGCCGGGTTATTCACAGTTTCCACAACGGTTAAGAGTGTGACCTTTAAAGAATGAAATTTGAATCCCAAATAACCTGTGGTTCGCAACGGGATTGGCTGTGCCAGTATTAACGGCCAGAGCTTGATCCGGTTAGGGGTGGTTCATGAAGTTTCAGGTTAATCGTGATGTCTTCAGCGAGGCAGTTTCGTTTGCAGTCAAACTGCTGCCGCAGCGCACAACGCTGCCCATTTTGAGCGGTGTGCTGATCGAAGCCACCGAAGAGGGGCTCACGCTGTCATCGTTTGACTACGAAGTATCCGCTCGAACGCAGATCATCGCCGAAGTTGAAGAACCTGGTCGCGTACTCGTTTCGGGAAAGCTTTTAGCTGAGATTGCGAGCCGACTTCCCAATGCTCCCGTGAGATTTAGCACCGAAGATAATAAAATTACGGTCGCTTGTGGCACTGGTCATTTCACGCTGTCGAGCATGCCAGTCGAAGAATATCCGACCCTTCCTCAGATTTCTGACCGTGTGGGCACGCTAAAAGCAGATCTTTTTTCTGCCGCAATTGCCCAAGTCGCTGTTGCTGCGTCACGGGACGACGTGACTCCCGTTATCACCGGAGTACAGCTCGAGGTTTCGCAGAACAATATTTCGCTCGTGGCTACCGATCGCTATCGAGTTGCAGTCCGCGACATCGAATGGGACGCCGGGGATTCCGGTGTCGAATCTGCCACCGCCCTGGTGCCAGCGAAGACTTTGGTCGAGGTCGGTAAGACCTTCGGTAACAGTGGCGAAATTTCGATTGCAATCACGAGCACCGATGAACGTGAGCTCATCGCTTTTCAGGCAGATAGAAAAACTGTGACCTCGTTGCTCATTAAGGGCAATTTTCCCCCGGTACGACGACTTTTCCCCGAGACTGTGGATAACTTTGCGGTTATGAATACCGCTGAGCTCATTGAAGCGGTGCGACGCGTATCCCTCGTGCTCGAGCGAGAAGCTGCACTTCGGTTCACTTTCACCACCGAAGGTGTCACGCTCGAGGCCATCGGATCCGAGCAAGCCCAAGCATCCGAAACTATCGATGCTTTCTTGACCGGGGATGACACTGTTGTTTCGCTCAAGCCTCAGTTCCTGATCGATGGGCTGAGCTCAGTTCATTCTGAATTCGTGCGAATTTCTTTCACAAAGACGGAGAATCCCAACAAGCCAGGTCCCGTGTTGATCACGAGCCAGTCGTCCAAGGACCAACCTGGTAGTGACAACTACAAGTACTTGCTGCAGCCCAACCTGTTGTTGAGGTAATCATGGTCGACACCATGCAGGTAGGACTCATTGGCCTGGGAAAAATGGGCGGAAACATGCGTGAGCGCATGCGTGCCAAGGGACTCACCGTCACTGGTTATGACCCAAATGCCGAGGTCAGCGACGTTGCCACGCTGTCTGATCTTGTAGATGCTCTGCCAACGCCGCGCATTATTTGGGTCATGGTGCCTTCCGGTTCGGTGACGGATTCTGTAATTACCGAAATTGAAGTTTTGCTCGAGCCTGGCGACTTGGTCATTGATGGCGGTAACACACGATTCACGGATGATGAGCTTCACCGCCAGCAGCTTGCAGGACGTGACATTGCTTTCGTAGACGTCGGCGTCTCTGGAGGAATTTGGGGTCTCGAGAACGGTTATGGACTAATGGCCGGCGGAGAATCATCCGACATCCAACGGGCTATGCCGATTTTCGACGCCCTTCGTCCAGAAGGTCCGCGTGATGAGGGATTTGTTCATGCTGGTCCGGTCGGCGCTGGCCACTACGTGAAGATGGTCCACAACGGAATCGAATACGCGCTGATGCAAGCGTGGGCCGAGGGATTTGAGCTTCTCGACAGCCGAAAAGATCTTGTGAAGGATGTTCCTGGGTCATTCAAGGCGTGGCAGCGCGGAACAGTAGTGCGCTCTTGGTTGCTTGAGCTCCTCGTTAAAGCCCTTGAAGAAGACCCTGATTTCGCGGATATCGCCGGTTATGTCGAAGATTCGGGGGAGGGCCGTTGGACTGTTCATGAAGCACTCAACCAAGCTGTCGCCGTGCCAACAATCAGTGCCGCAATTTTTGCTCGCTTTGTGTCTCGCCAAGAAGATTCGCCCTCGATGAAGGCGGTCGCAGCTCTCCGTAACCAGTTCGGCGGGCATAGCGTCCGCAAGAGCTAAGCCTTCACCGCGATGCTTGTTACTCATGTTGAGCTCAAAGATTTTCGTAATTACGAGTCTCTTGCGCTAGAGCTCGGTAGCGGCCCGACGTTAATTGTTGGTTCAAACGGGCAGGGCAAGACAAACCTTGTTGAAGCATTAGGATTTCTCAGCACACTCGGTTCTCATCGTGTTTCGACAGATCACGCGATGGTTCGCCAAAATACGGATGCGGCCATCATCCGGGTGCGACTCGAACACAATGATCGAAAATTTTTAGCTGAAGTACAGATCAATCGCAGCGGTGCTAACCGGGCCCAGATCAATCGCTCGGCAATTCGGACTCGAGAGTTGCCGCGTTATTTTTCAAGTGTGCTCTTTGCCCCCGAAGACCTTGCTCTCGTTCGCGGCGAACCTTCAGGTCGTCGAAGATTTATTGACGACCTGCTTGTGCTGCGCTCGCCACGGTTCAGCGGTGTTATTTCTGATTACGAGCGCGTGGTCAAACAGCGAAATTCTCTCCTGAAATCAGCCCGGGCTTCTGGTGTGCGCGACACCCACTTGAGCACTCTTGATGTGTGGGACGAGCGTTTAGTGGAATTTGGAGCACAGATTATTAACGCGCGAAGTGCCCTTCTTGCTGATCTCAGCCCAGAAGTATCTAGCGCGTACGAGCGAATCGTTGGCGCTGATCATGGTGCTTCGTTGGCTAATTCGCTCAGCGTAATTTCTCGCCAGGATGATCCGGATAATTCGGTGGCAACAAACGCGGTTGGCGAGATAATTTCGGTCGCTGACGCGACCACGGCATTCGTTGCAGCCCTCGAATCAGTTCGACGAGCTGAGCGAGATCGGGCGATTACGCTGGTTGGGCCCCATCGAGACGATCTTATTTTCGGCCTCAACGGGCTGCCGGCGCGGGGATATGCGAGCCACGGAGAATCCTGGTCTTTTGCACTAGCTCTCAAGTTGGCTTCGGCAGAGTTATTGCGGCGTGATTCCTCGGCAGGTGATCCGGTGCTTATTCTGGATGATGTTTTCGCCGAGCTCGACAAATCTCGCCGGGAAAGATTGGCTGATTCAATTTCGGGGTTCGAGCAAGTTCTCATTACCGCTGCGGTTTTTGGGGATGTTCCGGAACAGCTAGCAGCGAATGTTGTTCAGATCCGTGCAGGATTGGTCGTCACTGATGAATGATCGCGATCCGGCCGTCGATGAACACGTTGCTGTCTATTTGAGATTCCGCGAGGTATTCGGGGACGCAACAAAGCGTTCGTACATGGCGCGAAAGCGCGACCGCAAGCAGCCAGGAACAAGCGTCCCCTTTGCTCCCGGCCGCGATCCGCATGGGCTGGGCGATGTGATGGACAGCCTCACCAACAGCATGGGGTGGAGTTCACCTCTTGCTCGCTCGGAATTGTTACTCGGATGGCCGGAGATTGTCGGCGATGAGACAGCGGAACATTCTGAACCGATCGGTATCGAGGAAGGTGTTCTGACGGTTCGATGTGATTCCACAGCATGGGCGACACAGTTGAGGTTGATGCGATCGCGCATCTCGACGACGATCGCTCAGCAATATCCAGACGCCGGTGTCGATTCGGTCCGCTTTGAGGGCCCCAACGCCCCATCATGGAAAAGAGGCCCCAGATCAATTCCAGGCCGGGGCCCGCGCGATACTTACGGTTAGCGAGGCAAATTAGGTCACGCGACCAAAGAAACTCCCGTAGAACGCAATTTAGCCGTCGTGGGCTCGCGGAATTTGGTAGAATATCGGGAGCCGTCAGACGCACCTCCTTGTGGAGTACCAGCTCTGAATGGCGAGTGTGAACTAGCGGCAGGAGCCTAACTTCAGATGACATCGACGCCCGATAACGACGTGCCCGAGAGCCAGATAATTTCCAACGGTCATGTTGCCGCCGATAGCTACGGTGCCGATCAAATCCAGATCCTTGAGGGTCTCGAAGCTGTTCGCAAGCGCCCCGGAATGTACATCGGCTCCACTGGCCCGCGGGGGCTACACCACCTTGTGTATGAAGTTGTGGATAACTCTGTTGACGAGGCCCTCGCTGGCTACTGCGACACCATCAACATCTGGATTCGCAAAGATGGCTCCATTCGTGTGCGCGATAACGGTCGTGGGATTCCCGTCGATCTCAATCAGCAAGAACAAAAGTCGACCGTAGAGGTCGTGATGACGATGCTGCACGCTGGTGGCAAGTTCGGCGGCGGTGGTTATGCCGTATCCGGTGGACTTCACGGTGTGGGTATTTCTGTAGTCAACGCGCTGTCGGCTGAGATTGACACTGAAATTCGCCGTCAGGGTTATGTCTGGCGAATGAGTTTTGCCAACGGTGTTCCCGTGGCTCCACTAGCTCAGGGTGAGACCACTGACGAGACAGGAACGCAGCAAACGTTCTGGCCGAGCAAAGAGACTTTTGAGACCGTAGAGTTCGACTTCGAAACTCTTCGTGCGCGTTTTCAGCAGATGGCCTTCCTTAACAAGGGATTGCGTATCACCATCACGGATGAGCGTCCCGAAGAAGAAGTTGTCGAAAGTTACATGTACGAGCGTGGTCTCGTCGACTATGTCGAGTACTTGAATAAAGCAAAGAAGAACGAACTCATTCATCCGGATGTCATCGCCTTTGAGTCGGAAGATACCGAGAAGAAGATCTCACTCGAGGTCGCAATGCAGTGGACCGCTGGCTATTCCGAAAGCGTTCACACCTATGCCAACACGATCAACACTCATGAGGGTGGAACTCACGAAGAGGGTTTCCGCGCTGCTCTGACCACCCTTGTCAACCGGTATGCCCGCGAGAAGAACATCATCAAAGAAAAGGATGAAAACCTTTCCGGCGATGACGTGCGCGAGGGATTGACTGCGGTCATCTCGATCAAGCTGGGCGAGCCACAGTTCGAAGGCCAGACCAAAACCAAGCTGGGTAACACGGAAGCAAAGGCATTCGTTCAACGCATCGCCGGCCAGCAGCTCGGTGACTGGTTCGATCGCAACCCCACGCAGGCTCGCGATGTTATTCGCAAGGCGATTCAGGCGTCGCAAGCACGACTTGCTGCCCGCAAAGCTCGCGAGCAGACCCGTCGTAAGGGACTCCTCGAGTCGAGCGGTATGCCCGGAAAGCTGCGCGACTGCTCGAGTAAAGATCCGTCGCTCTCTGAAATCTTTATGGTCGAGGGTGACTCGGCCGGCGGCTCCGCCGTTCAAGGCCGTAACCCCGAATTCCAGGCGATCCTCCCTCTGCGAGGCAAGATTCTCAACGTTGAGAAGGCGCGGCTCGATCGTGCCCTCGGCAACGCTGAAGTCCAAGCAATGATTACCGCCTTCGGTGCAGGCGTTGGTGAAGACTTCGATCCCACTAAGGCTCGGTACCACAAGATTGTTTTGATGGCCGATGCTGACGTCGACGGTCAGCACATTACGACGCTGCTGTTGACATTGCTGTTCCGTTACATGCGTCCGCTCATCGATCTGGGTTATGTGTATCTTGCACAGCCGCCGCTGTACCGCCTGAAGTGGAGCAACGCGCAGCACCAGTACGTCTACAGTGACGCTGAGCGCGATGCGCTAACCGAACTGGGGCTCTCAGAAGGTAAGCGCATGCCCAAGGACAACGGCATCCAGCGCTACAAGGGTCTTGGTGAGATGGACTACAAGGAACTGTGGGAAACCACGATGGACCCCGCTACTCGCACTCTGCTTCAAGTCACCTTGGATGACGCAGCAGCAGCTGACGAAACATTCTCAACCCTCATGGGCGAAGACGTTGAGTCTCGCCGAAACTTCATCCAGCGCAACGCCGCAGACGTCCGTTTCTTAGATATCTAGCTCGAACAGAGCACCCGGCGCCCGCACTCGCGACTGATCAAGACTGGAATTGAAATTTAATGGCTGACGAAGAAACTCCGAAGAAGACCTTCGACGATGCACCCGTAGACGACCGTCACGACAAAATTAGTCAGGTCGATTTGCAAGTAGAGATGCAGCGCTCCTACCTCGACTACGCGATGAGCGTCATCGTGGGTCGTGCGCTTCCTGAAGTGCGCGATGGTTTGAAGCCCGTGCACCGTCGCGTCATCTACGCGATGTACGACGGTGGTTACCGGCCAGACAAGGGTTTCTCTAAGTGCACCCGCGTCATCGGCGATGTCATGGGGCAATTCCACCCGCACGGTGACTCGTCGGTTTACGACGCCCTTGTTCGTTTGGTCCAGCCATGGAGCCTTCGCTACCCGTTGGCTCTCGGCCAAGGAAACTTCGGATCTCCCGGTAACGATGGTGCTGCTGCCCACCGTTACACCGAGACCAAAATGGCCCCGCTCGCTATGGAAATGGTGCGGGACATTGAAGAAGACACTGTCGACTTCCAACCCAACTACGACGGGCGCACTCAGGAGCCCACCGTGCTCCCGAGCCGCTTCCCGAACCTGCTCGTTAATGGTTCCGTGGGTATCGCTGTCGGTATGGCCACGAATATTCCGCCCCACAACCTCCGCGAGGTCGGCGAGGGTGCGCTTTGGCACCTGGCCAATCCGGATGCCTCTAAGGAAGAACTCATTGAGGCGCTGATTCAACGAATCAAGGGCCCTGACTTCCCCACCGGAGCGCAGATCCTTGGAATCAAGGGGATTCAGGATGCATACCGCACGGGGCGTGGCTCGGTCACGATGCGTGCTGTGGTGAATGTCGAAGAGCTGCAGGGTCGCACTTGCCTCGTTGTCACTGAACTTCCGTACCAAGTAAACCCCGACAACTTGGCACTCAAGATTGCTGACCTGGTCAAAGACGGCAAGCTCGCCGGCATCGCCGACATCCGCGATGAGACCTCGGGTCGCACAGGCCAGCGTCTGGTAATCGTTCTCAAGCGTGACGCCGTCGCGAAGGTTGTTCTGAACAACCTCTACAAGCACACGCAGCTTCAGGAAAACTTTGGCGCGAACATGCTGGCGATCGTGGATGGTATTCCGCGCACCCTCTCGATCGATGGCTTCATCACTGCGTGGGCTACTCACCAGATCGAAGTGATTGTTCGCCGCACCGCGTTCCGCCTCCGCAAGGCTGAAGAGCGTGCGCACATCTTGCGTGGCTATTTGAAGGCTCTGGATGCACTAGATGAGGTCATCGCTCTCATCCGTCGCTCTGCAACGGTGGAAGATGCCCGCGAGGGACTCATCAAGTTGCTTGAGATTGACGAGATTCAGGCTCGCGCGATTCTTGACATGCAGCTGCGTCGCCTAGCCGCGCTTGAGCGTCAAAAGATTACCGATGAGCATGATGCTCTTGAACTCGAAATTGTCGAGTTCAAGGCAATCATTGGCAGCGAACAGCGCCAGCGCAACATCGTTAGTGAAGAACTCACTGATCTGCTCGCGAAATATGGTGACGATCGCCGCACCGAGATCATGATGGGTTTCGACGGCGACATGAGCATGGAAGACCTCATCCCCGAAGAGGAGATGGTGGTTACTGTTACTCGCGGTGGTTACGTGAAGCGAACTCGTAGTGACAACTACCGCAGCCAGCACCGCGGCGGTAAGGGCGTCAAGGGTGCCCAGCTTCGGGCGGATGACATCGTCGATCACCTGTTTGTCACGACAACGCACCACTGGTTGTTGTTCTTCACGAACACTGGTCGCGTCTATCGAGCTAAGGCCTACGAGTTGCAGGAGGGCGGACGTGACGCCAAGGGTCAGCACGTCGCAAACTTCTTAGCGCTGCAACCTGGCGAAGAGATCGCCCAGATTCTCGATATTCGTGACTATCAAGCAGCCACCTACCTTGTTCTGGCTACGCATAATGGTCTGGTCAAGAAAACCGCGCTGGCCGAATATGACACCAACCGTAGCGGCGGAATTATCGCCGTGAACCTGCGCGAGGGCGATGAGCTCGTCTCGGCGATGCTCGTTGAGAGCAGCGACGATGTGTTGTTGGTATCTCGTAAAGGAATGTCGATTCGCTTCACCGCATCCGATGAGGCCCTGCGCCCGATGGGCCGATCAACTTCGGGTGTGATGGGGATGAGCTTCCGTGAGGATGACCGCCTGCTGAGTGCGAGCGTCGTTCCTGAGAGCGGATTCGTCTTTGTGGTTACCGAGGGCGGATTCGCTAAACGGACTGCTGCAGACCAGTACCGAGTTCAGGGCCGTGGTGGTTTGGGCATTAAGGTTGCCAAACTTGATGGTGCGCGAGGCGATCTCGCTGGTGCCCTGATGGTCGGCGATCACGACGAAGTTCTTGTGGTTCTTGCCAGTGGCAAGGTGGTACGCTCTTCTGTCGCTGAGGTTCCGGCGAAGGGCCGTGACACTATGGGCGTCGTTTTCGCTCGATTTGCAGCGGACGACAAGATCCTTGCAATCGCACGAAACAGCGAACGAAATCTAGAAAACAAAGAACTTGAAGCTCAAGACGATAGCGTTGTGAGCGAAGATGCCCCTGCTGGGAAGGACGAGTCGGTAGATGAGTAGTGTCGCGGAGAAGCTGCAGCGCAAGTCGCAGCGCCAAACATCGGTAAAACAGGTTCGCCTCAAGCTGGTGTACATCGACTTTTGGTCGGCGGTAAAGTTCTCGTTCCTAGTAGCGATCTCGCTGGGAATTGTTCTTGTGGTCGCATCTTTGCTGATCTGGATCGTTTTGAACTCGACCGGAATCTTCGGCAAGGTTGATGAAATCTTCCGTGACATCCTCAGCGATGAGACCTTCAGCGTTGCGACCAGTTTCTCGCTGGCGCAGGTTGCTGGATTCTCGATTGTTGTCGCAATTCTCAATGTTTTGGTCGGTACAGCGCTCGGTGCAATTGCGAGTATGCTTTATAACTTCAGCGTGCGACTGACCGGTGGAATCCTCGTGGGTTTCACTAACAACTAGTCGATTACGCCAAACGGTCAGAATGCGATACTCTCGTATCTGCCCAACGGGGGTATAGCTCAGGCGGTTAGAGCGCTTCGCTGATAACGAAGAGGTCCGTGGTTCAAGTCCACGTACCCCCACTGGAATCTTCACAAGAGATTCCTTAAATTGGGGCCTTAGCTCAATTGGTAGAGCGCCTGCTTTGCAAGCAGGAGGTCAGGGGTTCGATTCCCCTAGGCTCCACAGCAAGAACTCCCCACAGTGGGAACGAAAACCCCGGTCAGTTATCTGGCCGGGGTTTTTTCGTGCGTCTATCGTGGTCGATGCTCTCAACCACGATAGGGATCTTTACCTCGCGGTGAAGCGTGCGACCGTGATATCCACCGTCCCTCTGCCAGACCTGCGGCAGGGGTGGATAGCCATACTGACTTTGGGGTGGCGAATCAGAGCGCCTATCGGCTACCTTTCGGCTCGACTGCGGTTGGCGCTGCGACGTCTACAGCCGAGGCTCTGCGTTTGTCGCGTGATGTTCTCGATCGTTTGGCAGCAGACGGACGATTACGCATCGTCCCACTGGTTGCTGACCAGCTCGTGATGTGAACGAACACCGGAGTAGCTCTTGCGCTCGTTCTGAGGCCGGAACACAACCCCGACCACTCAGCGTCTGCACTCATGTGGGAGAGCGCGATCTCGACGATCCTCGCGGACGTGAGCGTGGCCTCTGCTCGTGGTGGTCGGCGGTGCGCTCATCAGATGCGAACGTCATGGCCGCGAACGTCATGATTAACGAGTTCAGGCCCGGTTCGATAAGAACCGGGCCTGAACTGATAAAGAGGTGGGGCTAGACCGTGTGCGGTAGCCGGCATTAGCAGGCTATGCCGACAGTCAACGAGAAGCTAAGCAGCCTCTGCTTCGTCATCAATCCAGAGGTCATCGTCGGCGCGCAGCGTCTGCCAGGCGGCATAAGCAACTCCGACAGCGGCGACTACGCCGATGCCGATCAGCACGTAACGACCGAAGCCTGCCGATTTGGGCTGAGGCTTCACGAGGCCTGTTTTCTCGCCAGCGGTGGCCGCTAATCCTGAAACGCGAGCGAACGCATCCCGGACTTGCTGATTCTTGGCCACTTCAATCGCGGCAAGGGCTGTGCCAAGCGCAGAGGTCACGGCGGGCATGATGTCGCCCTTCACCTTGCTGCGAGTGGTTTCGGCCACTGAGCGAGCACCAGCGACTGATGACGACACCACGGGCTTTACCCGAGAGTCGATGGTGTTGTGAATCTTAGGGCTGACTTCTTCGCGCGCGTAGTTGGCGGCCTGATGGCTCGCCTCACGTACGACAGCGGAAGCGTGCTCAAGCAACTCCCGCTGATCGGTCCACAGGTCTTCAGCTTGACCTTTCAAGCGCTTGAGTTCTTTCCGGCGTTTGCGAGTTAGTGCCACGGGAAACCTCCAAAGATGGTCGAACAGTTCTTCCATACTGCCACGGTGGGTTCCGAGTGCGCACTGCTTTGGCTGTGAGCACCCTGAGTAACCCGGACCCGAGGCACAGGTTGGCTATGTAAGAATTGACCTTATGTCTCAACACACCGCAGTTGCCACTATCAAGACAAATCTCGGAGAAATCCGTCTCAACCTTTTCGGCAACCACGCGCCGAAGACTGTTGCCAACTTCGTAGGTCTCGCTAAGGGCGAGATCGAGTGGACTCATCCGGCCACCGGCCAGAAGACCACCGCGCCTCTTTACGATGGCGTCATCTTCCACCGCATCATCAAGCAGTTCATGCTTCAGGGTGGCGACCCCCTAGGCAAGGGAATCGGCGGCCCCGGTTACAACTTTGATGACGAAATCCACCCCGAGCTCGGGTTCTCCGCACCGTACATCCTTGCGATGGCGAACGCAGGAACGCGTGCCGGCAAGGGCACAAACGGTTCACAGTTTTTCATCACGACCGTTGCTACTCCTTGGCTGCAGGGCAAGCACACCGTTTTCGGTGAAGTTGCCGACGACGAGTCGAAGAAGGTCGTTGACGCAATTGAAGCCGTTGACACTGACGGCAGCGACAAGCCGCTTACCGATGTTGTCATCGAGAGCGTCACGATCGACGAGGTCTAACCTTCGTGACCTCATCGCCGGATGCTAGCGGCAACTATTGCTATCGGCATCCTGACCGGCAGAGTTTTACTCTCTGCCAGCGATGCGGGCGCACCGTATGCCCCAGCTGCCAAACGCAGGCAGCTGTGGGCGTACATTGCCCCGAATGTATCAAAGAGGCTCGCGCTAACGGGCCCAAGCGCAAACCTGTGCTGATTCGTGCGGCACGAGCGTCGCACGGCAAGCCGGTCGTCACTTATACGCTGATCGCGTTGACAGTCGCCATCTTCTTGCTTCAGTTAATTCCAGGCAGCCCGGTTACCCAGGCACTGGTCTATTACCCTCCGCTCACGGCATCCGAGCCGTGGCGAATGATCACCTCGGCGTTTTTGCACTCGCCCAGTTCGCTTTTCCATGTTGGTTTCAACATGTTCACGCTCTTTATCTTTGGGCGGCTACTAGAAATCCCACTAGGTCGAGCGCGATTCATCTCTCTCTACCTGATCAGTGCCCTTGGTGGTTCGGTTGCCGTACTACTAATCTCGCCCGGCGCCGTTGTGCTCGGAGCATCCGGAGCGATCTTCGGCATAGTTGCGGCGTTCTTCGTTATTCAGCGCCGAATGGGCATCAATAACCGCGTACTGCTCATAGTTCTGGGCATAAACCTCGTCGTCGGCTTCATCCCCGGGTTCAACATCTCTTGGGAAGCCCACGTCGGTGGTCTGGTAACTGGAGCGTTGCTTGCGCTCATCTTCCTGCGTCAGCGCAGCACAAAATCGGCTAATTCTGAGATCGCCTTAGTGGCGCTTACTGTGGCTGCACTTATCAGCCTGACTCTGATTCGAATCTTCGTTCTATAAGTGACGAAAAGTTATCCACAGGTTTATTAACACTGGGTATAACTACACGCGTGTAATTTCTAGCGCCACCGCGTAGTCATCAGGAATCCGACAAAGAGGATGCCGAAACCGACCAAAATGTTCCAACTGCCGAGAGATGCAATCGGAAGCTGCTGGTTGCTGACGTAGAACATGATGATCCAAGCGAGTCCGATCAGCATGAAGCCGAACATAACGGGCTTGAACCAGACCGCATTGGGTGCATCTTCAGCGGGACGCGAGGGTGATTTTTCTGCAGAATTACGGGCCATACGTGAAATTCTAGCGCGAACGCCCTGAGTGCTGAACAAGCGCGCGGAAACCAGTCAACGTCTGCACGTAGAATTGTGGCCATGGTTCGAAAAGACAGTCGGCGAGCTCGCCGCAGTACTGCGGCGCCTCGACCTGTCTCCTTCATTGGAATCCTCGGCGAATTGTTCATCACTGCCGGCATAATCGTGCTCCTGTTTCTCGTGTGGCAGACCTGGGTCAACAACATCTTTGTGAGCAGCGCGCAGCGCGACGATGCTACCGAGCTGAGTCAAGAGTGGAACAAGGGCGAGGCTGTGCGGCTCGCGCCAGACGAACGCGCCGACCCCGGTGTTCCTGTCGTTGCGGATGCGCCGGCTCACGCGGTCGCGTCGGAACGCTTATCGTTCCCCGATTCGGCGTTGACTATGCGCGCCCGATTGCCGAGAGCGTGAACCTGCGCGACGTGCTCAACACTCAAGGTGTCGGGCACTACGTCGGTACGCAGATGCCTGGCGAGGTCGGAAACTTTGCCGTGGCCGCCCATCGCACCGGGTGGGGCGATCCCTTCTTCGACATCAACAAACTTCAGCTGGGTGACAGCGTTTACGTCGAAACCGAAGCCGGCTGGTACCGCTACGTGTTCCGCTCGCTCGAATACGTGGAGGCATCCGGAGTCGGAGTGCTCAATCCGGTGCCGCAATTCGACGGTGCAGTAGCAAGCGACCGTCTCATGACCCTCACCAGTTGCAACCCCATCCACACCGCAAACGAACGCATCATCGCTTACGCCGTGTACGACACCTGGTACCCGCGTGCTGAAGGTGCGCCAAGTGAAATTGCGGCGATCGCCCAAAGCAGTGAAGGAGCTGGCTAATGTATGCAGCACTCTGGCGTGTAATTCCTGGACCGGCAATTGTGCGGGTCTTTATTCTCCTCGTGGTGGCCGCGGCGATCGTCGCTGCCCTCTTCGTATGGGTGTTCCCGTGGGCGCTGCCGCTAGTGACTCCACTGGATGCGACGGTGCAACAGTGACCCGCATCCTTGTCATCGACAACTACGATAGTTTCGTTTACACTCTCAACGGCTATCTGCTCGAACTGGGCGCCACTACCGAAGTAATGCGCAACGACGCGTTTGCCGCGGATGATGCAGCCGCTGCCATCGCAGAGTACGACGCAGTGCTGCTCTCGCCGGGCCCCGGAACCCCGGCCAACGCCGGCGTGAGCATTCCGATCGTGCACGCGGCTCTCGCCTCGGGGCAACCACTCTTCGGAGTGTGTCTAGGCCACCAAGCGATTGCCGAGGCCCTCGGCGCAACTGTCACCCATGCTGACGAGTTGATGCACGGCAAGACTTCGCAGATTGAGCACGATAACAGTCTCGTTTTCCGAGATATGCCGCAACCGTTTACAGCCACTCGCTATCACTCATTGGCCATCGTTGACGGAACCGTTCCTGACGAGCTTCAGGTCACAGCACGCACCCCTGGTGGCGTGATCATGGGCGTTCAGCATGAAAGCCAGCCGATCTACGGTGTGCAATTCCACCCCGAGTCGGTTCTTACCGAGGGCGGCTACCTCATGCTCGGCAACTGGCTGTCGCGGGTCGGGATGACCAATGCTCCAGCCTTGGCTAAAACACTGACGCCTCTCGTTCACAACTGAGCGAGCATGCAGTCGACGCTGTTTATCCGGCGCAGTACTGCAACGTAATCGCAGACTTTTGTGGTTGATCGCCGATAATCGACTGATAGCTCACAGTGTTGCCCGAGCATCCGAAGTCTGCTTTCAGCTTGACGCTCAACTGAAGATCCGTAAGTGCAGTATTAGCTTCACCGATGTCTTTGCCGGTGATGTCGGGAACCTGCACCAAACCATTCGAGACTACGAGATTGACCGTTTCACCTTCACGGATCACGGTGCCGTCGGAGGTGCGCTCGGCGTCTCCGCGCGGGTCAGAACTAATGACAGTTCCCTTAGCGAGGTTGGGTGAATACGTCTGAGAGCTCGTGCCATAAACCAGGCCGGCAGATTCAAGCAAAGAAATCGCAGCCGGTTCCAGCATGTTGCTCACGTTGGGCACCGTCACTGGAGCGCGCCCGAGCGATACAACAACTTCAACTTGGAGCCCGGGGGGCACCGACTGTCCCGGCCCGGGATCGGTGCGAATGATGACACCCTCTTCGATGGTTTCACTGGGTTGATCGACGCGTTTCGGCACGAGTTCTGCCTCAAGAAGAAGGGCTTCACCCTGGTCGTAAGTCATCGAGGCAATATCAGGAACTTTGACGGCCGTAGTACCACCGAGCTGGGTGGGCGTCAGGCTGAATGCCCACACCACGACGGCAATGATTACGACAGCCATGAGAGCGATTCCACCCCAGATCCAGGCCACGGGAGGGCGGTTCTGCGTGCGGGGGGTGCGATCGTTCTCATCGACGGCAAGTTGACGGAAAGTAGCGTCACTGCCGGCGGTGGCGTGCGGGTTCACCCCAAAAAGTGTTGCGTTGAAATCAGTCGATGCTAACTGTTTGCGCTCAGGAACTGCGCCGGCCGCGGCTGACTCAACATCAGTGCGGAACTCGGCCGCACTCTGGTAACGATCGAAACGGTCTTTGGCGAGGGAACGCAACACCACCGCATCGAGCGCGGGCGATACCGCAGCGATCGAGGTGCTCGGCGGAATCGCCTCTGAGTTGACGTGCTGGTACGCCACCGCAACCGGGTTATCTCCGGTGAAGGGCGGTTGCCCGGTGAGGAGCTCAAAAAGGACGACGCCAGTGGAGTACAGGTCGGATCGGGCATCCACACCTTCACCGCGAGCTTGCTCCGGTGAGAAGTATTGTGCGGTGCCTACGATTGCACTTGACTCGGCAATCGTTGCGGCCGAGTCAGAAACCGCGCGGGCGATGCCAAAATCCATGACCTTCACCTGGCCACCGGTAGTGACCATAATGTTGCCCGGCTTGATATCGCGGTGCACAACGCCGGCACGGTGAGAATATTCGAGCGCGGTGAGCACCTGAGCGACAATGCGTGTCGCTTCGGCCGGGGCCAGTGGTCCCTCGGCAACAATATCTTTCAGGAGGCGACCATCGACGTATTCCATGATGATGAACGGGATGAGCGTCTCGTGCCCAGACGGGTCGATGACCGACTCTTCTCCCGCATCAAAAATACGCACAATGGTGGGGTGAGCCATCTTTGCGGCGTCGTGCGCTTCGCGCCGAAAACGGGTGCGGAACGCAGGGTCATTAGCAAGCGATGGTTTGAGTAGCTTGATCGCAACCCGACGCCCCAACCGCGAATCTAACCCGAGGTGAACATCGGCCATACCGCCATGGCCGAGAAGCTCGCCAATCTGGTACCGGCCAGCGAGCTGACGTACGCCTTGTGCAACGCCTTCACTCACTAGTTCACTCCTTGGTTAATCCGGGAAAGTACCGGTCTAGTCTATGTGCTGCTAGTCGGGACCTCGGGCTACTGAGCTGCTGCGGTGACCTGATCAGCCTGCGGTGATTCTAGGTCAGTGCATAAGACCGTGTAAGAGATCTTGTACTCATCGCCAGCGGTAGCGGGGACCGTGATTTTGAAGGAGGTCTCGTTCGGGCCGCGGACTGCGTTTCCTTCCTTGATCGTCGCGCCTTCAACGCTGAAGTTGAAACCCGATCGAGGGTGTCCTGTGGGGCATCCTTGGTAGTCAGTCCACTTGACGGTCACCTCTGAGCCAGCGACTGCATTCAGCGGATCGAGCGTTACCGCAGAGGGTTGTGTTGGAGCCGGAGTGACCGGGACTTCACCGTAGAAGTAGACCAAGATGGTTTCGCCCTTTTCGACGTTGCCCAGCGGAGTGGCCGAATACGAAAGACCAACCTGCTCAAGAGAATCTGCAGCGCTGCCAATCTGAGCGTCGAGTACTAATCCCTTCGCGTCGAGCACTGACTGGACCGCGTCTTGTTTGCGTCCGAGCAACTCGTCTTCCGTGAGCTCTACCTTGGTGCTTGTCGGAGTTGCCGACGGCGTTGGGGCACTCGAGGTCTGTGTTTCGGTCGGGGTCACTACCGGAGTGGACTCTTGAGGGTTCGCCAGCAACGCGATGATTGCACCGATCAGCACGACAGCAAGCAATGAAATGAGCGCGATGATCGGCCACGTCCACGGGTTGCGTTTCTGGGGCTCTTCGTACGTTGGGGTTGGCGTTACCCCGGTAGCATCTGCGGTGTTGAGGATGCGGGTTGCCTGGGTGGCGTTGCCGTAGTTGAGGCCGACGGTTGCGGCGTGAGAGTTGTCCCCGAGAATTCCGGGAACCGCGGCAGCAGCGGCCGCGACATCCCCGCGACGCAAAGACTGTGCGGCGCGAGAGAGGTGCGAGGCGGATGCCGGGCGGTCGCCGGGTGATTTCGCCAAGCAAGCGTAAACGAGGTTGCGTACCGGTTCGGGCACAGTCATGGGCAGCTCAGGTGGAGTCTCATTGATCTGCGCCATCGCGATGGCAACTTGCGATTCTCCCGTGAAAGGACGACGACCGGCAAGCGCTTCGTACGCGACAATTCCGAGCGAGTAAATGTCTGTTGTTGGGGATGCGGGGTGACCACTGGCTTGCTCAGGAGACAGGTATTGCACTGTTCCCATGACCTGGCCGGTCGCCGTGAGTGGCACCTGGTCGGCAATGCGAGCGATACCGAAGTCGGTGATCTTTACTCGGCCCTCGGGA
Source organism: Salinibacterium sp. PAMC 21357 (assembly GCF_000247645.1). Taxonomy (GTDB): domain Bacteria; phylum Actinomycetota; class Actinomycetes; order Actinomycetales; family Microbacteriaceae; genus Rhodoglobus. Next base: position 1,144,453 of record NZ_AHWA01000004.1, read on the forward strand.
GTAATGAGGAGGTTTCCAGGCTTGATGTCACGGTGCACGAGGCCGGCGGCGTGAGCGGCCTGGAGTGCGGCAGCGGTTTGGGCCACCATGTCGAGAACCCGGTCGGGGTCGAGTACACGCTCGCGTTCGATGATCGCACTCAGTGCTTCACCGGGAACGAGTTCCATTACGAGGTAGGCGCTGCCCTCTTCCTCGCCGTAGTCGAAAACGTTAGCGATGCCTTCGTGGTTGACGAGCGCCGCGTGACGCGCTTCAGCACGGAATCGCTCTAAGAAGCCCGGGTCGCCCAGGTATTCATCTTTGAGGATCTTGATCGCAACCGTTCGACCGATAACGAGATCTGTGGCTTCCCACACCTCGCCCATGCCACCAATCGCAACGCGACTGGTTAGCTGATATCTGCCTCCGAAAGTGAGTCCACTGGTCGGTCTCATCTGTTTAGCACCGCCTCTAGTACTTGACGCCCAATTGGTGCGGAGATGCCGCTGGAGGTGCCGGACTGTCCAAGCCCACCACCATCTTCGACTACTACCGCGACTACGACTTCTGGATCATTTGCCGGCGCGAATCCAGTGAACCACAGTGTGTAGGGTTCACCTGCCCCGTTCTCTGCTGTGCCGGTTTTTCCGGCAACTTCGACACCGTCAATTTTGGCACTGCGCGCCGCACCGTTGTCGACCCCAGCCACCATCATTTGGGTGAGCGCGGCCGCGGTTTGCGGGCTGATTGCCTGCCCAAACAACGTTGGTTCGAAAGCCTGAATAGTTGTGAGGTCTGACGCCATGATGCTCTCAACAAGATTGGGTTGCATCAAGGTGCCGCTATTAGCGATTGCCATCGAGACCATCGCCATCTGCAGTGGCGAGGCCCGAACACTTGACTGCCCAAACGCCGACAACATCGTCTGTGGGCGGTCGAGAGCACGAGGATAAACACTCTCGGTTGAGTCCAAGGGAACCGAAACGCTTTCGTTGAATCCGAATTTATTAGCTTGATCACGAATGGCGGTTGCGCCAAGAGCATCGCCGAGCTGCGCGAACGGAATGTTGCACGACAACTGGATTGCGGTAGCAATAGTTGCCGTGCTGCCGGAGCCGCACGTGCCACTGTCGGCGTTGCTGATTTTGAACGTGGACTCTGGCAACTGCAATTCAGCCGGGTTAGGGAAGTCGCTAGCGGCCGTGTAATCACCGGATTCGAGCGCGGCAGCGGCGACCACAAGTTTGAAGGTCGACCCCGGAGGGTTCAAAGGGCCCGCCAGAGTGCGGTTGTAGAAGGGGTCGTCAGGGTCATCGAGCAGTCGGTTGTAAGCGTCAATGACCTGTGTGGTGTTGTGGACGGCAAGTTCGTTCGGATCGAAAGTCGGCTTCGACACCATCGCCAGGATTTCGCCAGTCTTGGGGTTGATCGCGATGACCGCACCCTTGTAGTCGCCGAGAGCATCCCAAGCAGCCTGTTGGACGACCGGGTCGATCGTGAGCTCAACAGCGGCACCGGTGGGGTTTTGGCCCGTCAAGACTGCATTCACCTGATCGAAGAACTGATCGTTAGATGACCCACTCAAGTAGTCGTTGAGTGAACTCTCCAGGCCAGTGTTGCCCTGATTCAGGGTGAGGTAACCGGTAATGGGCGCGTACAACTCACCCTGCGGGTAGACGCGCAAAAATTTGAATTCGTCGTCAACGGCCTCGGAAAGAGCGATCGGCTCGCCGTCGACGAGAATTGGACCCCGCTCAGCCGAGTAGCTCGCGTACAGAGTGCGCACGTTGCGACCATCCGCCTGCAGGCTGTCGGCGGTCACGACCTGAATTACTGAGCTCGAGATGAACAAGCTCACGAACATCAGCAATACAACGGTGCTTACCCGTTTGAGTTCGCGGTTCACTGCCCCACCACCAATCGGTTTTCGATGGACGGCTCAATAACCAGTTGCGGTTGGTGACGCACGGTATCTGACAGCCGCAATAGCAGTGCCGCAATGATCCAGTTAGCAACGAGCGACGAACCACCAGCAGCCATGAATGGAGTCGTGAGCCCGGTCAACGGGATCACGCGCGTGACGCCGCCGATAACCACAAAGACTTGCAGCGCGATCACGAAAGCGAGACCGACGCCGAGGAGGCGGCCGAAATCATCTTGACCGGCAAAGCCGATGCGGAATCCACGAGACACAAACAGAAGGTACAGCGCCAAGATTGCGAAGATGCCGATAAGGCCCAACTCTTCGCCGAGCGCAGAAATGATGTAGTCGCTCTCCGCCAGCGGGGTGATATTAGGGCTACCGCGTCCAAGGCCCGTGCCGATGAGCCCGCCGTCCGCGAGGCCAAACAAGCCCTGCACAAGCTGATAGCTGCCTCCGGTCGCCTCGTAAACATCCGGGTTGAAAGGATCGAGCCAGGCGTCAATGCGACCCGAGATGTAGGTGAGGTAGCGGCTAGCGACGAAAGCGCCGCCCAGGAACATCGCCATACCCAGCAGAATCCAACTCGATCGGCCGGTAGCGACATAGATCATCACGAGGAAGAGGCCGAAGTAGAGCAGCGCCGTTCCCATATCGCGCTGGAAGATCAAGACCAGCATCGAGGCAACGAAGACCACAATGATCGGGCCGAGATCGCGGGCGCGCGGGAACGTCAAACCCAACACTTTGCGACCAACCATCGAGAGCGAATCACGCGCCGAGACTAGGTAACCGGCAAAGAAAATTGCCAACGCAATTTTGGCGAGCTCACCTGGCTGGAATGAGAAAGCGCCGATCTGAACCCAAAGACGGGCACCGAAGCGGGTGTCACCAATGATGGGCGCGAGAGGGAGTAAGAGCAAAGCAATACCGCTAAACATCGCAATGTAGCGGTAACGCTGGAGTACACGGTGATTTTTGATGATGAGAAGAACCGCCATAGCGATGATGATCGCGATCGCCGTCCAGACAATCTGACGGATGCCGCCGCTACTCCAACCGTTCAATTCATCAGCCAAATCGAGGCGGTAGATCATGGCGATGCCGAGCCCATTGAGCACAGTGATGATCGGCAAAATCAGCGGATCGGCATCCCGAGCTGTAACCCGCAACGTGATGTGCATCGCGAACACGAGCACACCGAGAATGCCCGAAAGCCCCAAGACGGTGAAGCCCAGGTGCCCAATAGCGCCCAACTGAACCAACGCGATCGATCCCAGATTGATGGCGACCGCGATGATTACCAGCAGCAGTTCAAGATTGCGCAGCCGAGCGGGCACCCGAAGCTTCAACCGGATGTTCTCCGTAATCGCTCGCGGGCCGGCAGCAGCCGAGGCGCGAGCGGCATCGTTAAGGTATCCGGGCATCAGACAACAGTCCTACGATTCGGCGGGCATCCTCAAGGTCGTGCGCATTGATCGTGCTCTCCACGCTCGCACGGCGATACAGCGGCAGGTCGACAACACGGACATCCGTGATTTGGTACACGTGAGACAAAGAAATCGGCCCAATGTCTTGCTGCACACCCTGATAAATCGCCACCTGGCCATCATCAGCACCGACATAGAACTGCTGCTGGGTGTACTGGTAACCGACGACGAGACCGCCAGTAATGGCAGCGATCGTGACCGTAATGAAGGCGATCCACGAGATGCGACGTCGGCGAACTCGGCGGCGATCCTCCCGAATAATCGCCTGATAGTACTCATCAGACTCAGGCTCAAAGTGACTATCGTCTGGTTGGTTGGCCTTAAGCGGGTGAAGGAGAAGGTTCGGCAGTCGAACCGGCTTCTTGGCGATCGTCGGCTCGAATGACAACGGCGACGCGGCTGAACCCACCGTAATCGGGGGTGTGCTGGCAGACGTATCGTCATCGCCGATATCGACCAGTACCACTGTCACATTGTCGGGAGCGCCCTGATCGAGGCTGGCCTGAACAAGACGTTCAGTCGCAGCAGCGGCATCGGTAACGCGACGCAGAGTTGCAGCGATCTTGTCATCCGTAACAAAACTGCTCAAACCATCGGAGCAGAGCAACCAACGATCACCCGGCTGAGTATCAAGAACTTCAGTATCGATCTCGGGAGAAGCATCAACATCACCCAACACACGCATCAACACCGAACGACGCGGATGCACGGCTGCTTCCTCAAGTGTGATGCGACCGCTCTCCACCAAACGCTGCACGAACGTGTGATCGTGAGTGATCTGCGACATCTTGCCATCGCGCAACAAGTAGATGCGAGAGTCACCGATATGGGCCATCGCCATTTTGTTACCGACACGAACCATGCCGCTCACCGTCGTGCCCATACCGGTGAGCTCATTGTGCTCAATAACCGTGTCAGACAGGATGTGATTGGCCGAGATTAGAGTGTCGTGCAGAACCTGAGCCGCTTCCTCAGCGGACTCAAACGGATGATCCGCCTCTACGACATGCTTGATAGTGATCGCCGAAGCGACATCGCCACCAGCGTGACCGCCCATGCCATCCGCGACAATAAAGAGATGTGTGCCAGCGTAAGCAGAGTCCTGGTTGTTGGCGCGGACCCGACCCACATGGGATGCGGCAGCACTGTTGCCCGAAGTCGCCATTCAATTACCGTCGCAGTTCGAAGCTGGTCGTGCCGATTTTGATCGGCGTATTCAACGGAATTGGCGTCGGAACACTCACACGTTGGCCAGCAAGGAACGTGCCATTAGTCGAATCAAGATCCTGAACAACCCAGCTATCAGCCCAACGCAACAAACGGGCGTGATGAGTTGACGTGTAGTCGTCACGAATCACCAAACCAGACTCGCTAGACCGACCAATCGTGAGCTGCTCATCCGGCAACGAAATCTCGAGACCCTCTTTGGAACCAGAGACGATAACCAGTCGCGTCGCATCGAGCGAGCCGCCCGTGGCCGGCACCGGAGCAACTGGTCGAGTGGGCTGCGCGGCGGGTGGGGCAGAAGGGGTTGAGGGCGCTTGCGTCTGAGCGGCACTCTGCACGGGCATCCGGCGCACCTTTTCTCCGAAGAGATCAGAGCGCAGAGCGTAGACGATCGCAAAAATGAAACCCCACATGATGGCGAGGAACGCGATGCGCAACAAGAGGAGGGTGAGTTCACTCATAGGGTGAACCCCCGGTCATTGCGTCGATCAGCGTTCTGGTCAACATCGGAGGATTGGGCAAGCACACGGAACACGATACGGGTTCGACCGATATCAATCACGGATTCCGGCGCGAGTGGCGCGCGAGAAACTGGCGATCCGTTCAATTTCGAGCCATTTGTGGAGCTGAGATCGTTAACTTCGGCCCGCGTGCCATCCCACAAAATTTCGACATGCTTGCGAGAAATACCGTTGTCATCGACAGTAATGTCAGCTTCGCTACCCCGGCCGATGATGGTTCGCGAATGCACCAGGGGATGCCGGACACCATTTATTTCGAGCACCGGTGTCCAAGCGACGGTGCCTTTGACGCTCACGGAATCTACTTCAATCATTCCCTGGCTGAGGGAATCATCGGGAGCAAGAGTGATGCCGATGCCCCCCGAAAACGAGTAATGCTGGGCGGTGGCGTGACGTTGTACAAGCTCGGTGAGCTCTGAAATGAGTGTTGACCCGAGGCCGGCCATCCGCTGATAGTCGGTTTGGCTGAGGCGCACGGTGAAATTGTTGGGCACGAGAATGCGGTCGCGCGACACAACGGCAGCCTGCGTGTCGAGTTCGCGGCGCAAAGCGCTCGTAATCTCGACGGGTTGCAGACCACTTTTGAAGGTCTTAGCGAATGCGCCGTTGACGGCACGCTCGAGACCTCGCTCAAAGTTGTCCAGAAGACCCAAAGCTCTCCTCGTGATCGCTCGTTGTGGTACGTCGATGTTAGCTGTTAAGGGAGACTAACCCGTTACCGACGTCGAGCTGTTAGGGCAGTAGGCCCATCGGGTCAACGCGAGTTCCGTTGACGTAGGTCTCAAAGTGGAGGTGGGCGACGGTGACATAGCCGGTGCTTCCGCTCAAGCCGATGGGGGTTCCTGCAGCCACTGTTTGGCCGGGAGCTACCATCTGCGAGCCCTGAATCATGTGCGAGTAGAGGGTTGAAACGCCGCTGCCATGATCGATCTTTACGTACTGGCCCCAACCTCCGCCATACGTAACCTGGGTGACTACACCGGGGGATGCCGAAACGATAGTTGCTCCGCTGCCCGTCATGATGTCGATGCCGCCGTGGAATTCTCCGGCGCCGCGGTAACCGAATCCGTCATTGACGGGGGCGCTTGCTGGCCACATGGCAAGGAATCCAGCGAACTGGCCGCCATACGACCCAGCGAATGAGCCAGAAGGGGCGGACGGAACGTAGACGGGAACGACGGGCTCTACAACGAGCTTCTCGACCTGAATGGCGTCGCGAGTTGCGGCGCTGATCTCGGTATCGACCGACGACGCGAACGTTTGGCTGGGAACCGAAGGCGTGGCTTCGGTGGCAGCAATGGACGAAGCTTGCTGCATGACTACGGATGCCGAAGCTGCGGAAGCAGTGGACGGAAGGTCGCGAGAAGACGGCTCCAAGTGTGCTGCGGCTGGAACAGTCACGCTCACGACAACTGCCATGATTGCGCTGAGTGTCAGCAATCGTTTCACGCGGTAACCCCCAGGGGTGTGGTCTTTGCACTGCCCAATATCAGCAGTTTTGGATCATGTCTGGTTGAACCCAGCATTTTAGATACACGGGCAGCTATCGACCCTATAGGAGAAAACTGTGAATCGTTAGTGAATTGATGCGTGAGCCCGAGTCGCGGACAGTCTTAGCGCTGTGATAATCTCACTCAGTTGAGTGTTTAACTCAACCCACGCGTGAGTGGCGGAATTGGTAGACGCGCACGGTTCAGGTCCGTGTGTTCGAAAGGACGTGGGGGTTCAAGTCCCCCCTCGCGCACAGTGCAGGTGCACAGCAGAGGTAGAAGAAAAGACCCACCAGATGGTGGGTCTTTTCTTGTTGGTCGGTTTTTTGATCGGTGTTTGTTGGTTTAGTTCACCGAACCTGGCGCGCAGTGAACTGCATCTGCGGGTGCGCGTAGAACTCTTGTGACTCCACGAGCTGCAATTCACGCTCGCCAGACTCGAGGGTTCTGGTGAGCAGGTCGAAGACGCTGGATGCGGTGCGAGCCAAGGCATCCGCGGCATCGCCGGTGCGTGCGAAGTGGGCGGTGAAGAGGGCTGCGGTGACGTCACCGGAACCGTTGGCCTTCATTGGCAGCTGTGGGGTCTGTACGATCCAGGCTCCGGCATCCGTCACGACCATCATTTCGATGGTGTCGGGCTCGCGGTCGGGGCGCTCGACGCTCGTCACGAGAACCGTGCTCGGGCCCATCGCCCGGGCGAGATCTGCGGATGACAGCGTCGATTCGATCGTGTCAGGCTCGGTCTCGGTGAGGAAGCCGAGCTCGAACTGGTTGGGCGTGATGATGTCGGCGACCGGAACCACGCGCTCGCGCAGCAGGATCGGAATGGCGGGAGCCACGAAGCATCCGGATTTCGCATTGCCCATCACGGGGTCGCACGCGTAGATCGCGTTCGGGTTCGCTGCCTTCACGCGGGCAACGGTGTCGATGATGACATCGCCGATGCCGTCGCCGCCCTGGTAGCCCGAGAGGATGACATCGAGCTGAGGGAAGATTCCACGGTCCTCGACGCCCGCAATGACCTCTGAAACGTCGCTGGGGTCGATCATTGGTCCGCGCCACGCGCCATAGCCGGTGTGATTCGAGAAGTTGACCGTATACACCGGCACAACTTCAACGCCGATGCGCTGCAGCGGGAACACCGCGGCAGAGTTGCCGACATGGCCGAACGCGACTGCGGACTGAATCGAGAGGATTTTCATCCCTCGATTCTCCCACTTTCTACTGGCGGATGGTGTTCTCTTGGAGGCGAACCCCGGGGCGTCACCACAACGTGGGGGAGCGCTTGGTGAGGAACGTAAGATAACCTCGAATTTAGCTTATTGAAAAGATTTTGGGGATATTGTGATTGCAAGAACTAAGACCGTGAGCGTTATCGCAACCGCGATTGTGGCGTGCACATTGATGACTGGCTGCGCGTCTTCTGGAGCGAGCAGCGATCCGGAATCCTCATCGTCGGCCGAGGGCGGGATTGGAGTCGAGGAGAAGATCCTCAATGTGGTGGTAACGCTGCCCGCAAACCTCTTCGAGGACACATCTGAAGAGGAAATCCACGCCCGCGCGGAAGGATCCGGCTACAAAGCGGTCGTCAACGACGACGGTTCGGTCGAGTACACCATCCCCAAATCGGTGCACGCGGAACTGATTGCTGAGATGGCCAGTGGCATAGACGAGAGTATCGCCGACACGCTGATCAGGGAAGCGCCTATCGAAGAGATTACGCACGACGGCGAGTATTCCGCGTTCGCCATGACCGTTAACCGCGCGGCATTCGAGGAGTCGTTTTCCGCTGGGTTCGTTCCGATCACCTTGGGAACCCGGGCGATGTTTTACCAGTTGTTCGATGGCGTTTCTATAGATGATCGACGTGTCGTCGTGACCTACATCGATTCAGCTTCAGGAGAAGAGTTCGACACGTACGTGCTCCCCGACGCTTTGGAGTAAACCTCGTCGCTGGCGGATGCTGGAACGGGCAGGCGAGCTAGCGGCGCCCGAGCTCCACGAGCTTGCGTTCGCGCATTGCCAAGAACAGCGGGAAGGTGAACGCGAAGGCCGTGATGCCGGAGAGCACGATATAGAGCCAAGCGCGCTTCATCCCGAGGCGGCGCGCTTCGATGATGATTAGGATGCTGCCCGCGACAGCCACCACGAGAAGGTCGACGCCGAGAGAGTTGACGGCCGGGCCGCTACCGAACCAATCGCCAAGATAATCGCGCATCTGCACGATTGCTAGAGCGTTGAAGATCCACGTGCCGACTAGGCCGATCAGCGAGAGGATCGCGAATGTGATCGCGCGTGAATTCCAGTGGCGAAGGATTCGAGCAGGTGGCTGCTTCATGACACCAGTGTGCACCCGCGCACCGCTGGAACGCGCAGCGACAGCATGAACCAGCACAAACAGCACAAACCGGCACAAACCGGCACAAACCGGCATGGTGAAAGGCGAACTAGCGCGAGGCTGCAGCTCCCGCGGTAGTGGCAGAGGTCGCGTCGCTTCCGGCGAGCCGAGCCGTCGACTCTCGCACAATGAGCTCTGCACGCAGTAGCACCGAGCTACCGGGGTCGGTTGACTCGTTGGAGCCCCGCTCGACTGCCTCAGCGACGGCAAGCTGCGCCATCCGCGTAATGGGCTGGCGAACGCTGGTGAGCGGAGGGTCGTACAGGTCAGCGAGGATGATGTCGTCGAAGCCGATCACGGAAACATCCTGCCCAACTTTGAGTCCGAGGTCACGAAGACCGCGACAGAATCCGAGCGCGGTCATGTCGTTGATCGCAACCACAGCCGTAGGGGCTGTTGCGGGGTCGGCGAACAGATCCTTTGCGGCGGCACGTCCTACCTCGGCCGCTTCAACATCACCGAAGAGGTCGGCGTCGAGGCCGGTCCAGTGCGGCATGTCGGCGACGGACAAGCCGGCAGCTTCAATGGCGTCGCAGTACCCCCGATAGCGTGCGGAGCGGTTGACCGAGCGAATCGACCCCGAAACAAAAGCGATTCGCGTGTGGCCGAGTTCGAGCAGGTGCGCTGTGGCAACTTGACCGCCCACATTGTTGTCGATGCTGATGCTCACGACTGAATCGGGGTCGTTCGGTTGCGCTGGTCGGTCGAAGGTCACTAGACGCAAGCCTTCAGCGATGACGTGACTGACGTGCTGGAGAGAGGGCAGTGAGGTGCACAGGATGATGCTGCGCACGCCGTCTTCCCACAACTCTTCGACATAGCGACGCTCGCGCTCGGGATCGCGCTCGCTGTTGCAGAGCAAAACGCTGCACCCCAATGCCAGTGCGGCGATCTCTACTTCGTGAGCGAATGCTCCCCAAAACGGGTTACCGACCGAGGGCACAACGAGGCCAACGGTTTGTGTCTTGCCGTTGCGTAGCTGGCGCGCCGCACGGTTGGGGCGGTAGCCAAGTTCTGAAATCGCCGACTCGATACGCACTCGCGTTGCAGCGACCATTCGACCCTGTCGGTCGTTGAGGAAGTTGGAGACGGTGCTGGGGGACACCCCTGCGGCCTGAGCCACATGCTGGATGGTTACTCGAGCCACGTGACCTCCTTCGGTAGTTGACGATCCTGATGATCGCTGTTTCAGTGTAACGATTTATTAGCTTTCGGCAAATGTTTACTGAACCACCCGAAGCAAGTCTGACCTATTCAAATAAAATCTATTGACTCCACGAGACAGACTCGTCTATGGTCAGTGCATCGTTACACCGATTTCACCCACCCCCCTAGGAAATCGGTCAGCAATCAAATGAGCCGACGACGACGTCGCGGAACGAAGGCACTGGAGCCGTCGCTCAATCTCACAGTGAGAGGACATGCACATGGAAGTGAAGTCACGAATGCGCCGCACAGCATCGGTCGCGATGGTTGCCCTGTTGGGTTTCGGTCTCGTCGCCTGTTCAGCCGGAGAAGCGGACGCTGATCTTAACCCCGACGAGGTTTCGGGCGAGATCAGCTTGCTCACCCCCATTTTTGAAGGAAGCCCCGGGCAAGACCTCCTCGAAGACGAGCTGCTCCCGCAGTTCTACGAGGAGTATCCGAACGTGAAGGTCAACGTCGACTACACGACGTACGGCAACCTCAACGAGAAGCTCACCACGGCCGTGGTCTCGGGACTCGTTCCTGACGTAATGCTCATGGGCGTCGGCTGGATTGAAGCCTTCGCCGACAAAGGCGTGCTCGCCGATCTCGGCGAACTCGGCCTCAGCGAAGCTGACCTCAAGGAGAGCTACACCGACGAGATCGTTGAAGCCGGCATGTGGGACGGCAACGTCTACGCTGTGCCGATCATGCTCGACACCCGCTTCGGAGTCGCTCGCATGGACATCCTCAAAGAAGCTGGCTACGACAGCCCGCCGTCATCGTGGGATGAGCTCATCGAAATCGCCGAAGCAACAACGGTGCGGTCTGGCAACGGCTCGCTTGAACGCGCTGGCTTCGACATGATGTCGCTGGATGCCCGTCAAGCCTTCGAGACGATTCTCTTCTCCGCCGGCGGTGAACTCTTCAATGAGGATGCCACCGCACCCGCGTTCAATAGCGACGAAGGCGTTGCCGCGCTTGGCCTCATGGCTGACATGGTGAACAAGTACAAGGTCGAAGACATTGGCTTCACGTCGACGGACGACATCGTGAATCCGCTCATTAACGGCCGAGCCGCAATGGGAATCGCTCACAACAACCTGTGGACTCAGGCGATGGAAGCCGACTCCACCGTTCTCGACAACCTTGAACCGTTTGTGATCGAGGGTGAGGCATCCGGAATGTTCTTCGGGGGAACGTTGGCGACCGTTGCCAACAACTCCAAGAACCCGCAGGCGGCGCGTGCACTCCTCGAGTTCCTTTCCAGCCCGGATGCGGCGCTTGCCGCCAACGAACAGCGCGGTAACGTGCCGGCCCTGACCGAACTGCTCGACTCTGACTACGTGCAGTCGAACCGTTTCGTGCAGTTCGCCATGGAGAACTTGGATGTCGCGCAGCGTGAAGGTGGCCCGTCGCAGTGGCTTGAGGTGCGCGGCGACTTCGCCCCGGCAGTTCAGGGCGCGCTTCTCGGCCAGAAAACTCCCCAAGAGGCGCTCGACGATCTTGCTGCTCTCGTGCAGACAGCAATAGACCGCTAGTTCCTCCCCTGAGTGCCCGGGCGTCCAACCCGCCCGGGCACTACCTCCCCAGACTTCAACCACACGAGGGCGTGATGACCACTACAGAGCGACACCCCATTCGCGGCGCGGAAGCGGCAGCGGCAGCGAAGCAGGCTTCCCCATCCACCGCACCGAAGAAACGCAAGCGGATCAGTGCTGCCGAGAAAAAGCGGCGTCGCGCGGGCTGGCTGATGATTACGCCATCCGTCATTCATGTAGGGTTGTGGACGCTTATCCCGGTCATTGCGACCTTCTATCTTTCGTTCACTGACTACGGAATCTTCGCGGCTCCGAAGTGGATCTGGTTCGACAACTACGTCGAAATGTTCAACGATGCCGTCTTCATGCAGTCCATCGGCAACACTATTTGGTACACGTTCTGGACAGTGCCGGTATCGATGGCAGTAGCTGTCGTCGTGGCAGTGCTGCTGAACCAGGGCCTCAAGCTGCAAAAGTTCTACCGCACAGCGTTCTTCCTTCCGCAGGTCACCGCCACCGTCGCAATCGCGATGGTGTGGCTGTGGATTTTCAACCCGCAGTACGGCCTCCTCAACGCGATGCTCGAAACGATCGGGCTCCCCGGCCAGGCGTGGCTCGTTGACCCCAAGTGGGCGCTGCCGGCAGTGATTTTGGTCGGTGCGTGGCAGGGCATCGGTATCAAGATGCTCATCTACATCGCGGCCCTGCAGAACATTGACGAATCGCTCTATGAGGCGGCATCGCTCGACGGAGCATCCTCGATTCGCAAGTTTTTCAGCATCACCGTTCCGATGCTCAAGCCGGCCACGTTCTTCGTCTTCATCATCTCGATCATCGGCGCCTTCCAAGTGTTCGACCAGATTTACGTGCTCACTGACGGTGGCCCGGCAAACGCCACGACGATGATGACCTACGAGGTCTACCGCTCGGCATTCCAAGAATTCCGGATGGGAATGGCATCCGCTCAGTCGGTAGTGCTCTTCGCTTTCCTTCTTTTCGTCACTCTCATTAGCCGTCGCGTTACTAAAGAAGAGGACTAGTGATGACTCTCCCTACTATTAAGGCCCTCGCGATCAGCGAACAAGTCACCGTCGTGCCGCGCAAGCGCTGGTTTCACCACGCGAAGGGTCGCCAAGCGGCACTCATCAATGTGGCGCTCACTCTCGGCTCGATCACCATGCTGGTGCCGTTTCTGTGGATGGTGCTCACGAGTCTCAAATCACCGGCCGAGCTGGCCCAGTTTCCGCCGACGTTCTTTCCGCAAGAGTGGATGTTCAGCAACTACGCGGCGACTCTGGATGCTGCGCCATTCGGCCTCTACTTTCGCAACAGCTTTGTCATCGCCACCACTCACACCCTCATCACTGTCGTGTTGGGTTCGATGGCGGGGTATGCGCTGGCCCGTATTTACTTCAAGGGGCGGGAGGCGATCTTCCTCGCTTTCATCGCGATGCTGATGATCCCCACCTACACGAAGATCGTTCCGCAGTTCTTGCTCGTGAAGTTCATGCCCCTGTTCGGTGGCAACGATATCCTCGGCCAGGGCGGCAGCGGTTGGTTGGACACGTGGTGGGCACTCATCATTCCTGGTGGGCTGAGCGCATCCGCCATCTTCCTGTTCCGTCAGTTCTATTTGTCGCTGCCGAAGGACCTGGAAGAGGCGGCACGGATTGACGGCCTGGGCGAGTTCAGGATCTTCTCGCAGATTTATACGCCGCTCATCAAGCCGGCGATCGCGACCGTTGGGCTGCTGACGTTCCAAGAGAGCTGGAACAACTTCCTCTGGCCACTGCTCGTTACGACCAGTAGCGACCTGCGCGTGATTCAAGTGGGGCTTGCGGTCTTCCAGCAGCTCGACAACACGCAGTGGCAGTACCTGATGGCCGGAACCACGATGGCGACAGTGCCCATGGTGATTCTGTTCATCTTTGCCCAGAAGTACTTCATTCAGGGTTTCACCAACGCCGGCATCAAGTAACGGCAACGCACGGTAGCCACCCCGAACAACTGGCGGCACCGCACGAACCTTCGACAAACCAACACCCAACCAATAGATAGGCACGGTAGATAGACATGAGCATTGACCTCACCGGACGACGCGCACTCGTAACAGGCGCAGGAGCAGGAATCGGCGCGGCCATCGCGAAAGCACTGGCGGCGGCGGGCGCTGACGTTGTGGTGCACTACGCCCACAGTGAAGCGGGAGCCACCGCGGTAAAGGAAGAGATCGAAGCGGGCGGGCATCGTGCGCTCGCCGTGCAGGCCGACCTCACCGACTCGGCGCAGGCAACGAAGTTGGTGGATGCCGCTGTCGAGTTTCTTGGTGGCCTCGACATCCTCGTCAACAATGCCGGGCACTTGGTGGGCCGCGCCACGATCACCGAGACCACGGATGAGCGCTGGAACGAGGTCATGGATGTGAACATCGCGAGCACCTTCTTCACGACTCGCCAGGCTCTCCCCGCGCTCGCGGAGTCGGAGCACGGCCGCATCATCACGATGGCTTCGCTCGCTGCCGAGAACGGTGGCGGTGCTGGATCGGTTGTCTACGCCACCTCGAAGGCGGCCGTTGTTGGTTTCACTCGCGCGTTGGCCAAGGAAGTCGCGTCGAAGAAAATCACGGTGAACGCGGTAGCTCCTGGCTTCATTGGCGAGACTGCCTTCCACGAAACCTTCACCCCCGGCGAGGCTCAGAAGAACATTGTGGCGGGCATTCCGCTCGGTCGTGCTGGCACCGCTGGCGACGTTGCTGACGTTGCTCTGTTCTTGGCATCCGACCTCTCGTCGTATGTCACGGGCCAGGTCGTCGACATCAACGGAGGCCTCAACTTCCGATGAATTCTGTTCCGCAGCAGCCGGGCGGGTGGTGGCATGACTATGTCTGCCCCACCCACGGCATCGAGTTGGGTGCCCGTGAGGGTAACGAGTTTCTGTGCAGCTACGGCTGTCGCCTCACGGGTGGCAAGGTCGAAGCGGCCTGGCTCGCGCTTGAACATCAAGCCCTGGCTCGGGCCGCCCGGGTTGCTGCGCGAAGGTACGCGCTGCACGGCGAGGCCGCCGATCGTGAACGGGCCGTCGAACTCGTTCTCGACTACTCCGCTCTCTACGTGCAGATCTCAGCCGGCGGCTGGAGCGACAAGAGCGAATCATGGATGCTGCAGGGCAAGCTTTTTGCTCAGGCTCTCTCCGAGGCACAGTGGGCCGTCGGGTTCGCGGATGCGATCATCACGCTGGGGCCGCTTCCCGAACTTCGCGGGTCGACCGACCTCAACCGCACGCTCAACGGGCTGGCCGAAACGCTCGCCGAGTCTCGCCGCATCCTCGTGGAAGATCGCGACGATCAGCGCAGCAACTACACCGCGTGGCTGGATGCCGCAGCCCGGTTGGTAGCGCTGGCCTTGCACACGCTGGGCGGGCCGGCGGTCGCACCGCAGTGTGCGGCGGTGGTCTTCGACCATATGCAGCTCGCGGTACGTTCCGATGGCTGGGAGTGGGAGGCATCCACTTACTATCACGTGTTCGTTCTGCGCGCCTATCTTCTGGGTCTGCGCGGAATCGAGCTCGCGGAGCTGCCGGCCGACGCCGTCGACACGCTGCGTCGCATGGTCGACGTGCTGGTCTCGATCGCGGCGCCCGACGGTTTCTTGCCCGCGCTGCACGACGGCCCCTACGACCGGGTCGCGATGCACCGCGAAGTGCTCGAAATTTGCACGCTGGGAGCGCAGCTCTTCAGCGATACCGGCCTGGCGACGGTGCAGTCGTGGGTCGTTGAACGACTTGGTGCTGACCACGATGGTCTCGAGTGGATGCTCGATGGCTGGTTTGTGGGAGCACCGCTTGACCGCGCACCGGTGGTGGTCGGTTCGCGAGCATTCGAGGATGCCGGGTATGTCGTGTTGCGTGATTCACGCAACCGCATGGTCGGCATCCTCGATGCTGGACCGCACGGCGGAGCCCACGGTCACTTCGACAAGCTCGCGCTCTACCTTTATGGCGATGGCCCGAAGTGGCAGCCGGCTCCGGCCGTGCCACCGTATGGGCACGCGCTTCGTCATGCGTACTACGCGCGCACGATCGCGCATCCGACCGTTCGCGTTGATGGTGTTGATCAAGTCGAAGCAAGTGCCGACATCACCGAGTGGGATGCTGCGGCCTCCCGGGTTTCGGCGTTGACGACCACTGCGATCCGCGGCGTGCAACTGCGACGCACGGTGCAGCTCGGCGATGGCTTCCTTGTGGATGTCGTGACCGTTCGCTGCGACGACGGCGAACCGCACGACATTTCCCTCGGCCTCCGCCCGGCGCTCGACTTCAGCGTTGTGGTGGCGGGTGACTCGTGGCGTTCGACCTGGGGCGCTGCGCTGACCGGCTGGCATCGCGCATCCGGCGACGCCACACTCGAACTGGCCGCGGGCCGCGGACCCTCGGATGACCCGAGTCGACTGCAGCACGTCGGCAACTGGTCGAGCACGGCCAGCACCGCCACCTTCGTGAGCGTGTACTCCTTCGACCCCGAGCTCAGCCTCGACACTGTCGAAGCCGACTTCTCTGACGCCGCAGTGCGGATCACGATCCCCACTGCAGCCCCCGACCCATCACTAATAGAGGTAGGACTGTGACCAACACCACTGACACCACGACCCCCACCGCGGAACACGCGGCGACGCCAATGCCCACGACAGCATCAGCCTGGACGCCAGCCTCGTCAGCGACGGGCCGCGCGATGCTCATCGGCGATCGCGAGCAGCAGTTGCGCGGCGAACTTGATAGCAGCAGGAGCGCGCAGTTTCGGCGGCTGCTCGAGGAGTGTGAGCGCGCGAAGGGGATGGAACTTCCGCAGGAACACCCGCTGGCATCCATCACCTATTTCGGGCCGGGCTCGGCAAACCTCGCCCTCGCGTATCGTCTGACCGGTCAGGAGGCGTACCTCGAAGAGTTGCGTCGGTGGTTGGCGCCGCCGCTGTCGTTCCCGCACTGGGGCAAGGCGAATCTGCCCGACCACGACCTCGATGCCGGCTGGATTCTGCACGGGCTGTCGCTCGCGTATTCGTGGGCTGGCGACGCGCTGCACCCCGAAGAGAAGCAGGCCCTCGAAGACAAGCTTTTGCTGCAGGGCCAGCGCATGTACGAGTTCGCTGTGGAGAAAGAGGGCGGATGGTGGTCGTCGTCGTACTGGCAGAACCACAACTGGATTTGCTACGCGGGCCTCGCGACCGCCGGCTACGCCCTGCAAGAGAAGTACCCCGAAGCGAAGGCTTGGACTGAGCGCGCTAAAGAGAACTTTGCCCTCGTTCTCGACTCGCTTCCCGACGACGGTTCCAACAACGAGGGTGTCGTCTACTGGCGCTACGGGGTGCCGTGGATCGCGAGCTACCTTGACGTGCTGCGGGACCAAGAAGGCATCGACTGGTTCAACCGCGGCACCTATTTGAAGGAAACCTTCTGGTACCGCCTCTACCAAGCGGCTCCCGATCTGGAACGCATCGTTGACCATGGCGACTGCCACGACCGCCGCAGCGGGCATCCGCTCGCCCTCTATTACAAGCTCGCCGCCGAATACCGCATTCCGCAGGCGCAGTGGTTGGCCAACAAGGTATCGACCGAGTTCTACTGGCGCGAAGCGTACGAGAGTGGAGTGCGCCCCGGCGTTCGCCCCGAGGCGTACCAAGAACTGCTCTGGCTCGACCCGACGGTTGAGCCGGCCGGCCCGGAAACTCTCCCGCCGAGCAAGTACTTCGAAGATCTCGGACTCGTCGTCGGGCGCAGCTCGTGGGATGAACAAGCGAGCCTCGTCTCGTTCAAAGCATCACCGGGTGGCGGCCACAAAGCGTGGGATCAGTCGCACCGCCAGCGCAAGGAGAACGGCTGGGTCACGCTCAACGCGGGACACCACCACCCCGACTCGGGCGCGTTCGTGTTCCTTGGGAACGGCTCGTATTTGGCGATCGACGAAGGCTATTCGTCGCGCAAACTCACTGAGCACCACAACTCGATTCTGATCGACGGCAACGGCTTCGTGAATGAAGACCGGTACCACGTGTTCGAAGAACTGGCCGAGGAGTTCACGGCCGAGATTCTGACGACAACGATCAAGGATGGCTGGACGCATGCGGTCAGCGAGTCTTCCGCGATGTACGACCGCGACCTTGGCGTCACGCGGGTTCGCCGTCACCTCGTGCTTACGCCCGGCGGAACCCTCGTGATCGCCGACGACCTCGCCGCCGATCAGCCCCGCACCTGGACGTGGCTGCTGCAAACCGACAACGCGCCCGTTGCCCTCGGCGACAAGCGGTGGCGAGCGGATGCCGGTCACGGTGTCATGCCGATCGCTGCGCTCGACGACAATGCCGCCAGTCAGATTGTCGAAACGGCCGTGCACGCTAACCCCACGTCATCCACGCCCAGCCTGGCGATTAGCAAGAAGCAGCACACGCTCAAGCGCGTGAGTGAGCCGACGACGAGTGCACGCTTCGTGACGGTGCTCGAGTCGCGTCGCTGGGATGACACTGCCCCGGCGAGCATCCGTTACGACGTCGCTGCCGGCGGAGTTCGTGTGGAGATCGAGCGCGACGGCGTGACCGAAACCGTATCGTTGGGCTTCGATGGCGACGCTCCCACGCTGGGCGCAACGGCCGTCGTGGGCGAAGGATTCCAGGGGAGCACGAGTACGCAACGATGACATCACCGAAGAGAACCAAGCGCCGCACGCCGCGGTGGGAGCGCAGCATGCTGACCGCGCTCACCTACCCGGGCAACATTTTTCTGGGTTCGCTTGCAGTGCTGGTTCTCTCGCTCGGCGTCATCACGGTGCTCCCGGCCGCGATCGCTCTCGCTCGAGCCTTCGCGCGCTGGATTGTCGAGAACGACGACAGGGTATTCACCAACACCTTTCGAGAGTTTCGCGACACCTGGCGCAGAACCCTCGGCCTCGGCGTCATCGCGACCGTGGTCCTCGCCGTCATAGTCGGCGACGGAGTTTTCTTGGCTTATCAGCTTGCTCAGGGCGGCGGTTCGATTGCGCTGATGTTGAGCGCGGCCGTCATCCCGGTGGCCGCCGGCGTGTGCGTGCTCTTCATCGCCACGACCGCTGCCGCGACCCTCAGCACTGAAGCGGATGCTCGCACCTGGGTTCGTGAGGGATTTGTATTGATGTTGCAGCATCCGCGTCGCGCGCTCTTCGTCTCGTTCACGGTTGCAGTGACTCTCGTGGTGTCGATTCTGCTGCCGACCATCGCGCCCTTCGCTTCAATCGCCCTGCCGGTCTACGTGGGCGTGCGGGCCTGGGGCCCGAAGCCTCCCGTCAACGACGAACAGGATTAGGGGAGTGGCCAAACGCCCGCCGATCTCGTTTGCGCTGAAGGTTCTCTATGGCGATACCTTCACGATGGCCGTCGGTTTTTACATGCTCGTGCCGTTGCTGGCGTATCACTTCTTGCAAGATCTGGCCCTCACGATTGCGGTTGTCGCTGCCCTAACGGCGCTGCGCACGGCAGCCCAAAACGGGATGATGCCGATCGCCGGGTGGGTCGCTGATCGCATCAACTTTCGCCGCGCCATCCTGATCGGGGTATTGGTTCGGGCGCTGGGCTTTGCGATGCTCGGCACCGTCGAGTCGATTCCGCTGCTCGTGGTCGCGTCGATCTTTACCGGCCTGGGCGGTGCGCTGTTTCACCCCGCTAGCTATTCGGCCTATGCCGCCCTCACGACCGGCGCCGACCGGGTGCGGGTGTATTCGACTCGCGAAGTCGTGAGCAATGTCGGTTTCATCGTGGGTCCCATCATCGGCGGGTTCCTTGCCGGCGCCGACTTTGCGTTCGTGAGTTTGTCGGCGGCCGGGATGTTCGTGATCGCGTTCATCATCAGCGCATTCGGTTTGCCGCACCCGAGCGATGAAGAACGGGCCCGCACCCCACCGCGCTTGAGGGTGGCCTTCGCGGATGCCGCATTCCTGCGGTACTGCGCGCTCGTGGCGGGCACCGCGGTGCTCATCGCTCAGTTCTATCTCGTCATCCCGTTTCGGGCCGCCGAGTTCACGTCGGGCCCGTCCGATCTCGGCTTCATTTACTCGGGCGCCGCGATCGTGATGGTGCTCACGATGCTGCCGCTTACGGGTGCCGCCAACCGTTTTCTGCCCGACCGCGTCACCCTCGCCGGCGCGACAACGTGTCTGGGTGTCGGCGTCGGCATCATGGGTCTCTCCACGAATCTGCTCGGGATGCTCGTGGGCGTTGCCGTGTTCATCGTCGGCCAAATGCTCGCGCAGCCCGTGCTCAATGCCACCGTTTCACGCTTCGCCCCCGAAGGCTCCGTCGCTAGCTACTTCGGAGTGCAGGGCCTCGCCAACGCGATCGGTGGCGTCGTGGGAAGCAGCTCGGCGGGTGTGATCTATGCGCTCGCCGGCTCGGGCGAACCCGGAGCATCCTGGGTCTGGCTGACGTACCCCGCGTGGGCGATCGTCGTTGCGGTGATGTTTGTGGCGTTTGGGCCGCGGCGGGCGTCAGATTCGAGAGGTCGGGCCGTCTAAAAGAGAAAGACGACTTCACGCTGAAACCTACTCTCACCGGCAGTTTTAGGTTCCGATGGCTACAATGCGGTACATGGGTAAGTTCACAGACAAGGTTCGGTCGATGTTTGGGCGTTCACGACCGATCCCTAGAGAAGACGCTGACGAGATCGACGACTGGGTGAATGAAGGCGGAGCCCCTAACCCCGAGGGTCCGCCACGTGTCATCGACATCGACAACGGCAGCGGTATTGGCAATGGCAAGAAAAAATAGCTCCCGCCCGTGGGTCGGCAGGAAGCGATTCGGCCGGCATTAGGCCGCGACTAGCGCCGGTCGCCCCACCACTGCGGGCTCGCGGCGAGCACCGCATGCACGGCTCCGTCGAGGTCGTCGAGGTCGCCGGTGAGGAGCCACGCTTCGGCCGCAGCAACCGTGCCGCCGGCGGCGTAGGCGACAGCCATCGCGAACGTCGTTTCGGAAAGCGGGGCGAGTGCGGCAGGCACGATTTCTGGATGCCGCCGCAGATGATCCGCGAGAATCTGTCGCGCAGGCTCGATGAGCACCGATCGCAGCCGGCCGCTTAGGCTGCCGCTGGCCGCCATCCGATAGAGCGTTGCGTGGGTGCGTACGTGGCTAAGGAAGACGCGAGTGGGGCCGGCGAAAACATGGTTCGTCGTCGAGAAGGTCGTGGCTGATGCGTTCGCGTCTGGGGCAGGCTTGGCGGCGTGGGAGAACGCAGCAGCATCCGCCGCGTCGAGTAGATCCCCGAATTGCTCGATGGCGTCAGCCAGCTCGGCGTGCAGAGCAGTAGCGATGAGGTCAACGGGGTCGCAGGCGTGGCGGTAGAAAGTGTCGCGGCTGATGCCGGAGGCGTTCGTGATGTCAGTGACGGAGATGGTGGCAATGTCGCGCTGCTCCGCTAGAGAGTAGGCCGCCGCGACGAGGGCGTCGCGAGAGCGGCGAGTGCGAACATCCATAACCGAACTGTAGCGGAATAGACCACTATCTGACACCTGTCAGATAACACCGATAGGGTGGAGGTGAGGCTACAAACCTCAGCCTCGCCCCTAGAGAGGATTCAGAATATGCAAGCAGTGAAGCTCGTAAGTCCAGGCAAGATGGAACTTCAAGACATTCCGGTGCCAGAGATCGGCCCCGATGAGATTTTGGTCAAGGTTGCGGGCGCAGGACTGTGCCACTCCGACCTCCACGTTCTGCACATGGGCGAAGAGTGGCCCTTCTTCGGCGGAACCGTCGGCCACGAAGGTGCCGGCTGGGTCGAAAAAGTGGGCTCCGCACTGGAGGGGTACACCAAGGGCGACGCCGTTCTCGTGAGCGTGGTGTGGGCCTGCGGCCACTGCCGCGCGTGCATTGAAGGTCGCGACAACGAGTGTGAAGTCAACGGCAGCCGCATGCAATTCCCCACCACCCCGGGCCTCGGCCCAGACGGCGCCATGGCCGAGTACATGGTCGTGAAGGCCCGCCACCTCGACAAGATTGGTGACCTCGACCCGATCCAGGCAGCACCGCTCGCGGATGCCGGCGTCACCCCCATGCACGCCATCAACAGTGCACGTTCGCGCCTCACTCCCGGCTCGACCGTCGTCGTGATCGGTATTGGCGGCCTCGGTCACCTTGGACTCCAGATTCTGAAGGCCACGACTGGCGCCCGCATCATCGCCCTCGACACCGATAACGAACGTCTCGAGCTTGCCCGCAAGCTCGGCGCAGATCTCGTGCTCAAGAGCGACGGCGCTGCAGCCCAGCGCATCCTCGACGAAACCAACCAGTACGGTGCGGATGCCGTCTTCGACTTCGTCGGCGTCCAGCCCACCGTCGACCTCGCGACAGCGGTCATCGCTCCCGGCGGAATGCTCCGCTTTGTGGGCCTCGGTGGCGGACAGTTCGACTACCTCGTTGGTGTCGGCCAGGCCCTCCCGTGGGGAACCGACGTTCAGCTTTCGTATGGCGGAACGCGTGCCGATCAACTCCAGGTGATCGCACTCGCCCAGCAGGGCAAGCTCGGCGTTGAGGTGACGCAATACCCGCTGGCTGACTTCCAGACAGCATTCGATGACCTCGAAGCTGGGCGCATTACCGGCCGCGCGGTACTCATTCCGTAACGGCTAACGCGCACTGCGACGACCCGCGGCCCTCACCACACCCGGTGGGGGCCGCGGTTCGTTACTCGGCTGACGCTAAGCCCGCCCCCGCAGAATGGTGAAATGCACAAGACACCTGCGGCTAACGATTCGAACGAGGCCAGCACGCCGAACGAGACCGGCACACCGAACGAGCGCATCGAGGTTGCCTCAGTCAGGGGCTCAACGGCTCCCGACGAAGTCTCCCGCGCCAGCCGGATCGGCCGCCGAGTCGGGCGCATCGCCCTCGGTGCCTCCCTTGTCTTCGCCGGCATCAGCCACCTCACTTTCGCGCGCCAAGACTTTCAAGCGCAGGTGCCCGACTGGCAACCGTTCGACCAAGACTTTGTGGTCGTTGCATCCGGTGTCGTAGAGATTGCCCTCGGTAGTGCGCTCATCTTCGCCAAAAAGTACCGCCCGGCGGTTGGCTGGGTTGCCGCCGCGTTCTTTATCGCGATCTACCCCGGCAACATCTCCCAGCTCGTGAATCAGGTCGATTCACTTGGCCTCGACACTGACCTTAAGCGCTGGATTCGAATGCCGTTCCAGCCGGTGCTCGTGCTTTGGGCACTCTGGTCGACGGGGGCCTGGCGCGCGTGGCGTGCCTACCGCCGCAACGAGAATGCATTCGATCGACAGTGAGGAACGGTTTAGTGCCGCACAAATCAGCCATAAAAGGCTATAATGGCTGAATATTGCGGCACTAAATAGGGAGATGAAATGGCGTCACAGAGCGCGACTCTTGCGCGGGAGATGGAACGTCTCGGCCGCAACATTAGGTCGTGGCGCAAAATCTCTGGCCTCACAGCGCACATCACAGCGGAACGTGCTGGTGTATCCCGGGACACTCTCCGCGCGATCGAAACCGGCCGCTCTACATCATCCGAGAATTTGCTTGCTGTCATGCGTGCTGTCGGCATCCTTGCCGCAGTGGTTGATGCCTCTGACCCGATTGCCAGCGACTTCGGCTCCCGCAACCTTGCGCGCGCCAGCGTAGAACGCGTGCGGATTCCCCGCTCATCCAAGCGGATCGAGGAGTAATGACTGACCAGCTCACCGCTGCTGAGGTTCATGTTGTTCTCCCCGACGGCGATGAGGTTCTCGCGGGCACTGTCTCCAGCGAAGGAGCAATTGGCTCTGCTGCTACCTCGCTCGTTTTTCGGTACGCCGACGGCTACCTAACCGATTCGCGTGGTTACGATCTCTCCCCAGATATGCCGCGCACGGGTGGACCTATTCGAACGTGGTCCGGCCGCGAAACTCTCGGCGCACTTGGCGATTCCATGCCAGACGCGTGGGGCAAACGAATCATCCGTGCGGGAACGCCCGCCCGCACGACTTTCGACTTTCTCACACACGTCAACGACGCTACCCGGCAGGGGGCGCTCCGATTGCGTGATGCGCGTGGCGCGTACCTGGGAGCTCGTAATCATCCTGTTGCCGACGTGCACGACCTAGACAGGATTGTTGCTGCCGCCCGTGCCTTTGAAGAAGGCGCAGAAACGGACGCCGAACTTCAGATCCTTGTCGAAGCCGGCACCAGCGCTGGCGGTGCGCGCCCCAAAGCAACCGTAAAGAATGGCGGCGACTTGTGGATGGCGAAGTTCGCTCGAGAGACCGAGTTTTTCGATCCAATGGCAGGGGAGGCTACGGCGCTCGCTTTCGCCAAAGCGGCCGGTATCGACACCCCAGAGTTCGATCTTGTGCGGCTTTCGGAATCGCAGTCGATACTGCTCAGTCGCCGGTTTGATCGCGACAACGGTCGACGAATCGGCTACATCAGTGCACATTCGTTGACAACTAAGGGCGACAATCAGACGCTGTCCTACAGTGACATTTCTGACACGCTTGCCCAATACAGTCCAGCACCACGGGACGACCAAGCGGAACTATTCCGTCGGATCGCGCTGAGTCTGCTCATCGGCAATGTCGACGATCATTTTCGCAACCATGGGTTTCTCCGCGACTACAACGGCTGGAAGTTGTCGCCAGTATTCGACCTCGAGCCCAACCGCCGCCCAGAGCAGGTCGAAGCAACGCCCATCGTGGACGGCGGTGAACGGTATGGCCGAGATATCCGCGAATTGCGTGACGCCCACGATGCGTTCCGGCTCAGTCGCGACGAGGCATCAGCGATCGTGCGGGATGTTGCGGAGCGCACGAGCGACTGGATACAGATCGCCCTAGGCTACGGAATCTCACTCGAAGCTGCAGAGGCATCGAGACGTGCGATAGATGGGCCGAACCGTGACAGGGCGTTGGCAATGACCGCGAACCCGCCTGCCGCGATTGGGCTTGCGAAAACACAAGGCTCCGCGCAGAAACGACGGGGAGAACTTGGCATTCCCGGTAACTCTGGGCAGTGGGCACGAACGAAAAATAACACCGACGCCAATGACCTCGACGCGTGATAGTTTCACTGAATGAGCGGAGTCGCTGAATGAGCAGAGTTGCGGCAGTCGCTCCGGTCGTGCCGGACTACAGCTATACACAGGCCGAGATCACTGCCGAGCTGGGGCCGCTACTGTCGGCCACACCGTCGCATCAAGCCGTCATTGAGCGGATGCACGGAGCCAGCGGCATCCAGCGTCGGCACACTGCCCTTCCGCTCGAGCGCTACCGCGCCCTTGGCAGCTTTCGCGAGAGCAACAACGAGTTCATTCGCGTCGCCACCGACCTCCTCGAGCGTGCGCTGACGACCGCGCTCGCGGATGCCGGGCTCACGCCGAGCGATGTCGACTTCGTCTTCTTCACCTCCGTCACGGGGGTGTCGGCACCCTCGGTTGATGCGCTGCTCGTTCCGCGGCTGGGGCTGCGGCCCGACGTAAAACGGGTTCCCTCGTTCGGCTTGGGTTGTGTCGCGGGAGCCGCGGGCTTGGCCCGCGTGCATGACTATTTAGTCGGGCATCCGGATGAGGTCGGCGTTCTGTTGAGCGTCGAACTGTGTTCGCTCACCCTGCAGCGTGACGATCAAACCATGGGCAATTTTGTGGCCACCGGTCTCTTCGGTGACGGGGCTGCGGCCGTCGTCATGGTGGGGGAGAATCGCAGCGAGTCTGGGCCGCGCATTGTCGACACCCGCAGTACGTTCATCGTCGACAGCCACGATGTGATCGGCTGGAACGTGGGAGGAACCGGCTTCGAGATCGTGCTCACGGCCGGCGTTGCCGATGTGATTCAGAACAGCTTCCCGGCCGAGGTCAGCGAGTTTCTGGGCCGCAATGGTCTGACGATTGCGAATATCGACACGTGGCTCGCGCATCCAGGTGGCCCTCGTGTTCTTGAAGCGTTCGAGAGTTCGCTTGGGCTTGAGCGAAGCGACCTGCAGAGCAGTTGGGATTGCCTCGCCCGCGTCGGCAACCTGTCATCGGCCGCAGTGCTGCATGTATTGGCGGATGCTCTGCACGCCGACCCGGCGCCCAATCCCGGCAGTCACGCCCTCGCCTTCGCTCTCGGGCCTGGCGTGAGCGCCGAATTCGTTCTGTTGGAGTGGTCGTGATGCGTGAGGCTGACGAGCTTTGTGACCGTCGCGCCGCCAGCGTGATCGAGCTGAAGGCGCCCCGCGCATGACCGTCATTGCCTACATCGCGCTCGTGCTCGGCACCGGCATGGAACGCCTCTATGAGCTGCGCATCTCGAAGCGCAATGCCGCGGCAGCGTTCGAGCGCGGCGGCCGTGAGTATGGGCAGAAGCATTTTCCGTGGATGGTGGCCCTGCATACCGGGCTACTGATCGCCTGCGTCGTGGAAGTGATCGTGGCCGATCGCCCCTTCCTGTTGTGGCTCGGAATTCCCATGCTCGTGATCACGCTCCTGAGCCAAGCGGCACGCTACTGGATCATCAACTCGCTCGGCGCCCAGTGGAACACCCGCGTCATCGTGGTGCCCGGAGCCGGACGCGTGCAGAACCGTGGGCCGTACCGCCTGACGTGGCTACCGCATCCCAACTACTTGGTTGTCGCGATCGAGGGCATCGCGTTGCCGCTCGTGCACACCGCCTGGGTCACCGCGATTGTCTTCACCGCGCTGAATGCGGTGCTGCTGCTGGCGTTCCGCATCCCGACCGAAAACCGGGCCCTGCGCGAACTGACGCCATGAGTGGCGTCGGTGCGGGTGTAGGTGCGGACGACGCGGCTGCTGCTGCAAGCGGGGCGGGCTCGAACGCATCCCGCGTCATTGACGTGATTGTCGTCGGTGGCGGACCGATCGGTCTCGCCACTGCTATCAATGCACGGATGCACGGTCTCACCGCCCTCGTGATCGAGCCCCGCACCGGCGCGATCGACAAAGCTTGCGGCGAAGGAGTCATGCCCGGCGCCGTCACCGAACTCGCCGCCCTCGGGGTTCACCCGCACGGGCGGAGGATCGTCGGCATCAGCTATCAAGACGGGACCCGCACGGCCGACCACCGCTTCGCCTCGGATGCCGCGCTCGGCGTTCGGCGCACCGAGCTGCACCGGGCGCTCGCCGAGCGTGCGTTCGAACTCGGCGTCACGTTCGAGACCGGCAAGGTCGAGGCGATTGAGCAGCATAACGACGGCGCGTCGACTAGTCGCCGAGGCGGCGGCTCACGCAATGAGTTAAACGGGCGTGGCGACACAAACGCGCAGGCGCAGGAGCACGGCGGCGCGGTATCCGCGCACCTCGCCGACGGTCGCACCATCGAGGGGCGGTGGATGCTCGGCTGCGATGGCCTGCACTCCACGGTGCGTGAGCTGGTTGGCCTGGCCGCGCACCCTCGCCGCGTGAGGCGACGTGATTCTCGGCGGTTCGGCATCCGGCAGCACTTTGAGGTTGCTCCGTGGACTGATCTCGTGGAGGTGCATTGGGCGCCGACCGCGGAGTTGTATGTCACGCCGGTGAGCGATACCGAGGTGGGTGTCGCGGTGCTCGGCCCGCGCGGAACGTCATTCGAGGACGCGTTGGCGAGTGTGCCAGCGCTCGCCGAACGGCTGCGCGGAGCGACGCCGACGTCGACAGTGCGGGGTGCTGGCCCGCTATTGCAGAACACGACCGGGCAGCGTGCGGGCCGAGTGCTGCTCGTGGGCGACGCTGCTGGCTACGTTGATGCGATCACGGGGGAGGGCATCCGCTTAGGGCTGGCAGAAGCGCGCGCCGCGATCGAGTGCATCGTCGCCGGCGCACCCGAACGCTACGAACGCGAGTGGCGGCGAGTGACCCGCGACTTTCGGATGCTCACGACCGGGCTTGTTGCTGCCGCGAACTCACCGCTGCGCCGAGCAATCGTGCCGCTCGCCGTGCGGCTGCCGCGACTTTACGGTCGCATCGTCGAGAGCCTGGCGCGCTGACGCAGTACGTGCACGATGAACACTTCCCCCTTGATGAACTTCGACTTTCGTCGAACGTGCTCGTCGACTGCTGTGAGGCTAGATATCGATTCGATCAACGTTTCTCTCAGGAGGCAACTCTCAGATTAGGGTGAGTTTCACTTAGGTTTTCAGTAGACAGCGCAGACAGCACAGACAGCGCAGACCGCGCAGGCCACACCGGCCTCACGTTCGGCACGAAGGGTGAAGTCGATGAGAATTGACGCTGAACATCATTCCCACGCAATTTCTCGCAAGAGTGGGCTCGTGGCTCTCCTTCTCGTATGCGGGTTCTCGCTCACCGCGTGCGTTGGTCCGAGCATCGCGTTCAAGGATGACGGCGACTGCGATGGTGCCGACGTCATAACAAATGATGATTCTGGTGACCTCATCGCATGCCTCATTGACGACGATAAGGTGGGCATCCGCACGGGAGGAAGTAGCGGTCGGCAGTGGACGCCAACGAAAGCGTATGCGGCTGACGACGGCGTGATGCACGTTGAGTTTCGTCAACCACCATCGCTACTGCCGAGCATGAACAACATTGAGTACACGCTCCACGTGCTCGAGATCCCTGACGGCGTTGACCGGGATCCGCTCGTGATCGAACAAACCTTCAACGATGAGTTCCCGAAAACGGTCGAACTGAAGCCTGCGGGTGAGAACCAGCAATGACCGTTACAAGCCGATTTTTGCATCACGGAGCAGCAGTCAGTATCGTCACGATTGCCGTTGGTCTACTGACGGGGTGCACCTTTTCTGGTGCAAATACGACGGCTCTGTTAACGGTGTCTCCGGCAGAATCTGCTGCCCTCGCGCGGCAGGATGATCAGACTGCCCGCCTCTATTTAGAAGCCTTGTATCCGCAGGTGGAGTTGCCTGAGGTGCCGGTGATTCGGTTTGTCACCGCTGTCGAGTTGCCGCACTTCATGGCCAAATGTCTCGCGAGTCAGGGTGTCGAGGACGCAAATGATTCCTCGATGTCAGTAACGTTCGAAGACGGAGGCGCGGTGTCGCTGCACGAGGGGGTCGAAGTCACGCACGAGGAGCTCGTTGACCTTCTTGATCGTGAGGTACAGATCGTCATCTTCGACCAGGAGCCAGACGAAAAATATGACATAGCAAATTACACCTGTCAGAGAATGTTTCCGCTCGACCCGAGAGTGCGTTAGCGCTCTCGGGCGCTGCTAGTAGAACTGCGGCAAGCGCTAGCTCGGAAGCAGCAGCGGCAGCAGTTCTTCTGCTTTTGACACGACAGCGAGCGACCCTTCGGATTCGCCGGCGTTGCCGTAACCCCACTCGACATAGATGGTGGGGATGCCGTGTTCGTGGGCGCCTTCGATGTCATAGTCGCGATCACCGATCATGACCGGGTTGCTCACGTCAGCACCGATCATCTTGAGGCGCGTGAGGGCTTCGGCGATGACGTCCTTTTTCGCGCTGCGAATCTCATCGATTGAGGCCCCAGCCATCACCCGGAAGTACTGCGTGAGGTTCGCGTGATCCAGAATGACGGATGCCGGAAACTCGGGTTTCGAGGTTGCCAGCGATAGCGGAATTCCGCTCTTGTGCAGCTTCTTCAGGACCTTGGCCATGCCAGGAAAGATGTCGCTGCCGTGGGCGTTGTTGCCCTCCATGTAGTGGCGGCGGTACACGGCCAGTGCCTGTGCAGATTCGACGGCGGTGAATCCGGCGCGGTCGCGGAATGAGTCGAGAATCGGCGGACCAACGTAGGCCCGCAGTTCTTCCTGTGACGGAACGGGGTAGCCCATCTCCTCAAACATGAATGCGAGGGATGTCGTGATTCCGGGCGCCGAGTCAGCGATTGTGCCATCGAGGTCGACAAGAATGCAGGTCCAGTTATTAGCCATTTGCATCAAGCCTAAGCGGCAAGCCTGAATACTAGAACAACCGCATGTTGGGGTCGTCGAGTCCGCGCATCTCGTCATAGTCCAACAGCACACAGCGGATGCCGCGGTCCTTCGCCAGAGTGCGTGCCTGTGGCTTGATTTCCTGGGCGGCAAAAATACCCGTCACCGGAGCTAGCAGCGGGTCGCGGTTCATCAGTTCGAGGTAGCGCGTCAGCTGCTCGACGCCGTCAATGTCGCCGCGACGCTTGAGTTCTACGGCAACGCTCGCACCCTTCTCGTCGGTCGCCAGAATGTCGACCGGCCCGATGGCGGTCATGTATTCGCGGCGCACGAGACGGTAGCCCTCGCCGAGAATGTCGATGTGCTCGGCCAGCAGCTTCTGCAGGTGAGCCTCGACGCCATCCTTTTGCAGTCCGGGGTCGACGCCTAGTTCGTGGTTCGAGTCGTGCAGGATTTCGTGAATCGAGACGATGAGCATGTCGGCCGACTTGGTGTGGGCGACTTTCCAGATCTCGGTGACTCCGGCATCCGACTGCTCAGTTTCGGGCTCGATCGTGGAGAGCACGCAGGGTGGGCTCATCCAGTTGAGAGGCTTGTAGGAGAGCGCATCGGAGTGCACGAGCACCGAGCCATCCGACTTCAGCAACAGCAGTCGTGTGGCGAGGGGCAGGTGGGCACTGAGGCGTCCGGCGTAATCAACGGAGCATTTGGCTATGACAAGTCGCACCGTCCTACGGTACTCGGAGAAGGTCCGTGGTGAATCATCCTGGGCGAGATTCATCGTCTGGCCGCGACGACGGCGGCCGTCCGCGTTCGAGCACCTGTCAGGATGGTGACCATGTATGTCGCCACCTCCGGACCAGACGATGCGCCGCCCGTACTGCTTCTCCACGGTGGCGGTGTTGCGGGCTGGATGTGGGATTCACTGCGAGAGCGGTTGGAGACCGATTACCGGGTGATTGTTCCCGACCTCCCCGGCCACGGGCGCTCTGCCGACGAACCCTATGTTTCGCACGCCGCGACGGTCGCAGCGCTGGCGAGTCTCATCACGACCCCGGTCACCGTGATCGGGTTCTCGCTGGGCGCGCAGCTTTCGATTCTGCTCGCGTCGCACCACCCCCAACTCGTCACGAATGCCGTGATCGTGAGCGCGCAAGCAAAAGCTATGCCCTTCACGGGTCTCACGCTTGCCGCTCTAGGGGTCAGCGCGCCTCTCGCCCGCCAGCGCTGGTTCGCCAAGCTTCAAGCTCGCGAATTGTTCGTTCCTCCTCACCAGATAGAGGACTACATCGCGACAAGTGCCGGCGTCACGAAAGAAAGCTTGCTGGCGGCCGTCGGTGAAAACATGAGATTCGAACTCCCGGCGGAGTGGTCGACCTTCGACGGTCGCGTATTGGTGATGGCGGGAACGAAAGAACGTCGGGTGATGCATGAGTCGGCCGCCGCGATTCACGAAGCTCAACCAGCCAGCACCCTCACGCTCGTCGAAGACTGCGGGCACGGCATCCCGCTGCAACGCCCGGACTGGTTCAGCGACCGCGTGCGGGAGTGGCTCGCTCAGGCCTGACTGACGAGTCTCAAGAGCGCGGCCGCAGCGTATTCCATCGATCGGGGCCCGTCGTGACTGACGGGCGCGAAGCCGTTTCTCTGTGTCTGGCTTGTGTTCTCATCCTGAGAATGCGAGCCACGCTGTTGCCAATTCAGAACGTGTTCGGAATAATGGAGTTATGTCAATCGCCACACCGCGTCCTGCGGTCACCTCTCAAGTGAAGTCCTCAGAGCTGTCGCGCAACTCCGCCGAGGTCTTTCACGCTGCCGAGCGCGGCCCCGTCTTGGTGACGCGGCGTGACGCTGAACCTTTGGTCCTCACCTCTAAAGCCGCGGCGGACGAGACCGATCAGGTTCTGTCGGCCGCTGCTTCACTTATTGGGGTAGCCGTCATGGTCGATCCCGAGGTTTTTGCTCAACGGCTGACTGACGCTTTTCCGTGGGCAGCAGCGCTTTCAGAGAACGAGCGTTCACTCTTCGCGGACGAGCTTGTTGCATCGGCGCGAGCGTGTTTCTCGCTCAAACAGCACAACCTTTTCCTCGGCACGCTGAACGGCTGGCGTGGCACTGCCGAGGCCTACGCGGCTGGGCTGCGAAACACGACCAACGACTGGCTCGATGTCGCGGCTGAAGTCGCCGACCCGCGCGCGTCTTGAGCCCCAAGAATCCATCGGTGCCGCGACCGATCAAGAGAGCTGAGTTCGCGATCGTTTGTGCGACCACCTCCGCCGAAAAGGGCTGGCGTGATGTTCGGGCGACCCAACTCAATGCGGTTGTCGACGCGTGGGACCGCCTGACGCGCGATCCGCAGAGCATCGACGGCACTTGTCATCCGCTCAAGGGCGACCTTGCGGTAGTGGTGCGTGAAGGTAAAAGCCACGACCAATGGCAGTACGAACTCAAAAATGGCGCGCGCATTTGGTTTTATGTTGAGGGCAAAACTGTGAACCTAGTCGCTGTTCACACGGCGCACCCGAATCAAACGAAGTAGACACCCGAGAATCATCGAGGAAGCTGCGCGGTGCTACTTGCCGGGGCGCTTGCGCTTGAACTTGCCCAAGCCGCGACGCTCGTTCTCGCGCTGAGCTTCTTCGATCTGCTCGGGGGTGATGACGAAGTGCATTTCGGTGGTCGCCATTGTGATGGCAATGGATGTCGTACCCGGCGACGAGAAGTCGACGTACGGGAAAGCGTGGCGGCCTGCCAACTCGCGGGCGTAGGGCGAAAGTAGCCCGGAAATGATGGCGAGAACGACGATCAGCAGCAGTGCGTGCAGCACGCCGACCTGGTCGCTGAGTACCCCGATCATGGGTGGTCCGATGAGCGTTGAGGCGTAGGCGATGGTCGCTACCGCGGTGACTCTGGCGGTGGCACGCTTGGGGTCGTCGGCGGCGGCCGAGATGCCGACGGGGAAGCCGAGCGCAGCGCCTGCACCCCAAAGGGCGGTGCCGATGACGGCAAGCAGAACGACTGGCGAGAAGATGACGAGCAACAAGCCGGCGGCTGCGAGACCAGCGGATGCTCGCAGTACGGGTACACGACCGAAGCGGTCGAGGGCGCGAACCCCGAAGAAGCGGGTAGCGGTCATGGCGGTCACGAAGACGCCAAAGATCAGCGTGCCGAAGGCGTTGGAGATCTCATAGCCGTCGACCATGGCGAGAGCGAGCCAATCGATCGCCGAGCCTTCAGCGAAGGCCATCCCCAGCACAATGATGCCGATCAGGATGGTGCGGGGTTCGAGCCAGACGCTCCTCAGCTTGGGCGCGGTCAGCTCTCCCGCGGCGATCTTCATCTCGACAGTGTTCGGCGGGGGATCGGCGAGTCTCTCCGGAAGGATGAACGCCGAAACGAGCAGCGCGGTGATCAGCACGATCGCCGAAACCACGATCAGGTGAGTAGCGAGAGGAACGTGGAGTGCTTCTGCCGCCGCCCCGAATCCAGCCCCCGCCATCGTTCCGAGGCTGTAGAAACCGTGCAGGGTCGGCATGCTTGAGCGACCGAGCAGTCGTTCGTTGGCGGTGCCCGACAGGTTGATCGCGACATCGTAAGTACTGAAAGCCAAGCCGAATACGGCGAGGGAGATCACGGCACCGAGGAAGCTGCCGAGCACACCAATGATGATCGCGGTGGCTGCGAGCGAACCCACGAACAGCAGCACGCACACCCGCACCACGATTCGAGCGCCGAACCGTTCGACAAGTTTGCCGGCAACGAGCAGCCCAAGAAGAGACCCGATGGCGAGCCCAAACAGCAGGATGCCGATCTCGGAGTGGCTGGCATCAAACGTGTCACGCACCGTCGGGATGCGGCCGACCAACTGGCAAACGAAAAGCCAGCGAGTGCGAAAAGCGTCGCGATCGCATTGCGCCACGAGAGCACTTGGCGGGTGGTGAGGCCGTGGGGAAGAGATGGTGGTGTGGCGGCCGAGTCAGAGGCTGTCATCAGTCAATTGTAAGGCTCACCATCGGTGTCGGATTCGCAGTGTGTGCATAAGGAGTAGGCCCTAGGCTGTGTGCATGACTGCCGAATCGACCTTGCCTTCTGGAATTGCTGTTCACGATCTCGATCCGAAAGTTCGCCCTCAAGACGATCTCTTTCGTCATGTGAATGGTGCGTGGATTGACCGCACCGAGATTCCGGCAGACAAGGCTCGCTATGGCTCTTTCATGGTGTTGGCGGAAGAGTCTGAAGTGGCCGTTCGCGACATCATCATCGAGTCACAGTCCGCCGAGCCTGGTACCGAAGCCCGCAAGGTTGGCGACCTCTACGCCAGCTTTCTCGACGAGGCCCGTGCCGATGAGTTAGGGGCCGACCCTATCGCCCCACAGCTTGCCGAGGTTGCGGCTGTCGACTCCATCCCCACCCTTCTCAGCACCCTAGGCCGCCTCGAACGTGGCGGCACCAGTGGCTTCTTCCAGCTCTTCGTCGACAACGACCCTGGCAACCCCGAGCGCTACCTCGTCTTCATCGAGCAGGGTGGGCTTGGCCTTCCCGACGAGTCGTACTACCGCGAAGAGAAGTTCGCCGAGATTCTCGCGAAGTACGAAACCTTCATTGAGCGGATGCTGACGCTCGCCGGCCTCGACGCTCCCGCCGAGCGTGCCGCCCGCATCGTGGCCCTCGAAACTCAGATCGCGTCAAAGCACTGGGATAACGTCGCCAACCGCGACAGTGAAAAGACGTACAACCCGATGACCTGGCAGGCAGCCAACGATCTCACCGGTGCCGTCGACTTGACCGTGTGGCTCGACGCCATTGATGTTCCGGCCCACGCTCTCGACGAGGTCGTTGTGCGCCAACCGAGCTTCGTGGAAGGGCTCGAGGCGGTACTGAGCGACGACCACTTGCAGGCCTGGCGGGACTGGTTGTCGTGGCAGGTCATCCGCAACAACGCGGCGTACCTTTCGGGCGACTTCGTTGAAGCCAACTTCGATTTCTATGGCCGCACCCTTTCGGGAACACCGCAACTTCGTGCCCGCTGGAAGCGTGGGGTTTCGCTCGTTGAGGGTGTGCTCGGCGAGGCTGTCGGAAAGATTTATGTCGAGCGTCACTTTCCTCCGACGGCAAAGACGGCCATGGATGTGCTCGTCGCCAACCTCGTTGAGGCCTACCGTCAGTCGATAACCCACCTTGAATGGATGAGCGCCGCCACCCGCGAGCGTGCTCTCAACAAGCTCGACAAGTTCACCCCCAAGATCGGTTTTCCCGAAAAGTGGCGTGACTATTCGACCCTCGAGATCAGCGTGGATGACCTTGCCGGCAACATGCGTGCCGCCACGAGTTCGAATTTCAGCGTGAGCTCGGCAAGATCGGCAAGCCCCTCGACCGCGACGAGTGGTTCATGACCCCGCAAACCATCAACGCGTATTACAACCCTGGCTTCAACGAAATTGTGTTCCCTGCCGCTATCTTGCAGTACCCGTTCTTTGACGAGGGCCGGGATGACGCCGCCAACTATGCCGCAATCGGTGCCGTTATCGGGCACGAAATTGGTCACGGCTTCGACGATCAGGGCGCCAAATACGATGGCGATGGTCGACTCATTGACTGGTGGACGGCCGAAGATAAGGCCGCGTTCGAGGAGCGCACGAAGTCGCTCATCGATCAGTACAACGCTCTCGCTCCGGCGCAGGTGCCCGAACATCACGTGAATGGTTCTCTCACGATCGGCGAGAACATTGGTGACCTCGGCGGGCTCGCCATCGCGTGGAAGGCCTACCTGATCTCCCTGGGTGGAGCAGAACCGCGCATCATTGACGGTCTCACTGGTGCCCAACGATTCTTCATGTCGTGGGCGCAGGCCTGGCAGCAAAAAGGCCGGGACGAAGAGGTGATTCGTTTGCTGGCGATTGACCCTCATTCACCGAATGAATTCAGATGTAATCAAATTGTTCGCAACATCGATGCGTTCTATGAGACATTTAACGTCACTGAATCCGATTCGCTGTGGCTATCCCCGAAAGATCGCGTCACTATTTGGTAGAGATTGAGAAAACCCGAGAACGCCGGAATCGTATTCGCGCGCCCCGCGTAGCGAAGCATGCCGGAACTGGTGAAGAACCCAACTTCACTAGTACCTTTGCCGCGCTCGGAAAGTTGAGGCTCGGTGACTCTGGCATTCGTGTTTCGGCCAGTGCCGTCGACATCAACACCGGCAAAACGGTGCTCAGTATCGACGACAGAGTCGAGCTGCCCACCGCCAGCATCGGCAAGATTCTGTTGCTCATCGAAGTGTCTGCACGC
The DNA here is from genome assembly GCF_000247645.1 of Salinibacterium sp. PAMC 21357. GTDB lineage: Bacteria > Actinomycetota > Actinomycetes > Actinomycetales > Microbacteriaceae > Rhodoglobus. Next base: position 1,180,338 of record NZ_AHWA01000004.1, read on the forward strand.
TTCGACCAGCGCGAATTTGCGCCCTACGGAATTCTCGACAAAGCGCCAGGAGCCTCCGTAGGGGCGGCCGGACTGTGGCAACACCTGCAAGCACCGTCGCTGCCCGTCGCTGACCTCGCCGCACTGGTCGGCGCCACGAGCGACAACCTCGCCACCAACATCCTGCTACGACTCATCGGTTTGGATGCCGTGCGAGCCCGCACCGAATCCCTCGGCCTCACGAAAACAGCCCTCCTCGACCTCGTACGAGATACTCGAGGGCCCGATGATGCACCGCAAGTTTCGGTCGGATCCACGATCGAGCTCAGTTGGCTGTTCGGTGCCCTCGCGCGCGGCGAAATCGTCAGCTCAATTGCGAGCCAACGAGTGCTCGGCTGGCTCTCGCTCAACACCGACCTGTCCCTAGTGGCCAGCGCGTTCGGGCTCGACCCCCTGGCTCACCGGGGGGCCGACCACAACACCCTGCTGGTCAACAAGACCGGCATCGATCGGGGCGTGCGAGCGGAAGCAGGCGCACTGAGAGGCAACAAGCGTGCTGTTGCCTATGCGGCATCCATCCAATTTGATGACAGCAGCTTGCAGGCTCGCATGCGCGTCATTGAAGCGCTGCGCGTCTTCGGCTACGACCTACTGGAATACGTGCACTAACAGTGCTGTCTCGTTAGCGACTGAAGCGGGCTTTCAATCGCGAGAAGATGCCTTCTCTGGCGCGTTCAGTTGTCTCAGGAATGTGGATGACGTCTGCCGTCGAATCAACCGTGTGCGTGAGCAATCCCATGAGTTCGAAGGTAGAAACGAGACGTCGAGCGTCGTCGGGGTCAACCTGGGCCAGAGTGGCTAGTTCTGTGACGGTGAGATAGGCGGCGCCAAGCATGGCCGTCATGCTCATCTGGTCGGTCGTGTGCTTGAGCGTCGTTAGGTTGGGCCAACGACGCAGTTTGAAGCGTGCTCCGGTGAGGCTCAAAGGATCGAACGATGCCGGTTCGGCTTGAGTTCCGACGAGCCATACGAGAGGCTCCCAGTCACGGCCCGCCTCATTGTGGTGGATCCCCAGCGGGCGCGGCACAGTCTCCACCTCGCCATTAGACGACGCTGCCGGCAAGTTTTCGATCGAATCTGCCCACCAATAGAGACGACCGCGAGGATCAATCACGAGGGTGGGAGCGTTGGCGAATCGAAGTTCAACGAGTGGTTCTGACGACGAATGTACAGCCTCGGTGATCGCGCGGTTGAGGGCATTCCACGTAGTGACGGTGAGTGATACTTCAGCCTGGGGAGCGGCGCGGACCTCAGGAGTAGACATCGCTGCCCGCTTCAACTGAGGTTCCGAATCCGGCTCGGCGTCGGGCACGAGGGTGGTTCCTGACCGCGAACGGGTGGTGGCCGCGGCATGGCTGGTTGCTCGTACGCGCGTGGCCGAGTGGATGATGAGCGGATCTTGCTCATCCATGATGAGAGGAGCGAGCGTTTCGTACTCAGTCTGGGCTGCCATAAAACCGGGTTGCCGTGGCGCGCTGTCGAGTTCTGCGACGTGTTCTGTCCAGGCGGCGGCATTCCACCAGCGCAACTGTGGGGCGCCAAGCGGGTCACGGTACCACCCTGCGGGAACTTCGGTGCCGTGGGTCATGATGATTCTCTCTGAGTGATGAAGCTCGCTGTGACGGTCAAAATTCGACCGCCACAGCGACTGTTCTCGTTAGAGTCCGAGGCTTGAGTCAGCGGACTTTACGTTGATGCGAGCAAGGGCCAGGTTCGACTTCGCTTTGTCGAGTACGAGGTAGATGAAGACCTCGGGGTTCGAAGCCAGCGGGCGAATGATGTGGTACTGGCTCGTGAGCGTGATGAGGATGTCGTCGATGGAGTCCTTGAGGCCGAGAGCCTTCATGGTCTTGAGCTTGGCGCGCACAACCTCGGTGTTGCCGGCTGCTGCTGCGTCGAGGTCGATGCCGGTTCCGGCGCTGCCGAGGAGCATTCCCGAGCCGCTGTCGACAACGGCGGCAGCCATAGCGCCATCGGTCTCGAGCAGAGTTGCGAGGGTTTCAGTGATGTTAGACATTGTGCTTCTTTCGTTGAATGGGTTTTTATGATGTGTGGGGGTTATGCCATGAGCTGGGCCATGCGACGTGCGGCGATCCGCGCAATCGACAGGCCCTTGCCCAAAGTTTCATGAGTGTCGAACAGTGCGGCGAGCACGATGGGGTGCCCCTGAACGCGCAACTGGATTACGTGGCCGAGCTCAGACGCGATGATCACGTATTCGTTCGTGCCAATTTTCAGTTCGTGAGCGACAGCATCGCTGAGTGCTTGCACCGAGCTCGACATGCTGGCGAATCGTCCGCCATCCGTCGTCGCACCGTTGAGGTGAACGATCTCGAATCCGTCATCGGTGAGCATCGCGGCGAAGGTGAGCGAGGTCGCGAGCTCCTGCATTTCGGCCAACGTGCGATTGCCGGCGTCGATGTGGGCCGGGTTGAGGTGAGAGGGAAGAGTGGCAGGCGCTGCTGGCCCGGGAAGCAGGTTCATCAGATCTTTTCTGGTGCGGGAGCAAGTAATTCACGCATTTCGACGCTGGCGACCAGGGTGAGCAATAGCGTGCGCATCTCTTCGGCATTGCGGGGGTCGACGGTAAAAACGGGAATGAGCTGTTCGGGAAATTTGGCTGTGAGGGCGGCCGAGTAGTCGGCCACAGTGGGTGATTCGCGCACATCAGATTTGGTTACGCCGATAACGACGGCGCCTCTGGCATGAAGCTCGTGAAAGTCGGCGAGGTACTGCAGGAGCAGGGCGATGGATTCCGGGGCGTCATTGTTGATGAGCAGAAGCAGCCCACGGGCACGGCCGGCCAAAATCGACCACATGAAGTCGAAACGCTTTTGACCAGGAACGCCATAGAGGCGAACTTTGGTGACATCGTCGATGGTGATCTCGCCATAGTCGAGGGCCACCGTTGTGGTCTCTTTATCAGCGGTTGCACGATCGGTGTTTGCGGCCTCGGTCGAGACAACTTCGATCTCACTCAGACTACGAATGGCAGTCGTCTTGCCAGAGCCCATGGGCCCGGCAAATAATACGACGTGCTCAGCCATAGTTCTCTTTCGTCTCAGGTGGTTATTCGGAGCCAGCGCGCTTTCAGATGGGCGCAAAAAAGCCGCCACGCGAACGAGCATCGGGAGCGGTATTAATAGACTCCGGGGATCGGTAAAAATTCACGAGTCCCCACTCGGGGGACAGGTCACAGAAATCCGCGGAATACTGCACCAGAACGTTCTGTCTGTCCCCGTAAGTGGGTATAATTATTGCTCGCAATTTCGCGGTAAAGCGCCCTATTTGGTGCGGTGTTCTGCCCACTCGCGATCAAGAATCGCGTAGATTCCGGTGTCGGCCCAAGCACCCTTGAACCACATATCTTCGACATGATGTGCTTCGTGGCGCATCCCGAGGGCGAGGCATAGGCGCACCGAGTCATCGTTGCGAGGATCAAGGTTAGCGAATACTCGGTGCAGCTTCAGCTCGTCAAAAGCAAGGTCAAGCATCGCGGATGCCGCCTCGCGGGCGTAGCCTTTGCGCTGAAAGTTGGGGTGGAGAGCCCAGCCAATCTCCGCATGAGAATCATCAGCACTCTCGAGCTTGAAATAGAGGGTGCCGATGACGACAGGGCGACGATCGGTATTTTCGGCTAACGGAGGAACAGCATCCGCCAACTCGATGGCCAACTGGAGGTAGTCGCCACTCTCTGCGAGCACTTCCTCTGCTGTCCATTCAGCGATCTTCTCCATCACCGCTGCGCGATCGCGAGGCTCATAGAGCATGTAGGCCGTCAGCGCGGCATTCGACTGTTGGGCATGAAGATCGTCGACGTCGTTATCGCTGAGAGTGAGACGGCGAAGCACAAGGCGCTCCGTCACAATAGGGGCGCTGAACTCAAACGGTTTCATCTGTGACCCTCTTCTTTGTGGGCGATGTTGCGTTGCGGATAGTTCTGTAGTGCGGGTGGCTCTGCGGTGCTAGGCGGTGTGCGGGCGGGCGCTCGCGTCGGTGGCCCGAGATGAACGTTCGACGGGGATGTTGTAGAGCGCGGTGAGGGCCGCATCAAATTCTGCGACGCGACCGTCAGCCGCAAACTCGCGGGCTCGCACTGATGGCCCATGCAGCAAGACGCCGCCGAGATGACGCAGCGCGGAAATTGTTTCTTCGCCGGCTCCGCGGGCCTTGGCGCGAGCGATTTCGGCATCCAGCAGAGCGAAGTGGTGCTTGCGGAGGGCAACGATGGCGGGCTCGGCCTGGCTTTCGGCAGCAAACTCGTGGGCGGCCGTGCGAACTAGGTCGCGAGCATCCGCATGCGCGTTAAGTTCTTCGAGGGGAGCGTGCAGGCTGATGGTCTCGAGGTCGAGCAGATCGATGCCGTCGAGTTGGCCAACCGCGGGGTCAACGTTGCGGGGCAGCCCGAGGTCGAGCACGAGGCACTTGCTGGTCGCCGAGAAACGTTCGGGGCCGAGGAGCGCGCTTACGGTACACGTGACGATGACGTCGACATCGAAGTCTTCGCTCTGGGTGAGACCGTGCTTGAGAGCGAAAGCGGCGTCGCGGCCCGACGGGGAGAAGACGCGTAGGTCGAGAGCACCCTTGTCGCGCAGAGCGTTGACGGTAGTGACGGCGTAACGGCCGGTGCCCACGACAAGAACGCGGGTGGTCGACCAGTCGGCGATGCGGCTCGACGCAAGCTCAAGGGAGAGCCGCACGAGCGACTTGCCTGATCCGCCGATTGCGGTGTTGTTCTTGATGCCGCGGCTCGTGTGAGTTGCGCGCTGAAAGAGGCGCTCCAAGTCGCGGGTGGTTGTGCCGTCTGCTCGTGCCTTATCGAGAGCGCGGCTGACCTGCCCCGAGATTTCGGCTTCACCCACAACGACGGATTCAAGACCCGAGGTCACCGCGAAGAGATGAGCTGCGGCATCCGCCCCCTCATGAACGGCAATGGAGGCGCGCAAAGTGTCAACACTCAGGCCGGTGCGTTCGCTCAGCGATTCGAGCAGGGAACAGACTGTGATGGCCGAACCCGCAGTGAGCGGCTCTTCAACGTCGAGGTACGCCTCGAAACGATTGCAGGTGGCGACCAGAACGGCGCCGGCAACGAAATCGTTGGTCGAAACAAGGTCGAGAGTGGCGGCGGGGGCGACCTCAGACAGACTTTCGAGTACGTCTAAGCTCGCGTTGCGATGATTCGAGCTAAGACACAGGAGCACAACCTAATGTTAACCCTGTGACCTTGAATTCTGACCATCCTCTTCTCGACGGCCGTACAGCTAACTCGCCTATCATCCGGGCCTATCGCGGTGATCGCCCCGAAACCACTCCCGTCTGGTTTATGCGCCAGGCCGGCCGCTCCCTTCCGGAGTACCGCAAGCTGCGCGAAGGCAACGAAATGTTGGAGGCGTGCCTCACACCCGACCTCGCGAGCGAAATCACGATGCAGCCCGTGCGTCGCCACAACGTCGACGCCGCCATTTTCTTTAGCGACATTGTTATTCCCGCCAAGCTTGCCGGTGTTGAGGTCGAAATCGTTCCCGGTCGTGGCCCGGTGTTTGCGAACCCGATTCGTACGGCAGCGGATGTCGCCAAGCTGACCCCCATCGACCCGGCTGCGTTTGCGCCGATCCGCGAGGCTGTCGCGCAAACCGTTGCTCAGTTGGGAACCACCCCGCTGATCGGTTTCGCGGGAGCACCATTCACTCTCGCGTCGTACATGGTCGAGGGTGGCCCGAGCAAAGACCAGCAGCGTGCCCGCACACTCATGTATTCGGATCCCCAGACCTGGGCAAACCTGCTCAACTGGTGCGCCGATGTTGCCGGCGAATTCTTGATCGCTCAGGTCGAGGCTGGTGCGTCTGCCGTTCAACTCTTTGACTCCTGGGTCGGTTCGCTCTCGGAGCAGCAGTACGTTCGCCGGGTTGCTCCGCACTCCAAGCGTGTTCTTTCGCACTTGCGCGGTTATGACGTTCCGAAGGTTCACTTCGGTGTCGGCAGTGGCGAAGTGCTTCAGGCCATGCACGGCATCGGCGCCGACGTGATGGGCGTTGACTGGCGCATCCCGCTCGATGAGGCTGACCGTCGCCTCGGCGGTGGCATTCCGCTGCAAGGCAACATTGATCCTGCTCTGCTCGGTGCTCCCTGGCACGTTCTCGAAGCACACGTGCGCGATGTCCTGAACCGTGGCCGCGTAGCCCCAGCCCACGTCGTGAACCTCGGTCACGGCGTCGGCCCAGAGACCGACCCGGATGTGCTCACCAAAATTGTGGAGCTCGTTCACCAGGAAGGCTAATGCTGTGAGCACGACAGAATTCACCGTTGTCGGTGGCGGCATCGCCGGACTTGTCACGGCGCGCAGGCTCGCGATGGCTGGCCGAACAGTGCGCCTCATCGAGGCAAGCGATCATCTGGGCGGCACCGTGGCATCCCACCGCGTCGGCGGCATCAATTTGGATGCCGGAGCCGAAAGTTTCGCCACCCGCGGCAATACTGTTGCCGATCTCGCTCGCGAACTCGGCCTCGGCGCCGAAATTGTTTCGCCCGGCGACGAGGGCGCCTGGCTGCAGCCCGTGGATGGCGCGGCCCTTCCGCTGCCCAGCACAGGAATTTTGGGCATACCGGCAACGCCGCTCGATGCGCAGACGATTGCGGTTCTTGGCCTGGGCGGTGCCCTTCGGGCTCAACTCGATTCGCTGATTCCGTGGTTCGGCAAACGCACCGATGTTTCGCTGGGTGCACTCGTGCGTCGCCGCATGGGCAAGGCTGTCGTCGAGAAACTTGTTGCGCCCGTCGTGCACGGCGTGTACTCGCTGCACCCCAACGACCTCCCGCTCGACCGGGTCGCAACCCTTACCGAGCGTCTCGCGCTGCATGGTTCGCTGGCGGCAGCGGTGCGCTCGATGCGCCACGCGATGCCCGCCGGAACTGCGGTTCAGGGCATCCGGGGCGGCGTCAATCGCCTCGTTACCGAACTAGCGGCTGACCTCACGACCTATGGCGTCATTGTCGAATTCGAGCGCCGCATTGGGGGTGCTGAGGCGCTCGCCGACCTCGACGGCACCGTGATCGTGGCCGCCCCCGGCATCCTCGCGCCGGTTCGTGGTCGAACCGTGACGCTCGCCACTCTCGTGCTTGACGCGCCAGAATTGGACGCCGAACCTCGCGGTTCAGGGGTGCTCGTCGCCCCCGGCTGCACCAAGGTTTCCGCTCGCGCGCTGACGCATGCCACGGCAAAATGGCAGTGGCTGAAAGAACAAGCTGAGGGTCGTCACATTGTGCGCCTGTCGTACAACGACGAACCCGACGACCTGGCCGAGGTTGCTCGCCACGATGCTGAAGTTTTGCTGGGCGTAACGCTCGCGCCAGAATCAGTCGTGGACTTTGCCCGCCAACAGTGGATTCGCCCCGCAGCGCTCGCACCAGCAGAACGCACGGATGGCGTGGTCGTTGTTGGCGAGACCGTCGGCGGCACCGGGCTGGCCGGCATCATCACGCACGCCAACGCGATGGTCGATCGAATGCTGGTGCTTGCCGCGACCGCCGCCGACGCTGTCTCGGCTGCTGACGCCGACAATGCCGCCCCGGCATCCACCGAATCCCCAGCGCCCACGAAGCTAGAATAGTTAGGTTCACCTAACTCACAGGTAGTTTCCCCGCGTGCCCAGAAGGCAGGGGAGAGAATGGAAAACATGACTGACGTCGACAACGCCACCGAAGTTTTGGGTTACACATTGTGGGCGGTTCTCCGTCGCGACCCGCACCGTCCTGCAACCGCTGGCGATCTTTCACCCGCGGTTGCCGCTGTTGAGTCCCGCGGTGTCACCATCCGTGGTTTCTATGATGTCTCGGGCATGCGGGCCGATGCCGACATCATGATCTGGCTGCACGGCAGCAACCCCGAAGACATTCAGTGGGCCCTTCGTGAACTTCGTCGCAGCGAACCGCTCGCGACCCTTTTGCCCACGTGGAACGCGATGGGTGTTCACCGCGATGCGGAGTTCTCCAAGAGCCACATGCCGGCGTTCATGCGTGGCAAGGAGCCCGAAGCGTGGCTCACCGTCTACCCGTTTGTGCGCAGCTACGAGTGGTACCTGTTGCCCGACGCTGAACGCAGCAAGATGTTGCGCGACCACGGCATGAAGGGCTCCGAGATGCCCCAGGTTCTTGCCAACACTGTCGCCAGTTTCGCGCTCGGAGACTACGAGTGGATGCTCGCGCTCGAAGCTCCCGAACTCGTTGACCTGGTTGACCTCATGCGTCACCTGCGCCAGACGGATGCCCGCCTGCACGTGCGCGAAGAGGTTCCTTTCTACACGGGCCGTCGTATTTCGCTTGAGGAGATTGCTGAGGTGCTGGCATGACCCGCATTCTTGCAGCAACGGATGCCGCGGCATCCGGCCCCGAACATGTCGAAGAGGCTGTGGCCTACGACGCCATTCTGCTCGCCAGTTTTGGCGGACCGGAGGGCCAAGACGATGTCATCCCGTTCCTGCGGAATGTCACGCGTGGTCGCGGTATCCCCGAAGAACGCCTCGAAGAGGTTGCGCACCACTATCGGGCGTTCGGCGGCATTAGTCCGATCAACGACCAGAACCGCGAGCTGAAGGCAGCCCTCGAAGCTGAGCTTGCCCGCCGCGGCATCGACCTGCCCGTGCTGTGGGGAAACCGCAACTGGAATCCCTACCTGCGCGATGCTCTGAACGAAGCTAACGAGCGCGGCTATACGAAACTGATCGCCGTGGGCACGAGCGCGTACAGTTCGTATTCGAGCTGCCGCCAGTACCGCGAAGATTACGCAATTGCGCTCGAAGAAACGGGCCTGCTCGGCACGATTCAGATCGACAAAGTGCGTCAGTTCTTCGACCACCCCGGCTTCGTGCAGCCGTTTATCGACGGCGTTCGTGACGGTCTCGCTCAGATCGCGGCCAAGGGCATTGCGCCCGAGAAAACGCACGTGCTCTTCACGACCCACTCGATTCCGTCGACGGATGCGGCCAAGAGTGGCCCAGAATCGCGCGGTTTTGGTGAGGGTGGCGCCTACGCGGCGCAGCACCTCGCCGTGGCAGAAGTGGTGATGGCCGCGCAGGCCGTCGATGCGCCCGACGCACCGCAACCCGCCCACAGCCTCGTTTACCAGTCGCGCAGTGGCCCGCCCTCGATGCCGTGGCTCGAGCCAGACATCAACGATGCGATTGATGCGCTCGCCGCTGACGGTATCGAAGCAGTGGTCATCGTGCCGGTCGGATTCATTTCTGACCACATGGAAGTGAAGTGGGATCTTGACACCGAGGCGCTGGAAACTGCGGGAGGCCACAACATGGTTGCCGTTCGCGTTCCTACGCCTGGCGTACATCCGGCGTTCGTCACAGGTCTCGTTGACCTTGTGTTGGAGCGCCGCGACGGAGTGCCGGTGGCAGACCGCCCCGCACTAACCAAACTCGGCCCCTGGTATGACGTGTGTCGTCCCGGGTGTTGTGAAAATGTGCGGTTGGGCTTTAAGCCGGCAGCCGCGGGGGTAACACCATGACCGTAATTCGTATCGGCACGCGCGGCAGCACGCTCGCGATGGCGCAAACCACCACGGTGGCTCGCGCGCTCGAAAGTAAAACCGGCGTCGAGACGGAGATCATTCCGATTTCGACTCAGGGGGACCGCTCAACCGAGTCGCTCTCCACCATTGGCGGTCAGGGGGTTTTCGCGAACGCTCTTCGTGACGCCCTGCTTGCTGGTGAATGCGATGTTGTCGTTCACTCGCTGAAAGATCTCCCGACGGGCGCGGTACCCGGTCTCACGATCGCGGCCGTGCCCAAGCGTGCCGACGAGCGCGACGTGCTGTGTGCCCGCGATGAGCTCACTCTCGCGACTCTTCCTGCTGGTTCGCGCGTCGGCACCGGTTCGCCGCGTCGTCAAGCTCAGCTACGGTCGCTCTACCCCGATCTTGAGGTTGTCGATCTGCGCGGCAATATCGACTCGCGACTCGACAAAGTCGCCGACGGACACCTCGATGCCGTCGTTCTTGCTGCTGCGGGCCTGGCGCGTGCTGGCCGTGCCGCTGCCATCACCGAATATCTCGGAATCGCAGGCTGGCCGACCGCACCGGGTCAGGGTGCCCTAGCGATTGAAACTCGCACCGGCGAAGAGAAGCTCGCCTCGATGCTCGACCACAAACCCACCCGCACCAAGACGGATGCCGAGCGCCACGTTCTCGCCTTCCTTGATGCCGGATGCTCGGCTCCTCTCGGAGCGCACGCCGTCATCGACGACGGTCTCCTCTTCTTGGATGCCCGGGTCTATGCCCTCGACGGTTCGCGGTTCCTCACCAGCTCTCACGCGCTCTACGTCAACGACCTTGAAGATCCGGCGCGCGAGGCTGCACAGCGGGTCGCCGACGAGCTGTTGTCGAAGGGCGCTGGGCAACTCACGGGGGCTCAGGCGTGATCATCCGCCCCCGCCGTTTGCGGTCAAGCCCGGCGATGCGTCGCCTCGTCGCCGAAAACCGCACTCACCCCAACCAGCTGATTTTGCCCATGTTCGTGCGCGAAGGCCTGAGCGAACCGGTGCCGATTAGTTCGATGCCGGGCGTGCAGCAGCATTCGCTCGACTCGATGCGTCGGGCGATCGCCAGAGCCGCCGAGCTGGGCATCGGTGGTGTCATGCTGTTCGGCGTTCCGGAGAACAAGGATGCCGAAGGCTCGGGAGCGATCGACCCCAACGGAATCCTCAACGTCGCTACGCGCGCCGCTGTCGCCGAGGCCGGTGACGCCCTCGTGGTGCAAACCGATCTCTGCCTCGACGAATTCACCGACCACGGACATTGTGGGGTGCTGCGCGAGCGCACGCATCCCGTGACCGGCATGATCGAACTTGTCGTCGACAACGACGCCTCGCTCGAGCGCTACCGCGAGATGGGCGTCGCCCAGGCCGAGGCTGGCTCGCAACTGCTCGGCCTCAGCGGCATGATGGACGGCCAGGTTGCCGCCGTGCGCGACGCCCTCGACACCGCCGGCCACGCTGACACCCCCTTGCTCGGTTACGCCGCCAAGTACGCGTCGGCGTTCTACGGCCCGTTCCGCGAAGCAGTGCAGTCCTCGCTCGAGGGCGACCGCCGTGCCTACCAACAGAATCCCGCCAACCGCCGCGAAGGCATCCGTGAAGTCGAACTCGACATCGACGAAGGTGCAGACGTGGTGATGGTCAAGCCCGCCATGAGCTTCCTCGACGTGCTGGCCGACGCCAGTGCCATCAGTAGCGTGCCCGTGTGGGCGTACCAAGTCTCCGGCGAATACGCGATGATCGAGGCCGCCGCAGCCCACGGCTGGATCGACCGCCGCCGGGCGATCGAAGAATCAGTACTCAGCATCCAGAGGGCCGGTGCCGAAGCGGTGCTCACCTACTACGCAACCGAACTTGCAGAATGGCTACGCCGATGAGCAACAGCACCCCGACCACCGCCCCCGCTACCAACCAAGAGTCGTTCGACCGCGCTCGCGGCGTGCTGCCGGGCGGTGTCAACTCGCCCGTGCGCGCCTTCGGTTCCGTCGGCGGAACGCCCCGCTTTTACGTGAAGGCCTCCGGCTCGTACGTGACGGATGTCGAGGGCCGGTCGTACATCGACCTCGTCAACTCCTGGGGCCCCGCCATCCTCGGCCACGCTCATCCCGAAGTGATCGACGCCGTACAGCAGGCTGCGTCGCGCGGCCTCGGCTTTGGAGCGTCCACTCCCGCCGAGACCGAGCTCGCCGAACTCGTGCGTGCGCGCATTAGCGTCGGGGGAGTCAGCCCGATCGAACGCTTGCGCCTCGTCTCCACTGGAACCGAAGCCACCATGACGGCCATCCGCCTTGCTCGCGGTGCCACCGGTCGCCGCCTGCTCGTGAAGTTCGCCGGTCACTACCACGGCCACTCCGACGGGCTGTTGGCTGAAGCTGGCTCTGGTCTCGCCACGCTGTCGATGCCCGGTTCCGCTGGCGTCACCGCCGAGACTGCCGCGCAGACTCTCGTGATCGAGTACAACAACGTTGCCGCCCTCGAGCAGGTCTTCGCGGAGCACGGTCACGACATCGCCGGTGTCATTTTCGAGGCCGCCGCCGCGAACATGGGTGTTCTCGCCCCGCAGCCCGGCTTCAACGAAGCCATCGTGCGCATCGCCCACGAACACGGCGCCCTCGCGATCAGCGACGAAGTTCTCACGGGCTTCCGCGTTGATCCCGCTGGCTACTGGGGCTTGGATGCGCGTGCCGCCGCGGCCGCCACCCCCGAGACTCCCGACGCACGCTGGGTTCCCGACCTCTTCACCTTCGGCAAGGTCATCGGTGGCGGGATGCCGTTGGCCGCTTTGGGTGGTTCGGCTCGCATCATGGAGTTGCTGGCGCCCCTCGGCCCGGTCTACCAAGCAGGCACCCTGAGCGGAAACCCGGTCGCCGTCGCGGCGGGCCTCGCGACGCTTCGGCTCGCCGCCGACGCCGTGTATTCGCGGCTCAACCAGGTTGCCGAAACGCTCTCGACAGAGACGTCGGCCGCGCTCTCCGCTGAGGGTGTTGAGCACGTTGTGCAGCACGCGGGCAACCTGTTCTCGTTCGCGTTCACCCCGACCGAACCCATGAACTTTGCCGACGTGAAGGCCCAGCAGGGCTACCGCTACGCGCCCTTCTTCCACTCCATGTTGGAGTCGGGGGTTTCGCTGCCTCCGAGTGTGTTTGAGGCGTGGTTCGTTTCGGCAGCCCACGACGATGGCGTGGTCTCGAAGATTGTCGAAGCACTGCCGGCCGCCGCGAAGGCTGCCGCCGCGGCATCCGCCCCGCAGTAGGTCAGCGAAGAGCCACCCAACTGAAAACTCTGTGTGAGTTCGCTGGGCTGCCCTATGCCAATCTGAGAATATGCTCCAGAATGGCTATCTGCGTTACCAGAAAACCCTGACCACGGGCTGCAGCTAACGCGAGTATGTTGGAAGAACCAACCGGCAACGAAATGGAGTTCACCATGAAGGGCAAGATCCTCCTAGTAGTAGGACTCGGCATCGGCTACGTGCTCGGAACCCGCGCTGGCCGCGAAAAGTACGAGAAGATCAAAGCCACAGCAGGCAAGCTGTGGAACGATCCCCGCATTGCGGAACAGCGTCACAACGCTGAAGATTTTGTGAAAGACAAGGCTCCGGATGTCGCGGAATTCCTCGCCGACGGCGCCAAGAAGGTCGTCAAGCAGGTAGCCAGCAGCAAGGGCAACAAGTCATCGTCGAGCGATTCGGCGACCACGACTACTGCCGCCAAAAAGAAGCCTGCCGCCAAGAAGTCTTCGTCAACGGCATCCTCGACGAAGTCCACCAACGCAAAGTAGGGCTGCCATGTACGGTGAATCACCGAAGACAGACCCCCAACGCGAACCGAAACGTTCGCTAGCTGCACTCATCGCCGACGTGCCTCGCCTTCTTGGCGAGCTCGTTCGCGGAGAAATCGAATCGCTCAAGAGCGAGATGGTGGCGAAGCTCAAGCATGCCGGAATCGGCGTAGGCCTTTTTGTGGGAGCAGCGTTCTTCGCGCTCTTTGCCCTCATGGTGCTCATCGCTGCCGCCGTGCTTGGCTTCGCTGAGGTTGTGCCTGCGTGGGCCGCCGCCCTAATTGTGGCCGGCATCCTGCTGGTAATCACGGCCATCCTTGTGCTGATCGGCGTGAGTCTGGTCAAAAAGGGAACACCACCGGCTCCCACCGAAACGATCGAAAGTATTAAGAGTGATGTTCGTGCCATCAAAGGCACCCGAAAGCGGAGGTCATAATGTCTGACAACAACGAAGACAAGATCGAGCAGGCTCGCGCAGAACTTGAGCGCACCCTCGACGCGATCGAAGATAGGTTCAACGTCGGCAAGCGCGTCGACGAAGTAGCGACCCGGGTGCGCAGCTCCTATGAGAGCAACCCGCTGCCCTGGATTATTGGTGCAGCGGCAGCAGCAGTGTCGGTTGTTGCCGTCGTTGCGTGGGCAATTCTTAGCGACGACGACTAGCTCGATTAGCGTCTGACTCCCCAACAGGGGGAGTATAGGAACATGGTTAGAAAAGCACTCGATGGTTTGCGCGTGCTGGTACCACGCGGAGGCAATTGGGGCGACGGCGTCGCAGCACTTTTGAGAAGTTATTCCGCAGTGCCGGTAATCGCACCACTTATCAATTTCGCACCCTCGGAAAACGTTCCGGCACTCGCTAACGCGTTCCATGAACTCAATGATGGCCAATTCGATTGGCTTGCTGTGACGAGTGCGACAACGGTCGACGTGCTCACGGCAAGCGGGGTCATCATCCCCGAAAATACCAAGATTGCCGCCGTCGGCGAGACTACGGCCGCTGCCCTCACTCTCGCGGGTCATCGCGTTGATTTTGTGCCCGAGTTCGACAACTCCGGCCGCGGTCTGGTCAAAGAATGGCCCGATCGCACGCCCGGGCTTCGCGTGCTGACGCCGCAATCCAATCTTGCCGACACCACACTGCCCGATGGTCTTGGGGAGCTCGGTATCGAGGTTGTTAGCGTTTCTGCTTACACAACCATCGGAATGCCGGTGGCCGACGGAGTGCGCGACGACGTTGCATCCGGTCGTATCGGCGCTGTTCTTGTGAGCTCAGGATCGGTCGCGCGGCAAGTAGCCGAGCAACTCGCACCTCTTCCCGAAACCACGATCGTTGCCTGCATCGGTCCACGCACTGCATTCGATGCACGCGCTGCCGGGCTCACCGTGCACGTCATTGCCGAAGATCGCTCAAGCGTCTCGCTTGTCGAAACGCTCGGCGAGTACCTCAGCCGCTAGCACTCGTCTTACCCGCCCGGGCCTACCTGCCTTACGCTCTTGACCTTCGGGCGGGGATAGCTGTCTGGCACTCCCGGGGCAGGACCTGTAACCCGGGGTGTGCTGTTCTGCGATCTAGCCCACGTTGAGGGCAAGTACCAAGAAGATGATGCCCAGCAGCGGGGGAGCTCCCTGAATAATGGCAGCGCGTGCCATCTTCGGCTGCGAGGTAATAAGAACGATGGCGGCGAGGAGCATGCTGAGTGCCGCGAACATTGCCAAGGCGACGCCCGCCGGCCACAGGTTAAGTGACCCCATCATGACGAGTCCGGTGCCAGCGCCGAGAGCGAGAAAAGCGTTGTAGAAACCCTGGTTGTAGGCCCACGGCTTGACGATCGCCGCTTCTTCAGCAGTTCTCACGCCAAAAGTTTTCTGCACGCGGGCTTTGTTCCAGAGAACACTCTCCATGAAGAAGATCATGATGTGGATGAGGGCGGCGAGAAAAACGAACGCCGATCCGAGGACGGCAAAGAGACTGTTCATACTCGAAAGTCTGGCACAGCGTTGGCGGTGGTTAGGCGTGCACGTCAACCACGGTGCGACCACGAGTTCTGCCGGCGATGATGTCTTCGCCGGCAGCGATGGTCTCGCTGAGCCCGATCATGGAGGTTGTGCCCTCCAGGATGCTGAGGTCGAGATCGCGTTCGAGACGATCCCACGCCTCCACTCGCCGTTCTCGGGGCGTGAAGACAGAGTTGATGCCCACTAGGCTCACGCCGCGCAAGATGAACGGCATCACACTGGTGTGGAGATCACTGGATTGGGCGTTGCCGCAGGCGGTGACGGTTCCGCCGTACTGGGTTGAGGCAATTGCTGACGCGAGGGTGGTGCCGCCGACGGCATCGATGGCCCCGTTCCACCGCTGCTTCATGAGGGCGCGAGGTTCTGCGCTCAATTCAGCGCGATCGATAATCGTTGTCGCACCGAGCTCGCGCAGGTAATCGTGTTCGCTTTCGCGCCCCGTGGAGGCGGAGACCGTGAAACCGAGCCGACTGAGCAGTGCGATCGCGATCGATCCAACACCACCCGCCGCACCGGTGACGAGAACGTCGCCCGTGACGCCACCGCGTTCGAGCGCGAGCACGGAAAGCATTGCCGTGAAGCCTGCCGTGCCAATGGCGGCGGCCTGCTTGTTGGTGATTCCGGCGGGCACTGGCACGACCCAGTCGCCGGGAACTCTCGCACGCTCGGCGAAACCACCATGGTGGGTTTCACTAAGGCCGCACCCATTCACCAGAACCCGCTGACCGGCACTAAAACGTGAATCATCGGATGCCGCTACGACCCCGACAAGGTCGATCCCAGCGATCAGGTGCGGCTCGCGAACGATGCCCGGCCTGCCTGTGAGTGCGATGCCATCTTTGTAGTTCAGGCTTGAGAACTCGACATCGATGGTGACATCTCCCGGCATCAGGATGCTGTCATCCAGTTGCTCAGAAAGCTCGACGTGTGCCGGAGCTTTGGGGTCAGTCTCGTTCTTGGTTACTTCAATTCCACGCCACATGGGGCAAGCCTAGGGTGCGAGGCTGAGTTGTCGCCGTCGCCGGGTGAGTCGTGCCCATCGCGGAGGTTTAGCGGCAGGTTGCGGCAAGGTCGATGACCGACTGCGGTGGATAACCGTAAATCGATACTCCGTTGCCGCCCGCGGTATGGCCGTGGCTGAGTGCCCACGCCGTGGCAAACTGCTCGATGGAATCTTGGCTAGAGATATCGAGCATCGTGGGGCATTTGCTGCTGATGGCGTGCCCCACCTCGTGAGCCACGAGTGCTTGGGATCGATCCGACGGCCAGAGGCGCGCAGTTGAATCCGAAAGTTCGATCACGGCCCTATTGTCGCCTTGCGACCACCACGTGGTGAGCCCACCGAGAGAGTCGCCTTGCCCGTAGCCGTTCACGATGGGCGACCAATCGAACTCGAGGAGCACTCCTCCGGCGAGAGATCGTGCGAAAGCTTCGGCGGCGAATCGCTGAGCCTCAAGAGGCCCGGCTTTTTCGGCGAGCTCTGCCTGCTCTGACACGGTGACGGCAATTGCTGCAGCGGCCAGGATCTCCATCTTGTCGACCGACGCGGAATCAACGCCGTTCGCGAAAACGTCCAGATCTTCACGAGCGACCCGGAACGCAATCACTTGGTCATTGCGAGCAGAAAGGTGCGCGGCCTCGAAGGCGGGTCCGGCCGCGACAGCCGACTTGAACAGCACGACAGCTTTCTCGGTGAGCACGCCCTGGGACTGCTGCACGAGTGTCTGCGCAGCATCGGCGTCGGCGGTTTCGGAGGTATGCGTGAGGATGTGTGCTCGCAGATCGGAGGCTTCTCGCCACACATCCCAAGCGAATGTCGGCTTGCGCGCAACCTCGAAAGTAGAACGATCACTGTCGATCTTGTCTGCGACAACGACCAACTCGGCGAGCTCGTCTGCGGCACTCGTGAACTCGGTGAGCGCAACAGGATCCACAAGTTCAGGGGTGGACGCAGCAGCGATCGAGTCGGCGTTCAGCCCAGCGTCTGTGGCGGTAGCCGCGGTGATCCGCAGCACATCGTGGGCTTCGGCCGAGATCTGGGTGGCCACCTGAAAGTCCTCGAGCGCGACGTCGTAGGAAGTGCTGGCGGTAGCGTGCACGAGCGCGCCAACCAAGATCACTGCCAACAACGCTCCTGCCCCGAGGAACAGCTTGGCATGGCTCCTCTTGGCAGGTGCTGGTGTGAAGGTTGGCGGCGGGACCGGTGCGAACGGTTGACCGTACGCGGGCGGTGCGTAGTGCTCGATGCGCTCGCCAAAAGTTGGCGGCTGCGGCTGCGGCTGCGGCTGCGGCGACGCTGGCGGAGCGAGGTGTTCGACGCGTTCGCTTAGCTTGGGCGGTTCGAGCTGCTCGCCGCGTTCATCCGGTGCCTCGGCCATAGTTTCTCTCTGCTGCAGCGCTGCGGTCAGTGGGTTACAGGTGGTGCGGGATGCTGCGGCTAGCCGAAGAGAATAGCGGCTTCGTCGTAGCGTGACTGCGGCACCGTGTTGAGCTTACCGAGAGCATCCTCGAAAGCAACGTTGGTGATCTCGGTTCCCTGCAGCGACACCATGCGACCCCAGCGACCGTGAATGACGGCGTCGACGGCGGCGAGGCCGTAGCGAGTGGCGAGTACGCGGTCGTAGGCGCTTGGCGTTCCCCCGCGCTGGATGTGACCGAGCGTGGTCGAGCGAGTTTCGAGACCGGTGAGGGCCTCAATCTCGGGGGCAAGCATGTCGCCAATTCCGCCGAGGCGGGGGCGGCCGAAAGCATCGAGGCCGCGCTCGGAGTGGGCGTCATCCATGGTGTCGAGGGTGAAGCCTTCGGCAACAACAACGAGGGGCGCACGGCCGCGGTCGCGAGCAGAATTTACCCACTCCACGATCTGCGCCATTGACGTCTTCTGCTCGGGGATGAGGATGGCGTGGGCGCCAGCAGCCATGCCCGAGTGGAGGGCAATCCAGCCCACGTGGCGGCCCATGACTTCGGCGACCATGCAGCGGCCGTGCGAGTCGCCGGTGGTACGCAGGCGGTCCATGGCGTCGGTGGCGATCTGCGTGGCGGTGTCGAAGCCGAACGTGTAGTCGGTGGCCGAAAGGTCGTTGTCTACCGTCTTGGGGACTCCGACGATCTTGATACCGGCATCCGTCAGCCGCTTGGCAGCAGCAAGGGTTCCCTCGCCACCGATGGCGATGAGGGAGTCGACGCCTAGGCGTTCCATGTTTTCGCGCACGGTGTCTGCGCCGTCGGTTCCCTCGAAGGGGTTGGTGCGCGAGGTGCCCAGAATGGTGCCACCCTGCTTGGAGATGCCCTGGATGTCTTTGCGCTCGAGGGGCATGGCGTCGCCTTCAACGACTCCACGCCAACCATCACGGAAGCCGACAAACTCTTTGTTGTAAACCTGGGTGCCTTTGAGCACGATGCCGCGAATAACTGCGTTCAGCCCGGGGCAGTCGCCACCGCTGGTCAGGATTCCGATCTTCATGAATCCATCATGGTGCATAGCTTTAGGCCCGAAAGCCATGAAAACCAGAAAATGTTAACTTCGGCCGTTATTTAATAGCCGAGAGGGTAGCGATCGGATGCGCGGAGCAGGCCGTGGTGGCTGCGTGCTCATCGCACACGACGAACTGTTCGCGGCAGGCCGGGTTGTGGCAGTTCTCGATGCGCTTGGTTGCCGCGCCGCACTGGTAGCACTCGCCGATCGCTTTCGTGTCTGCCGTGAAGTCGATGGCCATGCGCTTGTCGAAGACGTAGAGCGAACCGTTCCACAGGCCGGAGTCGCCGTACTTTTCGCCGTAGCGAACGATGCCGCCGTCGAGTTGGTAGACCTCGCCGAATCCGCGGCTGCGCATAAGAGAGGAGAGCACTTCGCAGCGGATGCCGCCCGTGCAGTAGGTGACGACGGGAATGTTCTTGAGGTGGTCGTACTTGCCGCTGTCGAGTTCGGCGACGAAGTCACGAGTGGTGTCGACATCCGGAACAATCGCATCGGTGAACTTGCCGATCGCAGCCTCGATGGGGTTGCGGCCGTCAAAGAAGGTCACGTCTTTGCGGGCCACGAGTTCATGCAGCTCTTCGGGGCTCAGCTTTGTGCCGCCGCCGACCACACCGTTTTCGTCAACCTGAAGCTCACCGGGAGCGCCGAAGCTGACGATCTCGTCGCGCACCTTCACGCTGAGCTTCGGGAAGTCGTTGCCCTGGCCTTCGCTCCACTTGAAGTCGATGTGCTTGAACGCCGGATACTCGCGCGTTTTGCGCACATACCGCTTAATGTCTTTGAGCTCGCCGCCGACGGTGCCATTCATGCCGTCTTTGGAGAGGATGATGCGACCGCCGAGCCCGAGGAACTCGCAGAGGTCGCGCTGCCACAACCGCACAGCCTCCGGATCGGCCAGCGGCGTGAACACGTAGAAGAGAAGGATCTTAGGAACAGCCACAGGGCAAGTTTACGGCTGTTGGCTGGGGGTGGCTCGCTAGTCCACGGCGTCGGAGGTGGTGCCGGAGTCGCTGTTCCAGAACGCACGCTGTTTTTCGCGATCCACAAGCATCGCCGCGTACTGCTGACGCAGGTATTTGGGGTTTACGAGTTCTCGGGAAAGCATCTCTCTATACGTGAGTTCTGCTTCAGGAAATCGTTCTAACCACAACGAAGCGGAGTACAGGCTGCTAGCGGCGATAAAGGTCAGGAGGAATGTGAACGAAGCCACGGTGCTGAGCCACCACGGCGTAACATCTGGGCTGAGCTGAAAGCTGGGCCACACTACGAGAAAGACGAGCACTACTGCGCCGCCAATCGTCGGAAGCGCTCGAATCCGCGGAACGGTTGCGAGTGCTTGGTAAAGGCCTAGGCCAGCGCCGCTCAGCGCCATCGTCACGATCCACATCATGCGTTGCTGCGCTCGCCGAGCATCGCCGCGTACTCCTTGCGCAGGTCGCGGGGATTGGTGAATTGTTGCGCGACGAGCTGCCAGTAGCTGAAGCCGGCTTCGGGGAAGATCCGCAACCAGATCCGCGGGGCGTAAGCAACTTGGGTAATGATCAGGCCGCCGAGAAAGGCGTAGCCCATCATCCCGTGGCCTCCTGTTGTTGCGATGATGACGATTACCGCGCCCATGCCCACCATGAGAATGACGACGTTGGGAAGCGGTTTGTAGGTCGGAGTGCGTGCTTCGCACGACAGCACCCCCGTGATCAATCCGATCACCGCCGCAATAACCAACCACATCATGAGACAAACTCTACGTCAGGGGTGCCGCGTAATCTACCCTGTATGACTTTCGCGCTCGCCGCCGCCGAGCCTGTGCGCCTGCGTTTCGCGCCCGGGCGCCCGGTCGATGTGCGCGCCACCCTGCAGCCGTTGAAGCGTGGTGCCGGTGATCCGACCATGCAGGTGGATGCCACGGGCACCTGGCGCACGATGCTCACGCCTGCGGGCCCCGCCACTTTGCTTCTCGTTCAGCACCAGTCGCATGTGGAGTGCACCGCGTGGGGCGCCGGAGCCGAGTGGGCGATTGACAGCGTTCCCGAGTTGCTGGGGGAGGGCGACGACTGGAGCGACTTCGATGTTTCAGCGCTTCCGTTTGCCGCTGAGGCGCAGCGGCAGAACCCCGGTCTGCGGTTGACTCGCACTCGACTCGTTTTCGAGGCACTCGTGATGGCGATTCTGGAGCAGAAAGTCACCGGCATCGAGGCGAAGCGGGGGTGGCGCATCCTCGTCACCAAGTTTGGTTCGCCAGCACCCGGGCCAGCCCCGGCCGGGATGCGGGTGGTGCCGTCGCCGCAGGAGTGGGCGCGGATTCCGTCGTGGGAGTGGCACCGCGCCGGAGTCGGGCCGCAGCGCTCGGCGACCGTGATGCGCGCGACGCAAGTGGCGGCATCCCTCGAGCGCACGGCCGACTGGGGTCGTGGCGGGCCGCGCATCGAGGCCGCGCTGCGATCAGTCGTGGGCGTTGGTGTGTGGACGGCCGCCGAAACCGCGCAGCGCTCGCACGCCGACCCTGACAGCCCGAGCGTCGGCGATTACCACCTTGCCGCCGTCGTCGGCTGGGCGCTGATTGGCGAACCCGTCGACGATGAGCGGATGCTCGAACTGCTCGAGCCTTGGCGCGGCCACCGTCAGCGCGTTGTGCGACTCATCACGGCATCCGGGTTTCGTAAGCCAGCGTTTGGGCCGCGGATGACGATTCAGGATCACCGGGGGCACTAATGGCGCGCAGGATACGCGACCCGCAACTACGAGTTCAGTGCGGCTGTTCCATCGCTCGCTTCACCCGCGCCAGTGCCTCTGCGGCCAGTATCACCAGATCATCCCGACCAGCGGTGAGTGACAATGACTCTTCGCCGAGTACGTCGTATGTCAGGTCGACAATCTGTTCAGCACATGTGATGCCCAATGAGCGGATCAGCGCAGTGATGTCTGCATAGTCCTTGCGCGCATACCGCGCCATTTTCATGGCAAGAAGGGCACGCTGCGAAGCAAGCCGGAGCTTGTGCCCGCGGAGCTCGACCTCCACAAAATGTCGCGGATCTGTTGTGTCAAACGTGATGAAAGGGCGGGCATTCTCGTTGACCCAGTCGGGATCCAGGCCGTGCTCTTCAGCCATCTGTCTTCCGATGAGTTTGACGCGCTCGAACGGGAAGAAGAGGCCATCGACGTCGGGAGTGAGCTGGTCGCGGCCCAAGTGAATTGCCATCGCGGCGCCGCCGATAACGTAGGCGTCGACCTCGACACCCTCGGCGGCGGCGCGTTCGAGGAGCTCGCCGAGCAATTCCGTGATTTCGCTCGCGTTGAGTTGACGGTAGCCGCCGCTCATGCGATCGCCCAGTCTTCAGCCCGCGAGAGGATGTTCTTGTCAAGGAACACTTGAGGTGTTCGCGCTCGCAGCCAGTCCCGAAATTCTGGACCGGGGTCGTCGCCGGGTGAGGTTTCGTGGGGCAATGCTGGGACAGCGAGCATCCACTGAGGTGGGGTTTGGCCCGCACGCTCGAGTCCGTACGCAAACGCGGTCGCGAGGAAGGTGTCCCAGAGTGGGATCCCGATCGGCTTCGACGGTTGCGCTATGGCCCACTGGGGAAGGTTCTCACCGGCCTCGCCGGTGCGAATCAGGCGCCCGACGCCTTCAGCTAGATCTCGGATGGCCGACTCCGAGTCGCTTTTTCGCAGACTTTCCGTCATCGCCCGGGACACCGTTGTTGGCGACAGCAGTTGGGCTGCGGATGTTGGTTGTGGGTTGATCTCCCAGCCCGTAGCGGCAAGCAGGCTCTGCATTGTCGACCAGGTCGGATCAATTTCTTCGTGCTCGATGCGACTGATTGTCGACTGCGCAATGCCGGCGCGGCGCGCGAGAGCGGCCTGGCTGATGCCCGCGCGAATGCGAGCGGTACGGATCGTTTCGGCTGCGAGCGTCATCGGTTCTCCTTTCGCGAGTCATGAGTATTGAGGCTCAGTGTACTTCAGAGGCTATGCATTTACGCATAGCCCGCGCGACTTCGATGGTTGCTTAGCTGCGACTAGCCAGCGAAGCGTCGGCAAGCGCCGCGCGAAACGCCCCGTTCGGGCGAGCGTTCGGCAGGGCCGCACGCACCTCAGCCAGCGCGGTGTCGATCGGCAGCCCGAGGTGCCGCGCGGCATAGAGCGCAGCGACGGTGGGGGTGCGGCTTTGCGCCTGCACGCAGTGGAGCAGCACCGTGTGGCCTTCGGCGCGCAGGGCGGCCACGGCATCCGCTGCATCGGCGAGCACGAAGAGCAGGTTCGGGTTTTCGGAGGGCGTTGACTTGTCGATCAGGCGCACCTCGACACGGTGGCGGATGCGGGCCGGCACCTGCTTAGAGCCGATGCGGCAGAGTGACACCACGGCATCCACTTCGGCCGGAAGCGCGTCGAGCGCGCCGACAGCGCCGAGCCAGACGCCGGCGTCGTGCGGATGTGGCACCAGCGTCGATACGTCGCCTAACTTGGTGTAGTCGATGCGTTCGGGCACCGGCTCACCCCGCACGATCTCGGTGGAGAGGCGCACCAGGTCGAGGCTCGTGAGGTTCGGCCAGCCGTGCACGATGCGCTGCCAGGCGGCGGGAATCGCGGAGAGTCCCCAGCGGGCACCCACGAGACCGCCCGCGATCGCGGCCACGGTGTCGGCGTCGCGGCCACCCCGCACGGCACGCTCGAGGGTGTCGACGAGGCTTTCGCCATTGACGATCGCCGACCACGCGGCCTGCAGCGCTTCCACAACCCAGCCGTTCTTGGTGAAGTCGCGGGGCTGCCGGGTCCCGGCGTCAGCGATGAACTCGGCCCAGCGGGCGGCGCGATCGGGGGCGAGGGCTGAAAGCCCGACCCGAACATCCGCCTCGCCAGTGAGGATTGCGTGACGGATGGCGAGGCTCCAGAGCACGCAGGCGTCGCCGGCATCCTCGTCAAAGTGGGTGAGGTCGCTGATCGCGCGCGCCGCCTCGGCGAGACCAGTGGCGTCGCCGAGGTAGGCGAGCGCGACCGGGGCGGTGCGCATGAGCGAGCCGTTTCCGCCACTGCGACCGCGAGCGTCATGCACGCGGCGGGCGGATGCTCGGGCGGCGCTCGCGGTAGGTTCGATGCCGCGCAGCACTCCGCTGGTCTGCACCCCGACATCCGGCGCCGTCTTGGCCCAGTTGACCCAGGCCGCGACGATCTCGTCGAGCACAGCCTCGTCGCGCAAGTCGCGACCGGAGGCCGCGGCGCGCAAGATGGGCACGGCCATGGAGGTGTCGTCGGTCCATTCGCCGGGCGCCCAGCCGAAGCCACCGCCGCCCTGCATGACGACCTCGCCCTCGAAGGGGGGCCCGAATTCGTAGCCGGCGCCGAGAGCATCGCCGCACGCCATCGCGAGCATCACGCCGGTGGCGCGGTCAGTTTGTGCGCTAGAAAGTCTCATAGGTTCTCCGTGGCTGTGTCGGTGGGGAAGACCGCAACCTTGCGGCTGCAGGATTCACTCCGTTTCTACGCCGCTGGACGGGATGAACTTCTGTAGGTAGTTGCGGAGTGCAGGATCGCAGACATAAACGTAGGTGCCACGAATTCCACGGGTGAGGAGCACCGCGTAAACATTGCTGATTAGCTGCAGCAGATCGGCGTCGGTGTAGACCTTATCGAGCGTTGGATTGTTCTCCTTGCCCTTCTTGTCGAAGTAGGAGTCACGGTCGATGAACAGTGAGTCGGTTTCGGGGTCGTATCTCAGGTCATTCCCGATGATGACGCCGGCATAGTTGAGGTCGTATCCCTGAACGGTGTGAATCGAGCCGACTTCGTCAACTGAATTTGGGGAGGCGATCCAGTCCACCGCCTTGCTGTTCCAGCGAAGCTGACAGCCGTCGATTTCGATGTCGTAGGCGGCGGGCTGCTTCTTGGACTTCCACTCCCACGCGTAGCCAGCGGTAAGCCTGGACAAACCGAACTCGGCATCCTTCTCGCGAATTTCGTCGTGCATCTGCTCAACACTGTCGAACAGGCGGAAGTCATAGCCCGCAAATTCTTCAGGTATCAGTGGAGCAGTTTTTGCTTCGATCGATGCGGCACCTATTAGGCGGCGGACGTAGCCAACGTAGTCCGACTCGGCTCGCACTCGCATCTGCGATGCGAGTCTGTAGTGATTGCTGACAGCTTTCGCGTCTTGAACCAAAGCGCGTGTCACAGACAGCGGGAGGTCGGCGGGGCGAACGCTCTGAGCTTCATCGATGAGCAAGATCTGATGGCGGCTTTTGGCGCGCAGCCAATCTAACTGCGTCTTAGTTTTATCGTCAGTCCCAAAGAGCGCTTCAGTAATTTTTTTGAACTTGACGTTCTGGGGGCCCGAGGCCTGGTTAGCTCGCTGGTTCAGGCGGTGCGCTTCGTCGACGATCAAAATGTCGAAGTCTTCGGTGGACTCTCCGACCTCGAACGGAGTCATCACCATGCCCCGAGTCAATCCGGGTGTCTTCGCGAAGACGTTCTGAATGGACTTTCGCAGCGACTGTTGCGGTACAACGATTCCGAGCCGCAATCCGTCGAGGATTTGAGGGTAACCGGATGCAAAAAACTCGGAGAACATCGAATCCTGGTCGATGTCATTGCCCGGTTCGGATTGCGCGATGTCGACGAGTAGCTTCATGAGGTAGATCGCAATTACCGTCTTCCCCGTGCCCGGGTCGCCCTGAATCACAATCGTGCTGAGTTTGCTCTTCTCGAGGTTCTCGAACAAACCCTCGACGATGTCTTCAACGGCGATTGCTTGATCAGGGCTGAGCGACTTGAACGGGGACAACTTGAAGAGATCGCTGTTCTCAATCTCCGGGATTGTGCGCGTGAACACTCCATCGGACCGTAGTTTCTCGAAGACTTCCCGGAACGATGCCTGATAACGCTCACGATCGTAATAATCGGAATCGGTGATCCCGTCGTTCCGGTTCAACACACGATAGGTTCCGTCCCCGGCAAGCAGACGAATCAGGTACGACTCTAGATCTAGACAGGCTGACTTATTGAATGTGCTGTCGATCACCACACGTACCGTCTTAAGGTGACTCTTGCTGCTCGAGTCGATGTGCTGCAACATCCTGCCGGCTGCATTGCGCGACTCGCCCACATAGACGTCGCTGAGCCGCGACCTATTGCCTGCCACAGTTTTTGCTGCGTCGTCTAGGACATAAACCACGGGCCAATTGGTATTTCGCGCGCTTAACTGGGCCCAGACTCCGATGTCTTGCTTCTTGAACGCGACCCGCTCAATCTCAAAGTCGGTCATATTTAGTGCTCGCGCCTTGGGCTTTCTCGACGGGGTATTTTTCCCGTGAAACGGCAAGTTTGTCTCTAACAATCTGATCGGGAGTTACTCCTATTCGATCAGCGAGCATGAAGCAGTAGGTCAAGACGTCGGCGAGCTCTTCTTGAACTCGCTCCGGATCGGCCTGTGCGTTCCACTGGAAACACTCGAGCAGCTCGCCAGCTTCGATTGAGATGCTCTTGGCCAGGTTCTCCGGTGCGTGAAACTGTCCCCAATCGCGCTCCGCCACGAAGGCCCTGATCTCGTCTCGGAGAGAAGGTTCATCCATATCGCCAACCTAGCAGCGATCCCGCTCAGACGACCGGAGCGTCGCCTTCGGAGAGCGCGGCACCCTCAACCAACGAGATAAACCGACTCAACGTCGCCACGCCCTCCGCGGTCTGCGGCAGCGAGTCGAGCAGTGCGGGCGAGTAGACGAGGTACGCGGCCCACTGGGCGCGGGAGATGGAGACGTTGAGGCGGTTGCGGGAGAGCAGGAAGTCGAGGCCGCGGGGCACATCGTCGGCGCTCGAGGCGGCGAGGCTCACGATCGAGATGACTGCTTCTCGGCCTTGGAACTTGTCGACGGTGCCCACGACCACGCGCGAATAGCCCGCAGCATCGAGGCGGCCGCGGATGAGCTCCACCTGCGCGTTATACGGCGTCACCACGATGATGCCGTCCTCATCGAGCGGTTTCGGGGAGCCGCCGGCCTGCGATGTCCAGAGGGCTCCGAGGTGCTCGCGCACTAGCTCCACCACGCGGTCGGCTTCTTCGCTCGCGAACGTCGAGTTGTCGACATGAGCGGTCGGCACCGAGTGCAGCCCGGGGGCGACGCCGGCGAGCATCCGCCCCTCTGTTGACGCGTGCGAGCGCAGCAGGCCGTCATACGAGAGTTGCGAGACGGGGCGCGTGACGGCCTCATCCATGCGGCGGCTCTCCTCCAGGAAGTAACCGAAGTCATCCGGAAGCACCGCCAGCTCACCAATCACATGACCCAACGCCGAACCATCAACCGGGGCCGGATGGATGCCCTGGCTCACCTGCGGAAGCTGCTGCGGGTCGCCGAGCAGCAAGATGCGTTTCGCGCTCGCCGCCACCCCGATCGTGTTCGCGAGCGAAAACTGGCCCGCCTCATCGATCACGAGAAGGTCGAGCTGGTCGGCCTGCACACGCTTGCGGTTCGTCAGATCCCACGCGGTGCCGCCGATGACGTAGCCCGAGTTCTCGTGCTCGAGGGCGAAACCCGCGTGACCGTTGTAGGGCAGCTCGCTGAAGGGACCGTCGGCGTAATAGCCCGGCCCGAACTCGCCCGGCACCGCCTTCGCCACCAGCTCGCGGTCGAGGCTCGCGTCGAGCACGACCGCATCGAGAACGTTCTCGACCACCTTGTGCGACTGCGCGGTGATGCCCACCTTCCAGTGGTGTCTCTCGACAAGTTCGTGGATGACATGGGCCGCCAGATACGTCTTGCCCGTGCCGGGAGGACCCTGCACGGCAAGATAGCCGCTCGGCCGCGAGACCAGCGAGGCGATGACGGCGCGCACCCCATCATCCGCACTCTTCATGGGTTCGAGCGCACTCACCGTGGCGGGCGCTTTGTGCAGGAGAAGATCGGACATTGCGTCGTCGGGCCACTCGGGAGCGGCGGCAACGACCGTCTCGCCCCAGGCTTCGATCGCGGCGACGATACTGTCGGCGCGCGGGGGAGGGCCGGGCGTGATGTGGGTGGGCATCTCATCCCACGCCGGGATCTCGTCGGGGCGAGTCTCGATCACAAAGATGCCATCGGCATCCTCGGCGGGGTCAGAAAAACGCACCGCGCGGGCAAGGCGGTGCCCGGCGCGATGGCCCGGCGGAACGTACGGAAGCGGGTTGCCGTAGACGAGAAACACGTCGCCACCCGGCCGCGGCGCACTGCTGCCCGGCGCCCACTGGCCACGCAGATACAGGTGCCGACGCTCGTTGCGTTGGCGTCCCTCCTTATGCCAGTCGAGCGTCAGCATTGCGCTGTCGATCACGAAGATTCCGCGAGTGTCTTCCCACAGTTCGGAGGGCTGCTCGAGGCGGTCGTAGTGCTCCCACCAGAAACTCTTGACCTCGCGCCGGTGATAATCGATGGCGGCCGCGGCCATGCGATAGGCGCTCGCGGCAGTGTCGTCGCCTTGCTCCTCGGCATCGTCGCCGAGAGCCTGCAGTTGAAGGTCGAGCGCGCTGGGTTCGAAAACCTTCACATCAAGCTCGGTCTCGTCGACGTCGACGGTCACGCCCTGCACCTCGGGCAGTGCCCGCAGCCAGTCGCGCAGTTTGAGCGTCGACACGCAGTCGTACTCGTTGTAGCGGGCGATCGCATCCCGAATCTCGGTCGCCCGTTCCACGTCGCCGTTGGCTGCCGCGACGCTCGACTCGACGTACTCGCCAATGGAATCGGCCGCGTTCGTCACCCCGGCGCGCTCCTCGTCACCCATGTAGAGCGGTTCAAGTTTCTTGATCGAATACGACGGCGTTCCGATGCGCAGCGCGCCCCGCACGATCGGGTACAGGTCGACGAGCACACCCTCGCGCAGCAGCTGGTCGACAACATCCTCACCCTCGCCATGCCGCGCGGCAATGCTCAGCAGATGCGTCTTCTCATAGCTGGCGTAGTGATAAATGTGGAGGCCCGGATGCTGCTGCCGCCGTTCCGTGACGAACTTCAGGAATGACCGCAGCGCGATTCGTTCCTCATCCAGGGAGTGCGCCCAGAGGCAGTCGAAGTCGCCCGCGGCATCCACCCAACCGAAGAGGTAATCGAGGCCCCAGCGCGGCGTTCCGCCGATACCGGGCTCGGAATACATCGGGTCGCCCTCGAAGTCGAAGAAGAGGTCGCCGGGGTTGGGCGCGGGCAGGCTCGCGATCGGCAGGGGATCAACAACGACGACGGGCGGTTTCGCGTGGGAGTCAGCCGGATCGACCGTGTGCTGCAGTTTGGCCTGAAGATGAAGCTTCGCGAAACTCGCCTTCGGGATCGCGAGGTCGTCGGGTCGCTCGGAGGCTTCCGCTAAATCAGTGAGGGTGCGGATGCCCGCCGCCAAGAACTTCGTGCGCTGCCCCGCGCGCAACCCCGCGACCGTAAACAGGTCGTCGGCAGCCTGCGAGGGCTCCTTGCAGAACTTGCAGCGGCCATCCCGCGCAAAGCGTTCGTCGTGCCATTCGACGGGCGTACCTTCAGCGCGGTGCTCGGCGATGATCGCGTGCATGCGGGCGCGACGGCGTCGAAACACGGGGGCGATATCGGCGACGGAGGCGAGCTCGGAGGTGTCATTGCCGAGGATCAGTTCGACGGTTCCGTTGGCGGCAACGCCGAGCTTCAGAAGTTGCTCGTGATACGCCGCCAGTTGAAGCAGCGCGGTGACGCGCACGTGGCGCGAGAGCTTCGAATCGACGACCCGATAACTGCCGTCGGGCTGCTGGACGAGAAAGTCGGCGTAACCGATGAACGGTGACTCGGGGTCGGTTTCGTCAAAGAACACGCCCTGAAAAACGACGGGCGCGCCGGCCAACAGAGCGTCGCGCGTGCGTGCCGCGTAGTCGCGCAGCACCGCGGCATCCCGCCCCGGAGGCTTATCGAACTCGACCATCGCATCACCGAACTCGTCGCGATAGCGATCCCGCAACCGGGCCTCATGGGCGTTGCCGAGCTCAGCCGCCCGCATGAGCATCGCATCGTCGTCGGGCAGCGGATCAGTCGAGAACCCCAACCGCTTGTCGAGCACGCGCAAAAAACCGAACTCGCAGTTCGAGGCTTGGGTCAGATCGCTGGCGCTCGTGACGAGAGCGGTATCGGTGAGAAGGTACATGTCTCAATCAGAATATGGCCGGCCGGAGACATCCGGGCTGATCACGTGCCGTTACCGCCGATTTCGCTCGCGTCATCAGCGAAACACAGGACAGCCCCCTAGGCTGGATTCATGACTGGCAGCCCCACTCCACGGCCGAAACGTTTTTCGGCGCTGGCGTTGGCCTTAGCGCCCGAGCGGGAGCCGAAGTTGGCGTTCCCGCCGCGGGGCAGCGCGCTGATCGGGCCAGTCGAGGCTCCCGCGCTGCAGGTGATGTCGTACAACATCCGTCGTCGCGGCCCCGAGCTGTTGCCGCGCAGCCCCGACCTTTGGAGGCGTCGCCGGCCGCTAATAAAACGACTGCTCGCCGCCGAACAGCCCGCGCTGCTCGGCGTGCAAGAAGCCCTGTTCACGCAGGCCAGGTTTGTGCGCCAAGCGCTGGGGGAGCACTACCGTTCGATCGGCTACGGCCGCGAGAAAAACACGGGTGGCGAAGGCTGCCCCATCTTTTACGACTCCCGGCGACTGCAGGTCATCGAGTGGCGTCAGACCGCTCTCTCAGACACCCCGAATATTCCCGGTTCGACCTCCTGGGGCAATCGCACTCCGCGCATCGTGGTGGAGGCCATCTTCTTGGACCTCGCCACCGGCATCCAGTTTCAGGCCATCAACACCCATCTCGACCACCGCTCCCGCACTTCGCGGCTGCGTTCAGCCGATGCGCTCAGAAGCATCGTGCAGGCGACACCGCATCCCACGATCATGACCGGCGATTTCAATACGGATGCCGCCACCGACCCGTACGACCAGCTCACCGGCAACGGGCTGCTGGTCGACACCTGGGACACCGCCGCGGAGCGCGTCACTCAAGTGTGGGGAACGTTCCCGAACTACGGCCCGCCCAAGCACAACCGCAAACGGATTGACTGGGTTCTGGCAACGCCCAGCGTCACGGCGCTGCAGGCCGCCATCAACGTCACGCGCTATGAGCGCGGTTGGCCGTCGGATCACGCGCCGGTGCAGGCCGTTGTGCGTCTTGCTCGGACCGAATAGGTCACCAGCCAAGAGAAGCAGGACCGCCCGGAGATGACACCCACGCTCTTAGTGCGGGATGGCAGAGATCATTCCGAGCCCGACGCTGATGCGGTCTGCGGCTTCGATCATCAGCTCGGTGACGTCTTCAAGGTCTTGTTGCCGCATGACGCTCAGGCGCCCCGAAACCGAAATGGATGCCACCACAGCGCCGCGCGCATCGTGAATCGGGGCGGCGATGCACAGTCGACCTAACGCGAGCTCCTGGTCTTCCGTGCAGACCCCGGAATCCTCAGAAGAGGCAAGGTCTGCGCTCAAACGTTCGTGAGTGGTCAGCGTCATCGCCGTATAGGAGGGGAGCGGGTCGGGGCCCAACAGCTCCCGCCGTTCGTTCTCGCTCATCGAACCTAGTAGGCATTTGCCGAGTGCTGAGGCGTGCATTGGCTGGCGCATACCAATCATGGTGTGGGCTTTGGGCGCCAGCTCGCCCTCGAAGTGGCAGAGGTACACAATGTGGTCGTTGTCTCGAATTGCGACGTTCACGCTGAGGCCGGTTCGCCGCGCCAGTTCTTGGGCCACCGACCGAGATTCACGATGCACTGCGTTTTGATTGAGCCCCTGGCTGCTGAGTTTCAAAATCTCGGGGCCGATGGAATACAGCTGGCTTTCGGGATCCTTCGAGACGTAGTCGAGTTCTTCGAGCGAGCTCAGAAGGCGCGCGATGGTCGTGGCGCCGAGATTTGCTACGCGGCCAATCTCGCTTGCCCGCATGGCACCCGTCGTCGAGTCGCCAAGCGCCGCGAGAACCGCCGAGGCGCGAGCAATGCCCTGTTGAACCTCGACCGGCATACATCCTCCATCAATATTTTTCTCAGCGCTGAGTCGGCTAGGAAGCCGTTAGGTCAATTATGGCTGCCCGTGAACGAACTGCGGGAAGAAGTGGCACGAGCGCTCGCTGTAGCAAATGCCCTGACGGCAGCAATAGTGACGTACGGCGATCCATTCGTTGCCGTCACAACTACTCGAAGCGCGGTGGTCTGAACGGCATCGAAATCGTGGATGCGCAGACGGTGACGGTTGCGTTCGACAGTCGCCAGCGTCCGCCACACTGCGGTGCCGTCATCCTGCACCTGAAGTACTTCGAGGTCGTAGGCGGCGACAAGTTCGGGGATCACCGGGAACGGTGTGACGTGCCGATGAAGGTTGATGAGGTCCTCGTCAACATCATCATTAAAGACCAGCCGGACGGAGGAGATCGTCTGCGGTTCGTCCCAGTTGAGGGTGAGGACCTCCGGAGCGTTCTGCAGATCACGAGCGGCGGGCAGAAGCGCCGATGACCACAATTGTGGCCCACCGAAAGGTCGCTGCAGACCGTCTGTCACGCGGTCGGGCGAATATGCGTCAGTGCGGGGCGAAACCACGGCTGCGAAGCTTTTTCGTCGCAATTCTCGGGCGCTCCAGTCGGCGACGAGTTGGTCATCTTCGTCCGGAATCCGAGCGTCGAAGTGTGCGCCGTCAGTCGTCTGCGAGACGAGGGCCATCACACCGTAGGGTCGCTCATCGGTGAGGTGAAGCGCGACGTGCTCATTCATCCGGATGACGATCACGGCATTGCATGGAGTGCCCGGCGCCCAATCGAACATGGCCGCAATGTCGATTGCTGCTCCGGCGCTCACCGTGACATCGCGCACCAGTCGCTGATTCACGGGAACGTAGTTCTGCGGTTTATCGGTATCCCACAGCTCGAGCCGCACCGTCGTTTCTTGCCCGACATCGGCGACAAATCGGATGCTGTCGAGGCGGGGGTTGACCGGAACGATCAGCGCAACGTCGCGATCCAGCCGCATCCGGTCGTTCGGGTTGGTATGCGCAGTGGTGTCGATTGTCTCGAGGCTGCTGGAGGCGGTGACGGTAGCGGAGCGCGCGCGATCATCCGCATCGTCGATAGAGACTCCGATAATCGGGGCGTCTTCACGTTGCAGGGTCTGCTGCAGCAACGCGATGTGGTCATCACCCAGGTTGCGGGGGCTCACGCCCAACGTCGTGACGAGATGTGCTGCGGTTCCCACAGCCTGCCCCTGAGTCGCGCAGGTGGCCATGACTCGGGTCGATCCGAAGGCCACATGCGTGGCAGAAATGTTTCGGCCGGCGAAGAGGAGATTGTTCACATCCGCTGAATAGAGACAGCGGTAGGGGATGTCGTAGCTGCCGTTGCTATAGCGCTGTTGGGCTCCTGGCTTCTCGGCGTAAACACCTTCAACGGGATGGAGGTCGATCGACCAGCCACCGAATGCGACGGCGTCATCGAACTTTCGTTGCGCGAGGATGTCGTTCTGGGTGAGTGTGTAGTCGCCCCAGAAGCGGCGGTATTCCCTCTTGCCCGGGAGGGAGCCCACCCACTCCAACGTGAGGTTGTCGGCGTCGAATTTGCCGGAGTTCTTGATGTAGTCCCAGATGCCGAACACCACGCTCCAGAGTTCGTCGCGGATCTCTTCGTTGTTGGTGACAGTGTCGAGAAGGCCTCCCCATTCGATCCACCAGTAGTCGCACCCGTTGTCGCCGGTGCGGATGATGCGGTTCATGGGGATGGGGGTTGAGCTGATGTCTTTGGCATTGAGTGGTGCCACATAGGGCACGGCGTGGCCAGCATCCTTCGTGTAAAAGAAGAGCGAGCTGCCGAGAAGTTCGTCGTCGGCGATCTCGGGCGCCCACGACTCTCCGAATTCGGCCGAGCTTTCGCGGCCGACGCGGTAGGAGGCACCGGCGAGGTGACCGATGAGGCCGTCGCCGGTGCAGTCGATGAACACGGGCGCCGAGAATTGGGTCTCGATTTCGCTTCCCATTGTCCAACCGGTGACGGAGGCGATGGAGTCTGCAGCGACGGATGAGTCTGCCATCTCCACGAATCGCACGTCAGTGTTGAGATGCAGCGTGATGTTCGCTTCAGCGCGCACAAGATCAAGAACGGTCTGATCCCAGTAGTAGGGGTTGCCGTCGGGGTTGCGGTACTGATTCTCTAAGAAGAGCTCGCCCATGATGCCGGTCTCGCGAGAAAAACGTTGGCGGCCGTGAGCGCTTGCGCCCACTACCCACACGCGCACCTCGCTGGAGGAGTTGCCGCCGAGCACGGGACGGTTCGTGATGAGAGAAACTGTGGAGCCGAGTCGTGCAGCCGAAACGGCGGCAGTCACGCCAGCCAGACCTCCACCGATGACAACCACGTCGGTGGATTTGTGAAGCTTCAGCATTTCTCTCCCTGGCGTTGCGATTGATCCCGAACATCATTTAAACCGTTCACCGGTACCATATTACCGTTCTGCGGTATATGGTTACCAAATTCCGATATTTTATGAGAGGCATCGAATGGCACTGGACGCAACGCCGCGGACCACCGTCACTGGGCGACGGGAGTACGGCAAGGGCAAGCGTTTTGACGAGCGCAGCTTCTTGTTCTTCTTGCTTGCGCCGGGAATTCTGCTTTTGCTCGCCGTTGTCGTCTATCCGTTGATTCGGTCGCTTGTCTCAGCATTCTTCGAAGAGAGTCTTCTCTACCCCGGGATGAGTTTCGTCGGGTTCCAAAACATCGCTGACGTACTAGCTAACGACTTTGGTGCCCTTCTCAACCAGACGCTGATCTTCACCATCGGCACCACGTTCTTTCCCTTCGTCATCGGCATGGGACTTGCTCTCGTTCTCAATGAACGATTCCGCGGCCAGCGTTTCTTTCGCGGGGCTTTTCTCATCCCTTGGCTCATTCCGGGCGTCGTCGTGTCGTTCCTGTGGATGTGGATCTTCGATGCGAACTACGGGGTTCTCAACGGCGTCTTGACCCAAATCGGAATCATTGACGAACCCATCGCTTGGCTCTTCGGCGTCGACAGCGCTCGCGGCGCTCTCATCGTTGCCAAGACGTGGAACTCGTTTCCTTGGATGATGGTCATGCTTCTCGCGGGGCTGCAGACGGTGCCGGGCGAACTCCACGAAGCGGCCGCGATCGACGGTGCTGGGCCGATCCGTCGCTTTTTTACGGTCACGTGGCCCCACCTCAGCGGCATTGCCGGGCTCGTCATCCTGCTCGAATTTATCTGGAACTTCCAGCACTTCGACACCATTTTCGTGCTCACTGGTGGTGGCCCCGCTGGCAGCACAAGAACCTTCGCGACAGAGGTATACGACACAGCGTTCAAGGGATATGACCTCGGTCATGCCGGCGCGCTAGGCCTGTTGTGGATGGGACTCCTGATGATCCTGGTCGTCGTGTACGTGCGCTTTTCCGAACGAGGATCAAAGGACTGATCATGGAAACGACAACGATGGTTCCCGCCACGGCGCTGACAGTCGAAGCAGAGAACGCTGATCCGAAATCGCAGGGGAGGCTCGCGCTCTCAGCTCGGCGGAAGAAACCATTTCGGTGGGCGCTGTGGAGCACTCTAACCGTCATCGGGCTCTTCGCTTTTCTGCCGATCTACTGGCTCGCCGTGACGTCGGTCACTCCGAACGACCAGGTCTTTGCGTACCCGCCCAGCCTCGTGCCCACTGAGGTGACTTTCGAGCACTATGTTTCGGTCTTCGCCAACCCGGCAATTTTCGGATACCTCAAAAACAGCATCATCGTGTCGGTCGTGACGGCGGTTCTCTCAGTCGTTGTCTCGATGTACATGGGGTACGCGTTCTCCAAGTTCCGCTTCCGGGGTCGCAAGTCGCTGATGTACTTCGTGCTGTCGAGCCAGATGTTTCCGCAGGCGCTGTTGCTCGTTACTCTCTACGTAGTGTTCGCGCAATTCGGTTTGCTGAACACCTATCAAGCGCTCATCATTTCATTCACCACCTTCACCCTGCCGCTGTGCGTCTGGATGCTCAAAGGCTTCTTCGATGCGCTGCCGGATGACCTCATCGAGGCTGCGAAGATCGACGGGGCGGGGCCGTGGCGAACGTTCCATTCGGTAATCCTCCCGCTCGCGCTGCCGGGACTGGTGGCTGCGGGTCTCTTCGCCTTTGTGCGCGGCTGGAACGACTTCATGTTCGCGCTGACTCTTGCTGGCCCGGAGAAGCAAACCCTTCCGCCTGGTCTCGTCAACACCTTCATTTTCGAGGCGAGTGCGGCCTGGCCAGCGCTCATGGCGGCCTCGTTGCTCGTCTCTGCTCCCGTCTGCATCGCGTTCATCTTCTTGCAACGCTTTCTCGTCGGTGGCATCACTGCGGGAGCGGTGAAGGGCTAACACCTCAGCTGCAGCATCCGCGTTTTTCGCAATTCGCAATTCGCAATTCACATTCACAACAGCTATTCAAAGGAGAATCATGACCGTGAACCTCAACCGCAGAGACCTGCTTCGGTTTGGAGCAGTAGGGTTCGGAAGCCTAGCGCTGCTAGGAGGCACGGCGGGCTGCGCAACATCGCCGGTGGGTACCGCCACTCTCGATCCGAACGCGGCAGCAGCAGACTTTGCATTCGCGTCGTGGGGAATGTCAGAAGACGCCACGAAGCCCGTGCTTTTGGCCGCCGCCAACTCCTTTGCTAAAAGCGAAGGCGTAGCAGTAACGACGCCAAGCTACCCTTTCAACGACTACCTCAGCCAAATGATGCTCCAGATTCGCGGCGGTCAGTTCTCCGGAGCGGCGCAGCTCGATGTTGCGTGGCTGTCAAGTCTGGCGGCACTCGGTAAGCTCGTCGATCTTTCCTCGTACGCCGAAGGCCGCGAGTACACCCCGGCTGCGCTTGCCGCGGGCAAGAACGAGGGCAAGCAGCTAGGGCTGCCGTGGACCATTGCCGCTATCGGGCTCGTAACAAATGCCGAGCTTCTCGACAAAGCTGGTGCATCCAGCGACCCGAAGACCATTGAGGAATTCGAAGACAACCTTCGGGCCCTCAAGGGAATCGGCGTGATTCCTTACGCTGCCGCGACCAAGGCTGCCGGCCTCAAAGATATCCTCGTGTGGATGCAGACCTTCGGCTCGCCCATCGTCGAGGGCGGAAAATCTGCGCTGGCTGGCGACGAAGCCATCGAAGCTGTCACTTGGTACAAGAAGCTCTATGACGAAGGCCTGATTTCGGCCGACATCGACCGCTCTGCTGCTCGCTCGCTCTTTGCTCAGGGCAACGCCGCCATCTACGACGACGCTCCTGTCGGCAAGGCTGGGGTCGTCTCCCAGTCACCGGATGGTGGGCTCTCCGACAAGATGATGCCGATCGCGCGCCCGGTGCTCAAGTCAGGCGACGTTCCGCAAGAAGTACTGTGGGGTCACCTCGTGGCGGTTGTCGACGGTGCTGGCTCGCAAACGGCAGCAAAGTTCGCGCAGTGGCTAACGAGCGATAAAGCTCAGACCGTTGACTACTTCACTCAGCTGGGATTGCCGCCGACAACGGCTCCGGCGCTGAGCGAAACTGCTGGCTCGAACGACCCATTTTTGGCGAGTTTCACGGAGAAGATCACGGTGGATGCTGCCGCGAGCCCGCTCTGGCCCTATGTCTCGTATGCGCAGATGGAGACCGCGATTGCCGAGCAAGTGCAGGCCGTGCTCATCGGTCAGTCTTCGCCTGCCGACGCTATGAAGAAGGCAAGTGCGGCAGTAGACGCGCTGATCTAACAGCGGCACCGTGGGAAGCTCCCTCGCCTCGTCGGGAGGAGGGGGAGCCAGCCGCGCGCTTGGAGCCGCGCATTCGGTGCCGTGCATCGCACGCACACGCTAGAGAATCCCTACAAACGATTTACGATGTCGATCACGATTCACCTAATCTGGGCGAGTGAATCTGATCTTCCGCACTATCTTGCATCGCATCCTCAGCACGCGTCGATCGGCCCTCGGGATCACCGATGTGGGCGCCATGTCGCTGCGGGTGTTGCCTACCGATGTTGACCTGCTGCGCCACATGAATAACGGTGTGTACTTCTCGATCATGGATATCGGCCGCATGGACCTGCTGATCCGCGCCGGCGGCTGGCAGAAGCTTCGGGCCAAAGGGTTTTACCCGGTGATGGCCAACGAGACCATCAGCTTTCGCAAGTCGCTCGATCTGTGGAAGAAGTTTCAGCTCGAATCGCGCGTTGTGGGGTACGACGACAAGGCGGTATTTGTCGAACAACGTTTTGTGGTTGACGGCCAGATTTACGCCCAGGCGATGACCCGGGCCCGCTTCCTTCGGAGCTCTGGCGGCACCGTCAGCGTTGCCGAACTGCTCGAAACCATCGGCTGGGATGACGAACAGCCCATCATGCCCGACTGGGTTCAGGAGTGGGCCGATCATGTTGCGCTGCCCGTCAGTCGCGCTGAAGCGCCAAGCACCTGGGAATAAGCGCGCACCGCAAGCGTTTACAGCGACTTGTGTGACTTTCTCGGATGTGAGAGCGCTCTCTTGACATTCGAGAGAGCGCTCTCATAGACTCAGCCTGCAATCGTGAGAGCGCTCTCATTCCTGATGGGGGAACTCTTTCGGCACCAATATCCCTCATTCACAAGGAAGTGACCGTGAAAACTCAACGACGCACCAAGATGGTTGCAGCCGTCGCAGGCGCAGCATCCATCGCTCTACTCGCGACCGGCTGTTCAGCAGCCGCAGGCGGCGACAGTGATGGCGACATCACCCTCACCGTGACCACCTTCGGCACCATGGGTCTCGACGACCTGTACGCAGCGTACGAAGCCGAGAACCCCAACATCACCATCAAGGCCACCAACATCGACACCGGTGGAAACGCCCTCACCGACTGGAAGACCAAGCAGGCCGCTGGCGCTGGACTCGCCGACGTGCAGGCTGTTGAAGAAGGCTGGCTCGGACAGGTCATGCAGGTCTCCGACACGTTCGTTGACCTCAGCGAATATGGCGCCGACGACATCAAGGACCGCTGGGTCGACTGGAAGCTCGCTCAGGGCACCGACGCCGACGGCCGCATCATCGGCTACGGAACCGACATCGGCCCCGAGGGTCTCTGCTACAACGGAGACCTCCTCGAAGCCGCTGGCATGCCCGGTGACCGCGAAGGAGTTGCCGAGCTCTTCGGTGGCGACGACGCAACCTGGGATGAATTCTTCCAAGTCGGCAAGGACTACAACGCAGCAACCGGCAAGGCTTTCTATGACCACTCCGGATTCGTCTGGAACGCCATGGTTAACCAGCTCGACGAGGGCTACTACACCGCCGGTGGAGAGCTCGACATCGAAGGCAACTCTGACCTCAAGAGCCAGTGGGACAAGCTGGCTGATGGCGCAGCATCCGGTCTCTCGGCTGAGCAGAGCGCGTGGGACTGGGGCGGGGGAAAGGCCTTCGTTGATGGCTCATTCGCCACGTTCATGTGCCCCGGCTGGATGCTCGGTGTCGTCAAGGGACAGGTTGAAGCAGCAGGCGGAGACGCCGACAGCGGCTGGGACTTCGCTGACGTCTTCCCCGGTGGAGCAGCTAACTGGGGCGGCGCATTCTTGACCGTACCCACGCAGTCGAAGCACCCTGAAGAGGCAGCAAAGCTTGCCGCTTACCTCACCTCGACCGAGTCCGAAGTTGCTGCTTTCCAAGCCGCAGGAACCTTCCCCAGTGTTGTTGCTGCTCAGACTGACGACGGTGTAACCGGCGGCAGCGAGCTCAGCACCTTCTTCAACGACGCTCCCATCGGCACGATCCTCGGATCGCGTGCCGAAGGCGTGAAGGCTCAGTTCAAGGGTCCGAACGACGCCGTAGTTCAGGAGCAGGTCTTCGGCCCCGCTACCAAGGAACTCGACTCGGGTGTTGACGGAGACACGGCGTGGAACAACGCGCTTGAGGTTCTGAAGAACCTCGACCTCAACTAATCACCTAGAAGCAACTGAGGCCCCCGGCGTCCCCTTTGCCGGGGGCCTCATTTCTTGAAAGCGACTCCCCACATGACGACCATGACGAGCCCTCCCCGACCAGATACTGGTCTGGCGAAGAAACGCTCTGAGGCTGACAAAGCCCTGCTCACCAGACGGCAGCGTCTCAGTCGTCTCGATGTGAAAGCATCCCCCTACCTCTACATCGCCCCGTTCTTTGTGCTCTTCGCACTCATCGGGCTCTTCCCGCTCATCTACACGTTCGTGGTGTCCCTCAACGACTGGGACATTCTGAGTGGCCCCGGCGAATGGATCGGCCTCGACAACTACGTTGCCGAGTTGAACGACCCCTACTTCTGGAACTCGCTCTTCAACACCATGAGCATCTTCCTGCTCAGCGCGATCCCGCAGCTGGTTGCCGCCGTCTTCATTGCGGCCCTGCTCGACCAGAACATCCGCGCCAAAACGTTCTGGCGCATGAGCATCCTGATCCCCTACATCGTGACTCCGGTCGCGGTGGCGATCATCTTCTCGAGTGCGTTCGGCGAGAAGTACGGTCTCATCAATAACATCCTGACCTCGTTCAACATCGAGCCGGTCATGTGGAAGAGCGAAGTCTTCGCGAGCCACTTCGCTATCGCCTCGATGGTCAACTGGCGCTGGACCGGCTACAACGCCCTCATCCTTCTTGCCGCGATGCAGGCTGTTCCCCGCGACATCTACGAATCGGCAGCCCTCGATGGAGCGGGCGCCGTGCGTCGCTTCTTCTCGATGACGTTGCCGAGCATCCGCCCCACCATGATCTTCGTCATCATCACCGCCACCATCGGCGGACTGCAGATCTTCACCGAACCGAAGCTCTTCAACCCCACCAGTGCCAACCTGGGTGGCGCCCACCGCGAGTACCAAACCACGGTGCTCTACCTGTGGGATATGGCCTTCAACCGCGGTGACTTTGGTAAGGCGTCCGCGATTGCGTGGCTGCTGTTCATCATCATCGTTGGCTTCGGACTGTTGAACTTTGCCATCTCGCGCAAGATTGCCTCCACCGAAGTGAAGGTCATCTCGAAGCGTCGCGCCAAGAAACTGGCGAAATACCGCGCCACCACCGCGGCGAACATCCCCGCCAATGCCAGCACTGGTGCACCGGCGGCAACTGTCGCAGATGAGGAGAAGCGCTCATGAGCACCACCACCCCCACGCGCAGCCCGAAGGAAACAACGGATGCGCGCACGCAAGTGAAAGAGAACCGCCGCGGTCGTGGCCGCGCCCGCGGACTCGCAGAGCGCCCCGGCTTCTTCGTCTACGGCATCCTGCTCGCCCTCTTTCTCGGCGGTTCGTACCCGCTCTGGTGGTCGTACGTTGTTGGCTCAAGCGACAACACCGCGATCACCGAAACGTGGCCGCCGCTGCTACCCGGCGGTCGGTTCTGGATCAACATCAGCGAAGTGCTGACAACGGTTCCGTTTTGGCAGTCGCTACTGAACAGCATCATCGTCTCCACAATCATCACGACCTCAGTGATCTTCTTCTCGACGCTGGCCGGCTATGCCTTCGCCAAGCTGCGCTTCAAGGGCCGCGAAGGGCTCATGATCTTCGTGATCGCGACGCTCGCGGTGCCGACCCAGCTCGGCATCATCCCGCAGTTCATGCTCATGAAAGAGTTCGGCTGGACCGGCACCCTCGGCGCCGTCATCGTGCCGACCCTCGTGACCGCGTTCGGCGTGTTCTTCATGCGCCAATATCTGGTGGATGTCATTCCCGACGAACTCATCGAAGCGGCCCGCGTCGACGGAGCAAACATGTTCCGCACATTCCTCACTGTGGGATTGCCCGCCGCGCGGCCGGCTATGGCCATCCTCGGTCTCTTCACGTTCATGACCGCCTGGACCGACTACCTCTGGCCGTTGCTGGTCTCTCCTCAAAATCCGACCCTGCAGGTGGCGCTCAGTCAGCTTCAGAGCGCAAAATATGTCGACTACTCAGTTGTACTTTCGGGAGCAGTATTGGCCACCTTGCCACTGCTCATCATCTTTATTCTCGCGGGGCGGCAACTCGTCTCGGGCATCATGGCAGGAGCAGTAAAAGGCTAATGAATATTTCTACCAACACTTGGCCGCAAGGATTCCTGTGGGGCTCTGCCACCGCTGCCGCCCAAATCGAGGGTGCAGCCCACGAAGGTGGCAAAGAGGATTCCATCTGGGATGCCTACGCCCGTGTGCCCTTCGCCGTGGCGAACGGCGATACCCCCGAAATAGCGGTCGACCACTATTACCGGATGCGCGAAGACGTGCAGCTCATGAAAGAGCTGGGCCTCGACTCCTACCGCTTCTCGACCAGCTGGGCGCGCGTTGTTCCCGGAGACCGCACCCCAAATGCTGAGGGCCTCGATTTCTACAGCCGACTCGTTGATTCGTTGCTGGAGGCCGGCATCCTGCCGTGGCTCACGCTCTATCACTGGGATCTTCCGCAAGCCCTTCAGGAGAAGGGTGGCTGGGCTAATCGCGACACCGCGTACCGTTTCGCTGACTATGCCGAAGCTGTGTACAACGCTCTCGGCGATCGGGTCAGTCACTGGACAACCTTCAACGAACCGCTCTGCTCCTCGCTCATTGGCTACGTTGCGGGTGAACACGCTCCCGGGCTCACTGACCCCAATCTCGGTCTGGCTGCCCTGCACCACCAGCACCTCGCTCACGGTTTGGCCGCAGCCCGACTGCGCGACCTGGCCGCAGCAAAGGGGCGCGAAATTGAGCTCGGCATCACGCTGAACCTGACCAATGCTGTGCCGAACGACCCGAGCGATCCTGTTGATCAGGATGCTGCCCGTCGCATTGACGGCATCTGGAATCGCATGTTTCTCGAGCCTCTCGTTCTTGGTGCTTACCCCGCTGACGTAATCGAGGATGTGCGCGAATACGACTTCGAGCAGTACGTGCAGGCTGGCGACTTGGAGATCATCTCCGCCCCCATCGACTTCTTGGGCGTCAACCACTATCACGACGACAACGTGAGCGGACACCCCGCTCCCGCCGACGCGACGCCCGGGCTTCGACCCACCACTAAGCCCGGTCGTTCGC
This sequence comes from Salinibacterium sp. PAMC 21357, assembly GCF_000247645.1. Lineage (GTDB taxonomy): Bacteria > Actinomycetota > Actinomycetes > Actinomycetales > Microbacteriaceae > Rhodoglobus. The sequence goes on from NZ_AHWA01000004.1 coordinate 1,223,169, forward strand.
CCTTCGTCGGCAGTGAGTTCGTGACGACTCCGCCGCGCGACCTCACCCGCACGGCCATGGATTGGGAGGTCAACCCCAGCGGGTTGCACCACTTGCTTGTTCGCCTCGGCCAGGAATATCCGACCTTGCCGCCGCTGTATGTCACCGAGAACGGTGCCTCCTACGACGACAACCGTGTCGGCGACACGATCGATGATGCCGAACGAACTCGGTACATCGAGCAGCACATCCAAGCCGTCGCAGATGCGATTGCCGACGGTGCTGATGTGCGCGGTTATTTCGTCTGGTCACTGCTCGACAACTTTGAATGGGCGTGGGGTTACAACAAGCGCTTCGGCATTGTGTACGTCGACTACGAAACTCAAGAACGGGTTCCGAAGCGCAGCGCGAACGAGTACGCCGCGCTGATCGCCTCAACCAAGATCGCCGTGTGAGAGCGTTAAGGTAAGTACACCCCTACTGATGGAGAGCGAACTCGTGGCGGAGAAATTGCGCAGCGGTGCCATGCCGACACTAGAAATGGTGGCGGCACAGGCAGGTGTTTCGCGTGCCACAGTCTCTCGTGTAGTCAACGGGTCGCCCAAGGTGAAAGCGGATGTTGCGGCGGCAGTGCAGGCCGCGATCGACGAACTGAACTATGTTCCGAATCGCGCTGCTCGCTCACTGGTCAGCCGCAAAACTCAGGCCATCGCCTTGGTCGTTCCGGAGTCGGCGGCCAAAGTCTTCGATGACCCCTTCTTCGCCGCCGTAGTTCAGGGGGTCGCGCTGTACCTTGCCGACACCGATTACACGCTCACGATGATCATCGAATCAGAGAAGGCGTCGTATAAAACCCGGCGCTATCTGCTCGGCGGCAACGTTGACGGTGCCCTCGTGGTCTCGCACCACACCGGTGACCACTCCTACTCTGAGCTCAGTCGCACCCTGCCGGTCGTCTTCGGCGGGCGCCCCCTCAATCAGGTCGACGGCAATAACTACTTTGTGGATGTCGACAACTTCACCGGCGCCTGCTCGGCCGTCGAGCACCTGCTGGCCTCCGGGCGCCGCAACCTCGCCACCATCGCAGGCCCCCAAGACATGCCTCCCGGGGTCGACCGTTTGGATGCGTTCCACACGACGCTCACGAAGCACGGGCTCACCAGCGACCTCGTCGAGGTTGGCGACTTCTCGCCGCCCTCCGGGGCGGAAGCAATGCGTCGACTTCTCGCCCGCGGGGAACCCATCGACGGAGTTTTTGCGGCCAACGACCAAATGGCGATCGGCGCCTACTCGGCCATCCGTGAAGCCGGGCTCAGCGTTCCCGAAGACATCGCCGTCGTCGGCTTCGATGACGACAACTACGGCAGCACCGCTACTCCGCCCCTCACGACAGTGCGCCAACCCTCGCTCGAAATGGGGCGACGTATGGCCGAAATGATTGTGGGCCTGATCGAAAACCGGCCCGTCGATACCGTGACGACATTGAGCACTGAGCTCGTCATTCGCGATTCGGCGTAGTCCGGCCAGCTCTGGTTCGGTTCGATCTACTCGGGCGCTAGCGCTTGAACGACCTGCTCGAGCACTTCGCGGCACGCGATGATCGATGGCCGGAGAACGCTCGAGTCGCGCACCGAGGTGAAGACGGTGCGGCGGGGGAGGCCCGGCATGGGGCGCAGAGCGACCGTTGGGGTTCGGCTGCCCCAGACGAGACCCGGAAGAATCGCGGTGGCGTGACCGGATTCAACGAGCCGGATGTGCGCCTGAAGGTCGGCAGTTTCGTAACGTACGTCGGGTTCTATGCCTGCTCGGCGGCACTGCTGTTCTGCCCAGTGGCGCGATGCGGTGCCGCGGGGTTCCATCACCCAGGCGCTGCGGGCTGTGTCGGTGAGGGAGGTGATGTCGCTGTCGAGGGGAACGGCGAGGGAGAGTTCGTCGGCGTAGAGCGGGATCATGTCGAGGTCGGGGTGCCGGGGGGCTGCGTGGCCGGGATATTGTTCGGCGATCACGAGGTCGAATTCGCGCGTCCAAGTCTCAAAGAGGGCGCTTTCGGGTTCGCGCTGGGTCATTTCGATGCGCAATTGGGGGTGCTCGTGGGCGATGATGCTGAGCGCTTGGGGAATGATGCCGAGGGCGGCGGACTGAAAGACGGCGAGACGCACGGTTCCCCGCACCTCGGTGAGCGATGAGTGGATCTCGGCTTCCATGAGTTCGAGGCGTTCGAGAAGGGCTACGGTGTGCTCGACGAGCAGCTCGGCTTCGGGGGTTAATTGCACGCGGCGGCCCGCTTTAACAAGGAGCGGTACCCGCGCTTCTTCCTCTAATAGGGCCAATTGTTGGGACACTGCGGAGGGGGTGTAGCTCAGTGCGCTGGCTACCGCAGCGATGGTTCCGCGGAGCTTAAGTTCACGCAAAAGTCGCAGTCGTCGAACATCGAGCATTTCTCCGCCAATCGTTAACTTATTCTAACTGAAACCATGCGAATTCCGTCGCTTTTGCTAAAGGCACTGTGGGGCACACACTGAGAGTTCCAGCCCATACCCCGTTCGGAGGCCTATTCTCGTGAGCATGTCAACTCATACCGACAACCTTGATGCTTCACACCAGCAGATTGCCACCAAACGGTAGCCACCGTTCGTCGTTGGCTGGCTGAAAGTGAAGAGTTTCCCACCGACGCGAGCGCCACGCGCCTCGCCGGTGTACTAAAAGATCCGAATGGCCTCGAGTTCACTCTCGGCTTCATCGACACCGTGGTTCGCCCCGAAGACCTCCGCGTCGCCGGCCGCAACCTCGAGCGTCTGACCCACATCATCCCGGCGTTCTTGCCGTGGTACCTCCGCTTCGCAATTCTCGTTGGCGGTGGCTTTGCGCCCCTGCTGCCGTGGATCATCGTTCCGATCGCCCGCCGCGTGCTCCGCGGCATGGTCGGGCACCTCATCATCGATGCAACCCCGGCCAAGCTCGACAAGGCCCTCGTGCACTTGCGTCGTGAAGGCGTCAACCTGAACCTCAACCTGCTCGGTGAAGCCGTGCTCGGTGATGATGAGGCAGACAACCGCCTTGCCGGCACCCGCGCGCTCTTGCAGCGGGATGACGTTGACTACGTTTCCATCAAGGTTTCGTCGGTCGTCTCCCAGCTTTCGATGTGGGCCTTCGATGAGACCGTCGACCGTGTTGTCGACCGCCTCACGCCGCTCTACCTGCTTGCCCTGCGCTCGCCGGAGAAGAAGTTCATCAACCTCGACATGGAAGAGTTCAAAGACCTCGACCTCACCATTGCGGTCTTCGAGAAGCTTCTCGACCAGCCAGAGCTGCTCGAACTCGAAGCCGGTATCGTTCTTCAGGCTTACCTGCCAGACGCGCTCGACGCGATCAAGGAACTCACCACCTGGTCAACGGCTCGTCGCGCTCGCGGCGGCGCCAGCATCAAGGTTCGCGTTGTTAAGGGCGCCAACCTCGCCATGGAGCACGTTGACGCGGTAACGCACCACTGGCCGATGGCTACGTGGGGCTCCAAGCAAGACAGCGACACTCACTACAAGCGTGTGCTCGATTGGGCATTCACCCCCGAGCACATCGACGCTGTTCGCATCGGTGTTGCCGGCCACAACCTCTTTGACATCGCGTTCGCGTGGCACCTCGCTCAAGAGCGTGGCGTCACTGAGGGCATCGAATTCGAGATGCTGCTCGGAATGGCTACGGGCCAGGCCGAAGCAGTCCGGAAGGATGTCGGCAGCCTGCTGCTGTACACACCCGTTGTTCAGCCGAGCGAATTCGACTCGGCCATTAGCTACCTCGTGCGCCGCCTCGAAGAGAACGCCAGCACCGAGAACTTCATGTCTGGCCTCTTCGAGCTCTCGAGCAACGAGCACATCTTCGTGCGCGAGCAAGACCGTTTCTTGGCTTCGCTCGCTAACCTCAACGAACCAGCACAGGTATCCAACCGGGTGCAGGACCGCAACCAGCCCGCAGCTCTCATCGGCGATCGCCCGTTCAACAACGTGGCCGATACTGACCCCGCCATTGGTGAAAACCGCACTTGGGGTCGCGCCATCCTCGAGCGCAGCGGCGACTCGCAGCTCGGTATCGACACCGTCACGGCTGGCGCTGTCACTACTCCCGAGCAGATGAAGAGCATCCTCGACTCCGTCACGGCTGCCGGAGCGAACTGGGGCGGCATGCCCGCTGCAGAACGCGCCGCGATCTTGCACCGCGCCGGCGACGCGATCGAAGCCTCGCGAGCCCGCCTCATCGAGGTTATGGCTACCGAAGCCGGTAAGACGATCGCCGAAGGTGACGTAGAGGTCAGCGAAGCGATTGACTTCGCGCACTACTACGCCGAGCGCTCTCTCGACCTTGAAGCGATCGACGATGCCACGTTCGTGCCGTCAAAGCTCATCATCGTTACTCCGCCGTGGAACTTCCCGGTTGCCATTCCCGCCGGCAGCGTGCTTTCGGCGCTCGCCTCGGGCAGTGGCGTCATCATCAAGCCAGCGAAGCTTTCGCAGCGCAGCGCCGCCGTAATGGTCGAAGCGCTCTGGGAAGCGGGCGTGCCGCGTGAAGTGCTCGCCTTCGTTGATCTGAAGGATCGTGAACTCGGTCGCGTCATGATTGCCGACCCCGCTGTTGACCGCGTCATCCTGACGGGGGCGTGGGAAACTGCCGCCATGTTCCGTTCTTGGCGCAATGACCTGCCGATTCTCGCGGAGACCAGTGGCAAGAACGCCATCATCGTGACGCCGAGCGCAGACCTCGATCTCGCCGTCGCCGACGTCACCAAGAGCGCCTTCGGCCACGCTGGGCAAAAGTGTTCGGCAGCCTCGCTCGTGATCTTGGTCGGTTCGGTTGGTAAGAGCGAACGTTTCGAGCGTCAGCTTGTTGACTCGGTGCGCACTCTGCGCGTCGGCCTTCCGCAGGACCCGCTCACCATGATGGGCCCGATCGTTGAAGCTGCTCAGGGTAAGTTGCTGAAGGCCCTCACCACTCTCGCTCCCGGCGAGAGCTGGCTCGTGAAGCCGCGTCAGCTTGATGACGAAGGCAAGCAGTGGACTCCCGGAGTTCGCACCGGTGTCGTGCCTGGCAGTGAATTCCACAGACCGAATACTTCGGCCCCGTTCTCGGCGTCATGCGCGCCAAGGACCTTACCGAAGCGATCGCCATGCAGAACGCCGTGGACTACGGACTGACCGCAGGGATCCACTCGCTTGATCCCACAGAGGTCGCTCGCTGGCTCGATGAAGTTCAGGCCGGAAACGCCTACGTCAACCGTGGAATTACCGGAGCAATCGTTCGCCGCCAGCCCTTCGGTGGTTGGAAGCGTTCCGCCGTTGGCTGCCATGCCAAGGCTGGCGGACCCAACTACCTGATGACCCTCGGGCAGTGGGAAGCCGTTGAGCAGCCCGCCGCTCGCGACATCCAGGTTCGTGGCCTCAGCGACCAGGTGTCTTCGGTTATCAAGAAGGCGCAGTCGGGCATGGAATTCGACGAGTTCGACCGCGTGCGTCGTGCTGCCGAAAGCGACCAGCGTGCGTGGGAGACCGAGTTCGGTATTAGCCGTGACGTCTCAGACCTCGGTGTGGAGCGCAACGTGTTCCGCTACCGTCCGGTGCCCGTCACCGTTCGCCTGTCTGAGGGTGAGCCCATGGGCCACCTCGTGCGGATGGTTGCCGGTGCTGCTCGTGTTGGCTCGACCATTCACATCAGTTCCGCTATCCCGTTGCCGTCGCTGCTCACTGACGCTTTCGAGTCAGGAAATGCTGCCGTCTCGGTTGCCGAAGTTCATGTTGAATCGGATGCTCGCTGGAACGAACGCGCAGCGAAGGGCGAGCTCAACACCAACCGGGTGCGCCTCATCGGCGGTTCCGCAGTTGATCTTGCTGAAGCCGTTAAGGGAAACCCCGACGTGGCAGTGTGGTCGGGACCGGTCACCACTTCCGGTCGCGTTGAACTGCTGATCTTCGTGCAGGAGCAGTCGCTGTCGATCACGGCACACCGCTTCGGAAACCCCGACCCGGCCATGGCCGCACTCGAGGTCTAATAGGTCCACCACCGATTCGCAATCCAGCGCGTTTCGGTGAAATGTGGTGGCCGTCGTTTAGCCTAAGAGGATGATTCCCTCGATACCGCTCAACGACGGCCACAGCATTCCCCAGCTTGGCCTTGGCACTTGGCCGCTCAGCGATGCTGAGGTCGCCATTGTTGTACCGACAGCGATTGAACTCGGCTACCGCCATATCGACACCGCGGTGCGCTACGGCAACGAAGCGGGCGTTGGCGAGGGCATCCGTCGCAGTGGTATTGACCGCGATGAACTCTTTATTACGACCAAGCTCGATGGCGACTTTCAGGGCGATGACCTTGCGATCGATGGGCTGCGTGGCAGCCTCGAACGCCTCGATCTGGAGTATGTTGACCTGCTGCTGATCCACTGGCCACGACCAGAACTCGATAAATTTCTCTCCACCTGGCGCACTTTCGAGCAGCTGCAAGCCGACGGCTTTGTGCGCTCCATTGGAGTTTCGAACTTCAAACCAGCGCACCTTGACGTGCTGGCGGATGCCGGAACCACCGTTCCGGCTGTCAACCAGGTCGACCTGTCGCCGACCAACGCTCGCCTAGCCGAGCGCGCGTATCACGACTCTCGCGGAATCGTCACGGAAGCGTGGAGCCCCATCAAGGGAGTGCTCGATCAGCCGGTACTGCTCGAAATTGCCCAGAAGCATGAGCGCTCAGCGGCGCAGATCGCGCTGCGCTGGCACCTGCAGAACGGTCTCGTGGCGATACCGAAATCGGCCAACCCCGAAAGGTTGGCCGACAACATTGCGATCTTTGATTTCGAACTCGACTCGCGCGATCTCGAAGCGATTGCGGCCATCGATGTTCCCGGGTCAGGCGTCGATTCCGATGAGGTCGGGCACTAGCGAGTCGGTTCGCTAGCTCGCGAGCGGCTCGTTCGTTACGACGACCTTGCCCAGAGTGCGACCGGTTTCGACACTGGCGTGAGCGAGACGAAGTTGCTCGGCGTTGATCGGCCCGAAGGTGGTTGTCGCCGTGCTTGTCGCCGTGCCGGCGTCGATCATGCGACCGACTTCGGTGAGGATGTTGTGCTGCTCGACCATGTCGGCGCGGCCGAAAGTGGGGCGAGTGAACATCAGCTCGGCGTGCCATGAGAGTGCTTTTCCGGAAAACATTCCGAGGTCGATCAGACCGGGGTTGTCGGTAGCGACGATCTCGCCGAAGGGGTTGAGTAGCTCAACGTAGCGCTCGACCTGTCCGACAGAGTTCGTGCTGAAGATGTAGTCGACGCCCTCGGGGGCGACGGCCTGGGTGTCGGCAACGAGGTGATCTCCGTGGCGCACCACGTCATCCGCCCCCAACCCGCGAACCCACTCTTGGCTGGCTTCGCGGCCGGCGGAAGCGATGATGCGGATGCCGGGGGTGCGTGCCTTCAGGAGTTGGATAACCATCGAGCCGACTCCGCCTGCTCCGCCCACGATGAGAAGGGTTCCTGTGCTCTCGGCGGTGAGCTTGAGCTTGTCGAACAGGCCTTCCCACGCGGTGAGCGTCGTCAGCGGAAGTGCGGCGGCTTCGGCGAAGGTGGCCGACTTCGGCTTGGTGCCGACGATGCGCTCGTCGACGGCCTGAAGTTCAGCGTTGGAGCCTGAACGGCCCATCGCTCCCGCGTAATAGACCTCGTCGCCGACGGCATACAGGGTGACATCGCTGCCCACTGCGGTAACGGTTCCGGCGGCGTCGAAGCCGAGCACGGTCGGCATGCCACCCGGATCCATGTCGGAGCGCACCTTCACATCGGCGGGGTTCACCGAAACAGCGACGACCTTCACGAGGAGATCGTGCGGCCCCACCGCGGGCACCGGAAGAGTAACGTCTTCCAGGCTCGTGGGGTCGTCAATGGGCAAAGCATGCGAATACGCTACGGCGTTCATTGTGTCGGTCATGGTCATAATGTTCCTCCACGCACCCTAGTAACCCGCAAGGGAGTGAAGTTACCCCGCGGTAACTAGGGCCTCTTCGCGCACCGCGCTGAGGGCGCCATCGACCATGTTCACGACAGCGTGCATGCGCGGCAGGTGAACGAGATCGTGGGTCACGAGCAGCGTTGAGGTGTTGCGTTCGTCGGTGAGGCGCAGGATGAGGTCGATGATGCTCGCGCCCCGCTCCTGGTCGAGGGCACTGGTCGGTTCGTCGACGAGCAGTACCTTCGGGTCGTTCATGAGGGCACGGGCAATGTTGATGCGCTGACGTTGACCGCCCGAAAGCTGGTGGGGGCGCTTGTGCATCTGGTCGCCAAGCCCAACGGAGGCGAGCAGGTCGGCGGCGTGCGTGCGCACGGCGGCGCGACGGTGGCGGCTGTGGGGTGCCCCCAGTTCGTTCATGACGGCGAGCTGTTCCAGCGCCGTCAGCGACGGCAGCAGGTTGGCTTGCTGAAAGACGATGCCGATGGCGTCACGGCGCAGCACGGTGGCTTCCGTGGCTGACAGTTGGGCGGCATCCACATCATCGATCATGACCTGACCGGAGTCGGGCCGGATGAGGGTCGCTGCGACGGCAAGCAGGCTCGACTTGCCGGAACCGCTGGGCCCGGTGATGCCGGTGACTGTGCCGGGGCGGGCGCTGAGGGTGACGCGGTCGACCGCAGTGACGCGGCCGTCACCGTCGGGAAAGCTGAGGGTGACGTTGTTGAGGTTGATCATCGGGTGCTCCCAAGGGCGGTGAGGGGGTCGGCGGTGGTGACAGAACGAAGGGCGAAAGCAGCCCCGGCAAGGCCGAGCGCAATCATGATGAATCCCGGCAACAGCGTGGTGAACGGGTTCAGGATGAACGGCAACGCGTCACCCATGAGAGCCCCGAGAATGGCGGTCACGCCGATACCGATACCGACCCCTATCAGCAGCACGATGAGGGCCTGCCCGAGAGCGTCGCGAACGAGCGATGGGGTGGATGCGCCGAGCGCTTTGAGCACAGCGATGTCGGCTTTGCGTTGCATCGTCCACACGGTGAAGAAGGCACCGATGACGAGAGCCGAAATGCCGAACAGCATCGCCACCATCAGCAACAGCGAACCGATTTCGGAGCGGAACGAACTGACCGCGGTGAGCGACAACAACACCGAGTTGCTGAGGGTGTCTGCTTCGGTGTTGATGGCATCCCAGTCGGCGTCGCCGTTGACCGCAATGGCAGTGGCGTAGGCATCAGGGTTTCCGGTCGTAGCCGAGTAACCCTGCCAGTCTTCGAGGGTCATCTGCACGACGGGGGTGTGGTTGTACCACCAGTTGCCGCTGACCTTCTCGACCGTGTAGTCGGTGCCGGCGATCGTGATGGTGTCGCCGGTGGTGACGTCGAGGCCCGTGGCGGCATCCTCCGAGAGGCCAACCTTGCCGTCGCCGCTGGGGGCAGTCTCATCGAAGTCAGCGGCGACACCGAAGATGGCGATAGCGGTGCTGGATTCGGGCGACTCGGCCTTCGTCTGCGAGACGCCGATCGGGTTAGCTGATTCAACACCGTCAGCCGCAGCCCAAATGTTCGCCTGCTTCTCGGTGACGTTGGAGTCGGAGAAGCTCGCTTCGTCGGCACCCTTGCTGCTCGGGGTCGCAAAAACGAGCTGGTCAGCGGGGAGCGACAACACCCCCGAAATGTTCTGCGCCGCCAAGCCGCCGGTGAGGCCGCTCAGAAATCCGACGAGCAAAGTGATGAGGGCGACAACGGTGCCAATGAGCACGAATCGTCCGCGGGCAAAGCGCAAATCGCGCCAGGCAACAAACATGGGAGTCCTTTCGGTGTCGACACATTTCGACAACACCAAGAATCCTCTGATCGGGCGTGGGGTACATCGGCCGGGAGGCTGCACTTCTGCGCTCTAAGGGCGGAGCCCAGAATCATCATTTCGATGGATCGGTACCCGCGCGCGCGGGAGTAAGGTCGAACGATGAGCCACACTGCATTGACCCCGGTCTTTGTGGGGCTGCGCACCAGTTTGCACATTCTTTTTGCCGCCTTGACCTCGCTCGTCGTGGTGCGCGCACTCGTCGACGGCAACCCCAACGCTGCAGTCGTGATTGTGCTCGCGGTTCTGTTGATTATCACGTACGGTTTCGGCGGCGTGCTGGCCCGCCGAGCTCGGGGTGGTGGCGCGAACGCCCGAACGCTGAGTACCTATGTGTGGGCACTCATGTTGTCGTGCGAATGGCTTGTGCTGGTGTGGCTGAGTCCGGATGCCGCCTACCTCGTGTTCCCGCTCTTCTTTCTCTATCTGCACCTGTTGCCTCGCGGCTGGCGCACTCTGGCAGTACTGGGTTCAACGCTGCTCGCGATCGCGGCGCTGGGACTGCACAGTGAGTGGACTGTTGGCGGAGTCGTTGGTCCGCTAGTCGGCGCCGGTGTCGCGATCGTGATCGGTCTTGGGTACAAGTCGCTCGCGGCCGAAGCTGCCGAACGCGAACTACTGGTGAAGCAACTCCTTGAGACGCGCGACCAGCTAGCGCAAACCGAGCGCGAATCCGGGGTGCTGGCGGAGCGAGCGAGACTCGCGCGCGAGATTCATGACACTGTCGCTCAAGGGTTGTCGAGCATCCAACTACTGCTGCATGCGGCCGAGCGTGCTGACCCGGATGCTGCAGGCCTTGAGCATGTACGGCTCGCTCGCGAAACAGCGGCCGTCAACCTCGCAGACACCCGCAATTTCATTCGGGAGCTGGCCCCGGCCGCTCTTGTAGAGCAGGGGATGGGCGCAGCTCTGCGCCGCTTGGCTGAAACTCAGTGGCAGAGCCCGGAGCGCGAAGTGCGGGTGCGCGTTGCCGATGTGCTCGACCTGCCGATGCCCCTGCAGACGGCACTGCTGCGCATTGCGCAGGGAGCGATGGCCAATGTCGTGAAGCACTCGGAGGCAACGCAAGCCACGATTTCGATTGAGCGGGATCGTTCAGGCGTGCGACTGATGATCAGCGACAACGGGCGCGGCTTCGATCCGGCGCTAGTCGAGGCGGCGGCAGCTCGCGGTTTCTCTGACTCGTTCGGGCTCACCGCGACGCGCGAACGAGTCGAACAATTGGATGGCGCCCTCACCGTAGACTCACAACTCGGTGCGGGCACGACGATAACCGTCGACCTCACGCTGAACCCATTAGGTCCGTCGGGTGAGGAGAAGGCATGATCCGGGTAGCGATTGCGGATGATCATCCGGTTGTTCGTGCCGGTTTGCGTGCCCTGCTCGACCACGAAGCTGACCTCACTGTGGTGGGCGAAGCCGCGACCCCCGATGAAGCCTTTGCTCTCGTACAGGCCGTCAACCCGAACGTCATTCTGATGGACTTGCAGTTCGGCGCGCTGGAATCTGGGGCGGATGTCACGCGCCGCATCCGTGCTCTCAATGCGGCCCCGTACGTGCTGGTGCTCACCAACTACGACACCGATGGCGACATTCTCGGTGCAGTGGAGGCTGGCGCGAGTGGCTACCTGCTGAAGGATGCGCCACCCCACGAACTGATCGCGGCGGTTCGTGCTGCGGCCGCGGGGGAAAGCGCACTAGCCCCGGTCATTGCTGGCCGGTTGCTTGACCGGATGCGGGCGCCGCAAGTGAGTTTGAGTAAACGCGAAATTGAGGTCATGGAGCTGGTTGCCCAGGGCAAATCGAATGCTCTGATCGCGAGCGACATGTTTGTGTCGCAGACCACCGTGAAATCGCACCTCGTGCACATCTTTTCGAAACTCAATGTTTCGTCGCGCACCGCTGCGGTATCGAAAGCGCGCGAACTGGGAGTGCTGCGGTAATTCGCTGGTGAATCGCGGCCGGAGGTCGTGGGCGCGCGCATGGTCGTGGGACTGCGGTCGCCCGTCAGGGCTGCTTTTGCGCTACTTCTTGAGTGCGATGGCGATAAAGCGCTGGGCTTCATCGGCGCTGATGCCGAGTTCGATGGCGCGGTCGGCGTAGGCCTTCGCGTCGAGTTGAAGCAGTGCGGCGGCGTCCCCGGGGCGCGCTTTCACGACGGTGCCATTGCGGCCTCGCGAGAGCAGAAAGCCGTCGGCTTCGAGCTCGCGGTAGGCACGCGCAACAGTGTTCGGAGCAATGCCGAGATCAGTGGCAAGCTGCCGCACCGTAGCAAGCTTCGTGCCGGCAAGAAGTTCACCGCTCGCGATCTGAGCAATAGCTTGAGCCTTGATCTGCTCGAAGGGAGGAAGAGACGCCGCCGTATCAATCTCAAAAGTGACAGGACTTTCGGTCGGTGTGCGACGCCATGATTCAGCCATGCCCGATTCTCTCACACGAGGTTTTTAGACCAGCAGCCGCAGCAGCCGTCGCAGGCCGAGTGCAGCGCAGTGTAAGCAGAGCGCAGTGCGAACAGATCGGGGTGCCAGATCAGTAGCGGGTAGCATCAGGGAGAAGCAGTTCGAGCGCCTCCACCTCCGCGATGACACACATCTCAGTGGCCGGTTTCGCTGCCGTGGCACTGCCCGCCGCGACCGCCGTACGGAAGGCAGCTTCGGGATCGTGCCCCTGCGACAACCGCCACACGAATGCGCCCAGAAAGGCGTCGCCCGCGCCGACAACACTCTGAACCTGCACTTTCGGCACCGGCAAGCGGATAACGCCAGACGCTGACGCGAGCACAGCGCCCGCCTCGCCCAAAGTGAGAGCTACGAGTTGGGCTGAGCCGCGAGCGATGAGCTCGGAGGCAGCATCCACTTCATCCTGCTCGGTAGTCAACTCTTTGCCGACGAGCTCGCTGAGTTCGCGGAGGCTCGGTTTCACCAGATACACGCCCTCGGCAAGCGCGGCAGCGAGTGCTTCGCCCGAGGTGTCGACGATCGAACGAGCATCGTGTTTGTGCGCCAAACGTGCCACTTGGGCATAGAAGTCCGTGGGCACTCCCGGGGGCAGGCTGCCGCTGGCAACGACATAGCCGCCGGGAACAATGGCCTCCTCCAGCGCTGCCAGGCAGGCACGCCATTCGGCTTCGGAAAAGTCGGGGCCCTGCAGCACGAAACGAAACTGGTCGCGTGACTCGGACTCGTCGACGGTGAAGCTTTCCCGCGTCGTTCCGGCAATAGGAACGGCGAGGCTCGGCACGCCCTCCGCCTCGAGCAGCTGACGGTAGGTGGCGCCGGTGAGGCCGCCCGCAGCGTAGATCGCGAGGGCATCCCCGCCGAGGTTCTGAATCGTGCGCGCCACATTCACTCCGCCACCGCCAGGATCAATCCGGCTGGGGCCACAGCGCAGCTTGTGATCCCTAATAACCCGAGGAGTGGACGTGCTGATGTCGAGCGCGGGGTTGATGGTGAGGGTCACGATTGACCTGACCGTATTCGAGCTCAGGGGAGTAACGGATGCCATGCTCACCACTGTAGGTCGTCGCTACCTCACCATTGACCGCGTTAGTTGTCGGTGGAGGGGATGTCCATTCCGAGTTCGTTTATAGGAGAGTCATCGACGGGCAGTGGTTGATGCTCAACGGGACAGTGCAGAATTGTGTTCGGCCGGGAATGGTCGATGAAGTGCTCAGCCATCGGCTGCCCGCAGACGGGACACACTGCATCCGCGACCTTCTCGACGACAGCGTCGTAAGGTCCCAGATAGGGAGTGCCTAGGGCAGGAAACAGTTTTCGGTTTAGCCAATCGATGAAGCCGACGTAGCCTCCAGGGCCAGACGTTTCATCTTCGCCTTTCGTGTGCTCGTATTCGTTCATGCTTTCAGAGTAGCCACGGGTGGCGGCCAGCGTAAGGGTTATGCCTAGGCCGCCGACTTGCGCGCCTCCCCTCGGTAAGGTGTTGGGCATGGACGAAGCTGCGATTGGTATTGCCCCGTCGGGAAGTGCATGGCTCGCTCGCGACTTCATCCCGGAATCGCATCGCTCGCTGCCCATGCTGAGGCTGTTTCTCCCGTTGACGGATGAGCGTGGCACTGTCGTTCGCTGGTCGACGTTCTCCGGGTTTGACCGCGCATCTGCCTCGGTGGATTGGTTCGAACTCGCCGATCGTGTGGCCGATGAGCACCCAATGGTTAGGGATCTGCTGCCATGCCAGGGCGTGCTCGATGATGCGACGGCCCACGCCCTTCGCGATGCCGTGGGCGACATCAACCTCCACAGTTTTCAGTGGGATGGCTATGGTGATGCCCCGAAGGATGCTGCTCGCCGGCGAATATTCGGGGAGGACTACAGCGAGTTCCCTCCTGACGCTTCTGCGCTAAAGGCCGGTGTTCGGGTCGCCGCGTTCGCGTGGGACGACGACGGCTCTCTCGCGTGGGGCAGCCAGCTCTATCCCGACTCCCTGGTGGTTGCCGCTGAGCCAGCAATCTTTCGGCAGCTGGTCGACGATAAACGACTCGACACCATCTCGATCATTGCGCAACGAGACACTCTTCCGCCGAGTTCTGGCGATTGACTCAGGCGCCGCAACAGCGAGCGCGCTCAGAGCAGACCGGTCTGAATGGCGTACGCCGCGGCACCGGTGCGCGAAGTCTGCTCGAGTTTGGTGAGGATGTTAGCGACATGCCGGTGCACCGTGTGCTCGCTGAGCACGAGAGAGGCCGCGATCTCCGGGTTGCTCATTCCTTGCGCCACCAGCCGCAACACTTCGAGTTCGCGAGTTGAGAGAAGACGGTCGGTTCGCTCCCCAACAGAGGACGCTAGCCGTCGTGCCTGCGCCAAATCATCGTCCGCCGAGAGTTCAGCGAATACGTCGGTGGCGAGCTTGAGATGCCGCTCAGCTTCCGGCTTGTCTCCAGTGGCTAGCAGCGCCTCCGCAAGCACGAGGCGCGTGTGGGCTTCGTCGTAACGCAAGCCCGCAGCATTAAACCGTCGCACTGCGTCAGTCAGCAATGAGGTTGCCGCTTCTGGCGGGACGAGAGCCGCCTCCGCGACAGACGCTGCGGCCATCAAGGAATCGGTTTCCGTTAGCTCTGCAGTGTGACGGAGTTCGCTCGCCAAGAGTTGTGCTTGCTCTACGGCGCCGGCAGCGTGAGCCACGACTACCGCGAGAGAGAGAACGTCGGCGCGGAGAATGCGGCTTTTCTGCGGCAGCCAATCAAGTAGCGCCTGGATGGCACTCCACGCGCTCTCAGGATCGCCCGCGGCCAGACGGATGCGAGCAAGTCCCGCAATCGCGACTGGGTGAAACTCGGCTTGGGCGAACAGTGCCTCAGCCTCAGTGACTCGACCTTGGCGGCGACGCAGCTCTCCCAGTTGCACAACCGCATCCAGTCGGGAGGTGCGCAGTGAACCGGCTAGTCGTTGTATCACACCGGTCAGTTCGTGCTCAGCCTCCTGCCACGATCCTCGCGCCACTTGAACCGCCGCGTATTGGATGCGGCAGACGTTGAAAAGAGGAGCAAGGTCACGTTCGGCGCAGATGGCTTCCACCCGGCGGCACCAAGCTGCGGCCCGTGTTGCGTCACTATTGCGGTTGCAGGTGGCGATCAACCAGCAGCAGACCTTGCCCATCCACATCGGGTCGCTGACGTCGCCGGATGTCGCGGCGGCGACGGAGGCGTCAAGCTTCGACATACCTTCGTCGACATTTCCGGCGATAGTCATAGCGACGCCCTGCAGCGCCATGCCAACAACCCTAAGGTCTTCCAGCTCGAGCCTGCGCCCGATAGCCGACGCTCGTATCGCGGCACCCAACGCCCGTTCGGGATCGTGCCCGACTTCTAGGGCCAGTTCCGCTCCTCGCACGGCATGCCAGCCATGCTCGGCCGACTCATCACGCCCCTCGAGGAGTGACTCGGCTCGCGTCCACCAACCAAGGGCAACAGCGTCGCCGTGACCGAAGAGCAGCGAATCCCACGCCAAACTGGTGGCGGCACGCGCGGCACCGAGCGAGTCGCCACGCTCGCGATGTCGTCGATATGCGGTCTCTCGGGCTCCGACACACGTTGCTCCGTCGTCGAGCCACCACGCAGCTTGGGCTAGGCCTTCGTAGGCCAGAGGATCCGCAGTCTCGTTTGCGACCGCGAGAAATTCGGCTCGTGCGACCTGCCACGAACCGGCGTCTAATGCTGCTCGCGCCGACGAAAGGGACGTCATCCCTTCATTATGGCCCTCCTCCGGCCGGCCGACCGGTTGGGCCCGGCCGGCCTGACGATTGTGGAGGACTCAGGCACTCACACCCGCTGCCAACGCTTTCACGTCTGCGGTAGAAAGCGGGTTGCCGGCAATGCCCCAGCTGCCGCTGCGAACCTCCTCCACGACGCACCACGTTACGGGGCGCATGTTCTCGCCCTCTATCCCGACCATGGCGTCGGTGAGGTTCCGAATCATTTCTTGCTTCTGCTCATCGCTGAAGACGTTCTCGATAACTTTGACCTGGATGAATGGCATCTCGATCTCCCTGTTCGTCGGCCCCACGCGGTGTGGAACTTCTACAACAACTCTGGGCTGCGCCGCCGGTATGCGCATCGGCACGATAGGCCATCTTGCACTGCAGCTGTCTGGCCCGATTGGGTCATGACGCTCGCGGCGCCACAACACGAATGCCCCCTCCCACTGCGCTGAGTGCGCGACGGAAGGGGGCGAGTGAATCGAGTTCGCTTGATGAACCTAGGCGTCGCGACGTTTGATGAGCGCGGCCGCTGCGATCATCATTACGACAACCCAGCCCAACAGCACCAGGAAGCCCTGGGTGGTGTCGAGGGTGATCACCTCTGCTCCGATCGCTCCGATCGGTGGGCCTCCGGCAGCGGATCCATCACCGACGGCGTACATCAGCGCGCCAGCATTCGACGGCAGGAACGCCGATAGGTTCTGGGCCCAGACGGCCTGAGTTATCCCCGCGAGAATCGCGAGAACGGTGGGAACAACCAGGATCAAGCCGAGCACGCTCGCAATACCCCCGGCGCTGTTGCGCAGAACCGCACCGAATCCGAATGCCAGTAAAGCAACCAGGGTGAGGTAGCCGGCGCCGCCCACGAGAGCGCGCATCACTTCGCCATCGAATAGCTGGCCTTCAATGCCCTGCCCGGCCAGGATCGGAGCGGTCACCAGTGCGGTCACGATGATCGACGCCAGACTGACGACGAAGGTAGCCACTGCCAGAACGAGTGCCTTAGCGAAAAGGGCAGGCAAGCGGGTGGGCACCGCAGCGAACGTTGAACGGATCATTCCCGTCGTGTATTCGCCGCTAATAATCAGCACGCCGAGCACAGCGGCGACGAGCTGCGTGAAGTTCACGCCGAGCGTTGCCACCATCACGGTGAGTGATTTCTGCGTTTCAGCGTCGACCGCCGGGCCGCTGGAGGTGTCGAGGGTGACCGCCATGAGCAGACCGAAACCAACCGTGAGCAACACGAAGATCGCGAATGACCACTGGGTGGAGCGTAGGGTGCGCAGCTTGATCCACTCGGAACGAACCACGCGGGGAAAGCTCAGGTGGGTCGAACTGTGCGCTGTCGAAGTCTGTGGGGCTTCAAGGGCGGTGTTTGTCATCGGGAAACCTCCGAGTGGTATTCAACATCGTCTTGCGTGAGCTCTAGGTAGGCATCCTCAAGCGAAGCAGAGAGGGGAGTGAGTTCGTGCAACACGATTCCTGCTTGTGCTGCTGCCTCACCGATCTGAGCGGATGCCAGACCGGCAATAGTCAGAAGGTCACCTTCCACGCTGGTGACGGTCACGTCGCTGCTGGCGAGGCGGTTGGCGAGGTCGGTGGCCTGCGGTGTTCGGACCCGCACAGCCGTTCCGGTTGCTAGCGCCAAAATTTCGCCGACGGGGGCATCCGCAATGATGCGGCCACGCCCGAGCACGATGAGGTGGTCTGCGGTGAGGGACATCTCGCTCATGAGGTGAGAGGAGAGGAAGATTGTGCGGCCCTGCGAGGCGAGGTGCTTGGTGAGTTTGCGCACCCACATCACGCCTTCGGGGTCGAGGCCGTTGACCGGCTCATCGAGGATCAGGGTTTGGGGGTCACCGAGGAGGGCGGCGGCGATTCCGAGGCGCTGGCCCATGCCGAGCGAGAAGCCGCCGACGCGCTTCTTGGCAACAGATTCGAGGCCGGTCATCGCAATGACTTCGTGCACGCGTGCTTTGCCGATGCCGTGCGTAGCCGCCATGGCAAGCAGGTGGTTGTAGGCGGTGCGCCCCGTGTGGATTGCTTTGGCGTCGAGCAGCGCGCCAACCTCGTGCATGGGGTTGTGGTGCTGGGCGTACCGCTTGCCGTTTACGGTGACCGTTCCGGAGTCGGGGCGATCGAGGCCAATAATGGTGCGCATTGTGGTGGACTTGCCTGCGCCGTTCGGGCCGAGGAAGCCGGTGACGATACCGGGACGGATGGTCGCGGTGATGTTATCGACGGCGGTTTTGGCGCCATACCTCTTGGTTAATCCTTGAATTTCAATCATGTCTTAAGTCTAGAAGCTGATTCGGCCTAACGGCGTCCCCCGGAGGGATGATGTTGGGCGCGGTGAGGAGGAGATTGCGGATCCCGCTGGGAACGCCACAGCAACCACAGGCCACCGACGAGGTTAACCACCAGGAGCAGCAGGGCGTACGACCACCAGATGTCGAAAATGTTTGGAACCAACGGGTTAACGGCGTCACCTCGTTTGGGCTCCGGTGCTGCCAGGGTGAGCGCGAATATCAGTGCTCCAAAGACAGGTGCCGGGAGGATGGCGACAAGCTTCTCCCAACGCCGCCACTGGGGCGAAATCGCCACCATGACGAGCCCTGCGACCCAGCCGAGAACGGGGACAATGGCCCCGCCAAGCGCGAAGAGCAGGCTCGCGGTGATGGCATAACCACGCCCCGCTCGCGCAGGCGGTCGAGGCAACGCGCGCGGTTCAGAGTGCGCGGTTGCTGCCGCCGTGGACGCCGACGGGGCAGTGTCGCCGCGATCCGAAGCGTCGTTGGCTTCTGCCGCGATAAAGGCAGGGTCGCCGAGGGCCGCAATGCGTTCTCGTGCTGCGTCGGCGTCTAGCCCGTGCAATTCTTCTCGGGCACCCTGAACCAGGTCTCGGCGCACGTCACCGTCGAGGCTCACGAGCGCATCATCGAGATCGCGGAGGTAGTTGGTGGTGATGTCAGGCACATTATTAGGCATGAGCGGTGTCCTCTCCCACAATCGCGGCAACGGCATCCGCGAATGGTTTCCATTGTTTTCGAAATGCCTGCAACTGGGCGGTTCCCGAAGCGGTCAGGCGATAGTAGCGACGTGAAGGGCCACGTTCTGATGACTCGTCAAACGAGGCGACGAAGCCCTTTGTGCGTAATCGCGCCAACACGGGGTAGAGCGTGCCGATGCTCGCGATCATGCCATCGTCGATGAGTTTCTCTGACAGCTGCCAGCCGTACATTGCCTCACGCTCGAGGGAGCCGAGGACGCAGTATTCAACGACACCCTTGCGCAGTTGAGCGCCGACGTCATTAACTATCATGCTTAACATAATACCCACACGTTTTGGTGGGCTCAATAGCGCTGTTTACTGCCGCGCGTCGTCGAGGATGCTCGGTGATTGCAGCATTCGCTGAGAGTGCGGCTTCGATCGCTGCCTTCGCGACCGAGTACCGGCTGCGTGCGGTCGACGCATTAAGTTCGAGTACGGCTGCGGCATCCGCAATCGTCAGGCCATCCCAGTGGATGAGCTTCAGCAGTTCGGCCTGCGCGCTCGGCAAGGAGTCAAGGGCGGCGCGAACCTCGAACTGGAGGTTGTTTGCGCTTTCGGCGACCGCGAGAGTGTCAGCGCGAACGAGCTCTTTGCGCAGAGTTTCCCAAAGTTTGTTGCGACGGCGCCCAGCCCGGCGGTGGTTGAACAGTGTGTTGCGGGCGACTCCATACAGCCACCGCTTCGCTTCCTCGTCGATGGCGGGCATCGTGCGCCGGCGCCGCCAGGCGACGAGGGCTGTCTCGGAGAAAAGATCCGCAGCGTCTTCGACGTTCTCCACGCGATAAGTGAAATACGAAAGGAGCGCCGCCTGGTGTCGCTGGAGCGCCTCCCGGGCCCGAGTGTCTATAGAGTGCACTCGTCAATTCCTCTCCCCGAGATGCCCATCAACGGTGTGCCACGTGACTCGAATTCAGCGAACACCGCCGCCATGACCTGGGTCTTGATAGACCTCGCGAGAACCTCGGCGGTGTGCTTAGCGAGAACCGTCTCTTGGTCCATGAAGGCGGAGTCAGGGTGGATGCCCGACCAGTCTTCTGTCTGAAGGAATAGTTTTGCGTCGTCATAGACCTCTTGGTCGAAGCCGGGTTGATCTTCGACAGGCTCGAGGGTGAACCCTCCGCTGCAGGCGAACTCTTGCCCGTGAGTGGTGATGATGACGTTCCACGAGAGGTCGTAGCCTTCGTCGGTTTGCGGAAGGATGGGAAACAAAAGCCCGGCCGCAGCCGCGGCTGCGGTGCCCGCGCCAAGGAGGAGCGCCGAGACCCCGGCGATGAAAACCGGGCGTCGATAGCGGGGCGATTTCGTGGTCGACTCAACGACGTCGCTCAGCGCTGTGCTGATCGCGGGATTCGTCAGTCCCCGCCGCGGGGCGCTCGCTTCGAGCAGTTCGGTCGTTCTGTCCATGACATTCTCCGGTTCGTAGGGTTGCTCCTACTTAGTACATGTCCGTGTTGTGGCTGACTGTCCAATCAGGCGGTGACCGCTTTCACTGAGAGTATTGACCTTATGACTGTCAGCACCACCGCATCCGCAACACAACTCAGAGTCGCTGTTATCGCGACGTTTGTGGTCTTCGGCATCAACGGACTCGTATTTGCGAGCTGGGCGGCGCGCATCCCCGCCGTCACGGACACCCTCAACCTCACTCCGGGGCAGATGGGCGGGCTGCTGCTGTGCCTTGCGGTCGGTTCCCTTATTGCTCTGCCCAGTGCCGGGTATGTGGCGAGCAAGCTTGGCACCGCAAATACTGTGCGGCTGGCGGGGCTGATTTCTGCGCTCGCCGGTGTCGGTATCGCCCTCTCACTCTCCGCGGCATCCACCGTAGGCACCGCGATTTCGTTGTTCGTTTTTGGCATCGGGATCGGACTCTGGGATGTCGCAATCAACATCGAGGGCGCCGACGTCGAGCACAAACTGGGTCGCACTGTCATGCCGCAACTTCACGCCGCGTTCAGCGGAGGAGCATTCCTTGGTGCCATCATCGGTGCGGGGCTCGCAAACTTGGGCGTGGAACTGCCCGCTCACTTACTCGTGATTGCTGTCGTTGTGGCGGTGGCAACTCAGTGGCTTCCGAAGTACTTTCTGCCGCACATCCCGGAACCACCGCACCCGGAGGGAGAACTTGCCCCGCCGAAGGTGCGCAGTGCTTGGCGCGACCGCCGCACCCTGCTGATCGGTGTTGTGGTGCTCGGCGCTACCCTCACTGAGGGCGCCGGAAACGACTGGATCGCCAAAGCTGCCGTCGACGGACTCGACGTCACCGAAGCCAATGGTGCCCTCATGTTTGCCGCCTTCGTTCTCGCGATGACCGCGATGCGCTTCTTCGGCGGCAGAGCAATAGACAAGTTCGGTCGCGTTCCGGTACTGCGCGGAAGCATGGCGGCCGCGGCAATCGGACTCACCCTCTTTGTGTTCGCCCCCACCCTGTGGCTCGCCATGATCGGGGTTGCCCTGTGGGGAATCGGTGCTGCGCTTGCTTTCCCGATGGGGATGTCGGCAGCAGCCGATGACCCCAAGCGGGCTGCGGCCCGAGTGTCAGTGGTCTCCACTCTCGGCTACGTCGCGTTCCTCGCCGGACCGCCGCTGCTCGGTTTTCTCGGCGACGTCGTCGGAATCAGGTTCGCGCTGCTCGCTATTGGGCTGCCGATTCTGGTGGCGCTTGTGCTGGCCGGTGCTGCGAAGCCGCTACCGAAGAAATAGTTTTGCGCTGGCTCGCGCTACGCAGCCAGCGGGTGTGTCTCGTTAAACCTTCTCGTCGACGATGCCCACGAAGCGACTGCCAATGCCGTCGATCTCCGAGCGGAACACACCGTCGGCGGGAGCGGGAAGCTCATCCGCGTCATGCCAATCACAGGTCAAATAGGTGAAAGCCGGCCACCACTTCTTGGGGCGCGCCGCCTCGGTGAAGCCGCAGACCGTGCACGTGAGCTGCATCCAGACGGGGCGCTTGCCGGTGCGGTTAGCGCGCGACTGAACCAACCACGCTGGCGGGTTGGCTTCTAGTTCTTCGAACTCGGCATCTGACATCCGATTCGGGAGGTCATGCCGGCGAGCCATCTCTAGAGGGATGTCTAGGCGCAGCGCGGCTTCCCGTCGTGTAATCATGCTCCTACGGTACGCGACCCGGGCGCCCGCCCGTACGTGCGGGCCCGAATCTCCGCGCCGATAGCGACCCCTAGCTGATGTAGATCTTGCGCAGCGTTTCGCTGATGGTCCACGTGGTCTGCATGCCGGCGGTGAGCCGCACAACATCGCCGGGGCCCACAGCGATCGTGCGATCATCCGCAGCGAAGTGGATGCTGGCGCGCCCGCTAATGACAACGAAGACCTCATCGACCTCGGTGTCGGTCGCGGTGCCCGAGGTCATTTCCCAGATGCCGATCTCGCTGTCGCCGAGGGTATCGAGCACGGCGTAGCCCGCGGTCGGAGTGCCCTCAACCACTTCTGACGCAGCGAGCGCTTCGTGGGCGACGGGGACGGCGCTCGCCGCAAGGGGAGTGCCGGCGGTGAGGAGCGGTGCTGGTTCAGTCATGAGCTCAGCCTATGAGACTTGGCTGCAGGTCGCGCAGGGTGCGGCGGTGGGTCATCCTGGTGACGCCGATGGCAGCGAGGATGAGGGCTCCGACGAGCCAAGCGCCGAGCACGATGGCGTCGGTGCCGACGCGGGCGAGGTCGCCGCCGTACATGAGTTGGCGCATGGCATCCACGACGTAACCCATCGGCAGCACGTGGTGCAGTGCGGCGAGCGGGGCGGGCAGGGTTTGCCAAGGGAAGGTGCCGCCAGCGGTGACGAGCTGCAGCACCATCAATACGAGTCCGAGGAACTGGCCGACGGAGCCGAACCAGATATTGAGCGCGAGAATGATCGCCGCGTAGGTGAAGCTTGCCGCGATCATTACGCCGAGGGTGCCGATCGGATGCGTGAAGCTGAAGCCCAGCGCTGCGGCGAGCACCCCGAAGAGGGCGATCATCTGGATGGCGCCGAGCACGGCGGGGGTGAGCCAGCCAGCGATGGCGACGCGTACGGGTGAGCGCAGGGCGGTGACGGCACGTTTCGAGACGGGCTTGACGATAAGGAAGAGGGCGTAGATTCCGATCCAGCCGGCAAGCGCGGTGAAGAACGGGGCGAGGCCGGCACCATAGTTGCCCGCAGTGGTGACGGCACTGGTCTCCACGGCGACCGGATCTGCGATGGCTTCTGATTGTTGGGCGCGCAGGTCGGCGCTGGAGTTCGGGATTGCTTCGACACCACTTTCGAGCCCATCGCGCAGTTCGGTGGTGCCGTCGGCGAGGGTGCCTAACCCTGTGCCGAGGGTTGTGACACCGGTGCTGAGGGTCGAGGCTCCCGAATGTGCGGAGCCTACTCCGGCCGCAAGCTGGGTCGCGCCTGACGCCAGTGTGGCAGCACCGCTCGCGAGGCTGTTTGCGCCCGCCGATAGTTCATCGACCTTCGATACCGCCGACTGCACAGTGCCATTTCCTTCGGCAATGCGATCGCTGAGCGGGTCGAGCGCGGTGAGCACGTCGTCAATCGCTGGGCCATCGAGTCCCTGAGCGGTGAGCGCGGCGACAAGATCGGCGCGGGCCGTGGGCAGCGCATCCGCAATGGTCTGCGCTGCGGTGCCGGCACGGTCGGCGTACCCGGCAAGTTCGCGGTTGCCGGCAGCTACTTGAGCTGCTCCGGAGGAGACTTGGTCGGCACCGGCAACCAGGCTGCCGCTTGCGGTGCTGAGAGTGCTCAAGCCGGTGGCCAGAGTATCGGCGCCATCCGCCAATTGCTGGGCACCCGTTACGGCATCGTGAGAGCCGTCGACGAGCTGAGTTGCCCCAGCGGTGGCATCAGAAAGTTCGGTGCGGATGTCAGAGAGCGCTGTCAGCAGCGAGCTGGCTGCTTCTTTTCCCACGAGTTCCGCCACCGACCGCCGAATCTGCTCAACTGCCTGTTTGCCAATCGTGGATGCCAAGTAGTTGTTGGCGTCATTGGTTTCGAGGTCGATCTCTGCCTGATGTGGGTCCGTGCCGGCGATGGAGCGCAGCGCATCCGAGAAGTCGCTCGGGATTGTCACGGTGAAGTCGACCGAGCCGTCGGCCAGAGCATTCGAAGCATCGGATGCCGAAAGCACGTGCCATTCAAAGGCGTTGCCCGCGAGGAGATCGTCGGCAACGCGCTCGCCGTAGTTCACCGCCTCCGTATCGCCGTCGGCGGCAACACCGTCATCGGAAATCACCAACCCGACGGGAACTTCAGCGAAGCTGCCATAAGGGTCTTGGTTTGCCCAGAGGTAGACGCCGCCATAGAGAACGGGAACGGCCATGAGGGCGAGCAAAGCCAACATGGCCATGCGTGAAGAAGTGAGTCGCCGCAGTTCAGCGGCGATCATTGCAGGAACCTTCATGCGTTGTCTACTCCTACGCCGCCGCCACTTTGGGCCCAGGCAGCGGTACGTTCGTCAAGAGCGCCGAGGGCGCCGAGGGTGTCTCGCAGGGATGCTTCGGCCGATTCGGCACGCGCGATCACGTCGGCGTGAGTGATGGCCCATTCTGAGGCGCTACCGGCAACCGCTAATACGGCGAACCCGCGGTTGGCAAATTCGCCGAGCAGGTTCCACCAGTCGAGGGGTTGGCCGCCGTGGCGGTCGGGCGCGGTGACGACGAGGGCTGCGACGTGGGGGCGCAGCACAGCCAGCTCGCAGAGAAGGCGCAAGCGAGTGAGGGGCTCAACGTCGGCGATGGGGGTTGAGGCAAGGCTGCGGTAGCCGATCTCGTCGAGCCAGCGTCTGGTCGAGAGCGGGTCGGCGCGACGGCCGGCAAACATGAGTTCCTCGGCGACCACGCCGACGAGTGGCACGCCGGGGTCGGGGTCCGAAACTCCGGGGGCATCTACGAGAGCTACGCGACGACGGAGGCCCCGGGCATCCGACTTTCCGTCGAGCGTGACCGAGCCAGAGTCAGGGCGCATGCGACCAGAAGCGATGAGGCCGAGCACCGTTGGGCGTTGCTCGGTTTCGGCAACAGCAAGGGTCGCGCTGCCGCTGACGAAGCTTGTGGATGTTGCGGGCAGAGCCTCAGCGTCACGGCCTTTGGTGACGCCGTGCAGTTCGACGCGCATTAGCGGCTTCTGCGTGGCGAAGGTTCGTCGCGTGGCTCGGCTGCACCCAGAATCTCGGGGTGCTCTTCGAGCAGGGCAACGCTCTCGCGCCACGACAGTCCGGCAACGCTGAGTGTGGTGCGCACGGCGAGCGAACGAGCTTCGGGCAGTGACGCATCGACGCGGGTGATGGCGGCGCGCGCAGCTTCTTCGACGAGGCGGGCGAGGGTGGTGACATCCACATCAGTGCGCAGTGTTCCGTCGTCTTGCCCTCGTTGCAGAATGGCGGCGACGGCGGCACGCAGCGGGCCGAGGGCTTCGCCGGTTGAGGCAAGGTGGGTGTCGTCGAGCGCGATGGAGGCGGCGACTTGCACGTGGGCTGCCTCTTGCCAGAGCAGTGAGGTGAGGCGGGCGAGGGCTACGCGGGCATCGGCGTCGGTGACGCTGAGGGCGATGCGGTTGAAGCGTTGAGCGCCGGCGTCGACGATCTCATTGACGAGGGCGTTTCGGTCGGCGAAGTGACCATAGAGCGCACGACGGGATAGCCCAGCATTGCGGGCGATGGTGTTGATGGATGCCTGCGGGTCGTTGGCGATGGCGGCGGTCGCGGCACTGAGGATGCCAGCGCGATTGTCGACTGCGTCCTGTCTCGGGCGACGGGGAGCGGAGGTGGTCATTCCGTCAACTGTAATAACTTGCACACAACTGTGCAAGTTATTACAGACCACTCTCAGGCTCCCCGCAGCACCGCGAACATCTGAACCGGAGAACTAAGAATCGAAACCGAGCCCCAAAGCATCCAACGTCTTCAAAATCACGTTACGGCGACCCTGATTATGGTCCGCGCGATTCAATGACCACCGCGTGGCCTGAATGCCCACTGACGCGATCGGCTCCGGCGGGAACGGCAACGGCATCTTCTTCACCATCTCCAACTCGGTGCGTTCCGTCGTGAGACCATCCAGCTTGTCGAGCATCACCTGAGCCGCAAAACGAGTCGCTCCAACACCCAAACCGGTGAAGCCAGCCGAGTACGCCACGCGACCATTGCGGGCCAAACCGTAGAACGCACTGAACTGAGTCGACGCATCAATAGCCCCAGCCCAACGGTGGCTGAACTTGAGGCCCTCCAGCTGCGGGAAGGTCGTGAAGAAGTGGCTCGCGAGACGCTCGAAGCTCTCCGGGCGATCCTCGTAGCTATCGCGAACCTTGCGACCATAGTGATAAACCGCGTCATAGCCACCGAACAGAATGCGGTTGTCAGCACTCAGACGGTAGTAGTGGAACTGGTTAGCCATATCCGCCAAACCCTGACGGTTCGACCACCCAATCGACGCCAATTGTGCCGGGCTCAAGGGTTCCGTCATGAGCACATAGTCATAGACCGGAACCGTCTGCAAGCGCGCACGCTTCAACAGCGACGGGAACGCGTTCGTCGCGAGAGCAACCCTCGCCGCCCGCACCGTACCTTTCGGCGTGTGCACGACGGCGGCATCCGTGGGGCCACCGGATGTCTCGACCTGACGTGCAGGCGAGTTCTCGAAGATCTCGACCCCAAGCTCGCTCGCCACTCGCGCCAACTCGCGCACGAGCTTGGCGGGATGGATAAGGGCATTGATGCGCTTATTCCAGATGGCGGCGAGGTAGGTGGGTGAGTTCACTTCAGCGCGTACGGCAGCCTCGTCGAGGAAGACAGTGTTCTCGTCGGTCGCGGTCTCTTTGAGCCACGCGACCTCGTGCTCTTCGATGGCAAGGTCAAGCGAGCCAGTGCGCTCAAAGTCACAATCGAGCTTCAACGACTTAACGCTCGCCTCAATCTCATCGAGGTTCTGCAGCCCAAGGCGGTCAAGCTGTTCGTACTCCTTCGGCCAGCGGCTGAGGCCATTTTCTTCACCGTGGGTAAGGCTGGCTTCGCAGAAACCACCGTTGCGGCCCGAGGCGGCCCAACCCAATTCGCGGGCTTCGAGCAGCACAACGCGGGCATCAGGGTTGCGTTGCTTCGCGAGCACCGCAGTCCAGAGGCCGAGATATCCTCCTCCCACGATGGCGAGGTCAGCGGTGATGTCGCCGCGCAGAGCGGTGAACTCCGGGGCGTCCTTGACATCATCGATCCAGAACGGCTTCTGCTTCGAACCCTCAAGCGAGTGGCTGATAACGGACGCTGCTGGCGCGTTTCTTTCGAACACTATCTTGCCCATGGGGCACTTTCCTCTCTCGCCGGGTGGCGAGCTTTATGGTTGGGCGGGCGCGCGGAACACGCGTTCGCCTTCGACGAAGGTCTGTTCGCTGCGGGTGAGGCCGATCTGGTCGGCGGGCCCTGCGAAGGGGTTGCGATCGAGAACGACGAGGTCGGCAATCTTGCCCACCTCGATCGTGCCCGTCTCGTCCAGATGATTGGTGAACGCGCTGCCGGCGGTGTACGCCGTCATCGCGGTCAGCAAGTCGATGCTTTGCTCGGGGAGAAAGGCGTCATACTCGCCCTCTTTATGACCGGGGGCAGCGATGCGATTGACGGCAACGTGGATGGCCGCCATCGGGTCGGGGCTCGACACCGACCAGTCGCTACCCGACGCCAAATGCGTTCCGGCACGGTGCAGGTCAGCCCACGGATACTGCCAGGAGCTGCGCGGGTCACCCAAGAAGGGCAGCGTCAGGTCGACCATCTGCGGCTCGAGGGCAGCCCAGTACGACTGCAGGTTGGCGGTCACGCCCACCTCAGCGAAGCGGTGGATGTCATCCGGATGCACGACCTGCAGGTGCGCGATGTGGTGCCGGTTATCGTTGGGCCCGTTGATTGCCCGCGCAGCTTCTACGGCATCAAGGCATTCGCGAACGGCACGGTCACCGATGGCGTGAAAGTGCACCTGAAAGCCGAGGGCGTCGAGTTCAGTGACGTTGGAGATGAGCTGGGCGGCATCAACAAAGGAGATGCCGGAGTTGTCGGTGTGGTGCCCGCACCCATCAAGGTAGGGCTCAAGCATGGCCGCGGTGAAGTTTTCGGCAACCCCGTCTTGCATGATCTTCACACTCGTCGCGGCGAAGCGCCCTGCGGCGTTGTTCTTGCGCCGCAGCACTAGTTCGGGAATCTGCTCTGGCCCGCGGGTGCGATCCCACCACAGTGCGCCAACCACACGAGCGGTCAAAGCTCCGGATGTTGCGGCCTCCATGTAGGCGGGAGTGGCGTCACCCGCATCACCGTAACCGCCGAGAATGGCGTCTTGCCAGGCGGTGACGCCGAGAGAGTGCAAATATTCTTGCCCGATCATCAGGGCCCGAGAATAGTCGGCGGGCGATGTCTCGGGCAGCAGCTGATTGACGAGCGCCATCGCGCCTTCGTGCAGCGTCCCGGTGGGGTTGCCGGCGGCATCGCGTTCGATGCGACCGTCGGCGGGGTCGGGCGTTTCGGCGGTGATGCCCGCAAGCTCCAGCGCCCGCGAGTTCACCCACGCGCCATGGCCGTCACGGTTCGGGATGAACGCCGGGCGGTCGGCAACAGCCAGGTCGAGATCGGATGCCGTGGGCGTGCCCCCGGGGAAGGCCGACATGTTCCAGCCACCGCCCAAAATCCACTCGAGCTCAGGGTTTGCCGCGGCATAGGTCTTCAGCCGCGCTACATACTGATCGCGCGTTGAGTCTTGCGACAGATCACAGCGGATGAGGTCGAGCCCGCCCCACACAGCGTGTACGTGGGCATCCTGAAAGCCCGGGCTCAACAGCTTGCCCTCAAGGTTGATGACCTCGGTGTCGGGCCCGATGAGCGCGCGGATGTCGGCGTCGGTAGCCACTGCGTTCGTCGTCACGGCGTCAGTTGCCACGCCGCCCGTCGTCACGCCGTGAGTAGGCGCTGCAGCATCCGAGTCCGCAGCACTACTCACGGCGATGATGCGCCCGTCGCGCACGGCAACACTTCCGGGGCGCGGCTCAGTACCGGTCGCCGTGAAGATGGGGCCACCGGTAAAAATGAGGTCAGCAAACAACATGGATTCGTGCACCTTTGGGTTCGTTCGAAAAGCGTTCGGCGGACTAGCGGGAGTGATCGAGCGGGCTGCCGGCTTAGCCACCACCGACGGTCTTAGCGATGTCGGTTGCCGAGTCGCCAGCGCGACGCAAGACGTAGGCCACCAGGCCAAGAGCGAGCAACGTGAGCAGCAACATGATCGTCGAAACGGCGGCGATCTCCGGGCGCAGTCCAGTGCGCACCGCGCTCAACACGTAGACGGGCCACGGGGTTGAACCCGAAACCTGCACGAAAGCCGAAACGATTGTGTTGTCGAGGCTGAGCGTGAACGAGAGCAGCCCGCCGGCGAGCACTGCCGGCATCACGAGTGGCAGGGTGATCTGCGTGAACCGCTTGAACGGGGGAGCATAAAGATCTGCCGCTGCCTCCTCCAAGCTCTCATCAATGCCGACTAGGCGAGAGCGCACAATGTAAGCCACCACTGCGGTAGCGAACAACGAGTGACCGACGACCAAGCGCACGATTCCGTTATCGAACATGCTGAGACCGACATCCTGACCGAGGAAAACCATCCAGGGGAGCAACGAGACGGCATCCACAATCTCGGGGGTGACCGTCACGAGCACTAGCAGAATGAGGAACGCCGGAGCCCACTTGCCGGCCCGACGAGCAAGTGCGACACCAGCCATCGTGCCGAGCGCGGTCGCGATGAGGGCAGCGATGAAACCTGTCTGGATCGAGACCAGAACGGCATCCGTGATTGCTGGTTTCGTGACAATCGCGCTAAACGAGCCGAAACCGAACTCATTCCACGAAACAAGAAGACGACCCTCATTGAACGAGTAAATGATGATGATCGCGATCGGCGCAAACAAGAACGCGAATACGACAACGGCCCACACCTTGAGCGAAATATCTGTCAGGGTTAGTCGCTTCATGACTTGTCTCCCAACACGAGTCGCTGGCTACGGCGCAGAGGCCACGCGGCCAGCCACGCCACGAGAGCGGCGATTGCCACCGTGGTAAGAATCGTCAGCACCAGCACCACCGCCATCGCTGAACCGAGAGCCCAGTTCTGGGCAGTCTGAAACTGGTTCGCCACCATCTGGCCAGCCATGTTTCCCTTGGCACCGCCTAGCACCGTTGCCGTGATGTAGTCGCCCATGAGGGGGATGTAGACAAGCAGGATGCCGACCACTATGCCCGGCTTCGCCAACGGCAGTGTCACATTCATAAACGTTGACCACCGACCGGCACCGAGATCTTTGCTCGCTTCGCGCATCGGTAGCGATACGCGGTCGAAAGCAACGAACATGGGCAGAATCATGAGCGGCAAGTAGTTGTAGACAACACCGATGAGCACTGCCGTACGGGTGTAAAGGATCTCGAGGGGTTCGTTGAGAAGACCAATTGATTGCATGGCCTCAGAAAGAACACCGCCGGGAGCGAGGATGATCTGCCAGCCGATTGTGCGAACCAAGAAGTTCGTCCAGAACGGAATCATCACCATGGCCAGCAGAATGCCGCGACGAGCGACCGGAGCTTTGAACGCGAGCCAGTAGGCAAACGGGATAGAGATAGCCAAGCAGATGAGCGTGCCGACTACCCCCACCCAGAGAGTGTTCTGAAACGTCGAGAAGAACGTCGGTGACAGGGCTTCGGCGTAGCGATCAAACGACAACACATCATTGGCGTGCGTACCGAAAATTCCCGGCTTGTAGCCAAAGCTGAACCACACAACGAGAGCTACTGGCGCAACAAAGAACGCAAATAGCCACGCCCAGGCCGGGATGGCGAGCGCAAAACTAGGAAGCTTCAACCAGCGAGGGCGTGGTCGAGTGGCGCGACGCCCCGAATCGGGCGCCGCGCGTTTCTCAGCGATGGTGGTCATAACTTGCTCTACTAACGTCAGTGACTAGGCGCCAGCGGAGGCTTTGGTCTTGTCCCAAATTTCTACAATGCGCTGCTGCGCTTCGCCAATTGCCTGGGTGTGCATTGTGCTGATCTGCTTTTCGTCGAAGAACACGAGATCGAGCATTTCGAGGCCCTCGGCACGCGCTGTGTCCTCGATGCCAGCTCCGCCAGTGTGGTACCCGATGTAGTCGAGTTCGCGAAGCGAAGCCTCGGGGGTGAGCACGTAGTTAATGAAAGCGTGTGCCGCTTCAGGGTTGGGGGCACCCTCGGCGATAGCCCAGTTATCCATCCACAGTTCAGTGTCGGGAGAACCGAGCACCCACTGCCAACGGTCGGGGTCTTCGCTTTCCATGATGCCAATGCGAGCGTCACCGTTCCACGACTGCATGAGCATGTGCTGCGCCTGCGGAATCGCAGCACCACCGGGGTAGGAGTCGAAAGCGGAGATGTGCGGGGCGAGCTGAGTGGTGAGGAACTCCTCTGCGGCAGCGAGGTCAGCCTCGTCGGTCGTGTTCCAATCGATGCCATTCGCCCAGTAGTAAATACCGAGCAGGGGAGCGGGGTCGTCGAGCACAGAAGTCTTGCCGCTTGCCTCATTCTGCGCAGCGTCAATGAAATCAGCCCAGTTGGTGAGTTCGCGAGTGATCTTGGTCTTGTCGTAGACGAAACCGGTCGTGCCCCACGCCTTGCAGATGGAGTACTCGTTCTTGGGGTCCCAGTCGCGACCCAGGAAGTCAGAATCCATGTCGGCGATATTGGGGATGAGGTCGAGGTTCAGCTTGCTGAGCAAGCCGTTCTCGATCATCTGCGGGATGAACGGGCCGGTGGGCACAACAATGTCGTAGCCGCTCGTACCGCGGGCGGCAACAAGCTTCGAGATCAGCTCTTCGTTCGAGTTGAACGCGTCGAACGTGACCGTCGGACCCAAGTCGTCGCTGAACTCGGTAACCAGATCGGGGTCGTCATAATCGCCCCAGCTGTAGACAGACAGCGAACCCTCAAGGGCCCCACCGGTGGCTTGAGGGGACGAACCGGCGCCGGTGTCTGAGGAACAGGCGGCAAGAACTGCGACACCAGCAGTCGTGCCCGAGAGGGCAAGGAAGCGGCGGCGGTTAAGTTCGGCCTTGATGATCTTCGTCGCTGACGTTGAGGCAAGAATGCGTACAGGATTTTCGTGTGACATCGGGATGCTCCTTTAAAGCGAGATCGAACTGGTTGGTGGGGCCGGGTTGGTAAGCGCGCGAGCGATGTCGGCCTGAGCCTGGGTTGCTTGCTCACTAGGAAAAAGTCGAACGGATGCCGCATCCCACGTGCAGAGCACTGAGTCGCCAACAACAAGGCGAGGCGCGTTCGGGCGCGGAACCCGAGACAGCAACGTCTGGTCGTTACCGATCGACACCAAGAACTGCAACGTTTCGCCCTGGTGAGAAACACCAATCACGCTGCCCGCGATCTGGTTCTCGCGAGTGGCGGCCGAGCTATCGGAAGCCGCCGCGGCAGCAACCGCAACCGCTTCCGGTCGCACCGCTGCTTGGGCCTCGACACCGTCACCCAGATCATCGTGGGGTGCTGCAGCGCGAATCGGCCCAAACGGAGACTCCATGACACTGAGGTTGCTCGTCATAGTGCCCGGGATGAAGTTCTGCTGGCCAATGAAACCAGCAACGTAGGCGCTCGCCGGGTTGTCATAAATCGAGTCAGCGTCATCCAACTGCTCAACGCGGCCACTGCGCATGATCGCGATGCGGTCGCTCATCGAGAGTGCCTCGCCCTGATCGTGGGTGACGAAGATGAAGGTGATGCCGAGACGCGACTGCAGAAGCTTCAACTCGATCTGCATTTCTTCGCGCAACTGGCGGTCGAGCGCACCGAGCGGCTCATCGAGGAGCAAGACGGCAGGGCGGTTAATGAGGGCCCGAGCGAGCGCGATGCGCTGCTGTTGGCCACCAGAAAGCTGGGTCGGCTTGCGGTCGGCAAAGGATCGCATCTGCACGAGATCGAGCGACTCAGTAACTCGTTCACGAATCTCGGACTTGGGGGTGCCCTTTTGGCGAAGCCCGTAGGCCACATTCTCGGCAACGCTCATGTGCGGAAAGAGCGCGTAGGCCTGAAAAACCGTATTGACGTTGCGCTTGTGGGGCGGGATGCCCACGACATCCTGCCCAGAAATACGGATGCTGCCCGACGTTGGCTCCTCGAAGCCGGCGAGCATGCGCAGCGTGGTGGTCTTTCCGCAACCGGAAGGGCCAAGCAGAGAGAGGAACTCTCCGGGGCGCACGTGCAAACTGATGTTGTCAACGGCCGTTGCGCCGCCGAACTTTTTCGTCACACCTTCAAGCACAACACTGCCCTCAGGCTCGCTCGCGCTTGGTGCGATGGCGGGAGATTCCCCCGCGGCGGGTGCTGCATGGCTGGTGTTTTTGGCTGAAATTGTCACGTCGTTGCGTACCTCCGGGGTCACGAAATTTTGTTCGGGACCGTCAAGGTAGTCAATCGGAAAAAGCCATGATGTGCAACGATTTGCTCGGTTAAGATCATGTTACGAAACGGATTTCGTTGTCTACGGGGCGATTTGCTGTGCAAAACCACACCGTAATCTCGCTATTCGTAGCGGCGGTGAATGAGCCGTGACAAGACGATTGAACTGCGCGTGTTGTCGACATTGGTGGCGGTACGCAGGCGTTCGAGAGCAACTTCAAGAGAGTGGATGTCGCGAGAACGCATATGAACGACGGCGTCGGCAGACCCACTGACTGTTCCGGCATCCACCACTTCGGGGATAGCACTCAGGATTCGCTTAAGTTCGTGAGGGGCAACATTGCCGCGGCAAAACAGCTCAACGTACGCTTCGGTGCCCATGCCGTCGACGGCGGGGTCGACCTGAATGGTGAAGCTGCGGATCACGCCGCTGGCAACAAGGCGATCAACACGCCGTTTAACTGCGGAGGCGGAAAGGCCGACGGCTTCACCGATATCACCATAGCCGGCGCGGGCATTGAGGCGGAGCATGTCAATTATTCCTGCATCCAGCTTGTCCATACCTCCACTCTACGGCGAAATATTGTGCAATTACCAGCGTTTGCGCCGAAAAAGTGCGCACATTGCCGAGACATTGCGGATAGGTGCGTGAAAGACTGGAGCTTATGACGATCACTGACACCGAATCGACCACGCCTGCACGCCAGGCCACCGCGAAGACCGTGCTGATGTGCCGTCCTGACTTCTTTACGGTCACGTACAGCATCAACCCGTGGATGAACCCCAACGATCCCACAGACACGAGCCTGGCTGTCAAGCAATGGCAGACGCTCTATGACACCTACATTGACCTCGGTTTCACCGTTGAGCTCATTGACCCCATCGATGGCCTGCCCGACATGGTTTACGCCGCAAACGGTGGCTTTGTCATCGATGGCAAGGCCTACGGCGCACTCTTCACCTACGACGAGCGCAAAGCTGAAGGCCCCGCCTACATGGACTGGTTCGGCGCCAACGGTTTGGAAGTAGCTTCCCCCGAAAATGTTAATGAGGGTGAGGGCGACTTCCTCCTTGTCGGTGACAACATCCTTGCAGGCATGGGTTTCCGCACTTCGGTCGAAAGCCACCGAGAGCTCGCTGAAATCTCGGGCCGCAACGTTGTCTCCCTCAACCTCATTAACCCGAGTTTCTACCACGTCGACACTGCCATCGCGAAGCTCGACGAAACCAACATCGCCTACTTGGAGAGCGCCTTCGACGAGCCCTCTCTCGAAAAACTCCGTGCGCTGTATCCCGACGCTATCCTCGCTACTGAAGAGGATGCGGCAGTGCTCGGACTCAACTCCTACAGCGACGGCTATAACGTGGTTATCGCCGCCCGCGCCAAAGACTTCGAGCGCCAGCTCAAGGAACGCGGCTACAACCCCATCGGCGTCGACCTCTCAGAGCTGCTGCTCGGCGGCGGCGGCGTGAAGTGCTGCACCTTGGAACTTCGCCGCTAACGGCGGCACGGTACCTCAAACTTCGGCGCTAGACGCGTCGGACTGCGCCTGGCGCACTGAACAGAACGAATGGCCTGCGACTCGAACGCGGGCCATTCGTGTTTTCGCTAGCGACTAGCGACCAGCGGCCGAGGGGTGTGGGGCCTTGCGGGGCAGCGAGGCCGCGAGGCCGCGCGTCGCCTGGGCCCGCGCGTTAGCGTTCTTCGCAAATGACGACCGGGATGTCGCGGGTGGTCTTGGCCTGGTACTCGGCGTAGCGGGAGTTGGCAGCCACGATCTGAGGCCACAGCTCGGCCTTCTCGGCGGGGCTGGCGGTGTGAGTGCGCACCGGGAAAGTGCGCCCGCGAATGGTGAGCTCGGCATCGGGAGCCGCCTGCAGGTTGCGATACCAGAGCGGATCGCGATCATCGCCACCCTTGGAAGCCACGATGACCCAGCGGCCATCGCCATGCACGGGTGCCGTCAGCAGCGTGGAGCGGCGGATGCCCGACACGCGGCCGGTGGTGTGAAGCTCCAGTGACGGCATGCCCCCGAGGGTCCAGCCGAGGCGACCGCCCGAGACTGCGAGGATCGTGCGGTGTACGCCGTTCATGATTTTCATGCCGAGGTCACTGAGGCGGTTGCTGGTGCTCATGGTTCTATTCTTGCGCGGCGCTGCGGTGGACGCACGAAGAGCGCGAGCACCGCGACGGCGATGGGCAGGCTCGCGAACCAGAAGGCCGGCTCGGTGAAGTTGCCGCTGGCGTCGACGGCAAGCGAAAGCGCGATGGGGCCGAGAGCCGTCGAGCCCAGAGCAATGGCAGTGGTGACGCCGCGAATGGAACCGATGTGGGCGGTGCCGTAGTAGCGCACGTAGGCGGCCGCCTCCATCCCGCGCAGGGTGCCGCCGGCAGCGCCGAGTACGAGGCCGTAGAGCACCGCGGTGCCGTCGGGGCCGACAACCGAGAGCAACAGCAGTGAACCCGCGAGCGTGAGCATCGAGAAGATCACGAAGAGCTTGGGGCTCACGCGGTCGACGAAAGCGCCGACGACCAGCGTCGCGGCAATTCCGGTGATGGTTTGCGGCAAGAAGTTGGCGGCCGCTTCAAACGGGGTCAGGCCGCGCTCGCCGAGAATCGCGATCTGGTGGAAGGCGAGACCGGTGCTGAGCATGCCCGAGGCGGCGAGGGAGGCTGCGATGACCCAGAACATGCCGGTGCGGGCTGCTTCGCCGAGCATCCACGATTCCTTCTGGATGACGATCTGCGCCGTCGAGAGATCGTCGTCGCTGGCAGCAACCCGGCTGCGCTTTGGCAGGATGAACGCGAGGGGCACGACCACCGCGAGCACAATCGCGGCTTCCCAGCGCCAGGCGGCGTGGATGCCCACGGCCGAGATCAGCCGTTCGAGACCGACGGGTGCGAGGGAGATTCCGGCCGATCCGATCGCGGCGGTGATGCCCAGTGCCAGGCCGCGGCGGTGCGTGATGGCGCGGGCGACAGCCGTGGTGGCAGCGAGGCTGAGGGCGCCTTGGCCGAGCATCCGCACGCCGACAAAGCCAGCGGTGAGGCCGGCGATGCCGTCGACGAAACTGAGGGCGAGCAGCACGCCCGCGAACAGGGCGCCGATGACGATGGTGACGGAGCGGGCGCCGAAGCGGTCAAGCGCGCGGCCGATGAAGGGTTGAGCCGAGGCGCCGGCGAGCGTGCCAAAGAAGTAGCTGACCGAGATGCCGGTGCGGGAGACGTCGAGTTCAGAAATGAGGGGGTCGGTGAAGACGGAGATTCCGGCGGTCTGGCCCGGAGCGGTCATCACCGAGATGATGCCCGCGGCAGCGACGACGCTCACCCACGGCAACCACCGTGCTGGCGAACGACGACCCGTGCGATCCACGTTCACGTCAGAGGAAACCACAACCACTCAACCCTTCGAACCCACCGTCGGGCTAGCGCGTGATGTTGCTGCTTCTGCCGCAACGCCTAGCCAAAATCGTACTCGCCTCTCGCGCGCTGAAATTCAGGCGCGTGGGGCTGCGGGTGCCTAAAGTTGTTGCATGAACGCACTGCGCTCGCGGGTGGTGGCTCGGGATATTGACGAGCCGCACCGCAAAACGACTCCGCTTGAGCTGCTCTTCGACCTGACCTTCGTGGTCGCGGTCGCCTCGGTGGTGCGGCAACTGACCCACGCCGTCGAAGTGGGGCACGCTTTCGAAGCCATCGCGCCGTTCCTCATGGTCTTCTTCTCCATCTGGTGGGCGTGGAACCAGTTCACGTGGCTCGCGTCGGCGTACGACACGGATGACGTTCCCTACCGTCTGTTCACCATGCTGCAGATGGGCGGCATCCTCGTTCTCGCCGCCGGAGTGCCCATGGCTTTCGACGACGGCAACTTCGCAGCCGTCACCGTGGGGTATTTGATTTTGCGGATCGGGCTCATCGCGACCCTGCTGCGCGCGGTGAAAGACGACCCCAAGACGCGCGCGACCGCCGGGCGTTACGCCCTCGGTATCGGGATCGTGCAGGTTGGCTGGTTGTTGCGGCTCCTGCTTCCCGCCGAGCTGGCCATGGTGTCGTTCGTGATCATCGTGCTCGCCGAACTGGCCGTGCCGCTCTGGGCTGACCGTGCACAGCGACTCTCCTGGCATCCGCACCACATCGCCGAGCGCTACGGAAAGTTCACCATTCTGGTTCTCGGCGAAAGCGTGCTCGCGTCGACGTTCGCGGTGCAGGAGGCGCTCGAAGAGGGCCTGACGCCGTCGCTCGTCGTTGCATCGGTCGCCGGGCTCGTGCTGCTGTTCGCACTCTGGTGGCTGTACTTCTCTGAACCTGCCGCCGAGGGCCTCGAGAACAAACGAGAACGCTACCTGTACTGGAACTACGGCCACTACTTTTTGTTCGCGGCGCTCGCCGCTGTCGGAACCGGCATCGAAGTGTCGGTGCGAGCGGTCACGGCAGACCTCGAGTCGAGCGAGCTCGTGGTCGGCTACTCTCTGGCATTGCCTGTCGCGCTCTTCATTCTGCTGCTGTGGCTGCTGCACGCGCCCATGGTGGAGCGGGTGTCGATTCCGCGATCGGCAACAGTCGTTG
Source organism: Salinibacterium sp. PAMC 21357 (assembly GCF_000247645.1). GTDB lineage: Bacteria > Actinomycetota > Actinomycetes > Actinomycetales > Microbacteriaceae > Rhodoglobus. The sequence goes on from NZ_AHWA01000004.1 coordinate 1,261,259, forward strand.
CGGTGCTCGTGATGCTGGCGTTGCCGTTCGCGGCATCCGCCATTGGCACTATCGGGGTGGCCGTGGCTATTGCAGCAGTGGCTGTGGTGCTACTGGCGATTGCGCTTCTGAGTGGTCGTATGCACGCCGATGCTCTTCAACCTGAAGAGAGTTAGCGAGCGCCCACTCGGCGAGAGCGCGCACCGGCGGCAGGAGCCCTTGCCCGAGCGGGGTGAGCTCGTACTCAACGCGCGGTGGAACCTCCGGGTAGGCGGTGCGAGTGAGGAGTCCATCGCGTTCGAGGTGGCGAACAGTGCGGGTGAGCATGCGCTGCGAGATTCCCGGAACCTGATGGCGCAGCTGAGTGAACCGGAGTGGGCCTTCGGCCAACATGCCGACGACGAGCAGCGTCCATTTATCGCCGATGCGGTCGAAGGTTTCGCGCACGACAATGCCATCGTTGGAACGGCACATTTCATCGAGCTCGCGGTTGGGCATTCTGCTCCTTGGTTACCTCGGTGTGCCTTTTGTGAGGCTGCTCGAACCAGTCTAGGTTACTGATCGTGCCTTAGGCACTAATCATAACCAACTCAGAAAGAGCATCAATGATCATTGCCGTATGGATCGCCTCCGGACTCCTCGCCCTCGCCTACCTCGCCGCTGGCGGCCAGAAAGTGCGAATCGCGAAAGACGAAGCCTTCGTGACGTTCCCGTGGGCTGAACGCGGTGGGCTCGGCATGCTGCGCGCGATCGGTGCCGTGGAGGTTCTGGGCGCTCTCGGGCTGATCCTGCCGGCGCTCATCGGCATCCTGCCCATCCTGACTCCGATTGCTGCCGTGGGCCTCGTGCTCGTGCAGGTCGTCGCTGTGGTGTTGCACGTTCGCCGTGGTGAGTTCAAGACGCTCCCCGTGAACGCGGTGTTGTTGCTGCTCGCGCTCTTTGTCGCGATCGCACGGTTCTCCGGGGTCTAAGCGGTCGTTGCCGTTCGGGGCCGACGGGTGCCGATGGGTACCGGTTGAGGGTTGCGCCTGACTCGCAGCGGGTGTGGACTGTGAACGCACGCTAGCCCCAGCGCCCCATCGGTGCGCGCTAGTTGCGACAAGGATGGTGCACGATGTTTGCTCCGAAGAACGCATTCTCTGGCTTCAGTGTCAACGATCTTGATGCCGCCGCGGCCTTCTACCGCGACAGCCTCGGCCTCGCGGTCGCCGATGGCGGGATGGGCACGCTGCGCCTCACGCTCCCCGGCGGCGCCGAGGTCACGATCTATCCGAAAGAGAACCACGAACCGGCGAGCTTCACCATCCTGAACTTCGCGGTGGAGGATGTCGAAGCTGCTGTCGATGCGCTCAACGAGCGTGGCGTGGTCACCAAGATCTATGGCGACGACGACCTCATGGGCGACATGGGTACCGACGCGAAAGGCATCATGCGCGGGCACGGGTCCGAGATTGCGTGGTTCAAGGATCCCGCAGGGAACGTGCTTTCGGTTATTAAGGCGTAGCCTCGGGAGCTTTATCGTGCCGGTCGTCGCGCTAAGGAGCGCCGAGTGTGAGTGACGGGTACCCTCGTCCCGTTGCGTGAAAGTAGGGCATGTAAATATTTTCTCTAGCGGGGCTTGATGGAAAAATCAAGAGGGACTAGAGTAAGCTGATGCCGAAGCCGCAGAAGTACCGCGATGTGATCAAGGTAGTGAGAGCGAACGGTTGGGTATTCCTGCGCGACGCAAAAGGCAGCCACGAACTGTGGGGACTGCCTGATGGGTCGATAAAAGCAGTGATTCCGCGTCATGGAGAAGTGAGCGCCGGAGTCGTTGGGCAGTTGATGAAGAATTTGCCGGAGATCCCGCAGAACTGGCGATAGGGGAAAGTCATGTCAGACCAGAAGACATACGGTGTCACAGCGCGTAAAGATGGCCGTTGGTGGCTCGTGAGCGTGCCCGAGCTCGACGCTGTTGGCCAAGCGCGCAACGCCTCGGAAGTCGAAGAGGTCGCCCGAGAAATCATCGGGCTCTGGCTCGATGTCGAACCCAACACATTCGATGTCCAACTCGATGTCGAGATCCCCGGTGAGGCGCGCGAAGCGTGGGAGCGGGCAAAGAGCCTCGAGGCTACCGCCCGCAAGGAGAGTGCTCAAGCGGCGATCTTTGCGAGGCGAGCAGTCGCCAGCCTCCGCGCAGACGGACTCACCTACAAGGATGCCGGAATCGTGTTGGGCCTTTCGCCCCAGCGTGTGCAGCAACTCAGCAAGGCTGAGTACGCAGACGAGTTGCAGAAAAGCGCTTAGCGCCGGACGCGGTTTCGAAAGGAGCGGGAATAATGAGCATGCACAACCCACCCCACCCCGGCCTGTTGCTGGAAGATTACCTCGGCGACACCAGCCTCGCTGAAGCTGCCCGCCGACTCGGCGTCACGCGGTCGACGCTGTCGCGCATCCGTAATGGTCATGCGTCCGTTACCGCCGATATGGCGGTGCGCCTCGGAATCCTGCTCGGCACCAGTGCTGAGCTGTGGCTCGGCATGCAGACCGCGTACGACCTGTGGGCGGAGCGAAAGAAGCCGCACCCCAACGTTCTGCCGATTGCGATCTGACCTCGTGGGCGCCCCTGAGAGTGCTTCCGAGCACACCGCCGCACACGCGGCTGAATGGTTGAGGAGCAACCCGGTCCCTGTGGGTGTTGCTCGCCCCGTCGGCGAGCTGGACCGCCAGATTGCGGTCGAGCGCGATCAGTGGCGGTCAACTCCGCTCTGACGCGCTGGCCTACGGCCTCGTCGACTGAATAGCCAGGACTTGGCTTTGCTCCTGCATGTGAGCGTTGAGTTCAGGCGAGATGAGCTTGACGACGGAGACAAGCTGGGTCGCTTCGCCTCTGGGTTGGCGAGGATATTCTCGTGGTGCGCCACGCGGTTGCGAAAGTCGCGCAACGAGGTGAGTGTTGCATTCAACTTCTTGCGATCGGTGCCCTCGGGGAACACCGAGTGCAACCAAGGAACCCAAATAGTCTTCTCGTGGAGGTCTGACACTAAATAGGTCCAAAACCCGAACGTTAGTTCTGCGACCACTTTTCCCGGAAGCAGCCCAGGCGGGCCTGCCTCAGCGGCACGGGCGCGAGCACGTTCGAGGGTGAGGCGTGGAAGGTGGTTGCGGTCACGCGGCTTGGGTTGATCGCGGTTACGGCGCGCAGAGTGAGGGAACAATGTGAGGATGCTCCTCGGTTCCGTCCAATGACCCTCTTCAGCGTGTCGCGCCGCATCGAGCTGTCTGTCGCAGGCATTTCTGAAACCGATTTCAAGATGTGCCAGATCGTGCTGAAACGCCGCACTCAGTTGGGCGTTCCACTCGTAAAGGCGGAGAGCGCGGCGACGAGAGCCGCCCGCGGCGTCAAGATAAGTCCTAAACCGCCCGGCGCTGAGCCAGTCTTCAATCCACAGGTCGGAACTGGGGTGTGTTGTCACTGGCGGAGCTCTCGGTTAGAATTGTCAGGAAAGCTTGGGACGACCGCTGTTGCATGTTGCCCAAGCCACGAATCGAAAGCTCCGGTATTCTGCGCAGGCGGACCCGGAGCTTTTCTCTTGCCAGCCAAGCAGATGCGCGACTCTGACTCCGTGACATTCCACAGGCCCTCGGCATCACTTCGCGAGAAGACTGACCGCAGCGCGGTAGCGTGAACCCATGACGGTACTCACCCCAGCGCTGCTCGATCGCATCCGCTCGCGCGCCGAACGCTACGACCGCGAGAACATCTTCTTCACCGAAGACCTGCAAGAGCTGCGTGCCGTTGGCTACCTGAAGCCGCGCAGTTTGCGTGAGCTGTCGGATGACCAGCGACTGCTCGCCGCGTACGCTCCGGCCACGGCGCTCGCCATCAACATGCACCTCGTCTGGATCGGCGTCGCCTGGGCCCTGCGCGAGCGCGGCGACTCGAGCCTCGACTGGCTGTTGGCGGATGCCGAAGCCGGCGAAGTCTTCGCCTTCGGCTTGAGCGAACCCGGCAACGATCTCGTCATGTGGGACTCGCTCACCACCGCCGAAACCGTCGAGGGCGGTTACGCGTTCACGGGCACCAAGATCTTCACTTCGCTCTCCCCGGCGTGGACTCAGCTCGGACTTTTCGGTAAGCACACCGCCGACGATGGCACCGAAACCCTCGTGCACGGTTTCATCTCTCGCGATGAACCCGGTTGGCGCTCGCTCGGCGACTGGGACACCCTCGGCATGCGCGCCACCCAAAGTCACACCACGGTGCTGGAGGGCGCTTTCGTTCCCGCGAACCGGGTCGCCCGCGTGCTGCCGGTCGGCCCCAACGCCGATCCGTTCATCTTCGCGGTGTTCGCCAACTTCTTGCCGCTCATCGCCTCCGTCTATGCGGGGCTCGCGGACCGCGCCCTCGAACTCGGTGTCGAAGCACTGCAGCAGCGCAGCTCGGCCATCAGCGGAGAGGCGTACTCCGAGCATCCGGATCTGCGCTGGCGTATGGCGGATGCCGCCCTTGCGCTCGATGCGATCGAACCCCAACTACATGCCGTCGTCGATGACGTTGACGGACTCGTGGATCACGGGGCTGGGTGGTTCCGCAAGCTGACCGGGGTGAAGCACCGCAGCATCGAAACCGCACGCCACGTTGTTGACCAAGTCATGCGCTCGGCCGGGGGAGGAGCCTTCCGCAGCACCAGCGAACTTGCGCGCCTGCAACGCGATGTACTCGCTGGCATCTACCACCCCTCGAACCCGGAGTCGGTCTACAAGACGGTCGCGAGCGACCTGTTCGGGAGTTAGCCGCCGTTGATCGCGATACTCACCCAGCCCACGAGCGCAAGAACCACCAGGATGCCGCCGAGCGAGATCGCGATCCGCGGTCGTTTGCCCAGCACCAGGTAGTACAGCGCAGTCGCGAGAGGGGCGGTCCACGCTCCCGCGCCGATCATGAACCTGCCGAGGAACACTGGTGTCTCTAGGTGGGCAATGAGTCCCGTCACCAAGACGGCGAGACCGGGCACGATCCCGAAGAGTGGGCTCAGCGCGATGAAAAGTGCGATGGGGAGTGCGCGAGCGGGAACCCGTGTGCTCAGCCACAACCAGAATGGCACGCCGAACAGCGCCGCTACCGGGAGGCCCACCGCAGTTGCGCGGGCAAAAGCGTGCAGCAGCTCTGAGCCAGTCGAGCCGTAATAGGGGGTTCCCAGCACTACGAGCACAGTGCCCAGAGCCAATGCCACCGCGACGCAGCCGAGGATGGTGGCGATGTCCTTGATGTTTCGCTGCGGGTGCGCGCTCGCTGGGGTCGGAACACTAACGATGCGCTGTTCTGGTGGTGATGTCGTCACTGGTCCACATCCCCTCGAGCCACCCCGAAATTTGACTCGTTCTCACTCGAGGTTACAACGAAGCGACCTGCTGGCGCGCTCCTGGTCACAATTTCACGTCGTCGTCGCCTACACTCTCTAGAGGTTTCAGCCAGCCCTTAGGGCAGCGGCGCGATTTCTTCTACGAGGACGTAGAGCGCCACCCTACGCGAGCGAGTGTGAGTTCGATCAGGGCCGCCCCGGGGCCCGATGAGATGGCCGGGCAGGCATCTTTCCGAAGAGTTAGAACTCACGTGTAGGGAACGGACAAGGCGGATGATCAAACGGTTAGTGAGCGTGGCGGTTGTTGCTGTGCTGGTTGTTGCGTTCTGCACCGTCGCGCGCTATGTGACCTACGTGATTAAAGTTCAGCACCAAGGCGATCGCTACGTCCTTGTTGGCAACGCACCCAATTCCGCCTTGATCCCTGGCAGCGACCGGCTCACGGGCACGCTTGCTTGGAATTCAGGGGGGTGCCTCGCTGTCGAGCTGAAGGGCGGAACTTCGGTCGTACTGATGCCGCCTCAAAGCACGACTCTGGGAAGCAACGGCTTGATCAGCTTTCCTGGCCTAGATCGCGGGGGCGAGGGGCAACGAGTTGTGCTCACTGGAGGCTACGTGAGGCTGGCTGCGGAAGATATCCCTGCTGAATTTCCTCAACAGTGCCGAAGCGACACCGTGTATGCGTTTTGGGCTATCGAGGAAGCTCGTTAAGCACGCGTGCGCAATACTCTGAGTTTTCTGTGAGCGTAGTGCGGGCGCAGTTTGTTGATCTATGCTCGCATAATGAATTCAACCGTGTAGGACACCAAGTCGAAACTCCGCCATCCGCTTTCTGCTTTCGTGCTTTCATTTCTCATCGCAGCCGGAATGTCTGTCGCTTCTCCGACCCCAGCGCTGGCGAGCACGTTCTCCGTCAACGTGCTCTGTAAAACATCGCAAACGTACTGCTCGGCAACGCTGAGCGGCGTGAACGGTCGGCCATTTACGGTTTCGTGGAGCGGAAATGCGGCACGGGTGTACCTAGATGGCGGCGCAAAGACGGATCGTGTCTGCTCGGCGAGCTCCAGAGCGACGTCTAAGTCGTTTACCTGCGCGAATCTAGGCTCAGCGAGCACTGTAACGGTTTACCTCCACAATGCGAACCAAGCGGTAAGACTCATCGGCAGCTATTCCAACTGACTCCGAGCGGCCCCACCGCAGCTCTTTGTATGGTGCTAGACCGCAGCAATCTCGCGTGCCCCAAGACGCAAGCTCACATCGTCGTCGCGACGCTCATCGTCGTGATGGCTCACGAGCACCACGATCTTGTCGGCGAGAGCCGTGCGCAGATCGGTGATGAGTTGCTCGGCGCTCGCGGCATCCAAGTGGGCGGTCGGTTCGTCGAGAAGTACGACATCCGCCCGGGTCAGCAGGGTGCGCGCAACAGCCAGGCGCTGACGCTCACCGCCCGACAGGCTTTCGCCCGCCGAACCCACCCGAGTGTCGAGGCCGCGTTCGAGCGAATCGAAGAGCGGGCCAAGACCCACCTGGCGCAGCACCGCAACAAGCTCGTGCTCGGTCGGCTGATCATCGTGGGCGCGGCCTAAGAGCAGGTTCGCGCGAATCGTTGAATCGAAGAGGTGCGACTCCTGCGGGCACCACGTGACCGCTGCGCGCAATTGCTCGGGCGACAGCTCGCGGGCATCCACCCCATTGAGGCTCCACAAACCCGCGGCCGCCGGAAGATACCCGAGCAGCGCGGCCAACAACGTCGACTTACCCGCGCCCGACGGACCCTCCACGACAAGCCACTCGCCACGCTCAACCCGAGCGGTCGCGCCCGAGAACGCCAGCGAAGGGCTCGAAGGCCAGCGGATGCCGAGCTCGCTCAGTTCGAGAACGGTCACGTCACCGAGTGGTTGGTTTGCGCTCGCGGCTCCGGCCCGCGCGCGGTTGCCGCGTCGCGTTCCCGCAGCAGAAGCATCTGCAGCTCCACGCTTGCCGTCCGCCGTTTCGGCTGCGCGGCCGCGCGCGTCGTTCCCGCCAGCACCATCCGCACGCTCAACCCCGGCAGTAACCCCGCGCACCTTTGCCAGTGCGGCGCTCAGCGCCGGCCACTGCTGCACGGAGTCGACGAACGCGATCAGCGAGTCCACGAGCCCGATGGGGATGAGTACGAGCACCGCGACGATGCCGATCGGGAGGGTGCCGGCGATGACGGCGGGCGCGGCGACGGGCAGCATCGCGACGGCGGTCACGGAGCAGGCGAGCACGACGACGGCGTTGCCAATTCCGAGGGCGCGGGCGCTGCGGCGGGAGAGTGCGCCGGCTTCGGCGTCGATGTGATCGACGCGGGCGAGCATCCGCCCACCAACGCCGTTAGCGCGCAGGTCGGTCGCGGCTCCGGTCATGGCGGCGAAGGCGCGAACGACGCGCGACTGCACTTCGGCGATGCCGTTGGCGGCTGAGCGGTCCACGATCACGGCGATGATCGGTGCCGCAACAAGCCCGACGGCGAGACCCGCGAGCAGCACGGGAACAGCGGGAGCGTGCAGCAGCCCGACGGCGATGAGGGCGGCGAGCGAAGTGCCCAATGCAACGGCGGGAGGCAACACGACGCGGGGAACGAGATCGCGCACCCGGTCCGAGGCGGCAACGAGGTAGTCGAGCGCGACCCCACCATTCGCGAGAGCGCGCGAGCCCAGAGCGCGTGCGCCGAGACCGTTCCACAGGGCGACCCGCAGCTCGATCACCGAACCGAGCACAGCGCGGTGAGTGGCGAGGCGCTCGGCATAGCGAAGCGCCGCGCGACCGATTCCGAAGAACCGCACGCCCACAATGGCGACGAGCAAGAACATGATCGGCGGCTGCTCGCTGGCCCGCACGATCAACCACCCCGAGAGGGCAGTGAGGGAGAGAGCGAAGAGGCTCGCGCCGGTGCCGAGAGCGATCGCTCCCACGAGGGTTCCGAGCGACGGGCGCACAAACTCGAGCAGGCTGGCGAGGGTCGCGCGGGTGGTGCGCGGCGCGTCGAGAGCGTCAGCATCCACTGCCCCTTCCGCGGTCAGCGGGTCAACGCGCGCTTCGACAGCGCGGGTTCCGCCCGATGCACCCACGGCCACAACCTGATCGGCCAACGCGGCGATTCCCGTTTCGTGCGATGCAACCAGCACCGTCACGGGACGACCACGAAGATCAGCTAGCGCGGCTTCGACGCGGGCAGCGGATGCCGGATCCAAGTGTGCGGTCGGCTCATCGAGCAGCAACAGGGTGGCGCCCGCTTCAACGCGCAGCAGTCCGCGGGCGACGGCGATGCGGCGCAACTCGCCGGGACTCACCTGGCGCGGATCGGCATCCTCGACACCGGTGAGACCGAGGTCGAGCAGCACCGAACGAATGGCTTTCGCGTCGCTGCTGTAGAGCCGAAGCTCGTCGAGCACGGTGTCAGCAACGGTGTGCGGATGCTGCGGAACCCACGCCACACGGGAGACGTCGATGCCCCACACGCTGCCGCCGCTCGGCTCGCGATTGCCCGCCAGTACCTCGAGAACACTGGATTTTCCGCTGCCGCTGGGCCCATCCAGAGCCGTGATGGTGCCGGGCGCGGCGCGAAAACTGAGCTTGTCCACAGCGGGCCGCGCGCGACCCTCATAAGAGATGCTGAGGTCGACGACCCGGAAGCCGCCGGCACTCTGGCGGTGCTCCCGAGCGCGCGGTGCATCAATGATCGTGCGGGCGCGGCGCAGGGCCGTGAGCCCGTTCTCGGAGGAGTGGAACGCGGAGCCCAACTCACGGAAGGGCGCGAAACACTCGGGCGCGAGCACGAGAGCGATGAGGCCGACGGTGAGGGAGAGCTGACCATCCACGAGTCGAACGCCGACGAAGACAGCAACGACCGCAACCGAAATGGTGGCGATAAGTTCCAGAACGAGAGCGGAGAGAAACGCGGTGCGCAGGGTCTCCATTGTCTTGGTGCGGTTCTCGGCAGAGATTGCGCGCAGTGCCTTCGCCTGTTCGGCAACCCGGCCCAGGCCAACAAGAACGGGAAGGCCGCGGGCGAGCTCAACGAGGTGATCGGAGAGGCGTTCGAGGCTTGCGCTGGCCGCCTCGGCCCGCTCGCGCGTATGACCACCGACGAGAATCATGAACACCGGAACGAGCGGAACGGTCAGCACAATGATGAGCGCGCTCACCCAGTCGACCGAGAGGATGCGGGCGCCAATCAGCAGCGGAACCGTTGCGGTAGTGACGATCGCCGGCAGCACCACGCGGAAGTAGTTGTCGAGCTCATCGAGCCCCACCGTTGCAATCGCGGTGCTTGCGCCCGGGCGAGCATCGGAACCGGTGAGTACTCGCTCCGCGAGTTCGTGGCGCAGAGACTCCTTGGCGCCTAACGCGGCGCGGGTCGCGAAACTCTCCGTTGCCCAGGCGGTAGCCGCGCGGAGAAGGCCGGCTGCAACCCCCAGCACGATCGCAAATTGCCAGGCTGCGGCATCCGCTTCAATAACGCCGACGACACCGCGAGCGACGGCCTCGGCCATGAGCACGAGGGCCAATCCCTTGAGGGAAGCTAGCAAACCCAGCCCGAACAGTGTGTGCACACCGCCCGGGCCGAAGCCTGCTGCAAGTCGTTCTTGGAGTTTGGCTCTCATGCCCTCCATCGTGCCCTAGCTATCTGAAGACGAGGAGGCGCTAGCTGACGAAGCGGGGGCAACCGCGGGCTTCACGACGTGAGCCTCGGGGATGTGCTTCTCGCTCAGGCGGTTGCGGAACACCCAGTACGTCCAGCCCTGGTACACGAACACCAGCGGTAGTCCGAACGCGGTCACGACACTCATAACGCCCAAGGTATATTCGCCGCTAGCTGCGTTCGAGATCGTCAGGTTGAAGGCGGGGTCAATCGTCGAGGGCAGCACTACGGGGTAGACCGCGGCGAAGATGGATGACGCTCCCGCGACCAAGAACGCTGCGATGCCCACGAAGGCCCAGCCTTCACGCCCGGCTCGCGCACTGATCCAGCCGAAGACGACCGCAACCACCGCGACAACAACGAGCGCCCACGTGATGGGGGTGCCGTTCTGGAACTGGACGACAAGCACCCACGCCACGATCGGCAGCAGGGCAACGGGGCTCCAGCGCACCACGAAATTGCGGGCCCGAACGCGCACTGCGCCATCGGTTTTGAGGCCGAGGAAGACGGAGGCGTGCACGAGCGAGAACCCCACAACTGCGAGGCCGCCGAGCACGGCATACGGGGTGAACCACGCGAAGGCACCGCCGACGCGGTCACCGTTGGCGTCGATCGGCAGGCCCGTGGTGGTCAGCGCGAGCGCTGCACCGATGCCGAAAGCCGAACCGAGCGAGCCGAGCCCGAGAGCGCGATCCCACCACATGCGCCACTTGTCGGTCGAGCCCTTGCCGCGGTACTCAATGGCAACGGCGCGGAAGATGAGGCTCACGAGCACAATCGTCAGCGGGATGTAGAGCGCCGAGAAGAGGGATGCATACCAAAACGGGAATGCAGCGAACGTAGCGGCGCCGGCCGTGATCAGCCAGACCTCATTACCGTCCCACACCGGGCCGATGGCATTGAGCATGAGGCGACGTTCGCGGTCTTTGCGGGTGCTGAAGAGCAGCAGCATCCCGACGCCGAGGTCGAAGCCTTCGAGAAGGAGGTAGCCGATCCACAAAGCGGCGATCGCGATAAACCAGAGTGTAGGAAGATCCATGAGTAGCTGCCCTTCTGCTTAGTAGGCGAACGCGAGAACGTCGTCGCGCTTGTCTGGTTTGTTGGGATCGTCAGGGTCGCTGCCCGTGCCGTCGTGGCCTTCGCCATCCGGATGCGCGAGCTCGGGCATTGCCGATGCGACGCCACCGCGCACGTACTTCACGAGCAGCTTGACCTCGAAGACGAGCAGGAACCCGTAGACGAGAGCGAGGGAGGCGAGCGAGAAGATCATCTCTTCGCCGCTCACGCCGGGGGAGACCGCCGCAGCCGTGAACATGAAGACACCATCGACACCACCGGGGGTGGGGTTAGGAGCTACGACGAACGGTTGACGGCCCATCTCGGTGAAGACCCAGCCGGCGATGTTGGCGCCGAAAGGAGCCGCGATGCTGAGCAGTGCCGTTCCCATCATGAACTTGGAGCGCGGAACCGTGCCCTTGCGCACCATCCACAGCGTGAGTGCCGCGAACGCTGCCGCCAGCATCCCGAAACCGATCATCAGACGGAAGCCCCAATAGGTGACCTCCATGATGGGCAGGTAGTTAATCTCCATGCCGGCACGCTCGCCATACAGCGGGTCATCAGGCAGGTTCGTGCCGTAGAGCGCCTGGTACTCGGGGATGAGCGTGTTTACGCCCTTGATGTTGGTGTCGAAGTCACCGTGAGCCAAGAACGACAAGATGCCGGGGATCTCGATGATCGCGACAACATCTTCACAGTTCTCAGAACCCAGATTGCCGATCGACAGCACCGAGAAGCTCGTGCCGTCGTGGCAGGCACCCTCGGCAGCGGCCATCTTGAGCGGCTGCTGTTCGAACATGAGCTTGGCCTGCAAGTCACCCGTGATCGCGACTCCGCCGAATCCGAGAATGGCGATAACGGCGCCGATGCGGATGCTCGTGATCCAGACCGAGTGGTCCTTGCGGTCGCGGCCGGGGATGCTGGCATTCTCGCCGACGACGACCCGACCCGTGGCATCCACGGAGTCGATGTTGTCGCGACGACGCTGCCAAAGCTGGTACCACGAGATGCCGACGACGAAGCCAGCACCGACGGCGAGGGCACCAGTCACGGTGTGGGCGTAGGCGGTGAGGGCGGTGTTGTTGGTGAGCACAGCCCAGATGTCGGTCATGACGGGGCGGCCGTCGATGAGCTCGACGCCAACCGGGTGCTGCATCCACGAGTTGGCGACGATGATGAAGAAGGCCGATACGACCGAGCCGGCGACGGCGATCCACAGGGTTGCGAGGTGCAGCTTCTTGCCGAGGCGGTCCCACCCGAAGATCCAGAGGCCGAGGAAGACTGACTCGAAGAAGAAGGCGAGGAGGCCTTCCATGGCGAGAGGGGCGCCGAAGACGTCACCGACGAAGCGGGAGTATTCGCTCCACGCCATGCCGAATTGGAACTCTTGAACGAGACCGGTCGCCACGCCCATGATGAAGTTGATGAGGTACAACTTGCCCCAGAACTTGGTCATGCGCAGCCACTTCTCGTCACCCGTGCGCACCCATTGGGTTTGCATGAGCGCGACGACCGGGCCGAGGCCGATCGTGAGCGGAACCATGATGAAGTGGTAAACGGTAGTAACTCCGAATTGCCAACGAGCGATTTCTAGGGGATCCACTCCGCACCTTCCACTGCATCTTCTACGTCTTGTAGAACTATTTTTACACAGTTGTAGAAATGATTTCTACCTAAGGTAGAATTGGCTTATGAATTCGTTAGGGGAACTCGAACGCAGCGTGATGGATTTGCTGTGGGCGGGTAGCGAGAGCTTCTCGGCCTATGACCTGCAAGCCAAGCTTGCGGAGCGATCAGAATCCGGCCGCGAATTGGCCGCCACCACCATTCTTACGGTGCTGTCGCGCCTCGAAAACAAGAATTTTGTCGTGCGCGAACGTCAGACTCGGCCGCACCTGTACCGTGCTGCCGCAGCACGCGAAGCGCATATGGCTGACCTCATGCATGAGGTGCTCGGCGGGGCAAGCGATCGCGCAGCAGTGCTCGAACGCTTCGTTGGCCAAGTTTCGAGCGAAGAAGCCGAAACACTGCGCCGCATTCTCGCCGGCCGGTAGCCATGCTGTTTGCTGCCATCACGTTGGGCTTCATCGCGCTAGTGCTCGCGTGGCCGGTGCCTGCACTGCTGCCCGGAGCGAAATGGGCCTACCGACGCCCGACGCTCGGTCTGCTCGTGTGGCAACTTGTTGCGCTCATCGGCGGCACCAGCATGATCGGGTCACTCATCTTGTTGGGCGCGTCGACATTCGCTGATGATCTATCGGATGCCGCTAACGGCATGTGGCGGTTCGTCACCCACAACGAGCTACCGGATGGCTCCTCGGTGTGGTCGCTGCTAGCCCTTTCTGGGGCGCTCTTCCTTACGGCCCATTTGTTGCTCAACCTGCTGGTCACTGTTGTTTATGCCGAGCGGGAGCGCGCGCGCCACTCTCAACTCATCACCCTGCTCAGTGAACCGATGTCTGATCGTCCGGGCACGCGGCTCATCGACACTCCGGCCCCGGTTGCCTACTGCCTGCCCGGCGCTCTCAAGTCGATCACCGTATTGACTGCAGGCCTCATCGCGTTGCTCGATGAAGAAGAACTGCGCGCGGTAATCGAGCACGAACGCGCCCACGTTCGGTTGCGTCATGACATCGTGTTGATCTTCTTCACGGCGTGGAAAGTTTCGCTTCCTTGGCTACCAACAGCCCGCAACGCGTCACGCGAAGTTGCCCTCTTGCTGGAGATGCACGCCGACGACAACGCTCTCAGGCATGTTGGTCGCGGCAGCCTGGCCCGGGCAATCACCGTCGTCGCTGAGGGTGGCGCGCTGCCGAAACGCAGCGAGCTGTCGGCGGCATTGCCAGAATCCACACCCAAGGAACTGCGGGCGCGGTTGCTGCGGCTCGCCTAGTCGAAAAGATCGCCAGCAGGCTCGGGGTGTTTGACAGATAGTCTAGTTAGACAGACAATCTAGTCATGGAGGTGAATCAGAAGGATGCTCTCGCAGAGACTCGGGAGTGGCCAAGCGATTGGATGCGGGCAATCCTCGGCGTGCTCACGCTCCGCGCGTTGGAGGCTGGTCCCTCGTACGGTTACGCGATCATCTCCGACCTCGAAGCCCACGGAATGGGCGCGGTCAAGGGCGGAACCCTGTATCCGCTTCTGACCCGTTACGAATCGGCCGGGTTCGTCGCCGTCGAGTGGCGACCCGGTGAGGCGGGACCGGGGCGCAAATTCTTCTCATTGACCAAACTTGGTCGTCACGAGCTGGAACGAACGCGCCAAGAGTGGACGCGTTTCACGGCGACCAGCAATGACTACTTGACCAACGCGCCCGCAACGAGGGAAGGAACACGATGAACGCGACGATGACCGACAAGACATGGATTCAACTATTCACTGTCGAACTCCGCCTGCGACGCGTGCCCGGTGCGGCGATCGGGGATGCGATCGCGAGTGTCCGGGAACTGCTCTCCGATTCTGGGCAAAGCGCGGAGGAGGCCTTCGGCCCCGCCCGGGAATACGCAGCCTCACTTGACCTGCCTGTCATGAACGCCCGGCAGCAGGCACTGTTAACCACGTTCGTTCCGGTTCTCGGGCTCTTCGCGTTTCTGGTTTTCACGCTGGCAAGCACGGCCTGGTTCGCGGAGAACCCTGTGCTGCTGTCAGCGCCTCAAGCGCTGCTCCTCGCTGTGCCGGTAGTCCTAGCAGCGATGTTCTCCTTTCGCTTCTACCCGCGAGCGGTCTTCCGGCAGCGGTGGCTCCCCGTCGCGCTCCTCCTGAGCGCAGCGCTGGCAAGTGCCGGGGCCGCGCTCCTCGCGCCCTCAACCGCGGACGAGGCTTGGCTCGTCTTTTCACCGCTGGCTCTGCTGATCGGCACCACTGCCACGCTCATCGTCCTGTCGATCATCGGAACGATCGTGACAATCCGAAGCCAAGACGGGGACGAAATCGTCGAACCCCTGCAAGCGCAGCCGGGCACGGGTCCGCGACGCGGCAGGCAGGTGTTCCTCATCTTCGTGAACTGGCTCTTCCCGATCTTTGCCATCGTTGTCTTCGCGATGACCTGGGGATTTAGTCTGCTGCAGTCCACCTAAATGACGACTAGTTTTGGCCCCCGGTCGGGGCTAATGTCGTGCTGAAGAGGGAGCCAACGGCTTTCGCTCGTACTGAACAGTTGCACTAACCGGCAGAACTGACAGCAGGGAGCAAATCATGAACAAAGTAGTTCTTACGTGGATCGTCGTCCTCCTCGCAAGCCTTACCGCGGCCGCGGCGGCCGCGGTGTGGCTCATCGTCGCTGGGGTACAGAACGACGTCAATTCCAGCGCAGGTTTCTCGCCGGCACCCTGGATCGTTTTTGCGGTCTGCGCTTCGGCAGCAGTGACGGCAAGCCTGGCGTTGTTGCGCACGTCGATGACAGCCGACGGCTCACTAGCCAGAGAGTCCTTCATCGGGCTTGGTGCCGAAACCGCGTGATTTCGAGTTCAGCGCAATTCGAGCTCAGCGCAATTCGCCTGACAACCACGCACGGGCCCACCGCCTAGCGGGCGGCCCGTGGTTTGCGGCTAAAAGCAAGCGGCAGCGTCAGGAGCGAGATGGCTGCGGCGATGAGTAACGCTGGCGGGAAGGAAAGCCCGGCAGCCAGCGTGCCGATAAGCACGGATCCCACGGCCGTTCCTAGATCGAATCCAATGTTCCACACGGCGCTGGCGGTGCCGTACTGCTTGCGTTGAACTGCGGCGAGAGACAGCAACAGGGTGAGGTTTTGTAGCCCGCCGTACGCGATGCCGACGAGCGTCATGCCCCCGAGAAACAGCAGGATGCTCGTGGCCGCGGGGTTCTCTACGGCAACAGCGATAACGATAAGACCGAGCACGGAGATCGCGACAAGTGGCCAGAGGAACAGAGTGGTTCCGTGTCGATCGGCAAGGCCACCAAGCCCCCAGCGGGAGATGGCCGCGCTCAGCGTTAGCAGCGTGAGAGCACCGGCAGTCGCCGCGGGGGAGGAACTCATTTGTGGGGCAAAAGTGATGAGGGCTCCACCGGCAAGGGTCACGCCGCTGAGCAACAGCATGGGGCGGAGAAGACTGACCACGAGCATCCGTCGCTCAGAGCCGCCGGCAGTAACAGTAGGAATCGCGTCGGTTGGTGCCCGCAGCGCACGCTCCGCTTCCTGTTTGCGCAACACGCGCGCCAACCGCGGGGCAGAACTAATGCCCAGAAGGGGAAGAGTGGCGAGCACAAACACGACCCAAAAGCCGACCGAGTTTGACAGAAGCGGCCCGAGAGGAACGAGGATGACCTGAGGCACGGCGATCGCGGCGCCATAGGCTCCAATGGCGGCGCCGTGCTGAGCGCGAGGCACGAGATTGGCGACAACAGCCGACCCCGTGACAGTGAGGATGCCGAAGCCTACGCCGCGCACAATCGACAGCGCCAGAATCCAGCTGAGGTGGTCGGAAAAGAGGAGCAACAGTGGGGGAACGCCGAGGAGTGCCAAGCCCGTAGCTAAGACCCGACCTGTGCCCAAACGGTTGAGCAGGCGAGGAACGAAAGGTTGAGTCATCACGGTGGCGAGCAGAAGTACGCCGTTGACGAGTCCCGCCCCCGCCTCATTGGCGCCGCCCTGGACTGCCCATAGCGGAGCCACCGGCAACAGGGCAGCGAACCCGCCAAAACCAGCAGCCGTCAGAACGAGCAGCGCCGACATTCCGGGAGCGCGCCAGACCGGCGGTGGGGGTGGAGAAAGAGTGTCGTTCACGTTATTCAACGATAGGCCCAACCGGGCCGAACAATTACTTCTTCGTTGTGGATTTCGCCGCAGGCTTCACGGTGCTCTTCACTGCGGCTTTCGTCGCTGGTGCGCGCGAGGCTGTCGCCCGCTTAGCGGGTACGGCGGCAGCAGCGCTCGGGGCTACAGCGCGCGGAACCAACCGCTGCAGTTGGGTCACATGCTTCGGCTCCAGTTCCTCGATGCTGGTGACTTCGAGCAACTTCATGGTGCGCACGATTTGGCTAGAGAGGATCTCGATGGTGCGGTCGACACCTTCGCGCCCGCCCGCCATCAGGCCATAGAGGTACGCGCGACCGATGAGCGTGAACTTGGCACCGAGGGCCATCGAGGCCACAATGTCGGCACCATTCATGATGCCGGTGTCGACCATCACTTCGACGTCATTGCCGACTTCGCGGACGACATCCGGCAGCAGGTGGAACGGGATGGGTGCGCGGTCGAGCTGGCGGCCACCGTGGTTGGAAAGCAGGATGCTGTCAACGCCAAGGTCAGCGAGGCGCTTGGAGTCTTCGAGGTTCTGTACGCCCTTGATGACGATTTTGCCTGGCCAGAGGGCGCGAATGACCTTGAGGTCTTCGTAGTTGATCGAAGGGTCCATCGCCGAGTTGAGCAGTTCGCCAACGGTGCGGCCGCCGGTAGATGAGAGTGACGCGAACTCGAGTGGGGGCGTGGTGAGAAAGTCGAACCACCACCACGGGCGGGGGATCGCGTTGAGGATCGTGCCAGCAGTCAGCTGCGGCGGAATCGAGAACCCATTGCGGGTATCCCGCAAGCGGGCGCCAGCGATGGGGGTATCGACGGTGAACATGAGGGTGTCGTAGCCGGCGGCCGCAGCACGCTCGACGAGACCGTACGAGATGTCGCGGTCGCGCATCACATAAAGCTGAAACCAGTTGCGGCCGTGGGGGTTGGCCGCTTTCACGTCTTCGATGGATGTTGTTCCCAGCGTCGACAGCGTGAACGGAATTCCTGCTGCCGCTGCTGCGCTCGCGCCCGCAGTCTCGCCCTCGGTGTGCATGAGACGAGTGAAGCCGGTCGGCGCAATACCAAAGGGCATTGCGGAGGTGCCGCCCAAGATTTGGGTCGTGGTGGAGACGTTCGAGGCATCCCGCAGGATCGACGGGTGGAATTCGATGTCTTCGAAGGCCCGGCGCGCCCGGCTGAGCGAGATCTCGCCTTCGGCGGAGCCATCCGTGTAGTCGTAGGCGGCTTTGGGGGTGCGGCGCTTGGCGATGTCTTTGAGGTCGTAAATGGTGAGCGCGCTGTCGAGGCGACGCTTTTTGCCGTCGAGTTCGGGTGCTTTGAATTTCATGAGCTTGGCAAGCTCGATGGGGTTCGGAAACTGTCGCTTGACCATGGTGTGCCTTTAGTTGGTGGTGTCGAGGTGGGTGAGGAGGCGATCGCGCGCCCCCAGGATGTGGTCACGCGTGAGGCGCGCTGCGGCGGCGGCATCCCCGGCGGTGATGGCATTGAGGATGCCCTGGTGTTGGTCGGCGATTTCGCGGGCGGTGATGAGGTGGGCTGATTGAACTTGTCCGATGCACAGCTCAACTTCGCCCATGAGGAGTTCGTGCAGTCGGGTGAGGCGCGGGCTGGGTTGACCGGCGACGAGCGCGCGGTGAAATCGGATGTCGTGCTGGGCAAAGTCGTCGGTGGCGGCGAGGGCGCGGTGTGCTGCTAGCGCTTCGGCCGGAATGGCACCGGCGTCAGCGAGGGCGCTCATGGCGGCGGCTTCGATAATGGAGCGGGTGTCGAACAGGTCGAGGATGTCGTCGTAGCTGAGGGAGGGAACGCGGGCGGCTCGGTGGGCTTCGCGGCGAAGAAGCCCGTCGGCCACGAGGCGGTCGATGGCGATGCGGGCGGTGGGGCGTGCTACGCCGAAACGCAGGGCGATGGCTGATTCGGTGAGGGAGGAGCCTGGCGCATCTTTTTGCGCGATGATGTCGGCGCGGAGCTTCTGGGCAACCGTTTCGGGGAGCACTGCTGCACTGTCGATCACGATGCATTCCTCTCGCCGGGTTTCGGATTGTCAAACAATGTAGCAGAATGTATGACAAAGCGAAATGCCGTCCTGCTAGGCTTAGCGGATATGTTTTACGGCACAACAAAGGAGTTGGAATGACTGATCGTCTGGCATGGGGAATCTTGGGCACCGGATGGATTGCGACACTGCAAACCAGCGACCTTCTCGAACACGACTTCAGCGTCGTCGCCGTAGGATCCCGCACTCAAGAATCGGCCGACAAATTTGCCGCAGAGTACGGCATCCCGACAGCCCACGGTAGCTACGAAGACCTCGTCGCTGACCCCAACGTTGACGCCATCTATGTCGCAACGCCCCACCCTTTCCACGAAGAGCACGCCCTGCTGGCCTTGAACGCAGGCAAGCACGTGCTCGTTGAGAAGGCATTCACAATGAACGCGGCCCAGGCCGAGAACGTCGTTTCCCGAGCATCCGAACTGAACCTTGTTGTGCTCGAAGCAATGTGGACCCGCTACCTGCCCCACATGGTGCGCATTCGCGAACTCGTCAAGAGTGGCGCGCTTGGCACCATCCGCAGCGTCATGGCCGACCACAACCAGAACATCTCGATGGATCCGCTGCACCGCCTCAACAACCCGCTGCTCGGCGGCGGAGCGTTGCTCGACCTCGGGATCTACCCCGTGTCGTTCGCGTATGACATCCTGGGAGCGCCGACGAGCATCGTGGCGGTCGCGACCAAGACTGTCACCGACGTTGACCGCCAGACGTCGATGATCTTGAGCTACGGAGACGAAGCCCAAGCCGTGATTCAGACCACCCTTGACCTGCGCGGTCCCACCCGCGCCGTGATCGTCGGCAGTGAAGGCCGCATCGAGATCGACGAGACCTGGTACGCACCGACCACGTACACGCGCTTCGACGGAGACGGCAATGTCGTCGAGAAGTTCGACGGCAGCGTTACCGGCCGTGGCATGCAGTTTCAGGCCGCAGAACTCGAACGGCTTGTCGCTGCTGGTGAACTGGCCAACGACATCCTGTCGCCGACCGAGAGCGTGCAGATCATGCACACCCTCGATGAAGTTCGTCGCCAGATCGGGTTGACCTACCCGATGCTCGACGAAGGCTGAACCTCACTGAACTGCCGCGGGCTAAGCCCCGCGGCAGTCGGCGGGCTTAGGCTCGCGGCTCGTACCGCGTCAGCGACATTGACCGGGTGATTACCGCGCGCAGAGATTCAAGGCTTCCCGAAAGCAAGCCAGCAGCCCGCGCCTGAATGAGTACATTGCCCAGCGAAGTCGCCTCAGACGGTCCGGCGATGACGGGCAGTCCACTGCGATCGGCCGTCAACTGGCACAGCAGAGCGTTTTGCGACCCACCACCGACGATATGGATTACCTTCACGTTCTTTCCCGACAACCTCGCGGCGTCGTGAACGGCACACGAATAGGCCTCGGCGAGGCTCTCATTAACGGCGCGGGTGAACTCGGCTGGCGACTGAGGTGCAGGCTGACCCGCTTCGATGCAGCATTGAGCGATTCGAGCAGGCATGTCGCCCGGGGCAAAAAGTCGCGCATCGTTGGCGTCGAACACTGATCCACGGGGCAATGCTGCGGCCGCGTCGATGAGGGCCGGTAAATCAATGGTGAGGCCCTCGCGCTCCCACGTTCGGATGCTTTCTGACTGCAACCACAGCCCGGTGATGTTTTTGAGAAACCGGATGCGGCCATCAACACCGGTTTCATTGGTGAAGTTGGCGATGCGCGCAGCTTCGCTCAACACTGGCTGCTCCAGTTCGACGCCGGCGAGCGACCAGGTGCCCGAGGAAATATAGCCAAAATCATCATCGAGAGCAGGGATCCCCACTACAGCGGATGCGGTGTCGTGCGACCCAACGGCAACAACCGGCACTTGCGCACCGATCTCATCCTGAACACTGGGCAACAACGCACCAAGCAACTGCCCGGGGTCGACGAGCGGAGCGAACAAACTAGCGTCGAATCCAAGCCTGTTGGTGAGATCGGTTGACCACTCCTGAGTATGCACATTGAGCAGCCCCGTTGTCGAGGCGTTGGTGCGTTCGGCGGCCTCGACGCCCGTAAGCCAATACCCAATGAGGTCGGGAATCAGCAGAGCAGAGTCGCCGGGCTGAACGCGCCCCGCTAGCCGGTCGGCGGTGAACTGGTAGAGGGTGTTGATCGGCATGAACTGCATCCCGCTGACGGAATATAGCTCTTTCTGGGACACGAGGTCATGGGTTACCCCTACCGCCGTCTCGGTGCGCGCGTCGCGGTGTGAATACGGATTGCCCAGCAAAGCGCCCCCGCGCAAAAGCCCATAATCGAGCCCCCACGAATCGACACCGATACTGCGTAGTTCAGGATTGTCATTGGCGGCCTTGCGCAGCCCAACCATCAGCGAGCGGAATAGCTCGAGCACATTCCATTGCAAACCATCGACCGTGCCTTGCCACGTGCGTACTGGATTATTCATGAACCGCTCGACGATTTCGAGCCGCACAGTGTCGTTGTCGATATGGCCGACAACAACACGCCCACTGGACGCGCCGAGATCGACCGCCGCGACCGATCCCTGGTTCATCGGAGGAACGCCGCCGCTACACCGGAGTCAACGGGGATGTGCATTCCTGTCGTGCGGCTGAGCTCGGGGCCCGTAAGCACCCACACTGCATCGGCAACATTCTCGGGAACGACCTCGCGACGCAGGATGGTTCGGTTCGCATAGAACTGACCCAGATCTTCTTCTTTGACACCGTAGGTCTTGGCGCGGTTGGCGCCCCAGCCAGAAGCGAAGATTCCTGACCCGCGAACAACGCCATCGGGATTGATTCCATTGACGCGGATGCCGTGACCGCCGAGCTCTGCAGCAAGCAAACGCACCTGATGCGCTTGATCGGCCTTGGTTGCCGAATAGGCGATGTTATCTGGGCCCGCGAAGATCGAGTTCTTTGACGAGATGTAGACGATGTCGCCGCCCATTCCCTGCTCGATCAGAGTCTTCGCTGCAGCCTTAGCCACCAAGAACGAACCCTTCGACATCACGTCGTGCAGCAGATCCCATTCCGCCTCCGTGGTCTCCAGCAGGGAGCGTGCGATCGAGAGGCCAGCGTTGTTGACGACGAGGTCTAGGCCGCCGAAGGCGAGAAGGGCGGCATCCACCGCAGTCTGCACGGCATCTGCCTGAGAAACATCGGCAGCAACGCCGATGGCGACGTCGGTGGAACCAAGCTCTGCCGCTGCCGCCTGAGCCTTGTCGAGGTCGAGGTCAGCGATGACCACGCAGGCACCGTCCGCTGCGAGTCGTGTTGCAATGGCCTTGCCGATACCGGAAGCGGCACCCGTGACGAAAGCAATTCGCCCCTGGTGGCTCTTGGGCTTCGGCATCCGCTTCAGTTTCGCCTCTTCGAGAGCCCAGTACTCAATCCGGAACTTTTCTGCATCAGAGATGGGAGTGTAGGTAGAGAGAGCCTCGGCGCCACGCATGACGTTGATGGCATTGAGGTAAAACTCGCCAGCCACGCGGGCAGTCTGCTTGCTGGCGCCGTAGCTGAACATGCCCACACCAGGAATCAGAACGATTGCCGGGTCAGCTCCGCGCATTGCCGGGCTCTCCGGGGTGGCGTGCTTCTCGTAATACGCGGTGTAGTCAGCGCGGTACGCCTCGTGCAGTTCTTTGAGGCGCTCGATGGACTCCTCGATGGAGGCGTCGGCGGCCAGGTCGAGTAGCAGTGGCTTGACCTTGGTGCGCAGAAAGTGGTCGGGGCAGCTTGTGCCGAGAGCGGCGAGGGCGGGGGCATTGGTACTGCTGAGAAATTCGAGCACGCGGGGGTCGTCAGTGAAGTGGCCGACCATCGGCTTGTCTTGCGAGGCGATTCCGCGAATAGTGGCGGCCAGAGCAGCGGCTTTGGTGCGACGCTCGTCTTCGGCAAGAGCAGCGTTCGTGGCGACGGGAGCACCGAACGGGGCTGCCGCGCCTTCTGCAT
The DNA here is from genome assembly GCF_000247645.1 of Salinibacterium sp. PAMC 21357. Lineage (GTDB taxonomy): Bacteria > Actinomycetota > Actinomycetes > Actinomycetales > Microbacteriaceae > Rhodoglobus. The sequence continues at coordinate 1,284,074 of NZ_AHWA01000004.1, forward strand.
CGATGTGGGCCTGCGCGGTATCAATGATCCAGCGGCTGTTCTTTTCGCACTCCGCCGAGGTATCTCCCCAAGCGGTAATGCCGTGGCCGCCGAGAATGCAGCCGATCGCTTGGGGGTTCTTTTCCTTGATGGCGGCGATGTCGAGCCCGAGCTGGAACCCGGGGCGGCGCCAATCAACCCACACAACGGTGCCGCCGAAAATTGTCTCGGTCAGCTTCTCGCCGTCTTTGGCGGTCGCGATGGCAATGCCGGCATCGGGGTGCAGGTGGTCTACGTGAAGGGCATCCACGAGCGCGTGCATTGCGGTGTCGATGGAGGGTGCTGCGCCTCCGGAGCCATGGAGGCAGTACGCGAAAGCGTCAACCATTTCGTCTTCGCGGTCTACACCAGGGTAGACATTCTTGAGAGCGCGGATGCGGTCAAGACGCAGTACGGCGAGACCTGACTCGGTGAGTGTGCCGAGGTCGCCACCGGAGCCTTTGACCCACAGCAGTTCAACGGGTTCGCCCGTGACGGGGTCGATGTCGGAGCCCTTGGCGGAAGTGTTGCCCCCTGCGTAGTTGGTGATCTTGGGGTCGCTGCCCAAAGCGTTGCTGCGAGCAACAAGTTCGGCCGTGGTCGAGTTCTTCATTGAGCTCCTGACTCTGAGTCTGTGAGGTGGTCTGATCGACGATGATACGCCGCGTGTGATCAATTGTGAAATATAACAACCAATAACACAAGAAGTCACAACTATGTCATGAGGCGCTAACGCAGCTCTACGTAATCGCGAAACTCGTCGAGCCGGCTGTCGTTGGGGGCCAGTTCGGTAATGAGCACGGTGATCTGCGACAGCTCAAGAGCCGCTGCCGTAGCCTCCTGATCGAGCTTCGATGAGTCGACACAGAGCACGATCTCTTTCGATACTTTGGCGAAAACCTGCTTCATCTGCGCTTCAGCGAGGGAGACCTCGGTGGTGCCGGTCGCGGCAACGACCGCACTCGACGACGCGAAGAACCGGCCGTACCGCAATGATTGCGCGGTCTGCACCGCCAAGGGCCCGACGAAGGCACCCGTTGATTCCTCGGTCTCGCCGCCGATGAGAATGGGAGTCACGCCGACCGTGCCGTTGATGCTCGTGTACGTCGGATAAGAATTCGTGGCAACGATGAGGCCTGACCTCGGCCCCAGCTTGCTCGCCATAATGCCCACCGTCGTTGATGAGTCAAGAGCGATCGAGCCGAATCGCGGGACGAAAGCGAGGGCCTTGTCGGCAATGATTTCTTTGGCACGAGAACGCACCGAACGTCGTTCTTCAAATGGCCGAGGGCGAAGAACCGAAATCGCGCCGCCGCGAACCCGCCGCAGCAGCCCCTCGGCTTCGAGATCGGCCAGATCTCGCCGGATAGTCATAGCCGAGACTCCGAGTGAGTCGGCAGCATCGGTGAGACGGATGACGCTTTCCTGTTCGAGGGCATCGAGCAATTGCTTGCGTCGATCTTCAGATTCCGCGCTGCCCGTCGTGGCCATGTTCGTTCCGTTTCTTTGTGGTATCAATCCAACTAAACATAACAATATCTTGTTTATGCCCTTTATTCGCCTGCTTTCTATTACGTGTTGATATCCAACGTTGACACACAAATACCGTGGTGCTACATTCCCTAAACGGGGTTCATTGAACCCACATTTATTGGCAGCGTAGCCATTTCGGCGGCGCGCAAACTGCAAGGGAGAGCGTCGCTGATGACCTCTGAGGCCTACGACAACGTTGTGACATCAGCAACGGCATACGATCGTGTACTCGACGCCGGTAACGGCATCGTTCGCTTGGCACCTGCGTGGGTTCCCCGTGCATTCTGCACCCCCGGCAAGCGCATCCGCCTTCACCCCGACGACTACTTTCCCCTCGGTCACGGTCGCGGTGGAATTGACGAACGCTGGCTCTCATCGTCGATCCGCGCCGACAACGGCCCGCTCACTGGCGCCTATGAAGGCCTCAGCCTCGTGGTCGACCCCGAGGGCGCGCTCCTGCCGTTCGATGAATTCATCGCTCACCACAAAGATGGCCTCATCGGGTCGCGGTTGTGGGAACGCTTCGGCGCGTGGACGATGTACTCCAAGTTCTACGACAACCTCATGCCGTTGCCTTTTCACGTGCACCACTCAGATGAAAAGGCGGCACTTGTCGACAAGGTGGGCAAGCCTGAGGCGTACTACTACTCGCCTCACATGAACGACAACCTCGGCATGCAGCCGATCTCGTTCTTCGGATTTCAGCCAGGCATCACTCGCGACCAGGTCAAAGAGCGCCTCATGCGCTTCGCCGATGGTGGAGATAACCGCATCACCGATCTATCGCTCGGCTACCGCACTCAGCTCGGTACAGGCTGGGACATCCCCGCTGGCGTACTGCACGCCCCGGCCAGCATCTGCACTTACGAACCCCAGTCCGCCAGTGACGTGTTTGCCATGTGCGAATCGTGGAGCAACAACAAGGAAGTGCCAGAAGAGTTGCTCTGGAAGGACGTGCCCGAAGCACACCACGGCGACTACGAGTTCCTCCTCGACCTTCTCGACTGGGACAAGAACGTCGACGCCGATTTTGTCTCGAACCGCTTCATGAACCCGTACCCCACTGCTGGCTCAGTCGCAGACGGTGGCACCGCCTACGTCGAAAACTGGATCGTTTATCGCTCCAACTCCTTCAGCGCGAAAGAGCTCACGGTGCGCCCCGGTCAGACAGTGACCATCACGGATCAGGATGCGTACGGCGTCATCTTCGTTCAGGGTGGCGGCACCTTTGGGGCGCATGACGCTCAGGCCGCAACGGTCATTCGTTATGGGCAGCTCAGTCAAGATGAGTTCTTCGTTTCCGAGGCAGCAGCTCGGGCCGGCGTCACCATCACCAACCGCAGCTCTACTGACGACATCGTCATGCTCAAGCACTTTGGTCCTGGTAACCAGGAGCTCGGCAATGTCGGCTGATATTTACGGGATTCCGGTTGACGAGGCCATCCTTCGGGTCGGCTCTCTCGATCAATTCGCCCGCGTAGATCGGTTCGTCGAAGACGACGGTCCCGCGCGCGGCGCTCGTCGCTTTCGCGTTGTCAACGGGGGAGGGCTCGAATTCGACGTTCATCCTGATCGTGGGCTCGACATTGGGGCGGCGACCGTCAACGGAGTTCCCTTGGCTTGGCTGTCCTCGACCGGGTTCACGCCCCCCGCGGCGCGCGAGCCCGAGGGGCGCGGCTGGCTCCGCACCTTTGCCGGCGGTCTCGTTACCACCTGCGGTCTTGATAGCTTCGGCCCGCCGGCGGATGACGAAGACGGTGTCTCCGGCATGCACGGCCGCATCGGTTCCCTCTCGGCCAGAGTCTCCGAAGTGACCGTTACTCCCGAGCTCATCACTATTGCCGGCGAAGTACGCCAGACCGCGGTATTTCACGAGAACCTCGTTCTTCGTCGCCGAATCACTTCACGCGTCGGTTCCACCTCGTTCACGATTGAAGACACGGTTACGAACGAGGGCGAGAGTTCGAGCCCCCATATGGTGCTGTACCACGTGAATCTCGGGTGGCCGCTGCTCGACGCTGGCGCCGTCATCGACATCCCCTCTTCTTCGGTAACACCGCGTGACGCGGATGCCGTCGAAGGCTTCGACCAGCGCGCCGAGATCGGCGAACCCGTGGTTGGCACGCGCGAACAGGTCTACGTGCACACGCCAGGCGCTGAGCGTGTAGTGCGAGTCACTAACGCGGCCCGCGGACTGAATTTCACACTTCGCTACTCAGAAACACTTCCCGCACTCTTCCAGTGGAAGCTCACGGCGACAAAGCACTATGTGCTGGGTCTTGAGCCTGCCAATACTCCCGAGATTCAGGGCCGCGCTGCTGCTCGCGATAACGGCATCCTGCCGACGCTTGCACCAGGCGAAAGCCGTTCATATGCGATTGAGATTGAGGTGGATGCAGCATGACCCCCACACCGCTGCTAGAACTTAAAGGCGTGACTAAGTCGTTCGGCGCGGTCGCCGCATTGGTCGATGCCAACCTCGCACTCGATGCCGGATCGATTCACGCCGTGATCGGCGAGAACGGTGCAGGCAAGTCAACTTTGGTGAAGATCATTGGTGGTTTGTACCGTCGCGATAATGGCGAGTTCTTGCTTGAGGGTAAGAGTGTTGACTTTCAGAACACGCACGAGGCTAAGGCCGCCGGCATCTCGGTGATCTACCAAGAGCCGACACTGTTTCCCGACCTTACGGTCGCTGAAAACCTCTTCGTCGGTCGGCAGCCGTACACGCGGCTCGGCTTTCTTGACCGCGCCAAGATGCGTCGCGAGACGCGAGAGCTGACATTGCGTCTTGGCGTTCCCATCGACCCCGACCGCGATGCGCGTGGCCTCTCGATAGCCGACCAGCAGGTCGTCGAGATCGCCAAGTCAATCTCCGTTGGCGCCAAGGTGATCATCATGGATGAGCCGACCGCAGCTCTCTCCGGAATCGAAGTTGAACGGTTGATGGGTATTGCCCGCCAGTTGCGAGACGAGGGCAAGGGCCTGATCTTCATCTCGCACCGCTTCGACGAAGTCTTCGCGCTCTGCGATGTGTTAACCGTTATGCGTGACGGCAGCTATGTGGCCACTAACCAGACCGCAGAGGTCACGGAAGACGAGATCATCCGCCAGATGGTGGGTCGAAGTGTCGAGAATCTGTTTCCGAAAGAGGTCGCCGAGGTCGGAGATGCTGTTCTTGAAGTCGAGAACCTCACGAGCGTAGGCGTTTTCGAAGACGTGAGCTTTACAGTTCGTTCCGGCGAAATCGTGTGTTTTGCCGGTCTCGTCGGTGCCGGGCGCAGCGAAATCGCCCGGGCGATATTCGGCGTCGATGGTTATGACTCCGGTTCCGTTCGGATCGGCGGCGCGAAGGTAGCTCGCAAGAATCCGGCCGCAGCGATGCGGTTGGGGATGGGGTTCGTTCCCGAAGACCGACGCAAGCAAGGACTCGCGATGACAGCCGGGGTGCAGACCAACATCACTATGGCGATCCGCAATCGACTCGCCCGCTTCGGGATCATCACGTCGTCGCTCGAAGAGCCAAGCGCCCGAAACTGGGCATCTCGACTGCACGTGAAGACAAACGCTCTCGATACCGAAGCTCAAATGCTTTCCGGCGGAAACCAGCAGAAGCTCGTTCTCGGCAAGTGGTTGGCCACAGAACCGAAATTCCTGATCGTTGACGAGCCGACACGAGGAATCGACGTCGGCACCAAGGCGGAGGTGCACCGCCTACTCTCTGAACTCGCCGGCACCGGCGTCGCGCTGCTGATGATCTCTTCTGAACTCCCCGAAGTTTTGGGAATGGCTGACCGAGTTCTCGTCGTACGAGAGGGCCGGATTACGGCCGAATTCTCGCGCGAAGCGGCCACCCCCGAGAACGTAATGTACGCCGCGACCCACGCACCGGAGGTGGCAGCATGACCACGACCCTGAAACTCCCGCCCATTGAGAAGGGGCGATCGGTGTTCGGCAAACTTATTCGCGCTCGCGAGGTCGGCCTTATCGTGCTCATCATCGCGCTCGTTGCGGTGACAACAGCGATCCAACCATCGTTCCTCTTCAGCGATGGCGGGTTCCGTGAGCTACTACGCCAGCCGACCATCCTGATTCTGATCGCGCTCGGTCAGGCGATCGTCATCATCACCAGAAACATCGACCTCTCCGTCGGCTCGATTCTCTGCCTGTGTACCTATCTCTCGGGTTGGCTCTTCGCCAACGTGCCCGGAATCCCGATTCCGGTTGTCGTTGTGATCGGGATTCTGCTCGGTGCGTTCCTCGGATTGATCAACGGATTGCTCGTTGCCTTCCTGAAAGTACCGTCTCTCGTGATCACCCTGGGCACGCTCTACGCCTACCGCGGTATCGCAATCCTCTGGATCGGACCGCACTTCATCCGCTCGAGCTGGTTGCCACCCGAGTACCGAAAGCTGGGCACCATGCAGGTCTTCGGCATCCCGGTACTGCTCATCATTGTCGCCATCGTGGTGCTCTTGGTCGGATGGTTCATGACCAACCGTCGGGCAGGACGAGACCTGTACGCCCTCGGGTCAAACCCCGAAGCCGCAACACTCTTTGGTCTCAGCGAGCGTCGCCTCACCCTCAACGCGTTCATCACGAGCGGAGCCCTCGCCGGCCTTGGCGGTCTCGTCTACCTGTCGATTTATGCCACGGGTGACGCAAAAGTTGGCACCGGCTACGAACTCGAGTCAGTTGCCGCAGCAGTGGTCGGTGGTGTCGCCATCATCGGCGGATCGGGCACAATCTGGGGCGTCGCGCTAGGAGCATTCTTCTTAGCCACCATTAGCAGCGCGCTTCCCGTGCTCGGAGTCCCTAGCCTCTGGCAGCAATCGATCGTCGGTGTCTTCATCGTGGGCGCGATCCTGCTCGACCGACTGCTATTTCTGAACCGAACACGCCAAGCCAAGAGAAAGGGGCGCGCACTATGAGCGCTGTAATGACTGACCCCGCCGCGGCAGCTAAGTACAAGCGCTTCGGCCGCCCGCTGTGGCGTCGACTGCTCTTGCGCACCGAAACCGCCATCATCGTGGCCATCGTGCTGCTGATTATCATCGCCACCGCAACGGTGCCGTACTTTGCGCAGCCGTACACCTACCTGACAATGCTCCTCAACTCGGCACCGATTTTGCTGATGTTGATTCCCGTCACCCTGATCATCATCACCGGTGAAATTGACCTGTCGGTTGGCAGCGTGCTCGGCTTCTCGAGCGCAATCTTTGGATTGTCGTATGCCGCGGGCGTTCCTCTTTCGCTGGCCGCCGTGCTGGCGATCGTCGGTGGCGGTCTGATCGGCCTGTTCAATGGGGTGCTCGTTACCATCGTCGGATTACCCAGCCTGGCTGTCACCATCGGAACATTGGCGCTCTTCCGCGGTATCGCGGTCGGGCTGCTCGGAACTCGAGCGGTCACCGACTTCCCGGAAGAAGTTCTCGGCTTTGTCATCTCGCCGATCTTTGGATCACCACTTCCCGTGGTGACGATAGCGATCCTCGTGCTGGTCGTCGCGTTCGCGGTGCTCCTGCACTTCACCCCGTTCGGTCGGGGAGTCTTCGCGATCGGGCTCAGCCCGGAAGCTGCAGCCTTCTCCGGAGTGCGAGTCAATCGCACCAAGTTGATCCTGTTCGTACTGAGTGGACTCGTCGCCTCAGCGACCGGCGTCTACTACACGCTGCAGTACAGCAACGCGATTGGCACCAACGGATTCGGCTTCGAACTCCAGGTCGTCACGGCAATCGTGCTCGGCGGGGTGTCGATCTGGGGTGGCCGCGGAACGCTTCTCGGCGCACTAGCTGGCGGAGTTCTGATCGCAGCGCTCAACAAGACGCTGCAGCTCGCCGGAATCGGATCCGACACCATCAGCATCGTCACCGGTGCTGCACTCATCTTCTCCGTCGTCGTCGCAAGTGTCGCTGGGTCGATCTCGCGTCGACGTCGAGGAAAGGCTTCCGCCATCGGTGCGGGAGCGTAGCGCCAACAAGTTTCACCATCCCAACCACAATGCACCAACAATCCACACAGGAAGGCAGAACAATGAAGTTCACGTTCAGTAAAGCCTCGCGCAAGCGCGGAGTAGCAGCTGTAGTAACCGTCGCGGCCAGCGCGATGCTGCTCACCGGCTGCGTTGCCCCCACGGGCGATGACAGCGGAGACGGCGACGCAAACGCCAGCGGAAGCATCACCGTTATCCCCAAGAGCCTGGGTAACAAGTATTTTGAGGCATCAGACAAGGGCGCTGCGGAAGCAGCGGACGAGCTCGGCCTTAGCTTCACCGAAGCTGGCCCGACCGCTACTGGTTCAGCTGACCAAGTTCCGTTCATCCAGACGGCAATTCAGACAGGCCAGGGAGCTATCGTCATTGCGGCGAACGACCCCGCCGCCGTCTGTAATGACCTGAAGGCAGCGCAGAGCGCCGGCGTCAAGGTTGTTGCGTACGACACCGACACCGACTGCCGCGACGTTTTCATCAACCAGGCTACGGTCGAGGGAATCGCACAGGGTCTTGTTGACCTCACCTCTGCTCACCTCGGCGCTGAGGGTGGAACCATCGCCATCCTGTCCGGTGGAGCAAACGCCGCCAACCTGAACGCGTGGGTTGACGCCATGACCGCGATCATCGAAGAAGACCACCCGGAGATCACGATCGCCAAGGTCGCTTACGGTGACGACATCGATGAGAAGGCATACCAGGAGGCTCAGGGACTCATCCAGAGCATCCCCGACCTCGACGCGATCATCGCACCCGACACCGTATCGGTGAAGGAAGCTGCTCACTACCTCGCAGACACTCCTGAATACCAGGGCAAGGTCTGGGTAACAGGTCTTGGACTGCCAAGCGAAATGGTGGAGTACATCGACAGTGGCGTCATCGAGCAGTTCGGTCTCTGGAACCCAGAAGACCTCGGCTACCTCGCTTCGTATGCTGCTCAGGCTCTGATCAACGGCGACATCACTGGTGCTGAAGGTGACACGTTCGAGGCAGGCAAGCTCGGCGAATACACGGTCGGCCCCGACGGAGAGGTCGTTCTCGGCCCGATGTTTGTCTTCGACTCAAGTAACGTAGGCGACTTCTCCTTCTAAGGACTAGTCACCTCATAAGATTCGTCGAACGACGAACTGAACATCACGGTAGAGCCCGCGGCAATGACTGTTGCGGGCTCTACCTGTCCAGCGCGAAGGGGCCAATGATGGCGACCATCCATGACGTTGCACGCCACGCAGGCGTGTCGGCAGGAACGGTGAGCAATGTGCTCAACCGGCCGGCGTACGTGGCTTCTTCGACGCGCGAACGGGTGCAGAAGGCGATCGCCGACCTGGGTTACGCCCCGATTCAAACTGCACGACGATTTCCTGCCGGCCGTCAGCGAACGCTGGGGCTTGCCTTGGCCGACTTGGCCAACCCATTCTTTGTCGATGTTGCGTTGGGCGCAGAGGCTGAGGCCAAGTCGCTTGGTGTCGGCGTCGTCATGACCCACAACGGCAACGATGTCGAGCGTGAGCACGACAACCTTAATGTGCTGGTGCAGCAACGGGTGCACGGCATCATGATTGCACCGGTGCAGGCAGATGATGTTGCTCTCGACCGGTTCGATGCTCGCAACGTTCCGTTGGTCTACGTCGACAGGGTCGCCGAACAGTCCAGCCGCTGCTGGGTGAAAACTGACGATTTTGCTGGCGGACGACTTGCCGGCGAACACCTGGTTGCCCTCGGGCACCGCGACATCGCTTTTGTCGGTGACCTCGGCACCAATCCTCAAGTAGACCGACGCTATGAGGGCTTCACTGAAGCGCTTTCCCCGATCGGTATCGAGTCGCGTCGTGTTATCGCCGAGTCGTGGCAGATTCAGGATGGGCGGCACGCGGCTGCGAGCATTGCGAAGCTCCCTCTCCGCGAACGCCCCACCGCCATCATGTGCGGAAACGATTTGCTTGCCCTTGGAGTACTTTTGGAGCTCGCGCACCGCGGCATCCGGGTGCCCGAAGACATCACCATCATCGGATTCGACGACCTTGTTTGGGCGCAGGCCGCCACCGTGCCGCTCACCACGGTGCGTCAGCCCCGTGAAGAGTTGGGGCGGCGTGCCGTGCGTATGCTTCTCGACGAAATCGACCACGGTGAGTCTCACGCTCACCACCACGACTTGCTTGTCCCTGAATTGGTGGTGCGCGCCTCGAGCGCGGCACCCCCATCGTTGCGCACTTCTGCGTGACGAGTACCTCATCCGTTCCTGAAAGGAATCATGGCTACCAACTGGCAACCCAGCCTCGTTACTGAGGACCTCATCACTCTCACCCGCACTCTCGGGGAGCCCGCCAAGGACCTTGTGATTCTCGCCGAGGGAAACACGTCGAACCTCCTCGCTGATGGGCGGCTCGTTGTTAAAGCGTCAGGCGTGTACATGGTTCGCGCCGACGCCAGTGATTTTGTGGTGACCGATGTGCAGCCACTCATCGATCTGATGGACGATCCAGAGTCGACTCAAGAAGACTTGACCACGCTGCTCGATGCCGGCGAGCACGACGGTGTTCGACGTCGCGGATCCATCGAGACGCTCGTGCACGCCGCGGTACAGTCGGTATCACCGTCAGCGTATGTTGCGCACACTCACCCCACTGCGGTGCTTGGCATCCTTTCGAGCATTCATGCCGAGACTGCCTTTGCGGAGTGGGTGTACACCGACGAAGCTGTCGTGATCGGCATCCCGCTTTTTGTTCCGTATGCCGCGCCGGGCATAGCCCTCGGGCGTCTCTTCCTCGAACGCCTGCGCGACTACTTCGCCGAGCACGGCGAATTGCCGTCAGTGGTGCTGTTGGGCAATCACGGCATCGTTGCGATCGGCGGCAGTGCGGATGCCGTTGAAGCGATCACTCTCATGACCGTCAAGGGGGCACGAACCCGGGTGCAGGCGCTGTCGATTGGCGGCGTTTCGGGTCTCGGCAGTGAGGCTGTGGCGCACTACTTTGAGCGCACTGACATGATTGAGCGCCGCAAGAACTTGGCCGGCACGGCCTAATGGCACGGATGGGCGGGCTCTGACAATGACGGCACTGTGGGTTGGTATCGATCTGGGGACCCAGAGCACAAAGGTCTCCATCGTCGACGACGAGGGCTCTGTCGCGGCATCAGCTTCGTTGCCCTTGGTTAGCCATCGAGACGGAGAACGTCACGAGCAGGATCCCGCAGAGTGGATCACTCAGGCTGGAGCGGCCCTTGCCTCCGCCGTGGGATCGTTGGCGGCAAACTCAGTGAACCGCATTGCGGGGGTGTCGATTTGCGCCACCTCAGGCACGGTAACCACGGTGGACACTGTGGGACATCCTCGCTCACCGGGCATCATGTACGACGATGCCCGGGCTGGCGCGCTTGGGCGGGAAGCCAACGATGCAGACCCGCAGCGGTGGGCCCGACTTGGCTACCGCATCCAACCCACTTGGGCGTTGCCAAAGATTGCCTGGCTTGCACGCAACGGCCTGCTGACGGAAGACCGCTGGGTCGCCCACCAGAGCGATGTGCTCGCGGCGGCGATGGTCGGAACCCGCGTTGCCTCTGACTGGAGCCACTCCCTTAAATCGGGCTACGACCTTGGTGAACTTGAGTGGCCGGTTGGCGCGCTCACCACCCTGGGAATCGATCCGGCGAAGTTGCCCCAGGTCGTGGCGCCCGGCACTGAACTCGGGCAGTCGGATGTGCGGTGGGCAGAGCTCACGGGGCTGCCGGCGGGCACCCCCATCTTTGCGGGCATGACGGATGGCTGCGCCGCTCAATTGGGTGCTGCGACGCTGGGGCTCGGTGACTGGCACACGGTGATCGGCACAACAATGGTGCTCAAGGGCGTGACCGACCGCATCATCATCGACGATGCCGGCGCGGTTTACTCCCACCGGGCTCCGCATGACGGGCTCTGGTTTCCGGGCGGTGCCTCCAGCGTCGGCGCTGGCGCAATTACGGCGGCCCTGCCGTCGATCGATCTTGCCGGGGTGTCAACTCGTCTCAGTGCCTTAGGCGACCGGCTTCCCACGATTCCTTCGAGTTATCCCCTTGTCGGCACCGGTGAACGCTTTCCGGTGATCCGTCCGGATGCTCGCGGTTTCGTCACAATCGCTGGCGTCGATCACAGCCTCGAAGCCGCGGCCAAGCTCCTCGACCCCGACAGTCTCATCGCGTCAATCATGCTCGGAATCGCCTGCGTTGAGCGACTCAGTTTCGACATGATGGCGCGCTCGGGTGCTGCCATTGACGGCACGTTGAGTTCCTCCGGAGGAGGCTCGAAGAACGAGTGGTGGACTCAGTTGCGCGCTGATCTGCTCGGCCGTAGCATCACCATTCCGCGCTCCGCAGAGGGCTCGATCGGCATGGCAATCTTGGCGGCATGGGCCGGAACTTCCGGTGCAGCGCTGCCTGAAACGGCGTCGCGCATGTCGATTGTCGGCAGTGTCATTGAGCCACGCTCCGAAAATTCGGCGCAGTGGAACGATCGTTACGACGAGTTCGTTGCCGAACTTATCTCGAAAGAGTGGATAGCCGCATGACGACACTGTTGCTCGCGCGTCACGGAGAAACGACGTGGCATGCCGAAAACCGCTACGCCGGCAGTACGGATGTCGCGCTCACCGAGCGTGGCATCGCCCAAGGTGAGCAACTGGGGCGATGGGCAGAATCGCAACCCATCGATGCGGTCTACGCCTCTGACCTTTCTCGTGCCGTGATCACCGCAACACCAGCCGCGACCGCGCTCGGCATCCCGCTCACGATCGATGCTGCATTACGTGAGGTGCACTTTGGTCGGGGAGAGGGCCTCACCTCGGCCGAGATGCGAACCGCCTTTCCGGCAGAGGCCGCACGTTTCGTCGCCAATCCTGGCACTGTGCCGTTGCCCGAGGGGGAGTCGGGGGAGGCCGCCGTCGAACGCGCGTGGCGAGCGCTCGAGAAGATCGTTGCTCGGCATCCCGACGGCACTGTTCTTGTGGTGATGCACTCGACGCTGATGAGGCTCATCCTGTGTCGTGCGCTGGGGATTCCGCTCGATAACTACCGCACGACATTTCCCGGGGTACTCAACGTGGGCATCACGACTGTGTCGTGGACTAGAAACGCCGACACCGCAGCGAATGACACCAGCAGCACCACCAGCACGGCGCTTCTCGGGTACAACGTGCCGACAGTTCTCTCACCCAGCCCGTGACCCAGACCACGAATTCACCATCGTCACCGAAGACAGGAAGACACCATGACCAGTTTCGCTCAGATTGAATCACTGCTCGCTCAGCAGGCTATTGAATTGCCATCGTGGGCGTTCGGCAATTCGGGAACGCGCTTCAAAGTGTTTGGCACGCCCGGAACCCCGCGCACCCCGGAGGAGAAGATTGCGGACGCAGCTCAGGTCAACAAGTTCACGGCGCTCTCGCCCTCGGTTGCCCTGCACATCCCCTGGGACAAAGTCGACGATTATGCGGCGCTCGGTGCGTTCGCGAACGACCACGGTGTCGCACTCGGCACGCTCAATAGCAACACTTTTCAGGATGACGACTACAAGTTCGGATCTCTCACGCACGTCGACCCGACGATTCGCCAGAAGGCTATCGATCACCACTTCGAGTGCGTCGACATCATGGGCCAGACCGGTTCTCGTGACCTCAAGATTTGGCTAGCGGACGGCTCGAACTATCCCGGCCAAGCTGACCTTCGCGGTCGCCAAGATCGACTGGCCGACTCGTTACAGCAGATCTATGACCGCTTGAGCGGTGAGCAGCGCATGGTGCTCGAATACAAGTTTTTCGAGCCCGCTTTTTATCACACGGATGTTCCCGACTGGGGTACTTCATATGCGCAGGTGTCTGCGCTCGGCGAGCGCGCGATGGTCTGCCTTGACACGGGGCACCATGCTCCCGGCACCAACATCGAGTTCATTGCGATGCAACTGCTGCGCCTCGGCAAGCTCGGTTCCTTCGACTTCAACTCACGCTTCTACGCCGATGATGATCTCATTGTGGGCGCGGCTGACCCCTTCCAGCTGTTCCGCATCCTGTACGAAGTTGTTCGCGGTGGCGGCTATGGCGCTGACAGTGATGTTGCTTTCATGCTCGACCAGTGCCACAACGTCGAAGACAAGATCCCCGGTCAAATTCGCTCGGTGCTCAACGTTCAAGAAATGACGGCGCGGGCACTGCTTGTCGACACGGATGCGCTCACCGCGGCCCAGATTGCTGGCGATGTGCTCGGTGCCAACGCCATCATGATGGATGCCTTCTACACCGATGTGCGTGGTGACCTCGCTACGTGGCGTGAGTCGCGCGGGCTCGCAGCAGACCCAATGGCGGCTTACGCGGCATCCGGTTATCAGCAGAAAATCGCTGAAGACCGTGTTGGTGGAGTTCAAGCTGGCTGGGGCGCCTAAGCGCCTCGCCGCCGGCTGACTCAGTTCTGGCGGGCGTCGACCACCATGTTGGCGAGCGGTTCTCCGGCGAGTAATCGCTTGGCTTGATCGCGCACGACGGCATCCACTCTGGAGTGCATCGCTGAGGTGGCACCGCCGATATGTGGCGTGATGGTCACGCCCGGCGTTGACCACAGGGGGTGATCGCTGGGCAGCGGCTCTGGCTCGGTGACGTCAAGTGCTGCCCGAATCTGTCCCGCGGATGCCGCAGCGATGAGCGCATCAGTGTCGACGATTTTGCCGCGAGAGACGTTAACGAGCAGCGCCCCTGGCTTCATCGCGGCCAGAAAATCGGCGTCAACGAGCCCGGTGGTGTCGTCGCTGAGGGGTACGGCGATCGCCACGATGTCGGCTTTTTCGAGCAGCGAGGGCAGTGCATCCATTGACTGGATGGCGCCGCGAGCGTCACTGCGGTTGCTGCGGGCTACCCGCACCACGTTGGCGTCAAAGGGGGCGAGCTTGTCGGCGATCTGATTTCCGACACCACCGGCTCCGAGAATGACAACGGTCTTTCCGGCGATTCCGGGTTGTTCGTGTTGGTTCCAGGTTCCGGTCTGCTGGTTCGCAAAGTGTTCGGGGAATCCGCGCTGTTCAGAGATCATCATGCCCACCGCTAGTTCAGCGGTAGAAGCTTCGTGCACACCAACCGCGTTGCAAAAGGTGATGCCGGCGGGCAACCGTTCGAGAACCCCGTCGAAGCCGAGCGATTGTGATTGCAGCGCCGCGACATCCATGCCGGCAAAGGAGCCCAACCCACCGGAAGCACCGAGGTAACCCAGGAGAGCCAAATCGATATGTACCGGGGGAGCACCATCAGCGGTGGTCCACACGATCAGGTTCACGTTTGGCAGTTGCGGGGCGAGTCTGTCGAAAATGTGTTGGGTGGGCAGCGCAATGGTGATCATGATGCAATCCACACTATCTCTCCCCCGGCAACGCCACCCCACTATGCTGTCGGCCACAAGCTCAATGATTGTGGGGAGGGGGATCACATGGCGCGTTGGCCGGTGCTTCCTCGAGAAACTGAGCGGGATGCTGTGCTGAACGCACTGCGAGGCCCCCATCCTCGATCGGTGATGTTGCGCGGCCCGAGTGGAGTCGGCAAGACCACACTGGGCGCCCACATCGCCCAAGCGTTGCGCGCGGATGGCCGAACAGTGGTGCCCGTTGTCGGCCTCGCCGAGCTGTCTGAGGTTCCGCTCGGAGCTCTCGCTCCAGTGCTTGCCAGTGCAGGCAGAGTGGACCTGGCCAGCGTGAGCGACCGCGTGCAAGCACTCGTGGCGGTGGTCGGCGAAAACCCCGCCAAGTTTGTGATTGTCGTTGACGATGCACCACTCTTGGATGCCGTCTCCGCCGGAGTGCTCTACCAACTGATGCGCGTTTTCGGCGTCACTACCCTACTGACGGCTCGCGACTCGCACGAGGTCGACGGCCCGCTTGCGCGCCTGCTGCACGAAAATCTGATCGACATCGTTGATATTGAAGGCCTGAGCCTGGAACACAGCCAGTCGATCCTCCAACAATATTTGGGCGCAACCCTGCGCCCCGAAAGCTTGCGCGCCCTGTTCGAGGCGAGCCGCGGTAACCCTCTGATGCTGCGGGAACTTACCTTTGCGGCGGCGCGCGCTGGTGGCATCCACGCGGGAGAATTTGGTATCGAAGTGTCAGTGGCAGCGCTGCCACAACATGTTCGGGCGACGATTGCCGAGAGGCTGCTGCAGTTGAGCGCCAAGGAACGGCGTTTGGCTCAACTGATTGCGATTGCGCAGCCGATTCCGCACGCGGCCCTGCGTGCGGTCGAACTGGATCTGCTGGCCAAACTTGTCGCAGAGAGTGTTGTCGAAGAGACTCGCGGCGACTCGATCCCTGCGGTGCGGCTGGCCCATCCGCTGTTTGCGGAGGCGCTTGTTGTCGAGCTCTCGCGGGCGGAACGTGCAAACATCATCCGAGATATAGCTTCACGGCTCAGCCCTCTGGCCGACCCGCAGTTGCGATTCACGTCGACCCTGCTGCTCACCTCTACCGACGCGTTCATCAGTAACGACGATCTGGACTGGGCCGCCAACTATGCGCATGCGGCGGGTGACCATGCTGTCGCGGCCACGCTGGCCGAGCGTGCCCAGCTCGTGGAGCGGCGCTTTGCTCCCGAGCTGGTGTTAGCGAGTGCGCTTTCGGCGCTCGCCGAATCCGAGCGGTCATCGCGAGTGTTCGACTCAGCGATCGCGCTGGCGAGCAGCGACGAGCAGCGCGCGATCGCGCTTGCCCGATGGGGGCAACATGTTGTCTACCGGCTGGCTCGCCCCGCCGAAGCTGTCGAGCGGGTGTCGAGCGAACTCCGCAAATTGGATGCTCGAGCTCAACAAGTGCTGCGGCCAGAGCTGGCCAAGTGGCAACTCATGACGGGTGACGCCACGGCACTCGCCGACGTCGCCGATCCGGTCACGCTCGATGGCGGGTTGGGGGCGGTGAATGCTGGACTGACGGCGGCGATGATGGCTACGATGTCAGGGCATCCGGTCGAAGCCTTTGCGGCGATAGCTCAGACGCGGCCCTTGGCCGAGGCATTTCGTTTCGAGGCACCATTTGCCGGCTCGCTACTAGACCTGTCGGAATTTCTCGCCCTTGTCGCTTCGGCCGAGATTGTTCGTGCCCGCGAATTTGCGGCCAAACGTCGCCTCGACCACTTTGCCGATTCTGCCGGAGTCTGGTCGTACGCGCTCGCCATAGTGAACCTTCACGACGGCAAACTCACCGAAGCAAACACTCTCGCGGCGCTCGCCGTTGACCAACTGAAATGGCGAGACTTCACGGGGCTGCTCGGCACGGCTACCGCTCTGCACGCCACGATCGAAGCCCAACGTGGAGACGGGGAAGCTGCGCGCCGCATCCTCGCCGAAATAGCCCCCGAGCATGCGGGCGACGCCAAAGTAATACTGCAGCGTGCCGAATGTGAAGCGTGGCTCCTTGCCGCCGAGGGCAAACCAGAAGCCGCCGCTGCGGTGATCATTGCTGCGGTTGCCGAGGGCATCATCCTTGGTCATTTCTTGCTGAGTGCCCTCACGCTCACCGTTGCGCTGCGTCTCGGCCAGGCGTCGGCAGCGAGCGACCAGCTTCGGCTTCTTTCGCAATTATCACCAGCGCCGCTTATCGCTGGCATCCACGAATGGGGTGACGCCTTAGCGGTGGGGGATGTCGCCCAGTTGTGCGAACTCGCTCCAACGTTGGTGTCGTCTGGTGTGGCTGCGCTCGCGGTTGATGGCCTGCTCGCCGGGGTGCAGGGCACAGAAAAAGCTGGCCTTCTGGAGTTGCGGCGCAAAGCCACTCTTCTTGCCCGCCGACTTGCCGCCGATATGGATCACGCGCCGGCGCCGCCGGCGGGCGATGAACTCACTGAACGAGAGTGGACGATCGCCCGGGCTGCTGCTGGCCGCAAACGTAGTCGGGAAATCGGCCAGCAGCTCGGGCTGTCGGTTCGAACTGTCGATAATCATCTGGCTCGCATCTATCGCAAGCTGGGTGTTACCGGTCGTGTTGAGTTAGAAAAAGTACTCGCTGAGCTTTAGCGCGCCTACTCCTCTACCGGAGACGCGGTCACGTTGACCGTTGCGGTGCCCTCATCATCGGCGCCCCAGGAATACTGCACGGTCCAGTTGTCGCTCTGAAGTCCGTAAGCGTAGCCCTGGTCTCCGAGGGAGATCTCTGAGACCACTTCGTAGCCGTTCGCGACGAATTGCTCGTAGCCCGCCTTCGCTTTGTCTTGGCTGTCGACTGTGAGAGTGGCACTGTAGGTACCCGCGGCGGCGAGCGAGAAGAGGATTTTGCCGTCGGGGACGGGAACTTCTGAGGGCCACGAGTCGGGTAGCGAACCTCCAGTGCCGTCAACGTCAACGTCGACGCCGGTCGTTCCCTCAACGACCTTCTCGACCGTGCCTTCAACAAGGCCATTAGCCAGATTCTCGAAAGGGTTGCCAAAGCAACCGCTGAGGGAAACGGTGAGCCCCGCCGCGATGGCGAAAGAGATTGCGCCTTTCAGCGCGCGCTGTGAAGTGATCATGATGGTAGTCAAGCGGTTTCGAGGTCGTTAGCGCGTGAGTAGAAACTACCTATCTTGACCCGCGCGCTAACACAAGCTCTCAGGCAGGCAGGGGTACCGTTAACTCATGCCGCTAACAGGAGAGTACGAACCCAGCACCTCAGCCTGGGCCCGCAACCAGGCCGACGTTTTCGAAGCCAGCAATGGCCACGAAGGCAACCTCATGCGCGGGATGCCCGTCATTGTGTTGACCACGGTCGGTGCTAAGTCGGGCAAGCTGCGTAAGACTGCGCTCATGCGGGTAGAACACGACGGCAACTATGCGGTCGTCGCTTCGTTGGGTGGTGCGCCCAAGCACCCGGTGTGGTACTTCAACATCGTGGCTCAGCCGCATGTTGAATTGCACGATGTTGGCGCCAAGGGCGACTATCTGGCCCGCGAAGCCACCGGCGATGAAAAGGCGCTGTGGTGGGAACGCGCTGTCGCCGCCTACCCCGACTATGCCGACTATCAGGCCAAGACCGATCGCGAAATCCCGGTCTTCGTGCTGGAGCCGCTAAAGAGCTAGAGCGAGCTACCTGCGCGCGCGAAAATAGTGCCGCGCCGGGGCAAAAACAGGCGTATCGTGTCCCGGTGCACAACATCCTTCGTGGGACGGGTAGTAAGCGAAAACTGGTTCATCCAGCGCAACTCACTCTTCTCGGGTTTCTGATTGGTATTGCCGCAGGCACCTTCCTGCTGGCGTTGCCCATTTCGCGTACCGGTCCTGGCGGCGCCACTCTCATCGAGGCGTTCTTCACCGCGGTCTCGGCGATGTGCGTCACCGGCCATGTGATTGTCGACACCTCCACCTATTGGACCGGCTTTGGCCAGGTCGTGATCATGATGCTCATTCAGGTGGGCGGCTTTGGCGTGATGACTTTCGCCTCGATCATTGGTATCGCGGTGGTGCGGCGCATGTCGCTGCGTTCGCGCATCACGGCTGCCGCTGAAACTAAGAGCGTCGGCTTTGGCGATGTGCGGTCGCTCATCTTGGGCGTTCTCAAGATTTCGCTCATCATCGAGGGCGCCGGCGCCGTCATCCTGTTTCTCTGGTTTACGTTGCACTACGGCAAGAGTGTGGGGGAGTCGGCGTGGCTGGCGCTGTTCCACGCTGTCTCATCGTTCAACAATGCCGGGTTCGCACTGTTTAGCGACAACATGATGTCGTTTGTCGATGATCCGGTGGTCTCACTCACGTTGTGCGCCGAAATCATTCTGGGCGGCCTTGGTTTTCCGGTGATTGTTCAGCTGTTGCGCTACCGCACCCAACGACTCAAGTGGAGCATGAACACCCGCATCGTTGTGGCCGCGACCCCACTGCTGTTGGTCGCCGGCGCGCTCTACATCACTCTCATCGAGTGGAATAACCCCGCCACTCTCGGCCCGCTCGACTGGCCAACCAAAATTCTTGCCGGTTTCTTTCAGTCGGTGCAGACCCGCACGGCAGGCTTCAACAGCATCGATATCGGCGCCATGAGCGAAGCGACGCAATTCGGGATGACGGCGCTGATGTTCATCGGTGGTGGTCCGGCTGGCACTGCCGGTGGCATCAAGATCACCACCTTCGCGGTGCTGTTCTTCATCCTTGTGGCCGAAGTACGCGGCGATGGCGTCGTCAACGTTTTCGGCAAGCGCCTGTCGCGGGCGGTGCACCGCCAAGCAATTGCGGTTGTCTTGCTTTCGGTTGGTGTTGTTGCGTCATCCACGATCGTCATCATGCTCATCTCGGGCTTGCCGCTCGGCCCCGTGTTGTTCGAGACAGTGTCAGCGTTCGGCACCGTCGGTTTGTCTGAAGGCATCACCCCCGAGTTGCCGATTGCTGCCCAAGTGATTCTGGCGGTGCTCATGTTCGTTGGCCGCCTCGGCCCGATCGGTTTCGCTACCGCGCTGGCGTTGCGCGAACGCGCTGTCCTGTACGAACTTCCTAAAGAAAGGCCGATCATTGGCTAAATTGCGCATGTTCTCTGGTTCGGATGCGTCGAGCGTGGCTGCCGCAGATTCGGTGGCGGTGATCGGGTTGGGCCGTTTCGGTCGCGCGCTCGCGTTGGAACTCATGGCCAACGGCACTGAGGTGCTGGGCATTGATCTTGATGAGTCGATCGTTCAGGAGCTCAATGGCCAGCTCACGCATGTGGTGACGGCCGACTCGACTCGCGAGGAGGTGCTGCAGCAGTTGGCGGTGCCCGAGTTCGATCGCGTCGTGGTGGCGATCGGCAGTGACATTCAGGCGAGCATCCTCACGACGTCGCTGCTGTTGCGATTCAACGTGGAACACGTGTGGGCGAAAGCGGTCAGTGAACCTCACGGCACGATCCTTGAGCAGCTCGGGGTGCGGCACGTGGTGTACCCGGAAAAGGAAATGGGGCGTCGGGTTGCCCATCTGGTGCGCGGTTCGATGCAGGACTATCTAGAAATTGGCGACGGGTTCTCGCTCGTGAAAATGGCACCGCCCGCGAGCATCGTGGGTAAGAGTCTTGGCGAGTCACAGGTTCGCTCAACGGCCGGCGTGACGATCACCGCAGTGCGCCCTCATGGTGGAGCCTGGACCTACACCGATCAGCAAACAGTGATCGCCGCCGACGACACCATTCTGGTTTCTGGCCCCACCGCCAAATCAGAGGCGTTCAGTCAGCGTCGTTAGTTCGGCGAGCCGTCGTCGTTCTCATTCTTTGGCTCATTCTCAGCCCTGCCTAGTTCTTGCTGCACCTCGTCAATTGATTGCTTAAGTTCATCGACGAGTAGTGAGCCGGGGGCGATGACATCGTTTCGGTACCCTGCTCGCCCGATCATGTGGGCAGAGATTGGTGCCGTCATCATTTGGAACGCCAGTAATGCCATCAGCACCAAGGTGGTCGAGAGTTGACGCTCTTCAAGTGCTATTCCGGCGAGGATGAACGTGAGGCCAAGAATTTGTGGCTTGGTGGTCGCGTGCATCCGTGCAATGGCATCCGGAAAACGGATCAGCCCGACGCCGGCCGCGAGCGAGAGGAACGCGCCGAGGAGGAGAAAGACGCTGGTGAGAATGTCGGCGATCAGATCGAAGCTCATAAGCGCCCATTCCTCGATACGTAGCGCGCTACGACGACCGATCCCAGAAATGCGGTTCCCGCGAGCACAAACATCGCGGCGAGACTCCTGGTGTGGGAGTTGTAGATCATTTCGGCGCCCAGAGCACAGATCATGGTGGTCAGAAGCATGTCTGAGGCGATCATCCGGTCCAAGATAGATGGTCCCCGGATGATGCGGAACAGGGCGGTAGCCGCGGCTGCCGTCAGAGTGAGGCCGACAACAATGAACACCCAGTCGCTCACGATGTGGCCTCGCTCTCGTGGATGCGTGCGAGGTCTGATTTAGACCCAATGGCTCGAACAATGCGTGCTTCGACGATCAGCACCTTTCTGCGCATAGCCTCTATATCTTCTGGGGTCTGGGTAGCAAAAGTGTGCAGATACAGGATGCCGCGCTCGCGGTCTGCCTCGACGACAAGTGAGCCCGGCACGAGCGACATCGCAATCGCATCCAAGGTCATGATGAGATCTGAGCTCGTCCGCAACGAGATTCCTATCACGGAGGAGGCGGGGATGGGGCGTGGGTTGAGTGCTTGAAATGCGACGGTGAAGGAGGCGATTGCCACGTCGAGAAAGAAGTGCGCGAGAAAGACGAGCAGGTACCAGAGGTTGAGCCGACCCGAGAGCTCTGCCGGGGGAAGGTAGAACACTCTCGTGACCGTAATTGCCACGATGAATCCCGTAATCACACTGATCCAGGTCGCTTGCCCCCACAGAACGGTCCAGAGCAGAACCAGCCCCAGGAGCAAGGGCAGCTGGGTCCACAGGTTTCCGCGAACTTCGCGTCGGGTAGCTTGGCGTGGCACCTCTGCTCGGGGGCCGACGGCGTGATCACGCTTCTGGCGCGTCA
Organism: Salinibacterium sp. PAMC 21357; assembly: GCF_000247645.1. Classification (GTDB taxonomy): domain Bacteria; phylum Actinomycetota; class Actinomycetes; order Actinomycetales; family Microbacteriaceae; genus Rhodoglobus. The sequence goes on from NZ_AHWA01000004.1 coordinate 1,306,052, forward strand.
TTCGGATCCTCCCGGGAACACCGTAGTGACGTAGTAGCCAGGCCCCGTGATGTTGTCGCCAGCCCGGGTGCTGAGGTCGAACAGCGGGGCAGCAAGCACTGTGAGGGTCACGCTCAGCGCCACCATAGCCACGGTCGCGCCCACCATGATGCGCGGGATGCTGCGAGCCGTCTTCACCTCGATGGATTCGCCCATCGTGTCGTTGGCGGGCAGTGGATTTTCGTAGCCGGCCACTTCATCGGTGTGGCGCCAGAACGTCAAACTCCACGCCCGGATGAGGGCATAAAGGGTGAGCAGCGAGACTAGGGCTCCGCTGCCGATCAGAACCCAAGCAAGCTCGGAGCCCTCTTGCGCTCCGGCTTCGAAGAGGGCTAGTTTGCCAAGGAATCCCGAGAACGGCGGGATTCCGCCGAGGTTCAGCAGCGGGATGAAAAAGAGAATTCCGACGAAAGGATTCGCTTTCAACATGCCGCCAAGCCGGTTAATGCCCGTCGTGCCGCCTTGGCGTTCGACAAGTCCGGTCGCGAGAAAGAGCGTCGTTTGCACGGTGATGTGGTGCACGATGTAGTAGATCGCCGCGCTGAGCCCGGCGGCGGTACCGAGACCAATACCGAACAGCATGTAACCGATGTGGCTCACGAGGGTGAACGACAGCAGCCGCTTGATGTCGGACTGGGCTACGGCACCAAGAATTCCCACGATCATGGTGAGGGCGGCGACGACCAAGATTGCGATGTTGAGATCGTCGCCAGCGAAGATGGTCATCTCGGTGCGCATGATGGCGTACACACCAATTTTGGTGAGCAGGCCGGCGAATACTGCGGTCACTGGGGCTGGTGCCATGGGGTAAGAATCGGGAAGCCAGAACGACAACGGGAACACGGCCGCTTTGATCCCGAAGGCTACGAGCAGCATGACGTGCAGGGTTAGTTGGGTGTCCGAGGGCAACTCGGCAAGACGCACCGAAAGTTGGGCGATGTTTACGGTGCCGGTTGCGCCGTAGATCATGGCGATGGCAGCCAAGAAGAGGGCTGATGAGACCAAACTCACGACGATGTAGACGGTTCCCGCGCGTATGCGAAGTTCGGTGCCACCGACCGTGATGAGCACGAAACTGGCCACGAGCAGAATCTCAAAACTCACATACAGGTTGAAAAGATCGCCAGCGAGGAAGGCGTTAAAGACCCCCGCCGCGAGAATCAGGTAGGTCGGGTAGTAGATCGAAACCGGGGTCTCTTTATCTCCGTCAGCGAGCCCTTGACCAACAGAGAATACGAGCACAGCCAAGAGGACAGCCGCGGAGACAACGAGCAGCAGCGCAGCCAGTCTGTCGACAACCAGCACGATCCCGAAGGGTGCATCCCAGCCCCCCAGTTCAACGGCGATCGTTCCGCTCGCGTCGACATACACCAGCAGGGCGATGCCCAGAACGAGAACAGCACTGAGCACGGTCACGGAGATCAACACCTGAACCCGCGGGCGCTTGGCTTGCGTCAACGCGACGGCGGCACCCAGCAGTGGCAGCAAGACGAGGAGGGGAATCAGGGAACTCATTTGCCCTCCTCTGTTGTGTCGTGCTCGGCGCCGTCAGACTCAGTGTGCGAGGCCTGCATCCTTAGTTGTTCGTTGACGCTCGCCTCGTCTTCTTTACGCTCTTGCTCGGCAAGGTCAAGCGCATCCGCGACGGCGGCAGCGGCCCGGGTTCCGAACTCGGTGTCGTCGCCCGCAACCGCACGTTCCATTGCGATGGCTGCTGTGCGACGGCCCACCTCGATGTCCTCGGAATCATCGTGAACGACATCCGCATTGGCCAAGCGCCATGAGCGATAAATCAGTGCCATGAGAAAGGCCGACACCCCAAAGGTGATGACAATCGAGGTCAGAATAAAGGCCTGAGGAAGAGGGTCAGCGAAGGTGCCTTCGTCGCCAAAGAACGGGGCCACACCGGGCCGACCAGACACAATCAGGATCAGCAGATTGGTGGCGTTGCCCACAAGAAGAAACCCAAGCAACACCCGGGTCATGCTGCGTTCGAGCAGCATGAACACGCCCACGGCGTAGAGCACTGCCATGACAACGACGAGGGTGAGGGAGGCGCTCATATGGTGCTCCCACTTTCTAGAACGTCTGAGGCGTCCTCTTGCTGGCGGTCAATTTCAGCCCCGAGGCTGCGAAGCACATCGAGAACCATTCCGACCACCACGAGGTAGACGCCGATATCGAAGATCGTTGAGGTGGTGAACTCGAGGTGTCCGAGCACCGGAATCGTGGCCTCGAAAAAGGTCGACGTGAGAGCCTGAGCGCCGAAGAAGAGTGGGACAGTGGCGGTGCCCGCGGCAAGCAGGAGACCGAAACCCAATACGCGTCCCGCATCGAAGGGAGCCGCGGCAGCAAGCTCGTAGCGTCCACCAGCAAGGTAGCGTCCGGCCAGAGCGAGACCGGCGACGAGCCCGCCCGCAAAGCCGCCGCCCGGTAGGTTGTGCCCGGCAAACAGCAGGTAGAGCGAAAGAACGACGATGGCGTGAAAGAGGAGCCTGATGACAACTTCGAGCAGAATGGACCGGTTCTCGGGGGCCAGCCGTCGTCCGGCCAGCAGCCACGAATTGCGCGTTGAAGGATCTTGTACGCCCGGAACATACTCCGGAGCAATGAGCTCGGGCGAGGGGGTGAAACGTGACGTGAGGCTCTGCTTGCGGGGGCGTTCGGCGTCGCGCGGAAGGTTGTCGGTTCGACTCCGAAGAAAGACCAGGCTGGCTACTCCGGTGGCAGCAGCCACGATCACCGCGAGCTCTCCGAGAGTGTCCCAACCGCGGATGTCGACGAGCACGACGTTGACGACGTTATTTCCGTGCCCGATTTCGTGGGCAAGCTTGGGTAGGGCTTCTGAGATGGGGGAGGCGGTTCTTGCTCCAAGGGCGACGACGGCGACCACGGCCATGAGTAGTCCAACGGCGGCGCCGATGAGCGCGCGCACCCCGCGGTGGACGCTGCCGTGCTCTTTGCCCAGTCTGGCGGGCAGCCGCCTCAAGACCAGAACGAAGGCGATGAGGGTGACCGTTTCGACCAGCACCTGAGTGAGGGCGAGGTCTGGTGCTCCGTGGAAAGCGAAGAGTGCGGCGAGTCCATACCCGGTAACGCCGACCAGCAACGCGGCAGAGAACCGTTTCTTGGCTCCGCCGAGAGAGAGCGCCGCGACGACCATGATCGCCCCGATGGCGAGCTGCGTTGGGCCATCGAAAAGTAGGAGGCTTGTCGGCCACGTCCTGTTCAGGGCGAGAGTTGTGCCAACCGCGCCGACCATGACAAGCAGGATCACGGAGAGGTAGAACGGCAGCGAACCGCGTTGCGTCGTCGCGGTGACGCGGCCGGCTACCCGGTCGAGAGCTCTCATGGACTGGCGGTAGAGGCGGCTGGAGTCGATGAGTGCGGGAACTCGAGACTGGCCGGCGAAAACGGGGGCGCGGGCAAAGAAGAGGGCCAGCCCGCCGAGCACGGTAAGCGTCGACACGAGGAACGCCACATCGAATCCGTGCCAGAGGGCGAGCGCGTAGTCATCGTGATGCTGTGGAAGAAGAGTTGAGTATCCGGCGAGCACCGTGCCGAGCGCACCAAACAGCGGCGCGAGCACTATGCCGGTGATGGCAAGAAGCCCAGGGGAGAAAAGAAACGGCACGCTCTCATGCACCGGACGAACTTTTTCTACACCCTCCTTGCGGGCAAACGCACCCCACAAGAAACGCGCGCTATAGGCCACCGTGAGAGTTGATCCCACTGCTACGCCGATCAGCGCTACCCAACCGGCCGCCGAGCCAGAGGCCGCATCCTCGAAAAACGCACTGAGTACAGCTTCTTTAGCAACGAAGCCAGCCGTGAACGGAATTCCGGCCATGGATGCTGTCGCGAGTACCGCGAAGCCTGCGAGGAATGGTGCTTCTCGGCCGAGACCACTGAGCTTGCGCAGATCGCGGGTTCCCGCCCGGTGGTCGGTGATGCCGACGATAAGGAACAAAGCTGCTTTGAAGAGGGCGTGGGTGAGGAGCAGCGCCACTCCGGCGAGGGCAGCGTTGCGGGTGCCGTAGCTGACCACGACGAGAAGGAAACCGAGTTGGCTCACGGTGCCGTAGGCGAGGAGCAGCTTCAGGTCGAATTGCTTGAGAGCGCGCCATCCGCCCACCAGCATGGTGAAGAGTCCCAGTCCCAAAAGCAGTGGGCGCCAGCCGGGGGTGTCAGCGAATCCCGGTGCAAGCCGGGCGACGAGGTAGATCCCGGCCTGAACCATCGCGGCGGCGTGAAGGTAGGCGCTCACGGGCGTCGGGGCTGCCATCGCGGCGGGCAGCCAGAAATGGAAGGGAACGATTGCCGACTTCGTGAGAGCCCCAACGAGGATCAGCATGACCGCGACGGTGACAATCGCACCGTGAGGTTCGCGATCGATGATCTCGGTCAGGCTTGCGGTTGCCGAATGTTCCGCCAGCATCACGAGCCCGACCAGCATCACGAGCCCGCCGGCCGTGGTCACGATGAGTGCTTGCATCGCCGCACCGCGACTAGCAGTGCGCCCGGTGTAGTGGCCGATGAGCAGGTACGAGAAGACGCTCGTTGCTTCCCAAAAAATAAAGAGCAGGTAGACGTTATCGGCGATAACGAGCCCGTACATCACTCCAGTGAAGGCGAGCAGCACCGAAGCGAATCGGCCGAGACCTTCTTCAGAGTTGGTGAAATATTTGGCGCAATAGAGGATCACCAGAGCGCCGACACCGGTCACGATCAGGGAGAGCAGCCACGACAAAGTATCAACGCGCACACTCAGGTCGAGCTGCAACTGGGAGATCCACATGACGGTTTCCGTCGGGGGTGCTCCCACCATCACCTGCGGCGTCAAAGTCAGGGTGTAAACGAACGCTGCCGCAGGAACAATCGCAATCAGCGGGAACACGCGAACCCCGAGTGCTCGGGTCAGCGCCGGAACCACAAGTGCTACGAGCGCGAAGATTGCTAGCAGCGCGAGCATTAGTGTTCCCGGGGCATGTTGTGGCAGCGGCCGAGCTTGCTCAGGATCTTGCTCCAGTAATTTTGGTAGCCCGTTGTTCGAAGTGGGCTATTCGGTCGACAACAGTAACCCCAGTCTACCGGACTGCCCTTCAGCTACTGCGTCGATCGACGGCAGCGGGGCATCCGCAGCGCAGTTTTAGCGCAGTGAGCTCAACCAAATCTCGCACAGCGACTGCCACGCCTCAGCGGGAGTTCCTTCAGCGAGCCCCAGACCGTGCTTGCCGTCAGCGAAGACGTGCAGTTCGTGACGCACGCCAGCGGCGGCCAAGGCTGACGCCAGCGGGTAGGAGTGCTCGCCGACCGGCACCGGTTCATCAGCGGCGGTGTGCCAAATAAACATCGGCGGTGTTGCTGGAGTAACTAGCAACTCAATTGAGGTGTCTTCGCGAAGAAATCTGTTCGCGTCCAGACCGATCAGATTCTCGCGCGAGCCGGCGTGGGTCGGGCTGACCATGCTGACAACGGGGTAGCCAAGCACCGCAAAATCGGGGCGCTCTTCTGGCTCGGCGATGGGAGCAACGGCAGCATGGGCGGCAAGGTGCCCTCCGGCGGAGAAGCCCAAAACACCCACCATCGGTGCTCCGGCAGCGCGCTCTTTCGCAATTTCAGACTGAATTGCCAGCAAAGGGGCTGGATGTCTCGTGGCGACGGGGTACTCGACGACGCGGGCGTTCCACCCTAAAGTGCGCAGCCAGGCAGTAATCGGCTCGCGTTCGTGGGGTGCGAGTCGCGAGTATCCTCCACCGGGGAGGACAAGGATGGTGGGGAGCGACTTAGGCATTACTTAATTGTAAATTGTGTGCGTCAATCTGCGGCAAGCGACCCGCGATCAAGCGGAAACTGTGCAATCGGCATAGTGTCTGTACATGGCAGATTTGTTTGACGGATACACATCAAGCGCCTCCAAACGCACCGGACCAGCGGCGTGGGATGAGATGTTCTCTGCCGATAGCGAGATACGTCGCCCCTACCGCGAGATACATGACGCGCTCGCCCAGATGACGCAAGAAGAGTTGCACGGGCGCACAGAAGCGCTCGCTGATAGCTACCTTGCGCAGGGGGTAACTTTCGACTTTGCGGGAGAAGAAAGACCCTTCCCGCTCGACCCGGTTCCTCGGGTGATCGACCTGTCTGAATGGAAACAGGTCGAGACCGGGGTGAAGCAGCGAGTGCGTGCGCTTGAGGCTTTTCTAGCCGACATTTATGGGCCGCAGAATGCCATCAAAGATGGTGTGATTCCTGCCCGCATGATCACCTCATCCAGTCACTTTCATCGCCAAGCCGCCGGTATTGAACCGGCGAACGGCGTGCGCATTCAGGTCAGCGGTATTGACCTGATTCGCGATGAGGTTGGCGCTTGGCGCGTGCTCGAAGACAACGTTCGGGTGCCCAGCGGTGTGAGCTACGTCATCTCGAACCGTCGAGTGATGGCCCAGACTTTGCCCGAGCTATTCGTTTCGATGCGTGTTCGCCCGGTTGGCGATTATCCGCATAAGTTGTTGCAGGCTTTGCGGGCCAGCGCACCGAGTGGTATCGAAGAGCCCACTGTGGTGGTGCTCACTCCCGGTGTCTACAACTCGGCGTATTTTGAGCACACACTTCTTGCCCGCCTCATGGGGGTCGAGCTCGTGGAAGGCCGTGACCTCTTCTGTTCTGGCGGTCGGGTGTGGATGCGCACCACCGCCGGCCCCACCCGCGTCGACGTAATCTATCGCCGGGTCGACGACGAGTTTCTCGACCCACTGCAGTTCCGTGCCGATTCCATGTTGGGCAGCCCGGGCATGATGCTCGCGGCTCGCCTCGGAAATGTCACGATCGCCAATGCGGTCGGAAACGGTGTCGCCGACGACAAGCTCGTGTACACCTACCTGCCCGATCTCACCGAGTACTACCTTGGCGAGAAGTCGATAATCCCCAATGTTGATACGTGGCGACTCGAAGATCCGGGGGCACTCGAAGAGGTACTCGACCGACTCGATGAGCTCGTGGTTAAGCCGGTGGATGGTTCTGGCGGCAAGGGACTAGTTATCGGTCCTGCGGCCTCTAAGCCAGAGTTGGCCACACTCAAGGAGCAGTTGCGTAAAGATCCGCGCGGATGGATCGCGCAGCCCGTTGTGCAGCTGTCAACGATTCCCACAGTCGTGGATGACGGCATGCGCCCGCGTCACGCCGACCTTCGCCCCTTCGCCGTCAACGACGGAAATGACGTCTGGGTGTTGCCGGGGGGGCTTACCCGTGTGGCAATGCCCGAAGGGCAACTCGTCGTCAACAGCTCGCAGGGTGGCGGATCGAAAGACACGTGGGTTGTTGGTCGCGAAAAGCTTGAGGTGTCGACCAGCAGCATGCAGGGCCTAGTGGAAGTTCAGGCCGATACCGAAGCAATCACGGTCATCACTCCCGAGATGCTTTTGGAAGCCGGCGTTCACGAAGATCATGCCGAAGATCACGGCAATGCTCGCTCGCTAACGCAACGTCAACGTCAAGAAGAACAGCAACAGCAGAGTGCCGACATCGAGGGAGGTCAGTCATGCTGAGCCGCATCGCAGAATCGCTGTTCTGGATCGGGCGCTACATTGAGCGTGCCGACGGAACAGCCCGCATCCTCGACGTTCACTTGCAGTTGCTGCTCGAAGACCCGTGGATCGAAGAAAACGACGCCTGCCGTGCACTCTTGAGCGTCATGGGTAGCGAAGCTCCCGCCGACGCTGTGCTCACTCGCGGCGACGTGCTCTCCATTCTCGCCGTTGATCGCACCGAGCCCGCTTCGATCGCCTACTCTCTGGGGGCTGCGCGCGAAAATGCTCGCCGTGCTCGCGAAATTGTGTCGACCGAACTGTGGGAGTGCCTCAATACGACGCGTGCCCGCATGCCGCGTCGCATTTCTGAAGAAAAAGTTGCTGACTTCTTTTCGTGGGTTCGCGAGCGCAGTGCTCTTGCCGTCGGCATTATCGAGTCGGCAACGAGTCGGGATGAGGCGTGGCAGTTCTTTACGCTCGGCCGCAGCCTGGAGCGCGCAGACATGACGGCGCGCTTGCTGGCAACACGCAGTCTCACCGAAGCAAGTGGCCCGTCGTGGACGACCATTCTGCGCTCCTGTGGCGCTTATGAGCCTTACCTGCGCACCTATCGTGGTGTTCCGAGTGCGAGCAATGCTGCCGAGTTCTTGCTGCTCGATCGCCTGTTCCCGCGCAGCATCCTGTTCTCGGTTTCTCGGGCCGAGGATTGCATGCGCGAACTTGAGCCCCGCCGCATGAACCGGGTGGGGGTTGCCGATGACGCGCAGCGCTTGCTCGGCAAGATTCGCAGCGAGCTGGAGTATCGGCCCATCAACGAAATTCTGGATGACCTGCCCCACCACATGGACCGGGTGCAGGCAGCAACGAGTGCGGCTTCGGAGGCGGTGCGTCAGCGCTACTTCCCCACAAATGCCGCTCCCGAGTGGGTTGGAGAGATCTCATGAAGCGTCTCAGGATCGTTCACTCCACGGGGTTCAGCTATGGCGGAGAAGTCACGGCGTCGTATAACGAGGCTCGGATGCTGCCCGCCAGCGTCGAGGGTCAGCTGGTGCTGTTCTCGAATCTGGAGATCTTGCCGCTCTCAAGTCAAAGCAACTATGTCGACTATTGGGGTTCCCGGGTTGCCTCCTTTGAGGTGCTCACGGGGCACAAGGAGTTGTCGCTTACCGCGACAAGTCTGGTTGAGGTGCACGAGCGTGAACATGTCTCGGAGTGCATGAGTTGGTCAGATCTGGCGGCCGCCGCTGAACTGTCGATGGATGCTGTCGAGAACTTGAGTCAGACCCGTCGTACCGAACCGCCTGCCGAGGTTGTGGCGCTCGCGAAAGATATCGCCGGTGCATCGGATGACGCGTGCGAGAGTGCTTTCGAAATCTCGAAGGCCATCGGCAATGCCATCCAGTACATGAGTGGTGTCACGGGAGTCGCAACGACCGCGGCCGAGGCGTGGGCCGGAGGCAAGGGTGTGTGCCAAGACATCGCGCATCTCGCTCTGGGCGCTCTGCGTTCCGTCGGCATTCCTGCCCGCTACGTGTCTGGCTACTTGCACCCGAAACCGGATGCGGCGATTGGCGAGACGGTAGTCGGCGAGTCCCATGCGTGGATCGAATGGTTCTGCAATGGGCAGTGGCGTGGCTACGACCCCACGAACCTCATCGATATTGGTGACCGTCACGTGCTGGTTGGTCGCGGGCGCGACTACAACGACGTGCCGCCGCTCCGTGGAGTGTATGCGGGGCCGTTCGGCTCGAAGCTATTCGTGAGTGTGGAAATTACCCGCGAGGCTTAGGCTGCGCCGAAAAGGTCTATACGGGCGGGGTGTGATGCAACGAGCATCCGCCCCGTTCGTTGGTTAGAGCAGCGTCAGCTAGCTGGTGCGACGAGTGGTTGTTTCGACGATCGCGATCTCCTGGGTGGCGAGCTCGATCGCTTCGTCGGGCGTGGGCTCTGGGGGAAAGCGCAAGCGTAAACGGAAGCGACTTTCGGGCACCCGGCCCACGCGCATCCCGCGACTGTAAACGAGCCAGATGACGGCGGCGGCGGCGGCAAGTAGCCCGGAAAGGGCGCCGATGCCGAGCGCCCAGCGGGGTCCGAGTTCGTTGGCAGCCCAGCCCACGATGGGCGCGCCGATGGGGGTGCCGCCCGCGAAGATCGCCAGGTAGAGCGCCATAACGCGGCCACGCATGATCGGCGTTGTCGAGGTTTGCACGTAGGCGTTGGCGGTCGTCATCATGGTGAGCGAGAAGACGCCAATGATGGTGAGGGCCGCCCCAAAAGTCCAGTAGCTGGGGGCCAGGGCGGCAAGCAGGCACGCGAAGCCAAAGAAGGCGGCACCGACAATGACGACGCCGAGCTTGGCCCGTTCGCGTCGCGCGGCCAGGAGCGATCCGACGACCGCGCCAACCGCCATCATCGACGACAGCAGGCCGAACTCGGCGGCGCCCTTGCCAAATTCTGTAGTGGCCATGGTGGCGATGAAGACAGGAAAGTTGAAGCCGAAGGTTCCGACAAGAAACACCATGACGAGCACAATCAGGATGTCTGGCCGACCGCGCACATAACGCAGCCCATCCCGAATTTGCCCCTTCGCTCGCCCGAGCTTCACGACCGAAACTAGTTGGCTGCGCCGGATAAACCAGAGGGACGCGAGTACACCCACGAAGGATGCCGCGTTCACGATGAACACCGGCCCGGCACCAATGGCAGCGACCAGCACACCAGCAACGGCGGGCCCGATGAGGCGCGCAGTCTGGAACGACATTGAGTTGAGGGCTACCGCGTTCGGCAGGTCTTTGTCACTCACGAGCTCAGAGACGAACGCTTGACGGGCGGGGGCATCGATTGCGGTGGCCACTCCCAACAGGAGCGCAAAGACGTACACCTGCCACAACTGAACGTGACCCGAGATCACGAGGATGCCCAGCCCGAGGGCGAGAGCAAACTGGCTGAACTGGGTCCACAACAGCACGGTGCGGCGATCAAAACGGTCAGCGATGATCCCGGTGAGCGGCATCAGAATCAGCATGGGGCCGAACTGTAGCGCCATGGTGAAGCCGAGAGCTGCGGCATCATGATCGGTCAGATCGGTGAGAACGATCCAGTCTTGAGCGGTGCGCTGCATCCACGCGCCGGTGTTGGAGACGATGGCTCCGATGATCCAGAGCCGATAGTTGAAGATGCGAAGCGAGCGGAACATTGCGCTCACGAATTGGCCAACTTCAGCAGAACGGGGATGGCGGCATGGAGGGCGGCATACTCTGCGGTGTCGAGCCCCGAGAGTTCTGCCGCGAACCACTCAGCGCGACGCTGCCGTGTCTTGTTGACGAGTTCGGTGCCGGCATCCGTCACTTCAATGAGCACTTTGCGGCCGTCGTCTGGCGAGCTCGATCGGGTGATCAGCCCCTCCTCAACAAGGCAGTTCACCGTGCGGTTCATCGATGGGGGAGTGACGCGTTCGTGCTCGGCAAGGGCGGCCAGAGTGCTGCCACCGTGATGGGTGAGCACATAGAGAACGGAGAGTTGGCTGTCGCTGAGGGTGTCGTCGTGACGCTGCTGCCGAACGCGGCGAGCAATTCGCATGAGAGCGATTCGAAGCTCGTCGTCTAGTTTGTCAGGCATGTTAGTTAGTCTATCAAATTAGTCTTGCTAACTAACTGACAGACTCAACAGCTGACGATCGTGGCATCGAGAATTCGGCACCAGAGCCCGCTCCCGCCGTACTATGGAGTAAGCAAGGAGGCCCATCAATGCCCAAGTTCACGGTGCCACGAACTGACCACTCCTATACGGACGCCCACGGAGTAAAAATCCACTACTACGTGTGGGAATCACCTCACGCCCATGCAGTGCTGCAGCTCACTCACGGCCTGGGTGATCACGCCCGCCGCTACGAGTATGTTGCCCAAGCTCTCGCCGCCGCCGGCTACACGGTTTATGCCGATGACCACCGCGGGCACGGCGCTACCGGTCTCGACCAGAACGCGGGCGACGCCAGCAAACTGGGCAAGCTCGGCAAGGGTGGTCTGCGGGCGGCGACCCAAAACATCCGTGAACTGTCCCGGATTATTCGCGCCGATCATCCCGACCTTCCCGTTGCTCTTCTGGGCCACTCGTGGGGTTCGCTCATGGTGCAAGACGTGCTCAACTCGCACGCCGACGAATATGAGGTCGCGATTCTCACCGGAACCGCGCACCGCACCTTTGCGCACATGAACAGCGGCAATCTCAACGCGCAGCACAAAGACCTCGGCACCACCGGCTACGAATGGTTGAGCCGAGACGCTCAGGTCGCCGAAGACTTCGTCAATGACCCGCTGACCTTCTATGCGGATGCGCTCAAACTCTTCGGTCCCATCGACGGGATGCGTCTCCTCGGTCGCCCCACGAAACACATCAAACGCGACATCCCCCTGCTGATCATGATCGGCGATGAGGATTCACTTGGTGGCACGACGAGTATCGAGTGGCTCGCGGCCGACTATGCCACACGCTCCAAGCTCACAGACATGGAAGCGATCGTTTACCCTGGCGCCCGTCACGAAATCTTCAACGAGACCAATAAAGACGAAGTGATCACTGATCTCATCGCTTGGTTAGATGTGCGGCTCAAGCCCGTTCATCCAGACGGTCCCCGCCCCGAGGCTGCAGAGCCCAAATAGATGGCGTCAATCTTCACCGAAATACTGAACGGACGCTCACCCGGTCGCTTTGTGTGGGCGGATGATCGAGTCTTTGCCATTCTGACGATCGAGCCGCGCAATCCGGGCCATGTGCTCGTGATTCCGCGCCTCGAGGTCGACCGGTGGAGCGATCTCGACGAAGAGCTCGCACTGCACATTTTTCGTGTCGGCCGCCACATTGGGTTGGCGCAGCGAGACGAATGGGATGCCGATCGCGTTGGGCTCATGTTCGAGGGCTACCGAGTTCCGCACGCCCACCTACACATCTGGCCCTCGTGGACGGTCTACGAGTACAGCCACACGGGCATCGACCGCGATCCCGGCACTGAAGCTCTTAATGAGTCATTCCGGCGGTTGCGCTCGCGGCTGATCGATCACGGTCATGGCGAGTTTGTGCCACCACTCGACTGGTCAATTCCGCTGCCGAACGTGGCGCATTAGGCTGGATTCAGTACAACTAGACAGGGGTTAGTCATGCACGGCGAATTCAAGGTGCCCGGCGGAAAGCTTGTGGTCGTCGATCTCGATGTTGTTGACGACACCATCACGAACTTCCGACTGGCCGGCGACTTCTTTCTTGAGCCGGATGACGCGCTCGAAGACATCAATGCCGCCGTCAACGGGCTCCCGGCTAACGCCGATGCGAAGACCATCACCGCCGCCGTGCAGCAGGCGCTACCCGCGGGCACCGTGATGCTCGGATTCTCTGCCGACTCTGTGGCCACGGCCATCCGTCGGGCACTGCAGCGTGCAACGAGTTGGAAAGATTACGAGTGGCAGATCGTCACCGGGCCGCCGCTAGAACCTGTCATGCAAATGGCAATGGATCAGGTGCTCGCCGATGAGGTTGCCGCTGGCCGGCGCAAGCCAACCCTGCGCATTTGGGAATGGAACAAACCTGCCGTTGTCATCGGCAGCTTTCAGTCTCTGCGCAACGAAGTCGACCTCGACAATGCCAAAAAGTACGGCTTCGAAGTCGTTCGTCGTATCTCAGGCGGTGGCGCCATGTTCATGGAAGCCGGCACTGTCATCACCTACTCCATTTACGCGCCCGTCGAACTGGTGCAGGGAATGACCTTCGCCGACTCCTATGCCTTCCTCGACGAGTGGGTCATCATTGCCCTCAAGTCGCTCGGTATCGACGCCAGCTACCAGCCCCTCAATGACATCGCCAGCCCCACCGGCAAGATCGGGGGAGCCGCGCAAAAGCGACTCGGTGCCGGTGCCGTGCTGCACCACGTCACCATGAGTTACGACATGGATGGCGAAAAAATGGTGCAGGTATTGCGCATTGGTCGCGAAAAAATGAGCGACAAGGGCACCAAATCTGCGGCAAAACGGGTTGATCCGCTGCGCAGCCAGACCGGCATGGAACGCGCAGACATCATCGACACCATGGTCGCTACCTTCCGCAAACTGCACGGTCTGACTGAAAGCGAATTGACGAGCGAGGAGATCTCCCGCGCTGCAGAGCTCGTGGCCGAGAAATTTGGCACCGAAGAGTGGTTGCAGCGCGTTCCGTGAACAACACCCTCCGCGGCGTGACCCTGACGCTCACTCTTGCCGCGCTGCTGCTCGGCGGCATTGTGGCGTCGGCGGTGCTCGGGCAACTGTCCGTTAGCCCCGCCGAAGTCGGTGGGTCACTGCTGCGGGCGCTGGGCATTCACAACGAGTGGGCACCGGCTGATTCCATCGTGGAATCCACGCTCTGGGTAGTGCGCTTCCCCCGTATAGCGATGGCCCTGGTCGTTGGTGCGGCACTGGCCGTGGCCGGTGCCGTCATGCAGGCCATCTTTGGCAACCCGCTGGCCGAACCCGGTGTCGTTGGTGTCTCATCCGGAGCCGCCTTTGGCGCCGCGATTGCCATCGTCGCTGGCGTTGCCGCGCTCGGTGACGGCGCAATCGCCCTCTTCGCCTTTGTGGGCGGATTGCTCGCCACCTTGCTCGTCTACTTCGTCTCACGCGCCAACGGTCGCACCGAAGTCGTCACCTTGCTGCTTACCGGTATCGCCGTCAACGCCTTCGCCGGAGCGGGCCTTGCCTTTTTGCTGTTCGTCGCCGACTCAGGCAGCCGAGAACAGATCGTGTTTTGGCAGCTCGGATCCCTCAACGGCTCCCGCTGGAGCGAAGTGCTCATCGTCGCCCTCGTGACGGCAATCGGCCTTGCCGCTGCTGTTGTGCTTGCGCGCCCCTTCGATCTACTGTCGCTGGGGGAGCGCAACGCCCGTCACCTCGGCGTCAATGTCGAGCGACTCCGCATCGTGTCGATCGTGATCGTCGCGCTGCTCACCGGCGTCGCGGTCGCGTTTTGCGGAATCATTGCCTTCGTCGGCCTTGTCGTACCGCACGCCATGCGCATGGTTATCGGCCCGGCCCACCGTCAACTCATAGTGGCGAGTGCAGTCGGTGGCGGCGTGCTGCTCGTGCTCTCCGATCTCCTTGCGCGCTCGGTGGTGACCGGTGGCGATCTACCGATCGGCCTCCTCACCTCCCTCGTCGGTGGCCCCTTCTTCTTCTACCTCCTGTTTCGCCAACGCAAGCGCAGCGGAGGATGGGCATGATCAGCGCACGCAACGTCGGAGTTCGCCTCGACTCCCGCGCCATCCTCCACGACGTGAGTCTCGAGGTGCGGCCCGGCGAGGTCCTCGCGCTGGTGGGGCCAAACGGCGCCGGAAAGTCGACCCTGCTCTCGGTCTTGAGCGGCGATCGCAAGCCAGACAGCGGTACCGTGACCATTGATGGTCGGGATGTTGGCGGCATCCGCCATGCCGAGCTCGCCCAGCTGCGAGCCGTGCTCACGCAAGAGAACAGCGTCAGTTTCCCCTTCCGCGTTTCTGAAGTTGTGGCGATGGGCCGCAGCCCGTGGGCGCGCGCCATCGAGAGCCGTGATGACGTCGCCGTCGTCACCGCGGCGCTCGAAGCAACGGATGTTGCCCACTTGGGGGAGCGGCGCTACACAACGCTGTCTGGTGGCGAAAAAGCGCGAGTCTCACTCGCGCGCGTGCTCGCGCAGCACACCCCCGTGGTGTTTCTCGATGAGCCGACCGCCGCCCTCGACCTGCGCCATCAAGAAGACGTCATGAAAGTGGCACGCTCGATGGCCGCGGATGGTCGTGCTGTCGTCGTCGTGCTGCACGACCTGAGTTTGGCCGGGGCTTACTCCGACAGGCTCGCGCTGATTGCGCACGGCAAGCTCGACGCTATTGGTACGCCAAGCGAGGTGCTCACCGCCGAGCGGGTCGAAAGCGTCTATGGGCTCCCGGTCGACCTGCATCAGGTTGCCGGGCATCCGGTAGTTGTCCCGCGTCGCTAGGGATTGATCTAGCTGCCGAACGCGCGGTGCTCTCAGCGGGTGAGGAGGTCGCCGTATTCCGGGTTGTCGGTGATGAAGCGGTCAATGAACTCACATCGGGCAACGATGCGGGCTTCGCTTTCGGCGCGAACTAAATTGAGGGCGCCACGAGCAAGATCGTTGCCGAGGCCTTGACCGCGAAACTTCGGGTCGATCTCGGTATGCACGAACACGATCTGATCATCCTGCATTTGGTAGTCAGCGAGCCCCACCTGAACGCCATCGAGGAGCAGCTCGTAGCGGTGCATCGAGGGGTCGTGAATTACTTCGCTGGCCATAGCTCAAGGGTACCCGCCGGTGCCGGTCTATTGGGTCGATCTGTGGCGCGAATTGGGGGCGACATCGGGCGCACCAGTGAGCTAAATTTAGGTTCGGGGGTTGGTTGACCCCAGTCGAATTAGTGGGGGGAAACCACCGTGTCCATGAGTCCAGAAACTCAGCTCAGCTACCAGTCGCAGCCGTTCGACGCGACTCCTGATCTTGCGTCGCCCTATTATGGGGCGTCATTCCCGACAGCAGTGAGCCGATTTTGGAAGAAGTCCACAACGTTTTCGGGGCGTGCCAGTCGCAGCGAGTTCTGGTGGGCGCAGTTGATGTTTGCTCTCGTCATTCCTGTGTTCTTTGCCGTCGGCTTCGCTACTGGCGACCTCCTCCCGAAGGATCCCGGTTACCAAGGAGGGACGAGTCTCATTTTCATCATCGCCCTTATCCTCTTGGCTGTGTTTTCGCTCGCCGCGGTCCTTCCCAGCTTCGCCCTGATCTGCCGACGACTGCACGATGCCAACTACAGCGGGTGGCTCTACTTTCTCGCCGCGATTCCGATGATTGGCGGCCTGATCGTGTTCGTCATGATGCTGCTTCCCGCGAACCCGCTTGGCGAGAGATTCGATGAAGACGGCGCAGGCTCAGGCCTCAACGCTTACGTGCCGCAGGGATAAAGTACGCGGACTGCCCTCGAGCAGTTCGCAACGCAACCGCTGCCGGTGCCGCGCACCCTAAACTCGTGTCATGACTGCAACGCCTAACCCCGACTCACTGACCTATAGCTACTTAGGCCCAGCGGGGACGTTTACGGAAGCTGCGCTCAAGCAGGTTCCAGAGGCCGTTGGTGCGCAGTGGAAGAGCGTCAACAATGTGGGCGAAGCGCTCGACGACGTCACGAATGGTCGCAGTATTGCGGCAATGATCGCCATCGAAAACTCCGTCGAAGGTGGAGTAAGCGCAACGCAAGATGCGCTCACCAACGTGCCCAATCTGCGCATTATTGGCGAGTACCTAGTGCCCGTGAACTTCGTGCTCGTGACGCGACCCGGCACAGCGCTCGCCGACGTTAACGTCATCAACGCGCATCCAGTTGCCTATGCGCAGACGCGGCGTTGGCTCGACGCTAACCTGCCGAGCCACGGTCATGTGCCTGCCAGTTCGAACGTCGCTGCTGCGGCGACCCTTCTCGACACCGAACTTGCGGATGCTGCGGTGGCCCCGCCCGGAATCGACGAGCACTACGACCTCGACGTTGTGGCAACCCAGATTGGCAATAACCAGAACGCGGTTACCCGGTTCGTTCTCGTCAGTTCAAACACCGCCTTGCCTGCGCCAACGGGGGCCGACAAAACGAGCATCATCGTAGAACTACCGGATGACGCTCCAGGTCGCTTGCTCGAGATGCTTGAGCAGTTCGCCACTCGCGGCGTCAACATGAGTTTGATTGAGTCGCGACCGATTGGTGATTCTCTGGGGCGCTACCGCTTCGTCATCGACCTCGAAGGTCACATCCTTGACGAACGTGTTGCTGATGCTCTGCTGGGGCTGAAGCGTTTCAGCCCGAACGTGATCTTCTTGGGTAGTTACCCGCGTGCAGACAAGCTGGCGACGACCGTAACGCCTCGGTACGGAAACGATGTTTTCGCCGAGGCACGCGATTGGTTGCGAGCGATTACGACCAACGAGCCGTCCGTTAACCGCGGGTCGTAGTCTTCCTAGCCTGCTCTTTGGAGTGGGCTCGCAACTGCGCTTTCGAGTGAGGTTTGTGCACCCGAACGATGAGGGAGCCAGCATCCACCCAAGCGTGCACTGATTTGGCCAGCCCAAACTCGTCACCGTCGAGCTGAAACTCTTCGGGAATGTCAACGATCATGTTGAGATCGCTGCCCTTGGCATAACGCACATCACGTACGTCCTTAGAGAGGTCGATGATGCGGCGGCCCATGACGCTCTTGCGCAGCACACCGTTTTCCCACGCAATTTTGTTCCAGATATTGAGCCAGCCAAGGCGGCCGCGCGGAATCAACGCCGCCATATCGAGGATGCCGTCGTCGGGCTGAGCCTCGGGCATCAGTAGCAGACCGCCGGGTAGCGATCCACAGTTGCCGATGATCACGGTGTGAGCGCTGAGCGACCGGTGGGGGCCCCCATCGACGCTGTACCGCAGCTTAACGGGGCGCAATTCGGGAATAGAGCGGGCAATGCCGTCGACGTAGGCCAGCCAGCCCACGGCCTTCTTCAATTTCGTGCTGGTGTTTTTGATCATCTTGGCATCGAGCCCGAGGCCAGCCATCACCAAAAACGCGTGCTCTTCGTGGTCATTGTTGTCGCGCACGATCTCCACCATGCCGAGGTCAATGGTGCGGTCGGCGCCGTTGAAAGCGATCTGGATGCTGTCGCGAATGCTCGTCGTCGGCAGGTCGAGGTTGCGGGCGAGCAGGTTGCCAGTGCCGGCCGAAACAACGGCCATCGAAACTCCACTGCCCCGCAAAGCCTCCGCGACTGAGCGCACGGTTCCGTCGCCGCCGGCCGCAATCACCATGGTCACACCGCGACGAATTGCACTGCCGGTGACCCCCTGCCCGCCATCCTTCAGCGTGGTGGAAAACCAGATCGGGGTAGCCCAGTCCGCCGCCTTTGCGGCAGCATTGACCGTCTTCTTAAGCTTCGCGAGATCAACCTTGAGCGGGTTATAGACGACCGCAGCTTTAGGCTTCGAAGTTCGAGGGGTGGGCACAGATAAACGCTACGCCATGAATCGGTAGGCTGTAGTGGTGATTGACCCCCAAATTCTCCGAGATAACCCCGATGCCGTGCGCCAATCGCAAATTGCCCGCGGTTCATCGGTTCAGTTGGTTGACGACGCTATTGCTGCCGACCAAAACCGTCGCGCCAGCATTGGCGAGTTCGAGTCGCTTCGGGCTGAACAGAACAGTTTCGGCAAGAAGGTTGCGCAGGCGCCATCCGAGGAGAAAAAAGCTCTCGTCGCAGAAGCGCAAAAGCTCTCCGCTCGGGTAAAGGCCGCCCAGCTGGTTTCGGCCGAGGCCGAGGCAGAGTTCACCCGCATCGTTGGCGCGATTGGCAACATCGCTGTTGAGGGCGTTCCCGTCGGCGGCGAGGACGACTGGGAGCTCGTGCGCGAAGTTGGCACTCCCAAAAAGTTCGACTTTGAGCCCCGCGACCACGCCGATCTCGGCGAGATTCTCGGAGCCATCGACATCCCTCGCGGTGTGAAAGTGTCGGGCAGCCGCTTCTACTTCCTCAAGGGTGTTGGGGCGCGCCTCGAGATTGGCCTCATGAACATGGCCCTTGACCGCGCGATTGCTGGCGACTTCATCCCGCTCATCACGCCCACACTGGTGCGCCCAGAGATGATGGCCGGCACCGGGTTCCTGGGTGAGCACTCCGACGAGATCTACTACCTGCCTGCCGATGACTTGTACCTCACCGGCACGAGTGAAGTGGCGCTCGCCGGGTACCACTCCGACGAGATCCTCGATCTGTCGAAGGGTCCGCTGCGCTACGCCGGTTGGTCGACGTGTTACCGCCGCGAAGCTGGCTCCGCGGGCAAAGACAACCGCGGCATCCTGCGCGTGCACCAGTTCAACAAGCTCGAGATGTTCAGCTATGTGCTGCCCGAGAATGCTCAGGCCGAGCACGAACGGCTGCTGTCGTTCCAAGAGTCGATGCTGCAGGCGTGTGAGCTCAGCTATCGCGTAATCGATGTTGCCGGTGGCGACCTCGGTTCGAGCGCTGCTCGCAAGTACGACATTGAGGCGTGGGTTCCAACCCAGGGCACCTACCGCGAGCTCACCTCGACCTCGAACTGCACGACGTACCAAGCGCGCCGTCTCGACATCCGGTATCGCACCGAGTCTGGCAAGACGGCTCCCGTCGCGACCATCAACGGAACTCTCGCAACCACCCGCTGGTTGGTTGCCATTCTTGAAACCCACCAACAGCCCGACGGGTCAGTCGTAGTGCCGAAAGCGCTTCGCCCCTACCTCGGCGGCCTCGAAATTTTGGAGCCCATCGCGTGACAACCGCTGCCCTCGATGACCGCTGGATGATCGCACTCGACATCGATGGCACTGTGCTGCTCGAATCGGGCGAAATGAACGACGCCGTGATTGCGGCGGTCGCGAAGGTTCGGGATGCCGGCCACGAAGTGATGTTGGCCACTGGTCGTTCGGTTGCCATGACATTGCCCATCTTGCAGAAGCTGGGGCTCAAGCCCGAGTACGTTGTCTGCTCCAATGGTGCGATCACCCTCAAGCGTGACCCCATGGGCGAGGGCGGTTACAGCCGCGAGTTCGTTGAAATGTTCAACCCTAAAGAGGTCTTGACGAGCATCAAGAAGCACTTGGGTTCGGCGAACTATGCGGTCGAAGACCAGACCGGCAAGTTCTTCGTTGATGGAAAGTTTCCTGATGGTGCGCTCGGCGCCGTCAGTGTAGATGTCTCGTTCGACGAGCTCGTTAAGGTTCAGGCCACTCGGGTTGTCGTGATTTCACCACAACACCAGGTGGATGACTTCCTTGCCGTTGTCGAACGCATGGGGCTGCACAAGGTCAGCTACAACGTCGGCTGGACCGCCTGGCTCGACATAGCCCCCGATGGCGTCAACAAGTCAACGGCGCTCGAGAATGTGCGCTCACGGCTTGGCATCCCGCGCACGCGTGTGCTCGCCATGGGCGATGGCCGCAATGACATCGACATGCTCGAATGGGCTGCTCGTCACGGTCGCGGTATTGCGATGGGCCAGGCTCCGGATGACGTACTCGCAGTCGCCAGCGAGGTCACCGAGAGTGACGTCAACGATGGTGCCGCGCTGGTGCTCGCGGCGTTCCCTTCGCCGATCTCCGCATAACGGACGCGCCTCTACAACCAGTTAGCTGCGTTCGATGAACGGCCCGGGTGCCATCACGAGAAGTCCAGCAAATAGTGTGCGAAACGGACCCTGTCTGTGCAGAGCCAAGAACACGTTGCGCGGCAGCATCGCTGGTATCGTCTTGTAGTTCCAACGGCGCTCTAGCAGCTTGATCGTGAGCTCGGTGGTGACCGGTTTCTGGGTCACAGTGTCGAGAACCTCCCGGTCGACCATTGATAGCAAGCTCAGAACGCCGGGTGCGGCATCCGTGATTCTCTCAATTACCGCGCTTAGCGCTGCACGTTCGGCGTCTGTCCAGGGCATCGTTGCGGTTCTACTCAAGATGGAATCGAACATGTGCACGCGGAGGATTTTGATGCAGATTGCGCGTCGTTGACGCTTGGATAGCGCCAGAAACCAGTCTGTCGGCAGGATTTCGTCGAGGAAGCGGAAATCATCTGCGACTGCTCGCGGCTCAGAGGTCACCCGGTCTACTGCGTCACTGAAGCCAACGTATGCAGGCCCGGCCCGGTCAAAGGCAATCGCTTCGCCGTGGAACCATAAGTAGGTGGTGTACGCGAGGTCCTCTCCGGAGGGGAGACCTGCGGTGAACCGTAAATGACCAAATTTTTCGCGGGAGATCAGCCCGAGGGGAGCGCTTCGGTAGGCAAGGCGATCTTTCGCTCCGTCGAGATTTCGTGACCGCCGCCGGCGAACGGGCGGGTAGCTATCGTTGCCCCGGCCGGTGTGAAAGATTCGAGCGATAACGGTGGAGGCGCCGGTCGAACGCTGAACGGAAAGCCAGGAGTCGATTGCACCGGGTTCGAATGCGTCATCCGACCCCATGATGGCGACGAACGGTGCTTCCGCCTCGTCGAGACCATAGTTGAGAGGGCCGGCGGGGCTCGGAATACCGTCGGTAAGAGCGAGCAGGCGAAGGCGGGGGTCGCTCGCCAAATGGCCAAGATTGGTGCGGATAATCTCGGGATCTATGTTGTGAGCCACTACAGTAACTCGAATATTCGCCTGTGTGTGATCCAGAACGGACCCGACGGCCCTCGAGATGGGCCGCGTCTGCGAGTGGACGGCGACGATGATGTCGGCTTCGAGGGTATTCATTGGAGCCAATCCTAATCTGGTCTCTCCCGGCTGTTGTGCTCAGTGGGCTAGGTCGTCTGCGTGGATCCAGTTGTCGTTCAATACGGCGGCGCTGAGGGCCCCCGAATGTACTTGAGCGACGAATTCCTCTCCCTGCGTCCCGAGCGAACGCATGCGCTCCCGATCATCAACGAGAGCCAGGATCGTTGCTGCAATCGTTGTTGGGTTTGCTTCAACGATGGGGAGATCTCTCCCGGTTGACTCACGGACGTAGCGGCGTACGTCGGGAAGAACGTGACCGACGACAACTCGACCGCTCGCCATCGCTTCGCACGCGGCAACACCGTATGAGCCCGCGCGAAACTGGTCGAGAACGATGTCGGCATCCCTGAACACCGCAGGCATATCTGCAGAGGCTACGCCGGAAACCGGACGGTATTCGATGATTCCTTGTGCGGCCAGATTTCGCACCGCGTCGTCGATGAGATGAGTGCCTTTAGCCGATCCCATGCTCGGAGCGTGAGCAACGACCACCTTTTTCTGCTGCCCACTTGGCCTGCTTTGTTGCCAGGCCCGTGGATCGATTACCACGGGACACCATTTGGCCGATGGAAGGTCGAGCAGTAAATCTGGCGTCGAGACAAATACAGGAAGATTATGAGCAGCGATAAGCGCAAGATTGAGATCAACATCAGCTTGCGTTGCCGCTGTCTCGGTAGGGCTGTCGGCAAAGTGAGACCACGGAGTTGTCGCGAGGTGTCGCCGCGGTGAACGGGCGTCAGTGCCGTGGCTCAGAAACGCCATTGAGACGCCCTGTGCAGTTAAGGCAGCGATTTCGCGGGCTACGTCGCGGCCGTAGAGGCTTCCGAACAACGGTCGCTCGGCCTCGATAAGAACATGGGTGAAAGCGCTGGCGGCCTGAAATTCGGCTTGTTGCCAAGCCTTCGATCGGTTGTAGATGGCGACAGGCACTAGTGAATCGGCCGGAAACGCGAATCCGCCTGGTAGCTCGACCGCCATATTGCGAGCGCCAACGCCGGGGTATGAGGCGGTCATTGCGCGGGCCCATTGATAGCCCTGACCGGCGTAGTTCGTTGAGCCGATATACAAGCGGATCTCGGTCGAAGGCACATCCGTTGCTTTCGGCACGGCGCCTGCGCCCCCTCCGAGCACCAGCGAAGCGATCTTTCCTGCTATTCCGTCAGGGTTCTTAGCGACGCTGTCGATGAGTTTATTGAGCCAAAGAGGAAGGCGAGAGCGATTGCGAACAAGGCGGTCAGTGATGGTCATCGCGAATTTCGCAAACTGGTTCACTGTGTACCCCCTGCAGTAAACGTCGCGGAAATAGCATCAACTACGCGTTCGGCAGCGGCCCGAATTGAATGGTTCTTTGATGCCCATTCGCTCAACCGTCGACGGCCCTTGTCGTCCAGGGGTGCTGCGGCGAAAGTTTCGAGGGCGCCCACCACGGCGGAAACGTTATAGGCAACGGCAACGCCACTACGCTGCGAAAGCTCCGCCTCAGCAATGAAAGGAATCGTGGGCCCCGGGCCGGTAAACACCACAGGGCAGCCTACTGCCATAGACGAATACACCTTCGAGGTGAAGGCGTAGTCATAGCCGGCCGAAGGCTTCAAGCTCGCTAGCGACGCAGTCGCATTTGCGAGAATGGGGACAAGTTCAGCGCCAGGAATAGGATCGCGAAATTCGATGGCGGTTACGCCGGCTGTCTGCGCGAGCTCTTTCAATCGCTCCTTCTCAGACCCGTTCCCGACGAAGAGCAGACTGTAGTGAGGATGCCGTTCTGAGAAAGCGGCGAATGCCATGATGAAGATTTCCGCACCATGCCACTCTGAAAACGAACCAGCGTAGACAAAGTACGGTGAATCGCTTGTAGAGGTTGGCTCGTAGTGAAAGACGGAAGTGTCAGCGCCGAAGCCGACAACCGTCGTTGGGGTCACAACCCCCAGCTCGCGCACTCGATCAACGACTCCTTGCGAGATTGTGACGGCTGCCTTCGCTCCCTGCATGGCAAATTTTTCTACCCACCGCAGCAGCGAAAGCACGATCGACGATGAAGTAGTCATGCGTGCAGCATCGGACCACACATCTGCTGCATCGTATACGTATGGTCGACCGAGCAGCGTGGTGATGACCCGCACGACAGCACCGGTTGTCGGTGGTGGTTCCACCACGTAGAGGTCGGCGCGAGGGCCGAACAACATCCTAAAAGCGAGGGGAATATCGAAGCTCAAGTAGGGGATGTAGCCGCGCACGTACCCACCGCGGTCGCGAATGACTGACGCTCGACGCACACGAATGTCGGGGTCGTCCGAGATGAGGGCCCCGCGTGGCGGCGATGAGGTGAGGACAGTTACCTCATGCCCTGCCCGCACCAAGGCCGCAGCTATTGCGCTGAGCATAAAGGAGGCGGCGGACGGCTCTGGGTCGTAGATCCGGCTGACGATTGTGATCCGCATCGTTCCTACTCCGAGAGAAAGTGCTGCTCGAGAACTGCTCGTGACATCCGACCGTCATGGGCATGCCGGATAAAAGCCGGTCCGCGCGCCGCGATTGTGCGGTAATAATCTCGGCGCACGGCGATGTCGCGAATGACATCCTCCAGAGTGTCAATGTTTGCTTCAAGGATCGGGAGTTCTAGACCGGTTTCTTGCAGAACAACCCCTCGGGCTTGCTCGCTCACGTGCGCTACCACGAGTCGGCCTGAAGCCATGGCTTCACAAGACGCAACTCCATAGTCCCCGGCGCGAAATTGGTCGAGCACGACATCAGCTCCGGCATACATGGCCGGCATCTCAGCTTGAGTCTTTCCTGTGACGTGAATGTAGTCAACGATTCCCTCCGACTGCAACCGTTCTAACGCTGGAGCGATGTGCATCGTGCCCTTCGGTAAAGGATTCGAGGGGATGTGAACGACGCGTAGGCGTTTGTTCTCTAGCAGGGGTTCGGAGTTAGCCCAAAGGTCTGGTTCAATGACGACGGGGAGCAGGTGCGCGAAGGGGACGTCGAGAAGCAATCCGGGGGTGGACACAAAGGTTGGAGCCGCGATGTCGTCGAGCAATGCCATATTTGAGAGCACAATTTTTTCGATGGGGGCGACTGGAGTCCAATCATCATTGCTGAAATATGACCACTGCTCCAAGGCCTTATGCCTACTGGGTAGGCGAATGTCGGTGCCGTGGCAGATCATTCCGACGGTTACGCCACGCGCTCTGAGGGCTGCGACTTGCCGGCGAATGTCAGCGCCAAACATACCTCCAAGGATGGGCGATTCGGCCTCGATCATGACGTGGGTATAGCCCTCGGTCAGCTCGGCAAACAAGTCGCGTTGCCAACGTCTGGAGTGTTCCATCGTGCGCCAACGTACGGAATAGTCTGTCGCATATCCGAACGGATTAGTCTCCAGGCACACCATGTTTCGGCCGTCGACATCGGGGTTCTCTGCCGCCGCTCGAGCCCAGCGATGGCCTTGGCCTGCATAGTTCGTCGGACCGATATATAGCCGGACTCGTCTGTCTCGTTGCGCGAGTGGCGGCGGCGGAATCGGGACCTTGTTGACACGGTCAATGGTTGATGCGACGAAATCTTGCACTACCGATGGCACTAGATTCCAGACCATTTTCGCTGTCGGATGCACGAAGAAGTTCTCCCCTTGGGTTAGGTGGTTCCCGGCTTCAGCCAAGAATCGATGAGTACGTGTGCGCTCAACCGACCGTCGTGAACTTCGGAGACGAATCCGACGCCTGCGTCTCGGATGTCGTCCAAGCGGTTACGGTCGGCTGCGAGTCCCCGCAGTACCTGTTCGAGAGTATCAGGGGTTGCTTCGATGACCGGGAGCTCAATTCCCGTCGTCTCTTTCACCACGTCGCGCACGTCATCGATCACGTGCCCTACCACCACAGCGCCAGCGGCCATTGCCTCGCAGGCGGCTACCCCATATGAGCCCGCCCTGAATTGATCGAGCAAGACGTCGGCTTTGTGAAAAACGGCGGGCATGTCTTCAGACGCGACACCAGAAACCAGCGAGAATTCGATGACCCCCTCTTGATGGAGACGGTCAAGCACCGGCAGCACGAGAGGCGTTCCTTTGTTCACCGAGGCAGAAGGCGCGTGGACTACGCGCAGCTTGTTCTCGCTGGAGCATCGAGTGCGCTCGATATTCTGCCACCGGGAGACGTCAACAACGACCGGGCACCAAATCCCGTTGCTGACGTCCGCGAGAAGGTCCGGTGTGGAAACGAAAACCGGTCCCCCGGAGCGGTCAAGGATCTCTCGATTGTGCTTCGCGAGGTACTCAAGTCGGGGGGTGTAGACCGCGTGGTCGTTGTACAGAGACCACGGGGTCCGGGTGACGTGTCTGCTCGGTAGGCGGATGTCGGTGCCGTGCGCCATGAACGCAATGTGTACGTTGCGTTCGCGGAGCGCTTCTATCTGACGTCGGAGGTCGCGTCGCATCAGTCGCCCAAAGAGAGGCTCTTCAGCCTCAACGAGTACATGGGTGGCGTGCGAGGCAACAGCATCCAATTGTCGTCGTTGCCACAGTCGGTCGTTGTGGTAGACCGACACTGGAACCAGCAAGTCAGACACGAAGGAGAAACCGCCAGGCACATCGATCGCCATGTTTCGCGCGGCGATGGAGGGGGCGGCGTGCTCAATCGCCGCGCTCCACGCTCTGCCTTGCCCGGAGTAGTTCACCGGGGCTATCAAAACTCGCTGCTCCGACGGGGGGAAGGTAGTGACGGCCGTCGACCCGGGAGTCTCTGGCGTGCCCAGCCTGCGCGCAGCAACGCGGCCGAACAAGCTCATCGGGTGATTGGCAACATAGTCAATCGTCGCATTCAGAACCCGTGGCAGTCGGTTTCGGTCGGAAAGACGGGCGGCAATCCGGGCGATCATGGCTTTCGCTCGACCGAATTCTGGTTGATCGGAGGCACGATCACCGTGGCGTCTCTTCCTGCGCAACCTCACTATCGCGCGTCACAACAGTGTGGAGCCCGGCTTCTTCAGCGAGCCCAGCGAGGGCGACTTGCTCACCGAATTCAGGGAGCTTGAGTGCAAGCTCGGAAAACGTTCCTTTGCCGACGATTCGGCCGCCTTCAAGATAAGCAACCTGATCGTAATCTTTGATCGTCGAAAGGCGGTGGGCGACAGAGATCAGCGTCACTTCACCGTGGAGGCTGCGGATTGCTTGAGTGATCTCGTCCTCAGTTTTGGTATCGAGCGAGCTTGTCGCTTCGTCGAGTACGAGAACCAAGGGGTCGGCGTAGAGAGCACGGGCAATTCCCAAACGCTGTTGTTGCCCGCCCGAAAGTGATACTCCACGTTCCCCAATGCGCTCGTCGATTCCTTTGTCGCGCGAAGCGACGAGTGTCGTGAGGCGCGCTTTTTCGAGTGCATCTCTGACACGATCTCGATCGAAGTTGTCGTCCCACGTGAGGGCGACATTTTGCGCGATAGAGCCGTCGAAGAGGGCAACGCGCTGTGGAACATAACCGACACGCTCGCGCCAGGCGCGAATTACGTCAGTCAAGGGCTCACCGTCAATGTCGATAAGTCCGCCGGTCGGTACGCTCAGGCCCAAGAGCAAGTCGACAAGAGTTGATTTGCCGGCGCCGGATGGCCCCACGATGCCCAATGAACTTCCGAGAGGAATATCGAGTGATAGCTCACGAAGAACTCTCTCGCTCGAACGTGGGTAGGTAAAGGAAACGGAATCGAGACGCAGCATTTGCGGGTTGGCCGGGAGCACAGCAACGTCCACCGCGGTTGTGGTCGCGGAGACATTTTTCTCGGCGCCTGTTAGATCTTTGATGACGTCGGATGCGGTCGGGATAGAGGCTGTCGCCTGCACCACGCTGGCCAAGACGCTGTTGATTGCCGGGATGAGGCGGAATCCTGTGGCAGCGAACAACGCAACCGAGGAGACAGCTCCGTTGAGTCCCGACGTGAGGTACGCCGCGAACCCAATCAATAAGAAGCCTCCTACAAGGGCAGCTTCGAATGCATAGAGGGGGAGGATTCCGAGGAACGAACCATTGCGGCGAGCACGAACCGAATGGATTCTGCTTTCCGTCACGACATCCGCGACCTGATCGAGGCGGTTGCGAAGGCTGAGCTCCTTAAGCGCATCGACCATCTCGGTCATAAGAATTGCTACGCGATAGCTGTAATCGCGGTTGACTTGGCCAGCTTCTAACGATCGTCGGGTAACCACCTTGTTGACGAGCAGAGTGACGAGAGAAAGATAAACGAGCGCGATGACTGATGTCATCGGGTCGGTGAATACGAGGACGGCAAGAACCAGAGTGAACGTTGTGAGGGCGCTCGGAACTACCGCTAGCGGAAGGATGAAGCCGGCGATTGTTCCGGCAATTCCGGCATCGGCGATGCGAGTTATTTCTGCGACACTTCGTTTTGACCGCTCTTCCCAACTGGAGTGAATGTAGGCGCGGAAGAGCCGTCGTCCGATCTCAAGTTCATACTTAGCGAACTGCTTTGTTGCTACCCAGTGCAGCGCAACGGCGAACACGCTCTTGGAGATGATTAGAAGGCATGCGATCAGTACGAGCAACGGTGTAGCAGAAGGTGGCAGCACGCCAATGACGGGAATGTCAATGTCTGTCCCGTTAACCGCAGGTGCTATAACGATCGCCAGCAGAGCCATCGCCGCGACATCCAGAATGGTCAACGAGCTTGTCGTCACCATGTACCAGGTGTAGAACCGTCGCGCTCCCGCTGGGAGCAATGGAAGCAGTTCTTTAAGGGTTGCCCAGATACGTTTCATTTGGGGGAAAGACTATCATTCGCATTCCGGGAAGAAGCCCCTTCGCCGTCACCGCACACTTACCACTTAACGATCATGCCTCCCCATGACAACCCGACTCCGAAGCCGAGGATCATGACTCGCATCTCCGGCTTCAACGCGCCACGTCGTTCAGCTTCGACCAGAGCGATCGGAATCGTCGACGACACGGTGTTTCCCGACTCTTCGAGTGCCACAAAAAACTTCTCTTTTGGTACGCCCAACTTCTTGCGAAGGTGCTCCAGCATGAACGCGTTCGCTTGGTGGAAGACGAAGAGATCGATGTCGTCGAGTTCGAGCGAAGCTTTTGAGAGAATCGAATCAACTGAACTCGGAACAATGTCGAGCGTGAAGTTGAAAATCTCCGGGCCGTCCATGAAAATGTCGTACTGGGACTCTTCGATGTTGCGCTCGCTGATAGCGGCCTTGGGCGATATGTCAGTGCCAGGTCGGAGCCCACCATTCGGCACAATCAGGTTTTTTGCACCAGCGCCGTTGGTGCCATACGTAATTCCTGTGAAGTGATCTTCGTCGTCATCGGAGCCAGTGATCAAGGTGGCCGCTGAGCCGTCTCCGAATATTGTCCGAACTGATTTGTCTTTGGGGTTAATGAACTTGCTGTAGGTGTCGGCGGTGATCACGAGAACGTTGGTCACCTGCCCAGATTCGATGAGTCCTTTTGCGAGGCCAAGAGCGTAAATGTAGCCGGAGCAACCGAGGGTGATATCAGTTGCGCCTATCTCCGTGCGAAGACCTAGTCCATCCTGAACGAGGCACGCCGTTGTCGGCAGGTAGTAATCGGGGCTTTGGGTACACACGATTAGATACTCGATCGTCGAACGGTCGATATTTTTCTGTTTGAAAAGCCGCTCACCGGCAGCAATTGCCAAATGCGATGAAAACTGGTCGGGGGCGGCAATGTGCCGACGTTCAATACCTGTTTTCGCCGAGATTTTGTCGACGCTCCACTCGGGAAACTCCGTTGCGAGGTCGAGGTTAGTGAGGACATTCTCGGGGAGGTAGTACTCGACTGCCTGAACGCGTGCTTTCATGCTGTTCAGTCTACCGATGCGCGCCCCTATTGCGCCGTGTACCCGCCATCGATCACTAGCGAAGTACCAGTGGCCCAGCGAGACGCCGGCGAAACCAGATAGAGGATGGCCTTCGCGACGTCATCAGCCGAACCGATTCCGAGAGGGTGCGCTGCTTCAACATCCGCCCATGCTTGCTCTCCGATAGCGGCGCGGATGCCCGCAGAAAGTTCCGTTTCAACGATGCCGGGGGCGACACTGTTGACCCGGATCCCTTCGCGAGCGAGCTCAATTGCGAGCGAACGTGCGAGCGAAGCAACGGCGCCTTTGGTCGCTGAATAAACGCTAACTCCCGCTTGACCAGTCATGCCGGCGACAGACGAAAGAAATACGATGCTTGAGTGAGCGGCGCGTACTTGTTTGTGCCGGAAGCCCTTCGCGAGCATGACAGCCGTCGAGACGTTGATTTCAAACATTGAGGACAATTGCTCTGCCGTAATTCCCCTCAGCGCTGACGTGCTGTGGACGCCGGCAGCATGAACGAGACCGCTCAGCGGGCCCATCTCGGTTGCGATGCCTTTGAGGAGTGCAGGAATACCGTCGAGTTGAGAAAGGTCGTATTGCACGACGGTGTGGCCAGACCCGGAAAGACTAGCTTTCACTTCTTCTAATGCATCCGTACGTCGCGCGCACAGAGCGATGCGCGCACCGTGGCGGCTCGCTTCGACCGCGAAAGCGCGACCGATTCCAGAGGAAGCGCCCGTGACGACGATCGCGGCGCCATCGAGCTCAAGATAATCAGCGATGTTATTTCGCCTGGTCAGCGCCGTTGACGAGGGCGAAGAGGTCTGCGACGGTCGTTGCGTTAGAAAGATCATCGGCATTGACGGTCACGTTGGCCTCGGAATCGATGTCAGCGATGAAGCTGATGTTCGAGAGGGAATCCCAGTCGATATCCTCGAGAACATCCGTCATTGAAACCGTTTGCGGTTCAACCTCGAGAATGCCCGCAATGAGTGAAATAAATACGCTTTGCTCCATAGCAACGATTGTACTCATAACGTCTGGGCAGAGTCCTCGGGTCGCGCTAGCCTGAGAAGCATGGATACCAAATCAGTACGAGTCAGTGCTATCGCTGAAGCACTCGGCGCCCCGTTTTCGGGAAGTGACCAGGTTGTTAATGGCATCGCTACGCTGAGCGACGCGACAGCGGGTACGTTCGCATTCGTTGCTGACCCGGTCAAATACGCAGACTCGTTTCTCGCGGCGACTGCGCGTGGAGCGGTGTTGCTTGTTCCCATAGGCACTGGAGTATCCACGGTCGGCGAAGGGGCGTTGCTCGAAGTGGAGAACCCGCGCGGGGCATTTGCCATTGCGGTAGCTAAGTTCTTCGTTCCGGTCATCGAGGCAGGAATTTCGTCGACCGCTTCGGTCCATCCGACCGCTCAGGTGTCTCCTTCGGCCTACATCGGTGATTTCACGGTTCTTGGGCCGGGGGTGGTTGTGGGAGACAGCGCCGAGATTCGTCACCACGCTGTCCTTGCTGCAAACGTTCGCGTTGGGGAGGGCGCGCTGATCAAGAGCCACGCCGTTATTGGCGAGGAGGGTTTTGGCGTAGATAAGGACCCTGATGGAAACAACGTGCGTTTGCCCCATTTAGGCTCCGTGGTTATTGGCAGCCACGTTGAAGTGGGTAACTTCACGACAGTCTGTTCGGGCACGATTTCCCCGACGCGGGTGGGTGACTATACAAAGATTGACGACCATGTGCACATATCGCACAACGTGCAGATCGGTCGCAACGTGATTATTACGGCATGTGCAGAGATATCGGGCAGCGTGAAAATCGGCGATGATGTTTGGATTGGTCCAAACGCGTCCATCATTCAAGGCGTAGTTATCGGGGCACGGTCGCTAGTCGGAATCGGCGCCGTCGTCACTCGGAGTATTCGCGAGAACGAAGTGCAATTCGGAAATCCCGCGAAACGAATCAGAGACAATCACCGGCCAAAGGAGTAGGCCGCGCTAGGAGGAGGACTCAGGCTAGTAATTTTCGGCAGGCACTTTATCGAACCACCAGAATGGGTGTGTAAGCACCTGCATGAGCGGTTCTTTTCCAACCCATAGGCCGAAATGTCCCTCACGCCAGTTGCCGCTGCTGTCGCTGAGGTACTTCATCGTCGGCGTGGTAAACCGGTCTTCGTAGGCATGGTGGGTAACGGTATCGGACCAACGTTCGAGTAGGTTGTCTGCAAACTCGATACCGCCCATGCGAGCTGGTTCGTGTGAGCTGAAGCCTATGAGGCTGCGATTCAGTGCTGCCTCGAAAACAGTGCGCTGTCGATCCGCCCAATCGTTATTATTGCCGCCCAAAACTTCGTTGATTCCTCCCTCAAGATGAAGGCCGACTTCGTGGCCCATGTCTTCCATCTCACGAAGGGCAGCGAGTGCGGGGAGGCTCATCAGGTTGTAGCCGCGTGCGTGTACGCGAACGAAAATAGAGGACGCGCAACCCTCTTGCGCGTCGATTCGAGCCACCCGTAAAGCTTGATCAATGCTGTTGTCGAGGTCGTGGCGCAGAACTACGTGCTTCGGTTGTGGATTGCGAATGTACTCACCAAATCCAGTCACCGCGTATCCGTTTTCCTTGTATGCGCGAAGCACACGAGCATAATCGTGAAATGAGAACCCGAATTCGGCTGGCGGGGCGAGTTGCATGAAAACCAATCTGTCGTGAAGTCGAAGCCAGCCTATCGGTTGTCAGTTCTGGGTTGGTTCGGTCGATGAGCCGGTGGGAGATGAAATTTTGGCTGCCTTTCGGGATTTCCGTGAATTATCCCAAGCTCGGATTCGACGTTCAAACGGTTTTTCTACGAAATGATGCAGGCCCGCGGCACCGAGTAGCGAGACGACGAAAAGAACCACTAACCAGACGACGTTCCACCAACTCTGTGGCTGATTGCCGAACGCAAGCAGAAAGAGGTACACGAAAGTTGCGTGCACAAGGTAAAACGCAAATGACCACTGCCCAAGTAGGACCTGAATTCGGCTCGCAAAGATCGATTTTTTACCGGCTAGGGCCTCTGAAGTGACAGCAACAATAGTCAATGCGCAGGCAAGAATCACGAACTCGTTGGTGAAGTGACCCACCACCCAACCGGCCACCGTATCGGGAATGAACCTTTGAACAATCGTGACTCCCATGAGTAGGCCCACGAGAGAAGAAAGCCCTAACCAGACGGGCACGCGCGGGCGCCATCCATTTCGAAACGCCCATGCTAATCCCATCCCGATGGCGAATTCGGTGATGCGAATGAGTGGCGTCGGAACGCCATCGAAAGTATCGGATGGCGAAGCAACAACCATGATGCGGTAGGCGAAGGCGATCCCGGCAACGGTGCCAACAAAGACTAGGGACCCCCGCGTTGAGACTCGATTGAGGAATCGGCTGATGTAGGGATGCAGGGCGTAGAAGAATGCCTCACAAGTGAGTGTCCACGCCGCAGGGTTGCCCGAGAACAGGATGGCCGGGACAGTCGACCATCCTTGGAGTAGGACAAATGAAAGAGCTAATACTCCAAAGTCGACTGGCTTGACCCACGCCGGATCAGGTATTGACGCGAAGGTGTAAAAGACGGGGATCGCGAAGATGAGTGCGACGAAGTGGGCGGGGTAGACACGGGCGAAGCGACGCCAGTAGAACGTGGACTGCGATACACGCGGCGATGCCGACCAAGTGAGTACGAACCCGGATAAAACAAAGAAAAATGTAACTCCGAAGAATCCCTGTCCCAGGAATGCTGCAACGGCTGTCGGCAGCGGGGCGAAAACTTGAATGTGATAGGTGAATACAAAGAATGCGGCCCACCAGCGGAGCCCGGTGAGCGCGTCGATTCGCGGCATGGAAGTGGAAAGTGCTTGACTTTCCCCAGTCGCTGCTAGTCGCATTATTACCGTTCTCTGAATCGATCGGCTCTAGCCTAACTGCCCGAGCTCCTCGAATACGGACGCCGGGAGCGACCGTCGCGCTGACCCCTGCTTGTAAGATTAGGGTCAGACAGCTTCTGGCGAAGGCCCGGTGGTCGCACCACTGTGCTCCGGTTCACCAGCATCAGGGTTCTTTTCTGCCTCGCCCGAGCGTCTTCAACAACGTGGGGGAGTGTAATCGTGAAACCGAGTCTGCTGATTCTTAGCTTCTCAGATATCGCAAATGACGCTCGTGTACTCAAGCAAGTACGAGAGTTTTCCTCCCGCTATAGGGTGACCACCTGTGGCTTCGGTCAGCAGCCCCACCCTGGGGTTGAACATCTCGAAGTGGATGCTGGTGCCCCGACTCACACGAACTCGTTGCTACGTCAGCTTCGCGAAGTTGGCACAATCGCGGCCAGAGTCACCGGGTGGCATCATCGCATTTATAACGACACCGGATACGTCCTGCAGGCTCGAAGGATGCTCCGGGGGCGACGCTTCGACCTAGTCCTCGCCAACGACGTCGACACTATTGACGTTGGTCTGCGGTCAGCAGGGCCAGCCGGCGTACACGCAGATCTGCACGAGTTTTTTCCCGGGCTGCATAGTGATAGTTCGCGACAAGGCCGAAAAGCTACCGCTTACATGGAGTGGCTTGTGCGCTCGTTTGCTACTAGAGCCGCCTCAGTTACAACGGTAAGCCAGGGCATAGTGGAGGCATACCGAGAGTATGGAATTTCGGCGCAGGTGGTCACCAATGCCTCTCCTCGCGCAGACTACACCCCTGGAATCGTCTCTAGCCCAATCCGGCTAGTACACAGCGGGAATGCTCAACCAAGTAGGCAACTCGAAATTATTATGCGAGCCGTCTCGGAGTCGTCAGCGAACGTGACGCTCGACCTTCTTCTCATGCCGAACGACGTTCTGTATCTCGAACAGTTGTCGGCGCTGAGCATGCAACTTGATTCTCGCGTGAGAATACTCGAACCGGTGCCGCAATCCGAGTTGATCGGTGTCCTCAACTCATACGACGTTGGCGTGCATGTGTTGCCTCCCACGAGCTTCAACAACGCTAATGCGCTCCCCAACAAGTTTTTTGATTACGTGCAGGCACGACTCGGGCTCATCATTGGGCCGTCAGTCGAGATGGTCAGACTTCTTGAGGAGTACGGAGTTGGGGCCGTCACGAGAGATTTTACAGTGGCAGCCGTTCGTGACGTGCTCGATACTTTGACACCGCAACTAGTTACGCAGTGGAAGCAGCAGTCGCAAGTCGCTTCGGAGCCGCTCGGTGCAGACGCTCAAATTGCCACGTGGGTCGCCGCGATAGAGAACCTCGAGGCGAAAATTTAGCTCGTTAGTGGGCTTTGGCTAGTGCAGAGTAGACGCGAGACGATGCATCACCGATTCCGTACGGCGAGGCATCGGTCGGCGAAGGTATCGCTCTTGTTAACGCTGCGAGAATTTCCTCAGCGGAGTTAGCGAGCACGTTCCAGCCGAGGTCTACCGTCTCTTGCCATTCGGTCTCTGTGCGTAGCGTTGTGCACGGAACTCGAAGAAGAAATGCCTCTTTCTGCAATCCTCCCGAGTCAGTGATCACTCCGCTGCTCGCAAGAACGGCCCGCACAAGGGCGGGATACGAAGCAGGGGGTTGGAGCTGAATCGAGCCGCGTTCTAGGTCGATGTTGGCTTCCGCAGCCTTGGCGATGAGTCGTGGATGGGCGAACAGCGTCACAGGCAGAGGTGACGACGCGAGTGCACGAACGATCATTTCTAATCGAGCTGGGTCGTCAGTGTTCTCTGCTCGATGTATCGTCGCAACGAATGTGCCGCTAGGTTCGGACTTTTCATCGGACGCCTGCAGGCTGTTGCGCACGTGATTGAGAACGTCGACCATCACGTCTCCTACGTCGACAGCGATTGCCCCGAGGCCCTCTCGGGCGAGTTGCTCCACGGCGCTGGCCGTAGGAGCGAGACACAGGTCGGCCGCGTGGTCGGTCAGTACCCGGTTATGTTCTTCGGGCATCCGGCGATTAAACGAGCGCAAACCGGCCTCGAGGTGGGCGACGGGAAAATGAAGTTTTACAGCGCTCAGGGCCGCTGCCAACGTGGAATTTGTGTCTCCATAAACCAGCACCCAGTCGGGTTGGTGTCGAAGCAGAACATCGTCGAGCGCGGCGAGCATCGCGCCAGTTTGTGCACCATGACCTGCGGAGCCAATATTGAGCGACTCGTCCGGCGCGGGAATATCTAGATCTCGGAAGAACGCATCAGAAAGCATCTCGTCATAATGTTGTCCGGTGTGCACAATGACGTGTTCTACATCCCGCAACGCGAATTCGCGCGCAATGGCAGACAGTTTCACAAACTGCGGACGGGCCCCTACAACACTCAATACCTTCATCCGTCAACAATACGCGTAGATCGGACAGTCGAGTCGAGTACGCTTGGCACGCTTCCGCAAACGCAGACTTTGAAAGGCTCACGTGAAGATCGCCGTTATCGCTCTCGGAAAAATTGGTCTCCCCCTCGCCGTTCAGTTCGCGTCTAAGGGTCATGATGTCGTCGGTGTCGATATCAATACCTCAATCGTTGAGCTGGTGAATAAGGGCTCGGTTCCGTTCCCTGGTGAGGCGGATCTGGACAGATTGCTTGCTGAAGTGGTGGCGCAAGGAAAGCTAGTCGCCACGACAAGTTATGAGGAGGCGGTACCCAACGCCGATGCTGTGGTCATCGTCGTTCCGCTCATAGTGGATGCCGAAGCCCGCCCGGACTTCGGGCCGCTTGACTCCGCGACGAATTCTCTCGCCTCGACGATCACACCAGGCACCGTCGTAGCCTATGAAGTCACCCTGCCCGTCGGCACCACACGTAACCGATGGAAGCCATTGCTGGAGAAGGAATCAGGGCTTGTCGAAGGTGAGGACTTCCACCTCGTGTTCTCTCCTGAACGCGTCTTCAGCGGTCGAATTTTTGCAGACCTGCGCAACTATCCCAAGCTGTTGGGGGGATTCTCTCCGGCTGGCGTATTGGCTGCCACAGATTTCTATAACGCTGTTCTCGATTTTGATGAACGTCCGGATCTGAGCAAACCCAACGGCGTCTGGAACTTGGATTCCGTGGAGGCTGCGGAGTTCGCCAAGCTCGCAGAAACCACGTATCGCGACGTCAACATAGGTTTGGCGAATCAGTTCGCACGATTTGCTGATCGGAATGGTATCGACGTGTCGAAAGTAATCGAAGCCACGAACTCTCAACCGTTTAGCGACATCCATCGACCCGGAATCTCTGTCGGCGGGCACTGCATTCCCGTGTACCCGCGTCTTTATCTCTGGAACGATCCGGACGCGACGATCGTGCGGGCCGCTAGAGAAGCGAACTCAGAAATGCCTGAGTATGCGGTGGGTGTGCTGGAGAGAGCCTTTGGTTCGTTGAGCGGATTAAAGGTCGTCGTATTCGGCGCCGCTTATCGTGGGGGCGTCAAAGAGACCGCGTTCTCCGGTGTGTTTCCCACTGTCGCGGCGCTCAAAGCTCGCGGCGCGACTGCAGTTGTGCACGACCCATTGTTCACCGACGCTGAACTCAACTCGTTCGGGTTCGAAGCTCATTCGATGGGTGATCCCGCCGATGCCGCGATCATTCAGACGGATCACCGTGAATACCGGGGACTCGTCCCTGCCGACGTTCCCGGTATCCGTGCACTCGTCGATGGTCGCCGAGTGACGTCGCCCGAGGCCTGGAGAAGCGTTAGCTATCAGGTCATCGGCGGAGGAATGGCAGTCCAGCCAGTTCGCTAGGAAATCCGGTGGTTTAGGCCATCGAGCGCGAGTTCTTCTGCGATTCTCACGACGTTCGTTCCCTCGTCAAGCGTGACAATGGATGTTGTGTCCCTCGTCAGTACTGCATCGCGGAACGCTTCGTGCTCCGCGATGAGAGGTTCCTTTTTCTCAAGCGCAAAACGGGTTACGTCGCCCTCGGAAACTCCACGGAACGCCGCAACGCCCGACCATGAATCGCCAATAACGCCGTTCTTGAAGTGGGTGAGGTCTGCCGTGAGCGTGTCGACGACAAGCGCTCCTTTTGACCCGGTAATCACCGTTGTGCGCTCCTTGAACGGAGTGAGCCAGTTGACGGTGTGCGACGCGATGGTGCCCTTGCTGAGAGTGCCGATGGCGATGAGCATGTCTTCGTGTTCTCGACCGCTCTGGTGAGCAGTGCGAGCATTTACGGTGACGTACTGTTGCTGGCTCACCCACGCGGTGAGGTCGATGTCGTG
This sequence comes from Salinibacterium sp. PAMC 21357, assembly GCF_000247645.1. Classification (GTDB taxonomy): domain Bacteria; phylum Actinomycetota; class Actinomycetes; order Actinomycetales; family Microbacteriaceae; genus Rhodoglobus. The sequence continues at coordinate 1,343,982 of NZ_AHWA01000004.1, forward strand.
GGAAGCAAGATCCTTGATTACTCCGACGTCCGCGATGCGGCCGGGGAATGGCCCCTGACGCCGGGTCGCGATCTGGTAGATATCACCAATCAGACCGTCTTCGATGCGAACGCGAGCGGACTGCAGTGCGGGGTTGTAGCGCTCGATGTGTCCGACGCCTCCAATGAGGTTTGAGGCAGCGAACAGGTCGCGGAGCTCAATCGCTGCGGCTGTGGTGGAAGCGACGGGCTTCTCGATCAGGGCGTGAATGCCTCGCTCAGCAAGCGCCTTACCAATGTCGAGATGGAAGATCGTCGGAGCGGAGACGACGCAGTAGTCGAAGCCCATATCGAGGAATTGATCGAGATCTTTGACAATCGGTTTGCCTTCTATGGTCGACCCGACAGCATCCGCGGGGTCATAGACGCCAAGGAAGTCGACCCCGTCGAGGTTGTTGAGCACGCGGCTGTGATGGCGCCCCATGACACCCAGACCGAGAACTCCGGCACGCAGCGCCATTAGCTTCCTGCCTTTGCAATGGCGTTGACCGCTTCAACGATTGTCGAAAGCTCGTCTTCCGTTAGGGATGGGTAGATCGGCAACGACAGCACCTGCTGCGCAGCGATTTCTGTCTGCGGAAGGTCGAGGTCTATACCAAACGAAGGAAGGCGGTGGATCGGAGTCGGGTAGTAGACGCCACTGCCCACGCCACGGGCGGCAAGTTCAGTAGCAAACGCATCGCGGTCCTGGTCAACTACACGCACCGTGTACTGGTGAAAAACGTGCTCGGCGTTTGGTGCAGTCGGCGGCGTAACGACTCCGCTGATGTTTTCCGTGAGGAAAGCAGCGTTTGCTTGGCGCTTCGCGGTCCAGCCGGCGAGTTTGGTCAACTGCACGCGCCCAATTGCTGCGTGGATGTCGGTCATCCGCGTGTTAAAGCCGATCACCTCGTTCTCATAGCGCTTTTCCATGCCCTGGTTGCGCAATACGCGGATTGAGCGAGCGACTTCCTCGGAAGGGGTGGTCACCATCCCGCCCTCACCAGAGGTCATGTTTTTGGTGGGGTAGAAGGAGAAGGAGCCCGCGATGCCCCAAGCGCCGACGGGCACGCCATCAATCGCGGCCATATGGGCTTGTGCGGCATCTTCGACAAGGAGGAGGTTGTGCTTTTTGGCGATAGCGGCAATCACCGGCATATTCGCCGGGTGGCCGTAAAGGTGCACGGGCATGATTGCCTTCGTGCGCGGGGTGATGGCCGCTTCGATGGCTGCAGGATCTGTTGCGAAGTAGTCGAGTTCTATATCGACAAAGACGGGAGTCGCGCCCGTAAGCCCCACGGCGTTGGCGGTGGCGGCGAAGCTAAAGGACGGAACGATAACCTCGTCGCCCGGACCAACACCGATTGCGAGCAGCGACATGTGCAGCGCTGAAGTGCCTGAATTCAGTGCGACTGAGTGGAAGTTGTTGACGATGGTCGAGAACTCAGACTCGAACGCTGCGACCTCGGGACCCTGCGCGAGCATTCCCGATCGCATGACCCGGTCAACTGCTGCGCGTTCTTCTTCGCCTACTTCTGGCTTTGCTGCGGAAATCATGCTCCGTGTACCTCAATCAATTGGTCTGGCCCCACCTCGCAGTAGTGCGTTTCAGTTACTGGGCAGATGAAGTCTACCGACAAGTAGGGTTCTGTGAGTGGCTGTCGCACAGAGCCCACTCAGGTAGGTCCGCAGGAAATTTGAATGCTCATACGCTCAATCCCGAGCCAGCGCAACTCTGTCGCGTAGAATGCGACGGCACGGTTCTGTTCACAAGGCTCGTGCAGGGGGCGGGAGCGGAATTGTCTAAAACATCGAAAGCCATCGCACGGATCTTTGCGGTCGCGGCGTCTGTCGCACTGATTGCAACTAGCGTCTCGGCGATACAAACCGTCACGCCCGCTGAGGCGCTAACGGGAAGTGATTTCAACGCAGGCAACATCATCAGTGACTCGTTGTTTTACGACGGTGGTGCGATGTCTGAGGCCGAGATCCAGTCATTCCTCAACTCCAAAATTGGCTCGTGCACGAACGGGCAGTGCCTTAACGTGCTCACTGCTGCCGTGGCTAGTCGCCCGGCAGTCTATTCGAACAGCACAGGAAACCTCGTTTGTTCCGCATTCGAGGGCGGCACGCTTTCCGCTGCATCCATCATTTATCGCGCGCAAGTGGCGTGCAGCATCAGCGCGAAGGTCCTCCTGGTTACCTTGCAAAAGGAGCAGAGTCTCGTCACGAGCCGCGCGCCGTCAGCCTCGACGCTTGCCCGCGCAATGGGAATGGCGTGCCCCGATACCGCTCCCTGTGCTGAGTATGCTCTAGGGTTTGGCAACCAACTCTACGAAGGTGCTAAACAGCTCCACTTCTACAAGGCTGGGCGCTTTGCCAAGCAACCGGGAGTGCAAGCCATCGGGTATCACCCGAACACCGCGTGTGGAAGCGCGGTTATTAACGTGCAGAACTATGCGACCGCCGCACTCTATAACTACACGCCGTACCAGCCGAATGCTGCAGCTCTCGCGAATCTTGGTGCAGTTGGTGACAGTTGCTCGTCGTACGGTAATCGCAATTTTTGGGCTTATTACAACTCATGGTTTGGTCCCACGGACGGGTCGCCCGCGTCATCACCGGACTTCGGCACGAACGTGGTCGTGCGCGACTCGCTAGGGGATCTCTGGATGTTCCCGGGCAACGGAAAGGGCGGCTGGGGCTCTACGACCAAAATCGGCAACGGTTGGGGCAGCTTTCTCCACATCCTCGGGGTCGGCGACTTCAATGGTGACTTGCACCGCGACATTATCGGTGTTGATGCCAACGGCGTAATGCGCCTTTACCCCATGAACGGCAGCCTCGGATGGCTAACCGTTTCTGAGATTTCTTCTGGCTGGGAAACTAAGACAGCGATCTTCAGCGTGGGCGACTTTAGCGGCGACGGATTCCAAGACCTTATGTCACGAGATGCAGCTGGCGACTTGTGGCTTCATTCCGGGAATGGCCAAGGTGGGCTTCGCGCTCCCATAAAGATAGGGAACGGTTGGCAGGGGATGACGGCTCTCTTCGGAGCCGGCGACTTCAACGGCGATGGTAAGCAGGATGTCATCGGTCGCAGCGCTGCGGGAACGCTTACTTTGTATCCCGGCAACGGCAGTGGAGGTTGGGGATATCCCGTCGCCATTGGTTGGGGTTGGAACGGTATGAACTCGCTCTCGAACCCGGGGGATTTCAACGGCGATGGAACACAGGATGTACTCGGGCGTGTGGCATCGGGTGACATGTGGCTTTATCCCGGTAACGGGCGGGGCGGGTGGGGCACCCCAGTGCAGGTCGGTTCCTCGTGGTCAGGACTGACCGCAATAGTCGGACCCGGATCGCCGATAGGAAAGCCCTTCGTGGAGCAACCAGGTGCTGGCGACCTGAACGCGGATGGCGCTCGGGACGTGCTCGTCACGGATGCGGCCGGCAGCGTTTACCTGTATCCGGGTAATGGCAGCGGAGGTTGGCGCACTGCAAAGAAGATCGCTGATGGCTGGGCTGGACGCACGATTTCCTTCGGGGCGGCGGACTTCGACAGTAATGGAATCGCAAACGTGATCACCCGCGACACGTCTGGTGCGCTCTTGCTGCACGCTAGCGACGGCATTGGTGGCTTGGGAGCGCCGGCATCCCTCGGAACTGGATGGGATGCGATGAACGCAATCTTTGCCGCCGGCGATATCAACGGAGATCGAAAGTCCGACATCATCGCCCGAGACGAGAGCGGTATCCTCTGGCTCTACCCCGGTGACGGTGCTGGTGGTCTAGTCGAGCGCCAGCAAGTGGGCAACGGCTGGGGTTCGTTCACTGCGCTCTTCAGCGCGGGGGACTTTGACGGAGACGGAAAATCAGACCTCATCGCCCGTGGTGCCGGAGGGGAGCTCTGGCTCTACTCCGGAACAGGGAACGGAACGTGGACTGGCCCGCGCCAAATTGGCAACGGTTGGGGCGGTTTCACAGCGCTTTTCAGCCCGGGTGATTTCACTGGGGATGGAAACAATGACGTGCTTGCGCGCTCCGCCTCGGGCGGGTTGTGGTTGTACTCGGGCGACGGCCGCGGCGGCTGGCTCGGTGGGCAGCAGATCGGCTGGGGCTGGGGCGGTTTGAGCTGGATCGGTTGATCCCCTCCGCCAGATTGAAGGGCGGTCAGCCGCGCGCTCTCGCGTATTGCTGACCGCCCTATTTCGCCTCGCCGTGATGGGTTGCTGCTGATAACCCAGGTTGCCTAAAGCTCGCTAAGGGCTTCGTCGTAAATTGCCATAGCGCGTGCGACCTCGTCGGGCGTGACGACGGCGGGCGGCACGACGTGGATGCGGTTGTCGGCAATGAACGGCAGCAGGCCACGTTTCACGAGTGCGCCCTTGATCTTGCCCATGGCGGCGGCGCTGAGTGGCTCACGGGTATCGCGGTCGGCGACCAGTTCCATCGCCCAGAACACTCCGCTTCCGCGGACTTCGCCGATGCAGTTGTGCTTCTCGGCGAGGGCGGCGAGGCCGGGGGCGATGTGGTCGCGGCCGATCATGGCGGCGTTCTCCACGATGCCTTCCTCTTCCATCGCGGTGATGGAGGCGACGATGGATGCTGCCGCGAGCGGGTGTCCGGAATAGGTTAGCCCACCAGGAAAGACGCGTTCGTCGAAGGTTGCGGCAATCTCGTCGGAGATGATGACGCCACCGACGGGAATGTAGCCGGAGTTGACGCCCTTGGCGAAGGAGATGAGGTCGGGCTTGATGTCGAAGGCGTCGAACGCGAACCAGTTGCCGGTGCGACCGAAGCCGCACATGACCTCATCGAGGATGATGAGGATGCCGTACTTGTCGGCAATGGCCCGAACGCCGGCCATGTAGCCGGGCGGTGGCATGAGCACGCCGGCGGTACCGGGAATGGTTTCGAGCAGAATCGCGGCGATTGACTCGGCGCCTTCTGCCTGGATGGTGCGCTCAAGGTAGTGCAGGGCGCGCTCTGATTCTTGTTCGGGGGAGTCAGCCCAGAACTCGGAGCGGTACTCGTAGGGGCCGAAGACGTGTACGTGAGCGCGAGCGTATTCGTTGGGGATGCGGCGCCAGTCGCCGGTGGCGACTACGGCCGATCCGGTGTTGCCGTGGTACGAGCGGTAACGCGAGATGATCTTGTCGCGGCCGGTGTGAAGGCGAGCCATGCGCATGGCGTTTTCGTTGGCATCCGCTCCACCATTAGTGAAGAAGACCTTGTTCATGCCCTCGGGCGCGTGGTCGGTAATCTTGCGGGCTGCTTCGGCGCGGATGTTGATCGCGTGGGCGGGAGCGACAGTGGCCATGATGTCGGCCTGTGCCTTGATGCCGGCGATGACGGCCGGATGCTGGTGGCCGATGTTGATGTTGACGAGCTGGCTGGAGAAGTCGAGGTATTCGTTACCCTCGTTGTCCCAGACCATGCTGCCCAGGCCACCTTCGAGCACGAGAGGCTTCAGTGCGCCCTGTGCCGACCAGGAATGAAACACGTGCGCGCGGTCGAGCGCGACGGTTTCTTCATTGCTGGGATTACTGGATGTGGGCGCAGAGGTCATGAGGCACCTTTCGAGGGCGAGACTGGTAATCCAACTATCGCGGTCGAGCGCTTCCCCGTGAATGACACTTTGTATAGTCAACAGCACAGCGATCGACATAGAGTGAGAACCTCAATCGGAAGAGAGGCGCTCTGATGCTTCCAACAATCTCCTGGCTGCTAGCCAGGAGTGAGCTGCGGCTCAGTCTCGTGACCAGCGCGCAGGAGCATCCGCTGCAGGCCGCTCTCGTAGCGACACCGATCACGTGGGTGCACAGTTCTGACCTCGATGACCCTTCCCCCTTTCTTAGTGCTGGCAACCTTCTCCTGACTGACGGCGCCCAATTCGGGTTCGAGGCGGATGCGGAACGTTACGACTACGACGCCTATGTCGGCCGGCTCGTTGCGGCCGAGGTTGTCGGAGTCGGCTTCGCGACGCACTTTCTCCATCAGGGCATGCCGCACGGGCTCTCCCAGGCCTGCGCTCGCGTCGGCCTCCCTCTTATTGATGTTCCCGACCGAGTGCCCTTTATCGCCGTTATCCGTGACGTCGCAGATCAGATCGCCGCTGAACGCAGCCGCCGCATGGAGTGGTCAATCGCAGCCCACAAGGCGATCTCGCGCGCAGCACTCAAACCGACCGGATTGCGATCAACGCTGGTGGAGCTTGAGCGCCAACTGTCGTGCTGGGTGGGCCTGTTCGATGCAGCAGGGGTGCCTCTGATAGTGCCGTCGCAGCGACCGTCAGAAGACCGGTTTGCCGCCCCGGTGCGGGATGAGGTGGTTCGAGCGTTGCGCAAGGGGCGCCGGTCATCCACGAATCTCACTCTCGATTCGGGTCAAGTGACCATTCAGACGTTTGGCCAAAACGGTCAACTGCGGGGAGCTTTGGCGTTAGGGCGCGGGTTTCCGCTCGATCGTGCCGAAAACGAGCTAGTCACGAGCGTTATTGCTCTGGCAACTCTCGCCCTGGAGCAGAATCGCGAACTAGACGCAACGCGCAGTCTGCTTCGTGCCACTCTTCTTGAGCTGATCCTTGCCGGCAAGGTGGCAGTCGCGCAGTCGACCGCAGACAGCGTGTGGGGGGCATTGCCGGCGGAACCTCTGATCGTGATCGCGATCGCTAAGCCCGTGCGCAGTCACTACGCTCTTGATGCCCTCGAGTCGCTGGCTGTCGATAGCGACGGTCGCGTCTTCTTTGCGGTGCGCGACGACAGCATCGTTGTGATCGGAGAACAAGGCAGTGAGCGGCAGCAGATTGCGACCCTCATTGCGGACCACGCCCTTTCGGCGGGAAGTGCTGCAGCCGTTAACTATGCCGACCTTGGGGCCGCGCTGGGGCAAGCGTCCCACGCGCTGCGGTCCGGTGACGGACGCCCCGGTCTCGCCGACTTCACCACGATCGCGGAGACTGGGATGCTCGGGGTGCTGCATTCCGCTGGCGCTGAGACGGTGGCGCGCCATGTGCTCACTCCTCTTATGGCCTTTGATGCCGAGAACTCGACAGCCCTAGTGGAGACGTTGCGCTCCTGGCTGGCGCACGATTGCTCCTGGGGTTCTACGGCCGCGCAGCTAGGGGTGCATCGGCATACGGTGCGAGCGCGCTTAGACCACGCTGCCGGCATCCTGCAGCTCGATCTCGAATCCTTCGAAGGGCGACTGGAGGTGTGGGCAGCTCTGCGGATGCTCGAATAGACGGTTTGGCGCGCCGCACCCCCATTTCGAGTGTTCCAGCCTGCCTTTCAGGTACGCAGTGCAGGCATCAGATACACTCTGAACTTGCGCTATGCAGGGAGGGCTGTCCGAGCGGCCGATGGAGCCAGTCTTGAAAACTGGTGGGCAGAAATGTCTCGTGGGTTCGAATCCCACGCCCTCCGCACTGCGCGCTATGTCTTGTCCTAGGTGGTTGAAAGGAGTTAGTAATGAGTGAACTACGTCCGCGGTCAGAATTACGTTCGCGCTCGGTTGCCCGCTCAGACTCAAAAGAGGCCCCCAAAGTACAAGGTTTGGCGCGACACGGACGGCTCAAGAAGCCGGGACCGTGGGGCTCGATCGCCAAGATCGTAGCCGGCTCGCTTGCCGTGTTGTTGGTAAGCGGCACCGCAGTCGGTGCCGTCGCTTTCGACAGCATCTATGGGCAGCGAGACACCGTCACTCTCGTGGGCGAGACCGAAGGTCCTCCGCCGCAGATCGGCAGCTATGAGGGTGGATTCAATATCCTCATCGCCGGCAGTGACACCCGTGAGGATCAAGGCGGAATCGGCGGAACGACTAAAGACGCTTCAGGCGAGCTTAACGACGTAAACATGATCCTTCACGTTGCCGCTGACCGTCAGTCAGCAGTAGCCATTAGCTTCCCTCGTGACATGGTCATGGGCATCCCCGAATGCCCCAGCTCGAGCGGTGACTACAACAAGTACTACTCCACCGAAGCCCTCAACACGGCTCTCTCGTATGGTGGCCTTCCGTGCGTTGCTCTCACACTCTCGGAGTTCACCGGCCTCGACATCCAATTCGCCGGAATCATCACTTTCGACGGTGTCATCCAAATGACCAACGCCATCGGCGGAGTCGACGTGTGTATCGATGGCCCTCTTATCGATCCCTATACCGGAATCAACCTCCCTGAGGAGGGAACCTACAATCTCGCGGGCTGGGAGGCACTTGCCTTTCTTCGATCGCGACACGGCGTTGGTGATGGCAGTGACTTGACGCGCATCAGCTCACAGCAGGTCTATCTCTCCTCGCTCGTACGCACGCTCAAGAGTTCTGACACGCTCGGCGACTACAAGAAGGTCTACAACCTTGCAGATGCCGCAATCGCCAACATGCAGTTGTCAAGTGGTCTCGCTGATATCCCGACCATGGTGTCCATCGCTTTGGCGCTGAAGGACATCCCGCTCGAGGGCATCCAGTTCGTGCAGTACCCCGGTACGACCGGCGGCACCGGCGTCTACTCGGGCAAGGTTCAGCCCAACGAGTACCTCGGCGACAAGATGATGGCCCTCATCGCGGCAGACCAGCCATTCACCCTCGCGGATGCCACTGATGAGCGTGGCGCAACTCTCGACCCGAACGCACCCGTGGCTGCCCCGGTTCCCGACGCAACCGATGGCTCGACCGCAGCGCCGACCGAAGAAGCTGAAGTTCTCGACATCAGCGGCCAGAATGCAGCGACGTACAGCTGCTCGGTCACCAACTACTACTAAAGGCAATTTCTCAGCAGATCTCAGATCAGTTTGATAGAACTGCAGTAACGAGTGGACCTCGCTAGAGGAACACTAGGGCGCTGCCGTTCACGGCACTGAGTACGAGGACGAGATCTGCCGGTGAAGAAAGCGCTGTCGATTTTACCCACCCGCGACGAACACGACCGGGAGGTATTGGCGTGGGTCAGCGAAGAAGTTGACCGATGCGCGGGCGAGGTAAACGCTGCCCTTGAGTTTGCGTGTTCTCTAGGTCAGAGGCTTCCCCTTCCTGGCGGAGGTTCAACCGGCCTGCTGTTCAGTGCACTGGCCACAGTCGGAGCTTCAGATCTCACTGTTGCCCGCGCAGTGGAGCCTCATCTAGACGCTCTAGCGATCCTCGATCAAGCGGATGTCGGTGGTCTGAGTGAACTCGGCGTTGACGCTCACAGCACGTGGGGCGTGTTTGCCGCTGAAGCTCCAGATTCACGTGTCACCGCGGAGTTCGTTGACGGGGGTTGGCAGCTTTCCGGGGTGAAGGCCTGGTGCTCGTTGGCGGGATCAGTAAGTCATGCTCTCGTTACGGCCTTTACCGGAGCGTCGACTACCGGAGCCTCGACGCGGCGACTTTTCGCGGTGTCGTTACGCCAGATCGGGGTAGTCCCGCGCGAGGGTGAATGGCATGCTCGTGGCCTGACCGCGATCTCCAGCGGCAGCGTTGCTTTCACCGCTGCCTCCGCCCTTCCCGTCGGCGAAGACGGGTGGTATCTCGAGCGCCCCGGGTTTGCGTGGGGCTCGATGGGTGTCGCGGCCTGTTGGTGGGGTGGAGCCGTCGGAGTCGCTCGACGTGCTTTCGCGGCGGCCGGCACGCGCGAGCCCGACCAGATTGCCCAGATGCACTTAGGGGCTCTCGACTTGGCGCTCCATTCATCGCGGATCGCTCTGGCGGATTCTGCTGCCGCTGTGGACAACGGCCAGCTCACCCGCAGCGCCGCAACGATTGTGGGCCATCGGACGCGCGCGCGCGTTGCCCGTGACGTTGATGAAGTGATCGAGCGAGTCGGGCACGCCTTAGGTCCTGCGCCCCTCGCACTCGACGAAGAGCACGCCCGTCGAGTAGCGGACCTACAGCTGTACGTGCGCCAACATCACGCCGAACGAGATTACGCCCGACTCGGCAGCAAAGTGCTCGCGGATCGGTCCTTCGAGTGGTGAACTTCGACCACCGTGATCCGGGGACTCCCGAGGCACAGTGGATTTCTAGCGCACGCTGGCAGGGCCTAGCTGAATTCGACGCATCGGGAATCGAGCAGCTCATCGTGGTTTCCGCGCATCCGGATGATGAAACTTTGGGAGCTGCCGGGCTTATGCGGAGAGTATCCGCTGCAGGAGGACAGGTTCAGCTCGTTCTCGCGACTGATGGCGAAGGCTCACATCCGGAGTCGCCGACCCGCAGCGCGGCCGAGCTGCGTTCGTGGCGAGCTTCAGAACTCGAACAAGCAATCGAACTGATTGCCCCGGGAACCCCGATCCGGCGACTGGGACTGCGGGATGGCGCGCTCAAGCACGAGACTGTCGCGTTGCGCGCCGGCATTGTGGAGGCACTCGCCCCGGGCGGGGGAAAAACCGTAATCGCGGCAACGTGGCGCGGGGACGGACACGGTGATCATCGAGTGGTTGGCGAGGTGTGTGCCGATATCGCCAGCGCCCATCGGCTGAGCCTCGTCGAGTATCCAATCTGGCTGTGGCACTGGTCATCACCAGAGGACTCTCGGATGCCCTGGACGACCTTGCGCACCGTGATGCTGAGCACTGAAGAGCGAGACGTTAAGCGTCGCGCCATCGCCGCCCATGAGAGTCAAGTCGCGCCGCTGTCGGACGCCGATGGTGACGAGGCAATTCTCCACCCTCATTTTCTCGAACACTTCGATCGGCCGATGGAGGCGTACGTGGTCACCAAGCCCGATGATGATGCAACGCTCACGCGTGAGTTTTTCGACGATTTTTACGCGGGCAAGACTGATCCGTGGGGCTTCGAAACTCGGTGGTATGAGCAACGAAAGCGAGCTCTTACGATGGCGAGTCTGCCGAGAGAGCGTTTCGCAAATGCTCTGGAACTTGGGTGCTCCATCGGGGTGTTGAGTGCCGAGCTTGCACCGCGCTGCGATGCTCTTCTGGCGACGGAGATCGCGCCTCAACCGTTAGAGATCGCGCGGCAACGATTGGCGCAATTCCCTCACGTTTCGCTCCGGCAGGTCGCGACCGCTGAAGAGTGGCCCGAGGGCATGTTCGACCTCATCGTGCTGTCAGAAGTGGGGTATTACTTCGATGTGGATGCTCTTGATCGAGTGCTTTCGCGGGCTGCCGCGAGTCTCACCCTCGGCGGAGTACTGGTTGCGTGCCATTGGCGACATGAGGTGAAGGACTATCCGCTCAGCGGGGATGAGGTGCATGAGCGTCTCAACGCGCTCGGGTCTCTGGAGCGACTTGTTCATCATGTCGAAGAAGATTTCCTTCTTGAGGTTTTCAGCCCGCGTCCGGCGCGCTCCGTCGCCCGGCGAACGGGGCTTCTATGATCACGCCGATCTCGGGAATCGGGGTCGTGGTTCCCGCAAAAGATGAAGACCAATTGCTCGATGCTGCCTTAACCGCGCTCACTTCGGCACGGTCCACGGTACGCGCACATGAGCCGCGCGACGAGCCGTGGATCCGCATCATTCTTGTGCTGGATGACTGCACCGATGAGTCGGCCGCTATCGCAGCGCAGTGGGATGAGATCGAAGTTCTCACGGTGAACTACGGAGCCGTCGGTGCGGCTCGTCGGCATGGCATCCGTCATTTACTTTCCACTACCCGCACAGCAGAATCAGAGTTCTGGATCGCGAACACTGACGCGGACTCTCAGGTGCCAGCGAACTGGCTCAGTGAGCAATGGCGGCTCGCGCAGAGCGGTGCTGAGGTCATGATCGGGACGGTGCGCCCCGACTTCAACGACCTCAGCGAGACAAAGCGAGATCGCTGGTTGGCGACGCATACCCCTGGCGAAGCAAATGGCCACGTCCATGGCGCGAATCTTGGTTTTCGTGCCGACCGCTATCGAGAAGCGGGCGGTTTCGATCCGATCACCGAGCACGAGGATGTGCGTCTCGTCGAGGCACTCACGGCCTTAGGCGCTCGCTCGGTAGCAACGGACGAGTGCTGTGTTCTCACCTCAGGGAGAGAGTACGGTCGCACGCCGGGAGGCTACGCATCACACTTGCGCGAGCGACTGTGAGAGGTGCCCTTGAGCTCGTCTGTCGCGCGTCACGGTTCGAGTGAAACTGCAGCGAATCCAATAGTCGGAGGGAATGAGACCTTCGGTTCGTCGTATGGCCTATGACCGGTTATGATTGCTGAGTACGTCTGGAGACGTCGCATAGTCCGGCCTAGTGCACCACCCTGCTAAGGTGGAGTACCCGTAAGGGTACCGAGAGTTCAAATCTCTCCGTCTCCGCTCTTGAAAGAAAACCCCTGATTCGTCGGGGGTTTTCTTCGTTTAACGAAGTGGCGGTGCATGACCGTGCGGTGCTGGCGGTCTCAGCCGCAGACTAGGCTCGGACGTTATGGCAACTGGCTCAACCATGCACACCTTTAGCGTGCAACTCGCTGACGTCGATCGCGGCGTCTACGAAGATTTCACTCTGCGGGTGGCGCGCCATCCGTCAGAAACTGATTTGTACATGGTCACGCGCCTGCTGGCGTACTGCCTCGAGTACGAGGAAGGTATTGCGTTCAGCGAAGGAGTGTCGTCGACCGACGAGCCCGCCGTTCTCGTGCGTGATCTCACCGGAACAATCACCGCCTGGATTGAGGTTGGTGCCCCGGATGCTGCCCGACTGCACTACGGAAGTAAGCTGGCCGACCGCGTGGCCGTTTACACTCACCGTGATCCTGCGAAGGTTGCGGCCCCGTGGGCAGGCAAAAAGATTCACAACGCGTCAGCGATCGTATTTCGTAGCTTCGACCCAGGTTTCATTGAAGAAACTGTGACCGCGCTCGAGCGACGAAATACTGTGACTCTCTCGGTGACGGAAGCGCAGTTGTATCTTGAGCTCAACGGAACAACCGTGAGCTCCGCCCTGCACAGCCACGACGTCGCGTAACTGTTTCCTTCAGCGGCGTCGAAAAGTCCCACACTGGTGCTAGAGGCCATCCGTCAATCTTCTGATTATCGGAATGAATTGCGGGCAGAGCTGATTAGCTAACACCATGACCATTCTGCCGCGCACCCAGCCCCCGATTCTTTCGCTGCCGCTCGCGCAGGGCGGTATGACTGACGATCTTGCTCTCGGCACCGGCACCGACGGTCGGTTTACGCTCATCGTCTTTTACCGTGGTTTGCACTGCCCGGTGTGCCGCAAGCAGTTGCGCGAGCTCGACGAAAATATGGATGAGCTTCGCGAAGCGGGAGTGGGCCGCGTGGTTGCAGTCAGCATGGACACTCTCAAGCGCGCCTCTATCGCTATCGATGAGTGGGAAATCACCCGTCTGCCGATTGCGCACGGCTTGAGTGAAGAAGCTGCCCGCCAGTGGCAACTTTTCATTTCCAGCGGCTTCAAAAAGGGCGAGCCTGAATTTTTCAGCGAGCCGGGCATGTACATTCTCGACGCGGATGGCTCGGTGTTCTGGAGCACGGTTTCGAGCATGCCCTTCGGGCGGATGCCCGTGAAAGCCCTCCTTCATGGGCTCGAGTATGTCGCTGAGAACGATTACCCGGCTCGTGGCATCGTTGCGCCGAGCAACGAGAACTAGCAGCTCACCCTCGCAATTACGGGGTCGAGCGTTCTCATTCTGGGGGTCATAACTCGAATCACCCCCTTGTCCCCCCGAAGGGGGTAGACAGTCGTCGCTCTCGCGCCCTAGTATCGATTCCGAATCGTTATTTAGTAGTGCGCACAGCCCGTCGATCCCTAGCCGACGGCACTCGCACGTGAGCCCGACGAAGGACTTTCGCGTGAATCCTCCTGTAGATCCCGACGTACGTCCTCGCTCAAATGGCGAGCCAGTTCTCGCTCGCCGCATGGTCATCACCAGTGGCATTGCTGCCCTCGCGGCAATCGGTGCTGCCGCTGCGAGCAGTGCTGTCTTTGCCCCGGCCGGAGGCACCGGGGTGCCGGATGGCGCCAGCCCGCCACGCATTCCCACGGGAGCTAAGCCGGCGCCGAGAAATACGCCGGTTGCTACCACCCCGACTCCCAGCGCAACGGCGACTCAGCCGCCAACGCCGAGTAACCCGCCGGGGGTTGTCAGCCCGCCGCCGACGAAAGACCCGCGCTCTCCCGCTACTGCCAACCCTCCAGCCGACCGGGACCAGAGCTACGCTCAACCCGGCGCTGGCACGGGAACTGCTCCGCGAGCGGATGCGCCCTCGGAGGCTAGGCCGGCGCCTCAACCGCTGAGCCAGCCGGGAGGCTCAACGACGCCCGAGATTATTTCTCTCGGGGTCGCCGACAACGATCTCACTCACGCTCACTTGCTTTCCCGGGCCACTTTCGGGTCACGAGCTGTCGACCATTCAGAACTGGCTTCGCTGGGGATCGACAGGTGGTTAGGTATTCAGCTGGCACCGGCGTCGATCGCAGACCCCAGCGGAGACGCAGCGTGGGCTGCTTTCCCTCTCTCGCGACTCTCGACTCCGAACGTGATTAGTTCAGTCAAGGAGTACAGCTCCGAGGCGGCGCGCCAGACTGGCCAAGCAACTTTGGGCGCGCAGATCTTCAGTCAACGGCAGCTCTTCGAGGTTGTGGTCGACGTGTTCTCCAACCTTCTCAACGTAACGACGCCGTCAGACTCGGTGTGGGCTACCGGCTCCGACTATGCCCACTCCGTTATTCGCGCCAATGCTTTCGGCCGCTACTCCGACATGCTGCATGCCGCGATTCGGCATCCGGCGATGCTGACCTATCTCAATAACGAGAAATCTAACAAGGCGAATGTCAACGAAAACCTGGGACGCGAGCTGCTCGAGCTGCACACTCTCGGTGTCACATCCGGCTACACCGAGGGTGATGTGCGCAACAGTGCCATGATTCTTTCTGGCCGGGGCGTTGACTATAAGACTCGCGAGTTTCTCTACCGCGCTGACCGCCACTTCGTCGGGCCCGTTGAAACGTCGTTCTTCACTGATGAAAACGCTAGTGCCGATGGTGGTCTTGAGATGGGGGATCGCTTCGTCAGCGTATTGGCGAATCATCCGGCTACCGCAGCCACGGTGGTCAGAAAGCTTGCGGTTCGATTTGTGTCGGATGTTCCTCCGCAATCCTTGCTCACCCACCTCGCTGAGGTTTACCTCGCTAACGACACCGCGATCGTGCCGGTGCTCAAAGAGCTATTCGCTAGCTCAGAATTCTGGTCAGCGATCGGAGAGAAGTCGCGCCGTCCGCTTGAGGATGCCGTGGGCTCCGTGCGCGCTGTTGGTGCAGAGCCGACTGACAAACTCGCCGACGGAGTCAAGAGCCTTTACTGGGCGCTGGAAAATTTGGGTCACGCTCCCTTGACGTGGAGTCCACCCAACGGTTTTCCTGACGTCACGGGCGCGTGGCTTTCGGCCAGCCAGACGGTGGCGCGATGGAATCTCCATCGAGGGCTGGTCGGCGGTTGGTTTAAAGGACTAACGCCGCCCGCAAAGCTCAGCGATGAACTTACTCCCGTCATCGGCCAGACGAATGCTCAATGGGTTGATGCTATTTCGAAGCGCATGATCGGTCGCCCACTAAGCGACAAGCATCGTGCTGTCTTGCTCACCTACCTCGGGGTCGATGGCTCCGCTGAAGCCGATAAAGGCAACGGCTGGCAAGCTCCAGCGCTCGCAGCACTCGTGCTTGATTCGCCCTATTTCCAGTTGCGCTGATCGCCTCCGTCGCTGTAAACCTCGACACCCGCATGCTCGAACCCGACTCGAGAAAGAACCTCTCATGACCGATACGCGCTTCCTCCACCCTGACTGCCCAGACTGGCGCCAACTAGGCCCCACCGAACTCGATTCCGCCGTGCGAGCCCACAGCGAAATTGTTGTAGCTGAAGAAAAGGCTCGGCGTGAACTCTGGTCGCGAGGGTTTACCCGACGCCGAATGCTGCAGGGTGGGCTCATGGCGGGAGTCGCCGCGATCGGTTCTCAGCTGGTGACGACCCAAGCCTCGTACGCTGCTCCAGGATCACCAGATACTGGCGCGCTCATCGTGGTCTTTCTCCGAGGTGGGATGGATGGGCTTTCGGTCTTGGTCCCCGCGACCGACGCTGACTTGCTCAAAGCGCGTCCGGGGATCATGGTGAAAGAGAATTCAGGGTTGATCCCCTTTGGGCGAGGCTTTGGCCTCCATCCGGCGCTGTCAGCGCTCAAGCCCATGCTGGCTCAAGGCAAGATCGCCGCCGTGCCGGCAATCGGAACACCTGACCTTTCGCGCAGTCATTTTCAAGCGCAAGACTGCCTTGAGCGCGGTGGCTCTAGTGGCAATGCATCGCAAACGGGGTGGCTGAACCGCACCCTTGAGCAGAGTGGCCCCGGCACCACCTGGCGCGGGGTGGGAGCAAGCGACCGTTTGGCGCGGTCACTCGTCGGTGGCGCGAATGCGCTTGTCGTGCCGGACCTAGACAAAATGGCTATCAACGTTGACGCCACTGTTCTCGAACCAACACGCACCGCGCTCGCCAGCCTGTTCACCGGACTCGACCATCCGATCGCGCAGCAGGCCAACCTAGCGTTGAGTGCTTCAAGCGAGGCAAAAGAGATCGCGAGCACCGCCGGAACCGCCAAGGACCGAGGCTTTGCCGACAACAGTTTTTCGAATGATCTCGCCACCCTCTCAAGTCTGATTCGCGCCAACGTCGGACTTCGCGTCGGTACCTTGGATCTCGGCGGCTGGGACATGCACACTGATATCGGCACTCCCGATAAGGGCGACATGAAAAACATGCTCTCCGCGGTGGGCGACGGCCTTGCCGCATTCTTCGCTGATCTTGGTCCCAAAGCCGACACCACGACGGTGGTACTCATGAGCGAGTTCGGCCGCCGCGTCGGCCAAAACGACAGCTCGGGTGTCGACCATGGCCACGGTGGGCTCGCGATGGTTCTCGGTGGGGGAGTGCGCGGCGGGGTGCATGGCAAGTGGGAAGGCCTCGGCGAAGCAGTGCTCGATCATGGGGATGTGCCCGGCAGCAACGACTTCCGCGACCTGCTCGGTGAAGTCGTGATGAAGCGACTCAACTTGAGCGCTGGCGACGCCAACATCATCTTCCCCGAGTGGAAGGTTGCCCCGATCGGGGTGATGGCCTAAAAGGTCGTCTCGAACGCGACGCCAAGGATGAATGAGGCACCCAAGGTAGCGAGGAGGACTGCGGTAGCCTTTCTGCCGCTCAGTTCACTAGGCTAAAAATGTGCTGAACTCACTAAATTCTCAAAGACCTGCCGGGGCGTCAAAAGTCGCCCTCATCGTTCGCGGTGGGTGGAGCGGTCATCATCCGATCGACACCACCGACGTATTCCTTCCCTTTTTGAAGGAACAGGGTTACGAGGTCAGGATTTCTCGCTCAACAACTATCTACGCGGATGCGACCCAAATGTCCGATGTTGACCTCATCGTGCAGTGCATCACAATGTCGTCTATCGAGCCAGAAGAGTTCGAGGGGCTCGATGCCGCGGTCCGCCGCGGGGTGGGTTTTGCCGGGTGGCACGGGGGCATTGTCGACTCGTTCCGCGATTCGCGGCTATACCTTCAGCTCGTCGGCGGCCAGCTTGCCGAGCATCCTTCGAAGCCCGAAGCTGACCGCGTCGGTGACGCCCACGACAACGATGTATCCCACGTGATCGAGATGACCGCGGCCGGCGCGGAACACCCGATAACGACAGGGATCGATGACTTTGAACTGTCGACAGAACAGTACTGGGTGCTTACTGACGACTACAACACTGTTTTGGCGACTACTACCCATCCCAGCAAACCCGGCGACCCGTGGGATTCCCCCGTGACGTGTCCGGCACTGTGGACACGCAACTGGGGGCAAGGTCGCATTTTCGTCGCAACACCAGGGCACACCCCGGACGTGCTTGAGGCTGAGCCCGTGCGCACCATCGTCGAGAGAGGTCTGCTCTGGGCAAGCCGTTAGCGACCTCTGTGCTTCAGCTCGCGTGGACGTGAGGTTAACCCACCTTCGCTCCCGTGCAGCAGTGTCGTTGCAAGCTGCGCTTTGGGCTGCGGTAGCCTCGATCCCATGTCATCCGTCGAACGGGAAGAATTTCGCACGCAGCCCGCTGAGGTTCGGCGCGCGCACACCCTGTCACCGATGTCGTCGCTGGCGCGGGCTGTGCTCATCCATGGGCCGATCCACCGCGGTGACCTGCTTCGCCGATTGCAGCTGACTCCGCCAACTCTCACGAGACTGTCGAAGCCTCTGCTCGACGGCGGCGTAATCGTTGAGGCTGGCGAAACTCTTAGCGGAACAGTAGGTCGACCAGCGAAGCCCCTCGACATTCCTCGGAACCCTCGCCGGTTCTTGGGGGTGAAACTCACTAGTGAGACTGCCTTTGGCGTGGTCTCTGATCAGCGCGCTCTGGCTTTTGCCCGCGCCGATCGCGCGCTCGCCAGCCACGATGTTTCGGTGGTTGTCGACGCGATCGCCGAACTTTTCGATGAACTCAACCACGACGGCGACGAAGCAATCGCGGGAGTGGGCGTCTCGGTCGGCGGCCGAGTTATTGGCAACCGCATCGTCGACAACGTGCGTTTTCTCGAGTGGACTTCTGTCGATTTAGGTGGTGCGCTTGAGGACAGGCTCGGCGTTCCTGTCACCATTGAGAACGACCTCATCGCGCTCATTGAAGGCGAACACTGGTTCGGGCTCGGGCGCAGCATGCGCGACTTTGCCGTCATTACGATCGGTGCGGGTATTGGGTACGGCCTGGTGTGGGACGACAGTGTCGTGCGCACTCCCGAGACTGGCATCGAGCTGGGCGGGCATCTTCCGCTCGCACCGGGTGGTCCCCGCTGCTTCCGTGGTCACCATGGCTGCGCCACGGCGATGCTCACGGTGGAGAGCATCCGGGAGCAAGTTCGGGAGGCGACGGGTGATGAACTCAGCTATGAGCAGATCCTTGAAGGTGCAGCACAGGGCGAGCCGGTGTTGAAGCACATTGTGGATGCCGCCGCTCGTGCGCTCGGTCGCTATATTGCTCTCGCGGCGAACCTCGCAATGGTGCACCAGGTGTTGCTAGCGGGGGAGGGGACTGGCATTTTGGATGTCGCCCGCACCGAAGTGATGCGGGTGATCGACGAAGAACGCGACCCTGATGCGCGGCCGATCACGATCGTGGTTGACGAGACGGGGTTTGGGATCTGGGCTAAGGGCGCTGCTGCCGTGGCTATTCAGACATCGTTCGACCGGTCGATCGCGGCGCTTTAGCGCACGATTTCTCTGCGCCTCGGGCGCCCCTGCTGTGTCGACGGCGCTTTTTGTTGTGCCGAAAAACTTTCACATTGGCCCTTGACGCCATTACTTCCATCATGGAATAATTCAGGCAACGACGACGTTAGGTGAGGTTCCGCTCATGGCAGCAAAGGTCAGCAGGGATAATCAGATCGTTCCGGCGATGCTGTTTCTCATTCCCGCCAGCATCGGTTTCTTGGCTTTCTTCCTGTGGCCGACTATTCGCGGCATCTACCTCAGCTTCACGGATTACAACCTGCTGAGAGACCCCACGTTCATCGGTTTTCAGAACTACATCGACATTTTCAATGACGCCGTCTTCTGGCGTTCGATGGCAGTGACATTCCAGTACGTCTTCATCAACGTCGGGCTCCAGACAGTCATCGCCTTGGCGTTAGCCGTGCTGATGCACCGCTTCACCCGCTCGATGATTATTCGGGGTGTCGTTGTCCTGCCGTACTTGATCGCTAACGTCATCGTCGCGCTGGTCTGGTTCTGGCTCGCCGACTACAGCCTCGGTCTCATCAACGCCGTGATCGATGGAATCGGCCTCAACAAAATCGGCTTCTTCGGCAGTGAAGCCTGGGCGATGCCCACGATCGCTTTCGTCAATGTGTGGCGCCACGTCGGCTACACCGCGCTGTTGCTCTTCGCAGGCTTACAAGCCATTCCCCGTGACGTCTACGAAGCAGCAGAAGTGGATGGCGCCGGCGAGTTCCGAGTGTTCAGGAGCGTCACTCTTCCGCTTCTCCGACCCATTCTCGCGTTCGTCCTTGTCGTCACCGTCGTCGGATCGTTCCAGATCTTCGACACCATCGCCGTGACCACTGGCGGTGGCCCGGTTGACGCAACGCGAGCGATCAACTTCTACATTTTCGAGCGAGCATTTGAACGGTTCGACTTTGGCTACGCCTCGGCGCTCGCCGTCATTCTGATGATTCTTCTCGCCACTATTGCGCTTATTCAAAATCGCCTACTGCGGGCCAACGAGTCAGACATGGAGAGGTAGATCATGTCCACCAGCACACGCACAAAGCGCGTCAAGAAAGTTCGGGCAAGCAGCGCCGAAGATCCCGCAATGGCCAAATCACCGGTGTCGAAGTTCTTCGGCCGGTTGGCTCTCGCCATTGTCGTGATCATCACGTTGTTCCCGATCTACTGGATGGTGCGTACGGCCTTCAGCGATAACCGGGCGATGTTCGGTGAACCTCTCTCGTTGCTGCCGGTCGACTTCACCCTGGGACCGATCGAGCGAGTCCTCGGACTCGCGACCCCCGATGAAGCGATTGCCGAGGGCGGCTCGGGAGCATCGATCAATTTCGGTCTCTACATGCTGAACTCGATCATCACGGCCACCCTCATCACTGTGTTCCAGATCGCGTTTAGCGCCATGGCGGCTTACGCCTTCGCGCTGCTCAAGTGGAAGGGGCGCGACGCGGTCTTCAACCTCTTCTTGATCGCGTTGATGGTTCCCGTCATCTTCACGATCCTGCCCAACTTCGTGCTGATTAAAGAGTTGGGTTTGCTCAACACGATCATCGGCATCGCTCTGCCAGCGATGTTCATGACGCCATTCGCAATCTTCTTCCTTCGTCAATTCTTCTTCGGCGTGAACCTCAGCATCATTGAGGCGGCAGTGATCGACGGTGCGAGCCAGTGGCGCATCTTCAGTCGTATTGCCGTGCCCTTGGTCTGGCCGCAGATCATCACGCTGGCGCTGTTGCAGTTCATCTTCTACTGGAACGACTATCTGTGGCCGCTCCTGGTCGGCACCACCGAGGAGTCGAAGCTGATCACGGTCGGCCTCGGAATCTTCCGCTCCCAGACTCCCGCGGGAAACCCCGACTGGGCGGGCCTCATGGCCGGTGCACTGCTCGCGGCGATCCCCATCTTCGTCCTGATTCTGATCTTCGGTAAGCAGATCGTCGGATCCATTCAATCGTCGGGCGTGAAGTAGTCGACAACACCACCATTATTTCGCTCCGCACTGAGCGATCATCCGACCGGATCAGCATTGTCGCTGAGCGGTCGACCCCAAGAGAAAGAGAAAGCAATGACGAAAGCACTGGCGGGAATCGCTGCACTTGCAGCGGTGCCCCTTGTCTTGGCCGGTTGTTCCGCTGGCTCCACAACGACAGACGGTTCTGTAGAAATTAAGTACAGCCTCTGGGATGCCAACCAAATGCCCGCGTACCAGCAGTGTGCTGATGACTTCCACGCGGCCAACCCTGACATCACGATCTCGATCGACCAGTCAGGGTGGGAAGATTACTGGCAGAAAATTAACACCGGTCTCGTTTCTGGAAACAGCGCCGATGTCTTCACGAGCCACTTGGCGTACTACCCCGAGTTCGTGCTCAACGATCAGATCCTTCCCCTCGACGACTACATCGCAGCCGATGGCGTCGACACCTCGATTTACCAAGACGGACTCGTTGACCTGTGGAAGAGCCCCGAGGGCGTTCAGTACGGACTGCCCAAAGACTTCGACACGATCGCGCTTTTTTACAACCAGCAGCTGACGGATGCCGCGGGAGTCACAGCGGAGCAGCTCGGCTCGCTTGACTGGAACCCGAAAGACGGCGGAACCTACGAAGACGTCATCGCCCACTTGACCGTTGACAAGAGCGGTGTTCGCGGTGATGAAGCTGGCTTCGACAAGAACAATGTGGAGACCTACGGCATTTGGTTTGAAGCCTCCAATGCCGGCGCCCTTGGCGATGGTCAAACACAATGGAGCTACCTCGCGGCAGCCAACGGTTGGGAAGCAACCGATGGCCCCTGGGGCAGCTCATACAACTTCGACGCTCCTGAATTTCAGGAGACCATCACGTGGTGGCACTCGCTCATCGAAAAGGGCTACATGCCTTCCCTCGCAGCTCAGACCGGTATTTCCTGGTCTGATCAACTGACCGCTGGATCAGTAGCGTTGGCAAGCAATGGCTCGTGGATGACCGGATACGTGTTCGGTGCAACAACTGACTCCTTCACTCCAGCAGTTGCGCCAACACCGACCGGCCCGACGGGCGAGCGTGCGTCGATGTTCAACGGACTGGCCGACAATATTTGGGCCGGTACGAAGCATCCTGAAGAAGCGTGGGAATGGGTCAAGTACATGGGCTCGCTCGAGTGCCAGTCGGTCGTGGCCGATGCTGCCGTCGTGTTCCCGTCAATTCCGGAAGCAACGGATGCCGCCGTTGAGGCCTTCGCTGCCAACGGTGTCGACGTGAGTGCCTTCACGGTTCAGGTGGACGAGGGAACCACGTTCCTCTTCCCCATCACTGACCACAAGTCAGACGTGAACGCGCTCATGACGCCGGCGATGGAAGCAGTGATGTCAGGCAAAGAGCCAGTCTCATCACTGACCGCTGTCAATGACGAGATAAATGGGCTCTTCAAGTAGCACTCGCTGATACCAGACGGCCGTCCGTTGACCACTCACACGGGCGGCCGTCTCTTCTGGGTTTCGGCCCACTGAAAGTGAACACATTATGACCGCGCAGAATCTTCACCAGCTCAGCGCAGCAGGCGTACTCCTCGTCGTAGACACGTCAACCGGCACCCCACACATCGTGCACTGGGGTGACGACTGGGGAAGGCATGCCCTCAACGATCTGGCCGTGCTGAATGCCGAGACGGTGGTGGGGCCCAACGGAGACGTGAGTGTTCCGACAGGCATTTGGCGCGAGAATGCGCGCGGCTTCTTCGGGCGGCCTGCCGTGCGGGCGCGCCGTTCAGGAGCAGACTGGACTCACCGATTTGATCTTATTTCGGCAGCGACATCCGGTGTCGCCCTGCACTTCGAATCAGAAGATGCCCTTGCGGGCATACGAGTTTCGCGAACTTTCACGATCGCTGACTCCGGCGTAATTTTGGTGGATTCCACCATCACGAATATCGGTACTGATGGTCTTGAGGTCGATGAGTTCGCCACCTGGCTTCCGCTGCCGAACGCGGCAACCGAGTCCATGGATTTCAGCGGCAGATGGGTGAACGAACGCCAGCTATTCCGACGGGATATTCAGCCAGGGCTCTGGAGCCGCGACATTCTGGAAGGGCGCACGAGCCACGATTCCACGATCATGCAGTTTGCGATGACCGATGGCGCCGACTTTCAACACGGGTCGGTGTGGGGAGTCGGGTTGCTGTGGAGCGGAAATAGTCGCCACCTCATAGAACGCACTGCCGCCGGCCAAACCGAGATCGGCGCGGCGGAACTATTGCTGCCCGGCGAAATGATTCTGGCCGCCGACGAGAGCTATGACGCTCCAACCGTGGCAGTAACGTTCTCCACCGACGGCTTCGACGGAGCATCTCACCGGGTGCACGAGTGGCTGCGGGCCCGCCCCGGCCACCTCGGCGCCGCCTCGCCCCGCCCCCTCACGCTCAACGTCTGGGAGGCCGTCTACTTCGACCATAGCTTCGACAGGCTCAGTGCCCTAGTGGATGCCGCAGCCGAAGTCGGCGTTGAACGTTTCGTCCTTGACGATGGCTGGTTTGCCGGCCGCCGCGGCGATCACGCGGGTCTCGGCGACTGGGTGATTGACAAGGGGGTGTGGCCGAACGGGCTGACCCCGATTATCGACCGGGTTCAGGCTGCCGGAATGCAGTTCGGTCTGTGGTTTGAAGGCGAGATGGTCAATGCGAACTCTGATCTCTACCGCGCGCATCCGGAATGGATTTTTGGCGCTGACGGACGCATCCCGGCAGAGTTGCGCAACCAGCAGGTGCTCGACCTGACGCATCCCGGCGCCTACGCTCACGTGTTTTCGCAGGTGGACGCGATCCTCAGCACTAACGCCGTCTCGTACATTAAGTGGGACCATAATCGCCCGCTTGTTGAGCCTTCCCACCGCGGTCACGCCGCGGTGCACGAGCAGACTCTGGCGATCTATCGTCTATTCGATGAGTTGAAGCAGCGGCATCCGCGGCTAGAAATTGAGTCGTGTGCCTCAGGTGGTGCCCGCATCGATTTGGGGATGGCGCAGCACGCTGATCGCTTCTGGGCTTCAGACTGCAATGACGCGCTCGAGCGTGAGCGCATTCAGCGCAATACGATGTTCGCGATTCCGCCCGAGATGTTGGGCACCCACATTGGCCCGACGTGGTCGCACACCACTGGCCGAGTGCACACGCTCCAGTTTCGTGCCGCCATCGCCCTCTTCGGTCATGCCGGTATCGAGTGGGACATTACCGAGTGCACGCCAGAAGAGCGGTCGCAGCTTGCCTCGTGGGCCCAGTACTACAAAGACAAGCGCGCGTTGCTTCACAGTGGCCGTGTCGTGCGTCAGGGCGATGATTTCACTCCTGTGCACGTCCTGGGGGTCGTCTCCCCAACCCAGGATGCCGCGATCTACAGCTACATTCAGTTGCGGGATATCGGCTCGAACATCCCGGCGCGCATCCGGTTGACGGGCCTTGACCCGGCGGCGCGGTACAGCGTGCGGCTCGTTGAGCCTGCCGGTTCTACGCCGCAGCCGGTTCGCGCGACACCCCAGTGGTGCGTTGGTGCCGAGGTGAGTGGACAAGCGCTGGCTGAGGTGGGGCTCTTGGCGCCGATCTTGTTCCCCGAGAGCGCTCTGATCATTGAGGCGACGCGTTTGTCCCAGTGATCGCGAGCGGGGCAGTATCATCGCGGTGATGATTACTTTCTCGCGGCGAGGTTTGCACGGCCACGTTGTTGACGTGCTCGGCCGCCGCATTATGCGCGGTCAACTGGTGTCGGGCGAGATCATCGATCAGGATGCTCTACTCACCGAATTTCAGGTGAGCCGTACCGTTATCCGCGAAGCGATCAAAGTACTGACGACGAAGGGCCTTGTGGATGCCCGCCCGCGATTGGGCACCTTCGTGACCGAGCGGCAGCGCTGGCAACTACTCGATAGCGACGTCATGACGTGGCGGTCTGAGGGTACGCCCGACGCCCTGCTTGTGCTTGAGCTGAGTGAGGTGCGCCAAGTTCTTGAGCCTGCCGCCGCCCGACTAGCCGCTGTGCGCCGCACCCCGGAACAGTGTGCCGAGATTCAGGATGCAATGACCGCGCTCGTGGCGACCTTCGAGAGCACCGAGGCCGCGTCGCGCGGGGCGGCATCGCACGCGGCTGCATCTCATGCAGCAGCCGACCTAGCGTTCCATCGGGCAGTGCTTGCAGCATCCGGCAATGAACTATTGGCACGGTTTGAAGTGGTGCTCGAGCCTGCGCTTCACGCGCGCGACGAACTGGCTTTTGAGAATGAGACGACCTCCCAGTTCTTGGTGGAGCATCAAGCTGTTGTCACCGCCATTGTGGCTCAGGATGCCGATGCCGCCCAGGCAGCTATGAAGCTGTTAATGGATCAGTCAAACCGCGACTCCGAAACACTCGTGAGCACGGATGCTGAGGGCGCTGAGCTCGTGAAGAGTCGCAAGCCGGCACTTTAGTGACGAAGGGATCAAGCATGATGCGCACCGTCCTTATCAGTGGAGCAGGTCACGGAATCGGGGCTGCAGCCGCGCGCGCTTTTGCGGACGCCGGCGACGATGTTGTTGTTACCGACATCGATGTGGATGCCGCGCAGGCAGTCGCTGCTGAGATCCGAGCAACTGGCGCAGCGGCCACCGGCAACTTTCTTGACGTTGCCGACCCCGAAGCGTGGGAGACACTTTCGCGCGAATTGCGCGCCGCTCAGCGTCCGCCCGCCGTGATCGTCAACAACGCCTTCTTTCAGGTCGCCGGAGTCGCCCACGAGCAGACTGAAGACAACTGGAGCAAGCAGCTCTCGGTGACCCTCTCTTCCGTGTACCGCTCTATGCGCACCTTCCACGACACCCTCACTGCAGCGCGGGGAAACATGGTCAATGTTTCGAGTGTTCACGGTGTGCTTGCGTGGGCTGAACAGCCTGCCTACGCTGCGGCCAAGGGTGGTCTGATTTCGTTGACCCGCCAGCTATCTCTCGACTACGCACCACACGTTCGCGTGAACGTTGTGCTTCCCGGTGCAATCCAGACGCGCCAATGGAACCACCAAAGCTCTGAAGATCGGCAACGTGCTGAGCGCCAAGCAACATTGCAACGATTGGGCACTCCCGAAGAAGTTGCCTCGGTCATCCAATTCTTAGCTGGCGATGGCGCCTCATACGTTACCGGCGCATCGCTGCTCGTCGATGGGGGAATGACGACCACCCTCGGCGCTTAGCGCGGGGTCGTTACCATTCGGCGAGAGCGCCGTCGTCGTTGCGCCATACAGGGGAGCGCCACTGGTGCCCCACCTTATCGGCGGCGCGCACCGCGGCTTCGTCAATATCAATGCCGAGCCCCGGCTTGGTGAGACGTTCGATGTACCCACTCGTGAAGTCGAAGACGCTCGTATCCATCAGGTACTCGAGCACGTCTGACCCGACGTTGTAGTGGATGCCGATGCTCTGTTCCTGAATAAGAAAGTTCGGTGTGTTGAACCCGACTTGCAAACTCGACGCCAAGGCAATGGGCCCTAGGGGACAGTGCGGCGCGAGTTGAGCGTCGAACATGTCGGCGAGGGCGGCGATGCGGCGCACTTCGGAGATTCCGCCGGCGTGAGAGAGGTCGGGCTGAACGACGGCGATACCGGCTTGGAGCGGCCCGAGGAACTCATTGCGGGAAAAGAGGCGCTCGCCGGTGGAGATGGGGATCGACGTTGAGGCGACAATGCCGTCAAGTAGGTGCGACTTTTCGGGCACGACGGGTTCTTCAACGAAGAGGGGAGCGTAGGGCTCGAGCAGGGGGAGCACGCGGCGCGAGTTGGCCACGGTCATCCGTCCGTGAAAGTCGATCGCCATGTCACGGTCGGGGCCGAGAACTTCGCGCGCGAGGGCGGCCCGTTCGACAACTTCGTTGATGGCGCTGACGGTGCCGATGGGCTTCATCCGTCCGCTGCCGTTCATTTTGACGGCGGTGAGACCAGAGCTCACTTGTTGGGCAATGTTGTCGCGCAGTTCAGACGGCTCGTCGCCGCCGACCCAGCCATACATGCGGATGCGGTCGCGCACGGCGCCACCGAGCAGATCATGCACGGGAACGCCGTGGGCTTTGCCGGCGATATCCCACAGGGCTTGATCAATGCCAGCGATAGCGCTGGAGGCTACGGGGCCGCCGCGGTAAAACCCGCCGCGGGTGAGTACTTGCCAGTGGTCTTCAATGCGGGTGGCGTCGAGCCCCACGAGGTATTCGGCGTGCTGTTCGACGGCAGCGCGAACGATATCGGCTTGGCCTTCGACGACGGGCTCGCCCCAACCAACAATGCCGTCGTCGGTCTCAATGCGCACGAACAGCCAGCGTGGCGGCACCAGGAATGTTTCGATGCGTGCGATCTTCACGATGCTC
This sequence comes from Salinibacterium sp. PAMC 21357, assembly GCF_000247645.1. Taxonomy (GTDB): domain Bacteria; phylum Actinomycetota; class Actinomycetes; order Actinomycetales; family Microbacteriaceae; genus Rhodoglobus. The sequence goes on from NZ_AHWA01000004.1 coordinate 1,371,530, forward strand.
CCTCGAGTAGTAAATCCTATTATCGTACTATTCGCACGACGGGTAACGGAAAGCGGCAACTAGAGTGAGCAACGTCATCACTGCTCGTTGACGTTAAAAATCGCCCCCTTTGGCGATCTCTAAAGTGTTGCCAGAACTGCGCCCGCCCGCCCCCGCGTGCCGAGCATCCGTCTGGGAGAATGGACGCGGGCCAGCCGCGTTACAAGCGCGCTCGCGGCCCGTGACTCTGCAGTCGGAAGGAACCTGATGCAACGCGAACACAGCGACGAATTTGCCCGATGGAATGCCCGCCAAGAACTGGCTGAGGCAATGATCCCCCTCATCGGTGGGCTGTATCGCAACCGCGGCGTCGTGACCTCGATTCATGGCCGCCGCCTCATCAACCAGTCGCCAGTCGAAGTGCTCAAGGCTCACCGCTTTGCGCGTCAGCTCAACGAGAGCGAACTGCCGATCGAAGAGACCATGCCGATGATGCTCGCTCTGTCGGCAATGCCGCTGAATTCGGCATCCATTGATCTGGCAAAGCTCGTTAACCGTTTTCGCGAAGTGGGCGGCGAACTCAGCGAGTTCTTGGCTGCCGAACTCGAACCGGTGCTCAAAAACGGCCACGAGACGAAACCGGTGGGCGCGGATGTTGTCCTCTACGGTTTCGGACGCATCGGTCGGCTGCTGGCCCGCATCCTCATCGCGCACGCCGGCAACGGCGAAGGGCTCCGTTTGCGGGCCATCGTTGTGCGAAAGGGATCAGACAACGACCTCGTGAAGCGTGCCAGCCTGCTGCGTCGTGACAGTGTTCACGGTCCCTTCGAGGGCACCATCTCGGTCGACACCGAAGCGAACACGATCCTGGCAAACGGCACCCTAATCCAGGTCATTTACTCGAACGATCCCGCCACGATCGACTACACCGAATACGGCATTTCGGATGCCATCGTCGTCGACAACACCGGTCGCTGGCGAGACGAAGAGGGCCTCAGCCAACACCTCAAGTCAACGGGTGTGAAGCGTGTACTGCTCACCGCTCCCGGCAAGGGCGACATCAAGAACATCGTGTTTGGGCTCAACCACGACACAATCTCAGACGCCGACACCATCCTCTCTGCTGCGTCGTGCACCACGAACGCGATTTCGCCGGTGCTGAAAGCCATCAATGACCAGTACGGCATTGAGCACGGTCACGTCGAGACGGTGCACTCGTACACGAATGACCAAAACCTTACCGACAACTTCCACTCCGGCGACCGCCGTGGCCGCTCCGCGCCGATGAACATGGTCATCACCGAAACGGGAGCGGCGAAAGCAGTCGCAAAGGCTGTCCCCGAGCTGGCGGGGTTGCTCACCGGCAGCGCCATCCGGGTTCCCACCCCGAATGTGTCAATGGCGATTCTGAACCTCAATCTCGCGACTGAAACCACGCGCGACGAAGTGAACCGTTACCTGCGCAATCTCTCCCTTGATTCGACTCTGCAGCAGCAGATCGACTTCATCGACTCGCCGGAGGTCGTGTCTAGTGACTTCACCGGCTCGCACCGTGCCGGCATCGTTGATGGCCTTGCAACGATCAGCACGGGCAAGCACCTCGTGTTGTACGTCTGGTACGACAACGAGTTTGGCTACACCAGCCAGGTGGTGCGCGTTATTGAACATATGGGCCAAACTCACCCGCAAGTTATTCCCGAACGCGCCGTAGTCGGAGCATAATTTTCCGAACTGTGATCGAGTTGCGCTCACTGTTAACGCTGTGGGCGTAACAAAGGAAAACTCTCAGCGCTCTCGTGTGAACATCATTAAATGAACGATTCCGCGCTTCCTGTAATTGACCTCTCGCTACTCGACGGCGGCCCAGAAGCGGCTGCCAAGTTCCGGGATGATTTGCTGAGTGCTACCCACGATGTTGGGTTCTTTTACCTTGTCGGGCACGGCGTCGACGAGACGTTGATGGATGACCTGCTCGCGGCATCCCGTGAGTTCTTCGACCTTCCTGAAGACCAAAAGCTTGCCGTCGAAAACACGAACAGCCCGCAGTTCCGCGGTTACACGCGTGTGGGCGGAGAGCTCACCGAAGGCAAGACCGACTGGCGTGAGCAAATCGACGTTGGCCCCGAGCGCGACCTTGTCGACAATGCTGCCGGTCATGCTGACTACTGGCGCCTTGAAGGCCCCAATCTGTGGCCGGATGCTCTGCCCCAGCTTCGTGGCCTAGTGAACGAGTGGAACGACAAGCTCAGTGCCGTCTCGCTTCGCCTGTTGCGCGCGTGGGCTCAGGCCCTCGGCGCCCCCGAAGATGTCTTCGATGCTGCGTTTGCTGACAAACCGTTCCCGCAGTTGAAAATCGTGCGGTATCCCGGCGAATCTAACCCGGAGCCCAAGCAGGGCGTCGGTGCCCACCGTGACGGTGGTGTGCTGACTCTGCTGATGGTGGAGCCAGGCAAGGGCGGACTGCAGGTCGACTACAACGGAGAATGGGTGGATGTCCCACCCAAGCCAGGTGCGTTTGTCGTGAATATTGGTGAGATGCTCGAGCTCGCGACCGAGGGTTACCTCAAGGCGACGCTGCACCGCGTCATCTCTCCGCTGATCGGTGATGACCGCATTTCGATTCCCTTCTTCTTCAACCCGGCGCTCGACACCGTGATGCCGCAGTTGCAGTTGCCGCCCGAGCTTGCCGCTCAAGCGCGCGGACTCTCGCTCGACCCCACGAACAGCCCGATCCTCGAAACCTACGGAGACAATGCGCTCCGCTACCGAATGCGGGCGCACCCCAACGTCGCCCAGATTCATCACGACGATCTGATCCAGGGCCCGCGGGGTGCGATCTAAACCTGCTCGCTAACGCGACTCACATGCGGCTCACCCTTGCGGGTAGGCCGCATTTTGTCGTTGTGCGTTGCCCGATCGCGCTCTGCCCCTTCGGAAATTCAGGAGATTTGGTTTTCTCGGGGCGCTGACCCGCTGCGGACGCCGAATACGGTGCCAATCTCCTGAGTTTCCAAAAGTCAGCGGAAGCCACACGGCAGCGGCTTGGCCGCCGCATTGCCGCGTGACGGCGTTTGATATATCGTTTGATCACAAGATTTACCGTCTACGAGAGCCGGAGTTGTCTGTGTCGCCCTTCCCCGAACGTGAGCCAGCCGAGGCGTACACGCTGGCGTTGCCCCAGCATCCGCGTCCGATTGTCATGATCGGCGCCGGCGGCATCGTCAAAGACGCGCACCTGCCTGCCTACCGCAAAGCGGGTTTCGAGGTGTGGGGGATCGTCAACCGCACCGCAGCCAAGGCGCAGGTTCTCGCCGACGAGTTCGACATCCCGAATGTCTTCACCTCGCTGTCGGATGCCGTAGCAGCGGCCCCGAAAAACGCCGTCTACGACCTCGCGCTCATGCCCGAGCAGTACCCGGCGGTGCTCGACCAGCTGCCCGATGGAGCGGCCGTGCTCATCCAGAAGCCGTTCGGCCAGAATCTTGCCGAGGCGCGCGTGCTACTCGAGATCTGTCACCGCAAGAACCTTGTTGCTGCGGTGAACACGCAGCTGCGGTTCGCGCCGTACATCGCGGCCGCCCGCACGCTGATCGCCGAGGGTGCAATCGGTGAGCTCTATGACCTGGAGATCCGTATCGCCACCGAGACGCCGTGGGAGATCTTCCCTCACGTGCTCGGCATCGAACGGCTCGAGCTCAACATGCACAGCGTGCACTATCTGGATCTGGTGCGTTCATTCTTGGGCGACCCGGACAGCGTGAGCGCAGCGACGGTGCGGCATCCGGCCAAGCCTCAAGTCTCGAACACGCGCTCGACGATCATCATGCGGTACCGCGATCGCCCACTGCGGGTCACGATCAGCACGAACCACGATCACGGATTCGGTGGCGAGTTCGAAGAGGCCTTCGTCAAGTGGGAGGGCAACAAGGGCGCCATTCGCGCGCAGCTGGGCCTCATGCTCGACTATCCGCGCGGCGGCCCCGACGCTCTCGCGATCGCGTATACCGACAAGCCTGAGCTGGGCTGGCAGCCGGTGCCGTTCGAGGGCAGCTGGTTCCCGGATGCCTTCATCGGTTCGATGAGCGCGCTGCAGCGCTACCTCGAGGGCTCAATATCTGAACTTCCGACCTCGGTCGACGACGTCATGCACACCATGGCGGTCGTCGAGGCCGGCTATGAATCACAAGAGCGCGAAGGTATCGCGCTGGCAACGAAGGAGAACACTCAGTGAGATTCGCGCGACTCGGCCCGGTTGGCTCAGAAATCCCTGTTGTTCTCGATGAAGGTGGCGCCTTCAACCTGACATCGATCACCGCCGACATCAACGGAGCCTTTTTCGCCAGCGGTGGCGTCGCCGCGGTACGTGCCGCGCTCGACGCGGGCACCCTGTCGGCTGTCGAAACCGAGGGTGTTCGCGTGGGTGCGCCCATCGCTCGCCCCGGCAAGATCGTGTGTGTCGGCCTCAACTACAGCGACCACGCTGAAGAGACCGGTGCAACGCTTCCCGACGAGCCCGTCATCTTCATGAAGGATCCGAGCACGATGGTTGGCCCGTTCGACGACGTGCTCATCCCGCGCACGAGCGAGAAGACCGACTGGGAGGTCGAGCTCGGCGTCGTGATCGGCGCGACCGCTCGCTACCTTGAGTCTCCGGATGACGCTGCCGCCGTCATTGCCGGTTACGCCGTGTCGCACGACGTTTCCGAGCGCGCCTTCCAACTCGAACGGGGCGGAACCTGGGACAAGGGCAAGAGCTGCGAGACCTTCAATCCGTTCGGGCCTGAGCTGGTGACCGCCGACGAGGTGGCCGACCCCCAAGCCTTGGGCTTGCGCCTGTGGGTGAACGGTGTCGAACGCCAAAACGGCACGGCCGCAAACATGGCCTTCGGCGTGAACCACATCATTTGGTACCTCAGCCAGTTCATGGTGCTGCAGCCCGGCGACGTCATCAACACGGGCACGCCCGCCGGTGTTGCCATGGGTATCGAGGGCCAGCCGTACCTGCGTGCGGGCGACGTCGTTGAACTTGAGATCGACGGCCTCGGTCGCGCTCGCCAGACTATGGTGCAGGCATGAGTGCCGAGTTCGACGGTCTCGTCGCCGTCGTCACCGGGGGCGCTTCGGGCATTGGCCTCGCTTCGGCACTTGCGCTAGCAGAGCGTGGTGCCACGGTTGCCGTGCTCGACCTCAACACTGAGGGGTTGGATGCTCGCCTCCACGGATTCACCGCTGACGTGTCAGATCGCGCCTCCGTCGACGCCGCCGTTTCTGCGGCCGCCGAGAAATTGGGCGGTATCGACGTGGTCGTCAACAACGCCGGCATCAGCGCGGTCGGAACCGTCGAAGAGAACGACGACGCCGAGTGGGCGCGCGTGCTCAACATTAACGTCATCGGTATGGCGCGAGTGTCGGCTGCGGCCATGCCGTGGCTTCGCAAGTCTGAGCACGCCGCGATCGTGAACCTCTGCTCCATCGCAGCCCTCAACGGCCTCCCGCAGCGCGCGCTCTACGGTGCGTCGAAGGGTGCGGTTCTCGCGCTGACTTACGCGATGGCAACCGATCATGTGGCGGATGGCGTGCGCGTCAACGCGGTCAGCCCTGGCACGGTCTCCACCCCGTTCGTGGAGCGGATGCTGCAGGGCTTCGACGATCCCGTCAAGGAACGTGCCGCTCTGGATGCCCGCCAGGCCACCGGCCGCATGGTCACCCCCGAAGAAGTTGCCGGCGCCGTCGCGTATCTGGCGAGCCCGCTCTCCGGCTCAACGACGGGCGCCGCGCTCGAAGTTGATGGTGGCGTGGCCCACCTTCGCGTCCGAAAGTAGGCGCTCGCCGCATCCGACTGGTGAAAGTGTCAGTGGGAGCCCTCAACCGCTGGTATAGTTTTCTGGTTGGCGTAAGTCAACAAGATGCGCCCGTAGCTCAGCGGATAGAGCAATTGACTACGGATCAATAGGCCGGGGGTTCAAATCCCTCCGGGCGCACCAGCTAAAACAGGTCTGATCAGCACTTTCTTCTGGAGTGCGGCCAGGCCTGTTTTTCGTTTGCCCACACTTTGCCCACACTTCACAAAGTTTTGGATCGGATTTCGGCCGTGGTGCGACCGTTGCGACTCCTCCCGGCCCACTGTTGGTCTGGGTTTTGGTTCACCGCACGAGATTGACCTATTGACCACGGATCAATACGCCGGGGGGTTCAAATCCCTCCGTGCGCACCAGTTAAAAGAGGTCTGATCGGCACTTCCTCGCGGATTGCGGTCAGGCCTGTTTTTCTTTTAAGCACGGGGCCCGGCCTCGGCGTCGATGCTTTGACGGTCAGTGGCAGGCATCACGCTGGGCCGATTGTCAGGTCCGCCGCACGCGGCGCCAGCTATGCTGACCGTATGAGAGGGAAGGGCGGTCAGGCGTTTATGGCACTGTCTCTCTCTTCTCGCGCCAGTTCGAGCTGGCGACGCATGTTGGTCGTATTAATCGCAATTCCCACAGTTATCGTTGCGCTGCTCGCGATGCATCTCCTGCTTTCGGAGTCTCCGACGTCAGAAACTCACGCAGCGACTGCGTCGAGTTCCCTCATCGGATCCGCGGTTGCAGAGTCACCGGACGTTGCCGTATTTCAGGGCGACGCTTTAGCGCAAGAGAATTGCGCCGATTCATGCAGCCCGCCGCATAACGAGCTGGTGATGGCATGTCTGCTAGCGCTTTTGGGTTCCGCACTTCTCGCACTTTTTTATTGTTTGCGCTTTGAGCTGCGACCGCGGAGTACAGCGGTGCGGCTCGCCTTCCACCAGATATTTGGGGTGGTTTCGGCCCATCGGCCTTCGCTTCACATGCTCTCTATTAGCCGCACCTGATTCTTTTCTCTTCTCGTGCTTTCGGGTAGATCTCGCACGCGGAAGAACGACCCTCATCGATCGACGATCACGCAATCGCACTTCGTTCTTCTGAGCTCGTGGTTCATTGCACGCTAAGCGGCCCGTTATCGGGACGAACTTAGGCGCATAGGCACCCCCGGCCGACCCAAGGGCATTTCAGAAGCCGCTTGCGACGATGACTCTCCTGCGCTTTTTCTGTGGTAGTCGACGGTCGATCAGGAGCGGATCATCAAGCTGGCCGGAGCCCGACCTGCAAATGGACAGGCCGCGAAGGCGGTTGCCTTCGTGCAGAAGTCTATTGACGATCCGGGAGTAGAGATCCGCAGCATGCATCACATCCCGAGTCTGCCGAAACCCGGACACGATCCCATCGAAATCGCGACGACGTGCCTGTCATCGAAACGGTTTCCCTTAGTTAGTAAAACGGCGCGCTTTATGCCTAGTTGGGAAAAAATGAACGACCGCAAATCAGATGCGCCGACAGCGCTTACTCGCCGTGAATCTCTCGCGATCGAGAACAGAGCAAGACACTCGCGGCACCAGCACGTTGAAGTCGAATCATCCACGAAGAGGACGAAACAACGCGGCTCAGGCCACTACACGGCGGCGAAAACCCTTCGTGTTCGTACCAGAGCGGGGACGGCCATCGCTGTGGTGGCTTTGCTATTTGGTACCTTCCTGCTACCAGCGTATGCGGAACCGGCGAGTACGGTACTCACTGCCGAACCCGCCACGTCACCACCTGTTCAATCCTTGAGCGTCTCCGATCAGGTGCTAGCGAGTTCCAGGACGATTGTCGCGCGCGATAGCGTCAGCGTCATTCAGGTCGTGCCCGAATCGGCGTCTTACTCTCGCATTGCCGATACCTTCACGAACGTCGCGAAATCCCCGATCCAGTGGCCGTTCTTGGTGGGCGTGCCCATTAGTAGTTGGTTCGGGTACCGCACCTGCGACGGTTGTCCGACCTTCCACAAAGGCATCGACATCAATCCGGGGCTAGGGACTCCGATTCAAGCGATCGCCGACGGAGTTGTCACCGAGTTGGGCGCCAACGATGCGGACTACGGAACGAATGTGGTCATTACTCACCAGATCGACGGCCAGACGATCAGTAGCCGGTACGCCCACATGATCGAAGGGTCATCGCCGCTCAGCCTCGGAGACGTCGTTGCGGTGGGTGATCTCGTGGGGCAAGTAGGCAACACGGGCATAAGCACTGGTGCACATCTGCACTTCGAGATACTCCTCGACGGCGTTACCCCTACGGATCCGTACGCGTGGATGAAAGCCAAGATCGGCTCGTGAAACGAGCGCAGCTAATGGTGAATCACAAGCAAGTAACTCACAGAAAGAGAGGAACACCCGATGTTGCCACTGGTTATTCCGAGTCCTGATATCAGCTTCGTTGAGCTTGGCCCGATTCGAATCTATTTCTACGCGCTCTTCATGCTCGTAGCTATCGCCGCCGCGATTCTGGTGGCAGGGCGGCGAATGCGGAGGCTGAACATTGCCAGTGGCGTTGCATTGGACATCGCTGCGTGGGCAGTTCCCATTGGAATACTCGGCGGACGGCTCTACCACGTTGCCACCCACCCAAGCGACTATTTCTATGAAGGTGCAGATCTGTTCAGGGTTTTGTACGTGTGGGAGGGGGGCCTCGCCATTTTCGGATCGATCACCTTTGGTGCTCTTGGCGCATGGATCGGGGCGCGACGCGCGGGGGTGTCCTTTGGGGCGTTTGCTGATGCGCTAGCTCCTGGACTTCTCTTAGGCCAAGTTGTCGGGCGAATCGGCAACTATTTCAACCAAGAACTATTTGGAGCCCCAACTACCCTCCCGTGGGGGCTCCAAATTGATGCGAACAATCCCGCCTTTCCGGAGGGCCTTCCCTCGAGCACACTGTTTCATCCACTATTCCTCTACGAGATGCTCTGGAACCTCGTGGGCATAGCCGTCGTTCTTGGGGTAGAGCGGATCGCGCGACGCCGTGCGGGGGTCGCGATCGGAACCTATTTCCTCTGGTACGGATTTGGCAGAGCGTGGTTCGAGTCATTCCGCCTAGACCCGACGGAACTCGAACTTTTTGGAGTGAAGATCAATATCGTCACGGCGCTAGTGGCCGCGATCGTTGGCGCCTGGATCATTGCGACTTCCTTGAATCGCAAAGACAGCGTGCCCAAGAGATTCGACGGAAAAAACCTTGAACAACAATCACGCGACTAGCGGCCAGTGCAAACACATTCGAGGGTTACCCCGGTCGCAAAGCATGAAAGGTAGAGGCGAAAGATGAGTTCACGGAGCAAAAAGAACAACGAAGAGTCCCCTGTGGCGAACAGTTGGGATCAACATCGACGAATAGTGCACATAGGCCAAGCCGTCATGCTCGCCGGTGTATTGGTGGCAGCTTCGCACTGGCTCGCTCACCTCGAGGCGTTCGGGCCGGGTCAGCCGCCAGGCTGGCTGGATCTTGCCGCCGGCTACCCCATGGGCGCCACCTTGCTTATCGTCGGCGGGATGCTCGCCGGTCGTAGGCAAACATGAAAGCTATGCATGCGGATGGACGCACCGCTTCACAACTCACGCTGCGGTCTCTAGCCTTTCGAGTCGTCGCCTTCGCCACAGTATTAACGTTCGTGCTGGGGGCTGCGCTGCGCAACGATATCGGCGAGGCTTCTGCAGTTGAGGACTATCCGACGTGGAGTGATGTCGCTGAGGCTCGCAGCAGTGAGGCCGCGACCCAAAAGCTGGTGTCTCGCCTCGAAAGCGCCCTCGTTCGATTGGCAGCGGAGGCTGCCGCAGCCCAAAAAGACGCTGAGGATAAGGGCAACATCTGGCAAGAGGCAGATAACGAATACCAGGCCAAAGCCGCCCAAACTGCAGCGCTTCAAGAGCAAGCGGATGCGGCCAGCACCGAAGCCGATCAGGCTGAGACACGCATCGCTGAGCTTGCTGCGCGGCTTGTTCGCGCTGGCGGGCGGGATATGACTGTGAACCTGCTCATCAACTCGCAGATTGCAGATTCTTTGCTCTACAACTTGGGAATGTCATCGAAGATCTCGCAGCAGACTTCTGCACTCTTTGATCGTGCCGTGCAGGTGCGAAACACTGCTCAGTCGTTGAGCGATGCAGCCGAGGTTGCTCGCACTGAACTCGAGCAGCTCAAGGTCACTGCAGAGAAGGCATTCGATGAGGCTCTGGCGGCCTCGGCGGCCTCGACCGCAGCGCTCGAAGAACAGGAAGAGCGGAAAGTCGAACTTGACTCACAGCTCGCCTCGCTTACTGAAGAGCGCAAGATAACTGAAGAGAGCTATTTAGCCGGTGTTCGTCAACGTGAAGCAGAACGTGCCGCCGCAGCTGCAGCAGCTGCGGCCTCGAACCTCAATGCCGGTGCGATCAGCTCGAGCGGCTGGGCGAGACCTTCAGGCGGCTACATCACTTCTGTCTATGGTTTCAGCTCACAGTATGGGGCGAGGTTCCACAAAGGAGTCGACCTCGGTGCAAACTGCGGAACTAACATGTATGCCGCAGCGAGCGGAACAGTTGTTTATGCGGCGTACGGATGGAACGGCGGCTATGGCAACTACATCATCATTGAGCACGCTAATGGTCTGCGAACCGCTTACGGTCACATCGAGGCTGGCGGAATCGCGGTTTCGACCGGTCAGAACGTGGCGGCCGGATCTAAGATTGCGCGCGTCGGCACTACCGGAAGCTCAACAGGATGCCACCTTCATTTCGAGGTTCGCCCCGGCGGTTGGAACACTACTGATCCGGTGCAGTTCATGGCCGACCGAGGTATCCGCCTTGGTTAGAGCCGGGAGGAGTTGGCCTACTCGAATGTAAAGCTCGGTCGCGCGCTGCGATTGGGCAGTATGCGATGCCTCCAACTAAACAATTCAATCGTGAACGGCGTTCGGCCAGCAAGCGAGCTAACGCTCAGCTGGACTTTCAACCGATCAGAGCCACTCTCACGCACACACTACGTACTCGAAAAGAAATGACTATGACCTCAACGTTCACCAGACGCACCTTTCTCGGCGGACTAGGCGTTGTTGCGGCAACGACCGCACTCGCAGGCTGCGCTACCGGACCATTCGCCGCCACTAAGATCATGCCGACGGATGCACTAATCGCGCAATACGAAGCAAAGCGAGCTACCTCGGGAAGAACTGTTGCGCAGGCGCTCACGGCGGAGAAGTTCAGCACGAAAATTGCCGGAACCACCGTGCAAACCTGGGCATACAACGGTGCACTCACCGGGCCGACGATTCGTGCGCAGGCTGGTGACTTGCTTTCCGTTCAGCTCAAAAATTCGCTCAGCGAAGCAACAAACATTCACTGGCACGGGCTTGCACTTCGCAATAACGCAGACGGTGTTCCCGACGTCACCCAGCAGGCTGTAGCCGCGGGAGCGAACTATGGCTACTCATTCTTGGCTCCTGATCCGGGAACCTACTGGTACCACTCCCATGTCGAGATGCAGCGTGAACGCGCACTTTACGGAGCGCTGATCGTCGAGGACCCGAAGGAGCCCTTGAGCTATGACCGAGAATGGGTTGTCATCCTGGACGACTGGGTCGACGGAATGCCGGGCACTCCAGACGAACTCCTTTCCTCGATCTCTGGCATGTCTGGAATGAACATGGGTGACGGCAGCGGGATGCTGATGGGCTCGTCAAGCGAATATCTCGGCGGCGACGCAGGCGATGTGAAAATTCCGGTACACCTTTTCAACGGAAAGTCCGCTGATGCCCCCGATCAGTTCGAGGCGAAGCGGGGCGACCGTATTCGTTTGCGAATCATCAACGCTGCGGGCGACACTGCGTATCGAATTGGGTTGCAAGGTCAGCAAATCACCCTCACTCACGCCGATGGATTTGCCGTGCAGCAGGTCGATGTCGACGCGGTCGTGGTGGGGATGGGAGAACGGATTGATGCCCTCATCACTGTTACTCAAGACCAGACCGCACTGTTTGCCCTCGCTGAAGGCAAGGGCGGCGGTGCTCTGGGGATCATCTCGGCCGACGGCACTTTCGACGGCCCGCCACCTTTGCCGGCCAAGCTCGAGGGTACAGTCACCGACGGTGGAAAGCTCCGAGCACACGAGTCAGTGCTGCTTCCTGCCAGGGCGGTAGACCGAGTTATCGACATGCAATTGACTGGCGGGATGATGATGTACGACTGGGGGATCAACGGTCGACAATTCGACGCGACCGCACCATTTGACGGTGCCTTTGACATCCGTCTGAACAACGAGTTCGCGTCAACATCAACAACACGACGCTCATGTGGCACCCCATGCACCTTCACGGCCACACCTTCCAACTTGACAACGACGGTGCCCGAAAAGACACCGTGATTGTGCGTCCGGGGCAAATAGTGTCGTTCGAATTCGACGCCGACAACCCGGGCCAATGGCTCACCCACTGTCACAACGCCTACCACGCAGCTCGCGGCATGATGGGTGTGTTCTCGTACGTGCGATAAATGGAGGGCCCGGAAGGAAATCCAGCCGAGGTCGTCCCGCCAGCTTTTTTCGATAGCCGCCGCGGCCGAATTTAGCTCGCACTCTGGGATCATCGTGGTCGGGTTACGGCCAGTCCCCAATTTTTCCCAGTGTATCGGGAACTTCGGCTGAGTTCTGTGGGGATGCTTTTCGGCTAAGGGGTAGTCGACCTGGAGTTCAAATCTCTCCTGGTGTACCAGCGTTCTACTAGTTATGGCAGCCTGCAGAAGTTGCCCTCGTGGCCTTCATCTCTCAGCCGAAGCGTAAAGACTTCAGCTGCTCTCCAAGTCGTGGCGCGTCAGTTGTCCGCTCTGTGGACCCGGTCGTTGTTTTCGCAGTGCACGGCTGGAATGTGTTGACTCGAGTCCGTTGATGGCTGGCGAGGGAATCCGTATCGGAAGGGAGTCGACAAGAAAAGTCACCGGCGCAGGTAACGATCGATGGGACACGTCGATAATCGAGATCCGGTGTCAGCGGGCGAACTGTGTCAGCTTTCCCGGGCCGATCGAGCGCGCACCGCAATCACCTGCGCAGCAATGATCGCTGCCGCAACAACCGCCGCAACCATCACCGTAAACAGATCACTCTGCACCTTGAGGATGGCAAACGGCACGAGAATGGCCAGATCGAGCACGATAGTCAGCGCCGGAAGCCAGATGCGGGCTTTGATTTTCGAACGAAGGTGACGGATGACGCCCCACTGCACTGCCATATCCATTGTCAGGTAAAGGAAGACGCCCATTGATGCGATCTGGCTGAGATCAAGAAACACGGTCACCAGAATTGCGAGCCCGGCGGTGATGACCATCGGTTGCTGCGGAACTGACTTCGGCAACGAGGGTGCCTGCCGAATTTTCTGCAGCATCGCATAGAGCCGCGACACCGAGTAGAGGCTGGCGAGCAAGCCCGACAGGGTGGCGACGACCGCGATCGCAACGGTGATTCCGACACCCCAGGCGCCGAAGAAAGGCTCAGCGGCTTGAGCCAGAGCGTAGTTGCGGGCATCTACTGCGCCGCTCGCCCCGATGCTCGAACTTACCGTGACGGTGATCAGCAGATAGAGAACGGTGCAGATCGCAAGAGAGATCAGAATCGAGCGCGCAATGTTGCGCTTGGGGTCCTGAATGTCATCGCCCTGATTGGTAATGGTTGTGAACCCTTTATAAGCGAGTACACACAGTGTTGTGCCCGCTAGTATCCCGACGATGTCGATCGAATCGCCCGATGACTTCGACAAGAAACCGTCTCCGGCAGACGCCACCCCAATCAGTCCGGCGATTGCGAGCACCGCAATGCCCACAATCTTGAGCACTGCGGTGACTGTTGCCGAACGTTCGACGAGGGTGTTGCCGATGAGGTTCACGATCGCGGCAGTGACGATCGCGGCCACGCCCAATATCGGCACAAGGATTAGCGAGTCTTGCAATCCGAAGGGGCGCAACAGGTAAGTGCCGAAGGTTCTCGCGAGCAGGCTTTCGGCCACCACCATCGACACATACATGAACAGGGAGAACGAACCAGCAGCAACACCAGGCCCGTACGCATCCTTCAGCAGCATTGCGATTCCTCCCGACGAAGGATTCACGCTGGAATATCGGATGTACGAGTAGGAGCTCACGGCGGCCACGATCGCGCCAAGAAGAAAAGCGAGGGGAAAAAAGTCGCCTGCGAACTCAGCGACCTGCCCAACAAGGGCGAAAATTCCCGCACCAATCATCACGCCGGTACCCAACGAGACGGATCCCAATAATGAAATCTTGTTTGAGCGCTCAGACATGCGGTGTCCTTTCAATCCGTGGCGTGGAAGGGCGCGCTAGGGTGGCGATTATTCTGCTGGAATGACGGTAGTCCATGTCCGCCCTCCGTCTCTAGTGATGGCGATGCTGCTTTCGCCTGCGACCGCAATTGCCCCATCGTTGTTCACCACAATTGCTGCGGCACCGCCCTCGATCATGCCGGCCGATGTCCACTCGGCGTCGGGCGCGGTAGACCCAATCCATAGTTCACCATCGGGTGCGATGCCAACTATCCCGCCCTCTCGGGTGGGGTCCGGCGAAATGACTACCAGGGTCGGCCCGGCTAGTGGCGAGAAAGTCTCGCCCCCATCGCGGCTAACCATGAGTCCGTCGGCGGTGGTCGCGGCCAGTACATTCGCGTCATCGCTATCGATGCTGACGTCGCGAGCAGACAGTTCGGATGCTTCGGCGAAGGTACGCCCGCCGTCCGTGCTTCGCAACAGTACGGGGCGATCAGAGGGTAGGCCCACAATGAAATCTGGGTCCGCGGGGGTGGTGCTGAGGTTATGAAAGTCGGTCGTTCCCGCCAGAGATACTTGCTCCCAGCCGGCCTCCGAGTCGTGCTTGACGAGCCCAAGGTGCGGCGTGGCGAAAGAGTCGGGGCTGTCCGCTCCGGGATGACCGGAGACGAAAATGGTCTCGCCTTGAGCCGCTAAGCCCATCGCGTCAAAGGCGACATCACCCACGAGGGTGGTACCGCCACTGTCAAGGTCGACTGTGTAGACACCATCGTGCGACCCAATCAGCAAACCGCCGTTGCTACTGAACGCTATGTCGTGAATGTGTTGAATAGTCGGCGGCGCGGAGGACGAGGTTTCAGGTGCAGTTGAACACGCAGCGACAGTGAGAGAAACGGTGACGCCGAGAATTGTGCCAGCAATCAGCCGACGAGAAATGGAAGTCATTGAGAAAGTCCTTCGTGAGAGAAAGTAGGAGCAGGGCTCGCCGTCGGTGAACGGCGAGCCCTGCTGCGATTACAAGGAGCTGAGGATGTCGCGCATGACGTCGATCTCGCCGGTTTGCGCATCAATGACCTGTTGTGCCAGTTCTACCGCGGCCGAGTTTTGGCCGGCTTCAACTTCCAACAGAGCCATATCGATTGCACCTTCGTGGTGAAGGATCATTTGCTCAAGGAACAGGCGTGACGCTTCGACACCGCTGGCAGATTCCAAATCAGTCATATCAGAATCAGACATCATGCCGTCGCCCTGATCCATCCCAGCCATACCGGAATCAACCTCTACACCCCAGTCGTTAAGCCAACTATTCATGAGAGCAATCTCGGGAGCCTGAGCAGCCTTAACGTCCCGTGCCAGGGTGAGGACTCGCTGGTCGATTCCCTCCTTCATGAGCACCATATCGGCCATCTCAACGGCTTGTTCGTGGTGCGGAATCATCATTGTGGTGAACATGACGTCGGAGCTGTTCGCGTCGGCGACCGTGACCGACTCGGTGGCCGACGAGTCGGGGTTCTGTGTCGAATCGGTCATGGATGTGGTGCATCCGGTGAGCGCTAGTAGTGCTGTCGCGGCGATAGCGGCTGTCGCCGCAAAACGGATCTTCATTGTTGTTCTCCTGATAAGTCAATAATTAGCGCATGACCGAAATGGGCATACGTCGGGCATGTCGAGGCGAAGTCGACAGCGCCCTAATCAGGTTCGACTAATACAGAGAACAGTGAGCGAGGGCGGCCGAGAAACGAAACTGGCAAGCCTTCGGAATGGACTTTTAAAGAGGAGCCGGCTCGACAAAACTGCGGCCCAGCTCTTCATCAGTTTGGGTGCGACCAGCAGCAGGCTCACGGTCAGTAAAGCGAGAACACACCACATCACGGCCATAGACTCATCCTCACCACAACCCACACAATCGAGGCTCGAGGCAGCGAATGCGCCCGCTGCCTCGTGATGGGATGCAGCAGCCGAAGTCGAACTACCGGCAGACATTGCCATCTCGGAGTGAGACACCGACGAAGCGAACGAGTGCATCGCCAAAATTCCGCCAATCACGGCCACGGCGAGAACGACCAAGACAGTTGCTTTCCAGCCCGTGCTGGCCAATCGAGGCAACGTCACGCCGCCAGGCGGTCGAAGCGCCGAAGCACGCGCAGTAGCGCGAGCGTGTCGCGTTGCTGTGATCTGTGTCATGGCAGTTTCCTCGTATCGACCGGCGCTGTGCCTGCCGTTACTGGCTGGTGAACTTTTCGGGGTTCAGATCCAAGCGGCGCAACAACTGTGCGTTCAATGCCACAACGATAGTTGATATCGACATGAGTACAGCACCGACCGACATGGGCAACACGAATCCGATCGGCGCCAATACGCCAGCGGCAAGCGGCACGGAAAGAAGGTTGTAGCCAGCGGCCCACCAGAGGTTCTGTTTCATCTTTCGATACGATGCACGAGAAAGCTCGATTACCGACACCACCGAGCGCGGATCGTCACTGGCAAGGATCACCCCGGCCGAGGCGATAGCTACATCCGTACCCGCACCGATCGCGATTCCCACATCTGCCTGCGCAAGGGCGGGAGCGTCATTAACGCCGTCTCCAACCATCGCAACTTTACGTCCCTCAGCCTGCAACTCTTTAACATTGAGGGCCTTATCTTCCGGCCGAACCCCGGCAAAGTAACGGTCAATTCCGAGTTCTTCTGCAACGGATGCGGCAACAGCCTCCGCATCGCCGGTGATCATCACTACTTGTACACCGCGTTCATGAAGTGCCGCAATCGCATCCCGAGATTCGGACCTCACTTCATCAGCAAGCCTTAAGGCACCGACGACGCTGCCGTCGATCAAAATGTGGAGAATAATCGCGCCCTGCTCAGACCATTCGGCCGTCACCGGAAGCTCAGAGCCACCCTCCTGCTCGAGGAGGTAGGGGCCACCAACCTGAATCGTGCGATCAGCGACGCGAGCGCGAACACCTACCGCGGGAGATGATTCAAAGTCGCTTGACTTCGGTACGGACAGTCCACGCTCGTGTGCTGCCGCGACGATTGCGCGGGCGAGTGGATGCTCGGAGTCAGCTTCTGCGGCGGCCGCCAATGCCAGCAGTCCGTCCGCCTCGAAGCCTTCGGTGGGTTCGATAGCGGTGACAGCGGGGGTGCCCTTGGTGAGCGTTCCGGTCTTGTCGAAGAGAACCGTATCAACGGTGCGCATGCTTTCCAGCGCCAAACGATCTTTGATCAGCACGCCGGCTTTAGCGGCGCGTTCGGTCGATATCGACACCACCAACGGGATAGCGAGGCCGAGAGCGTGGGGGCACGCGATGACGAGCACGGTGATTGTGCGAACTACCGCGGCATCCGGCATCCCGATGAGAGACCAGACCAGAGCAGTAATCGCTCCTGCGCCGAGTGCGAACCAAAAGAGCCATCCGGCAGCACGATCGGCGAGACGCTGCGCACGCGAGGATGAGCTTTGCGCCTCAGCGACGAGCTTCTGAATTCCGGCAAGAGTGGTGTCGTCACCAACCGCGGTGATCTCGACGCGCATCCCGGAATCGGTCGCGACAGTGCCCGCAACGACGGAGTCACCTTCGCTGCGACGGACCGCCCGGGATTCCCCGGTAATCATTGACTCGTCCATACTCGCCGAGCCCTGAACAACCCGTCCGTCCGCAGGAACACGACCACCAGGCCGCACAACAACAACGTCACCAACACGCAACTCTGACGGTGAAACGGTTACCGTCTGATCGCCGTCAACACGCTCAGCTTCATCAGGGATGAGAGCCGCAAGGGAGTCCAACGCCGACGTCGTCTGGGCCAGCGACCGCATCTCTATCCAATGGCCAAGCAGCATGATCACGATAAGTAGCGCGAGCTCCCACCAAAAGTCCAGCCCCTGATCTAGCATGCCCAACGTGGCACCCCACGACGCCACAAAGGCAACGGTGATCGCCAAACCGATCAGGAGCATCATTCCCGGTTGCCTGCTGCGCAGCTCGCTCACCGCGCCTGTCAGGAACGGAGCGCCACCCCACACATACATGACTGTGCCGAGCACAGGAGAAATCCAGACCATCCATGCAGCGGGAAGTTCGTACCCCAGCAGCATCGCGAACATGGGTGAGAACCCGACCACCGGTATCGCAACAACCAACATGATCCAGAACATCCGCCGGAAGCCGGCAACGTGATCGCCATGGCCTCCACCATGGCCAGCACCGTGCTGCTCGTGCCCACCTTTGTGTTGCTGCGATTCGGGCATCTCAGCCGCGGTAGCACTCGGTTCCTGGTGCCGCGAATTCGCGTCAACCGGTGCTGCGTTCGACTTACTGCCGTTATGGTTGTGAGTGCTCATTAGCCAATCCCTGGTGTTGTGGTTGTACTCGGACTCGGCGAGCTAGTTGGATTCGGTGTTGAGAGCCGGCGAAGGCTCTCCCGGGGTTGTTGCCAACGAGTAACCTGCGTCTTCGATTGCGGAACGCACCCGCTCAGGTTCAAGTGCGATCGAGCTCGAAACAGTTGCCGTCGAGACCCCATCCGAAACTAAAGCGACCGTCACACCGAGTACGCCGTCGAGCGAACCAAGTTCCTCGGTCACGCTTGCCACGCAATGCGAGCAGGTCATTCCCTGCACTAGGACCTCTGTCTCGTACGCTCCGGAGTCGGGTTCACGTGCGGGAGCTGACGATGTGGCGCAGCAGCTGCAGTCAGATCCGTCCGTAAGGCCTAGATCTACGCGGTCGATCGAGGTCATGTTCTCTCCTTGTTGGTGTGTTGTCATGAACGTACGAGACGGGCGATCGCTTCGTTGGCTTCGCGGATTTTCTGATCTGCGACAGGTCCACCTTCAGCTGCGGCTTCGGCAACACAATGAGCCAGATGGTCTGCAAGCAGTGTCAGCGCGACTGACTCGAGAGCTTTTGTGGCGGCAGACACCTGAGTCAGTACGTCGATGCAATATTTGTCGGACTCCACCATCCGCTCAATCCCGCGAACCTGTCCTTCAACCCGATGAAGCCGCTTGAGCACGTCATCTTTATTTTGGGCATATCCGTTCATATGGATACCATACCCCCCTAGAGTATTTGATGCATGGAATATCAATCTTGACTGATCCGCGCAACGTGGCCTGACCGAGCAACAACACCGTTTCGGTCAGCTTGCGTTGATAATCCCCATCATCCCGTTGTCTTCGTGGTCGAGAATGTGTCAGTGATACACGGATTTGCCGCTGAAGTCGCTAAACGCGATCCGCACGCGCGTGGTGCTGCGGGCTGGAATGTTCACGACGTCCTGCCACATGATGGTCTCGACAGGGCGCCCATCCTGTTCGACGATCTGCATCGGCCACACATGCAGATGGAGGGGATGATCCAGCGTGCTGGTATTGGTCAGCAGCCATTCCTCCACGCTACCGAATTGCACGGTCGTGTCGATTCGGCCTGCATCGAATGCTTGACCGTTGATGGTGGGGGTCATCATGCCGCCGCCCATTCCCATTCCCATTGTGAAGACCAGCTCGCGCCGGGCAGTTACGGTAACGCTGCGGAGGTCGCGTTGAACCGATTGCTTGGGTATCGCGGCGACTGGGGCAACGGTGTCACCAGCCACGGTGAATGTGGCCAGCGCGATTTTGTCGGTGCTACGCGAGTTGCGGTCTCCCATCATCATTCCGCCGGCTGATCCGCGATCGTAGGGGAGGGCGCTCAGCGTGGAGGTGCCAGCACTTGCAGTCACGAGGAGGTCTGCTCGGTTGCCTGGTGTCAGCGTGACCTCATCAACATTGTGTGCGGATTCTCAACGCCCAGAGTCGATACCAATCAGGGTCAACTGCTGCCCGTCGAGGCGCAGCCGTAGGTAGCGGGATACGCACGCATTGATAATCCGCCATCTTTCCTGTTGGCCAGGGCGGGCATCCAGTCTGGGGGTGAGCTGTCCATTGACCAAGACGAGTTCTCCCTCGCGCCCGGACATTGTGTCCATCGGCGTAGCCGTCGGAATGTTTCCAGCGGAATCGAAGGTGATATCGGAAATGACGAGCACCCGTTCCCGGTCGACCGGGATGGGATCGGGATCATCGACGATGATGGCGCCATAGAGTCCGCCGAACACCTGGTCGGCAACGAAACCGTGATGGTGGGGGTGATACCAGTAAACTCCCGGAGGATGGTTGGCGGGGAGTTCGTACTGGTAATCGAAAGAGTCCCCGGCTGCGATCGTGACAAACACGTTGTCGCTATTGTTTTCGGGCGACACATGGAGGCCGTGCACGTGCAGGTTGCTAGGGTCCGATAGACCATTTCGAAGGCTCACGCTGAGAGTTTCTCCCGCGCGAACGCGAAGTGTCGGGCCGGGTACCCCACCGTTGTAGCTCAACGCCTGTACGTCACGACCCGCGATCGTGACCTGCTGGGGTGAAGACTCGAGGGCAACGGCGAGGGCGCCATTGACACTTCGAAGTTCCGTGGGTTCGACGAGGGCATTCCCGGATGTTGTTGCAAGCGACGACGGGGAACACAGGCGTTGGTTGGCGAAGAAACCAGTCGCGCCCACGGCGGTGCCCGTGATGCCAAGTCCGCCGAGGATCAGGGCGTTGCGGCGACTAAGTTCGGGCATTATGGCGATTCGTCGAGGACCCGTAACTGTTCACGGTACTGTTCCGCGGTGAGTTCCCCACGGGCGAAACGTTCCTCGAGGATTCGCTTTGCATTTGATGAGTCGGCGGGCCGCGAAGAAGATCGTGTGGTGTCGTTCCCGGGCTTATTCGACGCTAAACGAACAATGACATAGATGAGCAAGGCGACGCCTGCTAGCGCCAGCAGACCGTATCCCCAGGCCCATCCCATATTTCCGTAGCCCCACATCATGAGTTATAGATCCTTTCTTGTAGTCACCGTTAGTCGCACCATACTCCTCGAGGTATTAGCGCCGCTGAGTTGGGCCCCACGACTCCGGCAACAGAAGGTGCAGGATGACCAACGGCTCATATCTATCCTCGGCGTGTATCCGACAGATTATGGTGCTGTAAGGAAGTGCCTCAAACTAACTGCTGCTATCTTTGGGCACCGATAACCCAGCATGGTCGCTATCGCGAGACGAATTCGCGTGGCTATCCCTGGGCAGGTTCACTCGCTCTGAAACCGAAGGGCTCGTCGTGTGAAGTGAAGGTACACACTAATCTCCTTAGGGCCTTCGGGAATCGATCGGGTTAGCTTCAGCGTCAGTTGATTGGGGCTGCTGTATAAATAGGTGACGATTGTCGCCTTGGCGGTTCTCAACGTTCAGCTTGTTAGGTGTCGTGATTCCTGAATTAGATTTTCCTGGGCGTAAACGAACCCGCGGCAGTGTGGCACCCGATTTCACCGATACGCTGCAGGCAGGGCCTGTTGCTGAGCAATCACCAGGTTCGCGGTGCCCACATTTCACCCACACTTGGGGAGCATCGTGGTCAGCTCACAGCATCGGAGTCGCGCCCAGTCACCAGCTTTTTACAGCGATTCCGAGCACTTCCACATAGTTCTGCGGAAACGGTTTTCGACTACGGATCAATAGGCCGGGGGTTCAAATCCCTCCGGGCGCACCAAATAAAGCAGGTCTGACCAGCACTTTCTCGTGGAGCGCGGTCGGGCCTGTTTTTCTTTTGCCCACATTTTGCCCACACTTCACAAAGTTCTGGGTCGGATTTCGGCTGAGATGCAGCTTTTGCGACTCGTCCCGGCCCAGTGTTTGCCTGAGATTTGGTCTACCGCGTAGAAGTGACCTATTGACCTATTGACCTCTAATCGAGGGGCGGGAGAAGTAGCCGCTCTCGATGTCCTCATGCGTCACCTATCCGTGCAGCAAACCCGCACTTTCGAGCCTGCCAAGGTCAAGTGTTCGAGCTGGTTGAAGACGATTCGGCCCAGCGCGCCCCGCTTGCGGTGTATTACCGCGAGGTCAGCGCCGTTCTCGAGAAGCCTGCGCGACCACTAATCGCGCGATTTAAGGGGCGGACGCCCGGATCCCGTCACCGTCCCGCCGACTGCTGGTGAAGGCTCGGAGACGTCTCGATAGCAGGCAGCATAAGACCATGAAGTGCTTGCCCAGTTAACTGAGCTGGTTTGCCCAGCGCTCGTAGATGAAGAAAATTTGAAGACATCGTGAGCATGCTCTTTAGGGCTGCCCGGGTTCGTATATCTCTAGCGGTCCGAGTTCCACGGTGTTGGTCGCTCCGCCGTCGTAGACGAATGAGATTGTCGCTCCTTGCGCCAGCAGCGTTTCCAGCGTGGTCGTGGCGTTGTCACCGATTACAGCATTTGTTGACTGAATATCGATGATGTCTGGATTCGAACGGAACATGCTCACGGTGAAGCTACCTGTCACCGTGATCGGTGCACCGTTGGGATCGGTGATGGTGAGGCTATCGAGCGGCCCATTTATATAGCCGCCCTCGGCTTCCAACTGCGTGATGATCGGCAAACGACTGATCACGTTCGGGTTGTCGGAACGGAAATAGTCCGAACCCTGCAACAAGAAAAACACAGTGTTGTCTTGATTGCGGTCGACGATGGTCCGATTCAACGCGTATCGGGTGTCAACGGTGTTCGCTGAGACGACGATGTTGTACACGCGACTGACTTGGCCCGCATCGTTGGTGGCAGTGATGGTGATCGGGAAAGTTCCCTGCTCTAGCGGCATACCTTCCAATCGGCCCGTATCCCAATCGGGGAAGAGCGAGCCGTCCGGGAATACTCCGTCATAAACGATCGTGCCAGGGTCCGCAGATCCCCAGTTGATCACTGGTTTCCACGTCGCGCTGCTTCGATATTCCACGAACCTCGCTGTGGTACCTCCGACGAAAGCGGGAGCCACGACGGGTGCGGGGTAGGCGCTATCAGCTTCTGCCTTTGCCACGTTCATGCTCACGACGTTGGGCTCACCAGTGCCTACTCGGAACGAGACTGTTCCCTCCTGCAGGAACTCTCGCATTGTGCGGTAGTCCCCACCTCCGATGTTTCCATTCAACGTGAACGCCAACGCTCCCGGAGCGTTCGCATCGCCCTCGGCGGCAGTGAGATTCACTAGCGCAGCGGCATTGGTCATTTCAGCGTTACCGATCCAGGTTCGCACGTCTGAAATTGCCGCTGTTGACCAATCAAACAGCGGGTCGGCGGCTTCTGCAAACATAGGCATGGTGGCAGGATCCACCGCTCCGCTGAAGTCGAGTGAGACCGAGTTGTTGGCGGGGTCCGCGACGAAACTCGTTATTGGAGTGCTCGCTGGGGGAGTTGAATTGGCGTCGATGACAAACTCACCGGGTTGAGAGGTTTCAGCGGTCGGTTCGACTTTGAGACGCATACGATCCCCGTTGACCAGCACATCCAGCGTGCCACCCAGCAGGAACTCATCCGCGAATCCCTCTTGCATCGTTTCCCACACAGCTCTGCCCGCAGAATCTACCGAGTCTCCAAACTCCACATCGATTTCAAAACCGTCGTCGATCGTGATGTCCGTGGTAACAGAGGACATATCGAGCGCGAAACTCACCCCAGAGGGCGAGTGGAACGTCGCGTTGTAGGCCCCGCCAATAGAAGCCAGTTCGTTGCTCGCATCCAGCTTGGTCTTAAGCGCGGCTAGTTCTGGAGTGCTGTCACCGCTCAGGTGCAATGCGCGACCGCTGGGTACCCCTTCAACATCAAATGCATGCTCGTAACTGGCTGAATTGGCTCTGACGAGCATCGTCGCTGGAGTCTGTCCGGCCGCGTTGACCGCGACGACTGAGTAGTTGGGCTCCTCCGCGGGATCGAGCGGGATCGTGAACTCGAAGTCCATCAGCCCGTTCTTACCTATTGTGGCTACGGGTGCCAACGATTGCAGAACGGTGCCGTCAGCATCCACCACGTTATAGAACGCGGCAGGCTCACCCTCGCCTGCCGTCCACGCCAAGACTTGTGCGTCGTCTTCCACTATCGAAGCCAGAAGGGGCGAGGCAGGAGCCTCCGTGGGGAGCTCGTCGATCCGAACACTGGTGTTCCACTGCTGCATCACATCGTCCACATACCCCGTGAGTGTCACCTGGTAGATGCCGGATTCTAGGAACTCGATCTCGTACAACGGCCCCATATCGGCAGGTAACGGATCCGGATCCAGTTCTGGCTCTGGTTCCGTCTCATTCATGATTCCGAACCGGGATGCGGATGCACCGCCGCCGTCGTCACCATCGGAAGGCAAAGGCTGGCGGGTGTAAGACCACTGCAAGTTACGTGGCGGTGAATCGGCGAAGAACGGCACAACTTCCTCGGCGTTAAAGGTAGCTTTTTCCCCGACTAAAGATTCGGAGATTCCCGAGATAGGCTCGTCTACTTCTGTCAATGCGGAAACGAAGACTCGCTTGAGCTCTTCAACCATGTAAGCGTTGGTTTCATACTCACCAGGGCGCGACCTCCAACGATCATCCATGATCGCGCTCCACCCCGCAGTTTCGAAGAAGTACTCATTATCCTTTGTGTAAACGCCAGCAGCTCGCAAATTGGCCGGACGGTGACGATCCGTGTAAACAGGGTAAAGAATTCCACTACCGCTTTCCGAAGTGCAATATTGTGAAGCACAGGCTCGTGACCCTGTCAGGGTGAGAGTGATCTTGCGCACACCTGGTCGCCATGACATTTCATCGATCGTATTGACGGCGGAATAAAGTGCGCCGGTTGTCCTACCGCCTTGACTGATGTCTTGGAGAGCATCAATAGCGTCTTGCCCATCGTGGCTAAAGTCGTTCGCAATGTTCACTGCATAGGGATTGTCAGTTGTGACTTCGCCGCCACTCTTGAAATCGACTACCGCGACACGAGAATCGTTGACGTTGTCGGTCACCAGTTCCACAAACTCAGCGGCATCACCCTGAAGCAACGAGACTGCCCCGCCAGCGTTTCCGGTGGAATCCACGACAATGACGACGTCAACAGGTGACGATTCGCCCCACGCCGGCTCAGGGAAGGATATTCCCATGCGAGTGCCTAGTTGGTAAGCAGCAGACGCTGTGTATCCTTTATCGTCATATGATTCGTGTTCCGCGAAGAAGCGCCCGTTATTTGCTTCGTTCGCCCAAGCTTTTATCGGCCATAGGTCGTAAACAGGCGTACCAAAGAAGCTCAGTAGCGTCGAGCTGGTTCGAGTTTGGCACGCAAAGTCCCACTCCACACAAACCGAGATCACTGGTGCATCTGTCAGATCTTCCCAGTTGACAACCGGGCCCGACAGCCCATTCCGAACAGGGCCGAACAGTCCGTTCCGAGAAGGGCTGAAGGTGCCGTAATTTGCGGTTTTGTCCTTTGGGTCAAAGTAAGGGTCGCCGAAGGTCGCGATCCCGGAGACTTGGTCGATTACATCGTCTTCGCCGTCGGCGGCGAGCAATTGCAAGGCGGTTCGCACCACAGCGGCACCTTGGGAGTAGCCTGCCAGTATGTATTGGGTATCTGGGCAGGTAGTGCTCTTTAGGGACATCTCATTCTTGAGATTTACGGCTCCGAGTTGCACTGAGTCGAAAAAGTTCTTCGGGATCTTCCCCTGGTAAGGGGTTCCTCCTGGGTTTTCACTTTCCCAAAAGGCCGCCGCGGGATAGTCCACTCCGCTAAGTTCGACGACTTTGAAGGTGCCAGCGTTTGGGATTGGATCGATGAGGTCCGCCATCTTGTTGGCGAAAGAGAATGTCATCGCCCCCATCCCCGAGGCTTCGGCTGGCTCGTCGGTTCCTCGGGCGCCAATGATTTCAAACGTTGGGCAATCAGGTGAATCGGCAAGAGCACTAGATGGAAGTGCAGCGAGACAGGCCAGAATTGCGACAGTGATTGCCGCGATAGGTCGATTAATCGAATATCCCTCAGTTTGAAAGTTACCCAATAATGTGTGTGGTCTGCTCCTTTGTCAATACCCTCGAAAGTGAGGCAATCAGTCGGTCAGCTCCGTCGAGGGGGACTCGCGGAACTTTACGTACATAGTTCCCTTGGAAGGAAATTCGCACTCATCGGCGGCCAATGACGCTTCCAGCTCTTCCGTATAGTCGCTATAGCCGAGCAAATAGCCCTCCATGCCAACACCGTCGGCGCGCGAGTACGTGAGAGTATCTGGGCGATGGGTTCCGAAATAGCCTGTAGCTTCGAGCTGGGCAGCGACGACTGCAACAATATCGTCGCCCTCAATGACGAAGAAATGGGTGAAGCCGTTGTTTGGGGTGGGCTTGCCTCCGGACCCTTCGCAAAGTACTTCTCCGAGCGTCGGTGCCTGGAATTCCGCCACGGCAGCATCGAGGTTATCTTGGCGCTCTTGCGCCCCATAAGGGTCAAGCAAAAAACAGCCACCGAGTGACAAGGTCATGAGCAGCATCGTTACTGCAGCAACCGCGTGCTTCCCCGCCATGTTCATTTTCTTCTGCGTCATGCAGAAGAGTATGTCAGTTGAAACGCAGATCTGGTCTCGTTTGTGTAGGAATCCTCGACAATTTTTGGACTAGCTCTAGGTGCAATGCTTTCGCATATTTGCTCGAGATAGACAGGGCGATTCATGCATGGCTGGATGTGCTCCAACGGTTCCACTCGTCGGTGTCAGGGAAATCTCGGACGCGACGGTGCGGTGGCCCTGGGTGCACGATCCTCCGGAGATTTGTCGGAGCCGTGCTTGAGCGTTGTGCCAGCGTTCAACGAATCCGACGGGTCCGTAGCCGGCGTCGGTGGTGTCATAGGAGACAGTCCATGCGGTTTGTAATGCGGAGAGCTCTTCTACGAGGGCGTCATGCTTCCACCAGCAATCAGGGATGACGGTCTCGTCAACCGCGTAGCGTTTGCTGATCCACTCGACCCACGAGCGCAGCTCTTCCCATTTCTCAGAGGCGTCTTCGTTCGGTAGCGTTCGCCAGTTCACTGCGATTGCTGCGATCTCTTCGGAGTCTGGTTCGCGGTCGCTTTCTTCTTCGGCGAGGACGTCGTTGATGTCAAAGTCGTCGTAGCTCATGGTTACTCCGTGAGGGGTCTGGTCAGTTTGCGTCGTAGACCACGTAGACCACGTAGGGCGAATGCGCTTGCGACTCGGCGGCTGCGCATGGCGCGCAGTGCCTGGTCGCGTTCGAGAAGGCGATGCAGCAGCTCGTGGTGGGCAGGGTGCAGGCTCACGAGGTCGCGTACTTTTGCAGTTCGGCTGCAGGCGGCGCAACGCAACTCGTTTCCAGCTGCGGTTTCCTCCGCGAACCAGCGGGCTCGGCGGGCGTACCATGCGCGTGAGGCAGATAGCCTGTGCGGTACTTGTTACCCCGTGCCGGCCTGCGAGAGTTCGACATCAGTTCTGGGTTTCCTCGTAGTCCAACTCGAGGGTTTCCTCGGGCTCAGAAAGTACGAGCGGTTCGGCTTTGGCGAACTGCGTGCGGAACTGTTCCTGCTGTTCTGCTTCGGTTGTGCGCTTGCCCGTCGAGATGCTCTTGCTGTCTGCCCGGTCGGTCCATCCGCGCAGATCGAGGAGAGCGCCACGACGGTTTCGGTAGGCCAACAATCCCATCGACTGCGGCATGCGACGGATCTCGTCAACGGTCATTAGCGGAACCCGTTCGAGTTGGTTGCTGGTTGAGGCTCCCTGCTGGTTGTAGCTGTAGGAGGGACGCTTCAGCTGTCGCGTTCCGAGCATCGCTTCGATATCGCCCAGGTGCCCCATATCTGAAGCGCCTCCGAGCAGGATTCTCGCTGTTGCTGCAGAACAGATGGCGTCTGCTTCTGCCTTCGACCAGGCAGTCTCGGCTTGTGAGAGTGCTTGCAAGACGACCATTGTGCAGATTCCGCGGCCGCCACCGTCAGCCATGACCCGTGGCAGCGCTGGCCATGCGAACATATTTGCGATCTCGTCGAGGATCAGCCCCAGTGGCAGGTCGAGCCGTGAGCCGGGTGTTGCTAGTGCTTTGCGGCGTGCGGTTTCCACCACGTCGTCTAGGAGGGCGCCGAGGAAGCCGCCCATCGAGCCTGATCCGCCGCTGGAGCCGATCAGGTAGAGAGTGTTTTCGCCGGAGAGGAATTCGTCGGCGTCGAAGTTCTCGCCACGCTAGGGCGAGGGGGCTTCATTTGAAAAGTCACGAATCTGAGCTCAAAGTTTGCTCGCTTCGTCGAAGCCAGCGGAGTATTTAGCTCGTGTGTAGCCCCTGCTGTGTGTTGAGGAAGTCCGTCGTGGAAGACATTGTCTTGGCCATCCTCGATAAGCAACTCACTAGATGTCGACATTCCTCGACCCAATTTTCCTGAACGCAGTCGATCCTGCGGCAACGTGGCAGCCAACTTCGAAGACGTGGGTCTAAGGCTGCACGTTCTCATTCCCTGATTTCACCGATCTGCTGGAGGCAGAGCACTTTGCCGAGCAATAATCAGATTAGCCGTGCCCACATTTCACCCACACTCGGAGAGCATCGTGGTCAACTCGTGACATCGGGGTCGCACCCAGTCATCAATGTTCTGCAGCGATTTTCGCGACTTCCGCATAGTTCTGCGGGAATGGTTTTCGACTACGGATCAATAGGCCGGGGGTTCAAATCCCTCCGGGCGCACCAGCTGAAAGCCCACATTCGTGTGGGGCTTTCGTCGTTAACTTCTGAGAAGATATCCTCAAGTGCTTCCTCGGCCCGATTTGCGGTGTGACGAGCTACACACGGAGAGAGCTAGGTAACGCGCGTGAATACTGATCTGAATCTTCTGAACGTCAAGCGAGTGCTCGATCTTGCCGCGATTCTGTCGTGGGTCTTGCTCGGAGTCGCGGTGCTGGGGTTACTCGGGTATGTCGTCATTTCGGGGTTAACCGGAACAGCCTTCGCCGCACGGGTACCGATCATTATTGGATTTATCGGCGTCACCATTTCTGCCATCTTGCAGGTGATTTTCGCGAATGCGGCACCGAAGGCGTTTCCTGCTGAGCGCAGGTTGAGGCTGAAAGCATTGCTGGGAATTGCCGCCCCCGGTGTGCTCGCCTTTATTGTGGCCGCCATCAGCTCGCTCGGGGTGCAAGTCATCGCAGGCGTCCGAGACGCCTTCGGTTCTGACGTTCTCTTCGTGCTCGTCGTGCTCGTGTGCGCGCCGCTCACTGGCTTCTTGTTTGATGCGGGCCGAAAGATGTCGGTAGTCGAGAAAAAATATGGCGTCGACGGTGCCGTGCAGCTCTACGACTCCCAACATGAATCGGCGTTATTGCCCCGCTAATTGTGTGTTGTTCCTGTTGCAGCGTCGTTAGAGTGACTCCATGGCATCCACTGAGCAAGGTCGCGTTCTCGAGCACGCGCTTCTTCCGGTCAAGCCCGGCCGTGAGGCGGAGTTCGAAGCGGCTTTCGCCCAAGCGAAGAGCATCATTGCGGCGATGCCGGGATTCCGTGGGCTGACGCTCTCACGCGGGGTCGAGCATCCCGAAACGTATCTGCTGCTCGTGCGGTGGGACACCGTTGACGACCACGAAATCGGCTTTAGGGGTTCACTCGAGTACCAGCAGTGGCGAGCACTGCTACATGAGTTTTACGAACCGTTCCCGGTCGTGGAGCACTTCGATGAGGTCGAGCGGGTTGCGGCCGACGGCTGAGTGACCCGAACCACTTTCGATTGCCGGCCGTAAATCGCGCATTATGGGGCCCGCTGCTGCCTGCGCTAATCCTGGCCCTCGTTTTCTACACCGTTGGGGTTTGGGGCGAGAGAGTGCAGCAAGTGTTCACGCCGTGGCAGACCGAATTCTTCGGTGTTCGCGTCGCATGCTTGTTACTTCCAGAGGTTAGGAGCGTTCTGGTTCTGACTTCCGTGTAACGGAGTCTATTGAAGCAATTTTTACAGATCGACTCGACGTGTAAAAATTTGGGCCCTTTTTTTGCATGTCATGCGCACATGTTGCTACGCATTACAAACGACTTGGCGACCTGCGCACCCCCACAACGAGCTTCCCGAGCTGCCACCAAACGTCGAGATAGAAACGAAGCGAGTGCTAAAAGCAGCGATTGAAGCCCGAACGGCTTTGGCTACTCTGGACCAAGCTGCGCGGCGGATGACTAACCCGACCGTGTTGATCAACTCGATCCCTCTACTCGAAGCGCAGGCGAGTACTGAGATAGAGAACATTGTTACAACCACCGACGACATCTTCAGATTCGCTCAGGATGAGTCGGCGGCGACCAACCCCGCCACAAAAGAGACCCTCAAGTACCGAACAGCTCTCTTTGCCGGAATTCAGTTAATCGAGTCGAGACCTCTATCGTCTACGACCGCGGTCCAGGTGTGCACGATTGTCAACGGCCGCGAGATGGACGTTCGATGGCTGCCGGGAACTTATATCGGTAACCCGGCAACAGGGGCTGCCATCTACACTCCGCCGTCCGGTGAAACTGTAATACGCGACAAGCTTGGCGATTGGGAGAGCTTTCTTCATGAGTCACGCGGCTTAGATCCATTAGTGGTGATGGCAATTGCTCACTACCAATTCGAAGCCATTCATCCCTTCGAGAACGGCAATGGCAGAACCGGTCGAATACTCAACGTTCTGATGCTGATGAGCGCCGGGTTAATCGACCAGCCAATTCTTTATCTCTCCCGGTACATCATCGAAAACAAAGATAAATACTACCGATTGCTGCTTGAAGTGACGAGAGACGGCAACTGGGAAGAATGGATACTCTTCGTTCTTGAAGGGATCCGTCTCACAGCATTGAGCACGGTATCGAAGATTGACCGAATTCAAGACTTGCAAGATGAGACACTCAGCACCATAAGGGAGGTTACTCCCGCAGCCAATGCGGATCTCTTGGCTGTCCTCTTTGAGCAGCCCTACTGTCGCATCACAAATGTGGTTTCACGCTGCCGTGTTTCTAGACCCACAGCAACCAACTGGCTAAATGCACTGGTCCGAGAGGGCATACTCGTCGATGTAAAAGCCGGGCGCGAGCGCATCTTTATCAACTCAAAGTTCTTTCAGCTCTTGATGAAACCCGAGAGTGCCCCAGAGTCTGAGCCGACGCTTTTCTAGGAGAAGAGTGGAAGACCGCCGCAATTAGGCACGGATTATCGTGGGCGCTTCGCGCGTTTGGAGGGCGCGACTAGGGGCACTGGGTGAGGGCGATCTGAAGTCTGGGCGTGCCCACATTTCACCCACACTTGGAGATCATCGTGGTCAGCGCAAGTCATCGCTGTCGCGCCCAGTCACCAGTTTTTCGCGGGAATTCGGGCACTTCCGCATAACTCAGCGGGAACGGTTTTCGATTACGGATCAATAGGCCGGGACTCACAAATCGCCATCCTTATTGGCGGTGCGGCGGCCTCACGCTAGGCTGCTGCTTGGGAGAAAAATGACTCACTTTATTTACGATACTGACAAGATTGGTGAGCTAGGGGGCAGCATCGAGCTCGCGGCACGAGGCATCGAGAGTGACTTGATGAGACTAGAGCTTGAGTTGACCAAACTCGCTGGCACGTGGAGCGGCGAAGCGCAACTGGCATTCGAGAAAGCTCAGGCAGATTGGATGACGTCAATGCGTGAGTTGGAACGCTTGATTGCGGCGGCCTCCGCTGTCTGTGACTTCGCGGTCGAGAAGTATGAGTCAACCGAGGACCTAATCGAGCAGGCGTTTGCATAAAAGCTGACGCAAACCCTACGCGGAGTGATCACAATGATTGATGAAAGCCTACGGCTGAGCCTCGCTCGGCTAAACGAACTTGAAGGGGGCCTCCGCGCGAGCGCTCGCGCAGGAGCTCCACGTGCTGTCGGTTCTGACAAACGGGGTGCAGTCACCATAGTGCTCGAGGGCGACCGGTTTCTGATCGAGATTGCGGACGACTGGGAAAGGCGTGTGGGTGCCTCCGGTATCGCTGCGAGTGCAGGTGAGGCGTTGAGCGACGCGACGACGGCGCGATTTGATGGGGGCGGGGCGAGTTTGGAAACTACTGAAATCGCCGAGTTAACTTTGCCAAATCCGCACGCTGATGCGAACGTTGTCCAGAGATTTGTTGATGAAAACAGAGCCGCTGATGAAGCAGTGTTTTCCGACGCGCTAGATCTTCTCGTTGAACGCGCTCGTTCAGCGGCGCGCAAGCGCATCAATCATCGCGGGCCTGCTGAGCTTGCAACTGTGCTGCTCGCGCCAGACGGCTCGGTTAACCAAATCGCGTTCGATGAGACCGCGGTGCAACACCGTGAAGGGCGCGACCTTGCAAGTGATGTGATGGCTGCTGTGTCGATTGGGCAGCAGGCCCTTCGAGTCCCTCTACTGGCGCAATCAGAGTAGGTCAGGCGAATGATGGAGCCGCGAAAAAACACACTACGGGCAGCATGAGTATCGAAGTTGAGATAGATATTGAAGACCTCGGATCGGATTCTTCGAAGTGGTATGAATCTTCGCTGAAGTTGGCTGCTCTCGCGCAGGCATCCGCTAGTCGAGATTTGCCTGATTCCGCGTTCATGATGGCGGGATACCCGTTGGCGCAAATCTATCGCGGATATTTGAATACGGTGTCCGCTCTACTCCTTGATGGTGCTACTCAAAGCGACGACGTTTCGAAACTGCTCCGCAGCGCGGCCCGATCATATATCGAGGCCGATGAGTCTGTTGTAGACGAGGTCAGAGCGCTCTTGGCTGAAATCGACGGAAACTAAAGGACACAGTATGACCGGACAAGCGTTTCAGGCAGTCCAGACACTTGACAGGTGCTCGGAGGAGATCGCCAAACTGACAGGAGCTGTGAATTCCGCGCTGCAGTTCGTGCCGTCTTTTCTTCAAGACATGCTGGGAGAGATCTACGCGAAGTGGAACAGTTTCTGCGCCCTCGCGCAGATGTTCTTCGACCGATGCGCGGAGGTTTTCGGATATGGCTTCGGAGATCCGGGGGCGCTGCGTGGACTCGCCGATGCATGGAGCGTGTCGACAGTCGAGCTTTTGGAACAGTCCGCAAAACTCATCAAGGCCGCTGACCTGCAAGCAGACACGACCTGGAACGGCCCGGCCGCGGGTTTGTATGTGCAAGCAACAGTCGATCAAGATGAAGCGATCGCAAAGGTGAAGGAGAGCGCAAAAACCATGGGCCGCGCGCTCGAAAATCACGCGGGTGCAATCGAAGATTTCTGGGGAGATATCGTCAAAGGTTTTGTCGCCTTCCTGATTTCCTTGGCAGGCGTCGTGGTGACCGCGGTCGCACTGGTGCCGCCAGTGACACTGCTAGGAGTGGCCGGGTTGATCCTCTCGGCTGCTAGCGCCGTCACTAGCGTGGTTGACCTGTTTGCTACTGAGCTCGAGAACCTTGAGAAATTCGCGGAGGACGCCAAACGGCTTGCTGTTGACGTTAGCGATAACCTCGCAGATCCTTGGCCAGCGCTTGTCAAATAGTGGTCTGATGGTGGGATTGAAAATCGAGACATACCGATTGTCGAATATTGGGGAACGCGCGTGAATACTGATCCGAATCTTCTGAACGTCAAGCGAATACTCGATCTTGCCGCGCCCCTGTCTTGGGCCTTGCTCGGAGTCGCCGTATTGGGCCTGATCGGGTATGTCGTGTTTTCTGGACTCTTCGGGACGGCTCTCGAGGCACGGATACCGGTGATTGTCGGTCTTGTGAGTACCAATGTATCTGCGGTCCTGCAGGTGGTTTTCGCCAATGCGGCAGTGAAAGCATTTCCTGCTGAGCGCGGGCTTCGGCTGAAAGCGCTGCTGGGAATTGTGGCCCCTGGCCTCCTCGGAGTGATTCTCTATGGCATTGGCTCACTCGCCGTTCGAATCGTGTTGCATGAATTCGACAGCATCGCCCAGGACTTCGTCTTCGGGTGGTTATTGATCGTCTGTGTGCCGATCGCGGTGTTCTTGTTTTATGCCGGGGATAAGTTGGCGCTGGTTGAGAAGAGATACGGCATCGATGGTGCCACCCAGCTTTACAATTTCCAGCTCGCGGCGGAGCTGCCGCACCGCTGATGTGAGTGGCGATGGCCAGGGCTGTCTCGTTGTCCCTCGCACCGGACGACTATGACGTCCCTCGACCGAATGCCGGGCTCACGGCCCTGCGTACTCCGAAACCACGGGCGACTCGGGTGTTCCGGAGATCTCGCAGACGAAAGACGACACGAATGTTTCGCCCGCGCTCGATTCAGAAGTGCCATTGACAACGACCTCTAGCGCGCCATTAGTTTGAAGATGAACGATGAGGCCAGAAAGTGGCCCGGGTGTGAATGACGCTTCGGTGGCTTCCCCGCCGTCAACCATGTCGGACCGCAGCGACACGCAGGCGTCATAAAGCTGTTGGTTCGTCCAGCCTGCGACGGTTTCTTCCGCAGGAGGAGTCGAGGCGCTGGGTTGTGGGGTCGCACTGGCCGACGTTGAGGGGGGAGTGGATGTCGGAGTGGTGGTCGGTGATGAGCTTGACGACGTAGTGCCGCAACCGCACAGTGCAAAAGTGATTGCCACGAGAACAGCGGAAACCTTGATTGTGTTGACGACCATACAGACACACCCCTCTTGCCCCTAGTTTTCCTAAGCATATGTCATTGATTGCGGAGTGGAACGATGCCGTATCGAGGAGCTCGTCAGCGCAGCTGCTCGGCGGTCTGACGGCCCACCCCTCGTCCGAGGTTGTCTAGCTGGCGTCAAAGATTCCGCGAGCAATTACTGCTACCCCGCCAAGTGAGGCGAGGACTAGGCAGAAGACTCTGGCTGCGCGTGTCGGCACCCAACGGGTCAGCAGCTGACCGCCTAACAGCCCGGCGACAAGGGCCGTGATCGCAGCGATCCATTCAATGGATGACAGTGCGGGGGCAGTGCCTCGCGCAATCAAGGAAAGAGAGCCGAGTGTGGCGAAGTAGAACTGAACACTGATCGCAAACCGACGGTGCTCCCACTCGGAGGCGACCGCATACGCCGTGATCGCGGGCCCACCGACTCCGGCGATCACGTTCATGAAGCCAGAGAGCGCTCCGGCGACCACTTGTCCCGGCCAGGCGCGCACGTGCGGCACTCGCTTGGCCAGCACGCTCAAGGCGAGCGCGAGAATCACCAGTGATCCTGCCCCGATCTCGAGAACGTGGGATGGCAGCGAACGCGCCAAGAGGGCCCCGGGGATGACCGCGATCGCCGCGGCGCCAAGAAGGGGCAGCACGCGGCGATACTCAATATCTCGTACGTGGAATACGAAGACACTGAGCGCGGTCGCCACCCCGAAGATATTTGTCAGTACTACTCCCTGAACGGGGCCCAGAGCGAGAAGAAGCAGCGGGGATGCTACGAGAGCGAACCCCACGCCAGTGAGACGTTGGGTGAGCGCTCCGACCAGTACCGCGAGGGCAATCGTCAGAGCGCTCATCATTACGCTTCGTCGTTATAGCGTGATCGACGCATACGTAGTTTCGGTGAACTCTTCGATGCCGGCGTGGGACCCTTCGCGACCGAGGCCGGATTGTTTCACGCCGCCCATCGGGGCGAACACTACGGAGGGCAATGCTTCGTTGATGCCGATAATTCCGACATCCAGTCGTTCTGCCAGCGTCAAGCAGGTCGTCAGGCCCGCAGAGTAGACGTAGCCAGCGAGGCCCATCTCCGTTGCGTTGGCGCGTTCGACGACATCATCCACCGAGTCAAAACGGAAGATCGCGGCCGCCGGGCCGAAGATTTCACTCGTCGCCATGAGAGCGTCGTCTGGCACGTCGACGAGCAGCGTAGGAGCAACCCACGACCCTGCTTCGGGCAGATCACGGCTCGCTGTGACGACTTTGCCACCCCGCGACACCGCGTCGGCGATGAGGCTCTCGACGGCAACCTTGCGGTCGTTGTCGATCACCGGGCCGAGATCGGCAACGTCGTCTCCGGTCGTTGCTCCGACGCTGAGCGCATCAACAGCAGCGACAAACTTGCTCACGAACTCTTCGTACACCGCGGAATGAACGTAGAAGCGATTCGCGGCCACACACGATTGGCCGGTATTGCGAAAGCGTCCAAGCATGGCGCCAGAAACGGCTTTGTCGATGTCAGCGTCATCCATCACGATGAAGGCTGCGTCGCCGCCCAGCTCCAGCAGTGGTCGAATAATGCGACGGCTGGCCTGAACCATAATGTCTCGACCCACTTCGGTGGATCCGGTGAAGCTGACCGCGCGAACGTGCGGGTGATCCAAGATGGCGGATGTCGTGACACGAGCGGGGCCGTGAACGAGGTTGACTACACCAGCCGGCACTCCGGCATCCGTGATGCAACGAATGAGTTCGGTCACGGCCAGTGGAGCTTTCTCAGAGACGCGAATCACCACAGTGCAGCCAGCGGCCAGTGCTGGCGCGAGCTTTCGTGCTTGGATCGAGCACGGAAAGTTCCAGGGCGACAGGGAGGCGACGACACCGACCGGTCGGCGCAGAACAAGGTGACGTCGGTGCGACAACTCGTGGGCGGGGTATTCGCCACTCAGGCGCCGGGCTTCTTCGCCGAACCACTGAAAGTATTCGGCAGAGAACGCGATCTCACCGGCTGCTTCGGGTAGGCGCTTGCCTGCCTCGCGGGCAAGCAGCAGCGCTAGTTCGTCTGCACGTTCCCGGATGAGGCCCGCGGCCCGCAGCAAAATCTCGCCTCGAGCGCGCGCGGGTGTTGCTGCCCACGAGGGAAAGGCGGCATGGGCGGCGTCGGCGGCGGCGATCGCGTCGCTGGCGGCCGTGTCAGGCTCGGGGTAATCGACGCGTCCTACAAGCTCGCCGTTTGAGGGATCGAAGACCTCTTTTTGGGCGTCGCGTGTCTGCCAAATTCCGTTGATGAGAATGGTCGGATTCAGGGCCATGAATTTGTCTCCTTGAGTAGTGGATCGAGGGCGCGTGAGCGTCAGCGGTTTCCGACGACGCGGTCCACGATCTCGACCAGCCGCTGCAGTCGCGGCACCGCGTCGGCCTCGAGTGAAGCCACAACGTCGGGGGCATCGACGCAGGCACGCCAGACAGCTCGGCCAGCGAGGAAGCCTGATGCCCCGCCCTGACACGCGATTTCTACTGCACGCGGAAAGTCGTCTGCGGCAACGCCGCTGGAGAGCACGACCCAGGGTGAGGCGATTGCGTTACCGAGACGGATGCACTCTTCGAGCAGTTCAGCATCAGTTCCCAGGCCCTTCAGTGGAACCTCGGCCTTGTACAGATCTGCTCCGAGGCTGCCCAGTTCGTGGGCGGCGGCGTGAACGCCGGCGTTCCAGTCCCATTCGCCACCGTGGCGAGGAGCCTTGCAGACCGGCTCGATGATGCTGATGAGGTTTGCAGCTGTGCAGCGGCCGATGAAGTCGACGACCATGTCGACGCGTTCCTGCGCCGATTCATCTTCGCGGTAAATCACGAGCAACTTGGCAGCGACAGCGCCTTGAGCCTTGGCGGCAACAAAGTCGACGCCCTCATCAATAATCTGGGCGGTAACGACTTCACCATTGCCGGGCACGAACTGGTCGGCGGCGATGATGGGCGCGCAGCCAGCCGCGACGACACCCTGCTCCATGGCGGCGTCCCAGACGAACTGGCGGTCCATCAGTACAGCGGAGGCGTAGGGGCTGAGAATCTTTGTGGCCTTGAGCTTGAAGTCGGTGAGGGTGCTGTCGGGCACGGCCGCGAGCACCTCTGCAGGCACCGATCCGTCGGAGTTGGCGGCCACGTCACCAGCAAACATGAGGCGCAGAGCTTCGCGTTGGTCGACGGCGAGCATCGCAAAGGCGCCTGACTCGCGTCGCAGCGGTTGCGTGGGGTCGGTCGGTGAGGTGGAGCTCGTCATTTCTGTGCCTTTCGAAGGAAAGCGATGGTTTCGTTGTGGTTAGGGATGGCAGAGCGGCCGTCGACGCCGCGGCAGGACAGCGCAGCGACGGCGTTCGCGTAGATCAGGGCGTCAGCCATGGGCGTTCCTTGCGTAATCGCCGCGGTGAGGGCGCCGTGGAAGACGTCGCCGGCACCGAGAGTGCTTCCGAAGTCGTCGACCGCGAAGCCAGGAGCAGAGTAGAAGTTGTCAGCAGAATCTCGCCCGATACTGCCCTCTGAGCCGAGCGTTGCGACAACGCTGAGGCTGGGAGTGCCGCGCAGAATTTCTTCGTGGGTGCCGTTGCCGTAGAGCTCGATGAGCTTTTCGAGGGGCGGCACATAGAGATCGACGTCTTCTACTTTGCAGAGGCGAGCGGAAGGGCCAACGAGCGGGTTGCCCGCGTCGACGCTGATTCTCGGATGCTGTTCCCTCGGTACGTGGGCGAGTGCTTCGGCTACGGCGGGCCAGCCGAGGTGATCCACGTGGACCCACTCGGCGGCCAGGAGGCGTTCGCGGTTTTCTGCGCTGAGGTGCAGGGGAGCGACTTCGCGGGTCGCGATGCTTCGGGTCGCATCCGCATCGCTGCAGATGATGACGCTCGCCTGGGAGGCGCGATCAGTCTCTACTTGTAAGAGTTCGGCGGAGATGCCTTCTTCTTCGAGTCCGGAGCGGATGTAGTCGCCAACCTGATCGAGACCGATGGCGGCGATGAGCTCGACATCGAGCCCAAGGCGCTTCGCGGCAACGGCAGCGGTAGCGGCGGGACCGCCACCTCCGTAACGGATGGTGCTGGCGATGACGCGCTCGTCGGAGGCAGGCGTGCGGTCGACCACGGCGATCGCGTCGTAGGTCGCGGCGCCGACAAAAAGAACGGGCAGGGGCATCATTGCCTTTCAGCTCGAGATGGGAGATGTGTGAATATTACCATCTATTGTTGATTTAAGAACATGAGTTGTTCCGGGTTCCTCGTTTTTGTCTGGTTAACTTGTGAGGAGCTTTGAGGAGAGCAATGGCGCAACGCGACGAGACTGAAGCGGCAGAGCCTGCCGCCCCCCGCAACGAACGAATTGTTGCGATGCTTCAGACACGGGGATTCGTTTCGGTTCGGGACCTCGCAGCACACCTTGACGTGTCAGAAATGACAGTGAGGCGTGATTTGCGCACTCTCGCGCAGCGAGACCTCATTCGTCTGGTGCACGGCGGAGCGGCGCTCACGCACGGCACACTTCGCACCCCAGACTTCGTCAATCGAGCGGGAACAGAAAGCGTCGCCAAACGGGCGATCGCCGAGACCGCCCGCCGATACGTCAGCGACGGAGACACCGTCGCGATCGACTCCGGAACAACGACCTTCGTATTAGCCGAGCGCTTGCACGATGCCTCGCCCCGCTCAATCGTGACGAACTCAATTCCCGTAGTGCAGCTGTATCTCGGGCGGCCGCAACAGAGCGTCGTGGTGCTTGGCGGCGCGGTGATCCCCGAGAGCCAAGCGATGGTGGGCTCCCTCGCAGTTTCTGGTGCTGAACAGCTGCGGGCGACGACCTTTTTCCTCGGAGTCGCAGCGGCGGACGCTCGCGGACTGTACGTCGAGACTGATTCTGAACGACCGACCAAACGCGCGCTTATGGATTCAGCCGACACCGTCATCCTCTTATGCGACGCCAGCAAATTCGCGATGTCGTCTCCCATCAGGCTCGCGACATACGACGACATAGATGTCATCATCACCGACGCTGAGCCGCCGGCAGACGTGAGGCGTGCGGCCGAGGCGGCACAGACTGAGATTGTCATCGCCTCGTCCTGAGCAATCACGACACTCTCCTCGTGCGCTGGGGAGGTTCTTGCCGCTGTGCGCCGCAAGAACTCTTAGGCATCAAGAAGACCGCGACTCAAGGCCGGCGCCATTCCCGGGGTGAGGGGAAGGCGCGGAACCACCAGGCAGTGAAGCAGATGGTAAATGTCTTGCTTGCCGCTCCATACCAAGCTCGTGACGACGTTGTTCTCGTCGAGTTCTTGCCACCACGAACCAGTTTCGTAGTCGATCAGATAGTCGCGGCAGTAGTCCCAAAACTCGTTGTAGATATCGGAATATCTCTTCTCGCCGGTGGCACGGAACAGCGCGTAGGCGCCGCCGATGGCTTCAACGACTACCCAGCGAACCCGCGAGCGAATCACCGGAGCACCAGTCCAGTCGACCGAGTAGAGGAACCCGGGCGCGCCATCCGTTGACCACGCATCGTTCACGGCCGCTTCGAACATGCCGACGGCGTCCTCGACCAGCCATTCTGGCGCGGGACGCCCCATTGTCTCCAAGCTCGCGCGCAACTGAAGCAGCAGGCGCGACCACTCAACCCAGTGCCCAGGGGTGCCGCCGAAAGCGCGGAAACGATCGCCGGGCTCATCGCGGTTGTACTCGGGGAGAGGCACCCAATCGCTGTCGAAGTGTTCGTTGACCCGGTAGTTGTTGTTCTTGGCAATGTCGTGGATGACAAAGGATGCGATCGAGAGCGCGCGGTCAATCCAGACGCTGTCGCCCGTTACATCATGAAGCACGAGGAATGCCTCGACGGAGTGCATGTTCATGTTGCCACCGCGATAGTCCTCACACACGGTGAAGCCTTCATCCCAGTTGTCGCGGCATCGTCCCTCGTCATCAGACCAGAAGTACTTCTCGATGATATCGATGGCGAGCGCCAAGAGTTCGTCAGCTCCCGGGATGCCGGCGGCAGCGGCAGATGCTGCACCGAGGGCCACAAACGCGTGCGCATACGCTTCCTTGCGGCGATCAATCACGTCATCGCCGGAGTTCGCGACGACCGCAAACCAGCCGCCATTGCGGGTATCGCGGGCCACGCCCGTGAGGAGTTGATCAACACCGTGCGCGGCGAGGGTGCGAGCACCGGGGCGTCCCATGAGCGATGCGACTGAGTACACATGAACCATGCGAGCGGTGATCCACAGGTGGGTTCCGTTGTCGTCAATCGTCTCGCCCTGGGGTCCAAGCCAGCCAAACCCGTTGGGTTTCTTTGCTTTGCGCCCGAATTCAAGAATGCGATCGAGTTCGACCTCGAGCCAACGATTGTGGGCTGGGGTTCCTATCCACTGCGACATTGATCAGTGTTCCTTTCACCTCTGCGTGGTTTCCAGCCAAGGAATTAGCTCGAACTTCACCAGATGGGTGGGTGTTGTGTGCGGAAAACAGGGGCGGATGCCGGAGCGTACGCCAGTGCGGGTTGGTTACCCCTTGGTCGCTCCCGCCGTGATTCCGGCGACGAAGTAGCGCTGCAGGAATACGTAGGCGATGACGATTGGCGCGGAGGCGAGCATGACCGACGCGAAGAGGGCCGGATAGTTCGTCTGGTATTCACCCTGAAAACTGAGCAGAGCTAGTGGCAGCGTTCTCATGTTTGGCGATTGGATGAATAGCAGCGGGTAGAGCAATTCGTTCCAATGAATCACGGAGAGGAAGATTCCGGCTGCGGCCAGTGATGGTGCCGAGAGGGGAATCACGATGGAGCGATAGGTGCGCCAGGGCCCTGTTCCGTCGATTGATGATGCTTCGAAGAGTTGCTGGGGAATGGTCTTCATGAATCCCGTCAAAATGAATACAGCAATGGGCATCGTGCCAACAATGTTGGCGAGAATGAGGCCCGCCAGACTGTTCAGAAGGCCTAACTGCCCGAAGAGTACGTACAACGCAATCATGTTCGTCTGCGCGGGGATTGCCATGCCAAGCACCAAGAAACCGAAGATCAGCCACGAGAGAAACCCTTGGATGCGCGACAGGGCGTAGGCGGCAAGGCTGGCGATGAAGAGTGTTGCGGGCACGGAGATCAGGGCCACGATGGTGCTGTTGAGAAATGCGTTCCCGAGATCACCGCCGGTGAGTACTTCTTGATAGTTCGTCGGAGCGAACGAACTGGGAAGCATGAACGGATCGTTGAAGAGTTCAGCAGTGGACTTGAATGACCCAAAGATGACGATCGTGAGGGGTACGAGAACGATGATCGCGTACACCGCCAGGATCCCTCTGCGGCCGAGTTTGGCAAGCATGCTATTCCTGTTTCTGTGTCAGTCGAAGAACACGTCGTTGGAGGACGGTAATCAGAACGATCAAGAGCATGAAGATCACAGACTGCGCAGCGGCATAGCCGAAATCAGTATTTGCGAAAGTCGTGTAGATCCGGGTCGAAATGATGTCTACGGATGACTTGGGCGGATTGCCCGCAATTCCCAAAATCAGGTCGAACGCCTTGAACGATTGGATGGTCGTGTAGGCCACCACAATGGCCGTCGCCGGTGCCAACAATGGCCAGGTGATGGTGGTGAATCGTTGACGTCTGTTGGCGCCGTCCAATTCAGCCGCTTCGTAAAGTTCGGCGGGAATGGCCTGTAGTCCGGCCACAAAAACCACCATCATTTGGCCCGAGTGTGCCCAGATCTGCACAAGCGCAACCCAGTAGATCGCTTGAGCTGGATCGCCAAGATAAGCACCTTGGAACTGTTCTAACCCAATTGCGCCGAGGAACGAATTCAGCAGCCCGAAATTCGGGTCATAAATGAACCGCCAGATGAATGCCACCGACACCGACGAGAGGATGGTGGGGAAAAAGAACAGTGCGCGAAGCACAATCCCACCTCGCGTGTTGCGAACGAGCATAAGCGATAGCACTAGTGAAACGATGGTCTGCACAATCACGACAACGAGCATGTACTTCACGTTGTTGGTGACAGCGTTCATGAACAGAATGTCGCCGGTGAAGGCCCGGACGAAATTGTCTACTCCGACGTAGTTGAACGTGGCGGAGTAACCATTCCAGTCCGTGATGGCGTAATGAAATGCCTGGAGCGTGGGCATCG
This sequence comes from Salinibacterium sp. PAMC 21357, assembly GCF_000247645.1. GTDB lineage: Bacteria > Actinomycetota > Actinomycetes > Actinomycetales > Microbacteriaceae > Rhodoglobus. The sequence continues at coordinate 1,414,236 of NZ_AHWA01000004.1, forward strand.
CCATGAAAATCACTAGGAGGATCACGGCGGGCATCGGAAACAACCAGAGTGCGGGATGCACCCGCATCGGCGATTTACGGCCTGCCTTTTTCTTCGGCGGTCGCGATTTCTTCGACGGGGCGAGCAGAGTTCGCTCTGCTGGCGCCCCGTCGTCGTTGAGAGTTTTTGTCATCGTAGGTTTTGGTCCACGATCAGCTGTGCGCTCTCTGCAGCTTCTTCAGGGGATGCCCCGCCTACTACTGCGATGGCTGTCGCTTCGACTGCGTTGCGCACGTCGAGGTTCTCGAACTGGAACCGTGCGGCCAGCATGGTTCTCTTGTCCAGCCATGGGCTGAGCTTCACGAGGTCTGGGTCGGAGTATTCGACTCCCGCAACCGCGACGTGTTGTGCGGTGTTGTCTGCGTAGTAGGCCGCGTTCTCGGGACGAGAGAGGAACTCAATCCAGCTGTAGGCAGCGGGCTGAACCTCGCTTGCAGCGTTGACGCCGAGGATAAAGGTTGCGTTGTAGACACCCTCATAGTTGGCGGTCTTTCCCGAAGCGTTGGTAGAGGGGAAGATGAGGTCGACGGGGAACTTTGCGCCGAGAGCCCGGATTGCCGAGATGTGGTACGAGCCGGTCACGAGCATCGCGGCTTGCTGTTGAACGAACATGTTCTGTACGGCCTCGACGGCGGTTCCTTGAGCGTTGTCCTGCATGTATGGCACGAGTTCTTGATACTGCTTAAGCATCGCAATGAACCAGTCATCCGTGACCTTGAGTGTGCCGATCTCAATCTGGGCGCACGCGTCCTCGGCGGGGGCATTGTTGGCCACCATGCAGTTGAATAGCTGGCCGGCGTTGCCGACGTCACCACCTGGCCACGCCATCGGAACATAGCCGCCGGTCTTGAGCGCCTCGCAGGATCCGAGGAAGCTATCCCAGTCCTTCGGGGCTGATTCTGCATTTGCTTTGTCAAAGGCGTCGAGATTGCTCACGGGCATGGGGAATACAACTTGGTAGGGAAGTCCCAAAGTTTGCTTGTTGAGTGTTCCTGCAGTCAGCAGCGAAGGTACGAAAGCGGCTGCGGCGGCTGTTGCGCTGAGATCCGTATAAATCCCTGCGTCGGCCATGCTGGCAAACTGTGCGCCTCGGAAGGATGCGAAGGCGTCGCCAACATTGGAGCCTCTGATCTTCTGGAGCCCTTGAGCGTTGTAGTCATTCGAGGTCGTGATGTCTTGAGTGAAAGATACGTCGGCAATTTCTGCAGCCCATCGCTTGCCGAGCTCGTCGAAGACATCCTTATCTTCGGCGCGCCAGTGCGCGAATGAAACTTTGCCGCTGGGCGTTCCTGTTAGCGGTGCGCTGGGGCCTGTGGCGGTGATGGCGCCGCCTGTGGATCCTGGCCCTGCGCACGACGCGAGCGCGAAGGTGGCGCCCACTGCGCCAAAGACGCCAAGTACTTGACGACGCGAGAGTTCGTAGCTCATCTGTATCTCCTCATTGAGTATGCGTTGGAAGTGATTGCTCGCGTCCGAACTGCACCGGATGACGCGCGTTTCGAACGCGCATCTGGATGTACTTCTTCGTATTTCAGGCCGATTGTTTTCTTGACTGAAAGTTGCGAACATGTCGTATGCTACACACTGGATGTTAAGTAATCAACATAATTTGTTCAAGAACCATCACTACCGTTTGCGTTGACGTTAACGCGTTCGCGAACCTTAGTGCTGAGCGAAGCGGAGCGAGAGATACCCATGTCGAAACCCAGCAACCCAGTCACCGTGCGTTACGGAATTATCGGTGCAGGCCTTATGGCGCGCGAACATGTACGTAACTTGGCGTTAGTGCCCGGCAGCGTTGTTGTCGCCTTGGCCGATCCCTCCGAAGAGTCCCTCGCGGCAACCGAGCGAGAGGTTGGGTACGAGTGCCAGAAATTTAGCTCACACCTCGACTTGCTCAACGACGCTGACATCGACGCTGTAGTAATCGCTAGTCCCAATGACACCCACGCGCGTATCCTGCATGACATCATGCAGTCCGGTCGAGCACTGCCCATTCTCGTGGAAAAGCCGATCTGCACGTCGCTAGCCGATGCCGAGGCACTTGAAAAAGCCGCTGAAGCGTACGGCGCACCTATCTGGGTCGCGATGGAATATCGCTACATGCCGCCGGTCGCGGAATTGATAAAGGCCACGCATGAGGGGCGACTCGGCAAGCCAGCGATGTTGTCAATCACCGAGCACCGTTTCCCCTTTCTTGACAAGGTCGACTCGTGGAATCGATTCAACGAAAGAACTGGGGGAACACTCGTGGAAAAGTGTTGCCATTTCTTCGACCTGATGCGTTTGATCCTGAACGACGAGCCGGTACGGGTATACGCGAGCGGTGGTCAGAGCGTTAATCACCTCGACGAAAGCTACGCGGGGAGGGTTCCGGACATCCTGGATAACGCTCTAGTGGTTGTAGATTTCGCGGGTGGCTCGCGCGCACTCCTCAACCTCTGCATGTTTGCCGAGGGCTCCTTCTATCAGGAACACATCTCCGTGGTTGGCTCCGAAGCGAAGATCGAATGTTTCATCCCGGTCGATAGCAACCACTGGCCCGCCGACGGAACGGTTCGCGAAGCGTTCGTGGAGTTCAGCCCGCGCTCGCCGCAGGGGCCGACGCGGCACGCGGTCGACGTTGACCCTGAGATCCTGGCCGCAGGCGCACACTTTGGGTCGACCTACTATGAGCACATCGGGTTTCGCGACGTCGTTCTCGGCAAGGGCCCCGTCCAAGTCACACTGCGAGACGGCATCCAATCCATTCGCATGGGGCTCGCAGCCGAGTTGTCTGCCGTGCAAGGCCACCCCGTCGAACTCCACACAGAGCTCGTGGCTCGGTGAGTATGCTCTCGCGTGCGCCGGGGCAGACTGGGGAAGTGTCACCATGAGTCAATCCGCCGAGTTGAGCGTGAGACAGCGAGCTATCGTCGATCAGTTGCAGCAACACGGTTTCATTGCAACCGTCGACCTTGCCGAGGAGTTCGGTGTCTCTGACATGACTATTCGTCGTGACGCCAAGAGAATTGCTGAAGCTGGCCACGCTCGTGTTGTTCATGGCGGGATCAGCCCAACCCACGTGAGCGGGCACAGTGCGTTCTTCGCTGCTCGAGCCCGCGAGCATGCTGAGGGCAAGAGACGAATCGCCGCGGCGTGCATTCGTCTCCTCTCTGACCGAGACGTAATTGTGCTCGATGCGGGCACGACTACCTACGAGATCGCAAACTCACTGCCATCAAGTTTTCTCGGTACCGTCATCACGAACTCACTGCCGGCCGTCTATCGAACTCGCCAGTTGCCAGCCGCTCGAACCATTTGCCTCGGAGGAGAGCTGCTCAAGGATAGTCAGGCCTTCGTCGGACCAATGCCCATCCAGTCGCTCCAAGGGCTCCGCGCATCCATCGCCTTCATCGGTATCAGCGGGGTTGGTGAGGGTGGGTGCTATATCGAGCGTGAGTATGAACGAGACATCAAACTTGCTGCAATGGCCGCAGCGGACCGGGTCGTTGTCGTGGCAACCCACGACAAAATGGCGCGCTCCGCGCTGGCGCATTTGGCTCAATTCTCAGAAATTGACTGCCTTATTACAGACGCCGCACCTCCGGCGGACATTCGACGGCACTTGGCGAACGCCGGCACGGAACTGATCGTCGCGTCGGAACGACAGTCACGCGCCACAAACATCTAATTCAGAAGGAACACGAGAAACACGACTCAGGCGGCACATCTCTGCGGATCCGCCCGCTGGCGCATCAATCGGCGGGAACCACTTTCACGCTCGAGCGGTGAACAGCGCAAGATAGAAGCATGCTGCTGCCCGCGATCATCCTCATCACCCTCGCCCTTGTCTTTTACACCGTGGGGGTGTGGAGCGAGCGGGTGCAAAAAGTGCTCAAGCTCTGGCACGTCGTGCTCTTCGGGTTGGGGCTGGCCGCCGACGCGACGGGCACCTTTCTGATGAACCTGATCGCAACCGAGAATCGCGCGGCCGGGATCGAGCAGAGCGCATTGAATCAGCTCATGGGCGTCACGGGAGTGATCGCGATCGTTCTCATGGCCGTGCATCTCGCATGGGCAATCATCGTGCTCGTGCGCAATCGTGAAGCCGAAAAAACCAGCTTTCACCGGTTCTCTGTCGTCGTGTGGGGAATCTGGCTCGTGCCGTACATCGTTGGCGCGCTTGGTTCGAGCCTTGGCTAAAACGAGTAAATCGCCTAGATCGGCAGATTCAATTCGGCAGGCGGGGTCAGTCGGGTCAGTCGGGTCAGCCGATTCGCTCGCGAAGGAAGGCAACCACGCGGTCGCGAGCCCCCGCCGCTGAGTTGGCCGGGTTCTCGCGCAATGCACCGGTCAGCACCGAGTGCGCGGTCGCGGCGTAACCGTCGGGGTTTCCGGGCGAGGAATCCAACTGGATGATCTCGAAGGCGTCGCCGAGGCGAGCCTTGATCGTGTCAAAGCGGGCACGTGGAGCAGCGGTGTCTCCGCTGAACCGTAAGCCGAGCGCGCAGACTTCGCCGGCATCCGCACGGGCAGCAATGCGGTCGAACTCGTCGGGCGAGACCCCAGCATCGAGCTGGCGCGCACGGCCCAGCGGAAAGGGAACGGCCGGCTGGCTGAGAACGGATGCCGCCACGGAGTCATCAATAGCAGCGGCTAAGGCGAATCCGCCGGTGAAGCACTGACCGATCACGCCAACGCCTCGACCGGGAGTGCGAGCAGCGAGGTCGGAGGCAACCGCCCGAAAGTAGTCGGTAACGGGCCGCGCCGCGTTCGTCGCAAACGCACGGAACTCGGCAGTCACGCACAGCCGCAACACGATCCGTGTCATGTAGCCAAGAGTCTTTGCTTTGCCGGGCTCACCGAAGGGCGAGGGCACGACTACGGTGAAACCCGCGGCAACAAGGTGCTCGGCCAAGCCAAGAACCTCGGGGGTGATTCCGGGAATCTCAGGGATCAACACCACCCCTGGTCCCGCGCCTTTCTCGAAGCAGTCATAGGTCAGGCCCGCGGCGGTGAACGGCGCGCGAACCCAACCGTCGAGGTTGCCGACTGGTGCTGCGGAAGTGGTCCCGGTTGTCATGGCTCAATCTTCGCGCACCGAAGGGCGTTCCACACTGTGTCGAAAATGCACGGGTTATCACCTGGTTTCAATATCCACGGCTCACGTATATCTCGTTCATAGGAATGTCATAGGCAATCTCGGTGTGATGAAACAAGTCACCCAACAGAGGAGCTTGATCATGAAGCGAAATCACTTCACCCTTACCGCCGCCGTCAGCACGTTCTTGATTGGCAGCGTGCTGTTGGCGGGATGCACGACGGCAGTTGAGACTCCCGCCGTCACCTCCAGCGTGACCGCCGAGATCGGCGACGCGAACGTCGGCCTGAATCTGGGACCTGTTGCGACAGAAGTCCTGGCGGCGAATTCAAATTCAACGACCACCAACGACGACGAGTGGACCCTCGATGGCGCCGTTTCGATCGCCCTCGACGGCCCCACGGCGACTACCGACGGTGATGGCGTGAGCGTCGACGGCTCCACGATCACCATTAGCGCAGCTGGAACCTACATTCTCTCGGGGCAGTTCGATGGCCAAGTAGTCGTCGACACCGACGATGAAGCTGTCGTTGCCCTCGTGCTCGATGGCGCCGAAATCTCCAGCTCAACAAGTGCCGCGATCGCGGTCGCTAACGCCGAAGACGTGGTCGTCTCCCTCAGCGGCGCCAACACGCTTTCCTCCACCGGAGACGACGCCGACTACAACGCCGCGCTCTTCAGTGACGCCGACCTCACCATCTCGGGCGACGGATCGCTCACGGTGAGCAGCGCGGTCAACGACGGCATCACAAGCCACGACGATCTCGTCATCCTCTCGGGTGACATCACGGTCACCGCCGGCGATGACGGTCTGCGCGGCAAAGATTCGCTGACCGTCGAAGGCGGCACGGTTACGGTGGCTGCCGGCGGCGATGCTCTCAAGTCAGACAACGAAGAAGACGAGACGCGCGGCTATGTGTATATCGCGGGCGGCATTGTTGACCTCACTGCGACGGATGACGGAGTTCAAGCCGCGACTGACATCGTGATCGCCGGTGGATCAACGACGCTCGCGGCAGAAGATGACGGTCTCAAATCCGAAGTCAACATCGTGATCTCGGGCGGTGGAACTGCTGTCACGAACTCTTACGAAGGCATCGAGTCGTACTACATCACGATCGAGGGCGGCGCGCTCGCCGTCAACGCAAGCGATGACGGAATCAACGCGACGAGCGGCACCAGCACCACCACCGACATCGGCGGCGTCGTCGAAGCGGATGACGGAGCAATGGTGGCGATCACCGGCGGCGAGACCACGGTCAACTCTGCCGGCGACGGAATCGACTCCAACGGTTCCATGCTCGTGACGGGCGGCACCACCACGGTGTTCGGTTCGTCAGAAGACCGTGAGGGTGCGCTCGATGCGAACGGCACCATCGTGGTCGAGAGTGGAACAGTCCTGGCGATCGGTATGACCTTCATGGCTACTGCGCCTGAATCGTCTTCGACTCAGGGATGGGTGAGTGCGTCGCTCGAGCAGGCTTACGCCGCTGACCAGAACGTGCAGGTGCTCGATAGCAGTGGCACAGTGATTGCCGAATTCACCTCGATTAAGTCGTTCCAATCGGTCGTGTTATCGGATGCTGCCATCACGAACGGTGACACCTACACGGTCACAGTCAACGGCGAGACTGCCGGAACCGTGACCGCGGGAGTCGCCGCAGCGGGTAGCGAAGGCACTGGTGGCGGAGCGCCCGGCGGGGGAGCGCCTCGCCCGTAATCTGAAGCAGCAGCGGTTGCCGCCAGCGTTCGCCCTCGTGGCGTTCGCTGAGCGGCAGCCGCTGTTTTGTTGTCCCTCTCAGGCGACGGTGACAGGCTGGACCCACTGACGAAAGAGGATTCTGATGAACGACTATCCAGGAATGATTTCCGAGAAGAACCTCATCCAGCCTGTCCCGCGTCGTATCCGCGGCTACTTCGCGGGCGAACTCATCTTTGACACCACTCAGGCGATTTACGTCTGGGAGTGGTCGCCGTATCCGCAGTACTACATCCCCATTGATGACGTGAATGATGATCTGCTTGTCGATGAGGAGAAGGAGAAGCACGAGTCGCGCGGCACCTATATGCGGCTCGGCCTGAAGTCAGGAGAGCGCGAGCATCCGGCGGCCGCCAAGCTATTCTCGGATGATTCGCTGGCGGGGCTGGCCGGCATGGTGCGTTTCGAGTGGGATGCTCTCGACTCTTGGTTCGAAGAGGACGAGCAGATCTTCGTTCATCCTCGAAGCCCCTATGTTCGAGTGGATGCGGTACGTTCGACCCGCACAGTTCGAGTCGAACTCGACGGGGCCGTTCTTGCCGAGTCATCGTCTCCGGTCATGGTCTATGAAACTGGTTTGCCGACGAGGTATTACCTCAATCGCACGGAGGTGAACTTCGAGCACCTCGTGCCCAACGACACCGTCACCGAGTGCCCCTATAAGGGAACGACCACCGATTACTGGTCAGTGGAGGTGGGCGACACGGTTCACGACGATCTGGCGTGGTCGTATTCGTTCCCCACGCGACAGCTGTTGCCGATCACCGGCCTTGTGGCGTTCTACAACGAGAAGGTCGACATCTTCATCGATGGCGTCGAGCTCACGCAGGCCAAGACGCACTTCTTCCCGTCCACGCCCGCGAGCTAAGAAAGCCCGTTGTGACTGCAGCTTCCTTTCGAACGGATGCCGGACTCATCGTGCCCGCGATCACGACGGCGCAGATGCGCGAGGTCGATCGAGTAGCGGTCGATGAGCTGGGGCCAAACCTCTATCAAATGATGGAGAACGCCGGCCGCAATCTTGCTTCTCTCTGCGTGGAGCTGCTCGGTGATCAGTGGCCGTCTGCGCTGATCGTGGTGCTGGCCGGAACCGGCGGCAACGGCGGCGGCGGAATCTGCGCCGCCCGCCACCTGGCCAACCACGGTGGCACCGTCACGCTGGTGATCTCGAACCCGTCGCGCCTCGAGGGCGTACCGGCCGAGCAACTCGCGCTCTATCGCGCCACTGGCGCACGAGTTGCGACGGTCGCTGACCTCGACACCGCGGATGCGGAGCTGCTCGTCGATGCCGTGTTGGGCTACAGCCTCAGTGGTGCACCGCACGGGGCAGCTGCCGAACTCATCAGATGGATGTCGCGCCACCCCGCCCCGGTCGTCTCTCTCGACATCCCCTCCGGGGTCGACTCCACGACCGCAGTAGCGCCAGGTGATCACGTCTCCGCGACGCACACGATGACTCTCGCCGTTCCGAAGACGGGGTTGGATGCCGAAGCTGTCGGATCTCTCTGGCTGGCGGATATAGGCATTCCCCGTGAGGTTTATCGGCGAGTGGGTATTGAGTTGCCTCCGGCACTCTTCACTCCGGGATATCGCGTGCGACTTCAGACATCCTAAACACAGTGTTTTGGGGGCCTCATTTTTGCGACACGCCCGGGATGTGGGCGGTGTTGGCGAGGGGGGCAAAATGCACGTAATGTTTCCTCTTGTCACCCCAAAGGTGCGGAAGTCCCGGGCAGTTCTGCTGCTAGGTTTCCGGCCTCAAGTGGGGGCCACCATTCTGAGACTGCCAAGGCACACAGGGGATAGG
>NZ_AHWA01000003.1 GCF_000247645.1 Salinibacterium sp. PAMC 21357
GTCTCAGCACCGTCGCAATCGATCTCGGCCCGGCCACGGCATCCATTCTGGTTGCCACCCTCAGCATGACCCTGCGCGTACGCCAACAACACCCACTCATTCGCCGCACCGCCGAACTCAGCGCACTCACCGTCGCCGCCATCACCACCACAAGCGCCATCCTTCAACCCCACCAAACCCACTGGCTGATCGCACTACTGGTCTCCATCACCCTGCTGCTAGCATCCATCTCCGCCGACGGCATCTTCGGATCACAATCCCCACGCCGCCACATCATCTGGGCCGCCGTCACCTTCGCCACCTGGGCACTCTGGCTACGCCTCGACCAAAACCGCGTCGACGCCCTCGAAGCCTACGTACTGCCCCTCTCCGCCACCGTACTCACCATCGCCATCTTCACCGCACGAGCCGAGTTGCGGGCGTCCCAGTTGCGTTCAGGCCCCTACATCGCACTCGCCGGGCTCCTGCTCTCCCTCGTTCCCCTAGCACTCAATGCAGCAAGCGGAACCGGGCTGGGAACACTCCTCATCGCGGGGATCTCGGCAGCGCTACTGCTCGGGGCTGCTTTCCTGACCCCGCCGCCGCGCCTGATCGCGTTCTGGGGCATCACCGTTGTTGGGGCAACCGCCGGACTCGTCGTAGCCACAACGGCGCGCGCGCTCTACTCGATCGAGACCACGCTCAGCCCGACCCCCGAGCTGGATTCATGGCTGCTCGGCGCCGTCGGTGTGATGGGCTTAGCCAGCTTCGGACTCGTGGCTTCAGGCTTCTCACGCAAAGCCGCAACAACAGTCTGGGCTCGCACCAGCACCCTGCTGCTTGGCAGCGCGCTCGTAGTATTTTTCACCATCGAAACTATCGTGATGGTCGCCCTTTCCACCGTGCCAACGAACGACATCCGAATTGTGGTGCTCATTGCCGTTGGCGCAGTGCTGACCGTGCTCGGTGCTCGCTTCACCGCGCCGCCGTTCACTCGCAACGTCAGCTACCTTGCATTCGCTCTCGCCGGTTTCGTCAGTCTCACTGCACTAGCGACGCCCGTTGTTCAGCCCGTCGAGTGGTCCCTCACCATCTCCGCCCTCGGCCTCGCGCTACTCGTGCGCGGGCTCATCATGCGCACTGACGAAAGCAACATTCTCGAACGTCGCATTGTGTGGTGGTTAGGTTTCGTCTTAAGCGTTGTCGCCGGCCTCAGTCTCTGGAGCGCGCTGCTCAGCGGAGCGCAATTCACCAACGCCCACCTCATCGTCAACCTTCCGCTCATCAACGTGATTGCAGCGTTGACACTTACCGCCACCCTCGGGTTCACGATGTTTGGCCGCGGAATGAGTAGCCACACGATCGAAAGAGTCGTTGCTGCGGCCGCACTCGCCCCCACAACAGTCTGGGTTCTCGATAGCGCGAGCAGGGCGATCGGTCTCAGCACCGTCGCAATCGATCTCGGCCCGGCCACGGCATCCATTCTGGTTGCCACCCTCAGCATGACCCTGCGCGTACGCCAACAACACCCACTCATTCGCCGCACCGCCGAACTCAGCGCACTCACCGTCGCCGCCATCACCACCACAAGCGCCATCCTTCAACCCCACCAAACCCACTGGCTGATCGCACTACTGGTCTCCATCACCCTGCTGCTAGCATCCATCTCCGCCGACGGCATCTTCGGATCACA
>NZ_AHWA01000002.1 GCF_000247645.1 Salinibacterium sp. PAMC 21357
AATACTAAGGAGATCGAGAGAATCGTGGTTAAGGAACTCGGCAAAATGCCCCCGTAACTTCGGGATAAGGGGGGCCTAAGGCGTGAACGGACTTGCTCCGGGAGCGCTGCAGGGCCGCAGAGACCAGTGGGAAGCGACTGTTTACTAAAAACACAGGTCCGTGCTAAGTCGCAAGACGATGTATACGGACTGACGCCTGCCCGGTGCTGGAAGGTTAAGAGGAACGGTTAGCCGTAAGGCGAAGCTGTGAATTTAAGCCCCAGTAAACGGCGGTGGCTGAGACTGCCAAGGCATCCTAAGGTAGCGAAATTCCTTGTCGGGTAAGTTCCGACCTGCACGAATGGCGTAACGACTTCCCAGCTGTCTCAACCGCGAACTCGGCGAAATTGCACTACGAGTAAAGATGCTCGTTACGCGCAGAAGGACGGAAAGACCCCGTGACCTTTACTATAGCTTTGTATTGGTGTTCGGTGTGGCCTGTGTAGGATAGGTGGGAGACTGTGAAGCTTGGACGCTAGTTCAGGTGGAGTCATTGTTGAAATACCACTCTGGTCATATTGGATATCTAACTTCGAACCGTAATCCGGTTCAGGGACAGTGCATGGTGGGTAGTTTAACTGGGGCGGTTGCCTCCCAAAAAGTAACGGAGGCGCCCAAAGGTTCCCTCAACCTGGTTGGTAATCAGGTGTCGAGTGTAAGTGCACAAGGGAGCTTGACTGTGAGACTGACAAGTCGAGCAGGGACGAAAGTCGGGACTAGTGATCCGGCAGTGGCTTGTGGAAGCGCTGTCGCTCAACGGATAAAAGGTACCTCGGGGATAACAGGCTGATCTTGCCCAAGAGTCCATATCGACGGCATGGTTTGGCACCTCGATGTCGGCTCGTCGCATCCTGGGGCTGGAGTAGGTCCCAAGGGTTGGGCTGTTCGCCCATTAAAGCGGTACGCGAGCTGGGTTTAGAACGTCGTGAGACAGTTCGGTCCCTATCCTCTGCGCGCGCAGGAAATTTGAGAAGATCTATCCCTAGTACGAGAGGACCGGGATGGACGAACCTCTGGTGTGTCAGTTGTTCCGCCAGGAGCACCGCTGATTAGCTACGTTCGGAATGGATAACCGCTGAAAGCATCTAAGCGGGAAGCCAGCTTCAAGATGAGATTTCCATGGCTTAGGCCGAGAGACTCGCAGCTAGACTACTGCGTTGATAGGCTGGATGTGGAAGCAGGGACTAACGACCTGTGGAGCTGACCAGTACTAATAAGTCGATAAATTGATAACACCCCACCTCACTGGGAGTCCGTAAGGACTTCGAATGGTGAATGAGAAGAATTCTCGCGTCCACTTTGTGGTTCCCGATTTACGGTCGGGAACTGCGCCCAGCTAACACAGCCGGGGCCCTCTTCACGGAGGACTCTGAACTGATGTTTACTGGCCCAGACTGATACATAAATCAATAGTGTTTCGGCGGCCATAGCGAGAGGGAAACGCCCGGTTACATTCCGAACCCGGAAGCTAAGACTCTCTGCGCCGATGGTACTGCAAGGGGGACCTTGTGGGAGAGTAGGACACCGCCGGACTTAAATTGTAAAATGGCCACCCCTGTGTTGAATAGACACAGTGGGTGGCTATTTTGCGTTAAGTTTTACCCATAATCAGGAGCAACAAGTGAGCGATTCATCAGGTAACGACGGTCGGCGCGATAGCCGACCCCACGGAAGCCGTTCCGGTGCGCCCCGATCTGGTGGACGCCCCACCGGCGGACGCCCTGGTGAAGGCCGACCAAGCGACGGAAAACCGCGCCGCGACAACGCCGCAGGCGGGCCAGCTCGCGGAAAGCCAGCATCCGCCTCTGATCGCCCTTGGCGGGCCAAGCCCGAAGGCGATGACCGTCGACCGCGTCGTGATGACGCACCGTCCGGTGAAGACCGTAAACCTCGATACAACTCCAACGCTGGCGACGACCGTCGACCGCGTCGTGACGGCGATGGCCGCGATGATCGTGCGCCTCGCTCAGGCGACCGCGACAGTCGGCCTCCGCGTTCAAACGATCGACCAGACCGCGGTGACCGTTCGGGCCGCTCCGAGCGCAGTGACCGCCCGGCTCGTCCCCAGCGCAACGATGGCTCCGGCCGTCCGGAACGTGGCGGACGCCCCGATCGTGGTTCCGGCCGCAGTGATGGTCCCCCCGAGAAGCGTCTCTGGACCAAGGGTGGAGCTCCCGCACGCGGAGACCACAACGCGAGTGAACGTGAGCCAGAGGAAGATCGCGACCCGTTCGGCATCCGTTCCGTTCGTGCGTTCCACCAGGCACCGGAGGTTCCAGAGGGCATCACTCCGAAGATGCTTGACAGAATTGCCTTAAACGAACTCAAGACTCTCAGCAAGGAAAACGCCGACGGCGTAGCCCTGCACCTCGTGATGGTCTCGCAGCTCATCGAAACTGATCCAGAGCTCGCCCACCAGCACGCAATCTCGGCGGCACGTCGTGCGGGCCGCATCGGTGTTGTTCGCGAAACGCTAGCCATTACCGCCTACGCCACCGAAGACTACGCACTGGCGCTTCGCGAACTGCGCACCTACCGTCGTATCTCCGGACGCGACGATCAACTACCCATGATGGTCGATAGCGAACGTGGGCTTGAGCGCCCCGAGCGCGCACTTGAGCTTGGACGCTCCGTGCGCCGCAGCACGCTGTCGACCGGCGTTCAGGTTGAACTAGCAATCGCCATGTCCGGTGCGCGGCTTGACCTCGGTCAAGCCGAAGAAGCACTAGTCGAGCTGCAGATCCCGCAACTCGACCCGACCAAAGCCTTCAGCTACAGCCCCGCCCTCTTTGGCGCCTACGGCACTGTGCTCGAAGAACTCGGTCGCGACGAAGAAGCGGCAACGTGGTTCGATCGCGCAGATGTTGCCGCCGACGCCCTCAACGATGATGATGACGCCACGATCGAAGTAATTGAAGAAGAGCTCGAGTTCGACGAACTAGTTGCAGATGGTGATGATGCAGAGAACGATAAGCCGGTGGAAGAAACTGGCGAAACCGGAAACGGCGCCAGTGACCGCTAAGACACCGCTTGACGGTGTCGCGCTCGTTCTCGCCGATCTCGATGGCGTGGTGTACCGCGGACCTGATGCGATTCCGCATGCGGTCGAGAGCCTCAACGCGATTGAGGGCGCGCAAGTGGCGTACATCACCAACAATGCCTCGCGCACTGATGCATCCGTCGCAACTCATTTGAGTGAGCTCGGGCTGCGTGTCGAACCCAACGACGTAGTGACTTCGCCTCAAGCAGCGATGGCACTGCTTCGCGAGTTAGTTCCTGCAGGTTCGACTGTCATGGTTGTCGGGGGAGACGGGCTCACGAGCGAGCTCGAGAAGTCAGGCTTCGTCGTGACTCGGTCTGCTGAAGACTCGCCAGCCGCCGTCGTGCAGGGCTTCGCCCCCGATGTGGCCTGGGTGCACCTTGCCGAAGCCGCGTTCGCCCTCAAAGGTGGCGATGCCGGCATCCCGTGGATCGCCACGAACACTGACTGGACAATTCCCCAAGCTCGCGGCACCGCACCCGGAAACGGAACCCTTGTCTCCGCCGTGCACACCGCGGTTGGTCGACTGCCCATCGTCGCGGGCAAGCCAGAAGTGGCAATCTTCGAAGAAGCTTTTGCTCGATACCACTCGCGCGATGCACTGATGATTGGCGACCGCCTCGATACCGACATTCTCGGTGCCAACAAGGCCGGCATCCCCTCGCTGCTCGTACTCACCGGCATCGACCAAGCGAAACAAGTACTCGCGGCGATTCCCGAAGAGCGTCCGACGATGATCGTTGACGATCTGCGGGCGCTCCACGAGCCGTATCCAGAAACCGTGGTCACGCATGACGGCGCCGCCGTAGTGACGTCGGTGGGAACCGCGACAGTGCGCCTCGAAGCACAGCGAATCACCGTGACGACGGCCGGAACATCCATTGACCGGCTTCGTGCCGGAGCCGCAGCAATTTGGAACTCAGGGAGCGCCATCTACGCTCTTGAGGTGCCAGCGGAGCTATATTCGTGAGCATGAGCGACGAATCACCGGCAGACGGACTGATGTCACGACTGAGCCTGATCGAAGATCAAGCGCTCGAGTCGCGCGCTGCAGCCTTCACCCAAATTCACGACGAACTTCAACAGCAGCTTGACGGCAAGGACGCGTTCTCACGTAATGGCTAATATGCGTCTCGATGCGGCTCTCGCTGCCCGTGGCCTTGCGCGCTCCCGCACGCACGCCGCCAAACTTATCGCCGACAACCTCGTTACGGTCGTTGGCATTGCCATTCCCAAAGCGTCTACGCCGGTCAACGATGACCATGTTATTGAGGTTGCAGAGACAGATCACTACGTCAGTCGTGCAGCCCACAAGCTTGTCGCCGCCCTCGATTCCTTTGGCGTAGATGCCACCGGAAAGCTCGCGCTCGATGTTGGGGCGTCAACGGGTGGCTTCACTCAAGTGTTGCTCGAGCGTGGTGCGCGTGAAGTAATTGCGCTCGATGTTGGGCATGGCCAGCTGGTCGACGTGATTCGTTCGGATGCTCGCGTGCGCACAATCGAGCGCGAGAATGCTCGCTACCTCACCGCAGAGTCACTTGCGGCGTTGAGCGGCACCGTTGAAGCGCCAACGCTCGTAGTTTCTGACCTCTCGTTTATCTCGCTTCGCACTGTGCTCCCGGCGCTGCAGGCCTCGGTGAGCGAAACCGCCGACTTCGTCTTGCTGGTGAAGCCGCAATTCGAGGTTGGGCGCACCAACATTCGCGAAGGCATTGTGCACGGCTCTGCCTTGCGGGACGAAGCCATTATGGGCGTGCTGTGGGCAGCGTGGGATCTCGGCCTCGGCACAGCTGGCGTTATTGCTTCCCCCATCGCGGGAAACGCGGGAAACCGTGAATACCTTGTCTGGTTGAGCACCCCAGCCGGCAGTAACCCGACAGAGTGGATTTCGCAGGTTGCTGCCATCGCCTAAACGGTGAGCGCTTCGAGCCAGTACTAGTTGCTGCTAGCGCCTTCGACGGCTGCCAGAGCGGCACGAAGTCGTGCATCCGCTTGATCGGCAACAGCCTGAATCGCTGCGACTTCGCTCAGTTGAACCATGGTCTGGGGATTGATCGCTTGAACCGTAGTCGATTCTGCCGACGGGCTTCGACGGATGACGACGTTGCAGGGCAGTAGCAGCCCCATATCGGGATCGGCGGCGAGTGCTTGCTCGGCGAGGGTCGGGTTGCACGCGCCCAAAATCAGATAGTCACCGACAGCATCTGCGCTTTCGGTGCCGAGCTTGGTGTTGAAGGTCGCTCGGATGTCAATTTCGGTGAGAACGCCGAAACCCTGGTTTGCTAGTTCTTGTTTCGTCGCGGCAATCGCTTCCTCGTAGGGGAGCGAGACTGTGACGGTGTGTGCGTAGTTCATGATTGTCTCCGTTGCTAGTTGGCGGAGATGATTCCCATCATCCCGTTGTCTTCGTGGTCGAGAATGTGACAGTGATAGACGGTTTTTCCGCTGAAGTCCTCGAACGCGATCCGCACGCGTGTTGTACTGCGTGCGGGAATGTTTACGACGTCTTGCCACAGGAGGGCGTCGACGGGCTGCCCATCCTGTTCGATGATTTGCATTGGCCAGACGTGCAGGTGCAGTGGATGATCGAGGGTGCTGGTGTTTGTCAGCAGCCATTCCTCGACGCTGTCGAATTGCACCGTGGCGTCGATGCGGCTGGCATCGAATTGGCGGTCGTTGATTGTGGGGGTCATCATGCCGGCACCCATACCGCCGCCCATGTCCATGGCGAAGACCAATTCGCGTCTCGCGTACACGGTTTCTGTGCGCAGGTCGCGCTGGGCGGGTTGGCGCGGGATCGCTGGTGGGGTGTCGACGCCCTCGCCGGCCACGGTAAACGTGGCCAAGGCGACTTCCTCGCCGCTGCGAGAGCTGCCCCCGCCCATCATTCCGTCGGCGGAGCCGCGGTCATATGGGACGGCACGCAGTGTGGCTGTTCCGGCGCTGCCGGTGACGAGAAGGTCTGCCCGGTTGCCGGGGGCTAGTAGGAGCTCGTCGACTTCTTGAGGGGATTCATACCGCCCGGAGTCGATTCCGAGCAGGGTCAGTTGCTGTCCGTCGAGTCGCAGTCGTAAGTAGCGAGACACGCTGGCATTGACAATGCGCCAGCGTTCGCGTTCTCCGGGGCGCGCAGTCAGGTCTGGCGTGAGTTGTCCGTTGACGAGCACGAGGTCTCCCTCGCGCCCGGTCATTTCATCCATCGCTGAGGCCGCGGGAATGTTTCCGCTGGAGTTGAGGGTGATGTCAGAGATGACGAGGAGGCGTTCCCGGTCAGCGGGGATCGGTTCGGGGTCTTCGACGATGATCGCGCCATAGAGCCCGCTGAACACTTGCTCGGCGACGAAACCGTGAAGGTGCGGGTGGTACCAGTACACGCCAGGGGGATGATCGGGAGGCAATTCGTACTGGTAATCGAATGAATCTCCAGCTTCGACGGTGACGAACATGTTGTCGCTGTTGTCTTCGGGGGAGACGTGCAGCCCATGAACGTGCAGGTTGCTCGGGTCTGCCAAGCCATTTTTCAGCTTCACGCTGAGGGTATCTCCCGCACGGACGCGCAGAGTGGGGCCTGGCACGCCACCGTTGTAACTCAACGCATTCACGTCACGGCCTGCGATCGTTACTCGTTGGGGTGCGGTTTCGAGGTCAATGCTGAGCAAGCCGTCGGCACTGCGAAACTCGGTGGGCTCGACGAGGGATTTTCCGGCGACTGTTCCGGCAACTGTTCCGGAGGTCGAGCCAGAGGAGCGACCTTGGGTGATGACGAAACCGGTTCCGCCTACTGCGACACTGGCGACTCCGACTCCACCGAGGATCAGAGCGTTGCGTCGGCTAATGTCGGGCATTACGGGGACTCGTCGAGTACCCGAAGCTGTTCGCGATATTGCTCTGCGGTGAGCTCACCGCGAGCGAAACGTTCTTCGAGGATTTGCTTGGCTCCGGAAGCGTTAGTGTGCTTCGGCTCTTGTGCAGCTTCATTGCGACCCGACGTCTTCGAGGCTAAACGAACAACGACATAGACGAGCAGGGCGATGCCTACAATTGCTAACAAGCCGTATCCCCAAGCCATCCCATATTTCCGTATCCCCACATCATCAGATTTGGTTCCTCTCGTCTCGGGTTGTGCCGTGTTTGCCACAATACCCCCGGAGGTATAGAGGTGGCTGGGTGTGAACAGATTCGCGGTCACCGCGAGTTTTGCCCGCATCCGCTCGGGCAATATCCCCAGAATCGTGTGCTGGGCGCACTTGTCGGTGGGAATCCGACAGAATGGTTAACGCAGGTTTCTGCGATCGCCGAGAGCGCGATTTACATCATCCTACGACTGAGAGGGGCACGGTGCAGTCCGAGAACTCTCACGCTTCTGATCGCCACATTCTAGTAATCGCTCATACCGGTCGCGCCGAATCGTTGACCGCCGCAATTTCCGTGTGCCGCCAGCTCATTAGCGCCGGAATCGTGCCCGTCTTGGCACCCGACAGTTACGAAACTATTCTTCAGGCTGATCCGAGCCTTTCCCCTGTGTCCCGACTCGGTAATGAGGTCGAGACGGGTGAACTTGAGCTCGTGATCGTCTTGGGCGGCGATGGAACAATCCTTCGTGCTGCCGAGCTGACTCGCGGCTGCAGTGCGCCGCTCCTCGGCGTCAATCTGGGCCACGTCGGTTTCCTAGCAGAAAGCGAACGCGAAGAACTTACCTCTACTGTCGAGCGTGCGCTTGCTCGCGACTACCTCGTTGAAGAGCGCATGACGCTCTCGGTGAGAGTGAAAGTCGACTCAGAGGTTGTCTACGAATCGTGGGCTCTTAACGAAGCCACTGTTGAAAAGGCGAGCCGTGAGCGGATGCTCGAAGTCGTCATCGAAGTCGACGGCCGGCCGCTCTCCTCGTTTGGCTGCGACGGTGTCGTGATGTCCACTCCGACCGGATCTACGGCCTACGCGTTTTCGGCAGGAGGGCCCGTCGTCTGGCCGAGTCTCGACGCGATCTTGCTCGTTCCACTCAGCGCGCATGCGTTGTTTGCACGACCCATTGTTGTCGGCCCCGATTCGGCTCTTGCCGTTGAGGTGCTTGATCGCAATATGGGAATCGGGGTGCTGTGGTGTGACGGCCGCCGCGCCTTCGACCTGCCCCGTGGCGCACGCGTCGTCGTGCGACGCTCGCCCGTGCCAGTGCGGCTTGCCCGGCTTTCGCAGGGTCCATTCACTGATCGTCTCGTCAAGAAATTCAATTTGCCTGTCAACGGATGGCGTGGGCCAGCCTCGGAGGAGGGAAACCAGTCGTGATCGAAGAGATCCTGATTCGCGATCTTGGCGTCATCGCTTCAGCGCGACTTCCCCTCGGCCCCGGCTTTACCGCGCTCACTGGTGAGACCGGTGCCGGAAAGACCATGGTGGTAACCGCCCTCGGACTGCTGTTGGGTGAGCGCGCCGATGCGGCAGCGATCCGCGCCGACAGTGCTCAAGCATCCGTAGAAGGTCGCTGGGTAATTGATCCCGAGTCTGCTGTTGCCGAACGCGTGCGAGATGCGGGCGGCGATCTCGATGACGGAGAGCTTCTCCTCGTGCGTACTGTTTCTCGCGAAGGTCGCAGTCGAGCGGTCGTCGGTGGGCGAAGTGCGCCAGTCGGCGTTCTCACGGAACTGGGCGACCAACTTGTTGTCGTGCACGGGCAATCCGAACAGATTCGCCTCAAGTCGGCGACCGCGCAACGCAACGCACTCGATCGCTTTGCTGGCGCCGAATTAGCGAAAGTGCTTGAGAAGTACCACACCGTTTTTCGCCGGTGGCAATCAGCGCAGGCTGAACTTGATGTGCTCGTTGCCGAAGGTGACTTGCGCAGCCGGGAAGCCGAGGAGCTTCGCGTGGCGATCGACGAAATCGAGGCTGCTGATGTGCGCCGCGGTGAAGACGTTGAGCTCACCGAACGCGCTGATCGACTCTCCAACCTTGAAGGGCTTCGACTCGCGGCAGAAGGCGCCCACGTGGTTTTGTCGGCGGATGCCGCAGACGACAGCTCCGATGTGCTTGCGCAGCTGGCCTCGGCCCACCGCGGGCTTGAGCGGGTCGCTGAGCACGACAACAAACTTGCGTCGATTGCGGAAGCGTTAGCGGCAGCATCCATCACTCTCGGTGAAATTGCCACTGACCTCTCTGGCTACCTAGGCAGTCTCGATGCCGATGGCAGCCGCGAACTTGAGCAGGTAGAAGAACGTCGCAGCCAACTTGCCACCCTCGTGCGGAAACACGGTCACAGCCTTGACGACGTCGTTGATGTGCTCGACACGGGCAGCCAACGTTTGCTCGAGCTCGACAATGACTCCACCCGCATCGATGAACTTCGGGCACAGGTCGAAGCCGACCAAGGCGACCTCATCGCCCTCGCCGCTCAGGTCAGCGACGTTCGCACACGCAGCGCCGAGCGGCTGTCTGCCGAAGTGACGAGCGAACTGACCCAACTAGCCATGGCCAACGCCGAAATCGTTGTCACCGTCGAAGACCGCACCGACTACTCGTTCAGCGGAAAAGATGAAGTCGCGATTCTGTTGCGCCCTCACCCGGGAGCACCACCGCGCCCACTCGGTAAAGGCGCCTCCGGGGGAGAGCTCTCACGGGTCATGCTCGCCATCGAAGTTGTCATCGCCGGCAACGACCCCGTTCCCACCTTCATCTTTGACGAAGTGGATGCCGGAGTCGGCGGTGCCGCCGCCATCGAAATCGGCAAACGGCTGGCCCAACTCAGCCGCACCGCCCAAGTGATTGTTGTCACTCACTTGGCGCAGGTCGCCGCGTTTGCGGACAACCACTTGAGCGTCATCAAGGGTGATGACGGCTCGGTTACCGCATCCAGTGTGCACAAGCTCGAAGGAGAAGCGCGCATCGCCGAAATGGCGCGACTGCTTTCTGGACTGCCCGACTCCGAATCCGGGCTTGCCCACGCACGCGAACTTATTCAGACGGCCCACGAGCTCGAGCGCGCCAGCCGCTGACGAGAGTGCGGCTGCTGACGTGAGCGCGAGCGGCGCTGGGTGCTAATTTGCAGCGAATTGCAGGCCGCGCGAGCATTCCGAGCATTCGAAGATTGTGCCCAGAAAAGCTCCGTCGACCTCGGCTCTGGGCGCGCAGGCTGTTAAGCCGATAACGAAACGCCCCGACGCGGCGACAAAACTCCTCAGCGAGGCATAGGATGGAACCCCGTGGTGGACAATATAAACGCGGTCGTAACAAAGCACATCTTCGTCACCGGAGGAGTCGTCTCTTCTCTCGGTAAAGGCCTCACGGCGGCGAGTCTCGGTAACCTGCTGACAGCACGCGGGCTCCGCGTCGTCATGCAGAAGCTGGATCCCTATCTGAACGTGGATCCCGGCACTATGAACCCGTTCCAGCATGGTGAAGTCTTTGTCACCGACGACGGCGCCGAAACTGACCTCGACATCGGTCACTACGAGCGCTTCCTCGACATCAAGCTCAATCAGGCAGCTAACGTCACGACGGGCCAGATCTACTCCGAAGTGATTGCCAAGGAACGTCGTGGCGAATACCTCGGCGACACCGTGCAGGTAATCCCGCACATCACCGACGAGATCAAGCGCCGTATGCGCCTGCAAGCTGCTGGCCCGTTCAGCGATGAAGATCCGCAGCCCGATGTGATCATCACCGAAATCGGTGGAACCGTCGGCGACATCGAAAGCCTGCCGTTCATCGAGTCGGCTCGCCAGGTTCGCCACGAGCTCGGCCGCAAGAACGTGTTCTTCGTTCACGTCTCGCTCGTGCCCTTCATGGCAGCCTCTGGCGAGCAGAAGACCAAACCAACCCAGCACTCCGTCGCAGCACTGCGCTCGATCGGCATTCAGCCCGACGCGCTCGTATTGCGCAGTGATCGCCCCGTCTCCGAATCCAACAAGCGCAAGATCGCGCTCATGTGTGACGTTGAAGAAGACGCCGTCGTGAACGCTACCGACGCCTCCAGCATCTACGACATCCCCGAAATGTTGCACAGCCAAGGGCTCGACGCGTACATCATCAATCAGCTTGGCCTCGAAGCGAAGTCCGTGAACTGGGATGGCTGGAACGAACTGCTCGAAGTCGTGCACAACCCCAAGCACGAAGCCACCATCGGACTCGTCGGCAAATACATCGATCTGCCGGACGCCTACCTTTCGGTCACGGAAGCACTGCGTGCCGGTGGCTTCGCCAATAACGCCAAGGTCAATATTCGCTGGGTCGCCTCAGACGAATGCGAAACTCCTGAAGGCGCAGCGAAGCAACTCGGCGACCTCGATGGCATCGTCGTGCCCGGTGGCTTCGGTGTGCGTGGCATTGAGGGCAAGCTCGGCGCGCTCAAGTTCGTGCGCGAGAACGGCATCCCCACTCTCGGTATTTGCCTTGGCTTGCAGTGCATGGTCATTGAGTATGCACGCGACATGGCTGGCCTTGAAGGCGCATCATCGACGGAGTTCGACGCCGACAGCAAGTACCCGGTCATCGCAACGATGGCCGAGCAGGTCGACATCATCGCTGGGGGAGACATGGGCGGCACGATGCGCCTCGGTCTCTACAACGCTGACCTCGAGCCCGGCTCGATCGTCGAAGAAATCTATGGCGCACCGACGGCGGCCGAGCGTCACCGTCACCGCTACGAAGTGAATAACGAATACCGCCAGCAGATTGCGGATGCCGGACTCACGTTCTCGGGAATCTCACCCGACCGCACGCTCGTCGAATTCGTCGAGTTGCCGCGCGAAGTTCACCCGTACTACGTGGGAACTCAGGCGCACCCTGAACTGCTGTCACGCCCGAACCGCGCTCACCCGCTGTTCCGAGGACTCGTTGCTGCGGCAATTGAGCGCCAAAAATCTAACCGCCTCTTTGAGGTGACAGAGCAGGATGATGCATAACGAGCTCAGTGATGACCGCGTCACCCCACGGCTGCTGACCAGCGACACCGTATTCGCCGGCCACGTCTGGAACATCGATCGCGAAACTTTTGAGCTAGACGGCATCGCCATCACCCGTGAGTTTACGAACCACACGGGTGCTGTTGCGGTGCTGGCTCTGGACGAGCGTGACCGAGTTTTGCTGATCAAGCAGTACCGGCATCCGGTGCGACTGCGTGATTGGGAATTGCCGGCCGGGCTGTTAGATGTTGTCAATGAGTCGCCGCTGGTGGCTGCCCAACGTGAGTTCGCTGAAGAAACGGATTTGCAAGCCGAGTCCTGGCATGTGCTCAGCGAAATGCTGACCTCGCCAGGGGGAAGCAACGAAGCTGTGCGCATCTACTTGGCACGTGGAGTGAGCTCGACCGGCGACACCTTCGACCGCTTTGCGGAAGAGGCGGGCATTGAGCTGAAGTGGGT
Source organism: Salinibacterium sp. PAMC 21357 (assembly GCF_000247645.1). Taxonomy (GTDB): domain Bacteria; phylum Actinomycetota; class Actinomycetes; order Actinomycetales; family Microbacteriaceae; genus Rhodoglobus. The sequence goes on from NZ_AHWA01000002.1 coordinate 12,433, forward strand.
TCCGCTAGAAGACGCTGTTGAGGCAGTGCTTGACCGCCGCATCCAGAACTCGATTTCGTGTGTCGGGATACTCGCCGCTCAGCTGGGGCGTGACCGTGGGTGGAGCACGCTCGGCGATGCCAACGAGCCGTGGCTGCGGCATCCACGAAACTACGACGAGTAGCTTGCGCGAGTAACGAAGTCAGATGAGCGAATCGACGCGCACGGGAGCGGGCAACGCGATTGCGGCCGCATCGGAGCGCTATCTTCGGCATCTGGCGATCGAGCGCGGGCTATCGGCGAACACTTTGGCGGCGTATCGCCGCGATCTTGAGTCGTATCTTGCGTTTCTTGGTGAGCGGGAGCTTTCGACGCCCGCGGAGATTTCGGCGGATGACGTGACCGCTTTTGCGCACAGCCTGCGAGCTGATGGGGAGCGCCCACTCGCCGCCTCATCGGTGGCACGAATGCTGTCGACGGTGCGCGGGCTGCACACGTTCTTCGTTGATGAGTCGCTGGCGACCGTTGATGTTGCGCACGCGGTGGCGATTCCGAAGCAGACGATGCGTTTGCCGAAGGCGATCACGATCGAACAGATGGCGAGCGTGTTGTCGGCTTTTGATGGTGACGATGTGATTGCGTTGCGCAACACCGCCCTGCTTGAACTTCTCTATGCGACGGGCGCCCGGGTCTCCGAAGTGGTGTCGTTGAACGTCGACGACATGATCGACGGCGATATCGTGCGGTTGCTCGGTAAGGGCAACAAGCAGCGAATCGTGCCGGTCGGTAGTTTCGCCAGGGAAGCCATCCAGAAGTACTTGGTACGGGCCCGCCCGACACTTTCCGTGAAGGGGCCTTCGACGCCAGCGTTATTTATGGGCGCCCGCGGCGCGCGATTGTCACGGCAAAACGTGTGGCTGATCATTCAGGCTGCGGCGGAACGCGTGGACTTGGGGATCGATATTTCTCCGCACACCTTTCGCCACTCGTTTGCGACCCACTTGCTCTCGGGCGGTGCTGACGTTCGCGTTGTGCAAGAACTGCTCGGCCACTCATCGGTCGCGACGACCCAGATTTACACGCTCGTGACCGCTGACACCCTGCGCGACATGTACACGACGGCGCATCCGCGGGCTCGTTAGCCCGCGTGTCGCGCATCCAAACCTTCAACCTTTGGTAGAGGCGACCCTGCGGTGTCCGCGCGTGGGAGCGCAGGCTCGGACGGATGCGCGACGTAAACTTTTGGCATGACGACACAGCGTGAGAACGAATCGACGCTGGCAGGGTTGGATGTTCCGCCAATGGGCCCAACCGGCCGGCCCCTCACTATTTTTCCTGAGCCACCACCGCTCACCGGGCACGGCCCCGCACGCATTATTTCGCTGTGCAATCAAAAGGGTGGCGTAGGTAAGACGACCACCACGATCAATCTGGGCGCCGCGTTTGCCGAATACGGCCGTCGCGTGCTCGCGATCGACTTCGACCCTCAGGGAGCCCTCTCAGCGGGGCTGGGCGTGCCTACCCACGACGTTCCGACGATCTACGACCTGCTGCTCGGCACGATCAAGAACCCCGCAGAAGCCATCGTGCACACGAAGGTTCCCGGGCTTGACGTGATTCCGGCCAACATCGACCTGTCGGCCGCTGAAGTTCACCTCGTGAATGAGGTTGCTCGCGAGACAATTTTGGCGCGCGTACTGCGCAAGGTCAGCGATCAGTACGACGTCATCCTGATCGACTGCCAGCCTTCGCTCGGTCTGTTGACCGTCAATGCGTTGACGGCTGCTCACGGTGTGCTGATTCCGCTGGAGTGCGAGTTCTTCGCCCTGCGCGGAGTCGCCCTTCTCGTGGAGACCATAGAGAAAGTTCAGGATCGCCTGAACCCCGCCATCAAACTCGATGGCATTTTGGCGACTATGTTCGATGCGCGCACCCTGCACTCGCGCGAAGTCCTTGAACGGGTTGTCGAAAACTTTGGCGATGACGTCTTGGAGACCGTGATTGGTCGCACCGTGAAGTTCCCCGATGCGAGCGTTGCCGGAGCCCCGATCACTACCTTTGCCCCCGATCACTCTGCGGCGCACTCCTACCGCCAGGTGGCGCGAGAGCTGATCGCCCGTGGCTCCGTCGCCTAGCGACGTGGAAGAGTCCGCGTCGCCCGCCCCGGGTTTCTCGGTCTCGCTGAATAACTTCAACGGGCCATTCGACCTGTTGCTTTCGTTGATTTCGAAGCACGAACTCGACATCACCGAGGTTTCGCTTTCGCGGATCACCGACGAGTTCATCGCCTATCTGCGCAATTTCGATTCCTCGGGCGATGTCAGCGGTGATGGAATTGACGAACTCGATCAAGCCAGCGAATTTCTGGTTGTTGCCGCGACCCTGCTCGACCTGAAAGTTGCCGGTCTTCTGCCCCAGGGTGAGCTGGTGGATGCCGAAGACGTTGCCCTGCTCGAAGCACGCGACATGCTCTTTGCCCGCCTTTTGCAGTACCGCGCCTTCAAGCAGGCTAGCGACTGGTTCTCGGGCCACTTCGATGCCGAATCGACGCGAACCGTGCGCTCGGTGCGTCTCGAAGAAAAGTTTCGTACGCAGACTCCAGAACTGGTGTGGACCCTCAGCCTCGACGATTTTGCTGCCCTCGCGACCTTGGCGTTTACGCCGCGCGAGATTCCGAGTGTCGGACTCGACCATTTGCACGCACCGCTCATCAGCATCCGCGAACAAGCAGCCTATGTTGTTGCACTCTTGCGGGCGGGGGAGCCGATGACATTCCGCCAGTTGATTGCCGGCGCCGAACTCAAAGGCGTCATCGTGGCGCGATTCTTGGCGGTACTAGAGCTGTATCGCGGTGCGAATGTGGCGTTTGAGCAGATCGAGCCGCTTGGTGAGCTGACGGTGCGCTGGACCGCGCACCACTGGTCAGACGATAGCCTCGCTAATCTGGGAGCTGATTATGGAAACTGATACTGCGATTGTGGAACCGACCGTTGACGAGCTCGAGGCTGGCCCCGTCGTTGATCTCGCTCGAGGGCTAGAAGCGATCTTTATGGTCGCCGACCAACCCCAAAGCTTGGTGAGTCTGGCGACCGCTCTCAATGCGCCCGTTGCGGCGATCCGCAAAACGATCAGTGCTTTGCGGGCCGATTTTGATGGTGAAGGCGACGGCCCTCGCCGAGGATTCGAGCTGCGCGAAGTCGGCGGCGGCTGGCGCATTTATGTGCGCGCCGACTACGACGCCGCAGTGCGAGACTTCGTTTTTACCCAAAATCCGTCACGGCTCAGCCAGGCCGCATTGGAAACTTTGGCCGTCATCGCTTACAAGCAACCCATCAGCAGGGGAGCGGTCGCTGCAGTGCGCGCCGTGAATGTTGATTCAGTTGTGCGTACGCTATTAGGCCGTGGACTTATTACGGAGGCGTTTACCGACAACGAGACGGGCGCCATCCATTACGAAACAACGGAGCTTATGCTCGTGCAATTGGGGATCAACTCCATTGCCGAGTTGCCTCCGATCTCGCCGCTCTTATCTGATGGTTCGGATGGATTTGATGAACAACGCTAATGGCTCAGGCCCCAGTAATCCCGAAGGCGAACGCCTTCAAAAAGTAATGGCCGCGGCAGGAGTTGCCTCCCGCCGAGTCTCAGAAGACCTGATTTATCAGGGGCGCGTTGCCGTCAACGGCAAAGTTGTGCAAGAGGCTGGTCGCCGCGTAAAACCAACCGACCGCGTCACAGTGGACGGCAGTGCTATTCAGCTCGACACCACGAAGCGCTACGTCATGCTCAACAAGCCGGTCGGTGTTGTGAGCTCGATGTCTGATGAGAGCGGTCGCCCCGACCTCATGCCGTACACCGGCAACTACGACGAACGACTCTTCAACGTTGGCCGTCTCGACGTTCAGACCTCGGGCCTGATCATTCTCACCAACGATGGCGAACTCGCACACGTGCTCGCGCATCCCTCGTTCGGCGTGATGAAGACATACATTGCCAAGGTCGAGGGCACCGTCAGCGCGCAAACAATTTCGCAGCTGATGAAGGGCATCGAGCTTGAGGACGGCCCCATTGCCGTCGACAAAGCGCGGGCGCTCGGGCGAGCATCCAATGACGAAACTATGGTCGAGCTCACGCTGCACTCGGGCCGTAACCGCATTGTTCGTCGCATGATGGAGGCCGCAGGTCACCCCGTGATCGAGCTCGTGCGTCGCCAGTTCGGCCCGCTCAATCTCGGCAGCCTCGGCATTGGCCGCACTCGCAACCTAACGAAGGTGGAGTTGGGCGCGGTGCTGACGATTGCCCGTGACGCCGAGGAACAGTCGTGAATCTTGGCCGCATAACGGGGCAAGTACGAATTGTTGGCGCTGGGTTGCTTGGCGCCAGCATTGGACACGGACTGCGCGCTAAGGGCGTTGACGTGATTTTGCACGATGCCTCGCGCTCGAACGCGACGCTCGCGATCGACTATGGGGCCGGTCGAGCCCCGCACGAAGACGATAAGCCGACGCTCGTGATTGTGGCCGTTCCGCCAGATGTTACGGCCGAGGTTGTCGCGCGCGAACTCCTAGCGTGGCCGCAGGCAACAGTGACGGATGTTGCGAGTGTTGCGGTGTCGGTTCTGGACGAGCTCATCGCCCTCGGCGTTGATCTCGACCGTTTCATCGGTTCACATCCCTTGGCGGGACGCGAACGCGGAGGAGCCATTTCCGCTCGCGCTGATTTGTTTATCGGTCGTCCCTGGGTGATTGGGCGCGGTACGCCTTTCCGCCGTCGTGCGGTTGAAGACCTCGTGATTGAACTCGGTGCTGTGCCCGTGCTGATGTCGGCCTCGGAACATGACGATGCGGTGGCTCTGGTTTCCCACGTTCCCCAAGTTGTTTCGAGTTTGTTGGCTCACCGTCTCGCGGATGCAACAGATGCTGCCGTCGGCCTTGCTGGTCAGGGACTCCGGGACACTACTCGCATCGCGTCTAGCGCCCCCGAGTTGTGGGTTCAGATATTGTCTGCCAATGCCGGTCCTGTCGCTGCGATTCTGCGCGAGTTTCAGACGGAGCTCGGCGTCGCGATTGACGCGCTGGAGAACCCGGATGTTCCGGGATCGCGTCGCGCCCTGGCCGAAGTTCTTGCGGGCGGCAATGCTGGAGTAGCGCGAATCCCCGGCAAGCACGGAACCAGCAAGCACTTCAGTCAACTAGTTGTAATGGTTGACGACAAGCCCGGCGAGCTCGCACGACTTCTCACCGAGATCGGCGAAGCGAATGTGAACATGGAAGACTTGCGCCTGGAGCATTCACCGGGTGCCCAGTTCGGCCTTGCCGAAATCTCGGTATTGCCCGAAAAAGAAGCCCTACTTATTAGCGAGCTCGACGCTCGTGGTTGGAAGATTGCAGGGACCTCCGCGTGAATAAGAACCCGTCTTTTGTTGTTGTGGCCGTGGATGGCCCGGCCGGCAGCGGAAAGTCGAGTGTGTCGAAAGCGACCGCTCGCGAACTTGGCTTTGACTACCTCGATACTGGCGCCGCCTACCGCGGTTTTGCGCTGCACTGTTTAGACCGCGGTGTAGACACTCTCGGGCCCGGCGACGTCATCGAAACGCTTCCGCGCTTCGAGTACGCGATCGGGATTGACCCTGACAACTACTTTGTGAAGGTCGATTCGGAGATCGTGACCAACGACATCCGCGAACCTCGCATCACCGGTGTCGTCTCAAACATTGCCCGCATTCCCGAAGTGCGTCAGTACATGGTCGATCTGTTTCGCAGCATCATCGCTAGCAGCGAAAAGCCGGGCATTGTGGTGGAAGGGCGAGACATCACGACGGTCGTTGCCCCCGACGCTCAGGCGCGAATTCTGCTAACGGCCAGTGAAGAAGCTAGGATGGAAAGGCGTGCGGCCGAACTCTCCGGAGAATCGAGCGCGACAACGGCGCAACAACTCAGTTATCGAGATGCGCAGGACTCCAAAGTCGTTGACTTCATGAACGCCGCAGCAGGGGTCATCACAATTGACTCCACCAATCTTGACTTCGATCAGACCGTGACGGCCGTCGCGAGTTTCGTTCGCTCCAGCATGTAACTAAAGGACTACCCATGGCCGATCATTCGCCCGCCGAAGACGACTTTCCCGAACTAAACCCGGCTCTCGTCGAACGCCTTTCCGGCATGAACGACGACGAGGCTGCTCAGCGCACCTCCGCTCTGCGTGCCGGCCTCAGTGACTACGAGCTCGAAGACGATGACCTTGAGGTTCTCGACTCCGCTAGCGACGATCCTGATGCAATCTATTACCTCCCGGCGCTGCCCGTGCTGGCCATTGTTGGCCGCCCGAACGTCGGCAAGTCTGCTCTCGTCAACCGCATCATCGGTCGTCGTGAAGCTGTTGTTGAAGACACCCCCGGTGTTACTCGCGACCGTGTGAACTACAAGGCCGAGTGGAACAACCGTCACTTCACCATCGTCGACACCGGCGGTTGGGAGCCCGACGCAAAGGGAATCGACGCTTCTGTTGCCGCTCAGGCTGAGATCGCTATCGATCTCGCCGACGCTGTGCTCTTTGTAGTGGATGCCACGGTTGGTCCGACTTCGACCGACGAGCACGTCGTGCGCATGTTGCGTGCCACCAACAAGCCCGTGATCCTCGTTGCCAACAAGGTTGACGATGTTCACCAGGAATCGGATGCCGCTTCGCTCTGGAGCCTCGGCCTCGGTCAGCCCTGGCCTGCCTCTGCCGTTCACGGCCGTGGCGTTGCTGACCTGCTCGACCACGTGCTCACGGTTCTCCCGGAGATTTCGAACGTCGCTAAAGAAGAAGTGGGCGGCCCGCGCCGCGTCGCCATTCTTGGTCGCCCGAACGTCGGAAAGTCGAGCCTGCTCAACAAGACTGCTGGCGAAGAGCGCGTTGTTGTCAACGAACTTGCGGGCACCACGCGTGACCCCGTTGATGAGCAGATTGAGCTTGGCGGAAAGTTCTGGCGCTTCGTCGACACCGCCGGTATTCGTCGCCGTGTTGCTTTGGCTCAGGGCGCAGACTTCTATGCAACACTTCGCACCAGCGCAGCACTGGAGAAGGCTGAAGTTGCCGTTGTCATCTTCGATGTTAGCCAGCCGTTGAGCGTTCAGGACCTCAAAATTGTTGACCTCGTGCTCGAATCGGGCCGCGCGCTCGTTCTGGCATTCAACAAGTGGGACCTGCTCGACGACGAACGTCGCGATCTTCTTGAGCGCGAAATCGACAAGGACCTCTCGCACGTTGCGTGGGCTCCTCGTGTCAACATTTCGGCTAAGACCGGTCGCCACATGGAGAAGCTGGTTCCGGCTCTCGAGTTGGCTCTGGAGTCGTGGGATACCCGCGTTCCGACCGGAAAGTTCAACGCGCTTCTTGCCGAACTTACGCAAGAGCACCCTCACCCGCTTCGTGGTGGCAAGCAGCCGCGCATCCTGTTCGGTACGCAGGCATCAAGCCGCCCGCCAACGTTCGTTCTCTTCACGACCGGGTTCTTGGATCCGCAGTACCGTCGCTTTATTACGCGTCGGTTGCGTGAGATCTTTGGCTTCGATGGCACGCCCATCCAGGTCAACATGCGTGTTCGTGAGAAGCGCAAGCGCAAGTAATTCTGGGGCCGCACGTTGCGGCATAACGACTAAACGGCGAGTCATTCTTTTTGGGAGAGTGACTCGCCGTTTGGTGTTTAAGGCGGCGTGAGCGGCGGTCTGTGGACTGCCGCTCACGCTCCGGTGTTAGTGGCCGACCGGTGCGACGTTGGCGTCGGCATCAGTGTCGGTGTCCACCTCGGAGGCGTTGCGCTTGACGAAGAAGGTGGCAACGATCGCGAAGAGCGAGATGATGCCTCCCGCCATGAAGGCGAGACGAACGCCACCGGCAAGAGCCTCGGTATCGGGCGCTCCCTCGGCCGCCAGAGCGACGGACTGCACGGTGAGCAGCGCAATAAACAGCGCGGTACCAGCGGCGCCGGCGAGCTGCTGCACGGTGCCGATGGTGGCGCTGCCGTGCGAGTACAGGTGCGGCTTGAGACTGCCGAGTGCCGACGTGAACAGCGGCGTGAACATGAAGGCGAGTCCGATGCTCATGGGAACGTGAATCGCGACGACCATAAATGGAGAGCTGGTCTCGGAGAGCATCGTGAAGCTCCAGAGCGACGCGCTGACGACGATCGCGCCGGGGATCATGAGCGGGCGCGGGCCGACCTTGTCGTAGAGGCGGCCCACAATTGGTCCGAGAATTCCCATCATGAGGCTACCGGGCAGCACGAGGAGTCCACTTTGGATGGGCTCGAGGCCGAGCACGTCTTGAGTGAACATGGGCAGCAGGATGATGGTGCCGAAGAGCGCCGCCATCATGACCATCATGAGGCCGATCGAGATCGCGAACCCGGGGGCCGCAAAGGTGCGGAGGTCTAGCAGTGCGCTGTCGGTCTTTTGCAGCTTCAGCTGGCGGATGATGAACAGCGCGAGACTGATGGCTCCGGCGACAATGGGGATTGCGGGGGCGACGAGCACCTCACCACTGGCTGATTCGCCAAGGCTGGAGAGGCCGTAGATGAGCCCCGCGAACGCGATAGCGGAGAGGATGACGGAGAGTACGTCGATCGACACCTTGCGGGGATCGGTGACGTTGCGCACTTTGGTGATGCCGAGGATGAGCGCGGTGACCGAGATGGGGATCATGACGATGAAGACCCAGCGCCAGTCGAAGACGGCGAGCACTAAGCCAGCGACCGTGGGGCCAACGGCGGGAGCCATCGACATGACGATCGAGACGTTACCCATCGTTTTGCCGCGGGTGGCCGGAGGAACGAGAGTCATGACGGTGGTCATGAGCAGCGGCAGCATGATGGCGGTACCCGAGGCTTGAATGACGCGACCGAGGATAAGGAAAGTGAAGTCGGGGGCGACCGCGCCCAGAAGCGTGCCCGTGGTGAAGAGCGTCATGGCAGCGATGAAGATGCTGCGGGTCGTGAAGCGTTGGATCAGGAATCCGGTGATCGGAATCACGACCGCCATCGTGAGCATGAATGACGTCGACAACCACTGAGCCGTGCTGGGCTCGATGTTGAGGTCTTCCATGATGCGAGGGATGGCTACGACGAGGGAGGTTTCGTTGAGGAACACCACGAAGGTTGCCGCGAGCATGAGCGCGATGACGAGGCGGTTGCGACCGCTGTTGTCTGCTGCGCCCGCACCCGCTGCAGAGCTGGCCGAGGAGCCCGCGCCGGGTGGGGCGAGGGGAATACTGCCGGTAATCGGCGCGGTGCTGGTCATGAAAATCCTGTCGTGTCTCAAGCGGTAGGACGAAGCAGCAGCCGGAGTTGAAGGGCGCACAAATCAGTCGTCATCTTTATTCTTGCCCAGTGCAACGACATCCGACAGCAAAATAATCCCCCTCCGGGGAGTTAACGCAGAAATACGCGCAGAAAGGCGAAAGTGGGCTACCGGCGTGAGGCGCGATACCACCGCCCGAGCATCCGCGCGAACCGCTATGTTGGAGGCACAACTTGTGACACGGGGTGCCCTGCGGGGCTGAGAACACACCCGTCGAACCTGATCTAGTTAGAACTAGCGAAGGGATGTCGTGCATGTCGCGTACGCCACCAAACTTTTTGACCGCCACTCAAGACGCGCTCGAGGCGGTGAGATCGACGTCGCCGCTCGTGCAGTGCATCACCAATAGCGTGGTGGTGGGCTTCACCGCTAACGCTCTGTTGGCCGTGGGAGCAGCGCCGGCCATGGTGGATATTCCGGATGAGGCGGGCATGTTTGCCGGCGTTGCTTCTGGTCTGCTGATCAACCTTGGTACCTGTCGCGAGGAACAGCGCGCCGCTGCCCTCGAAGCGGCCCCTGCCGCGAATGCTGCCGGAACCCCGTGGGTGCTCGACCCCGTGGCCATTGGCGCTCTGCCCGTGCGCACTCCGTTGGCGTATCGCCTGCGTGATCTCGGGCCGTCGATTGTGCGCGGTAATGCTTCAGAGATTCTGGCGCTCGCCGAGCTGGGGGCGGGCGGCCGGGGTGTTGACAGTACGAGCACCGTGGATGCCGCACTCACTGCCGCTCAGATTCTCGCCCGAGTGACCGGCGGCGCCGTCGCAGTGTCGGGAGCGACTGACCTCGTGACCGATGGCGTGACGGTCGTGCGACTGTCGAACGGGCATCCGGTGCTGACCAAGGTCACGGGTGGTGGCTGTGCGCTGGGAGCAATTATGGCGGCGTTTGCGGCGGTGACTCCGGATGCGCTGACCGCGGCAGTAGCAGCGACGAGTGTGTACACAGTGGCGGCTGATCTCGCGGCGGAACGTTCGGCACTGCCGGGCAGCTTTGCGGTAGCGCTGTTGGATGCCCTGAACGAAGTATCAGTAGACGACATTGCAGAACGGGCGGTGATCGCGTGAGCGGCGTGCAGGAGAACACGGGAGCAGCGAAGACCGGTTTTCGCGAGAGCTTCGATCTCTCCACCTATCTCGTGACCGACTCGGCTCAGGCCCGCGCGGCCGGTCATGATCTTGTCGACCTCGTGTATGAGGCCGTCGCCGGGGGAGTCACTGTCGTACAGATCCGGGAGAAGGACACTCCCGCCCACGAATTTCTCGACATCGTCTTGAGGGTTTCCACTGCGGTGGCCCGCAAGGTGCCCGTGCTCGTCAATGACCGTGTCGACGTGTACCTGGCGGCCCGCGAAATGGGAGCCAAAGTTGCCGGAGTGCATGTGGGACAGAACGACTTGCCCGTGGCATCCGTTCGAGCCCTTGTCGGGCCGGATGCCATTGTCGGGTTGAGCGCCTCTACCGAGGATCAACTGTTTGCGGCCGGGGTGCGCTCTGCCGGGGTGGACTACGTCGGCATCGGCGCGCTGAACCCCACGACGACCAAGAAGGATGCTCCGGGTGCTCTGGGGCACGCCCGTATGGCCGAACTCGTGGCAGTCAGCAAGCTGCCGACTGTTGCTATTGGCGGGATTGGGCTTGAGGATGTTCCGTTGTTGCGCGCGGCTGGTGCGGACGGTGCTGCGGTGGTGTCCGCTATTTGTGGAGCTGTCGACCCGCGAGAAGCGGCACGGGCGCTCGCCGCAGCGTGGGCTGGAGTTCGAGCGGGGGAGATGGCGTGAGCGAAGTTGTGGAAAAAGGAGAGAACGTGAGTGTGAGTTCAGGCGTTGATGCGAGTGCCGGTACGGGTGTGAGGGGCGTGCGCGTACCGCGGGTACTGAGCATCGCTGGCAGCGACCCCTCGGGTGGGGCCGGCATCCAGGCTGATCTCAAGTCGATTGCGGCCAATGGCGGCTACGGCATGGCGGCGATCACGGCGCTGACTGCCCAGAACACGCAGGGCGTGAGCGGCGTGCATGTGCCGCCGGCCTCGTTTCTGAAGGAACAGTTGGATGCCGTCAGCGACGACGTCACGATTGACGCGGTAAAGATTGGGATGCTCGGAACTCCTGAGGTTGTCGCCGTCGTGCAGGAGTGGCTGGCGCGGGTCAAGCCGCCGCTCGTCGTGCTCGACCCGGTGATGGTCGCCACGAGTGGAGATCGCCTGCTGGATGCCGAAGCCGAGCTGGCACTGCGCGAGCTGGTGCGGGTCAGCGATCTGGTGACACCGAACATCCCCGAGCTCGCGATAATTGCGGGGGAGCCTGCCGCTGAGACCTGGGACGAGGTGCTGGCGCAGGCGGGGCGAGTCTCTGCCTCCTACGGGGTGCGCGTACTGGCCAAGGGCGGACACTTGAGTGGGGCCGAGGCTCCGGATGCGCTCGTGGATGCTCGATTCGGGAACGCACCGGTCGTGACTGAATTTGCTGGCATCCGCCTAGAGACCACGAACACGCACGGAACGGGCTGTTCGCTGTCGAGTGCGCTCGCGACGCGCATTGCGGCGACCGGGGATTGGGCTGCCGCGGTGGGGGAGTCGAAGCGGTGGTTGAGCGAGAGCATCCGTGCCGGTGCAGCGCTGCAGGTAGGGAGTGGGCATGGGCCCATCAACCACTTTGCGGGGCTGTGGGCTCGCGGGGACTTCGAGACGGCACCAACGGCGGCAGAGGTGCGGGAGCACTGGTGGGCCGAGATTGCGGGCATCCGTGCTCAGATCGACAACGGTGACTTTGTGCGGGCGCTGGGCGATGGTTCCCTCGAGCGGGGCGACTTCGTCTGGTATCTGGCTCAGGATGCGCTCTACCTGCGCGACTATGCGCGGGCGCTCGCCGAAGCTGCCCGACTGGCACCCACTGCGGCGGAACAAGCCTTCTGGGCCTCGAGCGCTGAGGGCTGCATCGTGACGGAACTGCAGTTGCACGAGTCGTGGTCTCCTGACGGGGAGGTGTTTGCGGCTTCGCCCAGTGCGACCACCACCGGGTACCTCAACCACCTGCTGGCGACAGCTGCCCGCGGTGACTACGCCGTGCTCGCTGCCGCCCTTCTGCCATGCTTCTGGGTGTACCACGACGTCGGTTCCCGCCTGCACCCGCTAGCGCACCCCGAGCACCCCTACGCCGACTGGTTAACGACCTACGCCGATGACGCCTTCACGGATGCCACGGAGCAGGCCATCACGATAGTGACGGCGCTCGCCGCAGATGCCACCCCGCCGGTTCGGGATGCGATGCTTACGGCTTTCGTAGCGTCGACGGAGCACGAACGCGAGTTCTTCGCCGCCGCGCACGGGGTCACCCTGAATTGATTTCGCGCTCCTCGGTGCTTTGACCCCAATGTGAACACGAGCCCTCAAATTCCGCGTTAGGATAGTGGAGTTGTCGCGGGCTGTAGCGCAGCTTGGTAGCGCACCTGACTGGGGGTCAGGGGGTCGCAGGTTCAAATCCTGTCAGCCCGACAATGTGCCCCGGATTTCTCACGAAGTCCGGGGCTTTTTCTATGGGCTTTCGCGACGCCGGCATGCAATCCAACACAAACCCAACACTTTGAGCTTGCTATCCGCGAAGTCGGGAACTTCGCCAGCGAAGAGGTCTTCGTCTCAAGCGGACCTCCGCTGCTGTCGAGCTCGCCTGAAGGGTGTGCTCAATCCATCGTCAAGCATCAAGACGCTGGGGTGCTTTGTGCGCGAACCACTGCAGGGGACTATTGACTCGCAATCATCATCTCTGAAATGGTTTTGGGCTATGGGGATACGAAGGCGTGACATGGGCGGCACTTTCCGCTGTGCCGATGGTCGTCCTTCTTCTTGCTGGATGCACAAGCTATGGCGAGGTAGACGACCGCGCCGACCCGAGCATTTCGTGTGACGATGCCCTTCAATCAGTGTTGGTTCCCATCAGGGCGGACAATACGGCCGGAGCTGATGGTGCTCTGATCGATTGGCTAGGTCAGCACTGTTTAAGTCACTACGACGTATTCGTTGACTACATTTCGACGATGATCCGTTTGGCATTACCGCAACGGGCTCACCCGCATGGTCCTCAAATCACGCCTACCTAAACGCGCCCACCTCAGAGACTACCCAACTGACCCATCTTGGAGCGCGTGAGTATGGCCCAACCCTCGGACGTTTCCTAAGCGTCGATGCGGTACTTGCTCCATTTACTCCACAACAGAACAATGGGTACAGCTATTCGGCCAACAGCCCAATTACTCACTCTGATCCCTCCGGAAACTGTTTCGAGTCCTCAGCAGGCGTCTACAGCGGGAGCGGGTGCAGCTCTGGTAAGAAATCATCGAGTTCTGCGCCAAAGAAGAGTACTTCCGCCGCGCCGCCCTCGGCAGGAAATAGTGGAAGTCAATCAGCCGGAACTTCTACAAAGTCGACCCAGAGTTCCAAAATTCAGTGGTGGAATCCGACTACGTGGAACGGTGAGATATGGCAAAACATAGGCGCTGTTGCTACTGGCATGGCAATCGGTATAGGCGTGACGGCCGCGATTATCGGCGCTACGGCCTGTACTGACGTGACGTTCGGGGTGTGCGGAGCAATCATCATTGGCGCAGCAGTTGCCGGCGCAGCAGTTGCCGGCGGAGCAGCCGCGGGCTTGGTCACCTACAACCTTTCTGCAGGTGAGAAGACTGCCGAGGGGCGTCTGAGCGCGACGGCTCTCGGAGCGGTAGCTGGCGGGGTTGGCGGCGTCGCGGGGCAGCCGCTTCTGGTCTTTTAGGAAAAGTAATTGGTGCTGTGAGCGGGAAGTCCGGAGGGAGTGTCGGGGCGGCCGGCGGTTCCAACGGTGCGGCAGCGCCGGTCGTAACGCATGGCTTTAGTTTTCCAGGCGCGGGCCGCAGCGGTTCTGAAGTGAAATACTTCGTGGGCCCGCCAAATGCAGTTGTGCAGGGCGCCTCTCCTGGACGAGTGTTCCAAACTGACCATCTAGGTCGAGTGGTTGCCGACATAACAGTCGCTAGAGTTAAACCGTCTGTACCTGGACAAGGTTTCATAGCTGGCAAAGCACGGAAAGATCCGCCGACTTCTGAACAGCTCGGTTGGATAGTGGAGCTTTGGGGGGAATAAGTGATGACACAGGGCGCCGAGGTCTTTTACCTCGCGGTGAGCGACGCTGTAGAAGCGTTTAGCGAGGCACTTATCGCTTTGATCAAGCCAGCCCAAAAGGTCGGTCTGGTCTGGCAAGCGGAGAATACCCATGATGATTGGGAAAGTTTGGCGGAATCTGCCTTTGAGGTTTTGGTCTCGAACGCGGTAAATCAAGACATACGGAATACCCAGGAAACCTACCCGCTAGCCCGCTACGATTTCGACCTACAGACGTATGCGGGTTTGAGTTGGTTAGAGGTGGACAGCGATACTGAGAGTGAATATGCCTTGGTTTTGGTGAGATTTTCGACCACTACGGAGCCGTTCGATACGCCGGAATGTACTCTCGTTCGCATCGCTACCGGCGAGAGAATGCCGAGCGAGACCAGTGAGCATGTGAAACCACCGCGGGGGACTACTTTTCGCCTCCGCCGCAGATCAGCCGTGGCGGACGATGTGGTGAGAGTGTTGCAGGTCAATTATTAGAGGGCCGGAGCGTGGCCCTATGCGCAAGAGAAATGAAGATTTGGCGCTCTCTTTCTTCAGAATGTACGTAGTTCCACATAGCGATTGGCCCACGGTGTTAGAACATGACCATTTTTGAACGGACCCATCCTGCTTTTCTTTCGACGACTCGCACCGGAATGTGTGCGCTGTGGGAGCCATCGCGTTTCACACACGTGAATGACTTGGACGCGTGGGAGGATGCGTTCGATAACGACGAATCGATCATAAGGATGATCACAGAGGGTGCTTTTGTTCCTCTGAACGTGGGCGGGAGCTCAACTTTTAAGATTGATGTTCGTTCCGGAGCGCTCACCGAAAGAGAACAGCGGCTACGAGCCGTGACGTCGGAGCCGTATCTGTTGAAGACCGAGGGGCTGATACAGGCTGGTGCCCTTGAAGAAATTGGTTCGCTCATGGCGGGTGGGACTGAAATCTCTGTGGGTAAGGGGAGTTATTCGGTTGTTGTTCATCTCATGGATTGGGAAGCGGAGCCGGGCGCGCGAGATGCAGCGGGGGAGCCTTCACCGGATGCGCTGCCGGATTTCATTGTGCAACTTTCTCTGATCGAGCCCGGTAGTGCACCTGTTTTTCGAACTGAAGTGCTTACCTTTCCGATGCCGCCCCCGCCCGCAGTGAAAGAGATCATCGTCGGGGATGTGTTTATCGTCCCTAGCGGCGATGGTCGTGCAGGAGTCGGGCAAGTGGTGGGGGTCTACGGAAAGAGCTCATATTATTTCGCGATCTTCGACGCTGTGTTTCCTCTCGAAGTTGCCGCCGAGAGAGTAATGGAGGCGCTCACGTCGCCAGTGCTTTTTCTCGCGCTGTCTTTGGACGCCAAGATCTATGCGGGGCACTGGACGGTAGTGACGCGGACGGCTGTGCATGCCGCGGTGCGTCTTCCCGCCTACAAAGTAGGTGTTGGGGGTCCCGAAAACATGCACGTCGAGGACTACTCGGGGACTCGTCGGCGTTTAGCCACTCGCGCTGAAAGCAACTTCCTGCAATACCGGAGCACGGTGGCGCCAGTCAGGTTGGAAATGGCTCTACGGGCGCATTTGGGCTTGGCGCCATGGCATCAAGAGTTTGATGAGCTCAAGCCTGACTGGGTGGTCACCACATCCGCGTTTTTCAGGTAACCGCGAGCGTCGTAAGAGGAGAAGTGAAATGAGCTTTGTGCGATTGGCCACCGTGGCACCGGACCTTGCGGTAGACATATTCCAGCGTGACGACTCCGAGCTAAGCGCGCAGTCGTGGCTTGGGCGCTCGGGCAGGTGGAGATCGAGGACGCTCGCCTCGTCGTCGGGCTCGCCGCGCTGGAAACGCGGCGGGTAAGTGACCCCATTCGCGACGAATTGTGGGAGCTTGTTGAAGGACTAGATGAGTTGGCCTGGGATCTTCAGGAGTCAGAAGCGGGTGATGAAACCCTTGTAGGGTACGCCCACGCGTTCGCCCGAGCGCGTGCAGCGAACGCGCTCTGGTATTCCCTCTTTATCCCGGCATCCTCTGAAACGGTCGCTGACTGCATGTACGAAGCACAAGCAGTCGCGGGCGATATGAATGGTCTTCGAGCCGTCGTTCGTCAAGCCTTGGCTAACACTTACCCGACGGTGTGACTCGGGACTGCTCCGAAAAGCTCGGCGAGTGGCAGGGACAGTTTCGCTCACGGACGTCACAAACTCTTTATGTTTCCAGGGTTTCCGGCACTATTCGGTAGCCGACAGACTCCACGATTCTGAGACAAGCGTTCACGGGTTCAAATCCTGTCAGCCCGACAATGTGATGTCGCACGACATCGGAATAGTCCGAACCCAGGTTCTGTGGGTTCGGGCTATTTTTTGTGCCGGTGGGTTGGCAGCCGCGGCAGAGGTCTATGGTGAGCTCCCGCAGGATCTCTCGGGTCGCAGCGTTGATGACAGTCACGTTCATTGGCTTTCGGTTGTTGAGAGCTCACGATGAAAGCGTTCGGGGTTGATCCAAGAAGCGGCGAGTTTCTGAGCGGCGATATGTGACGGAGCACCTTCAGCGAAAATTTTGCGACATTCGGTAAAAACCCGGATGTCGCGCTTTGCGATGCCTGAGACGGTTGCTTTTGCGGGAGGCAACGACGCCTCCTCGCATTTGTCGAGGAGGATTCACCGTATGTCTGACGATGAGAAGCGAACTGGTTACCTGTGGAACACTCTTTACGGTTGGGTTGATACTGGCTCGGGTGGCCTGATGCCATCGAGCGTGGCGCACGGCTTACAGCCGATTTCCCATCATGTCGCGCACCCCGACACGAAGCGACGGTTGCACGAACTGGTGATGAGTTCGAGGCTCATCGACCACCTCGTTCAGATTGACGCGGTACCTGCAACTCGCGCGGACGTGGCACGGGTGCACGACACTGCGTACATTGACCGCATCGATGCAGAAGGTGCCCTCCCCAAGGGAGGCGACGCTGGTGACGGGGTGTCACCGTTTGGACAAGGCGGCGAACAGCTTGCGTACCTCGCAGCGGGTGGTGCTATTGAAGCAACAAAAGCCGTGCTGGACGGCACGGTCGATCGCGCGTATGCGTTGATTAACCCTCCCGGGCATCACGCCGAGCGTGCGGTGGGTCGGGGATTCTGCATTTTCAATAACACCGCTGTGGCTGCGGCTTACGCGCTTGACGTCGCTGGCCTCGACAGGGTTGCGATCGTTGATTGGGATGTTCATCATGGCAATGGTGCCCAGGATATCTTCGCCGAGTCTTCACAGGTGCTGAATATCTCGCTGCATCAGAACCGTTGCTTCCCCGCAGATTCCGGTTTTATCGAGGAGAACGGGTTCGGCGAGGGCGCTGGCCACAGCCTCAACATTCCGTTGCCTCCTGGCGGAGGAAACGCCGTATACGAGTACGCATTAGAGAGTGTCGTCATCCCGGCGTTGGAGGTATTTCGACCGCAGTTGATCTTGGTTCCGTGCGGCTTCGACGCAGGGATCATGGACCCTCTCTCGCGGATGATGGTGCGGGCGGACGGGTTCAGGAGAATGACGAGGCTCATTGTCGACGCGGCCGAACGTATTTGTGGTGGCAAGGTGGTATTCCTGCAGGAGGGTGGATATAGCCCTTACTACGTGCCGTTCTGCGGCCTCGCGACTATCGAAGAACTCGCCGGTGTTTCTAGTGGGCTTTCAGATGCGTATTCGCCGATCGTTGGAGCGATGGGCGGGGATGAACTCCTCGACCACGAGCGCGAAGCGGTCGACGCTGCGAAGGTGTTGGTGCGGAGAGTTAGTTCTCCTGCAACGAACTGACATCTAAGGACCCCGTTGGGCTTAAGCGCGTTTGACGGTTACTACCCAGGATGAGATCAATCGGACACGCAAAAGGGTCTGGGAGATACGAGGCCGTGGTGATTGCGCGCACCACGGCCTCCAATCTGTTTTGCGCATCGAGCTTCCGGCGCGCATTCACGACGTGAGACTCGACCGTTCTTCGGCTCAAGTGCAGTTGGTTGCTGACCGCTGCGTTGTCGCTGCCGGTGCACAGCAAGCTCAGAACCCGCAGCTCTTGAGCAGATAGGTGGAAATAGTCACTCGATAACACATTTTCGATTCCGCCCCGGACTTCGCCGCCGTCGGAAATCTTTTCGAGGTGAACGCGAATAAATCCATTCTTGTGCGGCCAGAGGTGGCTAGCGCGAGAAACACTGCTCGCTCGAAACTGCTCAAGGTGCAATCGGAACGAGTTGGTAGTCACAAGCTGCGGTACCGGCGCAGTGCCCAGAGCAACGGGCCGCTGCCGAAGCATGAAACTGAACCATGACGTTGAGGCGTCAGAAGCTGTGGCATTGAATGTATGGATATACGCGCCATTCTCGATCTCGTGATCAAGAACCAAGGATGCGAGAAGGCCGCGCACAGCTGCCGCGGTACGTCTGTTATCTTGCGTAAACCCGGTCGGCAGCATCGCAGAAAAATGGGCAATCCCGACATACTCTTTATCGAGAAATAGTTCCAAACTCATTCCATCTTTGTACCCATTCGGCCCTAAATAATCTTCGTATATCGGTGACGCGATGAAATCGTTGCGAAATCCCGACCGCACTGAACTAATGGCAGGCGGTAATCCGTCATCAGGGCTCAGCAATCGAGTGAAACCGACCGGATAGCTTTTCCCGAACAAATGCTTCAACGCCCAGGCAGCATCCTCTGGGTAACCTACGCGCAGAACTTCTCCGATGTCACCACGCTGTGGGTCGTGACGTAGCAATTGCACCGCGTCGAAGGGCAGGATCGTACGCAATTCCTCTATAGCGGCAAAGGGCGGCTGACTTTTAGGACAAGCACGCTCGGAGGCTCGCTGAGCTTCCCGGATAACGTTGGCGGGAGTCATGGCGCGGATGCGTTCTCATCTGATATTGGCAGAAACGATGTCCTGCTGATGTCCATGGGATAACCGTAAAGTCTGGTCTGCGGGCCGTCAAGCTTTCCGATCAATGCCCGTGTTCTAACAAAACCAATCACCGAGGCGATTCTCGCATCCTATGTCGGCCGACCACGTTGCGGGCTTGGTTCGACGTCCAATAGATTACGACTCTGGTGTGCTCAAAGAACGCAGCTTGGTGCCTGCCCGATCGAGCCGATTGGTAGGCTGCAAAGGCTCAGCACGTGCAGAAAGGAGTCGCTTTCCTGCGCGCGTCTAGGCACCCGCTGCGCCTGCTCCGCAGCCTTTACTGGCCAGCGCAAGGTAGTGCACAGTTGCGGTTCTCTTTGTTAGTGTTCGATCCTGACGCGCGAGGTTGCGGCACAGTAAGGACAAATCTCTTGAGGCTCAACCGGGGGCTACTGCGTACCTTGCTTGAAACTGTGGAATCAGGACGGCGACCCCGGTGAACGCCGAATGTCCGCGCTCGACTTTCCGTTGGCGTGATGCTGTCACGTCGTCGTAGCGCTGTCCGCTCTGGATCAACGGCGCGCGAGTGATGGTATTTTTGCCCGGCTCGGAGAGTCGGTAAAAGGAAGATATGAGATCGCTTGAGATCTTTAGGATTCAGAATCGAGCGACGAGAGCGCTCACGCAGCGACGGACAACTTGAGCGAGTTGCTCCAAGTCGCCCGTCGCGCGGTTTCCTTTGTTCGGTATTGGCCTTCGCGCGTGGCTAAGCGGGCTTCACGCTCGCGGGTGGGGCGGCTCTTCTAATGAGTCTTAACTATTACTTCGGTGATGGAGTTCATGCCGTAGCACGGGAAAGGCATGATTCCGAGGCTTCCCGACTCGGGGCGGGAGTCAAACGTGTGAGTCGATCCGTTATTGGTCGTGAAGATATGTCTGAACTCTTTTGTTGACTCAACCATCAACACGCAGGTTCCGAGGTTAGCCCAGCCGATTCTGATGTCAGTCGGCACTTGCGATTCAGGCAAGTCGAAATGAGTAGCTAGGTTGCTCATCGTCGTGGAGGAAATCGACGCAGTGTTCGTCGACAGCCACTCTGACTCGTGAAGTGGTTCACCCGTGAACTTCCAACCGTAGATGGTGGCGGGATTTTGCACCCCCGAGTGATACATGACCTGGAGTTGGTTGAGGGGCCCGGCTGATCCTTCTTCTTCGGTGATCTGGTCGGGGGAGTCTTGGGGCGCCTCGGCGGCGGCGGGCGCTTCGGCTAGCGGTTCGCTCGGCTCGGCCGGGATTGCTGTGGGTTCAGTGATTTCCTTGGTCGGGGCCCCGGTGATTGTTGCGGCGTGTACGACGTCGCTTGCTGAAAGGTCGATCGTGATCTCGATGTCTCCCTCTGGCTTCAGCAGCGGGACGATCTCCTGAACGGTGCCGTCTGCGCCCAGTATCTCGAGGTCCATTCCGATGATCTGATCGGTCTCAAGGTCTGTTTCGGCGACGCCGGTGGAGTCGGTCACTATTTTGCGGGCGTCCGGGATCGTGGCGGCGTCAGCTTCATAGCTGGATGCCGTTGCTGGGGCAACCACAACGGTGACGTCTTCGGCTGGGTCCCCATCCTCAAGCAGCGTCAGCGTGAGGCGTCCGCCCATGCGGTCGGGATCAAGCTGTGTCGCTGGGGTTTCGCCGGGCATGGGGAGGTTGGAGCGTGACGGGCCTAAGACGACGATCTCGCCGATCATGAAGTTGCTTCCATGATCGGCACCCGTGTCGTTGCCGCTGGTGGCGACCGACGCAGCGGTTGCGGTGGTCTCGGAAAGCGACGACTGACCGCTAGCGGAGTTGCTTCCCGGTTGCTGGATCATGTCGGTGTCGGTGACGACGACGTCGTAGACACCGTCAGGAACACTGGCGAAATATTCGCCAGACGCGTCAGTGGTGACCTCAATGCCATCCTCGGAATCCGCTCGCGACACGAGAGTGACCAACGCTCCCTCTACCGGTGTGCCATCGCTGGTTTCCACGATGCCGCTGAGCGAACTCTCGGGAGCCAGATCTGCTGTCGCGGCAGCACTTGTGCACCCCGCGAGCAACGCGATGACGGTGAATGCCCCAACGCTGGCGATGCCGGCATGGCGTGGGTTGCCAGTTACTCTCATTTTTCCCCCAAGGAAAAGCAAACGGTGTATCGGTTGCAGAGCTAATAAATGCGAACAGCTGTGTCGTGGTTTTGTTCCCGGGGTGAGCGGGCACATTCGACAACCACGAACGGTTCATACGAACTACAGCGCTATCGAGCTTGCGGCGATAGCGGTACTTTTAGCGAAGAAGCACATGAAACTCAGTAACGGAAGTGCCCTCGGCGCACCGAAAATCTAGGCTTTTCGACCACGAAGGCAGATGCGTTGGGGCGAACATGTGCGTCGACCCCATCGACGTGGTGAAGCGATAATTGAAATTATTGCTAGAGACCACCAGAAGGTTGCAGTCCGAGCTGTACCGCAATGACACCGATATGTTAGTTGGCACCTTCCACGCCGGCATCTTGTAAGTGGTAGGCAGGTTGCTCATATTTCCGAGAGTAGGCGTCGCACTGTTTGAGCGCATCCATTCTTCAACGTGAAGTGGTTGACCGGTGAAATTCCACCCGGTTATTTGATCGGGATCAAGGGTCTCAGAGACGTAGACATCGCTCCAGGCCCTAAGCCGGTTGAGGGCTGTGCCTGGTTCGTCTTCTGAGGTGATCTGGTCGGGGGAGTGTTGGGGTGCCTCGGCGGTGGTGGGTGCTTTTGCTAGCGGTTCGCTCGCCTCGGTGGGGATCGCCGTGGGTTCGGTGATTTCTTCGGTGGGGGCCCCGGTGATTGTTGCGGCGTGTACGACGTCGCTTGCAGAGAGATCGATCGTGATCTGGATGTCTCCCTCTGGCTTGAGCAGCGGGACGATTTCTTGAACGGTGCCGTCTGCGCCCAGAATCTCAAGGTCCATTCCGATGATCTGGTCGGTCTCAAGGTCTGTTTCGGCAATGCCGGCGGCATCGGTCACTATTTTGCGGGCGTCCGGGAGGGTAGCGGCGTCAGCTTCGTAGCTGGATGCTGTTGCTGGGGCAACAACAACGGTGACGTCTTCGGCTGGGTCCCCATTCTCAAGCAGTGTCAGCGTGAGGCGTCCGCCCATCTGATCGGGGTCGGTGCGTTGTGACGGGATCGACCTCGAGAGGGGAAGATGATTACGTGACGGGCCGGAGACCACGATCTCGCCGATCATGATGTTGTTTCCGTGATCGTTGCCGTTGTTGGCGACTGCGCCTGCGGTGGTTCCGGCCAAGGTCGATGACTGACCGCTAGCGGAGTTGCTTCCCGAGTCCTGGATCATGTCGGTGTCGGTGACGACGACGTCGTAAACACCATCGGGAACACTGGCGAAATATTCGCCGGAGGCATCAGTGGTGACCTCAGTGCCATCCTCGGAATCCGTTCGTGAAACGAGAGTGACCAATGCTCCTTCTACCGGGGTGCCATCACTGCTTTGCACGACGCCGCTGAGCGAGCTATCCGGGGCGAGAGTCGCCGTGGCGGCAGTGCTCGTGCACCCCGCAAGCAGCGCCATGACGGTGAATGCCCCAACGCCGGCGATGCCGGCATGGCGTGGGTTGCTAGATTCTTTCATTTTTCCCCCAAGGAAAAGCAACGGTGTATCGGTTGCAAAGCTAATAAATGCGAACAGCTGTGTTGTGGATTTGTACAGGGCGATCGGGAGCATCCGGGTGGAGACTTCTCCTAATGATTTTTCGCGCGACGCCGTGACATTACGAGCAAAACAAGGGCGGTAAGGATGAGCAGGGTTGCGAGCGCGGCGGTTGCCCAGGGGAATCCGGAGCCGGTGGTCGCCAGTGTTCCGGATGCTGCTGCTGTCGTTGCCGAACCGGAGACGGTGAGGTCAGCCCACACTGATGTGCCGTTCTCGAGACGCAGCTCTACGCGGTGCGCCCCCGCCGAAACGATCCCGGGTAATGTGATCGTTTCGGCGAGAGTGCCGTCGTTGCCGACAGCTCCTGACCACACCATGACGGGGGTTGAGTGAACCCACAATTGCGCACCCATTCCCGCCGGTGCTCCAGCCAGAGAGACCGTCAGAATGCCGCCCTCAGAGATAGACGACGACGACAAAGTGATTGTTGCCTTCCCCGGTGTCGGTGTCGGTGTGGGCGTCGGTGTAGGTGCGGCTTTCGGCGTTGCTGTCTCAACGGTGGAGGGGGCTCCCGTGCCGATCGCGTTCATGGCCGAGACCCGGAAGTCGTATTCCACCCCGTTCGTCAGGCCGCGAACCGTGTAGGGAGTAGTCGGCACTGATGGTGCAACCATGATCCACATGCTGGTGTCTTTTTCGCGATACTGCACCGAGTATCCGGTGACGGCTGATCCGCCAGTATCAGTGGGGCCAACCCAGGCGAGCTCGACTTGTTCGTCGCCGGCTACCAGCGCGAGACCTGTCGGTGCGGCAGACACTTCGCCCCACTCAATCACCACCCGTGTGTCATCCCGCGGTTGCTTCGCGCTCACAACCTCGGTGAAGTTCCAGACGTGCGGGGTCGATTCATCGCTCGTTATGGTGCTGGCATTCGCCGGGTTACCCGCCTGTGGGGCGTAAGTCAAGGGAAGCGAGGGCACCGGGTTCGGGGCGAAGCCTTGGAAAACAAGTGTGCCTCCAGGCCTTGCGAGCCCCGACACGACGCCACCCGAACCGATCGCTGCCCCGCCAGAGCGGAAGGTGGAACCATCAGCCAGGGCGGTTGCCGTGATTCGGCCACCAGAGATTGTCACCGTGGAGCCAGCTCCGTTAGCACCGCCGCCGATTCCTGCTGCTAGTCGGCCACCGGTTGCGTCGAGTTCGCCACCGGAGATATGAAGGGAACCGCCACCGGCGTCCCCACCGCCGCCAATTCCTGCGCCAGCCGAACCACCCGTTGCAGACGTTTCGCCGCCGGAGATTTCCACGTGTGCGCCAGAGCCGAAGCAGCCTCCGCCGATACCGGCTGCATCCGCCCCGCCTTTCGCTGTGACCACGCCACCGGTGATCGTTACGAGACCGCCGTTGCCGCCCGCTCCGCCGAAGATGCAACCGCCACCTCCGATACCAGCGCCACCGTAGTTGTCGAACTTGGGTGATGAACTGCCTGTTGCGGTGACCACGCCACCGGTGATGGTCACTTTCCCTCCGGGGCGACCACCCTCGCTATCTCTGCCTACGCCGCCGCCGATTCCGGAGCCGCCTGAAACGCCAGTGGCCGTGACGGTTCCTCCAGAAATAGTGACGTCGCCGCCGTTGCCATGCCAGCCGCCGCCGATTCCGGAGGCGTACTCGCCGCCCGTTGCCGTAACCACACCGCTCATCACGGTCACAGCGCCGCTAGCGCCGAGAGCACCGCCACCAATACCCGCTCCAAAGTAGCCACCGGTTGCCGTCAACTGGCCGTCGGAGTTGGCACTCGTGTCCTGGACAACGAAGGAAGCGCCCGGTTGAACGTCGATTGCCGCGGTGTTCTTCAGGGGGCTGCTAATCGTGAGGGTAAAACCGTTGAGGTCGAGGGTTTTCACCGTGGAATCCGTGGGCATGACCAAGTGCTCGCCGGGGTCGGCGGTGATATTCTCACCGAGCCTGACGGTGCGAGTGCCCGGCAAATCGAAAAGTTCTTGAAGCACAGTGAACGCTGTGGTCGGGGCGGCGAACACCGGATCGGCGGCGACCGTGGGAAGCACTATCGCACCCGAGGCGATGAGACTGATCGATACGAAGACCGCAGCCAACCGTCGGTCGCGATTCTTTCGGTAGCTCTTCGAGCTTGGAACGACATGCATCTGTATAACCCCACGGTTCAAAAATGGCGGATGTCACCTGGTGCAAGACATCTCGAAATTGACACTACGTACTGGCGGCGTGAAGCCGGGTACTGGGCACTACGTGCTTCTTGGTTTACCCCTACCTGATTGCGTAAACCGAGCATCCTTAGCGGCGATCACGCTGTCATGATCATTCCTAGAGCGTCGCCCATGGGGGAGCGGACCTCGGAATGGTGAGATGAAGAAGAGTGCAATTGCCGCAATGGCAGTGTTGACCCTGTTGCTAACCGGATGCACGGCCTTCGGAAACAGCGAAAGTACACGGCAAGCCGTAGCCTTCCCTGAAATCTACGATCAGACGATTGCTTGGGGCGAGTGCAACGACGACTTCGCGATCAGCGAATCTGTGCTGATCAGGTTGGCTGAATTGGGCACATCCGTCGACGGCTTCGCCTGCGGGATGGTGACGGTACCTCTCGACTGGAACGATGCTGACAACACAGAAACCATCGAGCTTGCAACCCTGCATATTCCGTCGACGGGATCTGGCGCTCCGTTGGGCACCCTCCTCAGCAACCCGGGAGGGCCGGGCCACGGAGGAATCAGCCTCGCGTATGGCCTAACTGTTGTTCCCGCCTTTGCCGAGATTCTTGAGAATTACGACATCCTCGGATTTGACCCGCGCGGCATGGGGCGAAGCACACCGCTGGGGTGTGAAGCGGTCTCATCCATTACAGAACTCAATCTCGCAAATTGCGCTGAGGAAGAGCCCTTGGCTGCCACGATGGGAACCTCCCAAGTTGCTCGCGACATGGAACTGCTGCGCAGTCTCATGGGCGACAACGAGCTGAACTATCTCGGTTATTCGTATGGAACGATGCTCGGTGCGACCTACGCGACGCTCTTCCCCGAACGGCTCGGACGCGTCGTTCTCGACAGCGCCGCGCCCAGCGACTGGGCTAGCCCGACCGGAGCGTTCGACCAACAGGTCGCTCTTGTTCGTCAGACGGTTGCACTCATCGAGGGGTGTGACACGCTCTACCAGGTGTCTACCTGTCCGTTGGCTGGGGAGGACGATATGTTGGCAACGTACCTGGCGCTGAACGAGGTGCCATTGATGGCGACTGACGGCAGTGAAGTCACCGGCGACTCCATCTATGGCTATCTGATCACTTCGTTGTATCAGCGGGCAGAGGTGCGAA
Source organism: Salinibacterium sp. PAMC 21357 (assembly GCF_000247645.1). Taxonomy (GTDB): domain Bacteria; phylum Actinomycetota; class Actinomycetes; order Actinomycetales; family Microbacteriaceae; genus Rhodoglobus. Next base: position 38,786 of record NZ_AHWA01000002.1, read on the forward strand.
GCCTCGTGCTCGAAACTGTGGGGGCAGCGCTGGCGGGAGGGCAGAGCGAGATCGATGACATCGCCACGGCGATGGAAGGCGGCGGTGCCGCGGTGCAGCTCGATGGCACGGTCGTGAGATGCCATTCCTTCCCCGAAGATCCGCATCTGCTCGAGCTGGTAGAGCACATCGACGACGTCGGAATCCCGGTGATGCTAGGTGGCCCCGAGATTAACGACGAGACTCTCGAGCAGTTCATTGATTTAACGTGTGACGCGTTGCCTCACAGCGGCGATGACATCACGGATTCGTTCTCCGGATCTGCGGATGCGCCCATCTTGGTTATTGGAATCACCGACGATCACGCCACCCCCTATGAAGGCTCGCAGTCACTGGTAGAAGAACTGGGCAACGCCATCCTGCTGACATTAGACGGCACCGGTCACGGCGCTTCGTACGGAAACCGATCAACCTGCATCGATGATTACACCACCGCATTTCTCATTAAGGGCACCATGCCGCCAGCCGGCACCGTCTGTCTAGACGACTAGAGGGGAGAGTGAGTGCACTCCGCGTCGGTATGATTTTGGGGTGGGTGGACACAGCAGTACTTGGGGAAATTTGGGCGCTCGATCGCGGATGCTCGTACCGCTGCCGTCGCGAGAGTCGGCGCGCGAATTGGCGCAACGGCACTGGAACGATGGCCGTGACTTCGCAGTGTTTGGCGAATCGGGAAGTGGCCGCACGGTATTTGCGGAGCGCGTGTTGCAACCGTGGGCCGGCCCTGTGCACCGCTTCACCGGAAAGGCGCAACTGCAGAGTGTGCCATTTGCGGCCTTGGCGTCAATCGCGGCACAGGCCACCGGCAGTTCAGCCGGCGCGTTGTCACCGCTTGAACTGATTACGATGCTCGCGGTGAGCGATCCCGACGGCGTTCAACGCACGCTCGTGCTCGACGACGCTGAATTCGTGGATGATGCCAGCGCCGCTGCCTGCGCGCAAGCCGCGATCGACAGCGGATTGCGCATCATTCTCATCAGCACTGCGGCAAGCAAACTCCCCGTGCCGCTGAGGGAATTGGCGTTGCATGGTGAAGTGATCGAGCTCGGGCCCCTCACGGACGCAGATTCGGTGTGCATCATCGAGGAAGTGCTCGAAACGGCAGTCACCATCGACACGGCGCACCAACTAGCGGAAGCTGCTGGTCGCAACGCACGGTATCTGCGGGAGCTTGTCATCGATGCTCAGGACTCCGAGGGTTTCAGCAGCGCTCGTGGATACGCCACGCTCAAGAAAGGCTGGCAACCGCACGGGCGTCGTATCAGCGAGTTCGTGGCGGTGCGGCTGGCACACCAGAACGAGTCGGTGCAGCGAGCTGTCGAACTAATCGCGATCACCGGCGATATTCCGCGGTCGCTTGCGGTTGAACTCGTGGGGACCGAAGCAATCGAGAGGGCCATTTCTTCCGACCTGCTCGAGATCTCCATAACCTCCACTCTGCCGAATTCAGAAGCCGACCTCGAAATCGTGCGAATGGGTGCTGGCCTCTCATCGCACACGGTTCTGGCGGGCAGGCCCGTGGCCGAGCTGCGCTGGCACGCTGAGCGAGCCCTCGTCTTTCTCGAAAAAATGGACACTCCTACCCGCATCAGTGTCGCCGCTCACGCAGCGCGCATCGGTGTGTGCCTCAGTGATGCTGATCGCGAAATGATTGTGGCCGCTGCGGTGAACACGAGACAGTTCAGCGCGGTGCTAGAAATAACTGAGCCTGACGACGAAACCCCAGAGTTAACCGAGGTTCTGGTGCTCGCCCGTTCCCGCGCGCTCTTCGAATTGGGGCGCGGAGAGGAGGCCCTCTCGGCAATGGGGTCTCTTACTGCGCGATCCCAAACAGCACGCGTGTGGGCGGCGACCCTCACTGCCGCCGATGGCCGCGTCACCGAAGCCGAAGCTCTCCTGCAACCTCGGCCCGGGGACGAACCATCCAGTGTCATCGAAATGAACGCGAGACTCGACCTCTTGCGGGCACGCTCCGGCCGCCGAGTGACCACTGAACAATTGCGCAGTCATGCGCTCAACCCAGCTCTAGGACCGGACGTTCGTGCAGCAGCGTTGCAGAGTGCGCTTTTTTCGGAGGTGCTCACGGGGCGGTCCATCGCCGTCGTCGAAGAGATCGTCGGGATGCTGAGCGAGTCGTCGTGGCAGAGCATCCCGACTACGGGGCAAGTGGAGCTGCTGGCGACGCTCTTTCTCGCAGCTGTCTCGGGTGGAGCACAGTCAGACGTGGCCGGTTTCGGCCAGTCGGAGTGGGCGGCACTCCGCATCCCTCCCGGACTTTTCTTGGGCGCTGAGGGTCTCTCGCGACTCGAGACTGGCGACGGCACTGTTGCCGCAGACATGCTTCGCCAGGCTCTCGTGGCCCTAGGTGATGAAAACCGTTTCGGGATGACGGCCTACTTCGCTGCTGCAGCCGCATCCGCCAGCGCACTCTTAGGTGATTCGGAAGCCGCTGCCGAGCTTGTCGACACTGCGGCAGGATCCCTCACGGTCGGTGGCGCTCTCAACGCAGAGGCGGAGCGGATGCTGCTGCCCGCCCTCATGCTGCGTGGCGACGCGGCCGACGTCGCCGAGCGTTGGCACGCTCAAGTCGACCGTGCGAAAGAAAACGGTCACCAGCACGTATATATGCGACTTCTTCATGACGGGTGGCGCTGGGGACTGCACGATGACTTCGCTCTGCTGTCTGCCGCTGCGACTGGCGTGCAGGGCGCACTGGCCACGGCATTGGTCGACTACTGCGAGGCGTTGAGTGGTGACAGTGACGCCCTCGACCGCGCGCTGATGGTGCATAGTGCCGCCGGCCAAACGCTCTTTGCGGGAGAGTTGGCTCACGCCGCGGTGCGCCTCGCGCGAGACACCACTCGAAAACGCCCTGCGTCGATGCTGGTAAATCAGGCTGTCGATAACCTGGCTCAACTCAGCGGCGTCGACACTCCCATTCTCGGACGCGTGCGCATTGACCGGGCGCTGCTATCGGAGCGCGAGTTCGACGTGAGCACCCACGCTATCTCTGGCGCCAGCAGTGCCGAGATCGCTCAGCAACTCTTCCTCTCCGTACGCACAGTGGAAGGGCATCTTCAGCGGGCTTTCGGAAAGCTCGGCATCGCCGGGCGGCAACAGATGGCGCCGCCCAGCGTGCGTCGAGTACAGTAGCGCAGCGTTTCGCGCTGTTAGTCCTTGCGCTTGTTAGCGGCCTTGTCTTTCTTGTCAGCCCGCTTCTCTTTGAGAGACTTGCTGGCTGCAGTCTTGGCTGTGGCTTTCTTCGGCGATTTATCGGCCATGACGTTATCCTCCTGTGAGCCGAATGGCTCGTTCCTCGAGCGTACCCCGCGAGCGGTGGCAGTTCGTGCCTGGGCCCGTGATTCAGACCGAATCCCGCTCACGCTCGAGGCGAGCCAGCCGCACGCGGGCTGCATCTTCGCTGGAGGATGAGGTGCCAAGAATTTTGCCGACGGCGCGCAATACGAAGCCGGTCGCCCAGATCACCGGTAGCGGTGACCGACGAAGGCCCAGCAGCTTGCGGTGCTCCTCGGGCAACGACGCGACTGCTCCCGCGAAGAGCACTCGGTAGGCGGGCATCATTGACCGGCGAAGCGGGGGATTGCGAATGAAGCGCACCGCTTCGAGAACGCGCTCGTCGCTCTTGAGCACGGGGCGGAATCCGTCGATCTGAGCCTTCAACTCAGCGCGGGATCGCGGTGGCTGCTCTACTCCCACCAGCTCACCCGCGGTTGCCCACTCCCGCACGTATTGGTCGGCCTCACCGGGGATGGGCTTTCCCCACAGTTCGTGGCAGCCGAGGAAGGCATCCGTGAACACGGCGTGCACCCACGAGAGTAGCTCTTGGTCGCCCGCGGTGTAGGGGCGCTCGACGCCGTCGACATCCAGATAGGTTCCCGCGACGCGGGTGTGATACTTGCCGACACGAGCTGACTCGAGTTTCGACTGTTCAGTGCTGGCGAAGGTAACCGTGATGAGCCATTGGATCGTGCCGGAGAGTCGCCCCAGCGGATCCTCTTTGTACCGCGACCAATCGTGAACGCCCGCCATCGCTCCGGGATGCAGGGTCTGCATGAGCAGTGCCCGGATTCCAGCGACGAGAGTGCCCATGCCGCCGTGCACCACCCACGAGGCAGAATCGGGGCCAAAGAATCCGGCGTCGTCACCCTGCTCGATGCGGGCAACCCAGGCGGGGCGCCCCGAGCTTTCGCCGGAGAACGTCGTCAGGAGGTGTGAGCGCCAGGAGTCTGAAAATCTGCTCATCCTTTGACGATAATCCGGGTTGCTGGGAGGTTAGCCGAGTGCGTCAATCTCGGAGTAGTGTGCCGCGAGCCGGCGCAGCCCCTCGTCGATGCTGACCGCGGGAACCCAATCCAGAGCTTCGCGGATGTCGCGCTGATCGAACCAGTGCGCCGTCGAGAGCTGTTCGGCGAGAAAGCGTGTCATGGGTGGCTCATCCGCACCGGGGCGCACAGCCCACACTTTCTCGATTGCACTGCCGGCGGTGCGCCCGAGGGCGGCCGGGATGCTCCAGCGTGGTGGGCGCACACCCGCGGCGAGGCAGATGGCGGCGAGCATATCGCCGACGGGGCGCGGTTCACCGTTGGTCAGAACGTAAGCCTTGCCGTGGGCGGTGTCGGCGCGGTGCAGGGCGGCGGCGATTCCGGATGCCGCGTTGTCGACGTAGGTCGTGTCGATGAGGGCGGTGCCGCCGTTGAGCAGCGGGAGGCGTCCACTTCGAGCGCGGTCAACAACGCGACCAATGAGCTGGGTATCGCCGGGGCCCCACACAATGTGGGGGCGAATGGCGATAACGCGCATGGCGTCAGAATCGCGGGCGAGGGCCAACAGCTCGGCCTCCGCTTTGGTGCGCGCATAGTCGCCGCGCGCGTTTTCCGGCGAGGCCGGTTCGGCGCCGACCCCGGCCAAAGCAGTGCCGGCGTGCGCAACCGAAGGTGACGACACCTGAACGAATCGCGAGACCCCCGCAGCTTCGGCGGCATCGAGCGCGGTGCGTGTTCCCTCGACGTTGACGGTGTGGAACGCACCCGGATCGCCGGCCAACGACACTTTTGCCGCGAGATGCACGACACCTTCCGCGCCGGCGACCGCGCGCGAAACATGCTCGGGGTCGTTGATGGAGCCGAGAAAATCGGTGACGCCATCCACTCCGGATGGTCGACGTTGCAGCGTGCGCACCTCATGGCCGGCCGCGACCAGTTCGGCGGCGACGGCGCGACCGAGAAAGCCGGATGCTCCGGTAACCAGCACGATCATGGTGCGGTCGGCTTTCCGCCGGCAAGCAGACGCTCGGCCCACTCAGAAAGCCGCGAGCGATCGATCTTGGAGTTGTGGCGGATGTCGGTCGGCAGTTGCGGAACAACAAGCACAGCAACCAGCGGCAGCGACGTACTCTCGCGCACGGCAGCCGTCAGTTCGGGGCTAGCAAGTCCGGGGCGCTTGGCCGTAGGAATCGTTTCGACAACCGCGACGGCCTGGCGCACACCGTGCGGACCCACGCCGACGACAGCGGCCCGGCGCACGGCCGTCACCCCTTCGATATCCTGTTCCGTGCCCACGGGGGCGATGGGTCCCGTTGCGCTCACGATGACATGCGGCAGTCGACCTTCGACCCAGAGGCGTCCGAGTTCGTCGAGATGTCCGACGTCACCGGTGCGATGCCAGCGCGCGGGGGAGCCAGCCGCAACGTTTGTCGCGTCGCCCGCATCCGTTGCATCCGTATTCTCCGCAGCATCCGCGGCAGCAGCATCCGTAGCAATTTCGGTTCCATGAACGGCGGCGCGATCGGTCAGCCACAATCGGTCGTAGTGATCTTTCAGGTGCGGTGCCGAGATGATGATCTCGCCCAGAACGCCGGGCTCGGTGCTCGGTGTGCCGGTCGCGGCACCGTCGGAATCGAGGGCACTGATGCGCACGAGATTGTCGCCGATCGGCTTCCCGACGCAGACACCGGTGTTGGCGTCACCGGCGGCGGCGCGGATCCCCTCGAGAGTGATGTCGGTCACGAGCAGGCATTCGGTCATGCCGTAAGGCGAATGTGGGGTCGCGTTGGGCATGAGTTCCCCGACCGACGTGAGCATGTCGCCACTGATCGGTGCCCCGGTGGAGAGGAACGTGTGCACGCGTGCAAGCTCGCTGCGGTCGTCAGCGGTGAGATCTCCCGCGGTCGCGACGACGTTGAGAATTGCGGCGGGGGAGAGAAACACCATGCTGGCGCCGGATGCTTCCACTGCGGCCGCGACGGCCCGGGCGGTGAGAGTGCGGGGAGAGGAAACATCCATCTCCGGTGTCACGGATCGTGTACCGAGGGCTGGACCGAGCAGGGCGAAGGGCGCAAAGCCGGTCACGAGCCCGGTGTCTGCCGTCACTTCGAAGTGGCGTGCGAGAACGTCGCGCACGGCGGAGAGCTGACGGTGGCGGTAGACGACGCCCTTGGCGGGGCCGGTGGATCCGGAGGTGAAGAGAATTGCGGCGTCATCGTCACCCCGTGGTGGTGCCGGCAGCGGCGTGTCAGCGCCGAGCGTGATGAGGTCACGAAGGCTGTACGAAACGCCGAGAGCGACGGCGGAGATTTTCGGCAGTCGCGCGGCGGAAATACGCACTCCGGGCCACCCCAGTGTGCGGGCGGCGGCGAGACCGGGGGCTTCGCCGATGACGAAGTCGGGCCACGATCCGCGCACGGCGCGGGTGAGTCCTTTGACACCCAGGCCGGCATCCGCGACGACCACAACGGCGCCGATGCGGAAGCAGGCGTACACCACGGCCGTCAGCGTCGGCCCGGGCGGGATCAGCAGGGAAACCCGCTGGCCTTTGCGCACACCAATGCTGGTGAGGCCGGCGGCGAGCTGGCTCACGCGGTCGGCGAGTTGCTTCCAACTGACCTGCTGTGGGCCACGGCTCCCGCGCGTTGACATGTCGATGACGGCGGTCGCGGTGTGATCGCGGCGGGCGTCGAGGTTGTGCCAGAGCGGGACGAAGGATGCGTCATCCGCGACGGAGTCGTTGGATTCTGAGGCGGAGGCAGAGGCGGAGGCGTCGGTGTCGGTCGCTGCTGAGTCAGCCGCGTGGATGCCAGCTTCTTCGGAGTCAGACACGACGGAGCCGGCCGCTGCAGCGAAGGCCTCGCGAGGCGACAGGGCTGACGAACCGGGATCGCTAAGGCTGGCAGAGTTGTCGCCAAGCCACGTCAACACCGATGCGGCGTAGGGTGCGTCTTCGGCGAGCATGTGGCCGGCGCCTTCGAAGCGGTGCACGTTGGCGTGGGGGAGGCGCTCGATGAGGTCGTCGAGGTAGTAGTCGCTGAAGATGGGGTCGCGCGGGCCCCACAGCATGAGCGTCGGCAGGTCGAGCGCGGCGACTCCGGCGGCGATGCGTTCGAGTTCGGGGAAGCTTTCGTGGCTGGCGTCGGCGGGGATGTCGGCAACGAAGCCGCCGATTCCTCCGCGGCGATCGGCGGTGCGATACGGCGCGCGGTAGGCATCCTTCACGGCGGCGTCGAGCGGATCCGTGGTGAGCGCCAACGTGGTTTCGAGGAACGCGGGGGTGCGCACGGTGGAGGAGGCGAGCATCCCGCGCGCCCGGGCGAGCCGCAACGGTGCGGGGATCGGCTTGCCGGCTTCGTGATGCACGGCGGTGTTGAGCAGCATGACGCCGGTGAGTTGCGCCGGGTGGTCGACGGCCCAGCCAAGGGAAAGGACGCCGCCCCAGTCGTGGCCGAGCGAGATGACGGGCCCGGTGAGGTCGAGGGTGTCGGTGAAGGCTGAGAGGTCGCTGACCCGTTGGGCGAGCGGGCGGTGGATGCCGGTGCGCTCTGAGAACCCCATGTCGAGTTGGTCGACGGCGATGATGCGCCACGCGGGCGCGCCAGCCTCGGCAGCCGCGAGTGATTGGTTGAGCAGGTCGCGCCAGTAGTACGACCAGGTCGGGTTGCCGTGCACGGCGAGGATGGTGCCGATGACGGGCACGCCGAGGCGAGCGAGTTCGGCGCCGGTGTCGAGGTAGTGCCAGTCGTGGGTGAGTCCAGCATCCGCCCCGCTGCCGGGAACGGCAATGATGTGGCTGAAGCGCGGGTCGAGACCCGGCAGGTCGAGCGGTGGGGTGGCGGCGGGCGCAGTTACCATGCGAGCTCCATCATTGCGGTGTTGAGGCCGGAGCCGACGCCCATGAGCAGCACGCGGTCGCCCTTTTTGAGGGTGCCTTGGGCTTCATCGAGGGTGATGGGGATCGAGGCGGGGCCGACGTTGCCATAGAGGGGGAAGGTGGTGGGTACGCGGTCGCGGTCGAGTTTCGCGGCTTTGACGATGGCGTTGGTGTGCACGGATGACACCTGGTGGGTGACGTACAGGTCCATCTTTGACCAGTCCCATTCGGTGGATGCTTCTTTCCACGCCGAGACGACGAGGTCGAGGCCACCTTTAAGGAGGGCTTTCGCGTCGGTGAACATGCCGTCGACGCTGCCGACGCAGAGTTCGTGAAACTGGGTGGCCGCGCGGGTGACGCCGCCGAGAATCGGATGACCGGCCGGATGTTCGTCGGTGCGTCCGAGCACCGCAGCCGCAGCCCCGGAGCCGAGCGTGAGCGACGCGAACTCGCTCATGAAGCCCTCACGATCGGAGTCTTGCTTCAGCAGGCGGTCGATGGTGTTGGTTTGGATATCGTCGGCATCTTCGCCATTGACGATGATCGCGTACTTGATCTGGCCGGATCGATCATGTTCGCGGCAAGGTTCATGCCGCTGACGAAGCCGAGGCACGCGTTCGCGACGTCGAAGTTGATCGCCGAGCTGGGCAGCCCAAGCCCGTGGTGCAGGCGCACGGCAACCGAAGGCTCGAGGTGTTTGCGGCTCACGGACGTGTTAATGAGGAGTCCGACTTCGGAGGCATCCACGCCCGCTTCAGCGAGGGCACGTTGGCCTGCTGAGACGGTGGCGTCGTCGGATGTTTCGCCGTCAGCCCAATTGCGACGTTCCAGCACACCGGCCACTCGTTGCAGGAGTCTGCTGGGCAACGCAAGGCGCTCGAATGCCGGCGCTAGGCGCGTTTCGAGGTCGCCGGATGTGGTTACACGGCTAGGTAGGGTACTCGCCACCGACAGCAGTGAAACGTTGGCAAAGCGAGTATTGGCATTTCCGGCCACGGAACCTCCGTCGAGAGAGCCAGACTGGCTCAGTAAGCAAGAGACCCAGTTTACGGCAGTTAGCCGAGAGGTAGGTTGACGTGGGGGCGTGGCCGCAGTGAGGCATCCGAACTCTGCTAGAAACACTCCGCAAGGGGTGTATTCCTTATGCTGAGTGCCAAGTCAATTCGCCTGCTGCTCCCTGTGGCAATCTCTAAGTGTGGCCTTCGCGCGATCCGCTTCTGTGATGCTGAGGATGGCGCGGGTTTCGCTTGTCCTGACTTGTACCGCCACTTACATAAGCCCTTCGGTAAGCGTTTTGAGCTAGCGGTTGAGTTGCCATCGCCGCCGGATATCGTGGTCTGGTATGCGCTGAACCGCAGCAAGGCGATGGGGGAGTTCAGCGATCGCGCCGTTGCCGTCATGAACGCCCTGAGCGGCCATGTCGCAATGCATCACCGCTTTGCGCTCGATGTCGAACGCTCCCGCCTCGTGAACGCGGAGATGGATTGCTACGCCTAGGCGGTTGCCTCGGTGGGTTCGGATGATGTGGTGGAGGTGTCGTCATCTCAAGTTCTTGAGGCGGGGCGCGTGTTCCCGACAGTCTCGTTTTGATCCTCGCCGGGAGCGAGGTTTCGCCCAGCGAGGAGGCTCGGTACGAAGTTACAATCGGGCTCACTGATGGGACTGCATCGTGCATCCTGTGCGGCTGGGCCCCTCGGTGCTGACCCTGTGTCGGCAACAGGACGAGGCAGCAGACACGGATGCGCTCGTAGAAGCTGGACTGACCCCTCGCCAAGCCGAAGTGCTCATCACTCTCACGCGTACCGGAGGCTCGAACAACGCGCTAGTGCGCGAACTGGGCATATCGGAGTCGATTGCCAAGAAGCACCTCGAAGGATGTTTTCGAGAGCTTCGGGAGAGCGGAAGCGTAACTCATGGCCTTCCGGCACATTGATGCTGTCTAGGCTGGGTGCGACGCGCCGCCGGTCGGTGGGCCTTAGTTGAAAGATATTTACCTCCCGCGCCCCTAGTCTTAGGGTCCATGGAAGGGATTCGTCAATATAGCGCTGCGAGTTCGACTCTCGCGATTGTCGATCTGATCTCAGAAGAGTTCAGTGCCCACCTCAAAGAGCGGCTTTCGGCCTTCTGTTTTGGCGCGGTTCAGGCGGCGGAAGATGCTTCGTATTATTCATTCGAGCGAACTCTCCGCGAATTTCTTGAACGGTACGATTCCAAAGCTCACTCCACGAAAATTGGCATGGCCGGTGAATTGATAATCCATGCATTGATGCCGCACATTCATCCCGGCTTAACTAGCGCGGCTGTCTTTTTCAACAAGGAAGAGAGGAGTATCAAAAAGGGCTTTGACAGCACCTTCTACGCAGCAGCGAGCTCGGCAATATGGTACGCCGAGGTCAAATCTGGCGAGGTGAGATCGGGACAGTCAGCTGACGAAAAGGTAGCCAGTCTCATTGGGTTAGCAGCCTCCGGAGTTGAGCAGATGCTTGGCAGTGGGGCTCTTCGCTCTCGTTGGGACTCTGCCATTGTCGATGCCGCACTGACTCTTGAGTCGAGCGAAGCCGCCACAGTGAAGAAGCTGCTCCGAAGCGATGCCGACTCGATAGCGCAACAAGAGGAGTTCACAAAGAATGTAATTCTGGCGGCGGCTGTGATGCACGAAATCAGCCACTGTCAGGTTAGCGACAGCCATTTGTCCTCCATAGTTGCCGACTTGGATTCGTCAGGCCGGTTTTCGGCAACGCAGTTGCTCGTGGTTCAGCAGGAAGCGATCGAATCGTTGATTTCAATTCTTCGAGGGATGGCTGACGATGGCTGAACAAGCTGACATCTCCATTGCCAAACTGCGAAATCACTCGAACCTCGACGACTCGGTATTTTTTGCACTCTATTTGAAGCTGATGAAAAGTGAGCAGCTGAGTGACGAAGAGCTGAGGGACATCCTGCGATTCGCCATAATTTTCTTGCGATCTAACGACGACCTTGTGTCGCGTTTCGGGTACAGGATCATTTTGCAATACGGCGAAGTCACTCGCGACTATGAGCCGCTACATTCAGTTGCTCAGTCGCGTGATCTGATTCCTGTTGTTGCAGCCGCTGAGAGATTGAATCCGGAACTCGCATCGTCGGACACCTTTGCAAGAAATATGTTCGCAGCACATAGCTCGAATTTTGTGACGGAAGAGCAGGATGGCGGACGAGTGCTCCGGACGCGAGGACAGATGCAGCTTCGAGCGTTCAATGCGAGTGAGCATGAGGCGATCGTCGTCGCCCCGACTTCGTATGGCAAATCTGAGATGTTAATCGAGAAAATTGCTCAAAATCTCCACGCAGTCACGTGCGTGCTCGTGCCAACTCGCGCTCTTATCGGACAGACACGGGCGCTCGTGATTGCGGACCGTCGAATTCGTGAAGCTAAGGTCCGAGTATTAACTCATCCTGATTCGTATACCGACGAAACACGCTTCGTTGCGGTCATGACACAGGAGCGATTGCACCGTTTACTGATAGAGCAACCAACACTCCAGATAGATCAGCTATTGGTCGACGAGGCGCACAACCTTCTCGCGAGTGATTCGAGAGCGCTCGAACTCTCACAAGTGGTTCTTACTGCTCGGTCAAGAAATTCTGCGCTCGCAGTGACGTACTACACACCATTCATGTCGGAGCCCGAAAGCATAAGACACGTCAACGAGATGGACGCGGCGGTTCGTGCTCGATCGGTGAATGAGCACGTGAAGACTGAGCTAATCATGTTCGCCCAGCCGGGAGGTGCGCTGCATCTCTACGATCAGTTTCTGAACCGGGCTATCGACTTAGAGGTACCGGTCGCGACGAACGAGATCGCCGCAATATTTGAGCTAGCCAAGCTGCGGACGCTCGTTTACGTAAACAGACCCAAGGATGCTCAAGACCTAGCTGGCCGGTTATCGGAGCAGACCGGTAGAGTGACGCTTTCGGCAGAGGCGCAGCGCGCGATCAAAGCAATCGCTGAGCTTATCGATCCCAGCTATAGCTTGATTCGTGCGATCGAATCGGGTGTGCTCTTTCATCATGGCCAAGTTCCCGACGTTCTTCGTCAGTACATCGAAAGACTCTTTCGGGATGATTCCTCGACACAACCGCGTTTGCTCGTCACAACGTCCACCCTTTTGGAAGGCGTTAACACGCCCGCGGATTGTCTAATACTCATGACACCTAGCCGTGGGCGTCGGAACTTGTCGAGGTCCGCGTTCCGGAACCTTATCGGAAGAGTGGCGCGCTTTCGGGAGGTATTCGATGCGAGGCGTCGAGACTTGGATCTGTTGCAACCAAGAATTCACCTCATCCGAAGCAGCTACGCGCGCGCCAATTGGAATATCCAAGGATTTCTCTCGGACGTTGCCAATCTCGCCAATAACGTAGAAGACAGCGTCGGTAACCCACTTCTAGAGCGAAGCGAAGACATAGAGGGTCGCCGCGAAGCGCTGGAGTATTTAGAGAATATTGAGCCTGGTTCGTCGCTGCTGACTGACGCGCGAATCGCGAGGACGGAAGTAGGGAAGCTCTGCTTTCAAAACGGTATTCGCGATTTCGACATTTTGGAGAATGAAAGTGCGTTGCAGATGCGGGTTGAGACCGCGCGCGCGGCCCAACGCCTTCTGACCGAGCCTGCCGAAGTCGTCGAGACCATTTGCGATCTTTTCCTCGACGACGTAGAGCTTGAGGACACGCACCCGCTAACCCGCGTACGAGATTCAGACGGTGCCCGAGAATTCTACAAACTGTTTATCTCTTGGCGCTCTCAGAACGAGCCCTACAAGCGACTGATATCGCGCTTCGTGAGGTACTGGTCGCAACTAGACGAAGAATACGTTTTCGTTGGTTCGAAATGGGGGGAAGAAACCTACGGGCCGGACGGTGTACGAAAGCTGTACGTGCGAATGCGCGCGAAGAGTCGCGTGGAAATGATCAATCTTGCCGTCGCCAAAATCAAAGAGGAACAAGACTTCGTCGACTTCCATATTGTCAAGTACATTGAAATCATGAATTCTCTTGGTTTGGTTGACCGGGATCTCTACCACAGAATCAAATTCGGAACTGCGGACTCGTTCTTGATCTGTCTGCTTCGAAACGGGTTCTCTCCAGAACTTGCGCGATTGGTGCTCGAGAGTTATGCGGACGTTATCCGAGTCGATATTGCCGCTAGCGAGGTCACAGTGCCTCGAGTTCTCTCCGAAACGATGAGCTCGAATGGCGAAAATGACGTCCTGATCTATGAGGCGGAGACTCTTGTCAACGCTGAATTTCCGCACTAGGCGTAACTGGCATCTGAGCGGGAATGTGTATCTTCAACACGGGGGTTGAATCGCCGACTGCACAGTCTGCGTGGAGGGTTACGAAATGACACGCGCGCGACTATGCGAATACCCTCGCGTACTCGCTACTGGAGAGCTCTTTATCGAGTCGCAGAACGAAAGCGCGAGCGAAATCGAAAGCAGATCGGGTAGTGCTGGACGACAGCTTAATCCGATCGCCGGACACAAGAGCATCGAGATGAATGTTGAAACTCGATTCCAATCTGAGGCGTTCCTTTAGGCTTTTTGACTGCTGGGGTGACAGACCCCCAGTCCCATGGACAATCGCATTCCTCAGGTCAATCAGGAGCAAGAAATCTGTCGACTCTTTTGTGCCTTTAATCGAGATACCGAAACCGTTTGAGAGCCAATCGAGCCGCTGCGACCAGGACTGGTGCATCTGCATTTCAATTGCTCGAAGCATTGAAATCTGAAACTGATTAGCTGTGGCATTCGCAGCTAGCGAAAGTCTATCGAGAGCCTTATCTACGTGCGCTTCAGCGATGCTAGCGACCTTTACTATCGTATCTTCCGCCACTCTGCTGTGCCTTTGCGTTTCCAGTGCTTCCCTAGAGAGAAGCCCGAGGGTGTATTCGGCGAGGCCAGTCCAATTATTGGCACTCATGCGAACGCAGCGCCCCAAGCGAAGGCCTTCCCTGACAACCTGGAATCGCCGATGAACGCTTTGGCAACTTGGGAAGTCGCAGGCTCACCAAGGCGGCCCAAACAAGCCGCGAGTGCTGGACGGGAAAGCGTGGTGGCTGGCGAATACAAATCGGCGAGCTGCGTAGGTGTGATTAGTGACCTGCCGGAGAGCAGCCACGCTGCTTGTGCACGAACGAGTTCGTGCTGGTCGCCTATTTGTTCAATTGCCCAAGCCATGACAACTTCGCTGTGCTCTCCCTCTAGCACCGACAGTTTCTCGCCCAGCCACAAAAGCCAGAGTTTTGTCCACGGTCCTTGGCGTTCCATCGCGACGAGACTTCGTAGTGTCTGCCATTGGAGTTCGACCTCTTCGCGTTTGACAATATATTCAGCCACCGCGTCTAATCGCACGGGCTGGTAGAAGGCAATCTTTTCGAGTAGTGATCCGGGCAGAGGATCTGTGGCATTTTCTAGCGCTGACAATGCTGCGCCGATCGCACTCGCAAAATGGAGCGCTGCTTCAGCTGGATTTTTGGCCCAATCTTGTAAAATATTGCGGTACGCCTCCTCAAACGCTTCCTTGTCTTCCGGAGGAATCTCAACGGTATCCACGTCCTCATAGGGGCCAATAATGTAGTCGAAGTCGACCAAATCGCCTTTTGCCTTGTCGAAGTAGTTCTGGACGAAAGATTCGTGTTCTTTTTCACGCGCCTGTAGCGTTGCGGCTTTCTGAATTTTCGTCTTTTCAGATGAGAGAACGAGGCCGTAACGTCGTGCGACGCTAGCCGCCTCCTCTATGATCTCGTTTGCAATCCCCCAATTTTCGGCCAGCACTCGGAAATCGTCGGCATAACGTGCCACTAGGTGTCCACGTCGTTGGAGTGAGCGTTCGATGGCTGCAAGGTAGGTATCTGCCAGAAGGTCACTTGGTGCGAGCATTTGGGGTAATCCGCGAGGCCGGCCAAAGGCTCCTTCGAGCAAAGCAACAACGGAGTCCGCCAAGCTGACATCCATCGTGTGTAGTATCAGTTCATTTCGCAAAGTTCCGTGGTCAACATACTCGTATGCCGCTGCAATGTCGATCGTGACTACATAGTGAGTCTCAGTCGAGGTGCCGGGCATCCCGAATGAAGTGAAAGTCTTGTACTTTCCTGGCCCGCGAGTTGGTTCTGGCAAGGTCGGGGCAAGGGCGCCCGTCAACGCCACATACATTGTTCGATCGACTGGTGACAACACGGTGACGGGCCTCGGCCCGAACCCCTGCCGGGGCATTGAGATCGTTTCAGTCTCTACGATTCGTCCTGCTTCGTATCCGGTTGCGGTTGCTTTAACGAGTTCGCTCTCGTTACCAGTGAGGCACTCATCCCCGATCAGAAGGGGAAGATGATCTAGCGGTATAGCTGTTGCAGCCTTGGCGGCCCCCATCAGATCTAGTTTTCGGATCGTGCTTTTGGGTAGTTCCATAGCCTTATGGTTCCTAAATCTATTCTCGATTGTTTCCTCGATACTCTATGGGGCTCAGTGCGCTGCTGGCTCGTGAAGATGAAACAATCGTCAGCGAGGTGAAACCAGTGCGGACCCGCGATCCTGTCCCTTGCGGTGCCGGCATGCTCGTGCAAATGAGACGCGCGGCGGTAAGG
Organism: Salinibacterium sp. PAMC 21357; assembly: GCF_000247645.1. Lineage (GTDB taxonomy): Bacteria > Actinomycetota > Actinomycetes > Actinomycetales > Microbacteriaceae > Rhodoglobus. The sequence goes on from NZ_AHWA01000002.1 coordinate 54,603, forward strand.
GCTTAGGGCATCGCGCCCACGCTAGTAGATTGATCTTCCCCGAAACGAGAGAGCCCAATTCGCCGGCGAATAGAGTGCGTGTTCGATAGTCAGGAAGACACTTAATCTTGCCATGTCGTCAGCCGTTGCCGTGTATCTAATCTTCCAATCTTGGGTATCCCCGCGCTTTCTTGGTTTCAAAGACGCACAGCTCTGCAACCTCGACCCTGAGAACTAATGGAGTGGATCTGCTCGCGCGCCAGCGTACGCGGCGTGCGTCGCCTCCGCTCCGACTTCGAGCACACGCGACCCACGCGGGTTCGGCCTGCCAATTCGCTCAGTCCCAGCGCCGAATTATCTCCGCGCTGATGAGTCCCCTGCCGAGCAGAGGGAAAACGTCGCGCTCGCCGGCGGAGAGCGTAGTCGAGGCTTGCTCCGTTTTGGGTGCTGGCGTCTTGCGCGGATGGGCATAGCAACCCTAAGAACTCGGAGCTGTGGCGCGGGCGATACGGAGAATATCCAGACGACGACAGCGTTTCGAGCGAGGTTCGGGATCTGCCACAACATCTGACGAGAGCATCCGTTGCTTGATGAGTGCAGCTTCCGCCGCCAGTATGCCGAGCACGAGCACGAGCACGAGCACGAGCACGGCCACGTCGACGAGGTTGATGAGGAGCAGCGCGATTCCGAAGTCGGCTTCAGAGTCCAAGACTTCGCCGTGTTCGGTTTGCCAGGGCCAGAAGCGGCGGAGTGAGCCGATCATGAGGCCGGACACTACGACGAGGGTGACGCGGCGGCGGTTTTTGAGTCGCCACTGCAGGGCGGAGACGAAGAGGGCGAGGTCGCCAAAGTTGCGGTCGTTGACGGCCACAAGCGTGGTGCGTCCATCCGAGGGGGCGGAAGCAAGACGGAGCGCAATACTCCGGGCAGAACCAGCATGCTCGGCGCGAGGAGTTAAAAACGCTAGAAGCTGACGAGGAAGACGACCTTCGTTGCCACTTGCAAAAATTCTGAATGCGACGAGAACACCGCCTGGGGCGTACGATTCTGGACTCACAATTTCTTGGTACCAAGGTCGATACAGTAGTCGGTTGGAAGACGGTGAAGTGATACCTTCGGAGCACAAAACGTTTGGACTCCCGGGCGGTAGTGAAAGTTTATGAACACAGCAAAACTCCATCACTTCAACCCACAGTTCGTTCTGCGGGGATTTGCTGATGGCAATCAGCGGATCACGACGATCCGTCTTCCGGAGCGGAAGGCGCGTACGACGCGAGTCCGTGAGACCGCGGCAGAGAACCATCTGTATTCTCTCCCTGGGCACCCCAGCGGGGCAGACATTTTCGAGAAGGCACTCGGGGCGGGGATTGAGGCGGACGTCGCCGATATTTTCGCAAGAATCGAAGGTGGCGAATGGCCGTTGTCGCGCGACCCGCGCGACACGCTCGCTGAGTTCATCGCCTTGCAGGTCCTGCGAGGGCCAGAGCAACGCCAGCGGATGGAATCCGCGTCGTCGGATCTATTTTTGAGGGCTGCTGGTCAGCTCGGCCGAGATGGACTCACGAGATTCGCGTCTGATGCAGCTGGGCGTGAAGTCAGTGAGGCGGAGGTGGATGAACTTTGGAACACCGTCGCAACACCTGACGGCGCGCAAATCACATATTTGCCTCGTGACCACATCGAGATGATGGGCGAGGTCACGGAGTCGATCGCGGCGGCGATTGCCGCACGCCCGTGGAAGTTAATCCGGTTCAGCCGGCGTGCGCTGGTCACTTGCGACGCGCCGGTCACGCCGGTCCCATATGACACAGAGGGTCCATTCATAGGCAACGGAATTGCCACCGCCCGTTTCGTGCTGTATCCAATCTCGCGCAGGATGGGCCTCGTAATGAGCCATGCACTGGATAGAAATGATGCTGGGGACGATCTCAATGAATTGAGTAACCGAGCACGGTCGGGCTCCTTGGATAATGAATCCGCCGGGACGACTGCGGTCGAAAAGCTGATGAATGAACACACCGCAGCACACGCTATCCGCAACATTTACCACCATCCCGACGACCCTTTGTCTGTTCCAGAGGCATACCGCGAGGGGGGAGCATCAACGTCGTCGACCTGATCAACTCCGGCCGAGCACTCAACTCGTAGCATGACGGGAATCGCCGTCAATCACTTTCGACAGCTCGCGTTGTTCGCGAAACACCTGCTTCATTTTTGCGCTGCTAAGTGTGCGAATCTTTGTCAAAGGATAGCGATGAGTGAACCCCATGTGAACGTTCGATAATCCAAGGCCGGTGACTCTCGCTTTGCGCAAAGCCCAAGTGGCTACGTCGGTACATGCTTACAGGCACGCGTCGGATACTCGCACCAATGGATTTCGCGAAATGATCATTCAATGCGAGCGCGCCAACGTTATTGTCTAGGGTGGCCAGCGCGATATTTCGTTCTGGCGCTCGCTCCGCAACTCTACTCAGTAGTGCGAGCGCGACGCCGCGACGCCTCGCTGCGGGGACTACAGCAACCAGTTGAATAAACAACGGATCGGATTCTTCTGGGCCTATGAAAACAAGACTAAAACCGACAGGCTGCTCGCCGATTCGTGCCAGAAGAACGAACTGCTGTTCAATTTTCGACACGTTGTATTCGACGCTCTGGATGTAGGTCGACTCACACTCAGCCTGTACCCAGCTCATTAACCGTCCGTCCTGCCTCGTCGCTTCCGCGTCACGAACCGAGACTTTTGAACTGGGCAGCGCCCTGAGACGGAGTCTCCATGCGGCGAACTCTGGTTCTTCGTAGGGAGAAATGAGATTGAACACACAAAAACAGTAGCAACGATGAACGAGCCATGTTTAGGCTCACTGCAGACAGTTGGAAGGGAGGTGGCTTTTAGCTCAGGCCGTGCCCTGATCCTGGCGTTCGTCCTACGATTGCGCTGAATTCGATCATTGTGTCGATAACCCCTCTATGTGCGCGATCGGCTTCTGCAAACGTGGCCAGAGCTCCTCTGGCTTGTAGAGGAAAATCTATCGAGGGTTCCAAGTCGTATTCTTGGGCGTTGCGGCTGAGCCCATTAGGGCACGCCGCGCAAGCTGTGCAACGTTCGGCGGTGCCACTCAGCGCAGTCTGCCCAGATAAGGCCAGCGAAAGGCGCTAAACCGCAAGCGAGGATCACACGCCGCGCGGCTCAAGACCTGCCAGACATCAGGAGAGAGCATCCGCCGCTTTCAGCAGGGCGACCTCTGCCGCCCGGATGCCCAGCACGAGCACGGCGCCGATTACGAGAAGAAGCAACACGAATCCGAAGTCAGCTTCGGGTGCCAGGATTTCGCCGGACTCGGTCTGCCACGGCCACAACGCGCGCGACGAGCCGAGCGTGAGGCTCGTCATGATGACGAGGGTAACGCGGCGTTGGTTCTTAATTGCCACTGCAGTCCCTGAAACGAAGAGGCCGATGATGGCGCCGATGGCGAATGCTCCGAGGTAGCCGACGTTGCGGTCGTTGACGGCGGCGAGGGTCGGAGCGTACATGCCGAGGATCAGCAGCAGGATCGTCAATCGATCGTTGGTTGCTGCCTCGTTCACTGACTGGATGCGTATCGTTCAGTGGTGGCTACGATTGGTAGATAACTCAACCTCACCATTGTTGCGGTCGGTACTTCCGATGGGCCTCCGCGCTTCTGCTCGTGCAGGGTATGCTCATGGAACCCGTAGTGTTCATTGGTTTGCTCGCGCTCGTCGCGGTAGGGCTCCCGCAAGGATCTGTGACTGCGCAGGCCCAGGTCCCCCCCCTACTCGCAAGAGAACGTCTACCTGATGATGTCGATGAGCGGAATCCTCGCTGTACTGCGCATCGTCGGTGCTATTGCACTGTGGCAAAGGAAGATGCGGGGCTTGACGCTGTTGATAATCAACTGCATCGTCACCCTTACTTTGATGGACTTCTTACTGCCCGCCGGAATCGCCGACGGCCTCCCGTCAGGAATCGTACTCATATTGATCCTGCGCGGATGGTTCGGCAGCCGACTAATTGAAGAATTCGTCTCTTAGCGGAGTGAGGTGAGGATCAGCTAAGAACGCGGATGCTACTTCTCGAGAATGTCGGAGTTGGGGTCGTCCAGCTCGGGATCGGCCAATACCTCCGGCGACAGCATCCGCCGCTTCACAAGCGCAGCTTCTGCCGCCAAAATGGCCAGCACGACCACGGCGCCGAGAGCGATGAGAAGCAGCACGATTCCGAAGTCGGCTTCGGGTGCCAAGACTGCGCCTTCCTCGGTCTGCCAGGGCCAGAGGGCGCGAAGCGAGCCGAGCATGAGGCCCGTCATGATGACGAGGGTGACGCGGCGGCGGTTTTTGAGTAGCCATTGCAGGGCGGAGACGAAGAGGCCGAGGCCGATGATGGCGCCGATAATGAAGGCGCCGAGGTAGCCGAGGTTGCGGTCGTTGACGGCGGCGAGGGTCGGGGCGTACATGCCGAGGATCAGCAGTAGGTAGGAGCCGGAGACTCCGGGCAACACGAGAGCGCAGACCGCCAGCGCGGCCGCGAGAGAGACGATGATCAGCGCGGGGTCGGCATCCGCCGCTTTCGGCAAGCTCGTGAGCGCGACGGCAACGCCGGCGGCGAGGAGGCCGATAAGGATTTCGCGGAACGTCCAACGCCCTCCGACCATGCGTGCCGGCACGATGAGCGACGCCGCAATGAGGCCGGCGGAGACCGCGCGGGTTCCGGTGGGGTACTGCTCGATGAGGGGCGCAAGGAGAGCGGCGCCCAGGACGATGGCGAGCAGCATCCCGATACCGATGGGGAGAACGACGTTCCAGCGCACCGAACGAAAGTGGGCGGCAGCGCGGGAGAGGCCGCGACCTCGGATGCCGTCCGCAACCGTGAGCGCCACACCGCGAGCGAGGTGCCCGGCTCCGTCGATGAGGGAATCGTAGACGCCGACGAGTAGCGCGATGGTGCCGCCGCTGACGCCGGGAACGATCTCAGCGAAGCCGATGAGCATGCCGCGCAAGGCATCACCGACAGTGCGGATGACGGGGTGTACTCGGGTCATTGCGTGCTCGTTCTCATGTCGTGGGTGTGTGGCGCTAACAGAGGCAGATCGATGGCCTCGCACGGGAAGTCGATCTAGTTTAGGGCGCGCCGGCTGAACGGGTCGCCGCAAGAAGGATCGAGCGAGACGCCGCGGCCCAGACGCTCGCAGCGGCGGAGTCTTAACGGTAGGAAGTCATTCGTGATGGGAAGCCGCTACGTCAGAATCATCTACGTGCGGCTGCCTAACCTCATTTGCCCGGCGGTGCACCAATGCTGGTGTTCCTAGCCGTCGACCCTCGATACAGCGTCCGCTCGCGACTTGAGGCGTGAACGATACGCCGCGATGGGCCATTCAACTACGAGTGCAGATGCGATACCAAGTAGTAAGCCCGAAAATAACAGACTCCACTGTGGCAGGGCCTGGCCATCAGCGAGGGTCCACCTAGCGATCCCGGAAGTGAGGGGCATAGTTTGGGTATTTTCGGGCTTGGCTGAAGTTTCCCATTGAACCGCAGCCGTTTCGCGATTCTGGTTTTCGTATAACACCGGAAATCCGGAACCATAGATCACTTCGCCCTCGCTCACCTCCGGCGGGGTGGCACTGTCGAATTGCTCGGTGATCGACGAGGTTAAAACTGTCATCGCTGTCGACAGGGCTGATACCTCCCACAGACCAGCGTTGTCGTAGGAGAAGCCTATAGATGGTGTCCGGGCGAGCCGTTGGCCCGCTTGCGAGTCGGTCCATGTTCCTTTTGGAAATCCACGAAGCTGCGTGAAATCAACCACGCGAATAACTTGGCGCTCCCTTTCTTTGAATATTTCAGGGTCAGAACTGCGGCAGGCAGACGCTTTGCCGAGAACTGTGACGTCCCTAAACCCGACCCCGTCCCCGCTGACGATGTCACCGTTAGCAATGTCGAGCTGAGCGCCGCAATAAAGGATGAGGGTGATCGGCGCAGCGGAGAGGTCAGACGCGCTTTGTGCACGCGCGGTGATTTCTACGAAGCCACTCGACGTCATCGTCCATATGAACGACACAACGAGATCTCTATCAACGGCGGTGGTTAGCTGATTCTCGTCGCCGGTCTGGCCGATCTCAATGTCCCATCCCACGCCGACAGGGAGATCGACGTGTGCAGTGTCAGTTCCCCGAGCACCGAGCCATAAGCCTGCGGCAACCAGCGCGGCAATGATCAGCCACTCAAGGGCGGCTAAACGCCGCTGTGCTGTGAAAACCGATTGGGCCATGTCGTCTCGCCTTCGATGGTTCAGCATACGTCTCGACTCGTTTTCCCGGTAGCGTTTTTTACGAGGCCCGTTGTGTCCGCTTTCTGAAACAATTTGCGTCCGCAACCCCTACCCTTGAGTGGTGAGTAAGGGCAATGACTCCCGCATGCGGGCATATCGACAGCGACTAGGGCGATCCCTGATCGCGATGGCCGGGGGAGCCCTGCGCACCAACAATGCGCCCACCCAGCTGCTCTCGATTCCCGGCAATGAGCAGCAACTTTCGCAGCGGCACGCACGCTCGGTTATCGACCTGTGTTTGCGGGCCGGTGAGGCGATGCTCGCGACTGGTGCCTCCGCCGCCGACGTTGTCGCGACCGTGCTGCGCCTCAGCACGGCTTATGGCGTCAGCGGGATGCACGTCGACATCACCTTCACCTCTCTTACCGTGTCCATTCACCGCGGGATGAACGAAGACCCCATGTCGATCATGCGCATCGTCAAAGTGCGCACCATCGACTACACGCGCCTGCAAAACGTGTACTGGCTCATCGATGAACTCACCGGCCCTGACGGCCCCGGGGACGTCGACGAAGCGCGCGACAAACTCGGCGTGATTCTCACCACGCCGCACCCGTACCGGCGCTGGATGGTCACCGCTGGCAAGGCGCTTCTCGCGGCAGGTGTCGTAGTGATCTTCGACGTGAGCTTTGTGCTCGTGCTCGTGGCGGCAGCATCCGCCGCCATCTCAGACGTGCTCACGCGGCGTCTCGAACGACTCTCGGTTCCCGCGTTCTTCGCTCAGATTGCGGCGGCCGGGGTAATCACCATCATCGCGGTGTTCATGTTCTGGCTTCGATCGGTCGGCATCGATATTCCCGGATCGAACAGCCCTACCGTGATCGTGATCTCCGGCATCATCATGCTGCTGTCCGGTGTCGGCCTCACGTCTGCGGCCAGCGACGCGATTGGCGGCTACTACGTCACCGCCACTGCGCGCGGCCTCGAAGTGATCATGATGACCGTCGGCCTGGCCGTGGGAATCTCCATAGTGCTCAGCATTTCGCTGCGCCTCGGCATCCCCGTAGCAGTCGGTGACTCGCTCGGTGACAGTCGCAGCGTTGTCTCCGGCATGGTCGGCTCGGCCATCATCGCCGTCGGCTTCGCCCTAGCCTCATACGTGCGGATGCGCTTGCTCCCCATCATGGCGATCGGCGCCGCCCTCGTGTTCGCCGTCTACTGGGTAATACTGCCGTTGGTTTCCTCGCCCGGTCTCGCCCCGGCCATCGCCGGAACTGCCGCCGGCATCGTGAGCTACCTGCTCTACCGCTGGCTGAAAGTGCCAGAAGGCGCCACCAACATGGTCGGCATCATCGCCCTGCTGCCCGGCCTTGCCCTCTACCGCGGTATTTACGCGCTCATGGATTCCGAATTTGGGGTGACCGAAGCGTTGCCGTCCATGGTCATGGCACTCGCGACCGGACTCGGCCTTGCCGCCGGCACAACCATCGGCGGATTCATTGCTCGACGCACCTTCGGATTCGACCGCGCGGCAATGCTCGCGCTGAAGCGGTCGCGGACGCCGCGGTAGTGCTTTCGTCTATATGAATAGGACAGCGTCGTTTGCCAGCTTCGCTCAGTGAATCGCAACGAATGAGGAGCGCAGGAGAATGCCCGAAACTACAGATGGCCGCTCAATGTCGAATTCAGAGGCCTTTAAAGTCTGGGGTCCTGTCGCTAGGCAGACACTCATCGAAGCAGCGAGCACATTTGGTGGCTGGATCACCTACACCGAATTAGCTGACGCGATCCAAAATAGAACCGGTGTTATCGCCAAGCAACAACTGAACTATTGGATCGGTGGGTTGCTGGAGGAAGTCTCTGAAGATGCTGCCCGCGACGGCGAGCCTCGCCTAACCTCACTATGTCTCCATGCTGATGAGTCAATCGGTGATGGTTACCCCTGGTCGCGAGGCATTGCTGACGAATCTGTCCGCGAAGAGATCGCGGCTCAAGATCGGCTTGAGTGCTATCGGCGCTATGCGAGCAATTTCCCCGCCCAAGGGGCTGTTCCAGCGCTGCCGTCGAAAGTAGCGAAACGCCTAGAGCGTCGGGAAAAAGTTGGTGGTGCAGGGTCCGCAACATCGCGTGACCACGAAGTCGCGTGGATTATCCCGTCTAACGGCGGCACGTTTGATTCCATCGCCGCATTCGCAGCTCGCGAAGAAATCGACTGGAGCGAGACAACTTCGGCCGGCATTAAGACCGGCGATACCGTTTTTCTTTACGGGACAGCACCCACAAGCGCGCTGACCCACAAGTGTGAAGTGGTGCAGACCGGAGTTCCCTTCGAATCAGTGATCGACGATCGGGAATTTTGGAGAGACGACAGCGCGTTTCTTCAACGAAAGGGCCGCAGCTGGATGCGCCTGCGGCTAGTTCAAACTTTTTCAGCGGAGCAGCGGGAGGCGCTGTCGCTCGACACTATGAAGCGTCATGGGATGAAAGGGGCCCCACAAGGTCGCATGAGAGTGCCCGACACGATCCGATCCCTCATAGTGCGCGAGTCGACGACTTTACGTCATTTTTGGTGGGTCAACCAGGGCGGCACCGCAGATCGTGGCCAGAATTTCCGACATCTCTGGGCTCCGATTCGCGCGGCCGATGGTCGGCGTATGCGGCATTGGGACGCACTCGAAGCTGCATCTCGTGGCGACATCGTTGTCCACTATGCGCATAGGTTTGTGATTGGGACGAGCGAGGTTGCTCAAACGCACCGTTCAGCGGTGCGTCCGCCAGACTTCGAGACCGGCGAATTCACGGGCGACACTGGTCGAGAGGTCTGGCTCGATCACTTCCAGGAATTTGATGTGCCTGTCTCGCTCGAGCACATTCCGTTAGAGCTGAGAAAAGACGATTTAGGGGAGGGCAGCCCGTTTGAACACAGCGGTAAAGTGCAACAGGGGTATTTCTTCCCGATCATGCCAACGATTGCTGCGGCGGTATTCGGCGCCAACGGGCTCCTTGAAGACACGTCAACTGAGCTCGAGCCTTCGATCGAAGCGTATGACGGTGACTCGCATTCCGAACGCCTTCTTCGGTTGAATGAGACCGACGGCACAGCAACAGTTACCTATCGCAAAGAGCAATCAGGGCTTCGATCGCTCTTGTTCGGTAATCGAGCCACAGCGCAGTGTGGGATCTGTTCGCGGGAGTACCCAGTGCGGTTCCTTCACACCGCGCATATAAAATCGCGGAGTGCGTGCACCTTAGAAGAGCGGGTCGACTGGAAGAACATCGTCATGCCCGCGTGCGTTTTTGGCTGTGACGCGCTGTTCGAAATGGGCCTGTTGAACGTTGGCATTGACGGTGTTATCAGCCTTCGTGGCAACTATGACGAAACTTCGTCGTTGAGACTCTTCGCCAAATCGCTTGAAGGCAAAGTAGCGCGAGCATTCACGACAGAGAATCGCAATTACTTTGCATGGCGAAATGCTCAGTAGGCGGCCCTAGCGCGATTCGTTGCTCGACGCACCTTCGGATTCGACCGCGCGGCAATGCTCGCGCTGAAGCGGTCGCGGACGCCGCGGTAGTCGAACACTCACCAGTTAAGCGAGCGCCTCCTCAACGCAGGGATGAAGGTGCTTCGACTCCAGAGCAACGACCGCCTGCGAGGCTGCCGAAGCAAGTGCCTCAACCGTGGATGCACCCGACAACGTTGAGTGCAGAAAGCCTGCGAAAAATGCGTCACCGGCACCGTCGTATCGCGGATCTCGGCAGGCACCGCATCCACTCGGTGGAGTCCGTCGGCGTCGACGGCCATAGCTCCCTCGGCACCCAGCGTGCACATCGCCGCGGTGGCGCCCGCGTTCACCCGAGCGCGCATGAAGGGCAGCGGGTCCGGCATCCCATCGGCGTTCATGAAGAGGTACGACGCCGCCTGAACGAATGGATCGTGAAAGTCAGACCGGCCATCGTAATCGTGGAGATCAGTCCAGATAGGGATGCCTGATCCCACAGCCTCAGGAAGAAGGGCTCGAGATATCTCGGATAGGTCCATGACAAGTGCGTCTGCGTCGGCGGTCAGCGTGCGAAACTGCGCAACATCCGGCTCGACGAAAGCGGGAGTCGACAGGTAGAGCGACACCCGCTCGCCTGCCCGGGTCATCAAATTCAGATGGCGTTCGCTAGCGCCGGGCGCGACGACGCAATCCAGCTCGATGTCGGCCGCTTCGAGAACGGAGCGCAGCCGGATAGACGCCGCGTCGTCACCCACCGCTGTGTGACAGGCGACTTTGTGGCCCAGCCCGGCCAGATGCAAAGCCTTACCCGCGGAGGTTCCGCCGACGGTCTCGAAATCCTCTAACACGAACTGCATGTGCGGGCGAGGTTCAGGCAGGTGCTCGAGATAGACGATGCTGTTCCACGACACAGGGCCAGAGATGAGGATGCGGTTCGGCATGCTCACACAATAGTGGCGCGACCGGCGCTAGGTCGTGTGGCAGGTGATCGCTCACCAGAAACAACTCACCAGAAACAACTCACCAGAGCCCATTTACCAGCTGTCGACCGTGATGTGCATCGCGTGGAGCTGCTGGTGAATCTCTTCGGCGGTGGCCCCGGAACGCATGACGACCTCGAGACCGAGAAGGTAAGTTCTCAACAGATCGGTGCGCGCTTGGATGAGATCAGGAGCGGTGTCGGGCCTGGCCTGAGAAATCAGGGTGGTGAGGCATTCGCCCATTCGTTGGCGGTAGTCGGAGGCAAATTCGTAGCCGGGCAGCGAGCCGCGCAACTCGTTTGAGGCCATGACAATGAGGCAGCCGTCGCGACCGTGTTCGGAGACAGCATCCGCCTCGAAAAGGGTGAGGAACTGGTGTACGCCGTCGATGCCGGTGCCGGCCTGTTCGATCATGCTCGCGAATGCGGTGATGCGTTCGGTCAGGTAGCGGCGCAAGACGGTGGCGAAGAGTTCCTCTTTATTGCCGAAGGTGCGGTACAGGCTTGGTTTGTGAACGCCGCTCGCCTGCACGATGTCGTTCATGGAGGTCATTCCGTAGCCTTGACGCCAAAACATGGCTGTGAGCTCGGTCAGCACCGCATCTTCATCGAAGAGGCGAGGGCGGCCGGTTGCGGCGGTGACGGTGGAGCTCATTTCTTCATCCTACGGTGTATCGAGCCAGTTTGGAACCTGTCGGTAACAAAGCCCAGAACCTTATGCTACCGTTCGGTACATAACGAGAGTTTGTTTCCGGGTCGCCCTCGCGGCCCGTCCCCACAATAGGAAGGATCCCCACAATGGATCTCAACAACCGCCGCGGAATCATCACCGGAGCTGGCCAAGGAATCGGGCAAGCACTCGCCCTCGAATTCGCTGCCAAGGGCGCACACCTGCTGCTCGTCGGGCGCAAGGAAGCCACACTGCAGGAGACTGCAGACCTCGTAAAGAATGCCGGTGGAACATCCGAAATCCTGGTTCAAGACCTTGGCCAAGCGGATGGCGCACAGAACGTCGCTGACGCCGTGAAGTCCTGGGACACATCGACCTTCTCGTCAACAACGCCGGAAACGTGCGTGCCGGACGACTCGAAGAAGCCACCGCCGCAGAAGCCACCGCGATGATCGATCTCAACCTCACCGCGCCAGTACTGCTCACGCAGGCACTGTTGCCACAACTGCGCACCAGCGGGGCAGCCAACGGCAGCCTCATCCTGAACATCTCCAGCGAGATCGCCCTCGTAGCGATGCCGTTCTACGCCGTCTACGCCGCCACCAAGTCTGGCCTCGCCGCGTTCGGTGAAGCAATGCGTCGCGAACTGCACGGCACTGGCGTGCACGTGGCCACGGTTTACCCCGGTGCCACCGACACCGAGATGATGAGCAGCCAGAACGCAGACTGGGAGCGCCGCCCCGTCTCCGACGTTGTCGCTCAGGTCATGACTGGCCTCACCGCTGGTGAGCACGAGATCAACGCCTCAGCACCCGACGGCCGCGGAATGCAGGAGCTCAACGCTTCTGACCCCCTCGCCGTGGATGCTGCAATGGCGCCCGGCCTCGCCGACATGGAAGCTGCAGTAAAGGATCACAACAGCATCTAGCTGTCACAGTTCCGAGGGGCGCCAGGTTTCTGGCGCCCCTCGGAATATCCGACGCCCCATTCGCCTTGTCGTCTGAGTAACTTCTCGTCACAGAACGATGACGCAACAGAAGCCCCAATACTCTTGAAAGGTGAACGCCGTGGAAACCTTGACTGTGCTTCTTGGCCTCGTGGCACTCGCCACCGCGCTAGGCCTGGTCTGGCGCGCCCGAACTGGCCGCATCCAGCGAAGCAAAACCCCCGTCGCAGCAGCCGCCGACGAGAATCGCATCACGATTCCCGGTGCAGAGCCCTTCGGAACCCGCATCACCCTGCTCCAGTTCTCCACCGCTGCCTGTGCAATCTGCCCAACGGTCCACACGCAGTTGGGCGCCCTTGCCGACGAATTCGATGACGGAACCGGCTCAGTCGTTCATGTCGAGGTGGATGTCAGCGCGCGTCCCGAGATCGCCAACCAGTTCAACCTGCTGCAGTCTCCGACCACGTTCATCCTCGACGGCAACGGTGTTTTGCAGGCCCGCATCGGCGGCGCCCCCAAGATCAACGACCTCCGTGCCGAACTCGATCGGATGCTCGGCCCGGTGTTGGTCTAACGGTCGGCCAAGGCACCCGTTCACCCCGAGACAGCGCTCCGGTACGGAGCAACACAGATAGCGACACCAATGACTACGAATGACACCCGCTCCGCCGGAACCGCTCAGCTCTCTGACTCCAAAGCTGCCCTCGCCGCCAAGCCTGGCCAGACAGGAATCGACCCCCGCGGACCACGCTTCGGCGCCGGCATCACCGCAGTGCTGTTGCTCACCGTGATCGGCCTCGGACTGGATGCTGCGGCAGCACTCCCGGCCACGCTCGCCGAGCGTGCCAGCCAGCCAGCATTCATTCTCTTTGCCGCGATTGCTGCACTCTTCGCGTGGGGCGCTTTTGCCGGCATCCGGCGTCACCCCTACGGTCTGTTCTTCAAAGCAGCAATTCGCCCGAGACTGAGCGCACCGAGCCACCTCGAAGACCCTCGACCACCCTCGTTCTCGCAGGGTGTCGGGTTCGCCATCACTGTGATCGGCATCGTGCTTCACCTCGCCGCCGTGCCCTACGCTCTCGTGATCTTCGCCGGCCTGGCGTTCATCGCCGCGTTCCTCAACTCAGTATTTGACTACTGCCTCGGTTGCCAGCTCTACGTGCTGCTCGTGCGCGCCGGGCTGGTTGGTCGCGGTCGCGGTCGCACCGCGGCCTAGCTCGCGAAACGACCCCACGCCGGGCTAACCGCGCCGCGTATGACCTGCTCCGATAAGTTGGAGGCATGCAACGCACGAGCCTGACTCTCCGCCTGATCATCCCGGCAATCTGGCTAGGACTGATCATCGCCATTTCCTTCGTGGAAACACCGTTGAAGTTTCAAGCCCCGGGTATCACTCTTGAGCTGGGCCTTGGCATCGGTCGCCTCGTCTTCTTCGCTATGAATATCACCGCGTTGGTGTTGGCCGCGATCTTGACTCTCGCCATGATCCGACCGCGAGCCTCGCGACTGCAATGGGGATTGCTGCTCGGGCTATGGGCGCTTCTCTTGACCCAAGTGCTGATCATCCGCCCGCCGCTTAATGCGCGAACGGATGCGCTGCTCGCCGGGCAAGAAACTGCCGGCTCACTCTGGCACTACTTCTATATCGCCGCCGACGGTGCCATATTTTTGGCGCTCATCGTCTTCGTTATTGTGACTGCTCGACAGCTGATTCCTGCGGTGTCGCCGACTCATTCCGTCGACGCCTAACACCCCACACTGTCAGCGCGATAGCAGCCAGCACCACGATCGCGACCATGTCGACGATGGGGTTAGCGAGAACGGTTCCGCGTTCCTGCATCCATACCTGCACGTCGGTCGGGATGAGAGATGGCAGGCTGACGAGCCCGTTGGTAAACCAGAACAGGGCACCCACCGCCACGATGAGGGTCCCGGTGATGACCGAGGTGCTGTGAAATTCGCGGCCGAGCACGGTGAAGGTTCGTCCGCGAAGCGCACGCCGCGCGCGCGTGCTCATTTTCTGCCACAGAGCCGCGATGATGACCAGCGGCACGACCATCCCGAGCCCGTAGACGGCGAGTAACGCTCCAGCATTCCAGAGGTTGCTCTGGCCAAAGGCAAGAGTGAGGATGGCGCCGAGGATTGGTCCGGCACAGAATCCGGCGACGCCACCCACCGCACCTAACAACAGAGTGCGAAGCAGTCCCGTACGGGTGGATGCTGACTCTTGTAGCTTGGTCGCGCCGGGGAGCATGCGCGATAGATCGAATCCGAATCCGAAGATCTGCGCGAGACCGAGAATCACCAGCACCACCGCGGTCACCGCGATAATGAGGCCGCGCTCAGAGATGAGAAGCGAACCCAGCGCACCCAACCCAAGACCGAAAGGTACGAGGGTGAGGGCGAGCCCGAGATAGAAGACGGCGCCGTGGACGAGCAGTTGCATCTTCGTGCCCACGGTGGAGGCGAAGAATGCGGGGAGGAGAAGCGCGCTGCACGGACTCAGCAGCGCGAGCATTCCCCCGAGGAACGCGGTCAGTAAACCGATCTCCATTTATTGCCCGTTTTCTGCTGCAGTGAGTGCACTTTCGATCGCATCCACAAACACCTCGGTTGGTTGAGCGCCGACAATTGGTACCCCGTTGAGGATGAACGTTGGGGTGCCAGTGACGCCAATTTGGCGTGCTTCCGCGGCACGCATGTTGATTGTTTCGACGACGGCAGGGGAGTCCATATCAGCAGCGAACTGCTCAGCGTCTAAGCCGAGTTCAGTGGCAAGCGCGACGAGTGCGTCTGTGGTGAGCTCTGCTTCGGGCAGGTGCACGCCGCCGCGGTAAAGCGCGTCATGGAATTGCCAAAACTGTGATTGGAGGCCCGCAGCGTGGGCTGCACGAGAGGCGCGCTCGGATGGTTCCCCATACATATTTATGTCTCGCCATTCGATGCGAAGATCTCCGGCATCGGCGTATTCCATCATCGTCGGCAGCGAGTTTTGGGTCCACTTTGCGCAGAAGGCGCACTGATAGTCGGCGTAGACGATGAGGCCGATCGGGGCATCGACGGGGCCCGCCGCTTGCACATCGGCGGGGTCGCGATACTCGAGCTGGGTGAGGTCAGGCTGCTCAGAGGGGGCGGTGTTGCTGTCGCCGGCGTCGGCGACCGTATCGGCTGGAGTCTGGTCTGGTCGAAACTGCAGGATCACCGTGGCGAGGAGCACGCCGGCGATCACGATGATGCCGATGGGAACGAGCCAGCTCCGTGCTCCGCGATTCTTTCGGCCGGTGGAGCTTGTTTGTTTACTCATCGATAATCCTCTCGGGGCGACATCAACTATCCAACATAGTCGACTATGCGGGATAGTAAAGAATCAGGCATAGTGGTGAGTATGAATTTCGCCCAGCGTTGGCTTGTCGCTTCCCAGGAGTCCCTTGCGTTCGCCGGGCAGGCGCTCCGGGTGTGGACACCGCGGCAGATTTTCGCCGCGGTTCTCGCAACGATTGTGGTTGGCGTCGTTATCGGCATCGCGACAGTACTCATCCCCAACAGCCTCTTCACCCGCGAGATTCCGCCGGTATGGTGGAATTACCCCGTGTGGATCGTCACTTCTGTGATGTCGGGCATCCTTATGGCCACCTATGTTCGCCCGTACGGCCGAGCGGCGAGCGCCGACGTAGGCACAGCGGATACTGAAGAGCCGGTGGTGCTGCCAGCCTCAGCCGACCGCGAAGAACGCCGCACCGGACGCTTCGCCCTCACCGGCGGAATGCTCGCCTGGTTCGCCGTTGGATGCCCGGTCTGCAACAAGATCGCCCTGCTCGCCCTCGGCTACACGGGCGCACTGACCTGGTTTGCTCCGCTCCAGCCATTTCTGGCGGGAGCCGCACTCATTCTTACTGCTGTGGCAATGGTGTGGCGACTGCGCGGTCAGGTTGCCTGCCCGGTCACTATCCCTCGCGAAGTGGTCGCCGTATGAGTGACGAACAGAGCTCCGAACCACGCTCCGAACCACAGTGCCGGCCGCTACCTTTGGGCAGTTTGGAACAGCACGTGATGGATGCGCTGTGGGATGGCGGGCCGCTGAGCATCCGCGACGTCATCACGCGTCTCGGCGAAAAGCACGCCTATACAACCATTGCCACGGTTCTGGGAAACCTTGACCGCAAGGAGCTTGTGGTCTCCGAACGCGAAGGTCGAGCCGTGAAATATGCTGCCCGTTGTACGCGTGAACAACACACGGCGCGCCTGATGGAGGTCGCCCTCGACACCAGTCGCGATCGTGCCACGGCGATTCTGCACTTTGTCGATTCGATCGCCCCGAACGACCTCAAACTCCTTCGTGACTACCTCGCCCAGCAGGACAAACTCGCGTGACCGCATTCCTCTTGCCCGTTCTCCTCGCCACAGCACTCGCGGCGACCATGCTGGCCGGACCGAAGCTCGTGCAGGCAGCAGCTCCCGCCCTCATGCGGGCACCCCGCGCAGCGATCGCGCTGCTGCTCGGCGCCGTCGCGCTCTGGCTAATGGCCGCGGCCGCATTGAGCCTCATGCTGGCGTGGATGTTCACCGGCCCCGCCATTCTGCCGGAGGCCGTCGCTGGAATCTGTCAACGCTGTATCGCTGCGGCCACACCCTTCCCCTCGACTGGCGTAGTCGCCACCGTCATTCCCTCGGCAATTCTCATCTTCCTACCTGCTCTCGCTCTGGCTGCACTCGTTGCTGTCGCCGTCGTTCGCGGGCTGCATCGCGGGCGAACAACAGCAGCAACCGCGCGTGACATTGCGGCGCGGGCGCAGCCTGCACGCCTCCAGGGGCACCGGGTTCTGGTTATTCGAGACCAGGATCCGACCGCGTTCTCCCTTCCGCAACACCGCGGCGGAATCGTGATCTCCGACAGCCTGATTGCAGCACTCCGCACCGAAGAACTCGTGGCGGTTCTTGCCCACGAACACGAGCACGTGCGTGCACATCACCACCTCATCCATGCCGCTCTCGATGTGGTGGTTGCGCCCCTACGCTGGTTACCGCTCATGGCGGCTGTGATCAATGCAGTGCCGCACTACCTTGAAATCGCAGCGGATGACGCGGCTCGCCGCACGGTAGGAACACCAGCGCTAGCGAGCGCATTGGTCAAGCTGGGGGAGCCGCCAGCCGGCATCACCGCTCAGCCGGATCGCTACACCGTCGGCACTCTCCTCCACGCCGCAGGCCCCAATCGCATCGGCCACCTGATTACACCGCCATCGATTCGTACGGCCGTCGCCCCCATTGCCGCTCTTGGTGTTCTGGCGATCACTTGTGCCGTGGCAACAACGGCGGTCCACGGCCCGTACCTTTACGTCATTGCTGCGGGCTGCCATTTCCCGCTCTGATGCAGAGCACGGCAGCAATCTGGTCGCGCCTTGACGTAAGAATCGATCGGGCCGCCGCTGCCGATTAGAGGGAGACGCTGGTGTGCTCCCACTTCCACTTGGCGATTCGGGGTGCGACCCAGAAGCCGTAGATGCCGAGAGTGATCACGATGAGAAAGAACCATTTGATCCAGAGACCGAAGAGCCCTAATCCGGTGCCCGTAAAGATCAACGGCTGACCGTCGATGAAGGAGTGCTTCGCACGCCAACGTTCGGTGAGCACCAAGCTGAACGGGTAGCAGATTCCTAACGTAAAGAATGTGATGAGACCACCGAGAAGTGCGGTGCCGAAGTAGGTGCCAGCCCCTCCGTCGAAGGTAAAGCTGCCGTTACGTGCCATGGAAATCCCTAATATCAGGTGCGTGATTATCTGTGTGCTTCCTGAACGTAACATCGAGCGTTTGGGGGCGCCCACCAAATCATGACCCCAGTGCGAGGAGGGTGCTCCCGACGATGATCCCATCACCATCACCTCGGTCGAAGCTACCGACCCTCTCGGGGTAACGCTCGTCAGTGAAATCGACAAACCTGTCGACCGGTTCGCTTGAGGGACTGATGTTTCACTACACCGTGCTCGGCCGAGAGTATCTGGCCCGAAGGCATCAGCCTGAAGTTGCGCAGGGTGCCCTTCCCAGTGAGAATGCCGTGACCTCGACGGCAACTCTTCCTACGCCGTTGGCTCTCGATTATCGTGGCATTACAGTGGGCGGCTAACGAACACGATGGTTGCCCGATTCCTCAACGCGAGCGAAAAGGACAAATCATGTCTGATATCAACAGCCCCGCAGCCGCCGAAAATGGCTCCGGTCCTGACGCCCACAACATCCAAGACTGGACCGATCTTGGTAAAGAAATGTGGTCGTATCTCACCGGTCGAAGCGCCGTTATCGATTACAACTTCATCGACATGACCGTCGAAGTTCCCCGTGACGTTGGCCAAGATGCTCCGCGCGCGACGTGGAAACTCAATGGCACCCTCAGGGTGACCACCAGCGAGGGATCCGGCTCCGAACCGCTCGCTCCGTAACGATGAGTACCACAACGCGACTCGACATTGAGCTGTCGTTCTCGCTCATCGAACCATTACTCGACGGTGCGGATGCCGCGTCGCCGGGTTACGCGAATTCCGGAGCATCAACCTTCGAGACCGAAAAGATGACGGGCACCATCACCGCCAGCGGCCAAGACATCGAAGTTTTCTCCAGCAATCCCGAGCTCTTCGTGCAGGCGCGAACGGTGAAGCTCAAAGACGTGCGCATCGCCGCTAAAGCCTTGGCTGAGCGCGGACTCACCATCTCGCTCTCAGGACCTCTGGGACTAATCGGCCGCGTCGGTGCGATTAAGCCGTCGGTCGCGCAGCGGGTGCTCACAGGTTCGCCCCACATTGCGCTTGGCAGTCGTAACGCTCTGGCCCCGTTGCTACGACGCCGCGAGGCTGCGGCGTCGACTTCCACCGAAATGCGCTTTCCGCCCGGCACGCTGTTTCCGCTGGTGCCGACGTTTGACCGTCTCATCCGCCGCAAAATCACCACGACGCATTACACGGCTGGCGCGGGACGACCTCGATTGTTTTTTGTTGTGGGGTCAGAGAACTGGAACGGTGAAATGCCGCGCGAGTGTGAACTGCGGTCGGATGTCACCACTATTGGGTCATCCTCCGCAGCAGACCTGCAGCTTCCCGGTCTCGAACCGATCCACGCCGAAATTCGTCACGATGACGAAGACGAGTACGTACTCCACGCCATTGGCCCCGTCGGAGGGGGATCGCGTCCTCTCGCAGGCCAAGAGGAAGGTTCCCGCACCCTGCGTACGGGAGCGCGGATGGAGATGGGCCCGTGGCGAATAGGGTTCTTCCGCGAAGAATACGCCGACCATGGTCGCCCTCATGGCGGTCGAATGGGAGGCGAAATGGGTCACCAGAAACCGCAACTCGGTCGGCGCCACACGGAGACGCGGCCCGCCGTGCCGCCGATCGAATAGAGGCATCTAGGAAGAGCTGCGGCTGTGAGTTACTGCTCGATGAGCATTCTGCGCAACCTCGAACGAGTCGCAATCGAGACCCCGAGCAGGTCGAAGATTTCGTGAGCGCGCTCGGCGGTGTCGTGAACGATAGGGAGCTTGTCGAGCATCCACTCGTCAACCTCAGCGGGGGACCGGACTTCTTCTGGCTCGGTCCCTGGGGCGATCTGCTCGATGGTGGCCATAGCGTGCACGGAAGCGGCATAGTCTGCAGCAACAGCGGCAGGAGTGACACCGGCATTACCGAGGAGTAGGGCGCTGATCATCCCAGTGCGATCTCGCCCCGCACTGCAATGCACCAACGTTCCCGGTTGCGAAGACGCGATTGCTTCGAGGGTGCCGAGCACAAATTGGGGTTGCAGCCGCCAATTGTGGGCCCAGTATTCGGGGGAGTCGAGGATGGGGGTGCAGACCTCCATGAACTCGGGGTCATTCTGATCTTCGGTCGGCGCATTGACGATCGCGATGCCAGCAAACACTTCATCAGGAATGACATGGTCGCCCTCGCCCGGGCCTACCTCATACGCGCAGCGGAGATCAATCACGGATGCCAAGCCCCAGGCGCGAGCATCTTTCCAGCCTGATTCGGTCAGGCGTTCTCGACGCGGCCCGCGGGCAACTCGACCTGACGCTGTCACCCCGGTGCTCGACAATTCGGTGGGAAGCCCGCCCAGGTCTCGAGCATTGATATAGCCATCCCACGTCAGTGTTGTCATTTCCTCAGCATACGGAGGGGCCGAGATTTCGACCAGAGCAGGGTCACGGGTCACGGCAAATTCGGATGTTTGCGCGCATCCACCGTTAGCGGGCTTTGAGTGGGAGAAGGATGTCTTTGACCGAAGGATCGTTCGCTAGGAATTCCTGCACCGCTGGATCATTGAATGCAGCCACCAAATTCTTCACATTCTCTGTGTCGGCGTAGTCGGTTCCGATTGTGAGTTGCCCTGCGAAGTCATCCGGGGTTGCGGGGGCAAAGATTTGCTTTGACAGCGGGATATTCGCCGCCAAATAGTATTCGGTGTATCCCACAGCCGCATCGAGATCGGGCAGTGCGCGCGACTGCGCTGCAAAATCGAGCAATACAAACTGCAGATTTTTGGGGTTCGTCGCAATGTCATCCTGAGTCGCCCGCGACTCGTCGACGCCCTCTTGGAGGGTGATGAGACCAGCCTGCTCAAGCACCCATAGTCCCTGAGATTCATTGGCGGGATCAGAGTAGAGGGAAATCGTGGCGCCATCGGGGATGTCGTCAACGTCGGCGTACTTCTCGGAATAGAGCCCAAAGCCCCAACGAAACACGGGAACTGCTGCCGTCAGCGCAAAGTCGGGGTTCGATTCAAGAACCTGGCCGAGCCAGAGCTTGTGCTGGTAGATGGTGCCGGCAACTTCGCCCTCGCTCACCGCACGATTGATGGTGTTGCTGTCAGAGAGTCCCTTGAAGTCGATCGTGATGCCATATTTTGGGGCAACATTCTCGGCCACAAAATTGACGAGAGCCTGTTCGGCCGCATTACCTTCGGCGGTAGCGACCAGAAGTGTCGCTCCGGGGATCTCATTGGCAGACTTCGCAGGGTTCAATAACGGAACTCCCACCGCCGCTGTCACGCCGAGAGCAACAACGGCGATGCCGGCGATCCAGGGCCACTGTCGTTTGCGCTTCAGCTCGAAACCATGCACCGGTTCGTCGTGTGAAGCTGTGGGTGGGGTGGCGGTGTCGTTACTCATGATCGGGTGCTCCTTGTGGGGGTTTTGGATGAGGTTGTGGCAGATTCGCTTGAGGCAGCGGGGGATGGCAGGAAATGATGCCGGGGGTTTGCGCCGCGCGGACGACGTCGCGCCGATTCTGTCGAGTGAGGGGTCGTAAAGCGCACAAGTCGGTCGCCGACTAACTGCACGGTGGCGACGAGGACGATGAGCACGATGATGGTGGCGAGCATCACGCCGTGATCAAAACGGGCGTAGCCGTAGGTCACCGCGACATAGCCAATGCCGCCAGCACCGATCGTTCCGGCAATAGCGGAGTATTCGATCATGGCAATCGTGTTAATCGTGAGCCCGCCGATAATCGACGGCACTGCCTCGCTCAGCTGCGCGGTGCGGATGATCTGAAATGGTGACGCTCCCGAACTGCGCGCAACCCGAGTGAGCTCAGGGGGAACGCTCCGAAGCGAGTTTTCGACAATGCGCGTGAAGAACGCAATGCCGGCGATAGACATCGGAACGACCGCGGCCGGAATGCCGATGTTGGTTCCCGTTACAAAACGCGTGAATGGGACTATCGCGGCCATCAAAATGAGAAACGGCAGCGACCGGCCGATGCTGATTACCCAACTGAGTACTGTGTGGGTGGCCCGGTTCTCAAACAGGCCGCCAGGAGCAAGATTGTGGATGAAACTCCCGAGCGGAATCCCCACAAGCACCACAATCGCCATCACGACGCCGACCATGGTCAGGGTGTCCCCGAGGGCGGGAAGCAGGAGAGCCGGGATTTCCTCTATCGGCACGTTGATTGTGAACACTATTGCTGGCGTGTTCATGCGTCGACCGACTCTCGAATCTGTGGCGGAGTAGCCGAAGCACCAGCGGCGGTGGTAGCAGTGCCGGAGCTGGAGCTGTCGTTGGCCCGCGCGGCGTCGAGGCCGAGAATCCGTAGCTCAGCGTCGACGAGGTCATGATGGGCCGTGGCGACGGCAATCGTCGCGTGGCCCGTGGTGGTTCCCCTCAACGTTTCAATGGATGCCCCCAAGAGCGAGACGGTTGTGTCGAGGCGTTCGGCGAGTAGCCCTGCCCAATCGGAGGGAACCGGATCTGATCCATACGTCACCGCCCAGACGGTCGCGCCTTCCGGGGCTGGCTGATGAGAACGACGTGGTTGCAGAGCGCGACCCAACTTCGAGGAAGGGTCGGCAAGTAAGTCGAGCACCTTCCCCGATTCGACGATGCGACCGTGATCGAGGCGCGAGACAGAATCTGCGATCTGCAGCACGGTGTCCATCTCGTGGGTGATGAACAGAATCGACAGGTCGAGGTCGTCACGGAGTTCCTTCAACAGCTCAACGATTGACACTGTTGCTTCGGGATCAAGACCCGAAGTCGCCTCATCCGACAGCAGCACGGTGGGGCGGAGTGCAAGTGCTCGGGCGATTCCCACTCGCTGACGCTGGCCACCCGATAACTGATGCGGGTAGTGCTTGGCCTTATCGGCAAGTCCGACCCGGTCGAGCAGTTCGTTTACTCGCCGACGGGACTCGGCTGCGGTGACCCCGAGGTATTCGAGCGGGAGCGCAACGTTCGCCGCCGCGGTGCGCCGGCTGAAAAGACCATCCGATTGAAAGATCGTGCCGATACGGCGACGGGCAACTCGCAACTCTCGTTCGCTCAGCTCAGAGAGGGACTCACCGTTGACAATGACTGAACCGGATGTCGGGCGCTCCAACAGGGTGACGCACTGTGCCAGCGTGCTTTTGCCGGCACCGCTTGGCCCAACAACGGCAGAAATTTCTCGTGTCTCGACGTTCAAATCAAGGCCATCGAGCACGACAGCGCGCTCGAAGCCGTGACCAAATTCTTTGCGGAGTTTGTCGACTCGAATCATGGGAAACGCCTCCGGTGTGATCTTTGTGCTGCGATCTTTGTGGAAAGGGATTCCGCAAACATAGAGGTGAATTCGACCGGGGGAGACGTTGATTACCGACTGTGACTGACTGTGTCAGTGTGTGTCTCAGCACCCGACAATGCTGGGGCGAATGCGGCGCAACATCTGGCAACAATCGAGTCGTCGCTGAATGCTGTCTCCGACGTGAGCAGTGTCGAGATCGACGGACCTCCCGGTGGACTCTGAGTTCGCCGCTCTGGTGTGAACTGGCGTGCTCGGAGCCGAAATGCAGAGCAAACGCCTAGCCCTGCTGCGCATTGCCAGTGTCATTTTCGCTGTCATCTTGACACTGTTCTTAACGCCAACTATGTTGTTTGTAACGTGTTCATGTTAGATGAATGCGCGAATGCCACACGAAATATTCTCTTTCGTGGAAACTCATAACCTCCCAATGACGCGAAGTGATTGCGCCGAGGGAAACGTAAAACGGGAGCAACGATGCGCGCAGTAGTTTTCACTTCTCAAGGTGAGCTCGCTCTAGAAGAGCGGCCAAGACCTACCCCCGGCTACAAAGAAATTTTGATTAAGACCGCCGCGGTGGGCATTTGCGGAACCGACACCCACGTGTTCGATGGGGAATTCGAAGGCACCGTCTTTCCACTGGTTCCCGGCCATGAAGCCACCGGCACGATTGTTGCGCTCGGCGAAGCTGTCAACGACAAAGTCTTTGACTTCGAGGTCGGCGACAACGTCGCCATCAACCCCAGCACGACCTGCGGTGAATGCGAATTCTGCATCAACGGCCACCAGAACCTTTGTCGTTTCTGGAACGGACTCGGTGTTGTCGCCTCAGACGGAGCCTCGCAGGAATACTTCGTTGCACCAGCTAGCAACGTCTACAAACTCAAACCCGAAACAGACATCTTTGAGGCCGCACTCATCGAGCCTCTCGCCTGCGCGATCCGCGGGTGGGATGTTCTGCCTCGCCGTCTCGGCGACCACGTCCTGGTGTACGGTGCCGGAACCATGGGGCTCCTCATGGCGCAACTAGCCACCCGCACCGGTGCGGCATCCGTCACCATCATCGACTTGAACGAAGACCGTCTTGGTGTCGCCGAAGAGTGCGGAATCGACCTGCGCTACACCTCGGCCAACGACGCCGACCGCGAGAAGTGGGATGTCGTCATTGACTGCACCGGCAATCTTCGTGCGATCGAAGATGGGCTCACCCGGGTGAAGCCGGCCGGTTTCTTCCAGGACTTCGGCGTTGCGCCAGCAGATGGCACCGCAAAGTTCTCGCCGTTCCGCATCTACCGCGATGAGATCTCCATTGTCGGAACCATGGCCGTGCTCAACTCCTTCGGCCGTGCTGTCGAAATGTTCGAAGCCGGAGCGGTGAACGCCACCGCAATGATCAGTCACTCGTTCACTCTTGATGACTACCAACAAGCGCTCGACCTGTTCCGTGCGGGCACCGGTCGGAAGCTTCAGATTCGCCCCAACGATGCTCAGTCCAAGGTCCTGATCCCGTGAGCGCCCCCACTGCACCAGCAACGGATGTGAAGTCAGCGCGGAGCCCACTCTCCAAGGCAAGCAAACGGTATATCGGAATAGGCGCCATTGTCGTTGTACTCATTGCGATGGTTCTGGGCACCAAGATCGTGCCTGCCGACGACCCGCTCGCCCAAGGAACTCAAAAGTTCGACGCGGCAAGCTACGGGGGAGAGACCTTCCCCGGAGTGCAATCTGCTATCGCCGATCAAGCAACTGATGCTGAGACCCTCGCCGCCGCTATCGCCGAAGACCCTGCAGCAGCAGCCGAAGAATACGCTGTACAAAGCTCGGGTGGCGCTGTCTACAGCACGACCTTTACTGGCGTCGTCGGCGAAGGGAAATCAGGGATTTATGAGGTTGCCGTCGAGGGTATCCCCGGCAACCTCCTGATTCGCATCCAGACCGGACCAGCGATCAACGGCACCGAACTTCGCGACGCGACCGGCGAAATCGAATTCGGCCAGTTCGTCAACCAGATCGACTACCAAAATGCGGCCGCCGCGCTTAACGAAGAACTCAAGGCGCAAGTACTTGCAGACGTAGACACGACGAACCTCACCGGCGCTACCGTCGAGATCACCGGCGCCTTTACTCTGATCAACCCCAGTTCTTGGTTGGTCACTCCGGTCGAAATGACGATCCAGTGACTGGCGGGCTCGACGAGGTCGTGCTCGAAGCGCGAGACATCGTGAAACAGTACGGCGGAACTCACGCACTCAAAGGGGTGAACTTCGAAATTCGGGCCGGCACTGTCACGACCCTTTTCGGGGAAAACGGTGCCGGAAAATCGACGCTCATGAAGATTCTGTCTGGAGTCGAGCAGCCGACTTCGGGAGACATCGTTCTCGATGGTGAGCCAGTGGTGTTTACTTCCACAACGGATGCTCGCGACCGGGGAATCTCAATTATTCACCAGGAGCTCAGTCTGGCGCCAAACCTCTCGGTGCGCGACAACATCTTTATGGGTCGAGAAATCAGAGGGCCCTTCGGCGTGGACTATGCCGAGGAAACTCGCCAAACTCGTGTGCTCTTGGAAGAGATGCAGTTTCGAATCGAGCCAGAAACTCTAGTATCTGACCTCAGAGTCGGGCAGCAACAGATCATCGAGATCGCTCGTGCCCTTTCGGTTAACTCCAGAATTCTCATCATGGACGAACCGACCTCGGCGCTAGCAGCGGCCGAAGTCGAAATCTTGTTTACGATCATCCACGATCTCACCGCTCGCGGTGTTGCAATCGTCTACATCTCTCATCACCTTGAGGAAGCGCTGGAAGTTACCGACCACGCCGTTGTCCTACGCGACGGTGCAATGACCGCCAAGGACGAGCGCGCAAACATCGATCTTGAGTGGATCGTGCGCAATATGGTTGGTGAAAATTTTGACCTCGGTTCGCCACCAAGCGGGTACGAATTCGGCGAGACAGTGTTGAGCGTTCAAGGGTTACGCGTTCTGGATCGGGAAAATGCCGAACGTGTTGTCGTCAACGACCTCGACCTTAGTGTTCGTGCCGGCGAGATCGTCTGTCTTTACGGGCTGATGGGTGCCGGGCGAACCGAACTGCTCGAAGCGATTGCTGGCCGTGAACCAGTCGAAAGCGGAACGATCGAGTTGGATGGTCGACCACTGGCTAGAGAGTCGATAGCCGAGCGAATCGCGCTCGGCGTTGGCCTCGTGCCTGAAGACCGTCAGCGTGATGGGCTCGTACAAACTTTCGATGTCGGATCTAACCTCACGCTCGCCAGTCTGCGCGACTCCGTCGTCAAAGGACTCATCTCACCTCGAGTTGAGAAGAGCCGATCCGAGCACCTCATTCGCACCGTGACGGTCAAGACTCCCGGGCCAGAACTCCCCATCGGCTCGCTGTCGGGCGGTAACCAGCAGAAAGTGGTCATTGGAAAAGTGGTTGCCACTGAGCCACGAGTGATGCTGCTCGACGAGCCCAGCCGCGGAATCGACATCGGAGCCAAAGCCGAAGTGTTTAATCTGCTTGCAGATCGAGCCCGCGAGGGCCTCGCGGTGGTTTATTCCACCTCAGAGGTTGGCGAGTGCCTCAGTATTGCCCATCGCATCATTGTGCTCCGCCGCGGACAAATCTCCGCCGAGTTCGGCCCCGATGCAACCAAAGAGATGATCATGGCCGCCTCAGGCGAAGCCGTGGCCGCGTAGCGCACCCCAGGACGGATCGACAATGACGACGACAATTATGACCATTACGGAGAACAAGAAGAAGTTCTCCATCACCAAACTACTGATTGAGGGCCGAGCGTTCCTCGCGCTGATTCTCATCATCATCGTTTTCTCGATGCTCTCGCCGAACTATCTGACCACGGGAAACGTGCTGATCATGGCATCGCACGTGGCGATCTACGCGATCCTGGGCATGGGAATGCTGCTTGTAGTGCTGAACGGTGGGATCGACCTCTCGGTCGGATCTACGCTCGGATTCTCCGCAGTAATCGCGGGCTTCTTAATGCAAGGCGTGCCGCTCACAATCTTTGGCGTCGTTCTTTACCCCAGCGTGCCGGTCGTGGTGATTATCTCGTGTGGTGTCGGTGCCGCCATCGGATTTGTCAACGGCTTCCTCATCTCTCGATTCAACGTCGCACCCTTCGTCGCCACGCTGGGCATGCTCTACGTTGTCCGCGGATTCGCTCTGCTGATGACCAACGGTCTCACCATCAACAAGTTGTCTGGCGATTCAGAACTCGGGAACACCGGGTTCGCGTGGCTCGGGTTCAACCGCATCTTCAACATCCCCATCGGCGTGCTCATCATGGGCATCATCGCGATCGTGCTCGGCCTCATTCTTAGCCGTTCAGTGTTCGGACGCTGGCTCTACGCCTCCGGTGGAAACGAACGAGCGGCAGAACTCTCCGGTGTCCCTGTTCGTGGAGTCAAAATTTGGGTCTATGTTGTCTCAGGAATTTGCGCGTCTATCGCAGGACTCATCCTCGCTTCGACGCTAACAAGCGCCAGCCCCACCGCGGGAAACACCTACGAACTCACCGCCATCGCGGCCGTGGTTATCGGCGGGGCCTCGCTCATGGGCGGCCGCGGCAGTGTCAAGGGCACTCTTCTCGGGGCCTTCGTTATCGGATTCCTCTCCGACGGTCTCGTAATCGTCGGTGTTTCGGCCTACTGGCAGATGGTATTCATCGGTGCCGTCATTGTCATCGCCGTTCTCTTGAACAGCCTGCAATATGGCCGCCGCCGGCGTCCGGCCAAGGCCAAGAGTGCGACTGCAACTCCATCCACGACACCACCCGCAACGTCGAGTCAGAACCTGCCGACCCCCGTCGGCAAGGACTGATTCGCCGTGCAGCGCGCGATTCTCTGTGCTGCACAACTCAAAGAACCACCAAGGGAAAAACAACAGAAAGGACGCATCTCATGATGCGCAAGAAGGCAATCACCGCCCTCATCACCGTGGGCGCAGTCGTATTGACGATCGCAGGATGCTCTGCGGCGGAACCTGACTCTTCCGATACGGCTGGCGGAGAAAGCGGCGGTCTGATTACGATCATTGTCAACGACCCCGCCAACCCCTATTGGAAGACGGAAGGGGACGTCGCAAAAGCCGCAGCAGAGGAGCTCGGCTATGAGGCAACCGTGGGAGCCCACAAGGGTGACACCAACACGGAAAACACCCTGATCGACACCGCAATTTCGAACAAGTCAGTCGCGATCATCCTCGACCCGGCCAACGCCGACGGGTCAGTGGCTGCCGTACAAAAGGCTGATGCTGCCGGGATCCCCGTGTTCCTGGTGAACGCAGAGATCAACGAGACGGGGCTTGCGAAGGCGCAACTCGTTTCGAACAACGCCCAGGGAGCCGCTATCGGCGCCCAAGAATGGGTCGCCCAAATGGGTGAAGTCGGCGACTATGTCGAACTATTCGGTGCACCTTCCGATAACAACGCTCAGACACGATCCAACGGATTCACCACGGTTATCGGCCAGTACCCCGACCTCGTTCAGGCAGGCAGCGAAGTAGCGGACTGGGACCGCACCAAAGGCCACGACAAGATGCAATCTTTGCTCCAGTCGAACCCTGCACTCACCGGCGTGATCTCGGGAAACGATGAGATGGCGCTCGGTGCAATCGCTGCCCTCAAAGAAGCAGGGAAGCTTGACGGCGTTATCGTCGGAGGCTTCGACGGATCACCCGACGCAGTCGATGCAGTGGCTGCAGGCGAACTCGCCTACACCGTGCTGCAGCCGGTAGCAGTCTTTGCGAAGGAAGCGGTGATGTTGGCCGACAAGTTCATCAAGACGGGCGAGGCTCCTGAGACCGAGAAGCAGTCGTTCGACTGCATCCTCATCACCGTCGACAACGTCGACAAGATGACGGAGCCGTTCACCTACGGCGGCTAGTCCTACCGCACTGTCGGTCATCCTTCGGGTGACCAGGTGGGGCGGATGAGCGTTCACACGAGCATCCGCCCCACCATCGCGTAACCCATCCACACCATCCACTTTGAGTCACGAGAGACACCATGAGCTACGTTCTGAATGATCCGGCAGATTTCGCCGATGAGTCCGCGGCCGGATTCGTTGCCGCCCATAGAACCCTCGTGCGCCGTGTGACTGGGGGAGTCGCACGAGCAACGGCGAGACCACCCGGAGAGGTCGCCGTTGTTATAGGCGGCGGCTCGGGTCACTACCCCGCTTTTGCCGGGCTGGTCGGTGCTGGCCTTGCCCATGCCGCAGCTATGGGCAACGTGTTCGCGTCCCCGAGCGCACAACAAATCTACGCGGTCGCCAAATCTGTGGCGACTGAGGCTGGAGTCCTCTTTAGCTACGGCAACTATGCCGGTGACGTCCTGAACTTTGATCAGGCAGAGAGGCGACTCAACGACGAAGGAATCCCTTGCCGCACAGTACGGGTGACGGATGACGTCTACAGCGCGTCTCCCGCAGAGCACACCAAACGTCGGGGTATCGCCGGAGACCTCGCAGTCTTTCGGGCGGCAGCCTGGGCAGCGAACAAGGCTTGAGTCTTGACGCGGTCTTTGAATTTACGACTCACGCAAACGCGCGAGTTCGATCGCTCGGCGTGGCATTCTCCGGCTGCACGCTCCCCGGTGCGAGTGAACCGCTCTTCACCGTTCCGGCAGGCCACATGGCCGTCGGTATGGGAATTCATGGTGAACCAGGTATCGAAACTGTGGCGCTACCCACCGCCAATGAGATCGCCGCACGACTCGTCGCTGGGCTGCTCAAAGAACTTCCAAGCGACGTTACCGCGGCAGGGGCCCGCGCGGCAGTGATAGTCAATGGCCTCGGGTCTGTTAAATCCGAAGAACTGTTCATAATTTATGCCGGAGTCGAGAAACTTCTCACCGAGGCGGGCATCACTGTGATCGAGCCTGAGGTCGGCGAGTACGCCACGAGTTTCGAAATGGCTGGTGTCTCGTTGACGTTGTTCTGGCTCGACGAGGATCTCGAAGCAGCATGGTCGTCACCCAGCTATACGCCCGCCTACCGCAAAGGCGTCGTCGCGCCCGCTAATGCAACCTTCGCTCCTGTAGAGGAATCGATCAACAGCGAGCTCTCGGAACCGATTCCGACGGCCTCCGCTGAGTCCGCCGCAACTGCACCGATTGCTCAAGCAGTGATCGCCGCTATCCGAGACATGATCGAGCGCGACGCCGACGAGCTTGGCCGCTTAGATGCAATCGCCGGCGACGGAGACCACGGCATCGGCATGCAGCGGGGGACTCGAGCAGCCTCTGCCGCAGCAGATGCGGCTATCGCGGGCGGTGCCGGCACCGGAACGGTATTGATACTCGCCGGGGATGCCTGGGCAGATAAAGCGGGCGGTACCTCTGGTGCGCTCTGGGGCGCTGCGCTTCGGGCTGCTGGCGAGCGAATCGGCGACGACAACGCTCCCTCCGCATCCGACATTGCAGATTCAGTGAGCGCAGCCTGCGCCTCCATCCAGAGCTATGGAAAAGCCGAAGTCGGCGACAAAACAATGGTGGACGCACTCGTGCCATTCGCAGAAACACTTGCCTCGCAAGTCGCAGCCGGAGAGTCGCTTGCTGCAGCGTGGATCGTAGCGGCGCGTGAATCGACGCGAGCCGCCGTCGCCACCAGCAACTTGCTCCCTCGAATGGGACGCGCTCGCCCGCACATGGAAAAAAGCCTCGGAACTCCCGACCCCGGCGCGATCTCTCTTGCTCGAGCGGTGACCGTCGCTGGACACGTGCTCGCAACAACCACTACAAACTAAGGACAGCATTATGGCCCCCACATGGCGTGTAGTCGTCGGATCTGACGAAGCAGGATTCCAGTACAAAGAAGCGCTAAAGGCCGATCTTGAGAATGATCCGCGAGTTTCAGAAGTAATCGATGTCGGCGTTGACGCCGAAGGCTCCACCGCATACCCGGCGGTCGCTATTGCCGCAGCAGAGAAAGTACGAGACGGGGGCGCCGACCGCGCGCTTTTGGTCTGCGGAACAGGTCTGGGTGTTGCCATCGCGGCCAACAAAGTGCCCGGTATCCGTGCTGTCACGGCACACGACAGCTTCAGTGTCGAGCGAAGTGTGCTCAGCAACAACGCCCAAATTTTGACCTTTGGTCAACGCGTCGTTGGCTTAGAACTCGCGCGAAGACTTGCCAAAGAGTGGTTGGGGTACGAATTCGATTCGTTTTCCGCCTCGGCAGACAAGGTCGCAGAAATCGAAAGATACGAGAGCACTGGATCCTGTGGCTGATCATCGAACGCCCATAACTTTAGGAGCAAGTCTCAAGCTCTATCTCGATGTGGACGCCAGCGTCGAATGGGCCGCAGCGCTCAGAGAGACGGCACAAGAGCATCCGTCCGTGATTTCAGGGGATGTGCGCCTTTTCGTGCTTCCCTCGTTTCCCGCCCTCAGCGCCGTCATTGATGTTCTTGCTGGCTCGCCGATCGCGGTCGGAGCGCAGGACCTTTTCTGGGAAGATCGTGGCGCCTATACGGGAGGTGTAAGTGGAGCGGATCTTGCCCGTCTCGGCTGCACATATGTAGAAGTTGGTCATGTTGAACGGCGCCGCGTCTTCAATGAGGATGAGCTCACGATTCGACTCAAGTTCGCCGCGGCCTTGCGCAACGGGCTAACTCCGGTGTTGTGCGTCGGCGAGACAGCCCAGATCGATGCCGAGACTGCAGCAGAACTGTGTATTGCCCAGCTTGATTCAGCCATGTCGAATTCGACTGGATTGCGTGACCTTGTCGTGGCCTACGAGCCTGAGTGGGCAATCGGGCAAGCCGAGCCAGCACCATCGGCGCATGTAGTGGCCGTTATCGAAAAATTGCGGCAACACGTCGACGGGCTTGGATTGGCCGATGCCGCGGTAATCTATGGTGGCAGCGCGAAGCCCGGCCTGCTGCGCACCCTCGGGGGCGGAGTAGACGGGCTCTTTCTGGGCAGGTTTGCCCACGATCCGGCAGCGTTTGCGAGCATTATCGATGAGGCAGCGGGGCTGCGGTAGTGAAAACCAGGAGGCTTTAAATGGCGAGCATGTCTTCAAACTTGCCCTCACGAGCTGGCCGACAGCATTCGCGACAACTGGCGATAAGCGAGGTTGTTATGGCAGAAGGTTCAGTGCGGATCGAACAGCTCGCTGAGCAATTCGGTATCAGCGCAATGACCATTCACCGTGACCTTGACGAGCTCGAGGACCAAGGGCTGTTGCGCAAGAGCAGAGGTGTAGCCACTGCGACATCCACTGCCCTCGTCGAATCGAGCGACGCCTATCGTGTTGGCCGTCAGCACGCCGAGAAAGAAGCAATGGCACTTGCGGCGATGGAATACATCGAGCCGAACCAGGCAATCATGCTCGATGATTCGACTTCTGTGTTGCACCTCGTTCCCCATCTGAGCACGAAGGGGCCGCTCAAAGTCATTACTAATACGCTCACGATCATGAACGAACTCCGCGGTACGCGGGGCATCGAGATGATCGGCCTCGGCGGAGAGTACTTCAACTGGTGCAGCGCCTTTATGGGCCGGATGACCGTTCGCGAAATCGCTGAGCTGCGTGCTGACCTTTTTGTGATGTCCACCTCGGCCATCGTTGACGACATTTGTTTTCACCAGACGTTAGAGACTGTTGATGTCAAACGCGCAATGTTTGAGGCTGCCAGCGTGAGGGTGCTCCTCGCTGACTCGACCAAGTTTGAGAAGCGAGCACTGCATGCCATGCTCCCGCTCTCTGATTTCGACGTCGTTATCGTGGATGCCGATATCGATATGCGTCACGTCAACAGGTTGCGAGAAAAGGGTGTCAACGTGCAGGTAGCGCGGCGCCCCTCCGCGGTTCGGTGACCGGGACACGATTGGGCATCCCGGCCACGGAGGCTCTACTCGTGGCTATCTCCCGCTTCGAAGGGCTCGACGTTCACGGCACCTCGATTGAACGCGCTGGTGAACTAGTAACGGCTGTTGCCTGTCCTCCGCTTTGGGGGTAACCGATGACGGAAATTGTGGCACGGGCCAGTACCGAAACCCCATAATATAGAGGGATGTTCAGCTATTCCCTCGCGCCGCAAGGCACCCCCGGATTCGCTGCCATTACCGACAGATTCGTCGCCCTTGTCGCTGGCGTCGACATCTCGGCCGCTTCTGAGCTGTACGAATTTATGGCTGGCCCCGATGCCACCATCGACGACCTTCTTGATGCCGTTTCGGCACGCAACATTCCTACTTTTGCCATCGTTGAGTTGCTCACTGCGAGCCCCGTTGCTGTGGCGATCGCCGCAAGCGGAAGCGCTCGAGTCGACATTGACGGTGCAGCGTCAACCACAATCGCTGGCCCTCCCGGGGCCACGTGGGTTATTGGCAAGGCCCGCGAGATTAGGTCCATTGTCATGTCGCTCGGCGGCGAACCAGGATCACCGGCGCGGCTGCCGATCGCCCGCGGCGTTGTACCCGCTGATTCGATTCTGATTGACGAATCTCACGCGTCAGCGCCGATCCGCAAGGCTCCGGCACACCCCGCCACTATGCCGATCGTGCTGCCCCAGCTGAGTACACCTTCTGAGCCGACACCGCAAAGGTCGGCACGCAGCGCAGAGTCACCGGCCGCAGAGTCGCTGGCTGCGCCCTCGCTGGCCACACCCGCACCTGCCGCGCCGGACGCATCCTCAGACGCATCCTCCGCCCCATCGTCAAGTGACCTCCTCGTAATCGAACTTCCGGACGGCAACCGGCTCGACCCGCGAACCCCAGTGCTCGTGGGGCGACGCCCGTGGAACAACGCCACCGAAGATGCCTCCCGCTTTCACGTCACAGCAGAATCACCCGAACGGCAGATCTCGGCACGCCATCTACTGCTGACCGCAACAGAGGGTCAGGTCATCGCTCAAGACTTCAACTCCACCAACGGAACCGTCGTCATCCGTTTCGGCCGCCCGCCGTGGCTCCTCCACGAAGGAAGCACGACCGTGCTGCTTGCGGGGGACACGCTCGATCTTGGCGAAAGCTACCGGGTCAGTATCGTTCGCTCGAGTGCCGCAACAGAACTCAGCTCGCGCACCGCAATGCTCATGAACTCGCTCAACAACCCGAAGGACATCTAAGTTGGCGCGACGCTCACCAATGCTGCCGCCAGTGCTCGCGGGGTTCACTTATGTGCGCCCTCTGGGATCTGGCGGATTCGCCGACGTGTTCCTGTACGAACAAGACATGCCGCGTCGCGTCGTCGCCGTCAAAGTGCTGCTCGCCGACGCCATTAACTCCGAAGTGCGACGTCTTTTCAATGCCGAAGCGGATGTCATGGCTCGCCTCAGCTCTCACCCGTCAGTGCTCACAATCTTTCAGCCAGCATCTCGTCAGATGGCCGCCCCTACCTCGCAACCGAGTATTGCGCCGACTCAATGAGTGCCCGCTACAAAGAGGCTCCATTGTCGTTAGCGTCGGTTCTCGATACCAGCGTACGGATGGCGGCGGCGCTAGAAACTGCACACCGCTCCGGGCTGCTGCATCGCGATATCAAGCCCTCGAACATCCTCATTACTACGCTCGGCACTCCCGTTCTTGCCGACTTTGGAATCGCGATGTCGCTGGGTGGCGTCGAAGACACCGACAGCCTCATTGCGATGAGCGTTCCCTGGTCGAGCCCAGAAGCATTGCAAGAATCGACAACCGGAACCGTTGCTAGCGAAGTGTGGAGCCTCGGAGCAACGATCTACACGCTCCTCGCCGGTCACAGCCCGTTCGCCACCACCGACCGCGCAAAAGATTCTCACGACCAATTGCGAGCTCGCATCTACAAAGCGGCCTACACTCCGCTGGGCCGAACCGACGTTCCCATGGCCTTCGAACAGTTTCTCGCGCGCACCATGTCTCGCGACCCCGCGAAGCGGCCCATAAGCATGCTTGCGTTTGCCGAAGAGGTTCGCTGGATGCAGTACGAGCTTGGGCTGCCTCCCACCACGATCGAGGTTGCTGCCGCCGAGTGGGCTGCTGCAGCCCCCGTCTCGTTCGCCGATAACGCTCCCCGCGGACCAGTACTCACCACCGTTAACAAGAATTCGCGACGGGCAACCCGCGCGCAGAAAATTTCACCGCAAGCAGCGCGACGCGGTGAAGTGCCAGCCGCTCCGGCATCCGCAACGTCGCCCATGCGCGCCGCCATAATCGGCGGCGTTATTGGCGCTACCGGACTTCTGCTGGTTGGCGCTCTCGTGCTGTGGCTCACCGGGGTGATCGGCTAAGTGTCCTCAACTTCATCCGCACCACGCGTTGCGTGGTGGCGCACCCCCGTGACCAAGATTGTGGCCGGTGTCGCTGTCGCAACGCTCTTGGTTACTGGCGCTGTAGTGGCGCAAGGGTACGACGCCCAAGAGGTACCTCGCGTTGAATCGAGTGTGTGGGTTGTTCGCGACTCGGGGCAATACGCCCGGGTCAACACTGACCTCGGCGAGATCGACACGGTGCGTTCCGTTGACGATCCCAGCACCATCGCCCAATCAGGGGCCGACGCCGTGGTGTTCGGGCAAGGCAACCGACAATTCTGGACAATCGACCCCGCCGTTCCGGCAGATCTCATCGCCGATGGCGCCCCCATCGAAAGCGAAACCGAAAGCGACACCAGCTCTCAGACCGAAGCAGCGACGGCAACGCCGGTTGGTACTCGCACGATCGTGACAGCAGGGGACTATTCGGTAGCTCTCACGGAGCTCGGAGCTGTCTTCGTCGGCTCACTGAGCGCGCCCGGTGACGGCTTTGTCGCCGTAAATCCGTTCGCGAGCGTCGAGGTCGCCGAGGGTGAAGACCCCCCGACATTTGTGGCAACCGCCGCGTCCGTAAGCCCCACCGGCGAGGTCGTCGTCTACTCGTCAGCAGAGAACGGTATTCGACGATTCGATGCGGTGACCCGCGAATTCACCAGCGAGCTCATCGAGATTGATTCGCCGCCAGATGCCTCAGAACCCGTCACAATGACCATGATCGGCTCCGACTGGGTATTGCATGCGCCGGGAGAACAACTCGTCTGGATTGACGGGCGCGGCGAACCGATCGCGACCAGCCTCGGCGCGGATGCCCTGCTCCAAGAACCCACAACATCCGGCCCCGCCGTCTGGTTAGCCGATGCGACAGGCATCGTCTCAATCGATCTTGCTACCGGCCAGGTCAGCACGGCGGTCGGCGGCGGCGCAACACCGGCGGCACCCATCGTCATCAATGGCACTGCCTATGGCGCGTGGCTAAACAAAGACGGCGGCTCGCTCTATGCGAGTGATACCGGCGAGATCGTCACCCTAGAGGCGGAACCCGAACCGCTCGAGGATGTCTCGGCGGTACTTCCCGTCATCCGCAGCAATGGGGATCGGGCTGTGCTCAATGAGACTGCCAGCGGAATGCTATGGACCATTCCCGACGGGCGTCTGATTTCCACCGAGCAGTGGAACCTAGACAACAATGACGACGTCGAAGACGACACCGTGGTGATTGACGACGCTGACGAACAAGAACCGCCAACAGCGGTAGCCGACTCCTTTGGGGTGCGTTCGGGAGCACTCGTGTCGTTGCCGTTGTTGTTCAACGACCATGACCCCAACCGTGCTGACGTGCTCACAATCGATCGCACTAGTCTTGGCGGGCTCTCCGATCCCGCATTCGGTGACATTGCTCTGGTCGGAAACTCTCAAACCGCGACGGTGCGAGTGGGGGCAGCTTCTGGCACCGCCACCTTCGCCTACGCCGTGAGCGACGGTGCCGCCGTTTCGGCTCCCGCTCCGGTGTCGCTCACCGTCGTACCGAACGACATTAACTCTGCTCCGGTGTGGTGCGGTGTTGAGGCGTGCACTCAAACCTGGCCGACACCAGTGCTCGCCTCTGGCGGCACAATAACCGTTCCGGTCTTGAACGGCTGGGTCGACCCCGAGGGCGACGCGTTCGTGCTCGCCGACGTAAGCAAAGCGGACGCCTCGGACCCCATCGCCGTTGTCGCTACCGCGGATGGTTCAGTCGCTATCCGTCACACCGACCCCAACGCACCCTCTGGTTCGATGGTCATCACGATCTCAGTGATGGACTCTTTCGGTGCCGTAGCCGAGAAGGAGATGACCGTTTCGGTCAGTTCGGCGCCGCAACTCGAATTACGTCCTTCGGCCATTAGCGCGGCAGTCGGAGAGCTCGCGACGATTAAAGTCGCCGACCTCGTTAGCAGCGGATCAGGCTCGTACCGACTCGTGGACGCTATCGACTCATCGGCAACGCCTGGAGTCTTAGTGTCTCGCCGAACTCGTCGACCAACCTGATCGATGTTTCCGCTGCGACGCCAGGGGAGTACCTTGTCACGTTTGCGGTGCAAGACACTCTCACCCTTGCCGAGAAAACCGCGATTGTTCGAGTGACTGTTGTTCCTGTCACCTCCACCATCGCGTTAGCGCCCCTTACGGCATTCGTGCGGCCCGGTGAAGACGTCACCGTCGGAGTACTCGATGCTGTTCAGAACGACACCGGCCGTGTGCTGATCGTTTATCAAGCTAACCCTCGCCAACCGCAGCTCACCGCGAGCGTTGTCGGGCAATCCAGTGTGCGCGTGCGCGGCACCACAACCGACGGCCTGCCCGGCCCGATCGGTACTGTCGGCGTCACTGTCACGGATGGTGCTGGCACCTTTGCCGAAGGAGAGATTGCCGTCTTCCTGGTGCAGCCGGCACGCGACATCGCCCCGATCGCGGTACCCGATACCGTCACGGTGCGCGCAGGAGCCCAAATTGACATCCCGGTTCTCGACAATGATGTAAGCCCTCGCGGCGAGAAACTTGCCATCTCGCCCGACTTGGTCACTTCGGCAACCGCGGGAGAGCTCGCGTTCGTTGCGAGCGGCGTTGTGCGCTATCTCGCACCAACGGTACCCGGCAACTACAGCGTGACCTATAACGCTTATCTTGAGGGCGCCCCCGAGCGACTGGCGGCTGCCACGATCACCATCACGGTGTTGGCGCCCGGCTCCAACCGCGCGCCACAACCCCGCACCCTCGTCGGTCGCGCGCTAGCCGGCGGCAGCACAACTGTTGTCGTGCCTCTGGTCGGCGCCGACCCCGACGGGGATGCGGTGTCTCTCGTTTCGGTGACGCAACCCGCCGCAGGAGAGGGCTCCGCGAGCATCTCCGCCGAGGGCACTTCCCTTATCTATCGTGCGCCCGCCGCTGGCGTCGCCGATGGCCAAACGTCGTTCACCTACACTCTGCGCGATTCTGAGGGGGAGTCCGGCCGCGGCACCGTTCGCATGGGAGTGCTCAGCGACGAGAACGCCGACCTCACGCCGCTGACATTCAGCACCCAAGTGCGAGCCCAGGTCGGATCGCAGGCGCCTCTGACAATTCTTCCGTTGCTCACCGATAGCGACCCTGCTGGCGGAACACTCAGTCTCATCGATCTTGTACCCAACGCACCGGCGAACACAGAAAACCCGGAATATGCGCGGCTCAAGTCGCTCATCGATCCCGCGACTAACCTCGACAAGGGCATCGTTTCGCTGCGCGCCGGCGACGTTGTCGGGTCGCACTCCTACATCTATACCGTTCAGTCGTCGAAGTCGTCGTCAACGGCGCAAGGCCTTATCGTCGTCAGTGTCTCTGAGAACGTTGCTGCCGATTACCCCACCGTTATCGACACGACCGTGACTCTTGTTACCCGCGACAAGCTCAAGTCGGGGCTCAGCGTTGTCAGCGACAAAGTTCAGTGGATCACCGGCGATGCTGGTGCCCTAACGCTGAGCGTGTGGGGTAGCGCCGCCGAGAAATACACTGCCAAGGGCGGAAGCATTTCTGGCCCTCTGCCCAAAGCCGGAACCCTTGTTCCCTTTCAGCTCACGGGCACAGCTCCGAATGGCGACGACGTCGTGGCCTACGGATTTCTGCGCATCCCTTCCTTCGACGACATGCGTGTGCAGTCGCGCGCCAGCGCCGAACCAGTAAAAGTAAACGAAGAAGCGACGAAGTCGATCTCCGTCTCTGACTACGTGCAAATCGGTTCGGATGACCGGCTAGAGGTGCGAGACGACGAACCATTCGCGGTTCAGCGCACCAACGCAACCTGCACGCCCGGAGAAGGTGCGACGGTTACGTACAGTGCCGGTCGCGAAGCACCGTGGTCTGACACCTGCACTCTCGCTGTGCGCGTGGACGGTCAATCAACGTGGACGGTCATCACCATCCCGATCACTATTCTTCCGAAAGACCCGCAGGCTATCCTCAACCCAATCTCGCGCACCGTAGCGCCCGGGGCGACAGAGAAAGTCAACCTCTACGACAATGTCACCACGTGGGAGGGCGGTCGTGAAGGAAAGCGTGCCGACCTCGACTACTCGACGACCTATTCCGGCTCAGTCTTCACTGTCACTCAGGCGGGGGATTCGGTCACTTTCGAAGCGCACGCTGACGCGGTGCCCGGCACCCGCGAAACAATCACTGTTGGCGTAACAAGCTTCGGCGGGCTCAGCTCGACCATCTCGCTCGTCGTCGGTATTGCGCCGCCCGATGCCCCCAAGGGCGCATCGTTCGCTCATCAGTGCACCGTGAGCGCAGGCCCATCCTGCGTCATCACTGCCATCGGAATCGGTGGCGAATATGATCCCTTC
Source organism: Salinibacterium sp. PAMC 21357 (assembly GCF_000247645.1). Classification (GTDB taxonomy): domain Bacteria; phylum Actinomycetota; class Actinomycetes; order Actinomycetales; family Microbacteriaceae; genus Rhodoglobus. The sequence goes on from NZ_AHWA01000002.1 coordinate 94,621, forward strand.
GCCGGCAAAACTGGCGGTGGGCTGACGCTCGTTAATGTTGTCTCCCAATCGTGTTCTGTCGCCACCATCTCCGTTTCTGGTGCCAACAATTTGCTGGCGACCTGGCCGGGCGGACCGAGACCGGCCGGTGGCGACTGTACGGCCACGTTCACCGTCAAGGATGCTCAGGGTCGTGCCGGGCTCGGAGAGCTGCGCCTTGATGTGCTCGGCTACCCGGCCAGCCCTTCCAGCGTCGTGACCACCAATTTTGGACCGACCTGGGTCGATCTCACGGTGTCACTTGGCGAGGCTTCATTGGCGCACCCCAGCCTGAGCGGCGTAGCGATTTATGAAGGAGGAAGCGCCGTTGCGGCATCCTGCTCCTCAGCATCAGGGGCTTACATCTGCCGAGTCAACGGACTGACCCACGGTGCACACCGTTTCTTCACTGCACGCGCGGTGAACTCGGTCGGAGAGTCGCTCGACACGTCAGCGCACGAAACATGGTCGTACGACTTCCCGGTAGTGAATGCCGTCAGCGGGGCCCCTGCCTACGATGCTGGCATCACCTCAGCCACCGCCGGAGCAGTCGACCTCACGATCACTGCCGGGCCGACCGCAACAGAGTTCCGGGTGCTGGTCGACGGCGGCGTTATCGCAACCCTGGCTACCGCCGGCCCCGTCACGAGCCAGCGCGTGGCCATCACCGGAACCGGGACTCGCACCGTGACGGTTGAGCCGAACAGTGGAACAATCGCCCCGCCGATACCGCGTGCCCACGACGGGTCAAAGTCGGCGGCAGTAACTGTTGCTGGCTCACCGAGCATCAGTGCCGGAGGCAGTATTTCGGCAACAGCGACGAGCATCACGGCAACCTTCGGAACACAAAACCCGAACGGGGCAACAGCGCCGTTCCCGACGGTGTACGGCATTGCGCAGAACTCGAACCTCTCCTGCACCGGCTCGCCAACGGGAGCACCAACCGTGAATGGTGCGTCGCTCACACAAGGCACTGGGGCGTTTACCGGTCTCGAGAACAACAAGCAATTCTGGGTTATCGCGTGCTACGGCAATGGCTACGGGATCGCCTCGTCGGACATCAAATCAGACTTCACGTTCAATTCGCCGGGCTCACCGGGCGGCGACCTTGAATATCGGGTTGCCAGTGCTGCGACGGATAACGGAGGTGGCGCATACAGCTGGAATCTGGAGTCTGGTCCGAATCCGACTGCTCCGCCCTTCTTCAGTTTGGTGTGGAATCCGCACCCCTTCCCCAGTTCGCTCGACCCAGACGTCGTGCCGAATTACACCGTGAAGGGCTGTATTTTCAACAACTCGCGCTGCGGGCCCGAATCGCCGATCACTCCGGAAGCCGGAAGTGCGCCGACCGCGATTGTTGTGCAATTTGTCCCGGGTAGATGTCTTCAAGCTCCGCTCGGCGTTGACGATGGCATCAATCCATTGTCGTTCGCCGCTGACGACGCTGAAGCAACGCAAAAGATCGTTGTCAGCCAAGCGGCAAAACCCTTCACTGACGCGAAGGCTAAGTGGGATCCCATGATTGGGGCGTGGACCTACACTGCGTCGTTCTTCGGAGCCTACGCAAACACGGCCGCTGTCAGCTTCGTGTGCACCCCGTAACTCAGACCATCACGATATTTCACCCCTTCGAAAGGACCCCATGACCACGACGCCAGAACAGGCTGCCTGGTTTGCCGAATCTTTTTCCGTGCTCGCGGGAAACGTCGAACAGGCGATCCTCGGCAAACGTCACGTCATTGAGCTCGTGCTCGCGACTGCTCTCAGCGAGGGTCACGTGCTCCTCGAAGATGTGCCGGGCACCGGAAAGACGGCCCTCGCTCGCACGCTCGCGCAGTCGGTCGATGGTGTTGCTTCGCGCATCCAGTTCACGCCGGATCTGCTTCCGGGTGACGTGACCGGTATCACCGTGTACGACCAGAAGCGCGGCGAGTTCGACTTTCACGCTGGCCCCATCTTCGCCAACATTGTGCTCGCCGATGAGATCAACCGCGCGAGCCCGAAAACGCAATCCGCTCTTCTCGAAGTGATGGAAGAGGGCAACGTGACCGTGGATGGTGTCACCCGCCCCGTCGGAACGCCATTTCTGGTGATCGCAACTCAGAACCCCGTTGAGCAGGCCGGAACGTACCGCCTTCCTGAGGCACAACTCGACCGCTTTATGATCAAAACGTCAATTGGGTACCCGGATGACGCGGCGCTTCTGCGCATCCTCGGTGGCATTGGCGGCGGCAAAAAGGTCGTCGAAAAAATTGTCGAACTTTCCACCCTGAGCGCCATGACGGAACTAGCTCGGGGGGTTTATGTCAACCCACTCGTACTCGACTACATCATGCGCATCGTCAATGCCACGCGACTGGCAACCGAGGTTCGTCTCGGCGTGAGCGTTCGTGGAGCGATTGCGCTGTCCCGCCTCGCGATGACGTGGGCTCTTGTGCACGGGCGTACCTTTGTGACACCCGATGATGTCGCCCAACTCGCAATTCCGGCACTCTCGCACCGCATCATCCTCGAACCAGAAGCCGAATTTGATGGCGTAACGGCGGTCGACATCGTGGGGCAGGTTCTTCTTGACGTTCCCGCACCAAGGGAGAACGGCGCGGCGTGAATAACGAAGTCAACGGACACACCAGCACCAGGGCCGAACACACCGGCACCTGGTCGCGCTTCGGCGGGGCGACGGTAACCCGTCACGCTTCGACGCGCGTTGGTGTTGTCGGCGGGGGAGTAGCAGCGGGGCGGCGTGCATTTTCTGTCGTCGTTCGCACGCTCGCCGCGGCCAGCCGCTGGCTGCGCGAGACGGTAACCGCGGCCGGTTGGCTCGTACTATTTGCCCTCGTCGGTGGCGCAGCGGTTGGCTTCACCTTCGGCATGGTTGAGGGATGGGTCGTTGCCGCCATTGCGGCCGTGTTGCTCATCGCGGCGACCCCTTTTCTTCTCGGTGGTGCGACCTTAGCGGTGCGCCTCGAAATCGATCGTGATCGCGTCGTTGCGGGCAGCAGTGTGACGGCACAACTCCACATGCAGAACGCCTCGGTGAGGATCGCCCTGCCAAGCATTATTGATATTCCTGTGGGCGATGGCCTTGTTGAGGTGCACGTTCCTCTGTTGCTTGGCAAAGCCGATCACGTTGAAACCGTCGCCATTGCGGCCACCAAACGCGGCGTGATTTCGGTGGGGCCCATGACGATTGCGCGGGGAGACCCCGTCGGGCTACTCCGCCGTGAAGTGTCGTGGCCGCAAGTGGAACACATCAACGTGCATCCGGTGACTGCTGTCGTTCCTTCAACCTCGGCGGGCTTCATCCGTGACATCGAGGGTTCGTCGACCAAAAATATTGTCGACTCAGATCTCGCGTTCCATGCGATTCGTGAATACGTTACGGGTGACTCACCCCGCCATATCAACTGGAAGTCCACCGCCAAGACCGGCAAGCTCATGGTGCGCCAGTACGAAGAGACTCGTCGTGCCCGTATCGCTGTTGTGCTTGATGTGAATATCACCGAGTTCACCGATGACGATGAATTTGAGATGGCGGTGAGCGCCGCCGCCTCGCTTTCCGTTCAAGGGATCACCGAAGGTCGGGAGGTGCTCGTCTCGCTTGCTGCAGCACAGGGCCGCGACGGCTCATTATCGATCCGCACCCTGCCAACAATTTCACCGCGCGCCTTTCTCGATGCCACAAGCCGCATTGACTCCAGTGATACTGCGGTGCGCATCGAAGAAGTCACAAAACTTACCTCTCAGTCGTTTCCCGAACTATCAATTGCGTTCGTGCTCACGGGAAGCCAAATTCCGCTTGATCGACTGCGGCTTGCGGCGTTTGCGTTTCCGACCAACGTTCGCACCGTGATAATCCGCTGCGAACTCGGTGCTGAACCGACCGTCAAATCCACTCGCGACTACACCATTCTTACTATTGGCGTTCTTGGCGATCTTGGTCACCTCATCGCGAGAGGAGCTCTCGGATGAGTCGTCGCAACACTCTGCCTTCGCTCGGTCGTACCCTGTGGTCTGTCGGATTCGTCGCGCTCGGAATCGCTATCGCGGCAGCGGCAGCCTGGCCGATCTATCAGACGCCGCGCGTTATTCTCCTAGCGGTCGTCGCGGGCATTGCGGGAATGGGGATCGCTTACCTTGCCGCCCGACGGGCTATGAGCTGGTGGGCAGCCACTCTCGCTGTGCTTCTTGTCTACGGCATTCTTGTGGTCCCGTTGGCGATACCGGCTGCCCTGCAGTCTCCGCTGCGAGTGTTAGCAGGAATTCGGGATGGGTTCGCGGGAATCGTCCTCGGCTGGAAACAACTCGTGACGATCGAGTTGCCACTCGGCGACTATCAGGCTGTCCTTGTTCCCCTCTTCGTGGTCATCTTTTTGGGCGCTTTTGGCGCGCTTTCCCTCGCGCTGCGTCCCGGAAAAATCTCGGTGCTGGCCGTACCAGTCGTACTCGGAATGTTTGCCTTTGGCCTTGCATTCGGGTCGAGCGCCCTCGGTGCTCCGGTGCCCGTGCTGTGGTGGAGTCTTCCCGGTGGGGCACTCGTATTACTCGGTGTCGCGGTTATTACGCTCAGCATGTCGTGGCTCATCGGGCGCTCGAGGCTCGCCAGAGTCGAGGCACTCAAACGTGCGCGCGGTACTGCGGTAGGCATTCGCCAGGCGCGTGAGACAACGTGGCCAATTGTGCGCCGGAACGCTCTCGGCGCGGCGATTCTCATCGTCGCAATCAGTGTTGGCTTCGCGGTCGCGCCGCTGGCGGCCAATACCCTGCAGCGCACAACAGTGCGCGATGGCGTCGAACCGTTCCTCAATATCAGTCGAGTTCAGTCGCCGCTCATCACCTACCGTGGTTGGTTTGCCGGAGATGCTCTCACGACAGAGCTGTTCACTGTCACGGATGCGCCGGAGAATCTTGATCGGCTGCGACTAGCTACCCTCACCGGGTTCGATGGCACGCGTTTCGAACTCACTGATTCTGCAGCCGCCAACTTCACGCGCCTAGCCAATTCTGTGCCGGCGGCAACCGATCTTGAGGTTGCTGTCACGATCGGTGAAGGCTACGCGGGGCCGTGGCTTCCTTTGCCTGGTGTCACGAGTGCCGCGCCGTCGTTCTCCGGAGAACGAAGCGAGCTATTGACCGATGGCCTTTTTGTCGCGCCGGGTGGTATTTCGGCGGTCGTCGTCGATGGCCAGACGGCAGACGCAGGGATCATCACTGCAACTCTTTCTCCGGGGGATCGGTTCGTCGTCAGCGGCAGCCCGCTGCCCGAATCGGGGGTGCTCGAGGGTGCCCAGGGCGGTGAACCGCTCATCGACGGCGAAGTGCACGTTGCTCTCGCTGACTGGGTTGACCGCCAAAAACTCCCGCGCACCGGCGATGGTCTGTTGGATGCCGTCAGCAAGTTGCGTGAGCGCGGATTCCTTTCGCACGCCCGCACCGAGGACACTGCGTCTGAGGGGTGGATCACGGCGCTATCGTCACGCGCGGACTATCTCTTCGAGCCGAGTCTTGCCGGGCATTCGACGGCGCGAATCGAGACACTGTTCACGAGCCTTACTGATCAGGAAGTTAAGGCCGGCGAGGACGCATCCGAAGAATCGTTGATTTCTGCGGTGGGGGATGACGAACAGTTCTCGGTAGCGGCGGCGTTGCTCGCACGCTATTTCGGGTTCGATTCGCGCATTGTTTTTGGGGTGCTGCTCGCTTCTGATGAGTCCCAACCCTCAGTAGTGCCGTGCAGCGCTGATGGCGTCTGCACCGGTGCAAACATCACAGCGTGGACTGAAGTGCGTTCTCCCGACGGTCAATGGGTGCAATTGGATGCCACACCGCAGTTTTCCGAGCCTCTCTCGCGTGTTGTGGTGGGAGAGATTCTTCCGGAGCATCCGACCGAGCCTGACGAACCGTCAAGCGAAGTGCTGGCACCTCCCGTATCGATTCGCGCCGAATCGGATGAGCCGCCGGCCTCCGCCGAGAACTCTGCGGCCGGGCAACGCGTGTGGGAGATCGTGCGTTGGGTCGCATTAGCTGTCGCAATCGTGCTGCTGCCACTACTGCCGATCGTTGTTCTCGCCGGGGCGAAGACGCTACAACGTCGTCGTCGCCGCGCAGACCCCATTCCTGAAGTTGCGATCGTCGGAGCTTGGGACGAGCTCATTGACCGCTATATTGATGCCGGGATTATTAGTTCGCCTCGGGGCACCCGCCGTCAGATTGCTCTCGCGACCGGTCGTCCGGCAGCACTTGCTGTCGCAGAGGCGGCAGATACTGCCGTCTTCAACGTTTCGGCATCGTTGCCTGCGACAGCAGACGCCGTGTGGAACATTGTCGAAGCGGAACGCGGCGAGGTCGCGAAGTTAGCGTCGTGGCGCCAGCGTCTTGCCGTCACGCTGAGCACAGCATCCTTTGTTCGACACATCAAAGAAGCACAGGTGCGCCTTCGCGGCGCCGCCTGACAGGAGAAGGAGTAAGAGATGAATGACACCGGGGACACCCTTACTTTGATCCTCGTGAGCTCTCTCGTGTATCTCGTGGTGTTTGCCGCGGTCTATGTGTGGATTTCACTGGCGCTCAGTAAACTCTTTGCCAAGCTCGGCATTCCCACCTGGAAGGCATGGGTTCCTTTCGTCAACACGATTGAGCTCTTGCGTCTTGGCGGCTATGAGGCGTGGAACATTGTGTGGTTCTTCGTCCCCTTGCTTAATGCGTACGGCGTCGTTTTGCTGATCATCTCGATTCACCGCATCAACGAACGATTCGCCCTCGGAGCGGGTATGACCGTTCTCGGTGCGATCGCCTTTCCCATTTGGGCCACAGTTCTTGGCTTCGGCCAGGCGCAACCGGTGGGCTCGGCCGACCGCCGAATTGCCGGCCTCATGTCGGGAAACCGAGAGATGAGAGCACCCGCCGGTCAGGCTTCGACGAACGCCTTCGGCGGATCGCCTGCCATACCGAACAACGCTCCGGCTCCAGCATCATTCGCTCCTTTTGGATCACCCGGAAACCCCGCTGCAGCAGAAGCGGATCCAGAGCCGTATCCGGAACCAGCGCCGCTAGGGACTCTACGATCCGCGCCAGCGCAACAACTTCAGTCCGGGCCCACGGCACCCCCAGCACCGCCGGTGCAGCCGCCAAGCTCGGGGTTCATTATGCCGATGCCGACGTCATTCCCCGAAGCGGCAGCTCCGGCCCAGCACAGTCCTTCGTCTCCATTCGCGGCACAGGCTTCTCCCGAGATGCCTTCAGCACCGGCGATACCTGCGGCACCTGCACCATTAGTGCCGCCCGTATTCTCGGCCGCACCGGCCGCACCGGCCGCACCGGCGTTCTCAGGCGCGCCGGCCGCACCCGCCGCAGATTCGTGGGCCCGCGATCAGCACGCAGCCACGTCGATGCCTCCCCAGCCTGCCGGTGATGACTTCGATGACGACGACGACGAAGACGAACGTACCGTTGTCGTGAACCGCAAGCCGATCATCCACTGGAACTTGGTGACCTCAACGGGCCAACGGTTGCCGCTGGCGAGTGACAACGTTGTGCTCGGGCGTAAACCTACTGCCGCGGATGGCGGAACACCCTTGCCAGTGCCCGACAGCACGAAAACATTGTCGCGAGTGCACGCACGGCTCACTCGAACCGATGATTTGTGGACGATCACCGACCTCAACGCCACCAATGGTGTTGTCGTGATCGATGCGTCCGGGGTCGAGACCGAGCTTGCCTCCGGTGCGAGTGCGCCGATCGCATTGTCGTTCATCCTCGGAGAGTTGCGTCTCTCAATCGAGTTCGATGCCGAAGGTAGGACTGCGTGACCCGAACTCACCGAGTCGGTGGAGTGACGCTCTCAGTGGGAGTGGTCACCGACGTCGGTATGAAACGTCAACTCAACGAAGATAGCTATGTGGCCCAAGCCCCCATCTATGTCGTTGCTGATGGAATGGGCGGCTATGAGGCAGGGGATCGGGCAAGTTCTGCGGTCGTCGACGCCTTCGAGACAGTGCTGCGGGGCAATACAGTAGCCACCGTCGAGCTCATCTCGGCAGCCCTTGAACGAGCCGATGAACTCGTCGCCGCTGTAGCCGGAACCACTTCTCGTGGTGCAGGCTCGACCGTCACTGGCGCAGCGATTGTCGATCACGATGGAGTGCCCAGTTGGCTGGTTTTTAACGTCGGTGACTCACGGGTCTACCGGAATATCGGAAGCTTGCTTCAGCAAATCACTGTTGACCATTCCCTTGGTCAGGAACTTTTCGATGCTGGCGAGCTTACGGCCGAAGAGTTTGCGTCTTTTCCCGACCGCAATGTGATCACGCGGGCTATCGGTGCCCCCGATTCAACCGCCGACAGCTGGATCACACCCATCGTCAACGGCGAACGGCTACTGATCTGTTCCGACGGGCTCACGTCGGAGGTTGCGGATGAAACCATTCGCGCCAGCCTCACGATGGGCGGCGTGCCTGATTCTGTGGCCTGGGGACTCGTTGATCTTGCCAAGCGCGCTGGTGGCAAAGACAACATCACCGTCATCGTCATCGATGTTATTTCTGGTGGGGGAGATGTGGCACGGGACGGTTCGACGGGCAGCTGGATGCGTGTGGGTTTGAGCGCTGAGGACGAAAACGACGAAACTACGATCCCCGTGGGGCGCCGATGATCGACGACGAGGATAGTGAAATCACTATCAGCAGGCCGGGCGTGACTGAGGCTGTCGACTATGGCGAGTCCGTGGATGAGTCGACGGTAGTTGTCGACCGCAGGAATGCTTCCTTAAACGAAGTCGACGAATCCACTGTCGTTGTCGACCGTCGGCATATCTCTGTCAGCGAAGTGGACGAGTCGACGGTAGTTGTCGACCGCAGAAGCAGCTCTTCTTCCGAGGTCGATGAGGCTACCGTCGTTGTAGCTCGTCACAGAGATGAGGCTGATGAATCTACCGTGGTCGTGAATCGTCACGCCCCAGACCCCGAAGCAACCGTGGTTGTAGCGGCGAAACCTCGGCTGACGGAGTCGGAGGCCGACATCGTTGCTGACGACGACGACGGCGCCGATGATGATCCTGAGGCGACTCGTGCCGTCGATCGGGGTAACCAACGAGCACTCAAAAAGGCGCCACCGCGGCGTCGCGGAACGCTGAGGCCAGCACCAGTCTCAGTAGAGATGCTCGATCGGGCAGTGCCGGCTGCTGGCCCTGGTGCTATCGCGACTTACGCCAGTCGAGAGATTCTGTCGCCTCCATTGGCGGGGAACATTGATACGGGTGCCGCGATTGCCCGCGAGAATCCGGCGGCACTGCCCTCCGTGGCGCGCCGTTCGGCCCGTACCGCCCTAATCACTTTCGGCAGCGTGGCGGCATCAATCGTGGTTGCTGTCGGTGGTCTGATCCTTATTGGGGTGTGGATCTTCGGCTAGGCACGCTGCGCGTCGCGTCTGCATTGCGCAAGCATCCACTGCACGTAGGCTCAACCCATGGCTATCTCCCGCTTCGAAGAGCTCGACTTTCAAGAAACACCGATGGGGGAGCTCACTCTGCGACGCCGACGCGAGCCCACGCTCGACGTTGATGTTTATGAGGTGAAACTCGGCGAGGAATACCTCATGTCGAGCCTCTTCACGGTTGCCGAAATTGCCCTCTCCGACCTCGGGCTTGCAGCCGCCAGCGGCGACCAATTGCGCGTCGTAAACGGGGGACTCGGGCTCGGCTATACAGCCGTTGCTGCTCTAGCCGATCCGCGCGTGACCTCACTCGAGGTGATCGACGCGTTGCCCACAGTGATCGACTGGCACAATCGTGGACTCCTTCCGGAGTCTGCAGAGCTCACGGGCGACAGCCGCACGACCCTCACCCACGCCGACTTCTTTGCTGTGATGCGTGCCGAACCGACCTTGCCGTACGACGTGATCCTGCTGGATGTCGACCACTCACCCCGGCACCAGCTCGACCCTAGCCATGCCGACCTCTATACCGTTGATGGTCTGCGCCGCGTGCGGGCTCATCTCACCGACGGCGGAGTATTCGCGCTCTGGTCGGATGACCCGTCTGACGAAGAATTCATGGAACGCTTAGGCCAGGTCTTCGAGAATCCCATCGCACATGCCGTGGACTTTGATAATGCGCTAACGGGTGGGGTGTCGTCCAACACCGTGTACGTCGCGACTAGGGGAGCGTAGTGCTCAACCCGAGTCGGCAATGGTTTAAGGAGAGGGGCGCTGGGCCGTGCGAGCCCAACACCCCTCGATCAGTTCATCCGGTTCCGAGGGGAATACCGCGATGAACCGCTTCTGCTAAGTCAGCGGATGGAGGTTATTAGACTCGACCACCCGTGAGCTTGCGAGCGAGAAAGACGATGACGGCGAGAACAGCCAGCACGAGTCCTACCCAGAGGAGGAAGTTGAGCGACTGAACAAGGCCGCCGGTGAGAAGCAGAATAACGGCGATAACGGCGACGACGATAAGAAGAGTATTCATAAAAGAGTGGTCCTTTCGAACGGATGAGGGAAGGGCGTGCTGAAGTCGGTGCTGGTTATTCTGAGACGGCGTCTTTGACGTTCTCGGCAGCCTTCTTGAGGTCAGCTTTTGCTTGATCTGTCTTGCCTTCAGCAACGAGTTCTTCGTTGTCGGTCGCCTTTCCCGCGGCTTCCTTGGTCTTGCCTTTGAGATCTTCAGCTGAGTTTTCGATCTTGTCTGATGCACTCACGATTGAGCTCCTACTCTTGGGGGAGGCTCGCGAACGGGGGTTAGCGAAGCCATGAGCGCAGCCGAAAACCACGCCCACAACCTGAGAATATTCGGGAAATCGGCTGAGTGGCTTCACCCTAAAGGGTGAAGAAATGCATTCTTCGAGCTAGGCAGCAATATTGTTGACGAATGAATGAAGTGCGAGTTGCCCTAGTCAACGATTATGAGGTTGTCGCCCGCGGCGTCGTTAGCATGCTGCGCTCCTATCGAAACCGGATTCACGTGGTCGAGCTTGACCTCAATAAGCAGGTCAATGAGCACGTTGACATTGCCCTTTACGACACCTTCGCCTCCACTCGGGAAGACCGCGCTGCCGTTCGGGAGCTCGCAGCAAACCCTCTCGTTGCTGCGGTAGTTGTCTACTCGTGGAATCTTGATCCGACTCTCGTGAATACTGCGATTACTCACGGAGCTGGCGGCTACGTCTCTAAAGGGTTGCCAGCTGCCCAACTTGTTGCCGCCCTCGAAGCAATTCGCAATGGAGGCGAGCGCGTTCACCTCGGAGCGACGGGCACTTCCGGTGTTATTGGCGGTGACTGGCCGGGACGAGAAGAGGGACTGACAGAACGCGAAGCCGAAGTGTTAGCGCTCATCACCCAAGGTCTCTCGAATACCGAGATCGCTGAGCGAACCCACCTCTCGATCAACTCCATCAAAACCTACATTCGAAGCTGCTACCGAACGATCGGTGTGAGCAGCAGAACCAACGCCGTGCTGTGGGGAATCGAACACGGCTTTCGCCCCGATCGCGTCAGGATCGAGCATCCAGAACCTGCACCCGGCGGCGGCGTAGATCTGATGGCACGTCCATGAGGCGACGCGAACTGGCCGACAACACGCTCAGGCCAGTAAGAAGAACCGCATGGCGAATGAAGTCAGACATCACCAGGTTGCGGATATTGCAAGCAGCAAAGACTGCCCTCGCCGTCGGCATTGCCTGGACGCTCGCGCCCTACCTGCCCGGAGTCGCCGATAACTATCCCTACTACGCCCCGCTTGGCGCCATCGTCAGCATGTACCCCACCCTGATGGGGTCGATGAAGAACGCGCTGCAAACTCTCGGAAGTCTTACGGTCGCTATTGTTCTCGCGGGCGCCGTGATTATCTTCAGTTCGCCGAGCCTTCTCACCATGTCTCTCGCCGTTGGGGCCGGCGCGCTCATCGCCGCCACCGGCTGGTTCGGAGCCAACCGCGAATATATCCCCGTCACCGTCCTGTTCGTACTCATCATTGGTGGTCCGGATGCTGACGACTATTCGATCGGATACCTTGAGCAAGTCAGCCTCGGCATAATCGTCGGCTTACTCGTAAACGTGCTCATCTTTCCGGCGCTCAGCCACAACGAAGTTGACCAACAACTCTCCAACTTTCGCCGAGTTCTCTCTGACCATCTGTCAGAGATTGCCGAGGCACTGGCCGAAAGTTGGCCGCCAGAACGTGACGGTTGGGCATCCGCTAAAGACACTCTTGTCAGCGTGTCCGGCGAAGTTCGAGCAGCGGTGCAGCTCGCCGACGAAAGCCGTAAGGCCAACCCGCGAGCCCGGCGCTATCGGCGTGATCTGCGCGCCGACTACGACGACCTCGCCGCCCTCGAAAATGTCACTTTCCACGTACGAGACATCACCGACGTTCTCACCGGCGCCGTCTGGGGCACCCCCATCAAAATCCAGCTTCGCCCCGAACTGCGGCCGGTGCTCAGCGAGGCGCTCAAAGCACTGTCGACGCTGCTGCACGATTGGGAGTCAGAAGAGGAGCGTGAAACGGCCCACAGCGCAGCAGTTGAAGCCCTGGCGTCGCTAACCGCGGAGCTGGATGAACGACAATCCACCGCGACCGCAACAACGATGGGAGCTTCTGCAGCAATCGCCATGGACCTCGCCCGGATCCTCGCAGCGTTGAACGACCGCACCGAACAAACCGCGAAACAGGAAGACCCCGACCCCGGCCCCGACTCCGAGACGGAGACGGAGACCGCAGAGTAGGTCGAACCGGAGACCCGATCAGCGCCTCTGCCGAATTATGGCAGGGGCACGCGCATCCGCAGTCCGGCCGGCTTGATGCGAGTCTTGAACGCGATCGCCTTTCCGAAGCTGTCTCCATCGAGTTCAATTTCTTCGGCGTGATTCAGGCGCACGGTCATCTGCTTCGCCTTCACATAGTTCAACGCGCGCACGTCTTTGGTCGTTAGTGCTTCCCCGCCCTTGATTCGGCGAAGAACCCCGTTTTCCCAGAAGACCTTGCCCATGATCTGCAGCCAGCCGATGACCCCCTGAGGCCGCATGACGGCAACGTCAAAGAACCCGTCATCCGGTGCGGCATCGGGAAGGAGAAGCACATTGGCTGTGAGCGAGCCGCAGTTTCCGACGATGATGGTGTGGGCACGCGCGGAGCGAGATCGCCCACCATCAACTCGATATTTCAGCTGAAGCTCGCTCTGATCAGTGAGAGCTTTGACGATTGCGCCGACATACGCGAGCCAACCGATCTTCTTCTTGAGATCCTCATCAGTGTTCACCAACATTTTTGCGTCGAGCCCTAAACCGGCCATGACCACGAACGCGTGCTTCGACAGTTTTTCGTTCTCGTCGCGAATATCGATCAGGCCGATGTCGACGAGGCGATCCTCGCCCTCAAAAGCTGTCTGAACCGAACCCTCGATGTCATCCAGAGGGAGATCAAGATTGCGGGCGAAGAGATTGCCCGTTCCCGATGGCATCAGCGCCAACGCTGCATCACTGTCGTGCACGATCTCGGCGACTGCACGCACTGTTCCGTCGCCGCCTGCGACGATGACCACGTCGGCACCGGCATCCAGAGCTTGCTGCGTCACACCCTGCCCCGAATCTTCTTTGCTCGTCGGAAAGTACTGGGTGGGACTCCAGCCAGCCGCCTCTTCGTGCACCGCAACGGCCTTCTTGATCGCTTCAAGATCGACCTTTACGGGGTTGTAAACCACGGCAGCGATCAAGGCTGGTGACGTAGTGGCACGGGGTGATTTGGTCATTTATCCACCTCAGACTTTCGGGGCTTCATCCGTCAGCTAACCGGGCGGATGTGATGGGATTCTGTCAGCGGAAGCCGATAGTGAAATGACTATAGCGGGTGATCGCGGCAGGTGTTCTGTATGTTTACCTTTCGCCCAAAGAAAGTTTTAGCATTACCTCATGGTGAAGAAACATCCGGAGGTCGCCGCCACCGAGCGGGCACGGCGCGTCCGTCGCTTTTGGCCACTTTTGAGTGGACTAGTGGCCCTTGGGCTGGTCGTGGCTTTGGGAGCCCTCATCGTGGTTCGTGACCACGGGATGCCCCTCGCCGTGGACACCTTCTGGATGAAGGTGCTCTCCGATAGCCGCAATCCGCTCTGGCAATCGGTATCGCTAGTGATGAACTACCTGGGCGCGGGGGTCGTCGCCAGCTTTATCGTGCCCGGCGCGATAATCATTGCGCTGCTTCTCATCAAGCGACCCTGGGGTGCGCTGTACTTCACGATTGCCACAGTCGTTACCGGTGGATCGGTGCAGCTACTCAAGCACCTCTTTGCTCGAACACGCCCGGACACCATTCTCGTTACCGTCGACTTCGGTTCATTCCCTTCAGGGCACGTAGCGAACGCAGCAGTGATGGCCCTCCTGCTGTCCATCCTGTTTCCTCGCGTATGGGTGTGGATTGCAGCGAGTATCTACACGGTTGTCATGATGCTCAGCCGCACCTATTTAGGGGCGCACTGGCTCACCGACACTGTTGGCGCATTGCTGCTCGGCATCGGAATTGCCGTTGTGGTCGCAGCACCGCTAGCCGCAAAGATCGACGGTGAGCGCCGCATCCGCAAGCGCTCCAGTTCTGGCCGGGTGCGCGACCTACAGCCGAGCGAAGCGAGCTCGGACGAAACAATATAGTCCGTAGGCGATCAGTCCGATTGCGATGACGATCAAGATGACGGCCCCAAACGGAAGTGCCGCCAAGCTTGTCAGTGCACCATCTAGCCCCGTGGATTTGCTGGGATCGTGCGTCACCGCCGCTACGACGACGAGAATTCCTGCAATGCCAATGGCGATACCTTTTGCGACGTAGCCTGAAATGCCGAGGGCGAGAACACTCTTTCGCATCGGTTCGCGGGGGAGCGAAATGTCGTCCGTGAATTTCTGGGTGACGCCCTTTCGTATGAAATAGACACCGACCCCGACCACCGCAACGCCGACAACAATCAAGACAATGACGCCGGCCGGGGACGACATCAGAGTGGCGCTGAGGCTGCTCGAGCTGCCCGACGAACTTGTTGAGCCTCCGAGAGCAAACGGCACTGCGGTTGCTCCTAGGGCAATGTACGTCAGGCCCTTGGCCGCTTCAGCGACGCGACGTGCCCATCTGCGTTTGGAATCGCCACCTGGCATCAGGAACGCCGAAATGAGGAGCCACAGTCCCAGCGCGAACATGCCAACGACCACCGTCCACAGGAGGAACACACCGCCCGGCGTAGACGCGAGTTGCTGGAATGCGCCTGACTGGTCTGCGTCAGTGCTCCCGCCGCCCGTCGCAATACCCACCGCCAGGGCGCCGATGAGAACGTGCACCAAACCATTCACGGCGAAACCTAGTCGCGCCAAAACGCGGAGGGCAGTGCTGTTCTTTGCGCTGCGGGCTGTGCCCGACACGGATGCATCATTCATGACGAATAGTGTAAGCGAGCGCATCAAAGAGTTACTATCTCCTATGAAAAAATCTGAGTGGTCTGGCAAGCCAAGCGAGCTGCTTCGGGTTGACAAGGGCTTCCGACTTGCCGAAGTAGATCCCGAAGCAACTCCCGGAATTGTTGCCACAAAAGAGTCGGGAACGGCACTGCTGCGCAAAAACCGACGTGCGCTAGCACGACTCCAAGGCAAGCTCTTCGCCGACAGCACCGTGGGAGGCAAACGATCACTGTTGATCGTCTTGCAAGGTATGGACTCCTCCGGCAAAGGCGGCATCGTTAAACATGCGCTCTCGGCCATGAATTCGTCAGGCGTCGTCGTTCACGGCTTTACGGCGCCGACTGACGAGGAATTACGCCACGATTTTCTCTGGAGAATACGTAAGCATCTTCCCGCACCGGGGATGGTTAGTGTCTTCGATCGGTCACACTACGAGGATGTTCTCGCCGCCCGGGTTCAGAACCTTGCTGACCCAGACACCATCGAAGCGCGTTACGACACAATCATCGCCTTTGAGCAGGAGGCCATCGCTAACGGCACGGTGATTGTCAAACTGATGCTTCAGATCGGTGAAGAACAGCAGAAAAAGCGGCTAGTCGCCAGGCTTCACCGCAAGTCAAAGTTGTGGAAATATAACCCAAGCGACGTCGACGACCGTGAGCGTTGGACAGCGCTCCAAGACGCCTACCAAATCGCTCTGGAACGAACATCCACGGCTGAAGCGCCCTGGTACGTTATTCCGGCAAACCACAAATGGTATGCCCGCCTTGCTTCGCAAGAAATCATCATGAGCAAACTCAAAGAGCTGGATATGAACTGGCCTCGCCCGGAGTACGACCTCGACGAGGAACGCGGACGGGTTGCGCACTCATGAGTGCTACCACGAACGGTTCAGGCTCATCATCAACGGATACGCGGCGCTCCCGCCTCCGTAGAAGGCTCTTTGTTGACGCTCGAACGGTGCCTGCCGCGACAAAGGTGCGGCTCTATGTGATTGCGGCCTCCCTGATTTTCGTTGGCATCACCAGCCTTTCGGTTCTGTGGTGGTCTGTGCTCCAACCGGACGTTCTTACCGCGATGGACACCGCGATTCAGCAGTGGCTCGAGGAACGCCAAACAGCAACATTGACGGTTGTGATGATCGTCTTCACGGAGATGTTTGGGCCCATTGCACTCCCCATCATTGTGCTGGCTGTGGTTGTGATCTGGGGTGTCAGGTCTGACCGCTCATGGCGACCGTTTCTTCTGGCAGCAGGCACGCTCACTGGGGTGATCATCGTGCAGATCATCACGCGCGTTGTCGGAAGAAGCCGACCGCCTGAAGACCTCATGTTGTATGGCCCAGACACGACATTCTCGTTCCCGTCAGGACATGTTCTTGGGGTTGCCGACTTCTTTCTCATTCTGACTTTCTTAGTGTTTTCGCGGCGCAATACTCCCCAATTGGCGGCAATTTCTTATGTAGCAGCAGCGCTCTTGGTGATCGCTACTGCTCTCAGCCGCCTCTATTTGGGGTACCACTGGACTAGTGATGTTCTCGCGTCGATGGCACTATCGCTGGTCATTCTCGGCACAGTGATCGCCGTTGACACGTATCGAACAGCACGAGTCGCTCCTGGTGCGCACTCGGTCGTCTCGGGGTAGCCGGTTTTCCGCGCGTGTCTCGGCTCCCGCCTGTGGACATTCGCAGCCGCATCCCAGCGGCCAGTCGCAGAATGAACGGATGACGCCAGCCGCCGGTTTTCCCCGATCACGCCCCCGCCCCAAGCCGATCAAGCCTCGCGCCGGTCAAGAGTCGGTATGGGACTATCCGCGGCCTCCACGAGTGGAACGCCGGCATGAACGTGTAATCGTGCGGTTGGGCGGCCAAGTGATCGTCGACACAACGGATTCCGTGCGGGTGCTTGAGACGAGTCATCCACCCGTCTACTACGTGCCAATCGCCGCGTTCCCCGACGGCGTTCTGATGCCAGTAGCGGGCACAAGCTTCTGCGAGTTCAAAGGAGAAGCCCACTACTTCGATCTTGTTTCCGGGGGAGTAGTCGGTGATCGAGCGGGTTGGACCTACCCCGATCCGACCCGAGGATTTGCGGAATTGGCGACACGAGTAGCGCTCTACCCGAGTCAAATGGACTTATGCGAAATCGACGGCGAACGCGTGAGCACTCAAGCCGGTGACTTCTACGGCGGGTGGATCACCTCTCGTATTGTTGGACCGTTTAAGGGTGGCCCGGGTACAACTAACTGGTAACACCGATAATGACGGCCCGATCTGGACATCGACGATAGCTGTCACCGGCGCGCAACGCTCGAATCCGCAATCTACAGTGCCCCGCGGAATATTGCGGCGACCGGCTTGTCGTCCGGGAGATCCTCTAGGCGTACCGCCCGCACCGTGCCGCCAGTACGGAGAACACGCACCGCGATCTCATCGACGAGGCCATAGGTAGTAGGGCTAGGCTCAGCTGCGAAAGTGACAGCGCCGCTCTCGTCAATACTTCCTTCCTCAACGGATGCGAGATCGAACAGAAGGGTATCAACAAGGCCGGCGGATGCTGCCCGTGCGACATCGGTCAACTGCGAACTAGCGTGGCCGTTGGCTCTCATTGTTCCGAACGACTCACGCCACGAAGCGAGTTCGTCATCGAAGTGCTTCTTCACCGCTTCACGACCTCGCTTTTCTAGATCAGAGGCCGAAAGTGAGCTGGGGTTCGCCGCAATACCGTGCTCGAGCAGACCCCGGTAGCTATTCACCTCACGGTACGCAGCCTCAAGATCTGACGAGGCTGCGAGAACTAGCGGAAGTGCGGAATCACCAATTCGATCAAGCACCGCATCCTGCACAGCCGAGCAATAGCGGCGCTGTTCAACCTTCGGGCCTAGCGCACCTGTGGCGCGACGGCGATCAAACCTGCCATCTGTATCCGTCGTTTCGAGAGTCTCAGCGACGTCAGCGGGCAGGTTCGGAAGATCAACGAGATGGATAGACGCATCCGGATGAAGTGCAAGCAACCGCACGTCACCCTCAGTAACAGCCAGAACGTAACCGCTGTGCGTGAACGATGTTGCCCGCAAGAGCGGACCGATATCGAACCTGTCGCCAACCGCGGTGTGGTTGGGTAGCTCGTTTCGCAACCGGAAGGCGCGCATGTTTTCCGGCGAAACGAAGACCGCAATCGAACGGGCGGGAGTTTCCCAAAAATCGCGGTCGTTGTCGAGGGACTCAAGAGATTCGCTGATCTTTTGGCGTTCGGCGCTGTCTAGGTCGATCTTAGTGAGCTGCGCGAGTGCTGCGGTCGCCGCAGAGCGGAGTGCGAGGCGGGCGACGTCGGAATCGCGGCCGATCGGTGGACTAGAGTCACCTGCCCCCGAGCCTAAATAGAGCGAAACACTGCCATCATTGCGCTGTTGAGACAGTTCTACGAAGCCTTCCCTAGTAGGGATGTCTATGCCCATGGCGGCACGATACTCCGCTTAGATGGAAATTCAATCAGTGTTCACAACCACCGCATTCGTGCGTTTCATAATTCGCTGCCGGGGAAAGGGTTGTGTGGCGCTAATTATTTGTCGCCCAAATCTCGACCTCACTGATCGATGTGTCTGACTCCTGCTGAGAATCTTGACCGGCTCTCGCCGTGCCAATCGTCAAGCGGATGCTCGCAGTGAGTCCTTTCGCGATATTGAGCGACTGGTATCCCGCGTAAAGTTCAAGCGGTTTCTCGGGGAGCACGGAATCTGTGGTTCCCGCATCGGTTACGACACTGAACTGACGAACTCGAGAGTTATGAAGATACAACTCTTGTGTTCTCGCGAATCCGTTAATTACGCACACCAATTGCACGTTGCGAGGCTCGGCGAGCGTAATGGTCAGATACTCGCCCTCGCCGTACTTGTTTTCGTCTGAATCGAGTTTGCCTTCGACCCAGGAGGTGCTCGAGTCACCGTCTATTGCACGCGAGGCTTCATAGGTAGCGCCCGCCTCTTCGCCATTCACGCTGGAGGCTTCCGCTGTCAGCTCTGAACGACTCACTAAGCGCAGGTCGCCAGGGTCATCACAACTTGGTTCCGTCAGAATGCTCTGAATTGTCGGAGTTATAAGGACTGATGCGGCACTTGCCAAACCGATTGTTAGTCCGGCCTTCCATAGTTCGTGCCACACCGCGGCTACATGGGTGCGCGCTGTGACGGCGATAATCGCCTTAGGCGTTTCCTGGACCATTAGTGCTCCATTGCTCAGCCCCCGGCTTCACCCTGTGACGCGTTCTGTACTGTGTTTGGCTCGGCCAACGGACCATGTCGACAGCACCGTGTAGGGGACGATACTCCCAGCCGTGCTTTAACGCATCAGAAATTTTTGTGCACCCCAACCACGTCACACGTGCGCTCGACAATCAGCCCTATCGCTCGCGCGTGCGGATGCGAGACGATGAAGTCTGCATGTGGGCTACTGCCCGAATCGCTGCAGTGCTTTTAGCGAGGGAAAGACGACAATGACCGTGAAACCAGTGGACTCCACAGCAGGTTGGTATGTGAATGCGGCGGCGCGTTCGTGGCGCACGAGTCCGCTAGATTCGACAATTCGTGAGTTTCACCGGTCGCTGCCCGGCTATGCGCCGACTCCGCTGGTTGCTGTGCCCGAGATCGCGGCGACGGTGAACATGGGGTCTGTGTTCGTGAAGGATGAATCGCAGCGGCTCGGGTTGCCAGCGTTTAAGATATTGGGGGCGTCGTATGCAATCTCGCGCGCTCTTTCTGCTCGATTGGATGCCGCCGATCGTGCTCTATCGCTCGAGGAGTTGCGTGATCGGCTGGGATCTTCCTCAAAGCTCTCGCTTGCTGCCGCGACCGACGGAAATCACGGCCGTGCAGTAGCGCACGTCGCGAACTTGCTCGGCCTGCCTGCCACCATCTATGTTCCCGACGGAGTCTCTCAAGCGGCAAAGCATGCAATTGTCGGGGAGGGCGCAACACTGTTCGTGCTCGACGTGCCCTATGACGATGTCGTGCAGCACGCCAAGAGTGTTTCGACCGGCGACGTTGTGCTGATTCAAGATACGGCGTGGAGCGGATATGAAGACATTCCGCAGTGGATCGTCGACGGCTACGACACGATGTTCGCCGAAATTGATGAGCAACTGCGGGAAGCAGGGATCGACCATGTCGATCTCGTCGTTGCTCCCTCGGGCGTTGGGTCATTTGCGCAGGCGGTCGTCGCACATTATCGTTCCACCGAACATGTTCCTGCAGTGCTCTCGGTTGAACCTGACACAGCTTCGTCAGTAACGAGCTCGTTGAACGCCGGACAGCTCACGTCGGTGTTCACCGCAGACACCATAATGACGGGCCTCAATTGCGGCACCGTTTCTGACCTTGCGTGGCCCATCCTGCAGGCTGGACTTGATGCATCCGTCACTGTTGCTGACTCCGACGCAGCGGATGCCGTGCGCGACCTTGCGCAGCAGGGCGTCGACTCTGGGCCGTGTGGTGCCTCGACCTTGGCGGGTGCCCGCGCCGTGCTCTCTCACCCTGATCGCCGGGCCGCGCTCGGACTCACGACCGAATCCGTGATCGTTCTTCTGAGCACTGAGGGTCGAGCCGCGAACCCGAAGGGCTTCGGTTCAACGATCTGAAAACCGACACCAGCACGCTCCGCACTTTGAGGTGCCCGAGCGCGAGGAGTCTGCGGTTATCGCAGGGACACCGTCAGCGCGACTAGACCACTCGCTCGCGATGGGAGTGGCCTACCCGATACGATGTTGAGAGATTGTCGCCCGCTGAAGTCTTTACCCCACAACGGCGCTGCCTACAGCGCCCGCGCGAGAGTTGTTCGATAGCGGCCGACCCAGCAACGAGTCGATGGGATTAGACGCATGGGATTCATCAAAGCTTTCGCAGGGGCGATCGGCGGAACGTTCGCAGACCAGTGGAAAGACTTCCTCACCCCGCCAGCTCATCTGGCTCCTACCGCAGCGATCTTCCCGGCGGTAACACAGGGCACGAACGCCGGTCGTGGATCGAATACGCAAGGTTCCGAGCACATCATCACTAACGGCAGCCGGATTGTGGTGCCCGAGGGTTATGGACTGATGACGTTCCAGGATGGACAACTCACCGGTTTTGTTGGTGAACCCGGTGGATTTATCTTCACCTCCGAGGATCAGAACGCCGAGTCATTCTTCGCCGGCGACGGAATCATCAGCTCCACGCTGAAAACGTCGTGGGAGCGCTTCAAATTTGGCGGCCAGCCTGGCTCCCAGCAGCTCGCGTTCTACGTCAATCTCAAAGAGATCCCCAACAACAAGTTCGGCACTCAGTCTGAGATCTACTGGGATGACGCCTATCTCGGTGCGCAAGTTGGCGCCATCACTCGCGGAAGCTACTCCCTCAAGATCGTCGATCCCATCCTCTTGGTGAAGAACTTTGTTCCCCTCACGTACCTTGGTCAGTCTCCCAAAGTCTTCGACTTCTCGGACCTCGACAATGACGCCGCAAGTCAACTCTTTAACGAAGTGGTCGGCTCCCTTGCCGCAGCCTTCTCGTACTACACGAATGACCCCAGCAAGGGAAACCGCATCGCGCGCATCCAGAGCGACGCGATCGGCTTCGCCCAGTCGCTGAGCGCGGCGGTGGATGATGGCTACCAGTGGACCAAGGACCGTGGACTCACCATCGAAAAGGTCGCTCTACAGTCCATCGAATATGACGAAGACACCCGTGCTCTGCTCAGCGATGTCAAGAAGGCGGATGCTCTCGGGGGTGCCCGTGGAAACTCGTTCATGCAGCAAGCTGCTGCCCGTGGCTTTGAAGCTGCCGGATCAAATGAAGGTGGCGGCGGGGGAGGAGCAGGCATGGCGTTCCTCGGAATGGGAATGAATGCGGCCGGTGGCGCCGCGGCAGGGTTCCAGCAACCCAATGCAGCTCCCCAACAGCCCACTGCGCCCGCCGCGGCACCGGCTGCTGCGCCCGCAGCTGACGACCCCATGGCAAAATTGCAACAATTCAAAACGATGCTTGACCAAGGTCTGATCACCGAAGCCGACTACGAGGCAGCTAAAGCTAAAGTTCTCGGACTGTAGCCGGTCATGCCGATGGACAATGTCGAGCCAGATGCTCACCAGCAGGCGAGCCCCCAGAACACGCCTGACGTGTTCCGCACTGATGAAGGGGCACAGGACGGACTTGCCAAGTGTGCCCGTTGTGGCGCGACCGAGATCTCGCTCAACGTGGCCACCGGAAATCTGCGCTGCGGTTTTTGTCGCTTCGAATGGGCAACCGAAAACGCGATTGAGGCTTTCAATCTCAATGGCGACATCAGTGGACTCACTGGGATTCTGGTCGGGTCGGGGTCAAGCGATATTGTTCCTTCGACCGAAGAAATTCTTACTTTCAAGTGCAGCGCTTGTGGTGCTGAGGTCGTTATCGACACCAACAACAGCACTCAGGCTCGCTGCCATTGGTGCCGCAACACCCTTTCGATGAACCAACAGGTCGCCAATGGTGCCGTTCCCGACATGATCCTGCCGTTTAGAGTCGAGAAGTCGACAGCAGTAGAAAAAATTGCAAGCTTCGTCGGCAAGCGCAAGTTCTTCGCGCACCCGAAATTTAGGGCAGAGTTCAACGCCGAGAACGTGATGGGCGTTTACCTCCCCTATATGGTCGTTGATATCAATGCTCACGCTCGATTGACGGGAGAGGGCGAACACCAGACTCGCTCATACACGGTCAAGGTCGGCGACAAAGAGCAACAACGCTACGACGCCGACGTCTACAACGTGGTGCGAGAGTTTGACATCCAGGTGAACGACCTCACTGTGGAATCGTCAAGCGATCGACTCGATCAGAACACTTCGCAGAACTCGAACAACATCATCAACACGATCATGCCGTTCGACGTTGAAAACTCAGTTCGATACGACTCAAACTATCTCGCAGGGTTCACTTCAGAACGTCGCGACAGCAACCTCGATCAGCTCTCTCCGATCGCGCATACACAGGCCGGCGACATCACACGTCATCGCGTCAATGATTCCCTCACGTTTTATGACCGCGGCGTACGGTGGACTGCCGAAGAAGTTGATGTGCGCGGTCAGCGCTGGGTTTCGGCCTATCTCCCGGTGTGGCTCTATAGCTACCAGCAGCGAAATTCGAGTGGGAAATCTTTCCTGCACTATGTTGCTGTAAATGCTCGGACAGGGGAGACGATGGGAAGCATCCCGTTGAACCAGAGCAAATTGTTACTCGTAGCGGGAGCCGTACAGCTTGTCGGTACTGTTATCGGCCTAGTGCTCGTGGTGGTGGGATTCTGATGGTGACAGATTTTGTTCGAATGGCGGAGAGCAGCCAGATCATTGCTGCCAGTTCTTCCGATGACGGATTTGGCGGCTTCGGACTCGTTTTTTTGCTTTCTGGCTTTATCTTCTATGCAGTGATCTATGTGCGGTATCGGAATGTTGACAAGCGGCACAATCACGAGTCCGAGACGGAATCGGCCATGTTCAACATGCAGGAAGCTAACGACTTCGTCGCCTCAAAGAGTGGACTCACTAATAGCAAGATCGACGGGGCGAACAACGATGTTGTGCGTGGTGCTCGACGAAAATTCTTCTAATCGGGTCTATTCGGTTCTGATCGGGTTTGGGCGTGTAAGGCCGATCAGCGACGTCCCTGATTGCGTCGACGAATAACACGCGGGGCTCGACCGCCGAGGAACGATTTGTCGGAATCGACGAGAAAGCCTTGGCTGAGAGCTTCGCGGCCAATGAGCATCCGGAATCCCATCTCGTCACGATTTGTGAGACTGGTTTCGGCAGCGACCGTGCGGCCGGCAAGCTCGACATCGATGGTCACGACGATGCGATCTTCACTGTGGCCAGAGGAACTGCGCACTGCGCGGCGGTCGTGAATGACGCGTTCGACGACGACGGAATCTGCATCCGAGTTCTGCCAAGGTTTTACGTGAAAACGAACCCATTCGTTGCCGTCGGCTCCCACATATTCTTCGATGTGGTCGGCGTGCAGGGCAGAACTCTGAGCGCCGCTGTCGATCTTTGCCTTGATCCACGGCACACCAATGCTCCGGAGGGCAACCCATTCACGCCAGCCCAGAATAGTGTTTGAATGGGTAGGTTCTATCACCCCCCTATCTTGGCAGGACCTCCGATGAAACTTGCTATTCTCTCGCGCGCCCCGCAGGCGTATTCCACAATACGACTGCAAGCAGCTGCGCAAGAACGTGGGCATCAGGTCCGGATTCTCAATACTCTGCGCTTCGCGATCGACCTCACGGGTGACGAACCTGACCTGCAATATCGTGGCAAGTTGCTCTCGGATTACGACGCCATCCTGCCGCGTATCGGCAATTCCATCACCTACTTCGGCACGGCTGTTGTTCGACAATTTGAACAAATGGATGTGTACACGCCTAACACTTCGAGCGGAATCACGAACTCGCGAGACAAGTTGCGGGCTACCCAAATTCTTTCTCGCCACGACATCGCTATGCCCGCCACCACGTTCGTGCACAATCGAGCTGATGTTGAGATGGCGATTGAGCGCGTTGGCGGTGCGCCGGTCGTCATCAAGTTGCTCGAAGGAACCCAGGGAATCGGTGTCATTTTGGCGCCAGATACTCAAGTCGCTAAAGCGATCATCGAGACGCTGCATTCAACGAAGCAGAACGTGCTGATTCAGAGCTTCATCTCTGAGAGCAAGGGCCGCGACATCCGCGCCCTCGTTGTTGGAGACCGCGTTGTTGCGGCGATGCGTCGGGTTGCCGTCGGTGATGAGTTCCGTTCTAACGTGCACCGTGGTGGCAACGTTGAAGCGGTGGAGCTCACGCCCGAATACCACCGTGCCGCCGTGAAGGCCGCACAAATCATGGGCTTGCGGGTTGCTGGCGTTGACATGTTGGAGGGCAAAGACGGCCCCCTCGTGATGGAGGTCAACTCGTCGCCAGGGCTTGAAGGCATTGAGCGCGCTACTGGGCTGGATGTCGCGGGCGCCATCATCGACTACATCGCCAACCAGGTGGCATTCCCCGAGATCGATGTGCGCCAACGCCTCAGCGTGTCGACTGGCTATGGCGTTGCTGAAATTGTTGTGGGCAGCGATGCGGATTTTGTGGGCAAGCAGCTGGGCGAATCGGGGCTTGGCGAGAAAGACATCTCGGTGCTGACGCTGCACCGTGGCTCGAGCGTCGTCCCGAACCCGAACCGTCGCACCGTCCTCGAAGCGAACGATCGCCTTCTCTGCTTTGGCAAGCTCGAAGAGATGCGCGCCATGATCCCGGCGCGTCGTCGCCGTCGCGCAAAGGTGCGCAAGTTGCCGCCGCAGCCTGTTGTTGAGGACTAGGAGTGGCGAGCGACCCTAACGGAATTGTGAACCGTCTCATCAGAGCGATTTATCGTGGGCGGGGCGTGTTGCTCTTCGTGTCGATTATCGCGATCTTTACGGGCACAATTGGTGCCCAGTTTGTTCCGTTTGTGCCTTTAATGAGGGTGCTATCGGTGCTGCCCGTGGTCGGCATTCTGGGAATGTTGCTCGTTCTCGCCGTGGTCATTCCCGGAGTGAAACTCCTGCCCCAGTGGCAACCACTGACGGTGACGCCACCGATCACCGGTCGGTGGATGGCGTTGAACAGTCCCGCGACGCGTGTGCCGAGCCACGGTGTTCGTGCCTACGGCCAGACGCATGCTGTTGATCTCGTTTTCGACCCCGAAGATCGTGTACGGCCTGAATTCGGCACGGGCATCGTGCTGCGTTATCCGACCGACTATCCGGCGTTTGGTGAGCCGGTGCGGGCCATGATCGACGGTGTCGTAGTGCGTGTCACTGACTCTCAGCGAGACCACCGCGCCCGTGCATCACTCGTTGGTTTCGGTTACATGATGGTCGAGGGCACGATTAGAGAGTTTGGCGGTCCGCGCTTCATCGTGGGAAATTACATCACGATCCGTGGCGACGACGGTGTGTTTGCTCTTGTTGCCCACGTGAAGCAGCGATCGGCGATCGTGCGTGTTGGCGACAGGGTCACGGCGGGTCAGACCATTGGCGCCTGCGGAAACTCAGGCAACTCCAGCGAGCCCCACGTGCACGCTCAACTGATGGATCGAGCCTCGCCCTGGACCGGGCACGAATGCCGATAGTTTTCGGATCCGTGACAGTCGACGAGGAATCAGAAGAGCGCGACGCGATGCCCGCGGACAATGAGCACATCACCGTCCGTTAGCCTTTGAGCGCTTGCGACCAGCTCACGCGGCTGCCGACCTTCAGTAGTGAGTTGTTGTAGATGCGGGCGCCGAGTAGGACGGCGAGCCCGGCGGTGATGAGCAGTAGCACCAGGGAGATCAAGGGCTCCCACCACGCCGCGGTGCCGAGGAAGAGCCGCATCGGCATTCCGACCGGCGCCGAGAACGGAACGTACGACATGATCGCGAGCGCAACCGGGTTGTCGTGGAGAAAGATAATCGCGAAGTACGGCAACATGATGAGCATTGTCACCGGAGTCATTGTTGATCCCAAGTCTTCTTGACGGGAAACCATCGCACCGACAGCGGCGAAAAGTGCGGCCAGAAGGATGAAGCCGATGATGAAGAATCCGACGAACCAGAGCAGTGGCGCGCCGAGCAGCGTAAGAAGCTCGGCCTGTCCTGTGACCGACAACCCCACTATGGCAAGCACCGCGATCGCGATGATCTGAGCGAAGGCCAGTAGCGAGTTGCCGATTACTTTTCCGGCCATGAGAGCCGAAACGGGCACTGCCGACATGAGAATTTCAACGATGCGTGTCTGTTTTTCTTCAACAACGCTCTGCGCAATCATTGGACCAAAGGTCATTCCCGAGGCGAAGAAGATGATGCCGAATCCAAAAGCAGCCAGATAGCTCAAAAGAAAACTTGTATCGCTGGGATCGAGCAACACAAGCTCCGGGCTTACGCTGAGTCCCTGCATGAGCGACGAAGGCGCTTCGCTCTCGGCGATAACGGTTACCGGGACCGTGGCGCCGTCCGCAGACGGAACGACCGCAGCCTCCACCGTTCCCGCGGTGACGAGGTCTTCAGCCTCTGCACGGTTCTCCACGATGGTAATTTCGAGCCCGTCGATGTTCGAGAGTTCAGATTCGAGTGAACTGACGACGGCCACCGGTGTGGTCGAGACGTTTTTCGACATGATTCCACCAGCGATTACGCCGCCGAGAACGAGCAGCAGAAGAATACCGGTAGTGATGAGAAAGCTTTTGGAACGCAGCCGGGTGGTGATTTCCCGTTCTGCCACGAGGGCAACAGATTGCGTGAAACTGGGGGAGCGGCGAGCAGTGGTGTTGGCGTTCATTAGATGACCTCTCGAAAGATTTGGGCGAGGGACGCGCGTTGCGGTGCGAATGAGGTGACGTCTCCATCACTCACAGCTCGTCGCAAAACTCGCTGTGCTGCGGCGGGCTCCACGGCATCGAAGGTGGCATGGCCGCCATCAAACTCGACCACGGTGATGTCGGGTTCGGCGCGCAACCACCCGAGGTCGGTGCTGCACTCGATCGCATAGCGCGGGGCGGAATGCTGAGCGCGCAGGGCTTCCCGTTCTCCGGATGCTCGGATGCTGCCCTCCGCAATGATCACAAGATCGTCGCACAGCCGTTCAACGATTTCGAGCTGGTGAGAGGAGAACAACACGGATGCTCCGGCCGCGGCCCGCTGTTTGAGAGCCTCCACCACGGTATCGACGGCGAGAGGATCGAGCCCCGAGAATGGCTCGTCGAGAACCAGCACCTCAGGATCGTGAACAAGTGACGCGGCGATTTGGGCACGCTGCTGGTTTCCGAGGGAGAGGCTCTCGAGGGTGGAATCGCGACGTTCACCGAGGCCAAGCTCCTCAAGCAGACTGTCGGCATTGCGACCGGCTGCAGCCGACGTGAACCCATGAAGCCGAGCGAGATACACGAGTTGTTCCCGAACCTTCATCTTCGGGTACAGTCCACGTTCCTCGGGCATATAGCCGAAGCGACGTCGCTGTTCTGCACCGAGAGGTTTGCCATCGAGGTGAATCTCGCCGGCATCCGAATTGAGGACGCCCAACAGGATGCGCATGGCCGTCGTTTTGCCGGCACCGTTGCCGCCGACGAAGCCCGTCATGCGGCCGTCACGCACCGCAAAGGTAACCCTGTTGAGGGCGGGGCGCGCCCCAAAACTCTTCGTGATGTTGTCGAGTTGGAGCACAAATACCGCCTTAGTTCGCAATGAATCTCTCTGCGAACAACGCTACGGGCAACAACGCCTGCGGAAATCAGTCTGCAGGTGGGTTTGTGCTCTCCACCCTGCGGGGGAGGTGAGAGCGAATGCGAGCCGCTGAGCCGCGCTAACACGCGTGGGCACGATCCGTAGCGAACTACCCCCGATTGCTGCTGGGCACAACGACGGCATTCTCGTAGGCGAAGACAATGGCCTGAATGCGATCGCGCAACCGCAGTTTATGGAGGATCTTCGAAACATGGGTCTTTACCGTCGCCTCGCCGACAAAGAGCGCACTGGCGATTTCGGCATTCGACAGTCCCTCGGCAACAAGAACGAGCACTTCGCGTTCGCGAGCGGTGAGGTCGGCCGTTGTTGCGGCATCCGGCTGAGGGGCCGAACGGCGATCGGCGCGAGTTAACCTCTGGAGAACCCGTCGAGTGACGGCGGGTGAGAGCAGTGCGTCACCACTCGCGAGGGTGCGAATTGCCGCTGCCAAATCGTCAGGCGAAGAGTTTTTTAGCAAGAAACCGCTCGCGCCGGCGTCGAGGGCATTGAAGAGGTGTTCCTCGTTGTCAAAGGTGGTGAGGATGAGCACTGCAGCATCGGCCGTTGGATCAGCAACGATCATCCGCGTGGCGTCAATTCCGTTGATTTCGGGCATCTGTACGTCCATGCAGATCACATCAGGATGAAGTTTGGCTGCCAGATCGACGGCTTCGCGACCGTTGCGCGCCTCTCCCACGATCTCAAAGTCGGGCTGCGCACTGAGGATCACCCGAAAGCCCGCCCGCACTAACTCGTGGTCGTCGGCGAGCAGAACCCGGATTGGTGAATCATTCATGCGCAGCATCTGCCTTTTCTCGCGCTGTGGGAAGTTCTGCGCGCACTAGATACCCGCCTCGCGACAGGGTGCGAAGTTCCAACGTTCCTCCGACGGCATTGACGCGTTCCGCCATGCCGATCAGACCGAGGCCAGTGGATGATCGTCTGCTCGCCGAGCGCCCCGTATTGCTGATTTCGATCTCGACGCTGTGCTCGCTCCACCGCAATCGCACATCCGCCGTACCCGCTGGGCCGGCATGTTTGCGCGCGTTGGTGAGGGCCTCTTGGGCAATCCGATAGAGGGTGACGGAGGTGGCGGCACTAATCGGATGCGCGTCGCCGAGTTCCTGAAATTGGGTCGGGAGTCCGGCTGCGCGACTGGAGTTAATGAGCTCCCTAATACTGTGGAGGCCCAAGGTCGATGCCGCAGCGGTGTCCGTCTCGCGAGCGTCGGCATCGCGCAGGGTGCCCAGCAGGCGGTGCATTTCATCGATTGCCTGCCGTGACCCGCTCTCAACGGCCTCAAGCGATTGGGAGGCAGCATCCGCATCCGTTCTCAGCACAGTGCGGGCTGCCGCCGCTTGCACTCCCATGATGGAGACGTGGTGGGCGACAACGTCATGCAGCTCGCGCGCAATTCGTAGTCGTTCGATCGTTACCGCTTGCGCCGCAATAAGTTCACGTTCGCGCACCAGCTCGAGTGAGCGTTCTTTGAGCGCTTGCCGTTCGAGTCGCGAATGGTAAGCGCGCTCCCCGAAATAGTAGGCGGCACCGAAGTAGAGAACGTTGGTCAGCAGTTGGATGACAAGGTACGCGAGAAGCGGGGAAAATGCTCCGGCCCGCGAAAGTCCGCTGAGCGCATCAGGATCTGTCGTCGAACGAGCGATAGCGATCGCGAGCCACACAAACATCGCGGCGATGATGATGACTCTGATGAGTGTTGCGATGCGACGACGGGGCTCCCAGACCCCTACCGAGTAGATACCGATAAAGAGCGCAATATTGTTGAAGGTGATCTCAGGAACCTGGATTGTTGCGCCAAAAATGAAGACGGCAGACACGATAATCGCTACGAGTACTGGCCACTTACGGCGGTAGAGCAGGGGCAGCGCGATTAGTGCCGCCCACACCAGAGTAAGCACCGGTTCGGCGGGTTCGTCATAGAACCCAGCGATGCGATAGAGAACGGTGCTCAACGCTGTGCCAACAAACAGACCGACCGCTAAAACGACATCCCAACGCCCCACCGGGACAATTGCGGCGTCGAGTGCTGCGGCATCCGGGGTTGCGGCGTCGAGTGCTGCGGCATCCGGGGTTGCGGCGTCGAGTGTTGGGGCATCCGGGGTTGCGGCGTCAGGGCGGGGCTCTGTCGCCGTATTGATTTCCGTGCGCATGCCCCTAGAGTAACCGGCGGGCTGCTCTGTTAGTCGCTGGCCTTCACGCCGCGACTAACGGCTGCGACGGACTAACTGTTTCGATGTGGGCAAAGTGCCCAGCCCGTGCGGCCACTTGCTGCTGAGCGTGCGGAAGCATGTTCGCAAACCAGGCATCATCGCGGTCACTCACAAATACGTCCCGTTTTCCTCGTACTAACGTGACGGGGCACTGAATTGTCGCCCACTGGTTTTCATCGTACTGACCGGCGGCCTGGGCACCGCGTACGAATGAACGCGGCCGCAGCTCGGATGCTAGCGAATCGATTACGGAGGCATCGATGTCATGCCAGTTCGCGAATAGTGGACTACTCAACGGGCCGAGCGCTCCCAAACGATGAAGGCCACGCACCAACCAGTTGCCCGCGGGGCCGATCGCTGAGAGGAAGCGCATTGCCCCCATCATTCCGGCCAACAAGGGAAGAACGGAGAAACGACGGAGCGGATGCCGCAGCACCGACAGCGCTCCCGGTCCGGTCGCAGAGATTCCCGTCACGCTGAGCGTGCGCTCCGGATACCGGGCCGCGAGGCTCAGCGCGAGGTGGCCGCCGAGTGAGTGACCGAACACATTCCAACGCGCAAAGCCCAGAGTTCTCGTGATGTGGGCGACGGCATCCACCATGTCTTCGACGGTTGTGCCGTCCTGAATGGTGCCGCTCTCTCCCCATCCGGGGAGGTCGACCGCAACGACGTTCTGCAGCGGTTCGCCAACATCGTGAGCGGCGCAGATGAGTGGCAGCCAGGTGGTCCAGGAACCAGCGGCACCGTGCAGCAACAGCGTTGCAGTGTCGGAAACGCCGACAGCGTTGGGGTTAACGTGCACAATGACATCGCCGAGCACGGTGGGCACGACCACGCGCGAAAAGCCCACGGTGGCGAGGTCGCTGGGGTCCCCGGCGCGGTAGCGGGTAGTGGAGGCGTGTGTCGAGTTCACACACGGTAGTTCGTAGCCCTCACGCCCGCAGTTTGCTCGCGATACCGCCACTAACCCGTATCACTCGCGCTACTGCACGACCTCAATCTGCGTTGCGGAGGCCGCATCGCCGATCGAGCCGAGATCAATTACATTCTCAAAGCCAGCGTCTTGCATCATTGCGACGGCCTGACCTGAGCGGTTGCCCGATTTGCAGTAGACCGCGTATTCAGCATCCGGGTCGAGAGTAGGAAGTGCTGCAGCAAATTGGCCACCCGTGAGGTCGAGCAGATTGGCGCCATCAAGGTGGCCTTGCGAATATTCTGCGGGAGTGCGCACGTCAATGAGGATGGTGTCAGCACTGAGTTCGATCGGATCGCTCGCTGCCGAGCATCCGGCGATCGACGCCAGTACGACGAGGGATCCGGCGAGAGCGGTGAGGGGACGAAACATTTTTTCTCCTTGTGAATCGAGTGGTTATTCGGATGCCCGGCAGGTATCGCCGGGGCAGTACTGGGGCGGTGTCGGCGTTGCCGGTACCAACGATCACCCTCCTGTCGCGAGGGGGATCAACTGCGGAATTTCTTGCACAAGGACGAAGGCACCAATGACGAGCACGAAGATTCCGAATCCTTTGCGCAGAGCAGTTTCGGGAATACGGCCAGCGAGGGCTGCGCCGACGAAGGAACCCGCGACGGCGATCGCCGTAAACGCGAGGATGGTGGGCCACGGCAGCTCAACAGTGAAAAGGTGAGCGGCTAGACCTGCCGACGACTGCATCGCGATGATGAGTAGGGAGGTGCCGATAGCGACAGCAACCGGGAGTCCGCCAAGAAGGGTTAGTGCGGGAACAATGAGGAATCCGCCTCCAGCGCCGACGAGCCCTGCGGCAATTCCCACGAAGAAGCCGTCGCGAATAATTCGAACGACGGGAAGCTTCGCCGGCTCGTCAACCGATCCGGCTGGCACCTTTCTGCGGCCGCGGATCATGGCGGTTGCGGTGGCAACCATCATTGCCGCGAAGAGAACCATGAGGATCGTGCCGGGGATGAAGCCTCCGACGATACCTCCGGTGAACGCGCCCGCCATCCCGGCGACACCGAAGATCAGGCCAGTGCGCCAGCGCACTCGACCGGCTCGGGCGTGATGAAACACGCTCACAGCGCTCGTGACTCCGACGACAAAGAGGGAGGCGGAGATTGCCTGCTGCGGCTCCATCCCGACGACGTAGGTCAGGATGGGCACAGTGAGAATCGAGCCGCCCCCGCCGAGCATCCCGAGGGAAACGCCCACGAGCACGGCGAGGAACAGCGCGATGATCAGATTCGGCTCCATGGTGGCGCGCTAGACCGCGGGTACGGCACCAGGGGTTGCGAGCCAACTGAGGTAGGAGCCGTCGAGTTCGGCAACGTGATAGCCAGCGCGACGTAGGGCACTCGCGGCCACGCTGTTACGCACTCCGCTCTGGCAGTACGTCACGATGGTCCCTTCCTTGGGCAGTTGGTCGAGCGACCATAGGACGCGGCCGCCGCTCAGCTGTTGGGCCCCGGGGATGTGGCCGTCGGCGAACTCTGTCTTGTTGCGAACGTCGAGGAGCATAACTCGGTCGACATCATCGAGCTCGGCAGGGGATACCAACTCGGGCACGACGAGGTTGAGGCCGTCGAGGGTACGAACGAATCCGCTGACGGTATCGATGCCGACCCGCACAAGGTGGTTGCGCAATTCCTCGGCGTGCGTGAGATCGCTTGCCAGCAGGATGACGGGGCGCGTCTCGGTCTCGGGGTTGTAGACCCAAGCACCGTAGCTTGCCGCTTTCTCGGGGCCGGGCACATTGAGTGATCGCGGCACTGTTCCACGGTGGACCTCGGCGTTGTTGCGAGTGTCGATGAGGATCGCGTTGTCAGCGTCGAGCGCCGCGGCGACCTCTTCGGTCGTGTACTCCTGTAGGTCAGCGACTGCGCCCATGACCTGCGGGCCCTGACGGTTCTGAATTTTCATTCGGGCGAAGTAGGCGTGTGCATCTGGTTGACCGTTGAGCAGCTCGTCGATGAAGCCCTGCTCGTCGTTGTTCGCGAGGTAGCGGCTCCACCACGCAAACGCACGTTCGTAGCCGACCGTAGTGGTCGGGATGGCGCCGAGTGCTTTTCCGCAGGCGCTTCCGGCACCGTGTGCCGGGAGCACCTGCACGTAGTCCGGAAGGCTGAGAAACCGGTCGCGCAGGCTCACGAAGATCTCTTTGGCGCCGTCAAAACGAGTATCGACACCGCCGGCTGCTTCATCGAGGAGGTCGGGGCGTCCAACGTCGCCAACGAAGACGAAGTCGCCACTGAGCATGAAGCCGGGAGCGTCCGCCTGAGCGCCGTCGGTCACGAGGAAGGAGAGGTGTTCGGGCGTGTGCCCGGGGGTGTGGACGGCCCGCAGCGTGATGTTGCCGAGGGAGATGGTGTGATTGTCCTTCATCCGCACCGCGCCATCGAAGGCGCTGCCGTAGGTCCAGTCGGGCCCACCTTCGTCGGATACGAAAATCTGCGCACCCGTGCGGGCGGCAAGTTCTCGCGTGCCCGACAGGTAATCAGCGTGAATGTGCGTTTCGGTGACGGCCGTGATGGTCATCCCGTTTTTGGCAGCGATTTCACGATAAATGTCGAGGTCGCGACGGGGGTCAACGACGATCGCTTCGCCCTTGGCTTGGCAACCGATGAAGTAGCTGGCCTGAGCGAGGTCGGTGTCATAAATGCGTTCGAGAAGCATTATTACTCCTTTGAGTGAAGGCTATGTCCGGGGGGAGGAAGGGGGGTAACGACGGTGTCGGGTCCCCAGCGCGACGAAGTAGCGGTGGTGCTGGGTTAGCGGTGGTGCTGAGTTAGCAGGTGCAACGGTCGCGTTCGGCGACGTTCGCAAGGGCATCCTCGATATGTTCTCCGCAGCCAGCCCAGGTGGGTTTACCGCAGTTCTGGCAGGTGACTTGTGCGCACATGTGGTCTCCTAACGACCGAAGAGGCGGGCAAAGAAGCCGCCTTTATTGGATTTGGCGGCGTCAATCTCTGACTGAGTGTGTTTGCCGTTGCACCAGTTGGATGCGGGCACACTGCGCTTGATGGACTGGATGTGGTCTCCGCATCCGGCCCACGTTGTTTTCCCGCATACGCGGCACGTGACTGCTCTGCACATAACTCTGCTTTCGATCGACTGACTGTACGAATTTATACCCTAGGGGGTATGATGAGACTATACCCCACGGGGTATCCAAACTGTCAAATCGCACGCGAGACACCCAAGACGCCCGAGACACGAGAGAAACGAGAGAACTATGGTTCCCCAGGCAGCCGAAGCATCGATGCTCACTGATGCTGAGACGCAAAAGAAGATTGCGAACCGCCTGCGTCGTGCACAAGGACAATTGGGGGCACTCATCACCACGGTAGAAAGCGGTGCAGGATGCCGTGACGTAGTGCACCAACTGTCCGCGGTGTCGAAAGCGCTAGACCGGGCGGGGTTCCTCGTCATCTCTCAAGCGATGAGGGAATGCCTCATCAACCCGGATGCTGAAGGCTCGCCTCAGTCAGAGGAGATCGAGAAACTCTTCCTGTCTCTCGCGTGATCGCTAGGAGGGGCTGGCAGCAAGGATGAGGCGTGCGAGCTCGAGGATCGGTCCGCGTAGCGCTGTGGTGAGAATCGCGAAGACCAAGATGTTGAGCACAACGGTGCCCCAGAAGGCTTGCCGAAAAGAAACCTTCTGCGTTTTGTGGCGCAGGCGTTGCTGGGCGACAAGCGCTCCGGGCCAGCCGCCAAAGAGTCCCAAGCCGAGCAGGGCGCTTTCTGTCACGCGCCATTGCTTTGTCTGCGCAGCCTTTTTATCGGCGGCATAGGCGCCATAGGTGATGAGGCTCATCAGCAGATAGAGCGCGGCAAATAACCACGGGAGTGCACCAATCGCGGTGACGATGCCGATCGCGACGGCGAAGGTCACTAAGACTACGTAGCTCATACCTCCGGGGCGGCTTTTGCGCGTGCGGAGCGGCCTGCCTGAGGCCGCGAGATAGCGAATGTTGCGAGCCCGCACTTTGTCTTCGTTCGTGCGTTCAACGGCGAAGCTGAGTCGTTCACCGGGCGCCGGGCGGGCGTCACGGGGAGGGAATGCTGAAATGTGGGCGAAAATTCGCTCACCGTCATCGAGGGTGACGAAACCGAACCCGCGTTCATCGTTCCACGATGCTAAGACGCCTTCACTGCGTGTGCGTCGCGAACTCATACTCCGAGGGTAACCTGCGCACCGTGCTGGCTCGGCCACGGCATACCCATCGATGCGCTGTGATCTACGGCAATGCAGTGAATGCTCCTACACTGAGCGAACAAGCTCCTTGACGAGCGCGACCTCAACGTACGGATCATCCAGCACCATCCATCGCGATCACAGACAGGAAACCTCGTGACTGTTGCCCCTTCGTCCCCCCGAACCCCTTGGTGCTCACCCCGAACGGATGAAATTGAGGCTGAGACTTTCGACCAGCTGGATGCGTGGTGGCGGGCAGCGAATTATCTTGCGGTTGGTCAGATTTATCTGCTCGATAACCCCTTGCTGCGCGAGCCACTCCGCCGCGAGCACACCAAACCGCGACTTTTGGGGCACTGGGGCACGACACCCGGCCTCAACTTCGTCTGGGCGCACCTCAATCGCATCATTCGCGAGCGCGACACAGACACGATTTTCGTCGCCGGGCCCGGGCATGGCGGGCCAGCGGTCGTCGCAAGCGCGTACCTCGATGGCACCTACAGCGAAACGTACGGCGACATCGATAAGAGCGCGGATGGCATCCGCAAGCTCTTTAGGCAGTTCTCTTTTCCTGGCGGTATTCCGAGTCACGCGGCCCCCGAAACTCCGGGTTCGATCCATGAGGGTGGCGAGCTCGGCTACGCGCTGTCGCACGCCTACGGTGCAGCGTTTGATAACCCGAACCTTCTCGTGGCGGCGGTCGTGGGCGATGGGGAGGCCGAAACCGGGCCGCTAGCAACGAGCTGGCACTCGAACAAATTCATCGATCCCGAGCGTGATGGTGTTGTTCTGCCGATTCTGCACCTCAACGGCTACAAGATTGCCAACCCCACGGTGCTGTCGCGCATCCCCGAAGACGAACTGTGCGACCTCATGCGTGGCTATGGTCATACGCCCTACGTCGTCTCCGGCGGATTCGACAATGAAGACCCGCGCGCTGTGCATGAGCGCATGGCCGCGACTCTCGATGACATCGTCGATCACATCGCGCGAATCAAAGCGGATGCAGCAGCAGGAACGCTCGAGGAGCGCCCGGCCTGGCCGATGCTAATTTTGCGCACGCCCAAGGGCTGGACGGGACCTCAAGTGGTCGACGGCCATCCCGTCGAAAATAACTGGCGTTCGCATCAGGTGCCTCTCGCAAGTGTGCGTGACACCGAGGAGCATTTGCGGCAGCTTGAGGAGTGGATGGCGTCCTACCGTCCCGAAGAACTGTTTGACGAGAGCGGTGCACCGCGCGCGCTGACCACAGCGCTCGCGCCGACGGGCGATCGCCGCATGAGCGCCAACCCGGTGACCAATGGTGGTCTGCTGCGAGCACCGCTGCGGCTGCCCGACTTTCGGGACTACGCCGTTGACGTTCCGAATCCTGGTGAAACAACGAGCTCGGCAACGGGCGCGCTGGGGGAGTGGCTGCGCGATGTGGTGCGCGACAATCCCGACAACTTCCGTATCTTTGGGGCCGACGTCACGGCATCCAATCGACTGAGTGCTGTGTTCGATGTGACCGATAAGCAGTGGGATGCCGGATTTCTCCCAATCGACTCCGACAATCATCTTGCTCGTGCGGGGCGCGTAATGGAGATGCTCAGCGAACACCAGTGTCAGGGCTGGCTCGAGGGGTATCTTCTCACCGGTCGCCACGGCATGTTCAATTCGTACGAGGCGTTCATTCATATCGTCGACTCGATGTTCAATCAGCACGCCAAGTGGTTGGAAGGCGCAAACGCGATTCCGTGGCGTCGACCAGTGGCGTCGCTCAACTATCTGTTGAGCTCGCACGTCTGGCGTCAAGACCACAACGGTGCCTCGCATCAAGACCCCGGCTTCTTGGACCTGGTCATGAACAAAAAGCCCGATGTGGTGCGCGCCTATCTACCGTGTGATGCCAACACCCTGATTGCTACCTACGACCACTGCCTTCGCTCTGTCGACAAAATCAATGTCGTCATCGCCGGCAAGCATCCCGAAAACAACTGGCTCGATATGCCGGCGGCCATCGAGCACTGCACGCGCGGCATCGGCCTGTTCGACTGGGCAGGCACCGAAGTTGTTGGTCTGGAACCGGATGTCGTGCTCGCCTGTGCCGGCGACGTTCCGACCTTAGAGGTGCTGGCTGCCGCGCAAATCTTGCGCGAGCGGATCCCCGAGTTGCGCGTGCGAGTCGTCAACGTAATCGACCTGATGCGGTTGCACAGCGAGTCTGAGCATCCGCACGGTCTTAGCGATGCCGAATACGATGCGATTTTCACGACCGACAAACCGGTGATCTTTGCGCACCACGGTTACCCCTGGTTGATTCATCGCCTCACCTACAAGCGCGCTGGCCATGCCAACCTGCACGTGAGGGGCTACAAAGACGAGGGCACAACGACGACACCGTTCGACATGGTGATGCTCAACGACCTCGATCGGTATCATCTGGTTATCGACGTGCTTGAACGTGTTCCTGGTCTAACCTCGCGGCACGCCGCGTTCTGGCAAGAGATGCATGACACTCGACTTCACGCGCAGCAGTACACGCGGGAGCACGGCGAAGATATGCCATCAGTGGCTGATTGGAAGTGGAAGTCGGTATGACGCTCGAGCATTTGGTGAGCACCGCGCGGTGGACTACCGAGCCTGTTGCAGTCGAGTTCGGTGACGAAACGCTGCGGGTAACGGCCGCTGAAAACAGCGATGCGTGGCGCACAACGTCGTACGGCTTTGTCCACGACACAGAGCATGCGCTCATTTCGCCCCTGCCCGCCGACAGCGCTATCGAAGTGAGCTTCTTACTCGATTTCAGTGAGCCGTTCGACCAAGCGGGTCTGTTTGCACGAAATTCTGACAGCGAGTGGATGAAAGCCGGCGTCGAAGTCTCGGATGGTGCGCCCCAGCTGGGAGCCGTTGTCACGCACGGCTTCTCCGATTGGTCGGTTGCGCCGGTCGCCGAGTGGGCTGGACGCACGGTTACGATGCGTGCGAGTCGCACAGGAGATGCGATCACGGTACGTGCGCGAGTCGACGACGAAGATTTTCGGCTCGTTCGCCTCGCCTACTTTTCACCCGAGGTGAATCTCGAAGCTGGACTGTATTGCTGTGGTGCAACCCGCGCTGGACTCGTCGTCACTTTTACCGGGTATCGCCAAACGGAAGCAGATGAGTCGCTGCACTAGCGGAGACGGCTCAGCTGGCGGAAACTCCACGAAATCGTGTGTGGCGCAACTCGAAACTTGGGCTGTCGCCGATCGTCGAATACCCCGTGAATGTTGGCCTAAAACTGGGGGTAAAAGAGATTCTGGCGCGCAACCCTTTTTATGTTTAGAATTACCGAGACATCGCGTGGATGCCCAGCAATTTGTGCCCAATCAGGAGTTCTTCCTTGGGCCGTCAGAAAGAACGAGCACTCGGTATGAACATCACCGATTTCGCTATTAACGCACTCGGATTCGCGGGCACCGCATTCTCCTTTTTGATGTGGGTTCCCCAGGCCAGAATCACGTGGCAGAGCCGTAACGATGCTGTGCGTCTTGCCGGTATTTCTGAGACCACTCAGTGGTTGCTGGTGCTCGGTTATAGCGTCTGGGGCGCTTATGGCATGCTCAGCGCATCACTGTGGGTTGCGGCGCCGAGCGTGATCGCTATTCCGCTTGCGGCAGCCACGATCGTCGTCATTCGTCGAGGCCGCAGACTGCCTGATGAAGGTCGCTCGTTCCCCATTTTCTCCAGCACGGATGCTGATCCTTTCGTCACGATTAGCGACGGACTGATCGCGCTCACCGAATCGATTCCCATCATTCATACCCACGGCGAAACCCGCGCCGAAGAGGCGCTGGTTACGCACGACACGTCAGATGTTCTGGGCGAGCCATTGCCGCAGTCCGCGGGCTACACCGCGACGGGCACGATTCCGATCCTCGCCTAGAAGCGCGGGTTTTCGCTGCGGCTTCCCGGTCGCCTACGGCTCGCTACGCTTCTTCGACGATGTGCGGCTCGTTCGGCAGATCGTCTTTGGTCTCCCCGGTGCTATTGGCCTGCAATTGTGCTGCGTCACCACGCAGCGTCATAGCGATAACCGGGAAGAGAAGCACTGACAACAAACCGGCGCCGACAAGCGCAGCGGCAGTACCCGCGTCGATGTATTCGCTGTCAAGGCCGATCGCTGTCACCGCGACGATGATGGGGAGCCCGGTCGCCCCTAAAAGACCGAGAGCGGCACGGTCGCGGGTGCTGGAACCCTTCGGGGCAGCAAGCATGGACGGGACGCCGCGCACGATGAGTAGCAGCACGAGGAAGATGGGGACAAGCAGGGCCACGCTCGAGTCTGTTGTGAGGGCTTCTAAATCGAAGGACACTCCCGTGTTGATGTAGAAGATGGGAACGAGAAACCCGAAGGCGATCGCATCCAGTTTGGAGTCGACCATAGCTCTGTCACGCTTGGGCGCTTGGCGCATCATGACCTGCCATAGCAGCCCGGCGACGAATGCGCCCAGAAGCATGTCGAGATCGAGCACGATGCTCAGCACTACGAGGGCGGCAACGATGAAGATCACAACACGGATCGCGAACTGGCCGGAGGTGTGCAGAGTGCCGGTGACAATCCGGTGAAGACCGCTGTGCTCAATGCGGGCAGCGAGGAACAGCAGAATCATCGCAATTGCGATGAAAATGCCCAACACGATAGTCGAGACACCGAGTGAACTCGCTCCGAGAAAGATTGAGATAGCGATCAGCGGACCAAATTCACCGACGGCTCCTAGCGCTACAGCGGCGCCGCCAAAGCGAGTGGGAAGTTCGCCGGCATCGCGCAGGATCGGCATGATCGCACCGAGCGCGGTCGAGCACAGTGCGATACCGATCACGACAGCGCCGAAGCTTGGTTCGATGAGAAATCCAATGGCTACTCCCGCAGCCAACCCGATGAGCCATCCGAGTGACGCCCGCCGGCCATTGCGCCCGCGAATGGCACTCAGCCGGATTTCATTTCCGGCCATAAAGAACAGCATCGCAAGGCCGAAGTCAGAGAGCTGTTCCACGAACTCTGAATCACCGACCCAGCCGAGCACGCTTGGCCCAATCAGGATGCCGAGAAGGAGCTCAAAAACAACAATTGAAATTCGAACTATTGGCGCGAGCGCACGCGCTAACAGCGGTGCCATTACGGCGAGTATCGGAATGAGCACAAGACCCCAGCTGGTCATCTCCATTACTTCTTCGCCGCTATCCATTGCGAACAAAACTATCGATTTCGGCGGTGATCACGTCACGCACTACGGAACTGTCGAGATCAGCAACCCCATCACCAGACTGCACGCCGTAGTCGCCGAAGCGGGCGTGATTGGCGCCGTCGATCGGAAAGAATGTTGTATTAGTCGGCAGTAGGTGTGCGGCATTCATTATTTTATCCGGCGTGCTGAGGAGATCGTTGCTGCCGCTGAGGCTCAAAACGCGGGTGCCCACGTCCGCGAGATCATTGGCGCAATAACTGGCGAAGAGCACCAAGCCACTCACATCAGGTTGGGCCGCGTACTGGCACGCACGCACGCCACCCAGAGAATGTCCACCAACAAACCAGCTGTCGATATCCGGTGCGGTATCCGTGAACGTGGTCAGCGGGCGCTGATCGAAGAATGCCAGATTAAGAATCGGTTTGGTGACGACAACAGTCAAGCCCGACTCTACGACTGCGCCCGAAAGCTTGTAGAGATAGGCCTCGGCGTTCACCTTTGCCCCTGGAATGAACACCAGTCCGACGCCGGATGCTCCATCGGTGGGGGAGAGGATGAAGGAATCAGGGGTCTCGTGCAAGGAAACCGCGGGGTTAGCGCTCACCTTTTCGAGCGGATCAGGCTCCGCTTGCATGACGCCAACATTGGCCCACACCAGAATTCCGATCGCAGCGAACACAATGAGCGACGCAAGCGAAATCAGGAGAACACGCACAATGCGACCGCGGCGAGATAGCAACGTGGGGCGTGACGCTGGCGCGCGAGGCGAACTCGGTTCGGATGGATTCGACTCAGCGGCATGCATCGGCCCAGTCTAGAGAATCCGCGCCGTTAGCGGGTTCGATCAGCGGCGTTCAGGAATATCTGTGGTGCTTCCCGGTTGAATAGAAGTGATGACTACACCACTTCGTCTTTCTGTTCTTGACCTGATTCCTGTGCGCAGCAACCAGACCTCCGCCGATGCCCTTGCGGCTACGACAGCCCTCGCGCAGCGTGCCGATGACCTCGGCTTCTCACGCTATTGGGTGGCCGAGCACCACAATATGAAAGCGGTCGCCTCCACTAACCCCGCAGTGCTCATTGGCATTCTCGCGGCACAAACCCAGCGCATCCGGGTTGGTTCCGGGGGAGTGATGCTCCCCAATCACGCCCCGCTCGTTGTCGCCGAACAATTCGCCATTCTCGAGGCAGCGTTCCCCGGTCGAATCGACCTTGGCATCGGGCGTGCGCCGGGCAGCGACCCCGTCATCACCTCTTACTTGCGGATGACGGGAACGACAAGCGACGTCGATGCGTTCCCGCGCAACGTGTCCGACATCCGCAGCCTCATGCATCCTGAAGGTGCATCGCTTCAGTTACCGTCTGGCCAGGTCTATGAGCTCACCGCAACGCCACGCGCCGCCTCGGTTGCCGAACTGTGGCTGCTCGGGTCGAGCGACTATTCGGCACGCCTCGCGGCAGCGCAGGGCATGCCGTACGTTTTCGCCCATCATTTCTCGGGGCAAGGAACCGAGCGAATCTTGGGGCTGTACCGCGAGAACTTTGTGCCGTCTGAGCAGCTGAAAAAACCCCGCACCTTCTTAACGCTCAACGTCGCGGTAGCCGCAACGGCAGCCGAAGCTCGAGCCGCAGCGCTTCCGCAATTGCAACAAATGGCGCGACTGCTCAGCGGAATGCCGCTCGGCCCCCTCGCGACAATCGAGCAGGCGGCAGCGACCGAACTTGCTGCTCCGCAACAGCAGATGGTGGATGACATGGCCGAGCGCTGGGTCATCGACGAGCCGGTGGCGGCAGCAGCCCGCATCCGGGCGCTGGCTACCAAGTTTGGCGTCGACGAAGTCATGGTGACGCCAGGACTCTCGGCACACGATGCGGATGCGGCAAACACGTCGCCCGCGCGGGTGCGCGCGCTAGAACTCTTGGCCGAGCAACTGCTCGCATAGTGCCCAAACCGCCAGTCGTGCTAACGGCTGAGCGCTCGCCATTCTTGCTATTTGGGGTTCGTTGCGTGGGGCGGAGCCTCAGCTCACGGACGCTTTCATGTTCCCGCATTTCAACGTTCGAGTTGAGCGAGGTCACAAAGTCGCTGAAGGTCTTAAACTTCAACGATGCCTCGTCGAATGATGGATCAATGCGGAGCATTTGATTCTTGACTGCCGAACTGTTCAGCCAGTCGGAATCCTCTTTCTGCTGCACGAGTCGAATTGCTCGCACTAATAGCTTGAGCGGGCTGACTTTTGTTGCGGGCGGATCGGGAGCGACCTTGGCTGCGCTGGTCGCAGTCGAGCTGACCTTGTTGGTTGCTGTGGTCGGTTGCTTCGACGTTGCAACGGCCGATCTCTTAGGCGCAGGGCTAGGTGGTATCGCTGCCACCGTTTTCTTGACCGGCGTTGCTGCGGTATTCGTTGGTGCTAAAGCGGCCGAGACGGGTGCAGGTGTCGTTGCAGGCGCAGGTGCGGCTACCGAATTGCCGCCAAATTCGACTCCCGGTAGCGAGTCGTAGTCTGCGAACTTGTCGCACGACGACGTGAGAGCCTGGCTTGTGCCGCCGGCCACGCCGACGCCGACCACGAAACGTCCTAAAGTCTTCGCGCGTTGCGCCAAAGCCACATAGTCAGAATCACCAGCAACAATCACCACGTGGGTAAGATCTGGCAGTCGAAAGAGATCTTCCATCACATCGACGGCCAGACGGATGTCGGCACCATTTTTCATCTGGGCGGTCAGCGGAAAGAGCTGCACCAGCTCCACCGCGCGGTTAATGAGCTGTTTCTGGTATCCCGCATTGACGGGCACTGACCAATCGGCGTACGCGCGACTAAAGGCAACCGTTCCGAAGGATGATGCGTAATCGAGGATGGCTTCGACATCCACTTCGGCCTCGGCTAGTTTGGTGCCTGCAGCGCTCGTAGTGGTGCCTCTCGGGTTGTGCCACCGAGCTTTGTCTTTCTGAAACTGCCCGTTGCCGTGTTTCTGGTTGTAGCGCGAAATGACGATGTTGTCGAAGTCGATGTAGACGGCCACGCGGCCCTCTGTAGAGATGGGCATGTGGCCTCCGGGTATGAACAGTGGACCTCGCGCAGGGCTTTACTGAGGCTTCTTCGACTCACGCTACCAGTACACGCCGCGCGATCGTGTCCTGTCGAACGCACCATCGTCGGTACGATTGGGCGAGCAGAATGAGTGAGGCGAGTGATGACGTACAGCGCAATAAGGGTCCGTGCCACTCCGGGGGCTCCGCAAGCAGGTCGCGCTGGCATTGCGGTGATCGCGGCGGGCATTGCCGTAGCCGGATGGATTTCTTTCGGCAGGCACCTGTTTGGCATCGGTGGTGACCTCACGATTGCCTACGTGGCAACACTGGGAGTGATCTTCGCGGTGTTGTTGGTTCTCGCTGGGCTTGCAGTGCGACGAACGTCCCGTCGTGGTTTTGAGACCCGGGGCATCACCCACGCTTTACTCATCACGACTGGCAGCTGCGGATTCCTTTTAGGGCTCACGATTCCCGATTCCACGCCGCAGGGTCTGCAAACGATACTCAGTGGCCCGAATGAGCCAGCGTTAGGGATCGCTATTGGCATCGCGAATCCGCTGGGTGTGGTGGGCATTGCGACCGCCATCATCGCGCTGGTTCTTGCCACGAAAGATTCACGG
This sequence comes from Salinibacterium sp. PAMC 21357, assembly GCF_000247645.1. Lineage (GTDB taxonomy): Bacteria > Actinomycetota > Actinomycetes > Actinomycetales > Microbacteriaceae > Rhodoglobus. The sequence goes on from NZ_AHWA01000002.1 coordinate 139,593, forward strand.
GGTCGAATCTCTCTTGTTGAAACATGGAGTGACGAAGAGCCTGACGATGATGCTTCCCCCGCCGGCGTCTTGCCCGTGTGATCCGCGCCCGTGTGAACGGCCCTGGTGTGAACAGCGCCAGCGTGGCCACAGCCGATTAGCTCACTTGTGAGTGTTCTCCGAGATGGTGCCAGCCACGATTGAAGTACACGAGCGGTGGGGTGCCGTCTGCGTGTGGTGCGACCGCAGACTGGGTAGCGCGGAGCAAAATGATCGATGCGGCGCCGGCATCTAGTTGATCAACCTGCGTTCCCGCCACCCACGCTGGCGCGCTCGGAAAATACGGCTCGCCGGTGTCCAATCGCGCCCACAATCGTGTGTCAGCGAATCGATCGACTCCGCTGGTGGCGCACAGCTGTGCGATATCAAGTTGGTCTTTTCCCAAAAAATGCACCACGTACGAATGGGCGCTCCGGATGCTGGCTGCCGTCGAAGCGCGATGACTAATCGAGAATGCCAGCAGCGGTGGCTCCGCGCTCACCGAGACAACTGAGGTCGCGGTGAGCGCAACAGGGCCATCGGGGGAGTCCGCGGTTATTACTGCCACGCCGCCAGGGTATTGACGGAAGACGTGAGCAAAATCGTCGCGACTAATGTCGGTGGTGGATGAGGCTCGCTCATCGGAACCGTCAGTCGCGTGGTGAGCGAGTGTCTGGTGTTTCACTATTGTCTGCATTCGTCCATCCGAAGGTTTGGGGGATGCGAACAAGAGTGCGCCGCATCTGCCTGCGAAGCGAGAATGTGTCGGTTTGTTTCTCTGTGTTGCGCGGTTTGTTGCACTGTCAGGTGCGGTGAATGGCCGCTCGGCGCACCATGGTGGCATGCCTAGACAAATTCGCTTCAACGCCTTCGACATGAACTGCGTCGCCCATCAGTCCTCCGGAATGTGGCGTCACCCTGACGACCAGTCGTGGCGCTACAAAGACCTCGACTACTGGACCGAGCTTGCCCAGTTGCTCGAACGCGGCACCTTCGACGGCATCTTCATCGCCGACGTTCTTGGCACCTATGACGTGTATGCGGGATCCAATGAGGCGGCGATTCGTCATGGTGCTCAGGTTCCCGTCAACGACCCGCTCCTGCTGGTATCGGCCATGGCGCACGTGACCGAACATCTGGGGTTCGGCATCACTGCCGGCACGGCCTACGAGCATCCGTACCCTTTCGCCCGCCGCATGTCCACCCTTGACCACCTCACGAAGGGCCGCGTGGGGTGGAACGTCGTCACGGGCTACCTACCGTCGGCCGCACGAAACATGGGCAATGACGACCAGCTCGAGCACGACGATCGTTATGATCACGCCGACGAATACCTTGAGGTTCTCTACAAACTGTGGGAAGGCTCGTGGGAAGACGACGCCGTCATCCGCGATCGCGAATCGGGCATCTTCACCGATCCAAACAAAGTGCACAATATTGATCATCAGGGTAAGCACTTCAGCGTGCCGGGCATCCATCTGTCAGAGCCGTCGACCCAGCGCACCCCGGTGATTTACCAAGCGGGCGCGTCACCGCGGGGCATCACCTTCGCTGCAGGAAATGCGGAAGCAATTTTCGTCGCTTCTCCCACCAAATCAGGGTTGAAGGCGACGGTCTCCCGCATTCGAGATGCGCTCGAAGAAGCTGGCCGCGATCGCTATTCCGCACGCATCTACACCCTGTTGACCGTGATTACTGATGAGACGAGCGAAAAAGCCCACGCCAAATACGCGGAGTATTTGAGCTATGCCAGTGAAGAAGGCGCGCTCGTATTCATGTCGGGCTGGATGGGTATCGATCTTGCGCAGTACGACCTCGACGAGCCCATTGGCAACGTCAAGAGCAACGCTATTCAGTCAACGGTTGCCAACTTTCAACAGGCGAATGATGACGGTACCGAGTGGAAGGTTCGCGACATTGCGCGGCTCGGCGCGATTGGCGGGCTTGGCCCGTTCATCATTGGGTCTGGCGAAGAGATTGCGGATGAATTGCAACAGTGGGTCGAAGAGACCGACGTCGACGGGTTTAACCTTGCCTACGCAGTCACGCCGGGAACTTTTGAAGACGTGATCGAGCATGTCATTCCTGTATTGCGTGAGCGCGGGCTCTATCCCGAGGAATACGTCGAAGGCACTTTGCGCCACAAGCTGCATGGCAGAGGAAATCGTCTACCTGACGAGCATGCAGGCGCCCGCTTCCGTCGCACCGCGAACCAGGAGTGAGCGTGTAGCTAGAGCTTGATGGTGTATTTAAAACCGATGTGCGAAGCTTCGAAACCAAGCTTCGTGTAGAAACGGTGGGCGTCAGTGCGCGCTTCATCCGACGTGAGCTGGATGAGCGAAGCACCAAGTGCTGGCGCTGCCGTTTCGATTACCCAGCGCATCATCGCGCCGCCGATGCCTGACGAGCGTTGGCTCGCGGCGACGCGCACAGCTTCCACCTGGAGGCGGTGCGAGCCGCGTCGAGCCATTCCGGGAATCGCGGTCAATTGCATCGTTGCGACAACCTCGCCGGAGGCGGCGACAACCACGAGCAACGCGTTTGCCGGCGTCGTCGCGATTGCATGGAAGGCTTTTTCGTATGCTGGGCGATCCTCAGGGCGGGCGTTATCGCCACGAAGCGAGCTGACAGGGTCATCCGCCAATAGCTGAAGGATGGTGTCGATATCTCCTAATTGCGAGTACCGAAGAGTCATCTCCCCATCGCGCGTCTGGGAACTGTCGGGACCGTCACTTTAGAAAACACGCCTATGACGTTATCAGCGTGCGGAAGCCCTCCGAACGTGCATCGCGGTACAGGGCCGGTATCTAGCGCCAAAAATGGTTTGTTCAGGTTGTGTAACCGAGATCGCAGAGTCCTAGCGAGCTAATCCGTAGCGTCAGTGGCAACCACGCACCATCGGGATACCACGCACGATCTTTCGGAAGGCTTAATCATGGATACGAAACTAAATCCGGCAACAGCGTCTACCTCAACCTCTACTTCTCTTGCCCGTCGTGCCATGGCTGGAGTCATCGGTGGCGTTGCCGGCGGCATCGTCTTCGGGATGATGATGGCAATGATGGGCATGCTTCCCACGTTGGCCATGATGGTTGGCTCGGAGTCACCGGTTGTGGGCTTCCTTATTCACATGATGATCTCGATCGGGATCGGACTAGGTCTCACCGTGTTGTTCGGCTCGCGGCTGCTGACCAGCTATCTGCGTGGCTTGATCGTTGGGCTTGTCTATGGCGCGATCTGGTGGGTTCTCGGACCGCTAGTGCTCATGCCAATGATGCTGGGTGGTGCGCTCTTTGCCATCAACGTCCCAGCATTGCTTTCGCTGATGGGTCATCTGATCTACGGCGCAATTCTTGGTGTTGTTGCGGTTCGGGTTCTTTCTCCGCGACGCTAACTCCTCAGGGACCCACGCCCGGCCAAACTGGAGCTGGCTGGGGCGGGGTCCGCTTCGGTTCGGAGGCTAGGGGTAGTGCCTAGTAGTTCATGATCTGGTACCCGGCGACGACGAGCTTGCGAACGCTCGCTTCTCCGCCGTTGTCCGAGAGCAAAGGGAATCCGCCGTCACGAATGGGCTCGAATACTTTGTGCGACTTGGCGCAGAATTCGCACGCACCGATGATCGTGTCGCCGAGTGCTCCGACGAGTCCGTTCATGGGGTGGCTGGGGTCGGCGATCTTGGCGAGCGTTTCCACGCCAGAGCCGTCAAACATGACAACGACATCATCGCCAGCGGCCTTGAATTCGAGGGCAGTTTTGAGGCCGCGGTATACGCGGGCATTGTTGTTCTCGAGAGTTTCGAGGATGACGACGGCGATTTTGAGATCTGACATGTGTTAGCTCCTTAGGTCGGCCATCCAGCGTTTCTAGACGGATCCGTCTAGTAAACATAGACGGACTCGTCTAGAATTGCAAACATGCCTACTACGTCTCAGGAAACGCGCCTCACCTCGCGCGCAAAATTACTCAACACGGCAGCGGAATTGTTTTACTCACGCGGCATTAACGCAACAGGCATCGACACTGTTATCGCTCAGGCGGGCGTGGCCAAGGGCAGTATGTATCACCACTTCCCGAGCAAGGAGGCGCTCATCGCCGCCTACCTCGACGCTGAAGCCGACGCGTGGCTGGTTCGAGTGACCGCGGTCGACGACGCGACCGCGACCGCTGCTGATCGAGTTGCGTTGCTGTTTATCGCTCTGGCTGACCAAGTGGATGACGGCACCTTCTATGGCTGCCCGTTCACCAACGCGGCCATCGAATGCCCGGCCATGCCTGACGTCACGGCGTCCATAGAGCGGTATCGCATAATGCTGCACGGCCACATTGAGGGATTGCTGGCTGGTGTGGGCGGAGAAGCCCTCGTGTCTAACGTCACGGTAATTTACGACGGAGCCCTCACGGCAGCGAAATTGGCTGGCCCGCGCGCGGGAGTTCGCCAGATTGCGGAGTTCGTTCGCGCCCTGGTTGCGTCCCAATAGCAATGTGGGCACTACAGTAGCTGCCGCTTGCAACACATTCGAATATATGTTCGAATAGAGCAATGCGATGGAGTGGGCAAGAAGTCAGCAGCGAAGCGCCAAACGCTTTGCCAGGGCTCGCGCGCCTCAACAATCTTGTGCGAACCATGCGAACACCAGAATTTGATGGCGTCACTTTCTACGAAGTTCTCGCCAAGAGCGCACTCAATAAGGTTCCCACCACTAGCGACATGCCCTTCGGGTGGACGATCAATCCCATGCGTGGCTGTCTCCACCAGTGCACGTATTGCTTTGCGCGCCCGACACACGAGTTTCTCGATCTCGATGCGGGCAAAGATTTTGACACCCAGATCATCGTAAAGGTGAATGTGGCCGAAGTTCTGGCTAAAGAACTCAGTAAACCCAGCTGGGGTCGACATCCGGTTGCTCTGGGCACGAACACGGATCCTTATCAGCGGGCCGAAGGGCGCTATCGCTTAATGCCCGGCATTATCGCTGGGTTGGCCGGATCAGGCACGCCGCTGTCGATCCTGACGAAGGGCACATTGCTTCGTCGAGATCTTGCCCTTTTGGCCGAGGCAAGTCAGCGTGTGCCAGTCGATATCGGGATGTCGATCGCGATTTACGACGATGAGTTGCAACAGTCAGTTGAGCCGGGGACCCCAACGGCACAAGCACGACTAACGACCGTCACCGCGGTGAGAGACGCTGGCCTCGATTGCGCCGTTTTCTTGATGCCAATTCTGCCGTTTCTCACTGATACTCGGGATCATCTCGAGCGTGCAGTGGCGCAAGTGAAAGCGGCGGGCGGCACGTCCATCGCCTACTCGGCGTTGCATCTCAAACCCGGCACTAAAGAGTGGTATTTCCAATGGCTAGAAAGCGCGCATCCGGAGCTGATGCCCCAGTATCTCTCGATGTATGCCCATGGAACCTACGCGCCCAAGGAATACCGCAAGTGGCTTGCAGCCAAGCTGAAGCCCATCATCCTTCGCCATGGTTTGCAGCGAACAGCGCTCGATCCCGCCACGGGCATCGTGGGCTCGCGAGCTCATCCTCGTACCCGCGACGGCAACGGTGAGCGCTCTCTTATTGCCGAAGAGCTCCCACCCGAGCTGGCGGCTCGGGCAATGCCCCAGCCGATGTTGTTCTAGCCAGTGCTGCCCTCGCCCGCATTTCTTATGTGGCAGTCTGTTCATTCGCAAACTTTGCGCCTGCTGGCTGGATAGGCTGGTGCTGTGATCCTTCAAGCGCAGTCGTACTACGTGCGGCACGACGATACCCACTTCGAGTCGACAGTTCATTCCCAGGGCGCTTGGAATCCGCACGAGCAGCACATGGCTCCGGTCGCCGGCATTTTGGCGCATGTGCTTGAAGGGTTCGAGGTGCGAGCGGGCCTTCGAATCGCCCGAATCAGTTATGAGATTCTTGGGCTGATTCCTGATGGCGAGTTCGAGATCATCGCGTCGGTGGTTCGTCCGGGCCGCACTATCGAGCTAGTGCAGGCCGAGCTTATCGCGGGCGGTCGAGTGGCGGTCAGGGCGACAGCGTGGCGCCTCCAGACCTCCGATACTTCAGACGTTGAGGGAATTGTTGACGCACAGTTGCCCCCGGTTGAGGTCGCGGGGGCGCCCGTAAACCTCGCTCAATGGCCCGGTGGTTACATTCAATCGATCGAGGCGCGTGCCTTGCCAGAGCACCTTGCCGGCAGTGGCCGGGTTTGGTTGCGCACTCCGTACCCTTTGCTTTCTGGCGAGCCGGTCAGCGACTTTGCTCGTCTCACGGGCCTGGTCGACACGAGCAACGGGATCGCCACGCGCGTGAAGCCGGGTGACGGTGGCTACGCGTTTCCGAATGTCGACCTCCAGGTCCACTTGTACCGGGTGCCGACGGGGGAGTGGCTTGGGCTTGAGAACGCCGTTAATTTTGGTTCTGACGGTGTTGGTCTGACGTCGACGGTTCTTCACGATGTGAGTGGTCCGTTCGGCCGTGCGGAGCAAATTCTCACACTGCGCAAGCTTTAGCGCGCGGTCATAAAAATTTCTCACTAGCTCTTGCGCTGGATTCTACGTCGGAATAATATACAACCAAATGGTTGTATGTGAATTGACGGACGCTGAGGTAGACGCGATGTTTCGCGCGCTAGCCGATGCCACACGTCGCGACATTGTTACTCGCGTGATGAACGAGGGCATATCAGTGTCGCGCCTTGCCACCAGCTACGAAATGAGTTTCGCGGCGGTTCAAAAGCATGTCGCCGTGTTGCAATCTGCAGGGCTCGTTTCCAAAGAACGAAACGGTCGCGAGCAAATCGTGCGCGGCAACCTCTCGTCAATTCACCGCATCCAACATCTGCTTTCGCACTTCGAAGAGGTGTGGAAGCAACGGGCACTTCGCATGGGCGACGTGCTCAATGACGACGACTGAAAGAGCGGTGGAAAAATGAACGTCACGACAACGACCGATGTTGACAAACTAACCCTCACAACAACAGCCGAGCTCTCGGCGTCGTTGGAGCGAACCTGGCAGCTCGTCAGCGATCCACGCAAGCTGGAGCGCTGGTGGGGACCACCGGAGTGGCCGGCCACTTTCGTGCGATTCGATTTCGAGACCGCGGGGCGCGCTCACTATTTCATGCAGGGCCCTGACGGCGAGAAAATACATGGCTGGTGGAGATTCGTGTCCATAGCCGAGCCACGCGAACTCTCGATCGAGGATGGGTTCGCTGACGAGCAAGGCGAGCCCTCCGGAGATCTGGGGGTCACAACCGCCCACATCACTTTCGAGCCGATTGAGCATGGCACGCGCATGACAATCGTTTCTGGCTTTGAGTCTGTCGAGCAGCTGGAAGAGATGGCGAAGATGGGCATGCAAGAGGGCATGCGTCTGGCAGTCGGCCAAATCCAACAAATTTTGGACGAATCCTAAAAGGAGAATTGGCTATGTCTTTTCAGGCATATTTGGATGCGGTCGAGAAGAAAACGGGTCTCACTCCGCGTCAGTTGGTCGGCATTGCGGCCGCTAAAGGTCTCGCTGGTCACTCGGTGAAGGCAGGGGAGATCTTGGAGTGGCTGAAGTCCGATTACGAGCTTGGCCGCGGTCATGGCATGGCAATGGTTCACGTCATTAAGAAGGGTGCTCTGATCGACGCCAAGCATGTGGCTACCGGAGGAAGTCACAGTGACGAGTCCGACACGCTGTGGCTCGACGGGGTCGCGACGAAACCGCGAGCGTAGTCGGCCGGCGCACAGGCTGACCTTCTCGCTCGGGTTTTCGTGATGGTGCTCGCGTTGCCGTGTTAGGCGCGGCGGGTGTGTGAGTGAGCGCACCTCGCAGCGCAGCGCGCCGTCAGTCGTCGTAGCTAGTCGAGCCTGATTCGTCGCGGCCGCGGAGCTTCTCAAGTTCACGACGTTCGCGTTTCGTCGGGCGGCCAGCACCCCGGTCACGGCGTGGGGCCAAGGCAACTTCTTCTCGCGACGGTGGCGGGGGAGTCTCGTCGATGAAGCTCTCGGCGGCGGTCACCGCCGAGACTCGCTTGACGATTGTTTGTTTCACCACGAGGATCCGATCAAACCCCGCAATTCGAATGCGCACTTGATCGCCGATCTTGACGGCTTGTGCCGCTTTTACGCTTGCGCCACCGATCTTGACGTGTCCCGCTCGGCACGCAGCGGTTGCTTGCGATCGAGTTTTGTAGACACGTACCGCCCACAGCCAACTGTCGACGCGAACTGATCCCGCACTCATCAGGCGCTAGCGAGCTCGCGCTTCCAGCGCACGAGTCGTTGCACGGTGGCGCTGTCGTCCGCTGAGAGGGTGCTCATCGCATCCTCCGGTACATAGAAATTTATCGCAAGGAAGCCGCGAACGGTGTCTGAGGGGTCGTGCGCGAGCATCCGCAGCACATCACACGGTGCATGTTCGTTGCGAGCGACGCAGGCCCGAACGCCGTCGTCGGGGTCGTTGGCTAGCGCCTCGAATACGTCGACCGGGGTGTTGTGGTTGCTGGCTGCACTCTCCCTAATCTTGGGGTTCGTGTCTGCAGCGAGAAGCCGGATCCGCGCAATCTTGCTCTCGGTGACTTCTGGAGCCGGGTGCAACTCAGCGGCTTCCTCTGCGGTGATCATCGCTGGCGCCATCGCCCTCATTTGGGCCCGCTGCGCCGGAGTGTTAAAGCGAATGCATGACATGCGCTCAAGGCTACGCCCGATGCCTGACAAACTGGCGCCTTAGCGGCGGCATTTCATGAGCGGATGCTGGCTAGACTCTGGGTGTGGCAGTCAGCAGTTCACCCGAGATCAGCAATCGTGTCTGGACTGTGCCCAATGTGCTGAGTTTCATCAGACTCGCTCTCGTTCCGCTGTTTCTCTACCTGATTATTTCGGCTCAGGATGCACTTGCGCTCGTGGTTTTGATTGTCTCGAGTCTCAGCGACTACCTCGACGGGGTGATCGCGCGCCGGTTCAATCAAATAACTCGACTTGGGCAATTACTTGACCCGGCTGCCGATCGGCTGTTCATTTTTGCGGCGCTCATCGGCTTAGCGGCGCGGAATGTTATTCCGTGGTGGCTTTTCTTCGTGATCGTCGCCCGCGAGATCATGCTGGTAGTTCTGGGGCTGATTTCGGCAAACTATGGTTTTGGCCCTCTTCCAGTTCATCATTTGGGCAAAGTTGCCACGGCTGCACTGTTCTATGCGCTTCCGATTCTGATGCTCGGGCAAGCGTTTCCGACCGTTGCGTGGGTCACGGATCCGATCGGCTGGGCCTTCGCATTGTGGGGTGCATTCTTATATTGGTGGGCCGGCTTCATTTATGTTGCACAATCGGTCCGGATTTCTCGCCTATCGAGGGGTTGAGGAGTGCTCCGATCCGATACGCTGGTCAGTCAGGGAGGTTTGCGATGGTTGAGTCAATGAATAATGGTCACGGCGCCGACACACAGTCAGCGAACGAGACGTCCGCGCAGCCTATTGTCGAGCGTATCGACACCACTGCTACGTATAGCCATGAGTTCGCAGCGCAGGTTGCTGCTATGGGTGCCGATGTTTCGGTTGACGAGCAGTCAGCGATTGCGGCGCTACCTTCGGGTTCAGCGTTGTTGATCGTTCGCCGCGGTCCTAACGTGGGGGCACGTTTTCTTTTGGACGCCGACATCACGACAGTTGGTCGTCATCCGGAGGCAGATATTTTTCTCGATGACGTGACAGTGTCACGGCGCCATGTCGAGTTTTTGCGTCAGGGTACCTCGTTCGATGTGAAAGATTTGGGCTCGCTCAACGGCACCTACCTTGGTGGTGACCGTATCGAGTCAACGGCGGTTCTTCGCGACCGCGCTGAAGTTCAGGTAGGAAAGTACAGGCTCACGTTTTACGCTTCGCGCCGCGATCTTCCTGCGGCGGCTGGTAATTAGTGGCCGCGGTTGCGCGTCAGACGCGTCATGCTCCCGCGCCGGTGCTTCTCAGCATTGGGCAAGTTCTCGCAAAACTCAGTCCTGAGTTTCCCGATCTCACTCCGTCGAAGCTTCGGTTTCTTGAGGAACGCAAACTTGTGGCGCCGGCCCGTACGGCCTCTGGTTACCGCAAGTTCTCCTCGGCCGATATGGAGCGCCTGCGTTTCGTGTTGTCGATGCAGCGCGATCACTATCTTCCGCTCAAGGTTATTCGCGGCTACCTCGAAGAGATGGATGCGGGCCGCACCCCCGAGCTGCCTGGTGGCGCTGTCGCAGCAGCGTCCATGCTCTCTGCTGAGCGTCGACTCACTCGTGACGAGCTGATTCGCGAGGCTGGCGCCAGCCCGATGTTGTTGGGCGATGCAATTTCGTCCTCGCTCATTGTGGCGTCCGATGTTTTCGGTGAAGATTCGCTTGCCGTGCTCAAGTCTCTTGTCGAGCTTCAGCGCAGCGGCATTGAACCCAGGCACCTACGCGGGTTCCGCGCGGCCGCCGAGCGCGAACTGGGGCTCATTGAGAGCGCTTTGATGCCCGTGGCGCGACGCAAGGATGCGTCCAGCCGTGCTCGTGCAGCAGAGATGGCCCGCGAGATCGCGGGGCAGCTAGAGATTGTTCGCAGCAGTATTATCCGATCCGCCCTCAGCCGCCTCGATTCGTAGTACGGTCGATCTGTTGATCGTTTTTTCGGCTTTGGCCGATCGCAATTGACTCAAGTTGGCACAGTTTTCCCGACTGATTCCGACACGCCGCCGAGTTTTTGCGAATGTCGTTGATCGATGCGGCGGGCGTGACTACCGTGGGGTAACACGAAACACTAAGCGTCAACTTCAACATGAAGGTTGCTTGCTTATCGTGTTGGCCAAATCAGAATCTAGAGGGGCAATGCCATGAGTGAATTGAACCGTAGCGAAACATCACGCTACGATCTTGGCCTTCTCTTTACTGACGGAATGCCTGACCTCGATGACTCCTCCGGCTACCGCGGTGCAGTTGCCGCTCGTGCCGCCGGCATTAGCTATCGTCAGCTCGATTACTGGGCTCGTACCGAACTCGTTGAACCAACGGTTCGCGGTGCCGCAGGCTCAGGTTCACAGCGACTCTATGGTTTCCGCGACATCCTCGTTCTCAAACTTGTCAAGCGCCTTCTTGACACCGGTATTTCTCTGCAGCAGATTCGTATCGCTGTCAATCAGCTTCGTGAATCGGGCATCCACGACTTGGCTCAGACCACGCTCATGAGCGACGGTGCGAGCGTTTACTTGTGCACGTCAAACGATGAGGTCATCGACCTCGTCAGCCGCGGCCAGGGGGTCTTTGGCATCGCCGTGGGCAAGGTGCTCCGTGAGGTCGAGACGAGCCTCATTGAACTCGACACCATCAAGGGCGAAGACCCCATGGATGAGCTGGCTAAGCGCCGCGCATCCCGCGCTTCCTAGAGCCAACCTCGCAGTAGCGCCCGATCGTTGTCGGCGCGTTGCGCACAGTTCGTTGCGCACAGTTCGTTGCTCCCTCTGCGCTAGGCGAAGGGATCTCTGTCTAGCGAATTCTGCCCAGTGCTCTGTGTGCGGTTCACTTGAGAGCGTAAAAAACAGGGCATGCGCAAACATGCCCTGTTCAATTACTTCGCTGAGCTAGCTGTTGTACTCGCCCATCCGGGCTGCCCTCATGACGCGGTCAAGTAGTTGGTCGAAGTAACGCGCCATTTCTTGAGCGCTTTCGCCTGGCCACACGTGAAGGGGCTTTGCGGCTCCTTGTGCCTGCTGTAGCGAGGTGCGCTCGGGCAGCTGGGGAGAGAGGACGAGCGGGCCGAACATATCGCGCAGTTCTTTGATACGGAACTGGTGCTCAAGCGATTGCGAACGCAAACGGTTGACGATAATGCCAAGAGGCTGAAGTCGAGGGGAGAGCCCGCGGCGAATTTCTTCGATAGCTCGAAGCGCGCGATCTGCTGCGGCCACAGAAAAGAGGCCAGGCTCCGTAACAATCGCCACCCGGTCGCTGGCTGCCCACGCTGTGCGCGTGAGGGCGTTAAGAGACGGCGCGCAGTCGATGAGAACGAGATCGTAATCAGCTTCTACGTTCGCGAGAGCTTCTTCTAGCTTCCAAATGTCGCGGATGCTCGGGTGCGGGCCATCGAAGTTGATGGCTGATGGCGATCCGATGAGCACGTCTATTTTGCCGGGGCGGCCCTTTGTCCAGCCGCTGGGGGCGATTGCCGCGCGCACGATCTTCTCTTTGGGAGAAGCGAGCACGTCGGCAACATTGAGGTGACCGGTGACGTCGATGTCCATTCCGGTCGACACATCAGACTGGGGATCAAGGTCGACGACGAGAGTTCGAAGACCGCGAGCAAAAGCTGCCGAAGCGAGCCCAAGCGTCACAGTCGTCTTTCCTACGCCCCCTTTGAGGGAACTAACGCTAAGTACGTGCACGAGTAACGACGATACCTTCAGTACAGTTGAGAAACCTAAAACTCCACCAACTTTTGCGCACCCTTGAGGAAACTGCCAGAGTTCAATCACTCTAGGCTTGGTTTTTGTCGGGAAGGACCGAATGTTTAAGAAGATTCTCGTTGCTAACCGAGGTGAAATCGCGATCCGTGCCATGCGCGCGGCCGTCGAACTCGGTGCTCGAACCGTTGCCGTTTTTCCGTACGAGGATCGAAACTCGGTTCATCGTCTGAAAGCGGACGAGGCGTATCTCATTGGCGAAGAGGGTCATCCTGTTCGCGCTTATCTGGATGTTGCCGAAATTATTCGGGTGGCTAAAGAGAGCGGAGCCGACGCGATCTACCCCGGCTATGGCTTCCTTTCCGAGAATCCGGAACTCGCCCATGCCGCAGCCGATGCCGGAATCGCGTTCATCGGTCCGCCGACGAAGGTTCTCGAGATGGCTGGCAACAAGGTCACGGCTAAGGAGCACGCGATTGCCGCGGGTGTTCCTGTCTTAGCTTCGACGCCGGCAAGCACCGACCTCGATGAGCTTCTTGCTGGTGCCGACGCTATCGGTTTCCCGATCTTCGCTAAAGCAGTTGCTGGCGGTGGTGGTCGTGGAATGCGTCGGGTTGAGAAGAAGGAAGATCTTCGCGATGCCCTAGTGGCGGCAATGCGCGAAGCCGAAAGTGCTTTCGGCGACTCGACGATGTTCCTTGAGCAAGCAGTGGTGCGCCCACGCCACATCGAAGTGCAGATTCTTGCTGATGCGCACGGCAACATCATCCACTTATTTGAGCGTGACTGTTCAGTTCAGCGCCGTCACCAAAAAGTTGTCGAGATCGCTCCGGCACCGAACCTTGACGAAACAACCCGTCAAGCGATGTACCGGGATGCCGTAGCTTTTGCGAAATCGATCGACTATGTCAACGCCGGTACCGTCGAGTTCTTGCTGGACACCGCGGGGGAGCGCAAAGGCGAGCATGTCTTTATCGAGATGAACCCGCGCATCCAGGTTGAGCACACCGTCACTGAAGAAGTCACCGACGTCGACCTCGTGCAGTCGCAGATGCGAATTGCTTTTGGTGAGTCGCTCGAAGAGTTAGGCCTGCGTCAAGACGAGCTCAAGCTGCGCGGAGCGGCTCTCCAGTGCCGCATCACGACCGAAGACCCCGCCAGCGGGTTTCGGCCCGACACCGGCAAAATCACGACGTACCGTTCGCCAGGTGGTGCCGGCATCCGTCTAGATGGTGGAACAGTTTCTGCCGGTTCGCAGATTTCGCCCCACTTTGACTCCATGCTCGTCAAGATGACGTGCCGAGGTCGTGACTTTGCCTCGGCTGTGCGTCGCGCACGTCGAGGCCTCGCCGAGTTCCGTCTTCGCGGAGTCACGACCAACATCCCGTTCCTTCAGGGTGTGCTCGATGATCCCGAGTTCATTGCTGGCGACCTGAGCACTGCCTTCATCGACGAGCGACCATGGCTCGCGAATTCCCACCGTTCGCAAGACCGCGGCACCAAAATTCTCACGTGGTTGGCTGAGGTTACCGTCAATCAGCCGAACGGCGATGGTGCTGGCATCATCAACCCGCAGCTCAAGCTCCCCACTGTTGATCTGTCGGCCGAAGCTCCGGCTGGCTCGCGCCAGCGCCTGCTCGAACTTGGTCCCGCTGGTTTCGCCTCGGCCCTTCGCGAGCAAAAGGCTCTCGCTGTCACGGAGACCACTTTCCGTGACGCACATCAGTCACTCTTGGCGACGCGCGTGCGCACCCGCGATCTCGTGGCTGTCATGCCGCATGTTGCGCGGATGACGCCGCAACTACTTTCGGTTGAGGCTTGGGGTGGTGCGACCTACGACGTCGCTTTGCGCTTCTTGGCTGAAGATCCGTGGGAGCGCCTCGCGTCGATGCGCGAAGCGCTGCCCAACGTGGCCATCCAAATGCTTCTTCGTGGTCGAAACACTGTCGGCTACACGCCGTATCCGACCGAGGTCACGGATGCTTTTGTTCGTGAGGCCACAGATACCGGCGTAGATATTTTCCGCATCTTCGACGCGCTCAATGACGTGTCGCAGATGCGTCCCGCTATCGATGCTGTTCTCAACACGGGAACGGCTGTTGCTGAGGTTGCACTCTGCTACACGGGCGACTTGCTTGATCCGGCGGAAGATTTGTACACGCTCGACTACTACTTGAGGCTCGCCGACCAGATCATCGAAAGCGGCGCCCATGTGCTGGCCATCAAGGACATGGCTGGTCTGTTGCGTGCTGAAGCCGCTGAGACGCTCGTGACGGCTCTGCGCGAGCGTTTTGATGCTCCAGTGCACGTCCACACCCACGACACTGCTGGTGGTCAACTGGCGACGTTGCTTGCCGCATCGCGTGCCGGTGCGGATGCTGTGGATGTCGCGAGCGCTCCGATGGCAGGAACAACAAGCCAGCCGTCGATGTCAGCGCTGGTCGCGGCTCTCGCGCACACATCACGAGATACTGGAATTTCGCTCGACGCGGTGTCGAATCTAGAACCGTACTGGGAGGCCGTACGTCACACGTACGCGCCATTCGAGTCAGGGCTTCCTGGGCCTACGGGGCGTGTCTACCACCACGAAATCCCGGGTGGCCAGTTGTCGAACCTTCGCCAACAGGCGATCGCGTTGGGTCTCGCAGATCACTTTGAGACCATCGAGAATCTCTATGCTGCGGCAAACAAGATGCTCGGTCGGCCGCCTAAGGTCACGCCGTCGTCGAAGGTCGTTGGCGATCTCGCGCTCGCTTTGGCTGCGGCTAACGCTGATCCCGCCGATTTTGAAGAGAATCCTGACAAGTACGACATTCCTGATTCGGTTATCGGCTTTATGGCGGGGGAGTTGGGAGAACTTCCTGGTGGCTGGCCAGAGCCGTTCCGCTCCAAGGTGCTCAAGGGTCGTAACGTCAAGATCGGTGTCGAAGAGGTAAGCAAGGAGGATCAGGCTGCGCTTGACGGTGACGCCAGTGATCGCCGTTCTGCTCTTAACCGGCTCCTGTTCGCCGGTCCGACTCAGATCTTCGAAAAAGCTCGTGAGACCTACGGCGACCTTTCCCCGCTCGCCAGTACCGATTATCTGTACGGATTGCAGCAGGGGCATGAACACGTGGTCGAGATCGCCAAGGGTGTTCAGCTTTTCGTTGGGCTTGAGGCGATTGGTGAAGCTGACGAAAAGGGGATGCGCACCGTTATGGCCACGCTTAACGGCCAGCTGCGTCCGGTCTTCGTTCGCGATCTCAGCATCAAGGTCGACACGATGGCAGCAGAAAAGGCGGATACCTCTAAGCCTGGCCATGTTGCAGCGCCGTTCTCCGGCGTGGTCACTCTTCAGGTTGAGGAAGGCGCGAAGGTCGAAGTTGGCCAACCCGTTGCCTCGATCGAGGCGATGAAGATGGAAGCAGCGATTACTGCTTCGGTCGCGGGAACCGTCAAACGGCTTGCAATCCCGAAGACTCAGCAGGTGGATGCTGGTGACCTTTTGGTAGAAATCGATCCCAGTTAGACCCGTTTTCGTTGGCTACTAACGTGGCCGCTGTTAGGGCGGCGGTCACGTTTGGGCCGTTTACGCGGTAAAGTTGTGTGTTTGCTTTCTGAAAGGGATCGACAAGTGGCTATTAAGCGCGATGAACCCGATGTGAAGTCGTCTGCTGACGACAAAACTTCGATGGCCGACCACGACTCGAAAGATTCGACGGTCGAAGAGACACCGAGCACGGAAAGTCTGACTTTCACGCTCTCGCTGCCTACTCAGGTGCGCGAGACGCCAGAGCACGAAGCCGCGGTGGCGATCGATGATGTTGCGGTGAACGCGCATCACGTTGACCCGGCATCAATGGCCACGACAACGATTTCTTTCGTGCCGGAATCTGTAGTCACGCAGCCGCCCGAGACTGCGTCAGTTGCTACATCGATTCCTGAACTTCCCCCGGTCGATCACGCTACGACTCGCCGTGGCCGCCAGCGAACTGAGGTTCGTACCGCACCGGAGCCAGCAACAATGCTGACGGCTGAACGCCTCATCAACCAGAGCAAGAAGAACCGTCGGCCCGCACCGGAAGGGTTCGTGCAAGAACTTGTTTATGCGGTGACTTTCCACCTCGTCAATATGGGGGATTCGTACCGCGTGCGTGAACGTAAGTCGCTCGAGGCTCGCATCACGAAAACTTTTGTCGGCGGTACTCGCTTCGTTCCGGTGCTCACTCGCAAGGGCGGCGTTGGCAAGACCACGATCACCGCGCTTCTGGGGATGGCGTTGGCGGATACTCGCGAAGACCGAATTATTGCGATCGATGCCAACCCTGACCGCGGAACGTTGGCCGAACGAATCGACAAGCAGACTCGTGCCACGGTGCGCGATGTCGTCATGCGCTCAGAGTCGCTTCATACTTTTAGTGAATTCCAGACCGTGGTCTCCCGCGATGAGACACGACTTGATGTGCTTGCCTCGGACACTGACCCGCACGTTTCTGAAGCTTTCGACGAGAATGACTACAATGTGGTCGCCGATATGGCTGAGCGTTTCTATTCAGTGGCGATTACCGACTGCGGTACTGGCATCGTTCACTCGGTGATGCGCGCCACCCTTCAGCGAGCCGATTCAATCGTTATCGTTTCTGGCGGCAGCGTTGACGAGGCACGGCTGGCATCGGAGACGCTCACGTGGCTTGAATCGAATGGTCATGCCGATCTCGTCAAGAACGCTGTCGTCGCCTTGAACACGGCAACTCAGGGCACCAATCTGGTCAAGCTCGAAGAGATCGAGGCACACTTCAAGTCTCGCGTGCGGGAGATTGTTCGGGTTCCATATGACCCGAGCCTCGCAACTGGTTCTGTCGTGCACTATCGCGACCTCAATAAGCTGACTAAGAATGCCGCGCTCGAACTTGCTGCCGTCGTCATGGACGGCCTTCCCGAGGTTCGGACCGACTGAAACTATGGCTGTTCGTGAGATTCGTCTTTTTGGCGATCCCGTCCTTCGGTCCGCGTGCGACCCGATCACCGTTGGTGACCCGCGTGCCACGTTGCTCATCGATGACTTGATCGAGACTGTGCAGCTGCCTGGTCGTGCCGGTTTGGCCGCAAATCAGATCGGTGTGGGCCTGCGCGCTTTCAGCTACAACATCGACGGTGTGGTCGGCTACATCATCAATCCAGTACTGGCTGAGGTGTCAGGCGAGCCAGACCTAGTGGATGAGGGCTGCCTGTCTGTCCCCGGCTTCTACTTTCTGCGTCGTCGTTACCCGTTCGCGCGGGTAACCGGAGTCGATTTGGCAGGTGAACCTGTGGAGTTGAGCGGTGATGGGCTGATGGCTCAGGCGCTTCAGCATGAAACCGATCACCTCGATGGTCATCTCTATATTGAGGGCCTCGAAGCTGATACCAAGCGCGAAGCCATGCGGGAGATCCGCAAGGCGCCCTGGTACTAATCACGCCCCTGTTCGTTGACGAATCGAGAAACCCCCGCAGCGTTCGCACGCTGCGGGGGTTTCTTCTCGGGGAGCATGGCTCCTCGTTAGCGACTATTTGAGCGAGATTCCTTCGGTCGCCGGTGAGTTCGAGTAGAGCGAATCGATTACGTCAGCAAAATCCGCGAGGATGACGTTGCGCTTGATCGTCAATTTCGGCGTCAAGTGGCCGCTGGCTTCGGTAAGGTCCGAATCCAAAATGTGGAACTTACGGATCGATTCTGCACGCGAGACTTTCGCGTTACCGACGTCGATTGCCCGCTGCACCTCTGCGAGCACTGCGGGATGTTTGGCTGCTTGTTCGACGGTCCACGTTGCATCGAGACCGTTGTTGTTCAGCCAGACGGGCAGCATTTCGTCATCGAGGGTGACAAGCGCCGAAATGAACGGGCGCTGCTCGCCAACGACAACCACTTGCCCAATGATCGGATTTGCGCGGATGGGATCCTCGAGTGCCGCCGGAGCTACGTTCTTTCCGCCGGCCGTAACGATGATCTCTTTCTTGCGGCCAGTGATCTCAAGGTAACCTTCGTCATCAAATTTGCCGATGTCGCCGGTCTTGAACCATTCGCCGTCGAAGACTTCGGCCGTCGCTTCAGGGTTGTTCCAGTACCCGTCGAAGACACAGACGCCCTTGGCCTGAATTTCGCCGTCTTCAGCGATTCGTACCGAGACACCGGGAAGCGGTGGCCCGACCTTGCCAATTTTGAAGTTCGATGGCTTGTTGACTGAGATGGGGGCTGTTGTCTCGGTGAGGCCGTAACCTTCGAGAATGGTCAGCCCCAGGCTGCGATAGAAGTGTCCAAGTCGGAGGCCAAGCGGCGCAGAACCTGAAACGGCGTATTGCACACGTCCGCCGAGTGCGGCACGAATCTTCGACAGCACGAGGCGGTCGAAGATAGCGAACTGAATCTTCATGCCGAGGGGTACGTGACCGGCATCCAGCGCCTTCGAATGCGCGATCGCGACTTCAGCGGCTTTGCGGAAGATCTTGCCTTTGCCGCCAGCTTCCGCCTTCTGTTCAGAAGAGTTGTAAACCTTCTCGAACACGCGAGGAACGGCCAAGAGGAAGGTCGGCTTGAACGAGGCCATCGATGGCAGCAACAGCTTCGTGTCGGGCTGGTGACCCACTTTGACTCCACCGTGGATGCACAGAATCGAAATGAAACGAGCGAAAATGTGTGCCGTAGTGATGAACAGCAGTGTGCTCGAATTAGGGTTCACAACTTCAGGGATGGCCTTCTGTGAGTTGCGGCACAGCTCGACGAAGTTGGAATGCGTGATGACGCAACCCTTGGGTTTTCCTGTGGTGCCCGACGTGTAAATGAGAGTGGCGAGATCGGAACCCTTTGCGAGGTTGCGGCGACGCTCAATTTCTTCGTCGGTGACATCTTTTCCTGAGGCTGCGAGCTTGTCGACGTCGCCGAGGTCAATTTGCCAGACGTTGACGACAGCAGGAACGTCCGCACGTATCTCGTCGAAGCGCGCAAAGTGATCTGGCGTTTCGGTGATGATTGCGATGGCCCCAGAGTCGATCAGGTTCCAGTTGATCTGGCTGGGGGAGCTGGTCTCGTAGATGGGAACCAGAACTGCGCCCGCGAACCACGTCGCGAAGTCGATAAGGGTCCACTCATAGCGCGTTTTGCACATGAGCCCGATTTTGTCACCAGGCTGAATGCCAGCGGCAACAAGGCCCTTAGCAACTGCTTTCACTTGAGCTAGGAACTCAGATGAGGTGACATCGCTCCAGCCGCCATCGGCAGTGGGGAGTGAAAATAGGGCGTTATTTGGCGTAGCCGCTACACGATCTATTAACAGATCGGTCGCGTTCGCTTCCGGGTCAGCCTTAACAATGGCTGGTACATCAAACTGTTTCACGGCAACTCCTTTGGCACCGGTAAGGTGGTCTACTCCACTCTAGCTAGGTCTAGCGGGCCAAGCCATGCGCGCATTGGCGCGGAAGCAGATTTGCACCCGTTTGTGGGGTACGTTCCGGTGCGCGATAGAGTAGTAGCTCCCGCGAGCAGGAGAAAGAGGCACCATGTTCTATTGGTTTATGAAGAATCTGGTCGCCGGCCCGATCCTCAAGACAGTGTTTCGTCCGTGGGTGTCGGGGCTAGAGAACCTGCCGCGAAAGGGCGGTGTGATTCTCGCCAGCAACCATTTGTCGTTTATCGACTCTGTATTTCTCCCGCTGGTGATGGACCGCCGCATATTTTTTCTCGCCAAAAGTGACTATTTCACTGGCCGTGGGATCAAGGGTTTCTTTTCCCGGGCGTTCTTTAACGGCACCGGGATGCTGCCGATCGATCGTTCCGGAGGTAAAGCCTCTGAAGCGTCGCTCAATACAGGCCTAGCGGTGCTCGCTAGGGGCGAGGTACTCGGAATTTACCCCGAGGGCACGAGAAGCCCCGATGGCAAGATGTACCGCGGTCGCACCGGGGTCGCCCGCATGATCTTAGAGGGCCACGTCCCGGTCGTTCCCGTCGCGATGATCGACACAGAAAAGGTCATGCCCATCGGCACCAAAATTCCCCGGATGGGCCGCATCGGAATTGTGTTCGGCGAGCCTCTCGACTTCAGTCGCTTTGAAGGCATGGAGGGCGACCGCTTCATCCTCCGTTCAATCACCGATGAAATCATGTACGAATTGAACCGCATTAGCGGTCAGGAGTATGTGGACGTCTATGCCACTTCGGTGAAGGAACGCCCCGCTGCTGGCCGTCGTTGACTGTGACTTTGGGGCTCGGATGTGCCGGTAGGCTGATAGAGGGTCACAAGCCCGCCCATCTTCGTAGTAAATGTATAAAGGAATCTCCCTGTGGTCGACCCGTCAGAACCAGTTGTGCTCGCTGATCCAGCCGTAATTGCTGGTCTCGACAACTGGCGCACTCTCCCCATCAAGCAGCAGCCACAGTGGCCGGATGCTGATGCAGTCGGAGAAGCGTCGAGCAAGATCGCTTCCCTTCCGCCCCTCGTCTTCGCGGGCGAAGTAGATCGTCTCCGTACTCGTCTAGCACGCGCAGCCCAAGGTGAAGCATTCTTGCTCCAGGGCGGCGACTGTGCCGAGACATTTGCTGGCGCTACGGCCCAACAGATTAGCGACCGCGTCAAGACGATTCTGCAGATGGCGGTAGTTCTCACTTATGGAGCATCAAAGCCCATCGTTAAGATGGGGCGCATGGCTGGCCAGTTTGCTAAGCCGCGCTCGAGTGACTTTGAGACTCGCGGAGATGTCACTCTTCCGGCCTACCGTGGTGACATCGTCAATGGCTTCGACTTCACACCGGAGTCGCGGACGGCCGACCCTGCTCGCCTGGTTGAGGGCTACCACACCGCGGCATCCACTTTGAACCTCATTCGTGCGTTCACGCAGGGTGGCTTTGCCGATCTCCGTCAGGTGCACTCGTGGAACAAGGGCTTCGCTGCCAACCCCGCTAATCGCCAGTACGAGAGCCTGGCAAAAGAGATCGACAAGGCGGTTCGCTTCATGGAAGCAGCCGGCGCTGATTTCGATGAGCTCAAGCGCACCGAGTTTTACTCGAGCCACGAGGGCTTGCTTATGGACTACGAGCGCCCCATGACGCGAATTGATTCGCGCACGGGAACGCCGTACAACACGAGCGCGCACTTCTTGTGGATCGGTGAGCGTACTCGTGACCTCGACGGCGCTCACATCGACTACTTCTCGCGTGTGCGCAACCCGATCGGCGTAAAGCTCGGTCCGTCGACCACTCCTGAGACGATGAAGCAATTAATCGATAAGCTCGATCCAGACCGTGAGCCTGGTCGTTTGACGTTCATCACTCGAATGGGTGCTGGCAAAATCCGTGATGCTCTTCCACCCCTGCTTGAAGCCATCAAGGAGATGGAGGCAACGCCGCTGTGGGTCTCTGACCCCATGCACGGCAACGGTCTTACTACGCCCACTGGCTACAAGACGCGTCGTTTCGATGACGTTGTTGATGAGGTCAAGGGATTCTTTGAGGCGCACAGAGCAGCGGGAACCTACCCCGGCGGCATCCACATCGAGCTCACCGGTGACGATGTCACGGAGTGCCTAGGTGGGTCAGAGCAGATCGACGAAGCCACGCTCGCGACTCGTTACGAGTCACTCTGCGATCCCCGTCTCAACCACATGCAGTCGCTCGAGTTGGCGTTCCTCGTTGCTGAGGAGCTTCGCGCTTTCTAAACGACTTTGCTTCGAGCAATCACAACGCTCGCCAGTAGTTCTTCACTCTTGGGTGCTTGAGCCGCTGGCGAGCGTTTGTGTATGTTCACGCTGATTCACGCTCGGTGAGAAGGCCGTCCGAAGGAAGCTAAGCGCACCGACGCAGGACGCTAACCGTAGATGGTGACTTCGGATCCTCGTTTAACCATCTCGCCGCCAGCAGGATCTTGATCGGTGACCTGCGCTGGTGGGAAGCTCCAGAAGATTTGCTGAATCGACGTATCGACAGTGACGACGAATCCTGCTTCTTCAAGTTCACGCTTCGCCGCAGCGATGTTGTCACCGACGACATCGGGCATCTGCACCAAATCTGGACCGCGTGAAATGATGAGTGTTGCGGCATCGCCTTCACGGAAGGTGGGGGCATTGCCGTCACTATCTGCCGCGAGGTCGATTCCCACAACCGTGCCTTCCGGGCAGTCGTTGAACACTTCGCTACCGCGCTCAGCGCTCAGTCCGACACCGGCCAGGGTTTGTGATGCCTGTTCGAAGGTCGAGCATCCTACGTTGGGCAATGGCCCGGCAGAGACGATGAGGTGAACATCTTGCAATTCACCATAGGTCTCGGCGCCAAGAATCGACGTAGTTTCGTCGAAGCCAAGAACATCAATGACGAGTCCGGCGGCGATCTCCCCGTCAAACTGCTTGATCACAGGTTCTACAAGCGTGAACGGCACAGCCTGGATCGCATCGCGAGCTTCCTGCTCAGTCATACCGGCGAACGCAGGGACCGCTAAGGGCTGGGGGCCTCGGGAGATCAATAGTGTGATCGGTGAACCATTCGGCACTGTCGCGCCGACTTCTGGTGTTGAATTAGCAACCAGATCAACCGCGACAACGGGATCGAATGTTTCGCCCAGTTCGTCGCTCACGGTGAGACCTAAGTCTTCCAGGATGGCTCGCGCCTCTTCGGGGGTCGTGCTCTGAATACTCTCGGGAATTGTCACTTGAGAACCCGGTCCGGAGCCAAAGTACCAACCGGCACCGGCAGCACCGCCGACAAGCAGCACGATTAGAACGAGTAGCCACCAGCCTCGTGACTTGCGTTTCGTAGCGCGCGTCGAGAGCGTTGTGGTGTTCTCGGAGACCTGTGTTGGAGCTGGCGCGGCTACGTGCTGTAGCTCTGCACCGAAGATTTGCGTATCCGCCGTGGAGCCTAATACTTCTGTGGCGGGGGCTGTCGGTAAGACCATTGTGCGCTGCACAGCGGTGGATGCTGTCGGCGGAAGCGCCGTCATGAGCGAACTGTGCGTTTGGTAGAGCTGGTCGAGCAGCACCCGCGCATCTCGCGGGCGGTCGTCCGGTTCGCGGGCCGTAGACCACAGCACGAGATCGTCGAGTTCGGCCGGCACCAAGTGGTTGGCAGAACTTGGGCTCGGTACGGCATCATTGGCGTGCTGGTAGGCGATTTGCATCGGCTGTTCACCCTTGAAGGGCTGCTCGCCGACAAGCATTTCGTACATCATGATTCCGACGGCGTAGATGTCGCTTCGGGTGTCAGCTACGCCGCGGGTAACGAGTTCGGGGGAGAGGTAGGCGATTGTGCCGAGTAGTGCTGCTCCGGTTGCCGTGTTTGCGCTTGCGGCACGCGCCAACCCGAAGTCGCCAATTTTGATTCGGCCATCGTCTGCGAGCAGAACGTTTTCGGGCTTGAGGTCTCGGTGAACGATGCCGGCTTTATGCGCGGCGGCGAGGCCCGCGAGTACCGCCTCCATGATGTCAAGTGTCTGCTCGGTGGTGAGGATTCGGTGCTCGAGTAGCAGGTCTCGAAGTGTGATCCCCGGCAAATACTCCATGACGAGGTATGCCATGTCGCTGTCTTGACCTTGATCGAAGACGTTGACGACATTGGGATGAGCCAAACGAGCGGATGATCTAGCTTCTTGAACGAACCGTTCTTTAAACTTGCTGTCGTCGGCAAGGTGGCCGTGCATTATCTTGATGGCGACCTTGCGTTCGAGTCGCAAATCGGTCGCGAGGTACACGGTGGCCATGCCACCGCGGGCGATCCGAGAACGGATCTGATACCGACCGTCGAGAAGACGGCCGATCATCGGATCTGTAATGTTCGCACTCACCCTGCGAGTCTAAAGTTCAGATCTTCAAGAGTGCCGCTAGACACGGCTGTTCGACGGGTTAGCTGAGTTCTTGCAGCCATGAGCGTGCAGAAGTCTCCCACTTTGCGTATGCATCGGGGTGCCCGGAGATTTGAACGGCCTGAGCAGCTTGTGTCAGAGTCATGTTCGACCAGCCAGAAATTTCGAGCAGTCCGTGCGTAATTCCCTTGTTGGGGTTGCTGGGCCCGCCGTAGAAAAGGCGGGCAGCATGTGCTGGTGTTGTGAGCTGTGCGACGGTTCCCCAGCCCGAGCTGGGCCGTTGCTGAAACAGTCCAACGGAGTCGCGGTCGCCCCAGGTGAGGTTGCGCAGACTTGACTCTTGCATCGCTGTAGCGAGTGCGATGGTGATTCCGTAGTCAGAGACGCCAAGCTCGCGGCCCACCTGAATGATTGTGAGGGCGTTAGTTCTCATCTCAGCGGTGAGGTAGGTAACGGTGCCGCCACTGCTCGCTGGTGTGGAGCCGGTAGAAGGAACGGTGAGCTTGTCGCCAATGTAGATGACACTTGATTGGCTCAGGCCATTGGCGGTGAGGAGCGCTTGCGTTGTGACCCCGAGGCGTTTGGCGATGCCCGAGATAGTGTCGCCGGAGACTACGAGATAACTGCTGCCCGCTACGGGCGCAGGAACGGGGGCGGGTGCCGGCGCAGAGACGACAGGTGCGGAGACGACGGGCGCGGGCGCAACTTCGACGGGCGCAATGTCAACGGGAGCAATTTCAGCTTCGACTGGCGCCGGGGCGGTTGTCTCGGCGTCGTTAGTCGATTCGGCAGTGCCAGCATCCGGAGTTTCACCAGCAATGTCGTCACTCGCGAAGTCATACTCTTGAGTATCTTCGGACGGCGCGCTCAGGTTGCCGGGAATAACGATTGTTTGACCAGGGTAGATGATGCTCGACCAGCCAAGGCCGTTCGCTGACATCACTGAGATAGTCGACACGCCGAATTTGTTGGCGATTCCGCTGACTGTGTCACCAGCGACGATTGTGTACTGACCGTTTGTGGTCTTGGTGTGACTCACGCTGGGCAATGGCGCTGCGGTGCCCTTGGTGAGTTTGAGTTCTTGCCCAGGAAAGATCATTGACGACCAGCTCAGGCCGTTGAGGGCGAGAACGGATGCCGTTGAGAGTCCGTAGCGAGCCGAAATGTCGCTAACGGTGTCGCCAGCGCTCACGGTGTAGCTGGCAGGTGCTGGGCTCACCACGGTGGCGACAGATGTGCTTGCTGCGGCGAGGGTCTGCGTTGTTGGTTTGTTAGCGCGCTCGGTAGAGAGACGAGGGTCGTTGGGAGTCTTTGCGTTGACGGGCTCGACTGGTCCGGTGAGATTGAAGGTGGCGGCAGCCAATGTTCCTACAAGGATCACGGGAACGGTGCTCATGATGCTGCGATTCGCGCGAGCTCGCTGATTCGCGACGCGACGTGCGCGCTCTCCAGCGTTTGCTGCTACTGGAACTAGCCCAGCAAATACGGTGTTGGCGACACTGTCCGTGTCGTCCATTGTGAAATTTGTCATATTTTCTTCCTCTCCCGGCCCCGAGAAGGTGTGTGTGTAATCACCTAGATCACCGGTCAAATCTGTCACAGAAGGAGTCTCGTGTCAATCAGTGGGGCTGGTGTGACTAATGTGACTGATGTGACTTGAGTCGACTCGTGAAATTTCTGCGTATGCGGTGCGAACTGTCAGGTTTCGGCTACAGAGCGTGGCACTCTTAAGGGGTGACTGAATCACCCGCCACAAATTGGCTCACCGTTCCTGACCTCACCGAGCTGCTCGGACTGAAGGTCAGCCAAGTTCGCCGTCTCATCGAAGAGGGCGCTCTCCTGGCAAGCAAAGTAGACGGCGTTTGGCAGGTGCCTGATGCGTTCATCGTCGATGGCGCACCGCTTCGAGAGCTCAGAGGCACCGTCATCGTTCTCGGTGATGCTGGCTTTAGCTCCGAAGAGGCGATGCGCTGGCTGCTCAACAGCGAGCCGAGTTTGGGCGTCTCGCCGGTTGATGCTTTGCGCGCCGGTAGAAAAGCCGAAGTGCGTCGCGTGGCTCAGGCGCTTGGCTTCTAGCCTTCTTTTCGCCTGCACCACAGCCTTCTAGACGGTGCCCTCCGCGTCTATGAAGTTCGAGTAGTGGCCGCGGTTGCCAGTTCGAGAAGTCGTGCTCGTGCGGTCGCCGCGAGATTCGAGTTTTCGACCGCCTCACACGCACGTTCCAGATTGCGGGCGATAACCTTCTCGATCTGATCCACTGCGCCAGAGTCTTGCAAAGTAGAGCGAAGCATGTCGACCTGATCTGTCGTCAGGTCAGGATCTCCGAGCAGTTCATCCAGAATCGAGTTCGCGCTAGTCGAGAGTTTCTGGCGCGCAATTGCGATGATCGCGGTGCGTTTGCCTTCGCGCAGATCATCTCCGGCCGGCTTTCCCGTTAGTTCTGGATCGCCAAATACGCCCAAGATGTCGTCGCGCAGCTGGAAGGCGACGCCTAACGGAAGCCCAAACGCGCGCAACGCGGCGATTTGATCGTCGCTGCCGGCGCCAAGGCTCGCACCCAAGGCGAGAGGTGCTTCGACGCTGTATTTCGCTGACTTGTAAATAAGCACGCGCTGGGCGCGGTCGAGCGCTTCTGACTCTGGGTAGCTTGCCCAAGCGCTCTCGTCGTGAATATCCAGAAACTGACCGGCCATGACCTCCGTGCGCATCGTCATGAACTCTTTTCGGGCGGCAAGCGCTGCCGGGCGGGGGAGTAGCGCTATGCCACGACCAAGTAGTTCATCACTCCAGCCCAGGAGGAGATCGCCGAGTAATAATGCCGCCGATTCGCCATAAGCCTCAGCATTGCCAGCCCAGTTTCCGTCTACGTGCATCTGTTCGAATCGACGGTGTGCGGCGGGAGCGCCGCGGCGAGTATCCGAGCGATCCATTATGTCGTCGTGGACGAGAGCCGCGGCGTGAAAAAGTTCCAAGGCTGATGCTGACATGAGAACGCCTGGCAACTCGCGAGCGACGGCATCGTCATTGAGGGGGTTCTCTGACGACGGTATTCCGGCGACAGACTGCCAGCCCCAGTAGCAAAACAGGGCGCGGAATCGCTTTCCGCCTGAAAGAAGCGCACCGCCGACATCCACGAGGGCAGCTAGCTCGGGCGCGATGGCGTTCAGCTCAGCGCGCTTTTCGGCGAGAAAATCGTCGATATTCTGCTGGACAAGGTCAACTAACTGGTTACTCTCAGGCACTCGTCTACCCTAGCGACTGAAACGGGGCGTACTATGGAGTAATAGCCGTGAATCCCAAGGAGAGGGGAACGAAATGCCGCTTTCAGAGCAAGAGCAGCGGGCCCTCGATGAGATGGAGCGCAGTCTCTATCAAAACGATGCCGATTTCGTCAGTACCGTCAACCCTCATCGGGGCAAGCCCAACTATCGAATGATGGTTGTTGGTGTTCTCGTCGCAGTGGCAGGCATCATCGCGCTTCTCACGGGTGTCATCATCCAACAGCCCCTTATAGGTGTGCTCGGTTTCGTCGTGATGTTCGTTGGCGTGCTGTTGTTCGTGTCTCCTTCGCGCGCGATTGGTTCGGTCGAAGACGCAGCAGCTCCGGCCGCTTCATCTTCGCGATCAGGCAAGCGTGGCCCATCATTCATGGACACCATTAACGATCGTTGGGATCGCCGCCAGGACGGCCGCGGATAAACCTCAACTTCCTCCACTTTTAGGACCAGCCTTCGGGCTGGTCCTTTTTTTGTGCCCTAAACGGGGTGATCTGGTCCCAAAATTGGGATTTCACTCCATTTTCCTCCACCCCATTTTCTCTTATGTTTATTGGGCTTTTTTGTTGATTCTGAAAATAAATGCTCGTAAACCTTAGATATGTGGTTGAAAGTGGAGTAAAGTGGAGGTAACCAGAATCCGGGCCGGAGAATGAGGGGAGGGCGCCATGTTTCTCGGCACCTACGCCCCCAAGCTCGACGACAAGGGACGCATCATCCTTCCGGCAAAGTTCCGTGAGGAACTCGCTTCCGGCGTTGTCGTCACTCGTGGCCAGGAGCGGTGCCTCTATGTGTTCAGCCAACGCGAGTTCGAAGTCATGCACGAAGCGATTCGCAAGGCGCCGGTAACAAGCAAGCAGGGGCGCGACTTTCTCCGTCTGTTCCTCTCAGGGGCGAACCAAGAGACGCCAGACAAGCAGCACCGGGTCACTATTCCTGCCGGGCTGCGCGAGTACGCCGGACTAGGGCGAGACCTCACCGTCATCGGTGCGGGAAATCGCGCTGAAATCTGGGACACCGAAGCTTGGAACAACTACTACGCGGCCAGCGAGGCCGACTACATCAACACCACGGAGGAGGTGATTCCGGGACTCTTCTAGCTCTTCGACGCTGACTCCCAGCCGAACGCCCTGATTTTCTTCCCCGATATCAGGTCGCATCGGATGGGGATCAGCATCCGAGAACTAGCCCCTAACATCATGGCTGACAACACCATCCACACCCCAGTGCTCCTGGAGCGTTCGATCGAACTGCTCGCTCCAGCGCTCAATGCCCCTGGAGCCGTTCTCGTTGACGGCACGCTCGGCATGGCTGGCCACGCTGAGGCATTTCTTCAGCGGTTCCCCGACCTCACTCTCGTGGGGATTGACAGAGACGAGGACGCTCTTGCTATCGCTCGACGCCGGCTTGAGTCTTTCGCTAGCCGCACGCACTTTGTTCATGCTGTTTATGATGAAATTCCGAAAGCGCTCGCTTCGCTGGGCTTCCCGAACGCTCAGGGAATCTTCTTCGATCTCGGTGTTTCTTCCCTCCAGCTCGACCGCGTTGAGCGCGGATTCTCCTATTCTCAAAACGCTCCACTAGATATGCGGATGGATGCCTCGACTCCTGTCACTGCCGAGCACATCCTCGCTACCTATAGCGAACTAGAACTGCGCCGCATCTTTTATGCCTACGGGGATGAGAAGTTGGCGCCACGATTCGCCAGTCGCATCGTGCAGTTTCGTGAACAGCAGCCCCTGACGACCTCGGCGCAGTTGGTCGAACTGATCATCGCGGCGACACCGGCGGCGGCTCAACGAGCTGGCCACCCAGCAAAGCGCGTTTTTCAAGCACTTCGTATCGAAGTGAACCAAGAGCTTGCGGTTCTCGAGCGTGCGATCCCGGCTGCGATCAACTCTTTGGAGGTCGGTGGACGAATGGTCGTTCTGGCCTACCAATCTCTGGAAGATCGCATCGTCAAACGCGAATTGCAGCGCCGGTCACGATCGACTGCTCCGGCAGGGCTCCCCGTGGAGCTTCCCGAACACAAGCCCGAGCTGAAACTACTCGTTCGAGGCTCTGAGCAAGCAAGCGATGCAGAACAACTAACCAACCCCCGCGCCAAGCCCGTCCGGCTGCGAGCAATTGAACGAATGCGAGTCATCTCATGAGCACTAACCTCGCTTATGCGCAGCCACAGCCGCTGCAAACTCCGGCACAGCGACCGTCTCATATCGAGATCGTCACGACACGAGCACAGCGAAAGGCTCGTCCGAAGGCGCTCTATGCCGTCGTTACTGTGGCGAGCATGTTTGTCATTCTGGCAGCGCAGCTACTACTGAGCATTGTGGTCACTCAGGGCGCGTACCAGATCGATTCTTTGCAAGGCGAACAGAAGCTCTTGAACCGCACCGAGCAGAATCTACTCGAGTCGCTCGCACTGCAGTCGTCGTCTCAAAACCTCGCCACGCAGGCCGCAGGGTTCGGTATGGTGCCCAATTCCAGCCCTTATTCTCTCAACGTGGCCGATGGCTCAGTCTTTCAGCTTCCTGGCAGTGCAGATCCGACCGGTTGCGGTGGGGTATGTGGTCTGGTCGGAAACACGCTTCTGACGGGCATGCCGCTCGTCAGCGCGGAAGCTGCCGCAGCTCAAGAAGCGGCAGCCACCGCTGCCGCCGCGACCGCAGCATCCGCCGGCACTGAGACGAGTGTTTCTGCGTCGACCGCCGCGCCAGAGGTAGCGAATAACGCAATTCCCGCGCCTGTGACGCGATGATTGAACTGAGCTACCAAGGGGAGAACCGATGAAGCCACGCTCTACCCGCGCCAGGGTCGCCTTCGTGGTGTTCACCATTCTGGCGTTGACGGCAGTATTCATCGTTCGCCTTATCGACCTGCAAGTGGTGCAAGCTGAAGCGCTCACGGCCGAGGCCGATACCAAGCGCACTCTCACTCAAGTGACGTACGGCACCCGCGGCGACATCGTCGACACACGAGGCGCGGTTCTCGCGGATAGCGTCGAACGGTTCGATATTGTTATTTCTCCGCGCGTGACGCTGCTTCGAGAAAATGCGTCCGTTGTCGTCCTCGAGGACCTCACCAAGATCACGGAAGTTATCGGTGGAGATCCGAACGCCATGCTCTCGATGATCTTGGAGAACCCGGAATCAGATTTTGAGTACTTAGCCAAGGGGATAACCCTCGAGGACTACCAGACTGTTCTGAAGCTAGACATCGCCTGGCTCTATTACGAACTTCGCCCAGAACGCAGCTACCCCAATGGCGAGATTGCCGGAAACCTTGTCGGATTTATCGGTACGGATGGCCCCCAAGCGGGCATCGAACTTTCTGAAGACGAATGCCTTGCTAGCCAAGATGGTGAAGCGAGTTACGCCCGTGGTGAAGATGGTGTGGCTCTGCCCGGAAGTTCCGTCGACCTCCTTGAGCAAGTAGACGGCGGAACGCTGAAGCTGACGATCGACCGCGATCTTCAGTTCTATGTGCAACAGCGGATGGCGCAGACCGCCGAGGCATTAGGGGCAACATGGGCAACGGGTGTCGTCATGCGTGTCAGCGACGGACACTTGCTTGCCGTCAGCGACTGGCCCACCGTCGATCCGAACAACGTCAACCTCTCGGATGTCGGCGACCTCGGATCCCGTGCCTTCAGCACCCCCTATGAGCCAGGGTCAACGATTAAGGCCCTCACAGCGGCATCTCTCATCGATTCCGGCAGCGCGAACCAGCGCACTCAAGTGGTTTCACCGTACGCACTGCAGCTGTCCAATGGCGGCGGAGTGATTAGTGATTCGTTTTACCACGCCGATCAACGATTAACCCTCGCGGGTGCTCTGGTCGAATCATCCAATACCGCCATCGCGCAGTACACCGACTTGCTCAACGCTTCTGCCCGTCACGATTACTTGCAAGCATTCGGTCTTGGGCAGAAAACCGGGATCGACTTCTACGGCGAGACGAGCGGAACACTCCACGACGCAGATCAGTGGGATGCGCGCACAAACTATGCGGTTCAGTTTGGTCAGGGCCTCAGCGCAACGTCAATCCAAATGGCGAGCGCGTATCAGGCACTCGGAAACGACGGAGTTCGCATTCCACCCGCTCTAGTCGAGGGGTGCTACTGGCCAGACGGAACGGTCACGGACGTCCCCTCTACCGAAGGCACGCAGGTTATCTCGAAAGAGGCGTCCGAGCAGACTTTGCAGATGATGGAGATGGTGTACAGCTCCAGTGGTTCGGCGCCGAACCTCCAAATTCCCGGTTATCGCGTCGCGGTCAAGAGTGGAACTGCTCAGGTTGCAGAAAACGGCGGCTATGGCGATAAAGTCGTTATTTCCTATGCAGGAATTGCGCCTGCCGACAACCCTGAATATGTGGTGATCGCAACCGCCGGTATCCCAGATACCATATATTCGGGCGCGATCGCCTCGACATTCCGCGACATTATGGCCCAGACGCTGACCACCTACCGAGTTACTCCATAGGTACGTCAGGACCGGATTTGCCGCTTCGCTGGTAATTTTTTTCAGCGTTCATCCAATTTGGAGCACACCACGTGATCGAACTGAGTATCGCCGAGATCGCTACCGCCGTCGGCGGGAAGCTTGTTGGCGCCACGAAAGGTGAACTTTGTTTGCCTGCCGTTGCCGTACAAACTGATTCTCGACTAAGCACAGCGGGATCGATCTTCTTTGCCCTGCGCGGAGAGGCGACCGACGGCCATCTCTTTGCGGAGAGTGCCGTCGCGAATGGGGCCGCCCTCGTTATCGTTGAACGACCGCTTGAACTGGATGTCGCACAAATTGTGGTGAGCAACGGGGTCCAGGCGCTCCACGCTCTAGCGCGCACCGTCGTTGCTCGAGTGCGGGAGGGCGGTCAACTCAAGGTTGTCGCGGTGACCGGATCAAATGGCAAGACCACAACGAAGAACATGCTGCGGAGCATCCTCGAACGTGAAGGGGAGACTGTCGCACCCCAGGGCTCGTTCAATAATGACGTCGGGGCCCCGATAACGATGCTTGGTGTTACCGAGGAGTCGAAGTTTCTCGTTGTAGAGATGGGCGCCGACGGTGTCGGCGACATAACCAGACTGCAGTCGATCGTGATGCCCGACGTGGGAATTGTGCTCATGGTTGGTCTCGCTCATATCGGCAAGTTTGGCGACGCCTCGGTTACTGCGCGCGCCAAATCTGAAATGGTGACCGCTCTGCCATCGCAAGCGACTGCTGTGCTCAATTTTGACGACGGGCGGGTCAAAGCAATGGCCACACAGACCAACGCTACGGTCAGCTCATTCGGCCTCGATTCCCACGCCGATCTGTGGGCGGACGATATTGAGGCCACTGCGCGCGGAACCGCGTTCACACTTCATTTCGATGACCGCACCATCCCCGTGCAACTGCGGATTCTCGGCGAACACCACGTCACTAACGCTCTTGCCGCGATTGTGGCCGCTCGTGCGCTCGGCATCGATCCTCAACGCTCAGCGACAGCGCTTGAGTCCATTGAGCGCGCCGAACGCTGGCGAATGGAGCTACTGGCCGGCCCCGGAGGCATCACGGTAATTAATGACGCGTACAACGCCAGCCCTGATTCCATGGCTGCGGCGCTCAAGACTCTTGTTCAAGTGGTTGGCCCAAAGAACCGCTCCGTCGCGGTGCTAGGTGAAATCGCCGAACTGGGGGATTACGCCAATGAAGAGCACGACCGAATCGGCCGTCTCATCGTGCGCTTGAACGTGCAGAAGCTCATTGTCGTTGGGCACGCCGCCCGTCACATTCACAATGCCGCCGGTCTCGAAGGTTCGTGGGACGGAGAGTCGGTCCTCGTAGATAACATCGAAGAGGCATACGCTGTGCTCCGTGAGGAACTGCGAGAGGGTGATGTCGTGTTAGTGAAATCGTCGAACTCTGCGGGCCTTCGCCACCTAGGTGACCGAATTGCGGGAGTCACCGCATGATCGCGCTTCTTATTGCGGCGGGATTCTCCCTCGTCTTCACTCTCCTGCTCACTCCACTTTTCATCAAGCTTTTTGTGCGTTTGAAGTGGGGCCAGTTCATCCGGGATGACGGACCTGAGAGCCATCACACCAAGCGCGGAACGCCCACGATGGGCGGAATCGTATTCATTTTGGGTTCGACGATGGGCTATTTCGTCGGGCACTGGGTTGCTCGTGAAGCGGTAACCCTCTCGGGTTTGCTCGTGATCTACCTCATGGTTGGTCTGGGCATTATCGGCTTTATCGACGACTATATGAAGACGCGAAAACAGCGCAGTCTTGGCCTCGGCGGTTGGTCGAAGATCGCCGGGCAGGTCATTGTGGCCGCGGGTTTCGCCGCCCTTGCCTTGAACTTTCCCGACCCCGGTGGACTCACTCCGGCATCGTCGAAGATTTCGGGACTCCGTGACATCAGTTGGCTTGACCTAGCGACATTCGGTGTGGTTGTCGGTGCAATTCTGTTTGCCATTTGGGTGACGCTCATCATCGTGAGCACCTCGAACGGTGTCAACGTGGCCGACGGACTCGATGGCCTAGCTACTGGCTCCGCAATCTTCGCAATCTCTTCCTACATCTTCATTGGCTTCTGGCAGAACAACCAGTCGTGCAGTAACCCCGGCATCGACCGTGAAGTGTTGTACAAGTGCTACGAAGTCCGCGACCCTCTCGATCTTGCAATCATTGCCGCGGCAATAGCCGGGGCCCTCATCGGTTTCCTGTGGTGGAACACGTCGCCCGCTCAAGTATTTATGGGCGACACCGGTTCGCTGGGGCTCGGTGGTGCTCTTGCAGCGCTTGCGATTATGAGTCGCACTGAACTGCTGCTCGTCCTCATTGGCGGACTTTTCCTCATCGTCACCGGTTCGGTAATCCTGCAGCGTGCCTACTTCAAAATCACCGGCGGCAAACGCATCTTCCTGATGAGCCCGCTGCATCATCATTTCGAGCTCAAAGGATGGGCAGAAGTCACGGTAGTCGTGCGCTTCTGGCTGATCGCAGCGCTTTTCGTTGCGGCCGGAGTCGGAACCTTTTACCTCGAATGGATTAACCAGTAGCTGTGCGTGACCTCAACGAACTCACCAGTTGGAATTCGAAATGGAACGAGCTCGCGGTCGCAGTACTGGGTCTCGGGGCAACCGGATTCTCGGCGGCAGACACTCTCACCGAGCTCAAGGCGCATGTACTCGTTATTGCTGATGCGGCATCCGATAACCGCGTAGAGATGGCAGAAGTCATCGGCGCAACCCTCGCTTTGGGGGGCTCCGCTGAAGACCAACTATCGACCCTCGCCGCCCACACACCCGATCTCGTCATCGTGTCGCCGGGATATCCTCTCGATCACCCTCTGTTGGAGTGGTGTCGTCGCGCTGGCGTACCGCTGTGGACGGAGATCGAACTTGCGTGGCGACTGCGCGACAAAACTGGCACGCCCGCCGAGTGGATCGCGATCACCGGCACCAACGGCAAGACAACGACGGCGCAGCTGACAGCCCATATTCTTTCGACTGCCGGTTTTCGAGCGGGCGCCGTCGGCAACATCGGCATCCCCGTTCTGGATGCGATCCGTTACCCGGATGGTTTCGACTTTCTTGTCGTCGAACTTTCAAGTTTTCAGCTTCATGGAATGCCACGCCACGGTGTTGGCGCGATCTCGCCCCTTGCCAGCGTGTGCCTTAACCTCGCTGATGACCACCTCGACTGGCACGGATCGCGGGCTGCCTACGCCGAGGCAAAAGCTACCGTGTACGCCAACACCAAGATCGCCGCCGTCTATAACCGTTCCGTGATCGCTACGCAAGAAATGGTGGAACAAGCAGAGGTCGTCGATGGCTGCCGCGCGATCGGGTTTGGCCTTGACAGTCCAGGGCCGAGCGACTTCGGCATCGTCAGCGACTTGCTCGCCGAACGGGCATTCCACGAAGATCGACACAACGTGGCCGTCGAGCTCTTTACCCTCGATGAACTGCGACAGCGCAATCTGGCGGCTCCGCACATGCTGGCAAATATCCTCGCTGCTAGTGCACTAACTAGGGCAGCGGGAGTCAGCATCGATGCCCTACGCGCGGGAGTTGCCACTTTCGAAGTAGATGCGCACCGCAACCAGCTGGTACTCGCGACCGGGGGAGTGTCGTGGATTGATGACTCCAAGGCCACCAATGTTCACGCTGCCAGCGCATCACTTTCTGCGGTTGACCCGGTCGTTTGGGTGGTCGGGGGCCTGCTCAAAGGAGTGGACGTGTCGCCGCTCGTGCAGCAGCACGCTAAGCGTCTCAAAGCGGCCGTCATCATCGGCGCTGACAGGCTGGCAATCCGTGCCGCATTCGAGCGACACGCGCCCCAGATTCCGGTCTTCGAGGTTGACTCGACTGACACTGAACACGTGATGCCGCGCGTCGTTGAGATAGCGCACGGAATTGCGACCGAGGGAGACACCGTCTTATTGGCGCCAGCAGCGGCGTCCATGGACCAGTTCACCAGTTACGCCGATCGCGGAGAGAAATTCGCGGCCGCAGTTCATGAGCGAGTAGGAGGGAGCGACGATGACACCGCCGACGCCCCCACAGCGACCCCAACGTCCGAATAGTTCGGCCCCGGTACCGTCGCAGCCTCGTCGCCCTGCACCCGCCACATCTCGCGGGCAGCGTCCGGAATCCGCGATGCCCCCGAAATCGAATGTCCCGAGTGAGGCTGATTCATCGCGGTCCTCGCGGACTTCGCGGGCGCTAGCGGCCGCCGCGTCGTATATTCGTCCGGCCTCGTCAGAGACCGTTAACAGCGCGAACGGTGCAGCGTCAGAGACTGGATCGTCGGCGAACCCTCAGACCGGCGGGCCAGTTTCTGCCCGGGTTCCGGTAAAACGAATCTTCTCGGCCCAGTCGAGCAACTTTTTTCTTCTCCTCGGTACGACGCTCTTCCTCGTCATCTTCGGCCTAGTAATGGTGCTTTCGTCGTCCTCCGTCGAGTCGTTCACTGCCGACGAGGGATTCTTCGGAAAGTTTTTGCGCCAAGGGATGTTCGCACTGATCGGACTGCCGCTCATGCTCCTTGCGTCACGAGCGCCTGTGGGTTTTTGGAAACGGTGGGCGTGGCCAGCGCTCATCCTCGGCGCCGTTCTTCAGCTCCTCGTCTTCATCCCCGGAATCGGTTATGGCTACGGCGGAAACCAGAACTGGATTCGGATCGGCAACTCGTTTACCGCTCAACCCTCCGAGTTCGTGAAAGTCGCGGTAATTGTCTGGGTCGCCTGGGTTCTCTCGACGAAGCAGCACGTGCTCTCGGATTGGCGACAGGTGTTGCTGCCGGTTGGACCGGTAGCCGGTGCCGCTATCGGCTTTGTGCTCATCGGAAACGACTTGGGAACAGCATCCATCATGCTGCTTATCGTGTTCGGGTGCTTCTTCTTTGCCGGGGTAAGACTGCGGTTCCTTGCGGTCGGTGTACTGGCGGTAGCGCTCGGGGCGATGCTCTTCGCCAGTACCAGCAGTTCTCGAAGTTCTCGTATCGGCGTCTGGCTTAACGGCTGCACCGAGCTTGACTATCAGGATGCGTGCTGGCAGATCGATCACGCCTACTGGGCTCTCGCGGGCGGCGGTATTTTTGGCACCGGGTTGGGCAACTCGGTTGCCAAACGCGGTTGGCTTCCCCACGCAGACAACGACTATATTTTTGCGATTATTGGTGAAGAACTTGGGCTAATCGGTGCGACCGTTGTTTTGTTACTTTTTGTGGTGTTGGCGATTGCCTTCATTCGCATCATCCGTTCGACGAACGACAGCTTTGTGAGAATCGCCACCGCCGGGGTCATGGTGTGGACCGTGGGTCAGGCATTCGTAAACTTTGCGGTTGTGCTGGGAGTCCTTCCCGTTCTTGGCGTTCCGTTACCTCTCATTTCGACGGGAGGCTCTGCCCTCATCGCGACCCTTCTAGCCATCGGCATCGTGTTGTCGTTTGCGCGAGCGGGCAATAAAGCCCAGGCTCGCCCTGCGACACCGGCACCGGCTGCGCCACCAACCCAATCAGCAGCTGACCGCTCACGCCTTCGGGCCGCTGACCGAGCACGAGGACGTCGATGACAACGTATTTGCTTGCTGGCGGAGGAACAGCTGGTCATGTGAATCCTCTTCTTGCTGTGGCTGAGCGCATTCGGGTGCGCGATCCAGAAGCTGAAGTTCTCGTACTCGGTACCGTTGAAGGGCTCGAGGCCCGACTGGTGCCTGAGCGCGGTTTCGAGTTGCTGACGATCGACAAACTTCCCTTTCCTCGCAGACCTAACCGTGCAGCGCTGTCATTCCCGCGTCGACTGCGCGACACCATCAGTCAGGTGGCTGAGATCATTGAGCAACGCGGTGTAGACGTCGTCGTTGGTTTCGGAGGTTACGTCGCGGCGCCGGCATATCTAGGCGCCCGCAAAGCTGGCGTTCCTCTCGTCATTCATGAAGCGAATAGTCGCCCCGGTATTGCCAATCGCCTTGGTTCCTTCTTCACTTCGTTCGTCGGAACCGCGTTTGATCGCACCCCCATCCGCGGTGGTGTCGTCGTGGGGATGCCGCTTCGGGCAGAGATCGAAACGCTTGATCGCTTCGCCGCTCGAGCCGAAGCGGATGCGTTTTTTGGGCTTGACCCTAAGAAGCCAACCCTCCTCGTCACGGGTGGTTCTTCGGGAGCCAAACGACTGAATGACACCGTTGCTAGTTCGGTAACCCGAATCCTGGGCGCGGGCTGGCAAGTGCTCCACATTACGGGCGAATATCGCGATGTGGTCGAAGATCCGAACTTGCCCGGGTATGTCGTGGTGAAGTACTGCGATCGCATGGAACTCGCGTTGGCCTCTGCCGATTTAGCAATCGCGCGTGCGGGCACGTCGACGGTCGCCGAATTGACGGGACTCGGCATCCCCGCAATTTATGTTCCGTATCCGGTCGGCAATGGCGAACAGAAATACAACGCCCGTACCGCCGTAGACGCGGGTGCTGCTGTTCTCGTCATGGACGCCCAGTTCACCAGTCAATGGGTGAGTAGCGAACTGGTCCCGATGCTGCGTAAACGGGCCCTCATAGCGGAAATGGCTGCTCGCGCATCGACGATCGGCGCGCTTGACGGCACTGAGCGAATGCTCGAACTCGTCGATCGAGCCCTTGCCCGCGATCTACCATTGACATCATGATCTTTCCCGACCTGACTATGCCCTTGCCTGGCGCTTTAACTTCGGCCCATTTCGTGGGTGTTGGCGGCGCAGGAATGAGCGGTATCGCACAGTTATTTTTGAACGCCGGGATCACGGTCACCGGATCTGATCGGGCAGCTAACGCGAACATTGAGGCGTTGCGCACAGCGGGAGCGACGATCAACATCGGGCACGACGCCGCGCATCTTGGCGACGCTGACGCCTTGGTCTATACCGGCGCGCTTTGGCCGGATAATCCCGAGTACCTCGCGGCTGTCGCGCGCGGTATCCCGGTGTTGCACCGTTCTCAGGCGCTGGCGTGGTTAGTGGGAGGCACACGTCTCGTAGCTGTTGCCGGTGCGCATGGCAAGACGACGTCGACGGGCATGATTATTACTGCCTTACGCGAATTGGGCGCTTCGCCGAGCTTCGTCAATGGCGGCGTAATCCAGGGCCTTGGCACAAGTTCGGGTTCAGGCACTGACGATCTCTTTGTCGTGGAAGCTGATGAGTCGGATGGGTCGTTCTTGGCGTACTCGACGGCGATTGCGCTGATCACGAATGTCGATGCTGATCACCTCGACCACTATGGCTCGCACGAGGCCTTTGATGACGCTTTCGTCGAGTTCGCGTCACGGGCCTCTGAGGCCGTTGTCGTGTCCAGCGATGACGCTGGCGCAATTCGGGTCACTCAACGGTTGACGCACCAGAATGTCGTTACCTTCGGAGAAGCTGACGATGCAACGGTGCGGATGCATTCGCTGACGACCGAGGGTCCAGTCGCTTTCACCGTGGTGGTAGATGATCGCGAAGAGCGCGTGCAATTGTCGGTTCCTGGTCGCCATAATGCTGTCAATGCCACGGGCGCCATCGCTGTTCTTGTTGGGCTCGGCTTTGAGCTTGGCAGTGCGATCGATGCAGTGTCGACTTTCGCCGGCACCCAGCGTCGATTCGAACTGCATGCCACTGTCGATGGCGTGAGCGTTTACGACGACTACGCTCATCACCCTACCGAGGTCGAGGCGGCGTTGAGCGGCGCGCGGAGTGTCTTGGGTGGGGGAAAGCTGATCGCCGTACATCAGCCGCATCTGTTTAGTCGCACTCGCGATATGGCCACGGAATTCGCCGAGGTGTATGAACGCCTTGCGGACCACACTGTCGTTCTTGACGTCTTCGGAGCGCGCGAAGATCCTATTCCCGGTGTCACCGGTGAGCTTGTTTCTTCGCAATTCACGGATGCTACACGCGTCGACTTTGAGCCGGACTGGCAGAGCGCGGCAGACCGAGTGGCGGAGCTCGCGCATCCAGGCGACATCGTGATGACGCTCAGTTGTGGAGATGTCTACCGGATTATCCCGCAGCTGGTTGCTGCATTAGAAGACCGTGGGGTTGCGACCGGAGTGGTGTCGGCAGGGGCAGATCAGGTGCCGAGTGAAGAGGCCTGAGGGTTTCGATAAGCCGGCTCCCGAGTCGCTCGGTCAGAGCGCTACGCCGCGACGCAAACGTGCAGCAGCGTCAACGGCAACTCCAACAGCTAAGACACGCGCAGAGTCGAGTCCGAAATTAACTCCGAATCCGGCGCCGAAATCGACTACGTCGAGTGGGGCGTCTCGACCGAAACCAGCCGCCTCCGCCGCTTCAGCGCAGACCGTTGCAGACCAGCATGAATCGAAAAACCCTGCCACAAAACCGCGTGCTGAGCGCAGGGCTCGTCCTCTGCGCAGCAGTCGTGAGCCGAACCCTGATGCTCTTGCCAAGAAACGCTTGCGCCAAGCCGCGCGGGCACGAAAGCGTGCGGAGCGCGCAGAGTTGCGTCGCTTCACGAGGCGCGCGCGCAATCGCAAAATAGTTCTTCTTTCGATCGCGGGCCTTACGGCGTCGCTTCTCGCGCTCATTGCCGTTGCTGTTTTTTCCCCGATTTTGGCCCTCCGATCAGTCGTCATAGACGGCACGAACCGCATCGCTCCGGCGGAGATTCAGGCTGCTTTAGAGTCGCAAATGGGAACTCCTCTTGCGTTGCTCGATTTCGATGTCATTACCGAAGAACTCTCAGTCTTTCCCTTGATTCGAAGTTATGTCACGGAGATCGTGCCGCCAGATACTTTGCTAGTTCACATCGTCGAGCGCGAACCGATTGGTGCAATCCAGGTCGATGGAGTCTTTCGTCTGGTAGATCCGGCGGGCATCACTATTCAAGAGTCCGCGGAAAGCATTGCTGGCGTGCCGTTGATCGATGTAGGGGGAGCGGATACGTCAAGCTCCGCATTCGCTGCGGTTACCGAAGTGCTGCTGACCCTTCCGGCTGACTTACGCGTGAGAGTTACGAGCGCATCCGCTACGACGAAAGATGATGTGTCGTTTGTGCTTTCGGGAGTCGGTCAAGGGGTGGTGTGGGGCAGTGCAAGCGAGTCAGCTCGCAAGGCTGCACTTTTGGCACGCTTAATCGAACGCACGGATGCCGGCAGCGCGGGAGAGTTTGACGTTTCAGCTCCCAGCAATGGAATTTTCCGACCGAGTTAGCAGGAAGTGCTCGGCTCGTTCCTCTGGCGCCCGGTATGGCAGGTTCACCAGTTCTGTCCGATTTACTGCTCTCAGTAATCTCGCGACTCTGATTCCCGTAAATTGCCAGAACACTTTCCGACACGCGGCGAGCGGTGACTCTCTGTTGCGCTGTCTCCGCATACTCTCAACAAAAGAAATACATACTGAGCATAACTTTAAACCTCAAGTCGAGGTTGATAGTTTCCAGTGGAGGCCGAACGTGACATCAAACCAGAACTACCTCGCCGTGATCAAGGTAGTCGGCATCGGTGGTGGCGGAGTTAACGCCGTCAACCGAATGATCGAGCTCGGCCTGCGAGGCGTCGAGTTTATTGCGATCAATACCGACGCCCAAGCACTGCTAATGAGCGACGCAGACGTCAAACTTGACGTCGGTCGTGAACTGACTAGAGGACTCGGCGCAGGCGCTGACCCTGAGGTCGGTCGTCGAGCTGCCGAAGACCACGCCGAAGAGATCGAAGAAGCGCTTGCTGGCGCCGACATGGTTTTCGTCACTGCGGGAGAAGGCGGCGGAACCGGCACCGGTGGCGCCCCCGTGGTTGCCCGGATCGCGAAGTCGATCGGAGCCCTCACAATTGGTGTTGTCACGAAGCCCTTTGGCTTCGAAGGCAAGCGCCGATCGTCGCAAGCTGAGATCGGTGTTGAGACTCTCAAGAACGAGGTCGACACCCTTATCGTCGTACCGAACGACCGTCTCCTCGAGATCAGCGACCGTGGCATCAGCATGCTCGAAGCCTTTTCGACCGCTGATCAGGTTCTCCTCGCCGGCGTCCAAGGCATTACTGATCTCATCACGACCCCGGGCCTTATCAACCTCGACTTCGCCGACGTCAAGTCCGTGATGCAGGGCGCAGGCTCCGCCTTGATGGGAATTGGTTCTTCACGCGGGGCCGACCGGGCCATAAAAGCGGCAGAACTTGCTGTGGCATCCCCACTGCTCGAAGCCAGTATCGATGGCGCACACGGAGTGCTGCTCTCGATCCAGGGCGGATCCAATCTCGGAATCTTTGAGATCAATGACGCGGCTCGACTCGTGCAAGAGGCTGTGCATCCAGAAGCCAACATCATCTTTGGTGCTGTCATCGACGACACTCTCGGTGACGAAGTGCGCGTGACTGTTATCGCAGCAGGGTTCGATGGTGGTGAGCCATCAGCGAAGCCCGTTGAGGGGCGCCGTACCAACTACGTCGTACCTGAGGCGCCCGCTGAGCACATTGCTGCGGCCGAGAAGTCTGCCGTCAAGGACACCGATTGGAAGTCGCAAGCAACTGTTGTGCCCGCGGCCACCATCGATCGCAGTTTTGATGATGACGCCGAGAACGACAACGACCTCGACGTTCCCGACTTCCTGAAGTAGCAGTGATGCCTGACTCCACACCGTTGGGTCACAGACTCGCAGAGGTCGACGAACAGATCGCGGATGCCGCACGCGCGGCATCCCGCGATCTGTCGTCGATCTCTAGGATCGTCATCACGAAGTTCCACCCCGCAAGTTTGGTTCGTGAACTCTTTGCACTCGGGGTTCGGGAATTCGGCGAGAGTCGGCATCAAGAGGCTCAGCCCAAGGTCGCCGAGTTATCTGATCTCGACGCGCGATGGAGCTTTGTGGGACAGCTGCAGAGCAAGAAAGCACGTCAAGTGCGTGCTTATTGTCAGGCGATCCATTCGGTCGACCGTGATTCTCTGATTTCAGCACTGGCGACAGATGACGCGGTCACGCCGCTCGATGTTTTTGTGCAGGTCAATCTCACTGATGACGGCGGCCGCGGGGGAGTGCTTCCCAGCGAACTAGAAGGTTTCGTCGATCGCGTGGCCGAGGCCGCGGGAATCGAGCTGAGAGGTCTCATGGGGGTGGCGCCGCTTGGTGAAGACCCGAGGCCGTCGTTTGCCGCTCTAAGGTCGCTTTCTGAGCGCATAGGGGCGCAGCATCCGACCGCGGGCGCGCTCTCGATGGGAATGTCGGGCGACTTCGCGGAAGCAATCGCCGAAGGCGCGACACACCTTCGAATTGGCACGGCAATCACGGGAAAACGCCCTGACCATGGTTAATCTCGAAGCAGAAGCTTCACCACTCGGAGGATTATTATGGCCAACCCACTGCGCAAGACAATGGTCTACCTCGGCCTCGCCGACGAAGATTACGAATACGAGCAGGGGCCGGTTGCGCCGGTTGCCCCTGTTGCAGCAGCACAGGCACCAGCGAGTTCCAATCGCGCGCCAGTCACTCCTTTGCGTCGCGCTGCGCCCAGTACTGCGGAGGCAGAAATGAACGAAATTTTGACGGTGCACCCGCGCCAGTACAAGGACGCCCAACTCATCGCTGAGAACTTCCGCGAGGGCATCCCAGTAATCATCAACCTCTCGCAGATGAGCGAGCCGGATGCCCGCCGCCTGGTGGACTTCGCAAGCGGTCTGTCACAGGGGCTCTACGGAAAGATCGAACGCGTCACCAGCAAGGTCTTCCTTCTCTCTCCAGCACACGTTGCGGTCAGTGGAGAACAGGCTGAGGTTGAGTCGGACGTTGACGCATCGTTTTTCGGCCAGTAACTAGCCTGCACAACGTCACTGATTTTGACCGGTAACCTAGAAGGGTGAATCCGGTTTCTATTATCGCCACGGTGGCCATTTACGCCATCAACCTCTTTATGCTCGCGATGTGGGCTCGATTTATTCTCGATCTCGTCGTTGTCTTCGCCAGAGGGTGGCGCCCCAGCGGTGTCGGCTTGGTTCTTTCTGAAGTGGTCTTCACGATCACTGATCCGCCGATCAAGGCGGTGCGCAAGGTTGTTCCAACAATTCGTATCGGCAATGGTGCCCTCGATTTGTCGTGGATGTTGGTCATGCTTGCGTGCATTATTTTAACC
Organism: Salinibacterium sp. PAMC 21357; assembly: GCF_000247645.1. Lineage (GTDB taxonomy): Bacteria > Actinomycetota > Actinomycetes > Actinomycetales > Microbacteriaceae > Rhodoglobus. Next base: position 183,651 of record NZ_AHWA01000002.1, read on the forward strand.
TCCATTTTGCGGGGCTTTTAGAACTTGCCGCTGTCGATGTACTCTTATCGGAGAGCATGCGGCAACTAATCAGGTTTCGTCATTACGATGTGACGCGAACGTTGAACGTTCTGTATACGTTGAAAGAAAGTTTTAGAGGTGGCGGCAATGGCTTTGACTCCAGAAGATGTAGTTAACAAGCGGTTTGAATCAACAAAATTCCGCGAGGGATACGACCAAGATGATGTCGACGATTTTCTCGACGAGGTCGTCGTTGAGTTGCGCCGTCTCAATAATGAGAACGAAGAGCTTCGTCAGCGTTTGACCGCTGCCGAATCGCGTTCGAGTGAATTGCAACAGTCGGCGATCAGCGCATCCGCTGCACCCGCACCGGTTGCAGCCTCCGCGCCAGCAGCGCTCGAGAGCGCCCCGGCGCCCGCGGCGCCCGCCATCCCGGCGCCTGAGCCAGTTTCCTCGGCTCTCGACGATGCCAGCAGCACCAATAACTTGCTCCAACTTGCGCGCCGCCTGCATGAAGAGCACGTACGCGAAGGTATCGCTAAGCGAGACGCGTTGATCGCTGAGGGTCAAGCAACGGCCGCTGAGATCGTTGCCGATGCAGAAGCTCGCCAGCGTGAGCAAATCGGCACTCTCGAAAAGGAGCGCGAAGCAATCGTTGGCACCATCGAGAAAGAGCGCGAATCGATCGTCGGCTCGCTCGAGCAGGAGCGTCAAGCAATTGAAAGCCGCATCGAGTCGCTGCAGAACTTCGAACGTGAGTACCGCGAGAAGCTGAAGAGCTACATCGAAGGTCAACTACACGAACTCGATTCCGCCAGTCTCGTTTCGGCCGGTGCACCTACCCAAGAGTCGGCTCAGCAAGAGTCTGGTTCAGCCGGCCAGCCTTCTGGCCACTTGACGCCTGAAGACTTCGCTGCGCCTCAGTCGGCACAGCAGCCTCCGGCAAGCTTCACTGGTTTCTCCGGAAACTAGTTATTCGCACAGGCCGTCAGCAGTCGGTGAGCTTCGGCTCCGCCACTGCTGGCGGCTTTTGCTATGTTCGCGCACCGATCGCAACACCACGGTGTGGGATCGTACCGGGCAAGCAAACACATTTGCAACGTTATTAGGCACGAAATCAAGGAGCAGTAGTGGAAACCCGTAGTTTGCCGGTTCCTGAAGGGCTTGCCGGGCAGCGCGTAGACGCAGCCCTCGCCAAACTTCTTGGCTTTTCCCGCACTTTTGCCGCAGAGGTAGCGGAAAACGGCGGCGTCACGATGGATGGCGTCGCGGTCGGAAAGTCTGACCGACTCGCCGCTGATGCGTGGCTAGAAGTTACTTGGGTTTCCAAGACAGAGCCAACCATCGTTCCGGTAGTACTCGACACGCTTGGCATCATTTATGACGACGAACACATCGTCGTTGTGGATAAGCCCGCTGGTGTGGCGGCCCACCCCTCGGTCGGCTGGGACGGCGTCACTGTTCTCGGTGCTCTTGCCGGGGCCGGCTACCGTATTTCCACGTCGGGCGCTGCTGAGCGTGCGGGAATCGTGCACCGCTTAGATGCTGGCACAAGCGGACTCATGGTCGTTGCAAAGTCAGAGTTGGCTTACACCGAACTGAAGCGCCTATTTCACGACCGGGAAGTAAATAAGGTTTACCACTCGGTTGTTCAAGGGCATCCCGACCCCCTCGCGGGAACAATCGATGCTCCGATCGGTCGTCATCCAGGCTCGAGCTGGAAGTTTGCGGTCGTTGCCGGTGGCAAGGACTCAATCACTCACTACGAAACCCTGGAAGCCTTCCCTTCGGCGGCTCTTGTTGAGGTCCAGTTGGAAACTGGGCGCACTCACCAAATCCGCGTGCATATGGCAGCTCAACGGCATCCGTGCGTTGGTGACAGCATGTACGGAGCAGATCCCACGATCTCCGCCAGACTCGGCCTGACTCGCCAGTGGTTGCATGCCCATAAGCTGGGCTTCGCGCATCCTGCAACCGGTGAACAGGTGCTATTTGAGTCCCCGTATCCGGCTGACCTTCAGGCTGCACTTGAGGTGCTTCGGGGCGACTAGGGCGCGTCAATTAGAGTCTGTTTGAGGTGCTGGCTTAGGCTGGATTTCGAAAGAATTCGGGGTTTCTGTGGCTGCTAATAACGACTCATTTGTGCACTTGCACGTTCACAGCGAGTATTCGATGCTCGATGGTGCAGCGCGCGTCGGGCCGCTGCTCGACGCGGCGGTCGAACAGGGTATGCCAGCGATTGCGATCACTGACCACGGCAATATGTTCGGTGCTTACGACTTCTGGCAGTCAGCAACAGCCCGGGGAATTAAGCCGATCATTGGCACCGAGGCTTACATAACCCCCGGCACCGCACGCGGTGATAAGACGCGCGTGCGCTGGGGCGGCAGCCATCAGACTCGGGACGACGTCGGTGGTAGTGGTGCGTATACCCACATGACATTGCTCTCTCAAAACAATGAGGGAATGCACAACCTCTTTCGCCTGTCATCCAAGGCATCAATTGAGGGATTTTACTTCAAGCCCCGCATGGATCGTGAGCTTCTTAGCCAGTATTCCAAAGGAATTATTGCGACCACTGGGTGCGTTGGTGGTGAGGTTCAAACTAAGCTCCGCCTCGGACTTTATGACGAGGCACGCCAAGCGGCAGCCGACTTCCAAGACATCTTTGGAAAAGAGAACTTCTTTGCCGAGATAATGGATCACGGCATTGATATCGAACGCCGCACGATCCTTGATCTCATTAAGCTTGCCAAAGAGCTTGATATGCCTCTCCTGGCGACGAACGACTTGCACTACACGCACTCCCACGATGCGACTGCCCATGCCGCGCTACTGTGCGTGCAATCGGCGTCAACCCTCGATGACCCGAACCGTTTCAAGTTCGACTCGAACGAGTTTTACCTCAAATCAGCAGCAGAAATGCGCTCGTTGTTCCGCGAGCATCCTGAGGCGTGCGACAACACGCTCCTGATTGCTGAGCGTTGCGAAGTCAACTTTGAGGGCCGCGACCTCATGCCACGCTTCCCGGTCCCTGAAGGGGAAACTGAAGCGACCTGGTTCGAAAAAGAGGTCGCTCGGGGAATGAACAAACGCTTCAATGACGCGCCATCCGACGCGCACCTAGCTCAGGCTAAGTATGAGGTCGACGTAATCCAGCAGATGGGATTCCCCGGCTACTTCCTCGTTGTGGCCGACTTTATTGAGTGGGCAAAAGCGCAGGGAATTCGTGTCGGTCCTGGCCGTGGTTCAGCTGCGGGCTCAATGGCCTCGTATGCGGTCGGCATCACTGAACTCGATCCTCTAGCGCACGGTCTCATCTTTGAGCGGTTCTTGAACCCGGAACGTGTCTCGATGCCTGACGTCGATGTCGACTTCGATGATCGGCGACGGGGCGAAGTTATCCGCTATGTCACCGACAAGTACGGTGACGACCGCGTTGCCCAAATCGTCACGTATGGAACTATCAAGGCAAAGCAAGCCCTCAAGGACTCGGCTCGAGTGCTTGGCATGCCTTACTCGGTGGGGGAGAAGCTCACGAAGGCGATGCCGCCCGCCATCATGGGTAAGGACATTTCGCTTCACGATGTACGAAACAAAGATGCACCGCGATACAAAGAGGCGGCTGATATCCGCGGGATCGTCGATACCGATGCTGAAGCAGCCAAGGTCTTTGACACCGCTGTGGGGCTTGAAGGTCTGAAGCGTCAGTGGGGTGTGCACGCGGCTGGAGTCGTTCTCTCTGCTGAGCCACTTCTCGATGTGCTGCCGATTATGCGTCGAGAAGATGACGGCGCCATCATCACTCAGTTCGATCAGCCACCGCTGGAGAGCCTCGGCCTGATCAAGATGGACTTCCTGGGGTTGCGAAACCTCACCGTCATCGAAGATGCCCTCACGATGATCAAGGCGAATACTGGCACCCCGCTTGTTATCGAGGACCTCGATCTGGATGCTGACCAGGCGACCTATGACTTACTCGCCCGTGGTGACACCTTGGGCGTTTTCCAGCTTGATGGCGGGCCAATGCGTGCCCTCCTGAAGCAGTTGAAACCGACAAACTTCGAGGACATCTCCGCCGTCATCGCGCTGTATCGTCCGGGCCCCATGGGCATGAACTCGCACACCAAATACGCGCTGCGCAAGAACGGCTTGGAAGAGATCGACGCGATCCACCCCGAGCTTGAAGAGCCCCTCAAAGACATCCTTGGCACAACATTCGGTCTGATCGTGTACCAAGAGCAAGTGATGTCAGTGGCTCAAAAAGTCGCAGGGTTCACGCTCGGGCAAGCAGACGTTCTCCGTCGCGCCATGGGTAAGAAGAAGAAGGAAGAGCTAGACAAGCAATTCATCGGCTTCGAGACCGGCATGCTCGACAACGGCTTCAGCAAAGAAGCCGTCAAGGTGCTGTGGGAAACGCTGATGCCGTTCGCCGACTACGCCTTCAACAAGGCGCACAGCGCTGGCTATGGCGTGCTGAGCTACTGGACCGCCTACCTCAAAGCAAACTACCCGGCCGAATATATGGCTGCGCTTCTGACCAGCGTCGGCGACTCAAAAGACAAACTCGGAATGTATCTGAGCGAGTGTCGTCGCATGGGTATCAAAGTGTTGGCACCCGATGTCAACGAATCGACAGTTAACTTCACCGCCGTCTCCGGCGACATCCGATTCGGCCTTGGAGCTGTTCGAAACGTCGGTGCAGCGGTAGTCGAGCAGATCGTTCGCGCGCGCACCGAACAGGGCCGCTTTGAGTCGTTCCACGATTACTTGCGCAAAGTATCCATTCAAGTGGCGAACAAGCGCACGGTCGAATCACTTATCAAATCTGGTGCGTTCGACTCTCTCGGTGCGACCCGGCGCGGTCTTCTGGAAATCCACGAAGATGCGTGTGACTCTGCCGTTAGCCTCAAACGCAACGAAGCAAATGGACAGGTCGATCTATTCGGTGGCATCTTCGACTTCAACGAAGAAGAAGACGGTGTTCCCGAGCGCCCAGAGTGGTCTAAACGCGACAAACTAGCTTTCGAGCGAGAGATGTTGGGCCTCTACGTCTCTGATCATCCACTCTCCGGTCTCGAAATTCAGCTAGCCAAGCATCAGGATGCGACCATCACCGAGGTGCTTTCGGGAGACGTGGTTGCTGATGGCGATCATGTATCGATCGCGGGGCTCGTCACGAGCGTTCAACACCGAGTTGCGCGCAACAGCGGCAACCAATACGGAATCGTCACTGTCGAGGACTTCGGCGGCGAGATCAGTGTCATGTTCTTGGGAAAGACTTATCAAGAGTTTGCGCCTGGCCTTGTCAACGACTCGATCGTTGTCGTTCGTGGGCGCGCGAGTGCTCGTGACGATGGTATGAATCTGCATGCCGTCAGTATGTTCTCGCCAGAGCTAGGCCCCAGTCTGGGTTCGGGCCCGATCGTCGTATCGATTAATGATCAACGAGCCACAACCGATGTGGTGTCGGGTCTCGGCGATGTGCTCATCCGGCATGCTGGCAACGTAGAAGTGCGTTTGAAGCTTGTGCGAGGAGACATCGCGCGAGTTTTCGAAGTGCCGTACCGGGTTAAAGTGTCAGCGGATCTCTATGGCGAGCTCAAGACTCTTCTCGGCCCTGGCTGCCTAGGGTAACCAATTGAGCGGGCGGTCGGTCGAGGTTTTGGTCGGCGCCCGAGTCTAGGGCCGACGTCGGCTAGTCGTCGAGGGTGCTCGGACGCATGTAGGCACGCTCGTGGTACAGCAGAGCCTCGTCTTCATCGCCCAAGATGCCGCGGTCGATGTGGACCACTATTACGGCATTGTTATGCACAGTATGGACATCAATTATGTGCCCGACCGCGATGGCGGTTGCGCCTTCTAGAAGCGGAAGTCCCGTTTCGTCGGCGTGCCAGTGGTCTCCGACAAAGCGAAGGTCGTGATCGGCGGCCATGCGTTCTGCCAAGTGGCGACTGCGCGGCCCCAACATGTGAATCGCCACGTTGTTGCCTACGGTGATGGCGGGCCACGAGCTCGAAACCTGAGCCATGTTGAACGTGGCCAGTGGGGGAACCGCGGCAAGCGAAGCTAACGATGTGGCGGTGAAACCCACCGGATGACCGTCGGGCGCTAGCGAAGTGACGACTGCCACCCCCGCTGCATGGCGCCTAAATGCGCTCTTGAAAGCGTCTGTTCCGTCTGTTGCTGCTGAATTATCCATATCTCCTCATTTCAAGCCTAAGCTGCGCGTAAGAATTCCCCAGACAGAACGAACTAACATGGTGGAGTCATGTCGCTGAATACAATCGATCTCCGCGCCGCTACTTTGAGCCGTGCTGAGCTATCCCGTGTCATCCCTCGTGCCGAAATGGATGTGTCCGTCGCTTCTGCCGCGGCGATTCAACTCATCGATGATGTGCGGGAGCGAGGCGAACAAGCACTTCTTGACCAAGCGGAGCGGCTTGACCGGGTTCGACCCGACCGAGTGCGTATTCATGCCGATGAGATTACGCGCGCTACTCGGGCACTCGAGCCCGCGGTGCGAGAAGCACTTGAACTCGCGATCGATCGCGTTCGTACGGCGAGTAAGGCCCAAGTGCCGCCTCCAGTGATGACTCAACTCGGTGATGGCGCGGAGATTGTGCAGCGCTGGCAGCCGGTCAACCGAGTGGGGCTCTATGTTCCTGGCGGCAAAGCCGTCTACCCGTCTAGCGTGATCATGAATGTCGTACCGGCCCAGATCGCCGGTGTTTCGTCGGTGGCTCTGGCCTCGCCTCCCCAGCGCAATTTCGGGGGAGCGGTGCATCCAACGATCCTTGGAGCCGCAGGCCTTCTCGGCGTTGACGAGGTATACGCCATGGGAGGCGCCGGCGCCATTGGTGCTTTCGCCTACGGAATTCCCGATCTCGGTCTTGATCCTGTTGACATCATCACCGGTCCCGGAAACGTTTATGTTGCCGCAGCCAAGCGCGCAGTCCGCGGTATCGTCGGAATCGACTCCGAGGCCGGGCCAACCGAAATCCTCATCATTGCGGATGCAGCAGCGAACCCTCGATTGGTCGCTGCCGACCTGTTGAGTCAAGCCGAACACGACGAGCTCGCGGCTGCAGTTTTGGTGACCGACTCAGAAGAACTAGCTGATGCTGTGCGTATTGAGCTCGCCGAGCAGCTTGCAGCGACGCCTCATTCAGCGCGTGCAGGTATTGCGCTCGCTGGTCAGCAGTCTGCGATTGTGCTGGTGGGCGACATGGCCGCCGCGGCCGCTCTGAGCAACGCCTATGGCCCCGAGCACCTAGAGATTCAGAGCGAAGAGCCAGGCACTGTCATGGACATGATTGACAATGCTGGCGCAATTTTTCTTGGTTCTCAGTCACCGGTGAGTCTCGGCGACTATCTCGCCGGCTCCAATCATGTTCTTCCCACGGGTGGTCAGTCGCGCTTCTCGTCGGGGCTTGGCGCGTACACGTTCCTGAGGCCACAGCAAGTCATTCGCTACAGTCACGATGCCCTGCGCGCTTTAGAGCCGCACATCGTCGCGCTGAGCGCTGCAGAGGATCTTCCGGCGCACGGCGCGGCTGTGAGTGCACGTTTCACCGATCGCTAACCGGGTACGCTTGACAAACTATGTATTGCCCCTTTTGCAGGCATCCCGATAGCAGGGTTGTCGATTCCCGCACGAGCGATGACGGTCTTTCGATTCGTCGTCGTCGTCAATGCCCCGAGTGTGGGCGACGATTCTCGACCACCGAAACTGCGTCGCTCAACGTAATCAAACGCAATGGCGTCGTTGAGTCCTTCAGCCGTGAGAAAATCGTGAGTGGTGTGCGAAAAGCGTGCCAGGGGCGACCCGTTACCGACACGGATCTTGCAGTGCTCGCTCAGAAGGTTGAAGAGGCAATTCGCGCCACAGGTGCTGCCCAGATCGACGCAAATGAAATCGGCTTGGCTATTCTTTCGCCGCTGCGAGATCTCGATGAGGTCGCGTATTTGCGATTTGCCAGCGTCTATCAAGCATTCGACTCACTTGACGATTTTGACTCGGCTATCACCCAGCTCCGTTTGGATCACGGCACCACCTCCTAATCAGACCACGTTGTTGAACACTTCTTCTATCGCTGAGAGCACCGTCGCCTATGTATCCATTTTTCTTTCGCACTGTTCTCAAGCGACTAGATCCTGAGTTCGCTCACTCGTTGGCGTTTTCGGTGATTCGAGCGCTTCCCGCGATCGGGATCGGCCGAATGTTGCGCCGCGAACCCGACCCGCTATTGCGCGTCGAGACGCTGGGTCTTAGCTTTGATTCTCCGTTCGGCGTGGCCGCCGGATTCGATAAATCAGGAGTAGGCATCCAAGGACTGTGGCAATTGGGTTTCAGCCATGTTGAGGTCGGAACGATCACCGCGCTTCCGCAGCCAGGCAATCCGAAACCTCGACTCTTTCGGTTGGTTGCCGACCATGGCGTCATCAACCGCATGGGTTTCAACAATGCAGGTGCCGTAAAAGCGGCTGCGGTAATCCAGCGCGCACGCCGCCGAAGCGAGCGGCCGGTGATCGGTATCAATATCGGAAAGTCCCGCGTTGTGGCCGTCGAGAATGCGGTTGCGGACTATCTGACGAGCGCTCGCGCGCTTGCTCCTCTCGCCGACTACCTCGTGGTGAACGTGAGTTCGCCAAATACCCCGGGGCTCCGTGGATTGCAAGAGATCGACATGCTGAAGCCGCTGCTCACCGCAGTGAAGGCGGCAGCAGGTGACACCCCGGTATTGGTGAAGATTGCGCCAGACGTCTCCGATGACGAAGCGCAGGCAATCGCTCGACTAGCGGTAGGCGAGCTTGACGGCATTATCGCGACAAATACGACGCTCTCACGCGAGGGGTTGGCAACCGCGCCAGAGATTGTTGAGGCGGCGGGAGCCGGTGGAGTGTCCGGAAGACCCGTCGCGGCGCGGTCGTTGGAACTATTGCGCATCATCCGAGCCGTCGTTCCGCCCGAGTTCTGCGTGATCTCCGTCGGTGGGGTGGAGACTGCTGACGACGTAGCCCAGCGACTCCGAGAAGGGGCAACTCTGGTTCAGGGCTACACCGGCTTTATCTATCGCGGGCCATTCTGGGCTCGATCGATAAACCGCAAGCTTGCGCAGATCCTTCGCGCAGAGCGAGCGGTTTAGAGATCGCACAGTTCGAGACGCAGCGAGCTAGTGGGGGAACTGTCCGCGCTTTACCTGCGGTTTGGGCAGTCGCATAATACGCAACTGGAGCGATCGCATCGCTGCGTACCAACGAACCTTCTCGGCATGCGACTCGCCAAACTTCTCGACAATCTTGCGGCGAACACGTAGCCCGAGCAAGATGGCATCAATCGCTGCGATAAAGAAGAATCCCCACAGTGCGAATAGTCCGAAGACCTGCAACTCTGGTTGGGGGATGACGGTCAAGATAATGACGATAAACATCGCGGGAACCAGTAGCTCTCCGACGCTAAAGCGGGCATCAACGTAGTCGCGAACGTAGCGCTTCTGCGGCCCACGGTCTCGTATAGGCAGAAACTTTTCTTCGCCATTTGCCATGCCGACACGGGCACGCTCTCGCTCGCCCTGCATTTGGGTGCGGGCTTGGCGGCGAGCTTCTTTGCGGTCGTTGGAAACGAGCGGGCGCAGATTCGCGGCTTCGCGCTCTTTACGTGTCGGGGTAGGGCGACCCTTTCCCGTGACGCTTTCGTGGTCGGCCGAGGAATCGGGAGTTGGGTTTTTGTCGTTCGAAGATGCTTTTGCCACTGAGTTCCTTGCGTTGATGTCGATCTAAGATTACCCGTATGACTCACACGCCGCAGCCGACCTCCGCGTCGAACACTCTTGATCCTTTGCTCGACTCGCTTTCCGAAGCTGTTGATGCCGCGATGCCGGCAACAATTGCGGAGTTGTCAACGCTAGTTCGTATCCCCTCTGTCTCGTGGGATGGCTTCGATCCTGAGCACGTTCACCGCAGCGCCGAGACGGCCAAAGCGATGATCGAGGGCATCGGTGTCTTTGACAGCGTCGAACTTGCTCGGGCGCCGATCGACGGGACAACGCTGGGGCATCCGGCCGTTCTGGCGACGCGCAAGGCCAAAAACGGGAAGCCAACGATCCTTCTTTATGCACACCATGACGTACAGCCTCCCGGCCAGGATGCAGATTGGGATTCGCCGCCATTCGAGCCCACCGTGCGAGGCGACCGTCTTTATGGTCGGGGTGCTGCGGATGACAAAGCGGGCATCATGGCGCATGTTGCTGCAATCCGCGCGTTCGTCGCGACCGTTGGTGAAGATTTCGATCTCGGCCTTGTTGCCTTTTTTGAGGGCGAAGAAGAATTCGGTTCGCGTTCTTTTGCCAACTTCATCACCGAGAACCGCGAGAAGCTTGCTGCCGACGTGATTGTCGTGGCCGACTCCGACAATTGGGATATCACTACCCCGTCACTGACGGTTGGATTGCGCGGCAACGTGACATTCAAGTTGAAGGTATCGACACTCGCCCACGCGTCACACTCTGGCATGTTCGGGGGAGCGGTTCCGGATGCAATGCTCGCGACGATTAAGCTCCTCGCAACCCTGCACGATGAAAATGGCGCGGTTGCCGTCGAGGGCCTCACCAGCCGCGACGGGCAGACGCCGGAGTACAGCGAAGAGAAGCTTCGACATGAAGCAGGATTGCTCGACGGTGTTTCCTCGGTGGGCACGGGCAGCGTGCTCAGCCGCCTATGGGATAAGCCAGCGATAACGATCACGGGAATCGACGCGCCGAGCGTCATGAACGCATCCAATACGCTATCGCCAGCGGTGACAGTGAAGCTCAGCGCGCGAATCGCTCCAGGTCAAGACCCTGATGACGCATTCGAAGCGCTGCGATCTCATCTTGAGGCGAATGCGCCCTTCGGCGCTCATCTCGAGATCTCGGATGTCGATCGCGGCAGCCCTTTCTTGGTCGACACCAGTGGCTGGGCTGTTGAAGTCGTCAAGACTGCAATGCAGGAGGCGTGGGGCAACGAACCCCTCGAGACCGGAATTGGCGGCTCGATTCCGTTCATTTCTGATCTCGTTGAGGTGTTCCCCGAAGCGCAAATTCTGGTGACCGGAGTGGAAGATCCGGAGTCGCGAGCACATAGCCCCAACGAGTCTCTGCACCTCGGAGTCTTCAAGCGCGCCATCCTCACGGAGGCGTTGCTGCTCGCAAAGTTGGAGCGTCGGGCGTAGAATTGCTGCATGACTGAATCCGCTGTTGAAACTGCCACCCACGGGGTCGCGCTCACGGAGGCTGCCTCGAACAAGGTTCGTAGCCTCATGTCGCAAGAAGGTCGTGATGACCTGCGTTTGCGTTTGGCTGTGCAGCCGGGCGGATGCTCGGGACTCATTTACCAGCTCTATTTCGATGAGCGCACTCTCGATGGCGATGTCAGCCGTGACTTCGGTGACGGTGTCGAGGTCGTTGTCGATAAAATGAGTGTTCCGTACCTTGATGGCGCGAGCATTGACTTTGAAGACACGATCGAGAAGCAGGGCTTCACTATCGACAACCCGAATGCGGAGGGTAGCTGCGCCTGCGGCGACAGCTTCAACTAATTTCGCGGCAATTTTTTGAGAAGGTGCGCCCAATTGGTGCACCTTTTCGCTTGTGTGGGGCGAGCCGGTAATCCTTACCCCCGCTAGCTCCATATAGACTGGAAAGGTATTAGTCCGTGTTCTTCGAGAGGTCTCAGGTGCGCTCCAACCGCCGAAATCGATGGGCAGCAATCCCCATCGCTCTGGTTACAACGCTGGTGTTGGCCGGGTGTACCCAAGATCAGCTTCAGGGTTACTTGCCTGGTAGTCCCGATACCACCAACCACACGAGTAGCATCATCGGACTGTGGGTGACGTCGTGGATCGTTCTTCTGATCGTGGGTGTCATCACGTGGGGCCTCATCATCTGGGCTGCCGTTGTGTACCGTCGCCGTCGGGGCCAGACCGGACTCCCGGTTCAGCTTCGCTACAACATGCCGATCGAGATCTTCTACACGGTTGTGCCGCTGATCCTGGTAATCGGTTTCTTTGCGTTCACCGCTCGTGACCAGGCAGCGATTGAAAAGGTCGAGGTTAACCCCGACGTTTCCATCGAAGTCATTGGCAAGCGTTGGGCTTGGGATTTCAACTACACAGACGACAACGTGTATAGCCCCGGCGTTCAGGCTGACTTCAACCCCGATGGCACAATCAATGTAGATTCATTGCCGCAATTGGTTCTGCCTGTCGACAAGAAGGTCGAAATCAAGATTGAATCTCGTGACGTAATTCATTCCTTCTGGGTGGTCGACTTCTTGTACAAGAAGGACATGATCCCTGGCAAGAGCAACTACATGTACTTCATCCCAACCAAGGAAGGCACCTACCAAGGTAAGTGCGCTGAGCTCTGCGGCGAGTACCACTCGCTCATGCTCTTCACGGTCAAGGTCGTCTCCGAGACGGAGTATGAGGACTACATCGAAGCCCAGCGCTCAGCAGGCTACGAGGGTCAGCTCGGTCTTGATTACAACGTGAACCAAAATTTGCCCGGCAACGGCAGTAGCGACGAGGAATAGGGCTCATGAGCGTCGAACATAAGGGCAACGTCTTGGTGAATTGGGTCACCTCGACTGACCACAAAACCATCGGGTACATGTACCTGATCACTTCCTTCTTCTACTTCCTTCTTGGTGGTGTGATGGCGTTAGTCATCCGGGCTCAGTTGTTTGAGCCTGGCTTGTCTGTCGTTGCTACCGGTGAGCAGTACAACCAGTTGTTCACGATGCACGGCACGATCATGTTGCTCATGTTCGCGACGCCGCTATTCGCAGGTTTTGCAAACGTTTTGATGCCACTGCAAATTGGTGCACCAGACGTGGCATTCCCGCGATTGAACGCTTTCGCTTACTGGCTCTATAGCTTCGGGTCGCTGATCGCGGTCGCTGGCTTCCTTACCCCGCAGGGTGCCGCATCGTTCGGTTGGTTCGCCTACGCACCGCTCTCCAGCACCACGTTCTCGCCCGGAATCGGTGGAAACCTCTGGGTATTCGGGCTCGCGATGAGCGGTTTCGGAACTATCCTTGGTGCGGTCAACTTCATCACGACCATCATCACGATGCGTGCGCCGGGAATGACCATGTTCCGCATGCCAATCTTCACGTGGAACACGTTGGTCACCTCGTTGCTGATCCTCATGGCCTTCCCCGTTCTTGCTGCAGCCATGTTCGGTCTCGGCATGGACCGAGTCGCGGGTGGTCATATATACGATCCCGCGAACGGGGGCGTGATTCTTTGGCAACACCTGTTCTGGTTCTTCGGACACCCCGAGGTCTACATCATCGCGCTTCCGTTCTTCGGAATTGTCTCCGAGGTGTTCCCGGTCTTTAGCCGCAAGCCGATCTTCGGCTATACCACTCTGATCTACGCGACGATTTCGATCGCTGCGTTGTCAGTGACGGTCTGGGCACACCACATGTACGTGACGGGTTCGGTTCTCTTGCCGTTCTTCTCGCTCATGACAATGTTGATCGCGGTGCCGACAGGGGTGAAGATCTTCAACTGGGTCGGTACTCTGTGGCGAGGCTCAATTACCTTTGAAACTCCCATGTTGTGGGCGCTCGGCTTCCTGGTCACTTTCACGTTCGGTGGCCTCACCGGTGTCATTCTCGCTAGCCCGCCGCTCGACTTCCATGTTTCGGACACTTACTTCGTTGTGGCTCACTTCCACTACGTAGTCTTCGGAACCGTCGTCTTTGCAATGTTCAGCGGCTTCTACTTCTGGTGGCCCAAGTGGACAGGAAAGATGCTCAATGAGCGTCTCGGAAAGATCCACTTCTGGTTGCTCTTCATCGGCTTCCACACCACGTTCCTTATCCAGCACTGGGCCGGCGTTGTCGCTCTGCCCCGTCGTTACCGCACCTATCTCGAAGAAGATGGAGTGACGTGGATGAACCAGGTATCTACAATTGGTGCCTTCATCTTGGCGGTATCGATGATTCCGTTCCTGTACAACGTGTACGTCACGGCGCGCAAGGCACCGAAGGTGACCGTTGATGACCCTTGGGGCTATGGACGCTCGCTGGAGTGGGCTACAAGCTGCCCGCCGCCGCGCCACAACTTCACGTCGATTCCGCGTATCCGTTCAGAATCTCCTGCCTTCGACTTGAACCATCCCGAGGCGGGAATTCCCGTGGGCATCGGCCCAGGCAAGGATGCCCCGGAGGCACCCGTTTATGATCTCGCAGATGAGAAGGTGAAGTAGTCCATGAATGCGAACGTCAAGCTCTATTGGATACTTACCGTATTCTTCCTCTTCCTCTCCGGCCTCTACACAGTGTGGTCGCTTCTCGACCAAGCACATCAGCGCGTTGAATGGGCGGGAACCATTGCGCTGCTCCTCAGCGGGTTGCTTTGGGCCCTCATCGCGTTCTACCTCGGTAAGGTACACAGCGCACAAGGTGCCGAGCTCGCAGAAGATCGTGCCGACGCCAACATCGAAGACGGTGATGCCGAACAAGGTCATTTCAGCCCGTGGAGCTGGTGGCCGATCATTCTTGCCGGCGCTACATCGTTGATTTTCCTCGGAGTTGCAATCGGTTTCTGGATCGCTTTCATTGGCCTCGGCCTGCTCATCGTTAGCCTCGTAGGGTGGACGTATGAGTACTACCGCGGTTACTTCGCACGCTAAGTCCGTGCAGATTCGTTCCGCTACAGCTGCAGACGCGGGCTCAGTCTTTGAGTTGCTCAAGCAGTTGGGCACTGAATACGCGCCCGATCGTGCGGCATTTGGCGCCACTTTCGAGCATGCTGTCGATGACAAGGCGACCACCCTCATGTTGGTCGCGGAGCAGCCTGAAGCTGGGGTAGTTGGATACGCCTTCGCAACCATTGCCCACCTTCTCCATACCAATGGAAGTTCGGCCCAGCTGCAGGAGCTTGTAGTCGACAGCACGGTGCAGAGTTCCGGCATCGGCACGCGTCTAGTTGAGGCGGTCGAGGCGGTATGTCTCGAGCGCGGCGTGCGTCAGCTCACGGTTCCCAGTCGCGGCTCGGCAGATTTCTTCGAGCGTATCGGCTACCGCTCGACGGCTGACTTTCTTAAGCGCGTTTTCGAGTAGAAAAGTTGCCAGAGACCGTTGCGTTCCAGCAGAGGGCGTAGGTCTACTCGCGTCAGTAACAAACCTAAAGGGGCTACCGCCTGCCAGGGTTGCTCTCTTGATTCAGCTGCAGCGAGCTGTGCTCCGATGTAGGCACAACGCTTCGTGCCTTCGTGCCTTCGTCAGAAGCGGCCCCGGTAGTGAGTCGAAGTCGGTGCTTGGATGGATCCCAGAAGTAGACCCCACGGCCACCTTCGGGTCGATTTCACCCGACCAAGTCAGCCCACGGTCAAAGTCGTGGTTCCTGAGCTGCAAATTCGTGTGCTCGAAATGTTCGTTATCGACGACAAACGAATAGCGCTGTCTCGGTACCGTTACCGGTGGGTGGACGAATTGCGGCGTTACCGATCGCTATGCACGATGGCAATAAAAGGCCCCAGCACGGAGCCCAATTGGCTTCACGTGCGGCATTCGAGAGCGGCGCTATCGAGCGAGGCAATGACGGTGTGGTGAGCAGGTTATCATCATGACGCGATAGTACGCTCACGACTTTCGTGGGTAGATGCTCTGTCGTTGGACCGGTTCGGTGACGCTGTGCTTGATCGTTCCCGGCTGGCTGCAGCGTTGAAGGCCGCGCACGGCTACGCATGCGGCTTTCTTGCGTCTGTTAACGACAGTGGGCCCCGACAGACGGTGTCTGTCAGGGCCTACTGTTACATAGTGCGGAATGAGCTAGTGGTGCTCATCCTTCGACTGTTCGATTTCGCGCTGTGAAACAGGAGCGATGCGGTCTTCGAAGAACCACTGAGAGACAGCTGCTCGCAACCGCTGGCCGTTGGAGATCTTTCCATCGGCATTTGGCGTGATCTGGAGCGGCTTGTAGTCGGTGTAGTTGACGAGCTTCCAACGCTCGTACTCATCAAGCTGCTCGTGAACTTCGATGTATTCTCCGTGTGGCAAGCGCACGATCCGACCGGACTCGTAGCCGTGGAGCGCAATCTCGCGATCCTTCTTCTGCAGGCCGATGCAGACGCGCTTGGTAATGAAGTACGCGATGATCGGTCCGAAGATGAGCAGGGCTTGACAGGAGTGAATAACCCCTTCGATAGACAGCTTGAAATGCGTCGCTATCAAGTCAGAACTGGCTGCGGCCCAGAGGACCGCGTAGAAGGTTACGCCTGCTGCACCAACTGCGGTGCGGGTCGGAGCATTGCGAGGGCGGTCAGCGATGTGGTGCTCACGCTTGTCGCCGGTGATCCATGCCTCAATGAAGGGGTAGAAGGCAACGATCGCGATGAAGAGCCCCAAGATCACCAGCGGCGCAATGATGTTGAACGACCAGGTGAAACCGAACCATTCGGTCTCCCACCCGGGCGGAACAAGTCGCAGGGCGCCGTCGGCGAATCCGATGTACCAGTCAGGTTGAGTACCTGCTGAAACAGGGAGGGGTCGTACGGTCCATAGACCCATACCGGGTTGATCGAGAACGTCGATGCGATCAAGGTGATGACGCCGAAGACGATGAAGAAGAATCCACCAGCCTTCGCTGCGAAGCCAGGCATGACCGGTGAACCGACGACATTGTCGTTGGTGTGGCCCGGGCCAGCAAACTGCGTGTGCTTGTTGATTACCAACAACAGCATGTGAACGCCGAGCGCGGCAATAATAATCGCCGGCAGCAGCATAATGTGCAGAATGTAAAGGCGGCTGACGATGTCAACTCCCGGGAACTCTCCACCAAATAGCAGGTACGAGATCCACGTTCCGATGACCGGAATACCCTTGACCATTCCGTCGATGATGCGCAGTCCGTTACCGGAGAGCAGGTCATCGGGGAGCGAGTAACCGGTGAAGCCTTCAGCCATCGCGAGGATGAAGAGCACGAATCCAATGAACCAGTTGATTTCACGCGGCTTGCGGAACGCGCCAGTGAAGTACACACGGAGCATGTGCAGACCGATGGATGCCACGAACAGGAGCGCCGCCCAGTGGTGCACCTGGCGCATGAGGAGTCCGCCGCGGATGTCGAAGGAGATGTCGAGCGTCGACGCCATCGCGGCCGACATCTCAATACCCTTCAACGGCGCGTAAGAGCCGTCGTAGTGCACTTCGACCATTGATGCCTGGAAGAAGAACGTAAGGAACGTTCCCGAGAGCAGGATGACGATGAAGCTGTAAAGAGCGACCTCGCCGAGCATGAATGACCAGTGGTCCGGGAAGATCTTGCGACCCACCTCTTTGACGAGCCCTGAGATGCTGGTGCGCTCGTCAATGTAGTTCGCAGCAGCTGAGGTGAAGCGCTGTCCGCGCGACTTCGACTGTGCGTCTGGGGTTTGTGTGGTTGTCATAGCTGGCGCTCCCAGAAGCTTGGTCCGATTGGCTCCATGAAGTCGCTCGTTGCGATGAGGTAGCCCTCGGAGTCGACCGAAATCGGCAATTGAGGAAGTGGACGTTTTGCTGGTCCGAAGATCACGGCTGCTTCACGCTTGATGTCAAACTGCGACTGGTGGCAGGGGCACAGCAGGTGATGTGTTTGCTGCTCATAAAGAGCAACCGGGCATCCGACGTGGGTGCAAATTTTGGAGTAGGCGACGATTCCGTCGTAGCTCCAGTTTTCGCGGCCCTCTGAGATCTCGAGCTCTTCTGGCTTGAGACGAACGAGGAGTACAGCTGCCTTCGCCTTCTCCTCGATGCGGTGCTCAGAATCATTGATGCCATCAGGAATCACTTGGAATGCTGAGCCCAGCGTGAGGTCTGATGCCTTGATGGGTGTGCCGCTGGGGTCGCGGGTGAGGCGCATGCCCGGCTCCCAGAAGGTGTGCTTGAGCAGCTTTACCGGGTCATCGGCGGGAGCCAAGTCGCGGAACAGCACGATTGCAGGCAACGGAGTCACGACGAGGGCGCCGATGAGCGTGTTGCGCAACATGGTGCGACGGCCGAAACCAGACTCCTTGTTGCCAAGAGTGAACACCTCAAGGGCTTTCGCGCGTGTCTCTTCGCTACCGCGTGTGCTGTGGCGCTGTTCAACGAGATCGTGACCCTCCATGAGAGCCTTCGACCAGTGAACGGCACCGATACCGATTCCCAGAAGCCCGAGCGTGATGCCGAGACCGAGGAACAGCGTGTTATTGCGCACCGAGTCCATGTCTCCCGGAATGATCGGGAAAACAATGTACGCGGCAACAGCCAGCACGCTTCCAATGATGGAAACAAAGAACAGAGCAGAAACGCGACGCTCCTGCTGCTTGTCGACCTTGGGGTCGAGATCCGTCACGCGTGGGCGGTACGGCGGGAACCCTGGGTTGGGTACCTCTTCGCTCGCGACGACAGCGGTACCTGCATCGTATGCAGGTGCGCTGTGCTGCGCGACGTCCTTACCCGCAGCCTTGCTGCCGGCGGTGTCGCCGTGGTCGTCTGCCATTCTTATCCCTTCAACCGTCCGCTGTGTAGCGGCCGCTAACTAGTTTGACTTAGCCGTGAGCCAGACCGTGATTGCCACGATCGCGCCGAGACCAAAAATCCAAATGAACAGGCCCTCAGATACCGGACCGAGTGATCCGAGAGTGAATCCACCGACGGAAGGCGTCTCATCGAGGTACTTGAGGTACGTGATGATGTCGGCCTTTTCCTCGGGAGAGAGGTTGGTGTCGTTGAATACAGGCATGTTCTGTGGACCGGTGAGCATTGCCTCGTAGGCGTGCTTCGGAGTCACGTCGGCCAGTGAAGGAGCAAACTTGCCTTCGGTGAGAGCTCCACCAGCACCAGCGACGTTGTGGCACATTGCGCAGTTGATGCGGAATAGCTCGGCGCCGTTCGAGACGTCATAGCCTTTGCCCGTGAGATACATGTCAGCAGGGATTGCCGGACCGGGGCCCTGAGCAGCAACGAAGACTGACAGCGCCAGGATTTGTTCTTCTGTGAACTGAACAGGCTTTTTTTCCGCTTGCGGGCCAGAGATTGCGAGTGGCATACGACCGGTGCCAACCTGGAAGTCGGTCGCAGCTGCACCAACACCGATGAGCGTTGGTCCCTGAGTGGTGCCCTCAAGGTCAAGACCGTGGCAGGTTGCACAGTTTGCCGCGAAAAGTTTGCCGCCCTCTTCAACAAGCGCTTCAGCCGAGGCGCTCGTTTCTGCGGTAGCACTGGAGGTAAAGAGCGCATAGGCGCCTCCCGTGCCCACCAGAGCGACGAGCAGCAGGGCTACGGTCGCAAGGGGGTGACGTCGGCCCACAGCTCGAGAGTTGCGAGATGCGCGGGCTGCCGATGTGGCCATTACTTTATTTCCGTTTCTCATTTGAGTACGTAGATGATGAGGAAGAGGCCGATCCAGACCACGTCGACGAAGTGCCAGTAGTAAGAGACAACGATTGCCGTTGTCGCTTCTTTGTGGCCGAATTTCTTGACAGCGAAACCGCGACCGAGCACGAGCAGGAAGGCGATGAGACCGCCGGCCACGTGGAGACCGTGGAATCCGGTAGTGATGTAGAAGGCCGAGCCGTAGGAATCACTCGAGAGACTCACGTGCTCGGAGACGAGCGTTGCGTACTCGAAGACTTGCCGGTAACGAACACGGCGCCCATGGCGTAAGTGAGGAAGAACCACTCAGTCATTCCCCATTTGCGCATGTCGAAAAGCTTGCCGGTGCGATGTACTTGCATGCGCTCGGCGGCGAAGACTCCAAACTGGCACGTCACCGACGACAACACGAGGATGATCGTGATCGTGGTCGCGAACGGCACGTTGAGCTTCTCTGTTTGCTCCGCCCATAGTCCAGGCGAAGTCGACTTCAAGGTGAAGTAAATAGCAAAGAGGCCAGCGAAGAACATCACCTCGCTTCCGAGCCAGACAATGGTTCCGACCGCAACAGTGTTCGGTCGTTGGACAGACTGGGCTCCGAGCGAGCGATTGAGGGCAGCTGTGGTCACCTCTCTATTATGGCTGATATCTCGGAGTTCGTTTTTCCATCCCCGGCCAGTCGCGCTGCATCGTTAGGATTTCCTTTATGGCATCTACGCAAACTTGGCCCGAAATTCTCACTTCGCTCGTTTCCGGCAACGATTTATCAATAAGTCAAGCCGAATGGGCAATGAAGTCGGTGATGAATGGAGAATCTACTTCGGCGCAGCTTGCGGCCATGCTTATCGCGTTGCGGATCAAAGGTGAGACAGTCGATGAAATCGTGGGTTTCCGGGATGCTGCGCTAGCTAGTGCCGTGCCCTTGCCAGTAGATCCCATGGCTCTCGACATCGTGGGGACCGGGGGAGACCCCTACGGCGCAGTACTAAATATCTCGTCAGTAGCGTCCATCATTGCGGCGGCGGATGATGTGCCGGTGGTTAAACACGGCAATAGGGGGGCCAGTAGCAAGAGCGGAGCATCCGATGTTCTGAGTTCTCTCGGGTTGAATCTCGACCTCACTCCCGAACGGGTCGCTGAGGTGCTCCGCGAGGTCGGCATAACTTTTGTCTATGCGGCACTTTTTCACCCGGGCTTCGCGCACGCTGGACCGACCCGGCGCGAACTCGGAATTCCCACCCTCTTCAATATTCTTGGCCCGTTATGCAACCCGGCGCGACCTCAGGCATCAGCCGTGGGCGTGGGAAGTCGTGAGCGCGTCAGTTTGCTCGTCGGAGTATTCCAGACGCGTGGAGCAACAGCCCTCGTGTATCGCGGAGACGACGGAATCGACAAACTCACGACTACCGGTCACAGTCACGTCTGGGAAGTGTCGCGGGGATTCGTGACGGAACACGACCTTGACCCGCTGGAGCTGGGGATTCCGCGCGCGCCGATCGAGGCGCTGCTGGGCAAGGATCCCGAATACAACGCAAACGTCATCCGTTCTGTTCTCGCCGGTGAAAAAACGCCGGCGCGTGACGTTGTGCTGCTCAACGCTGCGGCAGGAATGGCATCGTTCAGCCTGGCGCAGGATCACGAACAGAGCCAGCGACCCCTATTGGCGCGTCTTCGGGAACAACTCGACCGGGCAGAAGACTTGGTAGATTCTGGACGGGCGAGTGCGAAGCTCGAAGAATGGGTCGCGGCGACTAATCGCTGACCCTGATCAGTCGGTATCTTCGTCAACCCAATCCAAGGTTTTGGAGATTGCCTTTTTCCAATTGCGCAGCAGTCGGTCGCGTTCTTCAGCAGGCATGCTCGGCTCCCACCGTTCACCTTCTTGCCAATTGGCCCTAAGCTCGTCGATTCCGTTCCAAAAGCCAACAGCAAGACCGGCAGCGTAGGCGGCGCCGAGTGCCGTCGTCTCCGCAACAACAGGGCGCACTACCGGTAGACCAAGAATGTCCGCCTGAAATTGCATGAGCGCAGCGTTAGCAACCATGCCGCCATCGACACGTAATTCGGTCATTGCGACATCGGCATCCGCATTGGCCGCGTCGACGACATCACTCGTTTGGAACGCGGTCGCTTCGAGCGCTGCACGAGCGATATGTCCCTTGTTGGCGAAACGGGTGAGTCCGAGAATCGCTCCCCGAGCATCCGGTCGCCAATGTGGGGCGAAAAGTCCCGAAAATGCGGGGACAAAGTAGACGCCACCGTTGTCGTCGACGGATGCCGCGAGTGCTTCAACATCTTCGGAGCGAGAAATAATGCCCAGATTGTCTCGTAGCCACTGCACGAGCGAGCCGGTCACGGCGATCGAACCTTCAATGGCATACCGCGGGGCCGCGTCGCCGAGTTGGTAGGCAAGCGTGGTGATGAGGCCATTGTCGGAATGCACAATATCGGTGCCGGTATTTGTCAGCAAAAAATTACCAGTGCCATAAGTGTTTTTGGATTCACCAGCGTCGAAGGCGGCTTGGCCGAAAGTCGCTGCCTGCTGATCGCCGAGGATGCCAGCGACCGGTACTTCGCGCAGCAAGCTTGAACTCGAAACGGTGCCGTACACCTCCGAAGAACTACGAATCTCGGGCATGAGCGACGCGGGAATGTTGAGCTCCGCAAGGATCTCCTCACTCCACGAGAGGGTTGCAAGGTCCATGAGTAGAGTTCTGCTGGCGTTGGTCACATCGGTGGTGTGCACCCCGCCGTCAGTGCCGCCAGTGAGATTCCACAGCAACCAGGTATCGGGGGTTCCGAAGGCGAGCTCACCGGCTTCCGCGCGTTCGCGGACTCCGTCGACGTTGTCGAGCATCCAGACAATTTTGGATGCGGAGAAATACGTTGCCAGAGGAAGGCCGGTGGTTTTCTTGAACCGGTCGGTGTCGCCACCCGCGATCCGGTCAATGATCGACTGAGTGCGCGTGTCTTGCCAGACAATGGCGTTGTACACCGGTTTGCCGGTGGCACGATCCCAGATGATTGCGGTTTCGCGCTGATTCGTGATGCCGACAGCCGCGATGCTGTGACGGGTGATGTTTGCTTTAGAGAGGGCCTGCCCAATGACTTCGCGCGTGTTGTTCCAAATCTGCACGGGGTCATGTTCGACCCAGCCCGCTTTGGGGAAGATTTGGTCGTGTTCAAGCTGGCCGGAGGTGACGGGCTTGGCATCGTGGTCGAAAATGATTGCGCGGGTGCTTGTGGTGCCCTGATCAATCGAGAGTATGTAGTTCACCGGTTCTCCTTGGTTTTCACTAGTTAGACGGCGTTGACGTAAAGCCAAGCGCCGTTTTCGCGCACAAAGTTGCTGTTTTCGTGTTGCTGGTCGGCCCCGCCATCGTGCCGACAGTGGGCGCGAAATTCGACGGTACCGGTGGTGTCGAACAGGCCTCCGCGCGTGCGGGAGACGATGTCGAGGCGAAACCAGCGCACATCCGGTTCAAGTTCCAGCGTTGCGGGCCGGGTCGACGGATGCCAAGTCTTCAGAAGGTAGGCAGTGTCCCCCACTGCATAAGCGCTATACCGCGAGCGCATGAGGCGTTCAGCGGTGGGAGCGAGTGCTTCACCGCGATGGAACCGGCCGCAGCAAGCGTCGTAGGTTTCGGACGATTGGCAGGGGCACGCATTCATTCATCCAGATTAGCTACTCGGGGCTGGTGCGTCACGACCGTTCACAGCGCGCCACACGAGTATTTGAAACCCAGACTGATTGTGTCGCGTCCATGAAAACTGCGGTGAGTTAGGCGTACGTCGTCGCGAGTAGTTGATCGATAATGCCGATTTCATAGTTCTGGATGGTCGCCATGCGTTCTGCAGTCGCGCGCACGGTGGCGATTGCAGCATTCTCGTTCGCCATTTCGGCCATGTACACTCCACCGACGTGGTGAGCGCGCATGAGGGTAAGAAAGAGCCGTCCTTGCGTTAGACCGGTGGTGGTTGCCAGGGAACTCATTTGATCATCACTGGCGAGGCCCATCATTTCTGTGGCCGGCATCTCCATGCCCATCCAGCCCATGACGGTTTCGGGTGGAGCCGTGCTTTCGCCCCAGACCGTGAGCCAGGTGTGCATCACACCACGTTCAAAGGACTGGTTCTGCAGGATGTCGGCGGCCAACGACTGCACGGAATCTCCGTTATCCCGGCCGATGACACGCTGGCACATGGCGAGCGCTTGCTCGTGGTGCAGCGCCATATCGGTGTAGAAACCGATGTCGGTGTCGTTGGGAGTTTCCGTCGTGACTGCGGCGGCATCCGCTTGCGGTGCAGTGCAGGCGGCGAGCGCCGTTCCTGCCACCGCGAGCGCACCGAAAGCGAGAAAACTGCGGCGAGCCACGCTGCGCGCGCTGTCGCTTTTTCGGATCGAGTTTGGCATTCTTAGCCACCCATTCCGGGCATTCCGCCCGCTTCGCCACCCGGGTTCACGGCGTTGTTACCGCCAAGTGCATCCTCCGCAACATCACCGTAGTAGCACCCGACAAAGTAGGGGAAAGTCGTTGTGGAGTAATAACGGTATTGACCATCGCTGTCGACGCGTCCGTTGCACTCATCGAGATCGCCTGAGCCCTCGACGTAGCTGTGCGCCGCCCACGTGTCTGTGGCGAAGAGCGATTCGTTGGTGAGTTGCCAACTGCTCGTGAGTTGAACAGTCTCGCCGCACGCGTCATCCGAACACACGACGCCCGACATGATGGGGTAACCGTCAGCGGCCCAACCGATCACGAGAGACTCGCCGGTCTCGACCTCATCAGCGTCGTAGAGACAGTCGACACCGTCGGCGTAACCAAACCAGTGCATGTGAAAGTCCGTTGGCCCACTGTGGCTACCGCACTCAGAAAGTGCACCCGCGAGCGACTTCACATCACCGCCGGTACCTTCTGTTGGGCCGTAAATTGGTACGCCGTCGACAGCAACGCCGAGGGCGCCGAGCAGGGGGACAGCAGTGGGCTCGTCCGCCACGGTGGGGTTCACGGGAATGGTCATCGTCACTTCGGAGACCTTGGGCGAACCAGGGGTCGTAGCAATGTAGAAGTAGTCGGGAATGCTGTTGCTCGAGATCGTGAGGGTGTCCCCATCGCAGACAGCCGACAATTCGGGGTCAATGAGATCGGGGTTCGCGCTCTCGACGTCGCGCAATGTTGCGGCCATGGCGTCGCAGTCGCCGTTGGAGGCCGCAAACATTGCCGTTGTGGCGGTCGTGGTAGCTTCGACCGTTGGGGTCGTCGTCTCAGCTGGGGTGGTCTCTGCCGCGGTGCATCCGGCTAGTGCAAGCAGCAGCACGCTGGTCGCGGCTGCCGTCATGAATCGTCGTTTCATTGTCTCTCCTGATCGTGGTGAGACCCATGGTGGCGACTCTTCCTATGAAGCTCTTATGGATAACCTGTGACCTGATCGGGAATACGAAGCTGAATAAATAGTGAAGAAGCTCCATCTTGGCGCGGGGTGAGCGTACCGTTGGCATCGAACTAGGAAATGGCGTTTCTTGTGAACGTCAGCGCGGGCTCGCTAACTTGTGCGGGCTCACATCCGTTCAGCAAGGAGTTATTGTGCGTCTCTCATCCGCAGTCACCTTCGTATCCGATCTCGACAGGTCGATCGCGTTCTATTCTGAACTCCTCGGGCTAACCTGCTCGGTCCGGGATGAGTCCGCAGCGCTTCTCGTTTGTGGCGGAGGCTACGAGCTTTATCTTCGGGGCAAGCATGCTCAGCCAAGCCGTGTGTCGGGTTCCGTCGGTTTGCAGTACCTCATTTGGAGCGCGGACAGCGTAGAGGAATTGGAACGCTGCGAGGAAGTCTTCAAACGTCAGTCACACAATGTGCGACGGGAAAATATTGACGGTTTTGACATTGTTGAAGGGCGCGACCCCGATCACTTGGCGGTGATGGTCGTTTTCCCCGGCCCCGATCAAGCTGCACGACACGCCATCATTCCGCGAATCTATAGCTGGTAGGGCTCTCGAAGAGCAGCTAAATATCAGGAGAGCCGAGATATATAAGCGGCTAGGTGCTGACCTGTGAGCGTCGCCTGAGTTGTAGCAAGATCGGCTGGGGTACCCTCAAAGACGATTGAGCCACCGTCATGACCTGCTCCGGGACCGAGATCAATGATCCAGTCGGCGTGGGCCATTACTGCTTGGTGGTGCTCAACGACAATCACGGTCTTTCCCGAATCGACGAGCCGATCAAGGAGCCCGAGGAGTCGCTCGACATCGGCAAGGTGCAGTCCCGTGGTTGGTTCATCCAGAACATAAACGTCGCCCTTGTCTGCCATCTGGGTAGCGAGCTTGAGCCGTTGGCGCTCACCGCCCGAAAGTGTCGGAAGCGGTTGGCCGAGTCGCAGGTAGCCCAGGCCGACATCGACAAGTCGATCGAGGATGGCGTGGGCTGCAGGCGTGCGTGCCTCGCCGTTGTCGAAGAAGTCTTCAGCCTCGGCGACAGACATGCTGAGCACTTCGCTGATGTCGTGCCCGCCCAGCTTGAACTCGAGCACTGACGCCATAAACCGCTTTCCTTCGCACACTTCGCACGGGGTCGAGACGGTCGCCATAACGCCGAGGTCGGTGTAGATCACGCCGGCGCCGTTGCAGTTGGGGCAGGCGCCTTCGGAGTTGGCGCTGAACAGGGCGGGTTTGACGCCGTTGGCTTTGGCGAACGCTTTGCGAATTGGCTCGAGGAGCCCGGTATACGTGGCGGGATTGCTGCGGCGTGATCCTTTGATTGCGGCCTGATCGACGGACACAACGCCGTCGCGGGGAACCACCGATCCGTGGATGAGTGAACTCTTGCCCGAACCGGCAACCCCTGTCACTACGACGAGGGCGCCGAGCGGGATGTCGACATCCACATTTTTGAGATTGTGGGTGTCAGCGCCGCGAATTTCCATGATGCCGGTGGGGGAGCGGACCTTGTCTTTGACCGAGACCCGGTCGTCAATATGGTGTCCGGTCACAGTGTCGCTGTGGCGCAGCTCGGCGAAGCTGCCCTCGAAGCAAATCTGGCCGCCTTCGGTTCCGGCGCCTGGCCCTAGGTCGACGATGTGGTCGGCAATCGAGATGGTTTCGGGTTTGTGCTCGACGACGAGCACGGTGTTGCCTTTATCACGTAGGCGGAAGAGGAGCTCATTCATCCGCTGAATATCGTGCGGGTGGAGCCCAATCGTCGGCTCATCGAAGACATAAGTAATGTCGGTAAGCGATGAACTGAGATGGCGGATCATTTTGGTGCGCTGTGCCTCACCACCCGAGAGAGTGCCGGCGGGGCGATCGAGGGAGAGATAGCCGAGGCCGATCTCCACGAAGGAGTCGAGAGTTTGCTGCAGCGCGTCAAGCAGTGGGGCAACGGATGGTTCGTTCACGCCGCGCACCCACTCAGCGAGATCGCTGATCTGCATGGCGCAGGCATCCGCAATATTGATTCCAGCAATTTTGGATGCTCGGGCACCCTCGTTGAGCCGGGTGCCACCGCAATCGGCGCACACGGTGAACGTGACCGCCCGATCAACGAAAGCGCGGATGTGCGGCTGCATGGCCTCGCGGTCTTTCGACAGCATCGACTTCTGAATCTTGGGAATCAACCCCTCATAGGTCATGTTTATCGACTGCATTTTGACTTTGACCGGCTCTTTGTAAAGAAAATCGTGCAGCTCAGTCTTGCTGTAGTTCTTGATGGGCTTGTCCCGGTCGAGGAAGCCTGACTCGGTGAAGATGCGCACCATCCAGCCATCGGCGGTGTAGTTCGGGATGGTGAGCGCACCGTCGGCGAGCGACTTGCTGTCGTCGTAGAGCTGCGTGAGATCGATGTCGTTGATGGTGCCACGGCCGTCACACGTGGGGCACATGCCGCCGGTAACGCTGAATTCGCGGCGCTCCTTGGTCGTGACTCCTGCCTTTTCAAAAGTGACAGCGCCGGCCCCAGAGATGGATGCCACATTGAAAGAGAACGCTTGCGGCGAGCCAACGTGGGGCTGACCGAGACGGCTGAAGATGATGCGGAGCATGGCGTTCGCATCGGTTGCCGTGCCAACGGTCGAGCGAGCGTTGGACCCCATCCGCTCTTGGTCGACGATGATTGCGGTCGTGAGTCCCTCGAGTACATCGACGTCGGGCCGGGTGAGCGTCGGCATGAAACCCTGAAGGAACGCGCTGTAGGTCTCGTTGATCATGCGCTGCGACTCAGCCGCGATCGTGCCAAAGACTAGCGAACTCTTGCCTGAACCCGAGACTCCTGTGAAGACCGTCAGGCGGCGTTTCGGGATGTCGACACTTACGTCCGTGAGGTTGTTCTCGCGAGCGCCCCGCACTCGAATCACGTCATGGCTGTCAGCAGAGTGGGTGCTGGGGGAGTCGCGGTTGCTTGTGCTAGCCATCGTGGGTGCCTCCTTGGCGCGCGTACACAGCGCAGAACCGGAACGGATTCACTTTATCTCGTTGTGTTGTGAACGTGAGGTTGAGCGTCCGGTCGAAGGGGGTAGCGGTGCCAGATGATTGTGAAGTCAAACGGCACCGCTAGCGACGAAAGAGTGGCGCTACTTGATGGTTCCGGTAGCTTCTGCTTCTGCACGCTTGTCGTGGTCAAGATCTCCGTCGGCGTCGACTGGCGTGACGGTGGCGTCGAAAGTGATGGGCGATCCAGCTTGATAAGGGAAGTTCTGAGCAGTTGAGTAGCGCTCACCGGTACCGAAGGTGTAGATGCTCGGATCGACGAACGAGTCTGGACCGAAGATGTCGTAGCTGAGCCCGACTGCCGTGAAAAGATCACGGTCGACAACCGAGTCCATTCCCTGAAGGTAAGGCCAGTCGTCATAGCGGGCGCTCACGTTCACGAGGCTGGCGCCCAAATCGATAGCATCACCGGTGTTTGACACAACGTAGTTCACGAACACGATGTCGTCGCCGATGTCGATGATCGGCTTGTTCGTATCGGGATTCGCAAATTGCCCGGTCTTCGTCGCGGCTACGACGTCTACTTGGTAGACCTCGACCACGATGTCTCCGACCGTGATGGTCGAAATTTTCTCACCGGCGGTGACAGCGGGAAGAGCCCAAGCGGGCTGGCCCTCGGCGTTAACAGCAGGAACCTCTTCTGCTTCTTCGGTTGTGTCGACGTCAGCTGCCTCGGGAGCAGGCGCCGGTTCTGCAGCGCAAGCAGCGAGGCCAAAAATTCCGATTCCCGCTAACGAGGCGGCGGCGAGGGGGCGTGAAAAACGCAAAATATTTCCAATCATCGGAGACGTCAAAGATCCCGACTGTATCACGAACATTCCTCGACTACTGGTCCAAATACGGGTTTGCGTGCGACTCTAATCTGATGATCAATCATGATGGGGGACCCTGGTGATGCAATTTCGCTCACTCTCGAAGCGATTCGGTGACAAGCTCGCTCTCGATAACCTGAGCTTCACCGCCGAGCCCGGGCGAGTAACGGGGTTTCTGGGGCCGAACGGTTCCGGTAAGACCACGACGATGCGCATCTTGCTCGGCCTTGAAACCGCGACCTCCGGCGTAGCCCTGGTTGGAGGGGAGGCCTACGGGCGGATCAAGGACCCGTTGTTTCAGGTTGGTGCTCTACTGGATGCCCGCAACGCGCATCCGGGTCGCACCGGCTTCGACCATCTCAGGGCGCTGGCCCTCACCCATGGGATCCCCAACGAACGCGTTGAATTCGTGCTCGAAGAGGTGGGCCTTAGCGGTGTGGCCTCTCGTCGCGTCGGTGGTTACTCGCTCGGAATGCGGCAACGCCTCGGCATCGCGGCCTCCATGCTGGGCGATCCTGTCGTGTACGTGTTCGATGAGCCAGTGAACGGTCTCGATCCCGACGGCGTGATCTGGTTTCGGGAATTGGTGAAGGGCTTCGCGGCGGAGGGTCGCACAGTGCTGCTGTCCTCGCATCTGATTAGCGAAGTGGCACTCACTGCTGACCATGTCGTGATTGTCGGGCGAGGGAAGGTGCTCGCTGATTCGCCGCTAGCGGAACTTGCTCGTCTCCATGGTGCGGAAAGAGTCCTTGTGCGTTCTGGGCGCGCGCATGAGCTCATTGCGCCGCTCACTATGCTCGGCGCACGCGTAGAAGCCCAGGCAGACGCGCTCACTATCGAAGGCCTGACCGCAGCTGACGTTGGCGCTGTAGTCGCTCGTCTCGGCATCCCGCTTTCTGAATTGCGAACTCAGATTGACTCTCTCGAAGACACCTATCGGCAGCTCACTGACTCAAGTGTTGAATATCGGACAGGTTCGTAGCGGTGCGCGTGGTTACTGCTAATCAGGCGCGGGGCAGATTCGCGGTTCCGCGGGCGGCGTGGAGACTCGTGCGGTCCGAAGGAGTAAAACTGTGGTCGCTGATCGCGACGCGCGGCGTTGTGGCTGTGCTGGTTCTCCTTCCCATCGTGCTCGGGGCAGTACGAGTGCTGCCTGTCCGTGTCTACACGGATGAGTTAGTCCAGCGCGACGGCACTCCCATACTGTTCGAAGCAATCGCGTTGAGCGCTCTGCCGGTGGCGTTTCTTGCTGCAATTGTGGGCGTCATTGCGATGAGTTCCGAATACGCCGATGATGTACTCTCCGGCTCGTTGACTGCTGTGCCACGACGGTGGGCTTTGATCGTGGCCAAGGTTGCACCGACGACGGTGCTCGCTTTTCTCACAAGTGTTACCGGATCGTCCGCCGCAGCGTGGATCGCGTTCGTCACGCTTGATTCGCGTGGCTACCTCGCTGCTTCGCTGCGCGAGACGACTGTCGTGATTCTGAGCGTCGCCGGGGGCAGTGTGCTATTCGCGATTCTTGGTATCGCTGCCGCTGCGATGTCACGCTCCACGGCGATTGCGGTGCTGATCGTGCTCGGCACCGTATTCTTGCTGCCGAGGCTGGTACTTGTTGTCGCGGGCGAGGCAGGGCTGCGACTCATTGACTGGTTGCCAGCCTCAGCCCTTCAAGCGATGACCACGCATGTGCCAGCCCAGGCAATCGCGACGGACATGGCCCCGGCATCCTCGCTGACGCCGGGTGAAGGCTTCCTGTCGCTGCTCGTGGCTTCGGTTTTCGCGCTCGGGATATCGATCGTCATCTTCTCTCGACGACGCGTGCACAGTGTTATTGGGGCCGGACGGGCGCGGAAATTGCTGCTTCAGCGTCGAAGGCTGCGAGAGCGTCCACTTCGTTCCAGCTTTGCGGGGGTGCTGCGCTCAGAAGCGCTCAAGGCTTGCAGTACGCCCGCGGTGAGATGGCTACTGGTGCTCAGTTGGGTAGCGAACGTCTGGTTGGCCTGCCAATGGGCGGGGGCGTATACGCCAGAGCAGCAGCAGGTCGATCCGCTGATTTCTGGGGACCTTGAGTTGCTCACTTTCGATCAAGCGAATCGGAGCATCGTCGCGGGGCTTACTTTGAGTCATCTCCTCATCGCTGGCGTGGGAGCGATCATCGCGACGGCTGACTTTTCTACCGGAACGATCCGCCCGGCTCTGACTGCCGTGCCCAATCGGGGCCGGTTGGTTCTCGGGAAGGTGATCGTCGCGGCCACTGCGACGCTGATCGTGACGGCCACATCGCTCATCGTTGCTGCACCGCTAGTCGTGGTCATCTTGCAGCGGCAGGGCTACATTCCTTCTCTGGCAGACCCAATCGTCGCGCTGTCAATCATCAGTGGCGCGCTCAGCCTTGTTCTCACCGCAGTGATCGGCTGCGGAATAGGGATCCTCGTGCGTTCAGCCGCAGGAACCTTGCTCGCCGTAGCGGCGACCTTTATCGTTTTCCCTTACCTGCTGCACTGGCTGCAGGAACCGACCGCGCGAACACCGTTCGTGTGGTTCGCCAACATCTCGCAGTTTTTTCCGGATCCCGTCGAGGCAGCGTGGATTTCATCCCCAAATACCTTCTACCAAGTCTTTGACGAAGACAACCGAATGCACTTCTACTCGGAACAAGACATGCCGATGCTGGTGTTGTGGGCGCTCGGAGCGGTGCTGTTTGGCTGGCTGAGATTGCGTCGCCGCGGTGTCTAAGCGACATCCGTAATAGCGCGCAACGCCAGCAAGTGCTGCTCATACGCACGGTAGCCAGCTGCTGTTGACGTCACCCAGGTTCGCCGGCGATTGCCGACCGTTCCTTTGATCGCTTTCGCGTAGCCGGCATCCACTAGGTAGCTGATCGCTTTGCTGAGGGCGGAGTCTTCAACCTCCAGCAGCGTCTTGAGCGTGGCGAAGTCGATCTCATTGCTGCGCCCGAGCGCTGCCATGAGGGAAAGCCTCACGGGCGTGAGGAACGCGTCATCGAGCTGGTGGCGGGGATGCTTCACGGTGTTGAGACTGTAGATTCTGCACCTGCACCTGCACCTGCACCTGCACCTGAATCTGTATCTCCGGATGCGGATGCTGGCAGCGCTGACGCTACGAGCATGATCAGACAAACACCGATGCCGAGGCCAGCTGTCACGGCGGGGGAGTGCGCTCCGGAAGTGGGAATGATGATCGACAGAGCGAAGAGCGTGCTGGTGGTCACGCCGAAGGCACTCCACTGAATCCAGCCCCATTCGAAACCCGCTCGGGAGAGCACCCAAGGCGACGCCGTGATCACTAAGGAAACGGAGATGCCGATGAGCGCAGCAATCGTCACGAGAGACGACAGGATGGGGGTGGTTGCGGTCACGACGAGCAGCCCACCGAACACTCCCATAATGGCCGTGTTCCAGCGCACTGGTCTGCTTAACGCCATGTGCCGCTGTTGCATGCGATTGTCAGGCCGAGGAGTTCGCGCTAACTGCCTGACGGATTTCGCGGTGAACAATACAAAGATTGACAGCGCCACGACGACGTTGAGCCAAGAGAAATAGGACACGTCGAACACTGACAAGGCAAGGAGAGCTGCCATTGCCGCAAACACTAGTGCCATCGGAATCCAAAACTTTCGGGATGGCATGACGCGGATTCCGAAGCGTTCACGTGCGCCCGTAGTGAGCGAACTGAAGGCCAGAATCGGAACGAGAAGCAGCGACACCAGCGCGAAGCCACCGGACTGGGCGTCAGACTCCGTGTTGAGATCTGCGGACGCGGCAAAAAGCAATACACCGACATAGACAGACATGATCGTGCCGGTCCACATTTCAAACCAGGCATACGATCGCAGGGGAGCGTGCTGGTCAATTCGATCGCGCATGACGTGTTCTCGATGCAATTGCTCCGACGCCTCCTGCGGCGATGTGGAAGTACGGTGGTCGTCGGCTGGCGTGCCTTCAGGGTAACTTTCCATTTGGAAAGTGTAGCTTAAATGAGCTTTACGCAACAAGATGTTGGCCCCTTTGCCTCAACCGTTGATGTCAACGTCGTCGACCGCTCGAGGGTGCGCCACGTTTCATATAGCTGCCGAAACCGAGCTGAGATGCATCGCCAAAGTATTGACGACGGTTATGGACGGCAGGGGGATCGAGTGCGATTGAGCGAAGAGAGGCGGCCTTACCAAATCTAAGCTGACATAATGCGCATTATCGGATACCAAATACAAGCTGGAGAGCGGTGCCATAAGCCTTGGGTTATAGCGGCGGCATCAAATCGACCGTAACGGTTCACAGCTGTTGGTTGTCATTTCTCACTGCAATCAAGTGCGTCTCGTCCGGGTCAATGTCCAACTCATCCCGAACGGAGACAAATCAATCGATTCGTCGGCATTAAAACGAACTAAAAACTAGGACTCCGGCTGCTTACAAAGCGTGCCAGCGCCTCGGCGGCGGCTTCATGATCGATGGCGTCAGGCTCCCCCGACATCGTGATCGTGCCGACAATAGCGCCGTCTACCCAAAGCGGAATCGATCCACCATGAGCCTTGAGGGCGTCGTGGTCGATATCGGTCCGTTCCTCGAACGGCGTACCGGCGGTGAGGTGGCGCAGCTTCACTAACAGCGATGGTTCGCCAAAGTGCTTCGCCGCTGCGGCCTTTCCCGCAAGCCACGGGTCGTTGTCCGCGTTTGTTGACTTCAGCTTCGCCTTGAACACAACATCGTCGCCCAGAACGATTTCGACCGCGAGGTTGAGATCCCACTCCTGAACGACCTGAACGGCAATCAGTCCGAGAGCAACGGCATCGTCATTGCTGATGCTCTCGAACTCAATCTCATTCAGATACTCAATGTCGGGCACTGAATAATGCGGTAGCGGACGGCTCATTGGTTCATCTCTCCTAGTTGTTCACGAATCACGCTGACAAGCTCGGCCGGCTCGAATCGGTCTGTTGTGGCTGCAAGTTGGTCAATGGTCCACCAGCGGTGCTCGAGAACATCGACACGCTCGTCGTCTGTCCACTGGGCGTCCGACGGCGTGAAGGCATCCGTCGTCGCAGCGTAGTACACAGCGTGGCCGGTGTCGTGATTGGCAGCATCCCACTCGACCTCAAAATCGTGCGACCAGACGGGCTCGTCAAGCAAAGACAGCACGAGCCCTGTTTCTTCTTCGAGTTCACGTACTGCCGCCTCATGGTGCGACTCCCCCGGATCCACGCCGCCACCAGGCGTCAACCAGCGCGCGATACCGCTTGTATCTGGTGCTTTCGTCAGAAAAAGCAAGAATCGCTGATCGCGATCGAATAGTAGTACGCGGCTCGATGAGCGATTTACTGCCATCAGAGTGCTTCTCCCGTTTCCAAGTAGCTCTTCAGCCCGCTGTAAATTTCCGGGGTATCGTCTGCGGCTGATTTCGCGGATGCGGGGCCGAGACCCGAGATCGTCACTGTCAAACGGGTCGACCCATTCTCGCGAGTCTCAAGGGCGTAACTGAGTTCACCGGCGGCTTCAGCGGCGCTGGCATCGTCCCAGCGCGGGTCAAAGGTCACCCGCAAATAACGGGGTGCGTCAATTTCAAGCACAGCTCCTACGATGAGCTCGAATCCGTCGGAGGACATGGCATAGCCCTCCCCCGCCGTCCAGGTGCTCTCGATCACGGAGCCCCACATCCACGCTCGCGGTACGCCCGTATCGGTCAACTCATCCCACATTTTTTGGCGGTCTGCCCGGATATCAATGCGGTAGACAACATTGGGGGTGAGTTCGGTCGAGTCGTGCATGATCTCCCTTTCGTCGGAGCCTTCCCGATGGTTTTGCCGATCGAGCAAAACTTGGGCTGCAGAGGCAGAAAACGTTCCGAGCCAGCGAGAAGCAACTTCTTGGAGCGGCACCGGGTTGAGGTGGTGCAGCTTGAGTCGCCCGTCGCGAACGGTTGTGACGAGCTCGGCTGATTCCAGCACCTTGAGGTGCGCGGCGACTCCAAACCGCGTCATCTCCGGAAGGAGGTCGGCGAGTTCACTGAGAGATTGACCATCCCTAGTGCGAAGCGCATCCAGAAGATCGCGACGGCTGACGTCGGCGAGAGCTTTGAAGACTAAGTCCATGAAGCGATTATAGGAGAGTAAATACTCACCTATCAAGAGTTGATTGCAGAATTATCCGAACTGATGAGCAATTATCACTAGACGGCTGAGCCGGAAAATGCCCGCCTCTGGTGAGAAATCGCAAGGATCGACGGTTTCTCCGGCCCCTTACTAGTTGAGGAAATCTGAGACGTCGCCGACGTAGCGAGTGTTGTTTTCCGGCACGGGCTCAACGGCCGCCGAAGCAACCTCGGCCGCGAACTCGCTCACGTTGTACAAGCGGCCAGCGGCCTCTTTGCGAGCTTCGATTGCGCCAGGGTTGGCACGCTGCAGCAGCGTCGCCGTGATGGTTCCCTCGATCATGTCGCCGGACACAACAACAAAGCCGATTCCCTTAGCTTCGAGCTCCGGGATCAACTCGCGCAGAGCATCCTCGCCAGCACGCTTACTGAGGGCAACCGGAACGTACTCAGGCATCGTTTCAACGGTGCGAATGAAGTGCGCCTGGTGGCTCGTCACGAAAACAACGCGTGAACCCTCGTGCAGCAGCGGCATCATAGCCGTCAAGAAACTGACCTGGGCGTCGCGGTTGAGCTGCATGGCGTAGTCCTCAGCCATGCCACCTTCCATGCCGCCGGATGCATTGAGCACCAGAATCTCAAGGCCGCCGAACTCGGTCTTTACGGTATCGAACAGTGCAGAAACCGTAGCGGAGTCTGTGAGGTCAGCACCAATGGCGATCGCCGAGCCATCAGTCTCGTTGAGCTGCGCCACCAATTTGAGGGCGCGAGCTTCTTTATTGCGGTAATTGATGGCAACGCGTGCGCCGGCCTGCGCAAAGTACACGGCAGTATCGGCACCGATCCCCCGCGATGATCCAGTAATAAGTGCGCGAGCGCCATCGAGCGAGTGGGCTGCCAGAGGATTCGAATTTTCGGTGTTCACCCTACGACTTTACCGGTCTAACCCGCGCCATGCTGTGATCAAAGTGCTAGCGTCGGCAGTGAAGATTTGTCGAACAGCGCAACGATGAAGGGCGCCAGCACAATGCTCGTTGATCTAACCCAGTACCTGTGGATTCTGTGGCTTGCCCTTGTCGTGCTGTTCATAGTGATCGAAGTGCTCACGCTCGAGTTCACGTTTCTCATGATCGCCGCCGGAACGCTCATCGGGGGCCTCGGTGCCAACTTGCTTGGCTGGCCATGGTGGCTACAAATCGCTCTCGCCGCAGCGATTTCCGGACTTCTCATTTTCACCATTCGTCCGGTACTGCTGATGAACCTAGAAAAAGGTGCAGATCCGGCCAAAAGCAACGTTGACGCTCTCTACGAACTCGGCGGGCGAGTGACCGGCGCCTTTGCGAACGGCGTTGGCGAAGTCAAGCTCGACAACGGTGAGACCTGGACGGCGCGAATCGACGACCGCTCCCCCATAGCCGCGATTTCTGTTGGCAAACGCATTGCGGTCGCCGGAATCGAGGGCGCGATCGCGGTTGTTGTGCCCGAGCCTGTTGACATTGCGGAGTCGGCTCCAGCAGAACCCTCGTCGATCCCTCCCGCACAGTCGTCACCCCGTTCGTCAAAATCCCGCAGCACTAAACCTCGAGCACCCTCGCGGTCTCCGAGAAAGGAAGAAAAGTGATCGATCCCGCTGGTTTCATAGGCCAGATCTTCGTGGTGATACTCCTCGTCGTACTGGCCATCTTTGTCATTGCGACACTGTTCCGGGCAATTCGCATTGTTCCGCAGGCACGCGCGGGAGTTGTCGAGCGACTCGGAAAGTACCGCAAAACTCTGCTGCCGGGCCTGAACATCCTCGTACCTTTTATCGACCGGATGTTGCCGCTCATCGACCTGCGCGAGCAGGTTGTGTCTTTCCCGCCGCAGCCCGTGATCACCGAAGATAACCTCGTCGTTTCGATCGACACTGTTGTCTTCTTTCAAGTGACGGATGCTCGTGCCGCAACTTACGAGATCGGCAACTATCTCGGTGCAGTCGAACAGCTGACCACCACGACACTGCGCAACGTTGTCGGCGGGCTCAACTTGGAGCAGGCTCTCACCAGTCGCGACAATATCAACTCGCAACTGCGGGTCGTTCTCGATGAGGCCACTGGCAAGTGGGGCATCCGCGTCGGTCGTGTTGAGCTCAAGGCCATTGACCCGCCCCTGTCGATTCAAGACTCAATGGAAAAGCAGATGCGTGCCGAACGTGACCGTCGTGCGCAAATTCTTACCGCAGAAGGTACAAAACAGGCGGCGATTCTCGAAGCCGAAGGTTCGCGTCAGGCAGCGATTCTCGAAGCTGAAGGTGAAGCTAAGGCCGCGGTTTTGCGAGCCGACGGCGAAGCGGCAGCTATCAAGACAGTTTTTGCGGCGATTCACGAAGGTGATCCCGACCCGAAGCTCCTTGCGTACGAATACCTCCAGACGCTGCCTAAGATTGCCAATGGTGATTCCAACAAGATGTGGATCATCCCGTCTGAACTGACGGAAGCGCTCAAGGGCATTGGTGAAGGATTCTTTAGTGGCAAGGGACCAGTCGCGCGCTAGCGACAACTCGTCGTACTTTTCCCCAGCAAGCCCTCGGGTGCTCGCGCACCGGGGGCTTGCTGTTGATGCTCCCGAAAATACACTGCTTGCGTTCGCAAAAGCAGTAGCGGTTGGTGCTCAGTACATCGAGACGGACGTTCACTCGAGCCTCGATGGCGTCGCAGTGGTAGCTCATGATCCAAGCCTCCTGCGCGTTGCCGGCCGCGAGGTTAAAGTCGAACAGCTGACAATGGCAGAGCTCCGGCGAATCGACCTCGGAGAGAGCCAGGGTTTTTGCTCCCTCTCTGAAGCGCTCGATGCTTTTCCCGAAACACGATTCAACATTGATGTGAAGTCGCAGGGGGCTGTTTCGCCCACGGTTCGTGCCATCCGAGACATTTCGGCCACAAACCGTGTACTCGTGACATCGTTTGACGAAAAACGTCGCGCGGCGGCCGTTGAACAACTCCCTGGAGTGGCCAGTTCAGCCTCCGCCACTCGCTTCCTCCTGGCACTGCTTAGTGCCAAGACCGGTCTCTCACCGGCGATGCGTCGCGCCCTCACCGGCCTTGTTGCCATCCAGGTGCCCGAGAAAGCGCTAGGGTTGCGGGTGACCACTCAGCGGGTGATTCAGCGTGTGCACGCTCTCGGACTCGAGATGCACGTGTGGACTATCAATGAACCGCAACGAATGCGTCACTTGCTTGATCTTGGAGTCGATGGAATCGTCACAGATCGAGCTGATTTGGCCCTCGAAGTCGTGGCCTCGCGCACCTAACCAGTTAGTGCGTAATCCACGTCTCAGCAGCGAAAACGTTGTTAAAGACTGACAACTCGCTGTGAACACTGCGCGCTTGGAAGCATTCGTTCAGCAAGAGGGTCTATTACTTGTAGAGACCGCGAATTGAAGGAGGCCACACGATGGCAGATCGCAGCTTGCGCGGCATGAGACTTGGAACCCAGAGCCTACAGAGCGAAGAGGGTGTCGAGTTTTCCCCGCGGAAAAAGAGCACATACAGGGCAGCCGATGGCAACACTTTCGAAGTGATGTTTTCGTCCGACGCCGAGGTTCCCCAGCAGTGGCATGATGCCAAGACTGGTCAAGAGGGAACGCTCCTCGATAGCGACGGTGAACTCGTCGAACTCGATCTTGTTGATGTCAAGACGCCGCGTAGTCACTGGGACATGCTCCTTGAGCGTCGTACGCGTCCCGAACTAGAAGAGCTTCTTCAGGAACGTCTCGACTTCTTGCGGGCCCGTCGCGGTCAGCAAAAGATCGGCGCCTAACGACGTACTGACCTCAGGGTCGCCGTAAGCCCCCAGCCGGTGACCCTGAGCAGTGCCTCTGCAACAATTCCCGCATGCATTTTTGACCGGCCTGTTGAACGCTCAACGAACGTGATCGGATGCTCTACCACTCGGTAGCCCGCACGTTCGAAGTTCCAGGCCAGCTCCACTTGGAAGCAATAGCCTTGTGATGACACTCCATCAAGACCAAAGTCTCTTAACGCGCTTGCTCTAAACACGCGGTACCCGGCGGTGAGATCACGGATGTCGGAGTTGAGGACGGCCCGAGCATATGAATTGCCCGCGCGCGAAACGCTGTGTCGAAACCAGGGCCAGTTTTTGACCGAACCACCGTCGACCCAACGGGACCCGATCACTAGATCGTTCCCCGCTTTCGCCAATCTGATCATCGCGGGTAGTTCTACCGGATCGTGCGAGCCATCCGCATCAATTTCGACGATGTAGTCATAGCCACGTTCAAGAGCAAGGGCGAAGCCAGCGAGATAGGCCTTTCCCAAGCCTTCCTTCTTCGTGCGGTGAAGCACCGACACTCCGCTGTCTGCTGACGCAAGTTGTTCTGCTCGCTCCCCCGTGCCGTCGGGGCTCGAGTCGTCGACGACAAGAACGTGAGCGCGAGGCACTGCCTGACGCAGTCTGCCGACAATCGCGGCAATATTCTCAATCTCGTTGTAGGTGGGAACCACCACGACGACGTTAGGCATTCTTTCTCCGACCGGCGATTGCTGAAATGATTAGCGCGCCGAGCGCGATTCCCGACACGAGCCATTCAAGTTCACGCCCCCAGACAACCGCTGGCGTGATGGTGCTGCTCAGCGGGACATCCTCGAGCATTGTTGCGGGTGTGTACCAAGGTACTTCGGCGATTGTCGTTCCGTCAGGTGCGATAATCGCGCTCAGTCCGACAGTGGATATGTTGACGACGCTGCGACCAAGTTCAAGTGCCCGAATCCGTGCGGTGGCCAATTGTTGGGCGCTTTCGTCAGTTCGCCCGAAGTCAGCGTTATTGGAAGACGCAATAATCACTCGCGCACCCTGTTCGACCGACTCAGTGAGGATCTGGTCATCCACGATGTCGAAGCAAATGTTGACACCGACGGTAGTCCCACTAACGTCGAACACCATGTCTGAGGTGCCGACGGTGTAGTCGCGAGCAATGAGGCCAATAAGGTCGGGCGCAAACTGCGACCAGAAGTCTCGATTCGGAACGTACTCACCAAACGGTACAGGGTGACGTTTGTCGTAAATATCGACGACGCCCTCCCCCGGCATCCAGAGCAGTTGGCTGTTATAAACCTTGTCGTCTCGTTCGGTGATATCACCGGAGATGAGCGGTGCGCCTGCGCGTTCAGTGACATAGTCGAAAGCAGAGGCGGCGTAACTGTTGCTCAATGGGGAGATATCAGTGCCGCCCTCCGGCCAGATGACGAGATCAAGATCCTCACCATAAAGGGGCTTAGTCGCCTCTAACTGAGCGGCAAGTAGATCGCCGCGCTCACGTTCATCGAAATACGCCGCTTTGCCGTTTCCTTGCACAGCACCGATCCTCAGAGAGCCGTCCGTGACCACTGCCCAGGCTGGCACATTGACGAGGAGCGTGAGGATGGCTACGGGCACGAAGGCCGTCCGTAGGACTCGGGAGACGTGCTGCGACCGCTGCTCGAGAGGAACCTCGCGATAGCGCGTCCAAGAATATTCGACTGCGGCCAGCGTCAGTGTGACAACAAGCACCATGACGAAGCTGACCCCTGAGACGCCGAGCCACGCAAAAAGTTCTGAAAGCGGGCTCTGAGATTGTGAAAGCGAAACCCGCCCCCAGGCGAATCCGCCGTATGGCCACACGCTCGCCCAAGCCTCACGAGCAGTCCACAGCCCCGCTACGACAAAGGCGAGTCCTAAAGTTGAGCCCCAGCCAGCTCCGAACGCTCGCGGTAACCACCGATAGGCGAGTGTGATCGCCAGAGTACCGGCGGCAAAAAACATCGCCTCAAGAATTGACAGGGCAGACATCGGTACGGGCCCCAAAAACAGTGATGCCCACTGAATATGCGTGAAATAGAATGCAGCGCCAGCAAGGAACCCGACCAGCAGCGAGCCTCCGACGCTTCTGCCTCGCGCGGCGATCAACACCAGCGCGATACCGACGAAAGTAAGCGG
Source organism: Salinibacterium sp. PAMC 21357 (assembly GCF_000247645.1). Taxonomy (GTDB): domain Bacteria; phylum Actinomycetota; class Actinomycetes; order Actinomycetales; family Microbacteriaceae; genus Rhodoglobus. Next base: position 224,413 of record NZ_AHWA01000002.1, read on the forward strand.
CCACACATCTTTGTCGGGGAATCCGGCATCCAACACTGGGCCTGAAGCGAGGGCCGTGACAATTGCAGCCCAGAGGGGCAGCACAGCAACGGATTTGTTGAGCATCACCTGACGAGCCTAAGCGACAGAACTGTAGGCGACGATTCCGCGTCGTATACCGTCGAGGGCCTTGCGTGCAGTGCGACCAACGTCGCCATCGGCAACCACGGATAGTTGATCGAGGAGGTCGATGGCCTGCTTTGTCGAGCGAACAAAGTCGCCAGCAGCCATGTCTGCAAGATCCAGGACAGAGTCGAGGTTGGCGCCATTCGCCCAGCGATACATCGCCAACGAAAGACCTGTGGCCAGCGGTTGGCTGCCCGGCAAGCGGTTATCGCGTTCAAGATCGTCGAGCTGTGCCCACAACGTCGTCGTCTTGTCGAACGCTTCACGGAAAGGTCCGCGCGGCAAATAACGATCGCTGAGATCCCCCTCATCGCGACGAGGTTCGTACACGAGGGTGGTGGCCATAGCGGCCATCGACGCAGCATCCAGATCTTTCCAAAAGCCGTGACGAAGGCACTCGGCAACGAGCAGATCGCGCTCCCCATAAATTCGGCGAAGAATGCGGCCGTGCTCATTGACCGTCATCTCACCGTTTGCGCCAGGTTCGATGTAATTGAGTTGCGTGAGAACATCAGTAACGCGGTCGAAAATTTTGGCTACTGCCCCCGTGCGGTTGTGAATCTGCCGACTCAACTGGTCAGTCTCCCGCTTGAGGCGCCACCAGCGTTCCGACCAGCGCGCATGAGACTCGCGCTCCGGACAAGCATGACAATCGTGCTTGCGCATCTGAGTGCGCAAGCTGGCGAGCTTGCGTTGACGCCGATCCCGATCGGCGCGCTCGTTCGGAGCATTCTTCGGCGATGTTTTGCGCTCAAGGTCATTCAGCTCGCGCCGAATCCGCGAGTACTCGGCGAAATCGCCCAGATGACACTGCATCGACTTCTCATAGCCTTCGAGAGAGTTCTTTTGCGAACGAACTTTTCGTGCCAAATCAACGACGGCGCGGTCTGCTTGGAACTGGGCGAAGCTCGATTCTAAAATCTCGCGGGTGTGCTCCCGACCAAAAAGTTCAATCAGGTTTACCGCCATGTTGTAGGTCGGCTTGAAGCTCGAATTGAGCGGATAAGTGCGACGAGACGCAAGCGAAGCCACCGCTTGTGGGTCTAAACCATCGACCCACTGGATGACCGAATGGCCCTCAATATCGATCCCTCTTCGGCCCGCACGACCCGTGAGCTGCGTGTACTCCCCTGGAGTAATCGGAACACGCGCTTCCCCATTGAACTTCTCGAGCTTCTCGAGAACCACCGTGCGCGCAGGCATGTTGATGCCCAGCGCTAGTGTCTCGGTCGCGAAGACAGCTTTGACGAGCTTCCTCTGAAAGAGCTCCTCAACCACTTCCTTGAACGCCGGCAGCATGCCAGCGTGATGCGCAGCGACGCCACGCTCGAGCCCGTTCAGCCACTCCCAATAGCCCAAGACAGCAAGATCCTCATCGAGAAGCGTGCGGCAGCGTGCTTCCACGATTTCGCGGATTTCGTCGCGTTCCTGCACAGTGGTGAGGCGAACGCCGGCCCGCAGAACCTGATTCACCGCCTGGTCGCAGCCCATGCGACTGAAAATGAAGAAAATTGCCGGAACCAAATTTTTGGATGCCAGCATTGCGACAACATCCGCACGATCCATGCGAGTGCGTGCCGGGCGGCCGCCGCGTGACTCGTATCGCCCACTGTTCTTGCGGTTGCGGACACTCTGGCTTCTCCCACCGAAGCGCGCCATCTGCACTAGCTCTGGGTTCACACGGTTCGTGGCGGCGAGTCCAGACGAGTCGAAGAGATCAATAAGTTTGCTGCTGACGAGCACATGCTGTTCTAGTGGCACAGGACGCTGCTCTGAGACGATAACCTCAGTGTCACCGCGAACGGCCTGCAACCAGTCTCCAAACTCCTCTGCGTTCGACACTGTCGCGCTGAGCGAGACCATGTGAACGTCGTCTGGCAAGTGGATGATCACTTCTTCCCAGACCGCGCCGCGGAAGCGGTCACCAAGAAAATGAACCTCGTCCATCACTACTGTGCTGAGATTGCGTAGCAAATCTGATTTGGCGTAGAGCATGTTTCGCAGCACTTCGGTCGTCATAACAACGATCCGTGCACTCGCGTTAACATTGGTGTCACCCGTCAGCAGGCCCACATTCTCTGCGCCATATTCGGTGACAAGTTCTTGGAACTTTTGGTTACTCAGTGCCTTCATCGGTGCGGTGTAAAAGACCTTTGGTCCCTCGAGCTGCATCGCCCGATAAATCGCGAACTCGGCAATTATCGTTTTGCCGGCGCCCGTAGGGGCAGCGACCAAAACACTCTTGTCATCTTCAACTACCTGACACGCCAAGACCTGGAACTCGTCCAGATCGAAACGCTGGCTGGCGCGAAAAGCTTCAAGCACGGGGTAGCCGCGACGCTTCTTCGCCGCAGCGAAACGTTCGGCGGGAGACAGATCAGTCATTGACTACAGCCTAAACCGTGCCAGAAGCTGCGCGTGCAGTCCGAGCGGGTTCACTCTAGGCTTCGGCCCCGAGCTCGGTGTCGAACTTTGCTGCCCGTTTAGCGGCGCGCCGATCATGAAGCCAAGCGATGAGAGCGGCTGCGAAGTAAAGGAACACCATCGGGATAGCCAGCAAAAACATCGAAACGATGTCGGCCGCTGGAGTAGCCAGAGCAGTGAAGAGGCAGATCGCCAAAATTGCGATGCGCCATCCCTTGATGATCGCCGCAGCGGAAAGCACTCCGACGAAGTTCAGCAGCACGATAAACACCGGGAGAACGAAGGCAATGCCGATGGCCAGCATCAGCTTCACAATGAAGTCGTAGTAGTACTTGGCGTTGAGGTTTGAGAGATCTTGATCGCCAGCAAAACTCAGCAGTAGCGTCACGATGTTGGGCATCAGAAGCCAGCCGGCCGCGCAACCGGCCAGAAACAGTGGGATCGCGGCGGCAAGAAAACCAATAGCGTACTGCTTTTCTTTACGCACTAAGCCGGGCACCAAGAATGCCCAGATTTGATAAAGCCAGACGGGACTCGCGGCCACAATTCCGACCGTAAGAACGATTTGGAAATGAATATCAAATGCTTGAGTCACAGCATCGTAGTTGAGAGCAGCACCGCGACCCGTGGCGTCAGCAATGTTGGTGATCGGCGCACGCAACGCATCAATGACGAACTCGACGATAAAGATTGAGCCGATACCGGTTACGACAATAGTCACTGCCGAAATTGTTAACCGCTTTCGCAGTTCTATCAGGTGGGCGCCGAGCGACATCCGTTCGTCGCTCTTGTTGCGCCACCTAGCGGTCCGCGCCATACGGGCTAAGGCTTTGGCGGAGTTAGGTCGTCGGAATCACTCGACGGCGGGCTCTTGTCGTCGCCGTTCTCGTCTTTCATCGTCTTAACTTCGCTGCGGAAGATACGCATCGACTGACCGATGCTGCGAGCGAGCCCCGGAAGCTTGGGTGCGCCGAACAACAGCAAAACGACGACCAAGATAATGATCAGGTGTGCCCCGGAGAGATTGCCGAGCATTTGGGTTCATCCTTTAACTGTCGAAGACTATGTGGTGCCATCATACCCAGCACCTCGTCGCTTGCTACGACATGAGCAGCTTTAGCGCCGATCGGTTTCGTGTCGAGAGTTGTCAACGAACTCCACCGGGAACCAGCGCTGAGGTTGTTTACCAAAACCGACAAGCACGTAATCCGACCGACCGCTGCGCTTCGGATGATAAAGCACCACCGCCTTTTTCTTTAGCAGTTCAGAGTCTCCGGCGCTCACTAATACTTTTACCGCGGTGCGTTCGATGCCGGAACTGTCGGTGTACCGCACAGCAATGCGCGGGCTTCGGCGGCCGCGATGGTAGAGACTACTCGTCGCCCGGGTTTGCGCGCCCGTAGTCAGAAGCAGGGCTCGAATTGATCGACGGCGCAGCCTGGTTGCCGTCCACAAAAGAGCAACGAAGATCACTCCTACGGCAAAAAGCCAACCCACTTACGACCAACCCTCTGGCCACTGAGCCGTGCTCGCGTCACGCTTCGTGATTCGCCGTGCCCGAGCAATGCGGCGCTCATGACGCTCAAGCTTGAGGTCGGCCCGTCTGCGCTTTCTCTCGTCGTGCTGCGCTCGAATCTCGCTCATCTTTTCCAGCACAGCAATTTGAGGCTTAGTAAGTTCGGCTGATTCCCTGTCAAGAATCGCCGTCTTGTCGACCAAAGCTGACAACTCACGCATCACAGCCATCGCCTTACGAAAAAGCGTGATTGCGAGAATGGTAAGCACGATAAGCAGGGCTAGCGTAAGGCCCACCCAGATTAGAAGCCATCCCCACCACTGAATCACATTGGCACCTAGAGCGCCTTCGTGTAACGTTCAGCACCGGCACGAGCCCATCGTGCTGCAGCATCACGGGCTTCGACCGGCGAGATCACCGTGACAACGCCGGGAAGCCCAGCAACGAGCCGCTTGAGCCCATGGAAGTGTGGCACGAGCACCGTAGTGCGGACACGGTCCCCTGCGGGGAGCAATTTGGCGTCAGGGCAACATAGTCTCCCAGTAGAGGAATTGCGCTCTCGACGACCTCTATCGTGACCCGGATATCTTCGGGTGAGGCATCAAAAAGTGTCTCAGGAAGACTTACATCGGCAACGGTGTGCGTGATCGACTCGGACGTCATCGTTGGGCACGAGATGCGATCGAGACGAAAGGTTCGCACATCTTCCCGCGAGTGGCACCATCCGCGAACGTACCAATCCGCATCTACTGATTCGATTCGTAACGGATCGATCCGGCGACGCTCTGACTCGCCTCGCGAGTTGAGATAGTCGAACTCGATCTGGGTGCCAGCGGCCACAGTCTCACGAATAAGCGCGAGGGTCTCATCCAGGTCGCTCGCCTCAACGCCCACAGCCGTGGGCTGGGCAGAGGCTCCGCGAGACAACTTCGACATTAGGGTTGCGATTGCAACCCGATCGGCATGCTCAGGGAGACCGGAAAGGTATTGAAGCCCGGCGATTAGTGCTGAGGCTTCCCGGGCCGAGAATCGAGGTGAGTCGTCGATCGCGACCATGTGAGTGAGCACAATCTGGTCGTTCTCTTCGAAGTCATCCCAGGCGATGTCAAAAAGATCGCTGTCTTGATAGGTAGCGGTCTCGCCCGGGACTCCGGAAACCGCAATCAGGCGAACGGCGTCGCGAATCTGCTGTTGGGGAACCCCAAAGTGGGCGGCGGCCTCCGACACGCTCACGCGATCGTGGTCCATCAGATACGGAACGAGCGCGAGCAAATAGACCAATTTGTCTTGGGCGCGCAAGGGTTGAATTTTCTTAGCCATGGTCTGCCGCCGTTCTCGTGAGGCGCTCGATAACCGCTTCGCGAAGAACCGGCGGGGCCAACACCAAAACTTCAGGGCCAAAGCTCGCGAGCTCATCGGCGAATATATTGAGGTCGGTGAAATGGAGTTCGAGTTCCGTCGACGGGCTCGGCATTGCGCCACGCCGCTTACTTAACCGAGTCGCCGCGTCAGTGCCCGGCTCAACCTTCACGACGGCGAGGTTGGCTTGCCAGACGGCTTCTAATTCTGCCAAAGCACGCGCAGCTGCATCCGCGGTGGTTTCGTCGAAGGGCTTTTTGGTAGCTCGGACCGCGCTGACGATTCGGCGCAACAGGAAGGTTTTGAAAAGATCAGTTGCGGGATCTTTCGCGTAAAGATGCCACCGACCTTGGTGCTGCACCAGCGCGAGCGGCGCAACAGTTCTCAAGGTCGCAGTTTGTTCACCCGGCTTCAAGTACTCGAATGTCACGAGAACACCCTTGTCGAGCGCGGAACGCAGGGGTTCGAAAGATTGCTCCCGCACCCGCAATTGCGGCGCGTAGCTCAGCACGGGCTCCGCGGTCGCAATTCCGAGCGAGCGCAACTTGACCATCGCACGGCGAGACTCCTCAGAAAGCGAACCTTCTCGCCAGACCATGGCGGCAAGCCCGAGAAGCGTCGACTCTTCTGCGGAGAAGCTAATGTCTTCTGGCAATTCATAGTCGGCACGCGGGATGCGGTACCGCAGGTTGTGATTATTGCCGGCCTGCTCTGGCGACTCAATGGTCTCAAGCGGGACCCCGAGTTCGCGAACATCGTCCTTATCGCGCTCAAATTGACGCTCAAGGTTTGAGTTATCGCCCGAGTGAACGAACCGCTGGCGGTACCCCTGCACGGTCGACAAAATTTCGCTCTTCGTCAGCCCGGCCTCAGACGACAGTAAGGCTAAAACCAAGCTAAAAAGACGTTCCTCATTGGGAACTTTGGTTACTGGCACGAGTCAAATCCTACGTCTCTGACACCCGGCCGTGTCGTGGTTGAACGATTACGGCTCTTGGATTCCCAAGATATCAAACACAAAGACCAGCGTTTTGCCGGCGGTAGCGCCCTCGGGCAACGTGCCCTCGGTGAACCCCACATCTGGCGGAAGCACAATCTGCACTTGGGATCCAACAGTCTGCCCGATGAGCGCGTCAGCGAGTGCGGGCGGAAGGCCATTTTCTACCGTGTCAGAACTCACCAGGGCGAAGACCTGAGGAACTCCGTTGCCCTCCCACGTGTTCATGAAGGTTTTCTTAGCGTTCCAATCTAGGCCGCTGACGTGCATGACACCGATGTCGCCGGACTTAACAACGGCTCCAGAGCCAACCTTGAGCGTCGCAACTTTAAGTTCAGTGGGATCCTCAGCGGTCGGGAAGGTGAAACCAGGCTGACCGTTCGGCGCTAGTACAACTGCCGGCAGGCCGGCAGGGGGAACACTATTCGTTCCATCAGCCTTGCCGGGGTAGCGAAGCTCAATATCGCTGACCATCACAATGGCGTCGTCTTCGGTAAGAGGTAGCTGGTTCTGAGCGATGCTCTCGGCACCCAAGATCTGCCCAGCGGTACCGACAGTTACAACTCGCGATCCCACGGTCGAGCACTGCGCAACTTGGCCGAAGTGCGGTGCTTGTTCGACCACAGGCGCGAGCAAGCCAGCTTCACCATGACCAGAAGAAGTCAGTTGTTCTCCGGTTGCTCCGCTATAAATTGTGATGTTCACTGAAGCGATATCACCGGCGCTCACTTGTTCGCCGTCGCCGACAACAAGCTCTTGGCTCTGAACCGAATCAGCGATCAACGGGGTGGCGAATTCTGCGGCGGGATCATCACCGAGCGGGCCATCTGCGCTCACCAGAGCAGAATTGCTGCCCGCCGGGTACAGGGGCGAGCAGGCTGACAGGTCGAACGGGCCATTCGCGCATCCGGTCAAGGAAACAATGACTCCGGCACTCAGGGCCACTACTGCAAGCTTGCGCACAAACACTCTTTTCTTCGACACAGACATCGCCAACACTCTACCGGTCTGAAGACGCGGCCTCTGCCGCAGCCTTCGCTTCGCGCGCGGTCTTGCGCAGTCGTTTCGCACTTGCGCTGCGCTCTCCAAGGGCGCCCGGCGTCCAAATCTCGACATCCTCATCGCTGAAGTCGGTTTTGGAAGCACGGCGCTTGAGCTCGGGAAGTACCGAGCCGGGCGCTAAACGGCGTGCGGTCATCAGGAAACCTGTGTGCGCAACCATGCGGTGATCCGGGCGTACTGCAAGGCCCTCAACATGCCAACCACGCACGATCGTCTCATTGGAGTCAGGCTCAGTGAACAGCCCAGTGGCACGGATTGCCTCGGCAACGCGCGACAGTTGAGTGACCGTGGCGATGTAGCACAGCAACACTCCACCAGGAGTTAGTGCAGTTGCGCACTCCTCGATGCATTCCCACGGGGCAAGCATGTCGAGCACGACGCGATCAACAGTGCCTGGCTTCACGGATGCGGGCAGTTGCTCCTGCAAGTCACCGACCGTCACCGACCAGTTGTCTGGCTTCGCGCCGAGGAATGCCTCAACATTTGACTGAGCGATCTCCGAAAATTCTTCGCGACGCTCAAAGGAGCTCAGGCGACCGCTCGGACCGATAGCGCGCAACAGCCACAGAGAGAGTGCACCCGAGCCCACGCCCGCTTCGACCACATGAGCGCCAGGAAAGACATCTGCCTGCCCGATGATTTGCGCTGCATCCTTGGGGTAAATGATCGCGGCACCGCGGGGCATCGACATGACGAAATCAGTAAGTAACGGGCGCATCGCCAAATACTCGATGCCGTTTGAGCAAGTGACGACGCTGGCATCGGGCAGGCCAATGATGGTGTCGTGGCTGAGAACGCCGCGGTGGGTGTGGAACGCTCCGCCGGGCTCGAGCGTTACGGTGTTCAGCCGGCCCTTGGGGCCAGTGAGCTGAACCCGGTCGCCGACGCGAAACTCGCCACTTTGTCGTCTAAATACGTCGCTCATCGAGTGGATACCTTTGCGTGAAGTTCTGACAGGTGTTCTAAAGTTCGGCCGTCGAGGGTCGGCCACAGTGCATGAGTTTGCTCTTCGGGGATTTCCACCATGAAGGGAACGCCAACCACCGTTGCTCCGGCGCTGAACGCTGATGTGGCACCGGGAGGTGAATCTTCGATGGCGACACAGTCAGCAATCTCGACTCCCAGAGCAGCAGCACCCTCGAGGTACGGCTGGGGATGCGGCTTTGCGTTTTCTACGTCATCTCCGGAGATCACCGCGTCGAACCCCGCGAATCCGAGGTTATCCACGACGTGATGGGCCATCCGGCTAATTGACATCGTGACTAAAGCGGTAGGGATGCCCGCTTCGCGAAGTTCGAGCAACAACTCGCGGGCGCCGGGCCGCCACGGGATTCCTGATTCCTTCAGCTGAGCCATTACGCGATCGGTAAGACGATCGACGATCGTGTTTTCATCCAACTGCACGCCTTTTGCCTGCATAGCGCGTGCCGACGTGAACAAACCGCTCCCGACAACAGCCATTGCGTCATCGTGAGTCCATTCACCGCCGAATGACTCTACAAGGTCGTTTTCGGCGGAAATCCAGTACGGTTCGGAATTTATGAGGGTGCCGTCCATGTCCCAAAGAACGGCAGCCGGAGTGGAGTGAGTCACAACGCACCATCGTAGTTCTATCCTTGAGTAAGTGACATTCGTGGAACTCGACCCAAAGGAGCCCAGTGGCTAACACCCCATTCGCGAACGGACGACTCTTGGTCGTCGCCTTCGAGGGGTGGAATGACGCCGGAGAGGCCGCCAGCGGTGCCGTTCGATCACTCAAAGAACAACTCGATGTCTACCCCATCGCAGAAGTAGACCCTGAAGAGTACTTCGACTATCAATTCAACAGGCCGCTCGTGGCTTATGACGACGATGGCAACCGATCGCTGACGTGGCCATCGGTCACCATTTTTGGTCCATCCCGCCCCAACACAGTGCGTCCGGAAAGTATTGCCGCCGACGCCCACCTCCAAGTGAGCGCGGGCAATCAGTCGAATATCTATCTTCTTCTCGGCACTGAACCCTCGCGATCATGGCGGGCGTTCACGAGAGACATCCTCCACACAATCGTGGACAACGGCATCACCTCGATTGTTTTCTTGGGCGCAATGCTTGCCGATGTTCCTCACACGCGGCCGATCTCGGTCTTCACATCGAGTGAAAACCCTGAAGTGCGTACCGCACTCGAAATCGAGCGCAGCAGCTATGAGGGCCCCGTTGGCATCCTCTCTGTGCTTGGCCAAGCTGCTGAAGCAGCGGGTATTTCGACAATGTCTATATGGGCATCCGTACCGCATTACGTCCACAACGCACCATCACCAAAAGCGACCTTGGCGATCATCGACAAGCTTGAAGAAATTGTGGATGTCGTTATTCCTCGCGGAAATCTCGTAAGCGAGGCGAGCGACTGGGAAACCGGAATCGACGCCCTCGCTGGCGAGGATGACGACATGTCGTCCTATATCGAACAGCTCGAGCGAGCTCGGGACACCGTCGACTCCCCCGAGGCCAGCGGTGAAGCGATCGCTCAAGAGTTTGAGAAATACCTTCGCCGTGGCGACGATAAACCTGATCAGGGTTCAGCCGGCGACGAACCGTGGCGCGGCAAGGACTAGCTGATTATTGCTGGGTGAAGAGCGCTCGTTGTAGTGACTAAACCGGCTGAATCACGTTTGTTGCCAGCAAAATATACAGTGTCGCGCCCAGAAGCACGCGGTAGATCACGAACGGTAAGAACGAGCGCTTCTCGATATACCGCATGAGTGCGGCGATGACGAAGTAGCCGACGATAAACGCGATCACCGTTGCAACCGCAGTTTCGGCGTAGGTGAAGACCTGATTCGTCTCGCCGAAGCTGTGCACGAGCTCATAAAGCCCGCTGCCGAACACGGCGGGAATTGCGAGCAGGAACCCAAAACGTGCCGCCGCCGGCCGCGTATAGCCCAATGCGAGCCCCGCCGTCATCGTGGACCCTGAACGTGAGACGCCGGGCACGAGCGCAAGCATTTGTGCCAGACCAATGGTGATGCCGTGGCTGTACTTCATCTCGTCAAGTGCACGAGTGCGTTTGCCCAGGTAATCGGCGATTCCCAGAATGATGCCGAAGACAATGAGCACGGTGGCGACCAACCACAGCGAGCGGAATGTTGAACGGATGTACTCCTGCGCGAAGTAGCCAACGAGAACAATGGGAACGGTGCCGATTATTACGAGCCAGCCGAGCCGAACATCCGGATGATTCTTGTCAACCACTTCATGATGGGAACCACCCGACCGACGAAACTGCTGAAACCAGCGGCTCAGGATGCGCGCAATGTCTTTGCGGAAATAAAGGATGACCGCGAGCTCAGTGCCCAACTGGGTGATTGCCGTGAATGTGGCTCCAGGGTCGCTTGCCGACGGCAAAAATTCGCCCATGATGCGCAAATGGGCGCTTGACGAGATCGGGAGAAATTCGGTCAGGCCCTGAACAAGCCCAAGAATAATGGCCTCAATAAAGCCCATGAAACGCTCCCGCTTAGGTAGTAGCTAGTACTTGAGAAGCAGGTCTCCTAAGACCTGCCTGCCAAAGACTAGTGCGTCGAGAGGCACTCTTTCATCGACACCGTGGAACATACCGGGAAAGTCGATCTCAGGGGGCAATTGCAAGGGCGCGAAACCGTAGCCCGTGATGTCGAGTCGCTTGAGCGCTTTATTGTCAGTGCCGCCTGACATTAGATAAGGCAGCACGGGAGCCCCCGGATCGAAAACACCGAGGCTGCCAATCATCGCGTCGACCAGAGGGCCATCGAAACTGGTTTCAAGGCCAATGTCGCGGTGCATGATCTCAATTTCAATCTCATCCGGCAGTAGCGCTCGAACCTGCGCGAGAACTTTATCCTCCTCGCCAGGCATTGTGCGGATGTCAACGAGCGCTTCGGCGACATCCGGAATTACGTTGTGCTTATAGCCGGCCTGCAACTGCGTGGGGTTGCTTGTCGTTCGCAAAGTGGCCTGCAAGAAGCCGGATGCGGTTCCGGTGGCCAAAATTAGATTGTCGGGGCCAACCACTTCTGGGTCGATCTTGAGTATGCGAGAAAGCTCCGAGATGAGCAATTTGGTGGTGTCGGTGAGATGCACCGGCCATTCTTGGCGGCCGATAATCGCGATGGCTTCGGCAAGCTTTGTAACGGCGTTATTGCTTATCACTCGCGAACCATGAGCAGCCATACCGCGGGCAGTCAGTTTGATCCAGACGAGTGCCTTTTCGCCAGTCTGTAAAAGGTAAGCGCGTTGACCCTGAAGATCGATCGAATATCCGCCAACTTCACTAATGGCCTCGGTCGCGCCCGCAAAAACATCGGCGTGGTGATCAACCATGAAGTGTGATCCGAACTCGCCACCGTTCTCTTCATCAGAGAAGAAAGCAATGATGAGGTCGCGCGCCGGGCGCTTTCCTGCCCCCAGGATGTCACCGAGGGCAGTGACGATCATGGCATCCATGTTCTTCATGTCTACGGCGCCGCGGCCCCACAGCAGCCCGTCGCGAATCTCTCCTCCGAATGGATCTACCGACCAGTTCTTGGGATCGGCAGGAACCACATCAGTGTGGCCGTGCAAGATCAGTGCCGGACGCTCTTTGGCGTGCGGCGCAGACGACTCGGTGTCGTAGCTGCCCTCAACGTGGGCGACAACCGTGGTGCGGCCTGTGGCGGCGTCGAAGTACTGAGTAGTGAGCCCCATCTCTTCTAGGAGCGCGCCTAAATATTCGGCGGCAACAGTCTCGCCGTTAGAGCGACCTTCACCATAGTTTGAGGTGTCGAAGCGAATGAGATCTTGCGCGATACGAGCGGTGCGCTCGAGAGAGGGCTCAGGAGTCATAAGGTAACGCTAGCCGTCTGACCGGGAAAAATCTGCACGCCACGGCATACCCGAAAGCTAGCGATCCTGCTCAACTATTCGAGGCGTAAATCGATGCTCAAAAAGGATGCTATTCTCTTATCTCGGCGGTGCTCTTGTAGCGCCGCAGATGCGCGCGGATGGCGGAATTGGTAGACGCGCTAGCTTGAGGTGCTAGTGCCTGTAAAGGCGTGGGGGTTCAAGTCCCCCTTCGCGCACAGCGAACGATTCGGACTTACGGATCAGTAGTTGAGAAATTAGGTCGGCAGTCAGATTTATCTGGTTGCCGGCCTTTTTTCATGCCCTGATGCCGCTGCTTGTCGGAATCAATCGCGCTCCATGCCCGCTGTAAGTTCGCTGAGATTTCTCATCCTGGTTTCGTCAACGATGTATCGTTGAGTATCGGCAGGGCGACTCGTGCCCCGCATCCACAGAGCGGAGGATCAGCATGAACAACTCATTCGGAACCGGTGGCCGCAACTCTCGCCGCCCGTTCGCAGAAGCATTCGATCACGCGGGTCAGGGCCTGTGGGATGCGCTCGACAACGTGCGCACTGAATTCGATCGGCGTGTAGCGCCTCGCATGGGGCGTGGTGACGTGCGCGTCGCCATACTCTCTCTGCTGGCCGAAGAATCCATGCACGGCTACCAAATAATTCACGAGATCGAAAAGCGCAGTAACGGCTCGTGGAAGCCCAGTCCTGGATCGGTCTACCCGACTCTTCAACTTCTTGCTGACGAAGGCCTCATCGAAGCGCATGAAGCCGACGGCAAGAAAACGTACACGTTGACCGAAAAGGGCCACGATGAGGTCAAGTCGAACAGGCCGGCACCGTGGGATGAGTCTGAAGCGCGCGATACGTCACGCCCGACCGCACTCCCCCATGCCGCGGCCAAGCTGGCAGAAGCAGTAATCCCGATCATGCGCAATGGCAGCGCTGAGCAGGTCAACGAAGCCATCACGATTGTTGATGATGCGCGCCGTAAGCTTTACGCAATCCTCGCCCAAGACTGATTAGACGCCGCACTTTGGCCCTAGGGAGCATCGATGACCGACACTAGACAGCTGCGCGCCCGTTACCGTCGGATTCTGCGCTTCGCTGCCCGGTACATGGTCCTCGAGTGGTGGTTCGAGCTTGTCCTGCCGCGATTCGGTCTCGAGCGAATTGCCGCTCGGCGGCGGCTGGCGCGTGCCGCCCATATCGCGCGCAACTTTCACACGCTCGCGGTCGATCTCGGTGGCCTCATGATCAAGGTGGGACAGTTCATGTCCTCTCGCCTCGATGTGTTGCCTGCAGAGATCACCCGCGAACTCGAGGGTCTCCAGGATGAAGTTCCCGCGGTTGACTTCGCGCTTATCCGTGAGAGCGCCGAACGCGAGCTCGGTCTTGAGCTTGAGCGCGCGTACGAAACGTTCGACACGATACCAATCGCGGCCGCATCCTTTGGACAGGTTCACCGTGCGCGGCTGCGGCCCTCCGATGCTCGTGACGTCGGATTCGCGGATGTCGTTGTTAAAGTTCAGCGCCCGGGGATAGCCGAGATCATTGATGTCGACCTCTCCGCACTGCGAAGGGTAGCGCGCTGGCTCAGCCGTGTTCGTTTTATATCGCGGCGAGTAGACCTTCCTGTTCTGCTTGAGGAATTTGCGATCATCAGCCTGCGAGAGATCGATTACCTCAACGAGGGAAGTAACGCAGAGCGTTTCGCTGCCAACTTCGTTGACGATCCCAGAATTACCGCACCCGAGGTCGTCTGGGAACGCTCAACGCGTCGGGTTCTGACGCTGGCCGACGCCACCGCGATCAAGATTAACGACCTGGGGCGTCTTGAAGCGGCAGGAATTAATCCGTCTGACGTCGCTGATGAGTTGTCACGGGCAATGTTTGAGCAACTTTTCATCCACCGCTTCTTTCACGCTGATCCGCATCCCGGCAATATTTTTGTGACGCCGGCCGACCCGGAACGCGCCGACACATCGACTCCTGATTGGGCGCTCACGTTCATCGACTTCGGGATGATGGGTGAAGTCCCCGAAAACCTTAGCCGTGGATTACAGCGACTCATTATTGCTGCCGCTGCGCGAGATGCACCCGGCTTGGTCGCCAGTGTGCGCGATATGGGCATCTTGCTGCGAACCGCGGAGACTGCACCGCTTGAGCGTGCAATGGGCGAGCTCTTTGACCGTTTCGGAGGAATGGGCTTTAGCGAACTGCAGCAGGTCGATCCGCAAGAGTTCAGAGCCTTCGGCAACGAGTTCAGCGAAGTGGTTCGGACTATGCCGTTCCAACTTCCGGAAAACTTTTTGCTGATCATCCGTGCGGTCTCGGTTACCTCTGGCGTCGCCAGCAACCTCAACGCTGGCTACAACGTCTGGACGGCAATCGAACCCTTCGCCCAGCGGCTCGCGATTGATGAAGGCGGCGGCACGGTCAAGGAATTCGCGAAGCAAGCTCTGTCTTCGGCTGGTCTCCTCCTGCGATTGCCGCAGCAACTAGAGAGCGTCGCGACTCTGATGCAACGCGGCCAACTAGCAGTCGAGACCCCGGGAGCAGATAAGCGTCTTCGGGTGATCGAACAGCTCACCCGGCGGGTGCTTTCTGCGGTGCTTTTCGCCGGGCTGCTCATTGGAGGAATTCTGTTGCGGCAGACCGACTCCACGCTGGGATTGGTGCTTCTCGTCGCATCGGTCCTGCCGCTCGCACACGCTCTGTTTGCGGGGATTGTCAGCCGGAGCCGTTCGTTCTGAACACGGCAACGTGTCGGTCAAACCCGGTCCTTCCGGCCGGCCACGCAGCCTGAGAGTCACCCATGAATCTGCGCGATCCGCTATCGTGTTAGGGGATTCAGTTGCATCAGCTGTTGTCCGTTCTTCATTAGCCCGGGTTATCCCAGGTCTCTAGCCAGCAGCGTTGCTGGCATTCAGCCGTGCAAATCTTGCACCTAGGCTCCCCCAAACATTTATTAAACCGCGCCCGCGTGTGGCGCTTTTCGCAGGAGAAAATTATCCCTATTGCTCAAACATCCCGTCCGAATCGGTACCGTGCGGACCCTTCGGTTCTGACGGCGCTCCGCACGCCACGCATCCTTACCCGTGAAGTGTTGGCCGGGCTAGTTGTGGCGCTGGCATTGATTCCCGAGGCGATTTCGTTTTCGATTATCGCCGGCGTCGACCCTCGGGTCGGCCTGTTTTCTTCCTTCGTGATGGCTGTATCGATTGCGTTCCTCGGCGGTCGGCCGGCAATGATCACGGCGGCGACCGGAGCAATCGCCCTCGTGATCGCGCCCGTCGCCCGCGAATACGGCATGGATTACTTCATCGCCACCGTCATTCTTGGCGGAATCATTCAGGTAGTCATGGGTGTGTTGGGCGTCGCGAAGCTTATGCGCTTCATCCCCCGAAGCGTCATGCTCGGCTTCGTCAACTCGTTGGCGATTCTGATCTTCACGGCTCAATTGCCACACCTCATCAACGTGCCGTGGATGGTCTATCCCCTCGTTGGCGCCGGACTGATCATCATGATTCTGATGCCGCGCTTCACCAAAATAATTCCTGCCCCTCTCGTCGCCATCGTGCTGATCACGATCGCTACTGTGACAATGGCAATTGCCGTACCGACCGTGGGAGATCAGGGCGAACTTCCCCGCAGTCTTCCCGAACTCTTCATTCCGAACGTTCCGCTTAACTGGGAGACGCTGTCGATCATTGGCCCGTTCGCTCTGGCAATGGCGTTGGTTGGACTTCTCGAGTCGCTCCTGACCGCGAAGCTTGTCGACGACATCACCGACACCCACTCACGCAAAACACGTGAAGCCTGGGGCCAGGGCGTTGCAAACGTACTCTCCGGTCTCTTCGGCGGGATGGGTGGTTGCGCGATGATCGGTCAAACAATGATCAACGTGAAAGCATCCGGAGCCCGTACCCGAATCTCCACGTTCTTGGCCGGTATCTTCTTGCTCATCTTGGTTGTCGTCTTGGGCGACATCGTCGCGATCATTCCTATGGCGGCCCTTGTCGCTGTCATGATCATTGTCGCTGTATCCACGTTCAACTGGCACAGCGTGCAGCTCTCGACGTTGAAGCGCATGCCGATTAGCGAGACAGTCGTGATGGTCGCAACAGTGGCTGTCGTCGTCGCGACACACAACCTTGCAATCGGCGTAATGGCCGGTGTGATCGTGGCGATGGTGGCATTTGCCCGTCGCGTCGCGCACTTCGCCACCGTCGAGCGCACGCTGCCCGAAGATGAAACAGTGCCTACCGCGTACTACCGCGTCAATGGCGAACTCTTCTTCGCTTCGAGCAACGACCTCACCACGCAATTCGAGTACACGGATGACCCGGATCGGATCATCATCGACATGTCGAACTCGCACATTTGGGATGCCTCGACGGTCGCCGCTCTGGATGCAATTACGACAAAATATGAACGCCAAGGAAAGCGCGTCGTTTTGATCGGGCTCAACGAAGCCAGCCAGTACATGCACGAACGACTGGCAGGCAACCTTGGCGGCGAAGGCTAATTCACCGCGCCGCCAATTGCGCTAACGGAGCGTTCAGCTAGCGAGGGGCTCTACTTCGATTGTGGAGTGGTGCGTGTTCGCGGTTCCGTACGCAGCCGTCACCAATATCGGCAAGTGGTCGGACACGCCGCGAGTGAGCGTCTCTACCCCTTCAATCGTGAATCCTTGCGACGTGACGAAGTCAAAGTGCCCACGGAAAAATTTGTAGTTGGTGTAGGTTTTTCGGTCACTCAGTGACAGATCGTAGCCAGTCTTTTTTACTCGTTGGGTGAGCCCATCTTTGAACAACGGGTAGTTGTAGTCGCCGACCATAAGAATCGGGGCACCGGAACCCAGCGTCTGAAGTAACTCATGTGCAGCCTTGATTTGGTTGCGGCGCAACGAATTGAGCGCGGTGAGTGGCGCGGCGTGGAACGACGCGAGAACAAGCTCATGTCCCGTGTCACGATCGACTAGTCGTGAACCGACCAGGCGTTCGGGAGTGGGCGTGAAGACGCGGTCATGAAGCGACTTCTTCAGCTCGAATGCTTTGCTCGCTGTCTGCTCATACCGTTCGCGTCGATAGTAGACGGCCAGACCGAGCCTGTTGTTCTTGGTGGAATCGGCGAGATGCAAACCTCCGATTTCAGTCGGAAGCTCAGATGAGATGACCTCCTGAAGGCAGAGCGCATCGAGGTCGGGCGTCTCCGCGAGTTTTGCTAACTCAACAGCCGCCTTGTTCTTACGAAGGTTGTAACTAATTACGCGAATCACGAATCCAAATACCTCTTCCTTAAGAGAGAACTAGCCTATGCGCCATGATCAGAAAGTGCGCGAGATTGACGATGAGAAATCAAACGCACAGGAACCCCGAGGATCAGGACGAGAATCCCGGCCGCGACCCCCACGAACGGTACGGTCGCGACGAGAGTCAAGCATCCGATCGCTCCCAGCACGTTGACGGCGCGTGGAACCCGACGCTCGGTGACGGGCTGGCTGAAGGCAGACAGGTTGGCCACGAAGTAATAGAGCAAAACCCCGAACGACGAGAATGCGATCGCACCCCGGAGATCCACGACCAACAGAATACCGATGACCACAGCAGCCAGAACCAGTTCCGCTCGGTAGGGAACGGCGAACTTTGGATGCACTTCACCGAGCCAGCGCGGCAAATCATAGTTTCGCGACATCGCGAATGTCGTGCGGCCAATTCCAGCCATAAGGGCCAACAGAGCTCCCAGGGATGCTACTCCGGCCGTTACGCTAACGATTCCGGATGCCCACCCCCAGCCCGCAATGTTGACGACGTCAGCAATGGGAGCGTGAGATTTGGCTAGTCCATCAGCGCCGAGCACCGCGAGCATCACTACTCCCACCGCTAGGTATAGCGTCGCAGTGATGGCCAGCGCCGTCATGATCGCGCGGGGGATTGATCGCTGTGGGTTGCGAACTTCTTCGCCCAACGTGGCGATCCGCGCGTAGCCAGCAAAGGCAAAGAATAGAACGCCCGCCGATTGAAGGACTCCATAAAGGCTGACGTCGCCACTGATCACGAGCGGGTGCGTTGCCGTCGAGCCCGAGCTGACGGCGGCAACGAGCACACCAACCAGCACGACGAGAACAAAAACAACAATGATCTTGGTCGCGAGTGCTGTGCGAGTCACGCCGAGAAGATTCACGATGGTCATGATCACGACGGCAGCGATCGCGACTGGTTTTTCCCAGCTTGCCGGCGCTACGTAGGTAGCAAAGACGAGCGCCATCGCGGCACAGCTTGCTGTTTTGCCGACGAGAAACGACCACCCGGCGAAGTAGCCCCACCAAGGACCAAGTTGTTTTCGCCCGTAGGCGTACGTGCCGCCAGCAACGGGGTGCACAGCGGCGAGCTGTGCCGAAGCCGCTGCGTTGCACCACGCAATCACAGCAGCAATAACGAGGCCGATTAGCAGCCAAGCGCCAGCGGCTTGGGCCGCGGGAACGAAAGCCGCAAAGACCCCAGCACCGATCATCGAACCGAGGCCAATCATCGTGGCATCGAGTGTATTCAATCGCCGAGAAAGGCTGGCGTTCGTATTCACGTGATCACACTACTCCCGGCGGGCGGAGTCCGGCAGCGAACGGCAGCCGTGTTGGATGAACAGTTGGCGACCGTAAAAGAAACGTCGTCGTTGTTAGTCGACGAAGGTAATCCCGTTACTCAAACGGGTGCGAACGTCGAAGAGTTCGTTGCCCCCGAGCTGATGGCCACGTGTCGTCTCTGGGCCGGTTCGCAAAAGGTGGGCGAGAACACTCTGGCGCACGACGATCGCGGGCTGCCCGCGTACGGTTCCCAAGGACTCTTGTGCTTGAGCAAGCGCGTCGTCTGGCACAACGATGACGAAGCACGTGAAAGCGACTCTGAGCTGGCGGCTGAGCGCTTTTGCCCGAGATGAGAGCTCATGCATTGGTTTTTCTAGTTGAACGTCTTGGCCGATGAGCTCCCCGCGACGAACCTTCACTGGCCCTCCAAAATCTTCGGAGAGAATCGCAAATAGTCCGGTGGGCCCGAGGACAACGTGATCGATTTTGCGATCGGGAACTCCGGTGGCGACGTCGTGCCAGACAGTGAAGCCAATTCCGAGCGTGCTGACGGTACGTGCTGTAGCTTCTTCGGCCAGAGCGTCGGCCAGAGTCCGACGTAGCTCCCGTGGGGCGCTTCTGACGAGAGCAGGATCGTAGGGGTCATCTAGGGCGACACCCCGGCCGACCCATTCGCGCATGCCGTCCAGAAAGCGCTCGCGTCGCCAGCCGCCCGGATGCCCATAAGCTCGCGCTCGAGGGCGAGAGTCTTCGCGCCCCGGCGACGGCGTGCGTGCGGAAAAAGGAGAACCCGGCGTTCGCGCCGAATTGGCGCGAGAGACGAACCCGGCGTCGTAGCCTCGCCGTTTTATCGGCGTTCCAACTCGCTCCCAGGCGCGTTGGACGGCGGCGAACTGTTCCGGGTCTCCCCCGGTATCAGGGTGGGTTTCGCGGAGGGCCCGACGGAAGGCCTTCTTCAACTCAGCTTCGCTTGCCGAGGCCGCTACACCGAGTACCTCGTAGGCGCTCGCTGACAGGGGGCTATCGGGCATGGACTCGCTTTCGCTGTGCGGCAAACGCTGTGGTGGGTGAGGTGACCCTTCAACAGTACCGAACCTCGCTGGCAACATTCGGGATGTCGTAGGCGAGTGCTCAGCCTGCAGGCGTACCGTTGTCCTGTGACTGATCTCAGAGACATACCGTTGACAACTATCGACGGCACCCAAACATCCCTTGCCGATTTTCAGGACAAGGTTGTACTTATTGTGAATGTTGCGTCGCGCTGTGGGCTCTCTCCGCAGTACGAACAGCTCGAAGAGTTGCAGAAGAAGTACGGGGACCGCGGTTTTGCAGTTCTCGGTTTTCCGAGTAATCAGTTTTTGCAAGAGCTAAGTTCCGAAGACGCGATCAAGGAATACTGTTCTACGACGTGGGGCGTTACCTTCCCCATGTTCGAGAAGGTGAAGCTCAACGGTAAATCTGCCCACCCGCTGTACGCAGCGTTGAAAAAAACCCCGGACAGCGCGGGCAAAGCTGGCCGAGTTGCCTGGAATTTCGAAAAATTCTTGGTTACGCCTGACGATAGCGTGCACCGTTTTCGCCCAACGATGGTTCCGGATGATCCTGCCATCGTCGGTGTGATCGAAGCTGGGCTTCCGGCCTAGGCTAGACGTATGACCACGCAATTTGTGCACGAAAAAGATTCGAACCGCTACGTCATGAACGTAGATGGGGCGCTCGTCGCCGTCGCGGATTACCGCACGAATGACGGGTCAATATCTTTCAATCACACGTACACTCAGCCAGCCCATCGCGGCAAAGGTTATGCGGCGGAACTGGTGAAATTTGCGATGGATGATGTGGAGTCGTCTTCGACGAAACGAGTACTCCCCATGTGCTGGTACGTCGCGGAATGGTTCGACGCGAATCCTACGCGAGCAGGGTTACTTTCACGCTAGCTTCTGCCTATTCGAGCGATCACAGCGCTGCCCAATTGATGGCAGCTATGGCGACAACGGATCCCAAACCTACCGCAGCAATCGACAGCAAGCAGACGGCGATAAGTCGCAGCCGCCGTCGGCGAGCGTGCACCGTGAACCGCAGGATGAGCATCACCAGGTAGAGGGCGATTATCACGGCGATTGCGACTAACGCCAGTCCCGAGGGAGGCAGCGTTGCTAACGCTGCCAACATGCCGATGGAGATCGCGGCAAATAGCGCGCCAATGATCAGCCAACTGTTGCCTGAGGCTGTCGTTAGCGAAGGCTGGTTTCTCAATCGAGTGGGATCGTCACTCATAAGGAAAAACTACGCCGCTTAGCTGCAAACGGCATCACAATTCTAAGAACTACTTTTGACGCTGAAGCTGCACCAGTAGTTCGGCGCCACGCTCATCAAGGATCTTTCCTCCCCATCGCACCCCGATTAATAGCAGACCAGAGCCGAGTCCGATTCCCATGGCGAGGGCGAGCCAACCGAGTATCGGTTGATCGGTCGCGAAACCGAGCAGCGCCAGAATCATCTCCGGTAGTGCCAAAACGGCGAGTGCAGTCCACGACGCAAACATCGACAGCATGAGGGTGAATCCGCCCCCCGGGCGTGATTTGAACGGATTGTCTCCGGGCGCGGGCACGGAAAAGGCGAACCGGCCGGAAACTAGGGACGAGAGTGCCATGCCAGTCAGCAGTAGGCCAAGCGCGATTCCGAGAAGCCCTGGTAGTCGTTCCCAACTGTCGCTTACCCACACGCCGGCAAGGACCAAAATGATGGTTGTTGGTATGGCAAACACCGACACACCGAGTACTCTCCCCCACCGATCATCTCGTCCGCTGACTCCGGTCTGCAAGTGCAAACTAAAAGCTGTGTTGTCGTAAGAAACGTCGGTGTAAATCGACATGCCGAGGAGAACTGCGACGACGGGTCCGACAAAGAGCAGGCCAGTGAGGTCGCCACTTGCCCCACTGTAGAAAAATACCAGCGCGGGCACTAGCGGAATGCTGATTAGTGATTGGGCATAACGCGGGTCACGAATCCAATAGGTGAGGGCTCGTGCGGCAATCGCACCGCTCGGAGTGCCCGGAAATACACCGAAGAAACCAAGACCGTGCTTGGCTCCGCTGCTTGCGGTGGAATGGGCAGGCTGCTCAAGAGCCCTATCTAGCGCCCACCGCCACACAAAGGTGGCGCCGATAAGCGTGGCGATGCCAATGACAAAGTGGATGACTGCCTGACCAAAGTTTCCGAGAGCGAGATCACCAGGAACAGCCCAAATCGCACCCATTGGCGTCCACGCCACAACGTTAGCGATGGTCGGGAAAATATCGGAGAACTCTCGAAAGAGCGACGAAATCCCCAAGATTGCCGGACCAAGAAGCATCAAGGGGATCAGCACGAAAACAGTTTTTGCTTCGCGAGCTCGTCGGCCGCTCGACATCCGAGCTGTCAAAGCTGCGAGCATCCGCGATCCAACAATGCACGTTACTGCCCCGATTAGGCCACACACGACTGCGACGACAGCGATCAGCGGAGTCTGCCACCACAGCAGGCCAGTCGCGAAGGTGACGAGGGTCGTGACGATTCCCGGAACTCCGAGAAGACCGCTGACCGCAAGAGCGAGCACCAGAGTATTGAGCGGAATGGGGAAGGTAGCGAGTTTAGACGGCTCGACGGTTTCGTCGATGCCAGAGCTGAGCAGCGGCAGTACTGTCCAGCCAAGCACCAACACAGCACCACCGAGAATGCTCACGGTACGGCCGACTTCGGTGGGGGCAAAACTAAGACTGAAGAGTCCAACTATCGCGAGAAAAAGGAGAAACAGCGCATACACCGTGCCGAGAATCACGGCGACGGCCTGCCAAGGGCTTCGGCTGAGACCGTTGAAGAGAAGCCGAAACCGCAGCCTTACGAGATGCGTAACCACTCGGGTCCCTTTCCGTGACGTCGCCCGCCCACCAACTCGACGAAACGGTCTTCGAGTGTGGAAGCTCCGCGCACTTCAACGGTCGTGCCAGAAGCGAGTACTCGACCATCGGCGATGACCGCGACGTGATCACACATGCGTTGCACCAAGTCCATTGCATGACTCGACACAATCACTGTGCCGCCAGACTCAACGAAGCCGTGCAGGATGTCGCGAATATTTGCGCCTGAGACCGGATCGACAGATTCAAAGGGCTCATCGAGAACGAGCACCTCGGGAGCGTGAATAAGGGCACACGCGAGAGCAATCTTCTTTGTCATTCCGGCGGAATAGTCGACAACGAGCGTGCCACTAGCAACCTCTAAGTCGAACAATTCGAGAAGATCGGCAGCACGTTCGGCCACAATGGAACGCTCCATACCGTTCAAGAGGCCGGCATAGGTTACGAGCTGCAAACCGGTAAGGCGATCAAACAACCGAATGCCGTCGCTTAACACACCGATGCGCCTCTTCGACTCGACCAGGTGAGTCCACACATCCACACCATGCACAGCAATAGTTCCGGAATCTGGCCGCAACAATCCCGTTGCCATCGACAACGTCGTGGTTTTGCCGGCACCATTGGGCCCAACCAGCCCAAAGAAAGAGCCCGCGGGAACCACAAGGTCAACCGAGTTCACGGCCAGCTTGTCGCCGAATCGCTTGGTGAGTCCACGAATTTCTAGGGCAGGCACAAGTGGCGTCAAATCGGGCACAGCCTTAGCCTAAAACCGAATTGTGCTCACAGTGCGTTAGACACCAGAATTTGTGCGTTCGCGCAGCTACTAGAGTCGAAGTGAATGGTGGCTGCCGCCCCAATCTCGCCGAGAAAGGTTGTTATGACGATCACCGCCGCTGCCGATGGTTCAGCACTGGGTAATCCCGGGCCCGCAGGATGGGCGTGGTACATCGACGACAAAACTTGGGGCGCAGGCGGGTGGGACCACGCAACGAACAATCAAGGCGAACTCATGGCGGTGCTTCAACTCTTTCGCGCGACGGCGCACGTCGACGAAGATCTGTTGATCTTGTGTGACAGCCAATACGTAATCAATTCCGTCACAAAGTGGATGCCCGGGTGGAAGAAAAAGGGCTGGCGAAAAGGCGACGGCAAACCGGTAATGAACGTCGATCTGCTCAAACAAATCGATGAAGCCATCATTGGACGGCGCTACCGGTTTGAGTGGGTACGCGGCCATGTTGGTCATCCACTCAACGAAGCAGCTGATGTTCGAGCGCGCGGCGCTGCCGAAGCCTTCCAGCGTCGCAGCGTGTGCCCGGCAGGCCCGGGCTATCCCGGTGCTGCGATCAGCGAGTCCCGCCCTGACGGCGTCAACTCACGTAGTACGGCCGACGGGCCAACCACACTTTTCTAACCGACCTCTCTCCACCAACTCCCGAGAGACCGGCCTTCAGCTTTCGCACCCGTGCTGCGATCTAGGCCGGTTCGTAGAACGCGGCAATAGCACTGGTCAGCGCAAGGGGGTCGGCGACCCCGCACATTTCTCGAGCCGAGTGCATTGACAGTAGCGGAAGGCCGACATCGATCGTGCGAATACCTAGGCGAGTCGCCGTGATGGGGCCAATCGTCGAACCACACGGCATGTCATTATTCGAGACGAACTCCTGGTACTCAACGCCCGCTTGGCGGCAGGCCCGAGCCCACTCCGCTGCGCCGACGCCGTCAGTGGCATAGCGCTGATTCGCGTTGATCTTGAGCAGCGGCCCTCCGCCGAGACGGGGACGATTAGCGGGATCATGACGCTCAGGATAGTTGGGATGCGCAGCGTGACCTGCGTCAGATGAGAGGCACCATGAATCGGCGACAGCCCGCATCCGGTCAGTATCCGTGCCGCCGAGCCCACCCCCGATGCGCGCCAGTAGATCAGCAAGGAATGGCCCTGCTGCACCAGAGCGAGTAGCTGAACCAACTTCTTCATGGTCGAACGCGACAAACACCGGAATGTGATCGAGTTTCGTGCTCAGCCCGATGAGAGCCACAAGACCCGCGTGGACTGACGAAAGATTATCGAGTCGACCTGATGCGAAAAGCTTCTGATCAAGGCCAAAAACGGCAGGCGCGGCAGTATCGGCGACGACGATGTCGTACCCGTCAATGTCTGCCGCTGACCGCTTCGACGACTCGGACGACAGAAGGGACGCGAGGTGCTCGAGCAGATCAGCATCTCCCAGGTCACCGAGGCCCAGAACCGGGTTCATGTGCATCTGGCGTTTGAGGGTCAGCCCATCATTCACCTTGCGGTCTAGGTGCACGGCGAGCTGGGGAAAACGCAGCATGGGTCCGGTTCGCACTAACTCTGTGGTGCCATCACTGAAGATGATTCGACCAGCCAGTTCAAGCTCACGGTCGAGCCACGAGTTCAGCAGCGGCCCCCCGTAAACCTCGACCCCGGCCTGCAACATCCCCTCATTGCCGGTAGTGGGTTTCGGCTTGAGTTTAAAACTCGGAGAATCTGTGTGCGCGCCGAGGATGCGAAAAGCAGTCGTTGCTGTCGCTTTAGTCGGCTGAATCCATGCCGCGATCGCACCATCGCGAATCACGAAGTACTTTGCTGCTTTGCGAGTCCGGGTTCCGTTCCAGTCATCCGCCTCGTGGAGTTGGCTAAAACCGGCATCCCGAAGTCGGCGTGCTGCTTCAGCTACGGCATGAAACGACGAAGGGGATGCGGAAACGAAGCTAGCGAGATCATGGATGTGGTCGAGAGCGGCAGTCATGCCTCAATTCTCGCACTGTTATGGGAGCGCTGACCGCGCGCGAACAGGAATCAGAACCAGTTAGAACCAGACACTCAGCCACGGGGTCATTGCCGAACGGAAGGCGCGATCAATGATGTCACCGGCGCCTTCAGTGAGCTCTTGTACGCGATGAGCGGCAACCAGGGAGTTGACTGTCACACCCCCGAGATAAAGCGAACTGAGCTCGTTGATCGATAGCGCTACTGCGGCGATATCCGCCGGAAAGTCCTCAACCTTCGAGACGTGAGCGTTGCCCGTTTCGTCGGTTTCCAAGACAAAACGGCCCTGGGCAAATTCCAGAGCATCCGAAATGTCGAAACCGATTCGGGATGGACCAGAGTAGCGACGAGCGGTGAGCGCTGCCGGAACATCAAGAATACGGAGCCATAAGTGATCAACAGGAGTTGCTGTGATGGCACGTCGGTCGGAAAGCTGCCAGAGAAGGGGCTCATCTACTGACCGAAGCCCTGCCTTTACCTCGCGCACGAGATCAACTTCAAGAACGTAACGCCAGAGTGCTTCGTAGGCTTCTGGATTCTCTGCAAGAAGGTAGTCGACAGTCAGCTTGTGGTTAGTGAAATCGAGTTCGTCACCGGCGACACGATAGACCACGAACCCTCGAGGGGTTCCCCCGTCATCGTCGTACCGAACGATACGGGTCTTTTTCGTATAGTCGTCGTCGCCAGGAGCCTTGCCCGATATCTGATCCCATCTCAGCGGCCAAATCTTGATCTGGCCCGGAGTTGAGGTGCGGATCCGTTCAAAAACTGTGGGGGCCTCTTCGACAAATTCGGTGGAGGACACCGGCTGGAGCTTGCCGCGCCGTTGAGTTGACCTGAACTGTGCGCGTTGCGTGTCAATCGAGAGATCGGCAGCAAAGACTGCCGGCCCGAAGCCGAAGCGCCCGTAAATGGTTGATTCCGAGACCGTAAGAATGGCCATCGGAAGCCCCATCGCGGCAGCGGAACGCAACTCCCCCTCAATGAGAGACCGTGCAATTCCGCGGCGCCGGTGAGTCGGTGACACAGTGACCGAACTAATTGCCCATGCCTCAATAGTGCGATCGCCGGGCACGGTCAATTGCTCAGTCCACGAACTTGTCGTCGCAACCGGCACATCCGGTGTGACCAAACTGTCGTCCCAGACGCCGACGGTGCGACGGTAAGTCACTCCGGTGAATTGCGAATCGACCTGCTCTTTGGACGCCGTCGGGCCGTGGAAGCCGCGATAATCAGCCTGTAACCAAGCCTCAAACGAATCCCGATCACTCGTATCGACTAAGCCATAGCGCAGCCCACTGGCAACCAGTGAATCGGTCGAGGTCTCGTCAACAGGATGCTTGGCAAAGTCGTTGGTCATGTACCAACGGTACCGCGAACTTTACTGAATGAACCATGGCGGGTAGACGGCCACCTTCGTCGCAAATGATGCAGCGTCGAGCAGTTCCTTCACGCGATCGCGCGCTCGGTCACTCGCGACACCAACGAGTTGGACCTCGTCAAAAGCGAAGGAACCGTGGATCAAAACTTCGGCATCATCAGTAAGCTCATCTGCTCGCAGATTGCCCAACATGCGCGTCTTCGTGTCTTCATCCTCAGCGAACCGAGTGAGACTGGCGGCAGCATCACCATCAGCGAGGACCGCGTCATCTCCCAGCGCGCGAATGGTCGTCACTAAGAAAACGAAATCCGTTGACGAAGCTGAGCGGGCCGCATCGGACCATCGAGGCTCGATGGCGCCATCGCGAAGCTCGCGCCAAGCGTTTGATTCCGGCACGAGGCTGAAGGGTACGTAGCGGTCAACTGGTTCGCCGGTGCTCAACGATGCAGTACCGCGCAGTTCGCGAGTGAGCGGCGAGCTGACATCGAGGATTGTCGATTCAATCTGCGCTGCGGCGACCAGTTGCCCAACGCGAAGGATATTTTCAAGATTGCTGATGTGGGTGACGTGATACACCCGCTGGTCTGCCAGTAGAGGCAGCTTGTTGCTGGAGGCTCGAGGCGCTCCAGGAACCCGTTTTGTGCGTGACGACGTTGTAGCGCGCGTCACCGGCTTAACGGGGGCAGCCTTGGGGAAGCAGGAATCGCACAATTGATTCTCGAAGCCGTGGATGCACTCGGTGCCACTCATTGGGTCCTCTCTCGGAGTTCAGAAATGACCTCCGTACCCAAGGTACGGCAATTAATGGCGCTGTATTGCCGACTCTGTCCGTAAGGCCAATTCGCGGAGCAGCGATTCGTGGCTCGAATCGAACGTGCGGGGGCCCGTGTCAAAGACGCAGACTGCACCGATGATGTGTCCGTTGGCCGCAGAAATCGGATACCCAGCATAAAAGCGGATGCGCGGGCCTCTCACCACCCACGGGTGATCAGCGAATCGTGGATCGTTCATCGTGTCCTCGAGAACCACAAGCCCACGGGTGGTGAATGCTGAACTGCAGAACGCCCCGGCTTCTTCTCGCCTCATGTCGCCGACGCCCGATGTCGATGTGAACCAGTGTGCTTCTTGATCGTGGAAGGTGACCGCCGCCCCGCTCGTTCCAAACATGACCCGTGCGGAATTCATGATGGCGGTTAGCGTGGCCGAAACCTCTTTCGTCGCAAGAGCTGACCCATCAAACACACGTTGGTTTTCGTTGACCAGCTCGCTCGTCGCGGGCGGGACGGCGACGTGGGCAAGTTTGACCGCAATTGCAGGAGCGAGTTCGCGTGCCCAGTGCTCGTAGGTGCGGCTTTCGAACGGTACGCGCTGATCGTCCGATGGAGCGGTCGCGGGAACGAACGTTACTCCTGCGCGAGCGTTGCACTGCTCTTCGGTAATCGTGTTGAGCTTGGCAATATTCATGTTGACGATCCGAAGCAAAAACGACGGTAACGAGAGAACGTCGTCGGCGGGAGCGATACCGAGCACGGAAGTTGGCAAGGCTCCTCCGCCACTCTCTTGCACCGCGTCAAGCAGTGCTGTCACGTCTCGACGCCATACGAAGTGCGAGCGAATACGCAGGATGTCGGTGCCGCCGAGGGTGAGTACGAGCGCATCGAATCGCTCAAGGTGCGCCCAGCTGACCGCGACGCGAGTGTCTGCCAGAGACATCGAAGGATCAGAAACAATGTCGACACTGCACCCGCGCTTAGTGAGCACTGCCAGCTGACGAGCGAGATGCCCGCCCAGTCCCAACTCGTGGGAGTTCACTCCGAACCCCATCGACTTACCTGGCCCGAGGACTAGTACTCGATCAGGATCGGGTCCAACCGCTTCGGCATGTGGTTCGTCCGTAGGCACGACAAGTGTGCGCCAGGACTGCGGAATTACCGCGAGACCGAGCTTGACAAATGGCCACGCCAAAAGCGCAGCGTAACTACGAAGCAATCGTTTCCCACCCGAACGCCCAGACACGGGCGCACTCAACCTAAAGAGTATAGACCTGAAAACTTTTCAGCACTAGATAGATTGAGGAAAACTAGCGGTTACTTTCCTGCTGCTTTAGTGGCTCGCTCAGATTTGATGCGTGCGTTCTCTTCGTTAACCGCAGCGTGCACGGAACGTTCTTCAACAAGCCACTGGGGCATCTCGACTAGGAGCGCTTTGATTTCGGCGCTCGTCATGACGTCGGGAGCACCGGCGCGAGCCAAGCCAGATGTCGAGACACCAAGCTTTTGGGCGACAACCTGGCGAGGATGCGGGCCTTCGCGTCGCAATTGCGCCAGCCATTCGGGTGGAGACTCCAACAACACCGCAAGTTCTTGGCGACTGATTTCGGAATCGCGGAACTCTTCTGGGGTGGCTGGCAGGTAAATGCCAAGCTTCTTGGCGGCTGTCGCGGGCTTCATGGTCTGAACTGGCACACGCCAAGACTAACCTGAACACATGCCTTCATCATTCACTGTCGCCTTTGTTCTCGGTGCAACGCCGGGTAAATGGGCGCGAGTGTGGAATGAACGACTCGCAGACGTATCGCTGAGCCTCGTCGCGAGTGAGCAGGAAGATGCTTTAGCGATGTTGCGCAGTGGTGCTGCAGACGTCGCGCTCGTGCGTCTTCCTATTGATCTTGATTTCGATGGTGATCGCCCGCTTGCGGCAATTCCGCTCTACACCGAACGCGCTGTTGTCGTCGTGCCCAAAGAACATTCTCTCGCCGAAAGTGATTCCTTACTTGTAGCCGATCTCAGCAAGGAAAATGCCGTCACCGGTGAGTGGCCAGACACAATTGAACTCGTTGCAGCGAACGTCGGAGTGGCAATAATGCCGCAATCGGTAGCGCGGGCACTAATGCGGCGTGACGTCGTTGCGAAGTTGCTCGAAGACGGGCCGGAATGGCGTGTTGCTATCGCGTGGCGAGATGGTTCCGTGGATCCTCATGTCGAAGAATTCATCGGCATTGTTCGGGGCCGCACAGCGCGGAGCTCCCGAGGAACGGCGAAGGATGATGCCGCAGCGGAAGCGGCCACAGCGAAAACGCCAGAGAAGAAACAGCAACGAGCAAATCAGTCGAAACCACGCGTCAAATATCCTCGCGCTAATGCACACCGCGCTGCTCGCCCCGGCAAGCGCCAGCCGAAAAAGCGCTGAAAGGCCGAGGGAATCGCGTTACGCTCCCTCGGCAACGGCAATGATCGACGACGTCGACTGGGTTAGCTCAGTACTTTAGCGAGGTGTGGCGCAATTGCCTCAGCCCAAGTGCGATAACTCTGACGGCCCGCAATCGCTTCGGGGTCCTCTGGCTCCGGCGAGAAGTCGATCTGAAGTACACGCTCATGTCGTTCGACTAGAGACCGAATTTCTTCGTTGTATTCAGAAGTCAATCGAAGGAGAAGACGCCGGTAGCTGGCGGGAAAATTCGACATCTTTGGTGCAGTGCAATCCAATACAAAAACGTGGGCATGCGATCCAGCGTTAGTGAGTACTGAATCAACTAATTCGCTCATCCGTCGCCCCCAAGTCGATGCCGGCAAGAGAGTTAACAGGTCGAACGTTCCGAACGAGAGCAATGCCGCGTCTGTACCCTGAAGTACCTGACGGTTCAGCTGAGACTGTGCGCTCTTGGTCGACAGCCGCGGACTCGTGACGGTAATTACCTCGACTCCATTTCCTGTCAGCGCCGCGAGGGAGCGAGCAAGAGAGCCGCCGAGAGCGAGCTCGTGTGACGAGACGCCGTAGCCAACGACAATCCCCGAGCCGCACAAGAGAACATGCTTCAGGTTGGCGCCCTCAACGCGCACTGGCGGACCTGAGTCCGGTAACGGCAATCCCCGCCAAGAATGCGGAGACGCGTAGAGCCACACCATCAAGAATGACTTCATGGCGATATGTCCTAGGGTGGCGAACATCTCGAACTCCGTTTCGGGCAATGTCGGAGTGCGTCGCTCAGGTTGTTGCGACGAAAGACCCCGGCGGGAGGGGCGAGTCTATTGAAGCGCACTCTAACATCGTTACGGCCGCGTTTCTATAGCAAATACATCGCAATGATCGCGCTCTCACCGATCAACGTGTGCTGATGCTGGCAAACTTGCGCACTGCCAACGGAACAAAAATAACCAACATCACGATGATGCCGATGAGCACAGCGAGCACGGGATGCTGCTGCGGCCAGACGTCAGACTGCGCCGATCCCGGTGGAGTGTTGCCGAAGAGTTCGCGTGCTGCCTGCACCAAAGCTGAGACAGGATTGAGCTCGGCAAAAACACGCAATGGGCCGGGCAACGTCCCTGCGGGCACAAAAGCGTTGGAGATGAACGTGAGGGGAAAGAGCACCAAGAACGAGACGTTGTTAATGACTTCAGGACTGCGCACGCTCATGCCGATGAAAGCCATAACCCACGAAAGTGCGTAAGCAAACAGCAGCAGAAGCGCAATTGCGGCGATTGCCTCCAACGGGCTTGATTTGATGCGCCACCCGACGATAAGCCCGGTGGACATCATGACAATCATCGAAATCGAATTAATGAGAAGGTCACCATTCGTGCGCCCGACCAAGACAGCCGATGGGCTCATGGGCAGCGTGCGAAAACGGTCGATGATTCCGTCTTTGAGATCCTGAGCCATTGCCGAGCCTGAATACGTGGAACCGAAAACAACGGTCTGCGCAAAGATGCCGGCCATGATGAATTCTTTATAAGAGCTGCCAGGAATGTCGATGACGCCGGCATAGACATAGGTGAACAGAAGCACGAACATAATCGGCTGCAGCGTCGTGAATACCAAAATATCAGGCACACGTTTGATCTTGATGAGGTTGCGACGAGTGGTGATCCACCCGTCATTGAGCCACGCCACAACCGGCGATGACGTAGTCGGGTATGGTGTCTTTTCACGAACCGAGGTGCTCATCGCTGTGCCTTCCTTGCTGATGTAGCTTTCTGCGGCGGTGAAGTCGATTCGCTATCCGTGGCATCGTCAGCGCTTGCCGTATGGCCGGTGATTTTCAAGAACACATCATCGAGCGTTGGCCGACGCATTCCCGCGTCATAAAGCTGGATGCCCCGGTGGGCGAACTCACTAAGAATGAGTTGCAGGGCGGCGGGGGCATCTTCTGCGTTGACGGTGAGGCCGCGCCCGTCAATACTCACGGCAGGTTCGGTTGAGCCGAAGCGGGTAAGGATTTCGTGGGCGGCGGCCGAATCATCCGTCGAAACCAAGCTCACCTCAACACGCTGACCGCCGATCGAGGCTTTGAGCTCATCTGATGTGCCCTTAGCGATGACCTTGCCGTCGTCGATGACCGAGATGCTGTCAGCGAGCTGATCGGCTTCTTCGAGGTATTGGGTAGTCAGAAGCACCGTTGTGCCCTCCCCCACGAGCGTTGTGATGATCTCCCACATTCCGATGCGACTGCGCGGATCAAGGCCAGTGGTCGGCTCATCGAGAAAGAGCACCGGTGGTCGCATAACGAGGGCGCCGGCGAGGTCGATGCGTCGTCGCATGCCACCAGAGAAACCCTTAACAGGGCGATTCTGAGCCTCTGTGAGGTCAAAGATGTTGATCAGTTCACGCGCACGCTCGCGGGACTGTTTTGCCCCCAAGTGATAGAGGCGCCCGACCATGTCGAGATTCTCAAAACCGGTGAGATTCTCGTCTACGGCCGCGTATTGGCCGGACACCCCGATCATCGGACGGATACGTTCGGGCGAAGCGATTACATCAACACCATCGATTGTTGCGCTGCCTGAATCAGGGCGGATGAGTGTTGTCAGCACCTTCACCGTCGTTGTCTTTCCTGCACCGTTTGGCCCAAGCAGGGCCGTGACTGTTCCTTGGGGAACGACAAGATCGAGGCCATCGAGTGCGTGCACGGGAGCGGCGCCCTTTGGCGTGTAAGTCTTTCTGAGTTCCACTGCTTCGATAAAAGTCACGCAGTAAAGATAAATCATGCGTGCGACATCGCAAAGACACGCCGATGAATGTCTTACGCAATTGACACACTCGAACATATGTTCGAACATAAACAGGTGTCTTCTGCCTCCGCTCACGCCTTTTCAGCAACCGCTGAAGCGTTTTCGAGCGAGTTCTCTGGCCGTGAGCAACCCAGCAATGAACCCTCTAACAGCGTGCCTTCTGTTCGAGCAACATCTGACCGGGTAGCCGAGCTGCAATTCCGCATCAGCCAGATGCAGTCGCGAAGCCTCAATACAAAACTAATCCCTACCCACCCGGCTATCGGCCAACTGTTGCCCGGTGGTGGCTTGCAGCAAGGCACCGTCTATTCGATCGACAAATCAATGATGCTGCTCATGGCTTTGCTCGCCCCACCATCTGCGGCAGGATCATGGTGTGCCGTTATTGGGGTACCCGAGTTTGGCCTTGAAGCTGCTGCGCGGTTGGGTGTCAATCTTGAACGATTGGTGCTGGTTCCTCATCCTGGTGATCAGTGGCTCGCTGTCACTGCCGCAATCGCCGATGTGATTGATCTGGTGGTCGCTCGACCACCATCGAGGGCATCCGATTCTGCTGTAGCTCGGTTAGCTTCACGCCTTCGGCAACGAAAATCTACGTTGCTCATGATGGGCTCGTGGCCACAAAGTGAGGCAATGGTGTCGCTGGGAGAAAGCCGGTGGCACGGAATTGGTGCGGGGCATGGACACCTAGCGGCGCGTGAAGTGACGGTGACAGTGACAAGTAAGAGTGCTGCGCGACCTCGCAGCGCCCGGCTGTGGCTACCTGACTCTTCAGAAACTATTCGTTCTTATCGCGATCACGAGACAGCCAAGCCAGACCTGACCGTGCTGCCCGATCTGGTGGCGCTACCTGACCGATCTGCACCGCCAGACCGAACAGCAGTACCCCAGCGAGTCTCGGCATGACTCCTGCAGCGCTTTCTGGCGCGCTCCCGGTTTCGCACTTGCCGCTGCCCGAATCTCTCCCCCGTGTTCTCGTGCTGTGGTGCCCTGATTGGCCAGTGGTGGCGGCCAGACAGCATGAGAAGTTACCAGCGGATGCTCCACTGGTGCTCACCGAGAAGGGGCTCGTTTTCGCGGCCTCTGCTTCTGCTCGCGCTGAAGGGGTCACCCGGGGGCTCAGGCTCCGGGAGGCGCAGTCACGGTTTCCTGGTCTCATCGATCGTGCCTATGATCCTGCTCTCGATAGTCGCGCATTCGAGCCGGTCATCGCTGGCATCGAAGAATTAATTCCCGGAGTGCAATTGCTCCGGCCGGGCATGTGTGCTGTGCGGGTGCGTGGTGCAGCCCAGTATTACGGCGGCGAGAAGGCTGCCGCGCTCACCGTCATCGGCCGCGTTAACGAGATTGCTTCCGCTGACGCCCGTGTGGGTATTGCTGATGCTCTTTTCACCGCGGTGCATGCTGCACGCAGCACCATCGGCACAGATCCGCGCTCTCGTTCTTGGTATGCGCGAATTATTGCTGCCACGAAGTCTGCAGAGTTTCTGGCACCACTACCGGTCGCGGTTCTTGATGAGCCTCACATCGTGACGTTGCTGATAAAGCTGGGCGTCTCCACTCTTGGCGATTTTGCGCAGTTAGAGGCCACCGATGTGCGCACTCGTTTTGGGGAGCTTGGCGCCCGACTACATTCGTTGGCAAGGGGTCGCGATCCTCAAGCTTTTATCGCTCGCACTCCTCCGCTTGATCGTGACGTGGTCATCGATTTTGAGCCAGCGCTCGACAGAGTCGACCAAGTTGCTTTTGGGGTTCGCAGCAGAGCCGATGACTTTATTGAGGGCTTGGTTAGTGCCCAACTGGTTGCTACGGCGATCCGCATTGAACTCGATTCTGACTCGGGTGAGATCGCAGAACGAGTGTGGCTGCATCCCCGGTCATTCTCTTCCGCCGATGTTGTTGATCGGGTTCGTTGGCAAGTGCAAGGCTCGAACCTTATTGAGGCAGGGCTCAGCTCGGGAATCACCCGTGTGCGCATTTCGCCGGAAACAGTGGAACCGATCGGCAACCACGAAACGGGGTTGTGGGGGTCAGGGTTTGAGCCGCGCATCCACCACGGACTCTCTCGAGTGCAAAGCATGCTCGGGCATGGTGCGGTGCTCGTGCCAACCGTGCAAGGCGGGCGCACGCTGCAGTCACGTCAGCATCTCACCGCTTGGGGCGATCGCAACGTGGGCGAACGTTCGACACAACGACCGTGGCCAGGAGCATTGCCCGCTCCCCTGCCGGGAACAGTTTTTTCGTCACGTCATGCCGTGCATGTTTTTGCGCACGATGGGAGCACCGTTTCTGTGGATGAGCGGGGGCAGATGGCGGCAGAACCCGCCAGTTTCGCTACCAGCGATTCGCGTTCCCGCACACTCACGGCTTGGGCTGGTCCTTGGCCATTAACGGAGCGGTGGTGGGAGACCGCGGCATCCGGTCTCTCTTGGCGTTTTCAGGCCGTCGACGACACCGGATGCGCCTGGTTATTGGTGCTCGACGATGGCGGTTGGTGGGCTGAGGCGAGGTACGACTAGTGAACGTGCAATCGATAAATGTGAAATTGCTCGGCGTGAAACTGCCGGGTGTGAGCCGCGGGTGCCGCGGGCACCGTTTGAGTGAGGTGTGCGATGGCTTGGTCTAATCCGCCGATTCCTTGGCACCAGCTGGAGCGCACGCTATCAGGCTTTGGTACGGTCACTCCCCTTGGCGAAGCCGGCGACGGGCGCGCTATGTCTTTGGTGTCGAGCAAGCGTGCACCTTATGTCGCACCGACTGCGCAGCCGGATACAGCACCAGATGCGCAACAGGATGGGCTACCCAACGGCTCGGAGCCAGCATCCGCCCCAGCCGTTGAGGTCGTGCCCTACGCCGAGCTCCATGCACATTCGAGTTTCAGTTTTCTTGATGGCGCGAGCATGCCAGAAAAGCTGGCCGAAGAAGCAGCGCGCTTGGGGCTCACAGCTCTTGCCCTTACCGACCATGACGGGCTCTACGGCATTGTGCGCATGGCAGAAGCTGCGGCCGAATTAGGTCTCTCGACCATTTTCGGCGCTGAACTTTCTCTGGGCTTGACGGGCCCGCAGGCAGGTAATGCTGATCCGGAAGGTGACCACCTGGTGGTACTCGCTCGCAAAGAGCAGGGGTATCACCGGCTCGCGCTGGCTATTACGCGCGCTCAACTCGCCGGTGGCGAAAAAGGCCGACCGCAGTATGACCTGCACGAGCTGGCGGAACTAGCTCAGGGTGACTGGTTTGTGTTGACCGGATGCCGCAAGGGTGCTGTGCGTCGAGCGCTCTATGGTGCACAACCTAATTCGGCTCCCACGCGGGAGTCGATGGTTGCTGCGGGAAAAGAGCTTGACCGCTTGAGCGAGTTTTTTGGCCACGAAGCCGTCATTGTCGAACTCTTCGATCAGGGGTACCCTCTCGATTCCGCATACAACGATGCCCTCTATTCTCTTGCCGCTGATCGTGGCCTTCGTGTGGTCGCGACGTCAAATGCTCATTACGCAACGCCCCGCCAACACCACTTGCATTCGGCAATTTCTGCCGTGCGGGCTCGCCGCAGTCTTGATGAGATGGATGGCTGGCTTCCGGCTGCCGGCTCCGCTCATTTGAGGTCGGGCGCTGAGATGGCTGCACGTTTCGCTCGTTATCCGGGGGCAGTAGCCGCGACGGTTGATATTGCGAACGAAGCTGCTTTCGAACTGCGACAAGCAAAACCGGCCCTTCCTGATCAGGACGTTCCCGTGGGGCACACGCCGGCGAGCTGGCTGCGCGAATTAACCTGGGCGGGGGTTGCTGACCGCAAAATTGATCTCTCTGAAGAGAATCGTTCCCGTATCCAGCGCGAACTTGATGTGATCGAAGAGAAAAACTTTGCGGGCTATTTCCTCATCGTGCACGACATCGTGGCGTTTGCTCGTGGTCGGGGAATCTTGTGTCAGGGGCGCGGCTCGGCGGCCAGTTCGGTGGTCTGTTATCTCCTCAAGATCACGGCGGTTGACCCCCTCCGCTACAAGCTTCCGTTTGAGCGGTTTATCTCGGCGATGCGTGAAGAAGAACCCGACATCGATGTCGACTTCGACTCTGAACGTCGAGAAGAAGTCATCCAATATGTTTTCGAACGCTACGGCCGTGAGAATGCGGCCCAGGTGGCCAACGTCATCCAGTACCGTCCGCGATTTGCTGTACGCGATATGGCGAAAGCGCTCGGCTACAGCGCCGGCCAGCAGGATGCGTGGTCGAAACAAATGGAACGGTGGGGTTCTGAGGTTTCAGGAATCGACCACGACATTCCCGATTCGGTCTTGGACCTTGCCAAGCAGGTGATGAAGTTTCCCCGCCATTTGGGTATCCATTCGGGCGGAATGGTGCTCACGCAGCGCCCAGTGGGTGAGGTCGTGCCCATTGAACATGCCCGTAAAGAGAAGCGCACGGTGGTGCAGTGGGATAAAGATGACTGTGCGTGGATGGGGCTGGTCAAGTTCGATCTGCTCGGCCTCGGCATCCTCTCGGCGATGCAGTACAGCTTCGACCTCGTTGATGAAGCCTTAGGTGAACGCTGGGATCTCGCGACAATCCCTGCCGAAGAACAGGGCGTTTATGACCAGTTGTGTCGCGCGGATGCCGTTGGTGTTTTTCAAGTAGAGAGCCGCGCCCAAATGGGGTTGCTCCCGCGCTTGCAACCGCGCGAGTTCTATCACTTGGTGGTCGAGATTGCGCTGGTACGCCCCGGTCCGATTCAGGGCGGCGCCGTTCACCCCTATGTGCGTCGAAAGATGGGTGCCGATCCGATTACGTACTTGCATCCCAATCTGGTCGAGCCGCTCGAGCGCACCCTAGGGGTGCCAATCTTTCAGGAGCAGCTGATGCAGATTGCGGTGGCGGTTGGTGGTTGTTCAGCCGATGATGCTGACCTGCTTCGGCGGGCCATGGGCTCTAAGCGCGGCATCGAACGTATCGACAAGCTGCGGTCGAAGCTCTATACGGGAATGGCGAGCAACGGAATCATTGGCGTGGATGCCGACCGCATCTACGAAAGTATTCAAGCGTTTGCTGGTTTTGGTTTTGCCGAAAGCCATGCCCTCAGCTTCGGTCTGCTTGTCTACGCCAGTGCGTGGATTCGCCTGCACTACCCCGCCGCATTTCTTGCCGCTCTATTGCGGGCACAGCCTATGGGGTTCTACTCACCGCAGACGTTGGTGGCGGATGCTCGACGTCACGGTGTGCAGGTGCGTGGCCCCGACATCCAGCGGTCGGGAGTCTTTGCTGTGCTTGAGCAGCATTCTGAGAGCACAGCACCTACCGGAAACCCTCGCTGTGTGGAGCACGAGCAGCCTCCGGTTGGTCCTTTTGATCGCTCTGCTCATTTCGATACAGATGACCATCGACGCGATGGCGCCTTTGCTGTGCGTCTTGGTTTGGATGAGATTAAGGGCATTGGTACGGCTATTGCCGAGAAGATTGTCGTGGAGCGTGGTTCTGGCAAGTTCCTGTCGATGAATGATGTGGTGCGTCGTGTCGGGCTCACCACGAAGCAGCTCGAGGCGCTGGCAGCAGCGGGCGCCTTCGAATCTTTGGGGATGACGCGGAGAGAGGCGCTCTGGAATGCAGGCAATGCCGCCCACGACCGAGAAGAGTATCTGCCCAACAGCATGGTCACAGTTCAGCCGCCGCTATTTTCGTTGGCGACCGAGTTCGACCAGCTGATGGCTGATCTGTGGGCAACAGGGATTTCGCCAGAAAGTCATCCGGTAGCTCACATTCGTCAAGCCCTGACTCAGCGTGGGGTTCTGTCTGCTGCTGACCTCACGGTTACTGAGTCTGGGCGCCGTATTGAGATCGGTGGCGTTGTCACTCACCGGCAGCGCCCGGCAACAGCCAGCGGAATCACCTTTATGAATATCGAGGATGAGACGGGGCTGATCAACGTAATCTGCAGCGTGGGCGTGTGGGGGCGGTACCGCAGGGTCGCGCGTGACAGTGCTGCGCTCATCGTTCGCGGCATTGTTGAGCGGTCCGCGGATGGGGTCATCAATGTGCTCGCCGACCGTTTTGAACCGCTTTCTGGGCTCCCCCGCACGCAATCTCGTGATTTTCAGTAAGAGCTACTTCATTACCGTTGTGTGAACTTAATGAAATACATGACGCATGCAGCGCCATACTGATATAGCCTTATGGAATCGTTCATGTTCTATACAAGGCATGGATGCGGCCTCGACTGTCGGGGCCTGATAGAAACGCTCCTGGAGGAGTTTTAAATGGCACTAGGTACCGTCAAGTGGTTCAACGCAGAAAAGGGCTTTGGCTTCATCGCCCCCGAGGACGGAAGTCCTGATGTGTTCGCCCACTACTCGGCCATCGCAACAAATGGCTACAAGTCGCTCGACGAGAACCAAAAGGTTGAGTTTGACATCACACAGGGTCCCAAGGGACCCCAGGCGGAGAACATCCGCCCCATCTGATCTTGATAGTTCAGTAACGAAAACGCCCTCGGTCCTATACCGGGGGCGTTTTCTTGTTAACAAGCAGCGTGAGTGTCGGCTTTGCGGCGAAGCTCAGCGATCCCCCGTTCTACGAGTGCTTACTCTTGCTCAGGTAATCAATGCGGGTCTGCAGCTGAGTCACTGTGGCTTGGGCGACAGCGGGGCCACCGCACACTCTTCGTAGCTCTGCATGAATCAGCCCGTGTGGTTCGTTGGCGAGTTTTGCGCGCCGCCCCACAAGGTTGTTGAGTAGCGTGCGTTGTTCTTTGAGCGTGCGGTAGAGCGGCTGTGGTTGATCTTCTTTGGGCTTGTTTTCTGCACGACGTGATTGTCTTTTTTGGCGCTGCAGCAACAGTTCGCGCACTTGCTCGGGCTCCAAGATGCCGGGCAGGCCGATGAAGTCGAGTTCTTCGTCACTGCCGGTTTCGGCCGCGAACCCGAACTCGTTGCCGTCAAAGAGCACGCGGTCAAAGTTTGCGTCAGACTCAATCGCTTCCCAAATAAATTCGTCAGCGAGCTCGTCGCTCGTCTTCTCTTCGCGATTCTCGCTATCGAGAAGACTGTCCTCGAGGAGATCATCATCTTTCTCGCTGTCGCGATCGAGTGCGTGATCGCGCTCTATTTCAAGTTTCTCGGCGAGGAGCATGAGCGACGGCACACTCGGCAAGAAGATCGATGCGGTTTCGCCGCGGCGGCGCACGCGCACAAAGCGGCCAACGGCTTGGGCGAAGTAGAGCGGGGTGGATGCGGAGGTTGCGTAGACTCCAACGGCTAGCCGGGGAACGTCTACGCCTTCGGACACCATTCGAACGGCAACCATCCACCGACTGTCACTAACAGCGAACTGTTCAATGCGGGCGGACGATTCTTTCTCGTCCGAGAGCACGATCGTTGCTGATTCGCCGGTGATCTCTTTGATGAGTCCGGCGTAGGCGCGAGCAGCGAGTTGGTCAGTCGCGATAACGAGTCCGCCCGCGTCCGGAATGGAGTGCCGCACTTCGGTAAGACGGCGATCCGCTGCACGCAGCACTGCTGGCATCCACTCGCCTTTGGG
Organism: Salinibacterium sp. PAMC 21357; assembly: GCF_000247645.1. GTDB lineage: Bacteria > Actinomycetota > Actinomycetes > Actinomycetales > Microbacteriaceae > Rhodoglobus. The sequence continues at coordinate 264,987 of NZ_AHWA01000002.1, forward strand.
GTCGAGAGCTGTTCGCCAGGCCTGGGAGGTAACGTCTTTGGTGTCGCCTTCGCCCAGTCGGGCTTCCATTTCGTCGCCCATCCGCGTGCGCCACCGCATTTTGCCGGCGTAGGCCATGAACATGACGGGACGAACAACGCCATCGGAGAGAGCGCGGCCATACCCGTAGCTGTAATCAGTGACGGAGGTGCGGATGCCTTTGCCGTCAGGAGCGTACGTAACAAAGGGGATTGGTGCCGTATCGCTGCGGAAGGGCGTTCCGGTGAGCGAAAGTCGGCGAGTTGCTCGGCCGAACGCTTCGTGAATCGCGTCGCCCCAGCTGAGAGCGTCACCACCGTGATGCACTTCGTCGAGAATCACCAAGGTTCGTGCCGAGTCGGTAATTTCTTGGTGCAGGGATGCTTTCATCGCCACTTGGGCGTACGTGACTGCTAGTCCGTTGAACCGGCGCCCGCCCCACGCGTCTCCATTGGAGAAACCAGGGTTGAGTCGCAATCCGACGCGGTCGGCAGCATCAGCCCACTGACGCTTTAGGTGATCGGTTGGCGCTACAACGGTTACGCGGTCGATGACCCGTCGTGCGATGAGTTCGACGGCAAGGCGTAATGCGAAGGTCGTCTTGCCGGCGCCGGGGGTTGCGGCGGCCAGAAAGTCGCGAGGTTCGCGCTCAAAATAGAGGTCGAGCGCTTCAGCTTGCCAGGCACGCAGTTTAGATGCTGTGCCTCTGGCAGCGCGTTCGGGGTACGACGGTGAGAGATGTTCCGCCGCAAACGTGCCCACGGTGGGGCCAGGCAATGGAGTGCTCACTTGATAAGACTTTACCGTTTCTCACTGACATTAATTGTCGCCGCAGCGGAGTTTCGCTGCTGGCGGGTTAATCGCGTTGACCGAGTCGCGGGCGTTCGGAGCGTTCGACGCCCAATAGCCGTGCGGGACCAATAGCTCCGCTACCGAAACGAGCAGAGGCAGCTTCCATAGCTTCTTCGGCATCTCGCCAACCGTCGGTAGTGTCCCAGAGGCTCACAAGGGTGCCTCCAGGATCGACGAGCTGCTCGCCCCGCACCCCGACGAGTCGCACTGGGCGGCCTTCTGCCGCAAACTCGTCGTAGATGCCGCGGACAGTCTCATAGAGGGTGCGCCCCAAGTCGGTTGGCTCGGGGAGCTTGCGCGACCGAGTCACGGTACTGAAATCTTCAAACCGCAGTTTGAGCACTACCGTGCGAGCGACCATGCCGGACGCCCGCAGGCGAATGGCGACCTTTCCGGAGAGTCGCAGCAGTTCTCTGCGGATTTCATCACCGTTGAGCACGTCATATTCGAACGTTGTCTCGTGGCCAATACTCTTCTCGGCTGGGCGCTCGGAGACCTCACGCACATCGTTGCCCCATGCCAAATTATGCAGCTTAACGGCGCCCGACTCCCCTACAGCACGCGTGAGGGATTCACGATCGGCGTGCGCGATATCGGCGATCGTGGAGAATCCGCGTTGTCGAAGATTCTCCTCCGTTTTGGCTCCGACGCCCCACAGCGCGGAGATCTGAAGTGGATGAAGAAACTCCACGGTCTTGTCCGCAGGAATCACCAAAAGCCCGTCAGGCTTCGATAGACCCGATGCAACTTTGGCTACGTATTTGGATGCTGCCGCGCCCACCGAACACACGAGGCCCGTCTCGGCGAACACTCGTGAGCGAAGCAGCGACGCCACTTCCTTGGGCGACCCGTAAATGGCACGCGCGCCCGCGACATCCAGAAAGGCCTCGTCAATGCCTAAGCGCTCGACCTTAGGGGTGAGTTCATCACAGATCTCAAAAACTTTCGAAGAGAAGTATTGATAGCGCTCGAAGTGCGGTTCGAGCACGATGGCGTTGGGGCAGCGACGAAGCGCAAGTGCCATGGGCATTGCTGAGTTGACTCCGTATTTTCGGGCTTCGTAGGTTGCTGCGGTAACGACAGAACGGGTTGAGTTGTGGCCAACAATCACCGGCTTGCCGATGAGCTCTGGATGGTCGAGAAGTTCAACTGACGCGAAGAAGGCATCCATGTCTACGTGCAGGATGGTGGCGGTGCTGTCATCGACGTTTATGGCGGAAACGTACCGCGTCAATCCGTCTTGCTTGCCCATGGCTCTATTGTCTCAGGTGCCTCTGACGTTGAATGGACGATCGATCCGCCAATCTCGAAGGCGTCCCGCCGTGCCCTCGTTAAACAAAACAGGCGGCACACCGTAGTGTGCCGCCTGTTTTGTTTGTCAAGAGTTAGCGACGTGAGCCGCGGGTAACGAGTCCGTAAATGAACAGCACGAGCACTGAACCCGCGATGGCTACGAGCCACGTCTGGATGGAGAAGAATTCTTCGAGACCAATCCCGAAGATCGCACCTCCGACGAATCCACCGACAAGAGCACCAACAACACCAAGAAGCAGTGTCGCGATCCAACCGCCGCCTTGGCGTCCGGGCAAAATTGCTTTCGCGATTGCGCCAGCGATAAGTCCCAGTACGATCCAACCAATGATTCCCATTGTGTGTTCTCCAAACGGTTGTAAGTTGTCTTCGATGTGAAGATCGTGAATAAACCTAATATGAGCCCCGTCTGGGGGTCAAAGCAATACAGGTTGCTCACAGGAATCACTCGGGTTTTGCACAGACAAGATCTGAGGCAAGCTAGGTAGATGGAAGAACAACATCCGTGGACCCGATACGTTGCGATCGGTGACTCTTTTACTGAAGGTATCGGCGATCCCGAGCCCGACTCCCCCGGCGGCAATCGGGGGTGGGCCGACCGCGTAGCCGAGGTTCTTGGCCATAACAAACCAGGTTTTGCGTATGCCAATCTTGCCATTCGCGGGCGGCTGCTCAACCAGATTCACACCGAGCAACTCAAGCCGGCATTGCTTCTCAAGCCCGATCTCATCAGCGTTTCAGCGGGCGGAAACGACATCATCCGACCTGGCTCAGATCCCGACGAGGTGGCAAGCCGAGTCGATGCGCTCGTTGCCGGTCTGCGCAGCGATGGGGCAACCGTCGTCCTATTTACGGGCCCTGATATAGGGATGACCCCGGTGCTCAACCGGATGCGTGGCAAAGTAGCCATTTATAACGAGAATATTCGGAGCATTGCGCACCATCGCGACGCCGTCGTCGCTGATATGTGGTCGTTGCGGGAGCTTGCAGATTCTCGGATGTGGGCGCCGGACCGCCTGCATTTCTCGGCGATCGGCCACCATACGGTCGCTCGGATGGTCTTGGAAGCACTCAATGTAGCGAACGAGTTGGAACCCTTTAAGCCAGAGCCCCTTCCCCCTCGACGGTGGCGTACTGCTCGCGTAGAAGACATGGGCTGGGCACGAGAACACCTCGTGCCGTGGGTACTTCGGCGGATCCGTCACCAGTCATCAGGAGACAACATCACCGCGAAGCGCCCCGAGTTTTAGGCGAGACACAACGCTAAAGGGCCCTTACCAAGTTGGTAGGGGCCCTTTAGCGTTGCTGTGCGGAGTTATTTAGCCGGTGTACCCGGTTCGGCCCGCTGCGGGGCAATCGAACGGGTCACCGTCGGCGCCAAGGCCGACCTCATTGAGGTGACGAATAACAATTCCGTACGAGGTGATCAGACCAACCTCGGTGTACTTGATGTCCTTGGTCTTGCAGTATTCCTTGACCATTTCAGCGGCACGAGGCAGATGCGGGCGCGGCATCGTGGGGAACAAGTGGTGCTCGATCTGGTAGTTCAAACCACCCATGAAGTGGTTCATAAAGACTCCACTGCGAATGTTGCGGCTAGTCAGAACTTGGCGACGCAAGTAGTCAACTTTTGAGCCCTTAGGCAGGATCGGCATTCCCTTGTGGTTGGGAGCAAACGACGCCCCCATGTACAAACCGAAGATACCCATCTGAACCGCGAGGAAAGCGAACCCCATGCCGATGGGCAGGAAGGTGAAGACGACGGCGAGGTAGCCGATGTTGCGCACAAGCAGCAACACGATCTCGAGCGCACGCTTGTCGACCTTTTTCTTAGCGTTAAAGACCTCTTGAAAAGCGTGGGAGTGAAGGTTAAAGCCTTCGAGCAGGAGTGCAGGGAAGAAGAGATAGCCCTGGCGGTTAGCCATGAACTTAGTGATGCCCTTGAGACCGACCGCTTTTTCCTTCTGGAAAATGATGAAGTCGGTCTCGATGTCCGGATCTTTATCTACAGTGTTGGGGTTTGCATGGTGACGCGAGTGCTTGTTCATCCACCACGCATAGCTAATGCCCACAACGAGGTCGGCCAAGAGGCGACCAAGAGTGTCATTAAGCTTGCTCGAATCGAACACCTGACGATGTGCAAGCTCATGGGTGATGAAGGCATATTGCGTAAAGAGAACGCCCATAACGGCGGCAATAATGAGCACGTACCATGTGCCGGCGAGCATCGCAAAGCCGAACCAGGCGGCGACCATAGCCAGCGTGATTACCGCAAAAGTAATGATGTAAAAGGCCCTGCTGCGACGCAGAAGACCAGCCTCGCGCACGGTGCGAAGCAAAGCAGCGAATTCGCTGATGGGATTGCCGACACCGCGTGGACCAGTTTTTATTACACGTGTGGGATCGGCTGAGAGAGAACTACTCACGTGACCTCAGATATTTCGAATGACTTCCCAGTCATGTGACAGGTGAGCTTGTGCTCTAGATACACTCCACCCTATCGCGAGTGCCTGTGTGCCCAGTGTTTATTCGAAACTAAAAAATACCGTGTGGGTTTGTGAGTCGCCACCAAAGACCCGGATCGTCGATCTCATCGCTGTATTCCAGCGGAACATCGAGAGACTCCGTGCCGACGCGAATGTGAATAACACCCGCGCTCTCGCCCGCGTTTGTCAGGCGCACGGGGTCAGCATCCACGGTGACCGTGATCTCATCTTCTCCCCACACCACGCGTTTCACCGTGGCGGAGGCAATGGCGTTAGCCTCATCGCCCCACGGCGTGTCGTATTCTGCGAACTCTTCTCCGGCAGTCGCAAGGGTTATTTCTGTGTAGCCCGCGGTTGCGTCTTCTATTAGTGCCCGAATCGCGGCTGCGATAGTCGGATGATCTGGCCCACCAACAACAGCACCCACGAAGGTTTTTGTCTCTCCCCCAATGACGACATCCGTAGAGAAGAGTAGGCACGCCCACGCGTCACCGAGGGTTCCAGTCTTTATGCCGTCGACCCCATCAATGCCGAGTAGTTGATTTCGGTTATTGACGGTGCCCAATCCTGAAACTTCCGTCGATGGCGTTGACACTATTGCGGCAACGACAGGACTCTCGATCGCCAATTGCGCCAGTTTTGTGAGGTCTAGTGCCGTGCTCTGATTGGCCTCTTTGATGCCGGATGCTTCTACGAGCGTCGTATTTTCAAGTCCGTTGGTGGTCAACCAGGTTGCCGCAGCCGCAACAAATGCGTCCTCAGAGCCGTAAGCCCAAAGTGCGAGGGACTGCGCGTAGTTATTGGCGGAGGCAAGCAAAACGACGTTCATGACGTCACGTTGCGACAGCTGTTGGCCATTAGCGACAGGCCACACGAGGCCATACGCGGCCTGTTGCGTGTAGTAGTAGTCGAGGTCGGCGGGCCCGAAGGTGATGGTCGGGCCTGGCTCGTTGGCCCCCAGGGGCTTCGCCTCCAACACGACGAGCGCGGTAATCACTTTTGTGATCGAGGCGATCGGCAACGCGTCTTCGCTGCCAGCGTGCGCGAGAACTTCTGGGCGGTCGATTGCGGCGATCGCCGACGCGCCATAGGCCGGCAGTTCGAGGGCCGGGGCAGCACGTTGCGGCATCGAGGGTATTGCGACGGAGGCGGCGATTTCGTCGAGCGGCGCCAGCAGGGTCATCGGCAAGTAGAACGCAGTCGCTAGCACCACTGCGATCCCAGAGAAGACGACGATACGGCGGCGACGAAAAGTTTGGCGTTGAGTCAGCGGCACCGCATAACGCTAACAGTTAGACGGCATTTGATGGTTAGCGCACGCGAAGGGTGTACATTCCGACCGCGCTGGCCGCGGCAACATTGAGGGAATCCACTCCATGCATCATCGGGATCTTCACGACACTGTCCGCCGCTTCGATCGTCTGCCGTGATAGTCCATCGCCCTCAGTGCCGAGAATCAACGCGACTCGCTCGGGCGCGTGGGCGGCAAAAGTATCGAGATCGACTGAGTCATCGCTCAGGGCAAGAGCCGCTAGGTGAAAGCCTGCCTCCTGCAGAACCTTCGCATCGGAGGGCCAGTTCTCTAGTCGGGTCCAGGGCACCTGGAGAACAGTGCCCATGCTCACGCGCACGCTGCGACGGTAAAGAGGGTCAGCGCAGCGCGGAGTGATCAGAACGGCATCCGCCCCGAGCGCCGCCGCCGAACGGAACACTGCGCCGACATTCGTGTGGTCAACGATGTCTTCGAGAATGACGATGCGCCGCGCACCCTTGATGAGCTCTGCTACAGGGCGCAATTGCGGCCGATGCATCGATGCGAGTGCACCGCGATGAAGGTTGAACCCCGTCAACTGTTCGAGCAGCGCTGAGTCCCCCACATACACGGGTGCTTCCGAGTCGCCGAGCAGTTCTGCGACGTCGTCGAGCCACTGCTCGAGAACTAGAACCGCCCGCGGAATGTGCCCGGCCCTCAATGCCCGGGCGATGACCTTTGACGATTCCGCAATGTATAAACCGCCCTCCGGCTCAGTGCGGCGGCGAAGGGCAACGTCGGTCAGATTCGCGAAGTCACTCAAGCGCGGATCAGAGAGTTCGGTGACTCGGATGACATTCACGATGCGTTCCCTACTGTGCAATTGCGAGCCAAGAAAGTCTCAACTCGGCATTTGTGCTGTTAGCAGTGTCTACGCTGGAGGGGTGCAGACACAAAACGGTAGCCCTGAGATCGATCGTGCTGCAGAGCTCCTCAGCGGAAAGCTCATCAGCGTGCTCACCGGGGCGGGCATCAGTACCGATTCCGGCATCCCTGATTATCGCGGTGAAGGTGCCGCGGTGCGTAATCCAATGACGTTCCAACAGTTTCAAAGCGACCCCGGCTTTCGACAGCGATATTGGGCAGGGAGCCACTTGGGCTGGAAACGCTTCGCCGCATCAAATCCCAACGACGGTCATGCAGCACTCGCGGAGTTCGAGCGTCGTGGACTAAGCAATGGGATCATCACCCAGAACGTCGATGGCTTGCACTTGCGTGCTGGATCAACACGCGTTGTTGATGTTCACGGCAGTATTGATCGCGCCCGGTGCCTGCGCTGTGGCCAGTATTTCGCGCGGACGCCGCTCGCTCAACGTATCTCTGAGCTCAACCCTTGGCTCGAGGAATCCACCTCGCACACTCTCAACCCCGACGGGGATGCCGAAGTTCACGATGTTGACGCTTTCATGATTCCTGAGTGCACCGTGTGCGGCGGAATTTTGAAACCGGATGTCGTTTTCTTTGGCGAGTTCGTTCCCCCTCGCAAGTTTCAGCTTGCTTCGTCGCTCGTGGACCAGTCGGATGCGCTCATCGTGGCTGGTTCATCGCTGGTGGTTAATTCCGGCATCCGTTTGGTGGAACGAGCACTTCGTCGCCACATTCCGCTCATTGTTATTAATCGCGGAACAACGAAGGTCGATCGACGTGCCGACATTAAAATCGACGGTGGAGCCTCCGACATTCTGTGCCGACTGCTGGATCAGCTCACAGCCTAAACACTCTTCGAACGCAAACCCGACCCTTCGCTAGTAATGGAGTTTCATGTTCATCTATCTCGTGCGCCACGGCGAAACCGATTGGAATCGTGAAAGGCGCATTCAGGGCAGCAGCGATATTCCGCTAAACGAAACGGGTCGGGCGCAAGCTGCGGCCACCGGCGATCTACTGACGCGACGCCAGTGGCACGGTGTTTTCGCGAGCCCGCTCTCCCGCGCCATGGAGACTTCGCAAATCATCGCCGCCAAAATCGGCGCAGAAACTCCTATTGCGCTGCCTGCCCTTGTCGAACGAAACTACGGCGACGCCGAGGGTCGTACCGATAACGAAGTCGATCGGCTTTATCCCGGTGACGCTGACGTTCCCGGCAGAGAAACTCGACAGTCGGTGATTGATCGAGCGCTCCCCGCGCTCATTCAACTTGCCGAGCGAAACCATGGCAAGTCTGTCATTGTGGTCGTTCACGGCGGGGTCATCGCGTCAATCTTGGCGGCCGTTGCTCCTGATCGTCCGCGCACCCCCATAGTCAACGGCTCAATACACAGCTTTCGCCATGACGGCGGAACCCTGAGTCTGGTGAACTTCGATGATCCGATCGAAGCAGAGTCCGAGACGACCGGCACGGAATCGTTCGCGGAACAAAACGCCATCGCGCGCCGAGAGTCATCCACTCAGTAGGTTCGCGGCGTTCGTCTACTGACGTGTGCGCGCGCGGGCAGCCACGGCATCGTGCAACACCTGTGACAGCTCAGCGGCACCCTTAGCCCACGTGAATTCTGCGGAACGACTTCGTGCGGCAGTTGAGCGTGACTGCCACACGGCGGGGTCTTCGAGCGCTTTGATTTCCCGCACTAGGGCTGCTGGCTCATCCGGGTCGAAAAATCCGCCGGCTGACGCGGAAATCTCGCGAAAAATTGGAGTGTCGCTGAGCACTACGGGAGTTCCTACCGCCATCGCTTCCACCTGTGGCAAGCCGAATCCCTCGTCGCGCGATGCCGATACCAGAGCCGTTGCCCGTGAGAGCGTCTCGACATAGACCTCATCGGTTGCCCCGTTATGAAAGATCAAGCTAGATTCTGGGGCCAGCTCGCTAAGGAACGCTTTTACATCGTCATCCGCGCGGCTCATCAAGTGAAGGGTGTATCCCGGTAGGTCTTGCATGGCACGTGCTAAGAGTTCTACGTTTTTGTACGGCATATACGACCCCATGTAAACAAGTTCACGTGACGTGGGTACAGCGCGCACCGGGGACTCGGTGATGCTGTCAGTGCCGAGCGTGACAACGGAGATGGGGCGCTTCGTGAGCCGATGTTCAAGCATTTGATCGCGAGTGGTCTGCGAATCAGTGACATGAGCGTCTGCCCGATTCAGCAGTGCCCGCTGGAAGGCCCACGTGAGGTGATAAATACGCCACATCGCGCGAACGGGCCACGGCAGGTTGTGCGGCGGCGTTGGATGCTTGTAGTAAATCAGGTCGTGCACGGTGGTTACGAGTGTGTACTTGCGCCCAAACGGTCCCATGGTCTGCATGGGAGTGAACACGACGTCTGGCTTGAGCTTGTTCACCTGGAATGCCACAAACGGCTCGCCAGCCCCGGTTGGCGAGCTTGCGAGTTCCCAAGGAAGATCGGGCAGCAGCTCCAGCTGGCGCTTGTCAGAAATTAGCATGGTCACTGGATGCAGCTTGCTGAGCTCTTCAACGAGGCGTGAGCCGTAGCGGCTGATTCCATCGTGCCGACCAATGCGCGTGTAACGGCAATCAAAGATAATTTTCACGCTGTGGGCTCCGCAACTGTCCCTGTCTTCAGGAACGTAACAATCAGTTCCGCGGCTTCGCGCGGTCGTTCATAGTGGATGAGGTGACCGACGTCAGCGAAGAGCTCAAGCCGAGCATCCGGAATCAGATGTGCGAGTCGCTGCTGCGCGGGAACCGGGCTGATCGGATCGCTTCGTGCCCCAATCAGTAGCGTCGGCATCAAGATCTTTTCGGCAAACATACTCACGTCAGATCCGATTGACGCCTCAAATCCTTCGAGCAAACTGTCGCGGTTTGCATAGCTGCTGAAGTGCGCATGATGCTGCTGATGAACCCAGCGACGTAACTCAGAATCGTGGGTCTTTACCATCGCCAGACTCATCACACGAACCACAACCCAGGCACTCAACATCGGCGCTCCCAGCGCATGAGGAAGAGCGCGAGCTGCTCGATAAAATGCGAGTGTGATCTTGCTCAGTACCGCATTGGGTCCCGAGAGGGCAGGTGCCGCGATCGGATTCACCAAGATAAGTTGAGGAGTTTCAAGACCTCGGGCTATGGCCGCGGCGACCACAATTGAACCAAACGAATGCCCAAGAAGCACCGCCCGCCCGGTGAGGCCTAGAGATTCGACAAAAGCTTCCAGCCAGAGCGCGTAGCCGCTGATGTCGTGGACGCGGCCGCTGAGGGGTGCCGACTCACCGAAGCCCGGTAGATCGGGACTAATGATTCGGATGTCGCGAATGTGCGCGCACACTGCTTCAAGCCCGTGGTGGTCGCCGCGAAACCCATGAACGAGTACGAGAACAGTCTCAGCGTCGGCGGGACCGTATTCCCAATAATGCGTAGTCGCCCCAAGAACTTCGATGGTCGAGTGCGTCGCCTGGTTCTGCTCGAGCAGTGCTCCATACGGCGATGCGGGTCTCATTCCAACAATTCTAGGCAGTCGGTGGAGAAGTTGGTGGCACTGGCGCAATCGCGCCGCCAACAATGGGGCTTGCCGCCGGGATATCCGCGAGCCGTGTTCCGGCTGTCGGTGCGCCCGCCTACGCTGAGTTCATGAGCAACTCGGGCACCCTAGCTACCTTCGATCTTGAAACCACTGGCGTTGACGTCGAAACCAGCCGTATCGTTTCCGCATGCATCGCGATTGTCGACGCCTCTGGCGCTGTCATCTCACGATGGGATTGGTTGGCAGATCCGGGGATCGAAATCCCGGAGGGTGCTGCAGCAATTCACGGTATCTCTACTGAGCGCGCTCGTGCTGAAGGCCGTCAGGCCGCTATCGTGGTCGCCGAGATCGTGCAAACGCTCAGAGTCACTTGCGCCCTAGGCATCCCGTTGGTTGTCTACAACGCTCCCTATGATCTCTCCCTCCTCGATCGCGAATGTCGTCGTCATTCGCTCGACAGCCTTGCTGAGCCATATGTGGTCATCGACCCGCTCGTCATTGACAAAGCGGTGGATCGTTACCGACGAGGAAAGCGCACCCTTGAAGTGACATCGGGCCTGTACGGCGTGTCTCTTGATGACGCGCACGATGCGGGATCAGATGCGATCGCGGCCGCTCGCGTCGCGCAAGCGCTATTGGTGAAGTTCGCTGCAGAACTAAGCATCCCCTTCGCAGAACTTCACAAGAACCAGCGTCAGTGGTATTCCGACCAGGCCGCAAGCTTCCAGGACTACATGCGTTCGTCAAAGGGTGATCACACTTTCGTCGCAAATGGCGAATGGCCCGTTCGTTCGTTACCCGAACTTTAGAGCTCGCGGCGACCAACGTTTCCGTGCGTGGGCGAGGAGTTTTTCTTGCCCGCGCATGGCGCGCGCCGACTACTATCTGCGTTAACGACTGAAGGCGACCGGAGTACCGGTCGCCTTCAGGAAAAGATGGGTGTTACTAGTTGCCGAAGCCCTTGTAACGGTTCTTGAACTTCTCAACACGGCCAGCAGAGTCCATGATGCGCTGCTTGCCCGTGTAGAACGGGTGCGACTCGGAGGAAATCTCGACGTCAATCACCGGGTACGTGGTTCCGTCTTCCCACTCGATCGTCTTCTCGCTCGTCACTGTCGAGCGAGTGAGGAACGTTGATCCCGACGCGAGGTCGCGAAAAACGATGGGCATGTATGTGGGGTGGGTCTCGGACTTCATTGGATTTCCCTGGGTTCTGGATTAAAAGAAAGACTTAGGCGGCCACGCGGACCGACACACAAGCCTATCAGAGGTTTAGGCAGCTCGTGCGGTGTAGCGGCCAGCGTCTTTCGTGATGACGAGCTCAAGTCCGAATGCGGCACTCAAGTTCTCTGACGTCACGACATCGTCAATCTTACCGGCGCTATGCACTGTGCCGTTGGTGATAATCAGCGCGTGCGTAAATCCCTGAGGAATTTCTTCAACATGGTGAGTGACCATGACGATGGCTGGCGCGGTTTGTGCTTTCGCATATCCACTCAAAAGTTGAACAAGCTCTTCGCGTGCACCGAGGTCGAGACTCGCGGCCGGCTCGTCAAGTAAGAGAAGTTCTGGATCGGTCATGACAGAACGAGCGATCTGAACACGTTTCTGTTCACCGTCGCTAAGCTCACCGAAGCGACGATCTTCCAAGTGCGAGAGGCTCCACTCGGCGAGCACTCGACGTGCACGACGAAGGTCAACTTTTTCGTACTGCTCGTTCCATCGCCCGGTTACGGAGTAAGCGGCAGTGAGTACAACATCAATGACACGTTCACTATTGGGCACACGACGCGCGAGCGCCGTTGACGCAAAGCCGATTCGTGGGCGTACGTCGAACACGTCGGCGGAGCCGAGAGTGCTCTCAAGCACAACCACTTCTCCGGAACTCGGGTGTATTTGGGCGGCGGCCAACTGCAACAAGGTCGTCTTGCCTGCGCCGTTTGGCCCCAAAATCACCCACCGGTCGGATGCTTTCGCGCTCCACGAAATAGAGTCGAGGATCGTGGTGCCGTTTCGAGTAACGGATACGTCGGAAAAGGTGAGAACGCTAGCCATGATCACCTATCCTATTCGCTCTGAGCGCCGCGCGGGGAAGCCACTCGAACGATCCCGATAGTCTGGCGTGTGGCGTCGTGTCGATCCGGCACCGAATTACCACCGCTGCCGCACGAAAGGCTTCAGACTTTGGCGAAATTTCTCGTTGTACTCGATGTTGACTCGACTCTCATCGAGAACGAAGCCATCGAGTTGTTGGCCGCTCATGCGGGTTCTGAGCCCGAAGTTGCCGAAATCACCACTCGAGCGATGAACGGCGAACTGGATTTTGCCGCGAGCTTGCGAGCGAGAGTATCAACGCTCGCAGGTCTGCCCGAGTCGGTTTTTGCTGAGTGCGCACGAGACATTCGCGTAACGCTGGGCGCTGAGGAGATGATTGCGGCAGTAACAGCGGCCGGCGGGAACGTTGCTGCCGTCTCGGGCGGGTTTCATGAACTACTCGATCCCCTCTCCCGCCGCCTAGGGCTTAGTTACGCGCGTGCGAACCGACTCGAAATCCTTGATGGCAAGCTCACCGGTGTCGTTAGTGGCCCGGTTATTGATGCTCAGGCCAAAGCAGACGCGCTCCGCGAATGGGCCGAGCACTCTGGTACTCCCCTAGCGGCAACAATTGCGGTGGGCGATGGCGCGAACGATTTGCTCATGATGAAAGCGGCCGCACTGTCTGTCGGCATCACGGCGAAGCCGATTGTGCGCGCCAACGCAGATGTTCATATCGACTCGCGCGATTTGAGCGCGATTCTGCCGCTGATCGGGCTTCGTGGTTAGACCAGCACCGCGCCCGAAATGGTGCGAATTAGTGCCCCATTCCGAGGCCACCGTCGATGGGGATGACGGCGCCAGAAATGTAGGCTGCATCATCACTTGCTAGCCAGGCAATCGCCCGGGCAACTTCTTGTGGTTGGGCGAAGCGGTTTGCCGGAATTTGTTTGAGGTACGCATCCTGCTGTTCAGCAGGGAGCGCCGCGGTCATATCGGTCTCGATGAACCCCGGCGCAATCACGTTCGCCGTAATTCCTCGACTGCCCAATTCTCTAGTCAACGAACGCGCCAGGCCGATAAGCCCGCTCTTCGATGCTGAATAGTTCACCTGGCCTGCAGAGCCGAGAAGGCCGACAACGCTCGAGACGAGAATGATGCGCCCAAATCGAGCCTTCATCATTGCCTTGGAAGCTCGCTTGACGACACGAAAAGCACCGGAAAGGTTGGTGTCGACGACCTCGGTGAAGTCGTCGTCACTCATGCGCATGAGCAACATGTCCCTGGTGATGCCGGCGTTGGCAACGAGAACCTCCACCGCACCCAGTTTCGCTTCGATTTCGGTGAAGGCCGCATCGATGCTCGCAGGATCCGTTACGTCAGCGATAACCGTAAGCGTTCCCTCGGGGCCGGTTCCGGTGCGAGCGGTAACGGCAACTTTGTGCCCCAACGCTACAAACTCCTCCGCAATCGCACGGCCAATGCCGCGGTTGCCTCCAGTGACGAGAACGATACGAGGTGCTGGTGCTGTGCTGATCATGGTTCCCAGCATATAGTCGCGGCTAGCGGCGTAGGCTTAGGGGTACCTACCTTCGACGAACTAAGAAAGCCCATGAACAGTCCTCAGTCGATCACTTCGCTTCCCGAACGACCCGATGACGAGCGCCGCAGACGCGCGATCAATTACTCGATCGCGATGGGCATCCGAATTGTGTGCGTTCTTCTGTGCGTCTTTGTTCGCGGGTGGTGGCTTGTCTTGCCCGTCTTAGGCGCGGTAGTTCTGCCCTACGTCGCAGTTGTACTAGCAAACGTGACAACCCGTCGATCCGGTCCTATTGATGCTCCCGGCCAATTCGCTTTGAGCTCGGCAGACCCGTCATACCACTCAAGCACTTCTGATGAGGCACATCGGTGATTGGCGAGAGTGGCCCCGCGACGTCCCGGTGCTCGCGATCAGGATGCTTGCTAGACGCTAGCTGGAACGTTAACTGGCGCAATCCTCGCATCCATGGTCTTGATCGGGTGAAGATTTGGCTAGCGTGTGACGAGCATGTCGATTATCTCCAGCAGTACCTCAGCAGTAGAAGTTTTCCCGTTGTGGTCAGCGAATTGGCGCAACCGGCCGCAGTCGTTCTCGATGGAGCCGGGCAATGAACAAGTGGCGATTCGCGTTCTCACAACGCTGGTTCGGTTACCTCGCCCTCGTTATCGGCTTTGCGATCGGGTGTGTGTTCCTCTCTCACTGGCAGTTCGATCGCCGAGAAGAAGCAGCTGCCGAGGTGGCTCGCGTGAGCACAAACTGGGAATCCGATCCTCTACAGCTGAGTGATGTTATGCCAGAACTCAGCGAGTTCGACGTCGACAATAAGTGGATGTCGGTCGCGGTAAGTGGCCAGTATTTGGCATCAGAACAACTTCTCGTTCGAGGTCGCCCTTATTCAGGGCAGCCAGGATTCGAAATTCTCGTGCCGTTTCAACTCGACAGTGGCCGTCTGATCATTGTGGATCGCGGTTGGGTGCCCGCCGGCAACAGCCAGGACGCCCCAGACGCCGTCCCCGCTCCCCCATCGGGTCGAGTAGATGTCGTGATGAGGCTCAAGCCAAGCGAACCAACAGTTCAGGGGCGGTCTGCCCCAGCTGGTCAGGTGGCAACAATCCACCTCCCGACCGTCGCCGAGATTCTCAACCAGCCGACCTACACCGGTGGCTATGGAATTCTTGCATCAGAATCTCCCGGTGTTGCTGAGATGCCGCTTGCGTATCCCAAACCGCTCCTAGACGAAGGCGCACATCTGTCGTACGCGTTCCAGTGGGTGGCGTTCGGAGTACTGGCTTTCATCGGTCTCGGCTGGGCGATTCGTCAGGAGTATCGGCTCATCAATGAAGCGGATCCGGTCGAACGCGAACGCGCAGAAAAGCGCAAACAAAAAGTAGAAGACCGCGGCCCCACGGACGCAGAAATCGAAGACGCCATCTTAGATGCATAATTAACGCACTATTTGAACGACGGGCGTTCCCCTGCATAGCGCAGTGCTATCGACTGCGAGCTGGGCCGAAGGGGCGAACTAGGCCAAAGAGATCAGGTCGGCGTAGTCCTTGTTCCAGTGGTCCTCGATGCCGTCAGGAAGAATCAGCACGCGCTCTGGGTTGAGCGCCTCAACGGCGCCTTCATCGTGGCTCACGAGCACAACGGCACCCTTGTAGTTAGCGAGGGCGCCCAGAATCTCTTCACGGCTGGCAGGGTCCAAGTTGTTAGTTGGTTCGTCGAGGAGCAACACGTTTGCGCCGCTAACCACGATCATGGCGAGGGCCAGTCGAGTCTTCTCTCCACCGGAGAGTACGCCAGCGGGCTTTGCCGAATCATCGCCGGTGAACAAGAAGGATCCCAGAACTCGGCGGGCTTCCATTTCGGTGATGTTGGGCGACGAGGACACCATATTTTCGAGAACCGAACGCTTTACATCGATGGTTTCGTGCTCTTGCGCGTAGTAGCCGATGCGAAGTCCGTGACCTGGTTCGATCCGACCGGTATCAGGCTCGTCCACACCGGCGAGCATCCGCAACAGCGTGGTCTTTCCGGCACCGTTGAAACCGAGGATAACCACTTTGGACCCGCGGTCGATTGCGAGGTCGACCGAGGCAAAGATTTCAAGTGAGCCATAGCTCTTGCTGAGATTGAAGCCCATCAGCGGAGTGCGCCCACAAGGAGCAGGATCGGGAAAACGCAATGCTGCAACACGATCGTTGGCGCGAACGTCATCAAGACCCGCGAGGAGTTTCTCGGCCCGCGCCACCATCTGGTGAGCTGACGCCGCCTTCGATGCCTTAGCACCGAACTTTGCGGCCTGTGCCTGCAGAGTGCTCGCCTTCTTCTCCGCGTTTGCGCGTTCCTTTTTACGGCGTTCTTCGTCAGACTGACGCTGGCGCAAGTAGTGCTTCCAGCCCATGTTGTATTGGTCGATCTGCTGCCGATTGGCATCAAGGTAGAACACCTTATTCACGGTGTCTTCAACCAGCTCAACATCGTGGCTGATCACGATCAGGCCACCACTAAAGTTCTTGAGAAACTCGCGAAGCCAGACAACCGAGTCTGCATCAAGGTGGTTGGTTGGCTCGTCGAGCAGCATCGTGTCGGCACCAGAGAAGAGGATGCGGGCAAGTTCGATTCGTCGGCGCTGACCGCCAGAGAGCGTGGACAATGCCTGATCGAGAATACGGTCAGGAAGGCTCAGGTTGCTCGCGATTGACGCGGCTTCTGCTTCGGCAGCGTAGCCGCCTAGCGAATGAAAGCGGTCGTCCAGTTTGCCGTAGCGATTCATCGCGGCGGCACTGATCTCTGGATCGCTACTGCCCATTTCGTCTTGAGCCTGGCGCATTTCTAAAACAATGCTGCCTAAGCCACGGGCGTCGAGAATGCGCGTGCGCGCCAGATCTTCGGGATTCCCGGAGCGCGGATCCTGAGGAAGATAGCCGATTTCGCCAGTGCGCTCGATGGAACCACCGGTGGATTCCAGTTCGCCAGCGAGGGTCTTGGTGAGGGTCGTTTTGCCGGCGCCATTTCGCCCGACCAAACCAATTTTGTCGCCGCGGTCTACCCTGAAATTGACGCCCTGCATCAGCATGCGTGCGCCAACGCGCAACTCGAGATCATGCACAGCAAGCACGGGAAAACATCCAAATCTTTGGGGTTAGGGTTTACGGGCGACAGCACCAACCAACTAGTCTACTTCCTAGCGTCGGCTGCGAAGTGCAGTCGCAGATCTAGACGATCCGGAGAGCTCCTCTATGAGCGATACAACCTTGGGGTTGCGGCCGACTATCGTTGATCGGATTTTTGGTCAAAATATTGCATCGAGCGTGACTTTCGTCGTAGCGGGTGCCGCACTTACGGCTATCGCTGCGCAATTCGTCGTACCGCTCTATCCCGTCCCCGTGACAGCCCAGACTCTTGCAGTTCTGGTGGTCGGGATGGCTTTGGGCGCACTCCGCGGCGCGCTAGCGATGATTCTTTACGCAACACTCGGTGTGATGGGGTTTCCGGTGTTTAGTAATTTAGGCTCCGGCCTTGAGGTTCTCACAGGTCCATCCGGCGGCTATATCGCTGGTTTCGTGGTTTCTGCAGCGCTGGTCGGATTTCTTGCCGAAAAAAAATGGGACCGTTCGTTTGCTCTGGCAACGGCCGCCACGAGCTTGGGGACAGCGGTGACGTTTCTCTTCGGCCTGGCAGGTCTGAGCTTCGCATTAGAACGGATGGAGAGCGAAAACCGCATCACGAATTTACTCGCCGCAGGATTTACGCCATTCCTCCTCGGAGCAACAATCAAGATCCTTCTGGCTTCCGCGATTTTCGCTCTCAGTTGGAGAGCCATTCTGCGCAAGGCCGCCCGTGAACCTGCCCTGCAATAGCGAGGGGTTCACGAGCAGCGGTCGCCTCAAGCGATCTGGCTAGCTAGATTGAGAACCCTAAAGCGCGCATCATGTCACGACCGTCATCAGTAATCTTTTCGGGACCCCACGGCGGCATCCACACCCAGTTGATGCGGAAAGCTTCTACGACATTGTCGAGAGATTGAGCGATCTGTTCCTCGATGACGTCAGTTAAAGGGCAACCCGCCGACGTCAGCGTCATGCTGATGATGAGCGCGTTGTTCTCTGGATCCCAACTCAAGTCATAGATCAGGCCGAGATCGACAATATTCACACCGAGTTCAGGGTCACGACGTCTTTGAGCGCTTCTTCGACCTCGTCAAATAGGGCGGGTGCAAGAACGGTAGACATACGCTTAGACTACGCTCGTGTCGGTCAAAAATCGATCATAGCCTTCGTTTTCGAGGCGGTCGGCAAGCTCGGGGCCGCCCTCTTCAGCGACGCGACCATCAACGAATACGTGAACGAAGTCTGGCTTGATGTAACGCAAAATGCGGGTGTAGTGAGTGATCAAGAGCAAGCCGAGGCCCGTCGACTCTCGAGCACGGTTGACACCCTCCGAAACGATCTTGAGCGCGTCGACGTCGAGGCCGGAGTCAGTCTCATCGAGAACAGCGAAACGTGGCTTGAGCAGCTCAAGCTGAAGAATCTCGTTGCGCTTCTTCTCTCCGCCAGAGAAACCCTCGTTAACGTTACGGTCGGAGAAAGCTTTCTCCATGCGGAGAGCCTTCATCGCACCGTTGACTTCTTTGATCCAGGGGCGCAGAGCCGGGGCCTCGCCAGAAAGCGCAGTCTTTGCGGTGCGCAAGAAGTCAGCGACCTTAACACCCGGAATTTCAACCGGGTATTGCATAGCCAAGAAGAGGCCAGCACGAGCACGCTGATCGATGGTCATATCGAGCACTTCTGCACCATCGAGCGTGATCGAACCGCTCTCTACGTGATACTTCGGGTGGCCGGCGATTGTATAAGCGAGAGTGGACTTGCCCGAACCGTTAGGACCCATGATGGCGTGGATTTCGCCCTGCTTGATCTCAAGGTCAACGCCTTTGAGGATCTGCTTGGTGCCCTGTTCGGTTTCGACACTGACGTGTAAGTCTTTTACTGACAGTACTGACATTATTTCTTTCCTTCGTGGTCTCGTATAGAGAGCGGTTAGCTCTCGATGGCGACGGTGTCCTCGGGGTCAATATGGACCCCTCCGTCGTCGTCGATCTTCACTACAAAGACCGGTACAGGTTCATAGGCTGGCAGGCTCAGCGGCTTGCCGGTGTCAAGGGAGAAAAGCGAACCGTGCGCCCAACATTCGATAGCACCGTCTTCGACAAAGCCTTCGGCAAGTGAGATGTCACCATGCGTGCAGGTGTCACCGATCGCGTGTACAACGCCGGCGGAGTCCTTAACGACGCAGATTGCGGTGCCGTCAAGATCAACCCGATACGCCTTATTGAGTTCGAGCTCATCAATGCCACAGACACGCTGGGAGGTCACGAGTTCGTGCCTTCCAACTCAGATTCGATTGCAGTATGCAGCCGAGCTTCTAGCTGCTCGTCGCCGACCTTCTGAACGATCTCGGCGAGGAACCCAATGACGACGAGACGACGAGCCTCGGCCTCAGAGATGCCGCGGGCCTGCAGATAGAACAACTGCTCGTCGTCGAAACGGCCAGTTGCGCTCGCGTGGCCTGCGCCTTGAATGTCACCGGTTTCGATCTCAAGGTTCGGGATCGAGTCGGCGCGAGTGCCCTCGGTGAGCACGAGGTTTCGGTTCTGCTCGTAGCTATCGGTTCCTGATCCACCACTGCCGATGAGGACATCGCCCACCCACACCGTGCGTGCACCGGCGCCTTGAAGGGCACCCTTGTAGTTCACGCGGCCGCGAGTCTGCGCGGCCTGGTGGTGAAGGTAAACACGCTGTTCAAGGTGTTGTCCTTCGTCGGCGAAGTACAGTCCATAGAGCTCGCCGTCAGCGCCCTCCCCAGAGAGATGTACTGAAGGGTTCACGCGCACAACCTTGCCGCCAAGCGACACCAACGTGTGCTTGAGGGTAGCGTCGCGGCCAACTTGAACGAAGTGGCTTGCAAGATGGATAGCGTCGTCAGCCCAATCTTGAACGCTGACGACATTGAGAGTCGCACCATCTTCGACCACAATCTCAACATTCTCGCTGAGCAAGGCCGATCCAGATGACTCGATGAGCACCGTGCTATTGCTATGGGGGCGCGCTGTTATCACGGTGTGTGCCGCGCGCGCTGAGGCGCCCATATCAGAGCGTGAGATCCGTACCGTGGCGTGTTCTTCACCCGTGACCGTGATCGCCAAGGCCTTGTCGAAGTTGGTCCACGCGTTAGCGGATGCGCGATCCTCAGGTTCACCCGCCGAGGCGACGCGCGCGTCGTCACGAGCTACCCACTCAACCGTGACGTTCTCAGGCGCGTCGGTCTCAATCGCGTAGGGTGTGCCGTCGAGCACGTCATCGAGAAGCGGCTTGATCAGCTTCACCGGAGTGAGCTTCCAATCCGCTTCTAGGCCGTTGACGGGCGCGAAATCGGCGTGTTCGAACGACTTGGGGCGCGCAGAGCGCGTTTGAACGGGAACGAAACCCTTGTCGTCCGCATCCCAGCCGCCGTCGCTATGGGCCTTAAGTCCGTGTTGTTCTGGTGTAACGAGCGTCATTTAGCCGACGGATCCTTCCATGCTCAGTTCAATGAGCTTATTGAGTTCGAAGGCGTACTCCATGGGCAGTTCGCGCGCGATGGGTTCGATGAAGCCGCGGACGATCATCGCCATTGCCTCATCTTCTTCCATGCCACGAGACTGAAGATAGAAGAGTTGCTCAGCGCTGACCTTCGAAACTGTTGCTTCGTGGCCAAGTTGAACGTCATCCACACGGATGTCAATCGCCGGGTAGGTATCAGAGCGCGAAATGGTGTCAACCAAGAGGGCATCGCAGCGAACGGTATTCGCGGAGTGATGGGCCTTCTCATCGACACGGACTTCACCACGGTAACCAGCTCGGCCGCCACCACGGGCAACAGACTTGGAAACGATGGACGACGTTGTGTACGGCGCCATGTGGATCATCTTGGCACCGGCATCTTGATGCTGACCCGGGCCCGCGAAAGCAACCGAAAGAGTCTCGCCCTTTGCGTGCTCGCCTACCAGATAGATCGAGGGGTACTTCATCGTGACCTTGGAGCCGATGTTGCCATCGATCCACTCCATCGTCGCGCCCTCATGAGCGATGGCGCGCTTGGTCACCAAGTTGTACACGTTGTTCGACCAGTTTTGAATCGTCGTGTATCGAACGCGTGCATTCTTCTTCACGATAATTTCTACTACGGCAGAGTGCAGCGAGTCCGACTTGTAAATCGGGGCAGTGCAACCCTCGATGTAGTGAACGTAGGAGCCTTCGTCAGCAATGATCAACGTGCGTTCGAACTGGCCCATATTTTCGGTATTGATACGGAAGTAGGCCTGAAGCGGAATTTCTACGTGAACGCCCTTGGGAACGTAGACGAAAGAACCACCAGACCACACTGCAGTGTTCAACGCGGCGAACTTGTTGTCACCAGCCGGAATTACCGTGCCAAAGTACTCATCGAAGAACTCAGGGTGCTCGCGGAGCGCCGTGTCGGTATCCATGAAAATGACGCCCTGAGCTTCAAGCTCAGCGTTAATCGAGTGGAAGACGACCTCAGACTCGTACTGAGCTGCGACGCCAGACACGAGGCGGTTGCGTTCGGCCTCGGGGATGCCCAGCTTTTCGTAGGTATCGCGGATGTCGGCGGGAAGGTCTTCCCACGTCTGCGCCTGCTTCTCAGTGGAGCGCACAAAGTATTTGATGTTGTCGAAGTCGATGCCCGACAAATCGGCACCCCACTTCGGCATTGGTTTACGGCCGAATAGCTCGAGGCCCTTGAGACGCAGCTTGAGCATGGACTCGGGTTCATTCTTCAACGTAGAGATGTCGCGGACGACCTCTTCGTTGATGCCCCGTCGTGCAGAAGCTCCCGCAGCGTCGGAGTCAGCCCAGCCAAACTCATACTGGCCCATGCCATTGAGTTCCGGACGATCGATCAGCACGTCAGACATTGGTACCTCTTTTCCTGCCTCTATCAACCAAGGTGGCTGCGTTGGCATTCCTTCGCACAGCACATTGCCGGGAATATTTCGTGAGGTTCGCCTGCACGGTGACAAAACACTTCGTGGGCGAACTTAGACTGAAACAGGACGAGCAAGGATTACCTCGCTGTCATCATTGACTTCCCGGCATGGGCTGTGTTCCTGAACGCAATCCATTCTACAGGCAGAAGCTAGAAATAACAGGAGGTACGGCCGTGAACGCCGTCATCGCACGTTTACCCAAGTCCGTCGATGCTCGAGTGCGATTTTTTGCAGTGACTTCGCTGGTTATCCAGATCCTGATTGTGGCGACTGGCGGCGCGGTTCGTCTCACCGGCTCCGGCCTCGGATGCCCAACTTGGCCCCTCTGCACCGATGCCTCACTAGTCGCAACCCCCGAGATGGGCTTGCACGGGGCCATCGAGTTTGGCAACCGACTGTTATCGATCATCGTTGGTTTCGTCGCGATCCTGATGGTGCTGATGGTGCTTCGACTTCGTCGTCAACGCCGGGACCTGATGACCCTGGCGCTCGTTATCTTGGGCGGAACTGTACTTCAGGGCCTCATTGGTGGTCTATCAGTACGGGTTCAGCTTGACCCGAGCGTTGTTGGCGTGCACTTTGCAATCTCCGCGATCCTCGTGGCGGTGAGCGCTGCTCTTGTCTATCGGGTCTGGACCGGGCTTAGAGGCGATCAGCTACTTGTCTCGAAACCGATTGCGATTCTCACCCATGTGACAAGCCTATTCGTGGCGCTCACGATCATCGCCGGGATCCTGACCACCGGTGCGGGCCCGCACGCGGGTGATGACGGTACTGCGCGCAACGGGCTCGATGCCACCATCCTTCAACACGTGCACAGCTGGCCCGGCTACGCGCTGGTGGTCACGACGCTCGCACTCGTAATAATGCTCGCAATCCGCGGTCACCGCCGCGTGATGAATTTCGCCATATTGCTGCTCGTGCTCGAAGTCGTTCAAGCGCTAGTGGGAATCATCCAGTCTCGTTCGGGACTACCTATTCTGTTGGTTGGCAGCCACATGATTATTGCCTGCACGATTGCTGCTGCGATGACCGTCGTGGTGCTCTCACTGCGTTCTTCCGTGACGCAACAGGTTTCTGCCGCCGCCGATAAGGCTCCAGCCGCGCTCTAGTACGAAGAGCTATTGCTAGAACGGCAGCAGTGGGTCAATTCCAACCGCGAGGAAGACAAGCGTCAAATAGCTAATGGAGCTGTGGAAGACGCGCATCGCCTTGACTTCACCATGGCGAATGGCTGTGGAGTACAACCGGTGCGACTCAATGATGAACCACGCACCGCTGCCGGCGGCAACCACCGTGTAGACGATCCCCATATCGGCAATCGGAACCAGCAGCAATGAGCAGGCAACTGTTGCCCATGCGTACAAAATGACTTGGAGACCAACAGCGGCGCGCCCCCGCACAACGGCGAGCATCGGCACACCCACCGATTGGTACTCAGCGCGGTACTTCATCGATAGCGGCCAGTAGTGCGGCGGGGTCCACAGGAACACCACTGCGAAAAGGACCCATGCAGCCCAAGACAGATCATTGGTAACTGCGGCCCATCCGATGAGAACGGGCATGCAGCCTGCGATCCCTCCCCAGATGATGTTTTGCGGGGTGCGGCGCTTCAGCAGCAGCGTGTAAATGAAGACGTAAAACAGAATTGCGAACAACGAGAGCGACGCAGCAAGCCAATTCGTGAGCAAACCGAGCCAGACAACGGACCCAACTCCACTGATCCAAGCAAAGAGGAGTGCTTCACGGTCGCTGAGTTCGCCAGTGACGAGCGGGCGGTTCTTCGTGCGGGCCATCACACGGTCAATATCGCGGTCTATGTAACAGTTGAAGGCGTTAGCTGACGAAGCGCTGAGAATCCCGCCGACGAGAGTGGCCAAAACCAGCCATAAACTCGGGATGCCGCCAGCCGCAAGGACCATCACAGGCACCGTGGTCACGAGTAGCAGCTCGATCACTCGAGGTTTAGTAAGCGCGACGTAGGCGCGAATTTTGCGGAGGATGCCGATGCGGTCCTGCTGCGCTCGGTCTTCTAAAGTGACATCCATACCTACGATTCTAAGCCGTTGGAGAAATTGCGCGGACCGCGACCGTAGCAAGGCGACGTTCACCTGTCTGGTTCCCTATACTTGGGTTGCCCGCCTCTCGGTGGCTTGCTCGCGCACAGTTGTTATGGCGGGTCAGGATCATCGACCGAGCCAATGACGTCGCGTGGCGGGTAGTCCATGTGCCCTGATCGTTTCTGGTCAGGCACTTCGCGTGCAGAAGGGTCATTATTCTCGTGGCAGCTTTTCAGTGGGATCACATCGACAATAAAGCGGTAAACACCGCTCGAATTCTGGCGGCAGATGCTGTTGAGAAGGTAGGTAACGGGCATCCCGGTACCGCGATGAGTTTGGCGCCTGCCGCGTACTTGCTCTTTCAAAAGGTTATGCGTCGTGATCCAAGCGATGACCAATGGCTTGGCCGTGATCGGTTCATCCTCTCGGTTGGCCACAGTTCACTCACTCAGTACGTACAGCTCTACCTGGGCGGCTATGGACTCGAGCTCGATGACCTCAAGGCTCTGCGCACATGGGGCTCGCTAACTCCAGGACACCCCGAGTTCGGTCACACCAAGGGCGTCGAGATCACGACCGGTCCTCTTGGGCAGGGAATCGCGTCTTCCGTCGGCTTCGCCTACGCCGCACGTTTCGAACGTGGACTTTTCGATCCCGACGCGGCCCCAGGCACGAGCCCGTTCGACCACTTTGTGTATGTAATCGCTGGCGACGGGGACCTCCAAGAAGGCGTATCCGCAGAAGCATCCTCGCTCGCGGGCCACCAGAAGCTCGGCAACCTCATTGCGTTCTACGACAGCAACCAAATCTCCATCGAAGACGACACCAACATCGCCTTCACGGAAGATGTCAAGATGCGTTACGAGGCCTACAACTGGCACGTACAAGTTGTCGACTGGAAGAAAACGGGCGAATACGTAGAAGACGTAGAGGCCCTGAATGACGCAATCGAAGCGGCAAAGGCTGTCATCGATCAGCCGTCAATGGTTATTTTGCGCACCATTATTGGCTGGCCAGCACCCAGCAAGCAGAACACGGGAAAGATCCACGGTTCAGCCCTCGGTGCGGAAGAACTTGCTGGCACGAAGAAGGCACTTGGTTTCGACCCTGAGCAGAGCTTCGTCGTCGACGATGATGTGATCGCTCATACCCGTCTGGCTGTGGAGCGTGGCAAGCAGCAGCGTGCCGAATGGACCGAGACGTTCGATCAGTGGGCAGCAGCAAACCCTGAGCGCAAGACACTGCTCGACCGAGTTCTCTCCGGCGAACTACCCGACGGCATAGATGCGGCACTCCCCCAGTTCGAAGCAGGCAAGGATGTGTCCACACGCGCAGCAAGTGGCAAGGTTCTGAGCGCGATCGGTGCAGTAATGCCCGAACTCTGGGGCGGCTCCGCCGACCTTGCGGAATCGAACCTGACGACTATCGCTGGCGGAGCGTCATTCATCCCGAGCGAGCACTCAACGGGCGAATGGAGTGGCAACGAGTACGGCCGCGTATTGCACTTCGGTATCCGTGAGCACGCCATGGGCGCGATCATCAACGGCATCGTTCTGCACGGAAATACACGCGTGTTCGGCGGCACATTCCTCATCTTCAGCGACTACATGCGTCCTGCGGTTCGACTTGCCGCACTCATGGCGGTGCCGTCGATCTTCGTGTGGACTCACGACTCAATCGCCCTCGGCGAGGACGGCCCGACCCACCAGCCGATCGAGCAGCTCGCAAGCCTGCGCATGATTCCAGGAATGGATGTCGTACGCCCGGCTGACGCCAACGAAACTGCGTGGGCGTGGAAGACGATCCTTGAGCGTCGCAACGGCCCCGCCGGTATCGCCCTCACCCGCCAAAACGTGCCCGTGTTTGAGCGCGGGGAAGCAGCTGCTAGCGGCGAAATCTTCGCAGCAGCATCCAACGTCGCCAAGGGAGCGTATGTGCTCGCCGAGGCTCCCAACGGAACTCCGGATGTAATCCTGATCGCTACTGGCTCAGAAGTTCAGCTTGCTGTCGAAGCACGCGAGGTACTCAAGACCGAAGGCATTAACGCTCGCGTTGTATCCGCGCCGAGCCTTGAATGGTTCGCTGAACAGACAGCGGAATACCGCGAGTCCGTTTTGCCTTCTACAGTGCGTGCACGCGTTTCCGTAGAAGCGGGAGTATCCACCGGATGGCGCGAGTACGTTGGAGACGCTGGCCGCAGCATCTCGATTGACCACTTCGGTGCATCTGCCGACTACAAGACTCTGTTCCGTGAGTTTGGGATCACCACCGAGGCCGTAGTGGCCGCCGCACACGATTCTCTGGATGCCGTTTAGGCACCCCAGACAAGGGAGATAGAAATGACAAACGAAACACCCACCGCAGCACTCTCAGGTGTCGGCGTAAGCATCTGGCTTGACGACCTGTCGCGCGAGCGAATCAACTCGGGAGGGCTCCAGTCGCTCATCGAGTCGCGCAATGTAGTTGGAGTCACCACCAACCCGACGATCTTCGCTACGGCGCTGGCGAAGGGCGAGGCCTACGACGAGCAAGTCGCCACTCTCGCTGCCGAAGGCAAGAGCGTCACCGAAGCTGTGTTCGAGATCACGACGGATGACGTTGCTGCTGCCAGCGATATCTTCCGCAACGTCTACGACGCGACTGATGGTCGCGATGGTCGCGTATCGATCGAGGTCGAGCCCGGCCTTGCGCATGACGCCGCGGGAACAATCGCCCAGGCTCAGCAGCTCTGGGCAAAGGTTGCTCGTGAGAACGCAATGATCAAGATTCCTGCGACTGTGGAGGGCCTCGAAGCAATTACTGAGACCATTGCCGCCGGCATCAGCGTCAACGTCACGCTCATCTTCAGCTTGGCACGTCACCGAGACGTCATCGAGGCCTACCTCGTTGGACTCGAAAAGGCTAAAGCTGCGGGTCATGATTTGGCTAAGATCCACTCGGTCGCATCGTTCTTTGTGTCGCGTGTCGACACCGAGATCGATAAGCGTCTTGATGCAATCGGTACGGACGATGCAAAGTCGCTCAAGAGCAAGGCAGGCATCGCCAATGCCCGCCTCGCGTACCAGGTTTACGAAAACGCGTTTTCGACGGATCGCGCACGTGCGCTAATCGCCGCTGGCGCCAACAAACAGCGTCCGCTGTGGGCGTCCACCGGCGTTAAGGACCCGAGCCTTCCTGACACGCTGTATGTTACGGAACTGGCCGTCGGCGAGACCGTGAACACGATGCCGGAGAAGACACTCGAAGCGACCTTCGACCACGGCGTCATCGATGGTGAGCAAGTCACCACAAATTACGCTGCTGCGAACATCACTCTCGATGCTCTCACCGCACTCGGCATCTCCTACGACGAAGTCACGGAGCTGCTGGAGAGGGAAGGCGTTGAGAAGTTCATCGTCTCGTGGAATGAACTCCTCGACACCGTTTCTGCCGCTCTCGAGGCCGCAAAATGAGTGTGAAGATTGCAGTTTCAGGTGCTGCGGCGGAAGCCGTCGATCGCATCGTTCCCCAATTGGTCAATGATCTCGTAGCTAGCCGCATCACCGGTGGGGACGCCACCCTGTGGGGCCCCGACGCTGAAGAAGAATCGGCCAAACGCTTGGGGTGGGTTGAGGCCGTGTCGGTCGGGCGACCCATGATTGAAGACATCTACGCATTGCGCGACAAGCTCCGTGCCGAGGGCGTTAACCACTTTGTTTTGGGAGGAATGGGCGGATCGTCGCTCGCTCCTGAGGTCATCACTCGTACGTACGGTGTTGAGTTGACGGTTCTTGACTCGACAGACCCCGCTCAGGTTTCAGCAGCTCTCGCTGATCGGCTTCAGACCACCGCAGTGGTCATTTCGTCGAAGTCGGGATCGACGCTGGAGACTGACTCTCAGAAACGAATCTACGAGAAATTCTTTACGGATGCTGGCATCGATCCGCGCGAACGTATCGTGATCGTCACTGATCCCGGTTCGCCGATGGATGTCGCGGCTCGCGCCGCGGGGTACCGCGTCTTTAACGCTGATCCCAACGTCGGCGGGCGCTACTCGGCGCTCACTGCATTTGGCCTTGTGCCCTCGGGGCTCGCTGGCGTCGACCTGTCAGAGTTGCTTGATGAAGCAGAAGCCGTGATGGTTGAGCTTGCTGTCGACAACCTCAGCAATCCGGGATTGATCCTTGGTGCGGCGATCGCTGGAGCCGATCCACTCAAAGACAAGCTCGGAATTGTTACCGACGGTACCCACATTCTGGGCTTCGGCGATTGGGCTGAGCAGCTCATCGCTGAATCGACAGGAAAGCTCGGCAAGGGAATCCTGCCCGTAGTTTTGCAGATCGATTCCCCGGAAATCTCCGAAGGACTCGACGATCTTCAGATCGTTCGGCTCGTTGGCGATTGGGACGACACGAAAGAGGTCATTGATGGTGAGATCGAAATTGCCGGATCACTCGGCGGTCAATTGCTCCTCTGGGAATACGCGACGGTCGTCGCTGGCCGACTGCTCGGCATCAATCCCTTCGATCAGCCTGATGTTGAAGCCGCAAAAAACGCCGCTCGGCAACTCATCGATAACCCGACTCCCCCACTGGAGCCGGCCTTCACCGTCGGCGACGTAGAGGTTCGCGGAACTGACGCGGTTGTGGCTGATAGCGATGACCTCGCTGGGGTTGTTTCTTCGCTTCTCTCCTACCTCGACGACGACGGCTACGTAGCGATCCAGGCATACGCCGATCGCACGGCGTATCCCGAACTCGCTGAGATTCGTGAACGTGCGGCCGCACGATCCAAGCGTCCGGTTACGTTCGGCTGGGGTCCGCGCTTCTTGCACTCAACTGGGCAGTTCCACAAGGGAGGACCCGCAGTTGGCGTTTTCCTGCAGATTATTGTGATTGAAGAGACCGACCTCCAAATCCCTGATCGTCCATTCACTTTCGGGCAGTTCATCCGCGCTCAAGCTGCGGGCGATGCGAGCGTACTCGCCGAGCACGGACGCCCTGTATTGAGCTTGACGGTGTCGAACCCCAAGGTTTCGCTACCGCTTTTGCTCGACGCGATCGGATAACCGTCACACGCTCGTGCTGCACGTAGAGGAGAAGCATGTCCCCCGTTGAAATCAGCGCCGACTTTAATCCGTTGCGTTTGAGTTCTGATCGCAGGCTCAATCGCATTGCTGGGCCAAGCGCTCTGATTATTTTTGGTGTCACTGGCGACCTGTCGCGTAAGAAATTGATGCCCGCCGTTTATGACCTGGCCAATCGGGGACTGCTTCCCCCCGGCTTCGCACTTGTTGGTTTCGCCCGCCGTGACTGGGAAGACCAGGACTTCGAGAAAGTCGTTCACGACGCTGTCAAGCAGTACGCGCGCACCGCTTTCGATGAAGATGTGTGGCAGCAGCTCGCTCAGGGGATTCGGTTTGTGCAGGGCGAGTTCGATGACGCTGAGGCCTTTGAGCGCCTGAAGACTACGCTCGCGGACCTCGATCGCGAGCGTGGAACCATGGGCAACCATGCGTTCTACCTCTCGATCCCACCCAAGTCTTTTCCTCAAGTCACCGAGCAGCTACGCAACTCAGGATTGGCCGAACAGCGTGATGGCCAGTGGAGCCGCGTCGTTATCGAAAAACCATTTGGTAGCGATCTGAAGACCGCGCGCGAACTCAACGATGTTGTCGAATCCGTATTTCCACCAGACAGCGTCTTCAGGATCGACCACTATCTCGGTAAAGAGACCGTGCAAAACATTCTGGCGCTCCGCTTTGCCAATCAGCTCTACGAGCCCTTGTGGAATTCGAATCACGTTGATCACGTGCAAATCACCATGGCTGAAGACATTGGCGTAGGAGGCCGTGCCGGGTACTACGACGGAATTGGCGCCGCAAGAGATGTAATCCAGAATCACTTGCTGCAGCTGCTTGCTCTTACCGCCATGGAGGAGCCTGTGTCGTTTGACGCCGCTGATCTGCGCGCTGAGAAGGAGAAAGTTCTTTCGGCCGTCCGTTTGCCGGCAGATCTCTCCGCCCACACGGCACGTGGTCAATACGCAGGCGGATGGCAGGGTGGCGAAAAAGTCGACGGCTTCCTAGAAGAAGACGGGATGAATCCGGAGTCAAAACAGAGACTTATGCAGCTATTCGTCTCGACATCGGCACACGTCGTTGGGCCGGAGTGCCCTTCTATCTCCGCGCAGGAAAACGGTTAGGCCGACGCGTGACGGAAATCGCCGTTGTGTTCAAACGTGCGCCACAGTATCTCTTTGAAGAGAGCCGAACTTCGGCCCTCGGGCAGAATGCTTTGGTGATCCGGGTACAGCCCGATGAGGGCGTCACTATCCGGTTCGGCTCCAAGGTTCCCGGAGCAGAGATGCATGTTCGTGATGTCACGATGGACTTCGGATACGGACACGCATTTACCGAGGCCAGTCCGGAAGCGTATGAACGTCTCATCCTGGATGTGCTCCTTGGCGACCCTCCGCTCTTCCCACGGCATGAAGAAGTCGAACTGAGCTGGAAGATTCTCGACCCCATCGAAGAATTCTGGGCAACGCAGGGCGCTCCGGAACAATACCGTCCCGGAACCTGGGGTCCGACGTCGGCTGATGACCTCATGGCGCGCGACGGACGAGTTTGGAGAAGACCATGATCGTAGATCTGCCCAACACCACTACTTCTAAGATTTCGAAGGCGCTCGTTCGTATCCGCGAGGAAGGCGGGGCCGTAGCGCTCGGCCGAGTACTGACGCTGATCATCGCCGCAGAACTTGGGAATGAAGAAGAAGCGATCGAAGCCGCAAATGATGCATCTCGCGAGCACCCTATGCGGGTATTGGTGATCTCAACCAGCAGCGCGTCGCCCACAGTCGACGAAGTACCCCGCGTCGACGCACAGATTCGTGTCGGCGGCGATGCTGGCGCAAGCGAAGTAATTGTTGTTACGGCGTATGGCGATGCAGCTCTCGACCAAGAAAGTCTCGTCACCGGCCTTTTACTCCCCGATGCTCCCGTCGTCGCCTGGTGGCCCGGCGAGGCGCCAGCAAACGCCTCAGAGTCACCGCTTGGCCGCATCGCCCAGCGTCGCATCACTGATGCCGCAGCGAATGCCAATCCTCTCGAGGCAATGCATCGTATGTGCAAAACCTACGTTCCCGGTGACACCGATTTTGCGTGGACCCGGCTCACGCTCTGGCGAGCACAGCTTGCAGCCGTGCTCGATCAACCGCCCTATGAGTCGATTACTGCGGTGACCGTTAGTGGCGCGGCCGACTCTCCCTCGACGATGCTCCTCGCCGCTTGGTTACAGATGCAACTCCAAGTAAATGTTTCACTCGAGGTGGCCGACGGTTCTCCGGTGCCAACCGGAATCCACTCGGTAGTGCTTGAACGTAAATCGGGAACCATCCACTTGGAACGTAACGTTGCCAGCATCGCGACGTTGACTCAACCTGATCAACCCGTTCACGACATCTCGATGCCTCGACGAAGCCTGCGAGACTGTCTTGCTGAAGAACTTCGTCGACTAGACCCCGATAGTCTCTTCGGAGATGTGGTTCGCCGCGGAGTTCGAGAACTGACAGCGTCACAGGCGGAGACTTCAACGAAAGCGAGCAACTCGTGAGCAACGAACGGCGTGCAATTGTCTACTCCACCAAACCTGAGTTGGCCAAGGCCGTAGCCAAACGGTTTCTCACCAAGGTTCCCCAGATTATCTCCGAGTTTGATGAAGCCACCGTCGTACTCACGGGTGGCACGATGGGGCAGGCTGTACTCGAAGCGATCAATAAATCCGCAAAACGAGACGACGTAGATTGGTCACGAGTCAACTTTTGGTGGGGCGACGAGCGCTGGCTTCCCGCAGGCAATCAGGAACGCAATGACGTTCAGGCGCACAACGCACTTCTCGCTCACGTCCCGGTGAACCCGTCCCGCGTGCACCAGTTTGCGGCGTCAGATGCGGGAGTGAGCTTGGATGAAGCAGCTGACGCGTATTCCCAAGAATTAGCCACGCACGCAGCACGCTCTGGTAAGTACCCGAACTTTGACATCGTATTTCTTGGTGTTGGACCTGATGGGCACATTGCCTCGCTCTTTCCCGAGCGAGAAGGTATTCGGGAGATCGAACGCAGCGTGATCGCGGTGCAAAATGCGCCCAAACCACCTAGCGAACGCCTCAGCTTAACGCTACCGGTTCTCAATTCTTCAGTACGCATTTGGGCTGTAGTGGCAGGCAGCGATAAGGCCTCCGCCCTCGGACTTACCCTCGCCGGCGCAAGCTACAACGAAGTTCCAGCCGCGGGTCTCGAGGGACGTCGTAAGACCCTGTTCTTCGTCGATTCTGACGCTGCAGCTCAAGTTCCAGACGCCCTCATTGATCCTGGAGAGTTCTGGACAAGTGCGGACTCGACAGATGAGCACTAAAGCGAGTTAACGAAATGATGGCCCCAACCGATTCGGTTGGGGCCATCGCTTCGTTAACGCTCCGAGAAATTCGAGCCGTTCGTTAGGAACTCAGTGTTCCCCGACGAGTGCGGAGTTGGGTGAGTGCTTCGTCGAGCAGCTCAGCGGCTTCATCGTCGCTGCGGCGTTCTTTCACGTACGCGAGATGCGTCTTATACGGAGCAATTTTTGCTACCGAAGGCGGGTTCTCTTTGTCACGCCCTGCAGGAAGACCAGAGGCCGGGCAATCAATCGTCTCCGGGATCTCTTCATCCGGGATTATGGCCGAGAAAGAGCGCACCGTTTCATTACCGAGAGCGTCCCAGTACGAAATCTGAACACGCTCAGCCTGAAAGCCACGATCTTGTTCGCCCATGGGCCCTGAACCCACACGTGAACCGCGAATTGCACTACCGCCTGATGCCACTGTGTTCCCCTATCTAGTGAGAATTGAGGTTCCTATGCGCCGTCAAATTTGGTGATCAGACCAAGAACAACGATGCAACTGATCCACACGACTCCCAGGATCACAGTGATTCGGTTCAAGTTGCGTTCTGCAACTCCCGATGCACCGAGATTGGATGTCACTCCCCCGCCGAACATATCGGAGAGGCCTCCACCGCGACCGCGGTGGAGGAGGATAAGAAGTGTGAGCAGCAAGCTCGTTATGCCGAGCAATACCTGCAACACAACCTGGAGAATTTCCACAAAGAACCTTTCGAACAGGCCGTACAGGCCTCGAACAGTATAACGGCTAGGTGCCGACGTGTTTGGAGAACCGCGAGATGCTTGCGAATTCCGCAACATCGAGACTAGCTCCCCCTACGAGTGCTCCATCGATATTTGGCTCTCGCATCAAACTAGCAATATTCGCAGACTTCACCGAACCACCATAAAGAATTCGAGTCGCAGCGCAACGTCATCACCCAAGACTTCGGCCAGTGTCTCGCGAAGGCGCGACGCCACTTGCTCGGCCTGTTCAGGCGTTGCCGCTTTTCCTGAGCCGATAGCCCACACAGGCTCATAGGCAACGACGATATCCGGCGTACCGGAAATACCAGCGAGCCCGGCTTTCAGCTGAGCGACTGGAACTGCGCTCGGACCGTGTTGCTCGAGGTCGTCGGCGGTCTCTCCGACGCACAGCACGGGAACGAGTCCGTTCTTGATCGCTGCAGCAACCTTGCGTGAGAGCTGCTCATCCGTCTCTCCGTGCATCGTGCGACGTTCGGAGTGACCGACGAGAACGTA
Source organism: Salinibacterium sp. PAMC 21357 (assembly GCF_000247645.1). Classification (GTDB taxonomy): domain Bacteria; phylum Actinomycetota; class Actinomycetes; order Actinomycetales; family Microbacteriaceae; genus Rhodoglobus. Next base: position 298,737 of record NZ_AHWA01000002.1, read on the forward strand.
GCGGCAATCAAGGGAAGACAAGAAGGCACCAGAGACCTCACCGGTGTAGGCACCAGACTCATGCTCCGAAAGGTCTTGGCCACCGAACCGCACATCAAGTTTGTCGGCCGCGATGAGGGTTTGAACTGATCGCAGATCAGTGAACGGGGGGAAAACTGCCACCTCGGCGCCATCGGCACCGAAATCGTGGTGGGCATCCTTCAGCGTCCATGCGAGTTTTTGCACGAACGCGATCGACTGCAGATGATCGAGGTTCATCTTCCAGTTGCCCGCAATAAGCGGGACGCGCTTTACCTTTGCCATCCAAGTACCTCCAGTCCGGGAAGCTGCTTGCCTTCGAGGAACTCGAGGCTTGCACCGCCACCCGTAGAAATGTGACCAAACTGGTCGTCGTCAAAACCTAGCGCGCGAACCGCCGCCGCGGAATCGCCACCGCCCACTACGCCGAATCCATCGGTGTCTACCAATGCTTGCGCGATCGCTTTGGTACCTGCAGCGAACTCGGGGAATTCGAACACGCCCATAGGACCGTTCCAGAACACCGTCTTAGACGCTCCGATCACTTCAGCGAATCGAGCGGCAGTTTCTGGTCCGATGTCGAGCCCGATGCCTGCGGGCCCAAACTCCGTGTCCTCAATAGCGTGGGCCGTTGTGATCTGGTGAGCTGCGTCTGGCGCAAACGAGGCCGCGACATTGATGTCAGTGGGGAGAACTATCTCGACCCCCAGTTCTGAAGCTTGCGAGAGGTACTGCTTTACAGTCTCAAGCTGATCTTGCTCGAGCAAGCTTGCACCAACTTTGTAACCCTGGGCTGCAAGGAAAGTGAAAAGCATGCCGCCACCGACGAGAAGCGAGTCGACGCGCGGAAGAAGAGCACCGATGACGTCTAGCTTGTCTGAGACTTTTGACCCGCCCAGAACGACCGTGTATGGCCGTTCAGGGGTAACTGTGAGACGTTCGAGGACGCCGAGTTCAGTTTCGATCAAAATGCCTGCCGCGCTCGGGAGAGCTTTCGCCAGCTCGAAGACACTTGCCTGCTTGCGGTGAACTACACCGAAACCGTCAGAGACGAACGCGTCGCCGAAACGAGCGAGCTTGCTAGCAAACTCTTCGCGTTCCGCCTCTGACTTAGACGTTTCACCAGAATTGAATCTCAGATTCTCCAACAGCGCTACGCCACAGTCATCTAGCTCGGAGACAGCCTGCTCGGCGGCGTGGCCAACAGTGTCCTTAGCAAAGACAACAGCCTTGCCCAGGAGTTCCGAAAGGCGTTGAGCCACGGGCTCGAGGCTGTACTGCGAATCTGGTTCCCCGTTGGGGCGCCCGAGATGCGAGATGATGACGACCCGAGCTCCCATATTGATGAGAGCGTTGAGAGTCGGCAGGGACGCGCGTATGCGGCCATCGTCGGTGATCTGACCGTCCTTGAGAGGAACATTCAAATCGCACCGAACGATGACACGCTTTCCTCGGAGATCCGAGAGCGTTGAAAGAGTTCTGAGGCTCATATTCGTCGGGGGTTAGAGGCGTTCGCCGACGTACTCGGCGATGTCAACGAGACGGTTGGAGTAACCCCACTCATTGTCGTACCACGATGCAACCTTGACCTGATTGCCGATGACCTTGGTCAGTCCCGCGTCAAAGATCGACGAATGTGGGTCGCCAACAATGTCGCTCGAGACAATCTGGTCTTCGGTGTACTTGAGGATGCCCTTGAGGGGACCTTCAGCTGCTGCCTTGTAGGCGGCATTGACCTGTTCGACGGTCACTTCGGAGGACGTGGTGATGGTGAGATCCGTAATCGAGCCGGTGATCACAGGAACGCGCAATGCGTAGCCGTCGAGCTTGCCAACGAGTTCCGGAATGACCATGCCGAGAGCCTTAGCTGCACCGGTTGACGTCGGAATGACGTTCTGCGCGGCGGCGCGTGCTCGGCGCAGATCGCCGTGCGGGCCATCCTGAAGGTTCTGGTCCGCAGTGTAGGCGTGAACCGTCGTCATAAAGCCCGTGTCAATGCCGAAGTTATCCATAAACACCTTTGCCAACGGCGCGAGGCAGTTGGTGGTGCACGACGCGTTCGAGATGATGTTGTGGATGGCGGGATCGTAGTCGCCCTCGTTAACACCAAGAACGACAGTAGCTACGTCGTCACCAGACGCGGGGGCCGAAACGATTACCTTCTTGGCGCCTGCGGCGATGTGCTTGGCAGCATCAACGGACTTGGTGAAGTGACCAGTCGACTCGATAACGATGTCGACGCCCAATTCGCCCCAAGGAAGGTTTGCGGGGTCGCGCTCTGCAAAGACCTTGATCGCTTTTCCGTTGACGACGATCTGGTCGTTGTCGAAAGTTACCTCGGCGTCAAGACGGCCCGTGATTGTGTCGTACTTGAGGAGATGAGCGAGAGTCTTGTTGTCTGTGAGGTCATTGACTGCAACGATTTCAATGTTGCTGTCTTTGGCCATAGCCGCTCGAAAGAAGTTGCGACCAATGCGACCGAAACCATTAATACCGATTTTTACGCTCACTGTTGCTCCAGAAAATCAGGCGTCTACGACGCGTCGTGCTGTAGTGGTGGGGTAATACATTTAGCGGAGACAGGGATAAAGCCGGGGCCTAACCCGGCCACGATGCCGCTACGAGAGTAGCAGCAGACCGTTTGTCTTCGAACGCGCGGCGCTGAAGCGGTCTTGAACGTTAGCCCAATCAACGATGTTCCAGAACGCCTTGACATAGTCAGCACGCACGTTCTTGTAATCGAGGTAATACGCGTGCTCCCACACATCAAGCATGAGAAGGGGCACGATTCCGGCCGGCAGGTTTCCCTGCTGGTCGAAGAACTGAACGATGATTAGTCGCTCACCGATGGAGTCCCAAGCGAGCACTGCCCAACCCGAGCCCTGCACGCCCATCGCCGTGGCGGTGAAGTGTGCGGTGAACTTATCGAACGACCCGAAATGATCATCGATCGCGCTTTCGAGGTCGCCAGTCGGCTTGTCTCCACCGTTCGGCGACATATTCGTCCAGAAGATGGAGTGGTTAACGTGACCACCAAGATTGAAGGAAAGGTCTTTTTCGAGCTTATTGACGTTCGAGAGATCCCCGGAGTCGCGAGCTTCAGCGAGACCCTTGATCGCGGCGTTCGCCCCGGTGACGTAGGCCTGGTGGTGCTTGCTGTGGTGCAACTCCATAATCATCGCGCTGATGCTCGGCTCGAGCGCAGAATAATCGTATGAAAGTTCGGGAAGGGTGTATTCAGCCATCGGAGGTCCTCCTAGAATCGTGAATCCCGCTCGGCTGGCAAGCACGAGCAGGCGAGATGCTTCCAGTCTAACCACGTCCATCCGGCACACGTGCCGCATGGATAGAACGCTAAGCTTCCTCTAACTCCGTGGGGAGGTTCGCTTCAGTTCCTGCTACACCAAGGTCGCTTGCTCGCTTGTCAGCCATGGCAAGGAGTCGTCGAATACGTCCGGCCACGGCATCTTTCGTCATCGGGGGGTCGGCGTGATGACCCAGCTCGTCGAGGCTCGAGTCTCGGTGGCTCAATCGAAGTTCGCCGGCGTAACGAAGGTGCTTTGGAACGTCTTCGCCCAAGATTTCAAGAGCGCGTTCAACTCGTGCGCACGCTGCAACTGCGGCCTGCGCTGAACGACGCAAATTAGCATCGTCAAAATTCACGAGGCGGTTGGCGGTAGCACGCACTTCCCTGCGCTGGCGAAGCTCGTTCCAACTTACAACGGTGGTTTCGGCACCCATGATGGTCAGCATCGCACTGATTGCTTCGCCATCCCGAACCACTACCCGATGAACCCCACGCACCTCGCGAGCCTTTGCTGCTACGCGAAGACGGCCCGCCGCGCCCACTAACGCCATAGCCGCTTCGTTTCCGGGACAAATAACTTCAAGCGCTGCAGAGCGGCCAGGATCGGTGAGCGATCCCGCAGCCAGGAAGGCACCACGCCAGACCGCTGCCAACTCGCCACGGCCTCCCGTGGTGACTCGGTTCGGAAGACCACGGATCGGACGACGTCGCGCGTCGAGGAGACCGGTTTGGCGCGCTAGGGTTTCTCCCCCGTCAAGAACACGAACCAAAAGGTTGTTCGATCGGCGACCACCAGACGATGCGACGCGTGACACTTCAGAGCGCACACCGTAGAGCTCAGCGATGTCACGGCGAACGCGACGAGCGAGAAGTTCGGTTTCCAATTCAGACTCGACGGCGATGCGTCCCGAAATCAGGTGCAGTCCGCCCGAGAAACGCAGAATTGTCGCGAGTTCAGCCGCGCGCTCGGTGGTCTTGCCCAACTGAATTCGTGCCAGTTCGTCTTTGACTTCAGCAGTTAATGCCACTAACTGGCCTTTCTTTCAGGATGAGGGTCGTCATGGATGAGCAATCTACTCTCGTCCGCGATCCCGATGTTTAATGCTTACCGCTACTCCGGGTAAGCCGCTCAAAATGGCGGATAATTCTTCTGCAATCGCGACCGACCGATGTTTACCACCGGTACAGCCGATTGCAATCGTTGCGTGGCGCTTATTTTCGCGTTGGTAGCCGGCGAAAACAGGCTCAAGAGCTCGCGCATAGTCCGCAACGAACTCTTGTGCTCCCGTTGCCCCGACCACGTACGCGCGCACCCGTTCATCGAGTCCGTCAAGCGTTTTGAGTTCGGGAATCCAAAAAGGATTAGGCAAAAACCTGCAGTCAGCTACCATATCGGCGTCTGCTGGAAGGCCATACTTAAATCCGAAGCTCTCAATAGTAATACGCAAACCGGCGTCGTTCTCCGCCGAGAACTTTTCGATGATCGTTGTCGCGAGCTGGTGAATATTAAGGTCGGTAGTGTCGATGATGATATCGCTGCTCGACCGAATCTCTGCCATTCGAGTGCGTTCGGCAGCGATTCCGTCAAGCGGAGTGCCCTCCTCTTGAAGAGGATGGGGTCGGCGAACCTGCTCGAAGCGGCGTACCAATGCGGCATCTTCGGCATCGAGAAAGAGCACCCTCAGAGAAGTTGACCCACGCAGCGACTGGATAGCTTCCTGAGCATCAGAAAATAATTTTCCGCCACGCACGTCGATAATTGCGGCGACACGGGGAAGAGAGTCTCCCGCGCGGTGTGCGAGGTCGACAAGCGGAAGAAGCATCTGAGGGGGAAGGTTGTCGACGACATACCAGCCGAGATCTTCGAGGGCGTTGCCAACGGTCGATCGCCCAGCGCCCGACATGCCGGTAACGATGAGCATCTCTTGCTGTTCGGTAACGGGTTTCATGATGATCTCAGACTACCTGAGGTCAGGTTGCACGAGCTTCTGGATGATGGCGTCCGCTGTCGAAGCACCAACGCCCGGGACTTCAGTGATCTCCTCAGCAGATGCCGCTCTCAAGCGTGCGACCGAACCAAAGTGCTGAAGCAATGCTTTGATTCGCGACGGGCCGAGCCCGGGAACGGTGGAAAGAACGGAGGAAACATCTTTAGAACGTCGCTGCCTTTGATGCGTGATCGCAAAGCGATGTGCCTCATCTCGCAAACGCTGAATCAAAAAAAGTGCGTCGCTATTGCGTGGCAGGATGACGGGGAAGTCGGCGTTCGGCAGCCAAATCTCCTCGAGCCTCTTCGCGATTCCCGCGAGTTGAATCCCTGAAACACCAGATTCTTCTAGGGCCCGTTGTGCGGCAGAAACCTGCGGTTGTCCGCCGTCAACGAGGAGTAGTTGCGGAGGGTAGGCGAACTTCGTCGTCGCAGGCTGTGCTCCAGAGTCTGGATCCGCGGACGAAGCTGCAGACGCCTCGGAGGCTGCCGTGCCTGCCTCTGGCACCGCTGCTCCAGCAGCGAGGTACGCGAGACGGCGTTTGAGCACTTGATAGATGGAGTCGGTGTCGTCGGTCGTTTCTGCGATATTGAAGCGTCGATAATGCTGCTTCTTGGGGACCCCGTCTTCGAACACAACCATGGAGGCGACTACGTTCGTTCCCGAGAGGTGTGACACGTCAAAGCATTCCATTCGAAGTGGTGCTTCTGACATGCCTAGCGCTTCTTGAATATCTGCCAACGCCTGCGACCGGGCAACGAAGTCCCCGCTGCGTTTTGACTTGTACAGCATTAGCGCGTTTTTGGCATTCGTCTCTACTGTTTGGGCGAGCGCAGCCTTTTCTCCTCGCTTGGCGACACGCAGCCGAGCCCGGGCCCCTACTCCCCTTCGTTGAGCCAACCATTCTTCTAACACAGTGCTGTCTTCGGGCAGGGCGGGAACTAGAACATCGCGTGGTGGCGTTGTGTCGTCGTAGGCGTTCTGCAGTACCGACTCCACGAGTCCCCCGAGATCGACATCGAGCTCTTTATCAACGACCCATCCGCGCACCCCGCGAATACGACCACCACGCACGATGAACTGCTGCACGGCGGCGGCCAAATCATCATGAGCGATCCCGAAGAAGTCTGCATCAACATCGTCAGCGAGAACGATTTGGTTCTTTGCCAACGCGGTTTCCATCGCGCCGATCTGGTCCCGATAGCGGGCGGCAGATTCATAGTCTTGAGTTTCTGCAGCCTGGCTCATGCGGGACCGAATGGAGTTGAGCATCCGTGAATCGTTGCCCGCCATGAACGAAGCAAAGTCAAGGGCTATCGACTTGTGTTCCTCCAGCGTGACCCTCCCGACGCAGGGGGCCGCGCATTTTCCGATGTCGCCGAGAAGGCACGGCCGGCCGGTTTGTTGAGCTCGTTTATAAACCGACGTCGAACAGCTGCGCATCGGGAACGCCTTGAGCATGACATCAACGGTGTCGCGAATCGCCCACGCTCGCGAATACGGTCCGAAATAACGAGCATTGGGCAAATTTCGGTTGCGCGTTACCAAGACTCGGGGAACAGCATCGCCCATGGTGATCGCAAGATACGGATACGACTTGTCGTCTTTGTACTGAACATTGAAGGGCGGATCGAACTCTTTGATCCACGTGTATTCAAGCTGGAGAGCTTCAAAGTCGTTACCGACAATTGTCCACTCGACATTCGTCGCAGAAAGCACCATACGACGAGTGCGCTCATGAAGCGACGACAGCGGCGCGAAGTAGTTGCTCAGCCGGGAGCGCAAATTCTTTGCCTTGCCAACGTAAAGGATGCGTTTGCGTTCATCAGTGAAACGATAGACACCGGGTTCGGCAGGAATATCACCCGCGCGAGGCCGCCAACTGACAGTTTCAGCCAACTTGTGCTCCTCTTGCTCTCTCCGGGGACTCTGTTTCGCACGCGTTCATCACGCTAGCAACGAGGCCGTTGAATTAGACACGGGTGCCGCTGAGAATTTCCGCAAGGAATTGTCCGGTGTGGCTATCTTTCACCTTGGCAAGTTTTTCCGGAGTGCCAGTAAACAGCAGCTCTCCACCTCCAGCACCACCCTCGGGACCTAGATCGATCAGCCAGTCTGCAGATTTAATTACGTCGAGATTGTGCTCGATCACGATCACCGTGTTGCCCTTATCTACCAAGCCGTTGAGGACCAAAAGCAATTTACGCACGTCCTCAAAATGCAGACCAGTGGTCGGCTCATCGAGGACATAGATGCTGCGCCCCATCGATCGCTTTTGGAGTTCGGTAGCGAGTTTTACGCGTTGCGCTTCTCCACCAGAAAGTGTTGTCGCGCTTTGTCCGAGTCGAACGTAGCCGAGACCGACCTCTTCGAGCGTCTTCAGGTAGCGGTGAATACTCGAGATCGCCTCGAAGAATTCTGCGGCTTCGCTAATGGGCATATCGAGCACTTCAGCGATGTTCTTCGCCTTGTATTTGACAGCAAGAGTGTCGCGGTTATACCGAGCTCCGCCACACACTTCACAGGCGACGTAAACATCGGGCAAGAAGTTCATCTCGATCTTGATTGTGCCATCACCGGAACAGTTCTCGCACCGACCGCCCTTCACGTTGAAGCTGAAGCGTCCGGGAAGATAACCCCTGGCCTTCGCATCGCCGGTTTCCGAGAACAGCGTGCGGATTTTGTCGAAGACGCCCGTGTACGTCGCGGGATTTGAGCGTGGCGTGCGGCCGATCGGGTTCTGATCAACGTGGACGACCTTGTCGAGGTTCTCGAGCCCGGTAACACGAGTGTGTTTGCCGGGAATCTGCCGAGCTCCGTTGAGCTCATTAGCGAGGACCTTATAGAGGATGTCGTTGACTAGGCTCGATTTTCCCGAACCACTGACGCCGGTGACCGCGGTAAACGTGCCGAGGGGAAATTTCACCGTGACATTTTTAAGGTTGTTCGCCTTGGCACCTTCGACGGTGACCTGACGATCACGATCTACTGGTCGACGTTTCTTTGGTGTCTCGATCGCTTTTCTACCTGAAAGGTAATCCGCCGTGATCGAGTTCGTATTCTTCAACAGATCAGCATAGGAACCGGAATGGACGACCTCGCCACCATGCTCGCCAGCACCGGGACCAATATCGACGATCCAATCCGCAGTTCGAATCGTGTCTTCGTCATGCTCGACGACAATGAGCGTGTTGCCCAAATTCTTCAATTTGACGAGAGTCTCTATCAACCGGCGATTGTCTCGCTGATGGAGTCCGATGCTTGGCTCATCGAGCACATAAAGAACCCCGGTTAGTCCCGAGCCGATTTGAGTCGCGAGCCGGATCCGCTGGGCCTCGCCACCGCTCAACGTTGCCGCTGCGCGAGCAAGGTTGAGATAACTGAGGCCAACCTCGACCAAGAACTCGAGCCGAAGGCGAATTTCACGTAGTACTTGCGCTGCGATTCGAGCGTCGCGCTCTGAGAGGCTGATCCCGTTCATGAAGGCATAGGCATCGCTGAGGCTGAGCTCACAAATATCAGAGATGTTGCGATCAGCAACGGTTACGGCGAGCACTTCAGGCTTCAGGCGTTTGCCTTGGCATACCGGGCACGGGATCTCCCGCAGGTAGGCCGCATGACGCTGACGCTGCACGTCAGTTTCAGCTTCAAGATATTTGCGTTCGATATACGGGATTACGCCCTCGAACCCCGTCGAATACTTCATTTCTCGGCCGTAGCGGTTCTTCCACTTGACTGAAACTTTGAAATTGTTTCCCGTGAGTATCGCGTCGCGAACGTCTTCGGGCAGCTCGCCCCACGGCGTATCGAGCGAGAAGTCTAGGTCTTGAGCCAAACCCCCCAGTAGCTTTTCGAAGTAGTTGTACAAGCCCTTTCCGGAGTTCGTCCACGGCAAAATTGCGCCCTCAGATAGGCTCACCGAATCATCGGCGATGAGAAGGTCTGCATCGATCGACATGCGGGTTCCCAAGCCAGAGCATTCCGGGCAGGCGCCGAAAGGAGCGTTAAACGAGAACGTTCGCGGCTCGATTTCAGTGAGCTGAATCGGATGATTGTTAGGGCACGACAACTTCTCGGAGAACGAGCGCCACGCAGCGTCACCTTCTTCGTCGACGAAGTTGATCGCGACAGTACCGTCGGTCAGCCGAAGAGCTGTTTCCAACGAGTCCGTTAGCCTGGTGAGGATATCGTCGTTCGCCACTAGGCGGTCGACGACAACGGAAATGTCGTGTTTGTATTGCTTCTTAAGCTTCGGCGGATCACTCAACTGGATAACATCGCCATCCACTAGCGCTCGTGAATAACCGTTTGACGCTAGTTCAGCGAACAGGTCAACAAACTCGCCCTTTTTCTGCGAAATAACAGGGCTCACGATTTGATAGCGAGTGCCGCTGTCGAGCTTCATGAGTTGGTCGGCAATCTGCTGAACCGACTGACTCTCAATCTTCTCGCCACACACTGCGCAATGTGGGACACCAATTCGTGCCCACAGCAGCCGCATGTAGTCGTAGATCTCTGTAATTGTTCCTACAGTCGAGCGTGGGTTACGGTTTGTCGACTTCTGGTCAATAGAGACAGCGGGGCTAAGACCTTCGATGAAATCTACGTCAGGGCGGTCGACTTGACCGAGGAACTGACGAGCATAGGCAGAAAGCGACTCGACATAGCGTCGCTGCCCTTCGGCAAAGATCGTGTCAAAGGCCAGGCTGGACTTTCCCGAACCGGAAAGACCAGTGAAGACCACGAGGGAGTCTCGAGGTATTTCGAGGTCAACATTCTTTAGATTGTGGACTCGAGCGCCGCGGACGCTGAGGTGAGAATTGGGGATCGACTGTGCAGTAGTCACTCTTACTATTCTACGGAGGCCACTGACATTGCCTGAACGTTTGCCCTATCCACGCGATAATGAGCAGATGCATATTGCGCACGTGACAAGTTTCTATTCAGTCTCGGCCCTTTCGCCGTCTAGCGCAGTTCGTGCGCGCGGCATCGCCTACCGCGCGGCAGGCCACGAATTTTCGGTCATCGTGCCCGGTTCGGTCTCTTCTGTGACGTGGACGGAATTCGGAACTGTGATCTCGGTACCGGCGCATTCTGCGGCTTTACGGAGAGGTTTCGTCCCTATCCCCTTCGCCATTCGACGTGCTCTTGAGCGGCTAGCACCCGATCGCCTCGAGGTTGCAGATCGCCTCAGCTTTCGCCAACTGGGAAATTGGGCGAGGGACAACCAAGTTCCGGCGCTACTCTTCGCCGACGGAATGGCAGCCGGCTGGGCATCCGATCCCGCGCTGACAAACTTTGAGCGGATTATTTGCGGACCGCAGAACACCGCCCACTCCCCCGAACAGGTCTCTGTAGAAACGCTGATGACGATACGAGCCGGCGTTGACCTGGAGATTTTCACTCCGTTACGGCACAACGCAGCGTTACGCGACACGAGTGGGGCCGATCTGATCCTTGTTTGCGCTGCACCGCTCACTGCTTCGGGGTCAGTGTCGCTCGCTATCGAATCAGTGCGCACACTGACCGCAGAGAATCATGACGTTCACCTTGTCGTCATCGGCGATGGTCCGCTTCGTCACAGACTCGAACGAAGTGCTCAAGGTATTCCTGTGCAGTTCTTGAGCGCCGCCGATTTATCGCTCGCAGAGCGCTCAGAAGTGTTCGCCACCGCGGATTTCGCACTCGTGACCGCATCAGGAATCGTTGGTCATGAGGTGGCCCTCGAAGCTCTAGCTTCGGGGACCCCGGCAGTCATGATCGGTTCGGACCACCACCACATCGACTTTTGCGCCGGCGGCGGCATCAATTCGCAAGCCGACCCTGAGCACATCGCCGCGGCCGTTACGGCGTTCCAAAGCGAGCCTGTTGAGGTACGTCGACGAGCAGCACGAGACACCGCACTGCCGTTCGATGCGATGCCGTTAGCGCGTGCCATGGTCGAGCTCCATGAATCGCTCTCTTAGTCGAAGAAGAACTACTGCACAGAAGGTTACTGACGGCTGGGTCTGCGCTCGGCACGAGATGCGAAACTGATTTCAGGTCAGTAACCCACCACTAACTATCGCAAGTGTCCAGCCTGTTCCATTTGTCGAAGTTCTTTCTTGAGATCTTGAACTTCATCACGAAGTCGGGCTGCAAGTTCAAACTTCAATTCGGATGCGGCCTGAAGCATCTGTTCGTTGAGATCGGAAACGATCTGCTCAAGATCGTTTCCCCCCGCAGCGGCGATTCCCTCGCGGGCCAAGTGCGGCGTTGGAGTGCGTTTCTTTCCGTCTCTTGTACGAGTAGAAAGCAGCTCAGCAGTATCGGCACCCTCACGTAACAAAGCATCAGTAATGTCGGCGATCTTCTTGCGAAGCGGCTGCGGGTCAATTCCGTGTTCTGTGTTGTACGCGACTTGCTTTTCACGGCGCCGATCAGTTTCTTCGATCGCGAACTGCATGGACCGAGTAACGACATCGGCGTACATGTGTACCTCGCCCGAGACGTTACGGGCTGCCCGCCCAATAGTCTGGATGAGCGATGTCGACGAACGCAAGAAGCCCTCTTTATCGGCGTCAAGAATAGCAACGAGGGACACCTCAGGCAGGTCAAGCCCCTCGCGCAGCAAGTTGATACCGACCAGGACGTCATAAACGCCTTGGCGAAGCTCAGTAAGAAGTTCGACTCGTCTCAGAGTGTCGACGTCGGCGTGGAGATAGCGCACGCGTACGCCGTGTTCGGACAAGAACTCAGTGAGCTCTTCCGCCATTTTCTTGGTCAAAGTAGTGACCAAAACGCGTTCATTCTTCTCGACACGAATGGTAATTTGCTCGAGCAAGTCGTCGATCTGACCCTTCGAGGGCTTCACAACGATCTGCGGGTCGATAAGACCGGTGGGACGAATCACCTGCTCAACGATCGAATCCGTAATGCCGAGTTCGTACTTGCCAGGCGTCGCCGAAAGATAAATCTTTTGGCCGACACGACCCAAGAATTCTTCCCACTTCAATGGTCGATTATCGAGAGCACTCGGTAATCGAAAGCCGTGCTCGACCAGAGTGCGCTTGCGAGAGGCATCGCCCTCGTACATTGCGCCGATCTGCGGAACCGTGACGTGCGACTCATCGATCACGACGAGGAAATCTTCGGGAAAATAATCCAACAAGCAGCTTGGTGGCTCCCCCGGTTGGCGGCCGTCCATGTGTAGCGAATAATTCTCAATGCCGTTGCAGAATCCGATCTGCTCCATCATCTCGATGTCGAAGGTCGTGCGCATCCGCAGACGCTGTGCCTCAAGTAATTTTCCTTGCCGCTCAAGCACCGCTAGTCGATCAGCGAGTTCCTCCTGAATCGACACGATCGCTCGTTTGATGGTCTCTGGACTCGCTGAGTAGTGCGTGCCGGGAAACACCGAAACCGAATCCATCTTCTTCACAACCTCGCCGCTCAATGGATGCAGCGAGTACAGGGCCTCGATCTCGTCACCAAACATCTCAATGCGAATCGCGAGTTCTTCGTAAACTGGGATTATTTCTATCGTGTCGCCGCGCACGCGAAAATTTCCGCGGGAAAAATCGTAATCGTTGCGCTGGTACTGCATTCCAACGAACTTGCGGATCAGCGTCTCACGGTCAATGCGCATACCTACCTGAAGCGCAATCATGGCTTCGAGATACGACTCGGCCGCTCCCAATCCGTAGATGCTCGATACCGTGGATACCACTACCGTGTCACGCCGACTCAGCAGAGAGTTCGTCGTGGAGTGTCGAAGACGCTCCACTTCAGCGTTCACCGAAGAATCCTTCTCAATAAAAGTATCGGTCTGCGGGATGTAAGCCTCGGGCTGGTAGTAGTCGTAATACGAGACGAAATACTCAACAGCGTTGTTGGGCATAAGGTCGCGGAACTCGTTCGCAAGTTGAGCCGCGAGAGTCTTGTTGTGCGACATGATCAACGTCGGCCGTTGGACTTGTTCGATCAACCACGCGGTGGTCGCCGACTTGCCGGTACCGGTAGCGCCGAGTAAGACCACGTCGGTCTCACCCGCATTGATGCGTTGGGCAAGCTGCCGGATCGCTTCTGGCTGGTCACCAGAGGGGGTGTACTCGCTAATTACCTCAAACGGACGCACTGAGCGAGTTGGTTGCATAGCGCCAGTCTAAGCAACCGCTCTGACAACTTTATTAGAGGGCACCGTGCAGCCGACTGCGAATCGATTCCCACACGGCATCGGCGCGGTTTCGGGTGTCAGCTAGTGAATCGCCCGCGTCAATCACGAAATCCGCCACGGCGCGACGTTCACGTGACGACGCTTGGGAAGCAACGCGTCTCTCCGCCTCCGAGGCCGTCATTCCACGATGCTCGACCAAACGCTGCACACGCACCTCAGGTTCGGCTTCTACCGTCACGACCAACGCGAAACGTTCGAGAGATTGGGCAGACTCCACCAATAGCGGAATGTCGTACACCACAATCGCGTCCGGATCCACGCGGGCAGCCTCATCAAAGTGGCTCTGGGCGAGCCTTCCAATCGCGGGATGAGTAATGCGGTTTAGCGCTTCTCTGGCCTCCCGATCACTGAAAATAAAGGCGCCGAGTGCCGCACGGTTAAGCGAGCCGTCGGGAGAAAGCACCGTGGATCCGAATCGTTCTGCGATCTCGGCAAGAACCGGTGAACCCGGCTCGACCACTTCGCGCGCCAGCGCATCCGCGTCGACAACAGCGGCACCCTGCTTTGCCCACTGCTGGGCGACCGTAGATTTGCCGGACGCGATGCCTCCCGTAAGCGCTATTAAGTGCATGCTCTAATGCTAGCCTCAGCGTGTTGAAAGGAACTCCGGATGCTCGAGGTGCTCACCGGTAGCGGTCTGGCTGTCGCAGCTGGACTCAATGCCTATATTCCGCTGCTGATTTTGGGCCTCGCCGGCCGAGTCTTCGATTTTGTCGCGTTACCGGCCGGATGGGCGTGGCTCGAGAACCCGTGGGTATTGGCCGTTTTAGGAGTACTTCTCGTTGTCGAAATAGTCGCGGACAAAGTTCCCGTTGTCGATTCAGTCAACGACTGGATTCAAAGCGTGGTGCGGCCAGCCGCAGGTGGTATCGCCTTCGGTACCGGTGCAGCCTCGGAGACTGCGGTTGTTACTGACCCCGCCAGTTTCTTCACCTCCAATGCTTGGGTTCCCGTTGCTATCGGCGTAGTTCTCGCGTTCGGCACTCACGCAACAAAGATGCTTGCACGACCGGCACTCAACGCGGCGACAGCAGGCGCTGCGGCACCAGTTGTCAGTGCCGCTGAAGATCTCAGCAGCGTTCTCTTGAGCGTGATGGCGCTACTAGTACCGGTTATCGGATTTGTGGCGCTGCTGGCGCTGATTGCGCTCGTGGTCCTGCGCATCCGTCGGGCACGACGCTTACGACGCTTACGACGCTTACGACGCTCTCGACCAGCGCGACAGTAACCCTCAATCGTCGTCCTTAACTGACTGTGGCCAGCCTCCCGAAGGAGACTGGCCACAAACATCCATCTAGGAACTAGTTGTTGCTCGAGAGCTTCTCGCGCAGCGCGGCAAGAGTCTCGTCGTCTGCGAGCGTTCCAGCGCCCGCAGCAGATGCGGTCTCGTCGTTCGAGAACGAGGACGAGCCAGCAGGCGCACTGCTGATCGACTCTTCCTGAATCGCGGCAGCAGCAACCTGCTTCTTGTGCAGTTCCCAACGACCCTGAGCGGCAGCGTAGTCCTGCTCCCACTTCTCGCGCTGTGACTCGAAACCATCTTTCCATTCGTTGGTCTCGGGGTCGAAGCCGTCCGGGTACTTGTAGTTGCCCTGGTCGTCGTACTCGGTGAGCATTCCGTAGAGTGCCGGGTCGAACTCGGTACCCTCGGGGTCAACGCCCTCGTTGGCCTGCTTGAGGCTCAGCGAGATTCGACGGCGCTCAAGGTCGATGTCGATGACCTTGACGAATACTTCGTCGCCAACCGAAACGACCTGCTCGGCGAGCTCAACGTGCTTGCCCGAAAGCTCGGAGATGTGCACGAGGCCCTCGATGCCGTCTGCGACGCGAACGAACGCACCGAACGGAACGAGCTTGGTGACCTTACCGGGAGCAACCTGTCCGATTGCGTGGGTGCGGGCGAATACCTGCCACGGGTCTTCCTGCGTTGCTTTGAGCGACAGCGACACGCGCTCGCGCTCGAGGTCAACCTCAAGAATCTCGACGGTAACTTCTTGGCCGACTTCAACAACTTCTGAAGCGTGCTCGATGTGCTTCCAGGAGAGCTCAGAAACGTGAACGAGGCCGTCTACGCCACCAAGGTCAACGAATGCACCGAAGTTGACGATCGACGACACGACACCCTTGCGAACCTGGCCCTTGGCGAGGTTGTTGAGGAACGAAGTGCGGCTAGCCGACTGCGTCTCTTCAAGGAGTGCACGGCGTGAAAGAACAACGTTGTTGCGGTTCTTGTCGAGTTCGAGGATCTTGGCTTCGATCTCTTGGCCGAGGTACGGCGTGAGGTCACGAACGCGACGAAGCTCGATGAGCGATGCGGGGAGGAATCCACGAAGACCGATGTCAACGATAAGTCCACCCTTGACGACCTCAATGACAGAACCGGTGACAACGCCATCCGATTCCTTGATGAGTTCAACATCGCCCCATGCACGCTCGTACTGCGCGCGCTTCTTGGACAGGATGAGACGGCCTTCTTTGTCTTCCTTCTGAAGAACAAGAGCCTCAACGGTGTCGCCAACGTTAACAACCTCTGTGGGGTCAACGTCGTGCTTGATGGAAAGTTCACGAGAGGGGATAACACCCTCAGTCTTGTAACCGACGTCGAGGAGAACCTCGTCACGATCGATTTTGACGACGGTACCTTCGATAAGGTCACCATCGTTGAAGAACTTCAGAGTCTTTTCGACCGCGGCGAGGAAATCTTCAGCAGATCCAATGTCATTGATGGCGACCTGCTTGGGTGCCTTGTCGGTCGTTGCGATTGTCATGTAGTAGTAGCTCCGGTATGGGTTGCGCTTCGAGAAGCGCACTATTGGGCCAACGGCAAGATGTTGCTTTGTGATCGCCGAAGGCAGGCGAATAAGAAGTCGCAATTGCGACACTCCAGCCTAACGCCTGAAGTGGGGTAAACCCAACCAGTGAGGCGCGGTGTTTCTGACTATTTCCCCGGAATTGATTCTCTGCCGCACGGGCGGACAACCGCCCATTGGTTTCAGCGTTGCTCGTACGGCGCCATTAGCGCTGTTCGAAGAGTGTCGAGACCGACTCCCCCAATGTTCAACGCGCGGCGATGGAAGGCGCGCAAGTCGAACGACGCTCCTTCGCGAGCCTTACATTCATCACGCAGCTCTTCCCAAATACGCTGACCAACTTTGTACGACGGCGCTTGGCCCGGCCAGCCGAAATAACGGTTCACCTCAAAGCGCACGTTGGCGGGATCAAGAGTGACATTGTTGGTCATGAATTCAAGCGCATAATCCCAATCCCAGCCCCCAGTGCCGCTGAGCTTCGGCTTGCCGAGGTGAACACCGATGTCGAGAACGACACGGGCGGCGCGCATGCGCTGACCATCGAGCATTCCGAAACGGTCGGCGGGATCATCCAGAAATCCAAGTTCACTCATAAAACGTTCAGCATAGAGTGCCCAACCTTCAGCATGACCAGACGACCCCGACAATTGACGCCGGTAGGTATTCAACTGATCACGGTTATAAACAGCCTGAGCTATCTGCAGATGATGACCGGGAACGCCCTCGTGGTAAACCGTGGTTGCCTCGCGCCACGTCGTGAACTCGGTTACCGACTCTGGCACCGACCACCACATGCGCCCAGGACGGGAGAAGTCATCGCTCGGACCCGTGTAGTAAATGACCCCATCGTGGGTCGGCGCAATCATGCACTCTAGGGCCCGCATCGGTTCGGCAATATCAAACTGGGTGCCTGCAAGCGCGGCTATCGCGTCGTCGCTGAGCTTCTGCATCCACTCGCGCAACGCGTCCGTGCCGTGCAGAGTACGAGAAGGATCGGAATCAAGGTATGCGATCGCCTCGGCAACCGTTGCTCCCGGTTTGATTTCACGGGCAATTTCTTCTTGCTCACGGGCCATGCGGGCCAACTCTTCGATGCCCCACTCGTAAGTCTCATCGAGGTCGATCTTCGCACCGAGGAACCGCTGCGACTGAAGGGCATAAAGATCGCGGCCGAACGCGTCCTCGGCGGCCGCCTTCGGTGCGAGCTCAGTCCGAAGAAACTCCTCCAGTTTTTCGTAACTATTGCCCGCTTCAGCAGCACCCGTTGCCAATACCTTGCCCAACGGAGAGTCATCGTCAGTCACCGAGTGAGCGCCCGCGATGAAGCTATCGAAAAAGCCCCCGGCGGCGGCGATTTGCTTAGTCTGGACGATTACTTCGGCGACTTGCCGTTGCGCTGGCACCACGGCCTCATCAATTCCCTGGCGAAGCGTCGCGATGTAGCCGTCAATCGCTGCGGGAATGCTGTGGAGACGATCGGCGATTGCTGACCAGTCTGTTGCCGACGCCGTCGGCATAAGGTCGAGCACGCCGCGAATGTCTTGGGCAGGACTTGCCAAATTGTTGAGGTCGCGCAGCCACAAGCCGGCAGCATCAGAGTCAAGATCGAGTCGTAATGTCGACACCATCTCGGTCTTTGTGACCAGATCTACGTCGTCAATGACTGCGGCATTCTCGAGACGAGCCAGTACCTCCCGCGTGGCGCTGACCATACGGGCGTGGCCATCAGGCGAATAGTCGGCGTAGCCCGAATGCTCTCCCGGCAACCCGATCCACGTGGCAATTGCGGGGTCGAGAATGGTGAGCGTCTCCACCCATTCTTCGGCGATCGCGTCAATTGGGGTTGTTTCGCGGGCACTGGCCGCAGCGATGGCCGCGTGCTGAGGATCTAAATCCGACATCGTTGTTGGCTCCCTCTATCGTTGTGCGACTAGGTGCCTAATTATCTAGTTCACTGGCCAACAGTTGTGCGAGCGACTCCAACGCAGCCTCGGCTCCGTCATCATCGGAGGTTAGCGTTACAGAATCTCCGTACGCGATCCCTAAAGAGAGAACGCTAAGAATGCTGCTGCATTGACGGTCTTGTCTGCAGAGTCGGTGAGCATCACCTTTACTCCACAGGCGCTCACTGCCTGAGCGAATACCGACGCTGGTCGAGCATGGAGCCCAACCTTCGATCCGATGGATACAGTTTTGCTCGTCATATCGACTCCCTTGTGACGGTAGTTATTGCTAGTTCTGAACAGCGCAGGCTCTAGTGGGCCGCAGTATCCCAGTTATGCCCGGTTCCAATTTGCACATCAAGAGGAACAGAAAGCGTAGCCGCTCCTGACATTCGCTCATGGACAATGGTAGTCATCCGCTCAAGTTCTCCCGCAGCGATTTCGAACACCAATTCGTCATGAACCTGAAGCAACATTCTTGACTTCAATCCTTCAGCGCGGATGTCTGCGTCAATCTGGAGCATCGCAATTTTCAGGATGTCTGCAGCCGAACCCTGAATTGGAGAGTTCAACGCCTGCCGTTCGGCATTGTCGCGCAATACGCGGTTCTTCGAGTTGAGATCGCCGAAGGGGCGTCGCCGACCAAAAATAGTAGTGGTGTAACCATCAGCGCGAGCCTGCTCGACGACGTTGCGAAGATAATCCCGTACCGCCCCAAATCGCGCGAAATAGTCGGTCATCAATGCTTTAGCTTCGCTGGTCTCAATGCGGAGCTGTTTACTGAGCCCAAAAGCACTAAGCCCGTACGCTAACCCGTACGACATTGCTTTCACTTTTGATCGCATCTCGGACGTCACGGCAGCGGGCTCAACGCCAAAGATCCGCGAGCCGACAAAGCGGTGAAGATCCTCGCCGTCGTTGAAAGCCTGGATAAGACCCTCATCTCCCGACAGGTGAGCCATGATGCGCATTTCGATCTGAGAATAGTCCGCCGTCAACAACGTATCGAAGCCAGCACCGGCCTCGAAGGCGGAGCGTATTTGGCGACCCGTCGCCGTCTTAATCGGCACGTTCTGCAGATTGGGTTCGTTGGATGCAATGCGCCCCGTACTCGAACCAGCTTGCTCATACGTCGTGTGAACTCGGCCAGATTCGTCAATCGCTTTCTCGATGCCGGCGATAATCTGGGCGAGTTTTGTGGCGTCTCGGTGTTTGAGGAGCAAGTCAAGAAACGGATGCGGAGCCTGTTCTTGCAAGTCCGTCAGACTGGCAGCATCCGTTGAGTAACCTGTCTTGTTCGCCCGAGTCTTCGGCATCTCCAACTGCGTGAAGAGCACCTCTTGGAGCTGTTTGGGACTGCCCAGATTAATCTCGCGACCGATCACCTCGAAGGCATTGCGCGCGACCTCAGCTGCTGTTTCTGACAGCGATGTGCTGAGGTCGTTCAGCAACTGTCGATTCACGGCAATGCCCGTGCGCTCCATGCGGGCGAATACAGGAACGAGGGGCATTTCGATGTCGTTCAACACGCTCAACGAACCCTCGTCAAGCTTGTCGACAAGATAAGCCGCCACCCGCACGACGTACCAGGACATCGTAGCCGGGCTCAGTGCCTCGGTCTCGGGAACCAACTGGTTGGGGTCACTTTGCTCAATTGTCTCGCCGAGATAGTTGTAAACCTGAGCTTCTAGCTCCTCGGGTTTTGCGCTGGGCTTGAGAACCCAAGCTGCAAGCATGGTGTCAAACGCGATGCCTGCGACCTCAAGACCATTTGCCGAGGCAATTTTGAGCTGCGCCTTCGCTGAATGCATGAATTTCGGCGCATCACTGGCTAGCCAGTTGGTCAGGGCGACGTAGTCGAGCCGGTCGGATGCCCACGGCACGAAGGCTGTTTCTGTGGCCGTCGCGAGCCCTAGTCCTGTGACGGTGCCCTCGACTGTGGCAATAGTCAGCCCGAGCGGTTTAGTTCCCTGAGCACTGTTGGTGTCAATCCACTTCGCGAGCTCTTCGTCGACCATCGTGCGAACGACGGGAACCGTCGAGACAGAGTCGGCTGGCGCCGATATTGACGGCTCGTCGCCCCGTTCCGCGGCCGCAATTTTTAGCACGCGCTGAAGCAGTGTCTTGAACTGGAGGCGATCGAAAACTTCTTGAACAGCTGCCTCGTCAATTGGTCGACGATCGAGGTCTGTCACGGTGACAGGCAATTCAACATTCGTGAGCAGATGATTCAACTTGCGGTTGCGAACAGCACGGTCCATCTGATCGCGCAGGTTCTGACCGACGACACCTTTGATCTCCTCGGCATGAGCGAGAACCTCGTCGAGCGACCCGTAGAGGTTGATCCATTTGACAGCGGTCTTCTCCCCCACTTTGTCGACGCCGATGAGATTGTCGCTAGTTTCGCCGACCAGAGCAGCAACGTCAGGATATCGATGGGGTTCGACACCGTAGCGCTCGAATACCGCATCGCGGTCGTATCGCTTGAGCTCAGAAACACCACGAGCATTGGGATAGAGCAGCGTCACGTCGTCATTGACCATCTGAATTGCATCGCGGTCACCAGAAACCACGAGGACACGGAACCCGTTACTGGAACCCTCGTGCGCGAGAGTGGCGAGAATATCGTCAGCCTCGTAATCCTCTTTGCTGAGCGTCTGAATACCCATCGCCTTCAAAGCTTCTTCAAGGAGAGGAATCTGGCCGACGAACTCGACCGGAGTCTCGCCTCGGGTGCCCTTATATTCGGGGTACTCCCGAGTGCGGAAGGAATAGCGCGAGATGTCGAAAGCGACAGCAAGATGCGTTGGCTTCTCATTCCCCAGAAGCGAAATAAGCATTGACAAAAATCCATGAATGGCATTTGTGTGCTGCCCGTCACGGTTCTGAAAACTGTCAACTGGCAGCGCATAAAACGCTCGGAAGGCCAGCGAGTGGCCGTCAATGATCATGAGGGTAGGCTTTTGAATATCCGTCACGCAGCCAGCCTAGCCGCGCCTGCCGACAGCCGAAACGACTTAGCTCGAAGGACTCCGCTGTGAAGTATCCCGATGACCTTGATCCTGAACTTATCGCCCGTCTTATTGAGTCAGGCGGCGGAGCATTAACTCGAAAAATGGGGATCGAGTTTCTGGAACTCGGCGCCGACCGTTCGGTCGCGACGATGCCGGTTGAAGGAAACACTCAAGTGATCGGCATTTTGCACGGCGGCGCTCACGTGGTGCTTGGTGAGTCGCTTGGATCAATCTCTTCAGCGATTCATGCCGGTCCCGGCAGAATTGCGATGGGAATCGAGGTCAACGCGACTCACACTCGTGCTGTGCGCGAAGGAATCGTTACGGCCACGTGTACTGCTATTGCGCTGAGCCGCACTCTGGCAACCCACGAGATCGTCATTCGCGACGATCAAGAGCGTCGGCTTTCCACCGTGCGAATCACTAACATCCTCAAGGACCGCCCTACCTCGTAAGGCAACGCGAGGGCGCTAGTTACTTCTTAGCGCTCAGTTGGTCGATGATCGCCTGGGAAACATCGTGCATCGTCAATCGACGATCCATTGACGCCTTTTGAATCCAACGGAACGCGTCAGGCTCGCTGAGCCCCATCTTCTCGTTTAGGAGACCCTTAGCTCGGTCTACGAGCTTGCGGGTCTCGAAACGCTCGACAAGGTCGCTGACCTCTGCTTCGAGAGTAATGATCTGGGCATAACGACTGAGCGCGATCTCAATGGCCGGAAGCAAGTCGTTCGGCGTGAATGGCTTCACCACGTACGCCAGAGCGCCAGCCTCTGACGCCCGCTCAACGAGTTCTTTCTGGCTGAAGGCAGTGAGCAGCACAACGGGCGCGATGTGGTTAGCACTCAGGCGCTCTGCGGCAGAGATTCCGTCGAGCTGAGGCATCTTGACATCCATGATGACCAGATCCGGGCGCAGCTCGGTCGCAAGAGCAACGGCGGTCTCGCCATCACCCGCTTCTCCGACAACCTCGTAGCCGGCGTCTCGGAGAATTTCAACGATGTCCATGCGGATGAGGGACTCATCTTCGGCAACGACAACGCGACGTGGAGCAGTTTTATTGGTGTTTTGGTCAGTCACAAGCGCAAGCCTACGGTATTCTATTCAGCGTTGTAGTCAGCCGAATTGGCGGAATGGTAGACGCGGAGCACTCAAAATGCTTTGTTCGAAAGGACGTGTGGGTTCGAGTCCCACATTCGGCACAACATTTATTATCGAAAACCGATCACTATTCTCGGTAATCGGTCAGTCTTCGTCCCAACGTGGACGGTCACGGCATGACTCCTCATGAGGGATCGCTTCTCTCTGTGAGCTGTAATCACGATTGGTAGCCGCCTGATCGCTTGCTGGTGCCATGGTTCACGAGTCTGCGAGATCCGGCTGCCTCCGGCTGCTGGCATGCCGCGAGGGCGACTGGAGAGCTCCCGAGGGGCATGGTGAGTCGCGCCGTACCCTACGTGCAGAGTGTGGCGCAGCCGCGCCCGCGAGTCCGGCGAAATTAAGACAGTGGTGCCGGCGTCGAACTCCTCAGTTCAACGCCGGCACCCTAGTTTTAAGCTAAAAGCGGAAGCTATTTAGTAGCCCAGGCCGGGGCCTTGGCGTTAATCGCATCGCCAACTACGTGCACGCGCAAGTCGTTCGTCGATCCAGCGATTCCGGGAGGGGAACCAGAAATCACCACGACCGTGTCGCCAATTTCAGCCAGGTTTTGATCGAGCAAGACCTCGTCAACTTGGCGGTACATTTCATCGGTGTGGGTAACGCGATCGACAACAAATGACTCAATACCCCAGATCAGTGCCATCCGGCGCTGGATATCTGGGTTCGGAGTAAATGCTTTCATCGGAATACGGAATCGCAGTCGCGACATGCGGCGCGCGGAATCACCCGACTCTGTAAACACACAGACATACTTAGCTTCTACGAAGGCGGCAACTTCGGCTGCGGCAAGAGTAATTGCCCCACCCTGAGTCTTCGGCTTTGTGCCAAGCTCAGCGATACGGTCGAGACCGTGCTCCTCGGTTGACTCAACAATCTTCGCCATCGTTTGAACGGTAATCACGGGGTACTCCCCCACGCTGGTCTCGCCACTGAGCATCACAGCATCAGCACCATCCAAGATCGCGTTTGCGACGTCAGAGGTCTCTGCTCGCGTCGGTACAGGGCTTGAAATCATCGACTCAAGCATCTGAGTGGCAACGATAACGGGCTTCGCCATTCGACGTGCAAGCTCCACCGTGCGCTTCTGCACGATCGGTACAGCCTCGAGCGGAAGCTCTACACCGAGATCGCCACGAGCAACCATGATCGAGTCGAAGGCGTCAATAATCGCTTCTAGATGGTCAACGGCCTGTGGCTTCTCAATCTTGGCGATGACAGGAACACGACGGCCCTCTTCATCCATGATCTCGTGCACACGAATGATGTCATCGGCATTACGCACGAATGACAAGGCGATGAGGTCAGCACCGAGCTTGAGCCCCCAACGGAGGTCGTCCTCATCCTTTTCGGACAGTGCCGGCACGTTGACAGCTACTCCGGGCAAGTTAATACCCTTGTTGTTGGAGACAGCGCCCGCAACGATGACCTCGGTCGTGACGACGGTGTCGGTCGAGCTGACAACCTTGACCTTGACCTTGCCATCGTCAATAAGCAAGAAGTCGCCAGGAGCAACATCCTGCGGGAGACCTTTGAAAGTTGTGCCGCAGATCTCACGGTTGCCGAGGATATCGTCTGTCGTGATCTTGAAGATGTCACCGACTGCGAGATCGTAGGGACCATCTTCAAACTTGCCGAGACGGATCTTAGGACCCTGAAGGTCAACCATTACGGCAACGGCGCGGCCAGCGTCTTCAGCAGCGCGGCGCACATTCGCATACACCTCCTCATGAACGGCGTACGTTCCGTGGCTGAGGTTCATGCGAGCAACATCGACACCTGCATCGATGATTGCCCTGATGTTCTCGTAGCTCGACGTAGCCGGGCCGAGTGTCGCGACGATTTTTGCGCGTCTCATAACTTCCTTTGACGATTCAGTGGTGGTTGAACGGGGTGGTCGTACTAGTGGTGGTGAAACAGTTAAACAGTCATACCGCGGTCGGTAGGAGAAACGGGGAACGGCAATTGTGTCTCCCCCTCAAGATAGCGATCTACAGCGGATGCTGCGGCCCTACCTTCAGCAATAGCCCAGACGATTAGTGATTGGCCGCGACCAGCATCACCGACAACGTACACGCCGGGGGTTTCTGTCTGGTAGTCGGCATCGCGCGTAAGGTTTCCACGATCATCTGACTCCAATGGAAGCTGACGATCGAGGGATTCTTTTTCGGGGCCAGTGAAACCCAACGCCAGCAACACGAGGTCGGCAGGAATCTCACGCTCGGTTCCTGCCTTAGGTACACGGCGGCCATCAACGAACTCGGTCTCGGCAACTTTGATTGCGCGAACCTCGCCAACAGCATTAGTGACGAACTCGACAGTCGAAGCCAAATAGAGGCGTTCACCGCCCTCTTCGTGTGCGCTCGATACTTCGAACAGCGTTGGAGTGAGGGGCCACGGCTGGTGTTCTGGACGTTCAGCGGGAGGCTGAACACCGATGGCTAAGTTCGTTACAGACAGTGCGCCCTGACGGTGCGCAGTACCGATGCAGTCAGCTCCCGTGTCTCCGCCACCGAGGACAACCACGTGCTTGCCCTCAGCGGTGAGTTGTTCGCTCACGGTGTCGCCAGCGACGACTTTGTTTGACTGCACCAAGTACTCCATGGCGAAATGCACGCCAAGAGAGTCACGGCCGGGAACCGGGAGATTGCGGGGAACAGTCGCGCCCGTCGCTACGACTACTGCGTCGTATCGTGCGCGCAGGTCATTCCAAGCGATGTCGACCCCGATGTTTACGCCCGCCCGAAAACGCGTTCCTTCGGCCTGCATTTGAGCGAGACGGGACTCTATGTGTCGCTTCTCCATTTTGAAATCAGGAATACCGTAGCGCAGCAGACCACCGATGCGGTCCTCACGCTCGAACACTGCAACGGTATGACCAGCACGCGTCAGCTGCTGTGCTGCGGCCAACCCGGCGGGGCCAGACCCCACAACGGCGACGGTCTTGCCGGTGAGACGTCCGGGAGGATGCGGTGTCACATTGCCGTCGGCAAACGCTTGGTCGATGATCGAGACTTCGATCTGCTTGATCGTGACCGCGGGCTGATTGATCCCCAAAACACACGAACTTTCGCACGGTGCCGGACACAGTCGCCCGGTGAACTCGGGAAAATTGTTTGTCGCGTGAAGTCGCTCTATCGCTTCAGCGCTCTCACCACGACGCATGAGGTCGTTCCACTCGGGAATCAAGTTGCCTAGCGGGCACCCCTGATGACAGAACGGGACGCCACAATCCATACAACGCCCCGCCTGTCGAACCAACTGGCTCGATTCTTGCTGTTCGTACACTTCTTTGAAGTCCATTAAGCGCAAGCTAACTGGACGTCGTTTGGGGAGCTCCCGCTCCTGTACCTTGAGGAATCCCTTGGGATCAGCCACCGGTTACCTCCTTAATTCGCGCCCAGGTGACGTCCCCGTCAGGGTCAAGTCCCTCGGCCAATGCGGTTGCTCGCGTCTGAAGTACCGCCGCGTAGTCACGCGGAGTGACCTTCGTGAATTGCGCCGCGGTCGACTGCATGTCTGCAAGCATTCCCTCTGCGACAACGGACCCGGTTTCTTCGAAGTGGCGTTCAAGCAGATCTTTAACTATTTCGATGTCAGCGCTGCCGAGCCCGCTCAGCACCAGTTCACCGGAACTCAGCGACTCACCATTAACGCGCTCTTCACGCAACTCGTGAACGTAGGCGGTTCCCCCGGACATACCTGCGCCGAGGTTGCGGCCCGTTGCGCCAAGAATGAGAACGAGACCACCGGTCATGTACTCAAGAGCATGGTCGCCGACACCCTCGGCAATCGCCGTTGCGCCAGAGTTGCGAACCATAAATCGTTCACCAACCTTGCCGCGGATGAAGATGCTTCCGCTGGTAGCGCCATAGCCGATCACGTTTCCCGCGATCACATTGTTCTCTGCGGCAAAGACACTCGCCAAATCGGGTCTGACGACGATCGATCCTCCGGAAAGCCCCTTACCGACGTAGTCGTTACTGTCGCCGTACAGCTTTATCGAGATACCGGCCGGTACGAAGGCGCCAAGAGATTGGCCAGCAGATCCATGCAGCGTAATCGAAATGGTGTCCGCGGGCAGACCATGCTCACCGTGGCGAAGAGTAACTTCGTGCCCCAGCATTGTGCCGACCGCACGATCAGTGTTGCGAACCGGCAGATCGATCTCGACTGACGTCTTGTTGTCGAGCGCATCACGGCTCAACTCGATGAGCTTCTGGTCGAAGTGCTCGTCTAGCTCGTGGTCCTGAGCTACTGACTGAGTGCGAGGCGCGTCTGCCGCAAACTCTGGGCCATTGAACACCGGGCTGAGATCGAGGCCATCGGTCTTCCAATGAGAGATCGCTCGGTTCATGTCGAGAAGCTCGCTATGCCCGATTGCTTCTTCGAGCGTGCGGAAGCCGAGTTCAGCGAGGTACTCGCGAACTTCTTGTGCCAGGAACTCAAAGAAGTTCACAATGAACTCTGGCTTACCGGTGAATCGTTCACGCAATTCAGGGTTCTGCGTTGCAACTCCGACCGGGCAGGTATCCAAGTGGCACACGCGCATCAGAATGCAACCCGAAACAACGAGTGGCGCCGTCGCGAAGCCGTACTCTTCAGCTCCGAGAAGCGCACCGATAATTACGTCACGACCGGTCTTCATCTGGCCATCGACCTGAACGACTACTCGGTCGCGCATCCCATTGAGCATGAGCGTCTGCTGGGTTTCTGCTAGCCCGATCTCCCACGGTGTGCCCGCATGCTTCAGCGAGTTGAGTGGGCTTGCTCCCGTGCCGCCATCATGGCCCGACACAAGAACAACATCAGCTTTTGCTTTGGTAACGCCAGCGGCAACCGCGCCAATACCCTTCTGGCTGACGAG
Source organism: Salinibacterium sp. PAMC 21357 (assembly GCF_000247645.1). Taxonomy (GTDB): domain Bacteria; phylum Actinomycetota; class Actinomycetes; order Actinomycetales; family Microbacteriaceae; genus Rhodoglobus. The sequence goes on from NZ_AHWA01000002.1 coordinate 326,057, forward strand.
TTTGACGTGCACTCTGGCCGAGGGATTCGATCGCTTCAAGTCGAAAATGAGCTGCTTGAGGTCTTCGATCGAATAGATATCGTGGTGTGGAGGCGGCGAGATAAGACCGACTCCCGGGGTGCCGTGGCGAGTTCGTGCGATCCACGGATACACCTTGCCCGCGGGAAGTTGACCACCCTCGCCAGGCTTGGCGCCTTGAGCCATTTTGATCTGAATATCATCGGCATGGGTCAAGTACATACTCGTTACGCCGAAGCGACCGGAAGCGACCTGCTTGATCGCGCTACGGCGAGTGGGATCAAGCAAGCGGTCAACATCCTCGCCGCCCTCGCCCGTGTTCGACCGGGCGCCAAGCTGATTCATCGCAATGGCAAGAGTTTCATGTGCCTCTTTGCTGATCGAGCCGTAGCTCATTGCTCCGGTGCTGAATCGCTTCACGATGCTCGCGACCGATTCAACTTCGTCGATCGAAATCGATTGTCGACCCTCGGTCTTGAATGTGAAGAGGCCGCGCAGAGTCATCAGATTCGCAGCTTGGTCGTCAACCTTTGAGGTGTACTCGCGGAAGATATCGTAGCGACGGGTGCGCGTTGAATGCTGCAACTTGAAAACGGTTTCAGGGTTGAAAAGGTGCGGCGGGCCTTCACGACGCCACTGGTACTCGCCCCCGGTGTTGAGTCGCTCGTGAATGGTCGGTGCACGATCTTCTGGGTACGCCGCCATGTGACGTGCCGCGTTCTCGCGGGCGATCGCGTCGAGGCCGACACCACCAAGGATGCTTTTCGTCCCGGTGAAATACTGGTCCACGAATACCTGAGAGAGCCCAACGGCTTCGAAGGCTTGCGCTCCGGCATACGAACTGACGACGGAAATACCCATTTTCGACATGATCTTCAGAACGCCCTTACCCAGGGCGGTAATGAGATTGCGAACTGCTTTCTCCGCAGTGACGTCGGTAATCGTGCCATTACGAACGAGCTCTTCGGCGGTTTCCATCGCCAGATAGGGATTGATCGCCGATGCGCCATAACCCACCAAAAGCGCGACATGGTGAACTTCGCGCACATCGCCGGCCTCAACGATCAGGCCGACCTTCATCCGTTCCTGTTGACGGATGAGGTGATGATGCACGGTCGCCAGCATGAGCAGCGACGGAATAGGCGCTAGATCTTTGTTCGAGTCGCGGTCCGAAAGCACGATGAACTCCGCGCCATCAAGGATCGCCGCATCAGCTTCAGCACACATTGCGGCCAAACGCGCTTCCATAGCGGATGGCCCGGCATCGACCCGATAGAGACCCTTGATCGTCGTCGCTAAGCGAGATCCGGGATGCGGTTCGATGTGCTGAATCTTCGCCAGCTCATCGTTATCGATTACCGGGAACGCGAGAGCGACTTGCTTGGCGTGATCCGGCGTCGCCGCCAGAAGATTGCGCTGTGGACCGACGCCCAATCGCATCGACGTGACAACAGCTTCGCGGATGGAATCAAGCGGGGGGTTAGTTACTTGCGCGAACTGTTGAGTGAAGTAGTCGAACAGCAAACGGGGGCGCTCAGAAAGCACTGCAATCGGGGTATCAGACCCCATCGCGCCGAGTGGTTCAGCACCGAGTCGAGACATCGGCTCGATGAGGATGCGGACTTCTTCCTCGGTGTAACCGAAGGTGCGCTGACGGCGAGTCACCGAGGCGGGCGTGTGCACAATGTGCTCGCGCTCTGGCAACTCTTCGAGCGCAATTCGACCACTCTCAAGCCACTCCGCCCACGGCTGTGATGCCGCAAGTTCTGCCTTGATCTCATCGTCTTCAATAAGACGACCAGCTTGAGTATCGACCAAGAACATCTTGCCTGGACGCAAACGCCCCTTGCGAACGACCTTGGTCGGTTCAACGTCGAAAACGCCGATTTCACTCGCCAGAACAACGAGCCCATCATCAGTGACCAAGTAGCGTCCGGGACGCAGCCCATTGCGGTCAAGAGTCGCTCCGACTAACGAACCGTCTGTAAACACGAGTGCCGCAGGACCATCCCATGGTTCCATGAGCATCGAGTGGTACTCGTAGAACGCACGACGGCGAGGGTCTGCGTCGACCTGATTCTCGTAGGCCTCCGGAACCATCATCATCATTGCGTGAGGCAGCGGACGCCCCGCGAGATTCAGTAGCTCAACAACCTCATCAAACGATGCCGAGTCGCTCGCGCCTGGCGTGTTGACCGGAAGAATGTCTTGATGTTCCCGAAAACTGCGGACTCGAGTTGGGACTGGCGGGCGCGCATCCAGTTGCGGTTGCCCTGCACAGTGTTGATCTCACCGTTGTGAGCCACCATGCGGAAAGGCTGTGCCAGCGGCCACGACGGGAACGTATTCGTGGAATACCGAGAATGCACGAGAGCAAGCTTTGATGCGAAGCGCTCGTCAGAAAGATCAGGATAAAACGGCTCTAGTTGAAGAGTCGTAACCATGCCCTTGTACGTGATTGTTCGGCACGAAAGCGACGGGAAATAGACATGCAATTCGCGTTCGGCACGCTTGCGTAGACGATAGGTCTGGCGATCCAGATGGATGCCGCGAAGCGTGCCCTTCAGGTCGACTCGCTTTGACTGCAAGAACAGCTGCTCAAAGGCGGGCATTGCGTCGCGTGCGAGACTGCCCAATTCGTCGGGCTGGATGGGGACTTCACGCCACCCCAGGACGGTAAGGTCCTCTTCTTCCGCCAGCTTTTCGATGCCAGTCTTAACTTCTTGGCGCTCGTCAGTGTCGTGGGGCAAGAACGCAATTCCTACCGCGTACCGACCATCACTAGGTAGGTCGAAGTCGACGACGGCCCGGAAAAAGGCATCCGGAATCTGCGTCATGATGCCAGCACCATCACCGGTGCCAGCATCAGACCCGACGGCACCGCGGTGCTCTAGATTGCGCAGCGCTTCGAGGGCTGTCGCAATGATGTCGTGCCCGGGCGTGCCGCGAAGCGTCGCCACCATGGCGAGTCCACAAGCATCTTTCTCATTGGATGGGTCGTACATCCCTGCCGCGGCGGGGATCGAACCAAAGCGTTCAAAGGGTGGGGTAACAGCCATGCCGTACCGTCCTCACGTGTTACTGGTGCGGAGAGGGACTTCTCTGGCCCATAGAAAATTCAGAGCCGGATAGTGGCCTGAGGGGTGTGACCGCTTGTGGCGGACTATTTCGAAGCAGTGACCGGAGCGGACTCGTCGGCAGCGTTGACGACAATGTCATGCTCGGAATAGGTTTCATCGGAGTTTACAACACCATCGGCGGTCCAGATGTGATCATCGACATAGGCACTGCGTTCTACACCCGCATGGCGACGTGATTGCACGATGAACAAGATCACTCCGAGGACAACGGTGAGAATCGCTCCCCACACGTTTACGCGGAGCCCGAGGTAGACCTCGCTTGGGTCGATCCGAATGGACTCGAACCACACACGGCCAATGCCGTACCAAACCATGTAGAGCGCCCAAACTTTGCCCCACTGCAGCCTTCTCGGGCCTGACGCAGACAATGTCGGAACCGTGAGCCCAAGAACGTGCTTCTTGACGAAACCATACTGGCGCTCCATCGTCAGCAAGAACACAATGCCGACAACGTTCCAGATCATTTCGTAAAGAAATGTGGGGTGGAAGAGAGTATCTGCAGGCAAACCGATCGGGATTACCGAGTTTGTTGCCTCAATCTCTAGGCCCCACGGAAGATCAGTCGGCTGGCCGAATAGCTCGTGGTTGAAGTAGTTGCCGAAGCGGCCGATAGCTTGGGCGAGAAGCATGCCGGGAGCGAGGGCATCCGCAAAGCTCCAGAAACGGATACCTGTCTGGCGCGCACCGATGAACGCACCGACAGCGCCACCAATGAGCGAACCGAAAATAGCGTTTCCGCCGTTCCAGATTCGAATAACTTCCCACGGATCTGCGCCCTCAAAGAAGTAATCTCCTGGGTGGGTAAACACGTGATATAAGCGTGCTCCAACGAGTCCGAGCGGCACAGCCCAAATGATGATGTCGATAACGACCCCAGGCTCAGCACCGCGGCTCGTAAGCCGACGCGACGTTAGCCACGTCGCTGCGATGATTCCCACAAGAATGCAGATTGCATACGTGTGGATCACAATTGCTTGGCTCGGGTTAACGCCAATTCCGCTCAACCACTGGCCGAACGGGATTGTTGCGAGCGTCGACCAAGAGTCGGGCGGGCTCGGAATACTGAACGGCACTAATGACAAAACGGTCACCTTTCTGGACTGCGACTAAGCAAGCGTACCGGTCGAAAGCGACGCTGCAGTCTGTGCGACTGCGCTCACCCCACCGGTCGCCAACGCGCTAACGAATACTGACCCGACAATTGCACCATCGGCGTAGGTAAGAACCTCATGCACCTGTTCAGCGGTGGAAATACCGAGGCCAACGCACGCGCTGGTCGAACCAGCAGTACGCAGGCGTGCGACTAGCGTCTTGGCCGCCGAGTCAACGTCAGACCGGGCACCGGTAATACCCATCGTCGATACGGCGTAAACGAATCCAGTACTTGCCTCAACCGCGCGCACCAGTCGTGCATCGCTCGACGAAGGCGCTGCGAGAAATACGCGATCGAGCCCGGTCCGCTCAGACGCGGCAATCCACTCCGCAGCCTCGTCGCTCACCAGATCAGGCGTAATGATTCCTGCTCCCCCGGCTGCCGTGAGCTGGTCGGCAAAACGGTCAACGCCAAACTGCATGATCGGGTTCCAATAACTCATCAGCATTACCGGCGTCGATACTCGGGAAGTGATCTCCGCTACCGCATCGAAACCATCCTGAAGCCGAAACCCATTAGCGAGCGCCTGCTGCGTGGCCTTCTGAATGGCTGGACCGTCCATCACTGGATCGGAGTATGGCAAGCCCAGTTCAATGACATCTACGCCATTCTCCGCAAGAGCAACGGCCGCCTCGATACTGTCCGCGATCGTGGGAAAACCAACCGGTAAATAGCCGATGAGAGCGCCAGAGCGGTCACGATTCGCCTGCGCAATGGTGTTTTCAACAGTGCTCATTATTTCTCCTCCGCGACCGGAGTTGCGGTAGAAGCTGCTGCCGCAGCATCCGCGGCATCAATGAGATCAAAGTATTCCGCCGCAGTCTCCATGTCTTTATCGCCACGGCCGCTGAGGTTGACCAAAATAACCGAATCCGGGCCAAGCTCTTTGCCTAGTTTGAGCGCGCCAGCCAAGGCATGAGCAGACTCGATTGCCGGGATGATGCCTTCAGTTCTGCTCAGAAGGCGCAGTGCCTCCATAGCTTCAGCATCGGTTATCGGCAAATAGTTGGCCCGCCCGATGTCTTTGAGCCATGAGTGTTCTGGGCCGACACCTGGGTAGTCGAGGCCGGCAGAGATCGAGTGCGATTCGACGGTCTGGCCGTCTTCGTCTTGCAACATATAGCTGCGGGCGCCGTGAAGCACACCAGGGCGACCGCGAGTGAGGGTAGCGGCGTGGCGCTCGGTGAGGTGGCCTTCGCCGGCAGCTTCGTAGCCGTAGAGCGCGACATCCGGGTCATCGAGAAATGCGTGGAAAATGCCCATGGCATTGCTGCCGCCGCCGACACAGGCTGCGACCGCTGTCGGTAGGGCTCCAGTGAGCTTGATTACCTGCTCGCGAGCTTCGTCGCCAATGACCTTGTGAAAGTCGCGAACCATTACGGGGAACGGATGAGGGCCAGCGACCGTGCCGAGGAGATAATGAGTATCTTCAACGTTCGCTACCCAGTCGCGCAAGGCTTCGTTGATCGCATCTTTCAGGGTGCGCGAACCAGCGGTGACCGGGATAACCTCGGCGCCGAGAAGGCGCATTCGAGCCACATTCAAGGCTTGACGTTCGGTATCGACTTCGCCCATGTAGACGACGCAGGACATTCCAAAAAGCGCCGCAGCGGTGGCCGTAGCAACGCCGTGTTGCCCTGCACCGGTCTCAGCGATCAGGCGGGTCTTCCCCAGTCGACGAGCAAGCAGAGCTTGACCGAGAACATTGTTGATCTTGTGCGAGCCAGTGTGATTGAGGTCTTCGCGCTTCAGGATGATACGAGCCCCGCCAGCGTGTGCTGCAAAACGCGGCACCTCGGTAATGATCGACGGTCTGCCGGTGTAGCTAGCGTGCAACTCTGCGAGCTCCGCTTGGAACACGGGATCGATCTTTGCTGCGTTGTAGGCAGCATCGAGCTCGTCGAGAGCTGCGATCAGCGACTCGGGGACAAAACGTCCGCCGAATTCTCCGAAATAGGGGCCTAGTTCATCTCTCAGCATTAGCAGTCCAAAAACTCTTGCAGGGTGGCAATAGGGTCACCGGTGACGAGTGCTTCTCCCACGAGAACCACATCGGCGCCTGCCCGTCGATAGTGGGCGACGTCGGCAGCAGACTTCACGGCAGATTCGGCAATACGGATCACACCGCTCGGGATCTGATCAGCAAGTTCACCGAACAAATTTTGATCAAGCTCGAAGGTGCTCAGGTTGCGTGCGTTGACACCAACCAGGCTTGCCCCAACATCTAGCGCCCGGGCAACTTCGTCGGCCGAGTGAGTTTCGACCAACGGAGTCATGCCGAGCTCGACGATCAAGTTGTACAGCGACTCGAGGGTCTGTTGGTCAAGAGCGGCAACGATGAGGAGAACAAGGTCGGCACCGGCCGCGCGCGCCTCGAAAACTTGGTACGGCTCGGCAATGAAGTCTTTGCGGAGAACGGGGAGGCGAACGACAGACTTAACCGTCATAAGGTCGTCAAGCGAACCACCGAAACGACGTTGCTCAGTGAGCACGCTGATAGCACTCGCACCACCTGTTTGATACGACAAGGCCAGCGATGCGGGATCGCTGATCTCCGCAAGAGCACCCCGTGACGGGCTTGATCTCTTGATCTCAGCAATGATGTGAACTCGCTCGCGCGGCGACAGCGCAGCAAGCGCGTCCAAAGCAGGGACTGCTTCAGTTGCAGCACGCTCTACATCAGCAAGGCTGACAGAATCCCGACGAACGGCGGCATCTTCTAACGCGCCGTCGACTAAATCGCTGAGCACTCTAGTTGTGAGGCTCGACGGTGAGCTTGTCGCCACCGACGCCATAGCCGAGCTTGCGCAAAACCTGGCCAACAATTAGTCCGACAACCACAAGACCAGCCGAGGCAAATACTAGCCACGGAATGACGAACCAGAATGCGAGGGTTCCAATCGCGAACGCGACCAACATGATGACAACGGCGGTCCATGCCGCCGGCGAATTTCCGTGGCCGGGGTCATTATCAGTACTCATCAGGCTCCATTCATTGCTGATCTTAAATTCTAGCGGGAGTAAAGCTCGTGGTCATGCCACTCACTCGGCGGTTGGGTCGATTCCCCGGCTCTGCGCATCCCATTGCGATGCCGGATCATCGGCAACCACCGTCGTCGCGCGGTCATACTTCTTCGTCGCCACGGGCCAACGATGAGCCGAAAACGTCGCGAAGAGACCAATAACGACGATGAGCCCGCCCGCGATGATCGCTGGGACTGGCCACGCATTAACGTTGACAACGTCGACGAGCGCTCTGAGCGAATCAGTCCCGCTGATGCCCGTGACATCCGTGATCAATGAGCCGGAGGAGATAACGGGATCGGCAAGCGCACCCTGACTGACCGCAACGATAGTTGCGCCGACAGCGGCAGCAACCACACCGAGAATTCTTCGCACGATGAGCGAAGAGAGACTGAGCGCGGCGACCAGAGCGAACGCTGAGAGGGCGAGAGCGGCGAGTGATCCGGCAGCATCGCTGCCGAGGACCTCCACGCGTGAACCGTCGCGCAAGATGATCGTGAACCACGTTTGAGTCCACGACAGCATGACCGTCGCTGCCGCAACAACCAAACCACTCAAAACTAGGGGTCGAGCGCGCTTGAGAATCATGAATTCAGCCGCCGCATGGCATTCGCTACCGCTACTGCCCGCAGCGGAGCTGCCGCTTTGTTCTGCGCTTCTTGATGCTCGGAAACGGGGTCAGAGTCGGCGACAAGTCCTGCCCCTGCCTGCACTCGCGCCATCCCATCCACAATGGTCACGGTGCGAATCGCGATCGCGAGATCAACGTCGCCAGCGAAGTCGAAATACCCCACAACTCCCCCATACACGCCACGTTGTGCCGGCTCCAACTCATCAATGATCTCGAGAGCGCGAGGTTTGGGCGCGCCAGATAGCGTTCCCGCGGGGAACGTTGCTCGAAACACGTCCACTGCGGAAGCCCCATCAGCAAGGTTCCCCTCCACCGAGGAAACCAAATGCATGATGTGACTGAAACGCTCTACCTGCATAAACTCGGTGACCGCGACAGTGCCCGGGCTGCACACCTTAAGGAGATCATTGCGAGCCAGATCGACGAGCATGAGGTGCTCAGCACGTTCTTTGGTATCCGCGAGCAATTCCTCAGCGAGCTCAAGATCTTGCTCGGTGTCAACGCCACGAGGGCGCGATCCCGCGATCGGATGCATGTGCACCCGCTTTTGCGAGACCTTGACCAGAGCTTCTGGGCTGGCCCCCACGATCGAATAAGGACGTCCATCCACGTCAACGAGCGACAGCAAATACATATACGGCGAGGGGTTTAGCGTGCGAAGCACGCGATAGACATCAAGCGGCGTAGCGCTGAGCTCGTGATCGAAGCGCTGGGAAATAACGACCTGGAAGACATCCCCGTCGCGAATGAAGTCTTTTGATCGCGCAATCGCCTCCGCATATTCCTCGGGAGTGCTGCGGGAAATCGGTGACGGCGCGATGTCAATATCGACGTCGGCCAGATAAGCCTCCGTCGGTCGCGCAAGGCCGGCCTGCAGGACATCGAGACGTGACTGACTTTCGGTCCACATCGCACCACTGTCTAATTGACCATCATTGAGGACCGTCGAGATCAGGAGCACAGTTCCGTTGCGGTGATCGAGAACAACCAGATCAGAGACGAAACTCAGTGCTTGGCTGGGGACATCGAAGTCGGCTGGCGGCGCATCGGGAAGATTCTCCAACTCGCGAACGGCCTCCCAGCCGATGAATCCAACCAAACCGCCCGTGAGCGGTGGATGCCCGGCGACACGCGGAGTCTTCCACCGTTCGTTGAGGTGCGCCAGAGCTTCTAACGGTGCACTTGGGCAATCGTCACCCAGTACACGCTCTTTAGACAATCCGTAGTCAATCCACTCGACAGCGTCGTCCTGTTGCGTGAGCACGCCAAAGCTCGCCACTCCGACAAAGGAAAATCGAGACCAGATCCCGCCTTGACCGGCCGATTCGAGCAGAAAAGTACCGGGCTTAGCCTGTGCCAGCTTTCGATAGACGCCCACCGGGGTCTCGCCATCCGCAAAAATTTGGCGAATAACCGGAACCACGCGATTACCTGCGGCAACTAGGCGATCGAATTCTGCGCGATCGGTAGTGCTATTCATGAGAGAACCCCTGGCGCGGAGAAAGCGGATCGACCTCAAAGCACGAATGGGCGCCAGTGTGGCACGCAGGGCCAACCTGCTCAACGCCGACAAGAAGCGCATCGCGATCGCAGTCCAACGCCGCAGTGCGCACGAACTGACGATGGCCGCTCGTGTCGCCCTTGCGCCACAACTCTTGACGGCTGCGGCTGTAAAAAGTCACTCGGCCCTCGGTGAGCGTGCGGTCAGAGCCTCAGCGTTCATGTAGCCAAGCATGAGTACCTCTTTGGTGTCCCACTGCTGAATGATCGCCGGCAGTAGACCATCGGACGCGAACTGGGCTCGCTCAAGAACTTCGGCAACTGTCGCTGGGGTAAGTTCGTCGCTCATCGAGTAACCAATCCATCATTTCGAAGGGCTTCTTTGACGTCGCCAACGGTCAGTTGACGGTTGTGAAATACGGATGCCGCAAGGACTGCATCCGCGCCAGCTGCGAAGGCCGGGGCAAAGTGCTCTAGTGCGCCGGCACCACCACTGGCAATAACGGGCACGGTCGCAAATTCGCTAATCGCCGACACCAATTCGAGGTCGAACCCCTGCTTGGTACCGTCAGCGTCGATGGAGTTGACGAGCAACTCGCCAGCGCCGCGCTCCATTGCTTCGTGAGCCCACTCGATCGCGTCGCGATCAGTCTCAGTTCGGCCGCCGTGAGTTGTGACGATCCAACCGTCCCCGCGCCGCTTGATATCGAGGCTCAACACCAAAACCTGGGCACCAAATCGACGGGAGATATCGTCGATGAGTTGCGGACGGGCAAGAGCCGCACTATTCACACCAACTTTGTCGGCACCATGAGCCAAGAGCTTCGAGACGTCATCCGGCTCTCTGACACCGCCGCCGACCGTCAGGGGGATAAAAATCTGCTCCGCGGCAGAACGCACAACGTCATACATCGTGGCGCGGCCCTCAACAGTTGCTGTGACATCGAGAAAAGTTATTTCGTCTGCACCCTGCTCGTAGTAGAGCCGAGCGAGAGCAACGGGATCACCCGCATCACGAAGATCTTTGAAATTAACACCTTTAACGACGCGACCGTCAGCGACATCGAGGCAGGGAATGACCCGGACTGCGACAGCCACGGCTAGATCCTCGCTGCGTGAATCGTGCTGACGAGAATGGCGCGGGCACCGACGGCGTAGAGCTCGTCCATGACGTGGTTCGTGTCTGAGCGTCGAACCATCGATCGCACCGCTACCCACTCGGGATCGTGCAACGGTGACACCGTGGGACTCTCGATTCCCGGAGTGACCTTCGTCGCCTCATCAAGAAGCCGCAACGGAACGTCATAGTCGATCAGAACGAATTGGCGGGCGACCAGAACGCCTTGGAGCCGGCGTTGGAGAGTAGCGACTCCGTCGCTCGCTGCGGTGGTCGAGCTAATAAGCACAGCGGTGGAATCGAGAATGACTGGGCCGAAAATTTCGAGACCCTGGGCTCTCAGAGTGGACCCCGTCGAGACTACGTCGGCTACAGCATCCGCAACTCCGAGCTGAATCGCCGATTCAACAGCACCATCGAGGCTCACAAGTTCAGCCGTGACGCCATGACGCGCGAGAAAGTCGCCGACGAGCCCGGCGTAACTGGTAGCAACCCGCACACCATTCAGATCGGAAAGTTCCGTGAAGCGCCCCGGAGCGCCGGCGAAACGAAACGTCGATCCACCGAAATCGAGGCTGGCGATTTCTACCGCCGGCGACTGCGAATCCAAAAGAAGATCTCGGCCGGTAATGCCCACATCGAGAGCACCAGAGCCGACATAGGTCGCGATGTCACGGGGGCGCAGGTAGAAAAATTCAACACCGTTGCGGTCATCTCGCACGTTGAGGGCACGAGGATCGCGACGGCCAACGTAGCCGGCCTCACTAAGCATTTCTGATGCGGTATCACTCAGTGAACCCTTATTGGGCACTGCAACTCTTAACATGTCAACTCTCAGTCAGTTCGCGCGAAAAGGGGTGTGTTGGCGTCAGAGATGTCGCCACACATCCTCGGGAGAAAGCCCCTTGGCGACCATCAGAACCTGGAGGTGATAAATAAGTTGCGAGATTTCGTCCGCAGTTTCTTCGTCAGATTGAAACTCGGCTGCCATCCACACTTCGGCAGCCTCCTCAACGATCTTCTTGCCAATCGAATGCACTCCGGCATCGAGCAAGGCAACGGAGCCCGAGCCTTCGGGGCGTTCAACCGCTTTGCGGCTCAGTTCTGCAAAAAGTTCGTCGAAGTCTTTCACACGTCAAGGGTACCGCCCCGAAGGACGGTCCCCTGCCGTTTTGTGAGATGAAGCGTTGTCGCTAGTTGGTGCCGAGAAGATCGATCACGAAAGTCAAGGTGCGACCAGAGAGCTGGTGACCTCCACCGACCGGGCCGTAAGCCAAGTGGGGCGGGCAGATGAGCTGGCGGCGACCGCCGACCTTCATACCCGGGATGCCTTCTTGCCATCCGCTGATCAGTGAAGTTAGCGGGAAGTTGATGGACTGTCCACGGCTCCATGAGGAGTCAAACTCTTCACCGGACTCAAAATCGACGCCCAAGTAGTGAACGTCAACGGTGGCGCCGGCAGTTGCTTCGGCTCCGGTTCCTTCTTCAATATCGATAACGACGAGTTCAGTGGGCGCTGGGCCCTCGTAGAACTCGACCTCTGGCTTGGTTTTTCCTGAATCGCTCATGGGTCTAGTCAACCAGATGCGGTTGGCCCGAGCTGACTAGTGGCGGTGAGCGCTTGCCCGTTCGCGTAATTCGGTGACACGAAGCGACGGATCAGCTCCGCGATAAACGGATGATCCGGCCACAAACGTGTCGGCTCCAGCCGCGGCGGCAATTTCGATCGTGCGATCGTCAACCCCGCCGTCAACCTCAAGCCACACATCAAGCCCACGCTTGTCGACAAGTTCACGCAGCTGGCGGAGCTTTGGCATTGTTTCTTCCATGAAACTCTGGCCGCCGAAACCAGGTTCTACTGTCATCACGAGCACCTGATCGAACTCTTCGAGCAGTTCTAGGTAGGGCTCGATCGCCGTGCCAGGTTTAACGGCGATGCCCGCCCTCGTTCCCTGCGACCGCAGTGCGCGTGCCAACGCCACAGCATCAGCAGCGGCCTCGGCATGGAACGTGACGGCAAACGCGCCCAACGCTGCGTAGTCGGGAGCCCATCGCTCTGGGTCATCAATCATCAAATGAATATCGAGAGGAATCGGCGACACCTGTTGAATACGTTCCGTCATCTGGAGCCCGAACGTGAGATTCGGTACGAAATGATTGTCCATGATGTCGACGTGCACAAGATCGGCGTTCGATATCCGCGAAATATCACGTTCGAGGTTGACGAAATCGGCAGCAAGAATACTGGGACTAATACGTACAGACATACCGGGAGCCTATCTAGGAGTCAGCCTTCACGAGGAGCTGAATGAACATTGCGTCGGTGCCGTGGCGGTGAGGCCACAGTTGCACGTGAGTCGCCTCGGGGAGATCCAATTCGTTCACCGTGATGCTGTGTACGACGGCCGGAGTATCCATCTTGGTAACGTTCGTCACTTTGCGGAGCACCGAACCAACAATCGCCTTTGTCTCCGCGGCGTGCGGAGAACAAGTCACGTAAGCGAGAATCCCACCCGGCTTCAGAGCATCGAGCGCAGAATGAAGCAACGCTGTCTGCAGAGCACCCAGCTGTGCAACGTCACCGGGCTGTTTACGCCAGCGGGCTTCTGGACGACGTCGCAAAGCGCCCAAACCCGTGCACGGAGCGTCGAGCAAAATCCGGTCAAACTCCCCGGGATGTTCTTGACCGATGTCGACACCGTCTTTCTCCCAGACCTCAGGAGGAGCATCGAATACCGCGAGAGCGTTGCGTACTAGCTTCGCTCGAGCGGGGATCAGTTCATTAGCGGTCAGATTGGCGCCACCGATAAGCGCTTCGGCCGCCAATAGGGCGGCCTTTCCTCCGGGGCCAGCGCACATGTCAAGCCACGACTCCCCCGCGGCAATCGGACGAGCGCGACTCAAGGCCAGCGCGGCCAATTGAGAACCCTCATCCTGCACGCGCGCACGACCCGACGCCACGGCAGAATTCTTGCCAGGGTCGCCCTCTCGCAGGGTGCCACCAATCGGAGAGTACTCGGCGACGGAGACATCGATTTTCGCAGCCTCGGCGAACCCGGGCAGAGCGACAACCGACACTCGGGCCGGAACGTTGTCAGCGGCCAACAAGCTCTCCAGCTCAGCCTCGCGGCCCTCAGCAACCAACACCTGACGGAACGCACGCGTCACCCAGAGCGGATGAGAATACGCCAGTGCGAGAGCTTCTTCGCCCGATCCTGCAGCACCAATCACACGCTCACGCCACACGTCAGGCTCATGCTTAGTGATCGCGCGCAAAACGGCATTCACGAAGCCCACTGCGGAACGTGAACCAATCGTCTTCGCCAAACGAACCGACTCGTCGACGGCAGCGTGCGAAGGAACCCGCATCGACAGCAACTGGTGAGTCGCAAGCCTCAACACGTCGAGCACTGGCGGATCAATCTTTGAGACCGTCCGACCGGCAGCTTGCTCAATGACCGCGTCGTAATAGCCCTGCATTCGCAGGGTGCCATAAGTAAGCTCTGTGGCAAGCCCGGCATCGGCGGTCGACAGTTTTGCCCGCTCAAGGTGAACCGGCAGAAGCAAGTTGGCGTACGCATCCGACTCGCGCACCGCCATAATGACATCGAGCGCGACTCGACGGGCTGACTGTGCGTAGCTCACGAAGCCACCACCTCTGATTCTGAATTCAGGCCGCGCCACCAGGCTGCGGCATCCATTGCATTTCGCCCCTCCGGGTGGACCCGGAGAAGTTCGATTGGTTCCGTTGCTGTGCCGACAAAAACTTTCTTGCCGACGAAGCTGATGTGTCCCGGGGCAAGCGAGGGGGTATCGCGCGCGATTGCCGCCTCGATAACTTTTAGCCTCTTGCCATCGACGCTGGTCGAAGCACCCGGCTCTGGAGTGACACCGCGAATCTGATTGTGTACGACTTGCGCGTGCTGTGACCAGTCAATGCGCCCGTCTTCCAACAACAGTTTCGGTGCCAACGTGACCTCACCGGACTGGGGCTCAGCGTGCGCGGTACCCTCGGCCAAAGAGTCGACTACGCGTGAGAGCAATGCCGCGCCGGAAATCGACAGTTGCTGCAGCAGCGCCCCCGCGGTCTGTTGCGCACCAATCGGTTCGGTCATCGTGGCAAAGACATCCCCAGCATCGAGCTTCTCAACAAGTTGAAAGACCGTCGCGCCCGAGACAGTATCGCCGCCCATGATTGCCCGCTGCACGGGCGCAGCACCGCGCCAGTGAGGAAGAAGGGAGAAATGCAGGTTGATCCAGCCCAAACGTGGGATCGAGAGCGCCGACTTTGGCACCAACCCGCCGTAGGCAACGATCACTCCCAGATCAACGTCGAGCGCAGCAATGGCGGCACCTGTTTCATCGTCGAGGCGATTTGCACGAATGACCGCAATGCCAGCGTTCTCGGCGCGCGCCGCGACAGGAGTCGGGGTCATTACGCGGCGACGTCCTTGCGCGGAATCGGTGCGCGTGAGCACTCCGCAACCTCATGGTCACTTTCCACAAGTGCATCAAGACTCGGGACAGCAACCTCGGGGCTACCGGCAAAGAGAAGTCGCAACGAAGTCATCCACCAATTCTCTCGCGAAAATGGATGAGCGTTCGCACACGACGGCTACAGATCGACAAAGGGCTCGAGATCGTCTAGATGAACTCGCAATCCAGGCGGTGGCTGACTGGCCCGCGGCATACCCGGTTTTCGATTGCTCCTCGACACCGTAGTCGCCGCAACCACCAGTGCTTTGAGCTGCTCCGCGACGGCAGCACCCGCCTTGTAATCGAACCGGATGATCGTTCGTACGACACCGTCGGGCAGGTCTACGGGACCAAGAACGTCGAGTGGTTCAACGGGCAGCTGGTTAATCGCGTTCGTTACAAGATCAACCTTTCCCGTAAGAGTGGCAACACGGATCGCCGGCGGAAACCGTAGCTCACGGCGGTCGGCAAGTTCCGAACTCGCAAAATCTTCTTGACGCCACGTGACGAGAGCGGTCGCGAGCGAACCGCCAACTCCGACGATCACCGCTGGTGCACCATCTGCCGCGAGGGCGATCGCATTCGACCACCAGCGAAGGCAATCTTCTGACACCCGCAAACTTTCGCGGGCCAGCATGCCGGCACCGTCGAGCAGCAACACCGCCCGATAGCCGCCTTCCGCGACCGGCTCAGCACCACGAGTGGCGATTACTAGCGAAGGTTCAGACGACACAGTGAGAACCTGATGATCGCCGTCGGCCACAATGACTCGGTACCCCGGAAATGCGCGCCCGAGTTCGTCGGCGGTGCGGGCGCTGCCCGACCCGACCATCCTCAGACGGGTTCCGTCACATTCACGGCAGCGCCACTTCACCGCCAATGCGCCACACCACACACAGCTGGGGGTGGATGAGGCGGAGCGTTGCGCGAGGGGCCCAGCACAGGTTGTACACCTTGCGGTTTGGGCACAATCTGCGCACGCCAGCCTGGGCGCGTAGCCGGGACGTGCTACCTGCACCAGCACGGGTCCCTCATCGAGGCCAGCACGCGCTGCTTTCCACGCGGAGGAAGGAATGCGCGCAATAGCGGCCAGACGGTCCTGACTGACTTGATTAGCCGAGGGAATGACCTTGGGCGGGCGGATGCCCCCCGGACTCATCGACGCCAACCACCCGACTTCGACGAGTCTCTGCACTTCGGTGCTGCGGGAATGACTTAAGAATACGAGGGCACACCTTTGTTGCTCTTGGCGCAACAACGCAGCATCACGAGTATGGATGTACGGCGACAAATTCTCGCTGTACAGCGAATCTCCGTCATCCCAAATGGCAATGAGGCCCAGCTGTGCCGCTGGGGCATACACCGCCGACCTGTTGCCGATGATGACGTAGGGAGTGCCGTCGTGAGTTCTCAAGAAGTTTCCGTAGCGACGCTGCACGCTCTGACGCGCGTCGAGTCGCAAAATTCGATCCGCCGGGATCAGCGCTGCAACCGCAGCCTCCAGTTGCTCTTGGTCCCGAAAATCTGGCGTGGCAAGAATCGCTGTCGAGCTGCGCGCAAGAGTTTGGGCGGCCAACTGCGCCATCGTCACAGCCCAGCGACCGACCCAGGTTCCGGGCGCTACCTCAACGACTCCCGTCGGCGCAGCTAGCGCGGCACGCTTGTTTTGGGAAAGGAGCGTCGTAATCGAGTCGGCATCAAAGTGCGTGACCGGTAGCTGCTCTGTCGAGGGCTTGTAGGACGCTAAGGCCGGATCAGGCAGCGCCTTTTCTGCGCGGGCGTGGCGTTTAGGGATTCCGAGACGCAGCACGTCAGAGGCATTTCCCGCTGCCCGATCGGCAGCCGTCCGAGCAAGAGTCCACACCTCTGGGGCCAGAACCGGAAACGGTGAAATAACCGAATCCAGCTCGCTGAGCTTGCCGGCGTACCCGACCGTGTCGGTGAGCTCAACAATCCAACCCTCGACCAAGCGGCCAAGAGTCTTCAGCGGCGCTTTGACTCGAACGCCAACGCGGGCATCGTCACGTAGCTTCTCCGGAATTGTGTAATCGAAGAGTCTGTCGAGTTGAGGCAGCGGTGAGTCAATGAGCACCCGAGCGATGGATGCTTCAGCCATTTCTAAAGCCCGGCGGCCCTGCGAAGAGCCTCAACGCGGTCAAGTCGTTCCCACGTGAACTCAGGCAACTCACGACCGAAGTGGCCGTACGTTGCCGTCTTCGCGTAGATAGGACGCAAAAGATCGAGGTCGCGGATGATGGCTCCAGGGCGGAGGTCAAATACTTCATGGATCGCGCCCAAAATTGCCTCGTCAGAAACGTGTCCGGTGCCGAAAGTCTCTACGTAGAGGCTGACAGGGGCAGCGCGACCGATCGCATAAGCAATCTGAATCTCTAGACGATCGGCGAGACCTGCGGCTACTGCGTTCTTGGCAACCCAGCGCATCGCGTACGTCGCCGAACGGTCAACCTTCGACGGGTCCTTGCCGCTGAACGCTCCACCACCGTGTCGCGACGCGCCACCGTAAGTATCAACGATCACTTTGCGGCCGGTCACACCAGCATCCCCCTGCGGACCGCCGATCTCGAAACGACCGCTGGGATTGACAATTGCCTGCAGGTTCGAAAGGTCGAGCCCTGAACTCTCGGCGATCGGCCGAACGACGAGTTCTTCGATCTCTGAGCGCAGCTGTGCCGTAGAAATGTGAGGAGAATGTTGCGTCGAGAGCACGACGGTTTCGATACTGCGCGGGATGTCTCCCTCGTAACCCACCGTCACCTGCGTCTTGCCATCGGGGCGCAGGTAGTCGACAAGGCCAAGTTTGCGCACCTCGGCCAGTCGTTCTGCCATGCGGTGCGCGAACCAGACCGGAGCGGGCATGAGCTGAGGCGTTTCGTTCGTGGCATAGCCGAACATGACGCCCTGGTCACCAGCGCCGAGAACATCAAGCTTGTCGCTCGAGTGGCCCTCGCGGGTCTCCAAAGCAACGTCGACTCCCTGCGCAATGTCGGGCGACTGTGCACCGATTGAAATGGAGACACCGCACGAACGACCATCAAAGCCCACGGCGGAGGAGTTGTATCCGATCTCCGAAATACGATCACGGACGATAGCGGGAATGTCGGCGTAACCGGAGGTGGTACTTCGCCAGCAACATGAACAAGACCAGTGGTAACTAAGGTCTCGACCGCAACACGGGCATGGGGATCTTCGTCAAGTAACGCATCCAAAATGCTGTCACTGATCTGATCACAGATCTTGTCGGGGTGTCCCTCGGTAACAGACTCCGAGGTGAAGGTGCGCAGGGGCGAAGTCATAAGCCGTCTCCGGTAGTGATGAATGGATGTCAGCGGGCCGCGAACACAAGATCTAGAATGCGGTGGGCCACCGACAACTTGGTTCCGCTTGCCTCACCCACTCTAGCTCCGGCCTTGTCGATCACGACGACAGTGTTACGGTCCGAGGCAAAACCTTCGGTCCATCCCACACGGTTGAGAACAAGAAAATCGCAGCCCTTTCGCGCCACTTTGGCGCGACCCAGCTGGAGAAGCGCATCATCGTCGGCTTCAGTTTCTGCCGCGAACCCGACAATTACTTGATCGCGAGACCGATTAAGTGAAAGCCCACGCAAAATGTCTGGGTTCTCTTCTAACCGCAATTCAAGAGTGCTCGAATCACTGCGCTTCTTGATTTTGCTTTGGGCGGTCTCTGCCGGACGGTAGTCCGCCACCGCGGCAGCCATGACGATGAGGTCTGCCGTCGCCGCTTCGGCTTCGGCCGCATTCTGCAGCTCGAGAGTTGTGCCGACTTCGACAACGCGAACGCCAGCAGGAGCCGCGACTTCGAGATTGGCACCGATGAGTACAACAGTCGCTCCGCGTGCGGCAGCGGCAGCAGCGAGGGCAACACCTTGCTTTCCACTGGATCGGTTACCGATGAACCGAACTGGATCGAGAGGCTCGCGAGTGCCACCAGCGGTGACAAGCACCGTGCGGCCGGCGAGGTCGCGAGAAGCAGCCACCACGTCGAGAGCCGCAGCAACGATGTCGCCGGGCTCAGCCATACGGCCGGGCCCGCTATCAGTGCCTGTTAATTGGCCTGATTCTGGACCAACAATATTGATACCGCGTGACCGCAGTGTTTCAACGTTGGCCACAGTCGCCGCATTGAGCCACATTTCGGTGTGCATTGCCGGAGCGATAAGAATCGGAGCGGTACTGGCCAGGATTGTGTTACCCAGAAAATCGCTCGCTTGCCCCGTGGCAATTTTGGCGATCGTGTTGGCCGTGGCGGGAGCGACAATAATGAGGTCAGCTGCTTTTCCTACAGCAACATGGCGAACCTCATCAACACCCTCATAGAGGTCGGTGCTGACGGGGTTGCGGCTAATCGCCTCGAGTGTCGGCAACCCGATGAAGCGCAAAGCGTTGCTCGTGGCCACGACGTGAACATCGTGGCCAGCGAGCACAAGCTCGCGAATAACGGAAACCGCCTTATAGGCAGCTATTCCGCCAGAAATTCCGACGACTACGTTGAGCGCGGTCATCGAATGAGGTTCTATTCGCCGCTGAGGCGCTTGAGTTCAAGCTTGTTTTCGTTGATCTCGTGAAGAGCAACCGAGAGTGGCTTGTCTTCGATCGTCGAGTCAACGAGCGGTCCGACGTTGTCGAACAGGCTTCCTTCGTGGAGGTCGGCGTAGTAGTCGTTGATCTGACGTGCACGCTTGGAAGCGAAGATTACGAGCTGGTACTTTGAATCAACTTTCGACAGCAGTTCGTCGATGGGGGGATCAATGATGCCCGAGTTCTTGTCAGCCATTGGAGTGCTCCTTGGAGTCGGAAGTGGTCGCGCCAGCGGGCGCATCCATCAATTCTACGACTTCTTGAGCCGCTTGGCTTACTTCTGTGTTCACGACTTTGACATCGAACTCTTCTTGAGCCGCTAATTCGACCTTTGCGGTCTCCAAACGACGCGCCTGTTCGGCGGCATCTTCGGTTCCGCGACCGATTAAGCGACGCACCAACTCTTCCCAGGTTGGCGGCAAGAGAAACACCAACAACGCTTCGGGCATGACGGCGCGAACGGATCTGGCACCCTGAAGATCGATTTCTAGGAGCACACGCTTTCCTTCGGCGAGAGCCACATCAATCGGAGGGCGTGGGGTGCCATAGCGATAGGAGTTGTGAACGACCGCCCATTCAAGAAGATCGTTCTCGGCAATCATGACGTCGAATTGGTCGTCGCTCACAAAGTAGTAGTGAACACCGTCGATCTCCCCCGGCCGAGGCTTTCGCGTTGTCGCTGAGACGCTGAGTAGAACATCGGGATGATTGTCCCGAATGTAGCTCGACACCGTGCCTTTACCGACCGCAGTCGGACCGGCAAGCACAACAAGCCGTGTTGGCTCAGGGCCTTGGCGCTCCGAAAGATAGGCGGCAAGCCGATCGCGTTGTTTTGGGCCGAGGCCGCCAACGCGTTTACGTTCGGCAATGGCAAGTTCGTCCATAACGGCCTCGACGCGGGTTGGACCGAGCGAGGGCACGCTGAGCAACAGCTCTCTCACGAGCAGCCGAGCTTCAGGGCTCTCGGGTGACGACCACGCCGTTCGGGCAACATTGAGAGCAGTCCGCGCACGTTCGGCTACTTCGCGCTTGACGGAAGCACGAGCTCGGCGAGCGGCAATCGCAGCCCGCGAGGCCGCAGCGCGGTCAACCGCCGGCGGTTCTGGACGTGGGCCCATCAGCGCACCTGCTCTCGGAGTTGTGATCGTAGTGAGCGTAACTCCGAGGGGATCTGGCTCGAGCCCTCTTGCAGAACGCTTCGTGACACCGTAACAATCGTGTTGCCGACCGCGGCGCCGTAGAGTTCACGCGCCTGTTCAACTTGCGCGCCCTGGGCACCAAAACCGGGAGCCAGCACGGGCAAATCGATGAGTTCTTCAACGCGCATCCCGAAATCGGCGACGTTTACCGTGGCGCCAACCACGACCCCAAACGACCCGAGCCCGCTTTCAGTGTTCAACGCACGAACATCACGAACGACGCTCGCCGCGACGGTTGCGCCCTCGTGCTCGCCGTCAACAATGCGAGCTGATTGGATGCTGTAGGCCGAAGCATTCGACGTTGCGGCGAGCACGAAAATGCCTTTGCCTGCCTCTCGCGCCAATTCGAAGGGACCAGAAAGCTCGGCAACCCCCTGATACGCGACCACGGTCATTGCGTCTGCCTCCAACGGTGAGCCCGGCGTTAGCCACGCCTCACCGTAGGCGTCTACTGACGATGACAGGTCGCCACGTTTGACGTCGGCAATGACTAACAGTCCGGCCGAACGGGCGAGGGCGAAAGACTCCTCGAGAACGGCATAGCCGGCAGATCCGAAGCGCTCGAAAAATGCGACCTGCGGTTTGATCATTCCGACGTTGCCGGCCGCGGCATCCACGGCACGAAGCGCAAACTCACGAACGCCGTGCGCGTCGTTGGAGAGCCCCCAACTTTCGAGAAGGAACGGATGAGGATCTATCCCCATGCAGACTCCCCCGAATTCTTCAAAGGTGTGCGCTAGGCGTGATGCGAAACTAGGCATTGTTTGCCACCTTCTCGAGCTCTGCAGCGCGGTCGAGCGCGTAATCCTGAAGCGAACGAACATCGAAGCCGTCACGGATTGCCTCGAATGACGCTACCGCTGCGGCCAATTGGGCCATCGTCGTGAAGATCGGCTTGTCAGCCGCGACAGTCGCAGTGCGAATTTCGTACCCATCGGCGCGCGCACTGCGGCCGCTCGGCGTGTTGATCACGACATCTACCTTGCCGTCGTTGATCAACTCGACGATGGATGGCTCTGCAGCGTTCACTTCTTGACCCATGAAGTATTTACGGACAACCTGAGCTTCAATGCCGTTGCGAGCCAGGATTTCAGCGGTACCCTCTGTGGCGAGAACCGTGAAGCCCAGCTGGCTGAGACGCAAGACCGGCAGGATGACGGCTCGCTTGTCGCGGTCTGCGACAGACACGAAGACCGAACCGCTGTCGGGCAACCCACCGTAGGCAGCCTCTTGGCTCTTGGCGAACGCCTTGGGGAAGTTGGAGTCGATACCCATAACTTCACCGGTCGAGCGCATCTCTGGGCCGAGAACCGAATCGACAACCTGACCCTCAACCGTGCGGAACCGCCGGAACGGCAACACTGCTTCTTTGACAGAAACTGGAGAGGTAGCTGGCACTTGCGAACCGTCGAGGATAGGCAGCAATCCACTGTCAACGAGAGAGCGGATGCTCGAACCGGCCATCACGAGAGCTGCAGCTTTTGCCAGCGGAATGCCGAGCGCCTTCGACACGAAGGGAACGGTACGGCTAGCTCGCGGGTTCGCTTCGAGCACATAAAGGATGCCTTGACCGATAGCGAACTGCACGTTGAGGAGCCCGCGAACGCCAATCCCTTCAGCGATGGCGAGCGTTGCCTCTCGAACACGCTTGAGCACGTCCCTGCCCAGCGTTACCGACGGGAGGGTGCACGCCGAGTCGCCGGAGTGAATACCTGCTTCTTCGATGTGCTCCATGATTCCACCGACGTATAGCTCAGTGCCGTCGTAGATGGCATCGATATCGATCTCGATGGCGTCATCCAAGAAACGATCGACGAGCAGCGGCGATGTTTCCGAAATGACGACGACATCGCGAACACGCTCGAAGTAGTCAGCCAGAGCTTCGGTGTCGTAAATAATTTCCATGCCGCGGCCACCAAGAACGTGGGAGGGGCGCACAAGCACCGGATACCCGATGTCCTCAGCAATCGTGATCGCCTCAGACTGGTTGGTTGCCGTGCCGTTCTTCGGCGCTAGCAGGCCAGCGTTGTCGAGAATGGCGGAGAACAAGCCGCGCTCTTCTGCGAGGTCGATCGCTTCTGGCGTTGTTCCGAGGATCGGGATGCCGGCATCCTTGAGTCCCTGAGCGAGGCCGAGAGCAGTCTGCCCTCCGAGTTGCACGATCACTCCGAGTAGTTCGCCACTTTTGCTTTCCGCATGAACAATCTCGAGCACATCTTCGAGCGTGAGGGGCTCAAAGTAGAGCCGGTCGCTTGTGTCGTAGTCAGTCGAGACGGTTTCGGGGTTGCAGTTGATCATGATGGTCTCGTAGCCCGCGTCCGAGAGTGCGAACGAGGCATGAACACACGAGTAGTCGAACTCGATGCCCTGACCGATGCGGTTGGGGCCCGATCCGAGAATGATGACCTTCGTCTTATCACTCGGCGCGACTTCGGTCTCGGAGTCGTAGCTGGAGTAGTGGTACGGCGTAAGCGCAGGGAACTCGCCAGCGCACGTGTCGACGGTCTTGAAGACGGGGCGCACATCGAGGCCCCAGCGCAGGTCACGAATTTCTGCTTCGGTGACGCCGCGGAGATCCGCAATCTGTACATCGCTGAAACCGTGGTTCTTCGCGTGAGTGAGCAGCGCTGCCGTCAGGTTGTCGGCATCCACAATATCCGCCGCGACCTCATTGATGAGAGCGATTTGATCGATAAACCAGGGGTCGATTTTGGTTGCGTCGAAGACTTCTTCTGTGGTGGCGCCAGCCCGCATCGCCTGCTGCACCGTGATGATGCGACCGTCAGTTGCGATTCCCGACAGCGCCAACAGTTCCGCTTTGTTGCCGACTTCGCCGTTCCAATGGAAGCTCGAATCACGCTTTTCGAGAGAGCGGAGTGCTTTCTGCAACGCGGTTGAATAGTTGCGACCAATCGCCATTGCTTCGCCGACAGATTTCATCGTCGTTGTCAATCGCGTGTCAGCCGCTGGGAATTTCTCAAAGGCGAAACGCGGAACCTTGACGACGACATAGTCGAGTGTCGGCTCGAAGCTTGCCGGCGTGACTTTGGTGATGTCGTTGGGGATTTCGTCGAGGCGGTAGCCGATCGCAAGTTTGGCGGCAATCTTGGCAATCGGGAAGCCTGTCGCTTTCGAGGCCAGAGCGCTCGACCGTGAGACTCGCGGGTTCATCTCGATAACAATCACACGGCCAGTCGCGGGGTCAATGGCGAACTGAACGTTGCAGCCCCCGGTGTCTACCCCGACGGCACGGATGATGTCGATTCCGATGTTTCGGAGGTTCTGGTATTCGCGGTCAGTGAGCGTCAGCGCCGGTGCGACGGTGATCGAGTCGCCGGTGTGAACACCGACCGGGTCAACGTTCTCGATCGAACACACGACGACAGTGTTATCTGAGGTGTCGCGCATGAGTTCAAGCTCATACTCTTTCCAACCCAGGATGCTCTCTTCGAGCAGCACCTCGGTGGTGGGGCTCTGGTGCAAGCCGTCGGTCACCATTCGCACGAGTTCTTCACGAGAGTAAGCGAAGCCTGAGCCCAGACCACCCATCGTGAAAGACGGGCGAATCACGAGCGGATACCCGAGGTCTTCAGCGAATTCAACGGCCTCGGTGACCGTGTGCGCTATGTACGATTTGGCAACTTCAGCACCACAATCGATGACGAGTTGCTTGAAAATCTGGCGGTCTTCACCACGGTTGATCGCGTCAAGATTGGCGCCAATCAGCTCAACGTTGTACTTCTCGAGGATGCCGTGGGCGTCGAGCTCAATGGCGGCGTTGAGCGCGGTCTGGCCGCCAAGCGTCGGAAGGAGAGCATCCGGACGCTCCTTGGCGATGATCGATTCGATAACTTGCCAGGTGATGGGTTCAATGTAGGTCGCATCGGCGAAGTCGGGGTCCGTCATGATCGTGGCGGGATTCGAGTTCACCAGGATGACGCGGATGCCCTCCTCACGCAGCACTCGGCACGCTTGGGTTCCCGAGTAATCGAACTCAGCGGCCTGACCAATGACGATCGGGCCGGATCCGATAACGAGTACCGAGGAAATGTCTTGTCTCTTGGGCATTACTTGTTGTCCTTTGCGTTCTCGAGAACAAGGTCGCGGAACCTGTCGAAAAGATAATTGGCATCGTGCGGACCAGAGGCCGCCTCGGGGTGGTACTGAACAGAGAAGGCGGGGATGTCGAGGGCGCGGAGGCCCTCAACGACGTTGTCGTTGAGGTTCACGTGGCTAACCTCGACGCGACCGAAGCCGGCTGGTGACTGACTGATCTCGCCGACGGGCGCATCAACCGCGAATCCGTGGTTGTGCGACGTGATTTCTGTGCGGAGGGTGTTGACGTCAATGACGGGTTGGTTGATTCCGCGGTGCCCAAACGGCAACTTGTAGGTGCCGTAACCGAGCGCACGACCGAGGAGCTGGTTGCCGAAGCAAATCCCGAAGAAAGGCAATCCCTTCTTGAGTACCTGTGTCAGCAGTTCAACGTGGCCGTCGGAAGCCGACGGATCGCCAGGACCATTGGAGTAAAAGACCGCAACAGGGTCAATGGCCAGCATCTCGTCGAACGTGACCGTCTGCGGCAACACGTGCACGTCGAAGCCCCGCTCGGCCAAGTAGTTCAGCGTGGATGTCTTCACACCGAGGTCGAGCACGGCGAGTCGCCCGATACTCGCGCCAATGGCGTCGACCACGTAAGCCTCAACTGTCGAAACCTCGGATGACAGGCTCCGACCGGTCATCTGCGCGGCCTCTTTCACCGCCGCGAGTTGTTCATCAGCAGTCAACTCGGCGTCAGCACCGGAGAAGATACCGCCACGCATCGACCCAGAATCGCGAAGGCGACGAGTGATCGCGCGGGTATCGACACCACTGATGCCCACAATTGATTGCTCGGTGAGTTGGTCATCCAACGAGCCATTGGCGCGGTAGTTCGAGACAACACGGCTAGCGTCACGCACCACAAACCCAGAAACCCAGATGCGCGAAGACTCGGGGTCTTCGTCATTGACACCAGTGTTGCCAATGTGGGGGGCTGTCATGACAACGATCTGCCCGGCATAGCTTGGGTCGGTAATCGTTTCTTGATAGCCGGTCATTCCGGTCGCAAAGACAACTTCACCGAGGCGCTGGCCGCGGGCGCCGTATGCCTGACCGAGATAGCGCGAGCCATCTTCGAGTACGAGCACTGCTGCTTCAAAGGTCATGGGACTGCCTTTCATTACTCATGACACCGGCGAGGGCTTTCTCACACGCCTCGGGGTCATCCATTCGGAAATAGCTATCGACTGCAGTGCCATCAAGATTCCACTCGATCACCTGCAATCCGTTGTTCTCGACCACACGGTCGATGGTCATGGATGCGCGGGAAATACCCCGCAAATCGTGGAGCGGTACCCATAGATCGCGTTCGCCGGTGCGGAATATTGCGATGCCCGTCGGGTGAGCTTCTATGCTGCAATTACCGCGATATCCCAAGCTGTGAACCGCGACACGATTGAGCTGGTCTCCCCCGAGCGTTGTTGAGACATATTTTCCGGTGAAACTGGGGTGACCGCCCGGAAGATCGGCTGGGGGCTGTTGTGGCGCACCGATGTGCGACTGACGACGCTTACGCGCGTACCAACCAGCAACCATCAGACCGAGCAGGAGCACCACAAAGGCGATCACGATCAGTGTCGAAACATCTTTAGACATTGTTTGCCTCCGTCGCCGCACATCGAGCGTTGTCTGCGACCTCGGCAGCGTCAACGACTTCGCCATCCCGAACAGTTTCATAACCGTTGTGGATGGTCGTCATGACTCGACCGGGAAGCTCGCGCCCTAGGTAGGGAGAGTTCGTGCCTTTGCCACGGAGGGATGCCGTGGAGAAGGTAGATCGCGCGCTGGGATCGATCAGGACGAGGTTCGCTGCCGAGCCGAGGGCGAACGGCGTTGCATAGCCATCGAGGCGGCCGATCTCCGCAGGCTTCTGCGAAAGAACGCGTGCCACGTCGGCCCAACTGAGCTGTCCGGAATCGACGACTGCTTCCTGTACAACGTTGAGGGCCGACTCGAGGCCGACCATGCCAAAGGCCGCTTCAGCCCACGAACACTCTTTCGCTTCGGGCGGATGCGGTGCGTGGTCGGTCGCGACGATATCAATCGTTCCGTCTGCGAGGGCCGCGCGCAGCGCCAGAACGTCTTCATCCCGGCGCAATGGTGGATTCACTTTGAACCGCGCATCGTAGCCGCGCACTAGCTCGTCGGTGAGCAGGAGGTGGTGGGGCGTCACTTCAGCAGTCACCGCAATGCCGCGCGCTTTCGCCCAGCGGATCACATCGACAGATCCAGCCGTCGACAAATGACAAATATGAAGTCGGGCACCAACATGCTCGGCAAGTAGGACGTCGCGGGCGATGATCGACTCTTCGGCAACAGCAGGCCAACCAGCAAGGCCGAGTTCGCTCGAAACCGCGCCTTCGTTCATTTGGGCATCTACCGTGAGCGTTGGCTCCTGCGCATGCTGAGCAACGACGCCGTCAAAAGTCTTGACGTACTCGAGCGCTCGACGCATAAGCAGCGCATTGTGGACACACTTGCCATCATCCGAGAACACTCGAACCCCAGCGCGCGAATTCGCCATCGCTCCGATCTCCGAGAGCGTGGTTCCGCCGAGGCCCTCGGTCACCGCGCCAATCGGTCGCACGGTCGCATAGCCATGATCGTTACCCAACGACTGAACCTGCTCGACCACTCCGGCGGTGTCTTGCACCGGCATGGTGTTTGCCATCGCGAAGACCGCCGTGAATCCGCCCATCGCCGCGGCACGGGTGCCAGAGAGCACTGTTTCGCTCTGCTCAAAGCCTGGCTCGCGCAAATGGGTATGAAGATCGACAAGTCCCGGCAGCGCCTGCAATCCTGAGGCATCGATCGTGCGATCTGCGGACGTGTCGTCGGTGAAGACGCCATGATCAATCGTGAAGTCGGCACTCTCGCCGCTTGGCAAGGTTGCGTTGACAATTCTGATACTCACGAGAGTCCTCTTCTCTGGGGTGATGTGCGTGGGGCGGCCGCAAGTGTTAGCTCACCGCTCACCGCTCCACAGCTCCGGACAGCAGGTGATACAGCACCGACATCCTCACTGAGACGCCATTTCTTACCTGGTCGAGCACTGTCGACTGCGGCGAATCTGCGGCGGCAGCCGAAATCTCTAGCCCACGGTTCATCGGCCCAGGGTGCATAACCATGCTACTTGCTGGAAGGGCCCGCATCCGTTCGTCATTGAGACCCCACTGCTTGGAATACTCTCGAGCATTCGGGAAAAACGCGGCCGCCATTCGTTCGCCCTGAACGCGCAGCATCATGATCACATCAGGGCCTTGCGCGATCGCGTGATCGAGATCGAAAGAGACGTCGACTGGCCAACCGCTGAGGTTCACCGGAAGCAACGTTGCCGGAGCGACAAGCGTGACTTTGGCGCCCAAAGTCGTTAGCAACCACACATTCGAGCGAGCAACTCGAGAGTGAACGATGTCACCGACTATTGTCACGCTCACGCCGTCAAGATCGCGCCCGCGCGACGCGGAGCCGTGAAGACGGCGACGAATCGTGAAGGCGTCTAACAGCGCCTGGGTCGGATGCTCGTGTGTGCCGTCACCGGCGTTGACGATGCCAGCATCGATCCATCCGCTGTCGGCAAGTGTTTTCGGCGCGCCAGAAGCCCAGTGCCGCACAACCACCGCATCGGCGCCCATCGCCGCGAGGGTCTGCGCCGTGTCTTTGAGGTTCTCCCCCTTTGACACGCTCGAGCCTTTGGCGGCGAAATTGATCACGTCTGCGCTTAGGCGCTTCGCTGCAGCCTCGAACGAAATTCGAGTACGAGTGGAATCTTCGAAAAACAGGTTGATGACTGTCTTACCGCGCAGCGTCGGGAGCTTCTTTACCTCGCGCTCGCCGACTGCTGCCATATCTTCGGCAACATCGAGAATGGCAATCGCTTCATCGCGGGGCAAACCTTGAGTGGTGAGTAGGTGCCTCATCCGATCGTCACCTCGTCGACTCCATCGATCTCTTCGAGACGAACGTTGATCCGTTCCTCCATGGAACTGGGAAGATTCTTGCCGACGAAGTCAGCGCGAATCGGGAACTCTCGGTGGCCGCGGTCAACGAGTACTGCCAGTCGCACGGCTCGCGGTCGTCCGAGATCGCCGAGCGCATCGAGGGCGGCACGAATGGTGCGGCCGGAGTAGAGCACATCGTCAACGAGCACGACAGTCTTGCCGTCGATGCCGCCGTGCGGAATATCGGTCGGTCGCGTCGGCCGCGTTGGGTTCTGGGCTAGATCATCGCGGTACATCGTGACATCGAGGGCGCCAGCGGGGATGACCGCTGAATCGACCGACTCGATTATCGCCGAGATGCGGTTCGCGAGCGTCACGCCCCGCGTGGGAATACCGAGAATGACGAGATCGTCTGAACCGCGATTGGACTCAAGAATTTCGTGGGAAATTCGAGTCAACGCTCGAGTGATATCAGCATGCTGCAGCACTGTGCGTACAGACATTCTGACCTCCTTCCCCGCCTCTCTGGACGGAATTTAAAGGAAATCTGTTTCATCGACTATAGCGCGCTTGGCCACCCCGTTCGTACGTACACTTTAGGCACTACGAGCCCCAACGCTTAAGCAAGAAGCGTTCGAGCAATCCCACCGCCGTGTCGGTGAGCTTTCCCAGCACTCCGAGCAGAATGATCGTCAGGAATAGTCGGTCGATGCGACCATTCTGTTGAGAATCGACCAACAGGAACCCGAGCCCAAGCGAAGCGCCAAGCAACTCGCCCGCCACCAGAAACAGCCAGGCCTGTGCGAGCGCGAGCCGCAATGACGAGATCACCGCGGGAACCACGGCCGGCAGCTGCACGAGACTCAACAACGCGGTGCCGGAGTAACCGTAACTTCTGCCCAATTCAACGAGGTGAGCATCCACGTGTCTCAGTGCCGATGCGACTGTCGTGTACACCGGGAAAAAGGCACCGATCGCCACCAGAGCGACCTTCGAATCTTCGTTGAGGCCGATATAGAGGCCGAGGAGCGGAACCCACGCCAACGATGGCACCGCCCTAATGGCGGCCAGCGTCGGCGCGAACAGGTCGGATGCTCGCGCCGAGAGCCCTACGACGGCGGCGAGGGCCAGCCCCACAATCGCCCCGATCGTGAACCCCAACAACACACGCTGGGTCGAGATCGCAATGTGCTGGTAGAGCACGCCACGCTCGTAAAGGTCGACGCCGGCGAGCCACACGCCCGCGGGCGACGGCAAGCGATAACTCGGAATAAGGTTCGAGGAGGCAAGCACCTGCCAAATAACGAGAATCGCCACAGGAATCACAGCGCCTAGAAGTGCTCTTCGCACTGACCGTCGGCGCGTACGATCAGGCGTCACCGCTGGCGGCGGAGTCGCCGCCGCGATTACAACAGGTCGCTCAAGAACCCCATTACTCGTCGACACGGCTGGGATCCGCACTGTCAATGAACGACGTATCGAAGAGCGAATCAAGTGCGTCATCAATCTGCTGCTGGGAAGCTACCGCCCCAGACTCTACGAAAACCGGGCCGATCACATTCAAGACAGCACGCTGTGCATCCCCCGGGGCCGGGTCAATCGCCAAGTTAGTGCGCTCAAGGAGAACAGAGTTAGCGATCGGAAGATCGATACCGGCAACATCCGCGAAGATCGCTGCAGCATCGTCGGGGTTGTCCGCCGCCCACTGACGGGCCTTCTCGTATGCGTCCACGACGAGTTGCGCCAG
Organism: Salinibacterium sp. PAMC 21357; assembly: GCF_000247645.1. Taxonomy (GTDB): domain Bacteria; phylum Actinomycetota; class Actinomycetes; order Actinomycetales; family Microbacteriaceae; genus Rhodoglobus. The sequence continues at coordinate 356,723 of NZ_AHWA01000002.1, forward strand.
ATCAGGCGATTTCTCCAGGAAACTTTCGGTCGCGTTCAAGAATCCATAGCTATTGAAGTCGGGATTGTCGTAAACGATTCGAGAACCCGCGTTCACTACGGACGCACTCATGAGCGGATCTAGCCCCGCCCACGCATCCACGGTGCCCGCCTCCAGCGCCGTCTTTCCGTCGGCATGCTGAAGCTGTGTGATCGTGACTTCGTCGAGACCGATGCCTGCCTCGGCAAGTGTTTGAAGCAAAAAGAAGTACGGATCAGTGCCCGCATTTGCAGCGATATTCTTGCCGCGAAGATCTGCCGCCGACTGGATTGGCGAATCTGCCGCAACAACAATCGCCGACCAGTTCGGCTGGGAGTAGATATCAATCGTCTTAATGGGCGACCCGTTAGCGCGCACCAGCAGTGCGGCAGAGCCGGCAGTGGAACCGACATCGATCGACCCCGAACGAAGCGCATCATTCGCTGCTGCCGACCCAGAGGACTGAATCCACGTCACAGCAACATCGTCGCCAAGAGTGTCTTCTAACCAACCTTCGTTCTTGATAATGAGGCTGAGCGGGTTGTACGTCGCGAAGTCGACGGTGAGCTGGTCACTGCTCCAGCTGCCCGAATCTACCGCGGTATCAGGGGCGAGAGATGACCCTTCTCCCGCAACGCATCCGGAGAGGCCAAGAGCGAGCGCAACTACGCCGGCGGCGGCAGCAATAAGAGATTTGGTAGTCATAGTGTCTTCCGTCAGTGAGTTGAGAGGTGGTGGGTAGGAACGCCGAGGCCGTCAAGCAGCTCGACACGCAGTTCTGCGAGATCGCTGCTGCCCCTGTCACGGGGGCGAACGCCAGGCACGGAAACCGTGGAGAGAATGCTCGCCGGTTCAGCGGCTGGCTGTCCCTTAGGCGACCCAAGAAGAATCACCCGATCGGCAAGGTAGAGCGCTTCGTCGACGTCATGAGTGACGATGACGATCGTCGCTGGCTCTGCAGCATGGAGCTCAAGCAAGAGATCTTGCATTGCCAGCCGTGTCAGCGCATCCAGAGCCCCGAACGGTTCGTCGAGCAGGAGCACTCCCGGTCGTCGCGCCAGCGCCCGGGCGAGCGACACTCGCTGAGCCATGCCGCCCGAAATCTCTCGGGGGCGCAAATGAGCTGACTCAGTGAGCTTCACCAGCTCGAGGAGGCCGGCGACTCGACCACGATCATCGCCCTTACGTTTGCCCCGCGGCAGCCCGACTTCGACATTGCGCGTTATGGAACGCCACGGCAGAAGTCGTGGCTCCTGAAAAGCGACCGCCGACCGCGCATCGAGACCAACTACGGGTTCTCCCCCGATGTCGATCGCACCGCCGGAAGGGGAATCCAGCCCGCCAATGTGCCGCAACAGTGTCGACTTGCCACAACCCGAAGGGCCAATGAGCGCAACAATTTCCCCGGCAGTGATCTCGAGATCAACCGCACGCAGAACATGGCGGTCGCCAAAACTCCGTGAAAGATCACGGATAGACACCGACAGCGCGTCAGCGGCCGTGGTGCGGCGCAGGGATGAAGAACTCATCCCTGAACGCTAGAACTTCACCAACGCGATGGCTATTGAGAACGTAACGTAGCGTCACGCAACCGCGTAACGCTACGTCACATAAGAAAAACTATTCGTTGCTGGCGGCAATCCGGCCGAGCAACCCGTTGATAAACCCCGCCGAATCTTCGGTGGAATGAATCTTGGCGGATTCAACCGCTTCAGAAATCGCGACACCGGTGGGGATCTCGTCGTTATACAAAATCTCCCACAAACCAATGCGCAGTAGAGCTCGGTCTACCGCTGGCATCCGGTTGAGTGGCCAGCCCTGCGAATACGTTTCGATGAGTTCATCGATCTCGTCGCCATGTTCCGTAATACCAAGAACAACTTGCTGAGCGTAGGCCCATGAGGTCGCCCGGGCGGGATCATTCATTGCTCGCGACGACTCAGCGGCCAGTGCGACGTTAATGCTTTCGCCACGAACGTCGGCACCATACATAAGGTCAAGCGCGCGCTTGCGCGCCTTGCTGCGTGCCCCCATTTAGTCGTTCACGCGACCGAGGTAGCCGCCATCGCGGGTATCAACTTTGACCTTCGTGCCCTGTTCAAGGAACAACGGAACCTGGATCTCGTAGCCAGTTTCTACGGTCGCAGGCTTGCTACCACCGGTCGAACGGTCTCCCTGCAGTCCTGGCTCGGTGTAGGTGATCTCCAAAACAACGGAAGCCGGAAGCTCTACATAAAGAGGCTCACCGTTGTGGAGTGCAATTACAACGTTTTGGTTCTCAAGCATGAAGTTGACAGCATCGCCAACCGCTTCAGCGCTCAACGTGATTTGGTCGTAGTCACTCGTGTTCATAAACACGAAGTTTTCAAGATCCTTGTATAGGTACTGAAATTCTGAGCGGTCGACGGTTTCGGTTTCGATCTTCGCGCCAGCGTTGAAGGTGCGGTCGACAGTCTTACCCGAGCGAACGTTCTTTACTTTGGTGCGAACAAACGCACCACCCTTGCCGGGTTTGACGTGTTGGAACTCGATAACGGTCCACAATCCACCGTCCATGTTGAGAACGACGCCGTTCCTGATGTCAGCGGTAGAGGCCATGCGTACAATCCGTTTCTGTTAACGAGCAAAAGCGCAATAAAATCGCGGAAGCGACAAATGCGACGTTCGAGTCTAACTGAGTCGACGAGCAATCGCGTCGAGAGCGAGAATGTACGAATCGAAGCCGAATCCGGCGATCACGCCGGTGGCAACTCCCGAAATCACGCTCGTGTGCCGAAATTCCTCGCGAGCGTGCGGATTCGTAATGTGCACCTCAATAAGCGGGATTCCTGCTCCGCTGACCTGAGCCGCCGCATCCCGCAACGCGTAGGAGTAGTGCGTAAAGGCAGCAGGATTCATAATCACCGGCGATGCGGAGTCAACAGCTTCGTGTAGCCACGAAATCAGTTCCGCTTCGTTGTCGGTCTGCCGAAAATCGACGGTCAGAGCGGCAATGTCGTGCACCTCAGCGGCGTGGGCTTCGAGAGTAGCCTGAAGATCGACGAGCGTACCTCCGCCATAAACATCAGGCTCTCTGCTTCCCAGCCGGCCGAGGTTGGGTCCGTTGAGGACAAATACTGTAGTCACCGCTCCACTCTAGCGAGGCGCGTGCCCGCTAGACCCCGACTTCTTGATAAGCCGAGTACAGCATCGCTTCGTCTGGTCCGTTCAGCATTGACGTGTGACCAATCGAATCGAGAACGACAAAACGAATCATGCCCGCACGAGCCTTCTTGTCACGCTGCATCGTCGCCAGCAGAGTATTCCAGCGGCCGAGGGGGTAATCAATAGGCAAACTCAGCGACTGCAAGATACTGCGGTGTCGATCGACCACTTCTGAGCTCAACGAGCCTGCAAGGTGGGCTAGCTCCGCGGCGAACACCATGCCGACGGACACTGCGGCGCCGTGGCGCCAGCGGTAACGCTCAGCATGCTCAATTGCATGCCCCAGCGTATGACCATAGTTCAGGGCTTCACGCGGTCCCTGATCAGTGAGGTCGACTCCAACTACGCGGGCCTTAAGGGCGATCGACAGTTCAACAACTCGCCGAAACTCGTCGGAGTGCGGGTCGATTACCTTGTCGACATCTGCTTCGATGATGTCGAGGATTTCAGGTTCACCGATGAAACCACACTTCACGATCTCTGCGAACCCCGCCAGGATTTCGTTGCGCGGAAGGTCCTCCAACACATCGAAGTCGGCCACAACGGCACTAGGGGCATAAAACGCGCCGACAAGGTTTTTACCCTCAGCCGTATTGATGCCCGTCTTACCTCCCACCGCGGCGTCGACCATTCCGGCCACGCTCGTGGGGCACTGAATGAGCTTAACGCCGCGCAACCACGTCGCGGCGACGAATCCCGCGAGGTCGGTCGCCGCGCCGCCACCGAAGCCAATCACGGCATCCGTGCGCGTGAAGTCGGTCTGGCCCATGATTTGCCAACAGAATGCCGCCACCTCGATGCGTTTGGCATCTTCGGCATCCGGAATTTCGGCCAAGAGCACTTCGTACTTCTCCGACAGAGATTCCCTCAGTGCATTCGCTCGCGCTCCCAGCGTGGGGGCGTGAATAATCAAGACCTTTGCTACTCGCGGACCAAGCTGTTCGGCCAGTTGTGGCAGCAGCCCTCGCCCGATCAGAACATCGTAGGGGTTCGTGCCGTCGACCGGGATAATCGTAGTTTCCGTCATTGTTGTTGGGTTCCCAACCAGTCGGCGATCTCACGCGCGACTTTTTCCATAGGCTTTAGTGAGGTATCAATAGTGAGCAACGAGAGCTCGTCATAGATCGGCTGACGCGCCTCCACCAGCTTCGCCCATTCATCGGCGTTCTTGGCGAGGGGCCGTTTAGTACCCGCAATGCGGAGTCGAGCAGCTGTTTTCGACATGGTCAATTGCACAACCCGGTGCGACGCAAGGTCTGCACGCGTGTTGAGGTCAAGCACTGCTCCCCCGCCGAGCGTGACGACCGCGGGTTCGAGGAGAGCGTTGGCTACAGCCTCGCGTTCTCTCTCCCGAAAGTATTCTTCGCCGAACTCGGTAAAGAGCTCAGGGATGGGACCGTGCGAGGCGACCACGACCTTGTCCGTGTCGATCAGCGGCACATCGAGAATCTTGGCTAGTCGCTTACCGACTTTGGTTTTTCCCGAACCAGGCGCCCCAATAATGACAACGATCGCTCCGCCATCATTGAGCATAGGTAGCCCGCGTTGTCTGCAGTGCGTCCGGGATGGCCGCCACATACGACTCGAGGTTTCGTTTGGTTTCGCCAAGCGAATCACCCCCGAATTTTTCAAGAACTGAGTTTGCGAGGGTAAGCGCAACCATCGCTTCCGCCACAACACCGGCAGCGGGGACAGCACACACATCGGAACGCTGGTGATGCGCAACCGCCGCTTCACCAGTCGCGATATCGACCGTGCGCAGCGCTCGAGGAACGGTCGAAATCGGTTTCATCGCGGCACGCACACGAAGCACTGTGCCGGTCGTCATTCCGCCCTCAATGCCGCCTGCACGATCGCTCTCGCGCGAGATGCCGTCAGGAGAATGCACGAGTTCGTCGTGTGCTACCGAACCGCGGCGGACCGCAGTTTCGAAGCCGTCTCCAACTTCCACACCCTTGATCGCCTGAATGCCCATAAGCGCAGCTGAGAGCTGCGAGTCAAGTCGACGATCCCAGTGGGTATACGAACCGAGCCCGGGAGGTTGCCCGTAGGCAAGAACCTCAACCACGCCTCCAAGAGTGTCGCCATCTTCATGGGCCAGGTCGACTTCCGCCACCATGCGCTCTGACGTTTCGGGGTCGAAACAGCGAAGCAGGTCCGCGTCGAGTGTTGCCACATCACCAGGGGTTGGCACTGCGCTGCCGTCTGGAACGCGCACGGTCCCGATCGACAGGGTGTGGCTAACAAGGTGAATGCCGAGACCATCCAGGAATGCACGAGCGACAGCACCGAGAGCAACACGCGCCGCAGTCTCACGGGCGCTGGCGCGTTCAAGCACGTTGCGGGATTCTAAGAAGTCATACTTTTGCATTCCCGTGAGGTCGGCGTGGCCGGGGCGTGGCCGTGTCAAAGCGGCACCGCGGCCCTTGGGAAGGGTCTCCGGGTCGACCGGCACGGGACTCATCACGTCTACCCAACGAGGCCATTCGGTGTTTCCGATGCGCAACGCAATGGGGCTGCCCATGGTGGCACCGAAACGAATTCCCGCGCTCAGCGTCAGCTCATCCTGCTCGAACTTCATGCGGGCACCACGGCCATAACCGAGCGTACGACGCACTAGATCGGCCTGAATCTGTTCAGGGGAAATGGGCACGCCCGAAGGCATCCCCTCAAGAATTGCGACCAATTCGGGGCCGTGAGATTCACCGGCCGTTAACCATCGAAGCATGCGTCAATCCTCCCACACACGCGGGTGCCTGTTTTTACCCGAGCAAGGCCCGGTCACCACTCGCGCGCGCCGGAACAATCCCTTTAGAAGTCTTCGTGCTCGAGCGACGACTCGATTGCTTCCCGCATGGCATCAATTGCGTCAGCCTCCCGACTGAGCGGCAGATCTGGAGTGCCGGCGGCGAAGATTCGCACTTGAGCAATGGCTTGATTGATGAGCAAGTCATGACCAGAAATCACGGTGCCGCTGACGGCCAGCCAACTCTTAGCAATTTCGCTGGGCCACGGGTCATACGCGACATCGAAGAGTACCGCTGCGGTTCGTACGCTCTCGTCAAATTCCACATTCAGTGCTCCGCCCGGAACAGTTGTGATGACCGCCGACGGAATCTCATCCGACGACGGTGCTTCTTTCCACTGCCGCAGCACAACCTGCGCACCGAGCGACTCACCGAGCGCTTTCAACGGCTCTGCTTTTGCCGGCGTACGGGCAAATATCTCAATCTTCGATGCGCCTAATCGAACCGATGCCACCAGCAAGGATGCCGCTGTGGCACCAGCTCCAAGAATCCACACCGACTCCAAACTCGACAACCCCGCATCGAGAAAGCTGCGCATTGCCCCTTCGACATCAGTGTTGTAACCGCGAAAGCCGTGATCGGAAATCACGACGGTGTTCGCGCCACCCACGAGTTCGACGAGAGGATCGACCCAGTCGAGCAGGGGTACAACATCTCGTTTAAGCGGCATGGTCAAGGAAAGACCTCGCCAGCGCCCGTCAAGAGCGCTGAGGAATGCTGGCAGAGACTCCCCCGTGAGTTCAATCGCGTCGTACTCCCAGTCATAACCCAGCGTTGCATAGGCCGCTCGGTGAATCCTGGGGCTCAGCGAGTGAGAGATCGGGGAACCAAGAACAGCGAGCTTCGAGCGCTCAGGCGGCACGGCGGGCAAGCCGGAACTCTCTAGCAATAGCTGCCATTCTCTTCACTTTCGGCGCACCAATCACGCAGTTGTTGAGCTGCTGCTTCGTGGTCGTCAACATTGGTGGTAAAAACTGTTTCCCCCGTTGCCAGGTTGATCGGCACGAAGAAAAGCCAGTCCCCCGCGACAGGGTTAATCGCGGCGTCGATGGCCAGTTCGCCAGGAAGCCCAATTGGGCCAACTGGTAAACCGGGATTCGCGTACGTGTTGTAGGGATTGCTTGCATCGGCGCGTTCGCTATCGGTTGTCCATACCGTGTGCAGATTTCCCGTGCCGTACGCAACGGTAGCGTCAGACTGAAGGAGTATTCCTTGGTCGAGCCTGTTGTAGAACACGCGCGCGATCTTGTAAAAATCATCGGTGTTGGGGCCAGCTTCACGTTGCACGAGGGCGGCCATCGTCAGTATTCGATAGCGGTCCTCCACCGCTACACCAGCGGCATCCAACTTTTCGTACATCGTGTTGACCATGAGATCGAGCACGACATAGGGGTCTTGACTACCGTCGATTTCGTAGGTTGCCGGAAACAGGTAGCCCTCAAGACTGATCGCTTCGGCGGGAAGCCCGAAGTGCGCGAGATCGGCGGATGCTGTTTGCAGCTCGGCTAGGGCGATTCCCGTTGTCTGGGAGATGATCTCCAAGGCGTCGGGCAAGGTGGTTCCCTCAGTGATGAGGAGCCTGTCGGTCACTTTGTTCTCGGGATCGAGAAGCGCATCGAGAGCTGACTGGGCACTCATTTCTTTCTGGAGCGAGTAGTTGCCTGGGAAGAATGCGGGGTCAGTTTCTTGGACAAGCAGAAGATCGTAGAACGCATCGAATGTCAGTGTGACGCCGGCAACGTTCAGGGTTCGCGCGATGTCAGAACCGATGTCACCCGAATTCACGGTGACGATCACTTCTTCGCCGTTTCCCGCGCCCTCGAAGTCATTGGGCAGCTCCCACCCCAACACTTCGCGGATCTTCTCTTCGTAATTCACCCAGGCATAGGTAGCTACCGCTGCGCCGGCGAGGGCGATAAGTAAGATGGGCAGCCCGATGATGAGCCACCACCGTCGTTTGCGGCGGGGCGGGCGCGGTTCCGTTGAGTCCGCGTCGACTGCGGTCGAGCTCTGGCTCGATCGCGCAGCGGGAGAGCCGTGAGCCGCACGTGCTTCGCGGCGCGTCATCGGTTGCTCACCGGTCGGGGCGACTGCTGCGCCTGATACCGCAGTGTCCGCGGTCTGAGCGTCGGCACTCACCGTGTCAGCTCTTTCGACGTCAGCGCTCTCAGCGCGCTCGGTTCCGTGGGCCGCTGCAGCGCGGGCAGACTTTGGTGCACTTTCGCTGGAGTCATCATTGAAGATGTCTTCCCAGTTCGGTTCATCTGCCATAGTCAGGATCCTAGCGTCGGTTCGACTAGCTCTCCCGGCGGCCTAGCTGCCGAGCGCTCAAAGTCGAGGGCGTGTTGCAGAATTATAACGGCGGCAACCTGATCGACCACCGAGCGAGAGTTCTTTGCAGTTCGACCGGATGCCCGCAACGCTGTGTTCGCGCTCATCGTTGTCATTCGCTCGTCGACCAGACGTACGGGCACTGCTGATTTGTCCGCTAGTTGTTGGGCGAACTCACGCGCATCAGCAGTCGAGGCAGTATCCCTCCCTGAAAGTGCGATCGGGAGCCCAACCACAAATTCCACAGCGTCGCACTCCACAGCGAGGGCGATCACTTTTTGAACGCTTCGACTCGCGCGCTGTACCGTCGCGACGGGGGTGGCAAGCATCCCGTGAGGGTCGCTGCGCGCGACCCCAACCCGAACCTTGCCGACATCCACGCCGAGTCGCGTGCCCGTGCGCATTCGTTACGCTGACAGGGTCGACGAAATAAGCGCTAGCGCATCGGGAATAGCGGCGGGGTTGGCGCCACCGCCCTGAGCGATGTCCGGCTTACCGCCACCGCCACCGCCAAGCACCCCAGCAGCAGCCTTAGCTAATGCCCCTGCCGCGAAACCGTGAGCGCGAGAAGCATCATTCGTCGCAACGATCACGGCCGGTTTTTCACCGATCGTTGCAGCGAGGGCCACGACAGCTGCTTCTGAGCCGAGTCGTTCACGCACTGCCTGCACAAGCCCACGCAAGTCATCGGTAGACGGCAATTCGCCAACATTCTCGATCACTGCTTTCACGGGACCAAACACTGTGGCCGTTTCGACCAGAGCAGGTACACGTTGCGACAGCTGGCCAGCTTCGAGCTGAGCAATCTTGCGCTCGGCTGCCTTGAGGTTCGCCATTAACTCGGCGATTCTGTCTGGCAGTTGCTCGCGCGGTGTCTTCAAATTCGTGGTCAGCTCAGAAACGATGGCTCGTTCTGCAGCAAAGCTGCGGAAGGCGTTCATGCCAACCAACGACTCAATTCGGCGGTTCGATGAGCCGACTGATGACTCCCCGACCAACGAAATTAAACCGATCTCCGAGGAACGACCAACGTGCGTGCCTGCACAGAGCTCGAGCGACCAGGGCCCACCAATGTCGACAACGCGAACAGTGTCGCCATACTTTTCGCCGAAGAGGGCCATTGCGCCCAAGTCTTTGGCGTCATCGAGCGCCATGATCCGGGTAGTTACTTCGAGGTTGTCGCGCACTGCAGTGTTGGCAACTTCTTCAATCTCAGACTTAGTCTCAAGAGAAAGTGCTTGCGACCACGAGAAGTCCAATCGCATGTAGCCAGCTTTGTTGTACGAGCCCGACTGGTGGGCATCTTGGCCCAGAATCTGGCGCAACGCAGCATGGATGACGTGGGTCGCCGAGTGCGCTTGAGTTGCCCCTCGACGCCATTGAGCATCGACAAGCGCAGTCGCCGCATCTCCGACTCCTACTTCGCCAGCAGTGACTTGGACTTTGTGGCTGATGAGTCCCTTTACGGGGCGCTGTACGTCGAGAACTTCGAGGTGGTAGCTCGCACCAACGATTGCACCAGCGTCGGCTTCTTGACCGCCAGATTCTGCGTAGAGCGAGGTTTCAGCAAGAATGATCTCAGCGATCTGACCGGATATCGCACGCGGCACTGAAATACCATCAACGATGATTCCGATCACGCTCGAGTCGGTTTCGAGGTTCTCGTATCCGGTGAAGGTCGTTTCGCCAAGAGCGCGGAAGGCACCGTAGACGGACAGATCGGCTAAGAATTGCTTCTTCGATCCGGCGTCTGCTTTGGCTCGATCTCGCTGCTGTTTCATCAGCGTGTCGAATGCTTCGCGGTCTACGGAAAGTCCGGCCTCTGCCGCCATTTCCAGCGTGAGGTCAATCGGGAATCCGAAGGTGTCGTGCAGCAGGAACGCTGTGTCGCTTGGCAGTTCTGATGCGCCAGACTTCTTGGTGTTTTCGACTGCTGTATCGAGGATCGTAGTGCCGCTGGCGAGTGTGCGCATGAAGACGTCTTCTTCGGCAAGCACAATACGAGAGATGCGGTCGTAGTCTTTTTCTACTTCGGGGTAGGCGGCTTTCATCGCATCCCGTGACTCTGGGAACAAGGCGGCAAAGGTTGCACCTTCGACGCCGAGCAGACGCATTGCCCGCACTGCACGACGGAGGAGACGGCGCAGAACATAGCCACGCCCTTCGTTGCTTGGCGTCACACCGTCAGCAATAAGCATGAGGCTGGAGCGGACGTGGTCGGCCACGACGCGAAGTCGCACATCCGCTTCATGATCAGCACCGTACGTGCGACCAGAAAGTTCGGCCGCTTTGTCGAGAACGGGACGAACCTGATCAATCTCGTACATGTTTTCGACGCCCTGCTTGAGGAACGCAACGCGCTCTAGCCCCATGCCGGTGTCGATGTTCTGCTTCGGGAGTTCGCCGAGGATTGAGAAATCTTTTCCCTTGCCCTCGCCGCGGAGGTACTGCATAAATACGAGGTTCCAGATTTCGACATAGCGGTCGTCGTCTGTTGCCGGCCCACCATCGGCGCCGTAGGCCGGTCCACGATCGAAGAAAATTTCGGAGCATGGACCTGCGGGACCTGGCTGTCCGGTGGACCAGTAGTTGCTGTCCATGCCCAGTCGCTGAATCCGCTCGTCGGGTAGTCCTGCGGTTTCTTTCCAATATGCGACCGCATCATCATCGTCTTCGTAGACGGTGACCCAGAGGTCTTCTGGTCGGAACCCGAGGCCACCGTCGGCTTCAGGCAGAGTCAAGAACTCCCAAGCAAATTGAATTGCTTCTTTCTTGAAGTAGTCACCGAACGAGAAGTTTCCGTTCATCTGGAAAAACGTTCCGTGACGAGGAGTCTTGCCTACTTCTTCAATATCAAGGGTTCGGATGCACTTCTGCACGCTGGTGGCACGATCGAACGGTGCCGGGACCAAACCCGTGAGATACGGCACGAAGGGAACCATACCGGCGACGGTAAACAACAATGTCGGGTCATCGCTGACGAGCGATGCCGAAGGAACGATGGTGTGACCACGCTCACCAAAATAGGTCAACCAACGGTTCTGAATGTCTGCGGTCTGCATGGGATCCCCGGGAACTCAATAATGCGGCCCGAGGGCCCTGATTGTTTTACTTGTTACGCTGCGAAAAGTCAGAGAGCGCGTCTTCGGCGTCGCCAACTGCTGCGCGAAGCTCTGCTTCACGTTCACGATATCCATCGACGACGGCACCCGTAAACTCGCGAGCTTTAGTGTCAATGTCTGAGAAGAACTGCTGGCCTTCTGGGGTCTTGGCGACCTGATGTGCTGCCACGAAACCGACAGCAATGCCTACAACGAAAAGAACTGCGCCTTTCATAATTTCTCCTTCAGATTGGGATGCGATGGCGATATTAGGAACCGTACTAGCTTAGGCGGTGCGAGTGCCTCAGCGACGGCGCTTCGGGCGGATGCTCAGTAGCGCTGCGCGCACTCCGGCACTAAGGCCGGCAATCTTGATCAATGGTCCACCGACCGTCGCTGCGGCAAGCGCGACTAAGGCCGAGACGTTGCCTGTTGTTTCTTCAACATTGCGCGTGATCGCATCGACCCGCGCCAGTTGGCGGTTGGTCTCAGAGATGGTGACCGTTGCCTCCGTGAGCATGGGGTCAAGATTGTCGCTCACGCCACGGATAGCCGTACTAGTTTCGTCAAACACTCGCCCCAGCTTGAGCAAGGGGATTGCCAGCAATCCGACGAGAACTGCGAATACTCCTGCGGCAATGAGCCCTGCGATATCTCCGCCAGTCATGGCAACTCCGATCAGTCTCAAAAAAGGGATGGTTACACGTTATTCGACAAACAGACGTGCTGCCTCCGAACGCGAAAAAGGGCCGAGGCATAAGCCCCGGCCCTCTCAACGTAAGTTAGCGTGCTGCGTAGTACTCAACAACGAGCTGAACTTCACAGGTCACGGGGACCTCGGCGCGCTTCGGACGACGTACGAGACGTGCCTGCAGCTTGTCGATTTCAACTTCGAGGTAACCAGGAGTCTTAGGAAGAACATCCACGTGTCCACCAGCGGCGGCGACCTGGAAGATTTCCATGCCCTCGCTGCGAGCCTTGACGTGCATGAGCTGTCCCGGCTTGACGCGGAACGACGGACGGTCGACGAGCTGGCCATCAACCAAGATGTGGCGGTGGACAATCATCTGACGAGCCTGAGCGGTCGTGCGAGCGATTGCCGAACGAACGAGCAGAGCGTCGAGACGCATTTCGAGCTGCTCAACCAAGTTCTCACCGGTCAGACCGGCGGTCTTGCGAGCCTCTTCGAACTGAATCTTCAGCTGAGCTTCACGGATTCCGTACTGGGCCCGTAGACGCTGCTTCTCGCGAAGACGAACAGCATAGTCACTGTCCTGCTTGCGCTTGGTGCGGCCGTGCTCACCCGGAGCATAGGGACGCTTTTCGAGGTACTTTGCCGCCTTCGGCGTAAGGGCAATGCCCAGAGCGCGCGACAGGCGTGTCTTGCTGCGGGTACGTGACTTAGTAGACACAAGATCCTTTTCGATTGATTCAAGTAAGAACACTCCGGTGATTACTCGCACGCGAACGCGCGTACACAACACACCAGAAGAAAGTAGAGGGATGGCCCAATGGAGACTGGTCGGCTACAGACCTTGCTCCGCGATACCCGGTTTCATTGCAGCCGCGCGCAGAAACCGTATCGATGGGACGCATAACTCTAACACGCAGAACCTTGTCGCCGCACGAACCGCCACACCTAATCAACTCTCGCCAGTAACGCCATTAGTCTCCGTGGATAATTTCGCGCAGTTTGGCTAAACGCGCGGACACCTCACGCTCGTTTCCGTTGTTAGTTGGGGTGTAGTACTCGGTGCCTTTCAGCACGTCGGGTAGGTACTGCTGCTCAACGACACCAAACTCCGAATCGTGCGAGTAACGGTAGCCCTTGCCGTGACCAAGACGCTTTGCTCCGGGGTAATGTGCATCACGAAGGGGTTTCGGCACTCGGCCGATCTTGCCTGCACGTACATCCGCAATCGCCGCGTCCAATGCCACATAGGCCGCATTCGACTTCGGTGCCGTTGCCAGATAGACCACGGCCTCTGCCAACGGGATACGCCCTTCAGGCATTCCGATCATTTGCACTGCATCCGCTGCCGCCACGGCAATGACGAGAGCTTGTGGATCGGCCACGCCGACGTCCTCCGCCGCACTAATAATGATTCGCCGCGCTATGAATCGCGGATCTTCGCCAGCCTCGATCATCCTCGCAAGATAGTGAATCGCGGCGTCGACGTCAGAGCCCCGAACAGATTTGATAAACGCGCTGATGACGTCGTAGTGCTCATCGCCTTGCCGGTCGTATCTCAAAAGCGCTCGATCGACCGCATTCGCAACGTGTTCGGCAGTGACCACGGCTGGCGATGGTGCATCGTCATCGTTTGAGGCAGAAACCGCCGATGCTTCGAGAGCTGTCAACGCACGCCGCGCGTCACCTGATGACAACCGAACGAGTAGTGATCGCGCTTCTGGCTCGAGTACGACAGCGCCCTTCAACCCACGCGGGTCAGTGACCGCGCGGTCGACCAACTCCCCCAGATCATCGTCGTCGAGTTGATTGAGCGTCAAGAGAAGTGAGCGGGAAAGTAGCGGAGAGATTACCGAGAACGAGGGGTTTTCGGTCGTGGCCGCGATCAAGATGATCCAGCCGTTTTCGACACCAGGTAACAGCGCATCCTGTTGGGCCTTGCTAAACCGGTGGATTTCGTCAAGAAAGAGCACCGTCGAAACCCCGTAGAGATCCCGCGCGGTGAGCGCCTCCTCAATGGTTTGACGTACGTCTCTTACGCCGGCGGTCACCGCAGAGAGCTCAACAAACTTTCTTTGCGAACCGCGCGCGATCGCCTTGGCTATCGTCGTCTTACCGGTTCCGGGAGGGCCCCACAAAATAATGGATGCCGAACCGTGGCTGCCGCCGGCGTCCGAGGCGAGGGTCATCAACGGCGACCCGCGCTGCAGCAAATGCTTTTGCCCGACAATCTCGTCGAGTTCCAGCGGACGCATGCGCACTGCCAGTGGCGTAGCCCCGCTATGAAGAGGTGCGGAAGCGTCCATAAGTCAATCGTAATCGCCCGAAGTGTTCGAAAGCGCACGGCGGTCGTTGAGCGCTCCAACGCCGTGGCGTTTGGTCGAGATTCGCACGAGACCGTAAGGTTCAGTGTGGCGTTCCTACGACAGCGGCGAAATTCGCAATTCTTCAAGGAGTAATGGTGGCATCCAGCAAGAAGCATTCACGTGAGCAACGAGACGCTCGGGAACGCCTGCGCCACTACTCTGCTCGCAACACGGTTCACGAGAACACGCTCGTGCGACGTAGGCGCGACAACATTCTTGCGGTCAGCGTCGGCATCGTCATCATCGCGCTGGTTGCGACGGCTCAAGTCTTTTACTTCTCCGCTGGTCCGGGAACACCGGAACCAGCACCATCGTTTACGCCGGATCCCTCAGCATCCGCTCCGGCCCAGGAGAACATCGGTGATGTGCCGGATGCCTCGACCTCTGAGAACCGCAGCTGGACTGGCGAGCTGACGCTCAACGACGTCGCTCTGGGAATTGAACTCGATGGCGCCGCTGCCCCTCAAGCCGTCGCGTCGATTGTCGACTCCATTGCGTCTGACTACTACAGCGGAACGACTTGCCACCGCGTCGTCAAAACCGACAACGCTGGCCTGATCCAATGTGGCTCGCTCGACGGCACAGGCGCCAGCGACCCCGACTACGCCTACGGGCCCGTAGAGAACGCCGGCACCGGTGGGTTCTACCCCGCGGGAACTATCGCGATGGCTCGCACCGGCAACAACGCCTTTTCTAACGGACGACAGTTTTTCATCGTGTTTGAGGATGCGATTATTCCTGACGACACCGCCGGCGGCTACAGCATTGTCGGCACGGTCGTTTCTGGTCTCGATGCTTTGGAATCCGAGATCATCTCTGGTGGCGTCGTGGATGATGCCGAAGATGGGGCCCCGGTGATTGCCACAAGCATCACGGGGTTCACGATCCAGTAACAGCGTCAACGACCGTAAGCGTGGTTGTCCTAAGCTTGGGTTCACCCGGGCAGCGGCTTCCGGCATGAGCAGCAAGGTGAAGTAATTGGCTACACAGGATCAAAACGAGTGGGGACGCGTCGACGAGACGGGTACCGTCTTTGTACGCGAAGCAGCAGGCGAACGTGCCGTCGGTCAATACCCCGACGGAACGCCCGAAGAAGCTTTGGCCTACTTCACCCGCAAATTTCACGAGCTAGCAGGCCAGGTGACGCTTCTGGAGCAGCGCGTCAAGAACGGTGCACCAGCAGCCGACGTCGCTAAGGCGATCAGCACGCTCAACGAGTCCATTGCGACCGCTAATGCTGTTGGCGACCTTGCAGCGCTCAGTACGCGCGTCGAAGCCCTTGGCGGTTCAGTTTCCAAACTCACCGAGAAACAGAGCGAAGAAGCGAAGATTGCGCTCGGCGAGGCAGTCGCCATCCGCACGGCGTTGGTCGTTGAGGCTGAAACGCTAGCCGCCGCCGACCCTGCAAAAGCGCAGTGGAAACAGGTCACCGCTCAGGTCGACGATATTTTCGCGCGCTGGAAGGCCCATCAGGCAGACGGCCCTCGACTTCCGAAAGCTGAAGCCAACGAACTGTGGAAGAGATTCCGTGCCGCCAGAAGCACGATCGACACTCACCGTCGTGCATTCTTTGCCGAACTTGACTCTGCCCACAAGCAGGCACGCGCTGAGAAGCAATCCCTAGTCGATGAGGCCGAAGCCCTTATCTCACAAGGTGTCGATGGCATCCCGACGTACCGTCGTCTGCTCGACCGGTGGAAGGCTGCTGGTCGCGCCGGAAAGAAGTTCGACGATGCGTTGTGGGCGAAGTTCAAGCAAGCCGGAGATGCTCTCTACGCTGCAAAATCTGAAATCGATGCTCAAGACAATGTGGAGTTCACCGCGAACTGGGAGCTCAAGAAGGCGCTCCTTGAGGAAGCCGAACCACTGCTCACGGCGACCGACAGGTCTCAGGCAAAGAAGTCGCTCCTCTCGATTCAACAGCGTTGGGACGAGATCGGCAAAGTTCCGCGAGACAAGATCAAAGTTGCCGAAGAACGACTGCGCAAAATTGAAACTGCTGTGCGCAAGCTCGATGAGGATCACTGGAACAAGAGCAACCCGGAACGACAAGAACGCTCCGACGGTTTCTTGGGCCAGCTCAATGAAGCAATCGCGAAGCTTGAAGCCGAACTCGCTAAAGCGCAGGCTACGGGCGATGCGAAGAAGATCGCCGCTGCTCAAGATGCTCTCGACGCCCGTAAAGCATGGCTTGGCGCATTGAAGTAGCGGGTTCTCCACAGGGATGTAGTTTCTCCACCGAACTCCCTTGAGCCGACTATTCGTGCGGGTTCACCTGCACGATAGACGTTATGACCCCACGCTTACCTCCCGTGCTTAGCGCGCTTGATTTACCGCTCGCAGAGCTCCAGTGTGCTGCCCTCGACGGAGAGCTTTACGCGCTCGATCAGTGCTTTTGTTCGATTGATGAATTCGAAACTATTCACTTGCGCGCACGCGCGCTCGGTGTTGTGCTCGATGCTCGCATCATCGCGGAGCAAATGAGCGCAGCGTGGGTGTGGGGCGCGATAGTTACTCCCCCGCGTCGCCACCAACTGTGTGTCGCGATTGGGGCACGCACGCGCCCTCATCCCAGCTTGAATGCTGCCCTCCGCGAGGTGGTCATCTCCCCTGAAGAGGTCGACACCGTCTCGGGAGTCAGCGTGACGTCACGGCTACGCACCGTAATAGATTTGGCGAGATTCAGCGAGGTGTTTGGCGACCGCGAGTCAGCAGCCGTCGCCATACTCCTCAAAGATGGCAATCTCGATTTCGAAACCTGCTCGAGTGCGTTATCCGCGCGACGAAATTTACCGCAGAAACGGATCGCTCTCGAGCGCTTGGCGGCAATCTGCGGCCGTCAGCCCCACGCGACGGCGAGTTAACCGCTGTTGACGCGATACACGTCATACACAGCGTCAACGCGCCGCACAGCGTTAAGTACGCGATCGAGGTGAGTCGTGTCTCCCATTTCAAAAACGAACTTGCTGATGGCGAGACGGTCCGTCGAGGTGTTGACCGTAGCTGACAGGATGTTGACGTGCGTTTCGCTGAGCACCTTCGTAATGTCAGACAGGAGGCCGGCCCGGTCCAATGCTTCGACCTGAATTTGCACGAGGAAGAGACTCTTCGACGTCGGCGCCCACTCAACCTCGATCATGCGTTCGGGCTCATCAAGAAGCGACTGAACATTCTTACAGTCCGCACGGTGCACAGAAACGCCAGCGCCACGAGTAACGAAGCCGACCACTTCATCGCCCGGAACCGGCGTGCAACAGCGGGCCAATTTGACCAAAATATCGGGGGCGCCGCGAACAAGGATTCCGGAGTCCGAGTGCTTATACGGTCGGAGTTTTCCCTGAGCGGGGAAGGTGAGCTCCCCTTCATCTTCATCGCTGCCAGAGCTTAATGACGCCACCAGTTTTTCGATCACCGATTGCGTCGACACATGCCCTTCGCCGACGGCCGCATACAGCGCTGACACGTCTTCATAGCGCATGGTGGCCGCTAGGCCCGCGAATGACTCTTGGCTCATCAGCTTCTGCAGAGGCATGTTCTGCTTGCGCATCGCTCGCGCGATGGCATCCTTGCCCTGCTCGATGGCTTCGTCGCGACGTTCTTTCGTGAACCAGGCGCGGATCTTGTTGCGAGCACGAGTGCTCTTAACAAAATTCAGCCAATCTTGACTCGGAGCAGCGTCCGGGCTCTTCGACGTAAAGACCTCGACCGACTCACCGCTCGTGAGCTCGGTCTCGAGGGGAACTAGACGGCCATTAACCTTGGCGCCCATCGTTCGATGACCGATTTCCGTGTGTACGGCATAAGCAAAATCGACCGGAGTAGCGCCGGCCGGAAGACCGATAACCTTCCCCTGTGGGGTAAACACGTAAACCTCTTTGGCACCGATCTCGAATCTCAATGATTCGAGAAACTCGCCAGGGTCTGATGTCTCCGCCTGCCAATCGGTGATGTGAGCCAACCACGCCATGTCGTTGTCTACCGGGCCGGCTTCTGCAACCTTTCCTGCAGCACGATCCTTGTACTTCCAATGCGCCGCAACACCAAATTCGGCACGATGATGCATCTCATTGGTGCGAATTTGAATTTCAACGGCACGGCCTTGAGGGCCAATAACGGTGGTGTGAAGCGACTGGTAAAGGTTGAACTTAGGAGTCGCGATGTAGTCTTTGAAGCGCCCGGGGATCGGGTTCCAACGGGCGTGGATAGAACCGAGAACCGCATAGCAATCGCGTACTGAATTCACCAGCACCCGAATCCCCACGAGATCATAAATCTCATCAAATTCACGACCACGAACGATCATTTTTTGATAGATCGAGTAATACTGCTTCGGCCTACCGGCGACAGTGCCCTTGATGCGGGAACTCTTGAGATCGTCACTCACCGATGCGATTACTTCTTTGACGAACTCATCCCGCATCGGAGTGCGTTTGGTGACTAGGCTTTCGATCTCCACGTAGATCTTGGGATGCAGCACAGCAAACGATAAGTCTTCAAGCTCTATCTTGATCGCCTGGATACCAAGACGGTGCGCGAGCGGCGCATATATCTCGAGCGTCTCTTGCGCCTTACGAGAAGCGGAGTCACGGGGAACGAACCCCCAGGTGCGGGCGTTGTGTAGACGGTCAGCAAGTTTGATCACCAGAACACGAATGTCTTTCGACATCGCAACGATCATCTTGCGCACAGTTTCCGCCTGTGCGCTGTCGCCGTACTTCACCTTATCTAGCTTGGTGACGCCATCAACGAGCATGGCGATTTCGTCTCCGAACTCGACCCTGAGTTCATCCAGGGAGTACGCGGTGTCTTCGACGGTGTCATGCAACAGGGCAGCGGCGATTGTTTTTTCACCGATGCCCAGCTCTGCAAGAATCTGAGCAACAGCCACGGGGTGGGTGATGTAGGGCTCACCGCTCTTACGCTTCTGACCGTCGTGCGCACGAAAAGCCGCCGCATACGCTCGCTCGATAAGAGCGAGGTTCGCTTTAGGATGATGTGTTTTCACCGTGCGGAGGAGGTTCTCCACCGCTCCCGCAGGCTGAGCTCGTGAAAAGATTCTTGGCAGTAGCGCGCGGAACGATGCACTCGACTGTGGTGATTCACTCATGCGCTACCCCCTAGAACAATTGTAGGGCGGCAGAAGGCACCGTGACGACGTCAGCGCTGCTGGGCCGCGCGGTCACCTGCGAACGTGTCAAAGCCCGTTCGCGCATGCTGTTTACTTGCTGTCCAGCGCGTCGGCACGCGACGCAATCAACCGTTTGGTGCGGTTGCGAATGTCGGGTTCGTTCTGGCGGAACTGTGCGTAGAGCGGGGCTGCAATGAAAATTGTTGAGTACGTACCAACGACGATGCCGATAAAGAGCGCCAGCGCAATGTCACGCAAAGTGCCTGCGCCTAGAACGTACGCACCAATGAACAGAATCGCGGCGACAGGAAGTGCCGCTACGACTCCGGTGTTGATGGAGCGCACGAGAGTCTGATTGACCGCGAGGTTCACCGATTCTGCGAACGTGCGCCGAGATTCAGAACCATCTTCAGAGGTGTTCTCACGAATCTTGTCGAACACTACAACAGTGTCGTACAACGAGAAGCCCAGGATCGTCAAGAAACCGATGACGGCCGATGGGGTGATCTCGAATCCGAAAATTCCATAAACGCCAGCGGTAATCACGATGTCGTGAAGAAGCGCGATCATTGCCGCGATCGACATCTTCCAGGTGCGGAAGTAGATCGCCATCATAATCGCGGCTAGGGCGATGAACACCAACAGGGCTCGAAGCGCTGAACTGGTAATGTCTGCACCCCACGATGGGCCGACGAACGACGCGGCTACTTCGTCGCTCTCGACGGAAAACGCTCCCGCGAGAGCGTCGCCGACTGCAGTCGATTCATCGGGTTCAAGCTGCTCTGTCTGAATTCGCAAGGAATCTGTGCCAACGATAGTGATCTTTGGGTCGGCGTCAGCAACGACACCGGTGACGGTGTCAGTGGCAAGCTTCTGCGCTTCTGCGTTGGTGTCAGGACTCTTGAGCGCCTCGACGGAGTCGATTTGGAACTGCGAGCCACCAGTGAATTCGATACCGAATACGTACCCACCACGAAGAGTGGGACCGAGAATCGAGACAATGATGAGGATTGCCGCGAGCAGGTACCACACCTTGCGACGCCCGATGAAGTTGACCGATAGTTCACCGGTGTAGAGGTCGTTGCCGAACTTCGAGAAGCTAGCCATCAGGATTCCTTTCCATCTGAGCTGGAATCTTTGGCGGTTCCCGCCATCTCAGCAGCTTTTCGTTCAGCAATTGTTTGGCGACGGGCAGCTTCACGGCTAGCCCCGGCGGTGGTCTTTGTTGCGGTCGGAGTACGGAATTGTGCACGACCGCGGTAGACCGCGCCCAACGCTTTCGGATCAAGGCCGCTAATGGGGTGTCCACTCGCGAAGAACTTCGTAGTAGCCAACAGCTGCAGCATCGGGTGCGTGAAGAGCACGACGACAAGCACGTCGATCACTGTGGTCAAACCCAAGGTGAGCGCGAACCCTCGAACGTTGCCAACGGCAAGAACGAAGAGTACAACGGCAGAGAGTAGGTTGACAGCCTTCGCCGCGAAGATCGTGCGCAACGCACGCTTCCAGCCTGCTTCGACGGCTCCGGTCAACGAGCGACCATCGCGCAATTCGTCCCTAATGCGTTCGAAGTACACGATGAACGAGTCGGCCGTGAAACCAATAGCCACGATCAAACCGGCAACACCTGCCAGCGAGAGACGATAACCATGACGCCAGGACAGGTAAGCGATGACCAAATAGGTAAGTACCCCGGCGACTACGAGCGATGCGACGGTTACCAACCCCAGGAGGCGGTACTGGAAGAGCGAATAGATAACGACTAGGAGAAGTCCGATCAACCCAGCGATCAGACCTGAACTAAGTTGAGCTGATCCCAAAGTCGCGGAGATCTTCTGATCGCTCTGCACTTCGAAGCCAATCGGCAATGCGCCGAACTTCAGTTGGTCAGCAAGAACTGTTGCTGTCTCCTGAGTGAAGGAACCGGAGATTTGCGGGTTTCCACCCGTGATAATCCCCTGCGTCGTTGGAGCAGAGATCACTCGACCATCGAGCACGATTGCGAATCTGTTTCGCGGATCGGTCTGGTCGAAGCCGAATAGCCGAGTCGTCATCGCTGCGACGTCTTTCGTTCCCTCGTCGTTGAACGTTGGGAAGACACCCCACTGATTGGTGCTGACGCCCTGCGAACTAGAGATCAGCCCGCTACTGGCGTCGGTAATGGTGCTGCCTTCGACCTCTACCGGACCAAGAATGTACTTGAACGAATCATCTGCCTCACACGTGATGAGCGGCTCGTCTGTGGGGGCCACGCTAAAGCTGTCTAAGGATGCACAGTCAAAATTGCTGTAGTCATCGAAGAGCGCCTCAGTGATCCAATTAAGGTCACTGGCATCGGTCGGAGTCGCAGTGGGAGTCGTCGCTAGTGTTGGTTCGGGAGTCGCTGTCGCGGCATCACCTTCGGGCGTTTCGGCCCCGTCAGCGGGCTCCGGCGTCTCTTCAGCAGTAGCGGCAGAGGCGACCTCGGTGTACAACACGGGACGGAACTCGAGCTTTGCTGACGACTTGATGCGGTTAAGCGTCTCTTCATCCGGTTGACCCGGGATCGACACAACAACGTTGCTCGCGCCCTGGGTCGTCACTTCGGCTTCAGAAACACCGCTGGCATCGATGCGATCTCTAATGATCGACACGGCCTGAGACAGCTGCTCGCCAGTGACCGTCTGTCCACTCTCGAGTTGAGGCGCGAGAACGATTTGCGTTCCGCCCTCGAGGTCAAGAGCCAGCTTCGGTGTCCAAGAGGCCGCTCCGGTAGTGGAGTCTTCTCCGAATATGGAGCCAGCACCGATCAATACGGAGAGCCCCACCGTGAGTGCAGTGAGCCAAACAATGGCGCGCCACGCGTTTTTCACAGGGGTAGTTCTAGCCACCTATTTGACTCAGCTTTCTTAACAGAGCAGTGCAGAAGAGCACGCCGTTGGACAATCGCCCTCGGGAGGGACGACTCTCAACACTAGTGGGTTACTCGGACGCCTTTTTTGCCTCGGTCGGCTCAGTGGCCTTCGTGTCGGTGACCTCACCGAACTCAGGCTGCGTCGCGGGCTCAGAAGAATCGCTCGCAGAGTCGCGCTCGGCAGCTTCACGATTAGCTATTTCCATAGCTTCCTCAACCGAACGAGGAGCGCCTTCGACGGCTTCTTCCTCAACGACGACCTTAGCGAGGGTCTGGCTGTGAACCTTGATGATGACGCCAGAGCTGATCTCGATCTCTGCAGAATTAGAGACAGTGTCGTTCGAGATGAGCGTTCCGAAGAGTCCGAAGTTCGTCATCACTTCGACGCCGGGAACCATCTGATCGCGCAGCTCTGCCATTTGCGCTTTGCGCTTGCGGCTGTTGCGGAACATGAAGAAGATGAGCACGCCAAGAATGGCGAGCATCGCAATAGAAAGAGGATCCATGAGGTACCTTTCGGTGGGTCTGTGGGCCAGGCGCTCAAGCTGAAACGCGTTATGGGCCAGTAAAACTATAGTTCATCGCTGAATAGAGTCGAATTGCGGTCAGCCATTCCGAAGTGTTCCCAGGCAGCGCGAGTGGCGACCCTGCCACGAGGTGTGCGCGTCAAGAGCCCAATTCGCACGAGAAAGGGCTCAACCACTGACTCGACTGTCTCCGCTTCTTCACCGACCGAGACCGCAAGGGTACTGAGACCGACGGGACCGCCGTCAAAACGACTCAGAACCGTGTGCATGACCGCACGATCGAGGCGATCAAGCCCGCGCTCGTCGACGTCATAGAGCTCAAGGGCTGCACGCACCGCGTCTCGAGACGCCGGAACAGCATTGACGAGAGCAAAGTCGCGCACGCGACGTAATAGTCGGTTGGCGATTCGTGGCGTGCCACGACAACGACCTGCAATTTCCGCAAGAGCCTCGCGATTGATGTCGAGATCGAGCAATGCTGCGGCTCGAACGAGCACTTGTTCTAGTTCAGGTTCGTCGTAGAACTCAAGATGTGCCGTAAATCCGAAGCGATCTCTCAAGGGGTTGGGGAGTAAACCAGATCGAGTTGTCGCACCAACGAGCGTGAATGGGGCGATATCGAGAGGGATGGATGTTGCCCCGGCCCCCTTGCCCACCATGATATCGATCCGAAAATCTTCCATCGCAAGGTAGAGCATCTCTTCCGCGGAGCGTGCCATACGGTGAATTTCATCGATGAAGAGCACTTCGCCGGGAAGTAGTGACGACAGCACTGCGGCCAAATCGCCGGCATGCTGAATGGCTGGCCCACTCGACATGCGCAGAGGGCGGTTGCTCTCGTGCGCAACGATCATGGCTAGCGTTGTTTTTCCAAGCCCGGGAGGGCCTGCAAGTAAAATATGGTCCGCTGTGCGGTTCTGCATTGCGGCGGCACGCAGAAGCAACTGAAGCTGGCCTCGAACCTTTTGCTGACCCACAAACTCATCAAGTGACTTAGGCCGCAGCGCACCTTCAAATGCGAGCTCTGCCTCTGACTCGACATCGGGGTTGGCTGCTGCTTCGTCGTTATCGATCATCAGGAACTAGCCTTGCCCGTTTGTGAGCCCACCAGCAACAGCGCGCGCCTCAGGATTGCTTGAGTGTCGCCCTTTTCGTTGTCGGTGGCCTCACGGAATGCGGCCTCAGCGGCGGGGCGGGCGAGCTTTTCTGACCAGCCAAGTCCCTGCAGCGCCATTGACACGTTTTCGGAAACCGGCGTCGAGACGACAGGGTGAGCACCGCGCTCTGAAGCCGTAACAAAAAGCTTGCCGGCCAGATTTAGCACGATGAGCTTCGCAGTCTTCGGACCGATGCCAGAGACCTTACGAAATGCGGAGTCATTTTCTTCGGCGACTGCTCGCGCTATTTCGTCGGGAGCAAGGGCGGCAAGAACCCCCATCGCACTCTTAGGTCCTACCCCGGTCACTCCACGCAACAGAGTGAACGCGTTGAGCTCATCGGAAGTACGAAAGCCAAAGAGCGAGAGATCGTCTTCGCGCACGATGAGAGCGGTGTTGAGCTGGGTCTCTGCACCGACGCGAAGCGAGAGCGCGTGTTCAGCGGTCACACTGACCGAAAGACCCACTCCCCCAACCTCAATAACGACGGAGGTTCCGACCGCGGCGAGAACGGTGCCACGAAGGGAAGAAATCATGACTTCAGCCTACGAGTACCCGCCGACTTCTCCGCTGACCGCCACGCCTCCTGAGCCGGCGTGAGCCTCGAAGAACCGGATGTCGTTTCACGATTCGGGGTGGCGGCAATCGGTGCTGCCGCAAAACCCGCCCCACTTTTCCAGGCGCCGCAAATCGCCAAGGCGCAGGCATCCGCAGCATCAGCGGGCTTAGGTGCTTCAGCGAGCCCCAGTACGCGCGCCACCATAGTGCCAACCTGCTTCTTTTCGGCGCCGCCGTATCCGGTGATCGCAAGCTTCACTTCCGTTGGGGTGTGAAGCGTTACCGTGAGCCCGCGACGTGCAGCAATGTACATCGCAACGCCGCTCGCTTGAGCGGTCCCCATGACAGTGCTGAGGTTGTTCTGGGCGAACACTCTCTCGAGAGCAAGCTGTTGGGGAGCAAACTCAGCGATGACGGCATCGATGCCGTCACCGATAATCCGCAATCGTTCTTCCAGAGCCATATCGGGTGGAGTACGCACTACCCCGACATGCACGAGTGTTGCGCTGCGATTGGGTGCGACATCCACTACTCCGATGCCGCATCGCGTGAGACCGGGATCAATTCCGATGACGCGCAGCGTCACCGACTAGTCCTCGTCGAGTTCGGCCTGCACCTCAGGCGTGATGTCAAAGTTCGAATAGATGTTCTGAACGTCATCTGACTCTTCGAGTGCTTCAATCAATCGCAAAACTTTTCGAGCCGTATCTGCGTCAACTTCGATGGTGAGATTAGGCACGAACTCGGCTTCTGACGCGTCGTAGTCAATTCCCGCAGCTTGGAGCGCATCGCGAGACTCAACCAGGTGAGCGGTATCGGTGATTACTTCGAAACCTTCGCCATGGTCCTTGACCTCTTCTGCACCCGCATCAAGCACAGCGAGGAGGATGTCGTCTTCAGTGACGCCCTCGGTCTTGGTGATCGAGATGACACCCTTGCGTTCAAAGTTGTAGGCCACGCTGCCAGGATCTGCCAGCGAGCCTCCATTGCGGCTCATGATGGTGCGAACATCGGCTGCTGCACGGTTTTTGTTGTCGGTGAGACACTCGACAAGAAGCGCAACGCCATTGGGTCCATAACCCTCGTACATGATGTTGAGGTACTCGATCGCGTCGCCCAGTTGACCGGAGCCTCGCTTGACTGCGCGATCGATGTTGTCGTTGGGTACCGACGTCTTCTTCGCCTTTTGAATAGCGTCGACAAGAGTCGGGTTGCCCGAGAGGTCTGCTCCACCGATTTTGGCGGCGACCTCAATATTCTTGATCAGTTTCGCGAATGACTTCGCGCGGCGAGAATCAGTAATCGCCTTCTTGTGCTTGGTAGTTGCCCATTTGGAATGCCCTGACATGAACACCATTCTACCGGGCAAGTCAGCCCTCGCCTGCGCGAATCCCCGCGTTATTGCTCCACAAGCGCACTTCGAATGCCAAGTGAGCGCAATTGGAGTTGCGCTAGCTTCGCAACTATGGCGGGATCTCCCGCTCTCCACAGCGAGGCCACCTCGGGGGAAATCTCGGCAAGGTCCGCTAATTTGTAAGTCGAGAGCGCACGCAGAGCAAGAAGTTCCGCCCCGCCCGGCATGCTCAGAAGTCGTTTCGCTTCAGTCGCGCGGCGGGCAAATCGAAGCCGGGGAAGCAACCACACCAGCAGGATTAGAAGCACCGGCACGACCGCGATGAAAAGACCAACGGTCGTAGCGGTAGCAAGTATGGCATCTTGCTGACTTTGCCCTGCATTCTCGAGCGTCGCTCCGGCATCACTCGCCCCATCAAAAGGAACGCGGATGCCCGATCCGATGAGAGGAACAGACCCCAGGGTGTCCCCCAGCTCGACCATCGTAGATCGGAATCCGGCTCCCGCCTGCTGCATCTGAACGCCAAGTTGGCGGAAGGCAGCGATCAGCTGATAGACCCAGACGCCAAGCGCGATCCACGCGACGATGAATACCAAGGCGATGATGTCACTGGCCAGTTGGCGTGCCCGGCGCGGAGCATGATCTGCATACAGTTGCATTCCCCCATGATGCAGGAACTACCGGCGGCTACGCACTCGCTCGACGAAATACTCATGAAAACGCGTATCGCCGGTCATCTCAGGATGAAACGAAGTGCCCATCAACGAGCCCTGCTCGACCGCGACGACACGCCCGTCATCCAGAGTCGCCAAAGCCCGCACACTAGGGCCCATGGCTTCCACAACCGGAGCTCTAATGAACACAGCGCTCACGGCGACATCGCCCAACTCCGGAACGAGAAGTTCTGTCTCGAAGGATTCCGTTTGTGAGCCAAAAGCGTTGCGCCTGACCGCGACATCCAAACCACCAAAAGACTGTTGACCTTCGATTGCATCGAGCACAGTGTCGGCGAGCATAATGAGCCCGGCGCACGTTCCGTACACGGGAAGACCCGCGGCAATAGCGGCCTTAATCGGCTCAGCGAGCCCGTAAAGACGCGAAAGCTTGTCGATCACGCTGGATTCGCCACCCGGGATAATAAGGCCCGCAATGTGCTCCAACTGCCCAGGCGTCTTGACCGCGACTGCAGCCTCGCCTAACTGCTGGAGCACATTAAGGTGCTCTCGAAAATCCCCCTGAAGAGCGAGGACCCCGATGGGAAGCTGACCGACCGGTGACCTACCAGCCACGCTCTGAGAGACGGTGCGGCGCAGCGAGGTCGGAGACATTGATGCCCACCATGGCCTCACCAAGCCCACGCGAAGCTGCTGCGATAACGCTGGGGTCATCAAAGAAAGTTGTCGCCTTGACGATTGCCGCCGCGCGTTGTGCTGGGTTGCCAGACTTGAAGATTCCGGACCCGACGAAGACACCATCGGCGCCGAGCTGCATCATGAGCGCAGCGTCGGCGGGAGTCGCAACTCCACCCGCAGTGAACAAGACAACGGGAAGCTTGCCTGTTTCAGCAATCTCACGAACAAGCTCGTAAGGCGCCTGAAGTTCCTTTGCCGCAACGTAGAGTTCGTCAACGCTCTTCGAACGAAGTTCGTTGATCTGACCCTTGATGGTGCGGATGTGCTTGGTCGCTTCAGAAACGTCACCGGTGCCAGCTTCACCCTTCGAGCGAATCATGGCAGCACCCTCAGCGATGCGACGCAGCGCTTCGCCCAGGTTTGTCGCGCCACAAACGAAGGGAACGTCAAAGTTCCACTTGTCGATGTGGTTGACGTAGTCAGCCGGACTCAGCACTTCGGATTCATCGATGTAATCGACCTTGAGAGCCTGAAGAACCTGGGCCTCGACAAAGTGACCAATACGAGCCTTGGCCATCACCGGAATCGACACCGCTTCGATAATGCCGTCGATCAGATCGGGGTCGCTCATTCGGGCTACACCGCCCTGCGAACGAATGTCGGCGGGGACGCGCTCGAGGGCCATGACAGCTACTGCACCGGCATCCTCTGCAATCTTTGCCTGCTCAGCATTGACGACATCCATAATGACGCCGCCCTTGAGCATTTCTGCCAGCCCGCGCTTAACGCGGTTCGTGCCCGATTCGTTCGAAGAAGTTTTCTCGCTCATAGTTACCCAACCTACGTCGCGATGGCTGCAAAGAAAGCAGCCAATTTACACTCAGTGGTTCGTCGGCCACGCCTTCGCGAGCTCGTCCCGTACTTCGCCGAGCAAGCGCGGAATCGCCTTCGTGCCGGCAACAATCGGAAAGAAATTAGAATCCGTCGCCCAACGAGGCACCACATGCTGATGCAAGTGATTCGCAATACCCGCGCCAGCCAACGCGCCCTGATTCATCCCGATATTGAAGCCGTGTGACTTCGACGTTTCGCGAAGCACTCGCATAGCGGTCTGAGTGAGCGACGCAATCTCTGCGGTCTCGTCAACAGTCGCCTCGTCATAGAGGGCAACGTGACGATACGGGCACACTAAAAGGTGACCACTGTTGTACGGGAAAAGATTGAGCAGTACATAGGCATGAGTGCCGCGCGCAACGATCAGCGCCTTTTCATCATCCAGCGTCGGCGCGACACAGAACGGGCAATCATCCTTCTCAGGCTGAGTCTGATCCAAAATGTAAGCAATGCGATGCGGCGTCCAGAGCCGTTGAAAGGCATCCGGCACTGCGGCGAAGTCGTTACTCGACTCCCCCTCCGGCAACTCTGAACCGTCGTAATCGCGCACGAACTAGACCTGCGCTCGAGTTGCGATCGCTTCGGTAATGCGTGCCACAGCATCCGCAATCGGGATGCCGTTCTCTTGAGTTCCATCACGGAAACGGAAGCTCACTGAACCCGCCGCCTGATCCTGCTCACCAGCAATGAGCTGGAACGGAACCTTAGATTTGGTGTGCGTACGGATCTTCTTCTGCATCCGTTCGCTCGACGCATCCAACTCGGCGCGAACGCCGAGGGCCTTGAGCTGATCGATAACGCCGCCCAAGTACTCCTCATACGCTTCAGCAACGGGGATGCCGACAACCTGTACCGGCGAAAGCCAGACGGGGAACGCACCCGCATAGTGCTCAGTGAGCACACCGAAGAAGCGCTCGATGGAACCAAAGAGCGCACGGTGAATCATGACGGGGCGTTGACGTGAACCATCAGCGGCCGTGTACTCGAGATCGAAACGCTCGGGAAGGTTGAAGTCGAGCTGCACGGTAGACATCTGCCACGTCCGGCCGATGGCGTCGCGAGCCTGGACCGAAATCTTGGGGCCGTAGAACGCAGCTCCGCCTGGGTCGGGCACGAGTTCAAGGCCTGACTCTGCCGCAACCTCAGCAAGGGTCTGAGTGGCTTCATCCCAAATGTCGTCGTCGCCGACGTACTTCTCCGGGTCCTTCGTTGACAGTTCAAGATAAAAGTCAGTGAGGCCGTAATCGCGCAGCAGCGACAACACGAAGTTGAGGGTGTTGGTGAGTTCAGCCTTCATCCCCTCCTTCGTCGTGAAGATATGGGCATCATCCATCGTCAAACCACGCACCCGAGTAAGGCCGTGAATAACGCCAGACTTCTCATTGCGGTACACGGTGCCGAACTCGAAAAGACGCATGGGAAGCTCGCGGTATGAGCGGCCACTCGACTTGTAAATCAGGATGTGCATCGGGCAGTTCATGGGCTTGAGATAGTAGTCGGCACCCTGACGAGTTATTTCGCCTTCCTCGTTGCGTGCCTCATCGAGGTGCATCGGCGGGAACATGCCATCTTTGTACCAGCCCAAGTGACCGGAAGTTTCGAACAGCGCCTCTTTAGTGATGTGAGGCGTGTTGACGAAGGAGTAGCCCTCTTGCAAGTGACGAGTGCGGGAATAGTTCTCCATCTCGTGACGGATGATTCCACCCTTGGGGTGGAAGACGGCGAGGCCAGAACCGATTTCGTCGGGGAAGGAGAACAGATCAAGTTCAGCACCGAGCTTGCGGTGGTCGCGCTTGAGAGCTTCTTCTTGACGTGCTTGGTACTCGCGAAGCTCGTCTTTGGTCGGCCACGCCGTGCCGTAGACGCGCTGGAGCTGCTTGTTCTTCTCCGAACCACGCCAGTACGCGGCAGCGGTACGCGTGAGCGACCAACCATTACCGATCATGCGGGTATTCGGCAGGTGGGGTCCGCGGCACAGGTCTTTCCAGTAGACCTCACCGGTCTTGCCATCGACGTTGTCGTAAATGGTGAGTTCGGCACCGCCGACCTCGACCGACTCGTTGTCTGCGTCAGCATCACCATCGGCAACTGCCCCTTTGAGCCCGATGAGTTCAAGCTTGTACGGCTCATCGGCGAGCTCTTCACGGGCTTCAGCCTCGGTGACGACTCGACGCTGAAAGCGCTGCCCCTGGCGGATGATGCGATCCATCGCCTTAGTGATCGCCTTGAGGTCTTCGGGCGTAAACGGCTCTTCGACATCGAAGTCGTAGTAGAAACCATCGGTCACCGGCGGACCGATACCGAGCTTCGCCTCAGGATTGATCGTTTGGATCGCTTGAGCTGCGACGTGAGCCGCCGAATGACGCAGGATGTTGAGGCCGTCGGGCGAATCAATAGTGACCGCCTCGACTTCCTCGCCCTCAGCCACCGTGGCAGCGAGGTCTTTCAGCTCACCGTTGACGCGCATAGCGACGACGTTGCGGTCGGTAAATAGGTCGAATCCAGTCTTACTCACGCAATAACTTTAGCGGCGATCACAAGAACGCCGTGTCACTAACCGCTCTAGGCGCCCAAGATCTGAGTCGCCCATACCGCGAGCGTCGTGCTGGTGAGCGCTGCTGCCCATCCAATCGCGAGTTGAAACATCCCGACAACATCAATCATCAGGGTGCCGCGGGTACTGCGCGCAGTCGGAATTAGCGCAATCGCCAGCAGAGTCATCGTGATGAAAATATTTCCGGTGGAGCCATCTGGAAGAAGTCCGAGCGTGAATCCAAGAATGAATGCGGCGAAAACGAGGGTCGAAATGAAGATCGCACCCGGGCGTCGGACTATCACCGCAATCAGCCACGAACTGATCACTGGCGCAATGACCCATAACCCTTCGAAAGAGGTGAAGAACTCCAGAACCACGATCATCCGATCCCCAAAACCGGTAAAGGCCTCTCGCGTCGCGCCAGCGAACGGGCGCCCCAGAAACAGCGTGTTCAAGACGGAGAGTGAAATAAGTGCGGATGCGGCGGGATAGAGGATGACGAGGGCATTTGCGCGCCGCGCGCCTACCTCGCCGTCGCGACGATGCCGCAAGAACGGCGCCGAAATAGCAGCTGCCGTCACGTAAACCAGAGCGGTGACATCGGTAAGAACGGCGACCATGAAATAGAGCCCAACCCGGAAGCCCGATTCGGTATTGCCCCAGGTAACGAATCGAACGATGTGCGAAAGGCCCAATCCGAAGAGCAGCAGTCCCAGGAATGCGGAGAAGTTTTGAGTCGCGTTGTAAAAGAACAGCGGATTGCCAGCAAGGGCGAGCATCAAAATAACGATGGTTGATCGCGGAAAGCGGCGCTGAACCATGATTTCCACGAGCTTTTGCAAGAAAATGCCTGCGCTTATGGCACCGATGATCGAGAGCGATAGAGCACCCCCGGGCACGAACGCCGCTAGCAGGGTGCTCGCGGGCGGGAAGATTTCTCCGAGCCACTGTCCGTCCGCTCGATCCCAATCGATCTGGGTCGCTCGCGCTACGAGGGTCGCATTCGGGGAGTCGTCAGCGCCAAGTGCAGCGACGACGATGGCAAAAATTATGTAGGGCAGTGAGAATAGTCCGCGCAGCAACCACCGACGTGGCGCACGCCGCGGCCAACTATCGAGCCGGGTCCGAGGCGGACGTGTGGCTATGCGCAGCGCACGTGTGTTCGTCAGTGGCTCACTCATGGTTGGTCTGGGTTGTGAGGCCATGCTCCGTCTTCTCCCAGTAATGCGGCTTCGTGATTAGTTGCCAGAGCGCCTTGTATGAAGCAATCGAGTGCAAAATCCAGTACAGCGGGTTCAGAAGCGCCCAGGGAACGAGGGCGAACGTGCCGCGTTTATACGGTCCCATCATCGACAAATAAACCATGATCGAACTGCCAATGATGAAATTCAGGAAGCACACCCAGAGCAGCCAGACGGGGAAGAACTGCCCGACGAACTCCGACGGCAGTGCAAGCGACAACACGGTTAGCACGTAAAAAGGCAGCACACCTAAGAAAGTTGCTGGAGTACCGGCAATAAGCAGCACAAAACTACAGAATCGCCAAAAACCGATCTCTCGGAACAACGCGACCGGCCGGCGGGCGTGCACCAGG
Source organism: Salinibacterium sp. PAMC 21357 (assembly GCF_000247645.1). GTDB lineage: Bacteria > Actinomycetota > Actinomycetes > Actinomycetales > Microbacteriaceae > Rhodoglobus. The sequence continues at coordinate 389,234 of NZ_AHWA01000002.1, forward strand.
GTGGTCTGCATGTAGCCCTTGATCCAGCGGCTGCGTTGGCGGATGAAGTTCGGAATCGACTTGTTCGCCTCTTCCATCGTGGCTGAGTTCACCACGCCGACCCGGTACCCGAGCGCGCTCGCGCGGATGCCCAGGTCGGCGTCTTCGGTGACGTTGTAGGGGTCCCAGCCTCCGAGGCTTTTCAGCGCTTCGGTGCGGAAATGGTTTGAGGTGCCCCCGAGCGGAATAGGGAGGTCGAGCGAATCGAGACCAGACAGCATGTAGTCGAACCAGTAGCCGTACTCGAGGGAGAACATCCGGGTGAGCACGTTTTCACGAGCATTGAAGTAGTTCAACGCCGCCTGAACGCATACCGTCTTCTCGCCACCGCGCTGGAACGAAATGTATGCCTTCTTAAGCTGGTCTGGTTCCGGCGTGTCTTCCGCATCGAAGATAACTAGGTAATCCCCCGTCGCAAAGAACAATCCGACGTTGCAGGCCCGAGGTTTCGTCTGCGGATGCCCAGCGGGGATAGTAATGACGTGAAAATGATCGGGCGGCGAGCTCGCCTCGAACGCCGACCTCGTTTCGTCGTCGGATTCCTCGATCAATACGAATACTTCGAGGCGGTTAGTTGGCCAATCGATATCGCCAAGGTTTCGGACCAGCTGGGCGACAATGTTCGCTTCCTTGAAAACAGGAACGAGCACAGTGTAGCGAGGAAGCTCGTCGTCATTCAGCGCTTCGACTTCGCTATCGGAGACGCGCTCGACAAGGTCGAACCGCGCTCCCCTCAAGGAGATAAAGAACTTGAACGCTGTGCCGGCGAGGAACACCAGGCTCGTGATCGCTATGAGCGCGATTACGGTCGCTGCCGGCCACAGCACCAGCGCAATAACAAACACGATGAGCAAAACGATCAGGCCAATTTTTTGGCCTCGCGACGCGACGGTACGCGCCGAAAGCACTGGATTCCGATTCCAGAGCTCGTTTGCTGCTTGATCGGCGATCTGAGGCCCGAAAACATCGAGAATTGAGTGCCAGATCTGCGCGGATGTCGCCGCAACAAAAACAACATCTCGGCCGAGCGCGTCAGAAATTCGCTGGCTTCGCTCGTCGTCGGGAACTCGAGCAGTCGCAACAAGTGCGCGACCATCGGGTAGCTCACGAACGGGCATCCAGTTTTCGGCAATATAAAGCTGACCACTCCATTGGCGGGCGAATTCACCGTCAACTTCCGTCATAGCGGCTCGCTCAATGTTCCAGAGCCGTGAGATGACGTCTACCAATGTGACGTCGTCGAGGTGTCCGCGGCTCGCGAGCGTCTGATCGATGTGGACACCGGAGCGAGCTTTCACGCCACGAGCTTCCGCGATTTGGCTCGGCGTCGCGAGTCCTTCGTCTAGCAACAACTGGACAAATGCTTCGCTCTGCTTAGACGGTACTTTCGAAAGCCCCATGTAGACATAGTTGTCTATATCACCGAGCAGTGGTGGCACCACGCGGCTCAGAGTTCGGTTTCCCGCGCCCCAGTCAAGGGGCCACAACAGCCGACTCGCAGCTGGCACATTCTCGGTGTTGTACAGGGCAGGCCATTTCTTGATGTTGGCGAAGAACTGGTGCCCACGGAGCAAACGGTCTGTCTCGGGGAGTTTCAGAGGTGCGGTCTAGTTGCTCTCCCTGACTGTGCGCGGCATCCGCACAGTCACAGCGCCAGCGGTTATTCGAGGTCGGTGCCCTGGAGCGTAAAAATGTTCCAGGTCGCGCCGATTCCGGAGATCAGCGAGGGATTTGCGGAGGTGAATCCGAAGTTGAAAACACCGGTGATGCTGACCCCAGAGGTGTCTTCGCCGTCGAAAAGGTATGGTGCTTCTGCTTCGACGCTGGCTTCGGTGCGGTCGGGGTCGTTGGCGAGCATTGTCGCGATCAGCAGGGCGTCATCGGCTTCGTATGTTGCCGTCGGGGCGGTCTGAACGATCAGGTAGGGGACTCCGTCATTGAGGGCTGCCCAGATCTTGTTGACCTGCACATCGATTGATCGAGCGCGTGGCCGGCCGTCGCGGTTCAGCGGGGCGGCCATCTTTTCGCTGACCACTGAGAGATTGTTGAAAGCCTCTGCATCAAATACAGGGCCGTCTTCGTCGAACAACTCCGAATGCCCTGATTTCCAATCGACCGCGTTGACCTCGGGGTTGTCTAGCGCTTCGGAGTCAAGCGTCTGCTCGACAAGGTAGGTGATCGCGGCAATCTGCGCTGTGGCGGCATCCTCCTCAGTGAACCCAAACTCTTTCAGCGATACGAGGTCGGTTGTCGATGCGTCGTACACGAGAGCGTCGGAGTCGGGGTCAATGCGGAGTTTGCAGTAGTTGCCGAAGCTGTCGGACATCATCTCTCCGGGGATCGCATCGCTAAGCCACTGAAGCTGTTCGTCAGCGAGTTTGGCGCACGCCTCGGTTTCAGGTGCATCCTGCGGCTCAGACTCTGCCGGCGCGGCGGCGGCACAGCCGGCTGCAGCCAGCACTGCGAAAGTGAGTGCGGAGGCGGCGATGGCTTTGCGGAGCCGGCTCGCGACCGATGTGCGTGACTGCGTGATAACCAACTGTTGGGCCTTTCAGATAGTTCGTTGCCGAGCTCAGATTAGGCTCTGGATGGGTAAAACTAGGCAACCTCACCTAGTTTGGGGGTATTGCGGATGTCGCGATCGTCCTCAGTACGGCAGCGGCAGGCTGCGTTCAGCTTTGCCTCCGAACCGCATGAACGACTGTCCGTCGGCGCACCATTGCGCGATCCGTTTCACCTTCTCCGCCGCGAGCCCCCGAGATGCTGAGGGAGCTCGTGAGGAGAAGTCAGGCAGGTGATCTGTCGCAGCAGACCGCAGTCAAGTTGGTCGTCGACCCGCAGCACGGGGATGCTTGGGTTGTCATGGACGATCTGGCGCATCGTCTTACTCTTCTGATGGCGGAGTCGTGTGGTGAGCCTTCTATCCCCCGCCGTCCGGGCTCGACTTCGCCAAGGGCGGGAACGACAATGCGGTACCGTCACCGTGCTCTGCAAGCTCGCGCATCCACTTGTCAGTCTCCGAACTGTCAGCCGGATCGATGAAGGCGAAGCCTGTTAGACCCTGACTGATCAGAATTATCGTCAGTTCCCTTGAAGACATTGGGGAAACGATGGCGTACCGCGAGGGAAGTTAGCGGGCCCCGTGCCGAGTATCGTGCGAACCGGTATTGCCTAGGTATTGCACAAACACCTAAAACTGACTCCGGGAACGAAAAAACCCCCGGTTTCCCGGGGGTTTTAGAGTGAGCGATACTGGGATCGAACCAGCGACCTCTTCCGTGTCAGGGAAGCGCGCTACCGCTGCGCCAATCGCTCATGCTATTTAGTTGTCGAAACTAGCTATAAACACTCGTTACGAGGTGGAGACGGGATTTGAACCCGCGTATACGGCTTTGCAGGCCGCTGCCTCGCCTCTCGGCCACTCCACCGCACATGAGAAGTGTCAGCGAGGCTGACACTTCTCAATCGAGCGGATGACGAGATTCGAACTCGCGACCCTAACCTTGGCAAGGTTATGCGCTACCACTGCGCCACATCCGCATTTGCAAGCTATTCGGTTACCCGTTTTCGCGTGCTAGATGACTGTATACGAAGAGTGCGCGAAGTTCCAATTCGAGGGTGAGCGTGTCGTTCAGATATGCGAAGATTGCCCTGCAGGGCGATTGGCGCAGTTGGTAGCGCGCTTCCTTCACACGGAAGAGGTCATCGGTTCGAGTCCGGTATCGCCCACTCGATAGTGACACCCAGACTTCTCGGTTGCGGTGCCCGACAGGGCTGTGAACATGCCATTCGGGCCCCTAGTCTGCGTGCTTCAGCCGCTAGCCTTGAGGCATGAATGCAACTTCCTCCGGCAGCTCGACGCCACTTCGCGAGTTCTTCCGTGGTGTCAGTTTTCTGTTCAAAGGTTTTCGCATTTGGGTATCTGCACCTCGTTTGATGTTTCTCGGAATGATTCCGGCGGCCATCGTCGGCACTCTTTCCATCGGGCTGTTCGTCGCGCTGATTGTGGCGATCGAACCAATTGCCGAGTTTCTCACTCCGTTTGCCGACGATTGGGATGAGTTGCCTCGGGCAGCAGTTCAGTTCGCTGCGGGGTTAGCGGTCATCGTTTCGAGCATCCTCATCATCGTGAACGCGTTTGCGACGGTGACTTTGATGGTCGGCGATGCCTTTTATCGCAAGATTGCGGGCCACGTCGATTCGCGGCATGGATCTCCGGCGACACCAGCCCCGCAGGGTTTCTGGAAAGATGCTCGACGAGGATTAGCCGAGGGGCTTCGACTCCTGTTTCCCACTGTCGGCCTTGCACTGTTTGTTTTCGCGCTCGGCTTTATTCCGATCGTGGGCACCGTTGTCGCGGCCACAATCGGAGCTTTAGTAGGCGGCTGGCTTTTGGTAGTTGAACTCGCGAACATTCCGTTCGAGTCGCGCGGCATGCACCTCACTGCGCGACGCCGTGTACTGCGGCTCTCGCGTGCGAAATCACTCGGGTTCGGTGCTGCGACCTACCTGGTGTTCCTCATCCCCTTCGGCGCAGTGATTGCCATGCCCGCCGCCCTAGCCGGAGCGACGCTTCTCACTCGTTCACTACTCGGCGAGGATACGCTTGTCGGGAACACGGATGCGCTTGCCGAGCCTGCTGAGCAACCACCAGCATCCTGACGACACGATGAATGACCACGTTGCCGTCGCGATGACGCTGAGAAGCTGCTCCTGAAATATGGCTGTCTGACCGGTGAAGAGAAATCCTGAGCCGGTCGCCAATATTCCGAGCGAGAGAACTCCGAGGCTCCCGCCAATGAGGTGGGTGTTGACGAGAAAACGTAGCTGATTCCCCAAGGGCGAGCCCCGACGCACGGTGAAGACACTTGCCACGGCGCCGGTTATGAGTCCGGCAACGGCCGCGGAGACAGGCGTGAAGAGCGGCGCACCGGCGGTGACGGCGATAAGTCCGCTAACAATTCCGCCGGCGAGTGATTTCAGATTCACTACTCCGTGGCTAATCAGTTGCACGACGATCCATCCCACTGCTCCGGCGACGGCACTGACGAGCCCGTTGACCATGATGAGACCGGCTGTGTCGTCTATGGCAAATTCGGCCCCTACGAGCCACCCAATCCACGAGACGACGACCAAGGCCAGAGCAAGAATCCCTAGAGCCACGGGGACTTCTTTGCGAGCTCCGCGAATCAGGGATTTTCTTTCTACAACCAGCACCGCCAGCATTCCCGCACCGACTGCGACGCTCATCACCAACGCACCCCCGTGATCGATGGGAGCCACGCCCAGCGGGATTGAGGCGCCAAAGGGTTCAAAGGTTCGGATTGCCGTGGGGATGAACACGCCGACGGTCCACACGGATCCGTAAATGACGCCTCGCGCGAAAGTAGCCCCCGCACTTCGAGCCACCAAAGTCACGAGGAAGCAACATATTCCGCCAAGCAACGCAAGCGACGGCATCATGATCCCTCGCAAATTGGATGCCATGACAGGCGCCAAGACTAACCATCCAAGAACACCAGGCGCCGCGCTGGCTAGCGACTCCGCCATCAGTCGCGTCCACGGCGCCGCCGGCAAAATACGGGCGTACAACACCATTAGCGCAACCAACAACAGAGTGAGAGCAACCACTCCGATGGTCGCCGCTGCGAACTCTTCCGGCACTGTGAACCTCCTGGCGCCCAGTCTCATGTGTAACCGTGCACCTGCACAATGGCTAACCCAGAATAACGCGCGAAAATCTCACCTCCACTGCGAGAGAACCGCGCCCGGCTCTACTCGGTGTTCGACGTAAGAGCGATGAGTCGGGAGACAGCACGCAAGTATTTTTTGCTATAACCGCCCGCCAGCATGTCGTCAGGGAACACTCCATCGAGAGCCGTCCCCTCAGCATAGATGCGCACTTGGGCATCGTAGAGGCGGTCCACGAACGCGACAAAGCGAAGGGCATCAGTCTGGTTGGTGAACGGATGCACGCCCGTCAGCCCAATCGCCTCGATCCCGTCAATCAGCTTCACATATCGCGAAGGGTGGACTCCCCCAAGGTGCTTCAGCACCTCATCGAAGGAATCGAGAGTGACGGTTCCGGTTAATTTCGCCACGGCGGCAGCGGCGTCATCAACCGCAATGGCGTGAGCACCGGTGTCGCGGCGCCGGTAGTCGAGGCCGTCGATCCGGATCGTTTCGAATTTTGCCGAGAGCGAATCAATCTCTCGCAAGAAATCTTGAGCAGCGAAACGGCCTTCGCCGAGAGCGTTGGGTGGAGTGTTCGATGTGGCCGCAATCTTGGTTCCCGAAGCAACAAGTTCGGAGAGAAGGCGGGAGATCAAGCGAGTGTCTCCCGGGTCATCCAGTTCAAATTCATCGATGCACACCAAGGAAGCACCCTTGAGCAGCTCGACCGCCGGCGCGTAGCCCACCGCGCCCACCAAAGCTGTGTATTCGATGAATGTTCCAAAGTACTTTCGGCCAGACATCTGATGCCATAAAGCCGCCAGCAGGTGAGTCTTGCCCACCCCGAACCCACCATCTAGGTAGATTCCCGGTTTGGCGACCGGAGCTTTCTTGCGGGAGAACAACCCACCAGACTGCTTACTAGCCGTTGAAAAGTTGCGCATCGCCGCGACGGCAGCGCCTTGAGACTGGTAGTCCCTGTCTGGTCGATAGGAATCTAAGGTCGCGCCGGTGAACTGGCGCGGTGGCACGAGTTCGGCGAGCATCTGCGCTCCGGTCAACGACGGGATACGATCGACTAGACGCTCAGGAGTCGTCGGCGCAGTAGCGCTCATTCTCAGCCTCGGTTATGTTTCGCAGTCTTACGGCAACGCGGTGTAATCAGCGGCGAATGCGTAATTTTCTTGGGCAAGGGACTAATCAAGCTTAGTTTGAAGCCCGCGCCAGTTTTTCCAATCACTATCGGAGGTAGTTATGACTATCGAACGCGACCCGGCCCCCCAATTCGTTGAGTTCTCCAGCCCTGAACGATTGGTCTCTGCTGACTGGCTTGAAGAACGTCTCGAGACCCCCGGTTTGGTCGTTGTCGAGTCTGACGAAGACGTATTGCTCTACGAAACCGGGCACATCCGTGGTGCAGTCAAGATCGACTGGCACACAGATTTGAACGATCCGGTCACTCGGGATTACATCGACGGCGAAGGATTTGCCGAACTCATGTCTCGCAGCGGAATCTCGCGCGACACCACGGTTGTTATCTACGGGGATAAAACAAACTGGTGGGCCGCCTACGCCCTCTGGGTCTTCACCCTCTTTGGACACGACGACGTTCGCTTGCTTGACGGCGGTCGCGCAAAATGGGAGGCAGATGGCCGCGAGTACACGCTAGAAGCCCCCACCCCGAAGCCAACGGAATATCCGATTGTCGAACGCAACGACTCGACGATTCGCGCCTTCCGCGATGATGTTTTGACCCATCTCGGCAATCCCCTGATCGATGTGCGGTCTCCAGAGGAGTACAGCGGAGAGCGCACAACAGCTCCCGCGTATCCCGAAGAGGGCGCTCTGCGCGCAGGTCATATCCCGAGCGCACAAAGTGTGCCGTGGTCGAAGGCCGTAGCAGATGACGGAACCTTCCGGCCGCTGAGCGAACTCAACGAGATCTACCGTGATGGCGCAGGCCTGAAGGATGGCGATGACATCGTCGCTTATTGCCGCATCGGTGAGCGTTCAAGCCACACCTGGTTTGTGCTGAACTACCTCATGGGCTTCGAGAACGTTCGCAACTACGACGGATCGTGGACCGAATGGGGTTCTTTGGTTGCTGTTCCCATCGTCATCGGCACAGATCCTGGCGAGGTTCCTTCGCGTTAGACTTAATCGATGAGTGAGCAGCAGATCCCGACCCAGTTGGCTGAAATCCGCGACGATTTCTTGAGCCTTGAGCTTCGGGATCGGCTGCAGCTTCTCCTCGAATTTTCTAACGAGCTTCCAGAACTGCCTGATCGGTATCGGGATCACCCGGACTTGTTTGAGCGAGTTGAGGAGTGCCAGTCCCCCGTCTTTATATTCATTGAAGTCGAGAACGACACCGTTCGGATGTTCGCAACCGCACCGCCCGAGGCGCCGACGACTCGAGGCTTTGCGTCGATCTTGGCGCAAGGTCTCTCTGGCCTCAGCACGACAGAGGTCTTAGAGCTTTCGGACGATTTTCCGCAGTCGCTCGGCCTGTCAAAAGCCGTAAGCCCTCTGCGCTTGCGAGGGATGACGGGAATGCTCGCCCGGGCAAAGCGTCAAATTCGCCTCAAGACTCTCAGTTAGCCGAATCCGTCGCGTGGGCGTCGGCGGTGCGCTCGCCGAGTTGAATGCTCAGCCAAGAGCGAATCGCGGTAAGCCAACGTTCACTGTCGTAGTTCCACAGTCTCGTGTGTCCGGCAACGTCGAACTCTTCGTAGGTGACGATGTCTGGTCGAAGCTCGGCGAGGGCGCGCGAGGGGCCCACCGGTACGTAGGCGTCGCCAGCACTGTGCATCAGCAGAATCGGACGATCTAGTTCTGCTGCGCGCTCAACGAAATTCATTGACGGAAAGTCCAGCGGATTTGCGGTTCCGACAAGCAGTTGCGCTTGTTCGCCGGAAAGTACCGCCTGGGCCGCGCGCTGAATGGGTGTCGGAATCCGATTAATCGTTCCGTGTAACTCAAGAATGGGCCCCCAAGCCACGACCGGGGAATCGAGCACGAGACCGATAATCATGTCGCGGTTCGGCGAACGCATCAGCGTTTGCAGCGCTGTTGCGCCACCCATTGACCATCCCATCAGAATGATGCGCGTAGCTCCCGCAGACCGCGCGTAGCTAATTGCAGCGTCAACATCTCGATATTCGGTAGAGCCGAGGCCGTAACGGTGGTCTGCAGAGTTGGGCGCTTCCGTATCGTTTCGGTACGAAATCGACAAAGAGGTCACACCAGCGTCGTAGAACTCCTTGAGTGCGCGCACCGTCTCTGGTCGCTGGACACCGCGGCCGTGGATGTGAATCGCCCACGTCGAACTTTCTCGTGCTGCAGGAACGAGCCAGGCCGGCGCCTGGCCCAACTCAGTCTCAACGAGCACGCCAGAATACGCGAGCCCGAGCTCAGCGGGATTTAGGTAGAACCATCCGCTGGTTCGCGCGTTGTCGCCGGCTTTAGGCTGACCGAATTGCACGGAAAGCAATTCGCGGGCGACCCACCGCGGGCTCTCAGAAATTACCGCGCCAATGCGGGCGTGGCCGGTGCTATCGGCGAACCACAAACTAAAGCGACCGTGTGCACGACTCTCCGGCGAAGCTGAGAGCACTACAGTCGACTCCCCCAGCGCGAGAATCCGTAATTCACTCTCCGCGCGCCCAGGCGGTGTCACCAACCGCCGCGCGAACAGCACCGAAAGAACCGCGCTCGACGCCGCTGCGACGATTCCGATCGTTGCGGCGCCGATCGCGATACCACTAATGATTCCCGTGACGACGCGCACTCGTCCTGCTTCCCGCATCCGAAAACCTCCGTCTCGCAGCCGCACAGACGCGGCGTGCCTCACTAGCGATCGCTCCCCTAAAGCCTAATCTTCAGTCGTGCCTGATTCGCCAGCTGGACCAACACCGCCCGCAGTTTTCGTTGCCGCGGTTGAGTCACTTCGTGCTGCAGCCTTGCGCACCGAACTAGCGGTAACAGAAATCACGGCACCTTCACAGATTGCGCCGTGGTCATTTGCCCTTGCTGCGGATGTCACTCCTGCACGTCATGGTGAAGACTCTGATCTCGGCACCGGTCGCTTTGTGCTCCTCTATGACCCCGAAGTTCCGGATGCGTGGGACAGCGAGTTCCGCATCATTTGCTTCGCCCAAGCTCCCCTTGAACCAGAAATTGGTGTCGATCCTTTCTTGAGCGAAGTGACATGGTCCTGGCTCGTTGACGCTCTCGACAGCCGCGGCGCCACGTACGACCAAGTTTCCGGCACAGCGACGCGAATTCTCTCGACAGGGTTCGGCGAACTCGAGTCACAACCCGACGGTGCACAAATTGAATTGCGCGCCTCGTGGAGCCCGAAAGATCTCAGTATGTCCGCACATGTGGAAGGCTGGAGTGAGTTGGTCTGCATGCTTGCCGGCCTACCACCAACGATTGAAGGAGTCACCCTGTTGTCGGCCCGTAAAGTTGGACGTGAATAGCGCACCCGAAAGTGCAGCCCCTGAGGGCGAGTCGCACGCCACCCAAGCCCCTCATGCTCCCGTAAACGTCATTGACGATCGGGACGAATATCTTGCCGCTGTCGCGGCCATCGCCGAAGGTCATGGGCCAATCGGGATTGACGCCGAGCGTGCAAGCGGTTATCGCTATTCGCAACGCGCGTACCTGATTCAAATCTTCCGCCGTGGGGCGGGAACGTTCTTGTTCGATCCCCCCGCAATCGGCGATTTCGTAGAGCTCAATGATCTGATCGCTGACGAAGAATGGATCTTGCACGCCGCCACGCAGGACCTCACTTGTCTGCGAGAAGTTGGTTTACACCCGTCCCGACTTTTCGACACCGAATTGGGGGCGCGCCTTGCCGGCCTCCCTCGTGTGGGACTCGGAACCGTTGTCGAGCACCTGTTGGGCATCCATCTAGCTAAAGAGCATTCGTCTGCCGACTGGTCCACTCGTCCGCTACCCCAAGCTTGGCTGGTTTACGCCGCACTCGACGTCGAGTTGCTTGTCGATCTTCGCGAGGCTCTTGGCGAATTGCTCGACTCGGCGGATAAGCACGACATCGCGCAACAGGAGTTCGATTCGGTGCTTTCACGGGACCTCAGCAACGTCCGCGCCGAACCTTGGCGCCGACTCAGCGGAGTGCACTCGCTTCGCGGTGGCAAGAATCTCGCGATTGCTCGCGAACTTTGGCTTGCTCGGGATGCCTACGCCCAAGAGGTCGACACTGCTCCTGGTCGTTTGGTTCCCGATTCCGCGCTTCTGGCTGCAGCCCGTTTTCTGCCGGAGTCCAAGCGTCAGCTGTCTGCAATGAAAGAGTTCAGCGGGCGAGCCAGCCGTACCCAGATCGATCGGTGGTGGGATGCGATCCAAGCCGGTCTCGCCTCGACGGATATTCCGGCGTCTCGCGTTTCCAACGATGCCCTTCCTCCTCCCCGCGTGTGGTCAGATAAGAACCCTGAAGCCGACCTTCGGCTCAAGGCTGCGCGTGCCACGATGAGCGAGCGTTCAGAAGAATTGTCGATCCCGATCGAGAACCTCCTCACTCCCGACTATCTGCGCCGGGTCGCGTGGACTCCTCCTGCTGACATCAGCGCTGAGAGTGTTTCTGAAGCGCTGCAGGCTCTCGGCGCTAGGCAATGGCAAATTGACGTTTCCGCACAGTCAATTGCCCAAGCCTTTGTTGAAGCTCACCAAACGCCCGAGGAGTCCGACGACACCGAGTCGTAGGAACAATCAAAGGATTCCTTACCCTAATCTTGGCCACCTAGGATCAGTTCTACATCCAAGGATTTAGTGGAGGCATTGTGGCCAAGGAAACTGAGATTGTATTCGTAGATGGAGTCCGTACTCCATTTGGACGTGCTGGCGAGAAGGGCATGTTCTGGAATACCAGAGCAGATGACCTCGTCGTCAAGGCGATGATTGGACTGCTCGAACGAAACCCCCAGATCCCCAAAGAGCGCTTTGACGAAGTCGCAATTGCCGCGACAACTCAGACTGGTGACCAGGGCCTCACGATCGGGCGAAGCGCAGCACTTCTTGCTGGTTTGCCCACCACGGTTCCTGGCTACGCCATCGACCGCATGTGTGCCGGTGCCATGACGGCCGTCACCAACATCGCTGGTGGAATCGCCTTTGGCGCCTACGACCTGGCTATTGCCGGTGGTGTCGAACACATGGGTCACCACCCGATGGGCTCTGGCGTTGACCCAAACCCGCGGTTTATGTCTGAAAAGCTCGTCGATCCCGAGGCGCTCAACATGGGCAATACGGCTGAGAAACTTCACGATCGATTCCCACACCTCACCAAGGCTCGCTCCGATGCCTTCGCACTGCGCAGTCAGCAGCGAGCTACTGCCGCCTATGAGGCCAACAACATTCAGCCCGACCTCATCCCGATTGCCACACGGAGCGAATCCGGCTGGGGATTGGCTACTCGCGACGAGGGACTTCGCCCGGAGACGACGCTCGAGGGACTCGCAGCGCTCAAGACTCCGTTCCGCTCTCACGGCCGCATTACCGCCGGGAACGCTTCCGGCCTGAACGACGGAGCCACCGCCAGCATCATTGCTAGTGGAGACGCTGCCCGTGAATTCGGCCTCACTCCGAAGATGCGCATGGTGAGCTTTGCCTACGCTGGCGTTGAGCCAGAGATTATGGGCATTGGGCCAATTCCGTCGACGGAGAAAGCACTGCGCAAGGCAGGGCTCTCGATCGATGACATTGGGCTCTTCGAACTCAATGAAGCTTTCGCTGTGCAGGTTCTCTCGCTGCTCGACCACTTTGGTATCGACGACGAAGATCCTCGCGTCAACCAGTGGGGCGGCGCCATCGCGATGGGCCACCCGCTCGCATCATCAGGTGTTCGACTCATGATTCAGCTCGCCGCACAGTTTGAACAGCACCCTGAGGTGCGCTACGGCCTCACGGCAATGTGTGTTGGCCTCGGCCAAGGCGGATCTGTCATTTGGGAAAACCCGAACTACAAGGGAGCAAAGTAACAATGACCGAGCAGTTCGCACGACTTTCTGATCTCGCCAAAGACGAGGTAATCACTCACTCGTTCGTTCGCGATGTGCCCCTCTCCTCCGGCCGCACTCTCGCACTGATCACGCTCGATAACGGTAAAGATCACACCCGCCCCAACACGCTCGGCCCAGCAACGCTCTTAGAATTCGCGCGCGTGCTTGATGAGCAAAAAGAGCGGGCGACCGCCGGTGAGATCCATGGTCTGGCCGTTACCGGTAAGCCCTTCATTTTCGCCGCAGGCGCTGACCTCTCGAAGGTCAGCGAAATCCCTGACCGCGAGACCGGAAAACAGATGGCTCAGCTTGGCCACTGGGCCCTCGGCAAACTGAGCGACCTTGGCGTGCCATCGTTCGTATTCATCAATGGTCTTGCACTGGGTGGTGGAGTCGAAGTTCCCCTCAACGCCGACTACCGCACCATCGACAGTTCGGTTCCGGCTCTAGCGCTTCCCGAGGTCTTCCTTGGTCTGATTCCGGGCTGGGGCGGCGCGTGGCTGCTCCCGAACTTGATCGGCATCGAGAACGCCCTCAAGGTCGTCATCGAGAACCCCCTCAAAAACAACCGGATGCTCAAGGGTCCGGAGGCGTTCGAGCTTGGCATTGCTGATGCCATGTTTGGTCCGGCAAACTTCCTCGAGGACTCAATTCGTTGGGCTGACGGTGTCATCGCTGGCACCACTAAGGTCAAGCGCAAGAACGAGCCGGGCAAAATCGAACGCACCGTGAAGTGGGATGTTGCTATCGGCATCGCCGAGAAGATGTTGGCGAGCCGCATCGGTCGCGTTGCGAAGTCACCGTACGCTGCGCTCGCTTTGCTCAAAGCGGCCAAAAACACCGACAAGAGGACCGGCTTCGAAGCGGAAGATAACGCTCTCGCCGACATGATTTCGGGTGACCAGTTTCAGGCAAGCATCTACGCTTTCAACCTCGTGCAGAAACGCGCTAAGCGGCCCGCCGGTGCTCCTGATAAGGAACTTGCCCGCAAGGTGACCAAGGTCGGCGTCATCGGCGCCGGGCTTATGGCTCGTCAGTTTGCATTGCTCTTCGTTCGACGCCTGCAGGTCCCTGTCGTCATTACTGACCTCGATCAGACCGCGACCGATGCCGGGGTTGCCGCGATCCACTCAGAAATTGACAAGCTGCACGAGAAGGGTCGTCTCTCCTCTGACGACACTAACCGTCTCAAGGCTCTCGTTACCGGCACAACCGACAAAGCTGACTTCGCTGACTGCGACTGGGTCATCGAAGCTATCTATGAAGAGCTGGGCGCCAAGCAAGCGGTCTTCGCTGAGGTCGAGCAGTACATCTCTGACGAAGCGATCCTGGCGACAAACACGTCATCGCTGTCTGTCGAGCAGATCGGTGCCAAGCTCAAGCACCCCGAGCGTGTTGTCGGGTTCCACTTCTTCAATCCTGTGGCCGTCATGCCGCTGATTGAGGTAGTCAAGACTCCGCACACGAACGACGAATCACTAGCAACAGCCATGGTCACGGCAAAGAACCTGCGCAAGAACGCGGTCATCACGACAGATACTCCTGGTTTTGTCGTGAACCGCATTCTCGCCAAGGTGCTCGGCGAGGCCATGCACGCTGTAGACACCGGCACGCCGTTCGAAGTTGTTGAAGAATCGACGCGCCCCTTTGGCCTGCCAATGACTCCATTCGAACTGCTCGAACTTGTCGGGCTTAAGGTCGGCGCTCACGTGCTCGACACCCACCACGCTGCCTTCCCTGAGCGTTTCTTTGAGAGCAAAAACCTGCACAAGCTCGCTGAGCTCGGATTCATTTTCGATCGCGACAGCAAGGGCAAGTCGAAGGGCGTTTCGAAGAAGGCAGTCGAGATCGTCAAGGGTGGGACTTCACCGATGACGGCCGAAGAGCTGCAAATTCGTATCGAAGACGGCCTAGCCGACGAGATCCATCGGATGCTGGAAGACAACGTCGTAGCCGCGGCGGAAGACATCGACCTGTGCCTCATTCTCGGTGCGGGCTACCCCTTCCAGATGGGTGGTGTCACGCCGTACCTCGACCGCGCTGGCGCTTCAGAGCGCGCGTTTGGTGGAACTTTCCACGACCCGCTGATTCGCGGCGTGCAGTAAGCACCATCGCTGATTAGCCAAAAGGAGGGCCGATCCAGACAGTGTCTGGATCGGCCCTCCTTTCGTGCTGGAATGACGCGACGGAGTCGCTTGCTAGCTGCGTTCGACGGGAAGCGAAACTGCCGATGAGTCGGTATCGCGCAATGGCCGAGCGATCGGAATCTTGCTGCCGAGCACTTGAGCCACGACGTCGCGAGCGATGTGTTGAGGCGTGAGACCGACCTGCTCGAGAATGTAGTCACGGCTGCCGTGATCGAGGAACTCTGCGGGAAGCCCCAATTCGTTTACAGCGGTATCCACTCCCTGAGCGCGCATTTCTTGACGAATTCGAGTGCCGATTCCGCCGACCCGGATACCGTCTTCGATCGTGATCACGATCCGGTACTGCGCCGAAAAATCGATAACGCTTTGCGCTACGGGAACCACCCAGCGGGGGTCAATAACTGTCGCGCCAATCCCTTGGGCTGCCAGAAGTTCGGCAACCTGAAGACCAGTCTTCGCCATCGATCCCACCGTGACGATGAGGACGTCATGCTGTTCGTCTTCTCGCAGAACGTCGACGCCGTCGTCGGTGCGCCGAACAGCATCGTAGGAGGTTCCCACGGTGCCCTTGGCGAAGCGAACCACTGTAGGAGCATCGTCCACCGCGACAGCTTCCCCTAGCTCCTCACGTAGGCGCTCAGCGTCGCGTGGCGCGGCAATACGAATGTGCGGAACGACTTGAAGCAGGGCGAGATCCCACATACCGTGGTGGCTAGCACCGTCTGGTCCGGTGACCCCGGCGCGATCAAGAACGAACGTGACGCCAGCACGATGCAAAGCGACATCCATAAGAACCTGGTCGAATGCACGGTTCATAAACGTTGCGTAGAGCGCGACGACCGGGTGCAGACCGCCAAAAGCCAACCCCGCTGCGGAGGTAACAGCGTGCTGTTCAGCAATGCCGACGTCGTGGACGCGCTTCGGGTACTTCTCTGCGAAGAGGTGGAGCCCGGTGGGGCGCAACATCGCAGCAGTGATTCCCACCAACCGAGGGTTCTTATCCGCTAACGCCACAATCTCTTCAGAGAATACAGAAGTCCACGAAGCGGCACCTCCCGATTGCACAGACTCCCCCGTTGCCGGATCGATCTGGCCAACAGCGTGAAACTGGTCGGCGACATCGGCCAGGGCGGGCTCATAACCGCGACCCTTCTCCGTGATTGCATGCACGATTACCGGAGCGCCATAGGACTTAGCTTGTTCAAGAACTTCGGTAAGCGCGGCGATGTCATGACCGTGCACTGGGCCCAAGTACTTGATGTCGAGGTTTGAGTACAGCGCTTCGTTGTTGCTGAAACGAGAAAGGAAGCCATGTGTGCCTCCGCGGATGCCGCGGTAGAGCGCGCGTCCTGGTCCGCCGAAGACTCCGAAGAATCGCTGGCTGGAACCATGTAACGAGCGGTAGGAACGACGCGTGCGCACGCTGTTCAAAAAGTGCGCCATTCCCCCGATTGTCGGCGCATACGAACGACCATTGTCGTTTACTACGATGACGAGATTGCGACTATTGTCATCGCTGATGTTGTTCAGCGCCTCCCACGTCATTCCGCCCGTGAGAGCGCCATCGCCCACAACTGCGACGACGTGACGGTCACTCTGACCTGTCATCTCGAATGCTCGGGAAATTCCATCGGCCCACGAGAGCGAACTCGACGCATGAGAGCTTTCAACAATGTCGTGTTCTGACTCCGAGCGCTGCGGGTAGCCGGCTAGCCCATCTTCGGTACGCAACTTCGTGAAGTCTTTGCGCCCGGTAAGAATTTTGTGAACGTAGCTTTGGTGCCCGGTGTCAAAAACCACAGCATCCCGCGGTGAATCAAAAACACGGTGAATCGCGGTCGTCAGCTCTACGACTCCCAGATTGGGGCCCAAGTGTCCGCCAGTGCGAGACACATTCTCGATGAGGAATTCGCGAATTTCTTGAGCTAACTCGACAAGCTGGGCAGTGGAGAGACCGTCAAGATCTCGGGGACCGTTAATTCCCTCGAGTAAATTCATTCCCCCAGTCTAAGCTCCTTCGCCACCCTGTGAGGGTTTGCCCACGAGGTTCTGAGGTACTGCTGCTCGTCGCGGGCACAACACAGAAGGCGCGTGGCATAAGTGAATCCTTTTGCCACGCGCCTTCAGTAATCAGTGTTGGTTAGACCAGCGAACGCAGAACGTACTGCAGGATTCCGCCGTTGCGGTAGTAGTCCGCTTCGCCAGGGGTGTCGATGCGCAGCTTCGCGTCGAACTCCACTGTCGACTTGCCCTCTGGCGAGTGTGCAGTGGGCACAGCCACGACGTGCAGTGTGCTCGGAATGCGGTCATCGTTGAGTTCTTCAACACCGGTGATGCTAATGCTCTCGGTGCCATCGAGTCCGAGCGATTCCCAGCTCTGACCTTCCGGGAACTGAAGCGGCAATACGCCCATTCCGATGAGGTTTGAGCGGTGAATACGCTCAAAGCTCTCACAGATAACTGCCTTGACGCCGAGCAAACTCGTTCCCTTGGCAGCCCAGTCACGTGAGGAACCAGAGCCGTACTCTTTACCACCAAGAACAACGAGCGGCGTTTCTTGCGCTGCGTAGTTCTGAGCTGCGTCATAGATAAACGACTGGTCGGCGTCCGGGGTGGTGAAGTCGCGGGTGTAGCCGCCCTCAACGCCATCGAGAAGCTGGTTACGAAGACGGATGTTGGCGAAAGTTCCGCGAATCATCACTTCGTGGTTACCGCGACGTGAACCGTAGGAGTTGAAGTTCTTACGATCGATGCCGTGCTCGGCCAGATACTGGCCAGCGGGGCTATCGCCCTTGATCGAACCAGCGGGGCTGATGTGGTCGGTCGTTACCGAGTCGCCCAATTTGGCGAGGACGCGCGCACCCGTGATCGAGCTGACCGGAGTGATCTCCATTGTCATGCCTTCGAAGTACGGGGGTTTGCGAACGTAGGTCGACTCGTCGTCCCACTCGAAAGTGGAGCCGGTCGGCGTTGGCAGGTTCTGCCAGCGCTCGTCGCCGTCGAAGACACCCGCGTATTCGTGGATGAACATGTCCCGGTCGATCGACGAATCGATCGTAGCCTGAACTTCGGCGGCGTCGGGCCAGATGTCCTTCAAGAAGACATCGTTGCCATCCTGATCCTGACCGAGCGCATCGCTGTCGAAGTCGAAGTTCATCGATCCCGCAAGCGCATACGCAATGACCAGAGGCGGGCTCGCAAGGTAGTTCATCTTCACGTCGGGGTTAATGCGTCCCTCGAAGTTGCGGTTACCGGAGAGCACCGCAGTGACAGCCAGATCGTTCTCGTTGATCGCGGCAGAGATTTCATCTTCGAGCGGTCCCGAGTTGCCGATACACGTCGTGCAGCCGTAACCGACGGTGTAGAAACCGAGAGCCTCAAGCGACACATCGAGGCCCGATTTTGCGTAGTAGTCGGTGACAACCTTCGACCCCGGAGCCAGTGTGGTCTTCACCCACGGCTTCGACTTCAGCCCCTTGGCTGCAGCGTTACGGGCCAATAGCCCGGCAGCGAGCATGACAGAGGGGTTTGACGTGTTTGTGCACGACGTGATCGCCGCGATTGCAACGGCTCCGTGGTCGAGGGTGAACGGGTCTCCCCCATCAACGCTCACCGAAGTGGGCGACGACGCAGTGTACGGCGCATGGCTAGCGTGGGTGTGCGAGCGCTCGTGAGCCGAATCCTCGTCCTCAGGCGTGAGACCAATGGGGTCGGATGCGGGGAACGTACCCTCAACCGCGGCATCAACCTTGGAGTGGTCGCTCGACGCATAGTTGTTGAGATCGATTTCGAACTGGTTCTTGGCGTTTGTCAGCTCGACGCGGTCCTGAGGACGCTTGGGTCCAGCGATCGAAGGAACAACGGTGGCGAGGTCAAGTTCGAGGTACTCGCTGTAGTTGGGCTCAACGCTGGGATCGTGCCACAGCGACTGAAGCTTGGAGTACGCCTCGACGAGGTCGACCTGTTCTTCGCTGCGGCCGGTAAGTCGCAGGTAATCGAGAGTCACGTCGTCGATGGGGAACATCGCAGCGGTGGAGCCGAACTCGGGGCTCATGTTTCCGATGGTTGCCCGGTTGGCGAGAGGGACTGCGCCAACTCCCTCACCGTAGAATTCGACAAACTTTCCGACAACGCCGTGATGACGCAGCATCTGAGTGATCGTGAGAACGACGTCAGTTGCGGTTACGCCGGCGGGGATAGATCCGCTCAGCTTGAAGCCAACAACCTTGGGAATGAGCATCGATACCGGCTGACCGAGCATCGCGGCTTCGGCTTCGATTCCGCCGACGCCCCAACCAAGAACACCAAGGCCGTTGACCATTGTGGTGTGCGAATCGGTGCCGACAAGAGTGTCGGGGAAGGCACGGGTCTTGCCGTTAACTTCACGGGTATAGGTAACTCGAGCAAGGTGCTCGATGTTCACCTGGTGAACGATTCCCGTTCCCGGAGGAACTACTTTGAAGTCGTCGAATGCGGTCTGGCCCCACCGAAGGAACTGGTACCGCTCACCGTTGCGCTCGTACTCGAGCTCAACATTGCGCTCGAGAGCGTTCTCGGAGCCGAAAAGGTCGGCGATGACGGAGTGGTCGATGACCAGCTCCGCCGGAGCGAGAGGGTTGATCTTGGTGGGGTCTCCACCGAGCTCGGCGACGGCCTCGCGCATTGTGGCGAGGTCGACGATGCACGGAACTCCGGTGAAGTCCTGCATGACGACGCGTGCCGGTGTGAATTGAATCTCGGTGTCGGGCTCTGCACTGGGGACCCAGGAGCTCAACGACGTGATGTGCGCTTCGGTGACGTTCTTTCCGTCTTCCGTGCGCAGCAGGTTCTCGAGCAAAACTTTCAAGCTAAAGGGAAGCTTTTCGTATCCCGCTACCTTGTCTATGCGAAACACTTCGTAGTCGGTTGACCCGACCGTGAGGGTGTCTTTCGACCCAAAACTATTGACTGTCGACACTGTCATCTCCCTTGCTACGGTTCATCAATCCTTGCGCGGAGCGTGCGCTGCATCCAGCAAGGCAAGCCTAAGGCTGAATCGCAGAATATGCGCTTCGATCGCGGCCAAAAGTATCTTGACGTCGAGATAAATATACACCATCGTCATCCGCGCACCTCGCCGCCACGGCGAAAACCCGCAACTACTTGGCTGTAGGGCGGCCGTAGGCGGTGCGCATAAGCAACCAGGTAACCCAAAGCACTCCGGCGTAGAGCGGAACGCCAAGCAAAAGCTTCATCGTGGCCAACGCCTGAGTTTCTTCAGCGAAGTAGAGCGGAAGCTCGATACCTAGCCGTACGGAGAATAGGCCAGCCCAGAGCACCGTTGCAATCAGCGCGACACGAAATTTTGCCTTATCTTCGCGCCAATCAGCAGCAGTCGGCACTAGCAACGTTGCGATAAGGCCAACAAGAGGCCGTCGCACAATCACGCTCACTACGATCGCGACCAAGAAGACGGCATTGATGACGAAACCAAGCAAAAAATTATCTTCAGCTCGCCCCGTAATAAGCGCAAGGCCGGCCGAGAGAGCAACACCGACCACGCCAACAAGCGCCGACGAAACCGGAGTGCGAGTAACGAGACGAACAATGACAAACCCCAACGCCACGATCACAGGCGCCACGACCGAAGCTACGAGTTCTTGAGTGATCGTGAAGATCACCAAAAATGCGAGCCCCGGGAGAATCGACTCCACTAAACCACGTACGCCACCCATTGCCGCCAGCAGGGCGCCCGAGGTTGGAGCCTCACCTGGGGCTACATGGCCAACCGCAGAACGCCGGGCCGCAGCCGCTAGCGCTTCCCTGACCGTCGGATCAACCGCGGATGCATCGGACGGCAACGGAGCGACAGGAGACTCATTCTCCTGAGGGGAAATCGAATGATCGTCGGCTGGGCTCACGCCTAAGAGTCCTTCTCGCCCGTTGCCGGCATGTGAAGCGGAATCAAATCGCGAGGGGGCATCGGCGTGTTACCCCGCACAACCACGATTGATCGGAAGAGATCTTCGATCTTGGTCGCAGCATCCGCACTGGTGAGTGCCTCACCAGCAATAACTCCGCGCAGGAACCAGCGTGGACCGTCAACCCCGACGAAACGAGCAATACGCTTTTCATCAGGCTTTCCACCAGCGACAGGAATCTCAGCAAAAACCTCTGGCCCGAATGGACCCTCAGAAACTTTGGTCGTTCCCCCCTGAGTGTGAACCTGGTCGATGATCTGTTGGCGAATTTCATGCCACAAACCGCTCGAGCGAGGCGCCGCAAACGGCTGAATTTGAAGAGTTGACCCCGCGTAATCGAGCCCGACTGCCACAACGCGTTTGCTCGCCTCTTCAACTTCGAGACGCAAATGCAGTTCTTGGCGGGGCAGGATCTTCACTCCACCAAGGTCGACATACGGACGAACTGCGTTCGCTTCGCTCTCGTCGAGAGGCCCGTCGCTTGCACGATTTTCTGGCGCAGATTTGGGCTGATCTTGAGGTTCAAGAGATTCTGTGTTGTCGCTCACGAAGTAGCTCCTTGTTGGGTTGAGTCTGCGCGGTATCCAGTCGAGCCAAAGCCCGACTCACCGCGATGACTACCGGGAAGTGTCGTAACCGGGATAAAGCGAGCACGGGACACCGGCATAACGATCAATTGCGCGATTCTATCCCCCGGCTCGATCTCGAAAGTGGATGCCTCGTCAGTATTGAGCAAGGTCACACGAATTTCTCCGCGATAGCCAGCATCTACCGTGCCCGGACTGTTCACAACAGTGATGCCGTGTCGAGCAGCCAAACCGCTGCGCGGCACGACAAACGCAACGTACCCCTGGGGAAGAGCTATCGACACCCCAGTGTCAATAGTGTCTCGAGCACCGGGCGCCAGTGAATAGCGGCCTGTCGAGCACAAGTCTGCTCCCGCATCACCGGGATGCGCGTAGGCGGGCAACAGCCCTCCAGAAATGAGCACCTCTACATTGTCGATCACTAGTCGAGGCTAGTGCAGAACAGGCAGCAGCTCGAAACGTCGGAGCGAAAAGCAGTGTCTAATGGTTGAGTGACTATTTACCGTGAACGCCTCTGGCCAACAGCCTGGCTCTACATCAGCACCGCGCTCGTCATTCCTGCGAGCATCCTTGTTTTCATGCCAATCAACATCATTGCGGGTTACATCACCGCTGCGGTGCTGTACGGCAGTATTGTGCTGTTTCTGCTGTCGACAGCGCCAACAATCGAAGTCGATGAAACCGAACTTCGCGCCGGGAAAGCTCGATTACCGATTGCGATCATCGGTGCCGTAACAACTTTCAACGGCGCAAGCGCAACTCTCGAGCGCGGGCAGCGACTCGATGCGCGTGCCTGGCTAATGATCCGCGGTTGGGTTGCCCCCGTCGCGAAATTAGAAATCAACGATGAGAGCGACCCGACACCATATTGGTTGTTGTCGAGTCGCACTCCCGAGTTGCTTGCTGAAGCAATGCGCAGTCTAAGCTGCGCACTCCAGGCAAATAGCGCCGAGCTTGGTGTTGTGGTCTACCTGCGAGCGGTGCTTCACAAGGAAGCAGCTCACGCAAGTGAATTCGTCGGCCTGAGGAGGCAGAACAACCACATCGAGGTCTAGATCAGAAAGGTCTGCCCCTGCGAGCTCAAAGTTCGCCGGGTTATCTGAATCGTCGACATCAACCGAGCCCGACATCTTGTCAGGAACACGCTCTTTAAGAGCTTCGATCGACTCGGAGTCGTCGTCGGTCTTACGAGGTGCGTCGTAGTCGGTGGCCATGCCCATCCACTTCTGTTTTGCGTTGAATCACCGGAATCGGCGGGCACAGTCTCCATGAAAGCGAGCCGAATTGCAAACCGCCGAATCTGCATCGCTGTGCAGCGCCTGTGACAACTACGAATCGAGGCGTGTTATTCCCACGTTTTATAGCAACTCCGTGCGATCCTAAAGCGGAATCGTCAGGGCTGGAGAAGTTCACTATGGAAGACCTTCGAGTACTCGAAGTACAAGACGGTGCGCTGATTGTTTCAGGCACCGACGGAACGCAATATCGCCTCGCCGTCGACAGCGTGCTGCAGTCACGCCTCCGGCAGAGCCGCGGTCAAACTGGTGCTGGCCCCAAACTTGCCCCCAGGGAAGTTCAAGCCCATATTCGCGCGGGAATGTCTGCGCAAGATGTCGCGAACGTCACCGGTGCAGACCTGGAGTACATTCTTCGTTTCGAGGGGCCGGTGATGGCCGAGCGCGAATTTGTGATCAAGTCGGCGCAAGGCGTGGCGGTGCATGTTGCTGGCGAAACCGATTCGCTCACCTCGTCACGCACATTCGGATCAGCGATCCACGATCGTCTCGCAGAGCTCGGGGCTGTCGACGAACACTGGGCGAGTTGGAAGGACCCCGAAACTGGTTGGGTCGTCAAGCTCGCGTTCACCGCAAGCGACATCGGCCACGACGCACGCTGGCAGTTTGATCCGAAACGCCAGTCCTTGGCACCCTTGAACAACGAAGCGAAAACATTGTCGCAACAAGGGGAAGTCGTCGGTGCGCTTATTCCGCGATTGCGTGCGGTCGCTTCCGTCGACAACACCGCGGAAGCTGCTCGCTTCGACAGTGGCGCTTTTGATATCGACGATCTGCACGATGAACCTGCATCAATTCGGCCCGCGGAACTTCCCGTCATGCGCGACCGCACCGCAGAAGCTGGCGTAGGCAACCAAACCGCTGATCTTCTCGACGCTCTCCGTCGCCGTCGCGGCGAACGAGAGCCAGCAAACTTTGATGCCGCAGACGACGAGGAAGCATCGTCGACGAGCCATGAACCATCGATGCGTTTGTTGAACCCGCCTGCCGCCGAGCAACGTCACGATGCTCCGGCGCCGCCCCAAGTCACGGCACCGCAACCGACAGCAAAGTCACGTAAACGCCGCGTTGCGATGCCGAGCTGGGACGACATCGTCTTTGGCACTAAACCGGACGACGATCCCGCCTAAGCAGAACGAGCACTTAGCGATGTGAGGGCTGGACGGCGCGACTTGCATCGCGCGCAACAGCGCGACTATTGAGCGAAGGCTCCGAATCGCAATAGCGGAACACGAAGCTCGTCGTCTGACCAAGAACCGTGTTGACCGACCATAAGTCGTCCGTGATCGTTGGCGATGCGCGAGTCGTAGTAGGCAATCGCCTTGCGCGCGGCCACGACGATGTCCCCGATGCGCGGTGCGACTGCTGAATCGACCTCGCCGAACCAGCCAGCGGCGATGGCGTCGGCCCGGCTGGCGACCCACGAGCGATGACCTTCGGCTTCCAGCCAACGTTCGAGCACTTGGTCTCGTTCCTCCTTCGGCAAGTTCGCCTCAAAATGGAGTTGAAGGCATCGAGGTTCACCGGCGATATGCCGGATTCCACGCAATAGCTCTGGTGAAGTATCAAAGAGCACGTGTGCATGTGCCGGCACATCAACCATTCCGTGATCGGCGGTTACTAGCAGCCCCTGGTCGGGCTCGATCTGATCGACCACACCGGCCAATGCGGAGTCGAGCGCCTCAAGCGCATGCGTCCACTGTGGCGATTGCCAGCCGTGCGCGTGGCCGGCCATGTCGAGTTCGGGCACATAGACATAGGTGATGGATGCCACGTCGCTCGTTCGCGAAACCGCCATCGCCGTGCGTAGTCGTTCGGCGAGCGAACCCGCCGCTAGATACTGCGCGCCACGAAGGACCGCTTTTGTAAACCCGGATCCACGGTAGCGCGCGGCTCCCACCGTGACCGCGGTAAACCCGAGTTCTGTAGCGCGCTCAAAGATCGTGGGAACTCGTTGCCACGTCGCCGGGTCGAGTTGCGAGTCCCATCCAGACAACTGATTGAGAACCCGATCGTTGACCGTATCGAGAGCGCTGTAGCCGACCAAACCATGTTGCCCCGCTCGAGTGCCCGTAGTCAGGCTGGCAATCGCAGAAGCAGTGGTCGTGGGAAATCCCGATTGAATTGTCGACTGTTTCGAGAACGCCGAACTGAGCGTTCGAGCATGCCCAGAGCGAGCTTTAAGACTGTGTGCGCCGAGGCCGTCAACGAGCAAGACCACGGCGTGCTTGACCGGCGGCAGGCTCAAGCGATTAGCCTCGCCTTGGATTGCCTGAAATGAACTTGACAACACATCGGTTAGGTTCGCTGAGTCTGGGTTGAGCGCCGGTAACATTAGGACAATCCTATGGCTACTCCCACGAAACCCACCCCAGACTCCCCTGCCGGCGAACGCATTGAAGACATCGATGTAACGACTGAGATGCAGGGATCATTTTTGGAGTATGCGTACTCCGTTATTTATTCGCGCGCACTCCCCGATGCGCGCGACGGACTGAAGCCGGTTCAGCGTCGCATCCTGTACCAGATGAGTGAAATGGGCCTGCGCCCCGAAAAGGGACACGTCAAGTCTTCGCGCGTTGTCGGCGATGTGATGGGAAAACTACACCCCCACGGCGACGCGTCGATTTATGATGCGATGGTCCGCCTGACGCAGAGCTTCATTCTCCGCGTACCGCTCATTGATGGTCACGGAAACTTCGGATCGTTGGATGACGGCCCTGCTGCTCCGCGCTACACCGAGGCACGACTTCAAGCGTCAGCCATCGCGATGACCGACAATCTCGATGAAGATGTCGTCGACTTCGTGCCCAACTACGACAACTCAACAACCCAGCCCGAAGTTCTTCCGGCTGCGTTTCCGAACCTTCTGGTTAATGGTGCGAGCGGAATCGCCGTAGGCATGGCTACGAACATGGCTCCGCACAACCTCATCGAGGTAGTGGGAGCAGCACGTCACCTCCTGGCAAACCCCGACGCCTCGGTAGACGATCTCATGCGATTTGTTCCCGGCCCTGACCTTCCCACTGGCGGCAAAATCGTCGGCCTTGCCGGAGTGAAAGATGCCTACACGAACGGTCGCGGTGCGTTCAAAACGCGCGCAAAGGTCTCCGTTGAGTCCATCACGGCACGAAAGATGGGGCTCGTTGTTACCGAGCTTCCGTACCTGGTCGGCCCCGAGCGAGTCATCGAGAAGATCAAAGACGGTGTCAACGCGAAGAAGATCGTCGGCATCTCAGATGTGACCGACCTCACCGACCGCAACCATGGTCTTCGCCTAGTTATCGGCATCAAGACGGGTTTCAGCCCGGATGCTGTACTCGAACAGCTCTATCGGCTTACTCCCCTCGAGGACAACTTCAGTATCAACGCCGTCACCCTCGTTGACGGACGCCCCCAGACGCTCGGCCTCAAGCCGCTGCTCGAGGTCTTCCTTAAGCACCGCCTCCAAGTCGTAACCCGGCGCAGCAATTTCCGCCTCACTAAGCACCGCGAACGTTTGCACTTGGTTGAGGGTCTCCTCATCGCCATTGTCGATATCGATGAAGTTATTCAGGTCATTCGTCAGAGCGACGACAGTGACCAGGCACGCACGCGATTGCGTAATGTCTTTGAACTGAGCGAGTTGCAGGCCGAGTACATTCTCGAACTTCGGCTGCGTCGTCTCACGAAGTTCAGTCGAATCGAACTCGAAGCAGAAGCAGAAAAGTTACGAGCAGAAATCGCGCGACTCGAAGCGTTGCTGTCTGACGACAACCTGATCCGCGCTCTCGTCTCTGACGAGCTCGAAGATGTTGCCGCAAAGTTCGGCACCCCGCGTCGCACTTTGCTGACGGAAGCACCCGCATCCATCGCCATAGTGTCGCGGGCGGCGGCTCGTAAGAACTTGCCGGTATTAGAGATTGCCGATGACCCTTGTGTCGTTCTGCTCTCGACCACCGGACGAGTCATCCGCGTCGGAATCACTGACGACGGAACCGTCACCGCAGCCCAACGCCGTTCTAAGCACGACGCGATCCGATCGCGCGTGACCACCACGAGCCGCACCGAAATTGGGGCTGTGACCAACCGCGGTCGCCTCATCCGCTTCACCGCGATGGATCTGCCCAATGTGCCGTCCAGCTCGGTTCAGCTGGGTGCCGGAGCCAAAATCAACGAGTACCTAGCGATTGATGCGAAGGAGAAGGTTTTGGCGCTTGTCTCCCTCGAGAGCGATCAACCGGTCGCCCTCGGTACGCGACAAGGTACCGTGAAGCGAGTTGCTCCCGGCGTGTGGCCGTCGAAGCCAGACTTCGAGATCATCGCGCTCAAAGACGGCGACGAGCTTGTCGGCGCCGCGCAGAGTAGCGACAGTGACGAACTCACCTTCATCACGTCGAACGCTCAGTTGCTGCACTTCGTGGCCTCGACCGTGCGCCCTCAAGGACTCACTGCCGGCGGCATGGCGGGCATTCGAGTGGATGCCGGAGCCAGCGTCATCTTCTTCGATTCGATCGACGCAACCTCAGATCCGGTTGCGGTCACCGTTTCTGGCTCAAGCGCGACAATTGCCGGAACCGACCCCGGACGAGCAAAGGTGAGCGAATTCGACCAGTTCCCGGCAAAGGGTCGTGGCACCGGTGGCGTACGGGCCCATTCGTTGCTCAAGGGCGAAGACGTGCTAACGCTGGGATGGGTCGGAGCGGCTCCCGCTACCGCGGTAGCGCCCGACGGCGTCGTCCGCCAACTTCCGACCGACCTCAGTAAACGTGACGCCTCAGGAGCCGCGCTAGACGGCGTGATCGGTTCCATCGGCACAGCGCCGTAATTGCCGTTCTTTGCGAAGCCTTAGCCGTGCCCCACGGCTAAGGCTTCGCAATGGGATTCGCTATGCATGGCGACGCAGCATTAGTCGAACACGGCAGCGCGGCATTAGTCGCGCGCTACCCCATCGCTTCAATCGAGCCGTCGCGCTAGATGTCGATCCGGTCGCGGTCGAGGCCCTGACCTTGGATGATGAACTCCTTGCGCGGGGCGACCTCGTTGCCCATCAGAAGTTCGAAGACTGATCCGGCCTGTTCGGCATCCGAAATATTCACTCGACGCAGAACGCGGTTGTTACGATCCATCGTGGTGGTTGCCAACTGATCGGCGTCCATCTCCCCCAGACCCTTGTAACGCTGGATCGGATCTTGGTAGCGCTTGCCCGACTTCTTCAGCCCCGCCAAGACCCCGTTGAGCTCTTTCTCGGAGTATGTGTAGATCGTTTCATTCGGCTTCGATCCCGGGTTGATGACGACAACCCGGTGCAAAGGCGGAACCGCCGCGTAGACGCGCCCATCCCGAATCATGTCGGGCATGTAGCGGAAGAATAGTGTCAGCAGCAGGGTGCGAATGTGGGCACCGTCGACGTCAGCGTCAGCCATGATGATGACCTTGCCATAACGTGCAGTCGATAAATCGAAACTGCGACCCGAGCCAGCACCGATTACCTGAATAATCGACGCGCATTCAGCGTTCGACAGCATGTCACTAATGGATGCCTTTTGAACGTTGAGGATCTTGCCGCGAATAGGCAACAATGCCTGGTATTCGCTATCTCGGCCCAGTTTGGCTGTGCCCAGTGCAGAGTCACCCTCAACGATGAAAAGTTCGCTGTTCGCCACATCACTCGAGCGGCAATCAACGAGCTTTGCCGGCAGGCTGGAGCTCTCGAGCGCATTTTTGCGTCGCTGTGTCTCTTTATGCGCGCGCGCAGAAATGCGCGATTTCATCTCCGCAACAACCTTGTCGAGCACGAGCGAGGATTGCGCTTTGTCGTCACGTTTGGTCGACGAGAATTTCTCGGCGAGAGCGGCCGCCACAACCTTCGCGACGATTGCGCGAACTGCGGGTGTTCCTAAGATCTCTTTGGTCTGACCCTCGAACTGCGGTTCTGGTAGTCGCACGGTCAGTACAACAGTGAGCCCGGCGAGTACGTCGTCTTTATCAAGCTTGTCGTTGCCGAGTTTGAGGCGACGAGAGTTCTTTTCTGTTTCGGAACGCAAAAACTTGAGAAGGCTTTGCTCGAAGCCAGCGAGGTGTGTTCCGCCCTTCGGCGTGGCGATGATGTTGACGAAGCTCTTGACGACGGTGTCGTAGCCGGTGCCCCAGCGCAGCGCGACATCCACAACGCAATCCCGCGAGACCTCGGTCGAAACCATGTGGCCGTTTTCCTGCAGAACAGGCACGCTCTCGGTAAAGCCGCCCGAGCCCGTCAGCCGCCAAACGTCGGTTATCGGCGGGTCTACGGCGAGATGTTCGACAAATTCAGAGATTCCTCCCTCGAACGCAAAACTCTCCTGACGTGGCTCATCGCCCCGGTCATCGGTGACATTCAGCGTCAGGTTCGGTACAAGAAAGGCCGTTTGGCGTAACCGATCGATAAGCCCGTCAGACTGAAAAGCGGCGCCCTTCGTGAAGATCTGGCGATCGGCCCAGTAGCGAACGCGCGTTCCGGTTCGTGCTTTGGCGACTTTGCCGATAATTCGAAGTTCGCTGCCAGAAACAAACGGCGTAAACGGAGCGTCCGGCGTCGGGGCACCGGAATCGGCAAACGTGCCTGGTTCGCCGCGGTGAAACGACATCGCCCACGTCTTGCCGTCACGGTCGACCTCAACGTCGAGCCGTTCAGAAAGCGCATTGACCACCGAAGCGCCAACACCGTGGAGCCCACCGGAGGCCGCGTACGAGCCAGAGCCGAACTTTCCACCTGCGTGGAGCTTCGTGAAAACTACTTCGACGCCAGTGAGGCCGGTCTTCGGTTCGATATCAACCGGGATGCCTCGAGCTTGGTCGCGAACCTCAACGCTCTCGTCGGCGTGCAAAATCACGCTGATCTCGGAGCCGTGCCCATCGAGCGCTTCATCTACGGAGTTGTCGATGATCTCCCAGAGGCAGTGCATGAGCCCACGAGAGTCGGTGGACCCGATATACATTCCTGGGCGCTTGCGAACAGCTTCGAGACCCTCAAGTACCGAGAGGTGACGGGCTGAATAGTCAGAGCTCGCCATGATGTGCTCCTATGAGTTTGACGACGGAAAACCAGCGTTAAGACTACGTTCTCCGTGCGACATTGCGGCTCATCGACACTCATCAGCCGCTTGATGCGCGGAAGTAACGAATCCGATACGCGCTGAGCGAAATGCCCCCGATATAGGAACAATCCGCAGGTCCTCATGCTTGTATAGGCGTACGGAATAACAACCGCAAGCAAGAAGGAGTAGGCCATGTCGAACATAGCAACAGAAGACACCACAGTCGATGAGATGGACTACACCCTCACGGCGCTCGATCGCTGTGACAGTTGTGGCGCGCAAGCATACGTTCGCGCGACACTCGCCAGTGGCGATCTTCTTTTCTGCGCTCACCATGGCGCCAAGTTCAAAGAAAAGCTTTTCCCCACAGCACTGAACTGGCTTGACGAGTCGAGCCGACTGTCATCCGGACGCACCGTATAGCTCTGTCAGATAGTTAGCTGTCTGCCGGCACGTGTGTCGGTGTGACCTTCGTAGGAGAACTGTGAAGCGCATCCGACACTACGTGTCGCGCCTAGTGTCGCTAGATGTTTCGAACATGCTGGTGGTCGCTCGTGCAATAAGTTCACGTAGCCGTACCCCCGTGCTGTTTATCTTGCTGGATATGGTCTGGTGCTCCTTGGTCTATCAGGCGGGGTACCTCGACTATGAAGAGTTCGAGTTCAACGTACTCAGTCGCGCCGAACGAGCCACGTGGATTACGAGTGGTAACGCCAACTCGATAGTCGTGAAGTACAACCAACGCGATTTCCGAGAACGGTTCTACGACAAGCCGACGTTCAATAGGACCTTCGACAAGTGGTTAGGCCGCGACTGGCTCGACTTGAGAACCGCTGGCGAAGCGGAGTTCGTTGAGTTCGTCGGTTCTCACGATCCGATTATGGTCAAAGTTGTGGACAGCATGAGCGGTGCTGGCATCGAAAAACACTCCGGCGACGAGCTCTTAGACGCGCATGCTCTCTACCGCCAGCTCATGGATAACCGTCAATTTCTTGTCGAAGCATTCATCAAGCAGCACCCTGGCATGTCAGCGCTGTGCCCAACCAGCGTCAACTCGCTGCGAATGATCACCTTCTTCGACGGCACAAATGTCCACGTTCTTGAGGCCGTATTACGCATGGGCAACGGCGCGGATGTCGACAACTACGGTCGCGGAGGAATGTACACCGTGCTCGATGAGAAGACCGGAATCGCGCCGTATGGCGCATTCGACAAATTCGCCAATACCTTCACCGATCACCCACAAACGGGAACGCCAATAGTCGGCTTCCAAGTGCCGCTCTATGCCGAGGTGCTGAGCACTCTCGATACAGTCTCGCGAATAATCCCAGAGATCCCCTACGTTGGTTGGGATGTAGCGATCTCGACGACCGGGCCTGCCATAATCGAGGGCAATTACAACACCGGTGTCTTTCAGATGAAACCGAGTCTCACCGGGATCAAGACCGGACTGCTGCCAAAGTTTCGCGAAGTCATCGACTTCTAGCATCCGTCGACTAGACGGTTGCGGCAGTCAGAACCTGCGAACGACGCCTAAGAAACGCGACGAATGACACCGAGCGGTGTGCTCTGGTGATCCTGCCCCAAGGGGTTATCACTCAATACTTTTAGCACCAACGCGCTTGTGGATTTGTCGGTCGATCCGAGAACGTTGCCGCCGAAATCGTTGATGTCGACCACAGAGACCGTTATCGAACCGCCAAGAGCCTGAGCGATATCGCTCGCAACACCATTGGGCCGGGCCGGGCCGAGCACAACGTGAGAATCGTACGGCGGAATCGTGTTCTTGGTCGGCCCATCGATCGCGCGGGCTTTAGGCCCAGCGATTCGATAGAAATCGCCACGACGGCCCACGGCCTTAGTGAGAGCGGCTACTGCGGCCGCAAACAGGATACGGGGGGTGCCGCACTCGCGGAGCGCCATCTCCATTGTCTCAGGCATACCGAGGCCAATACCGTGAGAAGTCTTCGTGACGTACTTCGAGAGGATCGTGGCGAGTTTGCGCGGCACAACCTCAGAGATCGGATAGGCCCGGCCTTGAGTAATGCCGACGATCTTTTCCGTCACAAATAGGATGTCGCCGTCCCGTACAACGTCCGTTGCATATTCCGACACCACCTGAACGATGTCATCATCACGAACCACCAGCCGAGTCTTGATGGGCAGTCGCTCGTAAACAACTCCATCGACCTCGACGGTGAGACTCTTGCCAGCGTTCGCTTCAGCACCCATTATTGGCCTATTCGAGGTAGTCGCGTAGTGACTGCGAGCGTGACGGGTGGCGCAACTTGGCCATCGTCTTGGACTCAATCTGGCGGATGCGTTCGCGCGTTACGCCGAACGTGTCACCGATCTGGTCAAGCGTCTTCGGCATTCCGTCACCGAGACCGAAGGCATGCGAATAACGCCGGCTTCGCGCTCCGAAAGAGAATCGAGCAAGCTCTCAAGCTGCTTCTGCAGCATCGTGAATCCCACGGCATCCGCGGGGACAACAGCCTCAGTGTCCTCGATGAGGTCACCGAATTCGCTGTCGCCATCTTCACCCAGCGGCGTGTGGAGCGAGATGGGCTCACGGCCGTATTTCTGGACTTCGACGACCTTCTCAGGCGTCATATCGAGTTCACGGGAAAGTTCCTCTGGAGTGGGCTCGCGGCCCAAGTCCTGAAGCATCTGGCGCTGGACACGAGCGAGCTTGTTGATGACCTCGACCATGTGCACGGGGATACGAATGGTGCGCGCTTGGTCGGCCATGGCGCGAGTAATGGCCTGACGGATCCACCAGGTGGCGTAGGTGGAGAACTTGAAGCCCTTGGTGTAGTCGAACTTCTCGACGGCACGAATGAGTCCCAAGTTTCCCTCTTGGATGAGGTCGAGGAACTGCATTCCCCGACCGGTGTAGCGCTTTGCCAGGGAAACGACGAGGCGAAGGTTTGCGCCGAGCAAGTGGCTCTTGGCGCGCTGGCCATCTTTAGCCACCCACTGAAGTTCTCGACCAAGAGTCGAACGAACTTCGGCTGGAGTCATTTCTGCAAGCTTATCTTCGGCGAACAGCCCCGCCTCGATACGCATCGCGAGCTCAACTTCTTGAGCTGCGTTGAGCAGTGCGACCTTACCGATCTGCTTTAGGTAGTCCTTTACAGGGTCGGCCGTAGCACCCGTAATCGCCGCAGAGTAAACAGGGACGTCATCTTCGTCGTCTACGAGCGAAAGAACGAGCGCGCCAGTCGGCAGTGCCTCGTCTTTGCGCGTCGACTTCTCTTCTTGATCGTCGTCTTTCGACTCTTCTTCAGAGTCAGACTCGACGACCTCTGCCGCGGCGGCCGCTGCTTTTCTGGACTTCGCTGGCGCTTTGGCCTTAGCCGGCGCCTTAGCGGCGGCGGGCTTCTTCACGGCCGCGGCCTTTGTCTCTGTAGCTGCTTCAGTTGTCGACTTCGTCGTCGCCTTCTTGGCTGCTGGTTTCTTGGCAGTGCTCGCAGCACCGTCTGTCACTGTGGTCGCCTCGTCAGCCGCATCGGCGGCTTTCGTGCGTGCGGCTGCTTTCGCAGGAGCCTTTGTCGTTGCGGTTGTGGTCTCCGCAGCCTTAGTTCGGGTCGCCATGTGAACACCTTTCCGAGGTTTTCGGGCAGTACTAAGACCCATGTCAAGTATTTGAACGTTCTGCGCACGGCAAAACGGTTCTCAAACAAGAACGGGTCTTACTTCTAGTATGCCACGCTTTTCTGGTGTTACGCACCAGAGCTAGAGAGGCAGCCCCGGGTCGCTTTTGTCATCACCCGCACGTTTGATCGCCAGGAACTTTTGCAGCTCTGCCGCGATCTCGTCGGCGGAAGGAAGTTCTCCCGCTTCATCGGTCAGGGGCGACCGCATGGGGTTTTCTTCCATGTAATTGTCGTGACGTTCCTCGAGGGTGCCGACAAGGCGGGCGAGTTCTTGATTTGTCTCGACTTGGGTATCAATCTTGGCCACGAACTCACGACCCTCTTCACGAAGGCGGTCGGTGGGGAAAATTAGTCCCGTAGCAGCACTGACGCTCTCGAGAGCAGTGACTGCGGCAGACGGCCACTCAGTGTCAGCAAGGTAATGAGGTATGAGCAGAACAAAACCTGCGGTCGGATGACCGAGCTCTTGCAGTCGGAACTCAATAAGGTGCATCGCGTTTGCTGGCACTTGCGTGCGCGGTTTCCACACTGACAACGAATCGATGAGCTCGCTGCGATTTCCGCTGACGGTGACGCCAATGCTCCTCGTGTGAGGAACGGGCATCGGGATCGAGTGAACCCACGTTGTTGACTTCACATCAAATTTCTCAACAAGTCGAAGAACCGCAGCAGAGAAGCGCTCCCATTGAAAATCGGGTTCGTATCCGGTGAGCAATAAGAACGGCTGACCGAGTTCGTCCTTTGCCAGATAAAGCTCTAGCTTCGCCGGCCGATAGTCGCTCAGGTGATCCTGATCGAAATAGATAGTGGGGCGACGGGCGCGATAGTCGAGAAGCGCATCATTATCGAACGACGCCACCACTCTTCGTTCAAGCGTGTCGAGGAGATATTGACTGAGTTGGCTAACAGCACCACCCGCGTCGGCGAATCCGGTGAGACCGGCTACCAGCGGCAGGCCGCGCGGTACCCCCGCAACATCTGTCGCGATGTCATATAAGCCTGCTGGATCTCGCATGTTTCAACTCTAATCGCGCCCGCGCCTGCATCTTGAGGATTACGGTCTGCAACGTCATGCTGCTAGCGAACATGCAGCCGGATGCTGGATATCATGGGGGCATGACCGTTGCTACGCTGCACTTGTCCACCCTGCCCGCCCCCCAGATCGAAGCTGATGTACTCGTGATCGGGGTGATCAAGACCGACTCTGGTCCGCAGCTGGCAGACAGCTCCGACGCTCTCGCGCCCTTCGCCGAAGCATTGAGCGTCATAGGCGTCACCGGTGCTCAAGACGAGCTTCACCGCATTCCGGCATCCGGAATTTCCGCTCCTGCCGTCGCCTTTATCGGCCTCGGCGACAAGACAGTCACCGCGGAGATCGTGCGCTACACCGCAGGGTCAGCGGCACGTCAACTTCGTGGCGCAGCTCACATCGCGCTTGCTTTGGGCCTCGAATCAGCTGAGGACACTCTTGCGGCACTCGAGGGCGCAGCGATTGGCGCCTATTCCTATGACGTTTACCGCTCGACCAAACCCGAAGCATCCAAGAGCCTTGCCACTGTAATCACCATTGCGAGCCCTATCGATGATTCAGCACTGGTAGAGCGCGCCCTCATCATCGCCCACGCCACTCACGCAACCCGCGATCTCGTGAATGAAGCCCCTGGTGAGCTCTACCCCGCCACGTTCGCCGAGCGCGCCAGCGAACTTGCTGCCCTCGAGAACGTAGAAGTTGAAATTCTCGCCGAGAAAGAGCTTGAAGAGGGCGGCTTTGGCGGCATCCTCGGAGTCGGTCAAGGCTCGAGTCGCGGCCCTCGTCTGGTCAAACTGAGCTACACCCCGACCGGTGCCAGCAAACACCTTGCGCTGGTCGGCAAAGGAATCACCTTCGACTCGGGAGGGCTGTCGCTCAAACCCGGCCTAGGAATGATCGGCATGAAGTTCGATATGAGCGGTGCGGCAACAGTCATGTCAGTGATCGAAGCATGTGCAAAGCTCGGCACCAACGTGCGCCTCACGGCATGGTTGTGCCTCGCAGAGAACATGCCTTCTGGCACGGCGATTCGCCCCAATGATGTGCTGACGATCCGCGGCGGCAAAACTGTTGAAGTCCTCAACACCGACGCTGAGGGCCGTCTCGTCATGGCCGATGGACTTGTCGCAGCCAGCGAGGAAAACCCCGACGCAATTGTCGACATCGCAACCCTCACGGGCGCTGCCGTCGTCGCACTCGGAAACCGTTACGCCGGGGCGATGGGAGACAAAGAACTCGTCAACCAAGTAGTCGCCGTGGCTGATCGGGTCGGCGAGCCATTCTGGCCGATGCCCATTAGCCCAGAACTTCGCCCCATGCTCGCATCCGATATCGCAGACATTGCCAATATCAAGGCCGGGAACACCGCTGGAGGGATGCTTATCGCCGCGGCCTTCCTGAAAGACTTCGTCGGAAAGCGGGCGGACAGCAGCGAGACCATCCCGTGGGCTCACATCGATATTGCCGGACCGTCCGATAATCGCGGAGGTGGCTGGGGTTACGTTGGTAAGGGCGCTACCGGAATCGGTGTGCGAACACTCATCGAACTGGCCGAGGAATTTTCTCGACCGTAGTAAGGTTTTTTCATGCGGGTAATACCCTCACCATCCGGTCGCAGCGTAATCAACTCTGCGGGCCGGCGAATATTTTCCTTACAGAGGAGCTGCTGTATTGGCTGAGCACAATTTTGACCTTGTCGTTCTTGGTGGAGGAAGCGGTGGCTACGCTGCTGCGTTGCGCGCCTCCGAGCTGGGTATGACCGTTGGCTTGATCGAAAAGAACAAGCTTGGCGGCACCTGTTTGCACGTTGGTTGCATCCCCACCAAGGCGCTCCTGCACTCAGCAGAAGTTGCTGACGTGACCCGGGAAGCCGCTAAATACGGCGTAAACACCACCCTCGAGGGCATTGATATTGCTGGCGTCACGAAGTACCGCGAGGACATTGTTGCTAGCAAGTACAAGGGACTCCAGGGCCTCATCAAGATGCGCGGAATCTCCGTCATCGAGGGCGAAGGCAAGCTTGTCGCGCCCAACACTGTTCAGGTAGGCGAAGACACCGTAATCGGCAAGAATGTGATTCTTGCCACGGGTTCATACTCGCGATCACTACCTGGTCTTGAAATCGGTGGACGCGTAATCACCTCCGAACAAGCTCTCGAGCTTGACTTCGTCCCCAAGAAGGTCGCCGTTCTCGGCGGCGGCGTCATCGGCGTCGAGTTCTCCAGTGTCTGGAAGAGCTGGGGCGCCGACGTGACGATCATCGAGGGTCTCCCCCACCTTGTGCCGAACGAAGACGAATCGGTAAGCAAGCAGTTCGAGCGGGCCTTCCGCCGTCGCGGCATCAACTTCCACACTGGTGTTCGCTTCAAGAGCGTTGAGCAGAATGATGACGGAGTAGTCGTCACCCTCGAAAACGGAGAAACGGTCGAAGCTGAGCTTCTGCTCGTCGCCGTCGGCCGTGGCCCGTCTACTGCAGGACTCGGATTCGAAGAAGTCGGCATCGAGATGGATCGTGGCTTCGTTTTGACCAACGATCGCCTCGCGACAAACGTTGCGGGCGTCTTTGCGGTAGGCGACATCGTGCCCGGCCTCCAACTCGCACACCGCGGGTTCCAGCAGGGAATCTTTGTTGCCGAGGAGATCGCCGGCCTCAATCCGATCGTGATTGACGACGTGAACATCCCCAAGGTCACCTACAGCGACCCGGAGGTCGCTTCGATTGGTCTCACCGAAGCCAAGGCAGTCGAACTTCACGGAGCCGACAACGTCAAGGTTTACGACTACAACTTGAGCGGAAACGGCAAGAGCGCGATCATCGGCACTTCCGGATCGATCAAAGTTGTCCGCGTCGTCGATGGCCCCGTCATCGGCGTACACATGATTGGTGCGCGAGTAGGCGAACTGATCGGTGAAGCACAGCTCATCGTTAACTGGGAAGCACATCCAGAAGACATCACGCCGTTGCTGCACGCACACCCCACTCAAAACGAAGCCCTCGGCGAGGCATTCCTCGCTCTGGCAGGTAAGCCGCTTCACGCGGTATAGGCTCCGCCTCAACCACGGAACTAAGCTATTGATGACAAGCATCACAAAGGAGCAGTACTGATGAGCGAATCCGTTAACCTTCCGGCACTCGGCGAGAGTGTCACCGAGGGCACGGTGACCCGCTGGCTTAAGCAAGTCGGCGAGAGCGTTGAGGTCGACGAGCCACTGCTCGAAGTCTCGACCGACAAGGTAGACACGGAGATTCCTTCTCCTATCGCCGGGGTCATCGAAGAAATTTTGGTTGCCGAAGACGAAACTGTTGAAGTTGGCACCGCGCTAGTCCGCATCGGTGACGGATCGGGTGGCTCAGATGCTGCTCCCGCCGCCGAAAGCGAGCCAGCCGCCGCCGAAGCCGAGCCAGCGGCACCTGCTGCAGAGCCCGAAGCACCCGCTTCAGAGCCCGCAGCTGCCCCCGCAACCGAAGCACCTGTTGAGGCGCCCGCAGAGGAAACTGCGGCTCCCGCAGCTCCCGCAGCCGCACCAGTAGCGGACGTTCCGT
The DNA here is from genome assembly GCF_000247645.1 of Salinibacterium sp. PAMC 21357. GTDB lineage: Bacteria > Actinomycetota > Actinomycetes > Actinomycetales > Microbacteriaceae > Rhodoglobus. The sequence goes on from NZ_AHWA01000002.1 coordinate 427,251, forward strand.
CGACCGAGGCGCCGGCACCCGCAGAGGCAGCCCCGGCCGCCGAAGCACCGGCACACGCTGCACCAGCCGAAGAAGAGCCCGCCGCCGAAGCCCCCTCGGCTGAAGCTGCTCCCGCCGAACCTGCTGCAGACGCTGCTGCACCAGAGGCTGCTACCGAAACTAGCGACGACACCGATGAGGAATCAGATTCTGATGACTCTCAAGCGGGCTACCTCACGCCGCTCGTTCGCAAGCTCGCCAATGAGCGCGGCGTTGATCTGACCACGATCACCGGTACCGGTGTTGGCGGCCGAATTCGCAAGCAAGACGTTCTCGAAGCCAGCGAGAAGTCGGCAAGCACCGAATCGTCCGAAGATGCGCCCGCTGCGGCACCAGCCGCCGCGGCTCGCGAAATTTCACCACTGCGCGGTACGACAGTTCCGATGTCTCGCCTTCGCAAAGTCATCGCTGAGCGCGCTGTCATCTCGATGCAATCGTCAGCACAGCTCACTTCGGTGGTCGAAGTTGATGTCACCGCCGTTGCGAACTTCCGCAACTCGGTGAAGGACAAGTTCCTCGAAAAGACCGGAACGAAGCTCTCGTTCCTGCCGTTCTTTGCACTTGCCGCCGCTGAGGCACTCACGTCGCACCCGATTGTCAATGCGACAATCGAGGACAACGCGATCGTGTACCCGGCCCAGGAGAACATCAGCATCGCTGTTGACACCGAGCGTGGACTTCTCACGCCCGTCATCCGCAATGCGGGATCGCTTGATCTTGCTGGCCTCGCCGGTGAGATTGCCGATCTTGCACAGCGAACTCGCGACAATAAGCTCACTCCAGACGAGTTGTCGGGTGGGACGTTCACGCTGACCAACACGGGATCGCGCGGCGCGCTGTTTGACACGCCCATCGTGTTCCTGCCCCAGTCCGCTATTTTGGGCACAGGAATCGTCACTAAAAAGCCCGTTGTTATTAGCGATGCGAATGGTGATTCGATCGGCATCCGTTCGATGGTTTATCTAGCTCTGAGCTACGACCACCGCATTGTGGACGGTGCTGACGCGGCTGGATTCCTCGTCGACATGAAGAACCGCCTCGAAGGCGGCGACTTCGCAGACAAGCTAGGGATCTAGCTCGAATCAACTACTCCGGAAGCGTATAGCTCCTGATTCGCCAACCGGCCTCACCCTTCACCAGAAGGATCGAGGCCGGTTGGTCGTTAAGCACCGAGTTGATCGAAAACATGACAGAATCGCCAAGCGATTGTGAGCTGATCACTTGATCAAGGCCGAAGAGCATTCCATCGTCTAATTCTCCGCCGTCGAGCACGCGACTGATCTCATTAGCATCTGCGACGAAAGCCGGCGAATCCTCGTTCTCAACGCTGCGAAGACACTCGATCGACAGATCGCGAAAACACCGTTCGCGCGTTGCTAACAGCTCTCGAACCGCCAGATTCGGGTCAACATTAGTTTGGGGATGACCTCGCGGGGCGGCGCTAGTCGGGTTGCCGCTGCTGCTCGGCACGGCAGTTCTCGCTCGCGTCTCCGCGCTTGAGGAACTTTCTGAGGCGCTAGTCGAGGACAACAACACCATTGTTGCCGCGATAATCGCGACGATCGCCAACGCCCCAAGCACCCATACTCGCGGGCGCACCGGGGCCACCCATGCAGCTAAGCGCCGATGAAGAATCTGCGAGCACGAACGCACCGTGCGGATGGCTCTCTCCAATTCTGTCTGGAGCCACGCAGGCAGCCCGAGGATACTGGTGGGATTTCGCGTCGGCTCCGTCGACTCTGACGCCCCATTTTCCGGCCTACGAAAAACTTCGGAACTTGGCGAATCTGGGCTGTCCTCGGTCGCAACGTTCTCGGCGAGACGCACGGGTTCCGGCGCCCCTAGGGAGAAAAGTTGCCGCTCGAGCTCAGTAGACCAGTTCGCGCTAGCCGCGAGCCCGGGCGACTGCAGCGCCCGTTCGCACTGGCTCAACCGCGAAGGGTCTGAGCGATCGGCACGTATAGCGGCAAGGACCCCAGCGGTCACCCGAAGAAGAGCGTCTACGTCTAAGCGCACTTCGGCGTCGTTTGATATTTCTACGGGGGCGCGCATCGGTTGAGTGCGAATGGCACCTCCCAGCCCCGTGATCACAGGGCTTCCGGAAGAACGAAAAATAACACACTCCGGACCAAAATTGCCGTGAATCACTCCATGACGGTGCAATGAAGCGAGCGTGTCGACTAGGGGCACGAGTATTGTTATCGCCTCCCCTGCCGTGAGGTACGTCCGTGTGCGCAGTAATTTGCCGAGCGTAATTCCCGGAATCCACTCGGAAACAACTACGACGCCCCCATCGCTTGCGCTCGCAATGTCGTCTACCGCTGTGAGGTGCTCGCTAGCGATCCGTGTCATAGCGTCACACTCGGCGTGCACGCTCGCGGACGACACCCCGGACCGGTACACCGTGAGAACGATGGGCTCAACCCCCTCCGCCGCCGGCTCTGCAGGTTGCGCCAGCAGGGTGTATGCGCGCGCTGATTCGGCCACTGTTCGCACAACTCGATAGCCGGCGATAGTTTGATTGTTCACCGGGCAAGCATGCTGCCGGAGTCGCACTGGCCAAGACGAGGCGGTGAAACTTGTGCACAGATTGTGGCCCGAGGGTCGCTCGAGGACGGGCATCATTTTCGGATCATATTGTGATCGAATTTGTGGTCGCGGGGCTAAGCGCCAACTCCGTGCCATACAACGAAGCATTAACGCTTCAACGCGCACTCCATCAGTCTGTAGTCACCGGGCAATCGCCCAACACAGTTCTATTTCTCGAGCATCCCAGCGTATATACGGCTGGCAGGCGAACTGAAGTAGACGAGCGACCGGTTGACGGTACTCCCGTTGTCGATGTTGATCGCGGGGGAAAGATCACCTGGCACGGACCAGGGCAGTTGGTCGTGTATCCCCTCGTTCGGCTGCCGGAACCTGTCGACGTCGTTGGCTACGTGCGATTGCTAGAGAACGCGATCATTGTCGCTCTGCTCCAACTGGATATCGCTGCTCATCAAGTCGACGGTCGTTCTGGCGTCTGGTTCACCCCTCTCCAATCGACGACTCCAGAAAAGGTGGCAGCCATTGGCGTGCCTGTGTCGCACGGCGTCACGATGCACGGGTTTGCGCTCAACTGCAACAACAGCCTCGCGGCTTACGACAAGATCGTTGCCTGCGGCATCCGCGACGCCGGTGTGACAACACTGACACGGATCGCTGGCCGCGAAATTACCCCAACAGAGATAGTTGCGACCGTTCAGCCACACCTAGAGATTGCGCTGGACAATTTATGAACGACTCCGTAAGCAAAAGTCATCCTTCCGATGGCCGCAAGCTCTTAAGACTCGAAGTGCGTAACTCCGCCGTGCCGATCGAGAGAAAGCCGCCGTGGATTCGCACCGTGGAAAAGATGGGCCCGGAATATCGCGACCTCGACAAATTAGTCAAAGATAGTTAGCTCGATACTGTGTGCCAACAAGCCGGATGCCCCAATATTTTCGAGTGTTGGGGAGACCGTGAGGCTACCTTCCTGATTGGTGGCAGCCAGTGCACGAGGCGATGTGACTTTTGTCAGATCGACACGGGAAAGCCCGCGGATTACGACCGCGACGAGCCACGGCGGGTTGCAGAATCAGTAGCGACGATGAAACTGCGGTACGCGATGTGACCGGGGTCGCGCGCGACGACCTGCCCGATGAAGGGGCGTGGCTTCACGCTGAAACGGTTAGACAAATTCATCTCAAAAATCCGGGAACCGGCGTAGAGATTCTGGCCACCGATTTCTCTGGAAACCCAGACCTTCTGGCTGAGGTATTTGAGCCACGGCCCGAAGTCTTCGCCCATAATGTCGAGACTGTCCCCCGTATCTTCAAGCGAGTGCGACCGGGCTTTCGCTACGAACGCTCGCTCGATGTCATCCGGCAAGCCCACAGCGCCCAATTAGTCACTAAATCGAACCTCATTCTTAGGATGGGCGAGGAGGCAGAAGAGGTAATCGCAGCGCTAACCGACCTACATAATGCGGGAACAGACATCATTACCATCACGCAATATCTCCGGCCCAGCCCGAGGCACATGCCGGTAGCCAGGTGGGTCCGGCCCGAAGAGTTCATCGAATTCAGTAAGGCAGCAGAAGAGATCGGCTTTCTCGGCGTGCTCGCTGGCCCGCTCGTGCGTTCGAGTTATCGAGCTGGTCGATTGTGGGCCCGTTCGATGGCGAGAAAAGGCCACAAATTGCCGGAGGCGCTCGCGCATCTCGCCGACGACACTTTTGACTTCGCTCAGGCCTTATCCTAGAAGCATGGCACGCAGAGAAAAGACGACGAAGGCTCCGAAAGAACCAGGCCGCATCAAGCAGATGTATCAGGTCTTCCAAATGACGAGGCGGTATGACAACCTCGCAATTTGGTTCTTCCTGCTTGCATTCCTTCTGCCGATATTCGTCGGGCTAGCTCTAGCATTCATCCTGTCCACTGGCAACGTACTGGGCTTCGTGCTCTACATCGTCGCTGGCGTCATGGCCGGTCTGCTTGCCTTCCTCATTGTGTTGGGTCGTCGTGCTGAGCGTGCCGCCTACTCTCAAATCGCAGGTCAACCCGGAGCCGTGGGTGCTGTTCTGAAGAGCTCGCTTCGACGCGGATGGGCTGCAAGTGAGATGCCCGTCGCCATCAGCCCCAAAACTCAAGACGCCGTCTACCGCGCTGTCGGCAAGGGCGGAATTGCTCTCATCGGTGAGGGCCCGCGCAGTCGCACTCAGAAGATGCTGGAAGACGAGCGCCGCAAGATGGTGCGCTTTCTTCCCAACGTTCCCGTGCACTTTATTTATGTTGGACCAGACGCGGACTCGGTGGCCCTGCACAAGCTAGCGCCAGCCCTTGGTCGTTTGAAGAACGTTCTTCGCAAGCCCGAGATTCTCGCAATCTCGAACCGTCTCAAGTCACTCGACAAGAATGGCTTGCCCATCCCCAAGGGGATCGACCCGATGAAGGCGCGAGCACAGCGCGGCTAAGCCAGCCGGCCCGGGCAAGAACCCGCGCAAATAGACGGGAAGCTGTCGCGATCGTTAGCTAGCGACGCACGAGGGCTAGCGACGCACGAGAAGTGTCCCGGCGAGCCGGTCGTGCATGCCGCGCTGGTCAGTGTCCCAGATCACGGCCGGAATCACGAGCGCCAGAAGCAAGGTGCGCACAATGGGGCGCCAAACACCGAGGTAGCCCCCAGCGAGGGGAACGACCCGCAACCCGGTGATGAGATGGCCGAAACTGCCGTTCGCGGTGAGCAACAGCACGATTTGTGCCGCGACGAAAACTCCCATTGTTGCGAAGGCGTCGTAGTCGAAAAATGCGATCGAAACGACAACGGCAAAAGCCCAATCGATAGCGATCGCCACCAGACGACGACCAAGACGGCCAATCGATCGTGGGCCCTCTGCCGGAAGCCCGATTCGTTTGCCCGGCCATTGATCGCTAGATGATTGCTGCTGATTCACCGCTTTAGCCTAACGAACCGCAGCTGCGTAACATGCCCGAAACAATTCGGTGATGCACGCGAAATCCGTCTTCTGTACCCTAAGAGATGGTTGTAACGACAACCGATCATCAAATGAACCCCTTGGAGTTCCACTCAATGTCTCATCCGAAGTTTGCTAATTCGTCTGAGGTCCTTGCATTTATCAAGGACACAGACGTGAAGTTCGTCGACATCCGATTTACCGATCTGCCCGGTATCCAGCAGCACTTCAACATTCCCGCCGCGGCCGTCGATGAAGACTTCTTCACTGTCGGCCAACTCTTCGACGGTTCATCGATCCGTGGCTTCCAGTCGATCCATGAGTCTGACCTCCAGTTGATCCCCGACGTCACCACCGCCTACGTCGACCCCTTCCGTGTCGAGCGCACCCTCATCATCATTTTCGACATTTACAACCCGCGTAACGGCGAGATTTACCCTCGCGACCCCCGCCAGGTTGCCAAGAAGGCCGAAAAGTACCTCACGTCGACCGGCATCGCAGACACCGCATTCTTCGCCTCTGAAGCCGAGTTCTACATCTTCGACGATGTTCGCTACGAAGTAAGCGCCAACAAGAGCTTCTACGAAGTTGACTCCAGCGAAGGCGCCTGGAACAGCGGTCGCACGGAGCCTGGCGGAAACCTCGCCAACAAGACCCCCATGAAGGGTGGATACTTTCCCGTCTCCCCCGTCGACCAGCACGCCGACATTCGTGACGACATCGTCATGAAGCTTATTGATGTCGGGCTCGAAGTTGAGCGCAGCCACCACGAGGTCGGAACTGCTGGTCAAGGCGAGATCAACTACAAGTTCGACACTCTGGTCCACGCCGGTGACGACATCTTGAAGTTCAAGTACATCGTCAAGAACACCGCAAGCGAGTGGGGCAAGACGGCAACGTTTATGCCCAAGCCGATCTTCGGCGACAACGGTTCAGGAATGCACACCCACCAGTCGCTCTGGAATGACGGCGTCCCGTTGTTCTATGACGAAAAGGGCTATGGCGGGCTCAGCGACACTGCTCGCTGGTACATCGGTGGATTGCTCAAGCACGCTCCTGCTGTGCTTGCGTTCACCAACCCGACCGTCAACTCGTACCGTCGCCTGATCCCCGGATTCGAAGCTCCCGTGAACCTCGTGTATTCGGCAGGAAACCGTTCGGCTTCCATCCGTATCCCGATCACCGGAACGAACCCCAAAGCAAAGCGCATCGAGTTCCGCGCACCAGACGCATCGGGTAACCCCTACCTCGCGTTTGCTGCTCAGCTCATGGCTGGCCTCGACGGCATCAAGAACAAGACTGAGCCGCACGAGCCCGTTGACAAGGACCTCTACGAGTTGCCTCCCGAGGAAGCACGCCTAATTCCTCAGGTGCCCGCTTCGCTCGAGATGCCCTGGTGGCTCTTGAAGCTGACCACGAGTTCCTCATGGAAGGCAACGTCTTCACCAAGGACCTCATCGAGACGTGGATCGACTACAAGCGTACGAACGAACTGCTTCCGTTCGCACAGCGCCCGCACCCGTACGAATACGAACTGTACTTCGGCGTCTAAGCGCTAACACAGCACACAATTGGGCCGCATTCTTCGGGATGCGGCCCAATTTGCGTTAAGCGGATACCAAAAGTCGGGCAAGGGGGTTCCCTGCACGGAGCGGGTTCCACTCCGTCAAGACTGCAACCGAGTTGGCTGATCGGGACATCGTAGCTAAAGCGCCAAAATTCGTAAAAATAGTCTCGTCAAGGACCATATTTTCGCGCGTCCCAGACATTGGCCGTCGCGCTGGACCGCCACGCAGCGCGCTAGAAGCTACGAGCGCACGGCGTTCGCGACGCCGTAGAAGCGACGCTCGAACACCCGTCGCGCGCGACGAGTCGCCCGAAGATAATCCTCTTCGAGCTTGGTAGCAGACCCGGGTGGGTACTCCAACATGCGCGCAATGCCTTCAAGCTGGAGACGGTCATTGGGGAGAACATCCGCGGCCTTCGACGCCCATAGAGTGATCGCTGATCGAACGCGTGACGCCAATATCCACGCTTCGCGCAGTCGGGCAGCATCCGACGCGGTGACCAGCTTCTCCGCCACCGCAGCATCGAGCGCGTCCAACGTTGACGTCGTGCGCAGCCCCTCAACGCGAGCACCATGCTGCAATTGAAGCAACTGCACAAACCACTCAACGTCGCTAAGCGAACCGCGGCCAAACTTGAGGTGGCGGGAGGGGTCAGCGGCCTGGGGAAGTCGCTCAGACTCCACTCGGGCTTTGATTCTCTTCACTTCGCGCACATCCTGCGGAGAAATCGATTGCGGGTAGCGCATGCTGTTTGCCAGCGTTTCAAAGTCATTCAGCAGTGCCACATCGCCCGCTACGCCGCGTGCACGCAACAACGCCTGTGCTTCCCAAGTGAGGGACCAACGAGCGTAATACGCCTTGTACGAGTCCAGAGAGCGCACGATCGCGCCATTCTTCCCCTCCGGGCGGAGATCAAGATCAAGCTCTAGAGGCAGCTTCACGTCTTCAGTGATGCGGGTGAGCCCCTTAGCAATCACCTCGGCGCGCTTCGCCGCATCCTCGTTCGCTGCATCAGTGGCACGGTAGACGTACATTACGTCGGTGTCTGAGCCGAAACCAGACTCCGCTCCCCCGTAACGCCCCATTGCGATCACACCAAACTCGATGCCATCGGGTTCGGGACGAAGAACCGCCAGAGCTCCCTCAAGCATTGTCGTGGTCACATCGCTCAACCCGCGGCCCAATTCCTGAATCGTGGTGACCCCGACGATTGAGCCAATAGCGAGACGCAAAACCTCACGGCGACGAGCTGTGCGCAGCGCGACGCCAGCAGCATCCTCATCACCCTTGTGACGCGCAACGATCGCCCGGGCCTCATCACGCATCACGGCCAACGGTCGCGGACGGAGCTCTTTCTCATGTTCGAGCCACGCAGCAGCTTCAGGGATGCGTTCGAAAAGCCCACCCACATATTTAGACGCCGACAACACGTGCGTGAGCCGTTCTGCCGCCCCCGAAGAATCCCGCAGCATTCTTAAGAACCAGTAGGCCTCACCGAGCGCCTCACTCAGGCGACGAAACGCCAGAAGTCCGTAGTCGGGGTCGGCTCCGTCTGACAGCCACTGCAGCATGACAGGCAGCAACGCCTTCTGGATGGTCGCGCGACGAGAGACGCCACCGGTCAACGCCGCAATGTGCGCAAGCGCGCCCTTGGGGTCAAGGAAACCAATCGCGGCAAGCCGAGCAGACGCTTGGGCACTCGACAACGCGAGGCCCTCATCGGGAAGCGCCGCTACAGCAGAAAGCAGCGGGCGATAAAAGAGTCGCTCGTGCAGACGACGAACAGCGATTTTTGTGCGCTGCCACTGCTCCATGAGGTCCGTGGCACTCTTGGCGATCCCGGTCGCACGGGCGAGCACCCGAAGATCGTCTGGGTCGCGAGGCATAAGGTGAGTGCGGCGTAGCCGAGAGAGTTGGATGCGGTGCTCGAGCAGTCTCAAGAAACGGTAATCTCGCGCGAACTCACCGGCTTCTGTGCGACCGATATAGCCCTGCTCTGCGAGAGCGATCAGGGCTTGAAGACTTGATGTTTGACGAACTTCTTCGTCGCTCTGCCCGTGAACTAGTTGAAGCAATTGGACCGTGAACTCAATGTCACGAAGCCCACCAGGACCAAGTTTTAGTTGCACGTCACGTTCCTGCGGCGGAATGTTCTCGGTAACGCGCTCACGCATCCGCTGCACAGAAGCAACAAAGTTCTCCCGTGACGCACTCGACCACACCATCGGCGAGACACCGGCAATATAACGAGCACCGAGTTCACGATCCCCCGCAATCGGCCGAGCCTTCAGAAGCGCTTGAAATTCCCAGCTCTCTGCCCAACGGTCGTAATAGGCCAAGTGAGACTCGAGAGTGCGAACGAGCGCACCATCTTTGCCCTCAGGACGAAGATTGGTATCAACCTCCCACAGTGCAGGTTCGATAGTGAGGTCGTTGATCGCGCGTATCGTCTGCACGGCCAAAGGCGTCGCGATGGTGACGGCACGATCGGCGCTTATTCCGTCAGGTTCTGTCACAAAAATGACATCGACATCCGACACATAATTCAGTTCACGAGCGCCGGCCTTGCCCATGCCAATGATGGAAACGCGAGTAGCGGCAATATCCGCCTCGGGAAAGTTCACCGAACGACGTGCGACGGTGAGCGCCGCCTCGAGTGCTGCGCCAGCGAGGTCAGCTAACGCCATCGCGACGCGGTCAACGGCCGCAAGAGGATCTTCTTGAGCAAGATCCCACGCGGTCAGTTTGGCAAGTTCTCGGCGGTAACGCACGCGCAGAGCGACCCAAGCATCCTCACCATCACAACCGTCAGTGGCCTCGGTGAGCACCGCAATGTATTCCTCGGGCGAGGATGGCGCCAGAATCGGAGTACACATTGCGTCAAGCTCTTGGGGGTGACGAACAAAGAAATCGCCAAGCCCGGACGATGCCCCCAATACCTGCACGAGTCGCACTGCCGCTTCATCGTTTGCCAGCAGCGCGCTCAAATGTTGCGGTGACGATTCCGCTAACTCCAAAAAGAGTCGAAGAGCCTGATCGGGGTCTGCGGCCCGCGCAAACAGCCGTGCTGGCGCCTCGACTGGCCGATCGAGCGCAACAAGTCGCTCGCGCGCCTCGCTGAGCTCTAAGAAGCCAAGTTTGGCGAGTTCGGTGAGGGTGTACGGAGCCTTCGACATGATGACGGGGTCTAGAGAATCTCTAGGTTGCTCTCCAACTCGTACGGCGTGACCTGGGCCCGGTACGCCTTCCACTCACGACGCTTATTGAGCAGTACGAAGTTGAATACCTGCTCCCCCAACGTTTCGGCAACGAGCTCAGAACTCTCCATGATGCTGAGAGCGTGGTTGAGGTTTGACGGCAGCTGCTCGTACCCGAGCGCACGACGCTCGTGCTCCGAAAGATCGCCGACAGCATCCTCCGCCTCGAGGGGCAGCTCGTAGCCCTCCTCGATGCCCTTGAGCCCGGCAGCAAGCAAAAGTGAATAGGCCAAGTAGGGGTTGGCTGCTGAGTCGAGCGCACGATATTCGATGCGCGCGCTCTGGCCCTTGCCAGGCTTATACAGCGGAACCCGCACGAGAGCCGAACGGTTGTTGTGGCCCCAGGTCACAAAACTAGGAGCCTCGTCGCCGCCCCAAAGTCGTTTGTAGGAGTTGACGAATTGATTGGTGACCGCAGTGATTTCCGGAGCATGCTTCAGTATCCCCGCCATGAACTGCCGGCCGACCTTAGAAAGCTGGTAGTGCCCACTAGCGTCGTAAAACGCATTCTGGTCGCCCTCAAAGAGGGACATGTGAGTGTGCATTCCCGAGCCCGGCTGCCCAGACATCGGCTTGGGCATGAATGTCGCGTAGACACCCTGCTCGATCGCGACCTCTTTGATCACGGTGCGGAACGTCATGATGTTGTCTGCGGTTGTCAGGGCATCGGCGTAGCGCAGATCAATTTCGTTTTGACCCGGGCCAGACTCGTGGTGGCTGAACTCAACCGAGATTCCTAAGTCTTCGAGCATCCGCACCGAACGACGACGGAAGTCGTGGGCAGTCCCACCGGGAACGTTGTCAAAGAAACCAGCAGAATCAACAGGCTGAGGGCTGCCATTCTTGAGCTTGCTCGACTTGAGAAGGTAGAACTCGATCTCGGGGTGCGTGTAGAAAGTGAAGCCGCGCTCGGCTGCTTTCGCCAGTGTGCGCTTGAGCACGTTGCGAGGGTCGGATGCTGCTGGCTGACCATCGGGCGTCGTAATGTCGCAGAACATACGCGCAGTCGGATCAATCTCGCCCCGCCATGGCAAAATCTGGAAAGTTGTGGGGTCGGGGTGCGCCAGCATGTCAGCTTCATAGGCGCGGGTGAATCCCTCGATGGCTGAACCATCGAATCCAAGGCCCTCGGCGAAAGCACCCTCGATCTCTGCTGGAGCAACAGCAACGCTCTTGAGCGTGCCGACTACGTCGGTAAACCAGAGTCGAACGAACTTAATCCCACGTTCTTCGATAGTACGAAGAACGAAGTCGCGTTGCTTGTCCATAGACATTGAGTCCCTCGATCCGTGCTGGGTCGCGGATGCGCGACGTCGATTGTGCCCTTCTTAGGCTACTTGCTCTGAAGCGCCAATGCAGCGCACTCGCCGTCACCCGCCACCATTCGACTGTGCCACGGTTTCGTTAGACTGACGACTATGACTGACCCTGCCGCAGCTGCCGCGCAAGCAAACCTCAAACGTGTCCGCACTCGCCATTTTCAGACCGCCAAGGAAAATGGGATCAAGATCGTTGGACTCACCAGTTATGACCAGCTAACCGCTGGCATCTTTGATGAGTCGGGAATCGATTTTCTTCTCGTTGGCGACTCCGCCGGAAACAACGTCTACGGCTACGACACAACGTTGCCGGTTAGTATCGATGACCTCATCCCGCTCACTCGCGCGGTTGCCGGTGCCGTCACCCGCGCTTTCGTCGTTGCGGATCTTCCCTTCGGCTCGTACGAAACTGGTCCAGACGAAGCTCTCCACACTGCATTCCGTTTCATGAAAGAGACCGGCGCCCACGCGGTCAAGCTTGAGGGCGGTGTTCGAAGCGCGGAACAGATCCGACGAATAGTGGATGCCGGAATTCCTCTCATGGCTCATATCGGGTTCACCCCACAGAGCGAGCATGGTCTGGGTGGCCACGTAATCCAAGGCCGCGGGAGCGACCTCGAGCAGCTTCTCGCCGACGCCCATGCGGTCGAAGATGCGGGAGCTTTTGCTGTTGTTCTCGAAATGGTTCCCGCGGATGCCGCGGCACAGGTCACTGCGGCCTTATCAATTCCCACGATCGGCGTTGGTGCTGGGCCGCACGTAGACGGACAGTTGCTCGTGTGGACCGATTGGGCTGGACTCACTAAGGGTCGGATTCCCAAGTTCGTCAAACAGTACGCAGATCTTCGCTCCACACTCGCTGGAGCAGTAACGGCCTATCGAGCCGACGTTGAAGCGGGAACCTACCCGACAGAAGCGCATTCCTATCACGAGTAGGTAGTCGCTCAGTTCCACCACCACTATTGCGAAAGTCCCGAATGCCACTTCAGTTTTCCCCTGCCCTCAACCGCGTTCATACAGAGGCACTCCGGCGCAATGCGGGTGAGCCAGAGTTTCACCAAGCCTTACTAGAGGTGCTGGAATCAATCGTTCCGGTGCTCGAACGACACCCAGAGTTCATGGATGCCGGAATCGTTGATCGCCTCGTCGAGCCCGAGCGTCAGATCATGTTCCGTGTCCCGTGGCACGACGATTCGGGCACAGTGCGCGTAAACCGCGGTTTCCGGGTTCAATTCAACTCTGCGCTTGGCCCGTATAAGGGCGGGCTCCGATTCCACCCGAACGTGAATCTCGGAATCGTCAAGTTTCTTGGGTTCGAGCAAATTTTTAAGAATGCGCTCACCGGCCAGGGCATCGGCGGCGCAAAAGGCGGCGCAGATTTCGACCCGCACGGAAAATCTGACGCCGAAGTGATGCGGTTCTCACAGAGTTTCATGAATGAGTTGTATCGGCACCTTGGAGAGCACACCGACGTGCCCGCCGGTGATATCGGCGTTGGTGCGCGCGAGATCGGATTCCTTTTTGGCCAGTATCGGCGCCTCACAAATCGACACGAGTCAGGCATGTTTACCGGGAAAGGTATCCAGTGGGGAGGCGCCGAAGTTCGAACTGAGGCGACCGGCTACGGCACAGTATTCTTTGCGCAAGAAATGCTTGCGGTGCGCGGCGACAGCGTCGAAGGAAAACGAGCTGTAGTTTCGGGCTCAGGAAACGTCGCCATCTATGCGATTGAAAAGCTGCAACAGCTCGGTGCGGTTCCGATCACCGCTTCTGATTCCGGTGGCTACATCGTTGACGAATCCGGAATTGACCTCGATCTTCTCAAACAGATCAAGGAGGTAGAGCGTGCGCGTATTTCGGAATACGCCGAGCGTCGCCCCAGCCGCACTACGTTGCCGGTGGCTCGGTGTGGGATGTCTCCGCTGAATTAGCGCTTCCGTGTGCAACTCAAAACGAGCTCGACCTCAATGATGCCCATTCTCTGTTGAAGAACGGGCTCACTCTCGTAGCCGAGGGGGCAAACATGCCCTGCACCCCTGATGCGGTCGACGCTTTTCAGAACGCTGACGTACTTTTCGCACCCGGCAAAGCCGCCAACGCGGGCGGCGTGGCAACCTCGGCTCTGGAGATGAGCCAGAACGCGTCACGCCAGCGCTGGGACTTCGGCTCGAGCGAAGACAAACTTCGCGACATAATGCACGGTGTTCACGCGTCTGCTTTCGAAGCTGCGGAACTTTACGGTCATCCCGGTGATTATGTTGTTGGCGCAAATGCTGCGGGCTTCAAACGCGTGGCAGATGCGATGCTTGCTCAGGGCGTCATCTAGCGCCGAGGCTACTCGTCAGCTTCGTCAGCAGCCCACTTGCGTGCACGCTCAGCGGCGATCTGAGGAGCACGCTCAGCTAGCTCACGAGTGTCGTAGGGACCATCGCGCTCGACTCCGAGCGACTGCGGACCTTCTTCGACCTCGTGGGTCTTGTTGTTGTACCACCATTGCGTCATGGTCTCGTCCCTTCGTTGTTCTCAAGGCTACGCCGGTAGACTGGCCAAATGCCTCGGAATAATATTGGTCACCTCGTTCCGGGAGTAATCCCACCCGCACTTGCGGTCCCCTCATCGATTACTCGACCGGAATATGTCGGCAAGAAGGGCCCGCGGGAGTTTACGGGGTCTGACGTCTATAGCACCGAGGCAGTCGACCGCATCCGCGAGTCGGGAAAGATTGCTGCCGGGGCTGTCGAGGCTGTCGGCGCTGCGATCGCCCCCGGCGTGACGACAGCCCACCTGGATGAGGTTGCGCACGAGTACATGATCTCGCGGGGTGCCTACCCGTCAACTCTCGGTTACCGGGGCTTTCCCAAGTCGTGCTGCACCAGCATCAATGAAGTTATCTGTCACGGTATTCCTGACGACACGGTGCTCGAAGATGGTGACATCATCAACATCGACATCACGGCATACAAGAACGGGATGCACGGCGACCTGAACAAGACCTTCCTCGTTGGCAACGTGTCAGAAGACGCCCGCAATTTGGTCGAACGCACTCAGGAGGCACTGAATCGCGGAATTAAAGCTGTCGCTCCCGGTCGCCAAGTCAACGTCATAGGCCGCGCCATTGAGTCGTACGCGAAGCGCTTTGGCTATGGCGTAGTGCGGGACTTTACTGGTCACGGCGTCGGTGAAGCCTTCCATTCCGGGCTCATCATTCCCCATTACGATTCAGCTCCACAATTCAACGACGTAATCGAAGTCGGCATGGTCTTCACGATCGAGCCGATGCTCACTCTCGGCACTCACGACTGGGACCTGTGGGCAGATGACTGGACGGTCACGACCCGAGACAAAAGCCTGACTGCTCAGTTCGAACACACCATGGTGGTCACTGAGCGCGGCACGGAAATTCTGACGCTTCCCTAACCACGCGAAAGAGGCACATCATGACCCACGCTTTAGGAATCGATATTGGTGGCACCGGAATCAAAGGTGCTGTGGTCGACACGATCACCGGCGAGCTGGTGAGCGAACGCAAAAAAATCGCCACGCCCAAGTCGGGCAAGCCTGACGCGATCGTTAAGGTTGTCGTTGAGATCATTGCCGAACTCGGCGGCATCGCTCCCGATATGCCGGTCGGCGTCTGCTTTCCCGCCATCGTGCGCAATGGCAAGACAATGTCGGCGGCAAATATTTCTGACGAATGGATCGGGCTTGAAGCGGAGAAGCTTTTCGAGAAAGCTCTCGGCCGCGACATCCACTTCGTCAACGATGCGGATGCCGCTGGCGTAGCCGAAGTGCGCTACGGGGCAGCAAAGGGTGTACCGGGTCTGGTTCTGCTCACGACGCTCGGAACAGGAATCGGTAGCGCTTTGATCTACAACGGAACCCTAGTGCCCAACTCGGAGCTGGGACACCTGCTCATTGGCGGCCGTGACGCCGAGAAAGGTGCTTCGTTTGCGGCGAAAGAACGTCGCCGTCTCAGCTGGGCGGCGTGGGCGAAGCGGCTGCAGCGGTATTATTCGCATCTTGAGATGCTGTTCTCCCCCGACCTAATTCTGGTAGGCGGCGGTGTCTCTAAGAGTCACGAAAAGTTCCTGCCGCTGTTGAAGCTCAACGCGCCGATCATTCCGGCAAAGCTTCGCAACAACGCCGGCATTCTCGGAGCCGCAGCGCTAGCGGTAAAGGAATAGTTGATGAGCTTTCATACCAACGAGCCTCACTCCGGTGATTTTGCTGGTCGCCTAAATTGGTTGCGCGCCGGAGTGCTTGGCGCAAACGACGGAATCGTTTCTGTCGCGGCAATCGTCGTCGGTGTCGCCGGTGCGACTTCTGCGATTGCGCCAATCCTCACCGCCGGAATCGCAGGGCTCGTCGGTGGCGCTATCTCTATGGCCTTAGGCGAGTATGTTTCCGTCAGCAGCCAAAGTGACAGCCAACGAGCACTCATCGAGAAGGAACGCCGCGAACTCGCCGAGATGCCGGAAGAAGAACTCGCTGAGCTCACCGCCATTTACCAAGCCAAAGGCATCAGCGCAGCTACCGCCAAACTGGTTGCCGAAGAACTAACGGAACACGATGCGCTAGCTGCTCATCTCGAAGCCGAATTAGGCATAACCGAAGATGCAGTCGTGAGTCCGTGGCAAGCCGCCGGCGCCTCGGCATTGGCATTCACTATCGGTGGTGTACTGCCGTTCGCGGCAATTCTGCTTGCGCCTGAGCCGGTACGCGTGCTCGCGACTTTTGCCGCTGTACTGACGGCTCTCATCATCACCGGGACCCTGTCGGCCCGAGTGGGCGGCAATAGCTGGGTACGCCCGACGCTTCGAATCGTCATTGGAGGGGCCATCGCCCTAGCGACAACGTTCCTGATCGGAACACTACTGGGCAACACGGGAGTCGTCTAACACGGCGATAGCGACTACGTTGCGGTGGTGAGAGTTTACGAATGGGCCGGCTAGTACGCCGGGTTCTGTTCACACGAAGCCGAAACCCCGTGCTGGACGGTCATCTATCTACGATGTACGTTGCCGCACACCTCTAGCGATCTACCCGAAGACTCGGCGAGCAGCCTTAGCGTCTTCTGTCTGATCTTGCTCCGGACGAGGTTTACCTAGCCGGCTGAGTCACCCCAACCGCTGGTGGTCTCTTACACCACCGTTTCAGCCTTACCCCGGATCGAAATCCGTGGCGGTCTACTCTCTGTTGCACTGTTCTCGCGGGTTACCCCGGGTGGGTGTTACCCACCATCCTGCTCTGCGGAGCCCGGACGTTCCTCGGTGCCCTTGCGGACAACGCGACCGTCTTGCCGACCCATTCAGCTGTCAAGCTTATCCTCCGCGAAGTGCCCGACGCACCACTATAGAGAGGATGCAGGACACAGTACGCGGGGCCTCGAAGTGACGCTGAGGAATGCACGATGCCGCACGCACGATGCCGCACGCATGGAGTTCTCGTTGAACGCTAGAGACCCGACTCGTCAGTGCGCACCAGGATCGCTTCGCTGCTGGCACACATGATGATGGAGTCAGGGGCTGCCGCACGGATTTCTTGCATCTCATTCTCAAGAAGCTTGACGCCGGATGCGAGCGAAACACCGCCACGAAGAAGCGATGCTCCTGTTCCGTAGCGTGAACGCTGACGTTCGTAGAGCGCGAGGAGATCTTCGGGAAGGGTCTGCTGAAGCGATGCGCGGCCGGCACGAACGGTGCCGAGTTCTGCCTCAATGTCGCGAAGTGCTTCATCACGACTTGCCTCTAGACCTGAAGTCTCAGCGGTGAGATTCGCGGCCTGCTCAAGAAGGTTGTCAACAATTTTCTGTTGCCCTTCGAGGCGCTCCATCACTGCCAACTCAATGTCTTCCAAATTACTCAAACGAGTTCGCAACGCGGCCAACTCCTGCTCGAATGCCGCAGCATCCTTGGCGGATGACGTGGCATCGAGTCGAGCACTATCGCGAGCGATCCGAGCGTCGACAACCTTGACATCAGAATCGACCCGGCTGAGTTCGAGTTCGATATCGTCCTTGATACCGCGCTCTTCAAGAAGGGTCAACTGAAGCTTGTCCCGGTGTTGCTGCAACTCGGTGAGGCTCGTGTGTTGCGGAAGCTTCTTAGCGCGGTGCTCCAACTGCGAAATTTTGGTGTCGAACGCCTGCAGTTCGAGCAGACGTGCTTGGTCGGCCGGGCTAGCAGTTAACGCCATAGTGGTACTTCTTTCTGTATACCGGTGTGCTTACTGCACAACCGCAAAATCCCAAGGGTCGGTGCGCAACTCGCTCACCGTGATCGTTACTTCTGGAAGCAGCGCCTGCAACTCAGTAGCTGCGGCTTCTAGCCACAACCATTCGCTTGCCCAGTGCGAAACATCGACAAGCGCGGGGCCCTGCATGAGACGAGCATTCTCTCGCGCCTCAGACGCGGGATGATGTCGCAAATCGCTCGTGATGTACACATCAGCGGCAAGCACGGCAGGGTCATTCAAGTATGCGTCACCCGCTCCCCCACACAGCGCCACAGACTGAACAACCTGGTCAAAATCGCCAGCAACACGGATTCCGGACGCCGTTGGTGGCAGAATTTCGCCAATGAGACGAGCGAGCCGGCCCAGCGTCATAGCCTCCGGCAGTTTTCCGGTGCGGCCGATCCCGCGATCTGGAGTCTCTCCGACCACGATGGGGGCGACATCCGTTAGCCCCAATTTCGCCGCGAATCGTCCGGAGGTTCCGGTCTCGACGACATCCGCATTGGTATGAGCGGCAATCAGGGCACACTCTGCTCGCACGAGCTTTGTGAGCACTGCACCCTTGTAGCGGTCGCTAGCGATCGAGGTGACACCCCGCAACAGCAAAGGATGGTGAGTGATGAGCATGTCTACACCCTCACCGATCGCTTCGTTCACGGTGTCGAGCACGGCATCAACTGCGAGCGATATACGGTTCACTGGGGCATCAAGATCGCCCGCAACGAGCCCAACCGCATCCCACGATTCGGCGCCCGAAGACGGCCAAAGTTGTTCGGTTACAGCGATGACATCCGCGACAGTAGTAGACACGCTTTCAGTCTAGGCGTGGCGGGTAGCGCGCTCCGAACTACCTGCCTCTTGATGGCGAATCGCAGGGATACCGGCAACGAGCGGGGTCAGGATGCCGAGGACAAGCGCAACGAGCACACCAAGGTCGGTTGCTGCCAGCTCGGAGTTGAGGTCGACGCCTAGCGCGACGAACCCATAGCCTTGCCACGAGAGCCAACCAATTGTTGCGCTTGTCAGCGCAAACCCGATTGCCGAAATCGCGAGGAACGCGCTGAGGTTGACCCAACGAACATCCGCGTAAATTCCGCCGCGAGAGGTCAACGAAGCACTGTCTAGTCGACGGTTGCGAATCATTGTCTCTGCAGCGAAAATTCCGACCCACGCTGCTGTCGGAACCGCAAGAGTCGTAGCCACGTCGCGGAAGAGTTCGTTAATTCCCCCATCGATACCGAAAGCGAACAGGATGGCCAACGCACCCAACAGCACGCCGACGATCACGATTGACCACTGCCGCGGAAGGCGTACGCCAACAGCCTGGAGTGCGAATCCGCCCGAGTAGAGACTCAATGTGATGCCCGAGAGCAGACTGAGTGCCGCGGCCAGGAGCAGCGGGATCGGATACCATCCGGGCAGCAGAGTCAGCAAGGTGTCGAGAGGTGATCCCAAGAAATCGCGGGCGATTGCCGGATCGGATGCTGCCAGAAGTGCGCCGTAAGCGATGAGCACGAATGCGGGCAGTGTCGCGCCGAACGAGGCTGAGAGTGCCGAAGCTGCTCCACTCGACGACGTGCGTTGGTAGCGCGCGATATCGGCGCCACTGTACGCCCAGACCAAGCCCAAGAAGCTAAACACGAGCACAGCGCCGGTGAGGGTAAGCAGCCAAGAGCCATCGGGAGTCGTGAGCGCCTGAGCTACATCAATGTACTGAGCGGTAAAAGCGATGAGCCCGACAACGAGCACTCCGGAAATAATGCTCAAAATCAACTGGATGCGCGCAAAGAGCGGGTAGCCAGCAAACGCGATAACCAGCGCAACCAAGAACGAAAGTGCCAAGGCAATGAGGAGAAGCTGACGATCGCCCAATCCAACATTGAGATCAGAGCCGATGAGCACGATAGTGACCGAGGACGCCAAAACCCAGAGCAGCACTGCGCCCCAGAAGAGTCGTGCGACCAATGCGATGACCGACGGAACCACGTTTCCGACCACGCCAAACGCGGATCGGGAAATCACCATTGTTGGCTGTCCGCTGCGCTTGCCCGCGAGCGTCGTGAGCCCTAGCGGGATGAAGGATAACGCCACGCCAGCCAGAATTGCCACGATTGATTGGCGAAGACTCATTCCCACCGCGAAGACGGCAGCACCGAGACCGAGACTCACAATCGACGAGTTCGCCGCAAACCACAGCCAGAACATCCGGGCCGCTTGGCCCACGCGGCGATCCATGGGAGTGGGCTCGAGGCCACTCTCTTCGAGACTAAAAACCGGCTGAGCGGTCGGAGCTACGTCTCCGAGACCAAGAGGTTGTTGGCTCACGCGTGCGTTTGAGAGCAACATCGGTTGCGGGACCGCTGCAGAATCTGTTGCCTGCGGTGCAGCGACGCTCGGTGCGTTCGAAACAGGCGCTGACGGTGAAGCGACAGACGGTGCGGCGATGTGTGCCGCGGCAGCAGAACCGGCGATGCCGGCAGCAGCACCCGCAGCGAAGGGGATCGGATTGCTGTCGAGAGAGGTGTCGGGCGCGGCTAGATCGGAGGAGTCGGTCGAGCGATCGCTCGCGTCTACAGCCTCATCCGTCTCCGCTTCCTGCATTGCGTCGGTGATCGTGACTGATCCGGTCTGCACGTCCGAGAGTGGGTCACCCTGTTGAACAGGGCTCTCGGGCTCGGCGATGAACAGATCAAGCGGATTAACGTCGTCGTCCTCGGGCTCATCGTCGATGACATCGACGTCATCCGTCTTCAGCAGGTCGTCAAAGCTAACCGGAGCGCTGGGCACATATCGCGGAGTTTCTTGAGACGCGAAGCTAAAGGTGGCGGATGCTGCCTCAGTTTCGAGATCCTCGACCGCAGTGTCGCTATCGACCGCTGTTGTGTCCGCTGCGTTGTCGCTGAATGCTTCAGTGTCGGTCGCTAGCGGTTCGGACGTTGCTGCCGACGCAGACTCGGAAGGCACATCGAGGCCGAAAGCAAACGGTGGCTCGGCTTCGGGCTCTGCGATGGGTGCCGCCGCGCTTGCGGATGCCTCTGGCTCTCCAGAGATCGGAGGAGTGAAGCCAAAGTCGCCGAAAGAGACATGCTCATCAAGATTTGAGCGAGGTGTCGACGGTGCGGTAACCGGCTCGACGAGGGCCGGAGGGGCGAAAGGAATTTCGTCGTAGTCGCCGTCCTCATCGAGAGGAAGCTGCGGAGACGGCGCAAAACGACTGGCCTCTGGGGCGCTGAAATTGTCATCAATTGGCGGCGCAGTGGGTTCTTGAGGCGATGCGATGCCGCCCAAGCTCAAGAGTCCGGATTCCGCGTCGAAATGGGGCACGACCTGTTCAGGCCCAGTCTCGATCGCGGAAGCCGTTTCGGCTTCGGCTTCGGACGGGGCTTCGGCTTCGGCTTCGATCGCAGAATCAGAGTCGGCGTCTTCTTCAGTCGTTACCTGCCCTGTCGGGGCAACGTCAGCCAGCAAGCCCACCCCGGGCGCGATTACCGGTGCCGATTCCGATTCCGATTCCGATTTCGAATCGTCAACTTCTTCTGGCGCAGGCTCTGGTGTCGGTGCGGCGAACTGAGCGACATCAGGGACGCTGGCGTGAGCGGAGTCATCCGCACTGGGCGCGAACCGCGACTGACCGAACGATACGTTGTCGGACTCCGAAGCACGGGGGCTAACCGATTCCGGTGCCTGCATGCTTTCGGTTGTCGGCCCTGATGGGCTATCCGCATCTTGGAATGGAAGCGTGATCGAGCCAGTAGGGTCGGCATGCGCGGCGAACGGAATCTCGTCATCGAAGTCGGCCCCAGGAGACCACGAGTCACTGGGCGGTGGCACCTCCCACGCTGGCAACTGAACGGCAGGTGTCACGGGAGCAGCGGCGGGGGACGCAGAATTTTCGACCACAGCAGGCCCAGCTGCATCGGTGGAAACATCACTGCGCGGTGCAGGATCAGCAACCGATGGGCTGGTCGCATCGTCAGCGTCGCCGGCGTCTGCGCGGCCTTGGGAACGAAGAGTCGTCTCCCACTCACGGTATTCACGTGCGTCTTCTTCGCGCAGGCGAAGCTGAGCTTCGAGCACCTCAATTACGCTCAACGTGCCGGTTGATTGGTTCTCAGGGCTGTCGGCCCACGTCAGTAGCTCATCGTCGGCCATGGAACGCCGCACAGGAGGCGTCGGAATCTCTGTTTCAGCCGCGGAGACGTCAGGCTCAGTAGTGGGGATTTCGGTAGCAGCAGCGGACACTGCATCTTCGCCATTGAAGGCTTTGGTCTCACCAGCAAATTCACCGGCCGCAGGCGGAGCTAATAGGTTGCTCTGGACGACCGCGTCAGCTACGTCCGCGCTCGGCGCAACAAGAGTCTGGTCGGGTGCCTCGAAGGGTGGCTGCGAGATTGACTCTTCGTCGGCAAGCGTTGATGCTTCCTCGATTACCGGAACGTCAGTGGACTCGGGCTCTTCAGCGTCCGGTGTCTCATCGATTACTGCGGAGGAGTCGACTGGCTCAAAAGCGTGGAACGGGTTCCACTCCTCAGGAGCGTCTGAATCGGGAACTTCAGCTTGAGAGATTGGCTCTTCCGCAGACTCTCGCGAGTCGAGGGAATCAGCGGTATCCGTTGACGCGAAAGCGGCAAACGGGTTCCATTCTTCAGGTGTCGGCGCCTCTGCTGCGGCAGCAGGAGAAGTCTCTGCGTTCGCGTTCGCATCTACCTCGTCTGAGTTGAGCACGTCAACAGGTTCGACTTTTTCCGTCGGCACTGCGGCTTCAGCAGGCGCGACGGGCTCAGCTGGCGCGATGGGCTCAGCGGGAGCGAAAGATTCGACAGGACCTGCGAATTCCGAAGGAGCGAAAATTTCGGCAAGAGCAACTGCTTCTTCAGAAGGTGTCGCTACTTCAGGAGCAATCCCTTCTTCAGAAGCGGTCGCTTCTTCAGGAGCAGTCCCTTCTTCAGAAGGCGTCGCTTCTTCAACTGCGGTCGCTTCTTCAGACAGGGCAGGCTCGGTCGGTGCCGCGAAAACTTCCGGGTCTTCGGCCGGCTCGAGCACATCTTCCGTGTTCGACGAGTCATGTTGCGCGAAGGGAGTCCACTTTTCCACTGACGGACCATTCACCGATCCATCGGTAGCGGCGTCCGCGCTGTCTTCAGCTTCTTCAGCGTCGACAGCCGCCGGTATTTCAGATCCGGAAGGCTCATCCGCGGAATCAAGAGCGAGAGCGTCGTGAGCACTATCAGCCTCACCCGATGGGACGACGAAGTCGGCTGGCGCGAAGGACTCAGCTGACTCGGATGGTTCTGGCGCTTCTGCCGAAGCCGAGACCACTGTGGCTTCAGGAACGTGCGACGAGTCCAAGACCTCAGGCGGCGCTTCTGCCGCAGTTGCATTTTCTGACTCGTTGCCGTGATCGTGAGCGTCTAGGTCCAGACCAGCATCGGCCACATCAGGCGCGAAGCCTAGTAGTTCGCCGAAGTTTGAGTCCTCGGCACCAACCGGCTCGCTCGCTTCCTTCACGGGGAAAGAGGGATCGTTGTCGAGAGAAGACGGCTCGTTGTCGGACGTTTGCGCATCGTACGGTTGATCATCCGTTTGCTTGGGCGCGAATTCTGCCGCTGCCGTTGCGAAAACATCGGCGGGAAACTCTAGCGACGATGAGCGCTCGACATCGAGACTCGGTTGAGTATTTTGCAGCGGGTCGGGTGCGCCGACTCCGTCGAGGTTCCACATGGGGGCGCCCTCGATTACTTCCGCTACCGGAAGCGGAAGTCCGGCGGCGGCAACATCGTCGGCTTCGCTGGCCTCGGGCGGAGTAGCCACGTCGTGGGACTCAGTCGTGTCTGCAGAACCGATCGCGTCGCCAATCGAAACAGCTTCGTCGGACGAATTAATCTCCGCAGTGGAGGCATTCTCGTCAGGGGCAAGAACGGCGTCAGGCGACGCTTCGTTGTCGTCCGAAACATCGTTCTCGTAGGCAGCGGCGGGTTCGTCCTGAAGGTCGGTCTCGCCTAGAGCGGTGGGCTCACTGTCAACCGGCGCTTCGTCGGCTGCCGTGGCGTCAGCGGTGATTGTGTTTGGCTCAGCGACGACTAGTTCTTCAAGCTCTGGTTCTTCAAGCTCTGGTTCTTCAAGCTCTGGTTCTTCAAGCTCTGGCTCAACCGTGGCTGGCTCTGAAGCCGCGGTCGCCGGGCTCACGTTTGGTTCGAGCGGTCCGAGCTTCCAGACGTTGTTGGTTTCAGGAGCGTGATCTGACGATACGGAGTCGAAAGGATCTACAGCGGGCGATACATCCGCCCACGATGTGTCGTTTACGGTCTCGGCTTGAACAGAATTCGCTGTCGGGTTCTGAGTCGCGAACAACGCATCGAAATCGAAGTCTTTGGATGCTTCGGGCTCTGCCGATTCGGCGACGTTGTCTGCCTGGTTTCCTGATCCGTCGCCATCGACGGCGGACTCTGAAGCTGGGCTCAGGTTCAGAGCGACGTCGGTTTCATCTTCGTCATTGCTGACAGGAGGTCGACGTCGAGAAATACGTGACGCGAAGAAGTCGGGCGTCGTGTAGTCGGCGGGGATTCGGTAAGGATCGTCGTCCTCGGGGGCAGCATCCTTGGGCTCAGGGGCGTCAGGAGCAGGAACCTCAGGGGCATCCTGGTCGCTGGAGAGCCCGTCAGGGGCATCGAGTTGGGACACCGCCTGTGTGGGATCTGGTGCTGGCGCCATCGCCCAGGGAGGCATGCCCTGGTCGAGCGCATCAGAAAGATCGGACCGCTGAAACTCTTCATTCAAATCGATGGGAGCAAAGCTCGAGGCGCTAGGGGGCGGCGCGGGCACATTGGTGGGTTCGTCAGACGGCGAATCGCTCGACGCAGTAAAAGCCGCATCCAGATCGAATACTCCGTCACTTGAGGCTTCGCTCGAGTCGACAGGTTTCGTCTTCTCGTCATCGTCAGCCGAACTATTTACCGGAAAACTTGACGCCGCGCGTCGAGGAAAACGTAGCTCGAAATCTTGCTCTGAAGACGTCTTTTCGTTCGCATCGTTTGCGTCGTCAACGTCGTCGTGGAATGCCATGCACAAATCTTAGGGCGAAGCCAGTACTTTGCGGGGATGACGAGCCGTGCTCAGCACAGATATTCCAGCAAATCTGAGTACGAGACCAGCGGAGTAGACCGGCGCATGCAGCTCACTCACGAAGATTGCCACCGTAGTCGCTACGCGGCTGGCGACTGCTGCGGCACTCGGCGCTGGGGAAGCGATCGGAGAGTTTGCGGGAAATGCAGAAAGCCCCCGTTGTTGACGGGGGCTTTCTCTTGGTGGGCCCTACCGGGATCGAACCGATGACATCCACGGTGTAAACGTGGCGCTCTACCAGCTGAGCTAAAGGCCCGCAGCGTCGCAATGCGAAGCAGCGCTCGATAATGCTACATGGTTTTTCGTGCCCGCTTCACACCCACCCCAAATCGGTCAGCTCCGCCCAGAAGTGAGAGCCACAATTGAGTGTTCATAGTCGGAGAATTGCCGCGCTTCGCCCAGCGCCGCCTCGATCACATCCCGCACCACTCCGTCCTGGTCCACAAGAAAACTCGCGCGACGGGCAAACCCCTTATCTGCCAGCAATACTCCGAAGGCCTCTGCTGTGCGCCCATGCGGCCAAAAATCAGAGAGCAACGAGAGTTGGATTGCCTCGGCATCCGACCACGCCCGCAGCGTTGCCGTCGAGTCCACCGAGATCACAACGATCTCCACTCCGGCGCTCGCCGCCACATCATGCCACTCGTTGAGCTGCGCAACTTCATCAGTACACACTGCCGAAAAGGCGAGCGGGACAAAGACCACGAGCACGGCACGACGCAACAGGAGCTCACGCAACCGGATGGTCTGCCCATGCTGATTGCGCAACTCAAAGTCGGGCGCCACAGCCCCGATCGTGATCGTCATGCGAAACCCCTCTAGTAACGCCCTCTTCAGTGCCCAGTGTTTACGGCAGAAAATGACTCAGTTCGAATGTTGCCGCATCCGACAACTAGAATCGTTGGGCGTAGTCGATCCCATCACATCTGCAACCCAGTTGTGACTCGACTCGCACGACTCTGTTCTCTACACGAAAGAGGTCAACGGTGACGGTAAACGACCAGGACCCATACTCGGTAACCAACACCGATAAGGACCCAGAAGAGACCGCCGAGTGGAACGAATCACTCGACTCCCTAGTTGCAGCACAAGGCCATGAGCGCGGTCGCGAGATTATGCTCAGCCTGCTCAAGCGTTCCAAAGATTTGCACCTTGGTGTGCCGATGGTTCCCACCACCGACTACATCAACACGATCGCTAAAGAAGATGAACCTGATTTTCCGGGTGACGAAAAACTCGAGCGTCGCTACCGTGCGTGGATCCGCTGGAATGCAGCGATCACCGTGCACCGCGCCCAGCGCCCCGGTGTCGGGGTTGGCGGCCACATCTCGACCTATGCGTCGTCTGCCGCGCTCTATGAAGTAGGGCACAACCACTTCTTCCGTGGCGCAGACCACGAATCTGGTGGAGACCAAATCTTCTACCAGGGTCACGCCTCCCCCGGTATGTACGCTCGCGCCTTCCTCGAAGGTCGCATGAGCGAAGACCAGCTCAAGGGGTTCCGTCAAGAGAAATCTCAAGCTCCGAACGGCATCTCGAGCTACCCGCACCCGCGCCTCATGCCCGAGTTCTGGCAGTTCCCGACCGTCTCGATGGGCCTGGGCCCGATCAACGCGATCTACCAGGCACAGAACAACAAATACATCAGCAACCGCGGTATCAAGGACGTGTCCGACAAGCAGGTCTGGGCATTCCTTGGTGACGGCGAGATGGACGAGGTCGAAAGCCGTGGAGCCCTGCAGTGGGCAGCCAACGAGAACCTCGACAACCTCAACTTCGTCATCAACTGCAACCTTCAGCGCCTCGACGGCCCGGTTCGCGGTAACGGCAAGATCATTCAGGAGCTCGAGAGTTTCTTCCGCGGTGCCGGCTGGAACGTCATCAAGGTTGTCTGGGGCCGCGAGTGGGATGACCTGCTCGCGAACGATCATGAGGGCGCGCTTCGCGACCTCATGAACCGCACTCCCGATGGTGACTACCAGACCTACAAGGCAGAGTCTGGCGCTTACGTTCGCGAGAACTTCTTCGGTCGCGATCCTCGCACTCTCAAAATGGTCGAACACCTCTCGGACGACGTGTGTGGAACCTCAAGCGCGGTGGCCACGACTACCGCAAGGTTTACGCGGCATTCAAGGCCGCGAACGAGCACAAGGGGCAACCGACTGTCATTCTCGCGAAGACGGTCAAGGGCTATGGCCTGGGCCCGAGCTTCGAGGGCCGCAACGCGACCCATCAGATGAAGAAGATGACGCTCGATAACCTCAAGAAGTTCCGCGACGAAATGCACATCCCCATTACGGATGCCGCACTCGAAGCAGATCCGTACCAGCCGCCGTTCTACCACCCCGGTGAAGACGATGAAGCAATTCAGTACATGCAGGAGCGCCGTCGCGAACTAGGCGGCTATGTACCCGAGCGTCGCACCAAGCACACGCACATCGAGTTGCCAGAGGCGAAGACCTACGACGTCGTCAAGAAGGGCTCCGGCAAGCAGGAGATCGCCACCACCATGGCTTTCGCTCGACTGCTCAAGGATCTTCTGCGTGACAAGTCCATTGGTAACCGCATCGTTCCGATCATCCCGGATGAGGCACGCACGTTCGGCATGGACGCCTACTTCCCGACCGCGAAGATCTACAACCCCGCCGGGCAGCACTACACCTCAGTAGACCGCGAGCAATTGCTTGCCTACAAGGAAAGCCCGCAGGGCCAAATCGTGCACGTTGGCATCAACGAAGCGGGTGCCTTCGCGGCGTTTACCGCTGTTGGTACCTCATATGCAACTCACGGCGAGCCGCTAATCCCGGTTTATGTCTTCTACTCGATGTTTGGGTTCCAGCGCACTGGCGATGCCATGTGGGCTGCCGGCGACCAGATGGCTCGCGGTTTCATCATGGGCGCCACGGCCGGTCGCACGACGCTGACGGGTGAAGGCCTGCAGCACGCTGACGGCCACTCGCTGCTTTTGGCATCCACAAACCCTGCGGTTGTCAGCTATGACGCTGCCTATGGTTACGAGCTTGGCCACATCGTGCGCGACGGTATTGAGCGCATGTACGGCGGCAAGCACGAGGATCCCAACGTTATGTACTACCTGACGTTGTACAACGAGCCTCTTGTTCAGCCTGCTGAACCTGAGAACTTCGACGTCGAGGGTGCGTTGAAGGGTATCTACCACCTCTCGTCAGCGACGATCACGGGGCCGAAGGCTCAGTTGCTTGCTTCCGGTGTTGCGGTTCCGTGGGCACTCGAAGCGCAGCAGCTCTTGGCATCCGACTGGGGCGTTGCCGCTGATGTTTGGTCGGTCACGTCATGGACCGAACTGCGCCGAGACGGCCTTGCGGCGGAGGAGTTCAACTTCCTCAACCCCAACGAGGAACCTCGCGTGCCTTATGTCACGACGAAGCTTGCGGAAGCGAAGGGCCCGTTTGTGGCACTGACCGACTTCATGCACGCCGTGCCTGATCAGATCCGCGCCTTCGTTCCCGGCGACTTTGCGACATTGGGTGCCGACGACTTCGGTTTCTCTGACACTCGCGCGGCTGCACGACGCTTCTTCAAGATCGACAGCCACTCGATGGTCGTTCGCACCTTGCAGTCGCTCGTTAAGCGCGGCGAAATGGATCCCGCTGTTCTTGCTCACGCAATTGAGAAGTACAGCCTCCATGATGTCAATGCGGGCACCACCGGTTCTGCCGGCGGCGAAAGCTAGGTCGCAACCATTCCCCCGGTACAGAAGACCAAGGCGCAAACGCTCGCTTGGTTGCGTGTTATCTCGGGCGAACTTGCGACAGCGACTCTGAAGCAGCTTGAGGACACGCTGCCCTGGTATGGCGAAATGCCACCAGGGCGGCGTTCCGCCGTCGGTCTGGTGGCTCAGGCCGGCATCACGAGCTTCATTAGCTGGTTCGAAGACCCGACCACTACACCGTGGATTGCTGCGGATGTGTTCGGTGCCGCGCCGCGCGAATTGCTGCGTTCGGTCTCACTCCAGCAAACACTGCAACTGATCCGCATCACGGTTGAAGTTGTCGAAGCTCGAGTTAAAGCTGACGACGATGTGCTTCGAGAAGCGATCTTGTTGTATTCCCGCGAGATCGCTTTTGCGTCGGCAGATGTCTATGCCCGCGCGGCAGAGGCACGTGGATTGTGGGACGCCCGTCTTGAGGCTTTGGTCGTTGATTCCATCCTCAGCGGAGAATACGACAACGAACTTCCCAGTCGCATTGCTGCTCTCGGCTGGAATGGTCATGGCGAAGTCTGCGTTTTGGTGGGCACGGCCCCACGAATGCTCGATGTTGACCAGTTACGACGCACGGCACGGCACTTAGATGCCGACGTATTGATCGGCGTGCAGGGCAGTCGCCTTGTCTTAGTAATCGGTCGCGCAGCCCCTCGTTCTGAGAAGACGGAGGATGCCGAACCTCTGCCGTTCATGACGATCGCAGAGCAGCTCGAGCCTGGCTTCGGTAGCGGACACTTAGTGCTCGGTCCCGAGGTCGCGAGTTTGGTTGAAGCGTCTAAGAGTGCGAAGGCTGCATTGGCCGGATTCGCTGTGGCACGGTCGTGGAGAAACGCACCGCGACCGACTCTCGCCAATGACTTACTGCCGGAGCGCGCCTTCGCGGGCGATCCCCTAGCGCGTTCGACCCTCATCAACAAGATCTATAAGCCGCTCCAGGCTCACTCCACGGACCTGTTGACCACCCTATGGTGCTATCTCGACAATGGTCGCTCGCTTGAAGCGACCGCTCGCGAACTTTTCGTGCATCCAAATACTGTGCGTTATCGCTTAAAGCGTGTCAGCGAAGTTATCGGCTGGGATGCTACCGGTGCGCGCGAAGCATTGATCTTGCAAGCAGCTCTGATCGTTGGCTCAATATCTGACCCCGAGTCGAGCCGCTAGAGCACGGACGACTCTGTTTTTGGTGCATTAACCACAACGATCCCCCAAAGGTTTGGTGGGGTCATCCAAGCGGTTCCGAAAAAAGATTGGCAGACTAGCTAAGTGATTGTTGTAGTTGCGCCCGGCCAGGGCTCCCAGACGCCAGGATTCCTCGCACCGTGGCTCGAAGACGAATCTCTGCGCGATCAGCTCGGGGCTATCTCTGACGTCGCAGGAATCGATCTCGTGAAACACGGCACCGTTTCGGACGCAGACACAATCCGCGATACGGCAGTAGCGCAGCCGCTCATCGTCGCCGCTGGACTGTTGACTCTCGCGGCGCTCACGGCAGACGGACGACGCAAGAACATTGGGGCGGTTGCTGGTCACTCGGTTGGCGAGATAACGGCCGCCGCGGCAGCCGGGATCCTTTCTGAAGACGAAGCGATCCGTTTTGTCGTCGAGCGCGGCGCGTCTATGGCGTCAGCCGCAGCCCTCGAGGCGACGGGGATGTCTGCCGTTATCGGTGGCGATGAAACCGAATTACTCGAACGTCTCGCTGAGCTTGGCTTGCAGCCCGCGAACTTCAACGGCGGCGGGCAGATTGTTGTTGCCGGTGCGCTTGACGCGCTTGCCAACCTGGCCGCCGAGCCTCTCAAAGGAACTCGCGTGATTCCGTTGCAGGTTGCTGGAGCGTTCCACACTCGATACATGCAGCCCGCGGTCGCTCACCTTGAAACGGTCGCGGCTGGCCTCACGAAAAATGAGCCCACCCTGCCGATCTACTCAAATCGCGATGGTTCTCTCATCGAGAGCGGGTCGCACTACGTTGATCTCCTCGTTGGTCAGGTGTCGTCGCCGGTGCGCTGGGACCTCACCATGAACTCACTAGCGGATGCCGGAGTCACCGGAATCATTGAACTCGCGCCAGCAGGCGCCCTAGTTGGTCTCGCAAAGCGCGGGCTCCGGGGCATCCCGGCCGTCGCTGTGAAGACACCAGACGATCTATCCGCAGCATTTGACCTGATGGAGGCCAACGCATGACCGCACCCACCCTCACCCAGTCCGCCGGGTCACAGTTCACGAAAATTTACAGTTATGGCGCTGCCCGCGGCGACCTGATTGTTGACAACAATCAGCTCGTTGAAGCGATCGACTCGAGCGATGAGTGGATTCAGCAGCGCACCGGCATGATCACGCGCCGTCGTGCGTCAGCGGGCATCCTCGCTGTCGATCTCGCGACAGATGCCGCTCGCGAAGCGATTGAGAAGTCTGGCGTCGACCCGTCGGCGATCGACCTCGTGATCATCGCGACGATCAGCAACGTTCTGCAAACGCCGTCGATGTCCGCTGTTGTCGCCGACCGCGTAGGAGCCAACCCTGCCGCGGCGTATGACGTGAACGCTGCGTGCGCTGGCTTCAGCTACGCAGTCACCCAGGCTGACGCCCTGATTCGTGCGGGCGCAGCAAAATACGCCCTCGTAATCGGCGCCGAGAAGCTCTCTGACATTGTCGATCCCACCGACCGCAGCATCTCGTTCCTTCTGGCTGATGGCGCGGGAGCGGTTGTTATCGGTCCGAGCGATACCCCCGGCATCTCGGCTCCGGTCTGGGGCTCGGATGGCTCGAAGGCTGACGCGATCAAGATGAACGCGACACTTGTCGACTTCCGTGAAGGCGACGCTGCGTGGCCGACACTGCGCCAGGAGGGCCAGACCGTCTTCCGTTGGGCTGTTTGGGATATGGCAAAGGTAGCGAAGGAAGCACTGGATGTCGCGGGAATCACCGCAGACGACCTCGCTGCGTTTATCCCTCACCAGGCCAACATGCGCATCATCGACGAGTTTGCGAAGCAGCTGAAGCTGCCCGAGTCTGTCGTGATCGCTCGCGATGTTGCCGACATGGGCAATTCGTCGGCGGCATCCATTCCGCTCGCGACTCACCGTCTGCTCGAAGAGAACCCCGAATTGAGTGGCGGCCTCGCCCTTCAAATCGGTTTTGGTGCAGGGCTCGTATTCGGCGCGCAAGTAATCGTTCTGCCGTAGCACCCCCGCGAAACGCCGCTGCTGGCCTACACTGGCTAACGGTCAATTTACATTCCAAGGAGAAAAACATGGCACTGTCCACTGAAGAAGTTATGGCCGGACTGGCTGAGCTCATCAACGACGAGACCGGCATCGCGACCGACACTGTTGAAATGGGCAAGTCGTTCACCGATGACCTCGATATCGACTCCATCTCGATGATGACGATCGTTGTCAACGCAGAAGAGAAGTTCGACGTTAAGATCCCCGACGAAGAGGTAAAGAACCTCAAGACCGTCGGTGACGCAGTGAGCTTCATCACCAACGCTCAGGCGTAACACCCGCTCGACGTGGACGGCCAACCGCATTCGCTGCGGTTGGCCTCCGCGCAGCACCCCAGGAAGTGACCCCTGGCGGATTCTCTGAGCCATGCACTCAAAAGGAACGTGAAATGACCAAAAAGATCGTTGTAACTGGCATTGGTGCCACCACGCCTCTCGGCGGAACCGCGACAGAGTCGTGGAACGCCCTTCTCGCCGGTGAATCAGGTGCGCGTTCGCTCGAGCACGACTGGGTTGCAGAGCACTCTCTCCCCGTCACCTTTGCTGCCGAGGCCAAGGTTCGCCCCGAAGAGGTTCTCGAGCGCGTTGAATACAAGCGTCTCGACCCGTCTAGCCAGTTCGCTCTGATTTCCGCCCGTGAAGCTTGGGCAGACGCGGGTTCGCCCGACGTCGATCCTGAGCGCATTGGCGTTGACTACTCCACCGGCATCGGCGGACTGTGGACACTGCTCGATGCGTGGGACACCCTGCGCGAAAAAGGCCCACGTCGTGTGCTGCCGATGACGATCCCCATGCTCATGCCGAACGCTGCTGCGGCCGCTATCAGCATGGCCATCCCCTCACGCGCCTATGCGCGCACCGATGTCTCTGCGTGCGCGTCCAGCACCGAAGCACTCGCAAACGCTTACGCTCACCTGCAGGCAGGCCTTGCGGATGTCGTCATCGCCGGTGGCACTGAAGCCGTCGTTCACCCGTTGCCGATTGCTGCCTTCGCCTCGATGCAAGCACTCTCGAAGCGAAACGACGATCCAACAACCGCGTCTCGCCCCTACGACGTTTCTCGAGACGGCTTTGTGCTCGGTGAGGGCGCTGCAACGCTCGTACTCGAGACCGAAGAACACGCTCTCGCTCGCGGCGCACGCATTTACGCCGAGCTCGCTGGTGGCGCCGTGACCAGTGACTCATTCCACATCACTGCACCTGACCCTGAAGGCACCGCCGCGGCACGCGCCGTGCGAGACGCTCTCGAAGCTGCCGGCGCGACCGTCGACCAGGTAACACATATCAACGCGCATGCCACGAGCACTCCCGTTGGCGACATCGCCGAGTACAAGGCGCTCTTGCGCATCTTCGGTGAGCACCTGCCCAACATTCCGGTTTCAGCAACCAAGGGCGCCACAGGGCACCTCTTGGGCGGCACAGGCGCACTTGAGGCAATCTTCACGGTGTTGGCCCTGTACCACCGCACCGCTCCCCCCACGATCAACCTCACCGAGCAGGATCCCGCGATCCCACTCGATGTCGTCACGTCGCCACGCGACCTCGGCTCAGGACCGCAACTAGCGATCAGCAACTCGTTCGGTTTCGGTGGCCATAACGCGGTAGCGGCATTCCGCTCCGTCTAACTAGCCACACCCTCCGCCTACCGCGCAGGTCGAGTTGTTAACGAACTATCGCCCACCAAGATCAATGATCTGGTGGGCGATAGTTCGTTAAGCGTGCTGACCGTTAACGATCCCGATCACTTCGACGCACGAGATTCTGCTTGTTTGTTAGCCGACGGCGCCTTCGCCAGCGAGAGTACCGCCGTCGATGATGAACTCTGAACCGGTGGAGAAGCTCGCGTCGTCGCTTGCCAGGAAGAGCACCATCTTGGTGACCTCTTCTGGCTCACCGATGCGATTGATCGGCGTGCCGGGCTCGCCCACATCAAGACCGTCAGTCATCGGTGTGCGTATTCCGCCCGGGTGAACAGAGTTCACCCGAACACCCTGCGAGCCCAGTTCCATTGCGACGGACTTGGTCAATCCGCGCAACCCAAACTTCGAGGCGGTGTAGCCGTGCAGGGCTGCGTACCCCTGCATTCCGGCCGTCGACGAGATGTTAACGATGGCCGATGTCTCGTTTTTGACGAGTTCTGGAGCCGATGCCTTGATCCCCAGGAATGCTCCCGTGAGGTTGATGCCGATGATCAACGCCCAATCCTTTTCGGTGTAGCCGTCAAGGGTGCCGAAGTTCACTATTCCGGCGTTATTGATCAAGACGTTCAGCCCACCAAAAGTGTCTACGGCAAGCTTGACGGCCGCGTTCCACTCTTCTTCCTTAGTCACATCCAAATGCGTGTAGATCGCATTGGAGCCGAGTTCGTCTGCCAGAGTCTGACCCTCCGCATCCAAGACGTCAGAGATGACAACTTTGCCACCCTCGGCGACGATCGCTCGACTATGGGACTCCCCCATGCCGCGTGCGCCGCCGCTGATGAGAACTACTTTTCCGTCAAACCTAGACATTGTGTTCCTTCCGAATCCTGAAATTATTTCAGCCGGAAGGTCGCAGTCTGAGGACCCGGGAACGGTCCGCTGTGGCGACCGTGCCCGAACAATTCCGGCCACAGTTCAACGCTACGCCGGGAGCCTGCTGAACGCTAGGTGAGAAAGATGATCGCAGGCAACGGTCAGCGTGCTGATCACCAAAAGGGCTCGCGCTAAAGGATGGAACGGCATCCATCGTGCTGAGCGCACTCGCCATCAAACGTCGACTCTGCGGAATCAAGAATGACATCGATACAGTCGTTCCACTCGATCAAAGGTATCCGTGTGTCAACCGCGAGCTCTAGGGCGTGCGTCCGTTCGGAGATCATGATCAACCGACCTTGTGAAGCCACACAACCGCGGAATCTTGACCAGCGTGCCGGAACGACTCAAGTTCGTCATCCCACGCCTGCCCAAGAGCTAAACGGAGTTCGCGGTGCAATTCGAAGGCATCGGATCCTGCAACTTCCATGGCATAGCGAATGCGATCCTCCGGAATCACCATGTTGCCCACGGCGTCGGTTTGCGCGAAGAAAATACCAAGATCGGGGGTGTGCATCCAGCGGCCGCCATCACTACCAGCGCTGGGATCTTCCGTGACCTCGAAACGGAGGTGCTCCCAGCCGCGAAGAGACGACGCGATCTTGGCGCCAGAGCCTTGCGGACCCTCCCAATAGAACTCAGCACGCTGAGAACCCTTGAGCACAGGCTGATCATCCCATGAAAAATTCACGGCACGTTCAAGAGCGCGACCAGCTGCCCACTCGATGTGTGGGCAGAGCGCGCGAGGAGCAGAGTGCACGTAGAGCACTCCGCGAGCGTTTTGTGCAGTCACGATATCTCCGTTCCGTTTGGATGCGACTTCCCCATCGATCCACGAACGGTGCCTGTGACGGCACTCAAGCTATTAAATTGTGCGGCGAACCGCTTGGGGCCATTATCGCCGAAGAATCCGGGAAAATACAAGCGTTGCGGCATATTCGACCGACTTCAGCCCAGATCGAGGCAATTCGGAAGCTTTTAGACGCGGTCGAGGGCCTCGGGAAGCTCACTTCGCCACTCTTCGGGCGCATCCGCCGCCGGTGCGGCGGGGAGGTTTCCTTTGCCGTCCGGCTCGGGAATCGCCGAGATGAGCGCCCGCGTGTAGGGATGAACTGGATCGTTCCAAATGAGATCGGAGACGCCCGATTCGACGATCTTTCCCCGATACATCACCACCGTGCGGTCGGCGATGAGGCGCACGATCGCGAGGTCGTGCGAGATAAACAGCAACCCAGCGCCGGCATCGAGCGCGAGCTTGCGCATCATGTCAGCAACAGATGCCTGGCTCGAAGCATCCAAAGCAGAAATCGGTTCGTCAGCAACCAACAGATCAGGGCGCGCGGCCAAAGCACGCGCGATAGCAACGCGTTGACGTTGACCACCCGACAGCTCATGGGCATAGCGCGAGATCATGTCGGTGGGAAGCCCGACGCGTTCGAGCCACTCCTCGGGGTGGGAGCCCTCATCGCCACGTTCCACCGCGGCACGAATGCCTTCAGCGATTTGTTGACCAACACGAACACGAGGGTTGAGCGATGAGTTCGGGTCTTGGAACACCATCTGGATCGACGTGAACTGCGCGCGACGACGGCGAACACCCAGCAGGGGAACTTCTGAACCGCGATAAGTGACTGAGCCGGCACGCGGCTTCTCCATGCCGACAACGGCTCGCGCCAAACTCGACTTGCCACAGCCGCTCTCCCCCACGAGGGCCAGCACTTCGCCAGGAGCAATCGTGAGCGACACCTCGTCGACAGCGCGAACGACAGTAGCGCCGTGGTACTCGATGACGAGGTCTTCGACCTCAAGCAGTTCGGTCATTTGGTTGACTCCTCGAAGCCGGCGGCGCCCGGAAGCGACGCGAGCAGCTCACGTGTGTACGCGTGCTGCGGGTTAGCAAAAATCTCGCGGCGCACATTCGACTCCACGACTTCACCGTGACGCATCACCGCGATGTCATCGGCGATAGCACTCATGACGCCCAAGTCGTGGGTAACCAACAGAACCGCGAGTTGGCGCTCATCGGCCAAGTCACGCAGCAAGTGCAGGATGCCCGCCTGAACGGTCACGTCAAGCGCCGTCGTTGGTTCGTCCGCGAGCAAAACAATCGGATCGCACGCCAACGCGATCGCAATAGCGATACGTTGTCGTTGCCCGCCCGAAAATTGGTGCGGATAGCGAGTGAGCGCTTCTGCCGGATTCGGAACGCGAACCCGGTCAAGCAGTTCTATGGCATGCGCCCGCGCTTGCTTCGACGACATCCTCAGATGACGCTTCACATGATCAGTGAGCTGCGTACCGACAGTCAACTGCGGGTGCAAGCTCGACGAGGGATCCTGAAAGATCATGGCGATGCGGCGGCCACGAATCTCGTTGAGCTGACGGTGCGACATCCCGACGAGTTCCGTGTCACCGCGCTCGGGCTCGGTCAGGCGAATAGAGCCGCCAACGACCGCATTGCTCGGCAGCAGGCCCAACATCGCGAGCGACGTGACCGTCTTGCCCGAACCCGACTCGCCCGCGAGACCCTGAATACGTCCAGGGGTAAGCGAGAGGCTGATGCCCTTAACGATGGACTTCAGGTCCTTGCGAGAGCCGATACCGATCGTGAGCCCGTCGACCATGAGTACTGGCGTGGTTGATGCGGCTGCGGCATCCGCAGGCTGAGGTGTTGTTTCGTCGATCATGACCGTGCCCCCGCTCGCGAGACCTGAGAGGTCGGGTCGAAGATGTCTCGCAGCGAGTCACCAACAAAGTTGAAGGCCATAACGACAGTGAGAATCGCGAGGCCAGGGAACAACCCGATCCACCAGCTATCGAAGTTCTGGATGGCTGCGGAGATCATCGAACCCCACTCGGCCGTTGGCGGTTGAGCACCGAGCCCAAGAACGAGAGGCCCGAAAGTAACAGGATTGCCGTTCCCACATCGAGGCTCGCGAGAACGAGAATCGGACCAACCACATTGGGCGCAATGTCGACGCGCAAGGTTTTGAACGGCGAGAAGCCCATAAGGCGGCCGGCCATGACGTAGTTCTGGGTTCGAAGCCCCAGCACAATACTTCGCGTCATTCGCGCATATTGCGGCCACGAGACCACGAAAGCTGCGATCACCGCATTGAACAGCGACGGGCCGAGGGCTGCGGCGACCACCATGGCGAGGATGACCGTCGGAAACGCCATCACGAGGTCTGTGAGACGCATAAGCAACTCATCGACCCACTTGCCGAAGTAGCCGGCGATTGCACCAATGAGGGTGCCGACAGCAAGCGACATGAGCACGAGCATGAGCGCCAGCGGAATCGTGACGCTGGCACCGGTCATCAAGCGCGAGAAAATGTCGCGACCGAGAGCATCCGTACCCATGAGGGTGTCGATACCGGGAGCCTGCAGTCGCGGCAAATCTTGCGACAGCGGGTCAAAAGGAACCCACGCACGCGCCGTGAAAGCAATGCCCACCCACGCGAGAGCAATAACAGCACCAATGACACCGAGCGGAGTTATCCACGCGGCAGGAATCTTTAGCCAACGCGTTCTCATGCGAGCCTCACCCTCGGGTCGAGTACACCGTAAAGAAGGTCGACGGCGAAATTGATAGACAGGTAGACAACACCAACGACGAGACCGACGCCCATGACGCCGGGAAGGTCGAGGCTGGTTGCCGAGTTGTAGGCGTAGCTGCCGAGGCCGGGCCACGCGAATACCGCCTCCACGAGCACGGTGCCCGAGAGCAGCGTTCCGAACGCGAGACCAACGATCGTGAGGATCGGCAGGGAGGCACCGCGCAGCACGTAACCGAAGAGCAAGCGCGGGCTACTGAGTCCCTTAGCGCGACCGGCACGAACGTAGTCGGCGTCGAGAACCTCAAGCACAGAAGTGCGAACGAAGCGCGTCAAGAGGCCGATAGTGAAGAGCGACAGGACGAAAACGGGAAGCATAAGGTGCGCGAGTGCGTCCGTGAACGTTACCCATTGGCCGTCAAGGAGCGAGTCCACCGTGTAGAAACCAGTCACGGTCGGCGGCGGCGCTAATGCGGGCGAGAGTCGACCCGAGCCAGGCGCGATGCGCAATTGAAGGAAGAAGAAGTTGAAGCTAACCAGCGCCATCCAGAACGTCGGGATGCTGAGACCGATCAGCGAGAAAACGCGAACGAGCTGGTCGCTGATCTTGCCACGACGGTAGGCCGCAAGCGAGCCGAGAGCGACACCGATGCCGAGGCTGACGATGATCGCGAGCAGTGCGATCTCGACAGTGGCGGGCACTGCCTTGGCGAGGTCGTCAGCGACGGGCTGGGTCGTCCGCAACGAAATCCCCATGTCGCCCTGGAACAGTCCGCCGATGTAGTTGGCGTACTGAACGGGAAGCGGCTGATCAAGGCCGCGTTCCTGGATATACGCCTCGACGGTGGCGGGATTACTCGCCGCCCCTTCACCGAGCGCCGCCGCAATGGGGTCACCCGGCACAAGGTTCGCGAGAGCGAACGTGACGATAGTGACTCCGAAGAGGAGCAGGACTGAGGTTCCGAGGCGACGAAGCAGGTACCCGACCAGAGGTGAACTGGTCGAGTACCTGCGGGTCGCGCGGGGTGTGTTTCCCACGCTAGAGATTCTTTCTACTTAGCTTGCAGTTCAGCGATGTCCATCGTCCAAGTGGAGTTGTAAGCAACTCCATCGATGTACGACGCGGTCGCGATGTTGGAACCAGGAACGATCAGCGGAACGAACGGGCCACGCTGCTGCAGAGCTTCAGCGAAGTTGCTGAATGCAGTCTCGCGCTCGTCGAAGCTCGTGGCGTTCTCTGCTGCCGAAGCCAGGTTCACGACGTCGGTGTCCTGCTCAGCGGTCCAACCGGCGCGCAGTCCAACCTTCTGTCCAGCCGAGAACGGCAGGAAGTTGGCAGAATCGGCGTAGTCGGGGCCCCAGAACCAGATGCTGAAGCCTTCGGTTCCGTTGACGTAGCTGTCGATTTGCGTCGTGAACGGCGCCGGAGCGAGCTCGATGGTGATTCCCGCATCCGCAAGCTGCGACTGGATGCGCTCAGCCAGCGGGGTGAAGCTCACGCCACCAACCGGGTAGTCATTCGGGTATTCGAGCGTGATGCTTTCACCCTTGTAACCGGATGCTTCTAGCGATGCTTCTGCAACGTCGAGGTCCTGCTCAACACCGTTCTCCAGCGCGCCGAGGAACGACGGCGGGATGACACCGGTTGCTTGTTCTGAGCCCGCACCAGCGAGTTCAAGCAGCGCCGGGTAGTCGAGGGCGTAACGAACAGCGTTCGCGAAGTCGGGGTTGGAGGTAACTCCACCCACTTCTTCGCTCTGGTTGATCAGCAAGAAGATGGTCTGTGCCGACGGAGTCGAGAACACGTTGATGCCATCGCTCAAGCTGGCAACCTGGTCGCCACTGAGGTCGACGGCTACCTGCGAGTCATCGCCCTCAAGGTTGATCTTCTGCGTTGCAGCTTCAGAAACGTTGCGGATAACGACGCGAGTGAAGTCGATGTCTTCGTCACCGTTGTAGTTCTCGTTCTCAGTGAGCACTACCTGCGACTCGAAGTTGACCGAGTCGAGGATGTACGGGCCGGAACCAGCAGAAGTCTCGTTCAAGAATGCTTCAGCAGCATCCGAGTCATCGGTCGTTCCGCCGTTTTCGATAACGCGGGCGGAGTTGAGGATCGCGAGCGACGGGTTTGTCATGAGGGCGGGGAGCTTGAGCGACGGGGTCTCCGTGCTGAGCTCAACGGTCATGTCGTCGATCTTGGCGACGGTGATGCCGTTCATCAAGAAGTTCGCCTTGCTCTCGGTCATTCCCGCAACGCGGTTGAGCGAGAAGACAACGTCGTCAGCGGTGATCGCTGAACCGTCGGAGAACACGCGACCCTCGTCGAGAGTGAAGGTGAACACGGTGGCGTCATCGTTCGACTCGAACGTAGCGAGTCCGGGAACGGGAGTCGACTCGTCAGAGCCGGCGAAGTCGAGGAGCGTCTCGTAGAGGGCCTTCGACACCATGTAGCCGGTCGGCACGTAGTTGCGACCGGGGTCGCTGGTCTCGAGCGTGAAAGCGGTGTCAATAACGATGCTGTCGCTTGCTTCGGGTGCTGCTGCAGCGCAACCGGCGAGGGCCAGTGATGCAGTCAGCCCGAAGGCGGCCGCTACGTAGCGGAACTTAGTGCGCAAAGGGAACTCCTTGGTGGTTATAGAACAGCCTCTGGACGGCTGTGCTTGAGATTGGCACAATTCCCGCTAGTCTGTCCAATCAAAGGCACGTTCGTTCAGACCATGAGTCAAACATGAGGGAGTTTTCACACAATATGTCCACAAAAGGCACCCACGGTTCGGCAGGCACTGGACAATCACCGTCCGAATTGGACGAGATCAACCTGAAGATATTGAGCGAGCTGCGCTATAACGGACGAATATCAATGTCGGCTCTCGCAGAGAAGGTAAATGTCTCTCGCGCCAACGTCTATACCCGCGTCGAACAACTGATGTCAGACGGTGTCATCACGGGCTTCAGCGCCCAGATCGACCCAGCGAAAGCGGGACTCGGTATCTGTGCGCTCGTGTTTCTCTCCGTGCATCCGCAAACGTGGGCGAGTTTTCGCGATCGCATCACGAACATGACGGAGATCGAATCCTGCCGCATCACAACGGGCGAGCACGATGCGATGCTGCTCATTCGCGGGCACGAAGTTGGCGCAATTCACGACTTCATCGTTGGAGTGCTCTCGGTGCTTCCCGAAGTTAAGTCTCTCGAAACCGTTCTGGTTCTCGATGAAGTCTTTCAGCGGCCCTACCTGCTGCCGTCAGACTTGCCGGAGCGCCCTCAAGAACCGGCGCAACTGGGCCTCACGCGTTTCACTCGGGCAGACCCCAATCGAGCCGGATTAAACAACTAGCTCGCTAGATGACCTGTACGCAGACGCTCTTACCTGGCACACCATCAAGCACGAACTCTTCAATGAGCTCAAGGCGTCCGTCGGCGCGCGAGCCGAGCGTTGTGCTGCTGTCCCCGAGAAGAGTGGTGTCACTGGCGATGACGTGGTGCACGAAGAATTCGTCGAGCACACCATTGCGATATCGACCAACGCATCGGCCCGCTGTAACGGTGTCGCCAAAGTAGAAACCCCACACAACGCCCGAATTCTCGTCAAACTCGAATTGGGTTGGCTCGGCGCTGACCGCGCTCGCGGTCGACTCCTCAAGGATGAATGTGGTCCCGTCGAGCTGAGGAGCGCTGCGGTGAGCGGGATCAAGGTCGGGCCACGCTCCATGGCGTTCCGCCTCGAGACAGATGCTGACCTCGGTCTTGCCGTTTTTTTCAAACTCTTCGTAGAGTTCAAGCCTGCCGTCCGCCGCCCAACGGATGGTGCTTGACGCCATCCCGAGTACGACCTCGTCGCTGGTTGCCAGACGGTGAGCGAAGCGAATCGACACGACATCGCCATCGCGACGGCCAACGAAGCGCCCGAGAGCGACCGTGTCTCCGTAATACTCACCCCAGACCATTTGGCCTTCTTGGCGGTAGCGGAACCGGGTAGGAGACGTTGCGGAAACTTCGCTCCCCGACGAGAAGGTCAGGATGAACTCGCGATCGTTGATCGACTCGGGAACAGGCTGGGCCGCTGCTGCAGCTACGGGGGAATCACTCACGCAGATGAGTATGGGGCTACGAGCTTGTTGGTGCGAAATCGGCCGCGATGAGTCCAGTTCATCCAGCACACACCGTTCCTAGATGGACGTTCCGTCGTGACACGCGGCAGCAACGTCTCCATTGATCCACCCCGAAATATTAGACGCGAAGGAACAATTGTGGCCTGACTTTGGTGCAAAGAACTCGACACACCGAGCAGTAGCGGCCGAGCATCCACCCCATCACTATCGTCAGTTACTACATACTCAGTATCGATTTACCCGGAAGGT
Source organism: Salinibacterium sp. PAMC 21357 (assembly GCF_000247645.1). Lineage (GTDB taxonomy): Bacteria > Actinomycetota > Actinomycetes > Actinomycetales > Microbacteriaceae > Rhodoglobus. Next base: position 469,746 of record NZ_AHWA01000002.1, read on the forward strand.
CTGGCATGTCAATCCGCCACAGCTTGCTCTCGATCTTGGCGCAGGGTCCCTGCTACGGCTATCAGTTGCGTTCCGAATTCGACCGGCGCACCGGGTCAACGTGGTCCGTTAACGTCGGTCAGATCTACAACACGCTCGATCGCCTCGTGCGCGACGACCTGGTGGCTAAAACCAGCGCGCCTGTTGACTCCAACACCGACTCCTCGCAACAGACCTATTACGCAATCACGCCAGCGGGAAAGCTCGAAGTCGATCGGTGGTTCGATACCCCCATTGACAGCTACTCAGTCAGCCGCGACGAACTCGCGATCAAGCTCGCAATTGCCGTCACTCTGCCGGGTGTCGATGCATACGCCGTCATCGAGCGTCAGCGACAGACCACGCGCGGCGTCGTTGGCGCCCTCTCTCTCACCGTGGAAGTGCGTGAGGATGCCCGCGACGCCAGCCAACTCGCCGAGCAATTCGTGACCGATTCGCTCTACGCCCACGCGGAAGCAGAATTGCAGTGGCTCGATCACGTCGAGGCCGCGTTGACGACGGCGCAGTCGCTCGGCTTTGCCGACTCGTTTGCCCTCAACCTCACCAAGCCGAAACGGGGCAGACCGGCGACGACCGCTGCTGCGTCCCCTAACGATTGAGCTGTGAACAGTTGCCGACGCCGAAACTGCTATTTGGCGCGGTCGTAGCGATCGACGATAGCGGTCGTGAGCGGGAACGTCGCGGGGATATCCCCGAACACGAGACGACCGGCATCCGCTGCTGCCGCTGTCACATGCTCGGCGACACTGTCCGCTAGCTCAGCCGGAGCGTGCACCACCACTTCGTCGTGCAAGAAAAAGACCAAGTGTGGTGCGTCGGTGAGCCACGCGGCATCCGAAAGTTGAGTGAGCTGATTGCGGATGCTCGCCATCCAGCACAGAGCCCACTCTGCAGCGGTGCCTTGAACGATGAAGTTGCGCGTAAAGCGCCCCCAGGAGCGCCCCTGTTCTTGCGACGCTGCACGCTGGGCCGGGGACTGCGAGTCGTCGTAAGCCGCCGAATGGGCGCCGGGAGGGGAACTGCGACCCAGCTGAGTGCTTACCACCTCACCACGTTCACCCGAGCGCGCCGCCTGCTCGACAAGGGCAATCGCCGCAGGGTAGGCGCGCGCTAGTCGAGGCATCAGTCGACCGCTCTCCCCCGAAGTCGCCCCATACATCGCGCCCAGCATCGCGAGCTTGGCATGGGCACGAGAATCAACCGCACCACTCGCCACAATGCCCTCGTACAGATCGCCCGAAGCCCCAGCCGCGACCATTCCTCGATCTCCGGCCATCGCGGCCAGAATTCGTGGCTCGAGTTGCGACGCGTCGGCGACCACAAACTTCCATCCCGGATCGGCCCTCACTGCGCCGCGAATAAGGTGCGGCAACTGCAGCGCGCCTCCGCCGCTCGTCGCCCACCGACCAGTCACGACACCGCCGGGAATATAATCGGGGCGAAAACGCCCGTCGACAATCCACGAGTCGAGCCACGACCATCCATTGGCCGTCATGAGGCGCTGGAGCTTCTTGAATTCGAGAAGCGGTGCTATCGCCGGATGCTTGAGCTGTTTGAGCTCCCACGACCGAGTTGACGTCGCTTGAATGCCCGCAACGCTCAACGCGTGCAAGAGTTCAGCGGGAGATTCTGGGGCCAATCGCGGGGAGTCGAGCAGCGTGCGAATCTCCTCAACCAGTGCTTCGAGTTTCACTGGCCGTGCACCCTCGGTACTCGGTCGCGGGCCGAGCATCTCGGTCAAGATCTCATCATGCGCTTGCGCGCTCCACGGCAGACCAGCAAAGCGCATCTCCGCGGCGATCAGCGCACCAGCCGACTCCGCCGAGAGCAGTCGCTGCAGGCGCCCGGTCTCGGTGGAGCTGGCAACGGCCTCGAGTTGGCTCAAAAATTCCGCAAGAACGTCGAGTTCGCCATCCTCTAAAGCCTGATCGTCCTCCTCGAAGTCAAAGAGCGTCGAGTGTTGCGGGGTGACGTGATCGACGGGCGCGGCATGGCCCGCTTGAGCGAGGGCATCCCACCGACTGGATCGCACTTTGGCCAGCGACGATTCGCGAGTGAAGACCGAATTTCTCAGAATCGCATGACACAACCGAAGGTCGAAGCAACGATTAACGCGCACCCGTGCCTCTAACAAAGCCGGGTACCACGCCGCCGTGTCATGCCACACCCACCGAGTGTCAGGCTCGGCGCGTTGCGTCTGCGCAACAAAGGCAGCCAGATCGTCGACAAGGATTTCGCCAACAACCGCGCCCGCCGCATCCACGCGTGTGGCGGTGAGGGTGCGGCCACTAGTCGTCAGCACGAAGTACACGTGACTAGTCTGCCGTGCTCCGCCGACACCGGCTGCCTAACTGAACGGTTCGGCGGTCTTCATCCCCCTATCGCCCTGATGTGAGATTGTTCGACGACGGTCACGCACTGACTTCAGGCGCAGACGGCCACGGGCTAGCCAGAGGCACTCCGATCAACGTTGGTCGGAGTGCACTCAAGTAGTTGGCTAGCCCATGGACGTGTCAGGCGGCGTTCTCGCGGGGCTGTTCTACGAGGTAGCTGCTGTAAGCGCTCAGCGTAAGGAAGGTGGGGAACTCTTCCTGCAGCGTTACTTCGCGGAACACCGCTGCGGCCTCGTCGAAGCGATCGCCTGGAGTGCGTTCGATGGTTCCAAACACGTGAGCGAGTTCTTCCTCAATGCTGCGATGGGTGATGGCAGTGCCCTCTGCAGTGACAACGCCTTGGTGCATCCATTGCCACAATTGACTGCGGCTGATCTCGGCGGTTGCTGCATCTTCCATGAGGTTATCGATGGCGGCGGCTCCGACCCCGCGCAACCAACTCTCGATGTAGCGCAACGCAATGGACACGTTTGAACGCACTCCCGCATCCGTTACCGCGCCATCAATGCGCAAGTCGAGCAGGTCCTCCGCTGTCACGTGGACATCGTCGCGCAAGCGGTCGACCTGGTTGGGGCGCTCCCCCAGTACAGCGTCGAACTCCGCACGGGCGGTCTCGATGAGATCAGGATGCGCGACCCAGGTGCCATCGAAGCCGTCAGTGGCTTCGCGGCGCTTGTCGCGAGTCACGGCATCCAGGGCTCGAGCCGTCACTTCGGGGTCACGACGATTGGGAATGAACGCACTCATGCCACCAATGGCATGTGCTCCCCGCTTGTGGCAGGTCGAGACCAGCAACTCGGTATAGGCCCTCATGAAGGGCACCGTCATGGTGATCGCCGAGCGGTCAGGAAGCACGAAACTGGCACCGCGGCCACGGAAGTTCTTGATGATCGAGAAAATGTAATCCCAGCGACCCGCGTTCAGGCCAGCGCAATGTTCACGCAGTTCGTACAGGATTTCATCCATCTCGAAAGCGGCCGGAATAGTCTCGATGAGTACCGTGGCGCGAATCGTGCCGTGGGGAATGCTGAGGGCGTTCTCGGCAAAAGTGAAAACGTCATCCCACAGTCTCGCTTCGAGGTGGTTCTCGATTTTGGCGATGTAAAAGTAAGGACCGCTGCCACGCTCAATTAGTTCGTGCGCATTATGGAATATGTATAGCCCAAAGTCGACGAGTGAACCGGATGCCGGCGTGCGTTGCCCAGCACGATCCGTGTATCGCAGGTGCTTTTCTACCAAGTGCCAACCACGAGGGCGCATCACGATCGTGGGAGTCTCCTCACCCAACGCGTAGGTCTTGCCCTCGGGGCTCGTGAAGTCGATCTGACGGCGAATCGCGTCATAGAGATTGGTCTGGCCCCCGATGACGTTCTGCCAAGTGGGGCTGGTGGCATCTTCTTGATCGGCCAGCCACACTTTGGCACCCGAGTTCATGGCATTAACCGTCATCTTGCGGTCAGTGGGCCCTGTGATTTCGACGCGGCGATCATGCAAGCCGGGGCCGGCCCCAGCAACGCGCCAGCTGGTGTCTTCACGAATTGCTGCCGTCTCCGGCAGAAAGCGCAGATTGCGGCCGTTAGTGATGTGCTTACGTGACTCCATACGGGCTGCGAGACGATCGTGGCGACGCCCCGCAAACTGGTCGTGCAGTCGAGTCAAAAAGTGCAGGGCTTCTGGTGTGAGGATTTCGTTGAATCGTTCGTGCGATTCAGCGATGGGTTCCATTCTGTGCGTGGTCATGATGAGTCCTTAGAAAGATTTTGAGACGTGCAGGTGTGTGGGTGCCAGTGCCGGCATCGTGCCGCTGCAGGCACTGGCAGCGCTGATTTAGTGAAATTGGGCGGTTTCAGTGCTTCCGACCAGTGCGAGCGTTTCGCTCGTGGGGTTGAGAGCGGTCGCAATGCGATCGAAGTACCCCGTTCCGACTTCGCGCTGGTGGCGCGTTGCCGTGTAACCGTCTGCTTCTGACGCGAACTCTGCCTCCTGCAGTTCCACATACGCGCTCATGTGGCGCTCGCTGTAGCCCTTTGCGAGGGTGTACATCGAGTGGTTGAGGGCATGGAAACCGGCGAGGGTGATGAACTGGAACGCGTACCCCATGGCGGCAAGCTCACGCTGGAACGTCGCAATTTGGGCATCATCGAGGTGACGCTTCCAGTTGAACGATGGCGAGCAGTTGTACGCAAGTTTTTTGCCCGGGAATTCCTTGTGGATGCTCTCCGCAAACGTTCGCGCCAGCTCAAGGTCAGGCTTCGAACTTTCCACCCAGAGCAGGTCCGCGTAGGGAGCGTAAGCGTGGCCGCGGCTGAGCACCGTTTCGATGCCGGGGGTGGTGCGATAGAAACCGTCGCTCGTACGCTCTCCGGTAAGAAAAGGCTTGTCGCGGTCATCCACATCGTTGGTGATGAGGTCGGCAGCAAGCGAGTCTGTGCGAGCAATAATGATGCTCGAAACACCGGCAACGTCGGCGGCGAGGCGCGCCGCGTTGAGCGTGCGAACGTGCTGAGCCGTTGGGATGAGCACCTTGCCGCCCATGTGGCCGCACTTCTTTTCTGAGGCGAGCTGGTCTTCCCAGTGCACGCCGGCCGCTCCGGCTTCGATCATGGATGACATGAGCTCGTAGGCATTCAGCGGCCCGCCGAAGCCGGCCTCAGCATCCGCAACAATCGGTGCCATCCAGTCGGTAGCGGGGGCACCGAACTCGGCGGTTTCAATCTGGTCGGCACGCATCAGCGCGTTGTTGATCCGGCGCACGACGGCAGGAACGCTGTTCGCCGGGTACAGGCTCTGGTCGGGGTAGGTCTGACCCGAGAGGTTGGCGTCGGCGGCAACCTGCCAGCCGCTGAGGTAGATCGCTTCGAGCCCGGCGCGAACCTGTTGAACGGCTTGGTTGCCGGTGAGCGCTCCGAGGGCGGCGACCCATTCGGTGTCGTCGCGCTGAATAAGGTTCCAGAGGTTTTCGGCTCCTCGACGCGCGAGGGTGCGATCTTCCCGAACACTTCCGCGGAGAGCGATGACGTCTTCGGCGCTGAAATCGCGGTCGATACCGTTCCAGCGTGCATCCGTCTTCCACTCGGTTTCGAGCTCTGTTGCGGTTTGCATCTGGTCGCCTGGGCGGTTGTTCGTCATGGTGTGCTCCTCGGTCGGTGGTTCCTTTCTTCGACTCTGGACGCGTTGCACTGGTTCTTAACCGACTTTTAGGGCAGAATTCTTGCAATTCTTCTGTTTTTCAGCAGAAGACAGCCAAGGAGGGCGCCGAGATGACCCCACGCACGCATAGGCAGGCAGACGATGAGGACATGCTCGATTCCCTCACCATTGGCCGCCGTATCCGCCAGCTGCGCACCGACCGCGGACTCACCCTCGATGACCTTGGAGCGTCGCTGGGCCGTGCCGCCTCTCAGGTCTCCGTTATCGAGAACGGAAAGCGCGAACTGAAACTCAGCGAGCTGCAGAAACTGGCGCGCATCTTCGACGTGAGCGTTGACGATCTCCTCGACAGCGAACCGCCATCACGTCGCGCTGCACTGGAGATTGCTCTCGAGCGTGCTCAGCGCGGTCCGCTCTACAACTCGCTCGCATTGCCAGAATTGCCTGTGCGTAAATCGCTAAGCGATGAGGCGATTGAGACGGTGCTCGGGCTGCACAACGAATTGCAGCGCCTCCACACCGAGCGCGCGGCCACTCCAGAAGAAGCCCGCCGTGCCAATACAGAACTTCGCCGCATGATGCGCAAACGCAACAACTATTTCGCCGAACTTGAAACGACTGCTCGTGATCTCTTGGATGCTGTGGGCCACGCCGGTGGTCCGCTCTCCCAACGGGTGGCCTCTGACCTTGCTTCGCATCTCGGGTTTTCGTTGCACTACGTGCCCGACCTGCCCGCCTCCACTCGCAGCGTGACGGATCTGCGCAATGGCCGCATCTATCTGCCCGTAGCGCAGGCCGAGAGCACCGACCCGAGATCAACATTGCTGCAGGCGCTTGCCGGGCATGTGTTGGGCATTCGCGAGCCGGCGAACTATGCCGAGTTCTTGCACCAGCGGGTCGAGACCAACTATTTGGCCGCCGCGCTAATGGTTCCGGAGAAAACCGCGGTCGAATTTTTGACGGCAGCCAAGGCACAGCGCGAGCTTTCGGTCGAAGACCTGCGGGATGCCTTCGCGGTGCCCTACGAAACCGCGGCGCACCGATTCACGAATCTCGCGACCGAACACTTGGGGGTACCCGTGCACTTTCTCAAGGTGCACGAGGGCGGCACAATTTCTAAGGCCTACGAGAATGACAACGCAGCCTTTCCCACCGATGCTCTTGGCGCGATTGAGGGGCAGATTGTTTGCCGCAATTGGAGTGCCCGCAAGGTTTTCGATGTCGAGGACCGCTTCAGCCCGTACCACCAGTACACCGATAAGCCGGGCGGAACCTACTGGTGCACGTCGCGCATCCAGTCGGGTCGTCGCGGCGACTTCTCCGTTAGCCTCGGCACCCCCTTTGCTTCCGCAAAGTGGTTCCGCGGCCGCGACACCACCAACCGGGCAGTCTCAACCTGTCCCGATGACGGATGCTGCCGCAGTGCCCCAGAGAATCTTTCGCAGCGCTGGGCGCAACATTCGCTCCCGAGCGCGCGGCTCAATAGTTCTCTGCTCGCCGCAATGCCCACCGGAATGTATCCCGGCGTGGACACGACAGAGGTGTTCGAGTTTTTGGAGTCGCACTCGCCCACGAGCTAGCCAGAGCTCGGCGCTAGCTCGCGTTCTGCCAAGGTGCGCTTCGAGCTAATTGCTACTCGTGAAGCAGTGAACCATCTTTCTTCAGCACGTTCTTTTCGCCAGCCTCAATCGCGACCGAGAAGCGGTTCTGCTTGGGCGGCATCGGGCAGTTGAAGTTGTAGCTGAAAGCGCACGGTGGCAGGATCGCGAGGTTGAAGTCGAGAATGATTGTGCCATCGGGATTGGGCGCTACGAACAGGAAGCGACCGACGCTGTAGGTATCAACACCGCTGGTAGCGTCGGCAAAAACGAGCTGAAGTGCACGGCCCGATTTGAATGCCGCGAGGCTGTAGTCAACGCCGTCTTTCGTGAAAGTGATGTCGCCAGGAATGGGCTGCTCACGCTCTTGGCCATTGTCTTTGAGGTGTTCGAAACCGAGTGTTGTGCCCTCGGGGTTTGGCGTAAACGCGGCCGTAATCACCCAGTCAGGGTTGTAGGCGTAAGCATCGATGGTGCCGAATTCTTGAATCGCAGGAGAATTGGTGTCCCACACGCGCAGTGCATGATTTCCTTCTGGCGCCTTGATGACGAACCCGGTCACCGTCTCGCCGAACACAATCGCGCTCGGGTTTTCATCGCTCTTGCTGCGGACAACAGCACTGCCCTCAACAATTGTGCCGTCGACGACAATGTTGTCTTCTGCCGTCGCCGTGACCGTGAGACCGTTCTCGTGAGGCGCCCACGTGCCCGGCACACCCCAAATGGTCTGCTCAGAATCGACCCACTGGGTATTGGTCAGCGCGAGATTGCCATTCTGCTGCACGACCGCCAGGTCGCGACGTTCGCGAAAGTTCGCGAGCTTAGCTTCGGGAGTGAGCGTGGGAGCAGCAGTGTCAGTCATAAATCCATCCTTGTCGAAGTCCATCATGCCAACCACCGCCGACACGGGATTATTTCAGGAAAGCCATTCCGGCTTACTCGAACCCCACTCCACAGCAGGGGCAAGAAAATTGCTTGGCCCACCATCGTAGTGAGCCGCAGCCACCGCACTCGTCACACCGTTACGAGTCATGACGGTCGGCGCAAAACCGGCGGAGGCCGCTGGCGCATGCCGCGGACGCCGCTCCCGCAACAACTCCGTCGCCAAGCGCGCCAACGACACCTCAACCAGCCATGAATGACCGGCATCGATTCGTCGCCGCACTGCCGTCGTGATCCCCGCCGCCAGCAGATAGCCGGCCGCATGATCGAGAGCTTGAGCAGGGAGTACCCCTGGTGCTCCAGAGCCATCGCCCTCGACCATCGCAATGCCGGTCGCCGCCTGCACAATACTGTCGAAGCCACGGCGTTCGGCCAACGGGCCGACTGTTCCCCACGCGCTGAGGCGGCCAACGATAATTCCCGGGCGTCGCTCGGCGAGAGCTGCGGGCGAAAGACCGAACTTATCTAAGGCTCCCGGGCGGTAGGCCGTGAGTACGACATCCGCAGTCGCGAGCAGTTTCTCGAAGGTCGCTCGGTCGTTGGCGTCATCGAGGTCGAGCAGTGCCGAACGCTTGCCGGCTCCTGTATCGAGATGCTGCCAGCCAATTTCGGGCAGTCGTGGGTTATCGATGCGCACAACGTCTGCTCCCCAAAGGGCAAGCGTTCGGCTCGCAACTGGCCCGGCAATCACGCGGGTGAGATCGAGCACGCGCACACCGGCAAGCGGGGCGTCGATGGTCGTCGTATCGAATTGTGCGGTCTCGGTGTTTCCCAGCGAACTCATCGTAATGACCGGCAGATCAGCCAAGGCTTGAGCTTGCGGATGCTCGGCCCACTGTTCTGGTGTGCGAACTACGGTTGCGACTCCCCCGGCCGCGACCATTTTGCTCTCCACGTCGGCAGCGAGCATCGGATGCACGGCCAGCATGAAATCGTCGGCGCTGGTGTCATCGGCCAACTGGAAGGCGCTCAGGAGCGCCGACCGGTGATGCGGGTAATTGGCGTGAATACGTACCCACCCGTCGCGGCAGGGCCAGAAACCCGAGAGCTCTGCCCATGCCGCAATCGGTGCCCCATCGAGGCGAAAATGTTTGTCGCTCGTTACCGCGGTCGCAACTTTTGCCGCGCCGAGTTCCACGGACGGCACGGCGCATCCAACGCGGCGCGCGGCAAGCAACGAGGCCGAGAATGAGGCTGCCGCAATCGCATCGTGAACGAACCGCCCCGACGGCAGCGTGCCAGAAAGTGGCACCAGGGTGCCGTTGTCGCGCACCAAGGCGAGGGCTGCAGCATCTTCCCCAAGGGATTGCCACGCGGTATCCAGCAAGCTCATAACTTGATAGTGCCACGCCGCTAAGATTTAGACCATGGATCCCATCAGCATTAGCTTCAGCTTCGTTGGCTTCGTCATCTTTATCATTGCGGCCGTGTCCATTATCAAGAGCACCAATCATGGTGCGATTGGTAAGTTCTTGTGGTTCTTGGTGGCGTTGCTCTTGCCGATCGTTGGACCCATTCTCTGGTTCCTTCTCGGTCGCGGCAAGGTGCGCAACTAACAGCGTGAACTAGTGGGCCTCATCGGCCTCTAGTGGCCCTTTCGGGGCTTTAAGAAGCCCGTCTCTTCGAGTTTTTCCCGCTTCTGTGCCCGTTTGTCTTTGATCGACAGCTTGGCTTCTTTTTTAGTGTTGCCGCGAGGCGATTTTCCAGCCATGATTACTCCGCTTCCCCTGTGTCAGTTGGCGTGCTCACCATGACCATAGCCCATTCCTCAGCGGAAAGCACTTCCCCTCTGACCGGCTTTTTTATTTACCCTGGTCCCCTAAAAAAATTGACTTCGTCTACCGCATGAATGTCGGCAACCGAGCTCAATTGTGAGGGCGTTCGCTACTGAGCGATGCGCTTGCGCGGGGTCAAGAATCCGGCCTCCTCGGTCTCTTCGCGCGTCTGGGTGCGCTTGTCGATATAGTCAGCGTGACCGCACGTTTTTGGTTCGAGGGGAACTATGACTAACGCAACGAAGCCAGCCATCCGAAACGACGGAGCACCCGCCGACCGCAACGGCACGGCACTCGTCGCCATTCTGCGTTTAGCGGTTGCCGCAATCGTTGCCGGAGCTGTTGTTGCCACAGTGGCCGAGGCCGCTGGGCGCACGACGATCAATCCGTTCAACATGTTCGGGTACTTCACGATTCAGTCGAACATCATCCTGGCCATCGTCTACGTGGTCATCGCCGTCGTGTCGCTTCGAGGCGAAACCGCGTCAGCCGCCCTCAACATTGCTCGAGGCTCGGTAACGACCTACATCATCATCGTTGGAGTCGTTTATGCGACTCTGCTCGCCCCACTCGGCGCAGCCGGCGGTGTTCCGGTTGAATGGGCCAACACTGCCCTACACATCGTCACTCCGATTTACGCACTTGCTGACTGGATTCTGTTCTCCGACCGCGCCCGCATCGGCTTCAATCGCCTCTGGATCGTGCTCATCTACCCCATCGTCTGGGTTGTCGCCGTGCTCGTACGCGGCGCAACCGATGGTTGGGTTCCCTACCCGTTCTTGCACCCTGACACCGGATACGGCAGCGTCTTCTTCTACGTCGGGCTTATTGTCGTCGTGATGCTCGCGTTCGGCTCCCTCGTATTTTGGATTTCGAGCAAGCGCTCAGTGTTGCGCGTACCGTAGCAACAGGAGCACTGGCCCTGGCCCACTTCGGGGAATCTGCCAGGGCGGAAAGCTGAGCCGCAATGAGTAGCACTGCTGTGACGATCTTTTTCGACGTCAACGAGACACTGTCAGACCTGAGTCCGGTCGCTGATGCGTTCGATAAAATCGGTGCTGGGCGCGAAGTGGCTTCGGCCTGGTTTGCCAGTGTGCTGCGCGATGGATTCGCGCTCACGGCCACCAATGGCACAGCGCACTTCCTCGACATTGCTCAGACAAACGCGCGCGACACTCTTCGTGGGCGCTCGCTCACAGCATCACTCGACGAGTCAGTGGATGCGATACTGGCCGCCTTCTCAAGCATGCCGCTTCACGACGACGTGGCCCCCGGCATCCGTTCTCTCCATGCGGCAGGGCACCGCCTGTTCACACTCTCCAACGGACCCACGACAACCGCCGAGCGACTATTCGCGACCGCGGAACTCTCTGGCCTGCTGACGGGCATGCTTTCAGTGGAGGGCCATACACCTTGGAAACCCGGCCGCACCGCGTACCTAGACGCCGTGGAACGCACCAACACCGGGGGGATCGCCTACCTCGTGGCCGTTCATCCGTGGGATATTCACGGTGCTACTGAGGCGGGGCTGTCCACCATCTGGGTGAACCGAGCAGCGGCTGCCTACCCCGAGCATTTCCATCCTCCGACATTCTCGGTGACGAGTATCGGCGCGATCGATTCTCAACTCGTTCAGCGGCACTAGCGCCGCTCGGAGTGAGGGAATGAGTAGGGCGGATGGGACTTGAACCCATGACCGAACGATTATGAGTCGTTTGCTCTAACCAGCTGAGCTACCGCCCCGTGTCCGCACGAGTGCGAACGCGTATCTACGTTACCGGCAAACTGGGCGCTTGAGGTGCCACCTCGTCCAACGACTTATGCGCGTCGCACAGTGCAGCCGGGCATGGCAGCTAACACTCGGCAGACTCTCGAACAACATTGAGCTAGCTCTCAAAAAGCGCTCGTACGTTTGCCGCATGACTGATTCACAGAAAGCGCAGAACACGACTCCCGCCAAATCTGGGGCTCGCAAAACCCGCCGTCAGAACGCCGAAAAGGGGTTCACCGCCTCTAAAGGGCTCGCAGACAAGATGCAGCTAGTGCTCGTCGACCTTCTAGAGCTTCAACTTCAGGGAAAACAAGCCCACTGGAATGTTGTCGGCAAGAACTTTCGCGACACCCACCTAGTGCTCGACGAAATCATCGAGGCTGCTCGAGGATTCAGCGACACCATCGCCGAACGGATGCGTGCCCTTCATGCGACCCCAGACGGCCGCAGCGACACAGTAGCTGCCACCACGACCCTGCCGGAGTTTCCCGCTGGCGAGATCAGCACCACAGACACGATTGATCTACTCCTGAACGTCTTGAGGGCACGGTCGCGACCATTCGTGAGGTTCACGACCCCATCGATGAAGAAGACCCCACGAGCGCAGATCTGCTTCACGCCATCATCGAGACTCTCGAGCAGTATGCCTGGATGGTTTCGGCGGAGAACCGTACCCCCGCCAAGAAGTAGGTTCCACGTCTGCCTCAACGAAAACTGTGGCTACCCCGAGAGCGTCTCCCTAGGAGGCGCTCTCGCTTGCTTTTCCGAACGCTACGGGGTCTGTGACCTCTTCGCCGCGGTACAAGCTCTCGAACGTGTCGAGGGTGCGTTGAATGTCGTGAGCCGCCACGATGGCGAGACTCGCCTTCTTCATCGCGAGAAGTTCCGCCGCGGGCAGAGTCAAAACGCGGGTCAACTTTTCGGCAAGGTCTTCGATGCTCGTGGGGTCGAACAGATACCCGTTTTCGCCATCATGAACGAGATGTGGCAACGCCATAGCGTTAGCCGCGACCACCGGCAGGCCCGAGGCCATCGCTTCCATCGTAGAAATACTCTGCAGCTCAGCGGTCGACGGCATCGCGAACACGGAACCACGCTGCAGGGCGTCACGCAACTGATCCTGCTCGACGAAACCAGTGAGCGTTACGCGATCCGCGAGGCCCAAGGATGCAGCGAGGGCCCGCAGTTTTCCTTCCAGCTCTCCCCCACCCACAATCTCTAGCTGTGTGTTGAGCGCGGGATCCATGATCGCCACTGCCCGAATGAGTTTGTCAATCTGTTTCTCGTCAGCCAGTCGCCCCAAAAATACGACCAGGTTTTCGGGTTTGGGGTCGAGGTTTCCGTTGTAGCCATCTGCATCGATTCCACAGGAGACCGCAATCACGTTGCGGATCTGCGTGTTCTCTTCTAGATACTCCGCCGCGCGGCGCGTGGGCGTTGTCACTCTCGCGGAGCGTGCGAAGGAACGTCCCGCCGCAGCCCACCCCATCCGAATTGCCCTCCGGCGAAGAAATTTCGGAATGAAGAACGCGTGATCTAGCAAGTTCTCGGGCATGAAGTGGTTGGTGCCGACGAGGCGAATTCCTCGCTTGGTGCCTTCGATTGTCATTCCCCGACCGATCACAATGTGTGACTGAAAGTGGATGACGTCGGGCTTGACGCGATCAAGAATTGTTGCCGAATTGCGTTTTATCCGCCACGGCAGCATGAATCGCAACCAGGGGTGACCGGGCCAGCGCCACGAATAGATTCGGTGGAGAGTCAGCTTCTGACCCTCATGAACCTCGATCATTTGACCGAGTTTCTTGTTGGTGTACGACGGGGCTGCGATGTGCACATCGTGTCCACGCTCGGCCAGGCCGGCCGATAAACGCGCGATGAACGTGGCGGCACCATTAATTTGGGGCCAGAAAGTGTCTGCACCAATCAGGATGCGAAGTCGCGGTTTGCCCTCGTGGGGCGAACGTTTCCCAGCGGAATTCACAGTCGAAGAGTTCCTTAAAAGTTTTGTGCGACGAGCAAACTCGTTTACGACCCGGTCAGGTCAACGGCACCTAATAACGTACCCCACAGCACTCGACAACGCGGGCTGCTCTGCCGAGCATCCGAAAAGCTACGCCTTCAATTGCGGATGATGTTTTGACAGCGAGAAGACACCAAAAATGGCGACCGCACCGGTGATCACGAACGCGATAACGGCCCACAGCGGGGCGTTCGAGGCTTCCCCCAACACGATAATGCCAACCGAAACCGCGACCAGCGGATCGACAACCGTAAGCCCGGCAACCACCAGATCTGGCGGACCAGACGCATACGCCGTCTGCACGAAATAAGAACCAAGAAGCGATGCCGCAATGAGGCCGACAATACAAAGCACGGTGAGCAGGTCGGTGCTCTCAAAGCCGGAACCCGAAATCACGATGGTCTTGATTCGATCAATCACGACCTTGGCGAGCGTCGCGACAAAACCAAACAACATTCCCGCACCCAGAATGTAGAACACGGGCGAGGCGTTCTTGCGAAAAACCGCAAAGAGCACGATCCAGAGCGCTAAGACGATGACCAAAATGATCAGCACCGTCGACAATTCATGCTGCGTGATCCGGGTAGATTTCGCGAACACTGCCGCCAGTGCAACAAAAACGCCAACCCCGCCGACGCACATCACAATTGCACGGACCGACCGGGCATCGAGGCGAACTTTGGTGAGGCGGGAATTCATGATCGCCGTCATCACCAACGCCACCGCACCCAATGGTTGAACGACCATGATCGGCGCGATTGCCAAGCTCGACAACTGAAAAACAATCGCAAGCCCCAGAAATGACGTGCCGATCACCCAAGAAGGACGAGCCAAAAGCGCTTTGAGCTGGCCGAAATCTAGACCAGAACTCGCTTCTCCGCCGTAAAATTTCTCCATCCGGGCAACGCCACGATGTTGAAACTGCGCACCGAGTGACAACAACACGGCACCAATGAGCGCTAGCGGAATTCCCACCGCTTGCAGCGGGGTCAGGCTTATCTGATCGGTGAGGTCAAGAATGTCCGGCGGCACTCGTCAAATGTACTCGGTTCAACCGGGATATTCTGGGTGCATGGCCGTTCTTCCCATCATTATCACCGGCGACCCGGTGCTCCACACTCCTGCGAATCCGGTAACGGCTTTCGACAGCTCCCTCACCACTCTCGTCGACGACATGTTCGAGACCATGGAAGAAGCACCAGGGGTCGGACTCGCAGCCCCCCAGGTCGGTATCTCGCAGCGCATTTTCGTCTACGACTGGACCGACGAAGACGATACCCACTGGCGCGGAGTCGCCATCAATCCCGAACTCTGGCACAGCCCAACGCCCCTCGCTGACCCCGGAGAAGACGATGAAGAGGGCTGCCTGTCGATCCCTGGCGAACGATTCGGGCTGGTGCGCGCCGATCGCGTCATCTTGCGCGCCGTCGACCTCGACCAGCAGCCATTCGAGATCGAAGCATCCGGTTGGCTTGCCCGCATTTTTCAGCACGAATACGACCACCTCGATGGCGTGCTCTACGCCGACCGTCTGCGCAAACCAGATGCCAAAGCAGCAGCGAAGGCGATCCGCAAGCAGGGTTGGGGCCAGCCCGGCAACTCGTGGCTTCCCACTGAGGAACAACTCGACGCCTAGCCACGTGGGCCGCCGCCCCTGTCGCCAAGCAACCGCTCACGTTAGGTGAACGCGCGGATCGTTGCAGCGACGAGAGCCGCCGCGATGATCACGAGGATGAACGGCACGCGCAGGGCGAAGAGCACTGCAGCCACCGCCACAGCGGGCAGTCGAGCATCCACCTCGAATCCTCGCGACGAGCCAAAAGTCTGCACAACAACGAGGGCAGAGAGCAGCGCAACTGTGAGCAGATTCGCAAGTCGCGTTGCGGTAGGTTTTTCTGCCCACGCGGCAGGCACTGCGAATCCAACAAGCTTCAGAGCAAGCACCGCGATTGAGGCGAGCAGAACAATGTGCCAGACAGTCATCGCTCCCCCATCGGATCAGGTTCGGCTTCGGCGATGTCGCTCTCGCGCGTACCGAACACATTTGTGAGGCCAACAACCACGGCAACGAGGGCAGCCGCAAGAACGGGAACCCCGGCGGGAAGGATGGGCATCAGCACTGCAGCGACAACCGCAGCGCCGACAGCGACGACGACAGGTTGTAATTGCTTTAGCCGCGGCCACAAAAGACCAAGGAACGCGGCAGCAGCCGCAGCGTCAAGCCCGTACTGGCTCACGTCGCCCAACTGATCGCCAATCAGCGCGCCGAGCAGCGTTGTCAGGTTCCAGCCGACGTAGATGATGACGCCCGTCCACCAGAAGCCCGCACGCTGGCTCGCAAGCGTCGGCTGTGCCGTGGAGACCGCGGTGGTCTCATCAATCGTCCAATGCCCCGCGAGAAGCCGTTTCAGCACGCCAGGTCCAATCATCGGCGCGACCCGCAACGCATACAGAGAATTGCGAGTACCCAAGAGCACTGCGCTGGCAATAGCCGCGCCGCCGGCAGAAGCACCACCCGTCGCCAATACTCCGACCAGAGCAAATTGAGAACCACCAGAAAACATCAGCAGGCTCAGCACACACGTTTGCCACACATCCAGCCCGGCAGCTACCGCCAAGGCGCCAAAAGAGATGCCGTACGCGGCAACCGCGAGGCCGACGGCGAAGCTCGATCGAATAGCCGCGGTGATGTCAGGCGATCGAGTGCGTTTCGTTGCCGTCACACCGATCGCCCAGAAGTCACGAGACCAGTCTCATACGCAATCACAACCAGCTGCACACGATCCCGAGCCATCAGCTTCGCCATGATCCGCGACACGTGTGTCTTAGCCGTGAGCGGACTCAGAAACAGCTTCGCGCCGATCTCGGCGTTGGTTAGACCCTGGCCGACAAGAGAGAGAACTTCGCGCTCGCGCGTCGTAATGGCGCTGAGAACGCTGTCATCAATCGCCACGGCTGAACCGCCAGCAAACCGGGCCAGCAACCGCTTAGTGACGCCAGGACTCAACAGCGCATCACCCGCGGCAACGACGCGTACCGCGCGAATCA
Source organism: Salinibacterium sp. PAMC 21357 (assembly GCF_000247645.1). Classification (GTDB taxonomy): domain Bacteria; phylum Actinomycetota; class Actinomycetes; order Actinomycetales; family Microbacteriaceae; genus Rhodoglobus. The sequence goes on from NZ_AHWA01000002.1 coordinate 486,485, forward strand.
ATTCCACCGGCTCCGTGTCCTTCACCAAAAAACCACTCGCTCCCGCTCTAATCGCGCGAGCAACATACTCATCGACCTCGAAAGTCGTCACCACCACAATGCGGGTAGCCGCGAGCTCGGGAAACGTCGCAATCTGTTCGGTCGCCCACAGGCCATCACCATCCGGCATCCGAATGTCCATCAGCACCACATCGGGGCGCTCACGACGCACCACATCAATCACATCGGTGCCCGTAGCCGCCTCACCGACCACCTCAATGTCATCTTCAGCATCGAGCAAGCTGCGGAATCCCGCGCGGATCAGCTGCTGATCGTCAGCGACAACAACCCGAATCATGCGGATGCCAGTCGACGCGGAATACGCGCCGTCACGAGCCCGCCGCCCGTCATCGATGCACCAATCAGGAGGGTGCCGCCCAAAAGATCGGCGCGTTCGCGCATGCCTAGCAACCCTCGCCCCTCGTTCTCAACAGAGTCATCGATTCCTTGACCGTTGTCGGCAATAGTAACGAGATAGTCGCCCCCGTCGTAACCGACGCTGACGTCGATGCGGCTGGCGTTGGCATGGCGCACGATATTCGTCAAAGACTCTTGAACGATCCGATAGAGCGCCAATTGCACTGCCGTCGGAGTCTCTGAAGAAACTTCGCAGTCGAGCTGCACGTCTAACCCTTGAGACCGCACCGACTCGACCAGGCTGTTGAGTCGCGAAAGGTCCGGCTCCGGGATGGGAGGAACCGCAGCGCCATCAACGTCGTCGCCGGTGCTCTCGGTACGCAGCATTCCGAGTAGCGACCGCACCTCATCCAGAGCATCCTTACTCGATCGCTTGATGTTTGTCAGCGCGGCCTCCGCCTGCTCTGGCTGCTTGTTCATGAGATGCAGCCCAACGCCAGCCTGCACATTGATCTGGCTGAGCGAATGTGCCAATACATCGTGCAACTCTCGCGCAATACGCACCCGCTCGGCGCGCAACTCAGCCTCGCGACGGTCGGCGAACGCTTGCTGAAACTGCACGAAATGTTCGCCGCGGCGCCGATTCGATTCGGCAAACCCCAGAACGAGCAGAAGCCCCAGCGTTGTCACCACGATTCGCGGCGGTTCGAGCTCGATGCCGACCAAGAGCGCCGCCAACAGTGTCGCCTCCCACACCACAATGAGCGAAATCCACGTCCACGTTCGCGCACCACGAGAGATCGCAATCACGATCGCAAAAGCCAAGGCCAGATAGGGCGGAGAAATCTCGGTGTACCCGAGCAAGAAGTCAGTTGCGGCGGCCACCGAAATGACGGCAACGATCGGCCCGGGATAGCGCCGCGCCCAAATCAAAAGAATTGGTCCGATGATCGAGAGCAGAATGAGGGCAATACTCGAGGCGCCAAAGTTATCGGCGCGCACGACACCAATGCCGGTGATCGACACCTGCAAGAACAATGAAATGGTTACCGGTAGCCACAGTCGCAGCCGTGTCGACCGCCGAGTGCGCGGATAACCGAAGCCGTGACCCTTCATCATCGCGTCGACCATGGCGCTGGGAGTGCGAGGGGAACGGTCGGATGCGCGCATGCCTTGATGCTAGTTGCCGCTCACCGCCTACACATCGGCTTTGTGGCGCACACTGCGCTACTCCCCGGGGAGTAGCAGACAGCCACCGCGTCTGGCCTCTGGCTGCCGGGCCACAACCGCGAAAACGCAGCGGCAAATAACACCCCACCAGAATGCACAAAGTCCCGGTCACGTTAGTGACCGGGACTCATAAGCTCCTCGACTTGGACTCGAACCAAGAACCTACCGGTTAACAGCCGATTGCTCTGCCAATTGAGCTATCGAGGATCGCTGTGCATCGGAACTACTTTAGCAAACGATTCAGTAGTTCAAAAACCATCAGGCGATTCGGGCGAGGTATGTCGGCGAAAGAACCCGGGTTGGCGGGGCAATGAGCTTAGGAATCCCGTTGGGATCAATGCGAAAACTGGCGACAGAATGCGAAAACTGGTTGCTGACGTGCAAAACATCGTCATGCAGCACAATGTGACGCGGCCAATCGCCTTCACAAGAAACTGCAGTGAGCGGGGCAACGCTGCGGCCATCTTCGGCAATGGTCAACACGGCAATAAGGTTGCTTCGGCGCACGCCGACGTAGGCATGGCGACCATCGGCAGCGATGGCGATCGCGGATGCTTGGTCGCCCTCGACCGCGCCCGGAAGTGCAATGGCGCAGAGCTTCTGCAATTGGCGGTCTTTCCACTCGAACACGAGAAAACCGAGCCCCAGTTCGCCCAGGACGTAGAACAGATTGCCGGGGCGAGCCACAATGTCACGCGGACCGAATCCTTGGGGCAGCACAACCTCATCTACTTGACTCAGTGAACCATCGCTGAAACTAAAGATGCGGATGCGGTCAGCGCCAAGATCTAGCGTGAACACGGTGCGATCGTCGACGAACAGTGACGAGTGGGCATGCGGGCCCTCTTGCTGAGGCCTCGGGCCCCCACCAGCCGTTACAGCGGTGTTCTGGTGCTCGATCGAGGTCAAGTCAGCTGAGCGCGCAATGACTCCCAGCGTGCCGGTTCCATAGTTCGCCGCAATGACAACCCCGCCATTCACCGTCAAATGGCACGGATACTGGCCACCACTGGATGTCGTGTTCGGGTTGCTGAGAGTCTCACCGTCACGGTCAAACATCGCGACCTCACCGGAGCCTTCGAGCGTCGCAAACACGTGGTCGCCATCGACCACCAGAAAGGACGCCGAAGCAACGTCAGCTGCCAGGTGAGAGAACTCAAGCGACCCGTCTGCTCGGCTGCGCATGACCGAAATTCCTTCGGATTCGCACTCCATATCGGCGCCGAATCCTCCGACGAGCCAAACCGATTCGGGGCTGGTTGTCACATCAAAATTTTCTTTCGCACTAATGCTGGTCACTTTTGATCTCCACGAGTGAATGGGCAAGACCCCGCACATAGGGATGCCACGGGTCAGACAAAACCTCGTCGAGCTCACCGATACCCACCAAAATTCCGCGATGCATCACCGCGATATTGGTCGAGATGCGGCTCACGGCGGCGAGGTCAGCGGTAACGAGCAGCGCCGAGAACGCACGGTCTCGTTGAAGATCAACAATGAGATCAAGAATGGCGGCTCGCACATTCACATCGATACCCGCGGTCGGGTCATCGGCGACCAACAACTGTGGTTCGAGAATCATGGATCGAGCAATCGCCACGCGTTGACGTTGACCTTTGCTGAGTTCGTAGGGGTACCGGTTCATTACTGACAGCGGAAGCCGTACGGTATCAATGAGCGTCGCCACGGCCTCAGCGGCGTGACGTTGGTTGAAGCGACGATCACGAACAAAAATGGGTTCGGCAATATTCTCACCGACGGTGAGCCGGCCATTCAGGTGGTTACCGGCATCCTGAGGCAAATAGCCGACCTTGAGGCTGAGGCGGTCACGTTTGCGCCGAGACACTGATCTCAGCTGGGTGCCCATGACACTCAATTCGCCGCCGCTGAATAGCGGCGAGCCATAGTCGCCAGTAGCGGCCTGCAGCGCCACAGCCTTGGCGAGAGTGCTCTTTCCTGAGCCACTCTCGCCAACGACAGTGAGAACTTCGCCAGCGGCAATCTCGAAACTCAGCCCATTGACGGCAACCGAACGTGTTTCAGGGTTGCGCGACGGATAGCGCAGTGACAGGTCACGGGCGCGCACGGTTGGCTGAGTGGAAGTCACCTCAATAATCTACGGCAGTAAGCGACCTGAGTGCCTCACGACGCTCAGTCTGTTCCCGAGGATCAGGGACCGGAAGCGACGCAAGAAGCCGTTGAGTGTACGGATGCTGGGGATTTCCGAGCACGTCAGAACCCACGCCCTCTTCAACAAGTTTTCCCTTGTACAGCACGGCGATGCGGTCAGAGAGCATGTCCACGACCGCGAGATCGTGGCTGATGAAGAGAGCCGCGAAACCAAGATCCCGCTGAAGCTCAGCGAACAACTCAAGAACCCTTGCCTGCACTGACACATCAAGCGCGCTTGTCGGTTCATCGGCGATCAACAGTTTCGGGCGCAAAGCAAGCGAACGAGCCAAGCTTGCACGCTGGCGTTGACCACCACTGAGCTCATGCGGATAACGATCCCCAAAAGCGCGCGGCAATTGCACCGCTTCAAGAAGCTCATTCACTCGGCCGCGAGCAGCCTTGGGATCCTTAGCCTGACCGTGCACGATCAGCGGTTCTGCAACGCACTCTGCAATTGTCAGCAGGGGGTTAAAGCTCGAGGCTGGGTCTTGAAAGACAAACCCGATATCGCTGCGAACAGGCCGGAAGTTGCGCTCTTTGAAGCCCAACATTTCGTGACCAAGCACCTGCAGCGAACCACCCGTAACTTTGTTGAGACCGCCGATAGCTCGGCCGATTGTGGTTTTACCCGATCCACTCTCACCAACAAGGCCAAGAACCTCACCGGGAGAAATGCTGAAACTGACCCCGTCGACGGCGCGAAATGCCGGCTGACCGAAACGGCCAGGAAAGGAGATTCTCAGATCGTTCGCAACCACCACTGGCTCAACGTGATCGTCTCCACCCGCCTCCGCCCGGTCGACGACCCGCGCCGCAGCTCTGGCAGCACCGGTGCCGATGCGAGGAACAGCACGAGCAACTTTTGGGTATACGGGTGCTTGGCAGAATCGAACAACTCCTGAGCGGGAGCCTCTTCAACAAGTTTGCCCTGATACATCACGGCAACACGGTCAGAGAGGTCGGCCACGATTCCCATGTTGTGCGTGATCAGGATGATCGCAGCGCCAAACTCATCGCGACACCGACGAAGCAGATCAAGAATTTCTGCCTGCACCGTGACATCCAACGCGGTTGTTGGCTCGTCAGCGACAATCAACTCTGGCTCGAGCACTAGCGCCATTGCGATAACCACGCGTTGCTTCTGCCCACCCGAGAACTGGTGCGGGTAATAGTCGACGCGACGCTCGGGCTCGGGGATACCCACCCGGCGCAGAATGTCGATCGCCTTCACTCGTGCTTGCTTCTTGCTGACTTTGCCGTGAGCCCGCAAACCCTCGGCGATCTGCCAGCCGACGGTAAATACCGGGTTGAGCGCTAGCGACGGTTCTTGAAACACCATCGCGACATCGACACCGCGCAATTCGCGCAGCCGCTTTCCCGACATGCCAATAACGTCTTTGCCATTGAGCAGGATTGCGCCGCGCGATACCGCAGTTTCGGGCAGCAGCCCGAGAACAGACTTGGCCGTGACACTTTTGCCACTGCCGCTCTCCCCAACGATCGCCAGAACCTCGCCAGGGGCAAGTGTCAGCGAAACATTATCGACAGCTTTCACATCTCCGCCATCGGTGGCGAAAGTTACTTCGAGGTTCTTAATTTCAACAATGTTGCTCATGAGCGAGCCTCCAAAGGATCGATCGGCGACTCATCGTCATCAAGGTCAACAGTGCTCAGTGCTGAAGTCTCGAGAATCGGTGCCGACTGCTCAGCGCGCCGACGCGTACGAAGTCGCGGGTCAGCCAGGTCATTGAGGCTCTCCCCCACGAGAGTAATTCCGAGCACAACGAGCACGATTGCCAAGCCCGGGAACAGTGATGTCCACCAGATACCGCTCGTGACATCCGAAATCGACTTGTTGAGGTCGTAGCCCCACTCCGCCGCAGCAGACGGCTCGATGCCGAAACCGAGGAAGCCGAGACCAGCCAACGTCAAAATTGCCTCAGAGCTGTTGAGCGTAAAGATCAACGGCAACGTACGAGTGGCGTTGCGGAACACGTGACGGAACATGATGCGCGGAGTGCTAGCACCGAGCACCTTTGCCGATTCCACATAGGCCTCCGACTTGATGCGCACCGTTTCGGCGCGAATCACTCGGAAGTACTGCGGGATATAGACAACAGTGATCGAGATCGCGGCAGCAAAGACACCGCCCCAGAAACTCGAACGGCCACCACTGATCGCAATTGCCGCAACGATGGCGAGCAAGAGCGTCGGGAACGCATAAACAGCATCCGAAATGACAACGAGAACGCGGTCAAGCCAGCTGCCGAGGTAACCCGAGACCAGACCAAGCAATACACCGGCAAAGATCGACAGGGCGACAGCCACGACAATCACGAGCACCGCCGTGCGCGAACCCCAGATCACCCGCGACAGTACGTCATAGCCGCCAACCGTAGTGCCGAGGATGTGCTCGCCGCCCGGAGGAACCTGAGCCCCAAAAGTGCCGTCATCGTCACGCAACTGCGAAAAGCCATACGGCGCAAGGATCGGAGCGAATAGCGCCGTGAAGAGAAAAATTCCCGTCAGGATGAGACCAGCAACGAGCATTCCGCGCTGCAGGCCAACGGCCTGATGGACTTGGTGAACAACGGGCAAACGCCGCCACATACGAACCAATCGAGAGGTCGTCGTAGTCATGATTAGTACCTCACTCTCGGGTCGATGATCGCCGCAATAATGTCGACGATGAAGTTGGTCAAGGCAACAATGACCGCGAGCAGCACCACAATGCCCTGCACCGCCACGAAGTCACGAGCTCCCAAATATTCGACAAGCTTGAAGCCGAGACCCTTCCACTCAAACGTGGTTTCGGTCAGCACCGCACCTCCAAGCAAGAGCGCGATCTGCAAACCGATGACCGTGATGATCGGGATGAGCGCCGGCTTGTAGGCGTGCTTGCGCACCAAACGGAATTCGCTAACGCCACGAGAGCGGGCAGCATCCACGTAGTCCATCGATAGGGAGCCGATGACATTCGTGCGAACGAGCCGCATGAAGATACCGGCCGTGAGCAGCCCGAGAGCAAGACCGGGCAATACGGCGTGAGAAAGCACATCGCCAATTGCCGCAGGGCTGCCCAAACGGATTGCATCAATCAGGTAGATGCCCGACTTGTCGTCAAGCGAAGTGAGCTGCAACTCTGTTCGAGTGGATGCTCGACCCGCGACAGGCAACACCTTGAGCCACACCGCGAAGACCAACTTGAGCAGCAAACCGGCGAAGAACACTGGAGTTGCATAGGCAAGGATGGCGGCCACCCGAAGTACCGCGTCAGGCCACTTGTCACGGAAGTATGCCGCGGTCATACCGAGCGGAATGCCGACGATGAGAGCCACAAGAACCGCGTACGCCGCGAGCTCAAGCGTGGCACTTCCATACGTGACAAGCAGCTCGGAGACTGGACGACCATCGCTGATCGCCGTACCGAAATTGCCGGTAAAGATTTGCCCCAAGTACTCGAAGTACTGCACCAAGATCGGCCGGTCGTAGCCGGCGGCACTGATGCGTTCGGCGAGCTGAGCTGCCGTCAAACGGTCGCCGAGAGCGGCGGTAATGGGATCACCGATCGACCGCATCAAAACGAACACCATCGTTACGAGGATGAACACGGTCGGAAAAATGAGAAGAAAACGAACTATGAGAAAACGTGCGAGAGGATTTGTGATCCCCCGAAAACGCCGGGTTGGCGTTGGAGTTGGTGCCGGATTAATCACGGCGGAAGCAGACTGCGACATACCTACCTATCGTGCAGAGAATGAAGACGAGGAGGTGACCCACATTGTGTGTGGGCCACCCCCTATTTGTCACAACGTTAGACAGATGCCTAACTGGAGCGAATTGCTCCTAGTTTTTTACCAAGCTGCCGTAGCGGAACTTGAACGAACCGTCGAGCGTAGCTCCGGTGACGTCCTTGCCCGTTACTGCGATTTGCGCTCCCTGAAGGAACGGAACGGTCGACAGCTGGGCTGCAACCTTCGCCTGGATTTCCTCAATCATTCCCTCACGTACGTCAGGGTCGAGCTCGGTTGCCTGAGCCACGATCAGATCGTTGACTTCAGCATCCGCGTAGTGGTTGCTGAGGAAGTTGCCATCACCGAAGAACGGGGTCAGGTAGTTGTCAGCGTCGGAGTAGTCAGGGAACCAACCCAGCTGGTAAGCCGGGTAAGCATCTGCCGTGCGCTCCTTGGCATACGTGACCCACTCAGTGGACTGCAGGTTGACGTCGAAGATTCCCTCGGCCTCGAGCTGGCTCTCAACAAGCGCGTACTCGTCACCCGACGACTCACCGTAGTGGTCTGGGTTGTACTGCAAGTTAAGGCTCACAGGAATTTCAACACCAGCATCAGCAAGACGCTGCTTTGCAGCCTCGGTGCTTGGTCCGCCCTCGCCGTCGCCATAGAGGTCCTTGAGAACCTCAGTTGCGCCGGTAAGTCCGTCAGGAACGTAGGAGTACAACGGCAGGTAGGTGCCCTTGTAAACCTGGTCTGAGATTTCCTGGCGGTTGATGAGGTCAGCAACAGCTCCACGGACGGCGAGCGATTTAGCAGCGTCGGCCTCAGGAGTCGCAGCGCCGAAGGGCTGCGTGTCGAAGTTGAACACGATGTAGCGGATTTCTCCACCAGGGCCTACGACGACGTTGACATTGTCATTGCCTTCGAGGTCCGCAACGTCCGTAGCCGAAAGGCTGCGGTGCGCGACATCAATGTTGCCCTCTTGAACGTCGAGCTTCAGGTTCGAAGCATCGGTGTAGTACTTGAGCGTGATGCTGTCAGTCGCTGCAGCACCAAGAACACCCTGGTAGTCAGCGTTAGCCTTGAACGCCACGATGTTGTTGAAGTCGTAGCTGTCAATCACGTACTGACCAGCAAAGGCCATGCCGTCCACGATGTCAGCGTCAGGAGTGACGGCGTCGGCCGAGAATACTTCTTCGTCAACGATGGGCGCAGCAGGGCTCGACAGGATCTGTGCGAACGTCTGGTCGTTGCCATTGATGAGGTGGAAGACGACAGTTGTGTCATCGACAGCTTCTACGCTGTCAATGTTGCCGAGAAGAACCGAAGGTCCGTTTTCGTCATTGATAGCAACCTGGCGATCGAAGCTGAACTTCACGTCAGACGACGTCAAATCATTGCCGTTGGCAAATTTCAAACCCGACTTGAGCACAACCGTGTACTCGTCATCGCTCGTGTACTCCGCGGACTCAGCAATGTCAGGTTCAACATCAGAAGTGCCGAGAGGTGAGTTGAGCAAGAACGGGAAAACCTGGTTCATTAGTGCGAACGAACCGTTGTCGTAAGAACCGGCCGGGTCGAGGAACGTGACCTTGTCAGTCGTGCCCACGATAAGCGACTCAGAACCGCCACCGCTAGAGGAATCTCCCCCAGCTTGGCAGCCAGTCAAAGCGAGCGCGAACGCTGCTGAACCGGCAACTACAGCAAGGACTCGCTTGCTGTTCTTGGATGCGGATGTCATATCCGTCTACCTCTTCCTGTTGCGTGCAGAAATGCGACGGCGCGTTTGTAGGCGCCGCGCACTGTAGTGCTCCAATGGAAACACAAGTTGAGAGTTAACCACTAGGTTGTTGGCGACCAAATGAACGATATTTACACGAACGCAACCAAGTGGTGAAAACTGCTAACTTTCGCGAAGAGCGCGACGCTCGCCTTCGATGCGCATGAGGTCGCGTTGGGTTTGTACATAACGGGCAGGATCAGCCTCGCGATCCATGCGTTGCAACACTCCAAGGAGCTCTCTTTTTTGGCGCAAAAGATCGCGTTCGACCAAATCAGTAGTCACCTGAACGCAGTAGACCGGGATGCGTTCTTCACGCTCCGGAATCGGCGCGACGCTCAGCTGCTTCACGAAAGTAGAGAACGACTGCGGCACCTCGTCGGCTACGGCAGAGGCCCACCCCGGCAACAGCGCACGCTCAACAAGCGAAGCGACAGCATCCCGCACTACAGCGAGAGTGTTGTCGGCAAAGGAAATTGCGTGAGCTTGCGGATGAGCTCATCCCCGACGACATCCGGATGCTGCAGCACAGCCATGAGAGCATCTCTCTCTAGGCGCGTCGAGGCGTCGGTCTTCAAGTCCATGATCGACGGACCCTGCTCGGGCGCGCGATCCGGTGCGGCGTTCGCCCCGCCGTTGTCACGGGTACGGTTGCCGTCGACGTCAGAAGTCGAACGCGACCCTGCTAATCCTCGCGCAGAGTCAGCGCCTGCGCCTGCGCCTGAAGATGCTGCGCCTGATGCCGGTGCAGCACTGGGAGCTTGGCGCTTTGCCGCGGTCACCGCGCTCTGCACCTCATTCGGCTCCATCCCGAGCCACCCGGCGACACTGCGCACATAGCCGATCCCCAACGCCTGATCCCGGATGCCCGCAACGACAGGTGCCGCAGCGCGAAGCGCCGCCACCCGGCCTTCAACAGTTTCTAGATCATGCACCGCCAACTCACGGCGAATCTTGAACTCAAACATGGGCTTGCGAGTGCTCACAAGACGACGAACCGCGCCATCACCCTTCTTCAAACGCAAGTCACACGGGTCGAGACCGTCAGATGCGACCGCAACGAAGGTTTGCGCAGCGAAACGATGCTCCTCGGCGAACGCACGGTTCGCGGCTTTCTGACCCGCGTCATCCGGATCGAAGGTGAAGATCACTTCGCCAGTAGCCGTCGTGTCAGCGTTGTCGTAGTCGCCGATCATCCGACGAACAATCTTGATGTGGTCGACACCGAACGCGGTGCCACACGTTGCAACAGCGGTCGTGACGCCGGCAAGGTGGCAGGCCATGACATCCGTGTAGCCCTCGACAACGACGATCTGCTTGCCGCGCGAAATGTCCTTCTTGGCAAGATCAAGGCCATAGAGAACTTGGCTCTTGTGATAAACCGGCGTCTCGGGAGTATTCAGGTATTTGGGGCCCTTGTCGTCGTCAAGCAGGCGACGAGCACCGAAGCCCAAAGTTTGACCCGTAACATCGCGGATCGGCCACACCAGACGCCCACGGAAGCGATCGTAATAGTCGCCACGTTCGCCCTTGCCAATGAGGCCAGCAATCACCAGCTCATCGGACGTGAAACCTAAAGTATTGAGGTGCTTCGTGAGCACACCACCGCGCGGTGCGAAACCAATGCCAAAGCGCTCGGCCGCCGACTGATCGAAACCGCGCTCCCCCAAGAAACTGCGACCGGGAGCCGCCTCGGGAGTCGAAAGTTGCGCAACAAAAAACTCGGCTGCAGCCTGATTAGCCGCGAGAATGCGGGCGCGATTGCCGTGATCGGTTGCCGCACCGCCGTCCTCATAATGCAGTTCGTAGCTGATGCGGCCCGCGAGGCGCTCAACGGCTTCGGAAAACGAGACGTGGTCCATTCGCTGCAGGAACGTGAAGACGTCGCCACCTTCACCGCATCCGAAGCAGTGGTAGAAACCGACCTGCGGGCGCACGTGAAAGCTGGGACTGCGCTCTTCATGAAACGGGCACAAGCCCTTCATCGAGCCGGAACCTGCGCTCTTGAGAGTGACGTAGTCGCCCACAATGTCAGCGAGGTTCGTGCGCGAACGCACCTCGTCGATATCGCTTCGTTTGATCAGGCCAGCCACAATCGTAATTGTAGGCTCACCGGGGTGAGACTCTAGCCAACCAGACGTGAATGCCACGCCATTGCGGACTGATCGGTGAGGCTAGCCACCTGATCTACTACTGCCCGCTTGCGTTGGTGATCGTTCTCAGCGCAATTCCAATCGGCCGTGAACCCAGAATCAAGGTTGCTGGGGCCAGTCCACAGCAGCACATCGGCAAGCTCAGTGAGCACATCGCGCTGCTGCTGGTAGATGGGGCGGCGCGCGTTCGTCGACATGACGAAGGCAGCAACGATGCCTTTGAGCACGGCGATCTCGGCCTGGATTTCAGCCGGAATTACGAGGCTTCCGCCAAAGCGCGCGAGAGCATCAGTGGGGTGAGCTTCGCGCGTGGCCTGCACCGCTGCTCCCGCAAAGCGACCAATGAGTTGGCTGGTGAGGTTCTTGAGGCGACCGTGGGCGGCACGACTGCCATCCCACTGATCAATCCACGGGTCGAGAAGGTCAAGGCGGTCAAAGGCCGCAATGAGTTCGTCGTGCGTGAACTCGCCGCCGATCCACTCAAACATCGACTTCACGAGATCATCGTGGTTGACGCGGGCGCCGAGCGCGGTGACATCAATAAAGTCACCGACGATCGCGTCTTCGAAATCGTGCACCGAATAGGCGATGTCGTCAGAGAGATCCATCACTTGCGCTTCGATGCAGCGCTGGCGGTCAGGAGCACCAGCGCGAAGCCACTCAAAAGCTGCCGTGTCATCGTCGAAGAAGCCATACTTGCTGCGACCGCTCGGGTCCGGAATGCCTTGGGCGCTCGGCCACGGGTACTTGGTACTGGCGTCCAAGCTCGCGCGGGTGAGGTTGAGACCGTAGCTCTTACCGTCAGGCCCGAAAACCTTCGGCTCGATTCGAGTCAGCAGACGCAACGTCTGGGCATTGCCCTCGAAGCCGCCAATGTCATCCGCCCACTCATTCAGCGCCCGCTCACCATTGTGCCCAAAAGGCGGATGCCCTAGATCGTGCGAAAGACATGCGGTGTCGACAACATCCGGGTCGAGCCCGAGGCTGTCAGCGAGCTCGCGGCCCACCTGAGCGACCTCGAGCGAATGAGTGAGACGGTTGCGGGCAAAATCAGTGCCCATCGTGGGACTCAAGACTTGAGTCTTGGCGGCTAGGCGACGCAGGGCGCTCGAGTGAAGCACCCGTGCCCGGTCGCGCGCAAAATCGCTACGGCGACTCGAGTGCTGCTCGGGGAACCAACGCTCAGCGTCAGCCTCGGTATAGCCCTTAACCGCCACTGGTGCTCAATTCTGCTTGGTTGAGTTCGCTTCGGTGAGTCTCGTGCAGTTCGCGGCTATCGAGCCAGCCCTGCGGAAGTGATGGCTTCTTGGGGGTACCCGCGCGACCGCGCTGGCCCTCAGCATCGGCACCCGGGTACTGCTGCGCCCAATCAAGCTGCGCCAGCAATTCGTCGAGCTGCGCCAGATCGTGCACCGTCGCCATCGCCGCACGCAATTCGCCACCCACCGAATAGCCCTTGAAGTACCAGGCAACATGCTTGCGGATGTCTCGGCACGCACGATCTTCATCGCCGAAGAATTCCACCAGGAGTTCAGCATGACGCTTAAACGCGATCGCGACTTCGCCGAGTGTCGGCTCTGCCTTGAGTGTCTCACCACGGAAAGCGGCAGCGAGGTCACCGAAAAGCCACGGGCGACCGAGGCAACCACGCCCAACAACGACGCCATCGCATCCGGTCTCATCGACCATGCGCAGCGCATCGGCGGCACTCCAAATATCACCATTGCCGAGAATCGGGGTGTCAGTGATGGTGTTCTTAAGCTTTTCGATGGCGGACCAGTCTGCGTGCCCCGAGTAGAACTCGGCAGCCGTGCGGGCGTGCAGCGCGATGCTCGCAACACCGGCACCCGCACCGACGCGGGCAGCCTCGAGGTAGGTCAAATGATCGGAATCGATACCCTTGCGCATTTTGATCGTCAGCGGAACATCGCCGGCAGCCTTCACCGCGCCCTCAACGATGTCGCGGAACAAATCGATCTTCCACGGGAGCGCCGCTCCCCCACCCTTGCGAGTGACCTTAGGAACGGGGCATCCGAAATTCAAGTCAATGTGGTCGGCACGATCCTCAGCCACCAACATCGTGACCGCTTCACGCACCGTCTTCGGGTCAACGCCATAAAGCTGGATGCTGCGCGTCGTCTCCGACTCATGATGCGTAATGAGGCGCATGCTCTCGGGCGTGCGCTCCACCAGAGCGCGGCTCGTGATCATCTCACTGACGTACAGCCCCGCACCGTATTCGCGGCAGAGCCGGCGAAAAGCAGTGTTCGTGATGCCAGCCATCGGCGCCAAAACAACCGGAACATCGAGGTCGAGGTTGCCGATTGAGAGCTGTGGCGCGACACGCGGGTCGGCAGGGGCAAGAATAGTCACAGAGCAATTGTCCCACGGCGCGCCTGAACCGGTGCCGCACACCCCGGAAGGCCGCGAATGACGTCAGGAACCAACCGTGTGCGCGACGATGCCGAACGCCGCGGCATCCCGATCGAAATCGTCGAACGCGCACCAGCGACCTCGCTCGAACACGCCGCCGAACTGCTCGGCATCACCCCCGCCGAGATCGTGAAATCACTCGTCGTCAAGCGCAGCGATGGCAACTACCTCTTTGCCCTCGTGCCCGGCGACCGCCAAATCTCGTGGCCCAAACTGCGCGCCGTCGTCGGCGTCAATAAGTTGCGGATGCCCGAAGCCGGCCTAGCCCTCGACGCCACCGGCTTTGCGCGCGGCACCATCACCCCCCTTGGCAGCAGCACCGCCTGGCCCGTCTTTGCCGACGAACGCATCGCCGGCAAGCGTGTCTCGATGGGCTCAGGAGACCACGGCTACACCGCGTGGGTTCACACCGACGACCTCATCCGCGGACTCGACGCAACCGTCGCCGACATCACCACCGAAACAGGAACCGACTAATGGCACTCGACGAACACCCCAACGTGTTTCGCTTCGAAGGCCGAAGCTGGGTAAGTCAATCGCCGCGCGACGAAGCACTCGAGCAGCTACGCGCCCAGCGAGCCTGGGATGCCGCGAATGCAAAACTCCAGCGCTGGTGGGTCGCCATCACCATCGGCGCCATCGCAGGCGTCGCCGTCACGCTGGCACTCGGCACGGCAGCAGACGCAGATCCGACCGGATACCTCCTGCTGCTTCCCCTCGGATTCGGCGCAGGAGCCATTCTGGGCGCGTTGATCAATAAACGATTCAATGCCCGCGACGGCCAACACGAATCGTTGCCCGAACGACCAACAACGGTCGCGCTAACTCAAGTGCCATCGCGAGTAGCCAAAGCAGCCCCGCCCTACGCGACCGCGACAGAAATCATCGAATGGTCAAACCGCGGATTCGTCGGCTAACGAGCATTTGTTTAGCTAAACGAGTCCCTCGTCGATTTGACGATTAACTAGTGCTTGCGAACGGTGATCGTCGACGATGCACGCATCGCCTTCACACGCTACTGCGTTCGGGTCGCCGAGCTGCTGAAGGGCAAAAGTCGGGAGGGGCTTCGTTGCGGCATCCATGGGTTAGACGTCTCTTTCGGTAAGTACTTGTGTGAGTACGTTAGCGAACGTTTCGCTTTCCTGCGCGCCCGAAACCCCATACTTGCCATCAATCACGAAGAATGGCACACCCTGGATGCCGTATTGCATGGCTTGTTCCATGTCAGCCTTCACAGCGGGGAGATACTCACTCGACTCAAGAACGCGCACCACTTCGGCGCGGTCGAAGCCAATAGAGGCCGCGATATCAGCGAGATCCTCGATGCGACCAACATGCTCAGTCTTAATGAAATAGGCGTCGAGAAGACGCTCCTTCATCTCAAGCTGACGACCGTGAGCCTTCGCGAAATGCAACAATTCGTGCGCCTTCACCGTGTTCGTCTGGTGGATGTGCTCGTAGTCGTAGTCAAGACCGAGAGTCGTCGCGATGTCCGTCACCCGAGTTAGCATCTCTTCGACCTGCGGCAACGGCAAGCCCTTACTCTCGCTCAAAAATTGAATAGGCGTGCCCTCGTATTCGACCGGAGTATCGGGAGCCAGCTCAAACGAGTGATACTCGATCTCCACCGGAATTCCAGAGGTCTCCACCGCGGCCTCAAAACGTCGCTTTCCGATGTAGCACCAGGGGCACTGAACATCAGACCAGATGTCGACTTTTACGGGCTCGGGCGCGGAAATTGCTGCTGCGTTATTCACCTCAAGGTCAACGCTCTGCAGCACGAGGTATTCCCGCTCTGCTCCTTTCCTCCTTCGTCGCTCTCGCTCTTAGCTCCTCCCTTCCTCCCTTCCTCCCTTCCTCCCTTCCTCCCTTCCTCCCTTCCTCCCTTCCTTCCTTCCTTCCTTCCTTCCTTCCTCGGAAATTCAGGAAATCTGGTTCGGATCGCGGACAGCACCCGACTATTCGGGCGAGTTGCAACTCATCCCGACGGATTTCCTGAATTTCCAGATGTAGGCGGCGCGTGAGATGCCAATGCCATCTCCAGTGCTTGCAGAAACAAGTCCCACTGCGCGAAGATCATTTTTGCGCTCACGCTCATTGCGTGAAAACCAGCAATCGTGATCTCGATGCCCTTCAGGTGGTCTTCCTCGAAAGTGTGGGCGTGAAACTGCTTGCCGTTGATTTCGAGCCCGATAACACTGTCAATAACCAGATCGATCCGCTTCGCTCCAACGGGGATTTGAATTTCAACGCGGTGGCCGGCACTCCTCAATCGCGTGCGGGTAAGGCTTTCCGGAAGGCTTTCGCAAGTACCGTCCACCCACGACCTGATCCACCGCTTGCGCCGAGGCAGGCTGAGTATTAACAGCTCGAAGTCGAATTGGTCAATCTGTCCCGTGTACAAGGCCCAGTCAATGGCGGCAACTGCCGTTTCGAGAGATTCGTCGATGACAACTCTCCGAAGCGCTTCCGCCAGGCCGACGTGCCAACCAGATCCGCTCTCGTTTCTCGGCAATGGATCCCAGTGCAGGCGCACACCAAGGCGTTGCCCAATTGGCTCTCTTCGGTTCCACTGGCTGCGGAGCCGTGCCGCGTTCTGCGATACCGAAACGTGAAGCGGATGCTCCCCTAAAACCCAGCCGCCCAAGTCACTGATCGCGGATATCCCAGTTAGACGCCCGCCGACGCGAACCGCCCTGACGCGCGGCGTTGTAACGTTCTCCGTTGTGTACCAACCTTGGCGCGCTCTCGCGACCAGCCCGTCTCTCACTGCCCGAGTTAAGTCCTCGTCCCGTGCACCTCTCGCGACAAGCTGACGTTTTTGCGCGAGACCGCCCAACTCACTGACTAGTTCCTGAATATCCGCCACAACGACAACCCTGAGGTGACGTTCCGTATTCGAAAGGACGCCGTAAGGATCAGTGGGGTTTGGCCGCGGTTTAGGGATGTGGAGTATGTGACGTCCTCGGAATTTCAGGAAAACTGCCAGAACGCTTACACGCTTGCCAGCATTTACATAGGTCAGGCAGGAGGAGCGCTCGTTTTTCCTGAATTTCCGCGGGATGGCGCGGAGCTCCGGGGTGCGGAGCTGCAGGGTGCGGAGCTGCAGGGTGCGGAGCTGCAGGGTGCGGAGCTGCAGGGTGCGGAGCTACGGGGTGCAGGGGCGCAGGGCAACAGGACAGGAGGGCCGCAGGGGCGCCCTGCCGCGGAAACAGAAACGGACCCGGAACATGTCCGGGTCCGCTTGCACCGCCACGTGACCACCTTTCGGCAGCCCGTGGACGGGTTAGGTGTTTCTTGGCGCGTTGCGCTAGCAGCCGATGAGCTCCTGTGCGAGGTAGCCCCGCAGCTCTTCGATCGGCATGCGCTTCTGTTCCATCGAGTCGCGTTCGCGGATCGTCACCGCGTTGTCGTCGAGCGAGTCGAAGTCGATCGTGACACAGAACGGTGTGCCGATTTCGTCTTGACGACGGTAGCGACGACCGATGGCTCCGGCGTCATCGAAGTCAACGTTCCAGTACTTGCGGAGGTCAGCAGCGATTCCACGTGCCATCGGCGACAGGCGTTCGTTGCGCGACAGCGGCAGTACGGCAACCTTTACGGGCGAAAGGCGACGGTCAAGGCGCAGAACGGTGCGCTTGTCGACACCACCCTTAGCGTTGGGAGCCTCGTCCTCGGCGTAGGCGTCGATGAGGAACGCCATGAGTGCACGGGTGAGCCCGAACGCAGGCTCGATGACGTAGGGCGTCCAGCGCTCATCCTTGGCCTGGTCGAAGTACGACAGGTCTGAGCCAGACGCTTCGGAGTGCGTGCGAAGGTCGAAGTCGGTGCGGTTGGCGATACCCATGAGCTCGCCCCACTCGCCGCCAGCGAACCGGAAACGGTACTCAACATCCACGGTGCGCTTGGAATAGTGCGAGAGCTTCTCTTGAGCGTGCTCGTAGAAGCGCAGGTTTTCAGGCTTGATACCGAGGTCGGTGTACCACTTCATGGATTCGTCGATCCAGTACTGGTGCCATTCTTCATCCGTGCCGGGTTCGACGAAGAATTCCATCTCCATCTGCTCGAATTCACGCGTGCGGAAAATGAAGTTTCCTGGCGTGATTTCGTTACGGAATGACTTTCCCACCTGGCCGATACCGAAGGGCGGCTTCATGCGAGCAGCACCCATGACGTTGGCGAAGTTGGTGAAGATACCCTGAGCGGTTTCGGGGCGCAGGTAGTGCATGCCCTCTTCGTTGTCGACGGGGCCAAGGTAAGTCTTGAGCAAGCCGGAGAAGTTCTGCGGTTCGGTCCATGATCCGGGCTGTCCGGTGTCAGGGTCGCGGATGTCGGCAAGCCCGTTCACGGGAGGGTGACCGTGCTTCTCTTCATAGGCTTCAAGAAGGTGGTCGGCGCGGTAACGCTTGTGGGTGTGCAGCGATTCGACGAGCGGGTCAGAGAAGACGTCGACGTGACCGGATGCTTCCCAGACTTTGCGGGGAAGGATGACGGCGGAATCGATGCCAACAACATCTTCGCGACCCTGAACAATGGTTTGCCACCACTGCTTTTTGATGTTCTCTTTGAGGGCGGTTCCCAGTGGGCCATAGTCCCAAGCTGAGCGTGAACCGCCGTAAATCTCTCCCGATTGGAAGACGAAACCTCGGCGCTTGGCGAGGTTGATTACGGCGTCGAGGGGGTTAGGCGTAGCCACTTAAAACTCCAATAGTCTGCCGAGCTGGATGCACGGTCGGCGGACATCCAGTTTAGCTAGACGCGCAGCGCAGCGATAACCGCCGCAACGTCTTCTTCGGTGTTCCAGAGGTGAAAGGCGGCGCGCAGTCGGCCGGCTCGACCGGAGGCGGTGATTCCTGCGGCGGTGAGTTTGGCGAGATCGGTTCCTGTTTCGTCTGGCCAGGTGACGATCGCTTGATTCTGTCGCTCGATTCCGAGCTCGTCGCACAGCGCGTTGCCAAGGCCGATGCAGTGTTCCCACACCTCGGAGATGTCGAGGTCGGCGAACATGGCGATGGGATGCTCGGCACCTACCCACGCTTGCCAGGCGGGCGAAACATCGAATTGGCGCGCATCCTTGGCAAGGTTCATTTCGGTGCCGTAGACGCTGCCCCACACATCATCACCGGCGTACCAGCCAGCCTGAACGGGAGTGATGTGCCGGCCGAAGTCTTCAGAGATTGTGAGAACGCGACACCGCGGGGCGAACACAACCATTTGTAGGCGTGGCAGACGGTTGCATCGAACTGAGTGGCATCCACCGGGTACACGCCAGCGGCTTGGGTCACGTCGCACAGCGTTCGCGCTCCGTGCTGGGCAGCCGCCGCGACAATCGCCTCGGTGTCGGCGACTTTGCCGTTGCAGGATTGGATGAGCGAGAACACGACGAGCGCGGTGCTGTCAGTGATCGAGGCGGCGAGTTGCGCCAGCGGAACCGCCTGCACGACGAGGTCGCGGTGTTGAAGAAAGGGGAACACGATTGATGTGAAGTCCGATTCGACGACGAGCACGTGGGAGCCAGCGGGCAGCGAGCACGCAACGAGCGAGGCCATCACCGAGGTCTGCGAGCCAATGGCAACGCGAGTGGAGTCGATGCCGACGAGGCGCGCGTAGTGCCCGCGCGTGCGCTCGACAATGTCGCCGTAGTTCATGGGGTTGCAGGTTGCCGTGGCCCACTGTTGAAGTTTCTCGGTCATCTCGGCCACGGCAGCGCAGGTCGGCAGGCCCATGGTGGCGGCGGAGAGGTAGCCGTGCGTGTTGGCGAAGCTCCCCATCGCGTGGGTCAGGGCCGGTGATGTCATGCCTCTATAGTGCTCCCGTCGCATTCATGCGACAAGAGCATGATTGGGATAGGAACAATCACGTTTTGTTATGATTTGTGTATGGACACCACGCCAGACCTCCTCACGCTGCGCATCGTTCGCGCAATCTCCGAACACGGCACCATCAGCGAAGCAGCCAGCATCCTCGGTTATAGCCAACCCGCCCTGAGTCAACACCTCACCCGTGCCCAAACCCGCCTGGGGCTTGCGCTCATTGTTCGGGCCGGCCGCGGGGTTCGCCTCACCGAAGCCGGGCGAGCGCTCGCCAGTCACGCCGTCACCGTGCTCAATGCGGTGGATGCGGCGAGCGCCGAACTCGCAGAACTGGCGGGCCTCTCGAGCGGAACGGTTCGTATCGCGGCATTCCCGACCGCGTCGTCGACGCTCGTGCCGCGGCTGATCCGTCAATTGCGGCAGCAGCATCCGAATTTGACGGTGAACTATGTGGAGGCCGAGCCTCCCCAGGCGCTGCAGCTGTTGCGGGATGGCGCGGCCGATGTAGCGATCACGTTTTCTTACCCAGAGGACCGGGCTGACCCGCACCTGGCGCGTGATGGCGGTCATATGACGGTTCCCCTGTTTACGGAGCCCGTCGTGTTGGTCTTGCCCGATAGCCACTCTCTCGCGAAAGCGGATGATGTGCGCTTGGCCGAGCTCGCCAACGATCCCTGGATTGCGGGCTGCACTCTGTGCCGCGGCCACTTGCTCGCCCTCTGCAATCTCGAGGGTTTCGCTCCCGCGATCGGCCTCGAAACGGATAACGCACTGGCGGTACTGAACTTTGTGTCGCGAGGGCTTGGGGTTGCGTTGCTTCCCCAGCTGGCGCTGTCGTCGCTGACGTTGCCGGAGGGCGTGAGCATCCACGCCCCGCAGCCATCGAGCGAGCGCACGATTCAGTACGTCATTCAGCCGGGGGCTACGCGGATCCCGAGTGTGGCGACAACGATTGCTACGTTGACTGCTCTGGATGGCGCGTCGTGGGGTTTGCGGGACTACCCCGAGAGTGAGCGCACCGCGCGATAGGCGGTCTCGATCTCGGCGGCGACGGTGGCGAGCTCTTCGGCTGTGGTTTCCCCACTGAGGCTGAACCGCACCGCGGTTTGTGCGATTTCTTCGTCAATTCCCATGGCGGTGAGCACGTGGGAGGCGTCGTCGCTGCCTACGGCGCAGGCTGAGCCTGCTGAGCAGATGATGCCGGCGCGACCGAGTTCGAGCAGCAGTGACTCGCCACTGGTGCCGGGGAAACAGAACGACGCATTGTTGGGGAGGCGGTTTGCTGTCTCGCCGAGCTCGGGTCCGGTGAGGATCGCGGCCGGCACGCGAGCCTGCACGTCGGCCACGAAGTCATCTCGCAACCGCCTGATGCGCTCTGCGCGCTCAGCACGGTCGTTTTCTGCGAGCGCGAGGGCATGAGCGAAGCCCACCGCACCGGCAACGTTCTCCGTTCCGGAGCGTTTGCCACGTTCTTGGCCTCCCCCGTGCAGCACGGGCTCGAGGCTTCGGCGTCCCTTGGCAATAAGCACACCAATACCTTTCGGTGCCCCGAGTTTGTGACCCGAGAGGCTGAGCGCGTCGACGCCCAACACCGCAGGGTCGAGAGGAAGCCAGCCTGCTGCCTGCACCGCATCCGTGTGCAGCGGCACCCCGTGTACCTGGCACAGCTCGGCTATCGCCGCGATGGGCTGTACAACACCGACCTCGTTATTGGCGTACATGATCGTGCAAAGTGTCGTGTTGGGGCGCAGCGCGTCACGCACGTTGTCGAGATCGACGAGGCCTCGACTGTCTACCGGCAACACTGTGACTTCAAAGCCATGGATCCGTGCCAGGTAGTCGACTGATTCGAGCACAGCTTCATGCTCTACGGCACTCGTGACGATGTGGCGCCCCCGAGGTTCGGCGAGCGCAAATCCTTTGATCGCTAAGTTGTCTGACTCTGTGCCACCCGAGGTGAAGATGACATCGGATGCGCGACACCCGATCGACGCCGCTACACTCTTGCGCGCACCATTAAGGGCGCGCTTCGCGGACTCCCCCAGCTCGTGATGACTTGAGGGGTTGCCAAAGTCTCCTGTCAGCAACGGCCACATCGCCTCAAGCACCTCACGGCGCACGGGGGTGGTTCCTGCTGAGTCGAGAAAAATCATCGGGCGGTGGCCCTCACGGCAATGTCGAGACCGAGATCAAGCGAGCGCACGCTGTGAGTGAGTGCCCCTACGGAGATCACATCAACCCCTGTTGCAGCGATGGCGGCAATCGTGTCGAGGTTCACACCCCCGCTGGCTTCGACAATGGCGCGCCCGGCTACGAGTGCAACACCGGCCCGAAGGTCTTCGAGTGAGAAGTTATCGAGCATGATGGTGTCGACCCCAGCCGAAACCACTGTCTCTACTTGATCGAGACGATCGACCTCCACCTCGAGGTGGGTTGTGTGTCCAATGCGTTCTCGTGCCCGGCGGATCGCCTTCCCCAGGTCGATACCGGATGCCGCAAGCACCGCAAGGTGGTTGTCTTTCGCCATCACCGCATCCGAGAGACTGAAGCGGTGATTGTGGCCACCCCCTGATCGAACTGCATGACGTTCCAATGCGCGCAGGCCGGGGGTCGTCTTGCGTGTGTCAACTACCCGCGCGTGTGTGCCCGCCACTTGCGCAACGTACGCTGCCGTCTGGGTGGCGATTCCCGACATCCGTTGGCTGAGGTTCAAGGCAATGCGTTCCGCTCTGAGCACGGCACGGGCGTTGCCGGAGACGGAAGCGAGTTGCTGTCCGGCGGTGAAGGTGTCGCCGTCGCTAGCCTGAAGCGTGACCTCGGCCTGAGCATCCACCAGCATGAAGGTGCGGGCGAACACGTCGAGGCCGCTCGCGACCCCGGGCTCGCGCGCATTGAGGACGGCCGTGGCCACAGCATCGTCGGGCACAAAAGCCTCGCTCGTGACGTCTCCCCAGGGTGCGTCTTCCGCGAGCGCCATCAGGATGACGTTGTCAACGAGCTGCTGGTTCATCGGGGCACCGTTTCTGCTTGGTCTTCAGCGGGGATGCGGTCTTCGGCTGGGATGAAGTCTCCCGCAACGTTGACGGCCGCCCACCGTGTGGAGAAGGCTAGTTCTTCGCGCGTCTCCGGGTAATCGGTGCGTTCGTGTGCTCCGCGGGATTCTTGGCGGCGAAGGGCCGCGACGACAACGAGGCGGGCGAGGTCGAGCAGGTTCACGTTCTCGGCACCCTCGACAGTGTTTGCCTCGGAGTGCCAGCTGGCCAAGATAGCCGCTGCTTCGTTGAGGCGTGTCGCATCCCGTTCAAGGCCAACATGGCTCCACATGAGTTCACGCAGCTGATCCCGAGTGAACGGCGCCTTGCCGGTGATCTCGAATTGGGGCTCGAGAGCATCAACCTCAATCGCTCGCTGGGGCTCGTTGAGGGCATCCGCGGCCCTCCAGGCAAACACCAACGATTCGAGCAGGGAGTTTGAGGCGAGACGGTTTGCTCCGTGCACACCGGTGCAGGATGCTTCGCCGACGGCATAGAGTCCCCGCACGCTCGTGCGGCCATCGATGTCGGTGCGGATGCCGCCCATCCAATAGTGGGCTGCCGGCGTGACCGGAATCGGTTCATTGCCCCAGTCGAAGCCATGCTGCTCGCACACTTCGGTAATGCCCGGGAATCGCTTCGCGAGAAACTCAGACCCGAGAGCCGTAGCGTCGAGCATGATCGGCCGACCGCCCTGCTTTTCCATGGCACGAGCAATGCCGCGAGCAACAATATCGCGCGGGGCTAGTTCGCCATCCGGGTGCACTTCGAACATGAAACGTTCGCCATGCTCATCCAGCAGGGTCGCCCCTTCTCCGCGCACCGCTTCAGAGACGAGCGGGTTGCCGGGAACGGCGAGCGATGTGGGATGAAACTGGAAGAATTCAACATCGGCCAGAGCCGCTCCAGCACGGTAAGCGGCAGCAACACCATCCCCGGTCGTGACGAACGGGTTAGTGGTGTGCTTGTACAGCTGGCCAGCACCACCGCTAGCGATGATCACAATGTCGCCATCGATCACGCGAGAGTTTCCATCGGGAGCAATCACATCAATGCCGGTGACGCGCGGCTTTCCGTCGGCATCCGTCTCCGTAATGAGATCGCGCATAAACGTGTATGCGTACGTCTCCACGGCGAGCGCACGAACGGCGCGAAGCAATGCCACCTCGATGGCGAGGCCAGTGGCATCCCCACCGGCATGAATTACGCGGCGCGAAGAGTGTGCGGCTTCGTGACCACGAGCCAACTCTCCATTGTTGATGCGGTCGAATTCAACTCCCAAGGAGATGAGCTCCTGCACGCGCAACGGACCCTCGCTACAGAGCACCTCAACGGCATCGCGTTCGCACAGTCCGGCACCGGCACGCATTGTGTCAGCAACGTGACTAGCCACCGAGTCATCCGGGAACAACACCGCAGCGATACCACCCTGCGCGTACTTGGTGTTGCTCTCCGCCATCTCTGCCTTTGTCACGAGAACCACATCGTGGTGGGCGCTCGCGCGGTACGCAGTGATGAGCCCGGCAATTCCCGTGCCGACAACGATGACCCGTGCCACAATTACGCTTCTTTCGTCGCTACCGGCGGCTTCGCGGCGAGCATCCGCTCGAGGGCGATGCGGGCCGGTTCGGCGACATCATCAGACACGGTGATCTGGTTGAGCACTTCACCGCGAACGAGCCCCTCAAGCACCCACGCCAAGTAGCCGGGGTGGATGCGGTACATCGTCGAACACGGGCACACCACCGGGTCGAGGCAGAAAATCGTGTGCTGCGGGTACTCAGCAGCCAAACGGTTGACCATGTTGATTTCGGTGCCGATGGCGAACGTTGTTGGCTCGGTGGCGGCAGCGACAGCCTTCTGGATGTAGTCGGTCGACCCAGCTTCGTCGGCGGCATCCACAACAGGCATCGGGCACTCGGGGTGCACGATCACGCGAACACCGGGGTGCTCGGCACGGGCCTGCTCGATCTGGCCGACATTGAAGCGCTTGTGCACGCTGCAGAAGCCGTGCCAGAGCACGACCTTCGCCTCATTGAGCGTTTCAGCGTCGTTGCCGCCGAGAGGCTTATTCGGGTTCCACATCGGCATGAGATCGGTCGAAATGCCCATCTTCTTTGCCGTGTTGCGACCCAAGTGCTGGTCGGGAAAGAACAGCACGCGCTGGCCACGCTCGTAAGCCCACTCCAGCACGGTGGTGGCGTTAGAACTTGTGCAGACGATTCCGCCATTACGGCCGCAGAAGCCCTTGAGTGCGGCAGACGAGTTCATGTACGTCACCGGTATGATCGGCACGCGGCCATCGGCATCCGGTTCGGTTCCGTACACCTCAGTGAGTTGCTCCCAGCACTCTTCCACGGAGTCGATGTCAGCCATGTCGGCCATCGAGCATCCGGCGGCCAGGTTCGGCAAAATCACGGCCTGATTCGGTTGAGCGAGGATATCGGCAGTCTCTGCCATGAAGTGCACACCACAGAAGATGATTGCTTCCGCATTCGGCACCGTCTGAGCGGCGTTTGCCAATTGAAAAGAGTCGCCAAGGAAGTCTGCGTGCCGCACAACCTCATCGCGCTGGTAAAAGTGGCCGAGAATTACGGCGCGATCGCCCAGAGTTGCCTTGGCGGCAATGATGCGGGCGTGCAAATCTTCGTTGGAGGCCTTTTGATACTCGACAGGCAGCTGCCCCTGTCTCGGGGCACCGGTCGGAATAACGTCGCCCATTGAGGCGCCGGGGCCGTAGCTCGGCACACCGAGGTCGAAAGTCCACGGCCCATCGGCCAGCTCGGGAGCACAAGTTTCGCCGTCTCCGGTCTTGGTGATGCGCTGAATAGTCGAATCAATTGATGACACGAGTGCTCCCTGTCTTGTTGTGACCCAGTGGGCCGTTGTCGACGAGCTCAACGCCCTCGTCATAGCGGTATAGCCTCGGCGGCCGGTGACGCCCGCCCACGACCACATGATCTGTCGGCACCAGTGAGCCCGAATTTTCGATCTGGCGGCGAAAGTTAGCCGGGTCGAGTTGTCGCTGCAACACCGCTTCGTGCACGAGTCGCAACTCGCTCAATGTGAAGGTTCCCCCGAGGAACGCACGCGCTATCCGGGAGTACTCCATCTTGGTTCGCAAGCGCCAGAGCGCGTAGTCGACGATGACGTTGTGATCGAACGCGAGTTCAGGCAGGTCGTCGGCCGCAAACCAGCGCACGTTCTCGCTTTCCGCGGCACGGTCAGCTTCTTCTTGCCGCACCAGTGCCCAGTAGACGATCGAGACAACTCTGCTGCTCACCGAACGTTCTACATCACCGAAGGCGTAGAGCTGTTCGAGGTAGGCCGGCTCTAGCGCGGTAGTTTCGAGCAAATTACGAGCCGCAGCATCCGCAAGGCTTTCGTCGTTGCCTACCCACCCACCAGGCAGTGCCCACTGGCCAGCGAACGGTTCGCGGTTGCGACGAACCAAGGGAATCCAGAGTGCGCTGTGACCCGACTCGGGAATGGGGCGAAGTGCAAAAATTACGGTCGAAACCGCGAGCGATATTCGCTGCTCATTCTTCTGCATCACCCCTCCCTTCAGTAAGAGTCATACTGACCCGAACACAGAATACACCTTAAAGTCAGCCTGACCAAAACGGTGCGAGGCTAGAGGGAAGGGGTGTCCGGAGCATCAACAGCTCCACCAAAACGACGCGTGCGACGAGCATAAATCTCGATCGCCTGCCACAACTGCTCACGCGTGAAATCAGGCCACAGCGTATCCAAAAACACCATCTCGGCATAAGCGCTCTGCCAGGGCATGAAGTTGCTCATCCGCTGCTCGCCCGACGACCGCACAAACAGGTCAACATCCGGAAGCTGCGGCTGATAAAGACGTTTCTGGATGAGCTTCTCAGAGACAGCAGACGGCTTCAGCTTGCCCGCCGCAACATCATCAGCAATCGACCGCACGGCATCCGCAATCTCGGTACGACCGCCATAGTTCACACACATCGTGAGCGTCAAAGTGCTGTTCTTCTCCGTGAGCTTCTCAGCGAATTGCAACTCCTTGATAACCGACGTCCACAGCCGCGGGCGCCGCCCAGCCCACCGCACACGCACACCCCACTCGTTGAGTTGATCGCGGCGACGGTGCAAAACGTCACGGTTGAAGCCCATAAGAAAGCGCACCTCTTCGGGTGAACGGCTCCAGTTCTCCGTCGAGAACGCATAGACGCTGACATGCTTCACACCGATTTGGATCGCGCCAGCCACAACATCAAGCAGGCTCGCCTCCCCCGCCTTGTGACCTTCGACCCGAGTCAGCCCGCGAGCATTAGCCCAGCGACCATTGCCGTCCATGACAATCGCGATGTGCTCAGGAACCGCGCCCTTAGGCAGCGTTGGCGGCTGAAGACCCGTCCAATCCAACGGACGAAACTCCACAGCATCTTTATGAGTTTTTGCTACGCGGCTCATGCGCTCCGATCTACATGCTGAATGGAACGAAGACTACGCTCCAAATGAAATTGGGCATACGCGGCAACGACACCGCTGGCCTGAGAACGCGTGCGCTCATCAGAAGCTTCAGCCACATCCCACGAACCCGCAAGCAAAGCACCCAAAAGCTCTAACGTCTCAGAACTCAGACGGGGCGAACCAGGCGGGGCAACCTCATCAGCAACCACACCACCCAGCTGAGCCACAAAGACCGAATGCGGTCCGGGAGCACCGGTGACGGCACAATCAACGAAGCTCGGCGCCCAACCCGCAATCGACAGGCTCCGTAATAGGTACGAATCAAGCGTGAGACTCGGATTGTGCTCGCGCCGCGCGAGAGACCGCAACGCACCCACCAGCAGCAGGTACTGCTGAAGCGAGCCGTCGTCATCCGTGACTTTGTCTGCCGTCTCGACCATCACGCTAGCGGCCGTATAGCTCGCATAGTCAGCGGTGATCTCCGAGCCGTACGAACCCAACGTTTCTGCCTGCTGGATGATGTCGAGGCTGCGCCCGATATAGCACTGGATGTCGGCAACCATAAAAGGCTCCAGCCGTGCTCCGAACTTGGAGGCTGTGCGGCGCACTCCTTTGGCTACCGCGCGAATCTTGCCATGCTCGCGCGACAGCATCGTGACAATTCGGTCAGCTTCACCCAGTTTGTGGGTGCGCAGCACGACGGCTTCATCACGATAGGTAGGCACCCCTCAAGTATCCCCCGGCATGTTGCGGTTTGCTGAGCGACGGCCCGCACGCCCCTCGTATTGGAATCCTCTCCAGCAAATGAGTCAGCGTCGGAGTAGGTTTTAGGCAGAACTGGGTACCTACGCTGGACTTGTCTTCGGCTTCTGGGAGAACACGATGATTCTTGTTACCGGGGCAACGGGCGCGCTCGGTCGGCCGACCGTTTCGCTTCTCACCGCGGCCGGGCATGATGTGCGCGCGCTGAGCCGACAACCCGCCCCTGACCCTGCCCGCGTTGTTGCCGACCTCAGCACCGGAGCCGGCCTCGCGGCTGCACTCACCGGTGTGACGACGGTGGTGCACTTAGCGACCGGAGCGAATACTCACGATTCGCAGCAGACTCGACAGTTGCTGCGGGCAATCGCCGGACATCCGATCGAACACCTGGTCTTTATGTCGATCGTCGGAGTCGACAAACACTCCCTTGGTTTCTATCGCGACAAGCACTTGAGCGAGCAATTCATAGCGGCCTCGGGAGCCCCGTACACAATTCTTCGCGCCACCCAGTTCCACAGTTTCGTAGCGCGCCTTTTTACGGCTCAGCGCCGATTGCCCATCACCGTCGTTCCCTCGTTTCGGATGCAGCCGGTGGCGGTCGATGAAGTCGCCGCCCGGCTTGTCGAACTAGTGGATGCAGGGCCGAGCGGCCGGGTAGACGACTTCGGCGGCCCCGGACAGCTCAGCTTTCGCCAACTCGCCCAGCAGTGGAACGCCGCCCACTCGCTTCGTAAACCGGTGTGGTCATTGCCCATTCTTGGCGCTGTCGGCCGATCTTTTGCTCACGGAGTCCACCTCGCGTCACTGCCCGGCGGCGGCAATATACCGTTTTCGGCCTACGCCGAAGCCCACGCCCGCGCTGCGGGTGCTGCCGGTGCTGCCGGTTCGCTTCGCGGTTCTGGCACGAGTTAGTCGGCAGCGAGCGCCTCCAACGGGCGGATCATCACCACGCTGTCGTAGGTTTTACCTGGCCACTGGATCGTGGCAATGCGCGCGTCACGCTCGACAACCCAGCACTGACCGCCACGCGCTCGAACGAGTGTTGTGTGCGAATCCTGATCGACGGCGGTGTAGTTCAAACCCCGAGCGCCAACCTCGGCATAGGCCGCGTGGAGCACGCCGGTGCCACTTTCGGCATCGGCATCGGCAAATTCACGAACGCTTAGTGACGAATCCATAGAGATATCTCATCAGTTGCCACTATTCGCGATGCACCTCCGTTCCGCAGCTCCGTTCTGCGCCTCCGTCCCGCACCCCCATTCACCGTCACCGCAATGCACCAAACGAAGGCT
This sequence comes from Salinibacterium sp. PAMC 21357, assembly GCF_000247645.1. GTDB lineage: Bacteria > Actinomycetota > Actinomycetes > Actinomycetales > Microbacteriaceae > Rhodoglobus. Next base: position 515,728 of record NZ_AHWA01000002.1, read on the forward strand.
GCTCGTCGCCCCTCCTCGGAAATTCAGGAAATCGGAGCGCGTGGGGAGAGGAGCGAGCCGCACTCAGGAGCAGCGGCGCCCTGGCAATGCCGAATCTCCTGAATTTCCCAGTGTCGTGCCACTGCAGGGGGGATCCGGGAACGTTTGTTGGCCCAGCTGCGCAGCGTTGTGCGCCGCTGTGCGCCGCTGTGCAGCGCTGTGCAGCGCTGTGCAGCGCTGTGCAGCGCTGTGCAGCGCTGTGCAGCGCTGTGCAGCGCAGCCATTACAGGCTTGCCTGCAACACAACCGAGTTCAGCGGGGCGGCCGTGGTACGAATAGTGCGTGAATGAGACTTTCGAGATCCCGCTGTGGGCTGGACTGTTGGCCGTCGGCGTCGGCGCAATGCAGGGTGCGATGTTTGCGTCCCAATTTCGTGATCGCCGGCTAGACCTGCTCGGAGTCGCCATTATCGGCATCTCTACGGGATTCGGCGGCGGCATGGTCCGCGACATCGTGCTCTCCGAAGTACCCGCTGTGTTGACCACCAACTGGTATCTGATCGTGGCAACGGGTGCTGCACTCTTCGGGATGCTGCTTGAGCGTCTCATTTCGCGCTTGGGGCCACTTATCACGGTGCTCGATGCGCTCACAATCGGACTCTTCGGCGCTATCGGAACCACAAAAGCGCTCTCGCTGGGGCTGCCAGAGGTTCCCGCAATCTTTGTGGGAGTAATCTCGGCGATCGGCGGATCGATCCTGCGCGACATGCTCCTGTCGATGCCGATCGCGCTCATGCACGTCGGTTCGCTCTACGCCGTCGCTGCAACCGCTGGCGCCACCAGTCTCGTGATCATGCGAAGTTTCGACGTCCCAGTATTTCTCGCAGCCACTATTTGTGTCGGACTCACGGTAGGCGTGCGCGTCTTGGCTGTGCTCTTCAACTGGACTCTGCCAGAACAGCGCACAATCAGCGGCATGCCTAAATTCCGGCGGCCGTAGTGCTGCCAGAAAAATCAGTCCCACCCGCACGGTCTGTCTGACGTCACTGCGTGAGCGTCGTTAACGCAGTCAACCCCGCAACACAGGGTTGCGGGGCTGATCCTGAGTTACAAAGTTAGTTACTGGCGACCAATTCTGGTTCAACAGCGGTGCGATTTGCGCGAACCCAGCGGTTCACCGCTGAGACGATTGCCTTGAGCGATGCCCGCGAGATGTCTCCATCGATGCCAACACCCCAGAGGCGTTGGCCGTTGATGTCGAGCTCGACGTAAGCCGCGGCCTGCGCATTGCTACCCTCGCTCATGGTGTGCTCGACGTAGTCGTAGAGCTTCACTCCGATGCCCTGACCCTGTGCGGACAGCATGCCCAAGAACGCGTCGATCGGACCGTTTCCGACGTGCTCGGCCTCCAGCTCGGTATCGTCGACTCGCAGTCGCGCTTCGAGGCTGACTTCACCGTCGTTGGCGCTTGTCGTGCGAGTAGAAAGCAGCTCGTAGCGGCCCCACTTTTGATCGGCGTGATCGGCGGATGCTGGCAGGTACTCATCCTGGAATGAACTCCAGATCTGCTCGCTCGAAACTTCGCCACCTTCGGAGTCAGTTTTGGACTGCACGACACCGCTGAATTCGATCTGCAGTTTGCGCGGCAGGTCGAGGCTGTGATCGGCCTTGAGCAGGTAGGCGACGCCGCCTTTGCCCGACTGAGAATTCACGCGGACAACAGCTTCGTAACCGCGGCCGACATCTTTCGGGTCAATCGGCAGATAGGGAACAGCCCATACGAGGTCGTTGACATCTTTGCCCTCGAGCTCGGCCTGAGCAGCCATCGACTCGAAACCTTTCTTGATGGCGTCTTGGTGCGATCCGCTGAAGGCGGTGTAGACGAGGTCACCAGCCCAGGGGCTGCGCTCGTGCACCTTCAGCTGGTTGCAGTGTTCGGCGGTGCGGCGAATTTGGTCGAGATCGCTGAAGTCGATCTGCGGGTCGATCCCCTGCGTGAACAGGTTGAGGCCCAGAGCAATGAGGTCGACGTTTCCGGTGCGCTCACCGTTTCCGAACAGGCAGCCTTCGATACGGTCGGCGCCGGCCATATACCCGAGCTCCGCCGCAGCGATGCCCGTTCCGCGGTCGTTGTGCGGGTGAAGTGAGATGATGACGTTCTCGCGGTGGTTGACGTTGCGCGACATCCACTCAATGGAGTCGGCATATACGTTGGGGGTGGCCATTTCCACAGTAGCGGGCAGGTTCAGGATGACCTTGCGCTCTGGTGTGGGCTGGAAGACTTCGAGCACCTGATTACAGATATCCACCGCGAATTCGAGCTCGGTTCCGGTGTAGCTCTCGGGCGAGTACTCGTAGTAGACGTCGGTCTCGGGCACCATCGCTTCGGATGCCTTGCAGATTCGAGCCCCGTTGAGGGCGATATCGATGATGCCCTGCTTGTCTTTGCGGAACACGACATCGCGCTGCAGAACACTTGTGGAGTTGTAGAGGTGCACGATCGCTTGCTTCGCGCCCTTGATCGATTCGTAGGTGCGCACGATCAGTTCTTCGCGAGCCTGGGTGAGCACCTGAATAGTGACGTCATCCGGGATCGCATTCGTCTCGATGAGCGAGCGGACGAAATCGAAGTCGGTCTGACTCGCCGACGGGAAGCCAACCTCGATCTCTTTGTAGCCCATCTTGACGAGCAGATCGAACATGATCCGCTTGCGCTCAGGGCTCATGGGGTCGATCAGCGCTTGGTTACCATCGCGCAAATCGACTGCACACCAACGGGGTGCCTCGGTGATGCGCTTCGACGGCCACGTGCGGTCCGGCAGATCGATAGAAATGATCTCGTGAAACGGACGGTACTTGTGGATCGGCATCGAGGATGCGGACTGATTGTTCTTCATTTGGTGCTCCTGCTGTTCTCAAGGCCTTGTGAGCCACTCGTTACGAATCTGGTCAGCCAATGACAAACTCCGCGACGAGTGAGGCCTGAATTAGGACTCGTCGCGGCAGCTAAGGAGGAGCAGACCGAACAACACCATTTCAGAATAGCACTGCACGAGCCGGGGCGAACCAGTGGTTCCCGAACCGTTACCGCCAGCCGGAATCCTTAGTCGATTGCGAGTGCTTCTACCGGAGTGATCCTGATGACGCGACGGATGGGCGAAATTGACGCGACGAAAGCCAAGACCGCAGCGAGTGCGGCGACCACCACGAGAATCCACCACGGAACCATCGGTAGCACAAATCCAGGCTGACCAGACAGTGAACCGAGCAGCGACTGCGCTCCCGCCCAACCGTAGAACGTACCGAGTGCTAGCCCGACCACGCTCGCCGCGATCGTGAGTTGAGCACTCTCGAGGCGGATCATCGACCGTACCTGTGCTGCGGTAAAGCCCAGTGCGCGCAAGAGTCCCAACTCGCGAGTGCGCTGGACGATACTCAAAGACAGGCTGTTGACAAGCCCCACCGCGGCGATCACGGCGCTGAAACCGATGAGGATCGAGAAGGTTGCGACGACAGCGGCTAGCGAGTCGTCAAGTGCCGCCGAATCTGCACTGTCAAAGCTCGGGGACAGCATTAGCATGTGCTTGAAAGTTTCTGTGGCCACGGCGAGCATGGTAACCAGAGTGATTCCGATGACTAGCCCCGTGGTGATCCGCGTGCTGCGCTCTGGGTACCGCACCGAATTTTCTGCAGCGAGCGTGCCGCTGAGCCGCGCCCGATTCGTGCTCCGATGAATCGAAGCACCTGAGGCATCACGAATTGTGCTCCGAGGACGAAGCCAGTGAACGAAATTATGCCGCCGACGAGTGAGATCAATACTCCGGGCGCAAACGTCAGGCCCACGAGCATCCCCACGACGGTGAGCCCCAGACCGATCCCCACCATCACGGTTGAGAGTGCAAGCCGGCGGATGCTGTGCGTCGGTGAGTCATCGATTGAGTCGACGGAGGCGCCAAGCGCCTGCATTGGCGTCACGCTGAGCACTCGGCGGGAGCCCGCCCACGCCGCCGCCCAGGTGGTGACGATCACTCCGACGATGGGCGCCAAAGCAATCAGATCGAAGTAGCTGTAGTTTATGGCCGGCAAGGCATCCGCGCCTTGAGCAAACTGGAAGATTCCCGCGGCGGCGACTATTCCCGCTCCCGCGCCCACAAGAGAGCCGATCACACCGACCATTAGCCCTTCGCCGGCAATTTGTCTGCGTTGACTACGCGCGCTTCCACCAATGAGACGCACCAGCGCAATCGTGCGTGTTCGCCCAGCGATAATGGTCGAAAATGCGTTCGCTGTCACAATTGCGCCGACGTAGACGGAAATGGCAATGAACACGACCGCGAGCATGTTCAGCATGAGGGCGAGTAGTGCGGCTTGCCCGAATTCGTCATCACGAGTGAGGGCAACCGCCATATTGTTCGTCAATTGGAGCAGTGCGACGCCGAATGCGCTACTGAGGGCGGCAACAACAATGCTCGACGTGTGTTCACGCAGACTCAATAACCTCATGATGCGCTCTCCATCTCGAGCATGAGCTGACTGATCTCTGCAGCGCTTGATCGCCCACGGTCATCCACAATTTGACCATCAGCCAGGAAGATGATGCGGTCTGCGTAACTGGCGGCAATAGGGTCGTGGGTCACCATGGCGATGCTCTGCCCGTACGTGGTGCTCGCTGCAGCCAGCAGCGAGAGAACTTCTCGCCCGGTTCGTGAGTCGAGGTTTCCCGTTGGCTCGTCAGCAAATACAAGCTCAGGCCGGGAGCCCAATGCTCGGGCTATCGCGACGCGCTGTTGTTGGCCGCCAGAAAGTTCGTGGGGGCGATGACGAAGTCGTTCAGTGAGTCCCAGCGATCCGATGAGTTCGTCGATCCACCCCCGTTCTGTGGTCGAAGGTGCACGCCCGTCGAGTTGGAACGGAAGCAGGATGTTCTGCTCGATATCGAGGGTGGGCACGAGATTGAATGATTGAAATACGAATCCCACGCGGCGGCGGCGAATCATCGTCAGTGCGGTGTCATCCAGATGGGTGATCTCGGCCTCACGCAGCCACACCCGACCCGAGGTTGCGGTGTCGAGACCGGCCATTATGTGCATGAGGGTCGACTTGCCCGACCCACTTGGCCCCATGATCGCGGTAAATTCACCGGCACGAATGCCGACCGAGATTTCGCTGAGTGCGATAACGCTGGTGGAGGCCGAGCCGTAGGACTTAGAGAGGTTCTCGACCCGAGCGACAAGACCCGAGTTGTCTGGTGAAATGTTCATGCTTCAACTCTGTCGCCAGCGCCCAGATGACGAATCGGCCGGGCGGGTGCTTCACATCATCCTCAAGGATGACTCACGTAAGTCCATTTTCATACGCAAAGACGACGAGCTGAACGCGATCACGTAGCGACAGCTTGGTAAGAATTCGGCTGACATGCGTTTTGACTGTTGCTTCACTCAGGAACTCGGTCCGCGCAATTTCGGCGTTGCTCAGACCGCGTACGGCAAGAAGAAAGATTTCATGCTCTCTAGCGGTGAGTGATTCAAACGACGCCGGACGTTTCTGTGGTGCTGAACCAAAGTGTTCAAACAGCTCTCTCGTGGCTGCGGCGGCGATCACGCTAGTGCCGGAGTGCACGGTGCGGATGGCCGCCAGCAAGAACTCAGGGTCGGCATCTTTAAGCACAAAACCGCTTGCTCCGGCGCGGATCGCTCTGGCGGCGGCTTCATCGAGGTCGAACGTCGTGAGCACAATTATTCGCGGCCGATTGTCGATGGCGGCAGAAAGGATCGACTTCGTCGATTCGATTCCATCCATCACCGGCATGCGAATGTCCATCAAGACAACATCGGGTTGTGCGGCTTCGACCATGCCGATCGCTTCAGCGCCATTACTCGCCTCCCCCACACATTCGAGGTCCGGCTGCGAGGAGACAAGCATCCGGATGCCCGCTCTGAATAGTGACTGGTCATCGACCAGCGCCACCCGAATACGGTTCACGCCGTCGCCGCCATTCTGACGCGCACAACGAACTGATCGCCGTGACTGCCAGCGCTGAACTCGGCGCCAGCTAAATGAGCTCGCTCTCTCATTCCCACCAAACCGTGGCCAACGTGGACCCCAGCGTCGGTGTCGTTCGTGGTGCAGTCGTTCGCTACTGACATGACTACCGCGTTCTGAGCCCACTGGATGCTGAGCTCCGTTGGCACCGCGTGCTCACCGTGCCGCAACGCATTGGTCAAAGCTTCTTGAGCAATTCGGTAGAGCGCAATCTGTTGCCCTGACGAAATGACCAAAGATTCTCCCTGCTGGTCTACCTCCAGAAGCAATCCAGCCGACCGCATTTGTTCGACCAATAGGGGGATGTCGGCGAGGCCGGGCTGCGGCCCAGCGCTCTGACGGTGCCGCAACTGCCCCAACAGGAGCCGCACATCGGCCAATGCCTCTCGTGCAGTACCAGAAATCGTGGAGAGCGCGTTGTCGACGGAACCAGGGTCGGCTGCGGCGGCGTAACGAGCTCCATCGGCCTGCGCAATCACGACCGCGAGCGAATGGGCAACCACGTCGTGCATGTCGCGTGCGATCTGGTTGCGTTCAAGTTCCACCGTGGCGACCTGCTCGGCGACCGCGCGCGCCTGCTTATTCTCACGCGCCACTGCCTGGGTTCGCGCCAGCAACCCCGCCGTCCAGCCAAGGCCAAGAAGCGCGAGCATGGCGATAACAAAGACCACAAAGTCGAAGATCATCACTGAGCTCAGCGGCCATACAAATGGCTGCACATCGACAGTGCCGAGTGCGCTGCCCGTAGTGCCCGTGAGGTACACAGCGCCGATTGCTGCTCCGGCAAAGACTGAGGCAAGCGCCAGTCGTCGCACTCGCGAACTGCCATACCTAGCGGCCGCAAAAAGCACTGCCACAATCAAAAAGTTGATCGGGTCGACGGGTAACAGCCAGGCGATTTGAAGGAGAGCGCTCACCCACGCAACAGTCAACGCCAAACCTGGACTCAACCGACGAAGGGCAAGAGCAACACCGAAGAGGAGAACGATCACCCACGATGACGCATGCTCGACACCAAGGAGAAAACGCAATACCACCACGACAAGCGCGATGCTCACATCACCGATGAGGGCGCCACGCGAGAGCTGTCGAATCATGATCACAACGCTACGCTGGCCACACTGTCTGAGACACAACGTGAGCCTGTCGGCCTAAGAAATCATCCTTCAGAGGTATGACAGGTGCTGCCGGATGTTAAAAGCCGAGACGACCCAACTGCTTCGAGTCTCGCTGCCACTCTTTGGCGACCTTCACCCTCAACGACAAGAAAATCTGCTTACCGACAAGCTTCTCGATCTCCTTGCGCGCACGCGCGCCGACATCCTGCAGTCGTTCGCCGCCCTTGCCGATGATGATGCCCTTTTGGCTGTCACGCTCAACAAAGATATTCGCAAATACTTCGAGGAGATCTTTGTCTTCGCGCTCGATCATGTCGTCGATAGTGACGGCAATGGAGTGCGGCAATTCATCCATAACTCCCTCGAGCGCGGCTTCGCGAATAAGCTCTGCCACGCGCGATTCGGTCGACTCGTCGGTGACGGCGTCATCCGGATAGAGCGCCTGCGAAACCGGCATCAGCTTCACAAGTTCAGTAGACAAAATATCGAGCTGAATGCTGTCAAATGACGAGATCGGGATGATCTCATCCCAATCGCGCAGTTCACTCACCGCCCGCAGCTGCTCAGCAACGCCGGGGCGCGACGACGCGTCGATCTTGGTGACGATGGCCACCTTCTTGGCCCGCGGAAACGAGTCAAGCTGTTCGTTGATGTAACGGTCTCCTGGACCAATTTTTTCGTTCGCGGGAATGCAGAGGCCAATCACGTCAACTTCACCGAGGGTGTCTTGCACGATCGAGTTGAGTCGTTCGCCGAGAAGGGTCCGCGGCCGGTGCATTCCGGGGGTGTCGACGATGATTAGTTGGCCATCGCTGCGGTGCACAATTCCGCGAATTGCGCGCCGCGTTGTTTGGGGCTTCGACGAAGTGATCGCAACCTTTTCACCCACCAGCGCGTTGGTGAGGGTCGATTTTCCCACGTTGGGCCGACCTACAAAGGTCACAAATCCTGATCTGAACTCACTGGCGTCGGTCACTGTGATTCACCGTTCTCTCGTTCATTCGAGATTGATTCGTGCTGATTGTCTAGGGAAGGGTCTTTGGCAACGAGCACCGTGCTGATGCGTTTACGCCGCCCTTCGGTGCGTTCTGCGGTGAGAACAAGGCCGGAATAGTGCGCTACCGCACCGCTCTCGGGCAGCCGGCCTAGGGTCTTCATGATCAGACCGCCAACAGAGTCGACCTCGTCATCATCAAGCTCGAGCCCGAACAGGTCTCCCAGTTCGTCGATCGGCAATCGAGCACTTACTCGGAACTTGCCATCGGCAAGTTCTTCGAATTCGGCGACTTCGCGATCGTACTCGTCAGAGATATCTCCGACGAGTTCTTCAATGAGGTCTTCCAATGAGACTAGCCCTGCGATGCCGCCGTACTCATCCACCACCATCGCGAGGTGGTTCGATTCGAGCTGCATTTGGCGCAACAAACTGTCGGCTCGCTGAGATTCCGGCACGAATAGGGCGGGCCGCGCCAGTTCTTGGGTCGTCAGCTTGTCGGCCTCAATGGGTTGTTCATACACGACACGAGCGACGTCGCGAAGGTAAAGCACCCCCATGACCTGGTCAATATCTTCACCGATTACCGGCACTCGTGAAACGCCACGACTGAGAAACAACCCCATCGCAGCGCTGGCCGTCACATCAGCATCCACGGTCACCATGTCCGTGCGCGGAATCATTACTTCACGCACAACAGTGTTGTTGAATTCGAAAATCGAGTGGATGAGGTCGCGATCGTCTTGATCCAGAACTTCATGTTCGGTCGCTTCATCCACCATGCTCAGCAATTGTTCTTCGCTGGAAAACGTTGCTGTTCGCGGTCGCCCCGGAGTCACACGGTTGCCGAGAGCGACAAGCGCATCAGCGATCGGGCCCAAAATTACTCGGATGCCTCGCACCAGTGGCGCCGCAATTTGAACGACCTTGCGCGAGTGTGCGCGCCCAACGCTGCGGGGGCTCGATCCAACGAGAACGAAGGACGCTCCGGTCATGATCAGCGCGCTGACCAGTAGCGCCAGCCACCATTGCTCGAAGAGTGAAGCGAACACGAGTGTCACGAGCACGGCGGAGGTGGTTTCGAGCACAATTCGCATGAAGTTCAGCGCATTGAAGTGAGCGCCCAAATCATGCGAGATCGCCAAAATTTGTTTTTTGGCACGACTACGACCGGCAAGCTCAACGAGGTCGCTTCTACTGAGTACTGTGAGCGCAGAGTCGGCAGCAGCGAGCAAACCACCGAGCGAAACCAGCAAAATCGCCACGGTGATGAAGATGCCATTCACCATGAGCGGCTACCTGCTTCGTTCAGCAAGGGCGAAGCCCGACAGAATTTCGCGCTGCAGGCCGAACATCTCTTTTTCCTCTTCTGGCTCAGCATGATCGAATCCGAGTAGGTGCAGCAACCCGTGGGTCGTCAGCAATAACATTTCTTCCAGTGGCGGATGTCCGGCCGTCTCGGCCTGCGCAATCGCAACCTGAGGGCACACCACGATGTCGCCGAGCAGCCCGGCTGGCGTCTGGTGAGCTTCGGTGCCGGGGCGCAGTTCATCCATGGGGAAACTCAGCACGTCGGTGGGGCCCGGTTCGTCCATCCATTGAACGTGGAGTTGTTCCATGGCGGCTTCGTCGACGAAAACTATGCCAAGTTCGGCATCCGGGTGAACGTGAAGCTGGTCAAGAGCGAAGGTGCACAAACGCTGGAACGCGTGCTCGTCTACGTCAATCTCTGACTCGTTGTTGATTTCAATTGACACGCTATCGTCCCTCGTGATTGCGGCTGCGAGCTCGCGGTCGGTTCTTGCTGTTGTACTCATCGCGCTGTTTTTCCGCGTCATAGGTCGTGTAGGCGTCGACAATCTTGCCGACGAGCGTGTGACGCACGACGTCTGCGCTCGTGAGTTCGGCAAAGTGGATGTCGTCGATATCTCGCAGCACGTTCGAGACGAGCTTGAGCCCACTCGCTCCTTCGGGCAGGTCGACCTGCGTAACGTCGCCAGTGATGACCATCTTGGAGTCGAACCCCAAGCGGGTCAGAAACATCTTCATCTGCTCTGGCGTGGTGTTTTGGGCTTCATCGAGAACGACAAAGGACTTGTTGAGAGTGCGGCCACGCATGTAGGCGAGAGGCGCGACTTCAACGGTGCCTGCCGCTAACAGTTTGGGAACCAGTTCGGGATCCATCATGTCGTTGAGCGCGTCGTAGAGCGGTCGAAGGTACGGATCGATCTTGTCGGTCAGCGAGCCAGGCAAGAACCCCAGTCGCTCCCCCGCTTCAATTGCCGGACGACTGAGGATAATGCGGTCAACTTCTTTGCGCTGCAAAGCCTGAACAGCTTTGGCCATTGCTAGATAGGTTTTACCCGTTCCGGCCGGACCGATTCCGAACACAATGGTGTTGTTGTCCATCGCTTCGACGTACTGCGACTGGCCCAAGGTTTTAGGCCGAATTGCTTTGCCTCGAGCGGTAAGAATTGTTTGGCCGAGCAGAGTCTTCGGGCTGCCCTGATTCTGGCGCAGAATGCTGGCCGACGACTCGACATCCTGGGTACCGAGGTCATGACCGTCGCGAACCATCGCGATTAGTTCATCGACGAGCTCTTCCGCTGCCGCAACCGAGTCGCGGTCACCAGTCAGAGTGATCTCGTTTCCGCGAACATGTATTTCGACGTCGGGAAACTTGCTCTCCACGACGCGAAGCAATCGATCATGAGGGCCAAGCAGCCGCACCATCGCGACGCCATCCACTTCAATCGCAACGCTTTCGCGCTCGTCGGATAGTGCTTTTTCAGTGCGTGCGGACTCAGAGTCACTAGTGACCAAGGGTGCCTTCCTCGAGGTGTCCACCGAGCACATGAGCATGAACGTGGAACACTGTTTGACCGGCGCTTTCACCGGTATTGAAAATCAAACGAAACTCGCTATTCGTGTGTTCATCAGCGAGTTGTTGCGCCACCGAGACAAGCTCGGCGAGCAGCTCAGGGTTGCCAGCGGCCAGTTGCGCAACATTCGCAAACTGCTCTGTTTTAGGAACTACGAGCAGGTGTACTGGCGCTTGGGGCGCGATGTCGCGAAAGGCGATGACGGAATCTGACTCGAAGACAATATCCGCGGGAATCTCGCGAGCGATGATCTTCGTGAAGATCGAGGGGGAATCAGACATGGCTCTAGCCTAAACCTCTAGCTCCAACGGCCAAGTTTTACATTCAACACCGCAAGTGCGGCGGGGCCGGCAGTTGACGTGCGCAGAACTTCACTGCCCAAGCGAACGGTGGATGCTCCTGCCGCCGTCAAGAGCTCCAACTCATGGTCAGCCACGCCGCCCTCTGGCCCGACAACGAGCACAATGTCGCGATCATCAACGACGAGGTCAGCCAGAGTTTCTGTTGCCGTGGGCTCAAGGACGAGCATCCGGGTGCTCGAAGCAAAGGCAGCAAGCTGCTTTGTCGTCACGAGATCCAGCACATCGGGTAGCCAAGTGCGCAGGGATTGTTTGCTCGCCTCACGCACAATTGCGGCCCAGCGGTCACGACCCTTAACAACTTTTGTCCCTTGCCAACGCGAAATGCTGCGCGACGCTGACCACGGAATTACGCCATCGATGCCGAGTTCAGTGGCTACTTGCACTGCCAACTCATCCCGATCTGCCTTAGCGAGCGCTTGGGCAAGAAACACTGCCGGAGTGCGTCGCTCCGTGCGGCTAAGTTCGGCGACAACGATGCTGAGCTCGGTATGCTCCGCAACCGTGATTGGCCCAGAAACTGTGAGCCCGGCACCGTTGCTGATCGCGATAGTTTCGCCAACCGCGAGCCGCGACACCGTGACCGCATGGCGCGCCTCAGCTTTGGTCAGCGAGACGGTATCGCCGACCTTAGCGTCGTCGAGTTCTTCATCGATATAAAGATGAGCCACAGCGTTTTCCTACAGGAACCGGTCGCGAAGCTTCGCGAACAGTCCTTGATGGAACTCGGCAAACTCTGGCGCCTTGGACTTGCGAATTGCGGCGAGCTGCTTGATCAAAGTCTGTTCGGCACCGCTCAACTTGGTGGGGGTGACGACCTGAATGCCCAAGCGCAAATCGCCTCGACCGCCACCGCGCAGGCTCGTGATGCCCCGCTCCTTGACCGTCAGCACCTCGCCGGCTTGTGTACCCGGTTTGATACTGACCTCAACCTTGTCGTCCAACCCATCAAGAGTGACCGTGGTACCCAAGATCGCGTCGATCATCTGAACCTCAACGGTGGCAAGCAAGTCATCGTCTGAGCGGCTAAAGACGTCGTGATGACGCACCTTCATCTCCAGGAAGAGGTCGCCATTCGGCCCACCGGCCGGCCCAACTTCGCCTTGGCCAGGCATTTGCAGACGCAATCCAGTTTCGACGCCAGCGGGGATGTCGACCGAAATAGTGCGCTGCGCACGAACGCGACCCTGACCGGCGCACGTGGCGCACGGGTTGACGATGATGTTGCCATAACCGCGGCAGGTGCCACACGGGCTCGACGTCATGACGTTGCCGAGAAGGCTGCGCACCTGGCGCTGAATCTGGCCGCTGCCCTGACAAATGTCACAGCGAACCGGCGAGCTACCTGGCGCGGAACAGTTGCCCTCGCAGGTCTCACACAAGACCGCGGTGTTGACCTCGAGGTCGCGCGAAACGCCGAAAATGGTGTCTTTTAAACTAACCTCAACACGCAATAGAGCGTCTTGGCCGCGCTCACGACGCGAGCGGGGACCAACAGATTGACCGCCGCCACCACCGCCGAAGAACGTTTCGAAGATGTCGCCGAACCCGCCGAAACCACCGCCAAAACTGCCGCCGCTGCCGCCCATGTCGTACTGCTGGCGCTGCTGGGGATCGCTCAAGACGTCATAGGCGTGTGTAACCGACTTGAAACGCTCTGACGCGTCGGCACTCGGGTTTACGTCGGGGTGCAACTCGCGAGCGAGCTTGCGGTACGCCTTCTTGATTTCTTCAGGCGTGGCCTCGCGGGCAACGCCGAGTGCTTCATAGTGATCTGCCAAAGTTCCGATTGCTCCTTACGAGCTCAGTTTTCTTCTAAAAGTCGTGACAGGTAACGCGCTACCGCGCGAACCGCTGCCATATTGTTCGAGTAATCCATGCGAGTCGGGCCCAGCACACCCAGTCGCGCGACCCCGCCGCCCGACGAGGAATACCCACCCGTAACGACGGACGTCTCTTCAAGTCCAAATTCTGCGTTTTCACGCCCAATGCGAGTCGAAACAGACCCACTGGTTACTTGCATCTCCCCAAAGAGGCGTAACAACGTTACTTGCTCTTCTATTGCCTCCAGCACCGGAAAAATGCTGCCTGAGAAGTCTTGCTCAGTTCGTGCAAGGTTTGCTGTGCCCGCTAAAACAAGTTTGTCATGGCGGTTTGCCAAAACTTGCTCCATGAGACTGGATGCCACCTGACTGACGACCGCCTGGCGCTCAACAGTAAACAAATCAGCAAAAGTTGCGAGTCTCTCGGCTGCTTCGGGAAGGGATTGCCCGTTGAGCGCTGAGTTTAGCTTCGCGCGCATCTCCCCGAGGAATGTGTCATCTAGTACCTCTGAAATTTCGATCTGCCGCTGCTCAACGAGGCCGGAGTCAGTAATAAACACCGTCATCACCCGGGAAGCGTTTAGCGGCACTAGCTCGATATGCCGCACGCGAGCAGTCGCGAGCGAGGGATATTGAACCAGCGCAACGCTGTTGGTCAACTGCGACAGCATCCGAACGGTTCGGGCAAGAACGTCATCTAGATCGTCGGCCTGGCCCAGGAATGACTCAATTGCTTGGCGCTGTGCGCTCGTGAGAGGGCGCAGGTCAGCAAGGTGATCCACGAACACCCGGTAGCCCTTATCGGTCGGCACACGCCCAGAGGAGGTATGAGGAGCGGCAATCAGCTCTTCATCCTCAAGCAAAACCATGTCGTTACGAATTGTGGCCGCAGACACCCCGAAGGAGTGGCGTTCCACAATCGACTTCGATCCGACAGGCTCGCGCGTAGCAACGTAGTCCTGCACAATGACTCGAAGCACGTCAAGTCCGCGGGCGGAAACCATTCCACCACCCACCTCTCTTGATTGGCACTCAATCCGTTCGACTGCCAATCTTACTCGACACTCTGTGACACAACCGTTGCACCGCGCAACTCATTCGCGCTAGCGTGTCTTTGTACTTGAGCGCTACCTTTTTGTGGAAATGCTCAGGTGTGACACCGAGCACTTTGATGAAACCCGGGAAGTTCCCTCGTTCACCTGAAAGGCACGAACTCATGACTGACGCAAATCCGCAGCCCAACGCACCGCAGCCGGGAGCTCAATTGACCACGGTTGAGGACAACCAGTGGGCATCCTTCGCTCACCTGGGCGGAATCCTCTGGATCCTTCCCTCTCTCATCATCTGGCTGGTGTTCAAAGACCGCGGCGCATTCACGAACACCGAAGCAAAAGAAGCCCTGAATTTTCAGATCACTCTGACCATTGCTCAGGTTGCACTCTTCATCGTCGGTCTTGTCCTCACCCCGCTGACACTCGGTCTCTTCGCGTTTGTCCAAACGTTCCTGAGCTTCGCGATTTGGGCAGTCGGCCTAATCTTCTCGATCATCGGCTTCACGAAGGCCAAGGACGGCAACCACTACCGTTACCCCTTCGCAATCCGCCTCATCAAGTAACACAGCCCTTCGGCTAGGCCGATAGTGCGTTGCCCCGGGAGCTTTGGCTCTCGGGGCTTTCCTTTTAAGGAATGCAGGCTTTAATGGGGGCATGTCAGATTCCACACCACCCACCTCGCCGTACGCGCAGATCCAACCCATGAGCCCGAGCGACGAGAAGCTCTGGTCGACGTTGATTCATATCGGCGGAATCGTGGCCGGATTTATCGCCCTCGGCTTTCTTCCCGCTCTGATCGGCTACCTAGTCTTCAAGGATCGCGGACCATTCGTCCGCGCTCATGCGCGCACCGCGCTGAACTTTCAGATCACCATGCACATCGGTTATCTCCTTGGCGCACTTCTCACCGCGGCCGCAATCGGATTCCTGATCATTCCCGCAATCGCCATCATCATCATTACGTTCAGCATCATCGCCGCAATCGCCGCAAACCGTGGGCAGGTCTACAACTACCCGCTCACGTTCTCGTTCGTCAAATAACTCGAACGAATCGCAACACAACGAATGCGCTAAATAGGGGCGTCCGCTAGCAATCGCCGCACTACGGCATCTGCGAGCAGGCGCCCTTTTACCGTGAGTTCAATAGTTCCACTCAGGGCAGAGCGGGCATCCACGAGTTCTTCAGCGATCAGCCCAGCGACGGCCTGGCGGCCATCCGCATCCAAAGTATTGATAAGCAGTCCGTTACGCACCCGTGTGCGCAACAAAACGTGCTCCAAATACTTGCTCGAATCGGCAAGCGTCTCCCGACCAGCCCCCGGCGAGTGTCCCGCGGCAATACGGTCGGCGTACGCCGCCGGGTGCTTCACATTCCACCAGCGCACACCGCCAACATGGCTGTGAGCGCCAGGGCCAACACCCCACCAATCATTACCCAACCAGTAGCCCAGGTTATGCCGACTGGTATTGCTGACCTCAGGATCGTCACTGGCTTTGCCCCAGTTGCTCACCTCGTACCATTCATACCCCGCAGAGCTGAGTTTTTGTTCGGCCAACTCATACATATCGGCTTGAAGATCATCATCGACCGCAGCAACAACGCCGCGACGAATCTGAGCCGCCAGCTTAGTGCCGGTCTCGATAATGAGCGCGTACGCAGAAATATGATCAGGGTTTTGCGCAATGGCGTGATCGAGTGAACGTTCCCAATCGGCCAGACTTTCGCCCGGCGTGCCGTAGATCAGATCGAGGCTCACATCCAACCCAACCTCCCGCGCCCACCGCACGACGTGGGGCACGCGGTCGGGATCATGCGTGCGCTCCAGCGTTGCCAGCACGTGTGGCACCGCCGACTGCATCCCGAACGACACCCGGGTGAAGCCAGCGTCTTTGAGCGCGTGCAAATAATCCCGGTCAACAGAATCAGGATTCGCCTCGGTCGTGACCTCGACATCCGAAGTGAATCCCCACGTGTCGCGAGCAGCCGCAAGCATGCGGGTCAGATCAGTAACGGGCAAAAGAGTGGGGGTGCCGCCGCCAAAGAACACCGTCGAAGCTTGGCGCGGTGCAACCCCCGCCTGCGAGAGAACGGTGGATGCGAGTTCCATCTCTGCAACAGCCTCGGTGGCGTAGTCAGAACGCTTAGCTCCGCGCAGCTCTTCGCTCGTATAGGTATTGAAGTCGCAGTATCCGCAGCGCACCCGGCAGAACGGAACATGGATATACACGCTCCACGGCCGGTCTTCGGACCCTACAGCGACACTCTCGGGTAGCGCTCCATCGAGGGGGGCAGGATCGGCAATGGGCAAAGCACCTGGCACGAACGGATCCCCTAAACAGCTGTCGACACAAGTGCGCGGCAGCTGGTGCGTGCACGCGCCCCTCAATTGTCGCACCTCACGCGTGAGAGAATGTGACGGTGAAAACGCACATTCTGTGGGACATCGACGGCACCCTTATCCGAAACTCCCGCGATGGTGCGGCCGTCTACCTCGACGCATTTACCCGAGTCACCGGCGCGCCACCCCACCGACTCATTGCGACTCCGCACGGAAAGACAGAAGGGCAGCTGCTCGCCGAGATGCTCGAGCTCAACGGTCATCCGACCACGATGCTCGATGACGTACTAACCGAGCTTGATCGACGAACGCAGGCTCTGCACGACACCGGATTCGTGCGAGAAGCCGTAGCCGGAGGGCCGAATGCACTTCACGAAGTTGCGCGCCGAGGCTGGAGCAATGCCCTCCTGACGGGCAACGGTCCGTTGCACTCCCGCATCAAACTGCTGGCCGCTGGGTACTCCGAGCAGGATTTCGACTGGCAAAGTTCCTTCTTTGGAGACCGGTCCCCCGACCGGCACCACCTCACCGCGCTCGTTGCTCCCGCCCTTGGCGAAGGGATTCACGTCATCGTCGGCGACACCCCGAACGACGGTCTCGCCGCTGACTCCGCAGCGCTTCCCTTCATCGCAGTGGCGACGGGAGCCTTCACAGTGGCAGACCTCCGCGACACAAATGCACTACTCGTCGTTGATGACCTCGTAAACGGACTCGACGACGTGCTCGGCACAATTGCCGAGCTCAGTACGCGCGGCTAGAAAACTGCAGCTCTAGGCCGCAGGAATACTGCCAGAGAGGGCACGCAAGTAACGGCCAACCACGATGTACTGCATCAACCGCAGTGCCGGTGACAACAGCATCCACTTCGTTGACGATGGTCGCGAAAACGAGCGAACCGTAATCCACACCGAATTGTCATCACGGCGTTCGATCATGAACGATTCTTCGCCGCGTAATGGATGCCCCTCAAGCGTTCCGTAGGCAAAGCCCGCAACCTTGGGCTGGTCACGACATAGACCACACGCACGGGTTCGTGAGCGGTAAAGCGCCCACGCCCCACCGAAAGAACGATCGTGTCACCGGGCCGAACCTCCGGATGAGCATCGTCATCGTGTGACAAGTCGAGCAAATTGCCAAGCGGATCACGGGGCAAAAGCGTCACCCCAAAACCGCTACGACGTTTCACACCCCACGTCAGAATTTGCTGATGCGCAAAGTTCCAACGCTCATCACCATGACCGATGCGAGCGCTTCGCTCAACGCGACGAAAGCCCACCGGAGGAAGAACCGTAAAAGTGCTGCCGCGCGTGGCACCTACCGCGCCGTACGTAACAGGCGCATTGGGGTAGGTGCGAGCATCCACTTTCGTCTACTTCTTCTCTTTGCCGGCTTCGACTTCACCAGACAACGCTGCAATGAAAGCAGCCTGCGGAACCTCGACGCGCCCCACCATTTTCATGCGCTTCTTGCCCTCTTTTTGCTTCTCGAGGAGCTTGCGCTTGCGACTGATATCGCCGCCGTAACACTTAGCCAACACGTCTTTGCGCATCGCCCGAATCGATTCACGAGCGATGATCTTCGAGCCGATCGCTGCCTGAATGGGAACCTCAAACTGCTGACGCGGAATCAGTTTCTTCAAGCGTTCGGTCATCAGCACGCCGTAGGCATACGAATTATCGCGGTGCACGATCGCGCTGAAAGCATCAACAGCTTCACCCTGGAGAAGAATGTCGACCTTCACGAGGTCGGCTTCCTGATGTCCACTTGGCTCATAATCGAGGCTCGCATAGCCCTGCGTTCGGCTCTTCAGGTGGTCAAAGAAGTCGAAGACGATCTCACCGAGCGGCATCGTGTAGTGAAGCTCCACACGGTCAGTACCCACATATTCCATGCCCTGCATGGTGCCGCGGCGCGACTGGCAGAGTTCCATAACCGTGCCGACGAAATCCTTCGGTGTAAGAACGGATGCTTTCACCATCGGCTCGCTCACACTAGCGATCTTGCCGCCGGGGAACTCGCTCGGGTTCGTCACGGTGGTGAACTTCTTGTCGTCGCCCATCACTTCGTAAATAACCGACGGCGCCGTAGCGATCATGTCGAGATTGAACTCGCGTTCGAGCCGTTCGCGCACAATCTCCAAGTGCAGCAGCCCCAAGAATCCGCAACGGAAACCGAAGCCAAGAGCAACAGACGTCTCAGGCTCGTAAACCAGCGCAGCATCCGAGAGTTTCAACTTGTCGAGAGCCTCGCGCAGCACCGGGTAGTCGGAACCATCAATCGGGTACAGACCCGAGAAGACCATCGGCTTCGGCTCGGAATAGCCCTTGAGCGCAACCGTAGACGGCTTGGCAAAGTTGGTGACGGTGTCGCCAACCTTGCTGAGGCGCACATCCTTCACACCGGTAATGAGATAACCAACCTCACCAACGCCGAGACCCTTTGTCGGTGTCGGTTCCGGTGCGCTCACGCCAATCTCGAGCAATTCGTGAGCCGACTTCGTCGACATCATCATGACCTTTTCGCGCGGCGTCATCTTGCCGTCAATCATGCGAACGTACGTAATAACGCCACGGTAAGCGTCATACACCGAGTCGAAAATCATTGCGCGGGCCGGAGCATTCGGATCGCCGACGGGAGCAGGAATTAGCCGCGTCGCCTCGTCAAGCAACTCAGAAACACCAACACCCGTTTTGCCAGAGACCCGAAGAACTGTCGACGGATCGCAGCCAATCAGGCCAGCAATTTCATCGGCATACTTCTCAGGATCAGCAGCGGGCAAATCGATCTTGTTCAGCACCGGAATGATCGTGAGATCGTTTTCCATCGCCAAATAGAGGTTGGCCAGAGTCTGCGCCTCGATGCCCTGTGCCGCATCAACCAAAAGAATTGCGCCCTCGCAGGCAGCCAACGATCGCGAGACCTCATAGGTGAAGTCAACGTGACCAGGCGTATCAATCATGTTCAGCGCATACGACTGCTCTTTGCCGTTCTCATCAGTGAGAGCCCACGGCATTCGAACAGCCTGGCTCTTGATAGTGATGCCGCGCTCACGCTCGATATCCATACGGTCGAGGTACTGGGCCCGCATATCGCGGTCGCGACAACCCCCGTGACCGACAGCATGCGGTCAGCGAGGGTGGACTTGCCATGATCGATATGCGCAATGATGCAAAAGTTGCGGATAAACGCAGGATCGGTCGAAGCAGGCTCAAGTGTGTAAGAGGCGCGAGGAGACATCCTCCCGATTCTCCCACGAGACCGACGATCCTGCGCGCACCCGAGCTAAACGACAGGCCAAAGCAGGGCTCGCGGGCGCTCGCGCGCTACTAAAACGCTCCAAGAAAAAGAAACGGCAACGAAATGAGTGCGCCAACAGCGACAATCGCGACCCAGCCGAAAGCGGCGATACACGCCAAAACAATGCCCCAGATGGAAAAATTGCGCCCCGCCGGTTCATCGCGCAGCCCGAACACACCCAAAATAACGGCCGCGAGGGGAACGACGACGGTCTGAGCAAATACCAACGAAGCAATCCCCAAGCTCAACGCAAGAATGCTCATTGTGCGCGACGAGCGAGGCGCCACAGTCGGAGTAGCGGAGCCAGCAGGCTCAGCGGATGGAGTTGCCCCGGCGGTCGGGGCTGGTTCCGCGCTTGAGTCGGTCTCATCGCTCGGAGCGAGCACCACAGTGGAGGAAGCGGCCAGCGAATCAGAAACAGTTGAAGAAGTCATACCTAGAGCGTAGGAAAAGGTACCAACGCGAGGAATCGGGATAACCCCCGAACCCAGTAGCGGAAAACTAGCGCCCGGCCCGTCAGTGCCACTAGATCTCGCCGACATGCGGCGCTGCATGGCGTGGCACGAAATCAGAAAAGCCCCGCTGCCCTAAACTGCAGGAGCAGGACAACCGCAATCTGGGGATGCTCGGCAATTGCTATAGCTCCACCGGAACCGAACAAACGTAGTTTGCTCGGCGCTGGGGTCGCACAATTGCTGCGCAATTGCTATAGCTCCACCGGAACCGAACAAACGCAGTTTGCTCGGCGCTGGGGTCGCACAATTGCTGCGCAATTGCTATAGCTCCACCGCGCTGGTAATGTTGCCTGTTGGCTTATGCATATGGTTCTTCGTCGAACGATATGCGCTTCGCGGCCGGGAATCAGAACATCGATTCTCTTCCACGGCCGCCCACTATCTCTGATCCACAAACAAGAAAGCACATACACGTGGCAAATATTAAGTCGCAGATCAAGCGCATTGGTACCAACAAGAAGGCTCAAGACCGCAACCGCCAGGTCAAGAGCCAGGTCAAGACTGCTATCCGCGCAACGCGCGCAGCAATCAAGGCTGGCGACAAAGACACCGCACTCGCGAACCTGAAGGTCGCCGCGAAGTCGCTCGACAAGGCAGCCGGCAAGGGCATCCTGCACAAGAACCAGGCAGCGAACCGCAAGTCGTCCATCGCCAAGCAGGTCGCAGCACTCTAAACATTTCTGATCGGCACACCGCCGAACACAACAAACGCCCCCACCGTTCGCGGCTGGGGGCGTTTGTCGTTAAGCCGTTCAGGTCACGCGAAGTGCCAAGTCAGCCGAGTCGGACGAAACGGCCGACTAGTGGTTACCGCGAGCCGCAACGATAGAGATCATTCGTTCTAGAGCAAAGACGGGGTCGCGCCCCAAACCTTTGATTTGGGCATCGGTGTCGGCAATCGCCTCAATGGCAGTGCCAAGACCCGCGTCGTTCCAGCCCCTGAGATCTTTCATTGCCCGATCTGCCTGCCAGGGCGCCATCCCAAAGGTTTTCGCAGCCTGGCCAGAAGACATCGAGCCACCGGAAAGTTTTGCCATGGTGCGCAACTTTGACGCAAAGGCAGCAACGATCGGAACCGGATCTGCGCCGGAGGCCAGAGCGTGACGAAGCAAGACAAGCGCTTCGCCAGAACGACCGGCGATTGCTGAGTCCGCAACCTTGAATGCGCTCGTTTCGACGCGCCCCGAGTAATACCGGGCGACTGTTGCTTCATTAATCTCATCCGCATCGTCGGCAATGAGCTGCTGGCAAGCGGCAGCAAGTTCCGCCAGATCGGCAGAAAAGGCAGACACGAGCGTGCGGAGCGCGCCCGGTGTCACTCGTCGACGCTTGGAGGCGAATTCTGCAGCCGCAAATTCGTACTTTTCTGTATCTTTTTTGAGATCGACACATATCACTTCGATACCGCCGCCGTTGCCCGCCCGGATGGCGTCGAGCAGCTTTTTGCCACGGACTCCCCCGGCGTGACGCAACACCACATAGGTGTCCTCAGCAGGAGCATCCAAATACTTCACCGTCTCGGTGATGAAAGCGTCAGTGCACTTTTCGACGTTGGTGATGCGGATCATTCGCGGCTCGCTGAAGAGCGACGGGCTCGCCAAACTGATGAGCTCTCCCGGCGCATACTGATCTGCCTCGAGATCGCTCACTTCGAGACTGGGATCTTCTACTTTGAGGGTGTCGCGAAGCAACCGGATTGCCCGGTCGGCAAGAAAGCCTTCTGTGCCGCTAACCAACACAATGGGCGCCGGGCGCACGTTGTTCCACGTCAACTGGGGAATAGCGACTTTCGACTTTGCCGACGATCGTGCTGGGGGCTTACCGGCCACGAGACTCCTCAATTAGAACTGCCACCCCAGCCTATCCCTGCCCGCTGACGTGCCGTTCCGACCACACGCGAACCGCACCAGGCTCGCTTGCCGGCGACACCAATACAAGTCCATCGGTATCGCTTCGCACTGCCATGATTCCGGCATCGTCGAGCATGCTCAACGCATCGGTGGTGGGATGACCGTAGCCGTTTTCGGCACCAACGCCCACCAAACCCACAGTCGCGTTGAGCGCGACGTAGAGGGGCGGAAACTGATCGGCAGAACCGTGGTGGCTGACTTTGACGACATCGACTTCTGGCAGCCGGTGTTCGCCAAGAAGTCTGCTTTGTGCACTCTCGCCAAGGTCACCCAGAAATACCGAGCTTAAGCATTGCCGCTCACAATCGGGGCGGGGCAGAAACTCCACAACAACGCTCGCGTCGTTGCCGGGGTCAATGCCGGCAAGGCGCTCCCCCGGCCACAGCACTCGCCACTGCAGCTCACCGAGCTCGCCCCGATCTCCCGTGCTCACCGGAAGAACCTCAGCGTCGGCAACCTCAAACGACCTGAGCAGCTCGATATCGGAAGCTGAGCCCGTTGGCCCAACCAGCACAGTCTCCGCCCGCCCGATTACTGCTTCCGCCCCACCCACATGATCATGGTCAAAGTGTGTAAGCACCAGAAGATCGATGCGAACGATGCCTAAACGGCTGAGACACGACGCGAGGAGTTGCGGATCTGGCCCCGTGTCGATCAGTGCGATTCGATCCCCGCTGCGCACCACCACCGCGTCTCCTTGGCCCACATCACATTGAGCAAATTGCCAATCCTTAGGCCACGAAAGTGCCGCGCTCAGGCCCAGGCCCGCCGATGCCGAGGCCACGACTGTGGTGACGACCAGAAGCGTGCCGAGAGCGCGACCACGCCACGGCTGTTTCATCACCAGAGCCGCCAGCAACAGCACGGTAAGGATACTGAGGGCGGCAACCCCGAGCCAACCCTCCCACCACGGAATACGCGTTCCCGGAGCCTCAGCAAAGAAGGTTGCCACGGCAGCCACCCACGCGGATGGCAACCATGCGATCCACATCAGCCCAATGCCTAGCCAAGGAAGCACAGTGAGCGCTACACAGGCCGCCAAACCGACCACTGTGGCCACCGGAGCTGCCGGAGCAGCGAGTACGTTCGCGACTACCCCGTAGGTGGGCAGGGTGGGCTGCAGCAGCAACAAGATCGGCTGGCAGGCAAGTTGTGCCGCCAGCGGCACGGCGATAACAAGCGCCAGCCAGCGCGGCACCCACCGCCCGAGTAGCTGAGCCAGCGGCTCGGCGAAGAGCAGCAGCCCCGCCGTTGCGAGACAGACAACGCAAAAGCAAAATTTCGCGATAGCCATGGATCAAATACCAGCAAGCTAATCGCCGCCAGTGAGAGCACGGCCATTCCGCGCATCGGGCGCCCGCTTGCCAACGCGATGAGCACCAGCGTCGCCATCAGGGCCGCGCGCAGCACGCTGGGATCGGGAGTCACCACAACCACGAACGCGAGAAGCACCAGCACCGAGAGCCCGATTCTCAGCACTCGATGAGCGCCAAGCCTGCCGCCGAGAGCCATAATGAGGCCAACGACGATCGCGCAGTTTGCGCCAGACACGGCAGTCAGGTGGCTCAATGAGCTGGTCTTCATCGCAGCATCCAACTCCTCGCTAACAGCCGAAGTGTCGCCGATCGCGAGCCCGCCAAGAAGCTCGCCACCACCGCCGGGGAGCACCCGGACGGCCGAAGCAAAGGTGTGCCGTAACTGATTGGCCCACTCAATTGACGCGGAGGGATCGGCACGCCAGACCGGATCCTCCGACGCAAAAACCAGCACCGCTCGCCCATCTCCCGGCCCTGTGGCCGTGAGCGTTGCCGCCACCGAGAACTCGACCCCGATTCCCCACTGCACGCTAGCGGCAGATTCGTTGGTGGTGGGTTCGTGAGCGGTCTGCTCGCTGGCTGTAGCATCACTGGCCGTCGAGTCGCCAGACGCATTGCCCCCGAAGCGGTCGCTGTCGCGAAATATCAGCGCGGGCGAACTCAGCGCCACTGACTGTCCGTCAACGATTAGCGACG
Organism: Salinibacterium sp. PAMC 21357; assembly: GCF_000247645.1. Classification (GTDB taxonomy): domain Bacteria; phylum Actinomycetota; class Actinomycetes; order Actinomycetales; family Microbacteriaceae; genus Rhodoglobus. The sequence continues at coordinate 540,049 of NZ_AHWA01000002.1, forward strand.
ACAGCTGAGCCTGAAAGTAGTCAGCATCGCCCGTCACCGCTGACGTAGTTGTGCCCCAGACCTCCACGGGAGCGTGACGAGCAGCCAACTCGCTCAACGCCGCAGGCTGGCGGGACTCCGTCTGAACAGCGACCGAGGTTGAACAAAGCGCCGCGAGAGCGCAGGCGAGGGCCACGCTGGCCATCAGTGGGCGGCGCGAAAGCACCGCGGTGGCGGACGCAGCACCAGCAGCAAGCCACAGCACAATGGTCGCTCCGATGGCCAGCGAGGGAACACCGATCAGGAAGACCGCGACTAACCACGCCATCGCCACTGGCAGGCTAAGTCTCAGATCAAGATTCATACGGTGATCAACTCGCGGAGCCCCTCGAAGGTTTTGTCGCCGATGCCGGAAACACCGCGCAGGTCATCGATGCTGGCGAACCGACCATTGGCCTCACGCCATGCCAGAATTCGAGCCGCCATCGCCGGGCCGACGCGAGGCAGAGTGTCGAGCTCAGCGGCGTCTGCCGTGTTCAGATTCACGCGCGGATCGGATGCCGCAGCATCCGCCGCCAACTCGCCCACTTCGGGCACCGAGAACTGTTCGCCATCGGTCAGCAGCCGCGCGAGGTTGAGTTCGTCGCGATTTGCGGATTCAGTGAAGCCGCCAGCCGCAGCAATCACGTCTATGACGCGAGAACCATCGGCCAGTTCGAATAGGCCAGGTCTGGCAACGGCCCCGGTAACGTGCACAAAAACCGAGGGTGAGCTGATCGAGAACCCATCAGCGGTCCCCGCGGACGTGGACTGGCTATCTCGGGCGATCTGCGCCGACTCCGGTCGCGCCGTGAGCGCTGCGGCCAGCACGGCACAGCCGAGCGCGACCAAAACAAGCACAACGACGGCGCCAACGCGCAACCGTAATCGGGCACGCCTAGCCTGCTCAAACTCTTCCACGCACAGAAACTACGCGCGCCCTCGAGCCGACAGCGCACGTAGTTTCGAAGTGTGGAGTTCGTTAGCCTTCGGCGGGCTGTTGACGAGTCGCGATATTGACGAGCTTCGGTGCACGCACGATGACCTTAACGATCTCGCGGTCGCCAACGCTACGCATGACGACCTCGGAGGCAAGCGCAAGCGCTTCGAGAGCTGCAGCATCAATTTTCGGCGAGACTTCGAGACGGTCACGAACCTTGCCATCTACCTGAATGACCGCCGTCACCGATTCTTCAACGAGAAGCGTCGGTTCTGCCTTGCGCCACCCAGCGAGAGCAACCGTTGGCTCGTAGCCGAGCTTCTCCCACATCTCTTCAGCGGTGTGCGGAGCAAATAGGCTCAGCGCGATCGTGATGACCTCTGCGGCTTCACGAACGGCCGCATCTCCGCCACCAGCACCACTGTCGATAACCTTGCGTGTCGTGTTCACCAGGTCCATGATGCGAGCAACAAGCACATTGAACTTCAGTGATTCTGCGAGGCCCGGGCCATCGGCCAAGAATCGGTGAGTGGCACGACGCAACGCGATGTCGCCCGTCTTCCATTCAATCTCCGGCGCGCTCGTGACGTCACCGACGAGACGGAACGCACGGGCCAAGAACTTGTGCGAAGCGGGAGGTGAAACATCTTCCCAGTTGATGTTCTCCTCGGGTGGACCAGCGAACGCGAGCGTCAGACGCAGGGCATCGGCACCATGCTCGGCAATCTCGCCGGAGAAGGTGACGGCCTTGCGGCTGCGCTTGGACATCTTCTTGCCCTCGGACAGCACCATGCCCTGGTTGAGCAGTGCACTAAACGGCTCGGTGAAGCTCACATAGCCGAGGTCGAAAAGAACCTTCGTGATGAAGCGCGAGTAGAGCAGGTGCAGGATCGCGTGCTCAACACCACCCACGTACTGGTCGACGGGAGCCCACTTCTCAGCCTCTGCCGGGTCGAAGGCCTTATCGGGGTCGTTAGGCGACAGGAACCGCAAGAAGTACCAAGAGCTGTCAACAAAGGTGTCCATCGTGTCAGCGTCGCGCAGAGCTGGGCTGCCGTCGCGCGGGTCGGCGACATTAATCCAGTCTTCGGCTGCGGCGAGCGGTGACTTGCCCTTAGGTTTCAGATCGAGGCCATCCGTGGATGGTAGTTCTACGGGCAGCTGGTCAAAGGGAACGGGAATCAGTTCACCATCAGAACCGTGGATGATCGGGATCGGCGTTCCCCAGAAACGCTGACGGCTGATCAGCCAGTCACGCAAACGGTACGTCTTCGCAGCGCGGCCAGTACCGGCTGCCTCAAGCTGCTCAACAATCTTCTTGATGGCGTTGCTCTTACTGAATCCATCGAGCGGCCCTGAGTTGATCATGCGGCCGTCGCCCTGCAACGACTTGCCGGTGTCGCGGGGATTCAGCGGCGGCAGATCATCCGGAAGGATGGCCATGCCGTTTTCGTCGAGTTCAAGAATCGGGATCGTTCCCGTAATCGGCGCATTCGTGTCGAGCACAACACGCACCGGAAGGTCGAACTTGATAGCAAATTCGAGGTCTCGCTGGTCGTGGGCGGGCACAGCCATAACGGCACCGTGGCCATAATCGGCCAGCACATAGTCGGCAGCCCAGATGGGGATGCGCTCCCCCGTTACCGGGTTGACGGCGAAACGATCGAGAGGGATTCCCGTCTTGGGGCGACCAGCATCCTTTCGTTCAATTTCGGTCTGCTTCTGAGTCTGCTCAAGGTAGCTCGTGAACGATGCCTTCACGTCGTCGCTTGCATTTTCGACGAGCTCAGCAGCGAGGTCGCCATCGGGAGCGACAACCATGAATGTGACGCCGTAGAGCGTGTCGGGGCGAGTCGTGAAGACCGTGACTTTCTCGTCGCGACCTTCGATTTCGAAGTCAACGTCGGCACCGATCGAACGACCGATCCAGTTGCGCTGCATCGAGAGAACTTTCGATGGCCATGCGCCTTCGAGCTGGTTGAGGTCATCAAGCAGGCGATCGGCATAGTCGGTGATCTTGAGGTACCACTGCGTGAGCTTCTTCTTGACGACGACGGCGCCCGAACGCTCCGAGGTGCCATCGGCCAGAACCTGCTCGTTGGCAAGAACAGTCTGGTCTACCGGGTCCCAGTTGACCCACGAGTCTTTACGATAGGCGAGGCCCTTTTCGTACATCTTGAGGAACAACCACTGGTTCCACTTGTAATACTCGGGGTCGCTCGTGTGAAGTACACGATCCCAGTCGAACGAGACACCGTAGAGCTTCATGCTCTTCTTCTGCTGCTCGATGTTGTCGTAAGTCCAGCCGCGAGGGTCAATTCCGCGCTCGATGGCCGCGTTCTCGGCGGGAAGACCGAAGGAGTCCCATCCAATGGGGTGCAGCACGTTGAAGCCACGCTGACGCCAGTAGCGCGCTGCGATGTCGCCAAAGGCATAAGCCTCAGCGTGCCCCATGTGCAGGTCGCCCGAGGGATACGGGAACATATCGAGAATGTATTTGCGCGGGCGCTTGTCGTCCGGGTCACTCGTCGCGAACGGCTTTAGTTCGTCCCACTTGGCTTGCCACTTCGCGTGGATGGCCGCGACGTCATAGCCGGGGGTTGCATCGCGATCATCGTGTGCATCAGCAAAGTTGGGCTGCTCGGTCACGTAAACACTCTCAATTCGTTACAGGGAAGATCCAAGATTACCCAACTCACGGCCGCGCTCGCGGGGGCCACAAGGTGTCGGGTTATTCCATTGTCTATGAGTCGACGTCTCTCACAGTACACAGCCGCACGATAGACCGGTCGTTCGCTACAGCCGGGAACGGATGCGCGACCGCTTAGTCAGACTGAACACCAAGCACTCGCAGCAGTGCTGCCGCTTTCAACTTGACCTCAGCAAGCTCTTCGGTGGGCACCGAAAGAGCCGTGATTCCTCCGCCGGCACCAATCGTCGAGCCCTGAGCATCCAACACAATGGAGCGGATGACCATGGCCAAGTCAACAGCCCCATCGAGCCCCACGTACCCAAACACGCCAGAGTAGATTCCGCGCGGCCCAGTCTCGAGAGCGTCAAGAATGAGGGTCGCAGAGTGTTTTGGCGCCCCCGTCATCGATCCGGCCGGGAACGACGCCGCTATGGCATCCACAGCGCTAACCTCGGGCCGCAACTGACCGCGGATGGTGCTGACAAGCTGGTGCACCGTCGCATAGCTTTCGACATCAAATAGTTTCGGCACTGTGACCGATCCCACCTCGCACACCCGCCCGAGGTCATTGCGCATGAGGTCGACGATCATCAGATTTTCGGCGCGCTCTTTGTCACTGGCGAGAAGCTCGTCTCGCAGTCGCGCATCTTCGAGCGGATCAGGATCGCGGCGACGAGTTCCCTTAATAGGCTTCGTTTCAACCACCCCACTGGGGTCGATTGAGAGAAATTGCTCGGGAGTCGAGCTCAGGAGCGAGGTCTCACCAATACGCAGGAATCCACCATGGTGACTCGGATTCGCTGCGCGCAACGCGAGATACGCCGCTACGGGATCGACCACCCGATCGACGTGAACGCTCGTTGTGAGACACAGTTGATAGGCATCTCCTTCAACAATCGCGGCCTGGCACGCGGCAATCATCGCAAGGTAGTCGGCGTCAGAATCACGCCAGACCGCCGTCGGGGTGTCGGCCGCAGCGGCGATGTCACCGGCTGTGGTTCTCGAGCTTGAGACCGGCATACGCCGTGCGGCCGCGGTCGCCTCCGCGGCCGTTACGAGGGCGTGCATCTCGTCGCGCCACTGGGCGAGCTCCCCCGTCCAGCTCTCGCCGAGCGCCAGAAGGCTCAGCGATTGCAGATCATGATCGAACATCAGCACGCGGTCTACCCATAGCCAGGCCGCATCCGGAGTCGACGCCGGGGTCGTGATGTCGACACCGAGCGATTCGCCCCGAAGTTCGTAGCCCAGCCAACCGACCCAGCCCAACCGAAAACCCGAAGGAGCGTCGGAAACGTCTACGTCGAATTTTTGGAATTCGCGGCGCATCCAATCGAATACCGGCTCGGTGAGCTCGGTGCTGAGCACGGCACGCTCGGACACGGCGAGATAACTGCGCCCGCTTGAGGCTGTCACCCCACTATCGAGCCAGACCGCGCCAGCGTCATTACCACCGCGAATCCTCAGGAGTTCACCGAACACCGCCGCGGGGTCGACCCAGCGCGGCAGGGCAGCAGTAAGAACGCGAGAGCGCATACCCTAAGACTATGAGTGCGGACGCGATTTACCGGTGGCAGAACGATCAACTAATCGAAGTGTCTACCGAAGAGGTCCCCAAAACGCCGCTAACCGTTGCCGATTCTTGGCTCGTTGACTCCGGCAACGTGCTCGCACTCAATCTGCACCGCCAACGCTTTCTGGATGCCGTGCCCGCCGCCCTGCACGAAGATGCCGAAAAATTTTTCACTGCTGCCGTCGCAGCGCTCCCCCGCGCTGGCTCGTGGTTTCCGCGGGTTGAGCTTCGCGGAGACATCTTTCTTCTGCGCCTGCGCGCCAACCCTGAATTGCGCCGTTCGGCGAAGGTGATCAGTTTCACGGGCGATGATCCTCGCACTCAGCCGACAGTGAAGGGCCCAGATATTGATGCCCTGGGCCTGCTGAACGCGGGTGCCCGCACTCATGGTGCTGATGAGGCGATTCTGCTCACCGACGAGGGTTACATCATCGAGGGTGCATACAGTGCGATTCTCTGGTGGCGCGGTGAGATCCTGTGCGGCCCACCAGCAGAGTTTGATCGCGTTGACAGCGTTACGGCGCGCAGTGTGCTCGCTGTGGCCCGCGCGTTGGGGCTCGACACTCACGAGGAAGCGGTGACGCCAGCCGAGTTGGCAGAAACCGAGGTGTGGGTCGTAAATGCGCTGCACGGTATCCGGATTGTCTCGGAGTGGGTCGATGGACCTGCGGTCGCAGAAAAGCCCGGCCGTCTCGAGCAGTGGCGCACGCGCCTCGGTGCTCTGGCTCGCACCATTTAGCCAGTCTGTTTTCGGTTAGCCTCGCTAGGCTCGTTGTGTGAATCCCGTCGACTTTGTGCTGAGTGCTCAATCGAGCGCTGCGAGTGTCGACTTCGGCCAGTGGGTCAATGACTCTCTGAGCTACGTCCTCGACACCGTGCAGTCGGTTGATCCGGTGCTGCGAACACTTTTGGCTGGCATCGCCATCATGTTGGAAACGTCGATCTTGGTCGGGCTCCTTGTTCCCGGTGACACGGTGGTGTTGGTTGCCAGTAGCGCCGTCGGTAGTTTTTTCGAAGCAGCAATCTTGATCGCAGTAGTGGTGGTTGGCGCCCTGATAGGTGAAAGCGTCGGATTCGCGTTGGGCCGCTATTTTGGTCCGAAGATTCGCCATTCCCGTCTCGGCAAACGTATTGGTGAGCAGCACTGGGTTCAAGCGGAGCGCTATCTCGGGCGCCGCGGTGGCATCGCGGTTTTCATTTCCCGCTTCCTGCCAGTGCTGCACTCGCTTATCCCCGTGACCGTCGGCATGAGCACGATGCGTTACCGCACGTTTATGGCGTGGACCGTTCCCGCCACGAGCATTTGGTCGATTGCCTATGTCTCGGTTGGTGCTCTGACGGCGGGCAGTTTTCGTGAACTTTTGGATCAGCTCCACTACGCCGGCTACGTTTTCGTTGCCGTCATTGCGGTTATTGCGGTAATCGCCCTCATTGCTAAGAAACTTCTTCATCGCTCACAACTGCGCCATATGGAGCACCGCGAAGACGAATAGTCGCCAACTCTCGAATGCCATCGTGCTGGGCCGAAGTAACTTAACGAGAAGAGGGGCGGATGCACGCGCATCCGCCCCTCTTCTTTACTGGACTAGCCAGTGATATTTGCTAGCTCAGGCCGTTTTCACTCAACCATGCGCTGGCAATGTCGTCTGAGGACATCTTGTCGACTGTGCTCTGCACGTTGAGACCAACAAGGCCCTCAGCGGTGAGCTTGGCGCTGACAGCGTTGATGACGTCGGCGATGGAGTCTGCAACATCGGCGTTCACGAGCGGAACAACGTTCGACGCCAAGAAGAGTCCCTCGGGGTCGTCTAGCGTGACCAGGTTCTCTGTTTGGATGCGCGGGTCAGCGCTGTAAACGTTGGCGATGTTGATGGTGCCAGCAACGAGAGCGTCGACGGTAGTGTCACCGGTTGCGGTGAAGCCGACGGTCGCGCCGTAAACATCCTGAAGTCCGGCAGGGCCGTAGGGGCGCTCTTCGAGCTCCGCGTTTCCCCCGAGCTTGAGGTCGCTGACGCCGGCAAGATCTGCAAGGCTCGTAAGCGAGTTAGCGGAGGCGAAGTCGGCAGTGACGTTGTACGAGTCCTGATCGCTAGCGTCTGCTTGGTCTAGGACGGTGAGGCCCTCAGGCAGTGCATCGGCGAGCTCGGCGTAGACATCTTCTGATGCGGTCGCCGTGGTGTCGGACTTGTAGAACTGAAGAAGATTTCCGGTGTATTCAGGGAAGAGATCTACTTCGCCGCTCTCTAGCGCGGTAAGGTAGGCGTCGCGCTGACCGATTTGGAACTTGCGCTCCACATCGAACCCGGCGTTTTCGAGCGCCTGAGCATAGATCTCCGCGATGATTTCGTTGGAGTAATACGCCTGTGATCCAACAACGATGGTGTCGCTGTTGGTGTCGTCATTACTCGATCCAGCGTCCAGGGGATCACTAGTTGCACACCCTGACAGGGCGATGGCCACCCCGACCGCGGCTGCGCCAAGCGCGAGCCGGCCTTTGTATTTAGCTGTGAACATTTTTATCCTCTTCTTTCTTGGACAGCTTTTGCTGTCTCCGGACGTCGTCGAGGTGACGACGTTCGGACATCTTTAGCACGCCCAGCCGAAACTCCGCGGGGAATCGCGAATTGTTGGATGAGCGCAAATATTCCATCGAGAACTAGCGCCAGCGCGGCTATGAGGAGCGCACTACCTAACATCTCGTCATAGCGTTGAAGCGGTAGCCCACGGAATATATATATTCCGAGACCGCCAAGGCCCACGTACGCGGCAAGGGTCGCCGTTGCCACAACTTGAAGCGTTGCTGCCCGAAGCCCACCAATCAGCAAAGGCAAGCCAATTGGCATCTCGACTTTCCACAAAATTTGCCACTCGGTCATTCCGACGGCGCGCGCAGCATCGATGACGCGGCGATCAACCGCCTCGATTCCCGCATAAGCGCCGGCGAGAATCGACGGAATCGCCAACAGTACAAACGCGGTGATCGCCGCCAATTGGAGCTGCACATCGACGACACCGATCAGGAGAACTAAAAACAGGATGAGACCGAATGATGGCAGCGCTCGAGCCGCGCCTGAAAGGCCGACAGCAAGATCACGACCTTTGCCGGTGTGCCCAATATAGAAACCGAGAGGGATCGCCACGAGCGCTGCTGCCGCAACCGACACGAAGGTGTAAAAGAGATGCTCTTCCAGTCGCAGCGGGATCGGGTTTGAGCCCTCAAGCCTCTCCGGCGAAAACAGCCATTGGATTGCTTCGAGAAGGAGATTCATGCGATCGCCCCTTCAGCAATAGCATCACGTTGGCTGGTCTTAGGTTTCTTGACCGTTGTCCACGGCATAAGAAATCGCCCCATAAGCACAAGGGCCCGGTCGATCAACAAAGCGACGATGACAGTCATCACGACGCCGGCAAAGATCTCCTCGATGATGCGACGCTCGAATCCGTCGGTGAACAAGTAGCCCAAGCTAGAGACACCAATCAGGATGCCGACCGTGACCAGGCTCACGGTCGAGACCGCCGCGACCCTCAACCCGGCGAGAACGACCGGGCCTGCAAGAGGAAAGTCGACGGTCCAAAACCGACGCCAGCCGCCAAACCCGACCGCCGTTGCCGATTGACGGATCGCAGGATCGACGGAGGCGAGAGCATCCGACACTGACCTAGCCATGATCGCCACGGCATACAGCGTGAGCGCGATGGTGATGTTGAGCTCACTAAGAAAGCTGATACCCAACAGCGGCGGCAAGATCACAAAGAGCGCCAAAGAAGGAATCGTGTACAGCAAACCAGCAACGGTGAGCAGGATTCCGCGTGTGAGCTTGAAGCGGTAGGCGAACCACCCCAACGGAATCGAGATGAGAAAGCCAAGAACGATCGGGAGAATGCTCAGTCGAAGATGTTCAACCGTGAGGCCCCAGATCAGATCAAGATTATTGATGATCCAATTCACTGCTACTCCGGTCCACCTACGAGAACGCCAGCGCCGCGGCCCTCGCTGTCGACCAGAATGGTTCCCGACTCAGTCTTCTTGAGCGAAAGCGCGCGCTTGCCGCGATCTGTGCCGATGAAATTTGCGACAAAGTCACTGGCCGGATTCGCCATGATCTCGTTGGGGCTGCCCACTTGCGCGATCTTGGCACTCTTTTCGAGAATGACGACTTGGTCGCCCAAAAGAAACGCTTCGTCAATGTCGTGAGTGACAAACACGATGGTCTTATCGAGTTCGCGTTGCAAACGAATGATCTCTTGCTGGAGCTCGGCCCTCACGATGGGGTCGACAGCACCAAAGGGCTCATCCATCAACAAAATGTTGGGATTAGCTGCTAAACCCCGGGCAACGCCCACGCGCTGTTGCTGGCCGCCCGAGAGCTGGCTCGGATAGCGGTCAGCAAGGCTGCGACTGAGACCAACGGTGTCGAGAAGCTCGAGAGCCTGATCGCGAGCCTGCTTTTTGGGGACGCCGTTGAGCGTCGGCACTGTCATCACATTGTCAATGACCTTGAAGTGCGGGAGCAGCCCCGAATTCTGCATCACGTAACCGATGCTGCGCCGTAGCGCGACCGGCTCCTTGCGCATGATGCTGTCGCCGTCGATTTCGATATCGCCCTCGGTGAGATCGACCATGCGATTAATCATTCTGAGCAGAGTTGTCTTGCCACTGCCAGAAGATCCAACGAACACGGTGATCTGACGTGAGGGAATCACGAGATCGAAATTGTCAACGGCAACGGTACCGTCGCCAAAACGTTTGGTTACTGCGCGAAATTCAATCATGATTTCGGCTCATTCCTCGCGCCTCTGCGCGGATCGACACTTGCCAGCATTAATAGCTAAACAGTATTCGAAGCCGCTGTCATTCCCGATGGGGGAAAACTAATCAGAATTGCTTTGAGCCGAAATTGTTACCAGCCGATGTTCTCCGCGATAAATCCGCGAACAGCCGAGGTACTCACCTTGATGAATTCTTCGTCACCCTGTGGATTTGTGAGGAACGCACGCGCAACGAGGGCATCGCTCATTTCGAGACCCGCCTCGAGCGTGAAGCGTGAAGCAGCTGAATTTTCAACACCGAAGCGAGTCGAAAGCGCCTCGACGATGCGTTCAGCTACGAGCGACTTATGGGTGCGGCCATTGGGCAGCGGACGAAGATCAAGCTGGTCGCCAACCCGAAGTCCACGGAAACCGGGCTCAGTGCGGTACGTGTCAATGACCGTTCCGAAGGCGGTCGACAATGCGGCTCGCCACTCAGTGTGGGCTGGGTCGTTAATGGCTTCGGTGATGCCAGCCATCACGCGCTCGAAGTTGCGCGAGCCTAGAGCCTGAAGCAAAACGATGCGGTCAGGAAAGTATCGGTAAACGGTGCCGATGGATGCTCCGGCGCGCTCTGCGACCATGGCGGTGGTTAGCCGCTCGATGCCGACCTCGTCGACGATCGACGCTGCTGCATCGAGCAGAGCGGTAAGGCGAGCGGTGCTCCGTGCTTGTACGGGCTCGTTGCGAAGCGAGACTGCTGGTTCAGCCGCGAATTCAATTGTTGTCGTTGTTGCGGACATTATGGCCCCCTTCTTGGTGTCTGATCAATCCTAACCTTTAGAACGCCTGTTCTACGCGGGGTAGAACCCAATTTTTTCTCTGCAAAAGCCGTAAAGTTGCTATATGTGCGGTCGATTTGCGATGGATGACACGGTCAATCAGATGATTACTGAGTTCGTCACAGCCACGGGAAGAGCACCAGAAGAGTGGCAGGCAGACTGGTTGGCGACACCCATCGTTCGCCCAACCGATCAAGTGCCGATCATGCTGAAAACTCTCGAGGATCGCGCTGATCCGTCCTCTCCCCTGCTGCCACGCGCGGCTTTAGCCCAGTGGTGGCTCACTCCGCCATTCTCGCCAACGTTGCGTGGCAAGCACGCCACTTTCAACGCTCGAAGTGAGACTGTCACCCAGAAACCAACTTTTCGCGGGGCGGTAAAGCATCAACGCGCCGTGCTTCCGGCAATCGGCTATTTCGAGACGAAGAAGACGAGCACGACTCCGGTACCTCACTACATAAATTCTCCAAGTGGTCTACTTTTTTTCGCAGGTTTGTACTCGTGGTGGCAGGACCCGTCGCTGTCCCAGGACGATCCAACGCGGTGGCACCTCACCACCACGATGCTCACTCAGGCCGCCACTGGAACTCTCGCCGACATCCACGACCGGATGCCCGTCATTGTCGCAAGCGATGCGATCGACGACTGGCTCGACCCGCGCACGCTGGGAGACGAAAATTTCGTGCGCGCGACGGTTGCTGCATCCGCAATTTTGAGTGAACAATTGCACGCTGAACCGCAGCCTCGGCGGTAACGTCGAACGACTCGGTTCTGTCAGCAACGCGGTGTGACCCTAGGCTGGACAAATGGCTCGACTCGGCAAAGCCCACACCCCCGCACAGACTGCGGGAGAAATTCTGCACCGTGCGGCCCGCATCGAAGACACCTTTCACCGCTGGAGGGAACGTCGCGGCCGCAAACGCGGACTCACCACGACGATCATCCCGTACAGCAGCTACGGATCAACCGACTGGGCTCGAGTGCTGTGTCGCGTCGTTCTCACCAGAGGAACTGAGGCGTCGAAGAAGCGAGCCGAGAAGGTTCGCGGCTGGCGCAGTTTCTTCAGTATCCCGGTGAACGACGAAGTGGTCACCGTCACTATTGGCGGCACCGAAGTGCAACTATCCCCCGGTCGTGGCGGCGTTATTGACGAGCATGTCAAGGTTTCTCTCGCCCCTGGCTGGCAAACCGCCACTCTCGACTCTTCCGGCGCTGAGGCCACTCTGGCCTACATTTTCGTTGTCGATCCGAAGGCCCACTTCGGGATTGTGTCTGACGTTGATGACACGGTCATGGTCACCGCGCTCCCCCGCCCGCTACTGGCAGCATGGAACACTTTTGTTCTCGACGAACATGCCAGACGCCCGGTCGCCGGGATGGCTGTGCTGTATGACCGATTGGCGCGGGCAAACCCCATCGCCCCTGTTATCTACCTCTCTACTGGCGCGTGGAATGTCGCCCCGACCCTGACACGGTTTTTGCGGCGCAACCTGTATCCGCGCGGCGCGATGCTGCTCACCGACTGGGGACCAACTCACGACCGCTGGTTTCGCAGCGGTGCCGAACACAAGCGGGAAAGCCTCGCGAGACTTGCGTCGGAATTCCCCAACATCAAGTGGTTGCTCGTTGGCGATGACGGGCAACACGATGAAGAAATTTACGGCGAATTTGTTGCCAGTCACCCCAAGAATGTTGCCGCGGTAGCCATTCGACAGCTATCAACCGGAGAAGCAGTTCTTGCCGGTGGTCGCAGCAAGATGGAGTATCACGAACGTGAGTCACCAGTTCCGTGGCGCTTTGCCCCCGACGGCGCACGCTTGGCCATCGAGCTTCGCGAACTTGGGCTGATCAACGATTAATCGCGACATCGCGTGTCGTTTGTTAAATTTCACGCACGATCGACCGGATGTGCAGGAAGCCGAGCGTCGACGCTGCAATGATTGAGTCATGGCGCTACCAATCGAAGACTATGCACTTATCGGCGACTGCCAGACAGCAGCCCTTGTTGGCCGCGATGGAAGCATCGACTGGCTGTGTTTTCCGCGATTCGACTCCGCATCGATGTTCGGAGCGTTGCTCGGCAATGAAGACCACGGTCGCTGGCTTGTAGCCCCGATTGCGAGCCTGTATGACTCAGCAAATGTCACTGTCACTCGCAAGTATCGCGAAAACACGTTCATTCTCGTCACAACGTGGGTCACCGACGAAGGCGAAGTCGAAGTAATCGACTTCATGCCCTACGGAAACCGTCGCGCGGATGTCGTGCGCCGTATCCGTGGAGTACGCGGAACCGTAGCGATGCACACTGAGCTTCTCATTCGCTTCGGCTATGCCACAGCCTTGCCATGGTTGCGCCAAGCACCCGAGGCCGGCGGTCACGCTGTTATCGGCGTAGCCGGACCGGACGCGATCGTGGCACGCGGCATCGAGCTCCACTCCGCAGACCACAAGCACACCGCAAACTTCATGATCAGCGCCGGTGAGACCCGCGACCTGACGATGACCTGGTACCCGGCGCATCGCAACCCTCCTGCCGCAGTGAACGTCGACGATGTGCTCGCTCACACCAGCGAATGGTGGAACAACTGGGCCTCGCATTGCGAACCTACGGAGCAGTATCCAGAAATCGTGAAGCGCTCTCTCTTGGTGCTTCGCGCGCTGACCCACGAAGACACTGGCGGCATCGTTGCCGCAGCAACAACAAGCCTGCCGGAATGGTTCGGCGGCAGCCGCAACTGGGATTACCGTTACGTCTGGCTTCGCGACGCTGCGCTCACGCTTCACGTGCTGCTCGATCACGGCTACATCGCCGAAGCCGAAGCATGGCGCCGGTGGCTTTTGCGCGCTATTGCTGGCGACCCGGCCGACGTTCAAATCATGTACGGCCTCTCGGGGGAACGTTGGCTAGAAGAGCGCGAACTTGATTCGCTTCCCGGTTACGAAGGGGCCGGTCCGGTTCGAATCGGCAATGGAGCATTTAACCAGTTTCAGGGCGACGTATTCGGCGAAGTCATGGTCGCGCTGCAGGCCGCTCGCCGCTCCGGTGTGCACGAAAACGACTTCTCGTGGCCGCTTCAGCGCGCCCTCATGACTTTCGTGGAAGACAACTGGAATCGCCCAGATAATGGCATCTGGGAGATCCGTGGCCCCGAACGCCACTTCACCCACTCACGCGTAATGCTGTGGGCGGCCATGGACTGCGCAATCACCGCTGTGGAAGAGTTCGGCCTCGAAGGTCCGGTCGAAAACTGGATCAAGATTCGGGCAGAGATTCACGCGGAAATTGAACGCGACGGCTGGGATGCTGAACGCGGAACGTACACGCAGTACTACGGCGGGACCGGCGTTGACGCCTCACTGCTGCAGCTTCCCCAAGTTGGCTACCTTGCCGCAGACGACCCCCGCATGTTGGGAACCGTTGCCGCCATCGAAGAAGAGCTTCTTGCCGACGGACTTGTGTTGCGATACCGCACGGAGTCTGGCGTGGATGGTCTGCCCGAAGGCGAAAACCCGTTTCTCGCCTGCTCCTTCTGGCTTGTCGAGCAGTACGCGGGCTCCGGTCGGGTAGCTGATGCAATCGTGCTGATGGACCGACTCGTTGGATTCGCCAACGATGTTGGGCTCATTAGCGAGGAATACGACACCGTCAATGAACGCCAAGCGGGTAACACACCGCAAGCGCTCAGCCACCTTGCTCTCGTGCGCGCGGCCGATGCGATATCGAAAGTAAAGAGCGGTAAGTGAAGCTAGTAACGACGCTCATTATTGCGCGTCGTTCGCCATTACTGCAGGTAGTTAAGACTTCGGTCGCCGCTGTCATTGCGTGGGTTGTCGCCAGCCTTGCACTTCAGCAGCCGTTGCCTATCTTTGCCGCGATTGCTGCGCTGTTGGTGGTTCAGCCCAGCGTCACTCAGTCGATTGAGAAGGGCATAGAACGCAGTATTGGCGTCGTCGCCGGAGTCGTCATCGCCCTCGGAGCCGGACAGCTTTTTGGCGATCAGAGCTGGGTCATCCTGAGCGTCATCATCATCTCGGTGCTCGTGGCGTGGGCTTTGCGATTGAGCGCAGGTTCGGCAAACCAAATCCCCATCAGCGCGATGCTTGTCCTGGCCTTGGGCGGGCAGAACGCCGGCTATGCGGTCGAACGAATCGTCGAAACCATCATTGGTGCGCTGATCGGATTGATCGTCAACCTCGCAATTGTGGCCCCCGTTTTCGTGAGCCCGGCACGCGTCGCGGTAGCCTCCCTCACCAAGAAAACGGCCACCGTGTTGGAGTCCCTCGCCCGGGCGCTCACAACGCCGCAGTCAGACGCGGAACTGCGAAAACTGCTCGACGACGCTCGGCTGCTGCGTGATTTGCGCGATGCCGCATCGACAGCGCTTCGCCAAGGTGCCAACAGTCTCACTCTCAACCCTCGACGAAGCAAACATCATCGGATGCTGCGCCGCGAGACAGAACTGTTCGATATCTTGACAGTGCTCGTCACCCGCACTCTCGGTATGGCGCGCGCCATTCACGACCGCTACGACACCAATCTCATGGATGATCCCGTGGTGATCTCGATTGCACGCGAACTTGAGCGTGCCGCGCACGATTTGCGATTGCGTGGCCGCGCGCCCGACGAACGCGAGTCTGAGCGACCGACGCGGGAACTGCTCACGCTGACTGCTCCGTTGACCGTGCTGACGCCGCATCCGCAACACTGGATTCTCATCGGATCACTACTCGAAGACGCGCGCCGAGTGCACGAAGTGATCGTCGGGGACTCGGATAACGGCTAGCAGACACCGCTATGATCCACCAGAGTGGGGCGACTACTGCGAGATCGCGGCACACTCCTCTGAACAGTGCACAAACCGCCCCGTCTCCCCCGACAAAGTGCGGCGAAGGGTCAGCAGTCTGAGCGTTGCCTCGTCGATCGCAGTCTCATCGATTTCACCGTCGGTGATGGCCTGGGTTACCGCGGCTACGACTCCGGGCGCATCGACCTCGCCAACGTAGAGCAGCATCGTGTTGCCTGCCTCAATAGCACGCACCGCATTCTTCACCTGATCTGCATACTCTGGCACCCCGGAACGCTCCAGCATTCCCATGTCATCGGTAATGGCAATGCCGTCAAAACCAAGATCGTCACGCAGAATCTCGTGCCACCGCGGTGAAAATGTTGCCGGCTCAGGATCGACTGCGGTTAAAGCGAGATGCCCAAACATCACGAAAGGCGCGCCAGCATCGATTCCTGCTTCAAACGGCAGAGCATGGGTAGCGTTCCAGTCCGCCAACGAGATCGATGACGTCGGGATGCTTGAGTGCGAATCGCCGGGAGCAACTCCATGCCCCGGGAAGTGTTTCAGAGTGGAGAGGATCGGAAACTCTCCGGCAACAGCCTCGGTAACACGCGCTGCGGCATCCTCCCCCGTTGCACCGAGCGACCGTTCATAGATGAAGCTTGAGCGATCACTGGCGATATCGGCGACGATGCCAAAGTTCACCGACACCCCCACCGACTCGAGCAAGGCGCCGCGTTGAGCAAACGCATCGAAGCTTGCTTGCGGAGTTTCCAACCGTAGTTGGGAAGCAGACGGCCAGTCATCGCCAGGGACGCGCCTTACGATCCCACCCTCTTGATCGGTGGCGATGAGCGCCGGTAAACCTGTTTCGCCGCTCAGCGCCGCAGTCTGAGCGCTCAATTCCGCTAGAGAACCGGGAATATTGTCGCTCATCAAGATAAAGCCACCGACGCCGTCATACGACGCCGGTACGGTCGCCGCGGGTTGAGTACCGGGAACGTGCACCATGAGCATGCTCATCACTTTTTGCGCAATCGTCATGGTGGCGAGGCGATCGTGGGCATAATCAACAGCCGGGTCGATAGTTCGCGGCTCAGACCGCGGCACAAAGGTTGGCGCCGGAACAACCGGGGGCGGGGAGCCACCGCTGCAGCCAAGCAATGCTGGCGAAAGCGCAACGACGACCGCAGCGGCAAGGGCCCGTCGCAAAATTGCCATCTTGCGATCGTACCGGGCTGAAGAACGAGGGCTCAGAAAAGCCAGGTGAGAGAAGCGAAATCTTCGGCACTGATTCCGAACTGATCGGTAGCATGAGCGACTGTCGAGCGAACGGCGGGAACGTCAGCGTTTTTACGCACGATCACGTCAATTCCTGCTGGCGACAAACGAGAACGCGAGAAGCGGATGACGGCGATATCGAACGCATCGTCTGCACCGACCACTTGCCACCGACTCTTGACAAGCTTGAGCAACCCCTGACCCCGCCACACGAATTCGTCCCCGCGCAAACGGTCCGTTCCCAGAATCGTTTTCGGTTCACCGTCGGCAGTCGTATAACTCACCGTGTCAGCGAACATCAACTCGTCGCCATCGATAGTCTCGTAGGCAAATTCCGGATTGTGGCGTCGACCATCAAGCCACATCGGAAAATTGGTCGCCGCAACACTCCACGTGCCGGGCAGCCTGGCGGCAAGCACCGCGGCATCAAAAACTTCACTCACGTGATCAACATAGGACACTGCGCCTGAGAGTCCGCGATTTGAGGGTCGTGGCGCGTTATTCTTACCGCATGCTTCACGCCCTTCTGCGGTCATCCCATCCTGGGCCGAGCATTGCGGTGACCATTATTTCTGCGGCGCTGGCAGTCGGGGTCGGTCTCGGCCCGCTGAAAGTGGCCATCGTCACGGTGATGATTCTCTGCAATCAACTGTCGGTTGGGCTCTCGAATGATTGGCTCGATGCCGAACGTGATCGACGCAATGGTCGCCGCGATAAGCCGATTGCCGGCGAAGAGATTAGCCCCGCGACCGTAGCTACCGTGGCAATTGTCGCGGCCGTCAGCGCCATCGCCCTGTCGCTCACCCTGGGGCCGCTCGCGGCGATCGCTCAGGCACTATTTCTGGCCAGCGGTTGGCTTTACAATCTGGGCCTCAAATCCACCGTCATCTCGGTAGTTCCGTACATCGTGGGTTTTGGTGCCCTTCCCGCCATCGTCACGCTGGCCGCCGATCCTCCACGATTGGCGCACGGCTGGGCCCTCGCTGCCGGTGCTCTACTGGGAATCGCCGCACACTTCAGCAATGTGCTTCCTGACCTTGACGATGACAGCGCTACCGGGGTGCGCGGGCTCCCCCACCGGCTGGGTGCGCTCACGTCGGGGATTATTATCGCGGTCAGTCTGGTCGCGGCATCCACGGCCATCGTATTTGGGCCACAAGCCGATGTCACTATCGTCGGGCTCATTGGGCTCACGCTCGGGATTGTATTAGCACTCACCAGTGTGGTGCTGGTCATTCGCAACACAATGAAACGGATCCTGTTTCGGATAACCATCGCCGCGGCATTGATCAACGTGGCCCTACTGCTGATCTCTGCTCCACGGTTATCCGCGTGAGCACTACGCCAAGGGCGGAGTGCTCACTGCCGAGTCGTCGGACGCAGGTGTTGGATTGCGAATGCCTAGGAACGACACAACGCCTCCAGTGAAAAGCAGCGCTGCCGTGAGAATTATCACCCGGTGAAAGTTATCGACGGTTAACGTGCCAACGACGATTACGCCGATAAGCGCGACCGAGATCAAACCGGCAATTCGAGATACAGCGTTGTTGACAGCGGACCCGATCCCGGCCTGCGGCGCCGAAATTGCGCCCAAAATTGCTGAGGTCAGCGGAGCGACCGTCATCGACATCCCGAGCGAAAACAGCAGCACCCCCGGCAAGACCTGCGTGAAGTAATTAACGCTCTCCTGCATCGAGAGGAAGGTCACATAGCCGATACTCGCCAACACCGGACCAAGCGTCATGAAAATGCGTGGACCGAACTTGCCGCTCAAGCCGCCGAAATAGGACGACAGCACAATGATGGCGATCGACGAAGGCAGGAAGGCCAACGCTGCCTGAGTCGCGCCAAAACCAGCAACCTCCTGCAGATAGACGACCACGATGAAGCCACCGAGCGCCAACCCACCATAGATAAACAGAGTGGCAATATTGCCCATGCTGAAGTTTCGTTGGCGGAATAGTTCAAGCGGCAACATCGGGTGGGGAGCACGCTTCTGCCACCAAATGAACGCCGCCAAGCTCAGAACGCCAACGACCAACGGCACAAATACGGCCGGGCTGTCCCAGCCATAATTTCCCTGCTCAATGAGAGCGAAAACGGGGCCACCGAGACCAACAATTCCGAGAACCGCTCCGAGATAGTCAATGCGAGTATTTTTCTTGCGTTCGTCTTTGTGTCCGAGCACAACCAACAACCACATGGTTACCGCAATGGGCAACACGTTGATGGCAAAGACGAGCCGCCAGCTGATCAAGTCAACAAAAATGCCACCCAAGAGTGGACCGATGATGAACGCGGCGCTCGTCCACGCCGTCCACTGGCCGATGGCGCGAGCTTGAGCCGACCCTCGAAACGTCGACATGATGAGAGCAAGAGAGCTCGGCACCAACAGCGCACCAGCGACGCCCTGAAATCCGCGCAACACAATCACGAGCTCCGCTGTTGGCGCTACCGCAATCAGCAGCGACACCACCCCAAATGCGATCAGGCCGGTTCTGAGGATAACGATGCGACCGAAAACGTCAGACAACGATCCGGCAAGCAAGATGAGGGAGCCCAAAGTGATGAGGTAGGCGTCGACGACCCACTGCTGGGTACTCAGTCCACCGCCGAGTTCGTCGCGAATCGCGGGCAAAGCAACATTGATAACTGAGCCATCAAGAAAGGCCACGAAAGACGCCAAAATCGCGATGGTCAGAATGAGTCGTTGGTCTCTAGTCACGTTCCTATACAACACCCCAGTAGCGACGTTTTATGTCCAGAAAGACCATTAATCGAGGCGGTCAAACCCCGACACCCGCACAACAGCGATGCCTTCAGCGGCAGATTCCACGAGATCGACCGACGCCGTAATCGCCCAATCATGGTTTTCTGCCGGGTCAGCAATGATCTGCCGCACCTGCCATGAACCCGGCAGTTCGGTAATCGCAATCATCGACGGACCGCGAGCATCCCCCGCCGTCGACATACTGTCGTGCTCTGCAAAGTAGCGATCGAGCGCCTCGCCCCACGCCTCCTCATCAAAGCCAGCTGCAGCATCCAACTCCCCCAGCGCCACCGCATCATCGCGAGCGGCAAGCTGAACCCGGCGGAACATCTCATTGCGCACCAACACCCGGAACGCCCGAGCATTAGTGACCACGGATGCCGGGGTCGGCGGCAATACGGGCTCACCACTGGTTGCGCTGTCTGCCCCGTTTGTCATGGCCTCCCACTCATCGATGAGACTGGAGTCGACCTGGCGAACAAGTTCGCCCAGCCATTCAATGAGGTCAAGGAGTTCGTCGGTTTTAGCGTCGTCCGGGATCGTTTGACGGGTTGCCCGATACGCGTCAGACAAGTAGCGCAGCACCAGCCCTTCGCTGCGCGCCAGCCCGTAGAACCCCACGAAGTCGGCAAACGTCATGGCCCGCTCATACAGATCGCGAACGACAGTTTTGGGGTTGAGCTCGAAGTCCCCGATCCAGGGCTGACTGGCGCTGTACATTTCGAATGCGGCACCGAGCAATTCTTCGAGCGGCTTCGGCCAGGTGACCTCCTCGAGCAGTTCCATACGTTGGTCGTACTCGATGCCCTCCGCCTTCATCGCGGCCACGGCTTCGCCCCGCGCCATGAACTGCTGTTGCGAGAGGATCGGTCGAGGATTATCGAGCGTCGCTTCCAACACCGAGATCATGTCAAGGGCGTACGTCGGTGACTCTTTGTCGAGCAAGTCGAAGGACGCGACAGCAAAAGGTGACAGCGGCTGATTGAGCGCAAAGTTAGCTTGAAGATCAACGGTGAGCCGAATCTCGACGCGTTCGTCGAAGCTTTCTACCTCTTCGCCATCCACTATCAGAGTGTCTGAAACGCGGTGTTCTTCGACAATTTCTGCGGTGCGCAGGGTTCGGTAGATCGCGAGTGCCTGACGGGCGAGCTCGCGTTGGCTCTGGCGCGGCTCATGGTTGTCTTCGACTAAGTGGCGCACGTTCGAGAAGACATCTCCACCGCGAGCGATCACGTTGAGGATCATGGCGTGATTCATTGCATATTGCTCGTGAGCAGTTCAGGCTCGGCGGCAATCATTCGTTCGAAACTTGCTTCGTTCCAGGTGACAAACCCATCGGGCGCTTTTTTGCGCACGAGTTTGCGCAGCTTCTTCGGGTCGTCGCCCGCTTTCGCCACCATTTTGGCGTTCTCAGACTCATGCTCAGGCGCTTGAGCGACGACCGTTCCGGCGGTGTCGAACCCGGCGCGACCGGCACGACCGGCGATCTGGTGAAACTCGCGTGCGGTGAGTTGACGCATCCGGGTTCCGTCGTACTTAGTGAGCTGGGTCAGCAATACCGTTCGGATGGGCACATTGATGCCAACCCCGAGAGTATCGGTGCCGCAGATAACGCGCAGCAAACCCTGTTGCGCGAGCTGCTCAACGAGTCGTCGGTATTTGGGCAGCATGCCGGCGTGGTGAACCCCGATGCCCGACCGGATGAGGCGTGACAGAGTTTTTCCGAACACTGTCGTAAACCTAAAGTCGCCAATCGCTTCCGCGATCTTGTCGCGCTGCTCGCGAGTGACGACCTTGATGCTGGTCATCGCTTGAGCCCTTTCGAGAGCGGCAGCTTGCGAGAAATGCACAATGTAGATCGGGGCTTGACCTGTCGAAAGCAAATCTTCGACGGTCTCGTGGATCGGCGTGATCGCCCACGAATAGTGCAAGGGAACAGGGCGCTCGACGCCAGTGATCAGGCTGGTTTCACGACCCGTACGACGGCTGAGATCATCCGCCAAGGGTTGCATGTCACCGAGCGTCGCCGACATCAACAAAAACTGTACGTTCGGCAGAATCAGCAGCGGCACCTGCCAGGCCCACCCGCGGTCCGGGTCAGCATAGAAGTGGAACTCATCCATCACTACTTGATCGACTCTCGCCTCTGCCCCCTCACGCAAAGCCAGATTCGCGAGGATCTCGGCCGTGCAACAAATGATCGGAGCGTCGGCGTTCACCGAAGAATCCCCCGTCACCATTCCGACGTTCTGGGCGCCGAAGATTTCGACAAGAGCAAAGAACTTTTCGCTCACCAGCGCTTTGATCGGTGCCGTGTAAAACGTGCGCTGCCCCTGCGCCAAAGCGATCGCGTGTGCAGCAATAGCAACGAGTGACTTGCCTGTTCCCGTCGGCGTCGACAAGATGACATTTGCCCCCGAAACCAGCTCGATAACCGCTTCATCCTGAGCGGGATACAGGCTGAGACCGCGATCGGATGCCCACCCCACGAAAGCGTCATAGGTTGCGTCTGCGTCAAAGGGCGTCGGAAGCGCATCCAAGAGTGAGGGCATTGTTCAACCGTAGCTGGGTGACAGGGGTGGCTGCGGCCAACTAGCTCAGGGCCAACATTACCGAGGCCACTAGGGCGAGCCCCATCCCCACAAGTTGAAACGGTGTGACGCGTTCGTGAAGCGTAAACCGAGCAAGAACGATTGTTGCCAGGGGGTAGAGACTGACGAGAACGGAGACGACAGCCAAACTTCCGCTCTGGAGCGCAAAAAGAATGAAGGCGTTTGACGCGCCGACCAGCACGCCGCCCGTCGCTGCAAGCACGCGAGCACGACCGACACTCACCACTGGCCCGCCCTCGGGCTGATGATCGAATTGCGCAAAGAAGCGTCGAACTGACGCACTCGTCCTAGTGGCGGCGAGCACAATGAGCATCACCGTCAGCCCAACCGCAATCTCTACGATCGCCGTGGCCAACCCCGCAGATGCTGGGGAACGATCGAGCGAAATCAGGGCCGTTCCTAAACTAATCCCCGAAATCACACCAACAACAACGGTGCGAGGGCGCACTCGCACAGCCGCATCCGATCTCGTCACCGAAACCAGCAGGGCGCTCACGAGAGCAAGCGCAATTGCGACCCAGGCCTGAACGGGAAGCTGTTCCCCTGTGACCACGGCAAACGCAACAGGCACCACAGCCCCGACCACAGCGATGAGGGGCGCCACTAGGCTCATCGGTCCGTCAGCAAGCGCCGCATAAAAAGCGAGCAGGCCAAGGATGGCGCTAACTCCTGCTGCTGCACCCCAAATAAGGGCGCCGGTCTCCCAACGAACAACAACGAATGGCATAACCGCCAGAAGCGCGAGCGTGGCGAAAACGTGGATGATTGTGGTCGCGGGGACAACACGCAGTCGCCGAGTGCTCAACCCGCCGAAAAAATCAGAGACTCCGTAAAAGAGCGAGCCAGCAAGCGCGAGGACGACACTGACGATCATTCCGCCAGCTTAGAGCGCCTCGCCACCCCCAAGGGCTCTGATGCGGTCGGAGCAACGCGCGCCGTGCTCGCGGGTAGAATCTGGTGTGCTCAATTCAAGCGACTCCCCCGAACTCGGCCCGAGCGGCCTCGATCCGTTGGAACTTGAAACGACCCTCAAAGTTTTGCGCCAGATGGCCGAGATCGATGACGAGCACCCCGACTTCGTTACCGTGCGCCGCGCTACGGCCGCAATGTTCAAAGCAGTCAAGAAAGAGCGCCGTCTTGAAAAGCGCGCCACGATTGCGGATGCCGACCGTCAAGTGATCGCCGCAACCGCAACGGGGGCGGCAGATCGAATCGACGACGAGACTCGGGGCATCCCGATTTCGACGACAACAACGGCGCCGTCTGCCGGCGAACTCATCAAGGCACGCCCCTGCTACATCTGCAAGCAGTCGTATACAACCGTTGACTCGTTCTACCACCAGCTCTGTCCACGCTGCGCGGCCTTCAACCATGCCAAACGCGATGCTCGCACTGACCTCACCGGCAAACGCGCCCTCCTCACCGGTGGCCGCGCAAAGATCGGCATGTACATTGCGCTGCGTCTATTGCGGGATGGCGCTCACACCACAATCACGACCCGCTTTCCGCGCGATGCCGTTCGTCGCTTCTCGAGTCTTCCCGATTCGTCAGACTGGCTGCACCGCCTTCGCGTTGTGGGAATCGACCTCCGCGATCCCGCTCAGGTCATCGGGCTCGCAGAATCGGTCGCCGCGCAGGGCCCACTCGACATCCTCATCAACAACGCCACCCAGACGGTGCGCCGCTCCCCCGGTGCTTACCAGCCCCTCGTCGACGGCGAGCTTGCACCGCTGCCTGATGGCCCTCGGCCCGAGCTCGTCACCTTCGGGCACACCAATGATCCGCACCCTCAAGCATTGGCACAGTCGGTTTCGGCGCATCCGATCCTGGCTGCTGCAGCGACTCGAGCAGAAGAACTCACCGAGCAGGCGATGACGGCAGGCTCGAGCTCGCTCGAACGGCTCGCTGCGGGAACCGCGATCGACGCTGGTGGGCTTGTGCCCGATCTAGATTCGATCAATTCGTGGACCCAACACGTCGATCAGGTTGACCCGCTTGAGATGCTCGAAGTGCAGCTGGCCAACACGACCGCCCCGTTCGTATTGATCTCGATGCTGCGCCCCTCAATGGCCGCAGCTTCGGGGCGCCGCAAATACATTGTGAATGTGTCAGCGATGGAAGGCGTGTTCGGCCGCGGTTACAAGGGCCCCGGGCATCCGCACACCAATATGGCCAAAGCCGCCGTAAACATGCTCACCCGCACCAGTTCACGAGAAATGTTTGAGAGCGACGGCATCCTGATGACGAGCGTCGACACCGGCTGGATCACGGATGAACGCCCCCACCCCACCAAGGTGCGGTTGGCCGAAGAAGGATTTCATGCGCCGCTCGACCTTGTCGATGGTGCGGCCCGCGTCTACGACCCCATTGTGCGTGGCGAAGACGGCGAAGACCTGTACGGCATCTTCCTCAAGGACTACGACAAGAGCTCATGGTGACCCCGGCAGAGTTTCTGAAGAGCACCACGAGTGGAACTCGTGTCGTTGTACGTCACCTCATTGACGACGGGCGCGCGACCGACTCTCTCGGCTACTTTCACCTCGCGGACGACACGCACTGCGTCGTCGCAACCAAGCGTGGACTCGAAACGATCGAGCTGGCGAAGGTGATTGCGGCAAAAGAGATTCCGCCACCACCCGCGCCTCGGCCTCGCGCTACTTCTTCGGAGTAGCCTTCTTCGCTGGGGCCTTCTTCGCCGCTACACCGCTCTTCGCAGGCGCTGCTTTCGCTGCGACCGTGACACCACCGGCGGGCGTAACTTTTCCGGGGTTGAAGTTGTGCGCGGGATCTGCCGAATCGAACAACCCCTGCATGACTTTGACGCCTTCGGTGGAGATGTCCTGTTCGAGCCACGGTGAGTGTTCAAGGCCGACGCCGTGGTGATGCGAGATGGTGCCGTCGTTGTCAACGAATGACTGCTGAATGGCACGCTTCACGGTGTCGTACTCTCCCAAGGGGTTGTCGCCAAAAGTGAACGCGAACGTGAAGTAGAGACACGCGCCCGAATGGTAGGAGTGGGACATGTGCGACATGATCCACCCTTTGGTGCCGAGCGAATCGTAGGCGTCTTGGGCTGCCTTGTGGGCTGCCGAGTGCAGCTTCACTACTGATGACCACGGCGTCGCGGTCTCCGATACGTCTCCGGCAGCACCCATGTCGAGCAGGAAGTCGCGCAGGTAGGGGGTGTCGAACTTTTTCTGGTCGTAGAGGATGCCTGGGCCCTTGCCCACCCCCATTCCGCCGTGCTTGCTCACAATCTTGTCGACAAGCTTCTTCTGACCTTTGGCGTGAGAGACGCTTCCTTCAAAGCCGATAAACGAGAGACAAATGTCGTCGAGGTTCCAGCCCTTCGCGGTCATTAATTTGGGCAGTGCGGTGTCTGCGGTGAATTTGCTGAATCCGCTGCGCGATTTGCTGGTCGCGAGCGAGAAGCCGGTCTCTTTTGCATCAGAAATTCGGGTGATGGATGGTGCGGCATCCGATTCTGAGATTGCCTGCATCGCGGCAATTCCTGATTTCCAGTTAGGGAAGAAGTAAGCAAACACGTCGCGCTTAGCGGGAATGCGGTGCACCTGGACGGTGACTTCGGTGATGACACCAAGTCGTCCTTCGCTGCCCAGGATCATTTCGCGCACGCTTGGTCCGCTCGATGTGCTTGGCAATGGTCGCAGAACGAGCATGCCGCCGGGGCGAACTACGCGAAGCCCTCGAGTGATGTCAGCGATGTCGCCGTACTTGTCTGATTGCATGCCGGAGGACCGTGTCGCTACCCAACCACCAACGGTGGAGTGCGTGAAGCTGTCGGGGAAGTGCCCGATGGTCCAGCCTCGAGCATTGAGTTGTTCTTCGAGGTCAGGGCCTTGAGCGCCCGCCTGAATTCGGGCGAGACCAGAATCAGCATCGACTGCCACGACTTTGCGTAGCCGTCCGAGGTCGAGCGAAATTACGACGCGCTTTTCTTCGGGCATCGGCTCGAGGCTGCCCGCAATGTTGCTGCCGCCACCGAAAGGGATAATGACTGCATTAGCTGCGACTGCGGCATCCACAATCGCTTGCACTTCAGCTTCGTCGGCAGGGTAGATAACGACGTCAGGGCTGCGCTTGATGGCGTTGCTGCGAATTCGCACGAGGTCGCGAAGGCTCTTGCCGTACGTGTGGATGACGCGCACCATGTCATCGATAGTGACGTTGCTGTCGCCAACAATGGCCGCCAATTGCTTGATAAACGCAGCAGTTGCTTTGCTCCGAGGAACGTTGAGCTCGTCGAACGATGGCTCTCCTGCGCGAGTCGCTGAGCCGAGATCGAGACCAACAGCGTACTCCACGAACGGCGCAAAACCGGGCTTATCTTCGTGGTGAAAACCCACCCCTTCGTTGCCCCAACCCCACCACTTCATGTGTTTGACAGAGGTCATTTCGTTCCCTTCGGGGTAGCGCTGGGCATAGGTTGAACGGTTTCATGCAGTTGACGCACGATCTCAGCAAGTCGGGCCGAGAAAGCTTCGGAGGTTTCTGACTCACGGCGGTGCTGTAGCTCGCCAAAGACTATCGTGACGGGCAAGCGGCCCGGTTTGGGCCAGTTGACGCCGCGCGGCATTGCTGTGGTGGCGCCGACGAGGGCGATGGGCAAGCAGGGCACTGACGTGTTAATCGACAGTGCTGCGGCGCCGGGCTTGAACCGCGTGAGCACTCCCTCTCGAGTGCGACCGCCCTCGGGAAAAATCAGCAATGGCACGCCGCGCTCAAGTAGCGCCCGCGAGGCACCTGCCCTTTTTCCTTCAGCGTTGCGTTCGATCGCGAAGGCATTGAAAAAGAGAGTGGTCAACCATTTGCGCCACCACACTTCAAAGAAGTAGTCGGCGGCTGCCCCGGCGGCGAGGTAGCGAGATCGCTGTCGAGGTAGCGCCCCAATAATGAGCGGTGCATCCAGATGGCTTGAGTGGTTGGCAACAGCGATGAACGGACCGTCGTGATCTTCGAGGTGCTTGAGCCCTCTAATCTCGACGCGCACGAGCGACCACACCAGTGGTTTGAGCAGGCCGCGTTGCGCTACGAATCTCGCCCCGGCCATGGTCGGCGAGGTGAATCGGTCAAAGTTCCGGGTCATGTGGTGGTCGCGTCTTTCACACCATGAGGTTCGGAGCCCTCGTCACTTCGGCTTGAAGAAATTTTGGCGGAAATCCAACGATTAGTGCGCAATGGCAAATGTCGAGCAAACCATCCGACGACTCGGTACCGAACAGTAGGTATGGAAACGACTTTGCCTCGCGCCGCATCCCGCAGCGCACCCTTCACGAGGGTCGCTGCGTCAATCCACATAAAGGACGGAATGGAACCGGTGCGGATGCCCGCCCGTTCGTGGAATTCGGTGACGACCCAGCCCGGCATCAGCGCCGTGACGGTAACGCCTGTACCCCGAAGTTCTACCGCAAGCCCTTGGCTGTATGACGCAACCCACGCTTTGATCGCTGAGTATGAGCCCATCGTTACGAGGCCGGCAATGCTCGACACGTTGATGATCGCGCCGCTGCCTCGTTCTCGCATGGCTCGGCCGGCGGTTCCCGCGAGAATGAGCACTGCCCGACACATAACGTCGAAGGCATGTTCGTGGACGCTCGCAACATCTGCGCCGGTCAACCGGGCGTGCACTCCAAAGCCAGCGTTATTGATGAACAGGTCAATGGGACGGTCAGCGTTGGTGAGTCGTGTCGCAACTCGCATTACGTCGTCGCGGAGGGCTAGGTCAGCACTGATGGTTTCTACGGCGATGCCAAATTGTGCATGCAATGCTTCTGCGGTTTCGGCGAGACGGCTTTCATTGCGGGCAACCAACACGAGGTCGAGGCCGCTCTGGGCAAGTTGTCGCGCAAATTCCGCACCAATGCCTGAAGTTCCACCGGTGATTAGCGCTGTTGCCATGTCGTCAAGACTACGGCAAGCCTTCCTCAACGATTATGTTTCTCCGGCCGAGTCGCCTCTAGAATTGGAGCGAGTCGATGACGCCATCCAGCGTTGAGCGGAGGAGAACGATGCCAAGAAGTATTGAGGTCGCCCTCGATGACATGTCGATTCCGGCACCAGATTTTGACGTTCGTGCCTATGCCAATGATGCCCACGCTAGCTACCGAGATCTTCTGGATCTTGAGGCATACGCTTCGCAACCGTTGAGCTCAGATACCGTGCGTGCTTTGCGCTACTTGCAGGTGGTCGAGCGCGGCACGATGACGCACTTGCGCAGTGTGCTCGTTACAGCGACCCACAAAGATGCCCGGGTTACGGCGTTCCTTATTACGTGGGCATTTGAGAAGTATTGGATTGCGGATGCCCTCGACCAGATCATTCGTGCCAATGAGGGTGGCACCGTTGACCGCACGCCATTTCGTACCCCTGTTGAGCGCACCATTCGCGAATCGATTGTCGCCAACATTGTGGGGCTTCCGATGGTTGCTGTTCATACTGCCCTCGGCACTGTTGATGAGTGGCTGATGCAGGCCGCCTACCGCCGGCTCATTGAGCTCGAGCCACACCCGCAGCTGGCTGACATCGTGACGCGTTTGCTCGCGACAAAATCTCGTCAGCTGCAATTCTTCGAGGCTCAAGCTCGACACCGTCTCGGGGAGTCGTCTCGGGCGCAAAAAGTCACTCGCCGTCGGCTCGCAAAAACTCCGTGGCCGATTGGCGCGCGCGCCGAACCCAGCCAGAACACGGAGTTCTTTTTCCGCTACCTGTTTGGTAGCCAGCCGTCAGCAATCACTGAAATTGATGAACTCATCGACACGCTCGATGGCCAAAACAACCTCAACCTCATGAAAAGGGCCGCCGCCTTATGACGACCATTAATGCCCTCACCAACGAGCACGTTTTCCTCACGGGAGCAACGGGTTTCGTCGGTCAGGCAATCCTCGAGCGTTTGTTGTCGAGCTATCCAGATACTCGCGTATCCATTCTGGTGCGCGGCAAAGGGGCGACCAGCGGTGAAGGCCGCCTCACCAATCTCCTGCGCAAGCCCGTATTCGCTCAGTGGATGGAATCGTTGGGCAAAGATGAGGCGCTAGCTGAGGTTGCGCGTCGAGTCACCGTAATTGAAGGCAGTCTGACGGATGTCGGCACGCTGCCGGATGACATTGATGTCGTCATCCATGGCGCGTCGACGGTCTCGTTTGATCCGCCGATCGATGAAGCCTTCGACACCAATGTTGGCGGCGCAACCGGAATCTATACCGCACTCTTAGAGAGCGAGTCTCGACCGCACGTTGTGCACATCTCGACCGCCTATGTCGGCGGTATTCGCAAGGGTATTGTTCCCGAGGCTTCGCTCACTCATGAGGTCGACTGGCGTGCGGAGTACGAAGCTGCGCGCACGGCGCGCACACGCGTTGAATTCGAGTCTCGTCAACCGGAAGCGCTCCGTGCCCTGCTAGATGCTGCCAAGGCGCGTCACGGAAAGGCTGGTCCGCAGGCGGTCGCTCAATTTGCTGAGGCTGCTCGGGCTGAGTGGGTACACGATCGCCTTGTTGACTATGGGCGGATGCGCGCAGAAAGCCTCGGCTGGACCGACGTCTATACCCTCACGAAGGCATTCGCTGAGCGGGTGGCTGAAGAGTTGTGGGCTCAGGCGGGGAATCGGCTTTCGGTAGTTCGTCCGTCGATTATTGAGAGCGCACTGCACCACCCGTTCCCTGGCTGGATTGATGGTTTCAAGGTCGCTGACCCGCTGATTTTGGCGTATGGCCGCGGACAGTTGCCCGATTTTCCGGGTCTTCCTGACTCGATTCTCGATGTCATTCCGGTCGACTTCGTGGTGAATGCGGCGTTGGCGGCGGCCGCCAGTACGGTTGACCCGGCAGCACCCCGGTACTACCACGTGAGTTCTGGCGCGAGCAATCCGCTGCCGTTCCACCGCATGTACGAGAACGTGAATGCGTACTTTACGGCGAATCCGTTGCCGGCAGAAGATGGCGAGATCAGTGTTCCGCTGTGGCAATTCCCTGGTGGTCAGCGCGTAGAAAAGGCACTCGTGAAGCGCGAGCGTCAAGCCGAGCGCGCTGAGCGGATGATCGCCAAAATGCCCACGACGCCTCGAACGCGTCGGTGGCTTGATGAGGTCAAGAGCGGCCAACATCAGCTAGAAGTGTTGCGCGCTTTCTCTAATCTTTACCGCGCCTATGTGCAGACGGAGATCATCTTCGACGATGCCAATACTCGTGAGCTTTTGGCGTCGCTACCGAAAAAAACATCACCGAGCGCGCGCTTCGATGTCACTGAGATCAACTGGGAGAACTACTTTCAGCAGGTTCATTTTCCCGCGATCACTACGCTGACGCGAGCGTTCGCCAATCGGCCGGCTGCTCGCGCTCGCACCGCCAAGAAGTTGCCGGTGCGCAGCGATGTTGTCGCGGTCTTCGACCTTGAGGGCACCGTGGTTGATTCCAACCTGGTGAAGCAGTATTTGCTGCTCTGGGGCGGCACCGTTCCCCGGGCTAAAGTCGTGCACGATTTGGCTAATTTCACGTTCTCGCTGCGCAAATATTTGCGTGCTGAGCGTCGAGACCGTGGCGAGTTCATCCGCACCTTCATGCGTCGGTATGAGGGTTTCAAGATCGTCGAGATCGAACGGATGGTGCGCGGCAGCTTTGGGCGGGCCATGATGCGTCGGGTGATGCCGGATGCGCTGCGCCGGGTTCAAGAGCACCGTGACGCCGGTCACCGCACCATTTTGGTGACGGGCACGATCGATCTCATGGTGACGCCGTTTCTCCCCTACTTCGATGAGGTTGTTGCCGGTCGTATGCATGAGCGCCATGGCGTGCTCACGGGGTTCTTGGCTGATCCTCCGCTCGTGGATGAGGCTCGGGCCGCATGGTTGCGTCACTATGCCGACCTCAATGGTTTCAACCTCACCCAGTCGTACGGCTACGGCGACAGTCATGCCGACCTGGTGTGGCTGCAGCTAGTGGGGAACCCGAGTGCGGTGAACCCCGACGTCAACCTGTACAAGCATGCTCAGGAGAAGCGCTGGAATGTGCTCGACTGGAAGCGCCGTTCTCCCAACACCCGTATCCCACGACCTCGCGCCGCCGCACTAGCACCGGCGCCATTGGAAGGAGAGGAACAGAACTCGACGCCGTCGAGCTAGTTCCCACACCTCATGGCATTTGATATTGATCGCTATACGTCTACCTCGAAGAAGGTTCAGTGGGGCGACCTCGACTTCACCGAATTTGAGCGCAATCCTCTCCCCGACGCGACCTTACGTAGCCTGCGCTACATGGCCGACGTCGAGTACCACACGGTCTGTTACCTGCGTGATTTGCTCGTAACGCCCTCGCACAAGGAGGTCGACGTGAGCGCCTTCATGACGATGTGGAATCGTGAAGAGTTCTGGCACGGTGAAGCGCTCGCCAAGGTTCTTGGTGCCCACGAGGTAACCCTCGACTTCGATCAGCTCAAAGCGACCCGGCTGAAGCTTGGTTGGAAGGACCGTCTCGACCCGATCAAGCAGTCAGTGCTCGGCAACGTGATCGGCAAGGACTTCATCGCCGTTCACATGATTTGGGGCGCCGCGAATGAGTGGTCGGCTGTAGCAGCGTACAACCGTCTCGCAGATTTGGAAAAGCATCCGGTGCTCTCTGAATTGCTCCGCCGCATCGCGAAGCAGGAAGCGCGCCACGTTGCCTTTTATGCCACTCAGGCGCGCGAGCGTTTGGCTAAAAGCAAGAAGGCCCAGGTGCTTGCTCGCCTGGCGCTCAAGGGCGCGTGGGGGCCTGTGGGTTCGAGCATTATGCCGGCGGATGAGGTCACCCACGTGATGGGTCATCTCTTCTCTGGTGAAGAGGGTTTGCGCGAGATTCGTAAGCTCGATGAGCACATTTCTCGCATGCCAGGTCTTGAGGGCCTCACCATTGTGGAGACCTCCATGAAAAAGTATGGGGTTGCCGCGTAAGAGGCGTAGGCTGCTCGCTGGACTATTGGCGACGAGAGAATTGGTAAGTTGGAACCGTGGGCGTAAGAATCGAACGAATTGACCTTCCCGGTTTTGGTGTGCGCAATGACGTAATCACCAATTCAGGATGCCGTGTCAGCGTGGTTTCGCTGCGATCAGGAGAACGCGATCTTGCGTTCTTCAACGCGGATGACCCTGACTCGAATGCGGCATCGATCTCGTTGAGTGATGACGAGGCTGCAGCAATTGCTGAGGTTCTCGGTTCGTCGCTCACGCTCAGTCGTTTGTCTGTTCTCGGCGAAAAGGCGGAGGGCCTCTTCACTGAAGAAATCTCCCTCCCCCGCGGCTCTGGTTTTGTCGGTCACCCTATGGGCGACATGAAGGCGCGCACTCTCACGAGTGCTTCGATCGTCGCTATTGTTCGGGGAAACGATGTTGTTGCTTCTCCTGGCCCTGAGGTTGTCTATGAGGCTGGTGACGTAATCGTTGCTGTCGGCACCCGCAAGGGTCTTGACGCGCTCGGCAAGCTCATCAATAACGGTCCAAGCTAAGGCTCGCGTATGCACGAGACGACGCAGCTACTTATCGAGGTTGGCGCTCTCCTGCTCGTGCTTAGTGTGCTTGGCAGAGTTGCCGCACGCTTCGGTTTTTCGGCGAT
The DNA here is from genome assembly GCF_000247645.1 of Salinibacterium sp. PAMC 21357. Taxonomy (GTDB): domain Bacteria; phylum Actinomycetota; class Actinomycetes; order Actinomycetales; family Microbacteriaceae; genus Rhodoglobus. The sequence continues at coordinate 572,911 of NZ_AHWA01000002.1, forward strand.
CCCGCTGTATCTGCTTGCAGGTCTCGCTGTTGGCGAAGGTGGGCTGCTCCCGCTGCAGGCCAGCGAAGAGTTCTTCGAGGTCGGATCACAGATCGGCGTGATTCTTCTGTTGGCGATGCTCGGTTTGGAGTACTCGGCTGACGAGCTTGTCTCGAACCTTAAGACGTCGAAAATCTCCGGGATTTTGGATGCGGTGATGAATGCGCTGCCCGGCGCGCTTTTCGCCATTTTGCTGGGCTGGGAACCAGCTGCCGTGGTGGCTCTCGCGGGAGCGACGTGGGTGTCATCTTCCGGTGTTATCGCCAAGGTTGTCCGAGACCTCGGTCGGCTCGGTAACCGAGAAACGCCCGTGATCCTTTCCATTTTGGTGATGGAAGACCTCGCCATGGCGTTTTATCTGCCGGTACTTTCTGCGCTGGTGATCGGCGCGGGCCTGATGCAGGGCGCAATCACAGTGGCGATTGCCGTGGCCGTTGTTGTGACGATCCTCTACGTGGCGCTGCGCCACGGTCGCTTCCTCTCGCGCCTCTTGCCAGACAAGAACGCAGAAGCTCTCCTGTTGGGCGTTGTGGGGCTCACGATGCTCGTTGCCGGCCTTGCCGAGGGCGTGAACGTATCGGCGGCGGTTGGCGCCTTCCTCGTCGGTATCGCAATCTCTGGGCCGGTCGCCCATCAATCCGCTCAACTCATCACTCCGCTGCGAGATCTTTTCGCCGCTGTGTTCTTCGTTTTTTTCGGGATTTCGACTTCTCCGGCCGACATCGTTCCGGTGCTGCTGCCAGCGTTTGCCCTCGCTGTTCTCACGATTTCTACAAAAGCTTTTTCCGGCTACAAGGCCGCGAAACGCGCCGGTATCGCGGCGCCCGGCCGCTGGCGCACTGGCTTAGCGCTCACACCGCGTGGTGAGTTCTCCATCGTGATCGCGGGGCTTGCTGTCGGCGCCGGTATCGAACCAACGCTCGCCCCGCTGGCGACCGCGTACGTGCTCATGACGATCGTGGCGGGGCCACTGCTCGCTCGTGTGCCCGACACTGCCTGGTTCAAGGCGCGGGTGCGCAAGCCCGTTTCAGCGCCGCCTGCAACACCGATCACGACGCCGTAGCGCCGCTCACCCCACAGCGCAGCTCACCTTACGACGTTCCGGTCAAGGTTCCCCTCGTTCAGCGCACGGCGAACTTCGCGTTGTAGGCGCGCACATAGCTGGGGATGAGGAACAGGTCGACGATCAGCCAAACGTACGCTGCGGCGATCAGCAGGAAGCCGACAAAGATGAATGTGGTGGCAATTCCGATCCACCACAGCGCGATGAAGCCGATCGCGCTGCCGACGCGTCCAAGATAGAAGTGGTGGGCCGCGAATCCTGTCAGGAGGATGGCAAAAATATAGGCGACTGCGACATCTTTGCGGTTTCCGCCCGCGACGACGTGAGCGGGCGGCGCTACCTTCGGCGCCGAATGTTCGGTCCACATGGTGCCATTCCACCACCGGCTCAGGGTCGGGTCCTTCGGATCTGAATACCAGCCTGCGGGTACTGACGGTGCCTCATTGCTCACTATTACTCCTTTGCGCAACAGAGCTTATCGCTGTACTCACTCCGCGGATCCGCTATCCAAGCTCGGAAGGTCTGAAAACTTCTTCGTCATCGTGGGGTTACCCCGCGTCAGTTTCTTGATGGTGACATCTTGCGCTTTGTCGTTGGCGAGTCGAAGGTTGCGGTTCGTTCCGAGAAGCGCCTCCCGTGTCTTCTGCAAATGGTCGATTGACTTGTCGATTTCGTCGATTGCGGTCTGAAATTTGCGAGAAGCAAGGTCAAAGTTTCGCGCAAACCCCGTCTTGAAGGAGTCCAGTTCTTCCTCAAAATTCGTCACGTCGATGCTCTGTGCCTTCACGAGTGCGAGTTCTGACTTGTACTTCAGGGAGTTCAGCGCAGCGTTTCGGAGCACCGTGATCATCGGTAAGAAGAACTGCGGCCGAACAACATACATCTTCGGGAACCGGTGCGACATATCGACGATGCCCGAGTTGAAGAGTTCGTTGTCGGCCTCAAGCAGAGACACCAGAACCGCGTATTCGCAGCCTTTCTCGGTGCGGTCTTTGTCGAGTTCTTTCAGGAAGTCCTCGTTCTTGTGTTTAGACGCAGTCGTGTCAGATTCATTCTTCATCTCAAACATGATCGACACGATCTCGGTGCCCGACTCATCCGCTTCTTTGAAAATGTAGTCTCCCTTGCTGCCGCTTCGAGCGTCATTGTCTTTCTCGAAGTAGGCGCGCGGGAAGGCCGTGGCACGGATCTGGTTGAACGTCGTCTCACAGTGCTGCTCAAGCGTCTCGCCGACCATCTTGGTCGAGAGCCGAGCCTTCATGTCGCGGAGGCGCTCGATCGCATCATCGCGGTCCTTGATCTGTGTCTCGTACTTATCCTTCATCGACGTTTCCACGAGCTTCATCTCGAGCTCTACCCGCTCAAGACTGCCCTTGAGCCCATCACGCTCTTTCTCAACAGCGCCGACCGCCGCTGACAGTGCGAGCTTCTGTTCGGAGTCACTTGCCTGAAGCTTCGACTTCAGCTCGTGAATCTCCAGCTCTTTCGCTGCCGTGGCTTGGTGAAGCTCACTCAGGCGCTTTGCCTCAGAGAGCTCGGCGGCTGTCTCCCGCTCGCGCTTGGCCTTCTCTAGCTCATTCGAGAGAGCATCCCGCTCCCCCTGCACTGTGCTCAGCGCTTCAGAAACAGCAAGTTTCTGCGCTACTGCGCCGGAATTGAGCTTCGCAGTTAACTCCTGAATCGCCGCATCCTTCTTCGCCGCTTCCGCCTGCAACGCCGTCGCTACTCTGGCCTCAGCGAGTTCTATCTCCGCCTTTTTCGCGCTCTCAGCTAATTCGAGCCGCTCGTGGAGAGCGCCCTCGAACTCGCTGTCGCGGACCTGCTTCACGATGTCTGCATAGCCAGCCTCATCGATAGTGAAAGCCTTATGGCAGTGCGGGCAGGTGATCTCGTGCATGGGTAAGGGTTCCGTCCGTCTCAGCCTGGGGTGGCCAGCGCCCAGCCCGCTGAAATTGCGTAAGAACTATCTGAGGCTGGTCACATCATTTCCGCTCAGGTTAGTCGCTGCGGCACCGCCGCGGGAGCCCCCGCACGGGGCGGGAACGAAGATCTTCACGGCGCCAGAGAAATCGGTAATTAAGCAGCACGCACTCACCGCGACCCGAAACGAAAAAGCCCCGCAATCTTTACGATTACGGGGCTAGATGGTGGATCCAAGGGGATTCGAACCCCTGACCCCCTGCATGCCATGCAGGTGCGCTACCGGGCTGCGCCATGGACCCATCTGTTTTGTCTTCTTACGAAAACGCAACTTGTCAAGATTACTACACGCTCAGCGCATCCGACACCATCTGAGCGATTTAGAGCCGAATGTCGGCGAAAACTTTGGTGAACGAGCGAACGGCGACCAGGATCCTGATGGATGCTGACCGCCCTTCGCCCTACACAGTGCAGTTCACGCTAGGCGTTATTGCCCTGTGGTCAGGAAACGGGGATGACGAGTCCGTTGTAGAAGTCGTTGATGTACGCCTTCGTCTCGTCAGACGTCAACAGCTCGTAGAACTTGAGGACGCGGGGGTCTGTCTTGAGCTCGTCGCGAGTGACGAGCGTGTTGTAGTACACGCTCGAGGTGCCCTCGGTGACGAGCTGCAGGTCACCGGAGAGTCCAGCAGCACCGGCGTAGTTGAAGTTCACGATCGCAGCATCTTGGTCATCGAGAGCCGACGGCAGGCTCGCTGCGTCGATCTCAATGAAGTTGTAATCGTGGGGGTTGTCGGTGATGTCAGACACGGTCGACGGGGCGTCCGTGGTTTCGATGAGACCGGCATCCGCCAACAGCAGGAGAGCACGGCCCTCGTTGCTCGCATCGTTCGGCAGCGCGATGTTCGCGCCATCCTTGAGGTCGGCAAGCTCGTCAACCGTCTTGGAGTAGAGCGCCAACGGCGGAAGGTAAACCTGGCCAACAACGAAGAGGTCGTCATCCGTGTTCTCGTTGTAGAGGTCGAGGAACGGCTCGTGCTGGAACAGGTTGACGTCGAGGCTGCCCTCGCTCAGTGCGGGGTTAGGCGTCGTGTAGTCGGTGAACTCAACAATGTCGAGCTCGAGGCCGGCAGCCTCAGCCTGTCCGCTGTCGATGACGAACTGAACGATTTCGCCGGCCGGTGTCGCTGTGGCGCCGACGGTCAGCGAACCGAGCGTGCCATCAGCGGGTGCTGCGTCCTCTGCAGGAGCCGAGCATCCGGCCAGAGTAAGAGCGAGCACGCCAGCGGCGGCAACGGTAGAGAGTGAGAAGAATTTGGAGCGTGACATAACTAATCCTTTGGTGAAGGGTGAAACAAATGTGGTGGAAGAGAACTACGTGGGGGTAAGCCGCCGACAGCGTCAGCGGTGAGACATTCGGTTGGCCAGGCGCGCGCCGACCACTTGAACGATCTGCACAATCGCTACCAACACGATGATGACCGCGACAATGTGGATGACGCTGTAGCGCTGGTGGCCGTAACGAATAGCAACATCGCCCAGACCTCCACCACCAATCGCGCCCACAATGGCGGAGTAGTTCACAATCGACACCACTGTCGTTGTGTAACCACGGATGAGGCCCGGAACGGCCTCAGGAATAATCACTTTGGACACCAATTGCCATCGCGTCGCGCCGAGCGAGTGACCCGCCTCGACGAGCCCTTCGTTGACTTCACGCAGCGAGATCTCGACGATGCGCGCGTAGAACGGAATCGCGGCAACGGTGAGGGGCACAATTGCTGCAGAAACCCCGAATGCCGAACCCAGCAACAAACGCGTGAAGGGTATGAGGGCGATCATCAAAATGATGAAGGGGATTGACCGGCCAAGGTTCACGACAGTTTGGGTTACCGCGTTAATGATCCGGCCGGCGACTTTGCTGCCAAAGGGACGCTCAAGGATACCGCCGCGGTCGGTGACCACCAGAAGCGTTCCGAGAGCAAGACCAATGATCAGTGTGATGAGCATCGTGACGCCCACCTGGTACAGAGTCTCCCCTGTCGCCTTGAGAAGCGTTTCGAATAGCTGCGGCCAGAAGCCGGGAGCATTGGAATCAATCATCGTCCGCTCCTCACAATCTCAACAACAAGGCCCTGAGCGCGCAAGTCGTTGATTGCGGCGGTGTGCTGCTCGATAGTTCCTGGGAGTTCAAGTCGCGTTCGCCCCGATTGCGCTCCCCCGATGGTTTCCATCGCGGCACCAATCAGCCCCACATCGAGTTGGTGGGTGCGTGCCAGTTGTGCCACTACGGGCCGCGCAGAGGAGAGACCAACGAAGGTGACGTCGATGACCGTGGAGTTACCTTCGGGCAACTCGCCAAGCGGAAACAGCCCACGAGCAAGCTGGGAGCCTGGTTGGGTAAGCAAATCGACCAAACGACCCTGCTCGAGAATGCGGCCACCGCTCATGAGCGCTGCAGAATCACAGATGCTCTTGACGACATCCATTTCGTGCGTGATGAGCAAAATTGTGAGACCGAGTTCTTTATTGAGGCGGCGCAACAACTGAAGAATCGAATCGGTGGTTTCGGGGTCGAGCGCACTCGTCGCTTCGTCACTGAGAAGCACCCGAGGACGCGAGGCGAGGGCGCGCGCGATTCCCACCCGCTGCTTCTGACCGCCAGAAAGCTGTGCGGGGTACTGCTGGGCTTTATGTTCCAAGCCAACAAGCTCAAGAATTTCGTTGGTGCGGGTGGTGCGTTCACGACGACTCACCCCGACGATTTCGAGCGCGAGTTCCACGTTGCCCCGCACGGTTCGGCTATCGAGCAGGTTGAATTGCTGAAAAACCATGCCGATTTCGCGTCGAGCCTGAAGCAGATCGCGGTCACTCAGCGCGGTCAGTTCGCGGTCTGCGACGGTGACTGTTCCCGAATCGGGTCGCTCAAGCAAGTTGACGGTGCGGATGAGCGTGCTCTTGCCTGCGCCACTCTGGCCGATGACGCCGAAAATTTCGCCTCGCTCTACTGCGAGGCTCACATCGTCGAGCGCGCGAACCGAGTTCGCGTCGTCACCAAAAGTCTTGGTAACGGAAGATAGCGTAATCATGAAACCCCAGAGATCTAAGGCGATTCTTGTCGAACCGCCGCGGGGTCTAACTGCCCGGCAATATCAAGAAAACCATCACACTGGCATCTCAACAAATTGAGTTACGAAGTGTGAAGCAAACCGACTGAGTCGATTAGACCGAATCTGCTTCTGGCTGGGCAGGGGCCACGATTTCGATTGGAATTACGGGGCAATCGCTCCACAAACGGTCGAGCGAGTAGTAAAGACGGTCTTCTTCGTGGAAGATGTGCGCGACAACGTGACCGAAGTCGAGAAGGATCCAGCGACCCTCAGCGCGACCTTCGCGGCGCATCGGCTTAGCGCCGGCCTCAATCATTTTCTCTTCGATTTCAGACGCGATTGCCTGCACGTTGCGCTCGTTGCGACCGGTCGCAAGGAAGAAAATGTCGGCGTAAGGCGTGGGACCGGTGACATCCAGTGCGACCATATCGGTCGCCTGCTTGGCGTCGGCGGCGTGCGCGACGATGGAAAGTAGCTCGTTAGCACGAGGAGAAGCAGTCACAGGGTCCTTAATCGGAGAAAGAGCAAAGAGTTAAATCTACAACATGTTGAACGCGAATGCGGCCACAAGTAGCCCGGCGACCACAACAGCCATTGAACAGGCAGAAATTAGCAGCACTGTGAGCGCGCGCGTGCCCTTAGGCTTTTGCGTTTGCGTCACTGATTGGTTGGAGAAAGTGCTCACGGCTTTGACTGCACGAACCGGGGCCGAATCCGTGGACACCATATCGCTGTCGTTGAGATCGAGCAGAGAATCGATGTCGGCGTGGTCGAAGCGATCAGAGACACCGCTCGCAGAGAGAGAGTTTGGCAAATCAATGGAACCCGTGAGCATCGCTTGACCGCTCGAGTTCAACGGGCCACGAATATCTTTTGCAAATGGAATGGCGGGCAAAACAAGAGCACTGGTTGCGCTGCTTCCGCTGCCAATCGTTCTGCTGACAACAGCAGCGTTTGATTCGTCGCTCAGCGCTACCTGTCGCGACCAGTGAAGCGGCGCAGCGAGCTTGAATGTGGCCGGATCAACCGTGGGTGCCAGGCTCGGCGCACCTTGAGGAGCGACTGGTGTGCTGCCGGCGACAGGCAGAACTCCCTCAAGGCGTTTGCGTGCTTGTTCGTCAAACTCTGCGCGAGCATTGCTGAGATTAGTGGCGGGAGCCGCTGCTGCTGCTGCGGGCTGGCCAACAAGAGGCTTATCAACAACTGGAGTGCCAACAGCCGCTGGATTCTCAGCGGGACGCTCAGGGGCAAAGCCTAAAAGACCAGCGAGTGTCGATCGAGCATCCGAATGTGACTCTGCCGCCGTGTTCGGCTTTGCGGCGGAAGATGAAGCAGCCGTCGCAGGATCGGCAGCGGAAGGTGCCGTTGTGTCGGCGAAGTTAAGGTCGGAAACTGACTTTGCCGGACCTGAATCGCGCAATCGGTCGATAAGCGGCGAGCGGGGCGAGTCATTAACGACTGCCTCTTTCGCGGAGCCATCGGCGTTGGCGAGCAAAGATTCGAAAGCACTCAGCGCATCTTCTGTGGGAGCGCTGGCCGCTGCCGCTTCGGGGACCACGGCAAGAGGATCAACGAGTGCTGGCGGCTCGATGTACGCGGGAACCTCCTGCTCAACCGTCAGCGGTTGCGGCAAAGACGCCGCGGGCGTCTGGGCTGCAGGTTTTTGGGCCGCAGAACCCGAATACGGGTAGTGCGGCACAGCATCGGCGTTCGCGTTAGGTGCCGCGGCAGGCGCCGGTGCGGGAGCAGGTGTCGGCGCCGGAGCGGGAGCTGGGGTTGGCGCCGGAGTTGACTGGCTCGATGCGGGCGCCGGATTACTCGCCTGAGTCGGCGCTGCCGGAGCAGGAGTGCTGGTCTGAGCGGAGGCGAACGTCGTGGCCGCTGGCGTAGCTTGCGTTGCCGCTGGCGTAGCTTGAGATGCCCCAGGCGTGTCAGAGGCGTCGCCCTCGAGCTCTGCTTCTTGACGTGCCCGAAGTTCGCGGAGTTCACGACGTGTCAGAGTGCGCTCTGGCGCTCGCTCTCCCGACGCGGAAGGAGTTGCTGCGGTTGTGGCAGTCTCGGCAGCAGCGGTTGGCGCTACCGTAGGAGCGCTCGGCGTCGCCGAAGCGTCAGTCGGCCGGGCTGGTGGCGCGAGGCCCGAATTCTGAGTTTGAGGAAGCGGCGGAGGCGCTGCCCGGTACGCTGCTTCTGCCGACAAGCGAGAGTCCGCAGGTGCAGAAGGCGCAGTGGCTGGCGGCGCAGTAGCCGCAGCGGGTGGCGCGACATTCGGCGCGGCTAACTGTGGGGTGGTGGGCGCAGACTTCGGCTCGGCGTCAGCGTTTGCGCTCGCTTCGTCGACGTGATTCTTCTCAGCTTCTGGCGAGGGGAAAGTTGTAAAGCCCTCAACAGTGGGCTGTTCGTCTGACGCTCGTTCGCGTTCACTCTGACGCGTCGCACGGCGCGACTGCGGCGGCGGATCGTGAAAAGTGGTCATGGCATACTCCGATACAAGTGGTGCTTGGCGATGTACTGAACGACACCATCCGGAACCAGATACCAGACCGGGAAGCCCTGACTGACTCTGGTTCGGCAATCAGTGGATGAGATCGCAAGCGCCGGCACTTCTAACGAGCTTACGCCTTGGGCAGGTAATCCACTAATGGTTAAGGGGTGTCCTGGCCGTGAAACTGCTATGAAATGGGCAAGAGTCCACACCTCGGAAACGTCTTTCCAATCCATGATCTGAGCCATGGCATCCGCACCCGTAATGAAGAAGAGATCGGCATCAGGATAAGCCTTGTGCATATCGCGGAGCGTGTCGATCGTGTAGGTGGAACCTTCGCGTTCCAGGTCGACGCGGCTGACGTTGAAGCCAGGGTTCGCTGCCGTAGCGATGACCGTCATAAGGTACCGGTGCTCGCCAGCGGTAACCGTTGATTTCATCCACGGCTTGCCCGTCGGAACAAAGACGACCTCATCGAGATCGAACTGTTGCTGAGCCTCGCTAGCAGCTACAAGGTGGCCGTTGTGAATCGGGTCAAAGGTGCCACCCATAATTCCGATGCGGGCACGCCGAGGCGTCGACTCAGCCGACACGAGTAATCCCTAGTGGCCTGCGCCGTGAGCGTCGCCAGCCTTTGCAGGCTTAGCAACGTGGCGGTTAGCAACATCGCGGAAACTCCACGTAACGAATCCCAGAGTCGTGAAGATGACTGCGGCGATGATCGGAAAAGCGAGCGCAGGCAACACCAATGGGGCAAGCTCTTCGCTCGACGCAAGGACATTCAGAAAAATCGACATTAAATCTCCATTCACAAAACCTAGAACAGTCTAGCCGCGCACTTGGCCGCTGCCGCGCACAACCCACTTGGTGCTGGTAAGTTCCGGCAAACCCATCGGCCCGCGAGCGTGAAGCTTTTGCGTGGAGATGCCGACTTCGGCACCGAATCCGAATTCAGCGCCATCGGTGAAGCGGGTAGACGCGTTCACCATAACCACCGCAGAGTCGACCTCGGCGAGAAAGCGATCCGCGTTGGCAAGGTCGTTAGTGATGATCGATTCGGTGTGTTTCGTCGAGTAGGTGGTGATGTGGTCGATGGCGGCATCGAGATCGGCAACGACCCTCACCGCAATATCGAGGCTCAAGTGCTCAACCGTCCACGCATCGTCGTCGGCGACCAACGCTCGAGGGAACAACTCACGCGTGCGCTCATCGGCATAAATCGTCACTCCAGAATCTGCGAGGCGAGTAAGCACGCGAGGGATAAGTCGTTCGGCCGCAGCCTCGTGCACCAGGAGCGTTTCCAGAGCATTGCAGACGCTAGGGCGCTGCACTTTGGCGTTATGCACAATCTCGATCGCCGTGGTGTCATCCGCTGACTCGTCAAGAAACACATGAACGATGCCGGCGCCGGTTTCGATGACAGGAACCGTCGATTCTTGAACGACGGTCTGGATGAGCTGAGCACTCCCCCGCGGAATGAGAACGTCAACAAAGCCACGCGCTTGCATAAGCGCTTTCGCTCCCTCCCGCCCGAACTCATCAACAGTCTGAACTGCCGTTGGCTCTACTCCTACGCTGCGGAGCGCGCCCTGAATAATATCAACGAGTACGCGGTTCGAATCTTCGGCGGCTGAACCGCCGCGAAGAACCACTGCGTTGCCGCTCTTGAGCGCCAACGCGGCGATGTCGATCGTCACGTTTGGGCGGGCCTCATAGATAGCGCCGATAACACCGAACGGTACGCGAACTTGGGAAACAGAGAGGCCGTTGGGAAGCACCGAGCCTCGGACAACCATGCCAACAGGATCCGCGAGTTCGATAATTTCGCGAACGGCTGTCGAGAGCTGCTCGATGCGGTCGTGCGTTAACCGAAGTCGGTCCTGCAAACCTTCGGTCATACCGTTGCTCTTGCCGCGGTCAAGGTCTCGCTCATTGGCAGCAATAATCTGGGCGGCCTGGGCCGAGACATCGCGGGCGATTGCCTCCAGCGCAGCGTTTTTCTTCACCGTGGTGAGGGTGGACAGTGTGCGTGACGCAGCACGAGCCGCCTCAAGTTTGTCGCCAATTGTGTGCGCAATTACTGCGGAATCAACCATATTCAGAGTGTAGTGGCGGTCACCGCACGCTACCGACTGTTATTCAGCGGTCGTAGCCGCCTCGAACCACGTACCGATCAACTCGCCAGCAAGCGCCGCTGCGACACTTCCCGTTTCAGCGAGAAGCACGGGAATACCGGCGGCCGCCGCATGCTTTGCCGCAGCAACTTTCGTGCCGGCACCACCGGTGCCGACGCCTGCAGCGCCGATATCGCCGAAGGTTACGTGGCTGAGATCGTCATGGAAGGCAACGAAATCGATGCGTTCAGCATCTGGTTCCGACGGCGGCTTGGTATAGAGCGCATCAATGTCCGACAGCAGAACAAGCATGTCTGCCCGAACCAACACCGAAACGAGTGCTGCTAAGCGATCGTTGTCACCGAAGCGGATCTCGTGTGTCGCCACCGTGTCGTTTTCGTTGACGATGGGCAAAATTTTCAGTCCCAGCAGACGTTCCATGGCACGCTGAGCGTTGCTGTGGTGAGTGGGGTTGTCCATGTCGCCGGCGGTCAGCAGGATTTGAGCTGCAACGACCCCATAGCGATCAAGACTTTCTTGATAGCGATAGATAAGAACGTTTTGACCCACCGCGGCCGCAGCCTGCTGGGTCGCAAGGTCGGAGGGCCGACCGTCAAGCTTCAAAAAGGGGATGCCGGTAGCGATAGCGCCCGACGAGACGAGAATGACTTCTGCCCCTGCCGAGTGCGCAGCAGCAAGTGCGTCGACGAGAGCGCCGATCTGACCCACGTTGACACCGCTGACCGATGACGATCCAACTTTGACAACGATGCGGCGCGCCTGTGTAATATCGGCGCGCACAGCGGGCTTGCTAGTCACGGTTCTCCGACTCATCGTCTTTCTCGATGGCGAAACCGTCATCGTCAACCCAGACGCCAGCTTCACGCTCGGACTGCAGTTCGGCACGCGCGGCGGCCTTGGCATCCATGCGCTCGAGGTAGTTCTTGCGACGGCTGCGGTTAGTCGCGCGCTCGTTATCGTCAAGACGTGGGTCGGTTCCGCGAGGAGCCGCCACGAGCTCAGCTGCCGATGACAGCGTGGGCTCCCAATCGAAGACAACGCCGCCGCCACCACCGATGATGACGGTGGATCCGGGAACAGCACCAGCTTTGAAGAGGTCGTCTTCAACACCGAGGCGCGCTAGGCGGTCTGCCAAGTAGCCAACGGCCTCTTCGTTCGCGAAGTCTGTTTGCGCAACCCAACGTTCGGGCTTGTCGCCAACAACGCGGTACACGTTTCCGTACGTTCCGCCCTCGACCTTGACAACGAAGTCCTTGGCGTTGACGGCACGGGGCCGAAGAATGATTCGCTCCTTGACAGGCTCTGAAATGCGCGCTTCGCGATCTTCCAAAACGAGCGCAGCCAAAGCAAAGGAAAGTTCGCGGAGACCAGCATGGGAGACCGCAGAAACCTCGAAGACGCGGTAGCCGCGACCCTCAAGCTCAATCTTGACGAGATCGGCAAGCTCGTGACCGTCAGTCACGTCGATCTTGTTGAGCGCAATGAGCTGCTCGCGTTCGAGCAATGGTTTTTGGCCCTCAGGAACCGGGTAAGCGGCAAGCTCACCGAGAATCACATCAAGGTCGCTGATGGGGTCGCGCCCGGGTTCGAGAGTTGCACAGTCGAGAACGTGCAGCAATGCGGTGCAACGCTCCACGTGACGCAAGAACTCGAGCCCAAGGCCCTTGCCCTCGCTAGCGCCCTCGATCAAACCAGGAACGTCGGCGATCGTGTAACGCACGTCGCCAGACTCAACGACGCCCAGGTTCGGGTGCAAAGTAGTAAAGGGGTAGTCAGCAATTTTCGGCTTAGCCGCGCTCATGGCGGCAATCAGACTCGACTTACCCGCTGACGGGTAACCAACCAACGCAACGTCTGCGACGGTTTTGAGTTCGAGAAAGATGTCGCCTTCGAAGCCAGGCGTACCGAGCAGGGCAAATCCAGGAGCTTTGCGCTTAGTGGATGACAGTGCCGCGTTGCCGAGGCCGCCCTGGCCGCCGGGGCCGACGACCAATCGCATCCCCGGAGCATCCATGTCGATGAGAACTTCACCGGACTGGTCACGCACGAGCGTGCCGACGGGAACTGACAGCAGCATCTCTGCGCCTGCCGTGCCCGCTTTGTGGTCACCCTGACCTGGTTGACCGTGCTGAGACTTGCGGTGCGGTGAACGGTGGAAGTTCAGCAGCGTCGTGACCTGAGGATCACTGAACAGAACGATGTTGCCACCGTCGCCACCGTTACCGCCGTCAGGGCCGGCAAGGGGCTTGAACTTCTCACGCTTGACCGAAACACAACCGTTTCCGCCGTGTCCTGCCACGAGATGAAGAGTTACCTGGTCGACGAACGATGCCATGATGGTTCCTCCTGTTCTCGTGAGCCACGGTGAAAAATATTGCTGTTAAATGGCGAGAGCGAGCCGAAGCTCGCTCTTCGCTGTAACGTTCGCCTGCGAACAGGCAACGGTGAAACTAAACGTTGACGATGTTGACGACCTTGCGGCCGCCCTTGGCACCAAACTGTACCGAGCCCGCTGCGAGAGCGAACAGTGTGTCGTCTCCTCCACGGCCGACGTTAACGCCGGGGTGGAAGTGGGTGCCGCGCTGGCGAACGATGATCTCGCCGGCAAGAACAACTTGGCCGCCGAAACGCTTTACGCCGAGGCGCTGAGCATTGGAGTCACGACCGTTACGGGTGGAGCTTGCGCCCTTTTTGTGTGCCATATTCCTGGAAGTCCTTTACGCTCGTCAGCTACTTGATGCTGGTGATCTTGATGCGGGTCAACTCTTGACGGTGACCCTGGCGAACCTTGTAACCGGTCTTGTTCTTGAACTTCTGGATGACGATCTTAGGACCGCGCTCATCGTTCAGAACCTCGGCAACGACCTTGATCTTCTCAAGCGCCGAAGCGTCGTGAGTGATCTTGTCGCCGTCGACGAACAGAACTGGAGCGAGCTCAACATTGCCGTTCTTGTCGGCTGCGATGCGGTCGAGAACGACAATCGTGCCGACCTCTACCTTCTCCTGCCGCCCACCGGCGCGCACAACTGCGTAAACCACTTTTGACCCTTACTTAACGATTAATAGCTAGAACTACTGAAGATTGTGGCGAATTCTGCGGGCAAAGCCCTGCACACGCCAAGGATCAACGATACTCGACGTGGGCACTCCCGGTCAAACGACACGCCCCTGCCGCTTTTCCCTGAGTCAGTCTTTAGAGACAACTCGGTGAAATTGAGAACGTGCACACCGGAGATTGATCGCAATCTCAACGATCACAATCACAGTTCAAGTGCAGCGACAACAATAGTACGCCGCAGACCCGTGCTCGGTCAAAAGCTCAACGTCACGATCAGCCCTCAATTAGGCTCAGATCATGACTGTGTTGATCGATCAGGCAATTTGGCCCGCCCATGACACCGTGTGGGCGCACATCGTGAGCGACACATCACTCGACGAATTGCATGACTTTGCTGAGCGCGCCAGCATTCCACGACGCGGCTTTGATCTGGATCACTACGACGTGCCTGCCCGCATGTGGCAACAGCTTGTCGCTCTCGGAGCAGAACCAGTCGGAGTGCGCGAGTTTGTGCGTCGGCTCGAAGCCAGTGGGCTTCGGGTCGCCCAGCGCGACCGCCCAAGGAAGTGACAATTGCGGGCTAATGGTGTGGAGTAAGCCGACTAGCGAGCGGACAAAACGTTGCAAACACAAAGACGCCATCGTTGAGTCGTGGCTCCATCGAGCCCACCAGCTCGTCGAGATCAGAAATCGCCGTCATAACCACGAATCTAGCGCCAGACGAGTCCGAAGCCTTCGACACTGCGGGTCACCGCGCCCGTCGCGATCTCCACGAAATAGGTCGTGACGCTCTGCGGACGCGGATTCATCACGTATTCATCAGAGTCGTAGTTGGCGACGTTCGGTTGCACCTCGACAGCCACAAACTGGTTATTCGGGGAAACACGGAAGTCCAAGATCGCCCCTTTATCCCCCACCGTTCGATACAGGATGCGCGATAGCTCGCCATCGTCGAAAGCAAGCACACTGCTAAACGAACCACCGTTCTCGGCAACCAACACCATCTTGGCGACAAGGTTTCCCGCAGCATCCGCATCGGTTTGACCGAGGAACGGTTGCTCTCCATCGATTTCTGACGGGTGCAGCCGCAGTTCGTCTCCGTCTGACAGAGTGACAGCCGCGCTGCCGCGGGGATCGACGACCACCACCGTCGACCCGTCGGCCGACACACGATCGAACTCAAAGTAACCGCCGAGAGGCACGACAAGCCCTGTCGTCATGTCGACCCGCACCAGCGTGCTCTCGGTAGTGAGCGCCACGATGGTCGTCGAACCCGGCACGAACTGCCAGCCAACAACACGCATCGGATCGCCGTCCAAGTCGGCGACCGCAACGACATCGCGCCCCCGATTCACATCCATCGTGTACAGCGTGTGCGAAATCGTGGGAATAGGCCCAGGGTCGGGGCTCGAAATTGTGAATCCTAAGAGCGAACCGGTGCGCGTGGCATCCAAAGCCGCCACCTCACCGACCTCGGGAAGCAACACGCGTTCACTCACACCGGTGTCAGGGTTCACTAGGACGAGAGTGCCCGTACGATCCGCCGCAGCAGTCGTGACCGCAAGCACGTCACCCACCGGAACAAACTCTTGAATATCCTCACCGGAGAACAAGACGGTGCGCTCTTGCGAGTCGATTTCCGTCTGCACAATCTCATCCGCCGACTCACCACGGTCAAGGTAATAGAGCTGCGGCTGCCCCGTCGTGAACGAATAACTCAGCGTGGAGGTTGGTCCGCCCGAGGGGCTCACGACGCCCTCGACCGAGACCGTGTACTCCGTGTCGTAATCCAGAGCCTCAGCGAACTGCACAGACACCAAGTCACCATCACTCGACACCGTTGCGGCAGCCGCCGGCTCTACAGTGACCGAAGTGGAGTCGACCGGTGCGATGGTCTGGTTCGCAAAGAGACGCAGGGTTTGATCCGACGACGACACCACCGCGTCCGTGTCGAGCTGAGCACTAGATAACT
This sequence comes from Salinibacterium sp. PAMC 21357, assembly GCF_000247645.1. GTDB lineage: Bacteria > Actinomycetota > Actinomycetes > Actinomycetales > Microbacteriaceae > Rhodoglobus. Next base: position 588,690 of record NZ_AHWA01000002.1, read on the forward strand.
TGGGGCCCTGAAGATACCCCAAAGCCAGAAAAACTCCGCAAAGTAGGAGCAGCACAGCAACCGTCCACGCAAAAGTGCGCCGGAAAGACTGAGCAGTGTGCCCGATCTCCGGCGGACGAGGACTAATAGAGATAGGGCTCACTCGGCCGCTCCACTGCAGTCATGGTCTCGGGAACAAGCACGAGCGGCAGATCACTGCGCGAACTCGGGTTGACCTCAAAGGAACCGGTGATCTCGACCCACTCATCAACATCAAAGTCATTCGCCCAGTCCGGCGCATACACCGCAACTCCCGTCGGCTGTGCATCGACAGCACAGCACGTGACCGTGAAGCGCGAGAGATAGAAAATGTTGGCAGGATCGTCATCGCTGGCGGTGATGAAGCCAACGACATCCGCCGTCTTATTCGTATAGAAACTCGGGTCACTCGTCTGGCGCAGCAGCGAGGACCAATCGACGACGGTGAAGCTCGCGATTAGTTCGTCGTCTGCGTTTGCCACGTCATCCACGTTCTGACTGTCACTACCCACCGTTGAGCCCACGATGTCGCGCTGACTCGCGGTAGCGCTCGACAGAGTTGTCGGGGGCACAATAACCAACGAAATAGCGACCGCACCGGAAACCAGAAGTGCTAGTCCCCCGACGACACGAGACCAGCCACGTCGAGTTTCGGGCTCATCCGTTGACATTGGTCTGACCGCGAGACTGAGCACGCCAAGCACGAGCGCGATCGCGGCCATTACGACCGTGAAGACGACGTAGCGAGGGTGAATGTAGAGAACCAACTGCTGGGTCGCTGCAAGCCAGACAGTGGCGCTGACCGCCGTCAGGATCAGGATGACGCCCCACCAGCGTCGGAGGCTAGGCCACATAGTTAATCACCAGCCCAATGAAAGCACTCATCAGCGCGACAACCAGCGAAAGCTGGACTAGAACCTTCGCCGTAAAGGTAGTGCGCATAATGGCGAGCATTTTGATGTCAATAATCGGCCCGAAAACCAAGAACGTGACGATTGAGCCGGGCATAAAAGTACTTGCGAACGGCAGGATGAAGAAAGCATCGACGCTCGAGCACACGGAGATCACAAAGGCCAACAGCATCATGGCCAGAATCGACCACAGCGGATTGCCGCCGAGCGAAACAAGAACATCGCGAGGAACAGCAACCTGAATCGCTCCGGCAATGAGGGAGCCAATAAATACGGCGGGCATGAGCACGCTCGATTCACGCATGAAAATATCGAGGCTCTTCTCGGAGCGCGACTGACGGTGATGACTTGAATTGGACGAGCACTGAGCAGCGAAGCGGTCCGTGAGCATGGCCGGGGGCTGCGGATGCAGACTAAAAAGCCAGCCGACAATGTTAGCAATGGCAAGACCACCCAGAATTCGGCCGACGAGGATTCCGTCGTCGAGCCCGAAGGCCTGGTACGTAGTGATGATTGTGATCGGGTTAATGATCGGCGCCGCGAGCAGGAACGTCATCGCTTCCGGAACCGAGAAGCCTTTGAGGATGAGGCCACGGGCGAGAGGCACGTTGCCGCACTCGCAGACGGGCAACGCAATGCCAAAAAGGGAGATTGCTGCACGTCGAAAGACGGGCCGGTGGGGCAAATAACGCATCAAGAAATTGTCTGGTAGCCACGCCTGAACCACGATTGACAGCACAATTCCGAGCACGACGAACGGAAGTGACTCGATGATGACGCTGGTTGCCAGCGTCAAAAGATCTTGCCCGAGACCGGGAACTCCGAGAATCCCTAACTGCCCAGTGAATGCCCGTAGGCCAAGCAAGCCGACGACCCCGAGTGTGCCAATCGCCAACCACAACCAGCGCCGTGGTGAACGACGAGGTCGGCGAGGTCGATGATCGTGCCGATGATGATCATCGACGCTCGCAGACGCAGTAAGGCTCACGCGCTAACCCTACAAAATAATAATTCTCAAAACCCCGTGGACAACCGAAACTACTGGTCGTCGCTAGGGGTGGCGGTGACGATCTTGCCCTGGCTGCTGGCACGACGTGATCCACGCGATCGACCTTGACCCGGTTGCTTGGGCTCAGGAAGAGCTTCCAAAACTGATCCGAGAATCTGCTCGGCATCTTGGCTGCTGAGCTTGGGCGACGCCGAAGGGCTCGTCGATGCCGGCAAGTCGAGAAGCGCAACAGCAGGTTCTGTCGCTTCAACAACGTCACTGGTCTGAGCAGCTGGCTTCTGATTACGCTTGTCGCTTTTTGCTGAATCAGACTTCTGCGACGAAGTTGTTTTGTCGGATGACGCTTGCTTGTTCGACGCAGATTGCTTGCTTGACGAAGCGGACTTTGCGGGGCTGGAGGGCACCTCGACCGCGGCATCCTTTTCAGAGCCGTGATCTGCCGTGGCGATTACCGTACTGGCCGCTACGCGAGCGAGAGCATTGCGAACGTCTTCAGTGATCGCATGGGTGCCATTGCTGCCACCATTGCCATTGTTCGCTGCGGTGTTTGCTGATTTCGCGGCACCGTTCGACTGCTGGCTTTGTGAAGCACCGTTATTTGCCGAACCGGAGTTATTACCACCGGCATTTCCACCATTGTTGTTGCCGCCGCTGTTGCCACCGTTATTGCCGCCGTTGTTGCTGCCGCTGTTGCTGTTTCCCCCGCGGTTTCGACCACGACGCCCGCTGCCAGCCTGTTCATTCTGACTTGGCTGCTGACGGTGCTTTGTTACGGGGTCGTGGTGCACAACGACACCTCGGCCAGCACACACTTCACAGTTCTCACTAAACGTCTCGAGCAATCCGAGACCCAACTTCTTGCGAGTCATTTGCACGAGCCCAAGCGAGGTGACTTCAGCGACTTGGTGCTTGGTGCGGTCACGGCTCAAGCATTCGACGAGTCGACGCAATACGAGGTCGCGATTGGATTCGAGAACCATGTCAATGAAGTCGATGACGATAATTCCCCCAATATCGCGCAGGCGCAGTTGGCGAACGATCTCTTCAGCGGCTTCGACGTTGTTCTTGGTGACGGTCTCTTCGAGGTTTCCGCCCGAACCGACAAACTTGCCGGTGTTGACGTCAACAACGGTCATCGCTTCTGTGCGGTCGATGACGAGAGATCCGCCAGACGGCAGCCAGACCTTGCGGTCAAGAGCCTTTTCGATCTGCTCAGAAACCCGGTATTCTTCAAACGAGTCGACCGTGCTCTCGTGCTCTTGCAAACGGTCGAGTAGATCGGGAGCGACTGAACGAACATAGCCCTCGATCGTCTTTCGAGCATCGCTGCCCTCAATAACGAGCTTGTGGAAGTCTTCGTTGAAAACGTCACGAATAATCTTGATCAGCAAGTCAGGCTCGGAGTGCAGCAGTGCTGGCCCCTGAGCTTGTGCGTTGTCGACCTGAGCGCTGATGTCTGCCCACTGGCTCGTCAAACGACTGACATCGAGCGTGAGCTGCTCTTCAGTTGCGCCCTCTGCAGCCGTGCGCACGATGACGCCGACGTTCTCAGGAAGAACACCCTTGAGGATCTTCTTGAGTCGCGAGCGTTCGGTATCGGGAAGCTTGCGGCTAATGCCACTCATCGAACCGTTGGGAACGTAGACAAGGTAGCGGCCGGGCAGCGAAACCTGGCTTGTGAGTCGAGCACCCTTGTGGCCGACGGGGTCTTTAGTGACCTGGACGAGAACACGATCGCCTGGCTTGAGCGCTAGCTCAATACGACGCGCCTGCGGCTTACCATCAGCAGAGTTCTCCGCTGCAGCATCCCAGTCAACTTCGCCCGAGTACAGCACGGCGTTACGACCGCGCCCGATGTCGACGAACGCTGCCTCCATGCTGGGCAGAACATTCTGAACGCGACCGAGGTACACGTTGCCGATGAGGCTCGCGTCTTGCGCCTTAGCGACATAGTGCTCAACCAAAACGCCGTCTTCGAGAACAGCGATCTGGATGCGATCGAACTTGGAGCGAACCACCATGACGCGGTCAACGCTTTCGCGACGCGCCAAGAATTCGCTCTCGGTCACAACGGGACGACGACGACCGGCATCGCGGCCGTCACGACGACGCTGCTTCTTAGCCTCTAGTCGTGTAGAGCCCTTGACCTTGGTCGGTTCGTTGCTCGGCTCGGCCTGCTTGCGCGGCTGGCGAACTCGAACGACAGTATTGGGTGACTCGTCGCCGGGGCGAGCATCTTCACCTGAGCGACGGCGGGAACGACGACGGACATTGCCTGCCTCATCTTGCTCACCGTTGTCATCGCTGCGGGTGTCGGCATTCGACTTGTTGTCGTTGCGCGCCCGCGGTGCGCGTGCAGGAAGGTCGGGCAGATCGGGAGCTTGGAACAGCAGAGAGGTCGTCAACGGAGCCTTCGCCACCGTTGCCTTCTTCATTGCGGGTGCCTTGTCGCTCTGCGCGCCATCGTCAGTCTTTTTTGTTGACGACGCGGGAGCTTTGCGGGAACGCGAACGCGCAGGAGCAGAGCCCTCGGCGCGCGCGCCGGTGCTCTTGTCTGCGTCAGAACCAGAAGCGGCAGGAACCTCAGTAACCGATGCGGGAACCTCGAGCCCCACATGCTGGGCTGCGGTCTTGGCAGCCGGTCTCTTGGTTGCCGGCGCTGTGCGCGGCGCCTTCGCAGGGGCGTCAACCGTGGTCGACGTGTTAGCTGTCGGCTGCTGTGCCACTGGTGCCGCAGATGCTGGCGCTGGTGTTACCGGTGCTACAGCTGCTGCAGGTGCTTCGACCGGCGGCGTTTGCACCACGGGCTTCACTGCTGCTGCTTTAGAAGACGGAAGCATGCGGCCAAAAAGGCCCTTCTTCTTCGGAACTTCTTTCGACTTATCGTTTTCATTCACCATCTCTGGTGTACTCCTTGCCCTGTATAGGCGACCGCGCCACCTACCGGGTACTCTCTCGTGCGCTATTCCCCCGCCAAACCTATGGCTAGAGAACCGCTACTAATTCTTCAGGTCCTGCAACGGGCCCGTGGCTCGCGTTGCAGTTGTGCCCTGTCACGACACTTCGGAACTGGCTATCCGACTCGCGCAACAAGCGTTGCGTAACTGGTCCGGTCGCTATGCCCGGTAAGCCTTCTTGGTATTACTTCGAGCGCGGCTCGGAGTAACTACGGTTCATTATCGCACGCATTCTCAGAAAGTGAGCCTGACGCGCATGCGATAATCCCAGCATGACTGTATCCGGGGTTCGAAACAGGCCCATTGTCCTCGCCATATTTTTAATCATTACCGGCGTGATTGGACTGTGGGCGTCATTTCAACTCATGATCGAGAAAATTCACGTGCTGCAGAATCCGGATGCTGTTCTCAGCTGCGATTTCAGCCTTGTTCTGCAGTGCGCGGTCAACCTTGAATCTTCACAGGGCGCAGTTTTCGGGTTTCCGAACCCCGTTATCGGGCTTGTCGCTTTCATGGCCCCGGTTGTGGTTGGAGCAGCAATCTTGGCCGGCGCTCGATTCAACAGCTGGTTCTGGGCTCTGTTCAACGCGGGTATCGCTGGCGCTTTTGCGTTCTGCCTGTGGCTTGCCTACCAAAGCATCTTCAACCTCGGCACGTTGTGCCCGTGGTGCATGGTCGTCTGGTCGGTGACGATCCCCATGTTCTGGGCCGTCACGCTGAGGAACCTTAAGGTCGGGGTGATCCCCGCTCCACGCCGACTGCGCAAAGCCGCCGCCGCCGCGTACAGCTGGGTGCCCGTAATTACGCTCGCTGGCTACATCATCATTGCGATCGTCGCACAAGTACGGCTCGACGTTCTTAGCTACCTATAGAAGATTTCCGAAGGGTTTTTCGCTGCCCGAGCTACGCAAATTCTTGACGCCGCACTGCGTACTCACTCGACATATTCCGTTGTGAGTACATGCCAATGGCGAGAGCCCGACCGAAGTCAGGCTCTCGCCATTTGCGGTGCCTGTGAGCTAATCACTAAGCACGATTCGTTGAGCTTTAGGCGAACCAGAGAGCCAATTCGCGAGCGGCAGACTCTGGCGAGTCACTGCCGTGCACGAGGTTCTGCTGTACGGCGAGGCCCCAGTCGCGGCCCAAATCTCCACGGATGGTTCCAGGAGCTGCCGTGGTGGGGTCAGTGGTTCCGGCGAGCGAACGGAAACCCTCAATAGCGCGGTTGCCAGCAATGCGCAGCGCGACGGTGGGGCCCGACTGCATGAAATCCATCAGCGGCTCGTAGAACGGCTTGCCCTCGTGCTCGGCGTAGTGCTCCGCAAGCAGGTCAACTTCGGCCTGGACGAGGCGCACGTCAACGAGCTGGTAGCCCTTAGCTTCGATGCGACGAAGAATTTCTCCCGTCAGGTTGCGAGCAACGCCATCCGGCTTAATCAGTACCAGTGTTTCTTCAATGTTCATTGTGTCTCCTCAGCGGGGGTGGTCATGGTAGATGGACGAAGAATGGCGGCTTTGGCGGTGTCGATCTGGCGACCCTTGATGAAGCAATACGTCCAGATTGCCGCAAAGCCAGCGCCGACGACAAACATGGGGGTAAGGATGAAGCCAAGAGCAATTAGTCCACCCTGAAGCGCCCATCCAACCCACATCGCCCAACCGTGGTTGAGCATTCTTGCGAGCGTCACGAAGACAACGATCAGTACCGCTCCCCCGATAAACGCCGGTGCGGGCGGCAGAGCCCTGAGGCCGAATGCGGCCAACGCCACAAAGAAGATCAGCGTTGCGTCAAGCACCAAAACGATGCTCAGCAGCAACTCGGTCACTGAACGTGTTCTGCGCGGGCGAGGGGTTCGACTCACGGCTTCCAGCCCTCCGAGTCTGCCAGTGCCAGTGCTTCACCGACGAGGGAAATGGAGCCAGTAACAACAACGGCACGGCGTTCGTTCTCGCCAGCCCACGCACGCGCCAGCTCCATCGCCTCAGCGAAGGAGTCGAAGTCGGTCGTTTCTTCTGAGAACTCGCGAACGACCTCAACGAGGTCTTCTGGCGCGATAGCCCGATCGGACTGAGAAGTGGTGACGTAGAAGCGATTAGCGACCGGGGCAAGGGCCTCAACGATGCCCTTGGCATCCTTGTCGTCAAGAACGCCGATAACGAAGGCGATCTCGTCGAAGGTGAAGTATTCCTTGAGCGCCGCCGCCAGCGCGGTTGCGCCATGGGGGTTGTGCGCCGCATCCACGATCACCGTAGGTTCGGCACCGATAACCTGTAGCCGGCCAGGTGAGGTAACCGTCGCGAGACCCTCGGCCAGCACATCGCCAACCAGCGCCTGACTACCATCTCCGAGGAATGACTCGACCGCGGCGATTGCGAGGGCGGCATTATGCCCCTGAAACTCGCCGAAGAGCGGCACGAACAGATCGGAGTACGTGCCCGCGAGCCCGCGAACCGAAATGAGTTGGCCGCCGACGGCAACATTGCTGCTGAGTAGTTCGAAAGCGTCGCCCTCGAAGCCGAGCTTGGACTCCGTGAGATCAGCGGCACGCTCTAGCTCAATTTGAGCATCCGGGGTTTGCACTGCCGAGACGATTGAGGCAGCAGGCTTAATGATTCCCGATTTTGTTCGCGCGATCTCCGAAATCGTGGTGCCTAACCGCTGGGTGTGATCGAGGGCAATGGGGCTGAACACGGCGACTTGACCATCGGCGACGTTAGTGGAATCCCATTCCCCGCCCATTCCGACCTCGAGCACAGCAACATCGATCGGTGCATCCGCGAAACTAGCAAAGGCGAGAACCGTGAGTGCTTCAAAGTAGGTCAGCGGCTCTTCGCTTTTGGCCAGGAGCTCCGCATCCACCATAAGAATGAAGGGACGGATGTCGGCCCAGTTGGCCGCAAGAGCGCGGTTAGAAATTGCCCGCCCATCGATGACGATCCGCTCGTTCACGCGAACCAGGTGGGGGCTCGTCATCAGACCGGTGCGCAAACCGTATGCGCGCAGAATGCTCTCGATGATGCGGCTCGTTGAGGTCTTCCCATTGGTGCCAGTGACGTGGATCACGGGATAGGTGCGCTGGGGGTCACCGATGAGCTCTACAGCACGACGGGTGGCTTCGAGGCGCGGCTGGGGAGCCTGCTCCCCGATGCGCGCAAGAAGTTCGTCATAGACAAGGGCGGCATCTTGCGCGTACTCGGAGTCTTCTAGTTCGAAGTCAGAGTCGTCATCAATGTTGGTGCCCTCAAAGCCGTCGGCGAAGGGGCTGAGGTCGGCGAGCGGGTTTGCTGCTTCCTGCTCAAGCTCGGCTCGCTCTTCGTCCGTCAGCGAATCATCGAAAGATTCCTCAGGCTCGGCGGTGTCGTCGAATTCATCATCGCGGTCAGACATTGATCGTTCCCATCTTGGTGATGTCAATCACCAGCGCGCCCGCGTTGGCATATTTTCCTGCCGGCAGTTCGGTGCGGTAGGTCTCAATTGTGCCCTCTGAAAGTTCATTCGCGAAGCTCTGGACGGTGGATTGCGCTGCAAGCGTTTCTGAGGCGATCATGGCGCTGTGGAAGCCGATCGCTTCATGGTCAGCAGCATCAAGGGCACTGATGACGAGAGCGATCCGGTCGCTCACCTCGAAGCCGGCGGCCTTACGCGCATCCTGAATGACACGGATGGTGTCGCGAGCCAAGCCTTCAGCCGAGAGTTCCGGTGTGAGTTGCGTATCAATGATCACGAAGCCACCATCGGAGAGGAACGCGATTGCGCTCGCCTCATCGGCTGCTTCCATCTGCAGTTCGTACTCCGTCGACTCCAACGGCATACCGTCTACCGACACCCCAGCGGCAGTCGTCTCCCAGTTGCCGGACTTGGCCTCTTTGATGACGTGCTGGACCTGCTTGCCGATGCGCGGCCCCAAGGCTCGGGCATTGACGGTGAGCTTCTTGGTGATACCAAAGCTCTCCAACGAGCCCTCTTCGAGCGCCTCGAATTGCACCGTCTTGACGTTGAGTTCGTCGCGAATGATGCCGCTGAAGTGAGCCAGAGCATCCGGCGCATCACTAACGATCGTGAGAGATGCCAGCGGAAGGCGCACACGCAGGCTGCGAGCCTTGCGCAGAGCGAGCCCGCTCGAGGCGATCTCACGCACGCGGTCCATCGACTCGACCAGATCGTGATCAGCGGGGAAAGCGGCGGCATCAGGCCAGTCAGTGAGGTGCACGCTGCGACCGTTGGTGAGGCCGCGCCACATCTCTTCGGAGACCAGCGGGAGCAGCGGTGCCGCAACCCGAGCAACAGTTTCGAGAACCGTGTAGAGCGTATCGAAGGCGTCAGTGTCGTCGCCGCTCCAGAAACGGTCCCGGCTGCGGCGCACGTACCAGTTGGTAAGCACGTCGGCGAAGTCGCGCAGTTTCGCAGCGGCCATGGGGCTATCGAGCGCTTCAAGCTCGGCGGTTACATCGTCGATGAGCTCCCCGGTCTTGGCGAGCAGGTAGCGGTCGAGAACGTTGGTCGAATCGGTGCGCCAGGTCGCTTCATAGTTGTCTGCCGCGTTGGCGTACAGAGTGAAGAAGTAATACGTGCTCCACAACGGGAGAAGCATCTGCCGGACACCATCGCGGATGCCCTCTTCGGTGACCATGAGGTTTCCGCCGCGGATTACCGAGCTCGACATGAGGAACCAGCGCATCGCGTCGGCGCCATCGCGTTCAAAGACTTCGGAGACATTGGGGTAGTTACCCAAGCTCTTGGACATTTTCTGTCCGTCACTACCCAGAACAATGCCGTGGCTGATGACGTTCGAGAATGCGGGGCGATCAAAGAGAGCCGTCGAGAGCGTGTGGAGGGTGTAGAACCATCCGCGGGTCTGACCGATGTACTCCACGATGAAGTCGGCCGGGCTGTGGCTATCAAACCATTCTTGGTTCTCGAAGGGGTAGTGCACTTGAGCGAACGGCATCGAACCCGAGTCGAACCAGACATCGAGCACGTCTTCGATGCGACGCATCGTCGACTGACCGGTGGGGTCATCCGGGTTCGGACGCGTCAGTTCGTCGATGAACGGGCGGTGCAGGTCGGGCTCGCCTTCGTGGTTGAGGGGTAGACGGCCGAAATCGGCTTCCATCTCAGCGAGCGAGCCATAAACATCCACGCGCGGGAAGTCAGGGTTGTCGCTCTTCCAGATCGGGATCGGGGAGCCCCAGTAACGGTTGCGGCTGATCGACCAGTCGCGGGCATTGCTGACCCACTTGCCGAATTGGCCCTCTTTGACGTTCTCGGGAACCCAGTTGATTTGTTGATTGAGCTCGCCCATGCGATCGCGGAACTCGGGAACCTTCACGAACCAGCTTGAGACTGCCTTGTAGATCAGCGGGTTGCGGCAGCGCCAGCAGTGCGGGTACGAGTGCTCGTAGCTGGCGACCTTGAGCAGGCGGCCCTCTTCGCGCAGCAGCTTCGTGAGTGGCTTGTTGGCATCGAACACCTGCAGACCCTCGACGGGCGGCACAGAAGATAAGAACTTGCCGCCATCATCAACTGAGATGACCACGGGGATACCGGCAGCAGCACACACATTTTGGTCATCTTCACCGTAGGCAGGGGCCTGGTGAACGATGCCGGTGCCTTCACCGGTAGCAACGTAGTCGGCAACCAGGAACTGCCATGCGTTTTCGGTGCCATACGTTTCGGCGTCTTCGTAGAAATCCCACAGGCGGTCGTAGTGCACGCCAGCAAGTTCGGCACCCTTGATTGTGCGCGTCACAGCGGCGAGTGCTTCTTCGGCGGTCTCGTAGCCGAGCTCTTTTGCGTGGGCAGCGACGGTGTCTCCCGCGAGCATAAACTGCGCCGAGCCTTCTTCTGAGCCATCACCGGCACCCAAGGGGCCAGCAGGCAGCACGGCATAGTCGATGTCGGGGCCGACCGCGAGGGCAAGGTTAGTGGGCAGAGTCCACGGGGTCGTGGTCCAGGCGAGAGCCTTCACACCGGTGAGGCCGAGCGCTTCGGCCTTCACGCCGTCGAGCGGGAACGTGACGGTGACGGTCTGGTCTTGACGCATCTTGTAGACGTCGTCATCCATCCGTAGTTCGTGGTTCGAGAGCGGGGTTTCGTCGTTCCAGCAGTACGGCAGCACTCGGAAACCCTCGTAGGCGAGGTCCTTAGTGTGCAGTTGCTTGAACGCCCAAATCACGCTCTCCATGAAGTTGACGTCGAGCGTCTTGTAGTCGTTCTCGAAGTCAACCCAGCGCGCCATGCGCGTCACGTACTCCTGCCATTCGCCGGTGTACTTGAGCACCGACTCTCGAGCTGCAGCATTGAACTTGTCGATGCCCATCTCTTCGATTTGAGCCTTCTCGGTGATGCCGAGCTGGCGCATCGCTTCAAGCTCGGCAGGCAGACCGTGCGTGTCCCAGCCGAAACGGCGGTGCACTTGCTTGCCGCGCATGGTCTGGTAGCGCGGGAAGAGATCTTTGGCATAACCGGTCAGCAAGTGACCGTAGTGCGGCAGTCCGTTGGCAAACGGTGGGCCATCGTAAAAGACCCACTCATCGCAGCCTTCGCGCTGATCGATGGATGCCTGAAAAGTGCCGTCCGATTTCCAGTACGACAAAATTTGCTCTTCGATCGCCGGGAATTTTGGTGACGGCGCTACGGAATCATCTGACCGGTGGCGAGGATACGACATGAGGCTCCAGTGGTACGTAGGTGCGAATAATCTGCACGAGGACGACTTCTCAGCCGCGGTACCACCCCGCTTGTGCACCCTGCGGTACACCACTCATATCGCTGTAACGGGCTTACCCGTTCGGTTCTACTGTCGCCGGCTCCCCTGCCGTAGCTGAGGTTGAGACGATTTCTTCCGAATGCTCCCCGGTGATAGCCGGTTCATAGCGTCTGGCGTCAATGATACGCGAGTTAGCTGACCGTTGAGCGCTACTTTTTGGCGACCGTGGCGAGGGCTTCGGCAGCAAGCGGCGCGTCGTGCATCGTGACGATGAACTTTTTGCCGTTCATCCGCGTCACCTCGAGTGCTTCACCTTTGGAGAGCACAATTCCGCTGCGGCCGCCCGGGGCCCAACGCCAGCCGTAGCCGCCGAATTCACCGAGGGGATCAACAGATACAACGGCGACAGAGGAGATCTGATCAGGCGCGATCGTCGTTCGTGGCCAACCGAGCGCCGATCGCACGCGCAGGCCCCGGTGATCGATCGTGATGCGCCACGACAGAGTGCTGACCGCGAGTGTGATGACGAAAATACCGACCGCTGCTGGCAGCAACAACTCGGCCGGATTTGAAACCGCCTGAATGGCTAACGCCAGGCCGAGCGCAACGAGGGCGACCGCCGCAATCAGCACCACGCCAGGTCCGAGGCGGGTGGTCGTCGAAAAGTACACACGTTCGGTGGGCGAACCTGCGACAGGACGCGCCTGCACCGCTGTGGGCTGAATTCGTTCTGCTGCAGGAAGCATGAGCCAGGCCAAGAACCCCATCAGCGCCGCGATGGGCAGCGCCGCGAGCAATACACCAATGGGATCTGGCGCGTTCTCCGCGCTCTCGAGCCCGCGCTGAATCGCGAGAGAACCCGCGGCAAGAACGGTGATCGATACCGCCAAGAAGACAGAGGTCGCCACCATCACTTTATGCGCCCACAGCATCCCGCCATTGGGGCCACCCCTCCAGCTGGCGATGGCGGAAAACGCGACGAAGGCGAGTGTAATCATCAGTGGAAGCGCAATCATGCCGCCGACAGTTGAGTACCCGTTGACGCCAGACGGCCCCCAGTGCGAGGCAACAGGGTTCGGGAGTTCGGGGATCCAGAGGGCCATGACGAAAGCCCCCACCACAGTGATGAGAAGCGGGATCACCACGCCAATCACGATGATGAGGCGGCGGTTGCGCGTGAGTTGGGGCGCAACGTTCTCGGCGGGAAGGGTCATTGGTATTCCTCTCGGATGAGGGCGGTCAGTGCGGCTAAGGAAATCTTCTGGGTGCGGGCTTCCGCCACGATCGCGGCGACGCCCTCGGTGAGGGAGTCGTAGCTGTGGGCGGTGGCGGCAACTATCGCTCCGCGACCGCGGCGGAGTTCGATGAACCCCTCGTCGCGAAGCTCTTGATACGCCCGCAACACGGTGTGCATATTGACTCCGAGCGAGCCGGCTAATTCACGCGCACTGGGAAGCCTCTCCCCTGGCGTGACCGACTTATCGATGACTGATTGGCGGATGCTCGCCGCGAGTTGCTCGAATAGCGGCGTCTCGGACGCGGGATCGACTCGAACCAACATGGTTCCACTATAGTTGTTCTAGTTGAACTAGCACAAGTTAGTTTTACGGAGACCGGCTGCCGCCTCAGAACCGGCGTCGCGCGGGCATCTCTTGCACGTGCTTGAGCTCGGGGGCAGATGCGGGCGCCGAACTCAGTCGACGTGCCAACCGGGCAGTCCACGGGCTTGCCGTCGCACCATGGGCAAAGACACTGACGAGGATCGTCCACACCGCTACCGAGAACACAGTGTCGGCCACGGAACCACTCAGCTCATCGAACACCAGCAGCGCGAACAGAATCGAGGCAAGTCCCCTCGGCCCGAACCAGCCAATGAAAAGCCGCGTCTCGAAGCGGGTTCCCGACCACGCCAGCGCTATGAGCACAGGCAGGATGCGCACCACGGTCAGCGACAGCACTACGTAGAGTGCGATCTGCCAAGTGAGCGAGGTGAGGATGGGCGCCGCGAGTACCGCGCCGAACACCAGGAACGTGATTGAGCTCAGCAGCTCCCCCTCATCTTCGGTGAAGTCTTGAACATCCTCGCAATGGTCGCGGGCAACAGCGCTGAAGGCGAGTCCCGCCACGAAGGCGGCAATGAAGCCATTGCCGCCGACAACTCCGGCGCTCGCGTAGGCAGCGACGGCAATAGCGATGGTGGCCAGCTGACGGTAAATGCCGTCCACGAAGCCCGCACTCGCTGCTCGACTCAGCAGCCAGCCGCCCAGCAGCCCGACCACACTGCCGAAGAGAACCCCGAACCCGATCTGCTGCGCCGCGAACAGACCCCAGCCCTGCCCCGCGCCCGCTCCCGTTTCGGTCGCCGCAATCGCGAGGAAGACCGTGACGACCGGAACCATGATTCCGTCGTTGAGTCCGCTCTCCACGTTGAGGGCCTGCCGAATGCGAACCGGCAACCTTTTATCGCTGACGACCGCTTGACCGAGCGCAGCATCCGTCGGTGCCAGGATTGCGGCAATGAGCGCAGCCTCGATGAACGTGAGTTCGCCGAACAGGGCCCAGGCCGCGAGCGCTCCGAGCGCGATTGTGAGTGGAAGGCCGATGCCCAGTAGGCGCAGCGGGAGAAAGATCTGGTTGCGCAACGCTCGAAGATCGATGCGCACGGCATCCGTGAAGAGCACCAGCACGAGGGTGGCTTCCACAAGAATCGACACCACCTCGCTCTTGAGGTCGAGCTGAAACCACTGAGCCCCGACGACACCCAACAGAATGCCCGCAGCAGTGAAGACCATCGGTGCCGTGACGGGAGACAATGCCAGCTTGCGCGAGACCATCGCGAAGGCGAACACGACTACGGCGACGATCGCGAGTTCGGTCATAGTTCCTCCACTGCAGAACGAGGTACGGCACGCCCCGCGGCTGAGCACAACCACTGCGCGGCACCGGGGTGGCTCAAGGCTACGGGAATGCTGCACGAATACGCGCGGTTGCACCGGTGGGCCGACGCACGTTGCCCATCCGCACACCAGAAACGACTCATGCGCCGCCAGATCCCTCGCCCGAACCACCCGGGCACCAGTGCACCGGTCGTGCGCGTGCGCCGACGCCTGCTTCTGCGGGAGCTCAGCAGCCCGCGCCTCGTGATCTCGAACATCAGCCCTAACTGGTTCGCCTCCGTTATGGGCACAGGGATCGTCGCGAACGCCGCCGCAACGCTGCCGCTCATCGCTCCACAACTCCACGTGTTTGCGAGCACCGTCTGGGTGATCGCGACCGTCTTATTGGTAGGGCTTATCGCCGCGAGCGCAGCGCACTGGATCGCCCACCGCGAGGCTGCGCTTTCGCACCACCGGCATCCGGTGATGGTTCACTTCTATGGTGCGCCGCCCCTGGCGATTCTGACCATTGGCGCTGGTGCGTTGCTCTTCGGCCCCGACATCATCGGTGCGGATGCTGCGCTCACCATCGCACTGATCTTGTGGTCGATCGGCACCGTGTTTGGCCTCGCGACCGCCGTGATTGTGCCGTTCTTGACCTTCACGTCGTCATCTGTCACGGATCACTCCGCTTTCGGAGGCTGGCTGATGCCCGTGGTCCCGCCCTTGGTCTCGGCAGCAGCCGGTGCACCACTGATCCCGTTTTTGCCTGAAGGCGAGGCGCGGCTGACGATGCTGCTCGCCTGCTACGCGATGTTCGGGCTCAGCATAATCGCCACCGCGGTGATGCTCCCGCTGATCTGGGGACGACTGGCACGACACAACATCGGCAACTCAGCAGCGGTACCGACCCTGTGGATTGTGCTTGGCCCGCTCGGCCAGTCGATTACGGCAGCGATTGTTCTTGGCGCGGTCGCCCCCTACGCGGTGTCGGCTGAGCTCGCCGACGCTCTCCGCCTTTTCGGCTTCATTTACGGCGTTCCCACACTCGGGTTTGCTCTCCTCTGGATGGCGCTCGCGATCACGATGACGGTGCACACCGCGCGCCGCGGCTTGCCGTTCAGTCTCACGTGGTGGTCGTTCACGTTCCCGGTGGGCAACATGGTCGTAGCGCTGAGTGTTCTCGCCGTCGCCACCGGTTCAACGGTGCTCGACGTGATGGCACTCCTGAGTTTTGTTGCTCTTGTTGGAGCGTGGGTGCTCGTCGCAGTGCGCACTTTTAGCGGGAGCGTCATTCACGGCACGCTGTTCTTGGCACCTCCTGTTGCGGCAGACGTTGGAACGCCGACGGTTCCCGCCGCGCCCGCGGCGTGAGAAGCGCGATTGTTATGCATCCAACAAATCTGAGCTGGTTTGTTGGTCGGACACACGCGCACGTTCGCGCTAACTATGACTAGGGTTATTCAGGCACCGGCCTATTCAGGCAGGTCTCTCTACAGTTCGCTGACAAAGGAAAGGAGCGTCGCGTGTCGACTCTCACTTTGACCCTCGGCCGTCCCACGCTTGCCGACACCGTCTTTTCTCGCAGCCTCGCGACTGACATTGCTCTGGTTAGCGCCGGCGCTGCGCTCACCGCTGTGATGGCCCAGGTTGTCGTGCCGCTCTATCCTGTGCCGATCACCGGCCAGACGCTTGCCGTTCTCCTTGTCGGTGCGTCACTCGGCGCTACCCGTGGCGCGATCTCGATGCTGCTCTACGCGCTTCTCGGCATTGTCGGACTGCCCGTGTTCAGCGAGGCTTCGTCGGGATTCGGCGTTATTGCTGGCACCACTGGCGGCTACATCATCGGCTTTATCTTCGCTGCCGGCTTCACCGGATGGCTGGCTCAGCGCGACTGGGACAAGAAGTTCCTTGGCGCAGCTCTCTCCTTCCTCGGCGGCACTGCAGTGACGTTCGCGTTCGGGCTCACATGGCTGGCAATCGCTACTGGCGGAACGTTTGAACAGGTTCTCGCTTGGGGCCTCTACCCGTTCATCATCGGTGGCCTCATCAAGGCCGGCATTGCCGCAGCCGTGATCCCCACCACCTGGAAGATCGCGACCAAGTTCTCACGCAAACAGGACTAACGCTCGTTCGAATTGCTCACTAAACCGGGTCGGTTTCGCTCACGCGAACCGGCCCGGTTTTTTGTCCAGTTGGACTTAATGTACTGAGTTCAACAATAATTGAGTGGCTCGCACCCGAGCACCCTCCCTCCACTCAAAAGGACCCCCTTGAGCGCGCCCCGCACCCTCCTCCTCTCCCTCTCCTTTGTGGCCAGCGCGGCTTTGCTTGCCGGATGCACGGCAGCCACCGAACCCGCCGGTGATCCCGTTGCGGGTGGCACCCTCGTGTACGCCACCGGCGACGCTGAGCCCGGATGCCTCGACCCCCACGTCGGAGGCAACTACCCTCAAGCGCTCATCAGCACCCAGTACCTCGAATCGCTCGTTTCGAAGAACAGCGACGGCGAAATCATCCCGTGGCTCGCGACCGACTGGACCGAGAGCCCAGACGGACTCACGTGGGATTTCACCCTGCGCGATGACGTCAACTTCACCGACGGCACCCCGTTTGATGCTGAGGCCGTCAAGGCGAACATCGAGCACTTGAAAGACCCCGAAACCGCCTCGTCAACGGGCTACCTCGCGGTAGGAAAGATCGACGGCATCGAAGTCGTCGCCGCCGACCACGTGCGTTTCACTCTCTCAGCCCCAGACAGCGCTCTTCTCGAATCGTTCTCGCAACCGTGGGTGAGCATCCAATCGCCCACCGCGCTCGAGCGCGAACAGGCTGTCAACTGTGAAAGCCCCGTCGGCACCGGCCCGTTTGTGGTCACCGACTGGGTGAAGCAGCAGTCGATCGCCCTCGAGCGCAACGAGGACTACAACTCGGCACCGGAAGATGCGGAGCACACTGGCCCCGCCCTGCTCGAGTCGCTCGAGTGGCGCTTCATTCCGGATGCCGCCACTCGCTATGCGGCCCTCCAATCTGGCGATGTAGACGTCATCGACAACGCGCAGCCCAACAACATCTCGTCCGCCGCCGACGTGACCACCATCGAAGAACTCGATGCGCCGCGACCCGGTGCCGCCAACCGCATCGAACTGAACTCGGGCAAAGCACCGTTCGACGACATTCGAGTGCGCGAAGCCTTCATCCGCTCCGTGGATGTGAACCCCGGAATCGAGAGCCTGTTCTTCGGCACAGCCGAGCGTTCCTACTCGGTGCTCTCGAGCGTTGAGCTTGCGGGCATCTCGACCCCCGACGTGTTCACCACCGACCCGGAAGCAGCCAGGATCCTGCTCGACGAGGCCGGCTGGAACACGATCGACTCCGACGGGTACCGCACGAAAGACGGCGAGCGCCTCACCCTCACATTCCCGGTCAGCACGAACCAGTCGATCCCCGCTGAGCAGTCACTGTTTGAGCAAATTCAGGCCTCCGCGAAAGACGTGGGGTTTGAGGTCATCCTGCAGCCGACCGATTTGTCTTCTTGGTACGGCGCCCTTTTCGCGAACGAGTACAACCTCGTGAGCGCTCCGTACACGAAGGTCGGCGCCGATGTGTTGCGCATTCTGTACCACTCGGACTCGATCATCCCCGCCCCGAGCGGTTACTACGCGAACCTGGCCCAACTGAGTGATCCGGCCCTTGATGAGATCCTGACCACCGCAAGTCAGACTTCGGATGCCAGCGAGCGCCAAGACCTGTACGCCGAGGCTCAGTCAATCATTGTTGACGGTTTCTATGTTCTGCCCCTGTATGACCAGCAGAATCACTACCTCTACAGCACGAGCGTTGAGGGCTTCCGGGCCTTGCCGACGGTGTCGGCACCGACGTTCTACGATGCGTGGTTGAGTAACTAAAGGAACGCCTCTGTGACGGTTTCGACTGACACTCCTACAACAGCGAGTGTCTCCACCCCAGCGACGCGATTGCGTTCGCTGGGGTGGATCGCGCGCCGCGTCGGTGGTGGAGTGTTCGTGCTCTGGGCTGTGGCGACGATCATTTTCTTTGCTCTGCGTCTGATTCCGGGCGATCCGGTGGATGCGATTCTGGGCGGGCCGGGTTCTCAAGCATCTGCCGAAGCGGTAGCCCAGATTCGCGCCGACTATGGGCTCGATCAGCCGCTCATCGTTCAGTACTTTCTGGCGATGGGCAAGCTTGCGGTCGCCGACTTCGGCACGTCGTACGCGCTCAAGGTGGCGGTGGCTCCCTATGTTTTGACGCAACTGTGGTCGACCCTAGTGCTTACAATCGCTTCCCTTGTGGTCGCGTGGCTGGGTGCTCTTGCCCTTACTCTGGCCACGAGCGGTCGCAGTCGTGTTGCGCGCGCGCTGGGGTCTGCTCTTGAGCTGTTAGCTGCGGCTGTTCCCCATTTTTGGTTGGCATCGCTGCTCATTATCCTGTTGAGCAATACGTTGCATTGGCTTCCGCCGATTAGCGTCCCCGGCCCCCTCGGTCTTGTTCTGCCCGTGCTCACTCTTGCTTTGCCCCTCACCGGCTTCCTCGGCCAAGTGATGCGCGAGTCGTTGGCTAACGCCTACGAACAACCCTTCGTGCTATCGGCCCGAGCTCGGGGTGAAAGCGAATGGGGAGTGCGCCTTCGTCACGTGCTGCGCCACGCGGCTCTTCCCGGTATCTCTCTTTCGGGTTGGGCTTTCGGCTCGCTCCTGAGCGGTGCCGTTGTTGTAGAGACGATCTTTGCGCGGCCGGGCCTCGGCAGAACCCTCCTCAGCGCGGTCACCATCCGCGACATCCCCGTCGTTACCGCCGTTGCCCTGCTCTCGGCGCTGACCTTCATCATCGTCACGATCGCAACGGATGTCGTCGACCGCATCGTGGACCCTCGCGTGACGGAGGTGGCAGCACGATGACCGAAATCTTGGCTGGCCGTCTCTCGCGGCCTGCGGGTCGCGCTCCCGGCATCCGTGGCCGCGGCGGCTGGCTTCGCAACTCGGGCGTCATCATCGCGCTCGCCGTGCTCGCCCTTATTCTGACGGCCGCTCTTGCGCCGCAGCTCATCACGACCGCTGACCCGGATGCCGTTGCCCCGGCCGAGGCCTTCCAATCGCCATCGGCTGCCCACTTCTTCGGCACCGATGAATCCGGTCGCGACGTGTACACCCGTGTCGTTTTCGGAGCCGGAAACTCACTGCTCATCGGAATCGCCGCCACCGCGGTCGGGCTGGGCCTCGCGCTCATTCTCGGCCTCCTCGGTGGCCTCGGCAGCAGACTCGGCGACTTCGTGAGTACGCGCATCGTCGAGGTGATGTTCGCGCTCCCCGGCCTGCTGCTCGCGCTCGTGTTCATCGCAATCGCGGGGCCCGGCGTGGTCACTTCAACAGTCGCGGTGGGCCTGTCGACCGCGCCCGGCTATGCCCGCATCATCCGCAGCCAATTGCGCAGTGTGCGCAGCGCCAGCTACGTGGAGGCCGCAACAGTTCTCGGCCATTCTCGGGCGCGCATCGTGTGGCAACACATTCTGCCCGGGGCACTCTCCCCCATTTTTGTGCTCGGCACGCTCGGTGTTGGTCAAGCCATTGTCTGGGCGTCCTCGCTCGGCTTTCTCGGGCTCGGCGTCGCCCCGCCCGCCGCCGAGTGGGGCGCGATGCTCTCCAGCGGCCGCACCTACATCGACGTCGCGTGGTGGCTCACGGTCTTCCCTGGCCTCGCTATCGTCGCCACCGCCGCATCGTTCACCGTGCTCGGCCGCGCCCTCAACGCCCGCACCCGCCAGGAGGCCCGCGGATGACCGGCTCCCCGCTCCTGCGTGTGAGCGACCTCAGCGTGCACTTCGACCGCAGCGCCCGCCCGGCCGTCGACAACGTGAGCTTCGACGTCGCCGCTGGCGAATGCCTCGCCATTGTCGGAGAGTCGGGCTCAGGCAAGAGCGTCACGGCACGCTCCCTGCTCGGCCTTGCGCCCGCCGGAGCCCACGTGAGCTTCAGCGAGTTGACTCTGGCGGGAGAAAGCCTGCCGGCACCCGGCGCTCGACGGTGGCGCACGATTCGCGGAGCATCCATTGGGCTGGTGTTGCAGGATGCGCTCGTCTCGCTAGACCCGCTGCGCCCGGTTGGCCGTGAGATCGATGACGTACTGCGACTACACACCACGCTCAGCCAGCGTGAACGTCAAGCCCGTGTACTGGAGTTGCTGGATGCCGTGGGCATTCCCGATCCTGCGCTGCGAGCCCGGCAACGCTCCGGCGAGCTCTCGGGCGGACTGCGCCAGCGCGCCCTCATCGCCGCGGGAATCGCCGCAGGCCCCGCCCTAATAATCGCCGACGAGCCCACCACTGCGCTCGATGTCACGGTGCAAGCCCGCGTGCTCGACTTGCTGGCGTCACTGCGTAACAACGGCACCGCCATGATCCTCATCACCCACGATTTGGCTGTTGTCTCTCGCGTCGCCGGTCGCGTGGCCGTGATGAGCGAAGGCCGCATCGTGGAGACCGGAGAAACGTCGGCGGTGCTGCGGGCACCCACTGCTTTGCCGACCCAACAGTTACTCGCGGCCATCCCGGTCGATGTACCGCGCGGGGTTGCCCTGAGTGTGCCGGCGGATGCCGACGCCCCAACCGCGAGCGCCGCATCCTCTCCGCCCGTAGCACTTTCCCCCACCCTCCCGTCTGCGACATTCAGCACCGCGAGCCTCGAGCACCCCGCGGCCGCACGGCCTCCAGCACTCGAGCTACGCTCGGTCTCCCGGCGCTATCCCACCCCCCGCGGCGAAGCAATTCAGGCCCTCGACGCCGTTTCTCTCACACTCGACGCTGGTAGGACCCTGGGGCTGGTTGGCCAGTCGGGCTCGGGCAAGACCACGATTGCTCGTATTGCTCTGGGGCTAGAGACCGCCGACAGCGGCGATGTGCTGCTGAATGGCAACGAGTGGGGTTCACTGAGTGCCCGCGAGCGCCGTCCGCTTCGCCACACCCTCGGCGCGATTTATCAGGATGCGTTGAGCTCGTTTGATCCACGGTTAAGCGTCGAGCGAATCCTCACCGATGCTCTCGGCGTTGGGGCATCCGGTACTCGTCAGTCACTCACGACGACATCCGAGCTCCTCGACGCCGTTGACCTGCCGCAATCGCTCAAAAACCGACGCCCCCTTCACTTATCTGGGGGTCAACGTCAGCGGGTGGCAATTGCTCGCGCCCTGGCGCCGGGGCCGCAGACGATCCTGTGCGACGAGCCGGTGTCCTCGCTGGATGTGTCCACTCAAGCCCGGGTGCTGAATCTGCTCGACGAGTTGCAACGCCACCTGCACCTCAGCTATCTCTTCATCTCTCACGACCTCGGGGTCATTCGCCACATGAGCGACAGGGTGGCGGTCATCAACGAAGGGCGCATTGTGGAGACGGGCGAAACGGAGGAGATTTTCATCGCTCCCCGCGATCCTTACACTCGGTCCCTTCTCGCAGCCCTGCCTCGAGTGAGAAGATGATTGGGTGACACCTCCCCGCCCTGCCACCCGTGGCCGCCCGCCCGCCGCCTCCCGCGAACTGCTGCAAGAGTCTGCCTTCGATCTGTTTATCGAGAATGGGTACACGGGCACAACGGTCGATCAGATCGCTACCCGCGCTGGAGTGAGCCGCAATACCTTCTTCAACTATTTCGATGCCAAGGGCGAAGTCTTTTGGGTGGAGCTGGATGCCGCGACCGAGCGACTGAAAACGGCGTTGGCTGATCAGCCGGCGCAGCCTGCTGATGTGACCGACGCCATCCGCTCGGCAATGCTTGTCGCCGTTGCCCCGCTGGAGTCACACCACGTGCCGTTTATTCTCACGCAGTACGACCTGATTGGCAGTGCGGCAGAGTTGCAAGCCTCTGCCATGAGCCGTTTCGCAACGCAGGCCCGTTTGCTCAGTGGTTATGCGCAGCATCACGGTGTTGATTCGGCAACCGCTCGCGCTCAGGCCTATTCGCTCATCGCGTGTGTGGTGGCTGCCGCTCAAGAGTGGGCACAGGTTGGGCCTCAGCGTGGACGTTTTGAGCCCTACGTCGAGCGGGTAATCAACTCGGTTCTCGCTCCGCGATAGAGCACGAATCGCACGCGCGCCCCGTTGTTGAGCGGCTCTCGACACGGCTGCGGGGCGGGGTTATGATTCAGCCACACTGGACTGCTTTCCTGATCCCCCGTCTTGGAGCGACGCCATGAGTAACGATCAACCGACCGAACGTTTCGATGCTCAAAACGATGATGCGCCCACGGTGCGTTTCGAACCGGCGGCCGGGATGCCGCCTGGGGGAACGCCCCCACCCCCTTCTGGCGGTCCTCCCGCTGGTGGTCCTCCCGCCGAACCGCCTGCTGACCCTGAGCGCAAATCTCGCACGCTCATCATCGTTCTGGCAGTTGTCGCCGGGCTCGTGCTGATCGCAGTGGTTATCGCGTTGACGCTGTTGTTCACGCGCAGCTCTAGCGACCCCGTTTCGGTGCTGCCGACCGCTACTCCTTCGGCCACTGCGAGTGAGAGCCCTTCACCGGAGCCGAGCACTAGCCCAGCTGAAGAGCCCGCCCCCGCCCCGGAACCGACAACGGCTCCCCCACCGACAACAGCGAGTCCGTCATTCGCCACGTTCTCGGCGCCGACGACGTCGGGCTGCACCGTGGCGAACCCCGAGAGCCGGATGACGTTCTCCTGGAGCAGCACCGACGCCGCTACCGCGTGGTTCGGAGTGCGAACCCTGAATGCGAAAGAGGGCCCCTATGAAGAGGTGCCGACTACCGCCACGTACTACTTCAACTATCAGTGCGGGCAAGAGAGCGAGTATTACACCGTCACTCTCGAAGACGCCGCCGGCAATTTGACGCACAAAACGGTGACAGTCACCAAGGAGTAGCTCACGGTCGACCGCGCACCTTCGCAACTATCGTCGGGGTCTGCCCTAGCCTGCCGCTGTCGGTTACGATTGAGAGCACCACTCACACTCAGGCACCTCTTCTTTGACTCGGTGCCGCATATATCGAACCGGAGAAGTTATGTCGTCGAGCGTTCCCGAAAAGCCCGCCCTAGAAGGACTCGAAGACAAGTGGGCTCCTGTCTGGGAGAACGAGGGCACGTACCGGTTCGATCGCCAGAAGGCACTGGCGGATGGTTCTGACTGCGTATTTTCGGTCGACACTCCCCCGCCAACGGCATCCGGAAGCTTGCACATTGGCCACGTCTTCAGCTACACGCACATGGACTTGGTTACTCGCTTCCAGCGCATGCGTGGCAAGGAGATTTTCTACCCGATGGGGTGGGATGACAATGGTCTGCCCACCGAGCGTCGGGTTCAGAACTATTACGGGGTGCGCTGCGACCCCACGCTCCCCTATGACGAGAGCTTCGAGCCTCCTCAGCAGGGCGGCGAAGGCAAGTCGACGAAGGCTGCCGCGCAGTTGCCGATTTCTCGTCGCAACTTCGTTCAGCTGTGCGAGACGTTGACTGCCGAAGACGAGAAGCAGTTCGAGGACCTCTGGCGCCAGCTGGGGTTGAGCGTTGACTGGAACCTCACCTACCGCACCATTGGTGACGACGCTCAGCGTGCCGCGCAGCGTGCGTTCTTGCGCAACCTTGACCGTGGTGAGGCCTACCAGGCGTTCGCTCCGACGCTGTGGGATGTCACGTTCCGCACCGCTGTTGCTCAGGCCGAGCTCGAAGACAAAGAGCAGCCTGCCGCCTACCACCGTCTTGCCTTCCATCAGGCGGATGGCGACGACATCCACATCGAGACGACGCGCCCCGAGCTTTTGCCGGCCTGTGTTGCTCTCGTGGCACACCCCGACGACGAGCGCTATAAGCACCTCTTCGGCTCGATGGTCACGACGCCCGTGTTCGGCGTTGAGGTTCCGATTCTGGCCCACCATCTTGCTCAGCAAGATAAGGGTTCAGGAATCGCGATGATTTGCACGTTCGGTGACGTCACTGACGTTGTGTGGTGGCGAGAGCTTGATCTGCCCAACCGCACGATCATCGGTGCTGACGGCCGCATCATTGCCGACGCTCCCGATGTCATTGTTGGCGATGCTGCTCAGGCCGCCTACGCCGAACTCGCTGGCAAGACTGTCTTCAGCGCGAAAGCCTCAATGGTTGACCTGTTGAAGGCATCCGGCGAAATGATTGGCGACGCCAAGCCGATTCAGCACCAGGTGAAGTTCTTCGAGAAGGGCGACAAGCCTCTCGAGATCATCTCAACGCGCCAGTGGTACATCAGCAATGGTGCCCGCGATGAGAAGCTGCGCAGCCGTTTGCTCGAGGCTGGCAAGCAAATCAACTTCACCCCTGATCACATGCGGGTTCGGTACGACAACTGGGTGGGTGGCCTTACGGGCGACTGGCTCATTTCGCGCCAGCGTTTCTTCGGTGTGCCTATCCCCGTCTGGTACGAGCTCAATGCCGACGGTGAAAAGGGTGCCCCGATTGTTCCCAGTGAAGCCTCGCTGCCGATTGACCCATCGTCGGATACCGCCCCCGGCTACACGGAAGACCAGCGTGGTGTTCCCGGTGGTTTCGAGGGCGAACTCGACATCATGGACACGTGGGCTACCTCGTCGTTGACCCCACAGATTGCTGGTGGTTGGGAGACCGACCCCGAGCTCTTCAACCTCGTATTCCCCTATTCGCTGCGCAGCCAGGGCCAAGACATCATCCGTACGTGGTTGTTCTCGACCGCGCTGCGTTCGGAACTCGAGCACGGAACGGTGCCGTGGAAGAACGCCGGCATCTCCGGCTTTATCGTCGACCCCGACCGCAAGAAGATGTCCAAGTCCAAGGGCAACGTTGTTACCCCTAAGGGCATGCTCGATGACCACGGTTCGGATGCGGTGCGCTACTGGGCAGCATCCAGTCGCCTCGGTACTGACGCAGCGTTTGACCCGCAGAACCCGAAGCAGATCAAGATCGGTCGCCGCCTCGCGATCAAGGTGCTGAACGCCTCGAAGTTCGTGTACTCCTTCCCGGCGCCCACTGTTGCTGCGGGCTCGACTGCGGTTGTCACTGAAGCCCTCGACCTTGAGATGCTCGCCGAGCTTGCTTCGATCGTTTCTCAAGCCACCACGGCTCTCGAGAACTTCGATCACGCGAAGGCTCTCGAAGTCACCGAGAAGTTCTTCTGGACCTTCTGTGATGACTACCTCGAACTCGTGAAGGAACGCGCCTATGGTGCCGGAACTCCTGAAGCTCAGGCGAGCGCCAACCGTGCTCTCCACACCGCCATTGATGTGTTCTTGCGCCTCTTCGCGCCGTTCCTGCCTTTTGCCACCGAGGAAGTCTGGCGCTGGACGCACGACACTTCGGTTCACGCAACATCATGGCCAACCGCCGACGAACTCGGCGTCACCGCTGAGCCGAGCGGACTGTTCCATGCCGTCGGCCAGGCGCTCATCACCATTCGTCGTGCCAAGACTGACGCCAAGGCATCGCAGAAGACCGAGGTGCGCTCGGCCACTCTCGCGGGCCCAGCATTGATCGCTGCTGCTATCGACGATCTGAAGGCTGTCGGCCGCATCCATGATCTGACGATCGTGGAAGCCGACGAGATTGAGGTTCGCGACATCGTCCTGGTTGAGGCTGCACCTGAGGCTTCTGTCTAGAAGTCTGTTGAGGGTTCGGCGCCACCCCGGCGCCGAACCCTGAAACCGCGTATTGTTGAGTGAATGACGAGTTCAGAGAAGCCTTCATACACGATCCGCGACATCCAGAAAGACGATTTCGAGGAGTGGAAAGATCACTTCGTGAAATATGGGGTGTTCTACGAAACCGAATTCACTGATGAAATCGTTCAGGGCGTCTGGGAATGGTTGATGGATGACTCAGCACAGCTGAACGCAGTTGTTGCCGTAGCTCCTGAGGGTGCCCCCGACCCCGGCCATGTAGCCGCATTTGGGCTGTACCGCCGCCTGCCCGACACCTTCACCGCCTCCTGGGGCTGGTTTATGGATGACCTCTACGTTGATCCCGAGCACCGCGGTGCCGGAGTTGCCGGGACGATTATCGACGACATCGCTGCCCGGGCGGCAGAAGATGGCGGCGGAAAGCTCCGCTGGATCACCAACAAGGAAAACGACAGCGCCAAGCGCCTCTACGACAAGGTCGCTGACCGCACGTCGTGGATCCTGTACGAAAAGAACGTCTAATGCAGCTCGGCACACGGTGGTCGGTCGGCGACGATGTACCCGAACGTCTCGATGCAGCAATGCGCGAGGCAATCGCGGGCGTTGAAGCGGATGTTGCCCACCTCGATACGAACGCGTGGCGGTGGACCCTCACGTGGCTTGAATCGCGTCCCGTCGCCGAACTCGACGACGGCACCACCGTGCGCCAAGCCGCTGACGGCAGCGTCAGCGTAGAAGAACCCACCTCTTAGCCCACACAACTCACTGTTGCCCGCTCCGCGCCAGCGGCCCCGCCTCTCGTGCTCGGTCGCGTACCGAGCGCGGAGCCGGCAACCACAACTCCTCGCTGTGGATAGTTGAGCCCCCTCGCCCCGGCCGACGTTTAGCGTCAATATATGCGGCTACCGAATCTCGTCACCCTCTCGATCGGTGCGCTCCTCGTAGCGACGCTCAGCGGATGCGTTCCCTCCGAACCAGCACCGCCCCAGCCGAGCGCGAGCTTCGCTGCGCCCTACGCGAGCGACGAAGAGGCGCTGGCTGCGGCTGAAGAGGCTTACGGGGAGTACATCCGCGTCATCCTCGGCACTTACCGTCGAGAAGCGACTGATCCGAACCCGCTTAGCTCCGTCGCGAGTGGTGACCATCTAGCGGAATTGCTGCTCGAGTTCGAAGAGCGCATCTCCGACGGCAGGTACATTCTCGGAGATGAGTCTTTCGATCAAGTGGTCCTCCAGCGATACTCGCGAGATGCTTCGCCCTACGAAGTTATCGCGGTATATCTCTGTGATGATTTATCCGGCCTCGAGATCTTTCGCGGTGACGATAAAATCGGACCAGAGAAGCCGCTATCCCCTATGACCATGCAGATAGTTTTCGATTTCGACCCCGATTCGAAGAGGTTGCTGGTGTCTGCGCGTGATATCTGGAATACAGACGCATGCTGAAAGGACCTAATTCCGCGCTAGGGATTCTTTTTCTACTCGCGGCCCCGGTAGTGAGCGTCTTCGTCATTGCGACGCCAGTTTATGCCTGCAGCCTCGAAGCTAACGTAGCTGGAGGGTGTCCAACATCGAGCGCTGAAGGTGACTCGGTCGAGTTAGGCGCAACACAACAGGTGCCAGGATCCAGCGAACCTAACCTCGGCAGCTACTACGGCACCACCGACGGCGTCGCGTACATCGCGGTCGACAACACCCTCGACAGCGTCGAGGACTCCTGGTGTGACATCCAGCGCATCGAGTGCGTCCCGTGGACTCCCCCGGCCGACGACGTATCCGGCGTCATCGGCCCCATCACGATCTCCGACATCGCCACCTTTCGCCCACAGCCACCGACTGCGGGAATGCAACCCAACCAGTGGATGATCGTTGGCCTCGACACCAACTTCTACGCCACCGCATCCGCCCACATTATTGATGGCACCCTGTTCGGCGGCACCGCCCAAGTTCGCTTCACCCCGGTGAGCTACCGCTGGCAATACGGCGACGGCCACACCGCCACCACGAGCAATCCCGGCAGAACCTGGGCCCAGTCCCGAATAGCGGAATTCGACCCGACCCCCACCAGTCACGTTTACGAAGAACCCGGCAACTACAGCATCACGCTTGCCGTAACTTACGCCGCCGAGTACCGCGTCGCCGGCAGCAACTGGCAGACCGTCGTCGGCACCATCACCATCGTCGCGCCACCGCTCTCCGCGACCGCAGGCCACGCGACCACTGTGCTCGTCGATAAAGACTGTCTCGCGAACCCCTCCGGTGTCGGCTGCTAGCGACGTGAATCGGTCAACAGCACCGGCACCGGCACCGGCACCGGCACCGGCGAGACATTAGCTCGCCCCAATCGCCGTCTAGACGCGCGCAAGAATCTCTCCGTGCGGCATCGCCATCCATCCCTCGGGCGAATCCGCCCACTCACGCCACGCACTACTAATCTGCTGCAACACTTCCTGAGTCGCGAATAACTTACTCAGAGCATCCGACGCAAACGCCGACTCAACACTCGCGCCTCCCACATGCTGCCCCACCATTCGCGGTCGGTGTCATCCGAGAAGTTCCAGACGGATGCTGTGACCGTCAGATCGGTCAGCCCGGCCTGGAACGCCCACGCCTTCAACCGACGCCCGGCGTTCGGCTCTCCCCCGTTGCTGCGGTGCACGGCGTCATACAGCTCCGCCCAGACGCGAAGTCCCGGCA
This sequence comes from Salinibacterium sp. PAMC 21357, assembly GCF_000247645.1. Classification (GTDB taxonomy): domain Bacteria; phylum Actinomycetota; class Actinomycetes; order Actinomycetales; family Microbacteriaceae; genus Rhodoglobus. Next base: position 617,507 of record NZ_AHWA01000002.1, read on the forward strand.
GCTCGGGGAAGCAAATGGTTCCCGCGTAGTCCACATCGCGCACCGCAATCAACCCACCCGGTTTGGCCACACGCTTCATCTCCACGAGAGCCGCGACCGGATCACCCAAATGTTGCAACGTCTGGTGCGAATGCACGAGATCGAAACTGTTGTCATCGAACGGCAGTGCATACGCGTCGCCCACAATAAAACTCAAGTTGTCGGCGGTGAAAGCCGAGGCTTTTTCTAGGACCGCGGCAGCGGCATCCAGCCCCACGACACGACCAGGTGCCAGTCGTTCGGCAAACTCGGCGGTGATGGTGCCCGGACCACACCCGATATCGAGCAGTGATAGCCCCACCTCAAGGTGCGGTTCGAAGTACGCCGCCGAATTAGCGATCGTGCGCCACGTGTGCGACTTCAAAACGCTTTCATGATGGCCGTGGGTATAACGTTCGTTACTCATACTGACGAGAATAGAGTGGATGCATGACCAACCCTTTCTTTGAGCCAAGCACGCAGCCTTTCGGCATGCCCCCATTTGCCGATATCGAAGACGAGCACTATGCGCCCGCGTTCGAGAAAGGCATGGCTGAGCAACTGGCAGAGATTGAGGCGATCACCTCACAGGCGGATGCTCCGACGTTCGAAAACACCATGATTCCGCTCGAGACAAGCGGGCAGCTTCTCACTCGGGTCGCGATTGTGTTTTTCAATAAGACCTCTGCCGATGGCGATGCAGCGTCGGATGCTCTCGAGGAGGTCATTGCGCCGAAACTTGCCGCCCACAACGATGCCATCAGTCTCGACAGCGCGCTCTACGCCCGCATCAGCACGATCCGTGATGGTCTTGAGTCGACTGAGTTGGATGCCGAAGCTCGCTACCTAGTTGAACGCTATTTCACGGAGTACACGCTTGCCGGCGCGGGCCTTACCGCGGATGCGAAGGCGACGTTGCGCGACTACAACTCGCGGCTTTCGAGCCTCACGACGAAGTTCGAGAAAAACTTGTTGGCCGATACCAACGATCTTGCCGTGGTGCTCGACAGCATTGATGAGCTCGACGGTTTGGGTGCGTCAGAAATCTCGGCCGCCGCGAGTGCGGCGAATGACCGCGGGCTCACGGGCAAGTACCTGATTTCCCTCATCTTGCCTACGAGCCAACCGCACCTTTCGGTATTGAATAACGCTGACGTGCGCGGCCGTGTTTTGGCAGCGTCACGTGCACGCGGCATCCGCGGAGGCAAGTTTGACAACCGCGCTCTCGTTCTCGAGATCGCCCAGGTTCGTGCTCAGCGTGCGGCCCTCTTGGGCTTTGAGAGCCACGCAGCGTGGGTTACCGCTGATGAGACCGCACAGAACCCTCAGCGAGTCACCGACATGCTCGGCAAGCTCGCTCCAGCGGCGGCACGCAACGCTCGCGAAGAACACGCAGCACTTGAAAAGCTGGCGGGCACCGAGGTAACGGCGGCGGATTGGGCCTTCTACTCCGAGAAGGTACGTGCCGAGAAGTACAACGTCGACACGACCCAGATGCGCCCGTATTTCGAGGCCGAGCGGGTGCTGCGCGACGGTGTTTTCTTTGCGGCGACCAAGCTCTATGGCGTGACGTTCAGTGAGCGTTATGACCTGCCCACCTATCACCCCGAGGTTCGTGTCTTTGAGGTCACGAATGAGGATGGCACCGAGGTTGGCCTTTACACTCTCGATCTCTACACTCGTGATTCCAAGCGCGGCGGAGCGTGGATGAACTCGCTCATTTCGCAGTCTGATCTGCTCGGGCATCCGGTTATCGTCACCAACAACTTGAACGTGCCGAAGCCAGCAGCGGGCGAAACGACACTCCTTACTTTCGACGAGGTCAATACGCTATTCCACGAGTTCGGCCATGCCCTGCACGGGCTTTTCGCTCGGGTCACTTACCCCAAGTTCGCGGGCACCAACACGTACCGCGACTTTGTCGAGTTTCCGAGTCAGGTGAATGAGATGTGGATGCTCTGGCCCGAGGTACTCGACAACTATGCCAAGCACTATGAGACCGGCGAACCGATGCCCCACGAAATTGTGGAGCGTCTTCAGGCAAGCGCGGCGTTCAATGAGGGGTTCCTGACAAGCGAGTATCTGGCGGCGGCCCTCATTGACCAGGCCTGGCACGGTATCGGCGCCGACGACGAGGTGACGGATGTTAGTGCTTTCGAGGCGCAGGCTCTTGCCGCAGTTGGCCTCGATAACCCGGCTGTACCATCACGCTACTCGAGCACGTACTTTCAGCACATCTTCGCGAATTCTGCCTACGATGCCGGCTACTACTCCTACATCTGGAGTGAAGTTTTGGATGCTGACACCGTTGAATGGTTCACCGCGAATGGCGGACTTTCGCGCAGCAATGGCGACCGCTTTCGCGCGCTGCTCCTCGGTGTTGGTGGGTCGAAGAATCCGCTCGAAGCATTCCGTGACTTCCGCGGTCAAGACGCCGAATTGCAGCCACTGTTGAATCGTCGCGGACTGAACTAGCCAGTGCGTGTGGTGGCGGCGGCCTCACTTCGCCACCACGCCCAAGGGGCTCGCCCGGTTGGCTCCCGTCTTGCCGCAACGCCCGCACCGCGTTGGGCGAAAGCGGTTGTCGCTTCCGCACGTTACGCCGGGCCTCGACAGCGGATTATTGTGCCCAATCCACAAAAATTGGTGAAAACCTTTCGCAAACACCACTCAGAGGGCAGAATAGTCCCGGTCGCGTTCCGCGCAGCCCCTCATTCTTAGACGTCATCTAGCACGATGCCCTGAGGGCGATCCGATTGCAGCCTTACCCGAATCTGACTGCGATCCATTTGCCCAGCGTGATCGCCCTCAGGAACATCACTTGTCCAGCGCCAATCACTGACGCAACGCGAACCGCGCGTCGGCAGTACGCAATGACGTCATGACGCGTCGCGTTATCGCACCAGCGCGCTGTCGTATGATCACGCAATCACGCAATCACGTCACAAAGCTAAGGGCGCTGTTAGGCCGACTTCTCTTCACGCAACAATTCGCGCGGGATGATCGTCGGTGCGGCATTCTCCAACACAGCAGCCTTGGTGACGATCACGCGACCAACAGTCTCATCCGAGGGAACATCGAACATGATCGGTCCGAGAACTTCTTCGAGGATCGCCCGCAGACCACGAGCACCGGTCTGGCGAAGAACGGCGAGATCCGCGATCGATTCCAAAGCGTCACGTTCGAACTCGAGCTCAACGCCATCGATCTCGAACATGCGCTGGTACTGACGCACTAGGGCGTTCTTGGGCGTCGTGAGAATGTCCATGAGCGCGACCTGGTCGAGCTGGGTTACCGTGGTGACCACGGGGAGCCGACCGATGAATTCAGGGATCAGACCAAACTTGTGAAGGTCTTCCGGCAGAACTTCGCCGAAGAGGTTAACGTCGTCACCTTTGCTGTGGAGCGGGGCGCCGAAGCCGATGCCCTTCTTGCCAGCACGGTTCGAGATGATCTCTTCAAGCCCGGCAAAAGCTCCTGCCACGATGAAGAGCACGTTCGTCGTGTCGACCTGAATGAATTCTTGGTGCGGATGCTTGCGGCCACCCTGCGGCGGAACGGAGGCGACAGTGCCTTCCAAAATCTTGAGTAGAGCCTGCTGCACGCCCTCGCCCGATACGTCGCGAGTGATCGACGGGTTTTCCGCCTTGCGGGCGATCTTGTCGATCTCGTCGATGTAAATGATGCCGGTCTCGGCACGCTTGACGTCATAGTCAGCGGCCTGAATGAGCTTGAGGAGAATGTTTTCAACATCCTCGCCGACGTAACCGGCTTCGGTCAGTGCTGTGGCATCCGCAACGGCGAATGGCACGTTCAGTCGCTTGGCGAGAGTCTGCGCAAGATAGGTTTTTCCGCAACCGGTCGGGCCGATCAACAGAATGTTTGACTTGGCGATCTCGACGTCATCGATGAGGGCATCAGCCGACGTGATGGTGTTGCGAGCACGCACGCGCTTGTAGTGGTTATAGACGGCAACAGAGAGAGCACGTTTGGCTGCCTCTTGGCCAATGACGTATTCCTCAAGGAACGCATAGATCTCGCGGGGCTTGGGCAGGTCGAATTCACTCGATGCCTCTTCGCCGGCTTCTGCCAGTCGCTCTTCAATGATCTCGTTACACAGATCTACGCACTCATCGCAGATATAGACGCCGGGACCGGCAATCAGCTGCTGTACCTGCTTTTGGCTTTTGCCGCAGAAGGAACACTTGAGCAGGTCCGCGCTTTCCCCAATTCGGGCCATGCCGGTTCCTCTCCTTGAGTAAATACCTTGATTACGAGCCTAACCCGATATTCAGGCACTCTCTGTCACCATTACAAGCGGAATTTCGGCGCGTCGAAGCTTGGGCCATCCCGTGGGCAACTGACCAAGCGAATCTGCCCACGGATACGAACTAGAGTTTAAGAGTTCGCCGCAAATGAGAGAAGGAGCCCCATGCATTCCCGTGCCATGCGCGTGCTTCGTGGAAGTGCAGCAGCTTTCTTTGCCACCCTCGCCGCAGCTCTCTCTCATCTTTTTGCTGGTGGAGTTTCCCCGTCACTATTTGGCATGGCAATCTCGCTAGTCATTTCAGTTGCCGTGTGCACGTTGCTCGCCGGGAGAACTGTGTCACTTGCGCGGCTCACTGTGGCGATCGTTGTCAGCCAGACCCTCTACCACACCTTGTTCAGCACTATGCTCGCGCCGGATGGCATTGCACGTCATGACATGTCGCTGATGTCGGCGAACTTCAGTTCTGTTACGCAGAGTGCCGGTTCGGTCATGTCGCTCTCGCACCTAGGTGCTGCCGTTGTCACTATCATCATGTTCCGTTACGCCGAGGTCGCGTTCTGGGGTCTTCTCACCACGGCACGGCTGTTCCTGGCACGGCTTCTCACCCCCGTTGTCGCGATCGCTGTGCGAACAGCTCGTGTTCCCCTCCCTGAACAAGTGCTTCACCTCGCACCGTTTGCCTCCCGTTTTCTCTCAACGATGCGCTATCGCGGCCCACCCGTCGCGACTACCGCGGCTTAGCCCGCACAGCATCCCATTACTTTCGTCGCACACTCGCGACCCTTCAGAGAGACCGAAATGACTATTTTCAATAAAGCTGCCTTCACAAAATCTGCCCTCGCCCTCGCGGCAGGAGCCACCCTGGCGATTGCTGCCCCATTGGCCGCAATTGCCCACGTATCGATCGACCCGGGGCAAGCCGAAGCTGGGTCGTATGCACTCATCACGGTCAAGGTTCCGAATGAGTCAGAAACTGAGAAAACTAACCGGGTAGAGCTCAAATTGCCCACCGACACCCCGTTCACGAGTGTGCGCTTTGTTCCGGTTCCCGGTTGGGACGCCGAGCTTGTGCGCAGCGAGCTTCCTGAGCCCGTCATGGTCGGCGAAGCCGAAGTTACTGAAGCCGTGACGTCGATCATCTGGACGGCCCAGGCTGGTTCAGAGCTCGGTGACGGTGCGCTTCTGCTCTTGCCTGTCTCGCTCGGCCCCGTACCCGACGTTGGCAGCATTGTGCTCGTCGCAGACCAGACGTACACCGATGGTTCAGTCGTGAGCTGGAGTGAAACCGAAGAGGGCGCGGAAAAGCCCGCCCCTGTGCTCTACATCAATGACGCGCCAGTTGACCATCACGATGCTGCCGCAACTGACGAAGACGCCAACGGCGCCGACGACAGCCACGATGAAATGGCGACAAGTGACAATGCTGACACAGCAAACGGCAGTGACCCTGTCGCACGCGGTCTCGGAATTGCTGGACTCATTGCTGGACTCGCAGCGGCGGTCATGGCCTTCGCCTTCCGTCGCCCAACCAGCAAGTAGCTCCTCAAATGCGTCGAATTACTCGCACCGGCGCTGCGCTCAGCGCGGCCATGATTGCAGCCCTCGTGCTGCTCGTGGCCGCGCCTGCGTACGCCCACAACTACCTAGTTACGAGCAATCCTGAAGAGGGCTCGACCATTACCGAGTTGCCGGCTGAATTCTCAGTGACCACGAACGACACCCTGCTGGACCTTTCCGGAGATGCTGGCGGCTTCGCCATCCAGATCACCAACGATTCGGGAGAATACTTCGGTGACGGATGCTTCGCCATCCGAGATGCAACGCTCTCTACTGGCGCGGCGCTCGGAGCAGCTGGCGACTACCGCATGGAGTGGCAGGTTGTCTCTGCAGATGGTCACACGATCTCGGGAGAGGTCGGATTCGACTGGCAGCCCGATTCCAGCCAAACGCTCTCGGAGGGCTTCACCGCTCCCCCTGCGTGTGGTGGAGGAACTCTCGACGAGGCCACACCGGAACCAGACGAAGCATCCTCCAGTGCTGATGCGGTCTCCACGGTCGATGCGTCGACGGTGGTGCTGATCGCGTCTGCGATTGCTTTGGTGCTTGTTGCTGCCGTGGCGATCTTCTTGATCTCCGTGCGACGCAAGAAAACTGACGACACAAACGATTAGTTTGTGACAACGACCGCTGACTCATATTGCCGGTCATTAAACAACTGAGGCGATCATCCATAGTTCGGATGATCGCCTCAGTTGTGTTTGCTCACTAGCGGCGCTGGGCCGCCAGTTCGTGTCGCGTTGTTAGCTCGTGATCGCTGGCAGCGTCTTGCGGCTGGTGAGCACCTGGTCAATAAGACCGTACTCAACAGCGTCAGCGGCGCTCAGGATCTTGTCGCGCTCGATGTCCTTGTTGACCTGCTCGGCCGTACGATTCGAGTGGTGCGCCAGAGTCTCTTCGAGCCACGTGCGCATGCGCAGAATCTCGCGAGCCTGGATCTCAATGTCTGAGGCTTGGCTCGAGCCTTCTGAACCACCAGCGGGCTGGTGAATCATGATGCGAGCGTTGGGCAGAGCGAGACGCTTGCCCTTGGTTCCACCGGCGGTGATCACGGCAGCAGCCGAAGCTGCCTGACCTAGAACAACCGTCTGAATGTGGGGGCGGATGTACTGCATCGTGTCGTAGATCGCCGTCATCGCGGTGAACGAGCCACCGGGTGAGTTGATGTACATCACGATGTCGCGATCAGGGTCCTGGCTCTCGAGAACGAGAAGCTGAGCCATGACGTCGTCAGCCGAAGCGTCGTCAATTTGCACACCCAAGAAGATGATGCGGTCTTCGAACAACTTCGCGTACGGGTCTTGACGCTTGTAGCCATAGGCCGTGCGCTCTTCGAACGTCGGCAGAATGTAGCGAGCATCGACATCCGGACGACCAATGCCGGCAGGCGCCTGTGCTCCGAGGTTGAAATTCGTCATTGCTAGTCCTTCTTGCTGGTGGCGTCGTTGTTGGATGCGCCCTCTTCGGTACCGCCGCCACCAACGACGTCGGACGCGAACTCGCGCAGGTGGTCAACAAAGCCGTACTCAAGTGCTTCACGTGCGGTGAACCAGTTGTCGCGGTCGTTGTCGATGAGAACCTGCTCAACGCTCTTGCCGGTCTGCTCAGCGGTGAGTTCAGCCATGCGCTTCTTCATGTCGAGGATGACGCCAGCCTGAGTTTGGATGTCAGCCGAGGTGCCGCCGAATCCGCCGGACGGCTGGTGCAAGAGCACTCGCGCGTTCGGGGTGATGTAGCGCTTGCCCTTGGTGCCTGACGAGAGCAGGAACTGCCCCATCGAAGCGGCAAGGCCAATACCTACGGTGACGATGTCGTTCGGAACGAACTTCATCGTGTCGTAAATCGCCATACCCGCGGTGATTGAACCACCGGGCGAGTTGACGTACAGGTAGATGTCGCGCTTGGGGTCCTCTGCCGCGAGGAGCAAGATCTTTGCGCAGATCTCGTTCGCGTTTGAGTCCCGCACCTCTGAACCAAGCCAGATGATGCGATCTTTGAGGAGTTGGTCAAAAACACTTGAGACCAATGCCGGTTGGGCCATTGTTGCGCTCCGTTTCAGTAATCGCTTGATAAGAATCTATCCCGTTACGGTGCGCGATTCTGGCTTGTTCGCCCTAGGCAAAGTACCGGGTCGTGGATTGATGCTTGTAGGCTCGCAAAATGCAGCAGAACTGGCGCGATCAAGTCGCAGATATCTGGTCCCAAGCGGAATCAATGGCAGAAAACAATGTCGTTGCCGCCATTGACGAATTAGTTGCTGAACGCGCGAGCGATGATGCCGAAGCCCTCTTCGAGGCGGCCGGAGCTCGCGACTACGCCGGTCGCGAGGCTGAAGCCGAACCGCTGTACCGGCGAGCTTTGGAGAACGGGTTGGATGCCGCGCTGCGTCCACGTGCCACCATCCAGTTAGCCAGCACCTTGCGCAATCTCGGTCGCATCGATGAATCGATCGCACTGTTGGAGCAGCAACTAAACGAGCATCCAGACGATGAGTGGACTGGCCCTTCCGCTGCTTTTCTCGCCTTAGCGTTGACGAGTCGTGGCGATCCCATTCACGCTGTCGCGGTAGCGCTGATGGCGTTGGCCGATTACCTGCCGATCTATCAACGGTCAGTGCGGGGCTATGCGGCAGAACTTCTCGCCGACTGAGAGATTCCGGGGCCCACGGGCACTGCCCCGCTGCCGGCTACTCCTCGGGCACCATATGCTGCCCGACTCGCACCCAGAGCGAATAATCCGTTAACGAACTCGTGGCCAGCTAGATAACTAGCTGGCCACGAGTATAAAGCTGAGTTTTAGGACTCGTCTGCTGCTTCTACCGCTGCAGCGTCATCCTCGACAACGTCAGCGTTTGCTACGGCGGTGAATGCCGAAACGTCTACTGCCTTGCCCTTGGTGTCAACGACCTTTGCCTTGCTGAGCACGACCGCGAGGGCCTTGCTGCGAGCAACTTCGGCAACCATCGCGGGAATCTGGCCGTTCTTGTCGAGAACCTGGATGAATTCACCGGGCTCCATGCCGTACTGCTGAGCGCCCTGCACGAGGTACGAGGTGAGCTCTTCTTGGCTGACCTTGATCTCTTCCTTCTCAACGATGGAGTCGAGGAGGATCTGTGAGCGAAAAGTCTTTTCGCTGGCTTCAACAACTTCAGCGCGGTGCTCGTCGTCTTCGAGGCGGTTCTCGTTCTCGAGGTGACGGTGAACTTCGTCTTCAACGAGCTTCTCGGGAACGGGGATCTCAAGAGTCTTGAGCAGTTCGTCAACGATCTGGTCGCGAGCTGCAGCACCTTGGCCGAAGGCCTTCGAGCGCTTGACCTGCTCCTTGAGATCGGCCTTGAGTTCCTTGATGGTGTCGAACTCGCTAGCCATCTGCGCAAAGTCGTCGTCTGCCTCAGGAAGCTCGCGCTCCTTGACGGTGAGAAGCGACAGGCTGATGACCGCGGTCTCGCCCTCGTTGTCTCCACCGAGCAGTACTGACTCGAAAGTTGTCGATTCGCCGGCGCTGAGCGAGTCAAGTGCCTCGTCGATGCCCTCGATCAGTTCGCCCGAGCCGAGTTCGTAGGAAATGCTCGATGCCGAGTCAACCTCGGTGTCGCCAATCTTGGCAACGAGGTCGAGCTGAGCGAAGTCGCCCTTCTTAGCGGGGCGTTCGACGGTAACGAGGGTGCCGAAGCGAGCACGCAAGGTGTCGAGTTCGTCTTTCACGTCATCGGCGGATGCCTCAGCAGCGTCAACCGTGAGGGTGAGCTTGCTGTAGTCAGGAAGATCGAACTCGGGGCGAACGTCAACCTCGATAGCGAGAACGAGTTCTCCGCTGAAGTCCTTAACCTCGGGCCACGTGACAATGTCTGCCTCGGGGCGGCCAAGAACACGAATCTCTTCTTCGGTAACTGCCTGGCGGTAGAAACCGTCGAGGCTGTCGCTTACGGCGTGGTTGAGAATCTCTTCACGGCCGACGCGCTGGTCAACCAGCTGCGGCGGAACCTTGCCCTTGCGGAAGCCGGGAATGTTGACCTGCGACGCGATGTGGCTGTACGCGTGGTCAATGCTCGGCTTGAGTTCTTCTGGGGTGACCGAAATGTTGAGCTTGACGCGGGTCGGGCTCAACTTCTCAACGGTTGTCTTCACGTTGTGGACTCCTGTAATTCGTTGTGTGTATTTCGTCGGGGCGACAGGATTCGAACCTGCGACCTCTCGGTCCCAAACCGAGCGCTCTACCAAGCTGAGCTACGCCCCGGGCGCCGTACATAGATCTGACCGCGACGTAGAAAATCACGCCGGTACTCAATTGGCCTCGGCAAGTCTAGCGTGAGCGAGAACAGAATGTTGACGAGATACGGAGATCGACCGCTTTCGTGGCGCGCATTCGGCGTTTATCCGCCTACAACCCAGCAAAACTGGGGCAAATTACGCGGCCAGCGATCTCGACTTCGTTCTTCGCCAGGTTTCAGGTACAGTATTCCTCGGCGCACAGAACGATCGGGTGCCGAGCGGGGATGTAGCTTAATGGTAAAGCCTCAGTCTTCCAAACTGATGACCGGAGTTCGATTCTCCGTATCCCCTCCGCTGATAAAGGCCGCCTCGATTGAGGCGGCCTTTAGTCGTTAACCGCCATGAATCGTTTAGCGCTGCCGGAAGCTATCTGGCGCTGCCGGCACTGAGGCGAAGCTCAAAACTCGATCATGAAATAGCCTTCGCGACGATCGCTCGCGCTGCCGCGCCCTCGGGAATCGGCAGGATCGGGTAGTTGTGAATCATGCCTTCTCCCACGTGAAAGTCGAGAGAGATTCCTTGCTCGGTCGCTCGGGCGAGAAGCCGCAACGCGTCAGCGTGAACGATGTCTCGGGTTCCCGTAAACACCGTTATTGGGCCAAGCCCGGTGAGATCTCCATGGATCGGGCTTACGCGCCAATCAGTCTCGGGCAGCTCTGCGCGATAGAGAGCACCAGCGGCTTTTGTCCCGGGCACGGCAAGCCACGGGTCGCTTGGCGCAATTTCGGCAAGCTTCGGATCTGTTCCGCTGATGTCGAGCCACGGCGCGGACAACACGATCGCCTGCAGCGGTTCGTGCTTTCGATCGCGCAGCTCCATGGACACAGCGAGGGCCATTCCGCCACCAGACGAGTCACCAACAATGCTGACATTGCGCGCACCGACGCCGGCGATGATCGACTGCACGAGGTTGGCAACCTTATCGACCACGACGGATGCCTGCCCCTGAGGTGCGAGCGGCATGATGGGCACGCTGATCGTTACCCCGGTTTCGCGAACCAGCTGGGCGACGAATCTCCAGTGCAGCGGATCGATCTCGAAGACGTAGCAGCCGCCGTGGAGAAAGACTGCCCGCGCGATGCTGTCTCCCGAACGCGGAGAAACGTCAAACACGGTCCATCCGTCGACGACGCGAGAGGTGACATCTACGTGACGAGAAATGGATGCTGGCGGTACGGCTTTTGCAGGACGCTGCCGTAGTTGTTCAACCCGCTCAAGTGTCTTTTGCGGATCGCTGAACATGCGTTTTGAGCCGCGAAGGGTCAAAACAACAGGCGCGAGCCGACTCAGAAAGCTCGCCATGACTAGTTAGCTGTCGATGCGCTTCATGATGTGAACGGGAATGAACACACCGAGGCTCGTGACGAGGAGCCCGCCCATAAAGACGACAGATTCGAGGCCCTCTACGTAGAAAGCTTCACCCATCATGTAGATTCCGCCGACAAAGAGCGCCAAAGAGATTACGAAGCCGAAGATGTTCACGCCCCCATCTTACCCACGCTAGGCACTGCAGTCGAAGACGCGCGGATGCTCCATAGATTGGGTCACTTCTCCCCACAAATGACCCCTTGTCACAATTCTCTGTTGCCCCCTATACTGGGGCTAGCCGTTCCCCCGAACTGATCCTCCGCGGCTGGGTCACTCGTCGCACCCGTATCGCCCCCCGCGGCAGGGCACCTTGGACTCCCCGATGTCTAACACTGCAACTCAGCTTCCCCCTTTCGGTTGGTACCCTGACCCCGCTGGTAGCCACATGCTCCGCTGGTGGGATGGCCAAGCCTGGACGAACCGCCTTGAAAAGCCTCGTCCCGAGATTCAGACGGCCAAGGGCTACTCACAACAACAGTCCACACTTTCTCGACTAATCGCTTCCTAAGGATTATTCACCGCTACTCTGAGGGTTCCGCCCGAAAGGAACCCAGAGTAGATGGTCGATGCACCGCGTTCCTTTCTTGAGCATGTCGGACATGTGCTTTTTCCTCGTGGCCCGAAAGATCTCACTGACGTCGCTCGGTGCCCTGCTTGCTTTGTGACGGTTCCGCCCTCATTCATTTGCGCAGGCTGCGGCTTCGACCTCAATCATTCTGACGCGATTCTTTTACGGGAAGAGTCGCTAGCCGCAGCAGCGTCGCTAGACCGCCGCCTAGAGCTCATCGGCAAAATACGGTTCGAGACCGAAGCTGAACGCACCCGAATTTTCGTCGAGCAGAGCAAAGCGGCCGAAGCCGCCGCCGCAGCAATCGCCACAACGGCAACTCGCGCAATTGCCGCAGAGCGAGCGCTTCGTGAAGCAGACGCTGAACGCCGAGCAACTGCCGCCACACGCCGGGCAGCAGAGGCCACGGCCGTAAACATGTTCAGCCCTTCGTCGCTGTCTGCATCCAGCTCGTCAACAACCGTGCATCTGAGCACCGCTGCAACCGAACACTCGCCGGCGAATCAATCAAATCTCGTCGCACCGGCGCCCCACATCGCGCAGACGCCCCACTCAGCGACGACCGCTCAGCAATCGCAGGCCGACGGCACGCTACCGCCACCTAACTCTGCGACCGCGCTGGCTCCCCCGGCTCGCTCACACGTTGGCATCCAAGTCATCCTGCTGATCGTCGGAGTGTCACTGCTCTCGGTCGGCGCGATCTTCTTCCTCATCTACGCCTTTATCAGTTTTGGATTGATCTGGCGGTCAGCAATCATCGCAACCATCACGATCGCAAGCATCGTGGGCGCCACTGTCGTAAAAAAACGAGGACTGTCGGCGACAGCCGAAGCCCTCTCAGCACTCGCGGTCGTTTTAGTTGCGCTCGATATCTATGCTGTTCGCGCCAACGACCTGCTGGTGATCGGAGACCTTGCCGGGCGTGCATACTGGGGCGCTGCGCTCATGCTCGCCTCGATTGGGTTCATATTCTGGCACCGGGCAAGCAGAATCGCTCTCGTCAACATCATCGGTTATGTAGTCTTCCCGCCAGCGGTGGCTTTGTTCGTGGCTGGGCTCGCAGCCGGTAGTTCCCTCGAGACAACCCTGGTTGTTCCCATGGTCGCCCTCTCCCTGGCTGCCCTCATTTACCTGACCGCCTCACACGATAACTATCCCGGTAGAGCTGAGAGGGGCATCACTCTCGGCTACGCGATGTTGGCGCTCACACTTGGCTTCACAAGTTCGTTCTTCGACCTCATCGAGGGCACCAACTCGTCGACCGCAGGGTGGGTACTCATTCTCGGTGCCACCGCAGCCATTCACAGTGCTGCCGCCTATCGTGCAGGGTTCACCCGCTTCATCCGCAAGCTGTTCGCAACCACCGCGGGTGTTCTCGTTGCTTGGGCACTGTGGAATCTCGTCGCAGATGCGATTTCGGGCCAGAGACTGGTCGGCGCCCCTGCCATAACCGTGTTCGCCGTAGTGGCAACGCTCACGACGCTCGCGGTACTCACCGAAAGTAGCGGACTCAAATTTTCGCGCGACGTGCGCACCGCCACCTTCTGGGCATCCCTTGGTGTCTGGGCTGTTGCCGCAATCGCACTGATTGCACCCTTTGCGACTTCCCTGACCGTGGCGTTGGAGTACGTCTCAGCGTGGCCATTGCGCCGAACGACCCCCGGAAACATCGCTTTCGATACTGTCGACAACGGGTGGCCCCAAGTTGCGCTTCTCTGCGTCCCCGTCATCTTGGCGCTCGGGTGGTGGGCCACCGGCCAACTTCGTCCCCGCACTCACCTTGTTCTCGCCCTGGCTGGAGCCGCGCTCGCCTTGAGCGCGCCGCTAGCCGGCACACTATTCGCAGCAGTCGCCACCTGGCTCGCACTATCCGCAGCCGCTGTCGCCATCATCGGGATCGGTCGCCGCCATCAGGCATCACGCGCAAGCCACCTCATTATCGCCGCCGGCGGCGCAATAACACTCGCACTCGCCTACACCTCCGGGCGGTCAAGCCACGAGACGTGGCTTCTTGCCAGCATCGCGACAGGAGTCGTGCTCTTCGTCGCCCGCTACCTCGTTAACGCACCAGCCGTGCGGGCCACCATGTTGGGCATCGCCACTCTCATTTTCATTGTGGCAGCGGGCGGAATCGGTGAACAACTGCAGTTCAACCTCACCACCGCGAATCCCAACCCGCTCGAATCATGGATCACCGTAGCCATCATCTCGGTCATCATCATTGCCCGCTCGCTGTGGCCCCACACACGCGAGCTCGCTGACGGAGAACGGCGGATGCTGTGGTGGATCGGATTCCTCACCACCGCACTCTCGGGCGCCTCCCTATGGATCGCAACAGCGGGCGGTGCGCCATTGCCCACTGCGCCCCTAGCGCTAAATCTCAGCCTGATCAGCCTGATCGTCGGTGCGATCTTTGTCACCGCGCTCAGCGTCACCATGTTCAATCTCGGCACGCGACTCGTTCCGCGCGAAAAAGGGTCAGCACTCGAAAAACTCGTGGCCGCGGTCGTCATCGCACCAGCGACAGTGTGGACCTTAGATAGTGCGAGTCGAGTGATTGGTCTCGGCGAGATCGCGATTCAACTTGCGCCGGCCACGGCATCCATTCTGGTTGCCACCCTCAGCATGACCCTGCGCGTACGCCAACAACACCCACTCATTCGCCGCACCGCCGAACTCAGCGCACTCACCGTCGCCGCCATCACCACCACAAGCGCCATCCTTCAACCCCACCAAACCCACTGGCTGATCGCACTACTGGTCTCCATCACCCTGCTGCTAGCATCCATCTCCGCCGACGGCATCTTCGGATCACAATCCCCACGCCGCCACATCATCTGGGCCGCCGTCACCTTCGCCACCTGGGCACTCTGGCTACGCCTCGACCAAAACCACGTCGACGCCCTCGAAGCCTACGTACTGCCCCTCGCCGCCACCATACTCACCATCGCCATCTTCACCGCCCGAGCCGAAGCTCGCGAGCCCCGGATGAAATCTGCACCCGTGATCGTTCTCGTCGGGCTACTGATTGCTATTCTTCCCCTCGCACTCAACTCAGCGAGCGGAACAGAACTGCGCAGTCTCGTGATCGCTGGACTCAGCGCTGCACTTCTACTTATCGCGTCGTTCGCTGAGCTCCGGGGCCACTTCACCCGCTTCCGCGGAGTCACCATCGTGGCATCCGCCCTGGGAGTAGTTACCGCCATTGCCTCTCGCGGCGTCACGATAGTTCTCGAGAACCGCAGTGCAACGATCGAACTAGACCTGTGGTTGCTCGGCGCTGTGGCCATACTGGTGCTCGCAAGCTTCGGTCTCGCCGCCGCAGAGTTCCCCAGCGAATCCGACAACGCACGTTGGTCCATCACGAACGAAGTTCTCCTCGGAGCCGCAATCGTGTTGCTCTACAGCGTAGAAACTGTGGTTCTTGTTGCTGCCACCATGCGCGATGTGCCGCTCGATAGCATCCGCGCCATCACCCTTGTCGCCCTTGGCGGTCTGCTTCTCATCGCCGGCAACTGGCAGAGAGACACCCCTTTCACCCCGCGGTTGAGCCACCTCAGCAGCGGGCTCGCGATTATCGTTGGAGTCCTTGCACTCATCGGTTTCGTCGTGCACCCCATCGAGTGGATCACCGTAATATTCGGCACCGCGCTCATCGTTCACGGCAGTGTGCGTCTCGCCCACAACGCTGAAGCCCGGAGTCTGACCTGGCTAACACCCGGGCTGCTCGTCGTGTTGGTGCCGAGTCTCGTCGCCACTTTTATCAACACTGGCAGTCTCAACACTCAGTGGCGCATCGTCGCGCTCGGCATCGTCTGCGTGCTCATCATTGTTGCGGGAGCGTGGCAGAAGCTCAAAGCCCCACTGCTCATCGCCACAATCGTCGTGCTGATTCACGCCGTGCATACTTTCGCACCAGCGCTCGTCAGCCTCTACCAGCTGACCGTCTGGTGGATGTGGGCGGTCATCGGTGGAGCAATCGTGTTGTTCCTCGGCATCACGCTCGAGCGGCGCATCCGGGATCTCAAGACACTCAACACACGCTTCAGCGCCCTGCGTTAGGCAAGAATCGAGTGGCGCTAGCGCTGCAGCCAGGTGAGCACGGCAAGCACACGACGGTGGTCGCTGCCGGAATCCTCAAGATTCAGCTTCTGAAAGATCGATGTGACGTTCTTCTCGACCGCCCCGACACCGATCACCAGCTGCTTCGCGATCGCCGCATTCGTGCGCCCCTCAGCGACAAGAGTCATGACCTCGTGCTCGCGCGGAGTCAACGTCATCAACGGATCCTGACGGCGACCCACCAGTTGCGCCACAACCTCCGGGTCGAGCACCGTGCTGCCGGCAGAAATGCGTTCAACGGCATCCCGCAGCTCATCGAGCGACGCAACGCGATCCTTCAACAGATAGCCGACACCACCACGCCCCGACGACAACAACTCTTGCGCGTAGACAACCTCGACATACTGCGACAGCAACAGGATGCCAATCTGCGGGCGGAGGTGACGCAACTGAATTGCGGCTCGCACGCCTTCATCACGAAAAGTGGGCGGCATCCGAACGTCGAGCACCACAAGATCTGGGGCACAGTCATCGAGGTTCGCAAGCAGCTCATCCGCGTCGCCGAAAGCACCGACAACATCGAATCCTGCCTCGATGAGCACCCGCACGAGCCCTTCACGGAGCAGGACCGAATCGTCGGCGACGGCAACACGTAAAGGGCTCATGCGCTCAAGACTAGAGGGCAACGGGCGGCCGTTCTGCACTCGGCTTAGGAAGAGGTAGACGAGCGGTGACCACGGTTGGTCCGCCGTCGGGGCTCTCGATATCGAGGCTGCCGCCGACACCGCGAACACGCTCCTCAATCCCCGCCAGGCCATGTTCGGTCACCACTGCCGCGCCACCTCGGCCGTCATCGGTGACCCGCACGAGAAGCCAATCGCGCTCTTTCGATGATTCGATGCTGAGGTGCACGTCGGCGCGCGTTGCATTGGCGTGCTTTGCCACATTCGTGAGCAGTTCGGCCACGACAAAGTACGACGCACGTTCGACTTCGCCCGGAAGGATCAGCTGCGGGGCAAGCTCTGAGTTCACGAGTGTTGGCACCGTCGATCGGCTCGCGACCGATTCGAGTGCTGCGACCAGCCCACGATCGAGCAGCAGCGGCGGCGCAAAGCCGCGTGACAGCGCCCGCAACTCTTCGAGAGCTTCGGATGCTTGGCCCTGCGCCTCGCTCAAGAGAACGCGCGCCTGCTCCGGGCTGGTATCGAGTTGACGTTCGGCTGCCGCAAGATCCATTTGTAGTCGTACGAGGCGCTGCTGCGGACCATCGTGGATGTCGCGCTCAAGGCGACGAAGCGAGTGGCCTTCTGCAGAAAGCGCTGCCCCGCGGGACGCCTCGAGAGATTCCACTTCACGGCGAAGACCATCCGACTTGAACGCCGTGAGGGTTCCACGAGCAAGCCACCACTGGGTCATGACCAAACCACGAGTAACGAAGGGCAGGGTCGCGATGAAGATGAGGCTGACGGCAGACGCGATTATGTTGTCGACCAGGATCAGGTTCCACCCCTGAGTATCCACGCCCATTGACCCAAACACCCAGTCAGAGAGGAACCAATCCGACTCGGTATCGACGAACTCAGCGGGAACGAACCATCCGATCACTCCGACGAGGGAGACGGTGAGCCACGCGAACGAGATCGCCCACGTGATGATCGTGAGAACGAATCCCAGAATCGTGGTGTGCAGCAGATAGAGCCAGTAGTGCGCGTTACCGAGCGTTGCTCTCAGCCAGCCACCGAATCCGCTAGCGGCACGATCGTCTTGCCAGTCGGGGCGCTCCAGTTTCTTGCGACCAGTCCACTCCAGCAGGTTGACGTGCACTAGCCCGAAGCCGCGGCCCACATACAGCGCCAAGATCATGACGAAGAATCCGATGAGGAATACGGCGAGCGTTCCAATTCCCGTAGCCACGAGAGAAATGGCAACACCAAAGCCGGTCATAGCGATCGGGAACCCCAAGATGAGGTACAGGACCTCTTTTGGCGTACTGCGCCAGAGCTGCCAGTACGGGTTACGGGGTTTCACTGCGGTTTGTGTCGTCATAGGTCTCTCGCTTCAGTCTCGCGCATCACGCGGCAGATGTTTGCCTTATTGAGGATCGCGAATGCGCGGTACGAGCAATAGCGTGGATGCTCACAGAACGTCAGTGGGGTTAGCCCCCGGTGCACGGGTTGAGGTTGGTTAGTGTTGCCTCAGCTTGCTTGTGAAATTTTTGCGGAGTCGTAACGTTGTATCTGAAGAACAACGAAGGAGCACAAATGACCGAGATTAAAGCAGTTCCGCAGACCTCAGCCGACCCTGACGTCACCTCGGGTGTTGCCCAGTTTTTGGGTCCGGTAGTTACCGACCTCACAGCCCTGTCAATTGATGGCAAGCAGGCTCACTGGCACGTTCGTGGCGCCAACTTCCAGGCAGTACACGAACTTCTCGACGTAATCGTCGACCACGCCCGAGAATGGGCAGACACCGCCGCTGAGCGTGTTGTCGCCCTCGGGCTCCCGATTGATGCCCGCACCCAGACTGTTGGCGCTAAGGCAACGACCCCGAGCATGACGGCTGGATTTCAGCAGTCTGACGAGGTAATTGCTCAGGTTATCGCCGCAATCGATGCCACGCTCGTTACCGTGCGCACCGCAGTCGATGAGCTCGGTGAGCTCGACAAGGTCAGCGAAGACGTCGCGATTGAGATCGCCCGTGGGCTTGAGAAGGACCGCTGGTTCCTCTTCGCCCACCTCGCCACCAGGTAACTTTTCTGGTGGTCGCTTTGCCTGCGATGTGTTGTGTTTACAACTCGTTGTGAGTGAAGCGACCATCAAGAATCGTCGCATCAACCCGCATCGCCCGCAGTTCTTCACCGCTGCAGTCGAGCGGGTTTTTTCGTGTCACGACAATGTCGGCGACTTCGCCAACCGCGATCGTTGATTGGGCGGATGCTCGCAACGCTTCGTCGACGGTGATGCACTGTTCTGGATGCCACGGCTCGCGCCCATCGCGGCTGCGGCTTACGGCCGAGGCAATGGTTGCCCACGGGTCGAGCGGAGCGACCGGAGCATCGGAGCCCATCAGCAGTTCCGCGCCCGCATCGAGCAACGCTCGCAGCGCGATGGTGCGGTGAGTGCGCCCTGCCCAGTAGGCGTCGGCAACGTCACGGTCATCCATCGCGTGCTCGGGTTGCACGCTTGCGGCAATTCCGAGAGCGGCGAAGCGCGGGATGTCTTCTGGGGAAAGCAACTGGGCGTGCTCAATGCGGCCACGGCATCCGACAGCTTCAAAAGCGTCGAGGGCGAGGCGATTGGCATCGTCACCAATGGCGTGCACGGCCGGTGAAAGGCCGGCATCGCTCGCGGTGCGAATCCAGTCGATCAGTTCGTCTGGCGGAATGTTCAGCATTCCCCGGTTCTCGCCATCGCCGGGGTACGACTCCATGCAATAGGCGGTTCGGGTGTTGAGCGAGCCATCAGTGATGACTTTGAACGGCCCAACTTCGAGCAGCGGCGCCAAGTACTGGCCCGTTTCCAGGCCCTCGGAGATCGCCCGCTCTAAGAATCGGGGGTAGACGCCGACACGAACCCGAAACAGGTCGAAACCTTCGAGCATGCGCCGGTGCCAGTTTTCGAATTCCCACGTCATTTCGAGATCGACGATGCCGACGATGCCGCGCGAGGCTGCCTCTTGGGCGCTGTCGTGAATCCAGCCATCGAGAATTTCGGGGTCAACACGGCTGAGCGCACTTCCGACAGCGAAGGCTTCTTCTTCGCGCAAAAAGCCGGTCGGGTGGTCGTAGAAGCCGAAACGTTCGAGGGCCAGGCTATTGAGCCAGCAGGAGTGCAAGTCGCCACTGACGAGCACGACGGCGATTTCTGAGACTGCCGAATCGAGCAGGGCCCGCGTCGGCTGGTCTGGCCACAGGGCATCTCGAAATCCTTGACCGACAATGATGCCGTCGGATTGAGGAAGCACGGAGGTGGCGAGAGTCACCGCAACTTCGGTCGCTGACGTGGTGTGGCTCAGGTCGAGTCGTTGTGCCTGTTGGGCCCACATGCTGGAGTGCACGTGCTGATCCCAGAGGCCGGGCATGATCCAGCGGCCATCGAGGTCGACGACCTCGGGGCTGGGAGTGTCGTCGCCGACGGTCTCGTTGCTTGCGGTGTCGGCGCGTGTGGACTTGTTGCGAGCGGTCTCGGCAACAGCAGCCGAAGCGGCGTGCGGTTCGATGGCGACGATGCGCCCCTCAGCGAGGGTTACGTCGACCAGAACGGATGCATCGTCGCCGACGATGCGGGCGTTAGTCAGTTTCACTCGGTCGTGCCCTTGTCATTTCTGCGGCCAGTTCTGGGCTACTGTACGTGCCATTCGCACTGAGTTCGTGCACAATCTGCTCGCGTACGGCAGGTTTCTTGTTTTGACTCATTTTCAGACGGGCATCGAAGCGGTCGACAACGATGCGGAGCCCGACAGTTCCTTTGGCGGCGCGGCGAGCGCCGGCCTCGTCTTCACTGAGCGATACCGGATGCTCAACGTGATGTTCGAAGTGATCAACAAGTTCACTGAGCACGCGAAAATTCTCTTCGTCGCTCAAGATTTCTGGGGTGCCGTAGAGGTGCGCGGTGGCGTGGTTCCAGGTGGGAATGTTGTCGCCCTCGGGGTACCAACTCGATGAGATGTAGCCGTGTGGTCCTTGGATGATGACGAGAACCTCGTGCTGACCCAGTTCGTGGAGTTGGTCATCCGGGCGCCCAAAATGCGTGACGAGACTGATCTGGTCGTCACGGTTTTCGAGCATGACCGGATAGTGCGAGGCGACCATGCCGGTCGAGGTCGGTGAGACGATCGTGGCCCACGGGTGCTCGCCGATGAGACGGCGCACTTCGGCGGGGTCAGTGATCACGTAGGTCGGGGTGTGGCGCATCTCAGGCTCCGAGCGGTGCTTGGCAGCTCGGGCACCAGTACAGCTTGCGGGCCGAGGCGAGTTCCATCGCGATGTTGGTACCGCAGATACGGCATGGCAGACCCTCGCGGTGGTACACCCAGTGGCGGTCAGCGCGATTGGCGAGCGCGGCGGTGTAGTCCTCGTCGGTGAGACCTTCCATTGTCATCATCTGGCCGGTGCGCACGCCAATTTCGAGCAGGTGCGCCCAGTCGCGCCAGAGTTCGCGCAGCAACTCTTCGGGGATGAGTTTGCCCGGTGTGTGCGGGTCGAGGCGGGCGCGGAACAAAATCTCAGCCCGGTAGACGTTGCCGATGCCGCTGACAACGGACTGATCCATCAGCAGTAGGCCGATAGCGGTCTGCTTTTTGTGCACAGTAGCGACGAATCGTTCTTCGGCCTCGCCGTTGTCATCGACGAGAGGGTCGGGGCCGAGCTTGTTGAGCGCGACCTGCACCTCATCGGGATTCAGCACTTGGCACGCCGTGGGCCCCCGCAGGTCGGCGCAGGTGTCTGCCGTGAGGAGGCGCACTCGCACGGCACCGATGGGCTCGGGCGGAAAGTCTGACGCGTCGTCCGATGCCTTCTCTTGTTCGGACATCCGCAAGCGGGTGCGTCGCGGGGCGCCGATGCTCGCAAGCGAATCTTCGTGCTCGCCGACGACCGAGTTACCCGCGCCGGCGGCGGCGCTGCTCAGCTCGGCGGCGTCAGCAGCGTCCACACTGCCGCCAGCCGCACCAGCGGCGGCCGCGCCATCAACAACGGCACTATCAGCAGCCGCACCATCAACAAACGTCCCGTGCTGATTGGTCTGCCCCATGCGACCGGCGGCGGATGCCGTCGTGGCGTCGGCGGTGAAGTTGCCCGCGAAATCCCAGGCTCCGTAAAGCCCGAGGTGCACGCGCAACCAGCGGTCGTGCTCGAATTCGATGAACATCTGCTTGCCGACGGCTTTGGCGCTGAGCATCCGCAGTCCATCGATGCGTTCGGCTCCCGCGGCGAAGCGGCCTTGCGGAGACGACACTGCGACGGTTTTGCCGACGAAGTGCAGCGCGAACTGGCGCGCAATGCGATGTACGGAATGCCCCTCAGGCATTAGAGGGCGAAGGGGTGCGCTGCGATGGCGCCGGTGGTTTCGTATTCGGCAAGCTGGGCGATGCGGCGAGAGTGACGCTCGTCGCCCGAGAAGGGCTCCGCGATAAAGAGGTCGATAAAGCGCGTGGCTTCGTCGACGGTGTGCTGGCGGGCACCAATAGAGATGACGTTGGCGTCGTTGTGCTGGCGAGCAAGTGCTGCGGTCGAGTCGTTCCAGACGAGAGCGGCGCGGATGCCCGTCACCTTGTTGGCGGCCATTTGCTCACCGTTGCCGGAACCACCGAAGACGACACCGAGTGATTCGATACCAGCAGTCTGATCGGCTGCCACCGCGCGCGCTGCGGCGATGCAGAACCCGGGGTAATCGTCGAGAGCGTCGTAGGCGACGGGGCCGTGGTCGATGACCTGGTGGCCCGCCGCGGTGAGGTGCTCCTGCAGGGTAGAGCTGAACTCGAGGCCGGCGTGATCGGTGGCGATATGGATGCGCATTCCTCCAGTCTAGGGTCGCGAGCATGCGGTAGTGCTTACTTTGAGGGGCCGCGACATAAGGTAGATAGGTGCGGTCACAAACCGCCCCAAAACGAAGGAGTTGTACGTGCCCGGAGAGAACCTCACCCGAGTTGAAGCGCAAGAACGTAAAGCGATTGTCAACGTTGACAGCTATGAGATTGCGCTCGACCTCACGACGGGTCCTGAGACGTTTAAGAGCAGCACGACTGTTCGCTTTACTGCCACTGCTGGCGCATCCACTTTCATTGATTCGATCACCCGCACGGTTGATTCGGTCACACTCAATGGCACCGCTCTTGATGTTGCTGCCGTGAACGATGGTGTGCGCATCCAGCTCGACAACCTCGCCGAGAACAACGTTCTTGAGGTTGTAGCGGATGCCGAATACACCAACACCGGTGAGGGCCTGCACCGCTTCGTCGACCCCGTTGACGACGAGGTGTACCTCTACTCGCAGTTCGAGGTGCCGGACTCGCGTCGCGTGTTCGCAGTGTTCGAGCAGCCTGACCTCAAGTCGACGTTCCAGTTCACGGTGACGGCACCGGCACGCTGGGCCCTGATCAGCAACTCCCCCACGCCCACTCCGGTAGTGGATGGCGAGAATGCCACGTGGGAGTTCCCGCCCACTCAGATCATGTCGAGCTACATCACCGCGATCGTGGCGGGCCCGTATGCCGAGGTTCGCGACGAGCTCACCTCGAGCGACGGCCGCGTCATCCCACTCGGCATCTTTACGCGTGCGTCGCTGAGCGAATACCTCGATGCTGACTACATTTTCGAGAAGACCAAGCAGGGCTTCGAGTACTTCGAGAAGCACTTTCAGTACCCGTACCCCTTCGAGAAGTACGACCAGATGTTCGTACCCGAGTTCAACGCGGGTGCGATGGAGAACGCGGGCGCTGTCACGTTCACCGAGACCTACGTGTTCCGTTCGAAGGTGACCGACGCCATCAAGGAACGTCGCGTTGTCACGATCTTGCACGAGCTCGCTCACATGTGGTTCGGCGACCTCGTCACTATGAAGTGGTGGAACGACCTGTGGCTCAACGAGTCGTTCGCCGAGTGGGCATCGACTATCGCTACTGCTGAAGCTACCGAGTGGACCGAAGCATGGACCACGTTCGCGGCTATGGAGAAGAGCTGGGCCTACAAGCAGGACCAGCTTCCCTCTACCCACCCCGTCTACGCCTCGATCAACGACCTCGATGATGTTCTCGTCAACTTCGACGGCATCACCTACGCCAAGGGCGGCTCGATTCTCAAGCAGCTCGTTGCCTGGGTCGGTCTCGAAGCGTTCATGGCTGGCGTCGCCGCGTACTTCAAGAAGCACGCCTACGGCAACACCGAGCTCAACGACCTGCTGGTCGAGCTGGAGAAGACCAGTGGCCGCGAGCTCATGGAGTGGAGCAAGCTCTGGCTTGAGACCGCTGGCGTGAACACGCTGCGTCCGGATGTCGTGACTGCCGAAGACGGAACCGTCGAAAGCTTCGCGATCGTTCAGACCGCAGCCGACGATTACCCCACGATTCGCCCGCACCGTCTCGCAATCGGTTACTACTCACTGCAAGACGGCAAGCTTGTTCGTCACCACCGCATCGAGATCGATGTTGAGGGCGAGCGCACGGAGGTTCCCGAGCTCGTGGGCACGACGCGCCCCGATCTCATCCTGATCAACGATGACGACCTCGCGTACGCGAAGATTCGTCTCGATGACTCGTCGCTGGCTGTTGCGATGAAGCACCTCTCTGACATCACCGACCCGCTGGCTCGCGCCATCGTGTGGGGTGCCGCCTGGGATGCTGCTCGCGATGCTGAGACTCCGGCCAGCGATTATGTTGCCCTGGTTCTCGGCAACATTGCGTCGGAGACCGAGTCGACCACCATCCGCACCACGCTTGCGCAGCTGGTTTTGGTGGCTAAGCAGTACGTTGCTCCGGAGCGTCGCGCCGCCACGATCGAGAAGATCGGCGACACCCTCTGGGGTCTCGCTCAGAGTGCTGAGGCTGGATCGGATGCTCAGTTCCAGTTCGTGAAGTACTTCGCGAATGTGGCTTCCACCGAACAGCACGTCACGGTGCTGCGTGCTCTGCTCAGCGGTTCGACCACGCTCGAGGGACTCGAGATTGACACTGACCTGAGCTGGGAGCTTCTGGAGGGCCTCGTGCTCAACGGCGCTGCCGGTGATGCTGACGTGGATGAGGCTCTCGCTAAGGACAAGACGGCGAACGGCCAGCAGGCTGCGGCTCGGGTTCGCGCAACGATTCCGACTGAAGCTGGCAAGCAGGCTGCGTTTGATTCGCTCGTGAAGAGTGACAAGGCGCCGAACGCGATCGTGCGTAACGTGACGATGGGCTACACCCACGTGAACGACCCCGCTGTGCTGGAAGCCTTTGTGGCTCCGTACTTCGAGGCGATCAACGATGTGTGGACGAACCGTAGCTACTCGATCGCGGAGACGGTTCTGCGTGGCCTCTACCCCGCACCGTTGGCAAACCAGGGACTCGTGGTTGCCACGAACGCCTGGCTTGAGGCGAACCCCGATGTGCCGGCCCTGCGCCGCATCATCGTGGAGAACCTTGCGGGTGTTGAGCGTGCGCTGATCGTTCAGGCTCGCGACAACTCCTAACCCTCTTCAGCTACCTTCGGGTGGTCGTGCGGGAGCCTAGCGGCGACTATTCAGCAGTCGCTCGCTAGGCTCCCAGCATGGAAGATTTCACGATAGGCGGTTTGTGGGCCGCTGTGCTCGCGTTCTACGAGGGCTCGACGCTGCTCAAAGGCGTCGTCATCATCGCTGGCGCGTGGGTTCTTCGCTTCATTCTGCTGTTCGTTATCAAGCGCGTCGTTGACCGCGTGGTGAACGGCGTGAAGCACAAAGAGAACATCCACGACACTCAAGTTCTTCTGACTTCTCCCCTGGCAGCGGTGCGTGTTGTTCAGCGCACCCGGACCCTCGGCGGAGTTCTCTCTAGCCTCATCACGGTTGCCATCGTGATTGTTGTGCTTCTGTTGCTCTTCGATCTCTTTGCGCCGAACGCGACGGGCGCCTTCGCCCTCATCACCGCCGCGACCGGTGCCGGTCTCGGTTTCGGCGCCCAGAACGTGGTCAAGGACGTGCTGAATGGTCTCTTTATGGTGGCCGAGGATCAGTTGGGCGTGGGCGACATCGTTGACCTCGGGCCCGCTGTTGGTGTTGTCGAGTCCGTCGACATCCGCACCACTCAGGTTCGCGATGTGAACGGAACCCTGTGGTTTGTGCGCAACGGTGAAATTACCCGGGTGGGCAATATGTCGCAGGGTTGGGCGCGTGTGATCATCGATCTGGCTGTGCCGTATGACTCCGATGTGGATGCCGTGCAGGAGCGCATTCTGAAGACCGCGGTTGACCTCTATAAGACTCCCAAATGGACAACTCGCATCTTGGAGCAGCCCGAGATTTGGGGGATCGAATCTATTTCGTCGGAGGCGGTGGTTGTTCGTCTGGTGGTGAAGACGGCATCCGCGACGAAGGATGATGTTGCTCGCGAGCTGCGGGCTCGTTTGAAGAAGGATTTGGATGAGGCGGGTGTCAAACTTCCCGCATTGAAGTCGATCGTGTTGAGTGGCTTTGAGGGTGCCGCAAGTGTGCGCGGTGCACGACCACCCCGCACCCGTCCGGTGCCCCTGAGTTTTCCCGAGGAGAAGCCGAAGAAATGACCGAATCCGAGAATGTGGCTGGCGATGAGCGCGCGGCTGGTGCCAGTGCCGGGTCCGAGAACGAGGCCGAGGGTGCGAATGCGACTGAGCCCGCGAAGCGCCCCAAGATTCGCATCATTGCGAAGCCGGCAGTGACTCCGGATGCTCCGGCCGACTCGATGTGGGAACTCATCGGCGGTCGCACCACGTTCGAGAAGCTCGTGCGCGAGTTCTACGTGGGCGTGGCGACGGATGAGGTGCTGCTGCCGATGTACCCGGAGCAGCCCGACCTTGAGGGCGCCATCCAGCGCCTGACCGGTTTCTTGGAACAGTATTGGGGCGGCCCGAACACGTACAGCCAGGAACGCGGACACCCCCGCCTGCGCCAGCGCCACATGCCCTTCAAGGTGAACCCGGATGCCCGCGACCGCTGGCTACATCACATGCGCAACGCTCTCGACACTCTCGAGTTGCCGCCGCTCTACGACGCCGAAATGTGGGCGTACCTCGACCGTGCCGCGCACGCCATGGTCAACACGTTCGATGAGTAGTTAGGCGTCTTCGTTTCGGGGATCGTTGGGATTGCTCCCGGCCAGCCGAACAAGGTTCGCTGCCCGAGGTTCTTCGAAGCCCGAGTAGACCTCCCCTACCGTTTCGACAAATAGTTCGTATCGGCGCCCGTTGGCGTGATCCTTTACCCATTGGGATGCTTCGTCGACGTCTGCTGCGTCGAAAACTATCCATGCGTCTAGATTCCACCCTGACGCGGAAGAGCCGGGGCGTTCCCAATAGTTGACGCGATAGGCCGGACGTTCGAGTTCTTCGAATGCTTCGCTATGCACGGTGGGCTCTGCTTTCATGCTTGACAGCATAGCGCTCTTGAGTTTTACTTCTTTCAGTTATTGAGCATTTCTTGAGAAAGGAAAACGATTGAACAGTTGGAGAGCACAGCTATCGGCAGCACTCTTGGTCGCTCTCGTGCTGACGGTTAGTGGAGTAGTGGCCACCCCCGCAAACGCCGCACCCGCCCTCAAGTGCGAACTGCGAGTTGATAATCCGCATGGCTCCCATCACGTCAAAGGAACGATAAACGTCACAGCCGAGGTCACTTGCCCGATGGCGATGTCTTCGATCACGCTTCGCACTGAGCTCGAGCGAGTTAGCCCATTGTTCGTTTGGCCAAGCGATCCCAAAGTCGGAGTCGGCCCAAAAGTTAAGCAGAATGCCGCCAGTCCTTGCACGGCCGGGCCAGCAAACTTCCGAGGGTGGGCCAGAGTCACGATCGTCCCGCCGCCCGGCTATGTCCTGACCGGGTCCGGAACACAAGCCAAGTATGGATACACAAAACCCATTGCGTGTGGTCTCAGCAGCGCCCGGGTCGAGCACGATTATCTAATGAACAAAGAGACACCCGAGCCTGTCTACATAACGTTCGAGAAAGTGACCTAATTACCAAGAGGAACGCTGAGCGTCACGCACGACTCTGCGACGGGAGTGCGAGCGGTGCTGCCGAATTATTCCGGAGAATTGCGTCTAGACCCAACATATAGCGCACGCAGCGCCCGCGGCCGGCACGCGGTCCCTTCTATTCACGGTATCGCTGTCGGCTCGGACCACCCCAACCCACACAATGCAGCTGAGCCCGCGAAGCGCCCCAAGATTCGCATCATTGCGAAGCCGGCAGTGACTCCGGATGCTCCGGCCGACTCGATGTGAGAACTCATCGGCGGTCGCACCACGTTCGAGAAGCTCGTGCGCGAGTTCTACGTGGGCGTGGCCACCGACGAGGTGCTG
Source organism: Salinibacterium sp. PAMC 21357 (assembly GCF_000247645.1). GTDB lineage: Bacteria > Actinomycetota > Actinomycetes > Actinomycetales > Microbacteriaceae > Rhodoglobus. The sequence goes on from NZ_AHWA01000002.1 coordinate 645,622, forward strand.
CTGCCGATGTACCCGGAGCAGCCCGACCTTGAGGGTGCTATCCAGCGGCTGACAGGTTTTCTGGAACAGTATTGGGGCGGCCCGAACACGTACAGCCAGGAACGCGGACACCCCGCCTACGCCAGCGCCACATGCCCTTCAATGTGAACCCGGATGCCCGTGACCGCTGGTTGCACCACATGCGCAACGCTCTCGACACTCTCGAATTGCCGCCGCTCTACGACGCCGAAATCTGGGCATACCTCGACCGTGCCGCGCACGCCATGGTCAACACGTTTGAGGAATAGCCGCTGCTAAGGAGTGGGCCAATCGAGGTCGTGGCCGCCTTTCCGCCTAAGGGCAGTTGAACTTTGCTAGCCTGATCTCACGCGCGACGGTTGGGGGGTGTGCTGATGCTGGATATCCTCGTTCTCGGGCCGGTAGAAGTTCATCGGGATGGGCACAGTTACCGTCTCGGTGGAGCCAAGCAGCAAGCACTTCTCGCTCAGCTGGTCGTTGCTCGAGGCCGCCCTCTTTCTCCATCCCGATTGTGCGGTGATTTGTGGGATGAGACTGCTCCTCGTGATCCTGCTCATGCGTTACAAGCGCGCGTGTCTCGGTTGAGGTCAGCTCTTCCTTCGCTCGATATTGGGTTCGTTAACGGGGGTTACAGTCTTGCCCCGACAGGTTTTCACACTGACACAATGCGTTTCGAGAATCTGACGGAAGAAGGCGGCTGGCTTCTCGCCGACGGTGGTCTCGTCCAGGCATCTGAACGTTTTCACGAGGCGCTCGAGCTATGGCGCGGGGCCGCTTTCGCTGATTTACCAGAATCCTTGGCGCTTCAGGCAGAATCAGCACGACTTGAGAAATTGCGGGCTTCGGCGCTGGCAGATCGCATCGATATCGATCTTTCACTTGGCCGCGAGTCCACTGCTATTCCTGAACTTGCCGCGCTGGTCGAGGAGAGTCCCCTGCTTGAGCGGCACTGGGGTCAGTTGATGACTGCGCTGTATCGACGTGGTCGCGCGCAAGAGGCTCTCGACGTGTTTGCGCGCGCCCGCGCGATGTCCACCGATCGGCTCGGTGTGGAGCCTAGTGGCGAACTTGGGCAGCTGCATGTGCGCATTCTGCAAGAACAGCCGTCAGAATCGCTCTTACGCCTCCCGGTAGCAACGCCGGTCTTCTCACCCATCAACAGGGAACTTGGGCGACCTCCCTCCATAGGCGTGACTTTGAGCTCGAATGACACGGATACGCTCGCGACTTTAGTGAAGCAGCACCGAGCATTGATTGTCACCGGACCTGCAGGAATCGGGAAGACCCATCTGCTCCGGGCAGTTCGGGCACGGTTCGAGGCTCAGCACTGTCTGGCACCATTTTTGTCCGCAAGCACGCTCAGCCGTTCGATACCGCTCGGAGTTTTTGCCGGTACTGCGGGTTCCTTCTCAGAGGGATGGAGAACGCCTGCCGCCTTGATCGATTCTTTCACTCGTCACCGATCAACTACGGTTCTGCTCGTCGACAATGTGAATCTGTTAGATGAGTCGTCCCTCTTCGTCGTTACTCAGCTCATCAGCACCTCTCGTGTCCCGACGATCTTGGTCACGCGGAGCCTGACCGATGCTCCGGCCGAGATACGAACTCTGTACGACAGCGGCGAACTCACTGAGGTCTCAGTCCAGAAGCTGAGCGACGTGGAGGCCTACGAGCTGGCCGTCGGTATCACCGGAGGACCTCTGACGCCTGACTCGCGGTTGAGCATCCTCGACGCTGCCGCGGGTAACCCTTTTCATGTGCGCGAGATCATCGCCGGTTCGCTGACGGACGGGCTATTAGTGCAGACCGAACACTGCTGGGAACTGCGGGGAAATCCCGTCCCGTCGCCTCGGCTAGCGCAACTGGTTGGCGCGCGGTTCGACGGGCTCGAGGATGCGAGTGTGGAAGCCGCGGCGCTAGTGGCTATCGCCGGCGAATATCCCGGTGAGGCTCTGGGGGCTGCGCAGCGACGTATTCTGGCGCGCGCAGATGTGCTGGTGTTGTCCGATGGCGGGCGGTGGCGCCTCACGAATCCACTGGAGTCTGAGGTTCTTCGCGCCCGATTCTCGAAAGCTTTGTGGAAGGACCTCACCCGCGAAGTTGTGCAAGTTCTGAAGAGCGATTTAGCCTCAGACATGCCACGGGCGCAACTCCGTGCTCATATTCTGGCGCTCGATCTTGGCGACCCTGTAGATATCCCTGCGACGATGGCGCTTGCCGAAATGGCCCTTGGAGCGTTCGATGAACGTCTCGCCCTCCGAGCTCTCGAAGCCGTGATCACACAGGATCCCAAGAATGTTCACGCGTACAGGCTCGCCGGACTCGCGGTTTCGGCACTAAGAATGTTGGATGCTGCTGACGCTCATTTTGGCAACGCACACCGTTACGCTGCTTCCGAGGCTGAAATCACGGCCGTCGCGTTGGCTCATGCGCAGCACAGCGGTCTTCGGCTTCAGAACCCAAGGAGCGCACTAGAAATTGTCGAACGAGCGCTCAGCGTGGTCGAAGCGCCGGGCGAATTAGCTCAACTTCACCGCGGCCGGATGCGCTGGTCTGCGGTGGCAGGGATGGGCGGCAAGGTTATGCCGCCTCCCTCGATAACCTCCGATGTTGCGGATGCTTCGGGGCTGATGATCGTCGGCGTTTCAGGAGTGATCACAGGCCCGCTTGATGAAACTCATCGGGCACTCGCGCACCTTCACCAGATTCCCGAAGAAACCATCGATTTGGTTCCCGGTGGCGCTGCCCTCATCGCCCTTACCGAGATTATGGCTTTGTCCAACTCGGGTGACGTTGTTGCGGCTCAGCATCGACTTCGGCAGAAGATCGTTGAGGCTAGCACCCGTGCCCTTGAGTCGCTGGGGCAGTGGGAGTATGCGCTCGGTTTCAGCGAGTTGCTTTCCGGGGATGCGTCGCAGGCGCACGCACTTGCTTTGTCTGCCGTCGGGCACCTCGAATGGCGTGATACGACCGGTCTCCTCCCCGCTGCACAAGCACTCACTGCGGCAAGCGCTCTGGCCGCAGGGCACCCTGGCGCGGAGTCGCGAGTCATGTTCGATCGCATTCCCACGGCGGCGTCCAGCGACCCCAAAGTCGTAATGCTCCGCGCTTGGGCTGAGGCGCGAATCGCCTGGGCCCAAGGGCATCGCGAAGAGGCGGCACACACTCTGGTGGAGACGGCGCAGTGGTTGCTCTGGGCACAGCACACCTACTTTGCTGGGATGCTTGCGCATTGCGCGATCCGCATAGGCTGCAAAATGGACGACGCTGTGGTGGTTCTAGGCGAGGCACATGCTATAGCTGGCGGCGGTCTACTCACCCTGCTCTTGCGTCACGGTGAAGCAACTGTCGCTGGGGACGCGACCGAACTCAACAAGATTGCTCGCGAGGCACATGAACTGGGGCTCGTAGCAACCGCGGCGGATACTTGGGTGTCCTTGATCGCGAGTTCCGGCACTGAGGATCTGCCAGACCGATTGAAACATCAGCGTTCCGCCGTCGCGCAGTTGCTCACCGAAAAGCCTGCTCTGGTCTCGTGGGTAGCTTGATCCTGCGACGTTGATCGTCCGGTGCGGTGCACCCTTGCTCTTCATTGAGACACGATGGCCGCGTTCTTTAAGATGCTGCTGCAGTGGGATTCTGTGAAGCGCTGTCCGCTGATGAGCGACATCATCTGATATTCCACCAGCCGACGCCCACATTCGGCTCACGCCGGTCTGCGCTGCCCAGCGGCAATAAAGTGTGAGCGGAATGTGAGTGGCATCGGGTTGCCTTGAGGATCAGCATTTGTTCGCGGACTAATAGTGAAGGGCATCATGCATCGATCTTCAGCTGGAGCCTTGTGGCGGGGCCTCGTCCTCGGGACCGTAGTCATACTCAGCAGCGCGGCATGTGCATCGGGCGACGGTGCGTCGTCTGATGCGTCAACCCCGTCAGATTCGGCCACGTCGGTGAGTCCTGACGCTTCGAGCGATGATGCTGAGGTTCTGGCTGACCCCGCGCTGAAGTCGCAAGACCTCGGCGGCACCGTGGCCTGCGGTGACACCGAGTTCACCGATGAGGCGCCGATCCCCCAGAACCTTTCCACTCTCGATGTTCCTTTCTATCCGTGTGCGCTCGAGGTGGCCGCCGTCACGGGAACCGATCAGTTTTTCGTGGGTGAGTACGTCACCGGTCACGCACTGACCATCGTCAATATGGTCGTCAGAGATCAGTTCGAGGACTCAGATTGGGAACTTATCGATAGATCGGTGGAAGGCTCCAACACCATCAGCAGGGCCCAGAAGCCTGGATACTCCCTCGTTGTCGCTGTCGGCCCCGAGCGCACGACCGATGCCGACACCAGCATTCACTACACCCTGCGCACGCAGTGAGCACCAAATCAGTCTCTAGAAAGGCAACGATGAAGAACGGACAACATTCACTCGCGCCTAGTCCTTAGCGCTCGTGTTCAGTTCAGGCGTCGCCCTCAGCGGATGCGCAACAGTCTTGTGCCTTCGTCCGTTTGCCTGTGAGCGACCACCTGCAGCCTTCAACACTGGATCAGCCCTGTGTGAGCGAGTTGTGAGCGCTAGATGGTGTGCTGGAAGCTACTGGCGCTGCCGTTGGTTCGGAAATTGAAGGCGGCGCCGCGCTACAGGATCAGCGATCATCAATGAGAAAAGAGGGTCCGGCCCGCCGGCAGCTATGACAACACACACCACCTTAACCAAGTCCACAATCGTGGCGGTAGCTCTGGCGACAACTCTGTCGCTCAGCGGGTGCTTTGCCAACCCCATTGACCAGCTAACTGACAAGATCGGCAGTGGCATCGCTGAAGAGGGTGCAGAAAAGCTTATTGAAGGAGCCACGGGGAGCGATATAGACATCGATGCCGACGGAACGATGCCCGAGGACTTTCCGGACGAGGTGCCGATCGTCGACGGAAACATTGAAGCGGCTGTTGGCCTCACGATCGATGGCCAACAAACATGGACGGTGACTTTCATCGTCGATGACGCAAGATCGTCTGTCAACGCGGCGCGGAAGACGATTGTTGACGCGGGGTTCGAGGAGAGCCTGTGGAGTGACTCCTACCTGATCATGGGCATGTTCTCCAACGACGCCTACCAGATCACTGTTAGCGCGTATGCCGACGAAGATGAACAGCGCGTCACCTATCAGGTCTTCGAAACTACTACGGACGAGTAGCAGGGATGAACCGTTTAGACGGTCAATCGCGGTAGAGCAGCCACGACATCTCGGTTGACGCCGACGATCTGCGCGATCTCCTCCACACGGTCCTGCTGTCGGATGAGCTCACCGAGATCTGCGAGTTCTGATCAACGAACGACGTAACTCTGGAGTCGCGTGATCCTTCGGGTTCGCTCGCAGCAACCCAGTCTGTGTCGGGTCTGGCGCGTCCGGGCCGCGGCGCGGGCGTTGGTGTTCGGTGTCTCCGCCGCCGACTCGGTTGCTGCGTTCGGTGAGCGCGACGAGCGCTAGGTGTCGGTCGGCGGTCCAGCAAATCAGCTTGCCTTTGTGGTCCTTGTTGCGGCCCAGGATGCCAGCTTCCGCGAGTTGCACGAGTGCTCGGTGCGCCGCGGCGGGAGAAACGCGGTGCCGCGCTGCGACCGTTTCGATCGTGAGCACTGGTTCGGTGGCTAACGCGTCGAGAATGCGCAGGATGACGGCATCGCGGCGAGGCGTTGCCGGCGAGACACCTTCGGCTTGCCGGTACCGAACCAACGCGTCTCGGATTTCATCATCGAGCGCAGCGATGTCGTCAGAGAGTCGCACTGCATTTGCTGCGGCAAGCTCGGCGGCGTTCGCGAATGCGATGATCCAGTCATCCAGTCGGGGTGGGTCTTTTCGGTACGCGGTGAGCCCTGCTACGTAGTCATTGACGTCGCCGGCGAAGACAGTGCTGATGGGGATGAGGGTGTTTCTGAGAGCATCCGTGCGGCGAAGAACGGTGTGGATGAGGGCACGCCCGGTTCGGCCGTTGCCGTCGATAAAGGAGTGAATGGTTTCGAATTGCGCATGGGCGATCGCTGCGCGCACGACAGGGTTCCCGTGGGTTGCGGTCACGAAACGGCTGAGATCGTCGACGAGCCGTCGCACTTCAGATTCTGGCGGGGGTACAAAGTCGGCGCGGAGCGGGCTCCAGCCGGCTCCGCCCACCCAGTTCTGCTCGGTGCGCAAACCCTCGTCTAACCCGGGTTCAATCACGTGCTGCAGCTGTTCAAGGTCAGCCGTCGTGACGGGGCGTTCTCGGTCGGCGAGAGAGGCGATTGCTTCCTCCGTGGCGCGGACGTTGGCCACAACATCCAAGGCAACGCGGGTTCCGTGTTGGAGTAATTCTGCGATCGCAAGTTTCTTGGGGGTGACCCGGTTGCCTTCGATCCAGGATGAGGAGATGCTTTCGGAGCGGATCAGCAGGTGGTTGAGGTACCCACCGCGTGCGCCGATTCTCTCGTCGGCGCGGGAGAGAACCGCGAGCGCATCTTCTGCCGCTTGCTGGGCTTCTTGGCCGAGCTGAGGAAGCTGCTCCCCCAGTTCATCGGGCACGTAGGCACGGTAGCGACCGGGCGCTCGGTCTTTGCGACTGAGGTGTGCGGCATCCTGAGGGTTCCAGAGCAGGTCAACGAAGAAGGCCATGAGAACTGCTCCTAACGTAGGTGACTGGTGCGCTAAATCTACTTTAGCCGCCCTAAAGGTGATATTGGATGTTCGTCGTCACGTTTGTGGCTTCTGCGCTCGGTCGCGGCATTGGTCAACGTTTCGGCTTCCCGCGCACGTCAGGGGTTACCGTGAGGGTATGGAGATCACGCTGCAATACTTCGAGAGCTGCCCCAACTGGAAGGTTGCCGATCAGCACATCACCGAACTCGTACAAGAGTTCCCGGAGATCACGGTGTCGCGACACCTGGTCGACACGGTCGAAGAAGCTGAGCGCGTGGGGTTCCGCGGGTCACCGAGCATCCTCTTCGATGGTGTGGATCCCTTTGCCCAGGCGGATGCCCCGTTCGGGCTTGCCTGCCGCCGCTATGTCACCCCGGATGGCTTTGCCGGCGCACCCACTGTTGACCAGCTGCGAGAGAAGCTGCGCGGTCTGTAGCCCTCAGCACCTTCGAGAAGCTCGTTCGTGAGCTCTACGTCGGGATCGCCAACGATGAGGTGCTGCTGCCGATGTATCCGGAACAGCCCGGCCTTGAGGGAGCGACCCAACGTCTCCCGGTTTCCTGGAACTGTATTAGGGCGGTCCGAACACGTACAGCCAGGAGCACGGACACCCCCACCTGCGCGTGCGCCACGTGCTCTTCCAGCTGAACCCGAACGCCCGTTACCGCTGGTTGCGGCATATATTAACGCCCTCGAACTCTCGCCGGTCGGCGACGCCGAAATCTGGGCGCACTTCGACCGCGCCGCGCACACCTCGGTTAGTGCATTTGAGGAGTAGGCATCTTCGCGGTGCCGGATTGATGGCCCCACCCGAGACGCAACGCCATCGTCAGAGCCAGAGTTGATCAGGTTGAACCGCACCGGAGGAAAGCGTGTAGTAACACCTCAAGCGGGAGGCAGCAGCGATCCCTATGCCAGGATTTAGCCATCAGGACTGACCCGCTAGTCGACCGTGTGCTGAACCTTCGCAACGGCTTGGGAACGGCCTGGAAATCGTCATTCGGCTAGAAGCATTGCTCCGGTATGCCGACGAGGCCATAGAGTACGTTGCAGGCAAGTAACTACCGCTGCGCAAATGCGTTGGCGGACCTTGAGCGCCTCCGTCGATGAGAACGAGAAGGCATCGATCTCACCATAGGGCCTTCGTCCGGGGTCTAGCTTCCGACGCTTAGAGACGAGATCGGTGCATCCGCTGCGTGACAGGCGCGTGCAACCTCGTGTCGTAAATTCGCAAGCCTCGCAGGCCCTGTTCTCGACGTGAGCGAGTAGTCGTAGGGCAGTTCATCGATATATTTCAGCATCCGCTCGCGCGCGATATCGTCGGCAGACAGCGCGGCTGCATCGACATCCTCAGGGAAAGTATCGAAAATCGAACCCGAAAGTTCACCGACCTAGGAATCGCTCTCGCCCCTGTTAGCGACCGAACTCGCGAAGCCAGGGCATGACGTAATTGACTTCGAACCAGCATTGGCGCGCGCCAGGGGCCCTGCCGACATTTGTGTAGGCGATGCGTCGCAGCAATCAGCCAGCAGGAGAGGAAGAAAAGCGGCGGCTGGAGATAGCAGTTTTCCTTAGCACGAGGGGACGATAGCGCGCGCGTAAACCGCAAACTTCTTTGCCACCTGCGCGAGCATAGTTCAGATGGCTGAACGGCGCACAGAACCGACAATTGTTCGCCGACGTAAAAGCGTCGCGTTCGGCCCGCCGAGCCGGTCTTAGGAAACCTTCCGTCGGAGACGCAATTTCAGCCGACTTCATTCGCCTTAATGTCTAGACGCGAGGAGATCGCATTGCTCGATGCTTGGCACCCCTAGTACTAAACAGGGATAAGTTGCTAAGAACCCGCACAGGGCTGCGGGCGGAATATGCCGATCATCTTTCAACCCAGTCCGTGGGTCTTCTTGACCGAGTTAAGTGACCTTGTCCGAGAGAGCCAGTCCACGAAGTTGACGGACCACATAGTCGCGAAGTTCAGCGATCTCCAGATCGCGGGTCAGTCGATCGGTTATCTCATAGTCCAAGCTGTCGTCGAGGTCAGGAAGCTCCGCGAGGCGTTCCGCAGAAAGCTCGTCTCCAACTGCGAATCGAAACGCAGCCTCTCTAAATCTAACGTCGTACTCGGTTCGGTATCCGAGTGTCTCTGAATAAGTCACGAATTTTTCAGCCACACGAACGAGATCCTCGGCGCCGCTGATCGAGCGTTCAAGCACTCCACGACCTATATCACTGCCTAACCATGCGCAGAAGCTGAGCATAGAGTACATTTCTGGTCGCGCCAGAACTTCGTCAAGTGTCTGCTTCCCCGCGGTCTCGGTCCACTCTCGGGCTACGCCGGAAAAGGCCGCCTTGATAAGATTTTCGCTCCCACGGCTGACACCTCTTATCCCATGGGCGCTGGCAATCAAGAGTTCGTACCCGAACTGCGCGACAGCATGTTCCACGTCCAAGTCCCCAGAAGCCAGCGCAAGGGCAACTTCTCTTGCAAGCCACCTTTCGAGGCCGGCTTGTCGAAAGTCATGAAGGCGGTTGGTGCGGTCCAAATCCTGCCGCTGCGCAGACAAAAAGTCGACCATGGCGATGCTCGGAGTGTCATCGCGACGGGAGTCGCGCCCGACACGCAGGGCAAGAGCTGCCCGTTCGGCGTCGTCGCCCAGAATAATACCCCCAAAGATCTCAATCTCAGCGCTCGTGCTCGTGCCCGCGATAATTTGCTCAACAGCGGCATCCGTCTGAGCGTCGCTAACATCGTCCTCAGCGAGGCCAAGTAAGAAATATCGATCGAAGTATCGGGGTGAACGTATCCCCCGCTTTCGCCCAACGGGCGCGAGCAGTTCGTTCGAGCTGTCGAAGAGGAAAAGCACGGCGTCCCAAACGGCTTTGGCGCTGCTCGCAGAAACTAATTCACTTATCGCAACCTGCTGCTCCGAACGTGTCGCGTCCTCTGAGGTGTTGCGCCAGCCACAAAATACTTCTCTGTGCGAGCGAACGTGTTCCCATACGTTATGGTGCGCAATGCGAAGCCATGAGATTGCGACGAAATCTAACCCGTCGAGTTCGGCTTGGGAAGCAAGACCCGCGAAGATAGCGAGTTGCTCGCGAAGACGTTCGGCCGACCGGGGCGTCTCAATTCCTGCCGCGAGAATCCCGATGAGACTTTCTGTAGGAGCCCTAAAATCATCAGACAACTGTGCGTGCTCGGGCACTGCAACGGTTACGGACGCGCGAGCCCACCTTCTTCTCTCGGCTGCCGGAGTTGGTGGGATTTCGAATGGATATTGGACAATTTTCTCCATGAAATCGGAACTTCGTCCGACCATTCCGCTTGACGTCAGAAGTTGGTCGATCGTCATTTGGTCATAGGCGATGAGGTAATGAACGTTGTTGAAGCGGCCAAGTAGCCGAATAACTCTTAAGAGCGCCCGAAGATCATTCGCATCAAGACGATCGACATCATCCACGATGACGAGCACCTGCTTGCCCAGATGCTGGATCTGTTCGGAGATATGTTGGAATTCTGTGTGCCAGGCCGAGGGTGGCGTTAACTCTTCGAACGCCTTGGCCGCAACACCAGATACCGCTTCACCGGCGAAGGGAATCGCTTTCAGCGCTGGTACACCAAATCGTGAATACCCGAGAAGCCTCGATTTGAGGTCCTTCGCCTGAGGGAATGCTTCAGAAAGAGCCGCAACAAATTCACTGGTAATCGCAGCTACGTCGGCGGCCGACCAGGGGCTAAACCACACAGTCTCCCCTGTCACTCGATCCTCGATGTCCCGCAGCAACGTCGTCTTCCCGCTGCCCCAAGGCCCGACCAATCCATAAACCGTGGAGCTGCTCCCCATCGGGGCGGCGTTAATGCGAGCGGCGACTGCGGCCGCGAACGCGGCGCGTCCACCGATGTCAGCTTTGGACCGTGGGCTATCAGACCACACAGGATTCTCGGAAATCGTCATAAGCACAGTCAACCAGTGCTCTCGCCTCATTGCGCGTCGACATCCACGAAATATTTCAGCTCATTGGGAGCGAGAGTCGCGGTGCGCGGAAGCTGACACCGCCCTTCGCACTGGATCGCCGTTTTGATTGCATTAAATGTTCAGGGGAACACTGATTGTGTCCTCGGTCTCTTAACGGCATGGCGTGCCCTACTGAGACTCGCCGGTTCAGCCAAGCGCGACAGTTCGCACTAAATCTGACTTGAACCCAATGGGAATCGAGGCGGTTGGGAAGCGATATAGGGCAGCCAAAAGCCTGCGACCTCAGAGGAAATCAAGATCCGCCGTGTGTGTCTAAACCGCCAACGAAACACAAGCCGTGCCAACATTGAGATCGTCTCGGCTTAACTGGGGAGGCACTAAGGGCAATAGGGAGAACTATGTGGCTGTCGCAACTCGACCTATCCAATTACAGAGCCTGTGCGGGAACGTCCTTGCACCTCGATCCCCACTTGACAGTCTTGGTTGGGGAAAACGCAGCAGGCAAGAGTGCTTTAGTCGACGGAATTCGCTTGGCAACATATCCCGCATCTGGGCGGTCCAGTCTGTGGTTCGACCGAGAACGTGACGTTCATCGAACTGCCCCCGAAGGCGAAGCAGTATCGGCAAAGTTAGTTTTCACCGGCCTCTCAGAGACGGAGCAGGCGGTTTATTTGGCACATCTAGTAGACGGTGAAGACAATCTCGTTTTCGGGACAGCTTGGGCAACGGGGGAAGCCGTCCCGCGACGAAATGTTCAGTCGACTTCCATCGGGGATGCCTGCGTTGACGATCCGGAGCCTTCTGCTCGGCGACGCATAGCTCACGTCTACCTACCGCCTCTACGGGATGCGGTCAAAGATCTCGACGCTGGTGACGGGGCGCAGCTCTTCGAGGTCCTTAAGGTGCTTCTCGACAACGATCAGGCGAGCGAGGAAGATTTTGTAAACTTTGCGAACGACGCACTGTCGACTATCGCGGGTCACCCACTGCCGAAAAAGGCGTCGGGAAGTATTCAAGCCCAAATGCGTGATGCGACTCCGCCAGCCCGCGCTCACACTGTAGGGATAGCGTCCAGAGAGCAAGAATTACGTCGTTTGTCCCGGCTGCTACGGATTCAACTGGCCGAGGATGGCCTTCAGCTAGGCGAAGTGGGGCAAGTCGGTTTAGGCTACGCGAACTTGCTGTACATATCTATGATCGTTCTCCAGCTCTCACGAGCTTCGGAGTACGATCTGACGTTGCTGTTGGTGGAAGAGCCGGAGGCACATCTGCATCCGCAACTGCAGACGGTCCTACTGGATTACCTCATGAATCGTGCCCGTGAAAGCGGTGAAACCCAAGCGGACCTGCGGCCGGCAGGAAAAATCCAAGTTATCGTCACGACGCACTCTCCTGTCTTGGCCAGTGCTGTCAGCGTCAACAACGTCGGCATCGTGACACGCCACCCCCTCGAGGCAACAGCTTCGCCTACGCAACTGTTGAAAGAGAAGGGGGAACAAGAGCAGGAGCAGGTTTCTTCTGCAACAGAAGGTGATCGTGAGACGCCTGGTGAAGGGGCCGAGCTGATTGCGCGTCTTGTCGAGTCATCTTCGAGAGCAGCCGACTTGTGGACGACCCGGGTGACATCGATTAGCCGTCTTGGTCTTGACGCGTCTGAGGTCCGCAAGATAGACCGGTACCTCCACAGCACGCGCGCTGCACTGCTGTTTTCACGCCACGTCGTTCTGGTCGAAGGCATCGCCGAAAGTGTGCTCATGCCTACCTTTGCAGACATCATGTACGCACAAATACCTCCAGCAGCTATAGAGACGCCGGAAGAGCAAGATACACGGGAGCGACTCAACGAACGAAACCGCACGTCCTTACGACAGTTCAAATCGGCGTCGATTGTCGCCATCGACGGAGTCGACTTCCTCCCATATCTGAAGCTTCTTCTCTGCGGAGACACACATCGGTTGGACCGTCTTGCCGTCATCACCGATGCAGATGGCGAAGCTGGACACAAACGACGTGCCGTCTACCGGAAAACCTTCCCCGATGCGGTCGATCACCAACAGCTGGAAGTATTCGTTGGAATAAGAACGCTGGAAGCCGACCTCTTCGCGCAGAAGGGCAACGAAACTATTCTGCGTACAGCGTTTCTAAGGCTTCACAAGTTGTCCGCAGCGCACTGGGACGCTGTGTCAGCGGCGGCGGAAGGTTTGCCCGCTGGGGAGCGTGCGGATCTCTTTGGGAACGCGATCAAAACGAGCGGTAAGGCTGAGGGCAATCTTTCCCTCGATATCGGCAAAGGCGATTTCGCGCAGGTTGTCGCGGAGGGCGCGCTATTGGCCAGCAAACAGGGAACCACGACGCTGACGGTCCCCGCTTACATTGCGGAGGCAATACGATTCGTGGCTGAGAAGTGACCGACGAGTATCTCAGCAAACAGCAGCTGGCTACGCTAAATCCTGCGATACGGCTGGTTGAAGCAGGCCCCGGATCCGGGAAGACTAGGGCAGTGGTCGAGCGATACCGTAATGGCGCCTCCCAGCCCGGTCAGTTCGTTTCGCTGGTCTCATTTACCAATAGCGCTATTGATGAAGTACGTAAACGCTGCGGAAGCCAGCCCCAACTCCTCCAACCTCCAAATTTCGTCGGCACCTTCGATGCTTTCTTCCACCGATTCGTCACCACACCCTCGTTCGTGCGGGCGGAGGGCAAACAACCTCGTTATGTCGCATCATGGAACGATCTGCCCGATCACTTTTCGCGTTTGCGACCGCCAGCAGGCGGGGCAGGCATCCCCTTAGCCGCATTTGAGCCGACACCAGCTGGGCGGTTCCAGATTGTTGGGACCCGTTTGACACGGGTCGAGAGCATTATCTGGAACAAGCTTCCCGCCTTCACAAAGAACAAACTTGCAAATGATGCCGCTGCTCGAACTCAGTCTTTGGCCGCTGCAGGCATAATGAGCGCCGATGTTGCGCGCACCTACGCGCTCGAAACGCTGAACGGAACTGAAGGAGCTCGAATCCTGAAGAACCTGCGTCGCCGCTTCTTCGAACTCATCGTCGACGAATTTCAGGACTGCAATGAAAGTGATATCCAGCTTCTGGAACTCCTGCAAAATCACGGGCTGACCATCGTGGCTGTCGCTGACCCAGATCAGGCGATTTACCAGTTCCGCCGAGCGAGAGTCGACGACCTCTACCAGAAATTCCGATCTACGTTGCCAGATGCCGCAATAGCCTCACTCAATGAGTGTCACCGCTCTAGCAAGGCAGTTTGCGACGTCGTAACGAGTTTAAGGAGCATCTCGCTAGGCCCTGTCGTCGCGTCTCAAATGGCCCCGACCGGTTCGCCGCACGTTTACGTTTTCAATGCCAAACGCGACAAAGTCATGGGCATGGCAAACGCTGTCCTTCGGAGCCACAGCATTAGCCCGCAGGACTCACGAGTACTCGCCCACGCGACCGCCGATGCCCGAAATCTACTTCACCACCAACCAGCGCTCACCGGAAATTCCTCAGCGCGGCGAGTATTGGACGCCATACTTGAACTGCGCGGCAGTGGAATCGCCTCGCACCGCCTATCCGCCCTAAACACTCTCAATCGAGTGTTTGTGTCCGCGATCGAGCATCCACCCATGCCGCCTACATCAACCATGGAAGACGCGCTAACGGAGCTCGGAATCGAACCTGCCGCGCTACGACTGCTATCGAAACGGCTTGTGGCGGCAAGCGAGCAATGGCGCAGCCCCGACGACTACGCACAGTCTTTGTCGGCCACCATTACTGACGGGTTTGCGACATTCGGCCTCACACCGAAAGCGAGTTTGAAACGAGTTTTTCCCAAGCCGAAGCCTGATCTGTGGGACCGCTGGAAAGACCAAGTAGACGGCCTCTTCGCCGACACTTCACTGGGATGGCGCTCGTCGAACATCCATCAAGTCAAGGGCGGAGAATTCGACGCCGTTCTGATCGCGCTCGCGTCGAAATCTCGCGGTAACAACTCACATGTGCTCGATGATTGGGAAGACGACGTGAATTCAGAGCAGCGACGAGTGCTTTACGTTGGTGCCAGTCGGGCTCAGCGGCTGCTCATGTTCTGGCCAGAAGGCCAGCGATATGAGCAGCTGATACGGATACTTGAACGCGAAGGTATTCCTTACCTGGCCAGTTGACGTGTGCTTTAGGTTGCGATAGAAAGCCGCAACCCCTTTGCTAGGCGGCCAGTCGTAGAGAGCTTCCAACTCGCAAATTGTTACTCCGCACCCCTCTACTTTTGAATAGCCCTTCTCTGAGTTACGCCTGAACGTACTATTCACGATGAAGAAATGCAGCGCATTCAAGCTGCACCCGGCCGTCGATTCGCTCCGACCGCTTTTCGGTGCCGACCTTTTAACGCTCGCGCCAGCACGCACTCCCCGTGCCGCAGGATGGGCCCGTCGACCATGCGCCCCTCGAAGCTGAAGACTCCGGGCTGCGATTCCGCGGCGGCGAGAAGTGCTCGTGCTGAGGCGATCTGCTCGACCGCGGGCGCATAACTTTCGCGCACGATAGCGACCTGAGAGGGATGGATGCAGGCCGTGGCCGTGAACCCGAGTGCTGCGACATCCCGAGCTTCAGCACCGAGACCCTCGAGGTATGCGATGTCGAGATGCACCGCATCAATCACAGCCTTTGAGTAGGCACCGGCCGCGAGCAGCACCGACGAGCGCACATGCAGCGCGACACCACGGTAGGGGCCGGAATCTTCGCGCGACGAGGAGCCGCCGAGCGACGCCACCAAATCTTCGGCACCCCACATAAGGGCAACCACGCAATCCAGCGCCGCCAAACTCGTGGCCCCCAGCACACCCCGCGCCGTCTCGCACAGGGCGATCGGGCTCAGGTCATTCGAAAAGCGACCTTCTCGCGCGAGTCCGGTGGCCCCTAGCCATTATTGTCAGCTTCCGCCTCAGCTTCCGCCTCAGCCTCGGCCCTCGCAATTCGCAATCGAACTGCGGAGCGAGCCGCGAGCGGCACATAGTGAAGTGCTGCATCCTGGCTAAGTGTGGACGGGGCGCCATTCCAGTCCAAGTGTCCTATTCGCCCAAGTTCGAAGATCTCAGTTACTAAGTCTCCTTCATCGACGCCAATCATTTCTGACAATCTGGCCAAGGTCGCGGGCTTACTTGAATTCTGTCTCATGCGGACGGTCCGAATAATTCGGTCACGCGTAGACGGCTTTTTAGCTTCGCGTTTTTCTTCCTCAGCAGCAAGCGCCCCCGCGAGCACTGGCTGAAGTCGCGCCTGAAACTCTTCGAGCTTCTCGCCGGTAACACCTACTTGTGCGGAAACTTCCGCGATTTTCTCCAACATCAGCCCCGCACCCGCGTCGCCGTTCGACGCCGTTTCCTCCGCGTCGTCGTCGTTCTTAGCTGGCGCTGCCCTCCAAACATGCTTTCGCATGTCGGTGTATGTATCGCGCATCATCGAAAAAGTGTCTGAATATAGTGTGTCGAAGAGTTTTTCAAGGCGGTCAACGCTGCCAGCAATCTGCGAAGCGTTTTCCGACGACCGGTCAGCGTCCCTCTTTGCGAGAATAAAGAAAACGATAGATAGCGCCAGAGCAACGATTGCTAAAACTCCGGAGGCTATCGACGAAACGAGGCTAGTGAGGTCGATCGGCGTCAAATCTGTGCGCAAGGAAAACTCCAATTTGAAATGGTTGTGCAGTTGAATACTGGCCGAAAATCGCGGCGAGTGCAGCTTCTCTGCGAAAGAACTCGGCTTAAAGTCGAAGAGTTCCGATCGCCGAAGATAAGCGATCAGTCGTTCGGCAAGGACGCGCACGTAACCTACTTGCTAGTAGCAAGGGACCTTCTCCGAATCAAGCGACATTTATGCGCGGACTTCACAATCACCACGAACGAGTAAATTTCCACTGCACAAGCCAAACACTTCCTATTTCTGCTCGGGCCGCTCGAAACTGAGCATGAGCGGACCTTGCGTGAGTGTTAGTGAGCCGATAGCAGTCAGATCCTGGAGCAATCTGGTGCGCCTAACCCTCGCGCAACCCCGCCCGCGCTACCACGCACTCCGCATGCCGCAGGATGGGCCCGTCGACCATACGGCCCTCGAAGCTGAAGACGCCGGGCTGCGATTCCGCGGCGGCGAGAAGTGCTCGGGCTGAGCCGATTTGCTCGACCGTGGGCGCATAGCTTTCGCGCACGATGGCCACTTGAGAGGGATGAATGCAGGCAGTTGCCGTGAACCCGAGTGCTGCGGCATCCCGAGCCTCAGCAGCCAGACCATCGGTGTCGGCAATGTCGAGATGCACTGCGTCGATCACGGCCTTTGAGTAGGCTCCGGCCGCGAGCAACACCGACGAGCGCGCATGCAGCGCGACACCACGGTAGGGGCCGGAATCTTCGCGCGAGGAGGAGCCGCCGAGCGACGCCACCAAATCTTCGGCACCCCACATGAGGGCAACCACGCAGTCCAGCGCCGCCAAACTTGTGGCTGCCAGCACACCCCGCGCCGTCTCGCACAGGGCGATCACGTCGAGATCAGTGAGCGCATCGAAGTCAGCAACCGACTCCGACTTCGAGAGCATCACCGTGCGGTACTCCGTCTGCTCCAACGCCTCCAGGTCACTGTCGTGATCCTCGGTGCCCGCCGGATTCAGTCGCACGATCGTACGGGCCGGATCCATCGGGTTCGCGATCAGAGCAGCGCGGGCCGCAGCCTTGTCGACACTGGCAACGGCATCCTCAAGGTCGATGATGATGGCATCCGCGCGTTCAAGCGCCTTGGTATAACGGTCGGGGCGATCGCCCGGAACAAACAGAATCGACGGCCCTAATGTGAAGCTCACGGTGCGCCCTCCTCAGTCCAGACCATCACCGAACGGGTTGCGACAGCCACCACAACACCGTCCTGATTCTTGGCCGTGTGCCGCAACGAAATGATTCCCTGGCCGGGGCGCGACTTCGAGAGCCGCTTCTCCAGCACCTCAGACTCGGAATACATCGTGTCGCCGTGATAGAGCGGATGCGGAAAGTTGACCTCTGTGAAGCCCAAGTTCGCCACAATCGTGCCCTGCGTCAGTTGAGCCACGGATGCCCCCACCATTGTCGAGAGCGTGAACATCGAGTTCACCAAACGCTGCCCGAAAGGCTGCTGCTCTGACCACGCGGCATCCAAATGCAACGACTGGGTGTTCATCGTCATCGTCGTGAAGAGAACGTTGTCGGCCTCGGTGACAGTGCGGCCGGGCGCGTGCAGATAGACCGCGCCCTGCTCGAACTCGTCGAACCAGAGGCCGCGCTGCTGAATACGTTTGCCGGTCATAGGGTCGCAAACCCCAGCTCACGAGCAATGACCATCATCTGCACCTCAGTGGTGCCCTCACCGAGCTCCAGCACCTTCGAGTCGCGGTAGTGGCGAGCGACAGGGTTCTCGTTCATGAAGCCATAGCCCCCAAAGATTTGGGTGGCATCCCGAGCGTTATCCATGGCCGCCTCGCTGCTGATCATTTTCGCCAAGCTCGCCTCCATCTTGAAAGGAACTCCGGCCACCAGTTTGCGGGCTGCGTCGTAGGTTGCCAAGCGTGCCGAGTGAACTCGGGCCTGCATCCGCGCAATCTTGAACGCAATGTGCTGGTTCGAACCGATCGAACGGCCGAAGACGTGACGCTCGTTGGCGTAGCGGATCGACTCCTCCAGGCAACCTTGAGCGGCACCCGTGCAGAGTGCCGAGAACGCGACGCGACCCTCATCCAGAGCCTCAATGAAGTTCGCGAAACCACGGCCGCGCTCCCCCATCAGGTTCGCTTCGGGAACGCGCACGTTGTCGAACGAGAGCGGATGCGTGTCAGACGTGTGCCAGCCGACCTTGTCGTAGGGCGGGTGCACCGTGAACCCCGGCGTGCCGTTCGGAACGAGGATGGCGCTCAGCTCAGGCCGGCCGTTCTCGCGACGACCCGTGACCGCCGTGACCGTCACGACCTTCGTGATCTCGCTACCCGAGTTAGTGATGAACTGCTTCGTTCCATTGATGACCCATTCGCCATCGACGAGCTCAGCAGTGGTCTTGGTTCCCGCAGCGTCGGAGCCAGCATCCGCTTCAGTCAGACCGAAACCAGCGAGAGCTTCACCGCGCGCGAGCATCGGAACCCACTGCTGCTTCTGCTCTTCGCTGCCGTGCTTGAAGATCGGCATGGCGCCAAGACCGATGCCGGCCTCGAGCGTGACCGCGATCGACTGGTCGACCCGAGCAAGCTGCTCAATCGCGATGCACAGCGACACATAGTCCTTGCCCTGCCCGCCGAACTCCTTGGGGAACGGCAGACCGAACAGCCCCATCTCCCCCATCTGAGCGATGATGCCGTAGGGCAGTTCCCGCTTCGTGTCGTACTCATACGCTGCCGGAGCAACAACCTTGTCAGCGAAATCGCGCACGTCAGCGCTCAACTTCAGCTGCTCATCGGTGAGGCCGAGGTGGGTGATTTCGCCGCGGGTAGCGTCGTGACTCATGAGGTTTCTCCTTCAGTGCTCGCTTGTGGCGATTCGATTCGGGCAACGATCTGATCGCGGGTGACCAGATCGCCAGGCTTCAAACTGATGTCGACAACCCCATCGAGGGTTGCGACAACGGGGTGTTCCATCTTCATGGCTTCAATCGTGAGCACCGTCTGACCGGCCGTCACGGTGTCACCGTGCGCGACGGCGACAGCGACAACGGTGCCGGGCATGGGCGAACGCAGTTCGGGATCGATGACGCCGGCGACTCTTGCGAGAGTGGCGCGGTGCGCTGCCAGTGACTCGGCGCGGGACTGCGCAGTGAGAGCCCAGGAAGTGCCCTCCTGCCCAATCCACACCGTGGCGTCAACTATTTCGATCGTGAGGCGGATGCTCTGCGTGCCCCACTCGATACCGGTGGTCGTCAGGCGAGCCGGGGTGGTCGTGCCGTCGATCGTCACTTCCGCTGCGTCGGGCGGGCCGGCAACCAGAACCTCGTGCACCTGCCCCGCACTCGCGAGACGGTAGCGGGCCGGGCGATGGTTTCCCACGCGCCAACCGGAGGGGCGTTGCCAGGGTGAGCCCGGCATCCAACGCTCGGAGTGGATGCTCAGAGCCGCCGCTGCGAGCACCGCCGGAGTCGGGGCGGCGAACTCGATCTCGGCCAGCGCCCGCTCGATGAGGCCCGTGTCGAGGTCGCCCGCGCGCACGTCGTCGCGGTTGAGCAGAGCGCGGAGGAATTCGATGTTCGTCGTGACGCCGAGGATGACGGTGTCGGCGAGGGCACGGTCGAGTTTCGTGAGAGCTTCGTCGCGCGTTGCCGCGTGCGAAATGACCTTCGCGAGCATGGGGTCGTAGTTGGCGGAGACTGTGCCGCCCTCGACTAGGGAGCTGTCGACGCGCACATCGTTCGCTTCGTGAAGCGCGACGATCTGACCGGCCGAGGGTAGGAAGTCGTTGGCGGGATCTTCGGAGTAGATGCGCGCCTCAACCGAGTGGCCGGTAAGCACTGGCGTCTCCACCGTGAGCTTCTCGCCGGCGGCGATGCGCACTTGCCACTCCACGAGGTCAATCCCGGTGACCATTTCAGTGACGGGATGCTCCACTTGCAGTCGAGTGTTCATCTCCATAAAGAAGAACTCGTCGGGGGCATTGTCGGAGACGAGGAACTCGACGGTTCCCGCGCCCACGTAGTTCACGCTGCGCGCGACCTCGCAGGCTGCTTCACCGATGCGCTGACGCGTGGCCTCATCGAGCAACGGTGAAGGGGCTTCTTCGATGATCTTCTGGTGGCGGCGCTGCAGCGAACACTCGCGCTCGCCCAAGTGAATCGTGGCGCCGTGGCTGTCAGCCAGCACCTGCACCTCGATGTGGCGGGGCTTCTCTACGAGGCGTTCGAGAAAGAGAGTGTCGTCGCCGAACGCAGCACTGGCCACGCGGCGAGCGGAGTCAAGCGCACCGGCAACAGCATCGCGCTCGCGCACGATCGTCATGCCCTTGCCACCGCCGCCCGCTGACGGCTTGATCAGCAACGGGAACCCGACCTCGGCAGCAGCAGCCACGAGATCGTCGTTCGTCATGCCGGGCTCAGCGATGCCGGGGATAACGGCAACGCCACGCTCCGTGACGTGCTTCTTCGACGCAATCTTGTCGCCCATGATCTCGAGCGCCTCGACACCGGGGCCGATGAACGTGATTCCAGCGGCGGCACAGGCCTCGGCGAGGGACGCGTTTTCGGAGAGGAAGCCATAGCCGGGGTGAATCGCGTCGGCGCTCATGCCCGAAACGGCATGCGCGGCAGCGACGATCGATTCGACCGAGAGGTAGCTATCGATCAGCACCGCGGCATCCGCGACTCGAACGTGCTTTGCGTCACGATCGTGCTCGGTGTACACCGCAATCGAGCGGATGCCCATGGAGTGCAGGGTGCGCGTGATGCGACAGGAAATTTCGCCACGATTGGCGACCAAAACAGCAGAGAACATCGCCATCACATCCGGAAGAGGCCGAAGCCCGGGTCGGGCAGCGGGGTGGCCGCGGCGATATCGAGGGCCATGCCGAGCACGTCTCTCGTGTCCTTGGGGTCAATGATTCCGTCATCCCAGAGGCGAGCTGTCGAATAGTAGGGGCTGCCCTGGCGTTCGTACTGCTCGCGGATGGGCTTCTCGAACTCGACCTTGTCGTCGTCGGTGAAGGCGTCTTCACCAAGCTGATCGCGGCGCACCGTGGAGAGCACGGCAGCAGCCTGGGGGCCGCCCATGACCGAGATGCGGGCGTTGGGCCACATCCACAAGAAGCGCGGCGAATACGAGCGGCCGCACATCGAGTAGTTGCCGGCACCGAACGAGCCGCCGATCACGACCGTGAACTTGGGAACGCGCGTCGTGGCCACCGCAGTCACCATCTTGGCGCCATTCTTGGCGATGCCGCCGGCCTCATATTCCTTGCCGACCATGAAGCCCGAAATGTTCTGTAGGAACAGCAGCGGGACGCCGCGCTGATCGCACAGTTCGATGAAGTGAGCGCCCTTGAGCGCCGACTCGCTGAACAGCACCCCGGCATTGGCGACGATGCCGACCGGATGCCCGTGCAGCGTCGCGAACCCGGTGATGAGCGTCGTGCCGTATTCCTTCTTGAACTCGTGGAACTCGCTGCCGTCGACGAGCCGCGCGATAACTTCGCGCACTTCGTACGGGCTCTGCACGTCGGTCGGCACAACCCCGTAGAGCTCGTCGGGGTTCACGGCGGGAGGCCGCGAGGCGACAACATCCCACGCGGGAGCGGCAGGCTTGGGGATCGTCTTGATGATGTCCCGCACAATTTCAAGCGCATGGCGATCGTCGTCGGCGAGGTGATCGGTAACGCCCGAAGTGCGGGCGTGCACGTCTCCCCCGCCGAGCTCTTCGGCCGTGACGATCTCGCCGATCGCGGCCTTCACGAGCGGCGGGCCGCCCAGAAAGATCGTGCCCTGATTGCGAACGATGATCGTTTCGTCGCTCATCGCGGGCACGTACGCTCCCCCCGCGGTGCAGGAGCCCATGACCGAAGCGATCTGCGGGATGCCGGCCGCCGAGAGCCGAGCTTGGTTGTAGAAGATGCGCCCGAAGTGGTCGCGGTCGGGAAAGACCTCGTCTTGCATCGGCAAGAACGCACCGCCCGAGTCCACGAGGTAAACGCACGGCAGCTTGTTCTCGAACGCAATCTCTTGCGCCCGCAAATGCTTCTTGACCGTGAGCGGAAAGTAGGTGCCGCCCTTAACCGTCGCGTCGTTCGAGATCACGAGCACGGGGCGAGAGTGGATGAGGCCGATACCGGCAATCACGCCAGCTCCGGGAGCTTGGTCGTCGTAGATTCCATTCGCGGCGAGTGGGGCGATCTCGATGAAGGGGCTGCCCTCGTCGAGCAGTTCATCGACGCGGTCGCGAGGAAGCAGCTTGCCGCGGGAGACGTGGCGTTCGCGAGATTTCTCTGAGCCACCGAGAGCCGTCGTCGCGAGTCGTTCGCGCAATTGCTCGACAAGGCCGCGCATTGACTCTTCGTTAGCCGCAAACGTCGGGTGGGACGGTTGAGCGGCCGAGGAAATCTTCTCCATCGAACACCTTCGTTCTGCGTAGCTTGTGGCCACTGGGTTAGTCACTACTAACTCAATTTAGGTTAGCGAGCATTAACCGAACTGTCTAGACTCAGAACATGAACGAGACGCCAACTCCGCGAAGCCAAGCGAAGGCCGACCGCCGCGAGGCGCTGCTCGACGCCGCCGCCAGCCTCTTCGCCGAGCGCGGCTTCACTCGTGTCTCGCTCGAAGAACTCGGTGCCGCTGCCGGCGTGAGCGGCCCCGCCGTCTACCGCCACTTCGACGGCAAACAAGACGTGCTCGCCGCAATACTCGTGGATGCCAGCTCCAGCCTGTGCGCCGGAGCCCAGACCGTGATCGAGCACGCCCCCACGGCACGCGCCGCGCTCGAAAACCTTGTTCAGTTTCATGTTGAATTCGCGCTCCGCAATGCCAACGTCATCCGTGTGCAAGATCGCGACCTCGACAGCCTCACCGACGACGACCGCCACGAGGTGCGCGCCCTGCAGCGCAGCTACGTCGAGCAGTGGGTGGCCACGCTGGCCCGCCTGCATCCGGATGCCGCAACCACCGAGCTGCGCACGCGCGCTCACGCCACGTTCGGGCTCATCAACTCCACTCCCCACAGCGGGCGCGCCGGCGCGACGCGTGCCGTACTCGAGCGGATGGCGTTGGCCGCCCTCGACGCCTAGCTGCTCTTCGTCAGGCGAGACCCCAGCATTTGCCCACCGCCCTCGCGGCGTCGCCATAGGGGTTTGATAGCCACCAGTCGCACTGTTGATTTCGTACACCGGAGATTCCGGACAGGACGAAAAGGATTAACAATGAACAAGAAACTGATCACCGGAGCAGCCGGCGTAGTGCTGGCCTCGTGCGTCGGACTGGGCATTGCTTTGCCCGCCCAAGCTGCCTCCATCGACACCGCCAGCACCGCTATTTCCACCGCGGTGGCCTCGGCCAGCACCACCGACACCACCGCGGACAGCACCGCAGATGGTGAGCGCGCTGGCCGCGGACACGGTCGTGGACTCGACGCAGCGGGCCTCGCCACCAAGCTCGACCTGACCGAAGCCGATGTCTCTGCAGCGCTCACCGCGTTGCGCGACAGTTCCGAGCGCCCCGAACGCCTTGGTTCCGACGCGACCGAGGAGGAACGAACCGCGGCGAAGGATGCTCACCAAACAGCCTTCGTAACCTCGTTTGCTGCTGAACTCAACGTGGACGAAGACACTCTCACCGCTGCCCTCACCGAACTTCGCGCCGAGCACGAGGCCGAGCGTGAAGCTAACCCCGACGCCGGCAACAGCAACCGCGGGGATCGTGCCGACCGCGGAGACCGCGGCCAGATGGGCCACCGCGGTGCCGCCGCTGACGAGAGCAGCGACGCCACCAGCGAAAGCGATACCGAGGAGTAAGCCTCACCCTGCACACCTCCCCCACCACAAAGGGCCTGCGACTGATTAGTCGCAGGCCCTTCGTGGTGTGTGGCGAAAGTTAGGACGGGTCGAGGCCACCGAGACGCTGGAGAACTGCGCTCAGAAGGGTGCCCTCGGCATCCGGAATCACATGGTGGTTGAGGTAGATTCCCTCAAGCCACGGCAATACTTCGTCTGCGGGGAGGCCGATCATGTTCCAGTCGATTCCGGGCAACGCTTTCGAGCGGGGCAATCCTGTCGCGGGATCTGTCCAGGCTTCAGCGATCGGCTGATCCGGCTCGGACTCGCCAGCGCCCCACGCGAGGGCGATCGGATGATTCTCGCCGTCGATGTGGTCGTGCGTCACACTGCCGGCACCAAGCCACGGCAATGTCAACAGCTCTCCCTCGACCTCGACTTCTAAGAGCTCCAGCTGCACAGGCTCTTCAACCTCGCAAATGTACAAGTCAAAGCCGGCGTCGTGCCACGCCGCAGCCTGAGAAATATCGTCAAGCACTTTAGGCATGAGCGCTCGAAAATCGTGGGCCAACGTAATCGCCCACTGCAGGAGCATGCTGGTGTCGTCACCCGACCACGGGCTTGAGCCGCGATGTTCACCCGCCGGGTTGTGAAAGTGATGGTTGACCTCGGCATCGTTCAGCTCGAGATGCAGTTGGCCGTTCGGGTACTCGGCGTGCAGATCGCTCAACTGGCCGTCGTCATCCCAGTCGATGAAAAGTTGCGGATGCGTGAGGGCCGACGGCAGCGGCAGCGCGGGAACGCGTCGCGTGCCGAGGTCGAGCACGGCCCGCAGGCGCGTGTTGGGCATGCGCAGGCTGAGGTCGGTCATTCTGCTGCTGAATCCTTCGCCGCGGCATCCGAGGCATCCGCACTATCCGAGGCATCCGCAGCACTGACAACAACAGGCTCAGGTTTGCTGGCAATGCCCATGAGCGAGATGACCACGATCATAATGGCACCGCCCACCAACGCAATGTCAGCGATGTTGCCGATGAAGTAGCCGTTGTAGTTAATGAAGTCCACGACGTGGCCGCGAGCAAATCCAGGATCGCGAAAGAGGCGATCTCCGAGGTGAGTTATCGCCCCACCCAACAGCATTCCCAGGGCGACGCCCCACGCCCGCGACTCAACCTGTGACGCGTACCAAGTAATCGCCACTACGGCGAGCGCCGCAATAATGGTGAGCACCCACGTGAATTCTTCGCCGATGGAGAAGGCCGCACCGGGGTTGTAAACGAGCTGGAACGACAAAAGATCGCCGATGATGGGGATGTTTTTTCCATCACCAAGGTTGGTTTCGGCCCACCACTTGCTCAGCTGATCGGCCGCGACCACAAACGCTGCGAGCGCAAAATTGCCCACAGTAAGCGTCGCGAACGACGCGAAGTAGTGGTGGCCGCAGCAGGGTCGAGATTCTCGGTCATAAGACCATTCTTACCTGTTGTGGCCACCCCTAATGTCACACCATGCTCAGGACAGTGCCGGGGTCACTCAGAATCGCCCCAACATCGGTGAGGAACCGGGCACCCTGCTCGCCATCGACGAGCCGGTGATCGAACGACAGACTCAACGTCATGACATCGCGAAGAGCGACCTCACCCTGGTATTCCCATGGCAACTTGCGTACAGCACCCATGGCCAAAATCGCGGCTTCACCGGGATTCAGGATGGGGGTGCCAGCATCGATGCCGAAGACACCAACATTGGTGATGGAGATCGTTCCGCCGCTCAGCGAAGCGGGAGTGGCTTTGCTGGCGCGAGCGTCGCGAGCCATCGTGCCGATCGCCTCGGTCAGCTCAGCGAGCGTCATCGCATCCGCATCCTTCAGATTCGGAACCATGAGACCCCGCGGTGTTGCCACCGCGATCCCCAGATTTACGTAGCCGAATTCGACGATTTCGTTCGCCTCAGCGTCCCAACGTGAATTCAGCGACGGATTGCGCCCGACACCGATGCACAGCGCCTTTGCGATCACCGCAAGCACCGAAGCCGCACTGCCTCCCGCCTTCAAGCGCGCCACGAGTTCGATCGTGCGCGTCACATCAATCGTCAGAAACTCGGTGACGTGCGGTGCGGTGAAGGCGCTCGTCACCATGGCCGCCGCAGTAGCTTTGCGAACCGACTTGATAGGAGTTCGCTGCTCGCGTGGCCTACCCGCCATCGTGCCTGACGCGCCGCTTGACGCTGAGCTTGGCGTTGCGCCTTGGTCTGACTTCGAATCGTTCGACGCGACCGCTGCCGCCCGTGCGGAACCAGACGTGCTGGTGCCAGCGTTTGCGGCGTTCGTGACATCGTCACGAGTGATAACGCCATCTGGCCCGGTGCCCGGAACCCGCGTGAGGTCTATCCCGAGATCCTGAGCAAGCTTGCGCACCGGCGGAGTGGTCTTCGTACGAGCCTCAGTAGGCGTTACCGAAGTAGGCGTTACAGCAGCAGGTGCGACCTCAGCCGGAGCAGCATCCGGCGTCTCCGCAGCCACAGCCACAGCCGCTTGCGCTGTGCGCGGCTTACGAGTGGGCCGTTTGCCTGTCTCGACCGCAGGACCATAGCCCACCAGCACCGAGTTGCGTTCGGGAGCGGCAGAGACACTCCCGGCCTCTGAACTCTCCGACTGAGCAGCAGGAGCTGCTTTTTCGGGCTCACTCCCCGCAGCAGCACCGCTGTCGCCAGCACGTCCGCTCTCGCCAGCAGCGCCCTCAAGCTCAAACGTCACAATCCGGCTGCCTACCATCACGGTCGCGCCAGGCTCAGCATGAAGCGCCGAAATCTTGCCCGCCAGCGGTGACGGTAACGAGACAATCGCTTTCGCCGTCTCCACTTCAGCAATGGGCTGATTCAACGTGACCGTATCGCCAACAGCAACATGCCACTCAACGATCTCAGACTCAGTAAGGCCCTCCCCCAAATCGGGCAAAGCAAACTCCTTGACAACCATCACGCGCTCCAACCGGTGAGCGAATTCACACGACCAAGCGCACGATCAACCCCATCAAGAATGCGGTCAAGATCTGGCAAGAAATGATCCTCCAACTTGCGGCCGGATACGGCACATCAAAACCAGTGATCCGCACCGGAGCCGACTCAAGATAGTAGAAACAGCGGTCAGTCAACGTTGCCGCAATCTCAGCACCCAACCCGCCCGATTCCGATGCTTCGTGGGTGATCACGAGCCGCCCCGTCTTCTGCACACTCGCCGCAACAGTGTCGAAGTCGACCGGAGAGAGCGAACGCAAATCAATCACCTCAATAGAGATACCGTCATCAGCTGCCGCCACTGCGGCATCCAGAGCGGTAGCAACAAGCGGGCCATACGTCACGAGGGTCACATCCGTTCCCTCAACGACAACGCGTGCCTTGCCCATGGGCAGACCAACAGCGTCTTCGTCAACGTCGCCCTTGGTCCAATAACGTCGCTTAGGTTCAAAGAACAGCACCGGGTCATCCGAAGCAATTGCTTCCCGCAGCATGCTGTGGGCATCCTGCGGAGTAGAACACGTCACCACGCGCAATCCGGCCGTGTGGGCAAAGTACGCCTCTGGCGATTCAGAGTGGTGCTCAACCGCGCCAATACCTCCGCCATAGGGAACACGAATCGTCAGCGGCATCCGCACATTTCCGGCCGTGCGATAGTGCAGCTTGGCCACCTGGGCAACAATCTGATCGAAGCCCGGATAAATAAACCCGTCGAATTGAATCTCGCACACCGGGCGATAACCACGGAAGGCAAGCCCAACAGCCATGCCAATAATGCCCGCTTCAGCGAGCGGAGTATCGATCACTCGATCAGGCCCGAAGTCGCGCTGGAGTCCATCGGTCACCCGAAAAACGCCACCCAACTTTCCGATATCTTCACCGAGCAAAACGACCTTGTCATCGTCGGTGAGTGCTCGACGCAGCCCAGAACCGAGAGCTTTTGCGAGAGTTAGCTCAGTCATTTGTCAAACCCCTCTAGATACGCCTTGTACTGGCTTTTCTGGCGTGCAATTCCTGTGTGCTCCGTGGCGTACACGTTGTCGAACACGCTGAGCGGTTCCGGGTTCTTGAGCCCGAGGCATCCGGCACGGAACTCTGCCGCCACCTGATCTGCCCGATCTTGGATGGATGCCGCCAGCTCGTCAGTCAGCACCCCTTCACTGCGCAAAAAGGCTTCAACCCGCATGATCGGGTCACGCGCTTCCCACTCTTTCGCGACCACAGGGTCGACATAGCGGCTGGGGTCGTCAGAGGTGGTGTGCGGTCCGCGACGGTACGTGACCGCTTCGATGAACGTGGGGCCACCGCCATTGCGGGCACGATCAAGGGCGCTGCGTGTTGCCGCCATTACGGCGAGAACATCGTTGCCATCAACTCGGATGCTCGGGATCCCGAAACCGGGCGCCCGATCGGCAATGGGTCGCTGGGCTTGCAATCCCACCGGCTCAGAAATTGCCCACTGGTTGTTTTGGCAGAAGAAAATGACGGGAGCTTTAAACGAGGCGGCGAAGATCATTGCCTCGCTGACGTCGCCCTCGCTTGTGGCGCCATCGCCAAAGTAGGCCACGGCAACGCTGTCAGCGCCATCCATCTTGCAACCGACCGCATAGCCGGTGGCATGCAGAGTTTGAGCGCCGATGATTACTGCCGGCGTTGCCATTCCGACTGAGAACGGATCCCACCCCGACGCGGCAGTACCGCGCCAGACCCGAACCAGATCGGGCAGCTTAACGCCGCGGCAATAGGCGACAGCGTTCTCGCGATAGCTGGAGAACACGAAGTCGTCGGGCCGCAAGGTGCGAGCAGAACCGACTTGAGCGGCTTCTTGGCCGAGCAGCGGCGGCCAGAGGCCGAGCTCGCCCTGACGTTGCAGGGCCGTGGCTTCGGTGTCGATGCGGCGAACAATGATGAGGTCTTCATAGAGGCTCGCGAGCTGGTCACCAGTCACATCCGATACCCAAGGATCGTAAAGGTCATCGGCCAGCCGAATTCCTTGCGGGTCAAGAAGCTGAACGAACTCAGGGTTCTGCTTCTTTTCCCCAGTTTTTTGGGCTTTTGCGGGCACGGTAGTACTCATCGTTCCTCCGATCTGCTGTTGCGCCTGCAGGTAAGCCGCGCTCGAGCGATCCTCACAACCGTGGTTGGTAAACCACCAGTTGACCCAAGCCTCGTCGCTCGGAGTTATTTTGACCGTACCTACACACCGCACCGTGCACAAGGTGCCACACGAAAGTTGCCATCAAATTGCCGGATGACGCGGCATACTGTCAGCAAGTCGGTGTCAAAGGAGCCACACATGGCGCAGTCGCGCGAACTCGATGCAATCGTTGTCGGAGCGGGCCTTTCTGGGCTTGTTGCCGCCGCCGAGCTCATTGCTGCAGGCAAGAGGGTCGCCGTTGTCGAGCAAGAGCCTGAGGCCAGCTTGGGTGGTCAAGCGTGGTGGTCTTTTGGCGGACTCTTTCTTATCGACTCTCCCGAGCAGCGCCGCATGGGCATCAAAGACTCTCTGGAGCTGGCACGTCAAGACTGGTTTGGCACGGCTGGTTTTGATCGCGAAGAAGATGAATGGCCCCGACTTTGGGCCGAGGCCTACCTCGAGTTTGCTGCTGGCGAAAAACGATCGTGGCTGCTCGAACGCGGTGTTGGCTTCTTTCCCGTTGTCGGTTGGGCAGAGCGTGGGGGTTACACGGCGCTCGGACACGGCAACTCGGTGCCGCGCTTTCATGTGACGTGGGGCACCGGTCCTGCCGTCGTTCAGCCGTTTATCGATGCGGTTCGCCAGGGCGTTATTGACGGTTTAGCCACGCTGCACTTTCGCCACCGCGTCGATGAACTGGTCGTTGAGAACGGCGCAGTCGTCGGAGTGCGCGGTGCCATTTTGGCTGCGGATGATGCTGCCAGGGGCGCGGAAAGCAACCGCACCGTGGTTGGCAGTTGTGAGCTTCGTGCTCCCGCCACGATTGTGACGAGCGGTGGCATCGGCGGCAATCACGAACTCGTGCGCGCCCAATGGCCGGCGCGACTCGGGCCTGCGCCCAAAAAACTGTTGAGCGGGGTCCCCGCCCACGTCGATGGACGGATGCTCGGCATCAGCCACAAGGCCGGCGCTCGACTGATTAACGGCGACCGCATGTGGCACTACGTTGAGGGAATTCACAATTGGGATCCGGTGTGGCCCCGCCACGGCATCCGCATTCTGCCTGGCCCCTCAAGTGTGTGGCTCGATGCGACAGGTCACCGATTGCCGACGCCCCTATTTCCTGGTTTTGACACTCTGGGCACTCTCGAACACATTCTCAGCACCGGCTACGAACACTCGTGGTTCGTGCTCACTCAAGCGATCATCGAGAAAGAGTTCGCGCTCTCGGGCAGCGAACAGAACCCCGACCTGACCGGCAAGAGCGTGCGCGAACTCCTCAAACAGCGGCTCGGCACGGGAGCTGCGGCCCCCGTCGAAGCATTCAAGAAGCACGGCGCCGACTTTGTTGTCGCCGAAACTCTCGACGAATTGCTTCATGGCATGCAGGCCATCACCCCAGATGTCGCTATCGACAGCGCGCAGGTTCGACTCGAGATTGAGGCCCGCGATCGCGAGCTCACCAACCCATTCTCGAAAGACTCCCAGATCAACGCAATTCGTCAAGCGCGCAACTACCGAGGCGACAAACTCATCCGGGTGGCCAAGCCTCACCGCATTCTGGATCCGAAGGCCGGGCCACTGATTGCGGTCAGACTGAATATCTTGACCCGCAAAAGTTTGGGCGGCATCCAGACCGATCTAGAGGCGCGGGCCCTCAACGCGGATGGTGCACCACTCCCGGGGCTGTGGGCGGCCGGTGAGGCGAGCGGGTTTGGCGGCGGCGGTATGCATGGCTATCGCGCTCTCGAGGGAACATTCTTGGGCGGCTGTCTCTTTAGCGGCCGGGCCGCTGGTCGAAGCGTCGTGGCGCGTTTAGCATCCGGCGAGACCGGGCATTCGTCGAGTGAATAATTATCACCACCTCTAACTTGGCCAGTACACTCGCAGGGTGACTGACTCATCAACTCCCCTTCCCCCTGCCGGCTGGTATCCCGACCCCGCGGGAGGCGCTGCGCCCCGCTGGTGGAACGGAAAAATGTGGGCCGCCGCGAACGTGATTCCCGCCGACGCGACGCCGCTGCCGAGCGCTGCCGCCCCAACCTCGACGCCGCCCGTTGCGAGCCCGCCGGTCGCCAGCCCGCCAGCCGCAACCCCGCTGGCCGTATCGCCGCCAGCAATACCGCCGATAGCCACACCATCGTCAACGCAGTTCGCTGCCGCCCCTTATTCAGCCAACGCGCCGGCCGCAAACTACTCCTACGCAGCTCCTGTTACAGCGCAGAATGCCGCCGGGAACACAAACACGTGGCAAATCTGGTTGATCGTCCTTTTGCCATTACTCTCGCTCTTCAGCATATTTCTGATCAATACGGATGCTCTGTTGGCTGCGCCGACTGACGGCACGTTCGAGGCGGAACTCGGGATGTATTCCGATCCCGGTTATCTGTCGTCACGATTTCTGGTTGGCTGCTGTACTTTGCCAGCATTCCGTTGGCGATCTTTGATCGCCGAACGCTCAGTGCGCGCGGTGTCGACTCGCCATTCCATTGGGCATTCATCTTGATCGGCAACATCGTTTACGTGATTGGTCGTTCCGTTGTCGTGCGCAGCCGCACGGGGCAAGGCCTCGCGCCGCTGTGGGTATGGATCGCAACCCAAGTGTTGGGAATTATCGTGACAATTGCGTTCATCGTGAACATTGTCTCTGCCATGGTCAACAGCTTCTAACTAGCGGGCCACCGACCAAGCGCGGCGCTTCACGAGCACGTGCCCGCGCTTGGTCGTCAACCGCGTCCACGCACCGGATTCGAAAATCGAAGCCGCTTCGTCATCGCCGAGAAAGCCAAGACTGACCGCGGCAAAACCGGCACCGGCGGGCAAGTAATCAGGTTCGTCGAGCGGTCGGCCCCACACTTCGGTGCGCACTTTATGCACGATTGCTTCCCCGACGCCGTCGGGAATCGCGCTGGCGACCTCTTCGATTCCTTCGCGCGCCGCTTGCTCGAGAACCTCGCTCGACACTGAATCGATGGCCGCCCAGCCACCGCGCGGGGGCGTGATGGCCGCCCACGTGACGGTGCTGACGCTCATCGGCAAGCTCACTGTGATGGGTTCCCCAAAAGTGTCGGCCGAGGCTTCGACGGCGCTCTCGATGCGACCGAGGAGGGAACGCACCGGCACTACTGCATCAAAATCGTCTTTCGATGCCAGCGCGAAGGTGCGGAGCCCAAGGACAGTGGGGCTTTGGTCGAGCAGTCCAGCGGGGTGCAGCACAGATACGTAGACGGCCAAGACGCCAGCACCACCAATAAGGCGCACCGAGCCCTCGTCGACGCGAGCAGCGCGGCCCAAGAAGACCTGCAGATCACCCAGGGCAAGGGAATCCACCAAAGTAAACGATCCAGTCATAGGCCTCTAAACTACAGGCATGAGCGACCCTATGTCTGGGCTTCTAACTGCCCTCGATCTGACCGACACCGGCGCACGAACAAATGAAGACATTTTTACTGGACCAAGCCAATGGATGCCGCAGGGGCGAGTGTTCGGCGGGCAAGTGCTTGCGCAGGCTCTCGTTGCCGCTCAGCGCACTCTCGCTGCAGACCGAATCGTGCACTCAATGCACGGCTATTTCTTGCGCCCCGGAGATATCAACCTCCCCATAACGTTCTCGGTGGATCGCATTCACGACGGCCGATCCTTTTCAACCCGGCGCACCCAGGCCTATCAGGATGGGGTTCCGATCCTTTCGGCGATCGCCTCATTCCAAGACGAGGATGAGGGGCTCGATCACCAAATCGAGATGCCGAGCGATTTGCCTGACCCCGAGTCGCTGCCGACTACCGCAGAATCGTTGGCGGAGCTCGATCATCCGGTTGCCCGGTATTGGGCATCCGAGCGCCCCTTTGACATGCGCTACGTTCCTTCTCCGATTTTTATTTCGGTTGAGGGCGGCCATGTTGCCCATCAGGCTGTGTGGCTCAAATCTGTTGGTCCTATGCCTGATGACATGAATTTGCATCGAGCAGCCCTTGCGTACGCCAGTGATTATTCGATTCTTGAGTCGATCATGCGACGCCATGGTCTGGCCTGGGCGACTCCCGGCATCAAGGTGGCCAGCCTTGACCACGCCATGTGGTGGCACCGTGAGGCTCGCGTTGACGAGTGGTTGCTCTACGTTCAGGAGTCGCCAAACGCGATTGGCGGGCGTGGTCTTTCGCTGGGGCGCATCTACGATCGCGCCGGCCGACTTATCGCCAGCGTCGCGCAAGAGGGCATGGTGCGCCCGCCCCGCTAGGTTGTGTCAACCCGCTTGCCTAGACGAAAACTAGACCTCCTAATGTAACAACTAGGCAACAAAAGTGACCCTCCTCGATGCCTGCTGTGCCGCGGATCGGTCAACCGACACTCCCGGTTATGTCCCCAATTTGGCCGACGTGAACCTGCATAAATACCGCAAAAAGGTTACGTTTGTTTACGGCCCGGTTCTCGGTGCGCCATATTCGGCGCTGTGAACGGGTGCTACGAATTCAGGCCGCGCGCGCCATCCCGCTAGTTGGGTTGACGCTCGTACGGTTGTTTCGCACTGGAACCATTCCGACAATGTTTCCCCTTCTCATCTGGCTCAATTGGGAGCCACATGACTAGCAAGGTGCCTGCAACCCGGACCGTAACCGAGAAGAGCAAAGCCCAAATGGTGCCGAGCACTCAGGAGAACGTGACCGAAGAAATAGCAGTCAGCGCCAAGAACCTCTATAAGGTCTTCGGCCGCCGCCCGAAAGAAGCAGTCGAGCGACTCCAGCACGGGGCCTCTCGAGACGAGATCACAGAACTGGGCACTGCTGCCGTTATCGACTGAGACTGCCAAGGCACACAGGGGATAGG
>NZ_AHWA01000001.1 GCF_000247645.1 Salinibacterium sp. PAMC 21357
GGTCGAACCCAAGCCGAAGTGGCCCGAACCTACGGCGTCTCAAAAGGTTGGGTGTCCAAACTCGTCGCCCGCTACCGCGCCGAGGGCGAGGCCGCGTTCGAGCCCCGCTCCAGACGACCACACAGCAACCCGAACCAAACTCCCACAACAACCATTGAGCTGATCACGACCCTGCGCAAAACCCTCGCAGCCGCAGGACTCGACGCCGGCCCAGACACCATTCGCTGGCACCTTCACCACCACCACAACGTCACCGTCTCCTCAGCAACAATCAGTCGCCACCTCACCCGTGCGGGCCTGGTGACCCCCGAGCCGAAGAAGAAACCCCGCTCCTCTTACATTCGTTTCGAAGCCGCGATGCCCAACGAAACGTGGCAATCCGACTTCACCCACTACCGCCTCGCAAACGGACACGACACCGAGATCCTGCCCTGGATTGATGACTGCACCCGCTATGCGATCCGCATCACCGCCCACACCCGCGTCACTACCTCGATCGTGCTGGCCGAGTTCCGACAAGCCACCACAACCCACGGAATCCCGGCCTCCACGCTCACCGATAACGGCATGGTCTTCACCACCCGCCTCTCCGGCCTCGGCCGCCAAGGCGGCCGCAATGCCTTCGAAACAGAACTCCGCCGCCTCCACATCACCCAGAAAAATGGCAGACCCAACCACCCCACGACCCAGGGCAAAGTCGAACGCTTCCAACAAACACTAAAGAAATGGCTTCGCGCACGATCACCCCAGCCCACCACTATCGCCGAACTGCAAACCCTGCTCGACGAGTTCACCGACGAATACAACCACCGGCGACCCCACCGCTCGCTACCTCACCAAGCAACCCCGGCCACCCTTTACTCGAGCATGCCAAAAGCCCAACCATCCGGAAGCCGCGACAACGACACCCACAACCGAATACGACACGACCGGATCGACGACTCCGGCGTCGTCACCCTGCGCATCAACTCCAGAATGCACCACATCGGCATCGGACGAACCCACGCCCGAACCCACGTAATCCTGCTCATCCAGGACCACGAAGTCAGAATCGTCAACGCCACCACAGGGGAACTTCTCCGCGAGCTCACCATCAACCCCGAACGCGACTACCAACCCCAGAAACAAAGAAAACTCCCGAACCCCTGAGGGTTCGAGAGTTTCCTATGTCTTGCGAGATCACACTGTCGGGGTAGCGGTGTGTTCGTTCAGGACATAGGAAACGCATCTCTCGGGACATGGGAAACTTCTCAGCCACGATCAGAGTGTGTCCAAAGCCAAGCTCGTCATCACTGCCGTCACCCTCGAGGGTCGAACCCAAGCCGAAGTGGCCCGAACCTACGGCGTCTCAAAAGGTTGGGTGTCCAAACTCGTCGCCCGCTACCGCGCCGAGGGCGAGGCCGCGTTCGAGCCCCGCTCCAGACGACCACACAGCAACCCGAACCAAACTCCCACAACAACCATTGAGCTGATCACGACCCTGCGCAAAACCCTCGCAGCCGCAGGACTCGACGCCGGCCCAGACACCATTCGCTGGCACCTTCACCACCACCACAACGTCACCGTCTCCTCAGCAACAATCAGTCGCCACCTCACCCGTGCGGGCCTGGTGACCCCCGAGCCGAAGAAGAAACCCCGCTCCTCTTACATTCGTTTCGAAGCCGCGATGCCCAACGAAACGTGGCAATCCGACTTCACCCACTACCGCCTCGCAAACGGACACGACACCGAGATCCTGCCCTGGATTGATGACTGCACCCGCTATGCGATCCGCATCACCGCCCACACCCGCGTCACTACCTCGATCGTGCTGGCCGAGTTCCGACAAGCCACCACAACCCACGGAATCCCGGCCTCCACGCTCACCGATAACGGCATGGTCTTCACCACCCGCCTCTCCGGCCTCGGCCGCCAAGGCGGCCGCAATGCCTTCGAAACAGAACTCCGCCGCCTCCACATCACCCAGAAAAATGGCAGACCCAACCACCCCACGACCCAGGGCAAAGTCGAACGCTTCCAACAAACACTAAAGAAATGGCTTCGCGCACGATCACCCCAGCCCACCACTATCGCCGAACTGCAAACCCTGCTCGACGAGTTCACCGACGAATACAACCACCGGCGACCCCACCGCTCGCTACCTCACCAAGCAACCCCGGCCACCCTTTACTCGAGCATGCCAAAAGCCCAACCATCCGGAAGCCGCGACAACGACACCCACAACCGAATACGACACGACCGGATCGACGACTCCGGCGTCGTCACCCTGCGCATCAACTCCAGAATGCACCACATCGGCATCGGACGAACCCACGCCCGAACCCACGTAATCCTGCTCATCCAGGACCACGAAGTCAGAATCGTCAACGCCACCACAGGGGAACTTCTCCGCGAGCTCACCATCAACCCCGAACGCGACTACCAACCCCAGAAACAAAGAAAACTCCCGAACCCCTGAGGGTTCGAGAGTTTCCTATGT